>OZ241876.1:0-3425268 GCA_965203145.1 Dehalococcoidia bacterium
TGCCGGCCCCCGGCGTGGTCGTGTGTAGCTAACATCTGTCTGAACATGGAGACCGGGACCCGCCACAGATACTTGAGTCCTATGAATGACTTGCCCCTGGTCCTGGGACGGTAAGAAATGGGGACTTCCTTCATCCTCATCCCTTTCTTGAGCAGGTCCAGAGTGAGGACCTGGGCATAGTTGTAGTCATGTATGATCTCGGCGCATTCCAGGGCACGACGCGAGAAAGCTCGGAAGCCGGTTTGACCGTCGGTGGTGCGCCTGCCTGCGGCGAAAGAGAGCAGGCCGGTGAAGAAGAAATTGCCAATACGACGAACTATTGACTGGCCTTTGATGCCGCCCATGTATCGGGAGCCCAGAACGTAGTCAGCCTCGCCTGCACGTATAGGTGCAAGGAGGTCGGGGATCTGGGAAGGCGGGTATTCACCATCGGCGTCGATGTAGACGGCGGCCCGGGCGTCCATGTCCCGGGCCGCCTCCAAACCGGTCCTGAGGGCGGATCCCAGGCCTTGGTTCTTTTCGTGGCGGACTACGAGATCAACTCCGTTCCTATGAGCAATGTCGCCCGTGCCATCGGTTGAGCCGTCATCTACAACGATCACGCGTAGATTGTTGATTTGATGGGCAGGAATTTGGGCGAGGGTGTCGGGAAGGTTTTCCGCCTCGTTATGGGCCAGAATGATTACGGCCAGGGGCTTGGTGTCCTCCGGCGGCTCTTTGACTCCCAGCACCCGACCAACCGACTGTGCAGGCGGCTCCGCGCCCAGGAAGTACGAGATGCTCGGGGCGATGTCCATCACAGAGCGGGGTTCATCAAAGGGCCCGGTCTTTTCCACGCCGGCGCCCCACAAGATGCAGGGGACATGGACCTCGGTCGGGCTCATGTGGCCGTGTCCGCCTATTCCGATGCCCTGTCCGTGGTCTGAGGTGACAAGAACGGCAGCGTCTTCCAGGTAGCCCGATTCGCGGCACCAGGCAAGGAAGTCCTCGATAATGCGGTCGGTGATCTCTATCTTGGCGAGGTACTCCGAGTTGTAGCTGCCGCGGGCGTGGCCGGTCTGGTCGACGCTGAGGAGCTGGAGGACCAGCAACTCCGGATTGTCGCGTTCCATGACTGCCTTGGCCCGGGCCACGAGGGCGTTGTCTATCTCGTCGTTGTGGGTGACGGCGGTCACGGTCTCGACGTCTTTGTGGCCGAAGGCGTCGACTAAATGGGCGATCCCAACGAGCTTGCCGTTCATCCCGGCGCTGCGGAGGGCATCGAATATGGACTCACATTTGATCCCCAGGTTGGGGACGAAATTGCTGCGCATTCCGTGGGCCTTGGGCGGTGCGCCGGTGAACATGGAGCTGAACCCGGTGACGGTGCGTGCGGGATATACGGTTGAAGTGTCGATGTAGTCAGCACCCTCCCGGCGGAAACGGTCCAGGAATGGGGTGTCGGCTTCGATGAGGCGGTCGGCCCGGCACCCGTCGATGACGATGGCTATAAATCTACGGCAGCGTCGTTTCAGCTTAGTCGGCGGGAAGCGGGTCGGGGCGAGGGAGGGGGCGGGAGGCCAGGTGAAGAACCACTGGTGGAGGAGCAGGGCAACCAGGCCGATGCCCAGGAACAGACCTTCGAGGGCCAAAGCCGTTCCGAGTGAAGGCTGTTGCACCAACATCTGGAAAGACATAACAAGGAGAAGCGCCTTGGGGACTTGCTCCAGGAAGTTGCCGCTGGTGGGGTCGGGATTTTCGAGCACCAACCGCCAGAACCGGGTGAAGTTGGTCCAGGGCGTTCCGATGCGGAGGTGGTAATAGACCGACCCCCAGAGAAACACGGTGAAAGTGATATAGAGGCCTACCGTAACGGCCGCTGCAGTAGGGTCAACGAAGCGAAACACCCCGAAGAAGATTCCCAGGAATATCCAAAGGGCGATGCGCAGCTTGAGGGGAAAGTCGAATCGGTAGAAGACAAGGAAGAGAGGGACAAGGGCAAGGAGCGCGATGCCGGCCTTAGGCCAATAGGAACCGTCTGTCACGTGGAGCAGACTCAGAAGGAAGAGTGTACCGATGACAAAGACGGGGGTGAAGGGCTTGCCCTCGTTGAGGACGTTCCAGAGTCGGGCGGCGATGACTTCGAAGCGGGAAGCGGCCTTTACGTCGTGGGAGGAGCCTCGGAGCTTGTTCAGGGGGTTCAACTCCGGAACGTGCCGGACGGCAGTCAGTGTGAAGGCGAGGGCAAAGGTGTATGAATAGGCAAACTTCAACCCATGAGTGAGAGCGGCAATGGCCAAGGCCTCCTGGAACGATATACCGTAGGCGTAAAGGGCGCCCGCCATTGCACCTTCGTAGACTCCAATTCCCCCTGGCGTGATGTGGAAGATCTGAAACAGGAGGGTGAAGGCAGTGATGGCAACTGCCGCCGGTATGGACATCTCGACGCCGAGGACATTGCACACGGCTATCAGGACCGAAGCCTCCAATGCCCAGCTGGGAAGGGTCCACAGGGCTGCCAAGGCAATTCTGCCGATGGAGATTTGTCGGAGCTGGACCAGGAACCCTGAGGCTCGGGTGCAGATTAGACCGGGGAGGAGGGACTCGACGCGTTGTCGCCGCAAAACGAACAACATCCCTCCGGCTGCGAGGACTACCACGGCCGGCAAGACAACGCCCTGGACCCAGAACTGCCCTGCGGCAAACAAGGACACTGCCGACCCCACGACGGCGGCTATGGCCACGATGGCCGAGAGGTCCAATATCCGGGACAAGGCGGTCGTAGCCACGGCGCGATTGAATGGAACACCGGACCTCTCCGCGAACGCCGGACGCACCAGCTCTCCGAGCTTGAACGGAAGCAGGTGATTAACGAGCAGCGCGGCCTGAATGGCCACGAATAGCCGGAAAGTCCCGACACCCCTTCCGAGCAGGACTCGCCATGCCACGGCCCTAAGCCAGAATGCACCCGTGTAGGCCGAAATGAAGACCAAGAGCCACACCGGCTTTGCCTTAAACCCCGAAAAAGCCGCCTCCAGCTGAGTCCTGTCCGCGAAGAAGACCACCACCATGGTGACCGCAACCACAAGGGTGAGCGCAATGAAGATCCGGACTAGAGAAAGAGAAACCGGTCCAACTCTGCGTAGGCTGTCTGCGGAGTCGGGGGAGGGGGGAGTAGCATGCATTGCAGTCTGTTCGTCAGGCGAAATCACGTTATGCCGCCCCTGCGGCTTGGCTGTTAGGTCTGGGCATGGCTGATAATTGAGGCTTGCCTAATTGTGAAAGTTGTGGTGATATTACTGCTATATTGCCATTTGTCAATACAAATAGTAAGGCAATCCAAACCATTTTGGGAAAGTCCTCAAGTGGGGCCTCGATTGGCTTAGCGCCACCGAAGAGGCAGGCCACGAAAACTAGGCATTTGCGGGATATCGAAGGACCGGGAGGCAAGACAAGTGCGAATTACGGTTTTGGGGCTCGGGCACCTGGGAACGGCTGCCGCTGCGGGACTGGCCATCACCGGACACAATGTGACGGGAGTGGACGTAAACCGGCAACGCGTTCAAATGCTGCAGTCGCAAAGGCTTTTCATGTTCGAGCCGGGGCTGAGCGCCTGGATCAAGTGGGGTCAGCAGAAAGGCAACCTGCGCTTCATCCACCAGGACGAAATGAAGGGTATGATCGGCGACATTGTCCTTATCGCGACTGGGACACCACCGATGGCCAACGGGGCTCCGGACCTTCGACAGGTCTGGTCAGCGCTTGGTTGGATCAAGCGCTTCGACCTGAGGGGCGTTGTGGTGGTTATGAAGAGTACGGTGCCGCCCGGAACGGGCCGGACCGTCATGCAGAGAGTGTTGCAGGGCACGGGCGCGAGCTACGTTTCCAATCCCGAGTTCCTGCGGGAGGGACAGGCCCTGGAAGACTGGCAGTCCCCGTATCGAATCGTCATCGGTGCGGAGCCGTCCGATATGCGGTCGGTAGAGACCGTGAAGGAGATGCACTCGGGTATCGATGCGCAATTCCTGGTTACGGACGTTACTAGCGCAGAGATGATCAAATATGCCAGCAATGCCTTCCTGGCCACCCGGATCTCCTTTATGAATGAGATTGCGTCCTTGTGCGACGAGGTCGGGGGTTCGATAGATGCGGTAACCAGGGGCATCTTCATGGATGCCAGGACGGGAAGCATGGTGAAGGCTGGGGTGGGGTACGGCGGTTCCTGCTTCCCCAAGGACATTCGCGCGTTAAACCACGTTGCAGAGGCCAGAGGCCTTGAACTCAAGCTGCTGAAGTATGTGGCGCAGGTGAACGATCGGCAACGCAGACTGCCGATCGAGGCCCTGACGGCCCGATTCGGGAACGACCTGTCTGGCGTAACCGTAGCGGTCCTCGGGCTGGCGTTCAAGCCGAATACCGACGATGTCCGGGAAGCAGCATCATTAACAGCAATTGAAGAGTTGATTTGCCGGGGAGCGCGGGTGCAGGCTTTCGATCCCCGGGCTGGAGAAACGGCGCGTTCGGTGCTTCCACCTTCGGTGGTGTTCATGAATTCTGCAGAGCAGGCCTGTTTCGGCGCTCACGCGGTGACGCTTCTGACCGAGTGGGATGATTTCCCACGTGCAGACTGGGAGTCGATATCCCACCATATGCTGCCACCCAAATTCATCTTCGATGGCAGGAACGTCCTGGACCCTAGCGAGATGGCCAGGATGGGCTTCGGATACAAGGGCGTGGGTAGGGGAGAAAGGAGTTCACAGGAACGAAAGAGAACCGTCGTGCACCCCGCGTTCTGATTGCAGGCATCGGTATCAAGGGCCGGGTGCGTAGAAAATCCTTCATCATCAGGAACTATGAACTTTAGCCGTCCGGACAGTGAAAATCGGGACCGCTTTGCCTGCAGTGAAGTGTCGGGCAGGAGGCGGATGATCCAGCACCTGATACCGCGCGGAGCAATTGGAGAGGTTGATTAGTTGACCAAGTTGAACATCATCACGCGCAACAGGGTATTGGCTGTAGCCCTATTCCTCGCGCTAACCTTGGTCATCATAATAGCCCCGTGTTCAAACTCCGGGCCCTGGAGTGATGATGCGGTGGAACCAGCCACTACGGTGGCACCGACAGAAAGTCCACCGACTCCGGCGCCCAACCCAACCCCAACCTCTGCACCCACGACTGCCCTGACTCTCATACCCGCCCCAACTGCGGCCCTGGATACCCGGATTCTCAAGTCTGAAGGCCATCACAAGTGGCCAGTTGCATGAACTCGACGTCGTGATCTTCCTGTGCAACCAGGGTCCGCGCATTGCTGAGGCGCTGGAGGAGATGGCAGAGATCGTAGGAAGCGGCCAATAATTGAGACGACCATCCCTTGATCTAACGGGTTCCGGGTAACGCGCTCTTTCAGCATTCCCCGGAACTCGTTTATAGATCCCATTATTTCCTTTGGCGCGGGGCGTCAGTGGTCCGGCCCTTGGCTTAAGGCAATCTGCCGCAGGAACTCACATTCATTAAAGACTTCAGGGATATCGCGGGTATGGGGATGGGAGAAGACACCCGAATTTCCCATTTTCATGCGTCATTTTCAATTCGTTCAGCTTCGCCATCCCGGATCCGGACATATAGCTAAAGCGCAATGACTCGGGGAGCCGTCTCCCGAATCCCCAGAAAACGCAGTCGAAGCGGCCCGACACAAGAGTTTGTTTAGTCGTGTAGTCGAAGCAACCAAGGAAGCCTCTGCCTTACCACACACTCAATTGGACGAATTACGGCACACGTGGATACAAAAGAAGTACTAGAAAAGGTTAGATTGATGCGTCCCAACAATTGTGGCGAAGGATGTGGGAATCAACAGGCAAATGCCCCCAAATCATAGCTGAATATTGATCCCACTCCCTCCGCCACTACACCTCTTTTAAGCATCCTGAGTTTTCTCATTTCATACTTGATCCATAGCTAATATGGCCATTCAATCCGCCTTCCCTCCCCCTATTAGGTGAGGCATCCGTACTGCGTGACGAATCCCGGCTGGTGTTCCCGTCGGTTCTAAAGGTAGGGTCTCCGATGTCCGATATGACTTTCACAAAGATCCTGCACTCTGTCGGCGTAGCTGACCACGCCACCGTCCACGGCTTCCGCAGCAGTTTCAAGAACTGGACGCTTGAACAGACAGACACCCCCCGGTAGTCTCGGAGGCGGCCCTCGCCCACAGCCTAGGCAATTCAACCGAGCAGGCTTACAAGAGGTCTGATTTATTCGAGCGTCGCAGGGAGCTGATGCCGATGTGGGCAGATTATGTGCTGGACGATTCCCAAGACGAAGGGAGTCATTTTCAGGTATACAGGCAGAATTGGGCGAATCAGGTCACCACGTCGGCACGAGTCTTTACTCCGACCGGGCCTTGAATTCCCCGACCTTCGTCCTCAGGCGGTAACTTGCCCCTTACCGTGGGCCCTTTAGCGATGCGTTAAAAGCTGTTCAGATGCTTCATGGGAGGAGCCGGCTGGGCTCTGAGCGGGCGTCCTGTTGAGTGGTTAGTAGCCTGATCAGGCTATGCTTGGGCGCTCAAGCTGGCGATCTGAGCAATGAGCGAGCCAATGTCCGAGTAGCGGTGCTCAACGCCTCCTATCTTCAATCGCCAGGTGGTTGTTTCACCAGAAGTATCGGCGGCTATTTCGACGTCCGTTTGCTCACCAGCAACTCGGCTTTCGTAAATTCTGAAACCCTCGCGTTCCAACGCTCGGCGCATCCACATGCCAGGGAGCCCATCGGCTATAAGCAAGGCAGCGCCTTTGGCCGGAATGAGAGGCCTGAAGCCCCCGATGTCTGAGTCGAAGTACAGCTCGGAGCTGGAGAATGTGGACTGCAACTCTCCTCGCAGTATCAGGTCCTCGGGCGCGCCGAGTTCCAGCTTATGCTCGGACGTTATCAGCCACAGGGTGTCGGCTGACCTCAATGCCAGGTCCAGGTCATGGGTGGACATCAGGACCGCTAGACCCGTCTCGCGGCTCAGTCGTTTCAACAGGCCCGTAATCTCGACACGGGTGGGCAGGTCAAGAAACGCAGTGGGTTCATCAAGCAGCATCACAGTGGGCTGCTGGGCAAGGGCGCGCGCAATCATCACTCTTTGGCGTTCCCCGTCACTCAGTTCAGCGATATCACGTGATGCCAAGTGATTGGACCGGGTCACATTTATAGCCCACCGGACAACCCTGTGGTCTTGAGCCGTTAGCCCCGCCGCCCAGCCGGTGTATGGATAGCGACCCAGGGCTATCAGCTCGTAGCCCGTCAAATGGCCAACGGTCAGACGCTGCGTAAGTACAACGCTCAGCAGCTTTGCAAGTGAATAGCCGCTCAGGCGGTCGATATCGCTTCCCTCAATCTCCACATTGCCGGCAAGCGTCGGTTGCATCTTGCCAAGGGTCCTGAGTAGAGTCGATTTGCCGGCGCCGTTGGGCCCGAGCATGCATACGAACTCGCCTCTATGGAGCTCCAGGTCCACGTTTTGCAGGACTATAGTGCGCTTGGACCGACCTGACTTATACCCTACAGCGAGATCATGGGTGGCCAGAGCTACTTCCTTCAAAGGGCAAATCCCCTTCTTGCCTTCAGCAACACCCAGATGGCTACCGGGCCCCCAAACAAGGCGGTGGCGGCGTTTATAGGCAGATTGAGGCTGCTGTTGGGCAGCTCGGCGAGAATTCCGCAGGCCAGAGCGATCACTACGCCTACCAGTAAAGAGCCGGGAACCAGGATGCGATGGTCGGATGTGCCAAATATGCCGCGAGCGATGTGTGGTATAGCGATGCCAAGAAATCCGATAGGCCCGGCATAGGCTACAACCGCGCCGGCCATGAGGGAGGCGCTGCCCATGATTACCACTCTTGCCCTCCTCACGTTCAGCCCCATGCTCTGAGCGTAGCTTTCCCCGAGCAACAGGGCGTTGAGAGGCTTGGTCGTGATAACCGCCAGTACGAGGGCCACCCCGATGGAAGACGATAAAAATGGCATCTCGTCCCACCGAACTCGATTGAAACTACCTAATCCCCACTCCACAAACTCCCTGGTCTGCTGTTCGTTGGCGAAGAAGATCAGGATAGTAACGATGGCGCCAATCAACGAGGCCATCACGACTCCCAGCAGCAACACCACAACCATATCCCCAACACGTGAGGCAACCATGAGCATGATTGCGAGAACCGCAGCGGCGCCAAGAGCCGCCCCGGCAACCGTTCCGAGATTGTTGAAGATGCCGCTGCCCACTCCGGAAAAGATCTCTGCGGAAGCCGGACTCACGAGAATGACCAGCGCCACTCCCAGGCTAGCTCCGGAAGACACCCCCAGGGTGAACGGGCTGGCGAGGGGATTCCTGAACACGGTCTGCATTTGCAGACCTGCCAGCCCCAGGGCAGTACCGACCATCATGCCGGTCAGGACCCTTGGAAGACGGATGTCCATGACTATGGTCTGCCATGAACTCTTCTCGGCTTCGCCTCCAAGCAGGATTGCCAACACCTGATCAACTGGTATGTTGACTGACGACCAACTCAGGGACAATAGAATTGCGCCAATGCCTAGAAGCGCCAGCAGGACGAAGATTGACAGTTGACGCTTAGCACGAGAGCCGGTGTCGATGGCAACGCGGTCATCCTCAGCATCCGGCATGCGCTCGGGTTGAGTGGGCGCAGATGTCGCCGGACCGAAGAGACTCATTTGGTTCGAGGCCCCGCGTGATTACTCAATATGCCGAAAAATTCTCTCACGATTGGTATAAGGACATCCACGCGAGATCTGCTCTGGTGATGGTCGAGTCCCTGCAAGGACTTGAAGGAAACGTTGGGGAACTCAAGTGCGGCCTGCCTGGCTAAATCGTGGTCTTCATCCCGGGTCCCGCATAGCAACAGGTAGGGTATCCGACCCCGTGAGAGCCCTTCACTCAACCCTCGGATTCTACTCGTAGCGACAAGCGCGGCTCCCAGGGCCTTCCAGTCTCGGGCCTCCAACTCGGCCTTCTGCGCATGGCTTAGGGGGCCCGACTCGGTTTCTCTTCGTTCGATGGCGGCCTCTACGCCGCAATCGATGTATCGCTGGCCCCACTCTTCGAAGTCTGCGGGAAGTCTTTCAGTATACGGATGGGCGCCCAGCACTATCACGGAGCGGAACCGATTGGCAGCGTAGCTGCTGAGGCCGAAGCCGGTGATCCCTCCCAGCGAATAGCCCAGAAAATGGGCCGTTTCCACCCCGACCGCATCGAGGACAGACGTAACGTCTTGAACTCTCTTGGGAAGACTGTAGGAAGGAATATCATGTGGCTTGTCGCTTCTGCCGTGTCCGCGAGCATCCATGGTGATTACCTGAAACGCATCCTTCAGGGCGCTGACGTGGCCTCCCGTATGCCAGGCCTCTCCCGATACCCCGAAGCCGTGAAGCAGAACCAGAGGGGGGCCGTCTCCTTCGACGTCGAAGTGAATCCGGCCCCCCTCACTAGCTGCAAACGGAATTGTCTAATTCCTCGGTGTTATCTCGTAGGTGGAGTAATAATCTCCAGCCATACTGTTTCGTGGTTCGGGACCAACTCTGGATGAATGATGCTCACAAGGTCCTTCAGCAGGAGGTCGGCCCTGTAGTTTACGGCGGTCTTGTAGTAGTCCTCTCCGCGCTTGAAGATGTGGAAAGCCGCGCCGTTAAGCAGGGCTGGAATCTCCGCGTTCAGAGGGTCCTGCGCAACCCAGGCATTTCCGTCCGCCCCATTGTCCAGGGCAGCATACGAAGAGTTCCACCAGAAGTCAGCAGTAGCTCCAAATTCGACGGCCTCTTCCGTAGAAATGCTTGCGAAAGCATCCTGCGCAATATTGGCATCTATCAGGACAGGAGTCCCCCCGGCGTCCCTGATGAGGTGATAGTCCACTCGGTCAGGGCCAAAGGTGGACCAGGAGCCGGTCCTGCTGCCATGGGCTCCACGAAATGAGCCGTGCATTATCGCTGGCCGGCTCTCCACAGGCACTGCCTCAGCTACCTGTTGGGCCAGGGTCACGTACTCGCGCTCAACGGGCTCGAATAGCTCATTCGCGAGTTTCTCTTTGTTGAAGAACAGTCCCCAGAACTTGAGGTGTTCGGCAGCCCCCAGGGGAGTTTCCCAGTAGGAGTTGTAGAACACAGCACTGAGTCCAAGCTCCCTGGCCGTCACTCTTTGTGTTGCACTGAAGGGCACTACAACTATCTCAGGTCCTGCATCGACAACCGGCTCCCAACCGTCTGCCGAGACGTTGGCGACCAAGAAATCGTCGGCCTTGTATCTTCTGTCCAATTCCGGCGTGATTTGAGAGAAATCCCCAAACGGTATGTAACCCAAGCCGATAAGGGAGTCGGCTTCACCAAGGAACTCAAGGGCTGTGACTACAGACCCGCCACCGGAGTTTTCGTATAGGGTTTCGATGGGCACCTGGATGACGTGGGCGTCGGCCAGGTTACCCGTCAGGGGTGGGGTAGGGGTCCCCTTTTGAACAAGCACGTAGGTTTCCCGGCTTCCGGCGTTAGCGTCTCCGACGGGTCCCATGTGCAGGAGCTTGTAGTTTCCGTGGTAGCTGACCGTCCAGTCCTTGGCCCAATTCGCCTCCACCTTGTCGGGGAAGTAGTCAGCTCCCTCGATATAGGCATCGACGGGGCCTTGCGGGTTGGCCGCTATTATCCCGACCTGAGCTGCCGTTTCAATCCTGTCCAGGAACACGGGCTGGTGCCCGGGGAGCAGGCCGGGGTGGATGATGCTAACGAGGTCTTTCAGCAGGATGTCTACTCTGACAGCGCCGGTGCTGTGGTAGTCGACCGCCCGGCCGTACCGGTGGAACGCGTTGCCTTGCTCCAATGCTGCGAATCTCGAATTGAGCACGTTACGTTCCAGGTACTCGGGTACGTTGGTGGCCCGGGGCCTGAACGCCAGCTCGAACCAGTATTCAGAGTCCTGGGCATACTCCAGGGCAGTCTCCAGGGCGACCCCTCCGAAGCCCAGGTGGGCGGTGCCATCCAGCAAACCCTGATCAACGGCCTTTAGCAGGGGCCGCTGGCCTCCCGCGTCCTCAATCAGAACGGACTCGAGGCGGGTGCGATTCCTGCTCTGAAACTGGCCGGAGCTTGCAATAGTGCCAAGCAGGACGGAGGGTGAATCAGCCTGGCTCTGGGCCAGCTCCTTGACCCTGTTGTACTCTGCAGCGATGGGGTCGAAATACCTGTTGGCGCGGGCCTCCAAGTTGAAGAACAGCGAAACGAATTTCACCTGCTCGGCGGAGCCCAGCGGGCCTTCCGAGAAGGGTGAGTAGTGAATGGCAGGCACACCAACCTGGAGGGCATTGTTCCGCCAGTCGTCCCCGTTGTACTGGAAGTAGACGTCGGGGTCGCCGTCCAGGATCAGTTCCAGGTCTTCGCCGTAGCTCGTTTCCTTGTGTACGTCATCCTGTGCTACACGGGAGATAACGTCGGGTAGGAAATGATTCTGGGACCCGGACGTTCTTGTGTTCACGCCGATGAGCGAGTCCAGGACGCCAAGGCTGTCCAAGGCAGCGAACGACGCTCCGCCGCCTTCCCAGAAGCGCTTGACCGGCACCTCGACAACCATGGCATCTGCAAGCTCTCCCGAGAGCTCGGGGACGGGTGTGCCGCATTGCACCAGGACATAGCTGATATTGTTCTGGGCGTCCGGGCTGTCGTCAGTATCGACCGTCAGGACCTTGTAGTTGTCGAAATATTCGACCCACCATTCCTTGGCATACTGAGCTTCGGTCTTGTCCGGAAAGTAGTCCGTGTCTTCTTCGAAGGAATCGGCGCACTCCTGTAGATTATTGACGACGAGGTTCTTCACTACGGGCACCTGCACTTCCACAGGCACTTCTACAGTCGTCTCAACTTCCACAACACGATCAACGGGGACTTCTACCGGCACTTCAACGGTCCGATCAACGGGGACCTCTACCGGCACTTCAACGGTCCGCTCTACCACCGTGTCTCCGCAAGCCAGGATAGCGGTGAGAGCCAAAAGGACCAGGGGGATGAACCACGCTTTTCCTAACGCCATTATTGGAACACTCCTTTACCTTTGTTGCTGTTAAGTATCTGTTAGTTTTTAGGTTCAGTTAGCCATTAGAAGCTCACGTATTGAACTTTTATTGATATATCATATCGATAGTGCTAAGCCGGGCATTCTACTGATGCAAGTTAGTCGTTGTCAAGTCCCGTGGCCCCCGGGTTGGATGGATGCGGAACTATCTGCGGGCTGCAGGGCAGCCCGCGTGTCCGGTCGTCTGAATCCGACAGAAGGTCAGACATACGATTGAGCGGAGGGGAGAGGGCCCACACATGAGCGAACTACGTGTAGGACGGTCCACCGGACCCAGCAAATCACTTACTGGTATTCGGGCTAGGCTCGTTGAATCAAGGCCCGAAATCGCCGCTACTCCTACCTCCGGTCGATCCTTGACTTCACTGGCCCTGTTCAGCAGGCAGCCCTGCCTCTTTCCTTAGCTCCCCCTCACAAGGAACGTCAACGCGTCGCTCGGACTCCGGGACATTTCCTCGGTTAATCGAGAGAGATGCTGACGCCTATTGCAATAGTCTGTAGGGGGAGTTCGTCAAAGGGCCCCCCTCAAATGGCAGCTCCCTACCCGATGGCCCTTTATTGATGTCATTGGGGTGTACAGGAATTCGATTGATGTCCCCCGTGGGGGAGAATGGGCCGTTTCGTGGCTAAATCCGGTGGATAAAAGGGCAAGGCAAGGCCGTGAAGCAAGTGTTTTTAGGTGCGGCTCGGTGCCACGGAAGTGGGGCATGGCCGGCCACATGGACACCCGGCATT
This sequence comes from Dehalococcoidia bacterium, assembly GCA_965203145.1. GTDB lineage: Bacteria > Chloroflexota > Dehalococcoidia > Plut-88900 > Plut-88900 > Plut-88900. Next base: position 12,821 of record OZ241876.1, read on the forward strand.
CATGGTTCGAAGTACCAGGATGCGATTCCGGACCGGCAAGAGATAAACGGCAGGAGAGTCAAAAGTCTTTCCGAAAGGCCCCTGCAAGACGTGCTGAGAAGAAGGTCGGTGATGGGCGAAACGCTAGCAAGGAAGGGATGGATATTTGTCGGGCGAAAGGCAGAGCGCCGACAACGCGGGGTAGGGCCTCGGACTTAAGTGCGGTAGTGGTAAGGGCGTGAGATGTCAGTTCTTGGACGTATACCACAGACCTTGGCCCGGGCGAAAGATCCCAGACGGACCATTGATCATTTGGTCTTTGATGCCAAAAGGCTGTTGTGAGAATAGGAAGGCGCCGAAACCTGCGGCGAGGAGAAGGTTGGCAGTTTGCTTTGGGTGTCTCTAGAAACTCGCTGAGCCACTGCGTGAGGATATTTCGTTTCAGCGTAGGGTAGTCGAAGGCACTATCGCACTCGGGGAGGCAAATGTCCCCAAATCATAGCTGAATATTGGTCCCACCCCCTCCGCCACGATTCCCGCATAGAGACCAGCAATTGTCCGAACGCGGCTAACCTTGAACGACTGACACTGGGAACGCTTTGGCGATATTCCCGCTCCGGCAAGACAAGGTCAATCTTCTACATTACAATGGCGGGCTATGGGGGAAGCCGCACAAAACGTCAAGTGGGGCAAGGTCATCGATCAGAACAGGTGCATCGGGTGTCATGCCTGCACCGTTGCCTGCAAGCAGGAGCACAGCGTACCTCTGGGAGTTACCCGGACTTATGTGAAACAGGTGGAACTCGGGGTCTTCCCGAACCCCCAGCGACAGTTCCAGGTAACCCGCTGTAACCAGTGCAACAATCCGCCCTGTGTTGCCGCCTGTCCCACCACTGCCATGTACCGGCGCCCCGACGGCATAGTCGACTTTGATAGAGACAGGTGCATCGGGTGCAAGGCCTGCATAGCCGCCTGTCCCTATGACGCCATCTACATAGACCCGGAGAGCCACACCGCCGAGAAGTGTAACTTCTGTACAAATCGCATAGACATCGGCCTCGAACCGGCCTGCGTGGTAGTTTGCCCCACGCAGGCCATTTTAGTTGGGGACATGAACGATCCCGACAGCCAGGTCTCCCGGATACTGAATAGCCAGGAGGTGAAGAGCAGGCGTCCGGAAAAAGGGACTGAGCCAAAGCTGTTCTATGTGGGAGCCAACGCGCGTACCCTCGATCCTCAGCTCGCTTCCAGTCCCCACCACACCTCCGTTGCCGATAGTCGGGTCCGGGCCCAGTCCCAGTCCAGCGTGCTATACGGCAGCATCACAGGTTCCGTACACAGAAAAAGCAGCGGCGACCCGGACCAAAGCGCTGCCGCAGCCATCCTGGTCTACGACCAGCCCCACCGGACCCCCTGGGACTGGAGGGTGTCTTCATATAGCTGGACCAAGTCGATCGCCGCGGGCGTCTTTACTATGACTGCCGTCCTGGGACTGACGGGTGTGCCCCTCAGTCAAAGCTGGGAGGTCATAACAGCAGTCCTATCGGCGGTTTTCCTGGGGGTGACGGGACTCCTGCTAATCGCGGACCTTGATCAACCGATGCGGTTCTACTATGTCCTGACCAAACCCCAGTGGAGATCGTGGCTGGTACGAGGGGCGTATCTTATGAGCGCCTTTGTTTTGGTGTTGCTGCTATATTTCATATCTGCCCTATTCGAATGGCAAGGACTCATCGAGGTTCTGCGGTGGGTAGGTATTGTGATCGCGGTTGCCGTGGCCGTATACACCGCCTTTCTGCTAACGCGGTCTAGGGGTCGAGACCTCTGGCAAAACCCCCTTCTTGTGCCGGCCTTTATCTCTCACGCCGTCGTGGCCGGCTCCGCAGCGCTACTGGTAGTAAGCAGTTTCGTGGAGCTGGAATCTGCAGGCACTGTAGGGTTGCAGTTGTCCCTGCTCATCTCCCTGGCTGTCTTCCTGGGACTTGCCCTCGGTGAACTCTTCAACCTCCACCCCACCCCCCACGCGGCGACCGCGGCCCGGAACATGTGGCGGGGCCGGTATCGTCTCTACTACTGGGCCGGCGTATTCCTTGGGGGCATTATTCCCCTGGTCCTCATAGGCCTTGCGTTAGCGAATGCACCGGACTGGACCTACATTGCCGCATCCGCTTCGGCCCTGGCCGGGCTTTTAGCCTACGAGCACGCGTATATCCAGGCAGGACAATCGGTGCCTCAAAGCTGAGTCCGTTGAATGTGATGTGGGGCAAAGAGCATGAGTGAGGCGAAAATGGAAAGAGCGCAGGCGGGAAGCGATGCGGACACCGATGGCTGTACACCGCGAAAAGATAATGGGCTGAGGTCCACCCCCAGGCTTGAGGACTGGGACGACTGGAAGGAGTATGACCCGAGGGAATGGCCACGCAGGGTGGAGCGACGTTACACCCTAGTCCCGACCGCATGCTTCAACTGCGAGTCTGCCTGCGGCCTGCTCGCATACGTAGACAAGGACACCCGCCGGATACGCAAACTGGAGGGGCACCCCCTTCATCCGGCCAGCCGGGGCCGGAACTGTGCCAAGGGAGCCGCCACCCTTAACCAGCTCACCAATCCCGACCGGATCCTCTATCCATTAAGGAGAGTGGGCAAACGGGGAGAGGGAAAATGGCAAAGGGTGTCGTGGGAAGAGGCCCTGGAGGACATCGCCGGGCGCATCCGCAAGGCCATTATCGAGGAGCGACGCGACCAGGTGGTCTATCACGTCGGCAGGCCGGGTGAGGACCTGTATACCGAGCGGGTGCTGGCTGCCTGGGGGATCGATGGGCACAACTCTCATACCAATATCTGCTCGTCCGGCGCCCGACTTGGCTATGCCGCATGGATGGGAATGGACCGCCCCACCCCCGACCACGAGAATGCGAAATTCATCTTGCTCATGAGCTCCCACTTGGAGGCAGGGCATTACTTCGTACCTCAGGCCCAGCGGATCGTGGAATCCCAGGCCTCTGGTACTAAGGTCGCTGTAGTCGACACCCGGCTCTCCAACACTGCCTCCAAGTCGGACTACTGGCTGGCCCCGAGACCCGGTACCGAAGCGGGTATGTTGCTGGCTATCGCCAACTACCTGGTACAGGAAGACCTGTACAACCGCCCGTTCCTTGAGAAGTGGGTCAACTGGCGAGACTTCATGAAGGACCAAACTTATCTCCGCTACCTCGTCGATCAGGAACTCCTGGGTCGGATGCCTGAAGAAGATTCCTTCGAAAGCTACATCCAGGTGCTGAAGGACCTCTACGGCGGCTACACGTTCGAGTGGGCAGAGGCCGAAACAGGGGTATCGGCTAAACAGCTTCTTGAGGTTGCGGAGGAGGTGGCCCAGGCCGGGACCGCATTCGCCAGCCACATCTGGAGAAATGCGGCGGCGGGGCACTTAGGCGGATGGATGGTGCCTCGGGCTCTGTTCTTCCTCAATGTACTCACGGGCTCCGTTGGTACCTCTGGCGGCACCCTGCCCAATGCCTGGGCCAAGTTCGTGCCCCGGGCTTTCACCCAGCCGGCCCCCCTGAAGAACTGGAACGATATCCACTTCCCCCCCGAATATCCCCTCGCCCACTTCGAGATGAGCTTCCTGTTGCCCCACCTCCTCAAGGAGCGAGACCGGTCTATTGATGTCTATTTCACCCGGGTCTACAACCCCGTTTGGACCAATCCCGACGGCTTCTCCTGGATCGATATGTTCCAACACAGCAGCCGCATCGGGCTGCACGTGGCCCTCACGCCCGTGTGGAGTGAGACAGCCCAGTATGCCGACTACGTCCTTCCAATGGGCCTCTCCCCCGAGCGACATGACCTCCACAGCTACGAAAGCCACGCATGCCAGTGGATCGGGTTCCGGCAGCCCGTGGTCAGGGTAGCCAGGGAGAGAGACGGCGAGAATGTAGAGTTCACCCATGAGACAAACCCGGGAGAAGTGTGGGAGGAAAATGAGTTCTGGATAGAACTTTCCTGGAAGATAGACCCCGACGGCTCCCTGGGCATTCGGCATCACTTCGAGTCGCCCTACAGACAAGGCGAGAAGGTCTCGATAGGGGAGTATTACCGGTGGATTTTTGCAAACTCCGTGCCCGGGCTCCCCGAGACCGCAGATAAAGAAGGTCTAACACCTCTCGAATACATGAAGCGATACGGCGCGTTCAAGGTAACCGAAGACGTATACAGTCAACAGGAACGGCAGCTACCCCTGGAGGTTACGGGAAAGGCTGAGGTGGATGAAGAAACAGGACAGGTCTGGAGCTCGACTCCCCCGCCCCCGACCAACGTGCGTCCCTACCCCGGACCCTTCCGGGACAAGCAGGGTCGGACCAGGGTCGGCATACAGGTGGACGGCCAATGCGTCGAGGGCTTTCCTACTCCTTCCGGCAAGCTGGAGTTCTACTCCGAAACCCTTGCAGAGTGGGGCTGGCCCGAGTACGCCATCCCAATCTACCCTCTGTCTCCTCAGCACCGGGAACAGATGCCCCACCTCACCAGCCAGGTCCACCACTCGAAAATAGACATCTGTCGGAACGAATACGTTCTGTTGCCCACTTTTCGGCTGCCCACCCTGATTCACACCCGCACCAACGGGGCGAAGTGGCTCCACGAGATTGCCCACATCAACCCCGTGTGGATTAATCCCCGGGACGCCGCCCGGATCGGCGTAGTCACCGGCGACCTGGCGAGGGTCGAGACCGAAATAGGCCACTTCGTCGACCGCGTCTGGGTCACGGAGGCCATCCGCCCCGGAGTAGTGGCCTGTTCCCACCACCTCGGCCGGTGGCGGCTGCACGAGGACTCGGGGAGTGACAGGTGGAACTCGGCCCTGGTGACCATCGAAAAGCAAAACGACACGTGGTCCCTGCAGCAAATCGAGGGTGCGACTCCCTTCAAAAGCGCTGACCCCGACTCCGAACGCATCTGGTGGAGCGACGGTGGGGTGCACCAGAACCTGATTTTTCCTGTACAGCCCGACCCCATCAGCGGAGGCCACAGCTGGCACCAGAAGGTCAGGGTTGAGAGGGCACGTCCCGGCGATAAGTACGGAGACATCTCCGTAGACGAGGCGGCAGCGTCGCAGGTGTATAAGAGGTGGCTGGAGCAGACCAGGTCCGCCCCGGGCCCCGGGGGCCTGCGGAGACCTCATTGGATGCTCCGCCCCTTGAAGCCCCACATTGATGCCTATAGATTCCCTAACTCGTAATACAATGGCCCTGCGTCGGAAGGAGGGGATGGTTTGAGCGTCAAGGCATTGATAATCGGGTTGGGGGACGTGGGGGGTTGGGCACTGGAATTCCTGGCCCGGGCCCCGGGCGTCGACTCCATAGCCGTCGCCGACATCCGCGCCGACTGGGGCGAATACCGTACCAATCTGGCTGCAATAGGCGCGGCCATGAGCGGCCAGGACAAGTCCTTCGAATTTCTTGAGGCTGACCTCTCCGATGCTCAGCAGACCTCCCGCGTTCTGTCCAAGGTCAATCCGGATGTTGTCATCAACGTCTCGTCCCTGCTATCCCCCCGGTCGGTAACTGAACAGCTATCGAAGATTGAGGGAGAATTGGGGGAGCGTGCGCGGGCTGCGCTGACCATCGGGGCCCAGCTGCCATGGCACCTGGCTCCGGCCTACAGCGTGATGAGGGCGCAGGAGGAGTCGGGATTGGAAATTCCGGTGGTGAACGTCTCATTCGCCGACGTGGTGAATCCCTTGCTGTGGGGTGCGGGGTTGGGGGCGGTGTGCGGGGCAGGAAACTGCGAACACCTTGCCTATGAGATACGCCGGGCAGTTGCGGTAGAGCACGAACGACCCCAGGAGGCCGTGCAGGTCTTTCTGGTCAGCGGCGGCAGCGCCATGCTCCATGCTGGCCCGGGCAAGCTCCCCTACTTCCTGAAAGTCACCGTCGACGGCCGGGACGTCACACCCAGCTACGACACAAAGGCTTTGATAGAGTCCGCCATCGAGAGCCGGTTCTTCCGCGGCGAAGGCCAGGCCCCGCTTTTCTCCACACCCGCGGCATCGGCGGTTAAGAACGCTCTGGCCATAGCTCACGATACCCGGGAACTGATGACGGTGAACTCCCCGCTGGGCCTGCCGGGAGACTACCCGACCAGACTCGGGGCCCGGGGCGCCGAACTCGTGCTCCCCGATGAGTTGAGTCGAGATGAGGCGGAAGAGATCGGTCGGGCCGCGTTACCCGTATTCGGTTTCTCGGCGATAGAGGAGGATGGCACGGCCATATACTCGGATGAGACCCGGGACCGCCTCAAAGACTTGTTGGGATACGACTGCCCAAGGATTCATCCCTCCGAAGCGTGGTCACGGGCCCGGGAACTCATGCAAGCCTACCGGGATTTCCTGGACCTAAACGCGTAATGACTTCAACCCCAGGCATCTACGAACGGCTCAGGAAGATAGACCCCAGCTGGCTTGTGCTGGCCACTGCGTTTGTGGTCATTTTCGTTAACAGCGGGTCTCGGATGGTGTTCGGTGTGACACTGAAGCCGATGCAGGAGGACCTGGGGTGGAACAGGGGGCCGCTTTCCCTGGTGCAGACCACCTATATGGTGGTCTCCGCGTTTGCCATGCCGTTGGCGGGCCGACTCGCCGACAGGTACGGCTTTCGGCTGGTAATCGCATTCTTCGTGCTGGTCCTGGCCGCGGGCGCCGCGTTCACTGGCCTCATCCAGGCGCCGTGGCAGCTCTTCCTCCTATACGGCGTTGTGTTCGCGATCGGGAGCGGGGGCTCGAACCTGGGCGTGCTGATAGTGCTGGTAAGCCGCTGGTTCCCGAGAAATCCAGGCAAGGCCAACAGCACGGCAATAGCGGGCGGCGCCATAGGGCAGCTGGTAATCATCTCCATACTGTCGACGTTCCTACTCGACTCTGGGTGGCGCACTTCCTATGTGGTCGTGGGGCTGATAATTCCCGTACTCAGCGTGCCAATGCTGCTGGCCTTTGTCAGGCAACGACCGGCAATGGAGGTAGGCAGGGAGTCGACGCCCGCGGTTCGGCAGATGGAAGTGGGGAATACGTACAAGGGAGTCGTCACTTCCCGAAAGTTTCTCACCCTGATCTTCATGCTGTTGATTTGCGGTTTCCAGGACTTCCTGGTCAGCACGCATATCGTCGCCTTCGCCACCGACCAGGGAATCAGCCCCGTACTGGCGGGCAACCTGCTGGCGATAATGGGGGTGATGGGGATGCTGGGGGTGTTGTTCTCCGGATATCTATCGGATGCGCTCGGGCCCGGGAAACCTGCAGGATTATGCTTCTGGATAAGAATAGGCATCTTCTCCCTGGTCGTGATATCGAATTCACAGCCGGCAGTCATTGCCTTCGGCCTTCTTTACGGGTTCACCTTCCTGATGACAGCCCCATTGGCCCCGATCTACCTGACTCGGGCCTTCGGGACTCGCAACCTGGGGGCGCTCACCGGCACGGCCAACATGGTGCACCAGATCGGTGGTGGGTTGGGAGCTTACGTGGCAGGGCTGATGTTCGACACTTATGGCAGCTACGACGCAACCTGGGTCTTGGCCCTGGGGCTCTCGGTGATCGCCGCTATTTCGGTGGTTGCCATCCGAGACCGGGATATGTTCTGTATGCACTAGCCCCGGACGGCAAGCCGAAACAGGCGAATTCGGCTCTCCACTGGATTTATGGACAGGTCATAGGGGGTCGGCTATCATGTTCGCCGTTTGCCAAAGGAGCCGACATGAAGATTCACGAATATCAGGCCAAGGCCCTGCTGGCCCAGTACAAGATCCCCGTACCCAGGGGCCGAGCAGCCGAGACGCCGGAAGAGGCCGCCGAGATCGCCCGAGAGCTTGGCGGGAGGGTGGTGGTGAAGGCGCAGGTCCACGCAGGAGGTCGAGGAAAGGCTGGGGGAATCAAGGTCGCGGAAACGCCTGAGGAAGCAGCCGAACACGCCAGGTCACTAATCGGGACCCGGCTGGTCACCCATCAGACCACCGCCGATGGAGTTCCCATCAACAAGGTCTTGATTGAGGAAGCAGCCCCGGAAGGCAAGGAACTGTACACCAGCATCGTGATTGATGGGTCGGCGGGTGGGCCGGTGATCATTGCCAGTGAGGCGGGCGGGATGGAGATCGAGGAGGTCGCTTCCTCCACCCCCGAGAAGATTCTCAGGGAGAACATCGACCCCACCATAGGCCTGCAGCCGTTCCAGGGCCGGAGGCTGGCCTATGGTCTCGGGCTCGGTGATAAGCAAATCAGGCCTGCGGGCGCGATCTTCTCGGGGCTGTACAGGCTGATGCGGGAGAAGGGCTGTTCCCTGGTGGAGATAAACCCCCTGATTGTCACGGGTGACGGAGCGTTAATTGCCCTGGACGCCAAGGTAGACTTCGACGACGATGGTTTATTCCGGCATCGGGACGTCCAGGAACTCCGAGACGACTCCCAGGAAGACCCCCTGGACGTCCAGGCCAATGAATACGACATCAACTACATTAAGCTGGACGGCGACGTGGGCTGCATGGTCAACGGCGCCGGCCTGGCGATGGCAACGATGGACATCATCCAGTTGCTCGGCGCTTCACCTGCCAACTTCCTGGATGTCGGGGGTGGGGCCAACGAGGAGAAGATCGCCCAGGCCTTCAAACTGCTGGTTTCCGACCCCAAGGTCAAGAAAGTACTGGTCAACATCTTCGGTGGAATTCTTCGGTGCGACGTAGCGGCTCGGGGCATAGTGCAGGCGGCCCGGGAGGTGGACGTGGACATGCCGGTGGTGGTGAGGATGAGGGGAACCAACGTTGACGAAGGTCAGAAGATACTGGAGGAGTCGGGGCTGAACATCTCCTTCGTACCCAACCTCCAGGGCGCCGCCCAGAAAATTGTCGACGCCAAGAGCTCCCGATAAGGATAGAAATAGATGAGCATTCTCGTAAACGACGAAACACGGCTGCTGGTGCAGGGAATCACCGGCAGGGACGGCAGCTTCCACGCCATGCGCTGCCGTGAATACGGTACGAACCTGGTGGCGGGCGTGACCCCGGGCAAGGGAGGGACCGACGTGGAGGGCGTGCCGGTCTATAACTCGGTGGAGAAGGCGGTGGCCGAGACTGGCGCCAACGTGGCCCTGATCTTCGTACCGGCGCCCTTCGCCGCGGACGCAATCCTGGAGTCGGCGGATGCGGAAGTGCCGCTCATCATCGCCATCACCGAGGGCATCCCGGTCATGGACATGGTGAGCGTGGGGAAATACCTGAAGGACAAGCCGGTGAAGCTAATCGGCCCGAACTGTCCGGGTGCGATTTCACCCGGGTCCCGGGCCAAGGTGGGCATCATGCCGGGCAACATTCACATGCCGGGCAGGGTGGGCATCGTGTCCCGAAGCGGCACCCTGACCTACGAGGCCGTGGCCCAGCTGACCGAGCTGGGCATCGGGCAGTCCACGTGCGTTGGCATCGGCGGGGACCCGATAATCGGGACCAACTTCGTAGAAATCCTGAAGCTTTTTCAAGAGGATGAAGATACGGACGCCATAGTGATGATCGGGGAGATAGGCGGGTCTCGGGAGCAGGAAGCAGCAGCGTTCATCAAGGAGAACGTGACGAAACCCGTGGTGTCGTTCATCGGGGGCGCGACGGCGCCCCCGGGCCGACGGATGGGTCATGCGGGTGCGATAATCACGGGAGAAAGCGGCACCGCCAAGGCCAAGCAGCAGGCCCTTAGCGAAGCGGGTGCAGCCATCGCATTCAGCCCGGCGGAGATCGGGTCGACTATGCAGAAGGTGCTAGGCACGGGCTAGTTGGCGGCTTCAGAATTCACTCGGCTGCTATTGATAGGAGCCGGTCAATCTGCTATCTTCTGAATCCCTTACGGACCGCACGGGGCTGTAGCTCAGCTGGGAGAGCACCTCAATGGCATTGAGGGGGTCAGGGGTTCGAATCCCCTCAGCTCCACCAATTACTTCTTTTTCATCTTCCGACGCTTTCCTCAATCACGCTTGCTTTGTAGCTAAATATCCCTTCGATAGTGCCCTGTTACGCCACAGCCATCCTTTGAATTCCCACATCAAATGTGGTAATTTTTGTGGGAACATTTCAGGAACGGAAGGCATCGGTGGTACTGTCGGCGGCGCGGGTCAAGGCTCTAAAGGAACCGGGGAGATACTCCGATAGAGGTGGTCTCCACCTTTTCATAAGCAAAGCAGGACGAAAATCCTGGGTGCTGCGAATTACTGTTGACGGACGTCGGCGGGATATCGGCCTCGGGGGATATCCCTCGGTGAGTCTCGCTCTGGCCCGGGAAAAGGCGGCGGATAACCGGGCCACCATTGCTGAGGGTCGAGATCCAGTAGCCGAAAAACACTCTCCCGCCATGCCGACCTTCAGGCAGGCTGCGCAGGCAGTCCATGAGGCGAACAAACCACGCTGGCGCAATGCCAGGCATGCGGCCAGCTGGATTCAGACCCTGGAGCGCCATGCCATGCCGAAGCTGGGCAACACACCCCTTGACCGGATTGGACGCGGCGAAGTGCTGCAGGTTCTTACCCCTATATGGACTACCCGGCCGGAGACGGCCCGGAGGGTGCGACAGCGGATCAGGACCATTTTCAAGTGGGCCATGGCGCACGGATTCATGGAATCCAATCCTGCTGGTGAAGCCATCGACGGGGCTTTGCCCCCGATGCCCAAGGTAAAGGCACACTTCAGGGCGTTACCCTATCAGGAAGTTGGGCTCGCTCTCAAGACCATTGAAATGTCTCAGGCCTCGATTGCAGCCAAGTTGTGTTTCCGGTTCCTGGTTCTCACAGCGGCGCGTTCTGGAGAGGCCCGGGGCGCAACTTGGGACGAGATCGACCTTCAAAACCTAGTGTGGCGGATTCCCTCCGATAGGATGAAAGCGGGTATTGAGCATCGGGTCCCACTGAGTCGGCAGGCATTGGATGTGCTTGTTGAAGCATTGGTTCTGCGTGACGATTCCGGCCTCGTATTCCCGTCTTCGATGAAGCGGAGTTCTCCCCTTTCTGATATGACGTTGACGAAGATCCTGCGTTCCGTCGGGCTGGCGGAGCGAGCTACGGTCCACGGGTTCCGTAGCAGCTTCAAGAACTGGACTCTTGAACAAACGGATACCCCCTGGGCCGTATCGGAGGCGGCGCTTGCCCACATTCTGGGCAATGCGACCGAGCAAGCCTATGCCAGATCCGATCTGTTCGAGCGCCGGCGGGAGTTGATGCAGATGTGGGCGGATTTCGTGTTGGACCATCCTCAGGTGGCTGAGACCCACTTACAGATATCTGGGCCGAATTCAGTGAATCGAGTTCCCACCTCACCACCGATTCTTGCTTCGGTCGGCCCCTAAATTCACAGGCCATTACCTGCTTCCCTCCTTAGTTTCCCCTCGCCTGGGAATATCAACGCCTCGCACACTGTTGGTCCCGAAGGTTGATCTGGCTCCGGCAATTACCCATCCGAAGGCCCTTTAGTGATGTTAATGGGGTGTACAGGAATTTGATTTATGTCCCACATGGGGGAAAACGGGCCATTTCGTGGCTACAACTGATGTGAAATGGGACATCTAAGGCAATGAAGCAAGTGGTTTTTGGTGCGAGCTGATTCCACGGAATTGGGGCATGATGTCCCACTTGGGCCCTGCGAATTGTGACTCGAAATCAGGATGTTACGTCGCAAGTTGGCAAGCAATTCAAGGTAAAGGGAACCAAATTCGGTGTAGTGTGACCTCTTACAGAAAGCGGGAGAACGAGTGGGGAGTCATTACAAGAAGGTGAATCCTACATGTCACGACAAAGGCAAGAGGCCCCCACTTTTAAGCGGTAGTGAAACGGAGGTGCACAATGAGGTCACCGGGGCTGCTGGGTTTTAACTACAAGACAGTGGCGAGGGAAAGCGGCCTGTCCTCATGTTGGTAAGACTTGGTATCCTATTTTTGCCTCCATCACTAGGTTATGCAAAGATCTCTCGGCGGGAGAGGATGATGTCTCAAAATCCATCCCCGATGAGTGTTGAAGGTTAGAGTGAGTGTGACTCACCACCACCCTCGACGTCCTACTCCTCCACTTCCAGTATCTTCAGGATCTGCGGTATAGCAGTCTCCGCCCGACTCTTCAGTCCCTCCGGCGTCAGCCGACCGATGGGATGTGGGACTATGGCAAACGGATAATCCGGTATGCTCTGAATTTCAGCAATGGCCTTCGCCTAGTTCTCTACATTCTGGGAATCTGTTTCGTTACCGACTTCGTCTCCGTCTCTCCGGCCCACGGCAGTATTGTGCAGAAGAATCCTCCCGCCGTTCCCCCCGCCACGAGCACCATCAGATCGTCCGGGCTACTAACAACAGATGCGACATCCGTATCAGCGTGGTAACCGATTGTCGGGGCCCAAGCCGGGTCTATCGTGTCCCAGGAAGAATACTCACGCTTGGTGGCTTCAAATAGATAGTTCTTGACGTCTTGCTTGGACCATCCTTCATCCCGTATGTGGAGCAGCACCTCGGGGCTTATTACGACCATAATCTCACCAACCTCGGGTATCCCGTTCGCAACCATTACTCCCGCTATCGAATTTAGAATACCCTCGCCCGTATGGCTCCCGTGATCACTGCCTTGGATCGGCGAATTACCCGCATATACCGTCACAGCACTCGACTCCAGGGGCAGACCCCGCTCCACATGTAACGGCTGCCACGGGCTCAGTTCCTCGTTCTCTGCGAAGCAATAGCTGTACTTGCCCGGATGCCCGAAGGTCGACTTATCCAGTATCCCCGGCACTGACCCGCAGACATTCATGATGATCAGCCGGATCGCCCGGCCAATCGTCGCATTGGACCTCTTAGTCGGCCCGAAGATGTTGTTGGCGTAGTTGATGTCCAGCTCTTTCACTATCGGCCCGTGCACCAGCACCATGTGGCCCGTCCCTGCCGTGCTCGCCGACGTCCCGTGCAGGTTGAACTGGTCCTCGCACATCGCCGAGATCGCCGTGGTCACAACGGGCATGTACTCCGGCTTGCACCCGGCCATGATCGCGTTGATAGCTACTTTCTCAGCCGTAATCTCCCGTTTGCGGGTCGGTATCGTCCCGACCACATCCTTTGCACCCAGCCCCGCCGCATCCAGAAACCTCGCCACCATGTCGGGTGTTGGCGGCACCACCGGCAATCCGTCCGTGAACCCCTGCTCGAAATAGAACTCTATGGCTTCAATGGTGTCGGGAACTTGGAAAGTCTGAGAAGCTAGCTGGCGTTCTGACATATCGAGCAACCCCGCAAAAATCAAATCAAGAGCCCCAGAATCTTATCACAGTACCCCCGCCTCCTGTCCCTCGACGATTACTTCACGTAACCCTGTCAGAATAGCTGGGAGGAGATGCCTCACACACTCTCCCTCGAATAGACTTTTACGTGTCCGTCATTACTGAGCAATCGGGAATCCAGGGCCAGGGACCTCTCCAGGCCACCAGTGGACTCCATGACTACGAGGGTGACCTTGAGGTCCTTAGCCAATTGAAGGACCTCTTTGATGCCTTCTTTGTCGTAAGTGTGCCTGGCGGCCTGATCTTGTGGGAGGATGTGAATATCGAGGTACCCACTACTATCGTCGACTTCCATGACAGTGTCTTGACTCATGCTATCCCTTTCTTGCAGGTTCGGGTTGTTGACCCGGGCAACTGTACGGGCTTAAATGAAAGTGGGTGCGGTGGCCCTTGCTACAGCTCGGTCTTGAAGGACCATGATTCCTGCGGCCTATCGCACCCCCAACTACCAAACTTTACCGCTGCTTCGTCACGCAAGATTCCTCGCAGAGCCTCGGAATGACATTAAGATGGGGCCTTAGGATGATGGGTAAGGGAGGCTTTAGGCTGACAGGGGTCGGAGAGGGAGATGTAAAGGCGGGCGGGACGCTCAGATAAGGAGAGGACTAATGGGTCAAGGCAGGATTTTCAACTGGGATGGGGTGGAACCGTTGCCTTCCGACGAGAGGTATCCGGGGATAGCGGCAAAGGTGGTGAATGGGAAGAATATGCAGCTGATTTGGGCCGAATTCCATCCAGGCAGCACCTACGCTCTCCATGCACATGAGCGGGAGCAGTTCAGCTTCATGCTGAGCGGGCGGATGCGGCTTTCGGTGAGGGACCAAGTATCGGAAATCGGCCCCGGGGATATGTGGTATGCGCCGAGCAACGTGGTACACGGGGGCGAAATCCTGGGTGACGAGGCGGTGGTCTTTGTCGACGTGTACTCTCCCCCCCGTCCAAGAGCACAAAGGGGGTGGGAAGCAGATACGAGGGGGGCAGGGAATCGAGACCACTCTTCCGCCTGATGCGCATCTATAACCCGTGGATGGGGAAGGGATAGGACGCGCTCATTCCGCTCTTGAGACCTCCTTCGAGAGCTTCAGGACAGGTTTCGACCTGGTTCAGGGCGGGCGGAACCCCTCACCCCTACGTGGGAGATGGCATCGGGAAGATTCTATCCTTCTCTCCTTAAGGGATAGGGTATGGTACGCCGAGGATTCATTCCTAAGGCACATCTCCAACCTCGCGGGGCCCCGGGGGATGATAGTAAGTTGAGTCTTGGAATGACAAGCAAACGGCCTCGGGTTTGTTGATTATGCAGGTTGGTTTGGAGGTGTGGTGGATGGACCAGAACGGACTCGTAGGGCGATTTCTCCTACAATGTGTGCCGGGACGGGGAGCGGAGGGGCTGCTGGGGCCAGTTTGGATGGTAGATCGGGACTTATAGGGCCGAGGCATGCGCACCAACGCACACTTGATATACGAGCCTGAAGATAAGTGTCCTCCGCTGGTACCGCTTGGTGTGGCGTCGCAGGGCACGCTGCCAACGTTGTCAAATTTACTGTCCGCCATTTTCCATCACCCTGAGATAGCCGGCAGCACTTCCCTGACCATCAGGTCTGCCGCCAGCTTTCCGTTCCCTGCGACTTCGTTTACGGTTGGGCCATACACTACTATCCTCTCAATCCCCAACTCCGCGATCTGGCGAATCCGCCGTATGCATTCGTCCGGAGCCCCGGCAATGGCATACCGGTCAATGAACTCTGCAGGCGGTTCAAACGACGAACTGTGGTCCCGTACATCGTAGTTCTTGAGAACTGCCTTTAACACCTCTTGGTCCTGCTGCGCAAAGGGCCCGTTTACCCTCCCGTGCATGACGGCAAAACGGGCCCACCCCACATAGTAAGGTGTAAGCTCCCTGGCCACTTCGGTGTCGGGGTGGCAGGCTATACTCAGATAAGCCCCGTACCGCACTCCCTCGGGGTGCAGACCGGCCTCTCTTCGCGCGTTGCGAACCTGGTCCATGCCCCACTCCAGCCGCTCGAGGTCTGCTCCCACCCCCAGCATCACTATGTCAGCATGTCGAGCCGCCGCTCCGAGAACCTTCGGGCCTGAGGCCGAGACCGCCACCGGGACCTTCTTGTCTTCGGGTCTCAGCCACGTTAGCCGGCTGTCCTCCGGTGCCTTCAACAGCTTGAGCGTATCCACGTGCGGGGCCATCCCCTTGCCGAAGGTTAGCTCTTCAAAGGGTACGCCGTCTCCGCTGAGGTAAGCCTGTAAAGCCTTGAGGTAGCTCTCGAAAAGCTTTGTGTAGACCGGCGCATGACCAATATGCGCCAGCGCCGAGTCTCCCCTCCCGATCCCCAGGACCGCCCGACCATCCGACACTCGCTGCACGCTAGCGATAGCCCCTGCGGTAATGACGGGATGACGGGTCAGGGGGTTCGTCACGTCCGAGCCGATCTTGATTCGCTCCGTGGCCATCGCCGCGAGTGTCATCGCCACGTACATGTCGCCCGATACGCTTTGAACGTCGGGAATGGATATGCCGTCCCAACCCGCCTTCTCAGCCTTCCGGGCATGCTCCATTATCAGGTGCATATCCGGACTGGAGTCCGTCCACAGTTCTATTTTTTTATTCACAACGCTCCCCTTTTGTTCCCTAATCTCTATCCCGATGCCTCATTCATATTATTGTACGTGCCTCCGACTACCCCAACCTTCCTCTCCCTCTTGGACAAACATTGCGAAGCTTGACAATCCGATTGTAGCCTATGTACCATCCAAACCGCTTCTCGAATACCTTGTCACTAGGCGGCTTTTGCTTATTTCACTACGCGTTTTCCTGATCAACAGGTTTACCGGATAACGGGAGGAGACTGTTATGAGATTCAAGGTTGGCCGTGTGCATCCGTTTATGCTACTGCTCGCATTGGCGTTGGTAGCAGTGGTCTCCGTCATGGCCTGTGGAGATGCTGATCCCGAGCCCACGGCAGTGCCTGCGGACACAGGAGCCGCCGAGGCTGCAGCAGAAGCCGCACAGGCCGCCGAGGCCGCTGAAGCCGCGGTATCAGAAGCTGCGATGGCAGCAGAAGCCGCTGTGTCGGAAGCATCAGAGGCCGCTGCCGCCGCTGCGAAGGCCGCTGAAGACGCCGTTGCGCTTGCGGCAGAGTTAACCGCTGCTGCCCAGGCTGCCGCCGAGGCCGCCGGTGAAGGAGAATCCGCGGCCGTAACTGCTGCGCTGGAAGCCGCTGCCAAGGCCGTTGCTGCTGCTGAGGCCGCAGCCGACCAGGCATCCGAACTGGCCATGGCTGCCGCCGAAGCACGGGCCGAAGCCGCTGCCGAAGCTGCCGCCGCCCCGGTGGAGCCGAAGTACGGCGGGTCGCTGAGGGTTGGGTATGCGGCAGAGCATGGTACGCTGGACCCACCCGTGGTAATTACACATATCGGCAACACGATCGCGATCCAGACCTATGACAGACTGGTTAACATCGGTAGAGATCTGACCTTGCAGCCAGAGTTGGCCACGTCATGGGAGGCCAATGATGATTTCACTTCCTACACCTTGGATCTGCGCAGGGGGGTGAAGTTCCACCACGGGAAGGACTTCAAGGCGGAGGACGTTATCTACACGTATCAACGGCTGCTGTCTCCCGAGATAGATTCCGTAGTGCGGAATTCGCTATCGATCATCGAAGAGATGGTTGCCGTCAACGATTACACTGTCCGATTTGACCTTTCCAGCCCCAACGCACTGTTCCTGCTCGAGCTGACAGCCTACCAGGCGAGCATAGTCCCGTCCGAAATTGATGGCGAAAAGCTCCCATTGCTTACGGATAAGTTCGACATTCAGACGTACGGCACCGGTCCTTTCATGCTGGTGGAGCACCTGCAGGGTGAACGCACGACGATGGTGAGGAACCCCAACTACTGGCGACAGGGATACCCGTACCTGGATGAGATAGTATTCCTCAACATTCGCGAGCAAGCTGCCCGGACCCAGGCCCTTAAGGCCGGCGACATCGACGTTATGACGCAGTTGGACCTTCAAATCGCTTCAGCACTTGATGGCGAAACAGAGATCAAGCTGCAAGAGGTCGCCACGTCGGGCTGGATAGCAATGCCCATGAGAGTCGACATGCCACCTTTCGACAACAAGCTGCTGCGGCAGGCGATGCAAGCCGCGACTGACCGGGACCTCATCAGGCAAACCGCACTGTTGGGGAAAGGCTCCATTGCCTACGACCACCCCGTTCCACCTAACCACCCCCTGTTCTCGGCTGAAGCCGCCGCAAATGTCCGGTACGACACCGACCGCGCCAGGGAGCTGCTTGCGGAAGCCGGATACCCGGACGGGATCGACGTCACGCTGTTCACGGGTGACGTAGGGCCGGGCATGATTGACATGGCGGTAGCATATGCACAGGGCGCTGCACCCGCGGGCATCCGGGTGGCGATCGAAGAAAGGCCCTCGGACGGGTTCTGGGCAGACACATGGGGCGTCGAGCCATTTACCGTCCTTTATGTGTTTGGCCGGCCTCACCCGAGCCAGCACCTCGACCTCTTCTACGGCGGCGGATCGCCTTGGAACGCGCAGAGATACCAAAACCAGCGCGTGGACGACTTGGTAGCGAGTGCCAAGGCGCAGGATCCAGAGAGTCAGAAGGAGTCCTATGCAGAGATCCAGAACACTTTGATCGATGACGTACCGCAGCTCCTGGTGGCTTTCCTTCCACAGATGGCCGCCATGGACAGCAACGTATATGGCGCGAACCCTCACCCGGTTGGCTGGGACGACTTCCGGGGTGCATGGTTTGATGAATAGGCTGCTGGCCGGGGTCTAGAACTCAGCTCTATTCAAAACGGGCCCCCGGCTTGCATGACAAGCCGGGGGCCGAATTTTATGACCACACCCGACGCCTTCCGAATGGCCATACACTTTCTCTATTGCATAGGCGATTACAGTACCCAGGTCGATACTAAAATGTCACAGTTAAGACAGGTTTATAGTGTGGTGGGCCTGAGACCCGATTGCTTACCCGTGGATGAGTGTCTGAGGAGACGCCTAGATAAGGCGGGGCCACTTTCTACACAAAGCTCCTTCTCCACAGGTCCAGCGTCCCGGATGCTTTGGCCGAGTTGCTGAACAGATGTTTCGTTTTATAACGGTGCGCCTAGGGCTGATCGTAATCACCCTGTTGGTGGTCTCCGTAGTCATATTCGGCGTCACGGAGATGCTGCCGGGTGATGCAGCCGAGATACTTCTGGGGCGGGGCGCAACGGAGCGGAACCTCGAGGTCAAGCGGGAAGAGCTGGGCCTCAACCGTCCGGTTCCCGTGCGGTACGGGGACTGGGTCTGGGGCGCCTTGCAAGGGGACTTCGGTGACTCCCTGATTCAAAAACGGCCTGTCACGGAAATTATAGGGCACCGGTTTCTGCCGTCCATATACCTTGCCGTATTCGCATTTGCCGTAGCGGTGCCTCCTGCGGTGTTGATCGGGATATGGGCCGGAGTGCGACCCAACAGCATAGGGGACCGGGTTGTGAGCGCTATTGGCATGGTTGGAATATCCCTGCCGGAGTTCGTCACAGGACTGCTGCTGATAATTGTCTTTTCGTCCGAACTGGGCTGGCTGCCAACCACCAGCGCCATACCCCGCGGCGAGAGCCCGCTAACCAGCCCCGAGATCCTGGTCCTTCCAACGCTAACACTGACCGGCGTTGTATTCGCTTACATCATGCGGATGACGCGTGCCAATGTTATGGAGGTCATGGAAAGCAACTATGTGCGGACGGCGGTGTTGAAGGGCCTCCCGATGAGGACGGTCATATTCCGGCACGTCGTACCCAATTCCATGTTGCCAACCATCAGCATAGTTGCTGCAATGAGCGGGTGGCTCTTGGCCGGCCTGATCATAGTGGAGAACGTGTTTGCCTACCCAGGCCTAGGGCAACTGCTGTTGAATTCAATCCAAGGCCGTGACGTTCCATTGCTGCAAGCCCTGACGTTGATTATTGCTGTTACCTATACCGTCAGCAACCTGCTGGCAGACCTTAGCTACGCCTTCCTTGACCCCAGGATAAGGTACGCCTGATGGCACTTGTACAGACTACAAGCAGGACTCGACTCGGTGTACTAGGCGCCGTCCAGGCGTTGCTTCTCGCCATGGGTCGCGGGGCACGGGAGTTTTTGCGGCTCTCCGTGGCAACGACGTCGGGGCGGATAGGGCTGCCCATAGTAGCGGCCCACGCGTTCGTAGCAATTTTCGGCTCGATGGTTGCACCTTACCCCTTCGACGAGTTCCACGTGCCTCCTCTCTTCCCCGCCGATCACCAACTCTCGGGGCCGACCTGGACCTACTTGCTGGGTACCGACCAGTTCGGCCGCGACGTATTTAGCCGGGTATTGTCGGGGGCGGGTTCACTGATAGGGATTTCCCTGGCAGGGGCTCTATTGGGCATTTTCCTGGGCACGGTCATAGGTATGAGCAGCGGATACAGGGGAGACAGAGTTGACGAAGTGGTGATGCGCATCATGGATGGGGCATTGGCATTTCCGGGTCTGCTGCTAGCGTTACTGGTGCTGACAACACTCGGGGCCAGGGAGGCGCCGTGGGGGTGGCTCGACGATAACTGGGAGGGCCTCTTGATCATACTTACCGTCGGGGTGGTACATGCACCCAGTGTTTCTCGTGTGATGCGCAGCGTCACGCTAAAGACCAAGAACCTGGAATTCGTCATGAGTGCCCGTTTGCGGGGAGAGAGCGCTTCTTACGTTATCTTCAGAGAGATTTTGCCCAACGCTCTGGCTGTTCTGGCGGTTGAATTGCCGGTGAGGCTTAGCTATTCCATCCTGATCGTGTCGACGCTGGGATTCCTGGGCCTAGGGGTCCAGCCGCCATCGCCCGACTGGGGGCGAATGATCGGTGAGGGCCGACAGTTTATCGGCGTGGCGCCGTGGATGACGCTGGCGCCTGCAGGGGCGGTAGCCTCATTGGTAGTGGGGGTTAACCTGCTGACCGACGGTATCAAACAGGCCAGCGGATTGCCCAGGGAGATCATAAGGTGAGCGTCCAGTTAAAGCGGGATACACCTCTCCTACAGGTCGAGAACCTGGGTGTCACGTTCTTCACGCCTCGGGGCACGGTGCACGCGGTAAGGGATGCCTCGCTCGAGGTACATCGAGGGGAGGTGATGGGGGTTGTTGGCGAGTCCGGCTGTGGCAAGTCAACTACTGCCTTTGCCGTAATGGGATATCTGCCGGGCACTACAAGGGTTGAAGGGCGGATATTGTTTGAAGGCCGGGAAGTCTCGCAGATGAGTGCGTCGGAGCTTCGCAATTTGCGGGGCAACCGAATTGCGATGGTTTACCAGGACCCGGCGACTTCACTGAACCCTACCATGAGAGTCGGGCCCCAGATCCACGAAGTGCTTCGTGAGCATTTGAGCGCAGAGTCAGAGCAGATTCGCAACCGCACAGTGGAGCTTTTCGAGAGCGTGCGGCTGGCGGACCCGGAGTCCATAGGTCGAAGGTATCCCCATGAACTCAGCGGCGGACAAAAGCAGCGGGTCGTGATTGCAATGGCCCTGGCCTGTGAGCCCGATCTACTTATCATGGATGAGCCGACTACAGGACTGGACGTCACAAGTGAGTCGACGATCCTGGAACTTGTAGCCGATCTTAAGCAGCGCATCAACGCCGGCATCCTCTACGTCACCCACAACCTCGGCGTAATCGCCGCCGTGGCTGATCGGGTTGCGGTCATGTACGGGGGCGAAACGGTCGAGGATGCCCCAGTGCGGGATCTGTTCAAGTCTCCCAAGCACCCCTATACAGTCGGGTTGCTCAGTTGTGTGCCCACGCCCCCTTCCGAGTCAGGAGACACTGTGCAGTTAAGCCGTATCCCCGGGGTAGTGTTCCCCGCTGCAGCCCCTACTCCACGTGCCTGCCTTTTCATGTCACGCTGTCCCCTGGCCCAAGACTCATGCGAGCTCCAGGCGCCTCCCGTTGTCGATGCCGGGTCCGGGCACCTGTCTCGGTGTTTGTATTCGGAGGATGTGAACCGGGAAATCTGGGGTGAACAGCAGTCAAACATTGAGATAAGTCGCCCCCAGCCTGAACGGGTCTTGACAGCTGAGGGACTGCGCCGTTTCTACGGGAGGTGGGGCCGGAAGTACCTGTTGTTCGGGCCCCGAGTCCGCCCACCCGTCCGCGCAGTAAACGACGTAGATTTCGACGTGGGGCTGGGGCGGACGCTGGGGATTGTTGGAGAAAGCGGCTCTGGAAAGACCACCGTCGCCCAGGCAATCGTGGGACTGGTGCCCCGGGACCAGGGTGAGCTACGACTACGGGAGCAGGACCTTGCGCCGGAAGTCGGGAAGCGCTCAAGGACCCAGCAGGCGGCCATGCGCATGGTCTTCCAGAACCCAACCGCCTCCCTCAATCCCAAGCTCGCTGTGAAGCATGCGATACTCCGAGCATTGCGCAGATTCTCGGGGCTTAACAAAGAGGAGAGCCGAGAACGAGCCGGGGAATTGCTACGTGCCGTGGGTCTGGACCCGGACTACCTGAACCGCCACCCGGGAGAGTTGAGTGGTGGTGAACAGCAGAGGGTGGCGCTTGCCGGGGCATTTGCTGCCTCCCCAGATATTATCGTAGCCGATGAAGCGGTCTCAGCACTTGACGTATCCGTCCAGGCCCAGGTGTTGAACCTCCTGCGCTCCCACCAAGAGGAGTCCAATACGTCCTACGTGTTTATCACCCACGACCTGGGCGTAGTACGATACCTTTCGGACGACATCCTAGTGCTGTACGCGGGACATGTGGCCGAATCAGGCCCGGCCAGGAAAGTGCTGGCCTCACCGTCCCACCCTTACACAGAGGCCCTGATGTCGTCGGCCCCCGTACCTGACCCCGACGCACAGCCAACAACAATCCGGCTGCCGGGATTCGTGCCCACAATGAGGGCCAAATTCAAGGGCTGCTTCTTCGCTGGGCGTTGTCCTAGAAAGGTCGGGGTTGTATGTGACGAAACTCCACCCCCATCGCGTACTTCCGAAAGTGGTGACCACGTAATCAATTGCCACATTCCGTTGGGAGAGTTAATTCGGGTGCAGGCCGATGGGGTGGAGTCGTTACGTTCGGCCGGGGAAGGGTCGGGGGTCGAGGACCAGCCCTAGGGGCGGTAGTTTACCCATGTATTAGTGAACGCCTGTTTCTGATCTCCTGACCGAATGAACCTCGACAATAGGTTACGCATCCAGCATTACGGCATCCCCGGTAAATGCTTCCGGCGGGCCGCCCGGTGCCCAGTCTACGACAATAGCCCTTAGAGGCTCTGGGCTCGTGACCCGCATGGCGTGGGACATGTTGGGGGGACAATAGGTCACGGTTCCGGGCCCCGCAGTGAAGGCCTCGTCACCCCACTCACATTCCGCCGTTCCACTCAGGATGATGTAGATCTCGGGCCAGAGGTGGGAATGGGCGCCATAGTTGGTTCCCGGCTCCAACATAAAGGCAATCGCCGCGACATCCGTCTCCGGAATATCGCCTCTCGGGCCGATTAATACCCTGTTACGCATAGCCTTCAGCAACGATGGTGGGTAGTTGCTGTAAGACAGAGGCATAGCCTCTATCTCATAGTTCGTGATGAAGTACTTCCCCTTTTGCTCTTTCGCCATGATTACTCTCCAAAAAGTTTGAACTCGTCACTCAGTATAGGCTCGTAAACTCCGAACGGTATTCTACATAGTCTTACGAATCGAGCGGGGATGGCTTTACCTTAGCTCGCCAAGTGGGTAGTAGTTGGGTTTCTCCTCAATAAATGCCTGGCTAACCAGCGGACCGACTTGCCAGGAAATACGGATTCGGCAGCGTTCGGTGTATGACCCCAGGTGAAGTGAATCAAGCCAATTCTCGTCGTGCAGCGGGCATGTATGGAAGGTCGGTTGGCAATGCAGAGGCCCGGATGCAGACAAGTTGGGTGACGGACCTCGTGGGTCGGACAGCGGCGATGAATAATGCCCGCTTTACTACCCGTAGGCTCTGCTATACTGCCAGGCATTCTCGCCGGTATGTAATGAAGCCTGATGACGTTCAAGAACTACCCTGGGCTGGCATATCAAGCTTTACCTATTTCCCCGAAATATGCTGACAAACGTCAAAAGACGGACCCACTGCTGGAGGAACCTCGGTCTATCTGGATGTTGATTAGTTCTGCTTACCTGAGAGATCGTGGAGTCGCACTTCCTGATGTGGAGGAGTGATTATCCACGCGACAAAGTGACATTCCCCCACACCCGAGAGGTGATCGAGCAGACCTTCAAGGACATACCGGAAGACGAAAAACGGAAGGTGAAACTAACCTACGTCGTTTGTAAGTGTCTCTAGAGCAGATACTAGGTACTGGAGAAAAAGATGGCCGGCAAAGCTGAATACGACATCATCATAGTCGGGGGTGGACACAATGGGCTTACCGCGGCCGCATACCTTGCCGACGCGGGAATCAATGTGCTCGTATTGGAGCGTCGGGATGTGGTGGGTGGCGCATCGGTGACGGAAGAGCTGATACCCGGGTTCCGATTCTCCACCGCTTCCATGGCCTGCGGCTCGCTCCAGGACAAGGTGGTTGAGGACCTAAAGCTTCGGGACTACGGTTACGAGGCCTACAGCGTCGATCCTCCATACACATTCGTTTGCCCGGACAACTCTTACCTTTGCGCCTGGAACGATCCGGACCTGTTCAGGAAAGAGATAGAAAAATTCTCTTCCAAGGACACCGACGCCTTTTTCGAGCAGTCGCGCTTCAATCAGCGCTACCTAGAATACCTTGAGCGATTCTGGCTCAGGACGCCCCCGACCATGGCTGAATTTGCAGCCCAGTTCAAGACACCGGAAGAGCAAGAAGCTTACAAGACGATTATGTACGGGTCGGCGGGGCAATATGCCCTGAGCCACTACGAATCCGACGTGGTACGGGTTATGGCTACGGGACTGGCCGCCTCGGGCAACGACGTATCGCTCTTCAGCAAGGGAAACATGTTCAAGTCAGTCTGGGGCACCTTGGCGGATGCCACGGGCGTACACGGGGTCTGGGGGTTCTGTCGAGGAGGCATGGGGGGCATCACGCAAGCCATGGCGGCATCTGCAGAGGCCCGGGGAGCGAAGATCAGGACAGGGGCGGAAATCCAGCAAATTCTTGTGGAGGATGGCCGGGCCAGGGGTGTAGTGCTGACCTCCGGGGAGGTGATCAGGTCACACGCGGTAGCCTCCAACGCCGACCCCAAGCGCACCTTCCTGAAACTTGTTCCCGGCGAGTATATCGAACCTCGCATCAAAAATGACCTGAACAACTACCAGCTGCGGGGCAACTTTGCCAAGATTATGTTTGCGCTGGATGCCCGACCTGAGTGGGCTTGTTTCGAAGGAGAGGACCCCGGTACCCGGGACCAGGGAATCATCTGCACGGCGCCATCCATAGAGGCAGTTGAAGAGTCTCGTGCGCAGGCTCTCAAGGGTGAAATACCGGAACAATTATGGAGTTTTACCATAATCCAGTCCCTGAGTGACGACACCCTCGCCCCACCGGGCAAGCACACCATGACCGGCTACTTCCAACATGTTCCATATGAATTGGCAGAGGGCAACTGGGATGACGAGTCCAATAGGCGGGAACTCACCGAACGCTGCCTGGACCATTTGCGAGCGTACGTGACCAACCTGGACGAGATAATCATAGACAAGGTGCTGTTCAGTCCACAGGACTTTGAAGACCATTTCTATCTGACAGAAGCTACGATGCACCACGGGGACCTATTCCCGGACCAGAATTTTTCTCTACGTCCTTTCGCCGGTTATTCGGACTATCGGACGCCAGTGAAGAATCTGTATCTGTGCGGGGCGGGGGCGTTTCCGGGAGGATCCGTGTCCGGGGCGCCGGGGCACAATGCAGCCCAGGAGATTATCAAGGACTGGCGGGAAGGGTTGATAGGATAGTGGGGAGAGGAGATTCCGGTGGGAATAGGGTGTTGTAAGTCTGGACCTGATTGAACGGAAGTAAATTAAGGGAGATGCCGGTTTGCGGCATGCGCTCCAATCGAACCGACGGGTCTAGGCAACAAAAGACTGAGCATGCTTTCAGGCGATCCAGATTACGCCGGAAGCCTACAGTTCTGCGTTGCAGTCGGGCTGCTTCGAGCTTTAGGGGTACGGCGTGCGGTCAAGACTTCAGACTCGTTCAGGTCCCGACTACACTGAAAAAAGGTGATGTAAGAACGAGTAGATCGGTGTCTGAGAACAGATCGCCGCCGAACTTAGCGTTTAGTTCCCTCCGCGTGAGGAATCTTCAAAAAGTGCCGGGAGAATGGTCACGAGGAAAGGGTGGGCTGTGCGGTTCACGAGAATTGGGTCGTTGAATTACTATCGAAATTAGGCCACTTAGCGCGCATTCGTCTAGTAATCTAGGACACCGTCCTCTCAAGGCGGAGATTATCGGTTCGAATCCCATCGGCGGGATATCGGCCTCGGGGGATATCCCGCAGTGAGCCTCGCTCTGGCCCGAGAGAAGGCGGCGGATAACCGGGCCGCCATTGCTGAGGGTCGGGACCCGGTGGCCGAAAAACACTCTCCCGCCATGCCGACCTTCAGGCAGGCTGCGCAGGCAGTCCATGAGGCGAACAAACCACGCTGGCGCAATGCCAGGCATGCGGCCAGCTGGATTCAGACCCTGGAGCGCCATGCCATGCCGAAGCTGGGCAACACACCCCTTGACCGGATTGGACGCGGCGAAGTGCTGCAGGTTCTCACTCCTATATGGACTACCAGGCCGGAGACGGCGCGACGGGTGCGACAGCGCATGAGGACCATTTTTAAGTGGGCGATGGCCCACGGCTTCATGGAATCCAACCCTGCCGGTGAAGCAATCTATGGGGCCCTGCCTCCCATGCCGAAGGTAAAGGCTCATATGAGGTCTCTTCCGTATCAAGAGGTTGGGGCTGCCATCCATACGGTCGGCGAGTCCCAGGCCTCACTCGCAGCAAAGCTGTGCTTCCGGTTCCTGGTTCTCACGGCCGCACGGTCTGGGGAGGCTCGGGGCGCAACTTGGGACGAGATCGACTTTCAAGACCGAGTGTGGCGGATACCGTCGGAGCGGATGAAGGCGGGTATGGAGCATCGAGTCCCGTTAAGTCGGCAGGCATTGGAAGTGCTTGTTGAAGCATCAGCTCTGCGTGACGATTCCGGCCTTGTATTCCCGTCTTCGATGAAGCGGAGTTCTCCCCTTTCTGATATGACGTTGACGAAGATCCTGCGTTCCGTCGGGCTGGCGGAGCGAGCTACGGTACACGGGTTCCGTAGCAGCTTCAAGAACTGGACTCTGGAACAGACCGACACGCCCTGGGCAGTATCGGAAGCTGCACTTGCCCACATTCTGGGCAATGCGACCGAACAGGCCTATGCCAGGTCTGATCTCTTCGAGCGCCGGCGAGAGCTGATGCAGTTGTGGGCGGATTACGTATTGGACGATCCTCAGTCGGCTGAGACCCACTTGCAGATATCGGGGCCGAATTCAGTGAATCGAGTTCCCACCTCACCATCGATTCTTGCTTCGGTCGGCCCCTAAATTCACAGGCCATTACCTGCTTCCCTCCTTGGTTTCCCCTCGCCTGGGAATATCAGCGCCTCGCACACAGTTGGTCCCGAAGGTTGCTCGGGCCTCGGCAACCGACTCTTTTCGTTGGTGGATGAGGGAAATACGGGCAGGTTTGACAATGGTCTGTGAGGGGGGCCTGTCGACGAGTCCCCCTCACAGGTCAATTGCCCACCCAATGGCCCATGTACGATGTCATTGGGGTGTACAGGAATTTGATTTATGTCCCACATGGGGGAAAACGGGTCATTTCGTGGCTAAAACCGGTGGGAAAAAGGGACAGCCAGGGCAACGGAGCAAGCGGTTTTTGGTGCGGGTCCATTCCACGGTTTTGGGGCATGATGTCCCACGTGGGCCCTAGATATCATGGGTCGAAATGAGGATGATAGGCGGCAAGATGGCAAGCAATCACAGGTGAAGGAAACCAAATCCGGTGTCGGAAAGCCCCCTACAGGACGTGTTGGGAAGGGGGTCAATGATGGGGAAGATGTTGGCAAGCAAGGACTGAGATATGTCGGGCGAGCGCCAGAGGCGCCGACAGCACAGGGCGATGTCTCGGGATTTGGTTTGCTAGAGAGGGGGAATATAAGGGCGCCGAGACCTCCCAGGGAATCTGATTGAGATACTACATCGAGTGCATGGAGAGGGGTGGTAGGTGTTCTCGTGAGAAAATCGAGGTTAGGCGGAGGGTTATTGATGGCATTACCGCCCACGAACAAGGGGGAGAGGGCTGGCTAGGATGCAGATAATGACAGATATCCTGTGTTTGACACTCAGGCCATGCCTTGGGAGGTGGTGGCGCCCTCGATGAGGCCCTTTGCCCAACGGCCGCTGGACCTCAATCTAGTATTCAAGCAGCGTGACGAGGGAGGTGTGGACGGATTTGTCAATGCTTTGTGAGAAGGACTGCCGACTAGTCCTCTTCCCAGGGCAATGCCCCACCCCATTGCCCATTTACGATGTCAATGGGGTGTACAGGAATTTGATGTATGTCCCACATGGGGAAAACGGGCCATTTCGTGGCTAAAACTGCTGGGGAAAAGGGCCTTCCAAGGCAACGAAGCAAGTGGTTTTAGGTGCGGCTCCGTTCCACGAAAAGGGAAGTGAAAGTTCCCCAAAGGGAACTACGAAAGTTGATACAAATGGAAGGTTATCTGTGCATCGTAGCAAGCGATTGAAGGATGGCGCCGTTTGGAAGTGACCGAAAGACGATGCCGGAAGACCCATGACAGAATGGGCTTCTCAGAAACCCAGAGGCGACAGTCACCAACCTTGAGTTGTCGGGCATCAACCCCCGCGAAGCCGTCGAAGGAAAACAGTAATTAATCGGTGTGTTGTAGCGCTACGAGGTTTGCCCTAGTGTAAACGGTGGATAAAATAGGGCCATTCGACAAAGTAGATTCTTAGCCTGTGCGAACCACGGGACGATACCAAAATGACCACGACACGAAAGCGCACTTCCAAGACCCGTACAACCGACACCCCAGCCACGGACTACAAGTCTGAGTTGTGGAAGATGGCCGACGCCCTTCGGGGCAGCATGGATGCCGCCGAGTACAAGCACGTCGTGCTTGGACTGATCTTCCTAAAGTACGTCTCGGATGCGTTTGAGGAGGCGTACGATAAGCTGAAGAAGGAGATTGCTGAAGGCGCCGACCCAGAGGATCCGGATGAGTACCGAGCCCAGAGTATCTTCTGGGTGCCCCCCGAGGCCCGCTGGGACTACCTCAAGGGCCAGACCCGACAGCCTACCATTGGTCGGCTAGTTGACGATGCCATGACGGCCATTGAGCGAGACAACCCAGTGCTGAAGGACGTGCTGCCCAAGGACTACGCTAGACCTGCCCTGGACAAGACTCGCCTGGGGCAAGTCGTGGACATGGTAAGCAACATCCAGGTTGGGGGCGCCGAGGCCCGTGCCACGGACGTCCTGGGTAACGTCTATGAATACTTCCTTGAGCAGTTCGCCCTTGCTGAGGGACGGAAAGGAGGCGAGTTCTACACGCCTCGGTCGGTGGTCAGGTTGCTTGTGGAGATGCTGGAGCCTTACAAGGGACGGGTGTATGACCCTTGCTGCGGATCGTCGGGGATGTTCGTGCAGTCGAATGAGTTCATCCAGGCGCACACGAGCGGAAACGGGAATGGCGGTAAGGCCATAGGTGACATCTCCATCTTCGGACAGGAATCCAATTACACCACCTGGCGCATGGCCAGGATGAACCTGGCGATCCGGGGCATCGAGGGGAAGATTGAGCACGGGGACAGTTTCCGCAACGACCGCCACCCCGACCTTCGTGCCGACTACATCCTCGCCAATCCACCCTTCAACGTCTCGGACTGGGGAGGCGAACAGCTGCGAGACGACAAGCGGTGGCAGTACGGGGTCCCGCCTGTTGGGAACGCCAATTTCGCCTGGGTGCAGCACTTTCTGTACCACCTGGCGCCGAGAGGAACGGCAGGGTTTGTCCTGGCCAATGGGTCGATGTCGTCGAACCAGTCGGGGGAAGGGGAGATCCGCAAGAGCATCATTGAGGCGGGGCTTGTGAATTGTATCGTGGCGTTGCCGGGCCAGCTGTTCAGATCGACACAGATACCGGCCTGCCTCTGGTTCCTGTCACGAGATCGGAGCAATGGGGAACGTCAAGACGAGACATTGTTCATCGATGCCCGTCAGATGGGGCACATGCTAGACCGCACCCGACGAGACCTGTCTACCGAAGACATCGCCAGGGTCTCCGGTACTTACCACGCATGGCTAGTGAGGGAGGGCGTTGGGGAATATGCGGACGTTCCGGGCTTCTGCAAGAGTGCGACGGTTGAGGAGATAAGAAAACATGGCCATGTCCTTACGCCGGGCCGGTATGTCGGGGCGGCGCCGCAGGAAGACGATGGCGTTCCTTTCGAGGAGAAGATGGCTAAACTTGCAGCGCAGTGGAGGGAGCAGCAGGGAGAGGCGCATAGGCTGGACGCAGAGATCGAGGCGAACCTGGAGCGTTTGGGATTCGGGAGCGGATAGGTAGGAGGCGAGATGATAGGCGCGGTTGCAGTTGAAAACCTACCCGCCCGACCTGCGCGTCATGGTAAGCGGGTACGAGGACGGCTACGACGATCCTGCACCGGAACAGCTATCCCGGGTCAAGATTGTCTTGGACGTAGGTAAGCACCCATGGGATAGAAAGCACGAGGACTCGAATAGCTTGGCTTATGATGCTCCCGACGGCTCCAATGTGATAGATGCTCTGGTGTTGCGGCGGACGTCACACTGAGGAGAATGACTCCAATGCCTGGACGTGATTATGTGGTTGCGCAAAAGGAATAGCGCAAGCAAACATCCATGAACAAATGGCACACAGCACTGTGGGGCGAGCTTGCAACGTTGGAATATGGCAAGTCCCTTCGTGGCTATGATTCTACTGAGGGACCCTACAAGGTCTACGGAACGAACGGACCGATAGGGCGGCACGCTCAACCACTTTGTCCCTATGCAAGCGTCATCATCGGTCGCAAAGGAGCCTATCGGGGCGTCCACTATTCACCTGAGCCATTCTTCGTAATTGATACCGCCTTCTACCTAAAGCCCAAGGTCGAACTAGACACTCGGTGGGCGTACTACCAACTGATTACTCAGGACATCAACGGCATGGATAGTGGCTCCGCAATTCCCTCGACTAATCGAGAGGACTTCTATAGTCTTCCAGTTGAGGTCCCTCCCCTCCCCGAGCAACGAGCCATCGCCCGAGTCCTTGGTGCGCTGGATGACAAGATCGAGTTGAACCGGCGGATGAACGAGACCCTGGAAGAGATGGCCCGAGCACTGTTCAGGTCGTGGTTCGTGGACTTTGAGCCGGTGCGGGCCAAGATAGAGGGGCGGTGGCGTCGGGGGGAGTCGCTGCCCGGGCTCCCGGCTGAACACTATGACCTCTTCCCGGACAGACTGGTGGACTCGGAGCTGGGGGAGGTGCCGGAGGGGTGGAGGGTGAGGGGGCTGGGAGAATGCTTTAACTTGACAATGGGGCAATCTCCTCCCGGAAGTACTTATAACGAGGACGGGGAAGGACTACCATTCTTTCAGGGTAACGCAGACTTTGGACCCCGTTACCCGGGACGTAGAAGATACTGCACAGCACCTGCTCGACTAGCTCTTCAAGACGACACACTTGTCAGTGTTAGAGCACCGGTTGGAGCAATAAACATGGCTTGGGAGCAATGCTGTATTGGTAGGGGCGTGGCCTCATTACGGCACGATTCTGGTTCTGCATCCTTTACCTATTACTCGGTTTGGGCGTTGCAGAGAGAACTACAGCAATATGAACAAACAGGAACGGTTTTTGGAGCGATTACAAGGAAACAGTTTGAGGATATCCAAGTAATAGCTCCCACAACTGCTTCAATTGCTCAGTTCGACGTCAAGGCGAAAGACTTGGATATGCGTATACGATCCAATTATGCGGAATCACTTTCACTTGCTGCGCAACTGGATGCATTGTTGCCGAGGTTGGTGTCGGGAGAGGTGGGCGTGTCGAGCCTACTATAGCCGTGGGATATCTCCGTAGATTATTCGAAGAGCAACTGCGATTCAGGCTTCGCGATGGGACCGACATTGATGACATCGTCCGCATTGGTAATTCTGAGTTTTCGCCTGTAGAAGTGCTTAGGGAATTTGGAGCATACGAACAAGAATTACACAGCTGGACACATGAAGATTGGAGACGCCAGCAATCCGACTATAGAGCGTACCAACTTGACTTTTTTGCTAACTATGACCGTTATTTGGATCTGAGAGCGGCGGTCGAAAGGCAACAGGTAGTACCATTTGTGGGATCCGGCATGTCTGTCTCGAGTGGACTACCTACATGGTCTGAATTCTTGGTTAAGCTCGGGTCATACGCATCATGCGACTCCGCAACACTAAAGCAACTCATTGCCTCACATTCCTTTGAAGAAGCAGCAGACCTAATAGCATCAACATCTAACCCCAACCTTTTTGCTGAACGTGTGGAACACGATCTGCGAGTTCGCAACTCGACCCCCATTGAAGGCCCAGTGAACTTTTTGCCGCTCTTATTTGGAAACCTCGTGATAACTACTAACCTAGACAATGTTATTGAACGAACGTACAGGGAAAACGATAAGTCTTTCGCAAACATACTACGTGGAGAGAACATTTCAAATTACCGCGGACTCAAGGGACCTAATGAGAGGCTCCTGCTTAAACTACATGGTGATTCTCAAGAGCGTGAAGGACGTGTCTTGCTTTCTCATGAGTATGAGAAAGCATATGCGAAAGGTAGTAGAGTTCGCGATGAACTCATTTTGATTTATAGGCAGTATAGTCTGCTCTTTCTCGGTTGTAGTCTAGGAGAAGATAGAACGATAGGAGTAATTGCAGAGGTGGCCGATACTGACAATTTCATGCCTAGGCACTATGCCCTACTGGCAAGGCCTAACAGTGATGCTGACCGCATTGGTCGTGAAAAGTTTTTGACGCAGAGAGGCATTTATCCAATTTGGTATGAGTTACCTCACGATGAAGCAATCTTGGCACTTCTTGAAGGGCTAGGTGATTGGCAAATTTCATGAATCGGACAGGCGTTCATGAGTCTGTGGTCGAGAACACGGCTTTTGACTGGTTTCAGGGGTGGGATGGGGAGTTCAAACAACAGGTATAATCATTCAGGTGCCTTGTCTCGGCGCTTGGGAGGTTCTATGTCCATGAACTGGCAGGACTACATTTCCACCGATCCCGATGTGTGCCACGGGAGGGCTTGCATCGCTGGCACGCGGGTCATGGTCACGGTCATCCTCGACAGCTTGGCTGAGGGCTTGGGAGTGGAGGAGGTCGTAACTCACTATCCGTCCGTGTCGCGCGAGGCCGTGCAGGCCACGCTGCTCTACGCTGCCGAGTTGGCGAAGGAACGCGTCGTGCCCCTTGCCGGGTAGAAGTCCACCGTGCGTTTCAAACTAGACGAGAATCTCTCCGGCAAACTTACCCGGCTCTTCGTCAATGCAGGCCACGATGCCGTCACCGTTGGGGTGCAGGGGATGAACGGTGAGGACGATGCACGAGTCGCAGCCGTGTGCGCTGCTGAAGGCCGCGTGTTGGTGACCCTGGACACGGACTTTGCTGATATCAGGGTGTATCCTCCAGAGCTCTATCCTGGCATTGTGGTCCTTCGCCTCGGCAGGCAAGGGCCTCAGCATCAGATGGAAGTGGTCTCACGACTCTTGCGACAATTGCATGGCTCATCCCTACAGGGACAACTTTGGATAGTGGAAGACACACGGGTGCGCATCAGGGAATGACCATGACCAAACTCACCGAGGCCGATGTCGAACAGGTGACGCTTGATTGGCTGTCGGGGCTGGGGTGGGGGCGATGACAAATTGAGCTCGCAATAGCTTCCCGCTTTGAGGATATGCCCATGATTACAAAGAGTGCCTTCATAAGCTTTGATTACGACCATGATAAGGACTTGCGGGGGAACCTAGTAGCACAAGCCGAGAGAGATGACTCCCCGTTCAACATAACGGACTGGTCGGTGAAGTATCGGATAGATGAGGCTTGGAAAAGGGATGTCCGCGACCGCATCAAGAGAGCGGACCTTACGATCGTGATCTGTGGAGAATACACCCATCAAGCAACAGGTGTCGAAGCGGAAGTCACGATGGTGCAGCAGGAGAAGAAGCCCTATTTCCTGCTCAAAGGCCGTAGGGGAAAGACCTGCACTCGCCCGAAGTCCGCCCCTAAGAAAAAGAAAATCCATCCATGGACATGGCCGTCTCTGAGTGAACTAATCGGAAATCCGAGATAAGCATGGAGGAACGGTCGCGTAGTTCCTTGATTCGAGAAACCGAAGATTCCTACGGCCAGTCGTACAGGGTGCACCTGCTAGAGCAATACAAACTCTACGTACAATCTGCCGAGAACGTCAGTACGCGACGCGTGTCTTCGAGTCGATATCTCCTTACAGTCAGCGCTGCCTTAGTCGCGCTGTATGGCGTACAGACTGCGAGTTTTGGTCAGAACTATTGGACCTTGGTGATACCAGTCATGGGCTTCCTAGTCTCAATCCTTTGGTATCGGATCATTCAGTCTCATGCGGACTTGAACGCTGTGAAATTCAAATTGATTCACGAAATGGAGAAACATCTACCGGCGGCTATTTATGCGCATGAATGGCAGCTTGTAAAAGAAGGTAAAGGCAAGATATACAAGCCGGTAACGACCATCGAACGATGTCTACCGATGCTATTCGCTATACTTCACGTGGTGCTGGGAGTCATGATAATTCTGGCGATTACTGACGTTTTAGATTGGACTCAATGACCACCCTCACCGAATTAGACGTGAAACAGATGCTGCTTGATTAGCTTTGCAACCCTTCGTAGGTAGTTCCCCGTTGGGTTTCGAACCTTATGCAATGAATACTCAGTCAAAAGTAATTGACTACGAGGAAAAGGAATGACTAATACGCTAGGATTCTCGGTACGCATTTTTATTCCAACAGGAGATTCGGAAGGCCTGCGCATTATTGAGAAGTCCAATTGGACAGGCCAAGGTCTCTATTTCCCTCGTTCAATCTATGCTGAGGTGCGTACCAGGGAAGAGTTGACACGTACTGGAGTGTATGTACTGTGGAGTCCCAGTGGGTCAGGTCAATTGCCCCAGGCCTATGTGGGCGAAGGAGAATCCCTACTGAGCCGACTTGACGACCACGTAAGGAATAAAGAATTCTGGACCCACGGCATCGCTTTCATCAGCAAAGACCAGAACTTGAACAAGGCGCATATCCAATATCTGGAAGCGCGGCTCGTACAACTTGCAACCGATGCCAAGCGTTGCGAATTGTACAATAGAAATGTTCCTCAGCTCCCTTCGCTTTCAGATGCTGACGCGGCGGACGCTGAACTTTACCTAGTTGATATGCTGCTGTGCCTCCCAATTGTAGGAGTAACTGTCTTTGAAAAACCGAGAAGCCAACGGGACACTAACCAAGACCTGTTTCTAAGCGCCAAAGGCATTACGGCGCATGGGTACGAAGATGCGGGTGGATTCGTCGTGCTGTCAGGTTCACAGGTCGTCAAGAAAGAGGTGGCCTCTATTCATCCGTATCTTTCCAACTTACGAAAAACTCTTCTCTTGCAGGGAGTTCTGGAGGATGAAGGAACTGCATACCGATTGATCCAAGATTATGTCTTCGGCTCCCCATCTACCGCCGCTGGGGCACTACTCGGCAGTAACAGTAATGGACGTGCAGATTGGAAGGATAGAGATGGGCGTTCCCTTAAGCGAATCCAAGAAGCGAACGTACAAGCCCTATGACTAACCTAACAGAAGCCGACGTAGAACAGGTTGCACTCGACTGGCTGTCAGGGCTGGGGTGGGATGTAGCACATGGGCCGAACATCGCACCGGGCACACCCAACGCCGAACGTAACGATTACGGGCAGGTGGTGCTTGAACAACGGCTGCGGGATGCCTTGGCCCAATTCAACTCCGGACTCCCCGTGGACGCCCTTGACGATGCGTTCCGCAAGCTGACCCGTCCTGAAGGCTCGACTCTCGAAGCCCGAAATCGTTCCTTTCACCGGATGCTGGTCAACGGCGTAGGGATTGAGTATCGGGGCTCGGAGGGCAGGATACAGGGAGACCAGGTCCAGGTCATTGACTTCGACAATCCCGCCAACAATGACTGGCTGGCCGTCAATCAGTTCACTGTTACCGAGAACCGGAACACTCGCAGACCGGATATCGTGCTGCTCGTCAATGGGCTTCCTTTGGGCATCATTGAACTCAAGAACCCGGCGGACGAGGATGCAACTATCTGGTCGGCGTGGCAGCAGCTGCAAACCTACAAGGCCGAGCTTCCCACCCTCTTCTCCATGAATGAGGCGCTGCTGGTTTCAGATGGCAATGAGGCGCGTATAGGTTCGTTGACTGCGGGACGGGAATGGTTCAAGCCCTGGCGCACCGTCACCGGTGAGACGCTGGCCGATCCGTACATGACTGAGCTTCAGGTGATGCTGTGGGGTGTCTTCGAACCGGGGCGATTAATGGTGCTCCTCCGAGACTTCATCGTGTTCGAGGATGACGGAAGCGGCGCACTGGCTAAGAAGATGGCGGGATACCACCAGTTTCATGCAGTCAGGGTTGCCCTTGCCGAGACGCTACGGGCAGCGAAACTGCAACGGGAAGAACGCGAGATCGCTGAAGAAGGAGGGCTCTATGAGTCGGGGAGGAAACCAGGGGGAGAACCCGGCGACCGGCGAATTGGCGTGGTGTGGCACACGCAGGGGTCGGGAAAGAGCCTGACTATGGCCTTCTATACAGGCGCCATCATTCGGGAGCCAGCGATGGAGAACCCAACCGTCGTAGTGCTAACTGACCGCAACGACCTAGACGACCAACTATTCGGGACCTTCTCTCGCTGTCAGGACCTCATTCGCCAGCCACCGACGCAGGCAGAGACCCGGTCCGACCTGCGGAAAAAGCTCTCCGTTAATGCCGGGGGCCTCGTCTTCACCACCATCCAGAAATTCTTCCCCGAGGAGAAGGGGGATACCCATCCCGCTCTATCGGACAGGCGCAACATCGTCGTAATCGCCGATGAGGCCCACCGGAGTCAGTACGGGTTCAGCCCGTCGATGAATCCAAAGACGGGAAATGTTTCCTATGGCTTCGCCAAGCACATGCGTGATGCGCTCCCCAACGCTTCATTCGTTGGATTCACCGGCACCCCGGTGGAGTTGCAGGACGCCAACACTCGGGCCGTATTCGGAGACTATATCAGTATCTACGACATCCAGCGTTCGGTAGAAGACAAAGCCACCGTGCCCATCTACTACGAGAGTCGCCTGGCCAAGTTGGCCCTGGATGAGAACGAAAAGCCGCACATAGACCCGGACTTCGAGGAGGCCACCGAGGGCGAAGAGGTGGAGCGCAGAGAGAAGCTAAAGACCAAGTGGGCCCAGCTTGAGGCCATTGTTGGCTCTGAGAAGCGGGTGAAGCAGGTCGCCAAGGACATCGTGGCCCACTTCGAACAAAGGCTGGAGGTGCTGGAAGGTAAGGCGATGGTCGTCTGCATGAGCCGTCGCATCTGCATCGACCTATACCGGGAGTTAGTGAGCCTGCGTTCTGATTGGCATGACGATGACGACTACAAGGGCACCATTAAGGTAGTGATGACCGGCTCGGCCTCGGACCCTCTCGATTGGCAGCCGCATATCAGGAACAAGGCTCGAAGGGAAGAACTGGCAAAGAAGTTCCGGGGCCCCAACGACTCATTGAAGGTCGTGCTCGTACGGGACATGTGGCTGACGGGCTTCGATGCTCCCAGCCTTCACACCATGTACGTAGACAAGCCGATGAGGGGTCACGGGCTGATGCAAGCTATCTCCCGGGTGAATCGGGTCTTCAGGGACAAGCCGGGCGGACTTGTAGTGGACTACTTGGGCATCGCCCACGACTTGAAGAAGGCCTTGGCCACCTACACTGAGAGCGGCGGTAAAGGCAAGACGGCCCTCGACCAGGAAGAAGCTGTTGTCGTCATGAAAGAGAAGTACGAGATATGTCGCGCTCTCTTTCACGGTTTCGATTGGTCAATGTGGGCAAGTGGTACTGCTCAAGCACGGTTAAACTTGCTTCCTGCTGCTCAGGAGCACGTATTGGCCAAGGAGGACGGCAAGGACCGATGCTTAAACGCAGTTCGAGAGTTATCCCAGACTTTCGCCTTGTCGGTACCGCACCAGGAAACCATCCGCATCAGGGACGACGTGGGTTTCTTCCAAGCAGTGCGAGCTGCCCTATTGAAACGGGCTGAGGGGCAGGCACGGCCGGAAGAGGAATTGGACTTTGCCGTCCGGCAAATCATCTCCCGTGCAGTGGCCTCAGAAGGAGTAATGGACGTTTTCTCCGCAGCAGGACTGGACAAGCCCGACATCTCCGTACTCTCGGACGAATTCCTGGCCGAGGTACGAGATATGCCGCATCTCAACCTCGCTGTTGAGCTCCTTCAGAAGTTGCTGCATGGCGAAGTTGCCCTGCGTCGGCGTAAGAATGTTGTTCAGGCTCGGTCTTTCGCCGAGATGCTGGAGCAAACGCTGCGGCGTTACCAGAACCGGGCAATTGAGGCCGCCCAGGTCATCGAAGAATTGATCAAGTTAGCCAAAGATATGAGGGAGGCAAAGGCCCGGGGCGAAAAGCTCGGTTTGTCCGACGAAGAATTAGCCTTCTATGACGCTTTGGAAACAAATGACAGCGCTGTCCAAGTCCTCGGAGACGAAACCCTCCGCACCATCGCTCGACAACTGGTCGAGACCGTCAGAAACAACGTCACCATAGACTGGACTTTAAGGGAGAACGTGCGTGCTCACCTCAGAGTACTGGTACGCCGCATTCTCCGGA
The DNA here is from genome assembly GCA_965203145.1 of Dehalococcoidia bacterium. Classification (GTDB taxonomy): domain Bacteria; phylum Chloroflexota; class Dehalococcoidia; order Plut-88900; family Plut-88900; genus Plut-88900. The sequence continues at coordinate 51,158 of OZ241876.1, forward strand.
AGCACGGCTATCCGCCGGATAAACAGGAAAAGGCTACGAGGACGGTGCTGGAGCAGGCAGAGGTGATTTCGGAGGGGTGGGCGGTCCATTAACATATTGGAATCACTCCATCTTTTGATCAACTACAATATCTTTAGAAGAACTCGTACGACAGGAGTTCGCGCTCCTAATTCGCGTTAAGGTCTCATTCGAACATCATCATCGATTCCCAGACACTTCGACTTTGCTTGTTGAGTCATATTCGGTTGAGACGAGCCGAATGCAGAGCATGAGAAGTGTTGCTGTTTGCCACTGCAAGGTGAAGTGCCAAGCCTTGCCACAAACACTGGGACTTATTCTCAAGCACTGAATCGACCAGTGCATTACAACAGAATCGTCGTCAACAACGCAGATTCCCTGAGCACAGTCGTTGAACCATTTGTCGACCGAGGATTATGGTTCTAAGCGGACACCAAACTGTATCCAGACTGTTATTGGCCAAAGAATTGGGTATCCTTCTCAGCCCATAGAACGCTATTCATTTGTGATCTTGAGTCTATTAACAGGCTTTCTCTTATGATACGGTCAGCACTGCATCTGTTGCATCCCTGGGATCGACTGGTTCAGATTTAAATATCGATTGGATGAGCGGTGTCCGAAAGTATCGCTTGCAGTACCAGACGACACAATATATAGTATCTGAGGTGGCGACGAAAACTACATATAGGTAGTCCGTGAGGAGCTTATTAGCGTTTGGCAGCTAAGGCAAAGTGGTGACGGCTGTCTTGTTTCCAGTCGCAGCAGCCTCTGCAGCTAAGAGTGGCACTGTGTTGCCTTCACCCATACTCGGTTTAACGAGGACTGATTTAACGTTTTGGGTTTGGCACGTTGGCACGCTTCTATTTCTCTTGGCATTGGCCCTGACTTTCTGATAGCGCTCGCGGTGTTTTTGCGACCTACGCTCCAGGGTTGCACACAACCCATTTGCAACCGCTAAGTGGAGGTTAATCAAGGTACTGGGAGTACTGTATACATGCGGCAATAGGCGTGCCCGTTTGTTGTATGCACACAATAATGAGACGTAAATGTTAGATGCCACGCAGAGGATAACAACCCGAATAGTGCCTAGAACCTTGGCTCGCTATCAACGGAATAACCCTGAAGGCGAAACGAAAAACAATACGTCATATAAAGCTCGAATGGACACTTTAGAAACCACAAACTGACGGAGACTATGGCTAAACAAAACAGGGTATTCTACGCTTTTCCTGGTCAACCACCTTTTTTGGGCGAGACTATTAACAGGGCGATCGACCTAATCCGAAAACACCCGGAGATTAAGCGGGATGGCATCCGCTTCACTCCCTGGAATGATATGGCTATTGGTGGTCAAAGATTGGTTGATTCCATCCTTCAACAAATCGATCGTGCGAGCGTTTTTGCCTGTGATTTAACTTACAGCAATCCAAATGTTTCTTTTGAACTTGGATACGCCATAGGTCGCTTTAAGCGCATTTGGATTTCCCTTAACACGAGCATCGAAAGGGCGGAGCAGACTTATAGGAGAACATTTTTTGGGCTCACCGGCTCCGGCTACGTCAAATACAACAACTCCAGCGACCTAGCTAAATTATTCATTGATGAGGCACCTCACAGGAACTTGGAACTAACCTTGTTGGGTCCCCGTTATAGGAATCTTCAGGCCCTTCAAGAAACGCCTTCGCTATTGTATGTGAAGCCGCCGATTACTACTGACGCTGTAATCACAGTTATTCAACACATCCAGGATTCAGTATTCGGTAGCTCACTAACAGTAGACGACCCAGTTGAAAATCCTTCGGCTACTTTGGATTGGTACGCGAGCAAGCTTCGGTCAGTGGATGCAGTGCTGTGTCATCTGTTGAGCACAGAAGAGCAGCACCAATTGCTTCATAACGTCAAGTGTTCTCTAGTCGCAGGGATGTGCCGGGGTTTTGGGAAATCGATTTTGATGCTGGTGAGGCATCCCTTCGAATCTCCCATAGACTATCGGACGTTACTGAAATCTCATGGCACCACCAAAGAGTGCGAATACACACTCGAGAATTGGATCGATAGCCTTAGACTACCGAGAAGAAGGCAGCGACGACCCGAAGCCACCAAAGAATACAAGGCACTTGACCTTAGGCGGCTTTCTATTGGCGAACCTGTCGCAGAGAATGAATCGGAAAGACTAGATAGTTACTTTGTAGAAACCAGCACCTATCTGCGAGCTATGGATGACCCGGTTACGATTGTTGTAGGGCGTAAGGGAACTGGAAAATCCGCTCAGCTGTATGCAATGCAAACGGCCCTCCTAAACGACAAACGAAATCATGTTTGCGTTATAAAACCAGTGGGCTACGAGATTGATGGACTGTTAAGAGTATTGAATTCGATTTTACATAAGTCAGAAAGGGGTTATTTGATTGAGAGCCTTTGGAAGCTCCTGATATATTCGGAGCTCGCTCGCAGTATTAACAAAGTTCTTGAATTGCGCACACCGTATCAGCCTCCCAGTGAAAGAGAAAGCAAATTCATAGAATACTATCAAGAACATAAGGAATTGATCGATTTGCCATTTTCGCAACGACTGGATATCACAGTCCGATCATTGGAGAAACTTGGAGAAATTGAAGATGCAGTCGCCCAACGGCAACGAATAAGCGAACTTCTGCACTCGAATCAGCTACGCGAACTTAGAGAGGTGATCGGGAGCGCGTTGTCCAACAAGCAACGCGTATCCATCCTGATAGATAACTTGGATGCTCAATGGAGAGCAGATGAATATGTAACCTATCTCTCCGAGCTTCTATGGGGACTCTTGCAAGTGTCCACTGATATAACGGCAGAATTCAAAGTTGAGGACCATTGGCGAAGTCCGGTGAATCTAGGCCTTACTATTTTCCTTAGGAGCGACATCTTCTCCTTTATACTGCCTACAGCCCCCGAACAGGACAAGCTGCCAATTCAAAGAATAACGTGGACTGACGTCGAAGTTCTAAAGAGGCTAGTAGATCTAAGGCTAGAGTTCGGAGTCGAGAACAGTGCCGATGCTTCTACTATTTGGGACAAGCTATTCTGTCCGGAAGTCGTAGGAATAAAAGTCTGGGACTTTGTGAATGACAATGTATTGCCTAGGCCCAGAGACGTCATTTACTTGATGCGAGAGGCAGTTGATAGTGCAATCAATAAAGGCCATACCGCGGTGCACCCCTCAGATTTCTTGGATGCTAGAGAAAAATATTCACAATACGTCTTTGAGTGGATGCTAGCTGAGGATGACCCGAGCAAAGGCAAGTTAGAGTCGATACTTGTGGAATTTGCAGGATCACCCAAAATAGTTACCAGGTCCCAGATCAAAGAAACACTGACCAAAGCCGGCGTCATTGCCACCGACCAAGACTTCTACATCAATCTGTTGTGCGACATCAGTTTCTTCAAAATTGAGACCAACCAAGGGTATAAGTTTGCAAGCCACGAATCAGACCGGGCAATCAAAATTCAAATAGCTAGGAAACTGGCCGAGCAGAAAGGCGGCGAGGAGTCCTACGAAGTAGTCCCTGCATTCTGGCAGGTTCTGCAAATAGACTAATCATTCAACATCGAAGGTGTGGTGGTCCAGATCATAGGTGATATAGCGGACAGACCGTGCATAACATAGCTACCTGAGGCATGGGGCCGCATATGACGAACAAGAAGCGATTCTAATGTATGCCCAGACCCGAGCAGAGATTAAGTTATGAACTCTCCCCTTTGGAATTCTACCAAGCGGCTCTATCATTCCTCTTGAACCTCTTACTCGTAAGAAGGCAGAGAGCAGTTGAAGTTGATTGACGAACTATAAGCTTATGGATACGCGGCATGAGCATGACAAGCATCCGTAAATTGCTGAATAAGTAATCACGACTAGGAAGCTTTCAAGAGATTACTATGCTAGCACCGGAACTCTGGCTTCCGCATCAAACCGACCTACAAAACACCACAAGAACCGTTTGACGGACTCGAGGGGTTGGACACTGACCAAATGGAGTCGATCAAATAGCCCAAATAGGGAAACGAGTACTGTGATTCCGAACTTTCCACAAGCACACCCGGCTTGCAAATGTCTGTTCTGGGTCGGGAATTGCTGCTCAAGCCTTAAGAGCAGGACGACAATTGAAACTAAATCTTGGTGTCGACTTGTTTCGATAGGTTATTTTCGGTACATCGGTGGTAACATTTGTGGGAATACATGCCCGTAGGCGGTTATTTCATAGCTAACTCTTAATCCCCTCAGCTCCACCACCCACCTTTCATCATTGCACCTGCACCTGAACGGCCTGCGCTTGCATTTTCTCAATGGCCGAATCAGCGTTGTCAATCAACGCTTCTGGAGCGAGTCACCCTTGGGGATAGGGCATGCACAAGTCGACTCTATGATTTGGCGTCCTTTTTCTCACTTGAGGTTGCCGACTCCGCAACTACTTTGACGCCTTCAATGGTCCCGGTAGCTGCCTTGCGCACGGCATCTCCGGCGGCATCGCTTACGTCGTATGCGGCTTCAATGGCGCCTGTTGCCACGGCGGAGGCGGTCTTCTCTGCATCGACTCCAACGGATCGTGCCGCGTTGATGGAGCCTCGAACGGCGGCCAGGGAGACCTGTGCCACGTCCTCACCCATAGCGGCCGCACTGCTGATGAGCTCGCGAGACGTGTCTCGGGCTGCGGTTGTGACATCGCCGCCCGTTGTCGCAACAGCCTTTACAACTCCGGCGATTGTCCCCTGAGATGCGACAGTCAGGGCGCCCCCGATTTCCTTGGTGCCGTCAATCGCGCCTCGGGTGACCTGGACGAGGGATTCTTCAGCGGCTATACCGACGGAGGCGCCGCCTCTAAGAGCGCCCTCAACTGCCTGTTGTGTGGCGACCCCGAGCTCTGCGCCCGCGTCACGTGAACCGCGGATGGCGCCGACCACCACGTCGTGGAGCATGGTTGTGGTCGCCGTGGCAACCTGGCCCGTTCCTTCAATCACACCTATGGCTGCATCCCTGATTACTGAGCCGGCACTCCCACCGATCTTCCCCGTGGCCTCCAGGACGCCCAGCACTGCATCCTGTGCCAGGTGTCCGGCCTCGCCGCCGATGGTGCGCGCGCTTTTAAGGGCATTGACGGTATTCTCTCGGACCGCGTCGATAGCGAGTCCCGTGACTTCTCCGGTCCCTCGTACGGTGCTGGCTATCGAATCCCTGACCGTTGTTCCAATCCTACCTAGTATTGCCATAACATCCTCCAGTTCTTCCAAAGACAATGAGGGAGCGATGCAACATTTTATCACAAGCCAAATGTTAGGCTGAGGCCGTCTATGTACACACGAGTATGGCCATTAGCATGAGAAGCTGAGATCACCCTTTTAGGCGCGTCAGCTTTGTTTATACAATTAGCCAAGTCTAGTGTAATGACTCTATTAACCGCATTTGAATGCTGCGTTTAAGCCAGAGCAGATTTGTAAGCGAAATTAAGTTCACTTACTAAGTGAATCTCAAAGGGAATATGCAACAAGGTTATTATTACACTTCGACTTCTGGATCCGTTTCGAGTCCGGGCAGCCTGATAGAATAGGTCCGGGAGTGGCAGCTAAGTGGTCCGTGAGTGCGGTCTCTCTTCGTCAGACTGTTCACGGCCACGAAGACGTTGCCGGGGACTTCGAGGTGTGGCTGTGTCGCCGGCGGTTGTGCCAGGTTGTAGGCGTCGGACGGGGTTGGGCTAGTGCAAATCAGCCTTTTGATTGAGGTGTATGGCAGTGATTCTGAATAGCGCACGCAAGACCGTCCTGAGGCATATCCGCCGGTCGCTGATAACCGGGTTGCTGGTCTTGCTGCCCGTGGCCCTCACCTACGTTATCGTACGCTTCCTGTTCGATATCGTGGACGGATTCCTGCGTCCCTGGATCGAGTGGCTCCTCGAACGGTTCGGGATTGAATGGTCGTTGCCGGGGCCGGGAGTGGTGCTGGCCGTAATCATAGTCTACCTAATCGGTGCCTTTGCTACTTTTAGATTGGGGAGCATGGTAGTCGACTGGATACGAAAGTCTCTTCTCCGCATACCGTTCATCGGCACACTCTACTCAGCCAATCGACAGCTTATCGAGTCCTTTTCCGGCGCCAGCGTCACGGGATTCAAGCGGGTAGTGCTTGTACAGTTCCCCAGGGCGAATGCCTGGAGCCTGGGCTTTCTGACCGGGTTAACGGATGCCGCAGATGTGGAGAAGCTGATAATGACCTATGTTCCCACCGCGCCGTTGCCGAATTCGGGATTCGTAGTGCTGATGCCGCCGGAGGACGTCCTGGACACTGATCTGACAGTTCCCGAGGCGATGCAGCTCATATTCTCCGGGGGCATCGTCTCACCCAGAACAATAAAGACGAGAAAGATCGACGTGATTGAGGTTGAAAGACAGTTACGGGATATGGAGCAACCCGCCCATGCGGTAACGAGGGCGGTGGGTACGAGCGTTACCGCAGCTGCGACTAAGGCTGCGAAGTTATCCGTTGGTAAGATAAGGCAATCGTCCGCGAGAGCATTACATACGGTGGGGGCCGCGGCCCACGGGCCGAGTTCCGTCGCACGGGACGCCATGGTAGGGGCCATGCACGCTGTGGACTCCCTCGGTGTGTGGTCCGCAGAACACGTCAGGGATGCAACGATGGGTGTCGTGCTTGGCGTCAGGGACGCGACGGGAGTTACAACGAGGATTCTCCACGACGCGGTTGCCGGCGCGCTCTACCACAGAAAGGGGAGAGACGAGCAAACATCAACGATACAAGGCGCTGCCGAGGGGACGATGCAGGTGGCGGCATCCGTGGGCATCCCCGCTGACCTGGCTGTGAGGCAGATATCTCGGGCGGCGGTGGAGGCCCTTAAGAACAACGAAGAAGACCTGATTGAAGGTGGGAAGGCTGCGATGCGGGGGATAATCAGTGGTTCGGCGACAGCAGGAGAGAATGTGTCGGCGGCAGCCGAGCAAAGCGCATATGAACTGGTCTCCCATGCAGCGATGATGGAATTCCCGGAGGTTGGGGAGCTTGCTGAAGCGATTGCCGATGCCGCTGCTCAGGCTGCTGCGGAGCTTTCATTGGACCCGAATGAACTGGCCAGGACGGCAGCAAAGGGCTCCCTGAGAGCCGCCGAGGAGGCAGGCCATTCTGCAGGCGAGGCGGTTAAGGCGGCTATTGAGAAGAGGTATGGGGCGTTGTAGCAAAGACCCCGTTAACGACTACGCAGGCCCGCTAGCTTCAATCCCATCATGTGGTAATCGTTGTCGGCTTTGGTCTAGATTTCCACGTGACTCATGGCTGGCTCCCGGTTCCCTCGCTCCATCACCCGCCGCCTTCTCACTAACCCTCTATCTGAGATCCGCCTCGTGCTTCGGCACAATGCCTTACTTGAGATTGAGGCCCGTGCTGCCCGGGGCTTGACTCCTCGATTCATCCGTGGAAGCAGGGGCAATGTCTTCTCCTGGGGGAGAGTCGGGCGGGGACTCCTCGGAGGGGGGAGGTTGACTGCGGAGCCGGTTCCTCACCCTCACTATCAACTTCATCACCCCCAACGCCAGCCGCAAAACAAACTCCAGGCCGATCAGAAATAGGAGGTAATAGAGGATGCTCTCAGAAAAATCACCGGCGACCTTCAGGTTTTCCAGCGAATCCGTAACGTCGAAGAAGGATGCGTCTACCAGGAATATGCCAAGCACCGCGAAGGGAAGAATCTTCGCCAGGTCCCGAGACAAGTCTTCCTTGAAGTAGGACGTGACCCGGATGGCGGCCACCGTGGCCAGCGCAATCAGCAAGGTATCAGAAAAATCCTGTTCTTTTGATAGGAAGGCAAGAATCAGTGTCAGAACCGCAAACCAGAAGAAAGCGAAAACTGGAAACAGGACCAGGTATTTGAAGACGTACAAGACTATATGCAGTACGGACCTCCCCGGCCCGTGGCTTCGGCCCTCGTACCTGGAGATGTCAAGTTTGAACATGTCCCGAGCCGCGACAAACCGATAGAACTTGAACACGAACACCGCGTACGCGGACATGCCCAGGACGTAAATTGAAACGGGCCACAGCAGGTCCCAGGCATCATTAACGTCCAGGCCCTTGGTGAATATGTCGTTCATATCCTCGCCTGCTTCTCCTAAAGGCAGCTGCCGGCAATGCGGCGCCGCAACGCTATGATATCCTAAATGCGCTCCCTGTTCCCTGGATTACCTACCCATATATGGCGTTTTCGGCATGGCAGTAGGGGCCATAAGCTTCCTGACAGGCAGGTGGCGGCGCATAGGGACCAAGCTCTACTTGGCCCTGGGATTTGCCGTAGCCTTGACACTGATCTCGGGCGGAGTAGCGGTCTACTACTTCGAGCAAAGCGGAGACCACAATTACGACCTGCAGTCCGAGACCGTTCCCGCCCTGGAATCATCCTGGATAGCGGCCAGGGAGGTGGAGAGGCTGCGAATCCTCGGCCTGGAAGTGGCGTCAGATGCGGAGTCGGGGTTCCACCGGCAGGACAGCCAGACCCTCTCCACCACCCTCGGAAGACTGGAAGAAGCGCTGAATGTGGTAAGCGGCGTGCCTGCCCTCGCAGAGGAAGCGCAGTCAGTGAGCGACGCCGCCTACTACCTTGCGGATGTCATCGATGACCTGGTTGTCGCCCGAGAGTCGCTCCTTACCGCCGATACCTCAGCACAGGAAGTCAGACTCCGACTGGCCGCCGTGTCCTCGGATGTCGGCGAGTCAGAAGCGGCGCTATCATTGCTTCGCCAGGCCCTGGAAGCCCGGGGAGAAGTCGAGCTCCAGGAGATGTTCGATGCATTCTCGGTGGTCCATGCCACCGGCATAGACCCGGAGGTATCGGCCCTCGGGGGAGGCACGGGTGTCTTCTACATTCGGGGACAGCAGCTTGTCCTAGAAGAGAACATCAGGGAGCTCGCTACGTCCTTCGATCTCTCGAGCGAAGAGCTGCAGTCTTCAGTCACAACGCTCCTGGAGGCTTCCGGCGCCGAGTCCTCCGAAGCCCTTGGCCTCGCCATAAGCAGCTTCGACGAAGGCCGCACGTTGCTGGCGGGAATCAGCGTAATCAGCGTAATAGCCGCCACGCTGGCCGCCTGGGTTTGGGTGGGGAACGGCATGGTCCGCAGGCTCTCCCGCATGTCGGAGCGGATGCGCAACATGGCCGACGGAGACCTGGAGACGCCGGTGCCCGAAGTAGGTCGTGACGAAATTGGAGAGCTGGCCGGCGCCCTGGAGGTCTTCAGGCAGCAGGCCCTGGAAGTGCAGCGCCTGAACCTGGTGGAAAAGCTCTATGAAGACCTGCGTGTAGCCAACGAGGAGCTGAAGCGCCTCCAGGCGCGGCTTGTAGCCCAGGAGAAGCTGGCCGCACTGGGTGAACTGGTGTCGGGGGTGGCCCACGAAATAAGCAACCCCCTGAACTTTGTCAACAACTTCTCCGAGGGCTCGCTGGAGCTTTATGGCGAACTCACAGAGATGCTGGATAACTACAGGGACAGGATGTCGGAGGACGACACCGCTCTGCTGGACGACATAACCGAGGAGATGAACACAAGCCTGAAACGGGTGCTGTCCAACGGCGGTCGAGCCCTTGCCATCGTTGAGAGGATGCGAGGATTTGGCGTAATAGGCGGGGAGGCCGCCCCGGTGGAACTGAACGGGGCATTGAGAGAGGCTGTGCTCTCCGGCTGCAGCACCCTGAACTCGGAGTGGGAAGGATTCTCGATACAACCCGTCTTTGACCTGGACCCCGAGGTTGGGGAGATGACATTGGTGGAGCGTGACTTCGATGAAGCGATACTGAACCTGGTGTCAAATGCCTACTTCGCCATGCACGAAAAGAGCCGCGCATCCGAAGGCTACGAACCCGCATTGTTCATTTCCACCCGACGCATAGACGATACGGTCGAGATTCGAGTGCGGGATAACGGGCCGGGTATACCTGACGACATTGTTGGCCGTATATTCAATCCTTTCTTCTCCACCCGAGACGGCGCAGTGGGAGCCGGACTGGGACTTCCTTTGGCGGCGGACGTGGCCCGCAGATACGGCGGCGATCTATCTGTGGATACGGTTCACGGGGAGTACGCGGAGTTCCTGATGGCCCTCCAGCTAACCGGGGAAGACGCCGTCGAACCTGCCGATCAGGGCGCCCTCGTCCAGGAGCCGGCCTAGATCAGGGCCCATCCAATACCTCCCGTAATTCCCAGGCTGGCCTTGTCCTAGCGTCTCCTGAATACCAGGTAGGAGAACACCCCCGCAGCGAAGGCGCTGGTCGCCGCCTGAATCACAATCAGGGTCGTGCGCCTGCGCGGAGAAGATGCTATTCCTCCCAGCGTATTCCGGATCCGCGGCAGTGCGTCCCCGATTACCGGCACCGCCGGCTCCTCCAGTTCCGAGGTCCCAGACCCCGAGGTCGGTCCTGCCGTAGCGACTGATGCAGGCCCTGGGGTGGAGGTAGGCGCAGGAGTTGACGTCGGGGCGGGCGTGGCAGTCGGAATGGGTACGGGTGTGGGCACGGGAGTAGGAGTCGGGGTGGGAGTGGGGGTTGGGGTGGGAGTAGGTGTTGGCGTAGGAGTAGGTGTTGGCGTGGGTGTGGGAGTCGGTGTTGGGGTAGGCGTTGGCGTAGGAGTAGGCGTTGGTGTGGGCGTAGGCGTGGGCGTTGGGATAGGTGTAGGGGTAGAGGTCGGCACAGGCGTCGCCGTGGGTGGGGGAGGGGGAATCGGCGTTGAGGTAGGAGGGGGAGTTGGGGTCGCCTCTACTACGCGCGTTGGAATAGGAGTGGGTGTTGGGGTAGGGGTGGACGTGGGAGGCGGCGGCGGGGGCGGGGGTGGAGGAGGCGGGGGTGGAGGGGGTGGGGGTTGCGCGGGGCCACTCTCAACCAGGTCACACCAATCTCTGGGGTCGCTTCCGCAAGGGAACTGGCACTCCGTTCCGCCTCGGCTGACGGCGCAACTGGGATTATCCAGTGAAGTAGGAGGCGGTGGGGGAAGACCTCTGTTGTCGCAGGGGACGGTAGTAGTGGTGGTATCCCCATTTTCGTCTTCGTAGTAGTAAGTGCACTGCAGGCCGTCTTGCGCGTTTGCGCGTATATCAAGCCCGACAGCTATGGCGCCAAAGACCATGGCGACAATGAAGCCGCCCAGTGCAAACTTCAAACACCCCGATTTGTCAATTATCATCAGGAAGCCGGGTATCCGAGTCCGTCCCGCTTCAGCTTTTGGTCGCAAGTCAGTCTGCCCCTACCTCACTCCCCCGAGAACATAGGCTACAAGCATATCGACTTTGCTCAGCACAGATGAGACTAGCCATAGGTCGAGAAGTTGACCCGTCAGCTTGACAAGGTTCAAAACCCCGCCTTAACCCAATTATATGCCCACCCTTAATGTACGCACAGCTAATATAGCCGCTTGTGCTTTGTTATTCTCAGCCCGTCCCTCGTCATAGGCCGGGCGGTTGATTCGGCGCTTTTGCACTGCCTTCCCACGCTCCACGCACCCTTGACCATTTGTATCCCCTCCCCTCTATTCGAAGTTCAGGTTAGACCGCCGTGAAAAGTCGGTGTCTATCATCCGCCAGACATGCAATTTACCTTCGTTTCCATTGACACTATGACCCGTCGGGACTAGAATTTCTCAGGTTTAGCACTCGTATTGGCGGAGTGCTAAACGTATCTCGGAGGACCGAATGCCTTTATACGACTACGAATGCCTGACCTGCAGCCACCGCTTCGAGGTGCGCCAGAGTGTCAGCGAGGTTGGCAACGCACCTTGCCCCACCTGCGCATCCGATTCCCGCCGTGTCTTCCACTCCGTCCCCATCCTCTTCAAGGGCTCCGGCTTCTACTCCACCGACCACCGCAAAGGCCAGGCCAGTTCAACTGCCAACGGCAAGGAGGAGTCTTCCGATTCCTCCTCAGAGTCCAAATCCGACTCCAAGCCCAAGTCCGAGTCTTCCTCTTCCGACAAGTCCTCAGAGAAGAGCGCCGACAAGGTAGCCTCCACCTCCGACACCTAAGTCCACTTGAAGGCTCTCCTCCAAAGAGTCTCCCGCGCTTCCGTCACCGTTGATGGCGACTCCGTAGGAAGCATCGACACGGGCCTTTGCCTTTTCCTCTGTGTCGAGCAGGACGACACCCGTGAAGACGCCGACTACCTGAAGGAAAAGACTCTCCACCTCAGGATCTTCCCCGACTACGCTGGCCGCTTTGACAGGTCCGTTCTCGATATCTCAGGCGGCCTCCTCGTCATCAGCCAGTTCACATTGGCAGCGGACACCAGGAGGGGTCGGAGGCCAGGTTTCACCCGGGCTGCTCAGCCGGACGTCGCCGAGCCGATGCTCGAATATTTCATAGGGCAGTGCCGGGCTTCGGGTCTCAACGTGGAGACCGGCCGTTTCGGGGCCCACATGCAGGTCGACCTCTGCAACGACGGCCCGGTTACAATCTGGCTCGACAGCCGGGACAGGCACACCTCCCGCCGAAACGCCTGACTCTTCTACCCCACAAAATTCCTCGGTGGGCTTATTGGGACCCCTTCCGCGAAGCGGCTCGGCCTGAATGCGCTGATGTCTATCGACGTCTTCCCGTCCACAATCAGCTCCGATATCAGCTTCCCGTTCATTGGCCCCATGGCAAACCCGTGCCCCGAGAACCCCGCCGCCACTACGTAACGCCTTGGCCTGCCCACCTCCCCGAATACCGGCAGCATGTCGGGTGTCAGGTCAATCAGCCCCGCCCACGCCCTTTCCTCGCGCACACCCTCCAGCCACGGAATGGTCTTGACCAGCCACTTCAGCCCCTCGTCAACCGTCTTCCGGTTCACCCTGGGCTCGACATCCGAACGCAGTGGCCACGGCCTTCCTATCCGATTTACCAGCGGCAGTCTGGCGTGAACACTCCGAGGCAGCGCCCGACCCACGTGGAACTTGACCAGTTTGTGGTGCCGGACAATCTGCGGCAGCCACACACGGATATTGTCGAAGGTGTCCCGGGTCACGTCGTAGTCCCGAGGGTGGTTGTAGCCCCGGGTGAAGAGGATCCCGCCCCCCGGTTCCTGCCTGAACCCCGAATTCGGGCCCCGCACGAAGGGCATTATCCTCTTCGATACAGGCTCCGTGATGGCCTGCGTCTGCCGGATGATTCTCACCGGAAACCGCTGCCCAACCTTCCTCCCGACGTGGTTGGCCCACACCCCCGCCGCATTTACCACCCAGCCCGTATCAATCCTGCCCAGGTCCGTCTTCACCGATGTCACCCGGCCGTCCCGGGTCTCGATGTCCAGTGCCGCACAGTTGGTCAACACTTCCACCCCCGACTCCCTCGCCGCCATCTCGAAAGCCTTGGTGCTTCTCGTTGGGTCCGCATGCCCGTCCGACGGTGAATAGAGCGACCCGATTACCGGGGCCGTCAGGCCGGGCACCAGCTCCCGGGTCTCCTCGGGGCTGATGATATAGGAGTCGACCCTGTGCTCCTTGGCCAGCCGCGCCCCCCGCTCTATCTCCTTCATGTCGGCCTCGTTCTCCACGTAGAGCAGGTTCCCACCCGAAACATACCCGATGTCCGCGTTCAGCTCCTTCTCCAGACCCTCCCACATCTTGATGCACTCCAGCATGAACGGGAACTCCGTCGGGTTCCTGCCCTGCACACGCACCCCTCCCGTGTTCCGCCCCGACGCCTCCCCAGCCGTATCGCCCTTCTCCACCACCGTGACCCGCTTGCCCTTCTTCGCTAGGTAATAGGCTGCGGCGCATCCCGTTATCCCCCCACCGATGATTACCACATCCGTTTCTCTGCTCTTCATCAATCTACGCCCTCCCCCAACCTTTTCTCCAATTCCCCCACGCGCTGCTTCAACTCGCGTTCTCTCTGCCAGCCCTCAGTTGAATCCCTGACTATCGCAGCCACGCCCTCCGCCACGCCGTCTTCGGACTTTATCAGGCACACGGTAAACTCCAGCGAGATTCTGCTGCCGTCCCTCCCCATGCCTGGGACGGAAAGAAGCTGGTCGCCATATCGAGTCTCCCCCGTTTCCATCACCCGACGATAGCCCTCCCAGTGCCTCTCCCTGAACCGCTCCGGTACTATCAGGTCTAGCGTCGACCCCAACGCCTCCGACTCCCCGTACCCGAAAATCCGCTCCGCCCCCCTGTTCCACAACCGGATGATTCCTTCCCCGTCGGCGAAGATGATCCCATCACTGGACCCTTCGAATATCTGCTTTAATATCCGGGCCGTGTCCGGTTGCGTTGTCAAGCCGTACCCACCGAATAATGTGCGCCCGATGTTCCCCTCATTTCCGACCATTGTCAAACCACCACCAACCCTTCCCAAACCTCCCAAAGGAGCCCTGAAATGCCTGGTGAATTCCGCTACTGCCCCATGTGCCGCTCGACCCTCGGTTCAAGGGTCAGAGGCGGTAGGCCCCGACCCCAATGCCCGCAATGCGGCTTCGTCCAATACCGTAACCCGGTAGCCGGCGTGGCAGTCATCTGCGCGGACGAAGAAAGGGTGCTTATGGGGCGTCGGGCAAAGGGACAGACCCGTGAAGGCCAATGGTGTATCCCCTGCGGCTACGTCGAGTGGGGAGAGGACATCAGGGATGCGGCCAGGCGTGAGCTGCTGGAAGAGACCGGCTTGGAAATAGAGGTTGGACCCGTCTACGACGTCCACTCCAACTTCCACGACCCTAGGAGCCTCACCGTCGGCGTCTGGTTCCTCGGAAAGGTCATCGGCGGCGCCATGAGCGCCGCCGATGATGTTGACCTTATCGATTTCTTCCCCCCTCACCACCCCCCGGAACCCCTCGCCTTTCCCACCGATAAGCTGGTCCTCGATAGATTGGCGAGAGAGGGCTTCCCCGACTGGCCTTAGCCCGACACCCCCAGCTCCGACTCCAGTTCCGTCAGCGACCGGTCGACCGCATCCAGGATGTCGTCCACCTGCTCCTTGGAGGCTATCAACGCCGGAGCGATGAACATGGGGAGCCCCCGGTTCAGGTTCTGCGGGCGTCTCGGGCCCCAGAGGCTCGAGTAAAGCGCCAGCCCGTTCTTCAGGGCTATGGACTGGAACACTTCTTCGGCGTTTACCTCTGGCGGGAAGAACTCCAGTGTCTCCTTGTTGCTGACAAGCTCGGGCACCAGGAGCATGCCCTGGCCCCGGATGTCGGCGATGGTGGAGTGGTCCAAGAGGGCTTTCGCTTTGTCGTGCATGTATGCCCCGACCTCCGCCGCCTGGTCGACCAGCCCGTCCTTCTCGATGATGTCTATCACCTCAAGCCCGACCGCACAGGCCACCGCGTGCCCCGAGTACGTGTATCCGTGCACGAAGTGCCCGCCGTTCTTCACGAAAGTGTCGTTGATTTCGTCCGAAACGGTCACCGCCGCCAGGGGTGCGTAGCAGCTCCCGATTCCCTTGGCCGTGACCATCACGTCCGCCTCGACGTCATAGTGCTCCATCCCAAACCACTTGCCCGTCCGGCCCCATCCGGTGATCACTTCGTCGGCTATCAGTAAAATGTCGTAACGGTCGCATATTTCCCGGATGGTCTGCCAGTACTCGGGTGGCGGGGCCAGCCCGTAGTCCCGACCCTGAGCCAGGGGTGTGGCCAGAAACGCCGCCACGTGCTGAGGCCCGGCATAGTAGATCGCCTCTTCAAGTTCCTGGGCGCACTGGATTGCAAAGTCCTTGGGGTCCATCCGGGGTGGGGTCTCCCTCACGCTGTGTTGATGCACGTGGGGCCACCTAGTCAGCATGGGCGTAAAGTCCGTCTGGTTCCCCGCCATCCCCGCCACCGACAGCGCCCCCAGGCTCATGCCGTGGTAGCTTTCGTACCGGGATATGACAATGTGCTTCTCGGAGTTGCCCCGCTCCAGGTGGTATTGCCGGGCGACCTTTATCGCCGTCTCCACCGCCTCTGAACCCCCCGAAGCCAGGAAGGTAGTATTCAAACTCCCTGGCGCCTTCTGGCTGATCCGCTCACACAGCTCCGCCCGAGGCCTGTTCGAAAGTACCGGGTGGCAGTAGGCGAACTTTTCCGCCTGCTTGGTCATTGCCTCGATGACGCGCCGATCGCCGTGGCCCAGGTTCACCGCCATCGGACCCCCCGACACATCGATGTACCGGTTGCCGTCCTCGTCGTATAGGTATATCCCCTCGGCCCTCTCCAGCACCGGTGCAAATGGATGGTAGGAAAAGGCGCGGGCCCAAACTCCATCCGGCTCCCTGGTCCCGGGTCTCGGGTTTTCCGTTAGCGTCATTTCTTCGTCCTCCTGTCTCGGTGGGTGGACTTCGGTCCTACAAGTCCCTGGCGATATCCCAGTAAAGTTCTAGCCTGATGGCGGCGGCTCATCGAATGTCTTCCCTTGCCGCTCAGCCTCCATTCGACGCTCATTCCACTCTTGCCACTTGACTGTCAGTTTCTCCTCCGCCTCTGCCACAGCCTCCGCTATCTGTCTCTGCTTCCTCTTTTCGAACCATTCTTCCAGTCGCTCTGCCAGTACCAAACCGTTCCTCCAGACCTCGGTGACTATCAACGCACCAGCCACCAACGGTGGTATCAACCTCCCCACCCCCCACCACGCCGCCAGTACCGTGTCCAATATCCCATCGGCCTTGACAACGTGGACTTCCTCATATGTTACCAGCCCGGCGCCAATCAGCACCAGAGCTATGAAGACCATGAAATAGAGACTCTTCGTCTCCCTTTCGACGCTCCATATCGACTCCCTTTCACTCTCTTCTTTGTTGCTTAGCATAATTCAATCAGTTTAGTCGGTGTGCTGATGCATTAACGTGATTACATAGGACTATAGTGCACTCCAACTGTACCCTGTGCTGTCAAGCAAACCCTCACCCCCCACACCTGACACCCCCACCCCCTTGGCAGTATCATTCCCCCAACTCCCCTTCGCCGGAGGCCGTCACATGGAACCGCCCCTGAAAGGCATCCGAGTCCTCGAAGTCGCCAACTGGCTCGCCATACCCTCCTGCGGCGCCATGATGGCCGACATGGGCGCCGACGTTATAAAGGTCGAGGCCCTCCAGGGCGACACCTTCCGCACCGAGATCCGGGACGCCGACTTCGGCACGCCTTTCCCCATCAGCTACGCCTTCGAGATGGACAACCGTGGCAAGCGCTCCATGGCTCTCGACCTCTCCCGACCCGGGGCCCAGGAGGCCATCCACAAGCTCGCCGCCAGGGCCGACGTCTTCACCACCAACCTCATACCCCGACGCCAGGAAGCCTTCCAGCTCACCTACGAGGAGCTTTCCAAAGACCACCCCCGACTCATCTACCTCTCCTTCAACGGCTACGGGACCAACGGCCCCGAAAAGGACCGCACCGGCTTCGACTACACCGCCTTCTGGACCCGCTCCGGCGCCATGTCCCTCTTCAGCCGACCCGGCGAAGACCCAGTCAACCTCCGCTCCGGTTTCGGCGATCACACAAGCTCGCCCGCTCTACTGGCGGGTGTGATGACTGCGCTGTGGGTCAGGGAGAGAACAGGCCGGGGGCAGAAGGTCTCTACCTCTCTGCTCAATATGGGCCTCTGGGTCGTAGGCGGCGACCTGTCCCGCTCCCTCTACGCCCGACAGCACCCCTTCCAGTGGAGGCGGGAGGAGTCGCCCAACCCCCTCCAGAACACCTACCAGACCGGTGACGGAAAGTGGATCAACGTCGTCTCGCCCAATACCAACGAGAAATGGACCGGATTCTGCAGGGCCATTGGCCGAGAAGACCTCACCACCGACGCGAAGTCCGCCGAACCCCTCGCCCGACGCGAAAACGCCCTCCAGCTCATCCCCGACCTCGACTCCACCCTCTCCCGCTTCACCCTGGCGGAGCTCCGCCCGCGCCTCGACGCCAATGGTGTTATCTGGGCCCCCATGCAGGACCTCATGGAGTCCATGAACGACCCCCAGGTCCGCGCCAACGACTTCATCGTCACCGTCGACCACCCCACCCACGGCCCCTACGAGACCCTCGCCACCCCACTGAAGTTCAGCGAAAGCGAGGTCAAACCCCGCGGCGCTGCCCCCGAGATGGGCCAGCACACCGAGCAAGTCCTCGTCGACGAACTCGGCTACTCCTGGGAAGAAATCGAGTCCCTCCGCGAAGACGGGGCCATCAACTAACCCCCCGTCATTCCCGAGTATTCGGGAATCCAGGGGCAGCGGGGCCGTAGGAGGCGTCCGGTCCCCTCTCCCTTGATGGGAGACGGCTAGGGTGAGGGTGATTCCGATGTCAAATGACAGTTACGTAAACCCCCTTTGACAGCATAGAGTTATAATCCCCTCACCATGGCCATCTCCATCGCCAGACCCTCCCGACTCCGCCTCCGGCGCCCCAGCGCCGAGGCCCTCGTCTGGCTCCTCACCGTCACCCTCCTCATCACCGGCTCCCTCACCCCCGACCCCAACCCCGACATGCTCAGAAACGTCGGCTGGGGCATCCTCAAGATCCTACCCGTTCTCGCCATCGCCTCCCTGCTCGCCGGCGCCCTGACCCTCGGCAACTGGGCCGACCGGGCCCTTTCCTTGCTCAAGGGCGGAACACTGCGTTCCATATTTATCGCCAGCTTGATCGGCGCAATCACCCCCGTATGCGGCCTTGGCGTCCTGCCTCTCATCGCCTCTCTTCTGAGGCGGGGGGTTCCCTTGGCCCCCATCATGGCCTTCTGGGTATCCTCTCCCGTCACCGACCCCAGCATGATGCTCGTCACCGGCGGCATCATCGGCGCCGACTTCGCCATTGCCAAGACCGTCGCCGCCTTTTTCATTGGCCTGTTCGCCGGTCTCGTCACAGCAGCCATACCCGGATTCCGAGGCTCGGTCCAGGACATGATGCGCACCGACGCCCTCGAAAATTGCGGAACCTGCGGACCCGACCGCTCCCGCTTCTGGCCCGAGGTCATCAGCAACACCCGACTCGCCCTCCGCTGGCTCTCCCTTGCCCTCGTCCTCGAAGTCTTCCTCCAGCGCCTCGTCCCCGACGAATGGATCATGTCCCTCTTCGGCGCCGACGCCGGAGCCTCCGTCCCCCTGGCCGTCGTAGTCGGAGCCCCCATGTACCTCGACGGATATGCCTCCCTCCCCCTCGTCCGCGGCCTCCTCGAAATGGGCATGAGCTTCGGAGCAGCCCTGGCACTCATGGTCTCCGGCGCAGCCATCAGCCTCTACGCCGCCGTCGCCGTAGTCTCCGTAGTCCGCACCCGCGTCTTCGCCCTCTACGTCGTCCTCGCCCTAATCGGCGCAACAATGGTCGGCTACGCCGCCAACCTCGTCGTCTAACCACCCTTCTCCTCCCCGTCATTCCCGCTTTTCTTTCCGTCATTCCCGAGGAGTCGGGAATCCATCCCTCCGAAACAACCACCCTTGACCCTGCAACTCACCCTATCCCCTCCCCCCTGTCAGAGACATATCAAAAATGCAGTGCATTTCTTATATGTCAATATAACAGGGCGGGTGGGAACCGATTAACTCCCGGGTGGTCGGGGGTATCCCCTCCCCCCACCACTAAACTAGAGGGATGCACCTGCGCCAGGGCGCAGGTGCATCCCTCTGTTGTTCCTTCCCTCTTAGGACCCGACCCCTAAGGGAGAGGGGGATCAGGGGGGTGAGGCTTCCCCCGTGGGACCAGGGGTGTCCCCCCCTTCAACAAATCAAATCCTGTACCTCAGATACCATGTCCCGTAATGACCGGATGACGCCTGAAATCATTCAAGCTCGTCAGGTTCGGGGCACGGGCTCGTACGGTCGGATCTCCATCAGGGCTCGAGTCGGGTGTGCCAGACGAACTCATGCTCGGGTAGCAACTCCGGGTGGAACGCGCTGACTAAGTCTCGCAACAGGATGTCCACGCGGAAGCTCTGCCCGGTCGCGAAGATGTCGGTCCCGCGGGCGAACTGATGGATGGCTTGCCCCTCGCTCAGCGCCTTAAATGAGGCGTTGAGCGGCTGGTAGGAGAGGGAGCCGGCTACGGTATCACCCAACCGGGTGTCCGCGAAGTAGGTTGTGTCGATCCAGATGTCGGCGTCCGCGGCCAGATCGATTACTCGTTCCAGCGATAGCGGCGAGTTCAGCGGTACGTCAGTGATCTCGCGCTGCAGGATCGGGATTCCACCGGCATCTTCGATCAGCCGGATATCGATCCGGTTGGCTGGCTTAGTCGCCCAGAGGCCCTGCCTGTTGATCGCACCGAAGAGCACGGTCGGCGCCTCCGTCGCGGAGTCGGCGACCTGTTGTCGGAGGGCCTGGTAGTTCGCAATCACCGGCTCGAGGACCTCGTTCGCCCGTGCTTCAGCGTTGAAGAAGAGCGACACGAACTTGATCTCCTCGGCGCTGCCAAGCGGCGGCTCCCAGAAGGAGTTGTAGGCGACGCCGTTGAGGCCCAACTCCCGGGCCTGATCGGTCAGGTCATAGCTGAACGCCACGTGAAAGAGCTCCGGCGCAGCCTCCAGGATGGGTTCGAAGCTGTTCGACGCACGCGCGGGGATGGCTAGCCCGTCTTCGAAGCGGCGGTTGATGTTCGGCAGGTACTCGAGCCCGGCGGCCCGAACGTTCGCACCGAGCACGGTGTCGGAGAGGCCAAGGGTCTCGAGGGCCACGAACCACCCGCTGCCGGAGGCGGTCCAGAAGGTGCCTGCCGGGATCGGGATGACGTGCGCGCCTGCGAGATCACCGGAGAGGTCAGGCGTTGGCGCACCGCACTGGACAAGGACGTACGTATCCTGCCTGGCGTTCTGGACGTAGGGGACGGGCTCGATCGTGAGGATCTTGTAGTGCCCTTGGTAGCTCACACTCCAACCCTCGGCGTAGATCGCCTCGACCTTGTCCGGGAAGTAGTCAACACCCGGCTGGAAGTCGCTCAAGCAATCGCGGGGATTGCTGGTGATGGGCGGAGCAGTCGGCGTCGCAGTTGGGACCGCTGTGGGCGGAGTAGCCGGAATCGTGGTTGGGACCGCTGTGGGCGCAGTAGTCGGAATCGTAGTCGGGACCACTGCGGGCGGGGTAGTCGGCGTCGCAGCTGGGATCGCTGTGGGCGCAGTAGTCGGAATCGCAGTTGGGACCGCTGTGGGCGCAGTAGTCGGCGTCGGCTCTGAGTCACTGCAAGCCACAGCGATGCACAAGATCGCTAAAGCCAGCAGCCAGATCGCACCTCTGCGGGTTGAAAATTCCTTCAGCATCAAGTCCTCCAAAGTTAGTGATATAATATATCATTACAATAATGATACTTGGCGCTTATTGTACTGTATTAGGTCTCCAAAGTCTATTGATATAGCGTATAGCTTAATGATACTCTCTCTCCTTGCAGTTCTTCGCTTCAATAAATCACAGTTCAGACAAACTCCCCCCCACCCATCCCCCTCCTCCCTAGTACTGAACTAGAGGCCGACGTGGGTGCGACGCACCCACGTCGGCCTCTGTTCTTCTCTCCCCCTCTCCCTTAAGGGCCCTAAGGGAGAGGGGGATCGAGGGGGAGAGGGTTCCCCTCCGTTTTCCCCTTTAGGCATCATTCAATCAAAACAGCTACGAGTTCAATCAATCTTCAATCAAAACTTCACCCCCCACCGATGCCCTTGACACTCGTTTCCCCTGACAATAACCTTGCCCCACACTTACACGCATAACGACGCCCAGGAGCAACTAATCATGCCCATGGTCCTTGAAGGTTTAACCGTCATCGAGCTGTCCACCGGACAGCAGGGGCCCGTGGCCGGCGCCCTCCTCGCCGACATGGGCGCCGACGTCATCAAGATCGAGGACAAGGACCACGGCGACCCCGGCCGCAACATCCGCACCGAGACCCCCGGGCAGGAACCCTTCCCCCTATCCTACTTCTTCGAGAACAACAACCGGAACAAGCGCGGCGTCGCGCTGGACTACAACACCGAAGCCGGCCTGGAGGTCGTCCGCAAGCTGGTCGCCAGCGCCGACATCTTCCTGTCCAACTTCCCCATAGCCACCCTCGCCAGGATGGGCCTCGACTACCCCCGGCTCTCCACCGCCAACGAAAAGCTGATCTACGCCGTCGCCACCGGCATGGGCCCCACCGGCCCCGACCGCGACAAGCCCTTCAACGACATCACCGCCCAGCTCTACGGCGGTATCCAGAGCCACGGCAACAGCGACGGCCCCGTCCCCTTCTGGGGCGGCATGGCAAACCAGGAGGACGCCATCCTTCTCGCCTTTGGCATCGTCAACGCCCTCATCGCCCGTGAGCGGCATGGCGTTGGCCAGGAGGTCTACTCGGCGCTTCTGGGCAGCCAGATCAACTGGGCGGCCCTGAACGTCCAGAGCAACATCTTTAACAAGCGGGAGCCCTGGGGCATGAAGCGGGAGGCCCCCCTCAGCCCCTTCTGGAACTACTACCAGACCAGGGACGACAAGTGGCTGTGCCTTGGCTTCCTGCAGGAGAACCGCGACTGGCACACCCTCTGCCAGGTCCTGGAGCGTGAAGACCTGGAGTTCGACCCCCGCTTCGACTCCAACCCCAAGCGCACCCGGATCAATAACCAGGTCCTCATACCCATCATGAGGGAGTGCTTCCTCCAGAAGACCCTCGATGAGTGGGTCGAGATACTGGGCAGGCACGACCTCGGCTGGTCCATTCTCAACGACTACGAAATGCTCACCGAAGACCCCCAGGTAGTCGCCAACGACTATGTTGTAGACTTTGATCATCCGAAGGTCGGGCCCGTCCAGATGGTCGGTATTCCCGTCCGGCTTAAGAAGACCCCCGGCTCCCTGCGGTCCCCGGCCCCCGAGCTCGGGGAACACACCAACGAAGTCCTTGGCGCAATAGGTGGTTTTGACGACCAGGCCTTGCAAGACCTGAGAGACCGGGGCGTCATCAACTAGCTAGGAGGAACGCACAATGACAATGGCACTGGAAGGCATCCGCGTGGTCGATATGACCGTCTGGCACCACGGCCCGGGCGGTGGCACATTCCTCGCCGACATGGGCGCCGAGGTCATCAAGGTCGAAGAACGCCTCTCCGGCGACCCCGGCCGGCACGGCGGCTCCCTCGGCGGCGTCGAGAACGAGTACGGCCTCTCCTACTATTTCGAGAACAACAACCGCGACAAGAAGAGCTTGGCTATCAACCTCAAGACCGAAAAGGGCCACGAGGTAATTACCCGGCTCCTCAAGAAGTCCGACATCTTCCTTTCAAACATGCGCAAGAGCGGCCTCGGGCGGCTAGGCCTCAGCTATGAAGAGGTCAAGGAGATCAACCCCGACATCATATACGCCCACGGCTCGGGCCAGGGTGACCAGGGTCCCCTGCTGAACCGCCAGTCCAACGACATCATCGGCCAGTTCTGGGGCGGCTACGTTAGCTACGGCTCCGCCGAGGGCCCCATGTCCATCTGGTCCGACTTCGCCGACCGGGGCGGTGCGGTCATGCTCGCCTACGGCGCTGCCCTCGCCCTCCTCGGCAGGGAGCGGCACGGCATATCCCAGGAGGTCAACACCTCCCTGCTCGGAGGCCAGGTGCACTTGGGTGCGATCAACTTCCAGCAGCAGCTCTTCGAAGGCAAGGCCGTCAGCCCCCTCTCCAACGGCGACGGCCACCTCCCCAACCCCTTCTACAACATCTACCAGGACAGGGATGGCGCCTGGCTCTGCATCGGCGCCGAGGGCACTGATGAAGACTGGGGCGCCCTTTGTGAAGTTCTCGGCACCCCGGGCCTCGAGTCCGACCCCCGCTTCGACTCCCAGGTCAAGCGCACCAACGGCAGCGGCCCCGCCCTCTACGAGTTAATCCGGGACCGCTTCGCCGAAGAGACCATCGACCACTGGCGGTCCGCCCTCGACTCGACCTTCATCCCCTGGGCCCCCCTCCGCAACTACAATGAAGTCCTCAGCGATCCCCACGTCCTGGAGAACGAGTTCGTCGCAGACCTCGAACACCCAAACAAGGGCACGCTCAAGTACGTCGGGCTTCCGGTGAGGCTCAGCAAGACCCCCGGCAAGCTCCGAATGCCCGCCCCCGACCTCGGCCAGCACACCGAAGAAATCCTCACCGAAATCTGCGACTACTCCTGGGACGAGGTCATAGAAATGAAAATCGCCGAGGTGGTCAACTAAGCGCCCTTCGTTCCAACTCTTATTTGTCGGGGGCGTGTGCGTTGCACACGCCCCCGACGTCGCTCCGCCATATCAACTCCCGAATCGAGAACCATCCTGTGCAAGCCCTGTCCTTGGTACCGTTCACGCACTCTTCTCGGTAATGTAGAATTATTCATATTCACGTCGGCAAATTCCGATGTCGCATACGCTTTTGGGAGAACGGACAATGACGATAAGCAAGGTGTCGAAGGCAGATGAGGTATCACCCAAGGAAGCTGAGCGACGCATGGCTGTTGTCAAGCAAATGCTGGAGGAACGAGATAAGCGTCCCGCGGTCTCTCTCGAGGAGATAATAAGGTTGCGTGACGAAGGCCGTTATTGATGGCAGTCGTCATTGACGCTTCCGTGGCCCTGGCCTGGTACCTTCCAAACGAACAAGGGAATAAAGGTGCGGACGCCGTAGCCGTACAAATAGCGAGTGAACTGGCAATCGTCCCGGCCATCTTCTGGTACGAGGTCCGCAACATTTTGGTACGCTCTGAACGTCAGGGTCGCATCGATTCCCAAGATACTGAACAGTTCCTTAGTCGCCTTGAGGCTCTCGAGATTGAGATGGATATAGACCACAGTGAGATAGACGTCCTGGCGTTGGCAAGGCTTCACAGTCTCTCTGTCTACGATGCGGCCTATCTGGAGACGGCATTAAGGCGCCAAGCTAGAATCGCAACCTTAGACAATGCGCTTGCGGCCGCCTCTGTTACAGAGTCCGTCTCCAACCTCATAAGCTAGCATCGCCTCCGTATCAGGAGTGTTGCCAGCCGGCAGTTCAGCATGCGCTACCCCTGGGCCAACATCCTCCTCCTCATATTCATCCTTGCCGACATGGTCTCCGGCTTCTTCGGCCTTATCTCCGGCTCCGAGGACCGTGCCATCTACATCCAGCTCCATCGTGTCTCAGGTTACGGCATCCTCGCCGTGCTTGCCTGGAAAGTCGCCAACGTCATCCGCTCCTTCAAGTGGCCCAAGAAGAAACCGGTCCGTATAGCCTCCCTTGCTCTTGCCGTCGTCCTCGTCGTCACCCTGGCCCTGGGCTTCGTCTGGTCCATCTTCGGCGACTTCAGCTGGTGGATGTTCAGCGGTGTCAGCTGGCACATCTACGCAGGCGTAGTCCTGCTGCCAATACTCCTCTGGCATGCGTGGTACATGTTCCGGGGCCCGCCCATCTCCTTCTGGGCCGAGCGTCGGTCAGTCCTTAGGTTCGGTGGCCTTGCCATAGCCGGCTTCTTGGCCTGGCAGCTCACCGAGGCCGTCGCCCGCGCCGCCCCCCTCCCCGGTGCCGACCGGCGCTTCACTGGCTCCTACGAAAAGGGCAGCTTCGCCGGCAACGACTACCCCGTAGTCTCCTGGCTCAACGACAGGCCTGCACCCATCAACGTAGAAGATTGGTCACTGAAGGTCTCAGGTGAAGTAGAAAGAGAGCTGACCCTGACTTTTGACGACCTCTCCCAACTCTCCGAGAAAACCGCCACCATCGACTGCACAGGCGGCTGGTTCTCAAAGCAGCGCTGGGAAGGCGTCCCCCTCGCCCGAGTCCTGCATGAGGCCCGTCCCTCCGAGACCACCCGCAGCGTCCTCGTTCGCTCAGTCACCGGCTACTACAGGCGCTTTCCTCTCGACGACGCCCAGGACTTCCTGCTCGCCACTCATGTCACCGGCCAGCGGTTGTCCCACGGCCACGGATTCCCCGTTCGCCTGGTCGCCCCCGACCGGCGCGGCTTCGAATGGGTCAAGTGGGTCACGGAAATCGAAATCACCGAGACCCCATCCTGGTGGCAACCACCCCTCCCCACCCAATAACCTTCCTGAAGCCTCAAGGCGTCTTTTCTGGAGTCACCAGTGGGGCCTGTCCATAGCCAAAAGCACCGAGTCTGACTATGGAACAATGGAGAATGAAATTTACGCATAAGCTAGCGTCTCGGCATCGCGTATGAACTCCATCGTCCCCCGGATCAACCGCTCCGTGTCCTCGACCGGTTCACACAACCCAATATAGAAGCACTCCCCGTGCAGCGTGCCTTGACACTCATAGTATCGAGCCCGTAAGGAGCGAGCCGCAGGCTCGTCTCTAGCTATTATCCTCAGGCTGCGACCTGTGTCAGTAGACATTTCGGGTAATTCGCCCGTACGGGCCAGAACAGGGCGTCGGTGGCCCGTTTGGTAGCGCACCAGGCCTTTTCGGATGCATCCCGGATATCTCCTTCGGCCAGCCTTGCCAATGCGGCCGCCTGCATCTCCCTGGCATCCGAGAAAACTTGCGTCATGTCAGCGGTGGTTGTCATAGTTCTCGTATGCTAACACAATGCCAGATGTGCCGCCTATTCAGCAGGCAATATACCTGCCCATAAGTGCCATGGTGCAAATGCCAGGCAATACTCAAGTCAGCAGCCGTGTCAGGTTCCCCCCGAGCACAAGCTCCCGGTCCCCATCCGTCATGTACGGCGTGTGGAGACGAATGAGGTCCAGGCTCTGCTGATAGGTGCACGTGCGGTAGCACCACGGCAGGTCCGACCCCCACACCATCTTCGGCCCGAAACGCTTGTACACTTCTCGAATGATCCGGTCGTGCCGATTGTATGGGTACAGGGCATCGGGGCCCCAAATGCGCTGGTCTTCGTAGGCCAGTACGTACCCGACTTCCAGGTAGAACTGGCCCGTATCAAACAGGGGGAACAACTCGGTAGGAGTCTCCACGTACCCAGGGTTGGACGGATGGAGCAGGTTCCCCCCGACATGCGAGTCGATTACCTCCAGGTCTGGAAACCGGTCCAACACTGATTTGAGGCCCCTGAGTTGCTCCAGATACTGCGCCCTGGAGCAGAACCCAGTGTTCACGTAAGCCGGCACACCGAGACGTATCGCCTCCCGCCACAGGGCGTCGCAACGAGGATCATCCAATGGGTCCGGTATAGCCTCCCCCCCGAGGAACAGCGCCCGGAACCCGTAGTCCTCAACAGCGTGGGTCAGGTTCGCTATCTGGCTCTGCAGGAATTCATCCGACCGGGAAAGCCGAAAGTCCACCGCCGCGGTTGCGAAGAACCTGTCCGGCCGAGTCCTCACCGCATCCAGGAAATACCCTTCCCGACCCGTGTCGAAGTCTACGTAATCGTAGTCGGCCTGGATAACGGCCATGTCCACTCCCGCGGCATCCATGTGGGCGATTATCTGCTCCGGCGTCGACTCCATGTGGTCCATGAACGCAGGTCCCCGCTGCAGCCAGCAGCCCTCGCCGTGCTTGCGCCAGTAGTACCGGCCGTGCCTCCCGACAGTAAAGCCGACGTCCTCGTCAGGCTCGGGCATGTACTTGGGGTCGGTGTGGCTGGAGACCATGCGCCCCCAGAAATTGGCCACGCTTTTCTGGAGCTGTGACACGTGGCGGTCTGGGTCAGGCCCGACGTCCGGGCCGCCTTGGTCGGGGAAAATATGAATATGGTTGTCGATAATCATCTCCGCCCCTCAGACAAACTATTCATCCTAAAAGGCGTGGAAGTGGTTCAGAGGCCCGTGCCCCTGGCCCACCGGATACGCCGCTTCTATTGACGCCGACACATATTCCTTGGCTTGTGACACTGCCTTTTCAACGGAACATCCCCGGGCCAGGTGCGCCGCTATGGCCGAGGCGAAAGTACATCCCGTCCCATGCGTATTCTTCGATTTTATACGCTCTGATACGAACTCGTGTACCGCCTCTTCCGAATACAGGATGTCCTTTACCGGCCCCTCCCGATGCCCGCCCTTGATCACCACCCACTTTGTCCCCATCCCGGTTATGACCCTGGCAGCTTGGATCGCATCTTCGTCCGTCTCTATCGTCATGTCTGTCAAGGCCTCAGCTTCCGGGATGTTGGGCGTCACCACCAGCGCCCTGGGCAGCAGCCTCGACCTGTACGCATCAATCGCCTCTTCCCGAAGGAGCCGGTCTCCGCTCTTGGCCACCATTACCGGGTCCACCACCACGTTGGGCATGCCCAGCGCTTCAATCCGGTCGGCCACAGCATCTATTATCCCGCTGTGTGCCAGCATCCCCGTCTTCACCGCATCCGTCCCGATGTCCGACATCACCGTATCTATCTGCGCAGCAACCATGTCCGCCGGTATCTCTGCTATCCCGTCTACGGACAGAGTGTTTTGTGCCGTTACCGCTGTTATCACCGAGGTACCGTACACCCCCAGGGCCGCAAAGGTCTTCAGGTCGGCCTGTATCCCCGCCCCTCCCCCCGAGTCCGAACCCGCTATCGTCATGGCTCGGGCCACCCGCTTTACGGACGAATGGCTCATGCTATGGCCAGCGGGTTCCACGGAGAGCCGGTCCCGTGTGTGATCCGCAACGGCGTCCCGACGAACAGGAACTCGTACACCCTGTCCCGGGCCAGATCTTGAAGGTCCAGGTTCTCCAGCAGGTAGACCCCCAGGTCCCGGAGCCCGTGCCGGTGCAGGGGCATCTCAACAGGGGATTCAATGTTCTCGAAGAGCTCGCATGTCGGGTGGTCCGTCCCTATGGCGACCACATCGTGCTCCTTTAGCCACGCCAGAACCGAGCCGTCGGGCCCGGGAAACGACCGTGACCAGCTCTCCCTGTCGGAGTGGAACAAGTTGTACCAGCCGGTCCGCACCAGTACCACGTCCCCGGGTTTCAACTCGATTCCCTGGGCGGCGGCGGCGTTATCCAGGTCGGCGGCGGTGACGGGCTCGGCGGCGGCAAGGTGCTCGACGCCCTTGTAAGCCGCTATATCAAGCATGACGCCCCGCCCGAATATGTGGCGCACGTTCTCAATGCCCACGCGCTCGACTCCCCTGCTGCTCGCATACTTCTCCGACGAAAACCCGTTGTATAGCTGGCCGTCGTGCCACGAATGCCCTATCCCGTCTATGTGCGTGCCGGAATGGGTCTCCATGGCTATCACGTCGTCGATGATGTCAAGCTCGGGGCCGTACAGGTGCTGCCAGTGCGACACCCGCCAAGTCTTGTGGAATAGAGGGAACTGCGGCCCGTCCTTCTCCAGCGGCACCGCCAGGCTATAGATATCCCCCTTCTTCACTAGCTTTATCGCTTCCAGAACGAACGCTTGGTTTTGGATGAGGTTCAGGACACCTATCTGGTCGTCGGGGCCCCACCGACCCCAGTTGGAGAGCTCTTTGTTTGTCATATCAGGCCCTTCCTATATGATTGCCAGGGGATTCCAGGGAGATCCCGTGGCATGGGTCAACCGCAACGGCGCCCCTATGAAGAGAAACTCGTAGACCTTGTCCCGGGCCAACTCTTCCAGGTCAAGGTTCTCTAGTATGTACACCCCCAGGTCCCGCAGTGCATACCTGTGCAGCGGCAGTCCCCCCTCCGGGCTCCCGACCTTGATCCTCAGCTCGCAAGTCGGGTGGTCCGTGCCGATAGCGCATACATCGTGTTCCTTCAGCCACGGCAGCACCGAGGCATTTGGTCCCGGAAAAGATGTGGCCCACCTTGCCCTGTCCTTCTCGAACAGCGTGTACCACCCGGTGCGGATCATTACCACGTCACCCGGTTCAAGCGAGATGCCCTGCGCCCGGGCCGCACCGTCCAGGTCCTCGGGAGTTATGGCCTCCGCCTCCTTGAGGTGGTCGACCCCCCTGTATGCCGCCACGTCCAGCATGACTCCTCTGCCAACTATGTGCCTCACGTTCTCAATGCCGGTCCGCTCCACACCCCGGCTGCCGGCGTACTCATCCGAGGAGAAGCCGTTATAGAACTGGCCGTCGGCCCACACGTGCCCAATAGCATCAATATGCGTGCCGGAATGGGTCTCCATGATGATGACGTCGTCGATGATGGACTGGTCGGGGTCCTTGCGTTCCGCCACATGCGAGACGCGCCAGGTCTTGTGGAAGGTCGGCATCTGCGGCCCGTCCTTCTCCAGCGGCACCGCCAGGCTGTAGATCTTCCCCTCCTTGACCATGCTGAAGGCCTTGAGCACCTGCTCCCGACCCTGCAGCAGGTTGAGAACGCCTATCTGGTCGTCCGGGCCCCACCGGCCCCAGTTGGAAAGGTTCGTATCCGTCATGGCTTCCTCCGGTAAGTGACTGGGAGTCAACTGATGGCCTGATTATACGGGTTTTGGGGGGTTGGGTGGGTTATAATTGACTCACAGGCCCTATCCCAAAGGAGGACCGAGGTTGAAGAAGAAGACTTTCGAGCAGGCCCTGAAGGGCGCCGTCAAGATGTCCGAAAAGTACGTCGAGAAGGGCCCCTACGAGTTCTACTCCGACCCCGAGATCGTCGACGAGGTCCAGAAGGGCCTCGCCAAGAACGAGGTCAAGTGGGGATACCGATACTGTCCCTGAATGATCGTAGAAGGCGACCCGGAGCGGGATCGCATGAAGATCTGCCCCTGCGAGAGGCACCACGAGGACATAGCCCGAGATGGCTTCTGTATATGAATGTTCTTCGTAAGCGAAGAGTTTCTTCGCAAGATGGAGCAGGGCGAGGAGCCCATGAGCACCGTGGCCGGAGAGGGCGGCGCCCCCGGTGAGGAGCTGTTCCCCGACCAGAAATACACCGGCGCCCCCAAGAAGTCCGCCCGGGGCCCGGCCAGCCGTAAGAAATAGCCCAACGACCTTTCTGCATGTGGAATAATGGGAAACTGCTGAGCAGTTTCCCATTATCATGTACGGAGGAAACGCAACCTCAGACCCCTGCTTGCGTTATCTATTGCAAGGCCCGCATTTCACGATTACGACATCAAGACATAGGTGGAAATGATTAAGCTCAAGTTACTGGCCGCGGCCCTGATCGCTTTGTTGGTTGTGGCCGCATGCGGAGGCGGTGTAGACGCAACTGCCACCACCGAGGCCGGGGCCCTGACTCCCCAGGCCCGGGACACCACCGGCACCCCGACTCCCACGGCCACCACCCCCATCCCCACTGCCACCCCCATCCCCGCCCCCGGCGTGGTAATTCCCACCCCCGTCTCCTTCATCCCCGACCTGGGGGATATCGCCTATGGTTATGTCAAGACCATCGTAAGCAGGTTCGGAGAACGGGATTCCGCCACCGACGGCGAACTCGCAGCGGCCGAATACATCGCCGGCGAATTCCAGTCCTTTGGATACGATGCCGAGCTCCGCAGCTTTGACCTCCAGGTGATTGACGACTCGGAGCCCTGGCTAAGAGTCACCAGCGATGGTAACCGGGAAATCGAGGCCCTGTTCATGTTCCGCACGGGCTTCGGAGACGTGGAAGGGACTCTGGTGAACGTTGGGCTTGGCCTCGAGGACGACTTCCCGGAGGAGGGACTCGACGGTGCCGTTGCTCTCATCGAACGGGGTGGAGCCGACTTTGAAGTCAAGTTCCAAAACGCCGTGGCCGCCGGGGCCTCTGCAGTCATCATCTACAACAACGAGCCCGACAACTTCTCCGGCACCCTCCAGTCTCAGGGCCAGGTACCGGTCCTCTCCTTGAGCCAGGAAGACGGCCAGGCCCTCGCCGCGATGATAGAGTCCGGCGAAGTAAGCGTCCGCGTCCGTGTCATAACCCTCGAAAGAAATAGCCGCAACGTAGTGGCCGTCAAGGAGGGGTCAGACCCCAACGCCCTCGGCATCGTGGTCGGCGCCCACTTTGATGGCGACGCCGAATCGGTCGGAGCAAACGACAACGCATCCGGCACTGCAGCTCTCCTCGCCGTGGCCAATGCCCTGAAAGACGACACCTTCGAGGCGGACGTGACCTTCGTCGCTTTCGGTGCCTCGGGACTCGGGCTTATCGGCGCCCAGAGCTTTGCCAGCAGCCTGCTGGACGAAGGTGCCCCGACCGTCGGTCTGATGATTAACATGGACGTGGTTGGAAGCGGCGAGAGAGCAGTCGTGGCGGGGGACCCCGTCACACAGCTTGAAACCCTTCGGCTGGGCACGGAGCTCGGGGCGGTAGTTTCGCCCGGCAACACCCCCGACGGAGTCTTTAGTGATCACATGGTCTTCCAGGCCCTGGACATTCCCACCGCCTTCTTCTTCACAGATGACCTTTCCAGGGTCAACACCCCGGAGGACACCCTGGAATTCGTAGACGCGGCTTTGTTGGGCGATGTCGTGAATTTGGTCGTTGCCCTGGTCCGCAGTGGTGCAGGTCAGTAGTGTACGGGCTTAACTGGCAGATGATTCTTAAGCGATATCTACCGTGGCGCGTTGCCACTGCTGTGGCGTTGTTGATCGCCGCGGTAGCTCTCTGGGCCGCCCTGTTGGTCGGCGCTTCCGCGGACAACGACTGGATCGAGTTCGGAGAGCAGTCCGCCGTCATCAACTTCCCCGACGACATGGTCTTCACCCTGGAGTTCACCACCGTCAGACCCGTAGCCCGAGCCAATCTCTCTTTCCACATCGTCGGGCAGGACTCCGGCCGCATCGAGCCCGCCGATGTTCGGGAAGGAGACCCTTCCACCGCCGAGTTCACCCTCAGGACCCGGGGCGGGAGCAGCACCTTTATTCCCCCCGGCGCCGTCATGAACTACCGGTGGATCATCGAGGATCAGGATGGCAATTCGGCAGAGACCCAGTCCACGCAACTCCTGTATACGGACACCCGCTTCGAATGGAGTACCGTCTCCCGTGACAACATTTACGTGCACTACAACGGCCCCACCAGGACCCGCGCCGAGACCATACTGGATGCCTCTGCCATTACCCTGAACAACATGGGCAGGCTTCTCAACGCCGAGTTGACCAGGGACGTCAACGTGGTCATGTACAACAATCCCCTCCAGATGAAGGACGCCCTTCCCTTCATCAGCCAGGCTAGCTCCAGCGGGCTCGTGACCCAGGGCCAGGCATACGGGAAGGAGGGGGTGCTGTTGATAAACGGCTTCGATAGCCAGATTGAGGGCATCGTATCCCACGAAGTTACCCACCTGCTGGTAGCTCAGGCAGGAGAAGGCCCCGGCAAACGGGTCCCGGACTGGCTCAACGAAGGCCTGGCAGAGTACGGCAATATCCAACCTGGCGTCTCCTACGATCTCGCCGTCCTGCGCGCCGTGCGCACCGACACCCTATATCCCCTCGTACAGCTTGCCAACCGACCCGGAGAACCCGAGGCCGTCATCGTCTTCTACGGCCATTCCCGCCAGGTCGTCGACTTCATGATAGATACCTTTGGCCCCGACAAGATGAGTGAGCTATTGCGAGAATTCCGGGACGGCGACCTGAACTTCGAAGACACCCTTGAGAAGGTCTACGGCCACACCCTCACGGAGATAGACAACATGTGGCGGGACAGTTTAGGGCTGCCTCACGTCTCGACGGAGAGAATAGGTAACAGGCCAAGTTCCGCCGCCCCCACCCCCCGACCCACCCTACCTCCGCTGGGAGCTCCCACTGCCACGCCCTTGCCAACGGCCCCCATAGCCCCCACTGCCGCCCCTATTGCGACGCCTCCCCCCGACTCGTCGGGAGCAGGGAGTGGATATCTCTGGCTGCTACTGCTATTGCTGCTGATTCCGGCGTCGGCAATAGGGCTGCTGATCTTGCGTCGGCGGTAGAGATCCACTCCTCCTCACGTAGGACTACCCACCGGACGTGCCGCGATTCTTGGAGAGAGGCGCGTGGACACTGATTTTGATTCGCTGCGTCACTGAAAAGCGACGGTGCAACATGGTGAGCCACCGGACGCTTAAAGAGGATTATTCGGCGCTTTCCTCTTTTTCGGCCTCTAGAATCTTCTCGACTCTTGGATTCCAAATGGCCTTGATGTCGAGGAAGTCTTGATAGGTTACTTCCGGAAGGATGTCCTTGAACGCTCCTCGAAGTGTGGAAAGAGATGGCTTCTTGCTTTCACAGGAAGTCACGGCTGTCAGCTTACCGCATGGCATTCCACGCCGTGTGATGATTACTTCATCCCCTTCTTTCAAATCACGCAATATCTGGCTGGCTTTGGCCTTAAATTCCCTTATTCCGTAAGTAGTCATCATAAATCTCTAGTCTGGTGGGCCGTTGGGGTTGGTACGACTAGATTGTACAAACTCTTTATCCGGTTCCCTACCGCGTCCTCGGGTTCAACACGTCATTCAGCCCGTCCCCGAGGAGGTTCCAGGCATAGATGAGGATGGCTATGGTCGCCGCGGGGACCAGCAACAAGTGAGGGTCGTCACGCAATATCGACAAATTTGATATGCCGAAATTCTCCAGGATCATCCGCCCGAGACTCGGGTTAGGCGGCTGTATCCCAATCCCGAACCAGCTCAACACCACCTCAGACCCCGCCACCGCCCCCATCCCCACCGACACCGAGACGATCACCGGGCTCAGGGCGTTGGGCAAGAGATGACGGAAGATGATGCGCATGTTGGACGCCCCCATCGCCCTCGCCGCCTCAACGTACTGGCTCTCCTTCAGCCACAGCAACTGACCCCTGACCAGCCGGGCCATCCCCACCCAGCTGAACAGCGTTAGCGATGCGAACACCACGAAGTAGTCCACCCCGCCCGACCGCACGATCCCGTCTATCCCGGACCAGTCCTCGAAGGCCCTGACCCATTCCACGACCCTCGGCTTCACCGTGGCCGCTATCAGGATGATCAGCAATATGCCGGGAAAGGCCAGGAATATGTCCCCGGTGCGCATTATCACCGTGTCCACCCGCCTCCCGAAGTAACCCGCCGCCGCACCCATAAATACCCCTATCAGCAGCGACCCCGTGAGCACCGACGCCAATGTGATAATTACTGTGGTGCGGATCCCATAGATCACCCGGCTTAGCAGGTCCCGTCCTATCCTATCCGTACCCAGAGGGTGCTCGAGACTCGGCGGCCATCGCAATATGGATGGGCCTTCGATAAGGTCAGTGGAAGCCAGCTCGCTCCAGGTATCACCGCCGTTGGTAGTTATAAACAACCCGCCGTCCACGGTCCCGGCAAAGAGCGTCCCGTCGTTGCCGTAGTCCGGCGAGATGGCCAGGCCCTCGGCCTTCGTTATGCTTAGACCAGCAGTCGCCGTCACCCAACTGGCGCCCTCATCCACCGACCGAAAGATCCCCAGGCTCCCCGTGTTCGCGAATATGGTACGGTCCGACTCGTAGCCCGGGGAAGTCAGCAGGGCCAGCACCTGCTGGCTGTTCAGCCTTGCGTCCATCAATTCCCACGTCGATCCCCTGTCCCGAGACCGCAGCAACCCCTCGGACGAGGTAACGTACAGGGTGCCGTCCCGCCCGAACCCCGGCGATATCGCCATGGTCGCCTCACGGGACACGCCCGCACTGGCCTCGTAGACCGGCGCCCAGGATATGCCTGCATCCGTAGAGCGATACACCTCTTCCACCGTCCGAAATGACCCGGTCTTCCTCTCGGTGACCGTGGCGAAGACCGTGTTGTCGGAGGCAAAGTCGGGGGAGAACACGACGTGAGATGCGGCAGGGGACTCGCTTTGGAAGCCGTTGTTTACTTTGGACCAGCTCGACCCCCGGTCCCCACTCCTGTACAGACCCCCAGACAGCGCCGCAATGGCGATACCATCGGACCCAAAGGAGGGGGACGCTGCCAGGTGCTTGACGCCCCGGTTTTCAGGGAGGCCTTCGCTGGCCCCTTCCCATGTCGAGGCCCCGTCCCGGGACACGAATATCCCCTGCGGGGTCCCCGCAAAGACCACGTTATTGTCCCCCTCAATCGAGACCGGTGCCAGCACGTCAACGTTCACCGCCCCCAGCCCCGTGTTCACCTGCTCCCAGGACCCGCCCGCATTCTCCGACCTGAACACCCCGATGGGGGTGTAGTTGTACAGGGTGGAGTCTTCCGTCCAGCGCGGAGAGATGACTAGCCCCTGGAAACCGGGTAAATCCTCCAGGTTGGTCGACGGTGTCTCCCTATAGTCCCGGGGAGCGGTCCAGGGGGCCAGGGCGCCGCCCACATAGAGAATTACTATCAGGATCAGCGCCCCGAAGGCCACCTTCTTGCGGCGGAGTCGCGTCCAGGCCTGGGCCCAGGGCCCGCCCCGCACCTGCTCATCGGCAGACGAGTCCCGTCGACCCCTCCGGAAGAGACCCCACACCCGACCCAGTGCCTGCAGAAGGCTAGTCATACTTGATCCTCGGGTCCAGGAACGCATAGAGGACGTCGACGAGCAGGTTGGCCAAAACGAAGGAAACGGATATCAACAGAACAAGCGCCATGATTACCGGAAAGTCTCGGTTGAATATCGAGTCCACCGCCAGCCTTCCTATCCCCGGGATCCCGTAGAGTTGCTCCGTAATAAACGCCCCCGTCACCAGGTCCCCAAGCGAAAGCCCGACCACCGTGACTATGGGAATGATCGAGTTACGTGCAATGTGCCGGCGACGCACCGTCCACTCTTTCAGCCCCTTGGCCCGGGCCGTGCGGATGTAGTCCTGGCCCAGGACGTCCAGGGTGCTAGCCCTCATCAGCCGGGTCAGGACCGCTATGCCCGGCACCCCCATGACAAGGGCCGGCATCAGGATCCGCATATCGAAAAAGCCCCCCCACCCCCCGCTGGGAAGGACGTCCAGCCAGACCACGAATATCAGCGCCAGGATAGGCGCGGTCACCAGCACGGGAATCGATACAAAAAAGAGCGTGGTCGCCACTATCACTGGGTCGACCCACCTCCCCTGGTTCAGCGCCGCAATGAGCCCTAGCGGCACCCCTCCCATCACCGAGACTATCATCGCCGCCAGCCCCAGCTGCGCCGACACCCATATCTTGCCCGCAATCAGGCTGGATACCGGCTCTCCGCGGAAGGTGAAGCTCTCTCCCAGGTCTCCCTGCACCGCGTTCCAGACGTACCTGCCATATTGGACGAAGAACGGGTCGTCCAGGCCGCGTTGCTCCTTGATTCGGGCAATGACTTCCGGGTCTCGGTGCTGGCCCGCCAGGACCGACACCGGGTCCCCCGGCCCGTAGGTGCCCAGCGCGAACGTGACGAAGGAAACTACAAGTAATACAACGGGCACCCAAAGCATCCTTCGAAGGATGTAGGCCTTCATCTACGCCTCCGGGGCCAGTTTGGATTAGGTGACAAGAGACGTGAAATCGCGGGAGTAGACAACATCTTCAGACTTAGAAAACATGGATACGATTACACAATTCCAGCCTTTTGTCACCCCGAGCTTTAGGCGTCGCCCATCCGTCGGTCGGCACGGGAAAAGCTGAGGCGCCCCCCGAATTTTGGCTCAGGCCTATATGCGCCTGAGTGCTCCCTCGGCGGGCGCCTCTTTTGTTCGTACCAAGTTGCCTTAGTGCACGTGTGAGTCAGGCCTACTCCGACTCTATGTGTATAAACCTCAGCTTCGATATCGGAAGCGGCGAGAGCACGTAGCCCTTGATGTGCGGCTTTATCAGCACGTACCGGTCACCTTCGTACCAGCGCGGGATCCAGGGCACGTCGCTGACTATCAGCTGCTCGGCTTCCTGGTACAGCGCTATCCGGGTCTCGACGTCCTTCTCCGTCCGCGCCTGCTCTAGCAAACCGTCCACCTGTGAGTTGGAGTAGCCCGTATGGTTGTTGGCGCTCTCCGAATGGAACAGGATGTCCAGGAAGTTCTGCGGGTCCGGATAGTCCGCCACCCACCCGAGGGTGAACATCTGGTACCTACGCCTGTCCACGTCGTTCAGGAACGTCGCAAACTCCGACTGCTGGACCTCCACGTTTACCCCCAGCAGCTCCTGCCACACGGCAAGGATGACCTCCGTGTCGAGGCCCACCGCCCCGCCGCCCCCCGGCACCGAGAGTATGATGGTCGGCAGTTCGGCCGCGGCCAGCCTGGAGGCCTCTGCGAGCGCAATCAGGCGGCTCTCGTCGTCCGTAGCTGCATCAGCCTGGGCAACGAAGCCCGCAACCTCGGGGATCGCCCGACCATAGCTCGAATCCGCCAGCGACCTCATGGCCGTCTCGATATCGTATCGAAGTCCCAGGAGGTTCTGGTTGTGGCCCGGGAACCCCGGCGGCAGAATGCCGTAAGCCGGTACCACCAGGTTCGAGAGCACGGCCTCCGCTATCAACTCCTTGTTGATGGCCAGGGCCAGTGCCTGCCGCACCTTGGGATCGTCGAAGGGCGCCATCTGGGTGTTGAATCCGAAGTAGCTGACGCTGTAGTCCGGCGGCGCGATCTGGAGGTCCCGGTTGATGGGCTCGGTCGGGTCCAGCACCCGGTCGATGTCCGCAAGCCCGACCCCCGTAAAGTCGATTTCATCGTTCTCGTACATCGTCATCCCGACTCCCCCGCTGAGGATCAGGTTGACCGCGTTTAGATTGGCAGGCTCCCGGTAGTACAGGTCGTTTCTCTCCAGCCGGATCCTCTCTCCTATCTCCCATTCCGTCAGCCGGAACGGGCCCGTGGCGTTGGGCCTCGACGTCCAGTCCGCCCCCGACTCCACGTTCTCCTGGTCAACCACGAATGCCGTAGGATAGGTGAGCTTGGCCAGGAAATAAGGCTTCGGAGCATCGATGGTGATTTCCAGGGTGTAGTCGTCCAGCACCCTTATGCCGGTAACGTTGTCGGCGGCGCCCCTCAGCTTCGCCGAAGCCCCGACTATGTCGTTCAAGTAAAGGTCCGCAACCGTCGACTCCGTCCTCGGGTCCAGGGCCCGCTCCATGGAGTACTTGAAGTCGTGGGCCGTGACGTCCTTGCCGTCGTGGAACTTGACATCCTGGCGGAGGTAGAACGTGAAAGTCCGTTCATCGTTGCTGATGTCCCACCTCTCGGCGATGTCGGGGACGATGTTGAGGTCGGGGTCGATGGTCACTAGGCCGCTGAACACCTCTATCACGACAAAGGCCGAGCTGGTGTCCGAGGTCAGGGCAGGGTCGAGGGTGGGTGGGTCGGAGAAGAGCCGGGTGAACTCGCCGCCCGACCCCGTTGGGGCGGAGTCGGTGGATTCCGCTGGAGCCTCGGACGGGCTGGTTGGGACCGGGGTGGGGGTCGGCTGAAGGGTCGGGCCCTCGTCACCGCCTCCGCAAGCGACTGCTACCAGCAGGGCAACGAGGGCAAGGGCCAGTGTTAACAATATGGTATTTCGACGCATTACTCTCCTCATCACGTCAAGCACGAGACTGCTAGTCCCGCTGTCTGGCTATAGTAGCCACAAGGGTACAGGGTATCAACATTGGTGCCTACAAGTGATTTAACGCACAACGCCAGGGAAAGTTACCTCGACTCTAGAGGTAGAAGGATGCCCCCTAACCCCCCCACCCCCGACCCACCCCCCCGTCATTCCTGCGGAGGCAGGAATCCATCCCTCCTGAATAATCGCCACATTCTAGCAATCCACCCCACCCCCGACTCCCCACATTCCCATTCCGATGCCCCGCGAGGGCTCTAACACGTCTCTTCCACCACTCCCGTCATTCCCGACCCCCATCGGGAATCCATCCCGCGGGTTGGGGCCGGATGTCCGGTTCCCTCTCCCCCGTAGGGGCGACCGGCGGGTCGCCCAGGGGTGGAGCCTCGCCCTGGCATGTATGACCGGTCACACCAGATGTGCGTCGCTACCTCAGATGCGGGTTTTCCGGGTCCTCGTCCCACTTCGCTGGGTTGTCCATGATGTATTGACGGATGATATTCAACGAATCCTCATCGCGAATAACGTGCTCATAATCATTGCGCTGCCACACGCGAACACCGTACCTGCCGCGCACCCCGTTGATGCGAGTAGTTGCCGCAGATTTGAACCCTGCTACCATAGCGCCAATAGATTTCCGCCTTGGTCCCGTAGGGGCGACCGGCGGGTTGCCCACTTGTATGCTCAACCCTTGTCCGACTCCAGCACCCTGCTCATCACTGGCCTTGATAACCACTATGCCATGAAGGTGATTGGGCATAATCACCCACGAGTCCAGTTCAATCTCAGACCGTGTTAGGGCAGACCTCTTCCATTCGTCTTCAACGATTCGCCCAAGACCGTTCAAACGCATTTTGTTCTCGATGATTTCACCGAATAAACACGCCCTGTTCACCGTGCAGATTGTCAGAAAATATGCACCTGCTTGGGAATAATCATAGTCCCGCAACCGAATCGAGCTTCGCTCGCCACCATCTCTTTTCATTTCTTCACCCCTTACCCACGGCCCCTTAGCCGGAATCCATCCCTCTCGTAGGGGCGACCGGCGGGTCGCCCTCCCGTGGTGACGGCCCGCTCACCCTGAGCATAGTCTACGAGCCTCAATAATGGAATGGCCGGACTGCTCCTCCCCCCATCATCCCAGCTCGGTTTACCCATCATCCCCACCCCCGACACACCAGTCATTCCGATGCCCCGCGAGGAATCTTGGGCGAGGTTCCCTTGGGGGGCCGGGGGGATATTCCCCCAAAAGCCGCACACTTGCTCTTGACACACCTGTCCGATCATACTATCATATCCTGCGTTCGAACATCGATTCAGTAACATAAGAAGGAGGAACCAACAACCCAGGGAAGCCCACCCGACCCCACCAGGTCCCGTGTCCCCTTCCCTCTCCATCCAGGCGATGGATAGACGCTCTGGTCTACACCGTTCCCGTCCGGCCTCCCCCTCCAGTGCATGAGGGTCGAGGCCTTGGCTTCCCCTCCCATACGTGAGGGTAGAGGCCGGCCCCCCTGCGAGTCCTTTCGACGTCGTTTGAGGCGGGCCGAGCGCCCCGAAGCGCTCTGGCGGCAGGGCAAGACAAAGCCGTTTCGACGGCAGCCCAATGCTGCCGCTCCCTCAGGGAGATGGGTCCGGCCGGTTGAACTCACCGGCGTAAGTGGCCCGCGGCCCGTACTCACTTAGTACGAGGACGCTTGGCGATTGCTCGCGGCCTGTGTGGCGTGCAAGCCCGTACCTGGTACGTGGAGGCATGGCAATTGCCGGCGGCAGGTGTCCACCGACCCCAGGACACCTACAAGCTGCCTGGATAGGAACAGGGTCAAAGTCCAGCCAGCGTCTTCCATCGCCGACCCAAAACCCGACAGACAGAACAAAATGAATACCCAAACCCCACAACCGAACATCCCCATCCCCGCCCGTCTAACCCGTCATTCCCGAGGAGTCGGGAATCCATCCCTCCTGAACAACCACCCCCAACTCCGCAACTCACCCCGGCTCCCCTCCGTTATTCCCTCCCTTCCCCCCAGTACCAAACTAGAGGCAAGCGCCTGCGCCATGGCGCAGGCGCTTGCCTCTGTTTTTTCCTCCCCCTCTCCCTTAAAGGCCCTAAGAGCCTGCCCCGAGTCCCTCGAGGGGGAGAGGGGGATCAAGGGGGTGAGGGTTCCCCCTGCGACACGCAAAATCCCCACAAATCCCTTCAGGCGTCATTCAATCAAACCAGCTACGAGTTCAATCAACGTTCAATCTCCTTTCAATCAAGTTCAATCATTCTTCAATCAAACTCAATCGACTTCAATCTACCTTCAATCATCCTTCTCGGAGGCAGGTCGGGCCCGTCCCCTCACGTTGACACTACACACGGCGGAGCGATAGCATAGGCTCCTACTCAATCCCCACCCACGCCCAGGGAGGTGGCCCCATTGGCGGATACTAATCGACCCCTGCCCACACCTACCCCCGAGACCCAGCGCTACTGGGACGCCCTCAGGGAGCACAAGCTCCTCATCCAGCGCTGCCGGGACTGCGACAAGGCCTACTTCTACCCCCGTCCCTTCTGCCCGACCTGCTTCTGCAAGAACGTCGAGTGGTTCGAGGCCAGCGGGAAAGGCACCCTCTACTCCTTCGTCATCAACCACAGGCCCGCACCGGGCTTCGGCCCCGACCCCTACGTCATCGCCGTCGTCGAGCTCGCAGAGGGCGGCAGGATGATGACCAACCTCGTCGGCATCGATCCCGACCCCGACAAGATCCACTGCGACATGCCCGTCGAGATCGAATACCTGGACGTCACCGACCAAGTGACCCTGCCCCAGTTCCGGCCCGCATGAGCCCCCTCACCCGTCAAGGAGACTGAACATGTCCCTCAAAGACCTGCGCGGTAAGATCGCCATTGTCGGAGCTTCCGAGTCCGACGAGATGGGCAAGCTCCCCGATAAGTCGGTCCTCACCCTCCACTCCGAGGCCATTCGCAACGCCATCGACGACGCCGGCCTCTCCCTCTCCGACGTCGACGGCCTCTTCGTTGCCGGCGGCTCCACCGAGACCTCCGTCAACGACCTGGTCGAGTACCTGGGCATCGTGCCTCGCTACGTGGACAGCACGATAGTCGGGGGCTGCTCATTCATCATGCACGTCGAGCACGCCATGCTGGCCCTATCTGCGGGGGTGATCAATACGGCGGTCATCAGTCACGGCGAAAGCGGCCGGTCCCGCATGGGCCTGCCCGGTTTCGCCGATGAGAGCGCAACCCACAACGGCCAGTTCGAAGACCCCTTCGGCACCTTCGGCCCGACCACCACCTTCTCCATCCCCGTGACCCGGCACATGCACAAGTACGGCACGACCCGGGAGCAGCTCGCCGAGGTGTCGGTGGCGACCCGGAAGTGGGCGATGATGCACCCAATGGCTCGGATGAAGGACCCCATCACCATCCAGGACGTCATGGAGGCTCGCATGATCTGCTGGCCCTTCACCCTCCTGATGTGCTGCCTCGTCACCGACGCCGGGGGCTCCATAGTCCTCACCACCGCCGACCGGGCCAGGGACCTGAAGCACAGGCCGGTCTATGTACTCGGCACGGGCGAGGCCGTCTCCCACGAGCGGGTCAGCAGCATGAGGGACATGACAACCTCCGACTGTGCCAGGAAGTCGGGGCAGGCGGCGTTCGAGATGGCGGGCGTGAAGCACTCGGACATCGACGTGGCGGAGCTCTACGACGCCTTCTCCTTCACCCCGATGCTGGCCCTGGAGGACCTGGGCTTTGTCGGGCCTGGGGAGAGCGGACCCTTCGTCGAGGGGCAGAGGACCGCGCCCGGCGGCGAGTTCCCCATGAACACCAACGGCGGGGGCTTGTCCTACACCCACTCGGGGATGTACGGGATGTTCACGTTGATCGAGCTCACCCGACAGCTCCGCGGCGACCAGGGCGAGCGCCAGGTCAAGGACGCCAAGATCGGCATAGCCCACGGGCCGGGAGGCATGTTCGCCGCAGCCAGCACCCTCATCGCCGGCAACGAAATCCCGTAGCTTAAGCTCGCTCAGCCGGGGTAGTCCTCCTCGAGGCACAACAACAAACCAGTATGGCGCGCTCTCCGATGGGCTGGGTGGGGCGGTTGTTGGGGCCGCTACTCAACGAAAGCAGGCCATCCACCTGGTCCTGGGACAAGGTCATCGATTGCCTTAGCATGTACCAGTCCACGGGCTCGTCGCAGGGCGGGGTGGTCTTGGAGCCGTCGTAGCGGTAGTAGGAAAAGTCGGGGGGAAGGGTGGCGGGGAGGGGAATACGAGCATCCGAAGACTCACCCAGGGGTGGAGCAGCATCGAGAATCGACTGCGCTACCGGATTAGCGTCTCCAAGTTCGAACAGCACGCCCACCACTGCAAGGTTCCCTGAGGAGTCGGCGTGGACGAGGTGAAGCTCGGCGGCAAAGCCCTTGCCATCAATTGTGTGCTCCGACGGCGAATGGAAGTGCGCGGACTTCAGGTGAAACTCTATGCCATCGAGCATTGATGAGTTGCCTGACCCATACTCCGCCCTGACTTGCCTTCCGTCGTTGTGAAGCGTTGCCTCGTGGTTTAGGAATGAAAACGAGATTGCCGCGAGGTCAGCCGGTTGGTAGCC
The DNA here is from genome assembly GCA_965203145.1 of Dehalococcoidia bacterium. GTDB lineage: Bacteria > Chloroflexota > Dehalococcoidia > Plut-88900 > Plut-88900 > Plut-88900. The sequence goes on from OZ241876.1 coordinate 94,970, forward strand.
CGTGATGTCGATGGGGGACTGCTGCTTGCCGTTGGCGCAGGCGGAGAAGTCGGGGGAGAGGGAGGCCCAGTTCTCGGGGGCCCCGGGGCCCGAGTAGCCCCACTCAACGAGGGTGTCTTGACTACAAGCTGCCACGATAATTGATAGGAAGACCACTAGGACGATTGAGCCTCTGAACATGCCAGTGGGCACTCTAACATACCGGCGAGCAGCCGACATGTAGAAGCGCCCACTGTCTGGAGCCTTTTAGGTTGATCCTTAGCAGGGGTACATGGTCCTGGGGTCGTCGACGAAGGCGTGGTCCTCGTGGCCCTCTGGGGTGGCGGTCAGGACGGTGACCCCCTTCTCGGAGCGGAGGCGGTGCCATGTGCCCTGGGGCATAACGAACAGGTCGCCAGGGCCGAATTTGACGCTCTCTTTCTCTCCGTTGACCAGCATGGTGATGTCAACTTCACCTGAGACTACATGGACGATCTCGTCGCCCTGGGAGTGGCGCTCCCAGCCGGCATCGCCGTCGAAGGTGCCGAGGTTGATGGCGGCATGGCGGAAGTCGCCGCGGCCGAGGATTTCGAAGCCTGCGACTACCACGTCTTCGGGGGTGTCCGGGCCCCGGTCGGCTATGGGAGTCAGGTTCTCTATGATCTTGTGGACGTTGTGGATCTCTACCATCTGTCGGTCCTTTCTATCGTTCATCTGTGCCGGCGTCCACCGGCTGTGAACATTATACATGCAATCGGTTGCTATTGCAAGTCGTTGCAATAACGCTGCCTTTTTCCTACTCCTAGTCTTTGATTGTTAAAGCCCGTATAGCTCCACCGCCGTATCCCCAAGCACCTTCCATCGGTCTTCCTGGGAGAGGGGTCCGAGGATGTTGTTGAGGAGTCGGACGGGTTCGGCGACGGAGTCGGTGTGGGGGTAGTCGGCGGCCCACATGAACTTGTCTACGCCGATGAAGTCCATGGTATCGGGGACCATCTCTTCGCTGGGTTCGAAGGAGATCCAGCACTGTCGCTTGAAGTACTCCGTGGGCTTCATGGACAGCGAGGTCGCGTAGGTGAATATCTCGGTGTACTCGTCCATCCGGTCCAGCCAGTAGGGGAGCCACCCCGACCCCGCCTCCAGGACCACCAGCCGGAAGTCCGGGAACCTTTCGAATACCGCCCCCTGGAACAGGGTCGTCAGCCCGATAATCACCTCAAGGCCGAGGGTCACGAAGCCCCACCAGGCGATGTTGGGGCTGGTGTCGGGGTACATCTCATAGCCCAGGTGCCTGGGATATCCCATGACGTGGAGGGCAAGAGGCATACGGGCCTCCGAGGCCCTGGCCCACAGCGGATCATAATAGGGGTCGCCGTAGGGGATGCCGTTGATGGGCCGGCCGCTGAGCATCCCGCCCCGGGCCCCCAGCCCCGCCGCCCGCTCCAGTTCCGCCGCGCCTTCTTCGACATCGGATGCGACGACGTGGGCCACGGGGACAAGCCTGTCCGAGTGGGGCCGGCAGAGGTCTGTAATCCAGGCGTTGTAGGCCCGGGCGTGGGCGGCTGCGAGCTTATAGTCCTCGAACTCGGGCTCCCACTGGATGCCGAGGGTTGGGTAGAGGAGGGTGATGTCTATGCCTTCGTTGTCGAGGAGCTGGACGCGGTCGGGGCCGTTAGCCGCGCCCAGGGATGAGGTCACCCGGTCCTCGAAGGCCTGGCCTCCGGGGAGCCGGGGGCTGCCCATCCAGCCGTTGCGGAGCATGAATTGCCGGGCGGGCTTGCCATCGACGATCATGACCTCACGGTTGTTTTCGTCAGTTCCCCAGCGTATGGCTCGGTCCCTGAGCTCGGGCTCCAGGCCTTCATGCCAGATGGACATGGGTTCAAGGACGTGGCTGTCCGCGTCGACGATGGGGTGCTGTTTCATGCTCGGGGCCCTCCTCCCTAGGGAGGGATTATACATGGGGCGGCTGTTGGGATTTTGATTGAACGTTGATTGAACTCGTAGCTGGTTTGATTGAATGACGCCTAAAGGGATTTCTGGGGATTTCGCATGGCGCAGGGGGCGGGAAGGGAACCCTCACCCCCTTGATCCCCCTCTCCCTCAGGGCCTTTAAGGGAGAGGGGGAAAGATGAACAGAGGCAGAGGTTGGCGCTTCTGCGCCAACCTCTGCCTCTAGTTCAATACTGGGGATGGGGGAAGGTTGGCAAGGAGAGTGGCGAGTGGGCAAGTCCGGGATTCCTCGCGGGGCATCGGAATGACAGTGTGAGGGGCGTTGGTTGGTGGTTGCAGCCCCGCTCGCTGGGGAGGGGATCACCCTCACCCCAACCCTCTCCCCTCGAGGGAGAGGGGGTAGGACTCCTCCCCTCGACTCTGCCCCGGGGATGGATTCTCGATCGGGGGCGGGAATGACGGGAAGAGGGGTGTAGGCGATGGAAGGGCCGTGACCAGGGCGCAGGGGCCGGGGGGCCAGGCTGCACCAGACCCGCAAGTCGATAGGGCTGGAGGAAACCTCCGGCCTGTCCGTATGCGGGAAGCGCTCTACCATTCGGAGGGATGGGAGCGCAGACTCTCTGTCGTCTCTGGATTTATGGGCATCTCCGAGATTTGAGACGGGGGAGTCCCGAAAGGGGTATGAACCCCAGACGCTCTCGACCCTTCGGAGGGGGTCGGGCGTATCCTCCTTCCCGTCGCCATGAGAAAGGGGAGTTCCGAGGGAAGCGACGGGGGAGTCGAGCCGGGGCGCGGTGGCCTCCGGGGACCCGAGGGTGTCGGGTCGTCCCCCTGGCCTGTGGCCGGGGGTGAGTACGCCATTAAGGGGGCGTAGACGCAGGAGGGACCCAAGAGACGGGTTTGCCGCGTGTGGTCGATGGACCTTCCATCGCCTGGTAGGAAAGGGAAAGGGGCTGAGGCGCGTGTCGGTGGCCGGGCGGTCGCGCAGGGCCCGGGTGGGACGAGAGCTGATCAGGCTGATGCGTCTCATAAGACTCCTTTGTTCCTTTCCTGTGATGGGCCCCGAGGTACGAGGTCGGTGGCTCTGGGGTGCATTATAGCACGGGGGTTCATGTAGGGCAAATGTACAGGTTTGGGGGGGATGCCCCTTGACCCCACAGGGGAACCCTCACCCCCTTTATCCCTCTCTCCCTTTAAGGCTCTAAGGGAGAGGAGGAAAGATGAACAGAGTGCCACGTGGGTGCTGCGCACCCACGTGGCACTCTGTTCAGTACTGGGGAGAGGAAGGGGGAGGTAGGTAAAGGGCATGAGTGGGCAAGTCCTAGATTCCTCGCGGGGCATCGGAATGACAGTGAGGGATGTGGCTGGCCGAAGACTGAGGTGACGTATTGGTGGGGCGAGGCTCCCCGCTCGACCCCCTGCCTTCGCAGGGACAGGTTCTTCGAGTGACCTCAGGGTGAGCGGCCCAGCACCTGGGGAGGGGATCACCCTCACCCCAACCCTCTCCCCTCGAGGGAGAGGGGGTAGGACTCCCCTCCACGCCTCGGGATGGATTCCGGCTTGGGGGTGGGGATGACGGAAGTAGGAGGGTTTAGGGGTGGGCCAGAGCCTGGGCGTCCTGGATGAAGTCGGCGGTTTCGTGGATGAGGGCTTCTATGGCGTCGACGGGTTCGCAGAGGCCGGTGTAGGAGCAATCGCCGTGGAGGATGTCTCGCCTTGCTGTATAGCGGTCCCGCAAACTGGCAATTTCGGGGTGGTCCAAGGCAAGCCTGAGGAGGGAGCGGGTGGTGTCGGGGGATTTGGGGGACAGTTGGCCAGTGCGGGCAAGGATCAGGGCATCGGCGGCGCGCTTGGCGGCGCACCAGGCTTTGTCGGAGGCGTCACGGATGTCGCCGGCAGCCATGCGCTGAAGGGCGGCTTCTTGCATCTGGCGGGCATCGGCGAAGATGGGGGTGGGATCAGCTGAGGTGGTTGTCATGGAGCAATAATAAAACAGTTGTGGCAAGGGTGTTGGATTGGTAATGCGTAGACTACTCTTTTCTTGACCCTTCGACTCGGGCTCAGGGTGAGAGACTCCACGCTGGGGAGAGGGACCCTCATCCCGTTCCGTTCGGTCTACCCTTCGACCCTGCTCAGGGCGAACGGAACCCCCACGCCGGGGAGAGGAACCCCCATCCCGTTCCGTTCGGTCTACCTTTCGACCCTGCTCAGGGCGAACGGGGGCCCCACCACCCCTGGATTCCCGAGTAGTCGGGGATGACGAAGTGAAAAGGATGGATTCCGGGTCGGGGGGCGGGATGACGGAGGTCAGGGAGGGGGTTATTTGGGGAGGACGGTGACTTTGATGGCGCCGGTGGACTTGTCGAGGGCGGTGTCGAAGGCCCGGGTGATATCGGTGAGGGGGAACTTGTGGGTCTGCATGAAGGCGACTTCGGAGGAGTAGCGGGCGAGGGAGTCGATGGTGGAGGCGAACTCCCGACCATGCACACCCACGCCGTACATGCTGGAGCCGACTATGTCCACCTCCTTGGCCACGAGCATCAGCCCGTCGACCTGGGAGTTGGCGGTGAAGATGCCCAGGATGACGATGCGGGCCTCGGGCTGGGCAGCTTTTATAGCGTCGTTGATGGTGTCTGCGGCGCCGCCGACGGTCTCGATGACGACGTCGGGCTGGCGGTCCCGGGACCAGTCTTCCCACTCGGCTTCGGATAGGGGAGTCAGGCCGAGCTTTCGGGCAGCGTCGAACTGCTGGGGATGCCGGGCGGTGATGGCGACCTCGGCGGCGCGGTCCCGGGCCAGGAGACCGGCGAAGAGTCCGATGGTCCCCGCCCCAAGAACCAATACCCGGCTTTCGATCTTCAACCGGCCCAAGGCGACGCCCCGGTAGGAGCAGGCCATGGGCTCGACGAGGGAAGCCAGGAGCGGGGGGAGGGATTCGGGGACAGGGTGGACGGTGTGGGCGGGGACGTCTATAAACTCGGCGAGGCCGCCGGGCTCATCGATACCGATAAACTTCATGTCGGGGCAGATGTTGGTGGCACCGGCCGCGCAGTAGTGGCAATCCAGGCAGGCGTCCAGGGGCTCGATGGCGTAGAGGGAGTCGGGGAGACCTGCGCCGCCGTCGATTATGGTGCCGACAATCTCGTGGCCCATGACGACGTTGTTGTGCCTGGTACTGCGGCCTGCGTAGACGTGGAGGTCGGAACCACAGATGCCGCAGGCGGTGACGGAAACCCGAACGCGGCCCGGGGCAAGGGGGCCGGGGTCGACGTCTTCAATGACCATGCCCTGGGAAGTCCACATTGAGCGCAGCATAGGCTAGCCTCCTTTGGGATCCGCCCCTCCTCCATTCCGTTCTTGAGAGCCTTCGACTCCGCTCAGGGCGAACGGAATGGCCCCACCCCTCTGAATCCGCTTGCGAGTGATGGTTGGAAGTCTACATGGGTGCGCGGGCCCAGTCCACGTGGGGGCGGGGTTAGGAACAGGGGGTGTCTAGAGGTTGGCTAACGCTTCGGGCAGCTCTGAGAGGGTTGCTACGCAGGCGTCGGGGGTGACGGGAACGTGATCCCAGCTTGCGCCGCCTATGAGGACGGCTTTCATGCCAACACGCTGGGCGCCGAGGATGTCGGTCTCAGGCCGGTCTCCGACGTGGGCCGACTGCCCGGCTTCGGCCCCGATGGCATCCAGGGTGTCAAGGAACAGGCTGGGGGCAGGCTTGGCGATACGTTCCTCGTCGGAAAAGGTCAGGTGCAGGAGGTACCGGGCTATGCCAATGTCGGCGAGGAATTTGCGGGCCAGACTCCCGGGTGTCGTGCCGGAGTTGCAGATCAGGCCGATCCTGTAGCCTTCGTCGGTGAGTGTTGAAAGGGTCTCGAGGACGCCGGGCATCAGGGCGGGGGGGTGCTCCAGGAAGGCATTCAGGTGCCGCTCGGAGACCCGATCCTTGCCCTCGGGATCAAGGGAGGCAGAAAGGCCAGGCCGGATGGAGTCCAGGAAGTCGTCCAGCTGAGTTTCGAAGTCGGTATCGAGGCCACGGGTGCGGACGGTCTCGAACTTCTGCTGGGAGTCCCAGTAGACCTCTGCGACGTGCTCCCTGGTACATCGCACGCCGCACTCGGAGAGGATCCTGGTGGTCGCATCGATGCGTTTTTTCGCCCTGACCATGCCGTTGCCCGGGACGTCTTTTATCAGCGTGTTCCACAGGTCAAAGGTGATGCCCTGTATTGAGTCGTTTCTCATTTCCGCATTCCGAAGGTCTTTGCTTGCCGTTATGCTAAATTGTGCTTTCAAATGAATCAGGGGCGGGTGATTTCCCGCCCCTTAGAATTCGATGACGGTTGTTATGGGATAGCCCTTGATGCGGTCTCTGCCTCCCAAGTCGGTGAGCTCCACCAGGAACGCGAGCCCGGCCACCACCCCGCCCAGCTCCTCCACCAGCTTCACTGTGGCCTCAGCCGTGCCGCCCGTGGCCAGCAGGTCGTCTACGACCAGGACTCGCTCTCCGTTGGACAGCGCGTCCCGGTGCAGCTCCATTGCGTTGGAGCCGTACTCCAAGTCGTAGCTGACCTTGACTGCATCTCGGGGCAGCTTGCCCTCTTTCCTGACTGGAAGGAGGGGTTTGCCCAACTCCAGGGCGAGGGGGGCGGCTATGAGAAAGCCCCGGGCGTCGATGGCGGCAAAGGAGTCGATGTGGTCATCGACGATTCCGCGCTTGATGAGGTCCAGGGCGTGACGGAAGGCGGGCGGGGACTGGAGGAGGGGTGTGATGTCTCGGAAGAGGATGCCGGGCTTGGGGAAGTCGGGGACGTTGGCTATGTAGTCTTTTAGATCCATCGGGGCTGGTTCCGGGGGCAATTTCTGCTTCAGAGTAACTTTAACGGATTTGGGGGTGTCAATCAAAGGTCGGGGGGGTGACAGAATGTCCATAACGCAGTGCAGATGAACCGCGATGCTGTCATAATACGTTCATGTCTGTGACGATAACCATAGGGAACGTTCCCGAAGAGGTGCGCGACAAATTGAAGCAGCTTGCCGCAGAGCAAGGACTGTCTTTGCAGAAGTTCCTGCTGAGAGAGCTTCAGCAAATCGCGTCCCGTACATCCAATGCCGAATGGGTCAGGAACGTGGAAAGAAGAAAGCGAGCCCAAGGCACTAAGATACCGATATCCGCAATCCTAGAAGCGAAGGATGCGGACAAAAGATGACACGGGTTACATCGCCCAAGCCACGACCGCTATAATCCCCCCCACACCACCCCCTACCCGAGAGGACTTTCTATGACCGGCAAGCCCCGTATGAAGTTCGGCGTGTCCCTGGGACAGGAGCGCGTTACGTGGCCCGAGATCGAGGAAGCGGCCCTTCTCGTGGAGGAGCTGGGTTTTGACTCTCTCTGGTCTCACGACCACCTGATACCCTCCGACCCGGGACGAAACGAGGGGCCGTGCCTCGAAGCGTGGGCGATTCTCGGGGCGTTTGCGAGGATTACGAAGAACGTTACCATCGGGCCGATGGTAGCGGGGAACACGTACCGCAACCCGGTGCTCCTGGCCAAGTCGGCCACTACCGTGGACATCATAAGCGGGGGCAGGCTGATATTCGGGATCGGGGCGGGGTGGTTCGAGATGGAGCACGCAGCCTACGATTTTCCCTTCTATACGGTCGGGGAGAGGATTCGCAGGCTGGACGAGGCCGTCGAGCTCATCAAGAAACTCTGGACTTCTGACAGCGTCGTGGACTTTGCAGGCAAGTACTACAACTTGAGGAGCGCCCCATTCGACCCCCGGCCAGTCCAGCAGCCCCATCCCCCTATCCTTATAGCCGGCGGCGGCGAGAAGCGCACCCTGAGGGTCACGGCAAAGTGGGGGGACATGATGAATATCAACGGCCATGCTCAGATTGCGGCCCATAAATACCGGGTGTTGGAAGAGCACTGCCGGGCCGTCGGGAGGGACCCCGCCGAGATAGTGAAGACCGCCAACGGGGCCTTTGTGCCCCCCGAGAAGATGGACGACTGGAACCGCTGGATGGATCATCTCGCCGAGACCATGCCCGATCAGAGGAAGTCCCGGGGAGAGGGCGGGGTGGTTGGAGACATGGATGCGATCAGGGACTGGGTGAGGGGTCACGTGGAGGTCGGGACCCAGCAGGTAATCTTCACCATGCGCTCTCCGTACCCCCTGGAGTCGCTCAGGACATTTGCGAAGAAAGTGATGCCGGAATTCAGATAGGAGAAGCGACATGGCAGCGCCAAGGGACATTCCCTTCCCCATAGAGGAGTACAGGGCCCGACTTGCCGGAGTCCAGGAGCGTATGCGCTCCCGGGACATTGATCTTCTGCTGGCGTATACGCCGGAGAACATCAACTACCTGACCGGATACAACACTACGGGATATTATGTCTACCAGTGCCTGATGGTGCCCGCCGACCGGGACCCGATAATGGTGACCCGTGAGCTGGAGAAGGACAACGTCACCATGGGCACATGGCTCGAGGACTACCGCATCTTCGGGGACTCCGATGACCCCGTGGCGACAACCTGCGACGCCATCAAGGAGTTCGGGTATGCGGAGAGGCGGATCGGCTTTGAGTCCACGTCCTGGTTCCTTCAGCTGCGGGACTACCAGCAGACCGTGTCCCTCCTCCCGGATGCCGAGGTCAAGGACGGCGGCAACATCGTTGAGGAGAGCCGGGTCATCAAGTCGCCCCGGGAAATTGCGTGCATCAGGGAGGCTGCGCGGATAGTTGCCAAGGGGATGCAGTCGGGGATCGACGCTTCCAGGCCGGGGGTCACCGACAACTACGTGGCCGGAGAGCTCACCCGCACCCTCTACGCCGAGGGCAGCATCTACTTCGCAGGGCAGCCATACGTGGCTTCCGGTAAGCGGACGGGGAGAGGCCACATAACCTTTGCAAACGTCATGCTGGAGCCCGGCGATCCCGTGTTTTTCGAGATCTCCGCCAACGTCAACCGGTACAGCGCCTCCCTTATGCGCACCATATCACTCGGCCCACCCGACGACATGGTGAAGAGCCTGGCCGAAGCCTCCATCGCAGGCCTTACGGCCGCCGTTGAGAATATGGGCCCGGGCATGACCTCCCATGACGCCGACGCATTCTGCCGTGACGCCATTACCAAGGCCGGGCACGGAGAGCTCTTCAATCACCGCACCGGCTATTCCATAGGGGTCGGGTATCCGCCGGGGTGGGGCGAGGGTCACATCATGGACATCAAACCCGGGGACCAACGGGTGCTCAAACCCGGCATGACCTTCCACCTCACACCCGCGATCATTGTCCCCGGGGTGGCCGGGCCCGGCTTCAGCGAGACTATCTTGATCACCGATGACGGTGCGGAGGTCCTAACCAGTTTCCCCAGGGAGTTCCTTGTCAAAGAGGTCTAGCCCCATCCCCGATACAGGGACTCCGACGCCATGATCTCCAATCGACGTATGGAGTTCGGGGGGATGGTCAGCGCGGCAAACGTCTCCTGGCCCGAGTTCCGCCGCATGTGCGAGACAGTCGAGGCCCTGGGCTTCGACCACCTGTGGGTCGCAGACCTGCTGACTCCCTCGGAGGCTGACTGGTCGGACGGGCCCGTTCACGAATGCTGGAGCCTTTTGTCTGCCGTAGCTTCGTTTACGGACCGTATCCGCATCGGGCCCCTGGTCGTATCCAACACCTACCGACACCCGGTTGTATCGGCCAAGATCGCCGCCACTGTGGACATCATGAGCGAAGGCAGGCTGACCTACGGGGTCGGGGCGGGATGGGCTCAAGAGGAGCACCGTTCCTACGGAATACCCTTCCAGCCCATCGGGGAACGCGTGGCCCGAGTCGAAGAAGCCATACAGCTGACCAAGCTCCTATGGCAGTCCCCCGACCCCGTAGCGTTCCACGGACGCTACTACACTCTGGAGAACGCCCCTTTCAACCCCAAGCCCGTGCAGAAGCCCCACCCGCCCATCATGATCGCAGGCGGAGGGGAGAAGCTGACCCTGCGCGCCGTGGCCCGACACGCAGATGAGATGAACGTATACGGCAGCCCCGAGGAGGTGGCCCACAAGTTCGACGTCCTGCGGAAACACTGTAAGAACGAAGGCCGCGACTTCGACGAAATCAAGAAGACCGTCCTCGTGCAGATGGTGCCCCCGGAACGACAGAAGGAATGGGACGAATTTCTGGCGAAAATTGCCGCCGAAGAACCCGAGCTGCTCAATCGGGGCCAGAGCCAGGCCATGACCGGAGACGTGGACGACTGGAAGGAGTGGGTGCATGCCAGGGCGAAGGTGGGAGTCGACCAGGTGATAATCAACCTCTTTGCGCCCTATCTGCACGATGCGGTGGAACGATTTGCTAAAGAGGTGATTCCGGCTTTCCGGTAGAATGGGCTTCCTACCTACGAGGGCGACCCGCCGGTCGCCCCTACAAGCCCAGAAGGGACTCGGAGGAGACCAGACATGACAAAGGTGAAGTTCGGGCCCATCTACACCCGCATCGAAGACCTGATGGGCCCCGTGGAGCTGGCGGAGAAGTCCGAGTCCTGGGGCTACGACTCATTCTGGGTGCCGGACTACATCCTCAAACCGCGGCTCGACGCCCTCATCATCCTTGCCGCCGCCGCTCAACGCACCTCCACTATAGAGCTGGGCACGGCCGTCATGGTGCTTCCCTACAAGGACCCTCTCGTGCTCTCCAAGTCGGCGCTGTCGGTGGACGTGCTGTCCAACGGGCGGCTACTGCTGGGGGTAGGGATCGGGGCCAACCCGAGGGAGTTCGATGTGCTGGGGCTGGACATCAAGTACAGGGGTCGGGTTTCCGACGAACGGCTGGACATCATGTCCCGCATCCTGAACGGCGAGACTGTAACTCACCACGGCCGCTTCCACTCCTTCGAGGACGTTGCCATAGGCCCGCCCTCCGTCAGCAAGCCCCGGATCCCGATATGGCTCGGGGCCCACTGCGGCGGCGGCTGGGCCGAGGGCGCGCTCCGACGCACAGGCCGTTACGGCGATGGCTTCATCCCCACAGAGGCCACCATCGAGCAGTATAAGGACGCAATTGACCGCATCTCCCGCTACGCGGAGGAGGCAGGTCGGGACCCGACCCAGATCGAATGGGGCATCTTCATCTTCATCATCATGGAAGATTCCCGGGAGTACGCAGAGCGGAAGGGGTTCGCGGAGCTGGCGGACAGGCTGGACCGGGACTATCCGCTGGTGCACGGTCGGGCGGCGGCTGCCGGGACAGTAGATGAGTGCATCGAAGCTATCCAGGCCTACGTAGACATCGGGGTGACGCACTTCATCCTGGACTCGGCGTCTCCCGCCGAGGAGATCGTGGAGCAGTACGAACGCGCCGCGAAGGAGATAGTGCCACACTTCCGGTAGGATCGCAGAAGCTCCGCATGGCGGAGTTACGCAGGAGGCATGGGAGGATCAGGCTGAGGGCTTGATCCCCCTCACCATCGGCAACACATCGCGGCCGAACCGCTCATACTGCTCCATCATCCGCTCAGGCACGACCCCCGCGTTCATCACGAAGTGCGTGACCCCCGCATCCACGTACTCCTGGATCCCTTCCGCACAGTCCTCCGCCCGACCCGACACGTTCGCCTCCCCACGCACCGCCTTCGTATGACTCCTCCGACGGTTCGATTCCGCTTCCAGCGTCTCCCACGCCTTCTCCCGGTCGTCGTCCAGGCAGAACCAGAGCACGGCGCCGAACTCGATGGCGTCGGGGTCCCGTCTCGCGCCCCGGGCGTAAACCCTCACCTTGTCCCGCACCGACTTGTATTCCGATGCGGGGACCAGGGTTGGAACGAAACCATCCGCCAGTCTGCCAGCCCTCACGATTGTCGACTCCACCAGCCCGTTCTTCCACAGCGGGCCCGTCCAGATCGGGGGGTGGGGCTTCTGTGCGGTCTCCGGCCCGACATCTACTCCGTCCAGTTGGTGGTACTTCCCCTTATGGGAGACCTTCTCCCCGGACAGGAGCGTCCGCAACAGCATGAGCTTTTCGTCTGCCATCTTGCCTCGCTCATGGATATCGAGTCCGAGGGCATCGAACTCTCTCTTGTTGCTCCCCACCCCCAGCCCCAGGATGAGACGACCGTTGGTCAACGCGTCCACTGTCGCTGCCGCCTTGGCCAACAGCAGCGGATGCCTGTACGGGAGCACCATCACCGCGGTCCCGAGCAGAATGCACTGCGTCCTCTGGGAGGCCGCAGCCAGAAGGGGCAAGGGGTCGGGGGAGTTTCCCAGGGCGAAGTCGGTGGTCCAGAAGGAATCGAAGCCTGCGGCCTCGGCGCTGACGGCCATGTCCACAGCCTCGGTCGGGTCGTTTATGTGGGAGTGCATTATCCCGAATTTCATGTCAGCAGTGTCCCGTCCCAAAGAAAGACAAAGGGTTGGCATTTGATGCCAACCCTTTACTTCTTATCAGCAAATCTAAGCTATTTTCGGTCCTCTACCCCTACAGGTTCGCCACGAATTTTCGTATGCCCTCGACACCCTTCTCCAGATTCTCCATGCTCGTGGCGAAGGATATCCGTACGAACCCCTCGCCGTACGCCCCGAAGGAGATGCCCGGGAGCACCGCCACCCCGTTTTCGTAGAGCAGCCGGTCGCCGAACTCCTGCGCAGAAAGCCCAAGGTCCGACACATTCGGGAACAGGTAGAAGGCCCCTTCCGGTTTGAAGCAGCGAATGCCGTCGATCTCGTTCAGGGCATCGCAGGTCATGTCCCTGCGCCGTCGAAACTCGGTCACCATTGCCTGGGGTTCTTCCTTCGACCCCTCCAGTGCCGCAATGCCCGCCTTCTGCACAAAGGGCGCCGTGCAGGAGACACTGTTGACCATCAGCTTGGAAATGTGCGGGACCAGGTCCGAGGGAAACACCCCGTACCCGAGCCTCCAGCCAGTCATGGCATAGGTCTTCGAAAAGCCGTCCAGGATTACGGAATGGTCCAGCATTCCGGGTAACTGGGCAATGCTGGTGTGAGTGCTGTCATAGACGATGTCCCTGTACATCTCGTCGGAGAGGACCAGGATGTCGTTCTCCCTGGCCATTTCGGCGACGGCCTCCAGGTCCTCCCTGTCCATCATGCCACCAGTCGGGTTATGAGGGGAGTTGAGGATGATCAGCCGGGTCCGGGAGGTAATGGAACGTCGCACCTCGTCGAGGTCGGGCTTGAACCCTTCCTCTTCATACAGCCGCATGGGGACAGGCGTCGCCCCCGAGAACTTGATCATCGACTCATATATCGGGAACCCGGGGTTCGGGTATATGACCTCGTCGCCCTCTTCGACAAGGGCGGTGAGGAGGAAATACATGATGGGTTTGGCGCCCGGTGTGACGATGATGGAGTCGGGGGAAACGTCGATGCCGCGGGTCTCGGATGTGTGTTTCGCCACCGCCGCCCGGACGTCGGGGAGGCCGGCAGCGGGGCCGTAGTGGGTGAAGCCTCCGTCAAGAGCGTCCTTGGCCGCTCCGATGATGTGGCCGGGGGTGTCGAAGTCGGGCTCGCCCAGCTCGAGGTGCACCACGTCGACGCCCGTCGCGGCGAGGGCGTTGGCCTTGACCAGGACCTCGAACGCGGTCTCGGTGCCCAGGTTGCTCATTCTCGAGGCCAGTTTCATTTTCGGTGCTCCTCCCGGGACGCATTAGCAGCGATTTACAGGCGGTGATTATATCACGGCCACGGTTACATCCATTTGGCCTTTCAGCTAGAATGACCCCCGACTCCCTACAGCACCCGAAGAGGTTTGCGCCATGCCCAAAGTCGAATTCGGCCCCCTTTACACCACCATGGAGAAATACATCGGCCCGGTGGAGTTCGCCGAAAAGGCCGAAGCTTGGGGCTACGACTACTACTGGGTGCCCGACTATGTCACGCTTAGCCCGATGGACGCCTTTGTTCTGCTGTCGGCGGTGGGGCAGAGGACTTCCTCCATAAAGCTGGGGACGGCCGTGGTGGTCGTGCCGTTCAGGACGCCCTTCCAGCTGGCGAAGGCCTCGGCGACGGTGGACGTGCTGTCGGGCGGGCGTTTCACCCTGGGGGTGGGGATAGGGGGGGCCGTGCCCCGGGACTTTGATGTCGCCCAGGTCGACATGCGAAAGCGGGGGCGCATCTCCAACGAGACCCTCCACGTCACCCGCCGCCTCCTCAACGAAAAGAACGTCAGCCACCGCGGCCATTACTATTCATTCGACGACCTTACAATCGAGCCAAGGCCCGTCAGCGACACCGGCATCCCCATCTGGATCGGCTCAATCTGCAACAACGGCTTCCCCCAGGGCGTCGTGGACCGGGCTGCACGCTACGGCGACGGCTTCTATCCTACCGACACCCCGATCGAGGAGTTCAAGAGGGCCCAGGAGCGCATCCGGGCCAAGGCGAAGGAGGTGGGTCGGGACCCGGACTCGATCCAGTGGGGGCTGCTGGCCTGGACTTGTGGTGGTGGTTCCAAGGAGGAGGCTCGGCAGACGGCAAGCCGGGAGATAAGCAAACGCCTGGAGTCGGAGTGGGACGTCCAGGCGGAGAACGGCTACATCCTGGGCACCCCCGAGGAGATGGCCGAGACCCTGCAGGGCTACGTCGATATCGGGGTCACCAATTTCGTCGTGGACCCGGCCTGTGCCCCCGAGGACATGCTCGAAATGTTCGAGGTCTTCGCGAAAGAGGTGGTGCCTCACTTCAGGGGCGAAGACAGCTGATGAGTGAACTGGGATTCGGGGTCACCCTGTTCGACGCGAATGAACGGCCCGTCATCAAGCAGGGTGTCGATGCCGAGGCCTGGAACTACTCCATCTTCTGGGCCCCGGAGTTCCTGGGCATCCCCACGCTGGAGCCCTTTCCCGTCCTCTCAGCAGTAGCCCAGCACACGACAAGCATCAGGCTCGGCACGGGAATAGCGGGGCTGGCCGTCCGCAGCCCCGTCCAGATGGCCAAGGCCGCCGTCACCACGGACATCCTTTCCAACGGTCGGTTTGTCCTGGGGCTAGGGTTGGGGGGTCTCATTCCCAAAGACCTGGAGGTGGAGAACGTCCCCAGCCTCAGGGAACGAGGCCGCATCTCCAATGAACGACTCGAGATCCTTTACAGGCTCTTCACCGAGCACACCATCTCCCATGCCGGCGATTACTACAACTTCAAGGACTACACGTTTG
This sequence comes from Dehalococcoidia bacterium, assembly GCA_965203145.1. Classification (GTDB taxonomy): domain Bacteria; phylum Chloroflexota; class Dehalococcoidia; order Plut-88900; family Plut-88900; genus Plut-88900. The sequence goes on from OZ241876.1 coordinate 110,068, forward strand.
GGCCGGGGCCCGTGCAGAAGCCTCGCATTCCAATCTGGCTCGGGGCACGGTACACGGGCAAGATCGCCGAGGCGGCCATGAAGCGCGCCGGGACCTATGCCGACGTGTTCATCTTCCCCGCCGATACCCCCACAACCTACTATCCCTACGCCAAGGACAAGGTCCGGGCCTATGCGGAGGAGGCGGGTCGGGACCCGGACGCCATAGGCTTCGCCAGCACGATGTGGACGTGCCTGGGATCAACTCGGGAGCGGGCTATAGATGTGGCGAACCGTATAATCCCGGAGATGCTGAGCGTACCCTGGGTAGTGCCGGAAAACGCTTGCTACGGCATGGGAACGCCCGAGGACTGCATCGCTACGGCGGAGGAATTCAAAGACCTGGGAGTCTCCCACATCATCATGAACCCCTGCTGTGATTACGAAGAGGTCACAGCTCAGACCGAGCGGTTCGGGCGTGAGGTAGTCCCGCACTTCCAGACTAAAGGCGCTAGATGAGCCCAATGCAATTCGGCGTAACCCATACGAGGTCCGAGGAACGGACTGCTGTCCAGCAGGGTGTCGATGCCGAGGCGTGGGGCTACGGCATCTTCTGGGCTCCCGAGTTCCTCGCCATCCCCACTCTGGAACCTTTCGCCGTTCTTTCCGCGGTAGCACAGCACACCGCCTCCATCAGGTTAGGCACCGGGGTGGCAGGGCTGGCCCTCAGAAGCCCCTTCCAGCTGGCCAAGGCCGCCGTCACCACCGACATTCTTTCCAACGGACGGTTGGTGCTGGGGCTGGGTCTCGGAGGTGTGCATCCCAAGGACCTGGAAGTCGAGGGCATACCGAACCTGCGGGAGCGGGGTCGGGTCTCCAACGAACGTCTCGAAATCCTCTACCGGCTCTTCACCGAGAAGAACGTCTCCCACTCCGGCGAGTATTACCAGTTCGAAGACTTTACCCTCACCCCGGACCCCGTGCAGAAACCCCACGTGCCCATCTGGGTCGGGGCCCGGTGGTCGGGCAAGATCTTCGACGCCGCCCTGAAGCGCGCCGGGGCCTACGCCGATGTCTTCATCTTCCCCGCCGACACGCCAATGGACTACTACCCCGGCGCCAAAGAGAAGATCAGGATGTACGCCGAAGCTGCGGGCCGGGACCCGGGCGATATCCGTTACGCTTCGACCATCTGGACTTGTCTCGCCTCATCGCGGGAAGAAGCAAAGGCCATTGCCAACCGTGAGATTACCCGTTCGCTACAAGTCCCCTGGGTGGTCCCCGACAACGCCTGCTACGGGCTCGGGACGCCGGAGGACTGCATAGCCACCGTGGAGGAATTCGCAGACCTCGGCGTATCCCACCTACTCCTGGCGCCCTGCTGTGAACCCGCAGAAACCACGGCACAAACCGAACAGTTCGGCCGCGAAGTCGTATCCCATTTCAAAGGTGTTGAATAATGAGCAAACTGCAGTTCGGCCCTCTCTTTTTCCCGACCGAAGAAGGCCCCGAGGCCCTGGAACTCGCCAAAATGGCCGACGATCTCGGCTACGACTACTTCTGGGTGCCTGACTACGTGACCCTCCCTTATTTGGACGCCTTCGTGCTCCTGGCGGCCGCGGCACGGGAAACGAAGAACGTTAGGCTCGGGACCGCCGTGACCCTGGCCCCGTTCCGATCGCCCTTCCAGATGTTCAAGGATGCGGCCTCGGTTGACGTGCTTTCGGACGGGAGGCTGACGCTGGGCGTGGGTATCGGCGCCGTGGCCCGGGACTTCGAGATCGCCCAGGTCGACTTCCGTAAGCGGGGCCGCATCTCCGACGAGTACATCGACATCACCCGGCGTCTTCTCGCCGAGGAGCACGTGGACTACGACGGCGAGTTTTACAGCTTCCGCGACCTGACCATGGGCCCCAGGCCCGTGCAGAAGCCCGTACCTATCTGGATTGGCGCGAATGGCCAGAACGGCTTTCCTCCTGGCGTATTGCGCCGGGCCGGACGGCTGGGCGACGGCTTTTTCCCCACAGAGACTCCGGTCAAGACCTTCACAGAAGCCCAAGCCAGCATCCAGGAGCACGCCGAGGCCGCTGGCCGCAATCCCGACAACATCGGCTGGGGACTGCTCACCTGGAGTGCCCTGGCCGACAACCGGGAGGAGGGGGTCAGGACGGCTGAGAGGGAGATCGGGGCCCGGCTGAACAAGGTCCACACCGTCAACCCGGATGCCGGGTATGCCGTCGGGCGGCCGGAGGACATGATCGAGACCATCGAGTCCTTCGCCGAAATTGGCGTGACCAACTTTGTCATAGACCCCGGCTGCCACCCCCGCGACATCCGCACCCTTGTCGAGACCTTCGCCAAAGAGGTCATGCCCCATTTCCGCGACTAGGCCGATGATTCGAGCCAAAGGAGACTGACATGGCCCTGAAAATAGGCATCCACGCTGGTCCGCAGGACTGCTCCTACGAAGACCTGAAACGGCTGTGGCACATGGCCGACTCCTCGGGGTTCTACTGGGTCTCGGTCTGGGACCACTTCTACGAGACGCCCGTCATCGACGGAAAAGGGCCCTGCTTCGAGGCCGTGTCCATCATGACTGCCCTGGCTGCAGAGACCAAGAACGTACGGGTAGGGTGCCTGGTCTTCTGCGTCGGGACCCGGAACCCGGGCCTCCTGGCCAAGGCCGCCGTCACCATCGACCACGTCAGCAACGGGCGCCTGGAGCTGGGCATCGGCTACGGACCCTGGGGGCCGGAATACGTTGCCTACGGACTCGATCTACCCTCCATGAAGACCCAGATGGACATCCTGGAGGAGTCAGCCCAGATCACGCGCTCCATGCTCCACAACGGGACAACCAGCTTCCAAGGTAAGCACTTCCAGATCGAGAACGCCCACGTATACCCCCGACCCGTCCAGGACCCTCCGAGGCTCTGGATAGCGGGCATAGGTGAAAGGCGCATTCTGCCAATGGTCGCCCGATACGCCGACGGCTGGAACGCCACATACATCCCCGACGCCGCCTTCAAGTCCAAGAACGAACTATTGAACAGGCTGTGTGAAGAAGGGGGGCGGGACCCGGCGGAGATAGCCCGTACCTGCAACGTCGGCTTCTACATGGGCGCAGACCGGAAGGCCGCTGAGCAAAAGCGTCGGGAGTTCGAGGAGAAGTGGGGTAGGGGGGAGGCGGGACCCGACGACGCGAAATACGACAAGGACCGGGACTACCTCTCGGAATTCGAACAGGGGATGATCTTCGGCACCGCCCAGAACGCCATAGAGCGGCTCGGGAGTCTGCAGGAGTCGGGGGCGGACCAAGTCAACATCTCCGTCCGCGCCCCCTTCGACTGGGAGGGGTTGCAGGCTTTTACGGAGGAGGTAATTCCGGCGTTCAAATGACCTCCTAAAGTCCCTGTCTTCGCTGATCAGGATGTTATACTGCCTACATAGATAGTCCAATAGTCACAGTCCAATTGACGAACTATGACTTCCACCGACATTTCACGAATAACATTCGAAGTCAGTGAGGACGAAATCGACGGCGGGTATTCTGCCAGTGCCGTAGAGTTTGGCATTCATACCCAAGGTGACACCCTTGATGAGCTTCGCTGCAACATCAGGGAAGCTGTGGACTGCTACTTCGACGAAACTATGAAGCGCCCCGACGCAGTGTGCCTTCGATTCGTCCGGGATGAAATTCTCGCCTTGTGAAACTGCCGCGTAACCTAAGCGGCTCCTCGTTAGAGAGGGCGCTGAGGCGCTTTGGCTATCAGGCCACCAGACAGCGGGGTTCTCATGTGCGGGTAACAACCCGAGTTAATGGCGAGCATCATGAGGTCATACCCCGACATAGTCCAATAAAGACGAAAACCCTTTCAGGTATTTTGAAGAGGATTGCAAATCATCACGAATTGACCATGCAAGAATTGCTTGAACGGCTGGATCTGTGACGTGCCTAGACTTCTGGCCTAGTTCCTACTCCCCCGTCACCCGATCAACAAACTCCTTCGCCAGCCCGAGATACGAGTCGGGGTCCAGCAGCCGGTCTATGTCGGCCTCCGACAGGACGTTGGTGACCCGTTCATCCTCCATTAGCAGTTCCTTGAGCCATCGTCCTTCCTCGAACGCCTTTTGCGCCGCCTCGTAGACCACATCATGGGCCGTGAACCGGCCCAGGGTTTCTGCCAACCCGATCATCACCGCCTCCGACATTATCAGTCCTCGGCTGTGGTCCAGGTTCCGACGCATGGCGTGGGGCTTGACTTGCAGGTTCTCGAATATCCCGATGGACAGGTTCAGTAGGCCCGCAGCCAGGATGCACCCCTCCGAAACGAAGTGCCATTCGGTGTGCCACACCGCCGAGTCCCGCTCGTCCTCATGTTCCAGCCCCTCCAGCGCCGCCCCGGCCAGCGCGCGGATGGTCCGGGCCACGGCGATCACCTGCTCAGACCAGGTCGGGTTTCGCTTCTGGGGCATCGTGCTGCTCCCGACCTGCCCCACCCCGAACTTCTCTTCAAGCTCGCCCATCTCCGTCCTCTGCATCAGCACTATCTCGTGAGTCATCTTAGCCAGGCTTCCCGCAATCATCGAAAGCACCGTGATGAACTCAACGAGGTTGTCCCTCGCCGAGTGCCACGTGATGACCGGATTCCCGAGGCCCAGGTCCTCCATCAGGGCGTCCCGCACCTCAGACGCCCTGTCACCCAGCGACGAGAGCGTTCCAGCTCCTCCGCTGAACTGCCCTACCAAAAGCCTGGGCTCGCACTGCTCCATCCGCTCGATGTGCCGACCCATCTCTGCCGCCCACACCGCCACCTTGTAACCGAAGGTGATCGGCAATGCCTGCTGCCCGTGCGTCCGACCCGCCATAAGAGTACCTCGGTGCTCCTTGGCGAGGTCGATGAGCGACTGGTGCACTCGGCCCAGGTCCCGATTCAGGATCGACAGGGCCTGCCTTAGCTGCAGCACCATCCCTGTGTCCATGATGTCCTGCGTCGTCGCGCCCCAGTGGATGTACTCCCCCGAGTCCCCCGGGCAGTGCCGTTCCAGCTCCTTGATGACAGGCACGATCGGGTGCCGGGTCACGTCCATGTCCCGCTTGATGGCCTCGATGCTCATTTCGTCGGCGTTGCAGTGGGCGACTATGGCGTCGGCGGCTTCCTGGGGGACTATGCCCAGGCGACCTTCGACTCGGGCCAAGGCTGCTTCCACATCGAGCCAGCTCTGCAGCTGGTTCCGCTCCTCGAAAACGGCCCGAATTTCGTCGGTGCCGAACAGGTCCTTGAAAAACGCCGAGTCCAGGGGTGTCGATCCCATGTGTGATGTTCCTTTCGAATTGCCAGGATTGCCGCTAATGCTCGCCTAGCCTAATGCGGGGGGAGGGGGATGGCAACACGGGCCTCGCCGTCAATCGCTATAATCACCACATGAGCATGGAGACTTGCCGCCTTTGTGACAATTCAACCCCTAGAGCAGAGACAATAGGGGCCATGAGTGACACTCGAACCGGGGATGGGCTCTTAGAATATGCCGACCTTGGGAAGCTAATGGAAAGCTTCGCCGAATCGTTGGACAACGATCTTCCTGCGGTTAACTTCAAGTGACGAGTCATGCTTACCCTTGAATCTTACATTACCTGAATAAGCTCTCGATGTCGTCAGTCCACTATGGTTAGAATGACCCGCGCTATAATGTCCCCACCCCACCCCCGAGGAGGAACCCCGACATGAAGAAGGAAGTAGTCAATTCACCGAAGATAGGCAAGGCCTTTTCGAGCACCACCTGTCACGCTACCAAGGCCGGCGGATTCCTGTTCATAACGGGACAGGTCGCCAACCCGCCGGATGTGGGCGGCGACCCCCACTCCACCCCCGAGATGGGCACCATAGAGCAGCAGGCCACCCAGGTCATGGAGAATCTTAAAGCCATTCTTGAGGAGGCCGGCACCAACTTCGACAACGTGATCAAGCGCAACGTCTACCTCACCCACATCAACGACTTCGACCCCGTGTACAAGGTCATGGAGAAATATCTCTCCTCGCCGATGGCGAGCACCGGCATCCTTGCCGGGCTGATTCCCCCCAGCGCCCGACTCGAAATCGAGCTCATAGCCGTCATCCCAGACTAATCCCGCCCAACATTAGGAGAATCTCCCCATGTTCATCCGCCTCCACCACGTCGGACTCCTGGTCAAGGACCTCAACGAGACCAGACGCCTCTACTGCGACCACTACGGTCTGAAACCCGGTCGAGAATTCGACCTCGTGGAGGAAGACGTGCGAATCCTCAACATCCCCATCGGCGACAGCATGATTGAGGTCAACCAGGTAATCAATCACGACAGCGGCGTGGGGCGCTACCTGGAGAAGAACGGCGACGGCTTGCACCACATCTGCCTGGAGTCCGACAACCTGGACGCCGACCTTGAAATGCTCAAGCCCCTGGGCTACGACCTAATCAAGCCCATAGGGTCAAACGACTACGGCTTTCGGGTCGGGTGGATACACCCCAAGCAGGCCCAGGGCGTCCTGATCGAGCTCTGGGAGAACCCCAAGGGCAAGCCCGACATCTCCCGCTCCTAGCCTTCTGCTTGCCCGCGCATCCCCCTAGGGCTCGCTATCCCCATGAGGTCGGGCCCTTTTGGGCGCGGCACTAGTCCTGGGGACGCCGGTCCCATTCGGAGGAGAGGAAGAGGGCGCCGACGCTGAGGGTCAGACCAGCCATGCCTACTATGGTGAGGGCGAGGCGTCGGTCATCAGTGAGTTCGTGGAGGACGCCTGCCACTACGGGGCCGCCCATGGCACCGACCATCAAAGCCGACCTCAGAAATCCCATGGCCACGGCGATTTCCCGGGTGCGTATGCCTTTCAGCTGGAAGGGTATGGTGAAAATCACGGGGAAAAAGGTGAAGCTCAGGCCATGGAGCAGGGAGATGATTACCAGCAGGGGGAAAGAGCCGGAATATAGCAGGGCCACGGTGGTCACGGATATCAAGATTCCGCCCATGCGCAAGGCCGTCCTGCGCCTTCCGGTCTTGTTGATCAGAAGGTTGATTCCCAGGCCTGACGGCCCGGCAACCATCCCGCCGATCGCCCAGATCAGGGCGGAGGTCTGTATGTCGATGCCATAGGTGTCCTTCATGTGGCTGGGCCAGAAGGTGAGGTAGGAAGCGAATGTCATCTCCACACCCACTAACCCGAAGGCCAGGAGCCACAGCTCCTTGTAGCGCAAGGTCCTCCTGATGGATACCGGCTCCTTGATTTCGCTTTCGGTTTCTGCGTCGGGCAGGGGGCGCTCTCTCCCGACTAGCAGCCATACCACGGCTATTGCGATGGTGACGAAGCCAAGCACTTGCATAGTCCTGCGCCAATCTCCGTCCAGGGCCTTCAGGATTACCGGCACCAGCATGAAGAATGCCGCCCCGATGCCCCAGAGAAGCTCAATGGACGCGTTGGCAATGAGGATCTGTCGGGGCTTGATCCACATCCTGAGGAGGAGGGTGCGGGCGGGCTCCCTGATGGTTATAGATAGTCCGTACAGCGCCCTGGCCAGGAGCAGGAAGGCGTAGACCGGGGCCCAGGCCTGCATGAAGATGACCAGTATGGCGCCGACAATGGAGGCCAGCGTGACCCACTTAGGAGAAAAACGGGAAAGCCACAGGCCAAAGGGAATGGACAATATCAGGACGGTGAATTGAGGCGCCGCCCCCAGAAACCCCTCGCGGACGGGGGTGAGGTCAAGTTCCTCGCGCATGCTGGGCAGGAAGAGCCCGAGGGTCTCCATGACCAGGTATCCCCACATGTGGATCGCCATCCAGGTGAGGATGACAACCCAGCCGTAGGTGGGGCTGCTGCCGGTTTTTGATGCTTGCTGCACTGCCTGCGCCATAATGCGGGCAATCCTATCACCAAAAGGGGCGGAGGCAACGTCCTGGAGGTATGGGAAACGAATCGATGGAGGATCGAGGACAGCCTAGTCGGTGTTGCGGTCCCACTCGGCCGACAGGAACAGGGCGCCGAGGGTCAACAGGACGCCCGCCAGCCCGGTTATGGTGAGGGCGAGCCTCTGGTCTCCCGATGCCTCATGGAGCAGCCCCGCCACCACGGGCCCCGCCACCGAACCCACCATCATTGCCGCATTGAGAAAACCTGCTGCGGTGGCGATCTCCCGGGTGCGAATACCCTTCAGCTGGAAGGGTATGGTCATCACCACGGGGAAGAAGGTGACACTCAGGCCGTTCAACAGCGAAAGGACTACCAGCACGGGAAAGGACCCGGAGTAGAGCAGGGCTATGGTGGTGGCAGATACAAATATCCCTCCCATCCGCAGAGCTGTCCTCCGTTTGCCGGTCCTGTTCACCAGCAGGCTGATGCCAAGGGCGGCGGGGCCGGCAACCATCCCCGCAATGGCCCACAGCAGGGCGGTAGTCTTAATCGGGATGTCGTACCTGTCGAGCATGAGGCTGGGCCAGAAGGTGCCAAAGGATGAAAATGTAAGCTCGATCCCCAGGACCCCCAAGGCCAGTAGCCAGAGTTCGGGATAACGCAGGGCGCTTCGCACGGAAACTGGGCCCCTGGCCTCGGCTTCCTTGTCGGCGGGGGGCATCGGCCTCTCCCTGCCGACCAGCAGCCAGAGGAGCGCAAAACCGATGGTTGCGTACCCGAAGACCTGCATGGTCCTTCGCCAGTCACCGTCCAGGGCCTCCAGGACGAGGGGAACAACGATGAAGAAAGCCGAGCCCACGCCCCATAGCAACTCGACGGAGGCGTTGGCAATGAGTATCCGTCGGGGCGATATCCACATCCTGATTAGCAGGGTCTGGGCCGGCTCCCGAGCGACTATGGTCAGGCCATACAGGAATCGGGCAACCAGCACGAGTGCGTAAACGGGCGCCCACGCCTGGAAGAAGATCACGGCTATGGCGCCGACTATGGATGCGAGGGTGAGGAGCCTGGGAGAGAAGCGGGACAGGTAGAGGCCGAAGGGGACCGACAGGACGAGGATTGTGAGCTGGGGTGCCGCCCCGAGGAGCCCTTCGCGCACGGGGGTGAGGGCCAGCTCGCCCCTCATGCTGGGAAGGAACAGTCCCAGGGTCTCCATGACCAGGAACCCCCACATGTGGACCAGCATCCAGGTGAGGATGACGACCCAACCGTAGGCGGGGCTATTTCCTATTCGGGAAACTCCACCGAGCGCACGTAACATGGCGGGCGCAATCCTAGCACCAAAAGAGGAGAATGAGAGGGTCAGATCAGTCTATGAAGTATTGCTGGACTGCAGTGCGGTCAGGGCAAGACTTCGAAGGACTCTTCGGCTACCTTCACGCCATCGAGGTAAGCGGAGACCCAATAGCGACCTATCGGCCAAGGCTTATGCGGACTCAATCCCACGCTAGTCCAGTGGGAAGAAGTCTGTCGATGCCCTGACTGGAGATTAAACTTGACTGTACCGCTATGGAACGCGAACCTGTCCTCGAAGTAGGTCAAAACTTTGAACTCCACATCACGGGTCGGTTCTCCGGGGGGATAGTTATACCTGAGGGTCAGCCGGACATGCGGATGGTTCTCGGCTATCCTTTCGCTTTCGTATAGCTTGCCCTGTATCGACGGGCCTCCATGTGTTGCAGAGACGAGCATGTTAACCCGGCCACCGATGGACGGGATAAAGGGGTCGGGAGGGACTACTTCCGTGGTGGCGTAAGGCTCGGTCCCGTCGTACCAGCGGGCTATGACCCTCTGGGCAATTGCCGCAGCTTCTTCATCCGCTCCGTGGACAAAAGCAGCCCTGAGGTGGCAAATGTTCAGGGAGGTCCCTTCGCATTCGTCGCCCTGGACCTGGGTCAACAGGTAGAGGTTGCGGAAACCCTTGCGAAATTCCGCATCGCCTAGCTCACTGTACAAGTCCATAAACAGGCGCTCCCCGAGGGCATAATGGCATTCAGAGCCGATATCGCCATAGGAAGGGGACCATGCATCCAGTTCGGCGATAGTGTCCACATGACCACATAGGACGAAGTGGTCACGCCAGAAGCGGCCAATACGTGCTAATTGCGCTATTTCCGTCATGAAAGAAGCTGCGCCTTCATTGATCCAGATCTTGCCGTACCTCCAATAGTAGTGAGCCGTTTCATGGGCCAGGAGCCCGTGGGAGTAAGTGGTGACATAGTCGTCTCCGCCGTTGTCGTGCAGGGGGCCGGCCACGATATGGGTGCCGTAGTGAGCGCCTCCGCCCCCGGTGCCCGGAATGTCCGCAAAGAGGACCGCAACGTAGTCCTTAGGAAAGGGCACACCCGTGAACTCTTCGTTTACGCGCACCGCATGTTCCAGATAACCCATGTTGCGCTCCGAACCCGGGGTGGTGCGTATAAGCGCCAGGGCCACCTCGCCCGCCAGGGGCAGTGTGATGGTGCGTTCTTCGAGCAGGTCGTTGTCCGGTTCCAGCAACGCGTCCACCAGGTCCCAATCGGGTTCATCCCTGTTCACGAAATGGGGCAGTATGGAGACTATTCTGGCCGTTCTGTCCGAGATGCCGCCGCCTATGAGGGGGTGTTCCATCAAACGGAGCGAATGGTCACGGGAATGGCGGTCCATGCCGTTAAGAGCCGCCATAGCGTGTTTGTCCGGGGTCTGGACGACATCCAGGAAGGGCATGTCCAAGACCCGCAAGGCCGCATCTTCATCTCTGTCCGCAATCCAGCGGATGTCTCTTATTACTCCCCGCTCGGCATCGTTCAGGCCATCCGGGACCCAAGACTTTGCAGCCAGGGCATCGAACACCTGGAGAGAGTCTCCCTGCCTGTGCACGACCAATGGGCTAAGGGCATCCATGGTGAAGCCGTCGGCGACCTCAATGGTTTCGAGAAAGGGCATGTCGAGAATTTGCAAGGCCGCAGACTCACTATTGTCCGCAATTAAACGAATGTGTCTCACAACTCGCAGCTCAGCCTCATTCAGGCCGTCTGGTACCCAAGACTTTGCAGCCAGAGCGTCGAATACCTGCAGGGATTCTTCCTGTCTGAGCGTGATCAATGGGTTAAGGGCATCTATCGTGTGGCCGTCTGCGGTCTCGATGGTTTCCAGAAAGGGCATGTCGAGAATTTGCAAGGCGATATCTTCACTGGAGTCACCAATCGATTTTACTTTCGATAAGACCTCCATCTCGTTCTCAGCCAACCCATCAGCGACCCAGGATTTGGCAATGAAGGCATCGAATATCCGAAGGGGGTTGCCCTGTGAATAAGCAAATAGATGGGCAAAGAATTCCACTGTTGCGCCATCGCCGAGTTCGAGGGTATCGAGGAAAGGCAAAGAGAGAACCTGCAGGGCTGCGGACTGGTCATTATCGGCGATCCACCGGATATCCCCCACTAACGCTACTAGCTCTGACTGAACTTCGTCCGGGCCGTCGGCAGTCCAGGGCTTTTCAATGACGGCCACGGCTATAGATTTATGATTGACAGCAAGTTCGCCGATACTCCTCACTATCCGTATTTCAACCTCATCCAGGCCGTCGGCGACCCAGGACTTTTTGATTAGAGCACTGATCGGGTCAATGGAAAGCTGCTGGCCGAAGTAGGACCTAAACGAGAGCAAGGTTTCCATGGTCACGCTATCATCGGGTTCGATAGTGTCAAGAAATGGTGAAGCGAGGAACTGCAGGCCTGTGGACTCATCGTGATCTGCGACCCACCGGATGTTTCCCACCATCACTCGTTCGTTCTCATCCAGACCATCGGCAACCCAGGACTTTTCGATCAGGGCATTGAATATGTTCGGGACGTCGCCCTGCCTATATGACACCAAGCGAAGAAGGGAAGCGACAGTCAGTCTGTCATCTGGTTCAACGATATCCAGGAAGGGTAAAGCAAGGATTTGCAAGGCGGCGGTGACATCGCTATCAGAAATCGAACGGATATCGTCCACTACGGTCCGTTCGGCCTTGTCCAGGCCGTCGCCCACCCAGGACTTTTCGATGAGGGCGTCGAACACCGATAAGTTGTTGCCTTCCCTGGCTGCGACTATGTAAGCGATAGACTGCACGGCAGCGCCGTCACCGGGTTCGAAAGTATCAAGGAAAGGCAGGGCGATTACTTGCAAAGCTGCCGATTTGCTGTTACTGGCAATCCATCGGATGTTTCCAATCATCTCTTGCTCGGCTGAGTCCAGTCCGTCGGCAACCCAGGACTTTTCAATGAGGGCTTTGATCGGGTCAATGGAAAGCTGCTGGCCGTAGTCCTGTGTAAACGTCAGCAAAGTTTCCACAGTGACTCTGTCATCGAGTTCTATAGTGTCAAGGAAGGGTGAATCAAGGAGCTGCAGGCCGGCGGATTCGTCGTGATCTGCGATCCCCCGGATGCTTCCCACTATCACGCGTTCGGTCTCGTCCAGTCCGTCGGCAACCCAGGACTTTTCGATCAGGGCATTGAATATGTTCGGGGCGTCACCCTGTCTGTAGACCACCAGGCGAAGAAGGGAACCAACTGCGAGTGCATCATCAGGTCCCACAGTATCGAGGAAGGGCAAAGCCAAGGTTTGCAAGGCGGCGGTGACATCGCTATCAGCAATTGAACGGATATCGTCCACTACGGCCCGTTCGAGCTCGTTCAGGCCGTTGGATACCCAGGACTTTTCGATAAGGGCTTCGAACACCTGGATGTTGTTGCCTTGTCCGGCTGCCGCCAGGTCAGCAAGGGTTGACACTGCGGCCTCATCACCGGGTTCGAAGGTATCAAGGAAAGGTAAGGTAAGCACCTGCAGCGCTGCGGATTCGTCCCTATCAGCAATCGATCTGACTGCCATCACCAACGCCCGTTCGGTTTCATCCGGGCCGTCGACGACCCATGACTTGATGATCAGGGCGTCAAACACCGAAGGGTGAACCGATGCGAGGTACGCCAATTGTTGTACTTCATCCCGTTCAGCCTCATCAATGCCGTCGGCGACCCATGGGAGCGATTTGATTGCGGACGCCGAGGCAGGGGCGTTCCGGTCCAGCCAATGAGCATGTTCCAGGCTATTCCAAACTGCCTCATAGAGCGGTATGGGCGTGGGTGAGGGTGTGGGAGTAGGGGTGGCCGTCGGGACGGGAGTGGGAGTTGGTAAGTCCCTGGCGCATCCGACAATCAGCAGGAGGGCTGCTATGAATAGCAGGGCGGCATAGTAGCGCCGCCGCCAGCATTCCAAGAGAGCCTCCCCCGGGGCGTTCAACGAGACTGCAATGAATCCAGAACGGGGTACCTATCGGCCGTTACGCGCCCACTGCCGGACCATTGCAGGGTCGGGTTCCTGCTTCAGGCAGCCTCTGGCCCCGCCTAGACGCTGGAAGTCCCGGGATCGCTTTGCCAGGTTACGGCGGAAGAGTATCAGGCCCCGGTCCAACAGCCCGAGCTTCTGCGGCCGCTCCAGATTGATGTGCTCGTTCTTGAAGACTATCAGGTCTTCCTTTTCGTTGATGGCTATGACCCGGGCGGGCTTGTTCCAGAAGTAGTACCAGACGTCCATCCACAGCTTGCCGAAGACGGTCCTCGGGGTCTTGCAGATGGTGAACGTCCAGACCCGGGTGTTCTCCTCGTCGACGGGAACGCCCCAGCGCAGGTGCACCAGGCTCCCGATGCAGACCCTGATCTTCGTGGGCAGTTGGAGGTTGTGGTTGTAGGTGGCCCACGCCTTTTCGCCCGTGGCCGTGGCGATCATGCCGGCGTTGGGGGTCTTTGGGGCCGGGAGTCTGCGCCACCATGTCTTCCGGGGCCACTTCCCCAGGCCCGGGTACTCCGCATGCCCGAACTTCGCCTCCGCGGTCTTGACCCAGATGTTGTCCTCTCCCTCAGAGACTATCTCCGTGCCGCCCGTGGATACCGACTTGGGCCTCCAGAACGGGAACCGCCAGTCCACGAAGCGCCAGAAGTTGAGGCCCCGGTGCAGGTAGAACTCATGGTAGTCGATGCCCTGGTTCATGGGCTCGGTCCAGTTCGTCTCCCACATTTTCACCCGCGTGTATTTGCGGCCGGTGAGGGTAGCGTCCGAGAACTCGTAGGGGAGGTCTTCTTCGAAGGGAACGGGGTCGGTCTCTCCCATCCACACGAGGACTATGCCGTTCCACTCGGCGGTGGGGTAGACCCGGGTGCGCATCTTGCCGACCAGCGGGGAGTCGGTGCTCTCTATCAGTCCGGCGACGCAGTTGCCCGACTCGTCAAACGTATAGCCGTGGTAAGGACAAGTGACCGTGCCCTCGAACTCGCAGAAACCCCGGGAGAGCCGGGCCCCGCGGTGAGGGCACCACTCGTTAAGCGCGACGACGTTGCCCTTCTTGCCCCGGAACAGCACCAGCTCCTCCCCGAGCATCTTGATGTTCTTCGGCTTCCGCCCGACCTCCTTCGACCAGACGCACGGGTACCAGTACTCCCGGAACCCGACCTTCGGCACGTAGTCGAACGGGCCAATCTGCGTAGCGCCGTAGGCCTCGTCATGGACATCCGGTCTTTGGGTTGTAAGAGTTTCGATTTCCCTCTTGGTCGTGACTACCATAGCGCCTCACCCCTCGCTGACGGTCTAACAGGGAACCGCTTATGGGGCTGATTCTACCAGACGTGCGGTCGGGCAACAAAAGAGGGGTGTGGAGGTTTCATTTTGTGTCCGGGCAGGATACCCTACGCCCGGAGGATTTATGCCTGTACTGAGCAAGAGCCGCGAGGGTGCTAAAGAGATCATAGGCGTCGTGCACCTGCTGCCGCTCCCCGGGAGTCCCGGCTGGAAGGGAGACCTTGACGTTGTCGTGGAGCACGCCTTAAGGGACACCGAGGCCCTCGCCCGCGGCGGCATCGACGCCGTGATATTCGAGAACTTCGGCGACGTTCCTTTCCTGCGCGGGCCCCTGCCTCCCGAGACCATCGCAGCCATGGCAGTGGTGATCGAGGGTGTGGCCAACAACGTCGAAGTGCCCTTCGGCGTGAATGTCCTGCGCAACGACCCCATCGCTGCCCTCGGCCTGGCCTATGCAACCGGTGGCGAGTTCATAAGGGTCAATGTTCACACCGGCGTAATGGTCACCGACCAGGGGATCATCGAGGGTCGGGCCGAGGATACAGTGAGGAGAAGAACTGCACTGTCAGCACCCGTCAAGCTCCTCGCAGATGTCCTGGTCAAGCACGCCGTGCCCCTGGGAGAGCAGGACATCCGGGACGCTGCAAAAGCCGCTGTTTACAGGGGAATGGCCAATGCGCTGATAGTGACGGGGCCTTTTACGGGGGAAGAGGCCGACCTCTCGGACGTAAAGGCCGTGAAGGAGTCGGTGCCGGACGGCACTCCGGTGCTGGTCGGGAGCGGAATCACCGAGGCCAATATCGGGAGCTACCTGGAGTGGGCAGACGGGGTGATTGTGGGGACGAGCCTGAAGAGGGGCGGCATAGTGTCCAATCCGGTGGATGTGGAAAGGGTTGTGAGGCTCGCGTCGGCGGGGCGGGGCTAGGCAAAGGGAAAGCCCCGAGGCGCTTCAGCCTTGCGGCAGTCCCGGTGGACAACCCGGGAACCTCGGGGCCCGGTGCCTGTGCGGATTCCGTAAACGGAACCCATCGGGCACAACATCGTGTCAAACCGTTTACGTTACAGACACCTCACCAGTCCGTTTATCATCTATTTCCAATTGATCACCTCCTTTCTTGATGTACTTCCAATATAAGGCCATTGTGGTGAATCGCGCAATACCGGGCTTGCACAAGCCGATTTGTATTGCTGAATGGGTGGGGCGGGTCTATCATGTCGGGCAAAATTTTTCGAGCCGGGGAAGGGGCGCAACATGGACTCGGCAAACGGAGAAGCGGGATGTACCTCGGGGCCCTTGAAGGGAATTCGGGTCATCGAGCTGGCCGTATGGCACAACGGCGGCGCTGCCGGCTACATGCTCGGAGACCTGGGCGCCGACGTCATCAAGATTGAGCAGCCCCGAGTCGGAGACCCGAGCCGGGGCGTCACCCAGGCCTTCGGCCACAACCTCGAACTGCCCGGGGGTCGGACCCTGTGGTTCGAGATGGTGAACCGGGGCAAAAGGGCCATGACCCTCGACCTCAAGAGCCCTAAAGGCAGGGAGGTCATGCACAAGCTCATCGCTGAGGCCGACGTCTTCTTCACCAACTACACCTCGGATGTCGTCGAACGTCTGGGTGCCGACTACGAGACCCTCTCCGCCATCAATCCCCGGCTCGTCTGGGCCATAAACACCGCCTACGGCACCCGGGGCCCGCTGGCCAACAAGCACGGCTACGACTCGTCCATCCAGGCTCACACCGGCTACGCCTACCGCATGGGCAACGCCGAGGGCGGGGACCCCATAATCGTCGGGGGGGGCACCTTCGACCAGTTGGGCGCAACGATGCTCGTGTACGGCATCATGGCCGCGCTGATAGCCAGGGAGAAGCAGGGCGTCGGGCAGGCGGTGGAAGCCTCGATGCTGGGCAGCTCCGTACACCTGCAGCACGACAACTTCCACATGTACCTCTGGAAGAACGACTCGACCTTCGGAACATCCCCACGGGCGTCACTGGACCCCTTCGTAAACTGGTACCGGTGCGCTGACGGCAAATGGATCATGCTCAACGAGCCCCATCCCGAGAGGGTCTGGGAAGAGTTCTGTTCCACCATGGGGCTGGACAGGTATGTGGATGACCCTCGCTTCGACACCCTCGCCGTAAGGCTGGAAAACGCGGCAGCCTTCAGGGACATCCTGATCGAGACCTTCGGGTCGAGACCCAGGCAAACGTGGACCGACCTGTTCACCAAAAGGAAGGTTCGGTTCGTCTACACCCTGGTGAATACGGTGGCCGAGTCCGCCGCCGACCCCCAGGTGCTGGCCAACGAGTACGTGGTCGAAACCCAGCACCCGACAATGGGCGCCACCAGGACCACGGGCCTGCCGATCAAGTTCTCCAAGACGCCGGCGGAGGTCGGGCATGCGGCCCCCGAGTTCGGCCAGCACACGGAAGAGGTCTTGACCGAGGTGTGCGGGTATGGATGGGAAGAGGTCGCCGAGTTGCGGGAGTCGGGCATAGTCTAGGCTGCGCTTATAATGGCTGCCAGTACTATGGCAGCCATATCCCGGGAAACCTCCCGCCAGCGTCCCTCCGCCGAGGAGCCGATACCGCCGTACCGATGGGCGGTCATAGGGGCCATGTCATCGGGCATTGCCACCTCCATGGCGATGCTCTTTTTCATCGGCCTCCTTCTCCCCGACATCTCCGAGGAGATGGGCCTGTCCCCAACACAGCAGGGTCTGGTGGGGTCCTCCGCATTGCTGGTGAACCTGGTGCTTGTGATGCCGATAAACAGCCTGATGTCCAGGTTCAGGCCCCGTCGCATGCTCACCTTTGCCCTGCTGGTAGTCGCCGGGTCGGTGTTCATCCAAGCCCGGGCCCCGGTATTCGGGGTGCTGATTCTGGGCAGGGTTGTCCTGGCCCTCGGGACAATGTTCACCCAGGCCCCGAGAGTCCTGCTCATCCAGCAGTGGTCCAACCGTCGCCAGATGGCCATGACCAACGGCATCTTGGTGGGAAGCGTTGACATGATGTTCGGTGCGGTGTCATTTATGACGCCGTTCATCGTCCAGTGGTCGGGAGGGTGGAGGCGGGCGCTGGATACATGGGGTTTTGTGTGCATCGCTCTGATGCTGGTGTGGTTCGTTTTGGGCCGGGAGCGGGGGGCGGAGGAGCAGAGGGCCCGGGTGAAGGAGCAGGAGGGCACGCCCCTGAAGACCGTCCTGAAGTACCGGGAGCTTTGGTATGCCAGCATAGGCCTCTTCGGCGTGGTGCTGGCTGAGATGGCCTTCAGCGTGTTCTGGCCGACCTTCGCAGAGACCCAGCTGAACCTGTCGGCTACGATGGTCGGGGTGGCGGTGGGCATTTCGGCCATAGCCGCCGCCCCGAGTTCCATCGGCATCAACGCCGTGGCCTTCTTCAACCGCAACAGGCCCCTGGTCCTGGCCACCTGCGGGATAGCCAAGTTCATCCTCATCCTGCTGTTGCTCTACACCGAGCCCGCAACCCTCGTAATCCTCCTGACGACGCTCAAGGGCATCTTCTCTGCCTTTTTCGCCGTGCTGATGGGCATGGTGTTCTACCTGCCCAACATCAAGCCGAGGGAGGTGGCGGTCGGACAGGCCTTCCTCAGGTTGTCCATATCCACCGGCGCAGCCCTCGGGCCGATGATGGTGGGGTTCGTACAGGAGGCGACGGGAGACCTTCGACAGGCGCTGCTGTACACCGCGTTCGCACCCCTGGCCCTCGTCCTGACCTCGGCGCTGTTGTGGAAGCCGGGTCGGGCCTCCGGCCTCGAGCCCCGGGCCACGACCTAGAGGAACGATGCGTAAGCCATATCCCTGACATCGTCATCATTCCCATCCCCGTCCGTACCTGAGCGCCCTTACCGTATTGAGACTAGTCGGAGCCTGTCACGCGCTTTCCATGAAAGCTGCCCATCCCCGGCATGGTGACCGTCACCCGTTCGCTGCGTCCCGCGTCGGGCTGGAACTCCAGGACCGCCGGCCATTCCGACCAGACGAAGCTCCCGTCCTCAGTCTCCCGGACCTCCGACAGGTAGGGCGGAAACAGCTCGCCGCTCAAATCCTCTTCCCCGTTGGAGTAGAGCTTGTCTCCCCGGCGGATGATGTCCAGGGCGGGGTGCTGGCCGAGAAACCCGACTATCGAATACCGACCTATATGATTGTCGAACCGGGAGGGGTCGGGCGCCGCCGGTTTCCTCTCCATTGATGGCGGAAGCGCCACCTCCGCTATGGAGACGGTGCGGTGGAATATCAGGCAGTCCCAGGCAAGTCCCGGCGCCTGGGGGGTATAGCGAAGATTGTGACGTGTCATCCGCTCGGTGTTCAGCCAGTCCGCCACGGGCCCTGAGTCGGGCGCCCCGCGCAGGTCCAGGAAGAAGCAATCCGGCCCGACCTGGTCATAGGCGAAGGCGTTGGAGTCGGGTATGGGGTCTTCGCCCTTGACGGAGTAGGTGCAGGAAACGCCGATGTACAGCAGCTTTTCCCTGCCTATACGATTTGCAGCGTAGGAACCCATGGAGGTCCCTTTCTGGATTCGCACCGGGTACAGCTGCAGGTGGCTGTTGTGGGCCCCGACAACCATCCGGGCCCCGGGGCCTTCACGTTTCAGGATCCATTCCAGCGAACAGGCCATGGAGACGTCGCGGGTGTTCCAGAAGGCCCGGAACCCGTCGTCGGAATCGAGGTCCCCGGTCTGGGCCAGGGTCAGGAACAGGTCGCGTAAGATCTCTGCACTCCTCAACGCCCATTCGTAGTCGTCCTGTGAGCTGGCCTGGATATAAGCCATTCTGCGTTGTTCAATCAGGTTGACGACCAGGGTCGATTCCGCGATGAGTCGGCGCCAGGTTTCTTCTTCAACGTCGCCCCGATTGTCGAAGTTGATGTCGGTGACCGGCCCTCCAAAGATGGTCTCCACTTGGTCGGCGAGACCGGCATCTACCTTGCGTCCAAAGTCCACCACCGCATTGAAGGCATGCTGGGCATGGAACCAGTTCCCGGAGCCGTCCATCCCGTAGAAGCGCAGTTCCCGGTCTCGATCGGGGTTGGCGTTGTAGTCCCTCATCCACTGGATAAGCTCCTGGAGCTCCGCCCATATCCCCCAGGCATTGGTCACCGAGTTGATCACCGTATCCCAGTCGACATCCGCCCCGGCCACGTATTCGTGGATTGCACGGCTTTCAACCAGGCCTGACTCCAGCACGAAAGTGTTGAATCCATGCTCTTCGACAAGGTATTTGAACACACGCGCACGGATGCGGTTCCATTCGTGCAGGTAGTGAGCGTTCTCGCCGATTGCTACGATGCGTGCATCCCCGACCACCTCCCCCAGGAACCACAGATCGTCATAATTCTCATCAGTCCGGGGAATCGAGAGAGGTATGGCCTCGCCCCGCGCCCAGGCTATGAAGGGTCCTGCGTCGACCGCCGTGTTCTTTTCATCGGCCATAATCGGGTGTCCTCCTTCGATGTTATCCGAGAGTATACGGGTTAACGATAACCCTCGGTTATCGGAAGCTCCGTTGGGGTAAAGTACGTTGAGCCGCTACTCCCGGGCCATAACGCAGGGATAAGGTGCATGAGCAGACAGACAGGAGACCCCTTCCGCCCCGAGTACTTCAGGAGAGAGGACGAAAGGCCCGACGTACTCTTCTACGCCGAACCCCGCCTTGTAGTACACATAGACGCACACGCCATCCGGGCCATAGGGGACTACCTGTCAGAGACCCTGCCCCCCGGGGGCGTGATACTGGACCTGATGAGCAGTTGGAGATCCCACTTGCCGGAGGACCAGGCGAGAGGGAAGGTGGTCGGGCTTGGGCTCAACGGCGTTGAGATGAACGAAAACCCCCAGTTGGACGATGCCGTAGTCCACGACCTTAACGCCAGTCCTGCCTTGCCCTTTCGAGATGCGACCTTTGATGCTGCAATTCTGACGGTGTCGGTGCAGTACCTGACCAGGCCCGAGCAGGTTTTCGCAGAGGTGGCGAGGGTCCTGAAGCCCGGGGCCCGGTTCCACGTAATCTATTCCAACCGCATGTTCCCAACCAAGGCCACCGCCATCTGGAAAGCGCTCTCGGACGGGGACAGGGCGAAACTAATCGGGGCCTATTTCCGGCGGTCGGGGGGATGGGACGAACCCAAGGCTCGGGACATCACCCCGAGAACCGGGGCCTACAGTGACCCGGTGTACGTGGTTTCGGCAGCGTCAATTGACAAGTGACAGACGACACTCTAAACTGCTGATGTGATCCGTTCCTTCAGGCACCGAGGTCTCCGGGCGCTCTATAGAGGCCAAGGGCAGCATAGGCTAAACCCAGACCACCTGAGAAAGCTTATCAATATCCTAGGTGTGCTTGACCAGATTGTATCGCTTCGTGAAGTGAATGTAACGGCGTACAAGTTGCATCAGCTATCTGGAGACATGAAAGGCCATTACTCAGTGACAGTTTCTGGGAATTGGCGGGTTACATTCCGGTTTGAAGATGGAGACGCTTATGACGTTGACTACATCGACTACCACTAAGGGGGTGAGATGATGCCGATGGCGAATCCCCCTCACCCAGGCGATATAGTGAAATACGATTGCCTGGAAGCCTTGGGATTAACAGTTACTGAGGCCGCCAAAGGGCTGGGTGTAACTCGGCAGGCTCTATCCGACGTGGTGAACCGAAGAGCTCGAGTGTCAGTAGACATGGCAATTCGATTATCGAAGGCCTTTGGTTCGACTCCCGACTTGTGGTTGAGATTGCAGATGGCCTACGATTTGGCCCAGGCCCGAGATCGGGCCAAAGAGATCAAAGTCAAGAAGTTTAAGGAACCAAGCGTAGCCTAGCCCGACCTCTCCATAATCCCCACACTCCCCAGCGCCGCAATTATCTTCTCCCGGCTGATAACCGCCCCGAACTTGATGTGCCGGATCACACCCTGCTCATCCAGGATGAATGTCCACAGCCGGCCCCAGACATTACCCCAAGGTTCGGGCCTACAGTGACCCGGTGTACGTGGTTTCGGCAGCGTCAATTGACAAGTGATAATGGACGCTCTACATTTTTGATGTGATCTATTCTTTCAGACACAGCGGGCTCAGCGCATTCTTCAGTGAAGTGGAGAAGCAACAAGTCGATACAGAGCATGCCAAAAGGCTAAGGCGCGTCTTGACAATGCTCAACAGCAGTACGTCCATGGAGAGTCTGAATTTTCCAGGACTTCGGATTCGCCCGCTTTCGGGAAAGAAGAATGGTCATTACGCTGTGTTGGTGTGGGACAACTGGTGGATTACCTTTCGCTTTAAAGACGGAAACTTATACGATGTCGACTACAGGACTTTCACTGTGGAGGCGATGTGATGCCGATGGCCGACCCCTGTCATCCCGGCGAGATAATTAGACACGAATGCCTGGCGCCATTGGACCTGCACGTTAAAGGGGCGGCCAGGGAGTTGGGCGTAAGTCGGCAGGCGTTCTCGAACCTGCTCAACGCCAGGGCCGGGGTGTCGACGAGCATGGCTTTCAGATTGTCCAGGGTGTTCGGCTCTACGCCCGAGACGTGGCTCGCCATGCAGACGGCCTACGACCTCTGGCAGGCGCGAGAACGGGCAAAAGAGACCAGGCCCGCGTGATTTCCCGGGCCCGACGCTGCCTAGCCGGACCCCGACTCCTCCGTGATCCCCACACTCCCCAGGGCCGCAATAATCTCTTCCCGGCTCAGAAACGCCCCGAACTTGATATGCCGGATCACACCCTGCTCATCCAGGATGAAGGTCCACGGCAGCCCCGGCACCTGGTAGGAGTTCGCGACCTCGCGGCGGGTGTCGAGGACCGTGGGCATCGTCAAGCCCAGCAGCTCCTTGTATCCCTTCACCCTCTCCGCGGACTCCCGGACGTCCACCGCCAGCACCACCAGCTCATCACCCAGCGACTGGTGGACGCTCTCTATCTCCGGCATCTCGAAGCGGCAGGGCCCGCACCAGACCGCGAAGAAGTTGATGAAAACGGGCTTACCCCGGTAGTCGCTGAGAACGATAACCTCGCCCTCCTCCGTCTCAAGCCGGAAGTCGGGCGCAAGGGTCCCCACTTCCGCGCCTATGGGAAGGTCGTCGGGATTGGGCGTCTCCTTGATTCCGAGCCTGAGAGCAGACTCCGGAGTCGGGGTGGCGGTGGGGATGGGAAGGGAGGTTGGTGTAGGCCTGACGGTTGGCTCGGCAGTAGGCTCGGGGGTGGGGGTGTCCGCGGGGCTGGAACACGCTACCGCGATGAGCAGGGTGAGGGCCAGGAGGAGAAGCAGTAGTCGTATGCACCTTTTGCCGTTCATGGTATGAGGGGTATTATAGCCCTTGACCCGAACAGAGTCCCCGAGTTACTCACCACACAGATATTTCCACAATGACGGCAACCGTAATCAAGAACACGACAATCGTCACCGGAGGCCTGGGCAGGACCATCCTCCACGATTCCGCGATAGGAATTGAGGATGGCAGAATCGCCGCCCTCGGTCCTTCCGAAGAAGTCATCGCCCGGCTCCCGAACGCCGAGGTGGTAGACGGCCGGCGAAAGGCCGTGTTCCCGGGCCTAGTGAACGCTCACACCCACCTCCTGAAGACCATCAACAAGGGCATCCTGGAAGATACGGGGTTCCCCACCACCCTGCGCTTCCCCGAAGACACCCGGGGCCTGATGGGCAAGGAAGAGGACAACGTATTCGCCTTGCTGGGGATTATCGAATCGATACGCAGCGGGGCGACCTGTGTCCTGGAGATCGAGCGGGACATCGCCAACTACGCCGACTCCCTCGCCGCCACCGGCATTAGGATGGTACTCGCGGAATACGTCGAGGACGTGGACATGGAGCTGGCCCGACAGAGCCGCTACGAGTTCATCCCCGCCAAGGCCGAGGAAGGGATGCGCAAGAGCGTCGACCTCATCGAGGCCTGGCACGGCAAGGCCGAGGGCCGGGTCACGTGCATGACCTCCCCCTCCACCCCCGAGTACTGCTCGCCCGAGTTGCTGCAGGAGAATCGTCGGGTGTCGGACAGGTACGACATCGGTATGACCGTCCACCTCAGCGAAAGCTACGACGAGGTGCAGGCGGTGATGCGCACCAGGGGCGTCAGGCCGACCCAGTACCTCTACGTCAACGGCGCTCTAGGCCCGAGGGTCGTGGCGGCCCACTGCCGCTACCTGGACCAGTCGGAAATCGCCCTGGCCGGACAGACCCGCACGAACGTCTCCTTCAATCCGGCCATCGCCGCCCGGCGAGGCGCGGCCGCCCCGGCCACCGAGCTGGACGCGGCGGGATGCAACATGGGCATGGGCTCCGACAACATGGACGAGAACATGCTCCACGTAATGCGCACCGGCGTCTTCGCCGAGCGCGTGCGCCGGCACACGCCTATGGCCCCTCAGCCCGAGCAGATGCTGGAGTGGGCAACCATGGGCAGCGCCCGGGCCCTGGGCCTCGGAGAAGAGGTTGGGAGCCTGGAGGTCGGCAAGAAGGCCGACCTCTTTATGATAGACACCATGCGGCCCCATCTCGTGCCCAACCACCGCATAGTGTCGGCGTTCATCCACAACGGCCAGGCCGACGACATAGAAGCCGTGATGGTAGACGGGAATTGGCTGATGAGGGATGGGAAGCTATTGACCATCGACGAGGAGGACATCGTGGCCCGGGCCGAGGAGATGGGCCAGGCAGTCTGGCGCCGGCTCCTCGATCGAAATCCCTCGGTCCACTTCCCTTTCGCGCTCCCCCCTCGGTAGCGCCATCGGCTCCGTCCTGATAATATCCCTCGGGCCCCATTCGCGAGAGTTCCACCACGTCAAGGAGGACTGATATGCCTATAGTGAGAGTCGAGATGCTGCCCGGCAGGAGCGAAGCGCAGAAGTCCGACCTCGTGAAGGCCATGACCGACGCCATGGTCAACATCGCCGGCACCCCCTCGGCCGAGTCCGTCCACGTGATCATCACCGAGACCGCGGGGGAAAACTGGGCCATGGGCGGTGAGATGCTGGCCGAGAGGATGAAGGCCCGGGCCTAGGGCGCATCCCTCCCTTCAGGCAAGCCTTTCCTTCAAGTCGTGCGCCGGGCGTACGACTTGAAGGCCCTTTGTCCGGAAAGCAAGGTGGACGACCATGGCTGACATGAGCAGGTTCAGCGCGTACATTTACGGCTGGGGCGCGACGCCCCCTACCCTAGACTCCCTGACCGACGTGGTTCAGAAGCTTGACCGGCTGGGCTTCTACTCCGCGGGGTTCCCGTACCACATGACCCTGCCCCACGCCCCGATGTTCGACCGCTTCAGCAGCCACCACCTCTTCGACCCCCTCGCCCTGCTCCCGGCCCTGTTCGCAGTCACAAAGGACCTGCGGCTCGGCATTCACTCGCTCATCCTGCCCGTGCTCCCGCCCTACTTCTGGGCCAAGAACCTTTCGACCATCGACGTGATCTCGGGAGGTCGGCTGATACCTGGGATGTGCATGGGCTGGTCGCCCGGCGACTTCCACATGGCCGGCGCGGAGGAGCATCACCGTCGCAGGGCCCGGGTCACCGACGAGCAGATGGAGTTGATCACCCGACTCTGGACCGAGGACGGCGTGACGCACAACGGCCGGTACTACCAGCTCGAAAACGTCACCCTTAACCCGAAGCCCGCCCAGAAACCCTACCCGCCCATCTGGTACGGCGGCGGCCTGCCCTCCATACCCAGGGCGGCGAAATACGCCACCCACATCCTGCCCGCTCCCATGCCCGTCGAAGAGATCAGGGAGCAGTGGGTCCCGGCAATCGAGGCCGAGAACGAGCGGACGGGCGCATCCCTGAATATCAGCCTGATGAACTTCATCGCCATAGTCGACGACGAAAGCAAGGTGGAGACCGAGATCGTCCCCCAGCTGCGGCAGTGCATACGCCTGACGGCGTCGGGGGTGCAGCCGGAGGACATGACCATCGTCGGCTCCCCGGAATCGTGTGCAGAGAGGGTCAGGGCGTTCCTCGACGCGGGTGTGGACCACCTCCTGCTTGACTTCAGCTACCGGGGCTCGGCCTCCCGGGAGCACCAGCGCGAACAGATACAGCGCTTCGCCGAAGAGGTCGCGCCCCTAGTCTAGTACGCCCTGCCCGGTGAGACAGGGAGATTAGTGGGAACGCTTTGGGAGGTTGGGGAACCAGCCTCGGGCGCGATCCGGTGTTCAGGTGGGTTGGGAGACCTGCACCTCCCCTCACCAGATTCCTCACTGCCGTTCGGAATGACAGTGGGAGGCGTTTCGGGATGACGGCCTGAGGGGGTCAGGGCGGAGGGCGGCCGCGGGCGATGCGGGGTTTGGGGTTGGGGGGCGGGGCTACGTCAGGAAGGTCAAGAGGTGGACAGGGTGGAGGGTTCAGGCCGGTCTGGGTTAGGGTAGGGGGATGCGTTCCCCTGCCTTCGCAGGGGCAGGCTCTGCCCTCCGCAGGAACGACGGATGGAAGAGTGTGGGTGGGAAGGGACGGGGTTGGTCCAGGTATAGGCGCGTCAGATTCCTCGCGGGGCATCGGAATGGGAAGGGGGGCGGGGATGGATTCCCGATCGGAGTCGGGAATGACGGGTAGGGAGTCGGAGATGACGGAGGGCTCGGGGTTGGGGTCGTCATCATCGGGGTCATAGTCATCGTCGTCGGGGTCGGGGGATAGCTGGTCCGGGTCATCGGGGTCGGGCCATTGTTCACATTCTTCGTCGGGGTCATCATCGAAGGTGTCAGTGTCGTCGGAGAGATCATCGTCGGACAGTCCGTAGTAGCTGGACTCGGCCTTTTTCATGGCATCCATCATGGTGGAGTCCTCTTCATCGATGAGGCCGTCCCGGCGCCGTTCATCGATGGACACCAGCTGTCTCCAGGGCCACCATTTGTCCCCGGGCCTAGCGGTGCGCACGGGGAGGAGGTCATAGTAGGAGGTACTACCATCATCCACTTCCTTGTGGAAGTGCTTCTTGATGAGGGAGTCGACTTCCTGTTCGTCGGTGAGCTCCTTGGGGGCTTTGGCCTGGGCGGTCTGGGCCTGGATGAGGAGCCGCATGTAGCGGGATATGTAGGTGTGATTCAGGGGGCGCCTGCTCAAGAGGCGGTTGATCATGGAACGTAGGAGAGTAATCTCCTGCTCGAAGCCCCGGCCCTCGGGGGCCAGACGCGGCAACGAGCCTTCGGCTTGGCCGGCTTTACCGGACCCGTCGCGGTTTTGCGGGTACGGTCTTCCGCGTCGACTGCGCCCCTGACGTGCAGGAGCGGGGGTGCGGGTCTTCTTCTGCGGTAGGCTGCCGCAGGCATCCGGGGTCCGGAGGAGTGCTCCTTGAGGAGCCGGGCCCCGGGGGTTCTTCCGCAGCATAGTGCCGCGGGCATCCGGGGACAGGTCGGGCCCCGGGGGGAGATCAGCCGCCTCTTGAGCGGGCGCCCCGCTGGAGGGACGAAGGTGTATTGACAATGGTTTGTTGTGAAGTTTGAGTGTAGACATTGGGTCTGAACATTAGTATAGAACGTATATGACAGTAGTCAAGAGGCAAAGAGAGCATTTTGGGGGAGTTTCCCCCCGGGCCCCTGGGGAACCCTCATCGCCTAGTGCCCCGGGAGTAATATCAGTCCCGCCGGTGTTAGGTTGCGGGAGCAAATCGACGCTGCATTTTCACGGGGAACCCTCACCCCCTTGGTCCCCCTCTCCCCCCGTATCGGAGTACGGGGCAGGCTTAGGGCCTTTAAGGGAGAGGGGGAGAGAAGAACAGAGGCCCAGGTGCGTACAGAGCACGCACCTGGGCCTCTAGTTCAGTACTGGGGAGAAGGGGATGGAGGGAGGTGGTTGGCTAGAGATGGGGTGGGTTGGGGGAGGGGTGTTTGAGATTCCTCGCGGGGCCTCGGGATGGGAGGGGGCGGGGGGGTGAGTGGCGAGGTGAGTTGGGAGATCTGCACCGCCCTTCCCCAGATTCCTCACTGCCGTTCGGGATGACAGTGAGGGGCGTGAGTTGTCAGTGGAGTTATGTGAGGGGCTGAAGATGCGTGGGCCTCCCCACGCTCGACCCCCTGCCTTCGCAGGGGCAGGCTCTTCGACGCTGCTCAGGGTGAGCGGCACCACCGTCGGGGGATGGATTCCCGATCGAAGTCGGGGATGGCGGAACGGGGGGAGGGAGCCGGATGGGGCTAGCTGCGGGTATAGGTGGTCTGGGTGGGGCGGCGGGTGATGTTGCCGGACCGGGTCTGGGTGGTTACGAGGGCGAGGTCTGTGAGGTATTGTTCGGCGATGTCGTGGTGGGAGTAGTCGAAGAAGAGGTGGATGCCTTCGGGGTCGACGATGCGGTTGCTGTTCCAGCCTTTGTCGAGCATGCCGTCGTGGACGGCAAAGATGTCTAGGTCTTTGGAGGGGAGGTGCCGGGGGTCGGGGCCGAAGGCTACGAGATAGGCGTGGGGCATGCCGTAGACCCGGAGGCCATCGATGGAGTTGATGCCATCGATGAAGCGGTCCCGGGTGTCGAGGATCCTTTCGACGATGCGGAGGTAGCCCTCTTCGCCGAGGTAGTTGAGGACGGCCCAGGCGGATGCGACGCCACCGCCGGAGCGGGAGCCGGTGTTGCTGCGGGTGGAGTAGAGGCCGGAGGGCCAGTCTTCGAAGGTAAAGCGCTGATATTCGACGAAAGCTTCATCACGGAGCAGGAGGCCGGAGACGCCCTTGTTGGCGTAGCCGAGCTTGTGAACGTCGACGGATATGGAGGTGACGCCCTCGACGGCGAAGTCGTAGTCGGGGATGGGGTAGCCGAGTTTTCGGGCGAAGGGGAGTACATAGCCGCCGTGACAGGCGTCGACGTGGCACCAGAGGTTGTACTTTTGGGCAAGGGCGCCGATTTCGGAGATGGGGTCGGTGATGCCGTAGGGATAAGAGGGGGCGGAACCGGCGATGAGGATGGTGTTGTCGTTGATGGCGTCTGACATGGCCCGGAGGTCAGCGTGGAAGTCTGTACTGGTCGGGACCCGGACGGTCTTGATGCCGAGGATGTGGGTGGCCTTGTCGAAGGCGGGGTGGGCGGCATGAGGGACGACGATCTCGGGGGCTGTGGCATAGGGTTTGTGGTCTCGGGCCCAGGCCCTGGCGGCCTTGACGGCGACGACGATGCTCTCGGTGCCGCCGGAGGTAAGGCTGCCACCTGCGCCGTCGGGGGCGGAGAGCATTTCGAGGAGGGCGTCGAGGAGCTCACGTTCGTACTTGACGAGGCTGGGGAAGAGGTCGGGTGCGAAGAGGGCGTTGTGGTTGATGTACATCCGGTAGGCGTCGTTGGCGACCTGGACGACGTCTTCGCCGCCGAAGTAGCTGCCACCCTTGAACTGCCGGGGAGCGTACCAGGGCTTGTCCTCCTCGTGGACGGAGGTCATCTCGGCGAGGATGTCGGGCCAGGGACGGGAGTTTAGGGGGAAGTGGGGAGGGGTCATGGGGTGGGGCTCCTTTGGGGGGGTGGGGGGGAAGCTTAGGGGTCGGACTTGAGGAGGGCGGGGCGGATTCTGGTGTTCCAGTAGTCGTGGTCGCCCCAGTAGCGTAATTCCTCGACGAGACGGGTGGTCTCTTCGCCCACGTCCCTGGTCAGCTGGGCGGTGGGCCGGTCGCCGGCGAGACTGGTTACGGCGATGCGTAGTTTCATGACGTATTCGGCAACTTCATAGGCGGCCTTGTCGGAGGCGGAGCGGGCTTGCAGGGCCTCGAGTTTTTCGAGCCAGTCGAGGCCTCTTTCGGCTTCTTCGTACCTGTCGTCAAGGGCGTCGGTGGTGCTCATCGGGTGTCCTCCACGGATGTTCAGGGAACTGCCTTATCTTTCAGTCGACAGTGCATATCAGGTATGCGATATCTAAACGATTGCATCCTGGCCTATCAGTTCCTCTGCCTGCGCCCGATCATCGGCGGCCAGAGCTACGGTGGCGTAGCCTTCGTGCCGGTCGAGGATATGCAGGCTTTGAATGTTGACGCCTGCGCGCCTGAATCTCTCTGCGATCTTGGCAAGGGCCCCGGGTTCGTCGGGGAGACGAACTACGAGCACATCATCGAGGACCGCTCGAAAGCCGGCTTCCGTCAGCACGCGCAGCGCTTCATCGGTGTTATCAGCGGTTATGATCACCAGGCCGGTCTCGCCGGTGTTCTCGGTGTTGAGGGACCGAAGGTTGATACCGGCGGCGGCAAGAACTCCGGTAATGCCAGCGATTACTCCGACATCGTCCTTTACCATAACTATGATTCTGTCCAATCGAGGGTCCTCCGGCAATCAGTCTTTCAGGACATCATCGACGAGGGCGTCTATGGCCTCTCGGGTGACGTTCGGCATGGTGATGAGGTGCGCTATGTCCTGGAATGGCGCTATCTGCCATTTTCGGACGACGTCCTCGGAGGGCCTGGGGAAGATTACGGTCAAGGAGTTCTTATTTCGCCAGGCGGGGATACCAACTTCATTGAAGCGTTCCACGGCGTATTCTGCATTGGCGAGGCTCTCGGCAACCATGCTCTTAAAGCCTTCAAGCCCGTAGCGCTGGAACGCGTACCAGACCATCAGCGGAGCAAATGCGCTCCGGGAGCCGGTCAGGGTGGTGTCCAGGACTCCCACGTATTCGACGGACCGGGCGATGCGCGAGACGTACTCCCGTCGGGTCAATGCGACGCCGCACGGGAGAGGGGCCCCGATCATCTTGTGCCCGCTTACGGCAACGCTGTCGAAACCCCTATCGAAGCCGTAGGGCTGCGGGTCATCGACGAAGGGGAGGACCATTCCACTAAGGGCGGCGTCGGCGTGGATATAGAAGTCTGTAACTGCAAGGTCGTTCAGAATGCCGCGCACCTTGTCGACATCGTCGACCGCACCCTTCATGGTGGTACCGATGTTGGCCAGGAAGATGACCGGAACGTCCCGGTTAATCCGTATCGTCTCATACAGGTCTTCGTAGTCTATCTCACCACTGGGCTGGCTCTTAATCATTATGTTCCTGGCCTTGAGGAGTCGGAGGATTTTCACGGCACTGTAGTGGGTGTCCTGAGAGAAGTAGACAACGCCGTCGGGGAACATTTCTCGCCCTATGTACAGCCCGTACATGTTGCCTTCCGTACCGCCGGAGGTGACATAGCCCCAAGCCTGTTCACGGGGAATGCGCATCAGGTCTGAAAAGATGCCGATAACCTCGCGCTCTATATCGTGGGTGTTGCTGGCGTAGTTGCTGTCGTGGAACGGGTCACCGATGTTATTGCCGCTGTATTGCAGAAACGAGAGGAGTTCACGGTAGTCAAAATCCCGGTTTGTGGGATATCCCAACATCTGCTGGTCCGACACCTGGAACTTCTCCAGCAAGCTCTTGAGTCGCTCCCGGGCCGCTACCGGCACCAAGCTCGACGGCTCCGGGGCCACATTCACAGTATCTGTTTGGCTGTTATTAGATCTGTCCATATTCTTGTCAGACGGGACTGTATTCTTCCTCGTTGATAACACAACCAGACGGCTTTGACCAGTATTGCCTGCGTTGGTCGATGGACGGGGCTAGTCGAAATCAGTATATAGCCATAAGAAGGCTAACCGTTGTCCAGGAACTCTTCGGCGGGGGGAGAGTAGACGTCTACGAAGACTACGGGCTCGTCTCCCAGGATTTCGCCGCCGTGGGGCACGTTGCCCGGGGCATACCACATGTCTCCGGGGCCGATTTCCTTGACTTCATCCCCGACGGTGAGGCGCATCCGGCCGCTGAGCATGAAGCTGAACTGTTCGCGCTCATGGGAGTGGAGTCGGTAGGTGGAACCGGGTTGGAATTCGGCGCGGATAAGCTGCATGTTCTTGCCGTTGACGACTTTTTCGACTAACCAAGAATGCTTGAAGGGCCAAGGGTCTACGTCGGTCCAGTTGAATATCTTGCCCCGGCCCACTATTGCTTTCCTTTAGCGGTTGTCATGAAAAAGCCCAGCCAAACCCTACCTTGGTTCGCGCCGACGGATGAGCCGGGTTGGGGTGTCGGCGATAAAGCCCGAGAGGTTCAAGGCCGTGTGAATAAGGCCGATGTGGGAGTACGCCTGGGGGAAATTGCCCAACTGACGGCCGGTTGAGGGATCGATCATCTCTGCAAAGAGGCCAAGATGGTTGGAGCAGCGGGTGATGGTCTCATGGAACAGGTCGAGGGCCTGGTCGGCCTGACCCGTGTAAATCAAGTTGCCCAAAAGCCAGAAGCTCAGCAGGGTAAATGCACCTTCCGGCTGTGCGTCCAAGCCGTCGTCCGTCTCTTCCGGGATGTAGCGCCAGACCAGGGGACCCTGGGCCAGCTCCCGCTGTATCGCGTCGAGGTTCTGCCTTACCCGGGGGTCTTCGGCTGGGATGAAGCCGAAGAAGGGTATGGCGAGGTTAGAGGCGTCAAGGGCGTCGCTGCCATAGCGCTGACGGAAGGCCTGCTTTGACTCGCTCCATCCGAGGTCGAGCGCCTCCGTCTTGATGATGTACGCCTCTTGCGACCAGCGCCGGTATTGCCGCCGCTGCTCTACGGCTGCTGCAATGTAGGCAGCGGTGTCGAGGGCGGCCCAGCAGAGCACCTTCGAAAATACGAAATGCTGCTCTTCTCCGCGCACCTCCCAAACGCCGCTGTCGCGGCGGCGCCAGTTTTCGATGGCCATTTCGGCCAGGGAGCATACGAGGTTCCACGCCTCCTCCGGTATTTCCCCGTGCAACACCAGCAGCGAGTGGATCGACGCAATGACCTCACCGAATACATCCAACTGAAGGTGGTCGGCTGCGGCGTTGCCTATACGTACCGGCCGGGAATCCTCGTAGCCACGCAGGTGGTGAAGGATTTGTTCCTCGTGTGACGACGACGGCGCAATTCCGTACAGGATCTGTGGGGGGCGGTGGTCCAGCTGGCACTGCTCCAGCAGCCAATGTATGTAGAGGTCGGCTCCGTACATATCTCCAAGCCGGTAGAGGACGTCGACGGTAAAGCTCGTGTCGCGCAGCCACGAGTAGCGGTAGTCCCAGTTCCGGGACCCGCCAAGGGTTTCCGGAAGGCTGGTCGTCGGGGCGGCTACAATGGCCCCGGTGCCGCGGTACATCATCAGGTGCAATACGAGGAATGACCGCACCACCTGCTCGCGCCACAGGCCAGCGTAGTTCATGCCTGCAACGAGGCCCTGCCAATATATTCGGGTAAGCTGAAGCTTCTCCCGGGTACGGTACCGTTCGAGATTTGCCGACCTCCCATTGCCGTAGGCCAAAACGAAGATTGCCGACTCCCCCTGGGCCAGTGCGAACTCTCCCTTTACGGCATCGGCTTCCACCGACAGGGGGACGCTGCTGAGCATAGTCATGTCCTGTTGGCCGCCCCTGGTCTCGACTGCGAGGCCGTTGCCGTTACCTCGGAGCAGGCGAAACGCGGGCACGGCGCGGGCGTAATCGTGTCGAGGCTCATATTCGCAGCGCATCTCTACGCTTCCATCCGTGCATGTCACGATGCGGTGGAGCTCCGGGGGCTCGGCGGGACTCTTATCAGGCTTACCATCCCTGTCGTTATCGTGAATCGGCATGAAATCGACAACCTTTACGACGCCCGTCGGGGTGGTGAAGGTGGTCTCCAGGATGTTGGTATCCTGCAGGTATGCCTGACCGGTCTTTGTGTGCTCGCCGTTGGGCCGGATACGGAACCGGCCACCGATACCATCGTCGAGGATGGATGCGAAGACGCTGGGTGAATCGAACCGGGGAAGGCAGCACCAATCAATGGACCCATCGGCGCCGACCAGCGCGGCCGAGGACATGTCGCCTATCAGTCCATAGTCGTACATAGCGCCTCCTCGACGTCACAGGTATGGGAGCTACACCATTCTAGCACCGCATGGGCGTGAAGTTTAATGCCGGGTCGGGTTATCCTCCGGCGTCAGGAGCCGGGTGAAGCAGGTGCTTTGCACTACACGGCCTAAGCGTCACCCAGAGCGGCGAGGAAGCTGTCGCACCAGTGGCGCGCGGTGTGCTTGCGTACGTACTCAACGAGCGCCTTCCAACGACGCTGCCGCTCGGTTCCAGGCATGGTCAGGGCGGTATAGATGGCGGAAGCCGTCTGCTGAAAATCGTAAGGGTTGACCATAACGGCGTCCTGCATGGTCTCCGCGGCGCCGCAGAAGCGGGAGAGGACCAGGACTCCGGGGTCTGAGGTCTGGGAGGCTATGAACTCCTTGGCGACCAGGTTCATGCCGTCCCGGAGGGGGGTGACGAGGCAGGCGTCGGCCTCCCGGTACAGGTGGGCCAGATCCTGCTGGGAGTAGGAGCTGCGAAGAGGGAGTATGGGTCTCCAATGAGGCGACCCGAACTTACGGTTGACCCTGCCAACGAGGGAGTCGACTCGCTCGCGTTCCAGGGCATATTCGGGGATGTTGACCCGGCTGGGCGCAGAAACCTGGATGAGAGTGATCCGACCGAGAAGCTCCGGGTGATCTTCGAGCAGCCGCTCAATGGCCAACAAACGCTGAAATATCCCCTTTGTATAGTCAAGTCTGTCCACCCCGAGGAGAAGCTGCCCGCCCCTGGGGAGTTCCCCCAGCAAACGCCTGACTGGGGTCGAGACCTGGTTCCTGGCCATTTCGCTGAAAGCCTGGGCATCGGCGCCAACGGGGAATGAGCGCACCTCCGAGGACCTGCCTTCATGATGCGCGGTCCCACCGTCTAATCTCACTCCCAGCTCGTAGTCCAGGGTCTGACGAAGGTTATTAGCATAATGTTGGGTCTGAAGGCCTACGAGGTTATAGTCAAAAAGGCAGGTCAGAAGCTTTCGGGCCCAGGGCAGGATGCCGAAGGTCTCGGGCGGGGGGAAGGGGACGTGAAGGAAGAACCCCATCTTGCCCGTCCATCCGAGCTTGCGAAGCTCTCGGCCAAGGGGGAAGAGGTGAAAGTCGTGGACCCACACCAGGTCACCGGGAGTCAGCAGGTGCATGAGGGAGGCGGCGTATTTGCGGTTTACGTTGCGGTATATGCGGTAGCTGTCGTGGTAAATGATCGCCTTGTCGGGAAAACCGTGGAGGACGGGCCAGAGCATCCGGTTGCAGAAGATGTTGTAAAAGCTCTCTACCTCGGCGGCAGTAAGAGACACGGAGGCGAGATGGATGCCTTTGGCCTCGGAGACTGCAACAGGGATGGCGTCCTGCCGGCTGTCCAGAATTCCGTCCCAGCCCAGCCAGATGCCGCCAACGTCCTCTAGGAAGGGCCTCAGGCTACTGACGAGACCACCGACGGAAAGGCTACGTCTTTCCTCGGCGCTGGAAGGCGCGGTCAGGGAAGGCGTTCTGTTAGAGACCAATACTATCCGGCCTACTCCGCCCACAGTCCCTCCAACTACCCGAAACCCGCAACTGGCATGGAGCCACCCTGTAGTAACGCTACGACGCGGGTCTCGGAGCTGATTCTACTCCCAGGTTATCGAAGTTCGCCAATTGCTATCCGGCGCGCAAATTAGCAGGGGCCCCTTTGCCGATTTGTCCAAAGCGAGCTTTCTTGGGTGTGTAGAATAGGTCGGGGGAAGGGGGAGGTTATTCTGTATCACAAGGGAGTTGCCTGAGAAGTTCCTAAAGAGGGTACGGCAGTTGCTGTTTGGGGACCAGCCCAGCAATGCCATTACCAGCCCATCCTCCTCAACTCTGCTGCAGCAGCACTAAGCCGACTTATGAGCCCCCATATTTCCCCACAAGGACAGGACAATGAGCACACCCGAAGAGATTGAAGGACGAGTGCGGACGGCGCTGGACGAACTGGGCATCGTAGGCTGGGAGTGGATCGAGATAGATCCACAGTACGGAGACACCGCGGACTTCTGCCAACAGTATGGTTTTGACGCTCCTCATTGCGCCAACACGATTATCGTAGCCAGCAAGCGGGGCCCGGCGGCGTACTGCGCGGGGATCGTGAGGGCGTGCGACCGGCTGGACGTGAACAAGCGGGTGCGGGGGCTAATGGGGGTGTCTCGGGCGTCGTTTGCCTCGGCGGAGGTGACCCGCGAGGTGACGGGGATGATGATCGGCGGGGTCACGGCGCTGGCCCTGCCGGAGGGCTTGCCGATCTACGCCGACGTTCGCCTGCTGGAGATGGACTACATCATCCTGGGAGCGGGGAGCCGGTCTGCCAAGGTGAAAATGGGGCCCTGGGAGATGGAGAAGCTGCCGGGCCTGGAGTTCATTGAGGGGTTGTCGATTTCGGTCGGGTGAGGGCTGAGCACGTTGCAGGCCAAGGGCGTGGGGCGGATACTGAAGCGAGACCGGGAGTCCACCGTTCAAGGCCGACTGAAGGGAGATGATCATAGCCTTCACACATCCTGAGTTCCTGGTCTCGACGGATTGGTTGGCGGAACACCTGTCGGATGACGACGTGCGGGTCTTCGAGACGACCGTTTTCCTACATCCGCGCGATGGCGGGGGCTACCGGGTGGAGTCGGGGCGAAGAGAGTACGAGGCGGGGCATATTCCCGGGTCGGGATTCCTGGACCTGCAGGGCGACTTTTCCGATAACGAACAGAGCTTCCGCTTCATGATGCCTCCGGCGGAAGCGTTTGCCGAGGCGGCCGGGAGACATGGAATCTCCGAGACGTCGAAGCTGGTCCTGTACGACCGGTCGGGTTCGATGTGGGCGGCGAGGTTTTGGTGGATGTTCCGGTCGATGGGCTGCAATGGTGCGGCGGTGCTGGACGGCGGCTGGCGTCGGTGGGTCGCTGAGGGGAGGGCGGTGTCGACTGATGCGGCGAAGTACGAAGCCACCGTCTTCAATCCGACTGTCGATAGAGCCAGGTTCGCTGATCTGGCAGAGGTGTTGGCTTTCGTCAAGTCCGACGGCAGGGACGGCGGATGCCTGATAAACGCGCTGGGGCGGGAGCAGCACTCGGGTGCGGATGAAGGTCGGGTCTACGGGCGTCCCGGGCACATTCCCGGCTCGGCCAACGTGCCGGCGATGGAATTGACCGATACCGAAACCGGGCGGTACAGCCCGGTGGAGGAGCTGGCGTCAATATTCGAAGAGACGGGCGCGGACAGGGCTCGGCGGGTGGTCACCTACTGCGGGGGCGGCATAGCCGCATCCAATGACGCCTTCGTACTCTCGCTGCTGGGGTACGAAGACATTGGGGTGTACGACGCCTCGCTGTCGGAGTACGCGGCCGATCCGTCGTTGCCGCTGGAGGTCGACCCGCAATAGCAAGTGAAAGGCTTTTGGCCGTTAGCTATATAATGGGTCGGTGGAGGACCCGATCAGCTAAGCATCAAGGTCCCGGCGAAGGGACAGATGCAAGGAGGAGAAACTCATGCTATCCCACAACTACACGTACCAAGATTGCCTGGACATCTCGAAGAGGGTCTCCTGGCTGGAAGACGACGTCCTGGCGGACAAGAATTTTGACTTTTCGAAACGCTTTCTGCCCAACAGGCTGACAGGCGTAGACGGGATCGGGTGCCTTAACGAGAACGAGAAGCGCCAGCTGAACCAGATCATGGGCAACGGCTACTGCCACCTTTTCGCGTTCGTGGAGGAGTTCATCATCCCCACCGTCACGGAAGAGGCCATGAAAGACGTTTACGGAGACGAAATCAGGGCACGCTCGCTGCTGCGGTTCGCTGAGGAAGAACTCAAGCACCAGGAGCTGTTTCGGAGATCGGTTGATCTTTTTGGCCAGGGTTTCGGTATTGAGTGCGGCCTAATACCGGGTCGGGAGGAGGTGGCAAAGGTAGTCCGGGGCAAGTCGAAGCTGGCGGTGATGGTATTGACGGCGATTATCGAATGGTTCACGCAGCTCCACTACGTGGAGCACGTGCGGGATGAAGCAGACCTCGATGGGCTGTTCCGAGACCTCCTAAGGTTTCACTGGTTGGAAGAGTCGCAGCACGCCAAGCTGGACACGCTGCTAATCGGCGAAGTGGCCGAGAACCTTAGCCTGGAAGAGCGGGAAGCGGCAATCGATGAAGTCCTGGAGCTTGGCGGTGCGATCGACGGGCTGCTGGCCCAGCAGATTGGGCTGAACATAGAAGCTCTTGAGAAGACGACGGGGCGGACGTTCACGGAGGCTGAGAAAGAGGAGATAACGACGAGTACCCAGCGGGCGTGGCGGTGGACCTTCCTGGTGTCCGGGCTGGAGCACCCGAATATTGTCAAGGCAGTCGGTGAGCTGACCGAATCGGGGCAGGGGAAGATCAAGGAAGTGGCCGCGGCGCTATCGGCGTAGGGCTGGATACTGAGGCGGGCGCTTGGGGTGGGGGTGGGCCCGAAATCGCGATAACGGGGTGGAGCCAATGGCTCGAATACAACGCAGGTATGCCGACTTTGAGGCTACAGATTCAAGTCGGTTGCAGTGCGACCGCAGCGCCAGCACCACAGCTAGAGTTTAAGAAGGGGTGGAATCGGGTGGGGTGGTGGAGATGGGGGGATTCGAACCCCCGGCCTCCGCATTGCGAACGCGGCGCTCTCCCAACTGAGCTACATCCCCGATCCGGGGTGGAATATAGCAGGGGCGGGGTGGGGGGGTCAATTACGGGGCCGGGAGGGAGGGCAACTCGCTCTTACGACCCTTCGAGAAGCTCAGGGAGATAGCGGTAAGTATGATCACAAGGGTTTAGCCTCACAAGGGGGAATGAAGAGGGAGAGGATGGATTCCGGCTCGGGGGCCAGAATGACGGATATGGGGTAGAGAGGGAAGGAAGAGAGGTCTAGTGGGGGGTGGGGCGGAAGTAGGGGAGGGTGACTCCAGCCTCAACTTCTTCGAAGACGACTTGGACGCGCATGCCGATCCGGATGTCTTCGGGGGGACAGTCGACGAGGTGGCTGATCATGCGGACGCCTTCGTCGAGGTCGACCATGATGACGTTCCACGGGACCCGGTCTTTCAGAGCGGGATGGATGGCCTGGTGGGTGATGGTGTAGCTGTAGATGGTCCCGAGGCCTGATACTTGCTTCCAGCCCAGATTTCCCTGTCGGCAGCCGGGGCAGAGGGGCCTGGGGGGGTGTCGGAGGATGTCACAGCGGGGGCAGTGCTGGATGACGAGTTCCTTGCGGTTGCAGGCTTCCCAGAAGGCTTGATTATCGATGGTGGGGACGGGAAGGGGGAGGGGGGTCTGTTCAGGCATGGTCGGTTACCTACGGAGGACCATGGCGCCTACGCCCTCGCCGGTATCTACCAGGACGTGCTCGGCGTCGGGGACCTGGGCGGTGGAGGTGCCACGGAGCTGCCGGACGCCTTCGATGATGTGGTTGACGGTGTGGACATAGGCCTCGGAGAGGTGGCCTCCGGCGGTGTTGATGGGCAACTCGCCACCAATTTCTATGCGGCCACCTTCGACGAAGGGGCCGCCCTCGCCCTTGGGGCAAAAGCCGTAGTCCTCGATAGCGAAAAGCACCAGGGCACTGAAGTGGTCGTAGAACTGAGCGACATCGATGTCCTGGGGGGTGATGCCAGCCATGTTGAAGAGTCGGGGGCCGGCCTTGGCTGCTACGGTCTGGGATATGGGGCCGTTTTCGATGATTGGGGGAACGAGGCTCTGGGCGACAGCGGACACGTAGACGGGTCGTTGGCGCATGTCTTTTGCACGTTCGGAGGAGGAGATGACGATGGCGGCACCGCCGTCGGTCTCCAGGCAGCAGTCGAAGAGGTGGAAGGGGTCGTAGATCATGCGGGAATTCTGGTGGTCCTCGATGGTCATGGGTCGGCCATACATGATGGCTCGGGGGTTCATGTTGGCGTGCTTTCGGCAAGCGACGGATATGGCGCCGAAGTGGGCACTGGTGGTGCCGTATTCATACATATGGCGTCGGGCGTACATGGCTAGCTGCTGGCCCGGGACGAGGAGGCCGAAGGGTTCCATGAAGGCCGACTGGCCCTGCCCTCGGCGGCCTGTTATTGCTCCCGAACCGTAGCGTTTGCCGGAGCGGCCGTTCATGGCCCGGTAGAGCAACACGTTGTTGGCCAGTCCGGTTGCAACAGCCATGCATGCGTGGGCCACGAGGCCACCGGCTGCAGTACCGGTGTAGGCAAGCTCGTCGAAGAAGGTAAGCTCAGGGATGCCGAGGGAGGCGATGACCTCTTCCTCGGGGGTGGGGTCCACGACGAAGCGGACCATGCCGTCTATGTCCTCGGGTTGCAGGCCGGCATCATCGATGGCCTTCATGGAGGCTTCGAGGACGAGGGAAAGCTCGCTGCGGCCCGAGTCCTTGGAGTACTCGGTCTCTCCGATGCCGACGATGGCACATTTATCTTTGATTGATTCCATTGGGATTTGTTATGTGCGAATTGAAATAGGGAGACTAGAGAACGCCGCGTGCGCGGAGGTCTTCGATTTTGTCGGGGGTCATGCCAGGGAGTTGGCCGAGGATTTCGCAGGTATGCTCACCGGCGGCCGGGACCTTGCCAACGGCACCCCTTGTCTTTGAGAATTTTATACTCAGGCCCGGGGCCATGATCTCATGCTGTCCGTTTTCGGTGGGGACTGGGACCATCATCTCGCGCTCGCTCATGTGGGGGTCCCGGGACATCTGGGCGGGGGTCTGGACGGGGCCGACGGGGACTTCATTGGCGACGAGCTTTTCGGTGATGTCGGCGACGGTGTTGGAGGCGACCCAGTCGGTGAGTAGTTTAAGGCGCTTTGCTTTCGAACCCTCGTCGGCCTCGAAGCCGAGGATGCTCGGGTCTTCGGCGAGATCGTGCTGTCCCATGGCGATAAAGACACGGGTCCAGAGGGTGCGGGAGGTGGCGGGGATGGTGACGTAGCCGTCCTTAGCCTTGTAGACAGAGGCATAGTAGTCGGCGGGGCCTGCGCCGGTGCCCATGTGGTGGGATATGGGAATCTCCATGAGGGTGACGCCGGTGTCAAGGAGGCTGACGTCGATGACCTGGCCTTCGCCGGTGGCGTTGCGATGGATGATCGCGCCTAGGGTGCCGATACAGGCGTGGAGGGAAGTAATGCGGTCGATGATGGGGGAGCCGGTGAGGACGGGATGGCCTTCGTGGATGCCTGTAATCTCCATCAGGCCCGACATGGCCTGGCCGATGGGGTCGAAGGCGGGCCTGTTGCGGTAGGGGCCGTACTGGCCGAAGCCCGAGACTGAGGTGAGGATGATGTCGGGCTTGATCTTCTTGAGCTCCTCGTAGGAGAAGCCCATTTTAGCTATAACGCCGGGACGGAAGTTTTCGAGGACTACGTCGGCGGTCTTGACCAGGTCACGGAAGATCTCCTTGCCCTCCTCGGTGCGCATGTTGAGGGTGATGCTCTTCTTGCCCCGATTGTAGACGGTGAAGTAGACGCTGGTGCCGTTGACGAGGGGAGCGTGGGCCCGAGTCTCCTCGCCGCCGGGCTTTTCAACCTTGATGACCTCGGCGCCCATGTCGGACATGACCATCCCGGCCCGGGGCCCGGCCTGATAGCGGGCGAGTTCGAGGACTTTTACTCCGTCAAGGCAGCCGGTCACGGGTCAAGTCTCCTTTGGCGGGGGGGTGGGGGGGTGGGGGGATGTCGGGGGGAATGTTAACACATTGGGGGGAAGTTTAGGTTTGTCATATTGTATCTTTCCTTTTGACCATGTTGATTGGCCCCGATACGTAGTGATAAGCTCATTCCTTAACTTTTGGATACCGCTATGACCGAGAATATCGAGATAACTAGGCCCACTGATAACTGGTCTTCAGATGATTTCATAGAGCCAGAGGAGCAAGACCTAGCTGAAGACGATCCCTGGGGTTGTGACACTCTTCCTGAGTGGAGCTTAGACAACGATACAAAAAGCAATACTGCACTTCTGGCACAACTTTCCGATGGGACGGCTGGACTTGTTGAATTACGTAACGACGACTTACTCTCGGACGGAGTTGATGCGTATGAAGTTCACTACGGTCTGGAAGAGGCATTACCTGCCACGAACAACACAGAGAGCATTGATATATCAGTATTCGAAGAACCCGACCCCGACATAGAGGGCAAATCAGATCTACGTCAGTCACTTTTTGACCAATTTGAGCAAGATCTAAATATATCGCAAAGGATTAAAATCAATGAATTCCTTGCTAATTTGGAGGCACCTGAAGAAGATCACATCAGCCACATTGTAGAATTGCTAGAGGGGCTTGGGAATGCAAAGCTAATGAGATGGTTGCCTTGGCTAAGGGACCAAGCTTGGACTGGTCCAAATCTTTTACTTTTCCTGGGATTCCGCATCATCTGGGAACACACCCTACAATGGTGGGAAACATCATTTTGGTCAGATCGTGACGGCTGGCGTCTCTACTACAATCCCTATAGCTTAAGTCTAGATGATACTTACGAATTAATCCGATCACGCTTAGATTGTTCACCAGATGATGTTGTGGATAAACGATGGGTTGAAGAGTGGGAAAACCTTGCACCATGGAACTACGGTTTCCAGTCCTTCGCTTCCTTTATATTGTTCCGTTCAAGACTTGAGGATCATACGGATTGGCATCTCTATTTCGATTCAGAGATGCAATTGGATAAAGGTAAAGGGATTTATCACCCTGAATATAATGTCGAAAACAAATTCGGATCTTTCACAGGTCTAGTTAATGAATATTCTGTCGGGTCTCAGATTGGTCGGACTCCTCATCAATTGCGATCCCCGGCAGCGTGGTTCAAGTCTCAAGCGTATTACGACCCAAGTGAATGGCACGATAACCTTGATTAAGAAGACGTCTTGTTGTCGATGGCAATGCAGTTCACACTCACGCTGAGAGGAGTGAGGGATTTGGAATGTCTGAGAAAGCGCAAAATGACTCTCTAGTACCGGGAGAAGGTTGCTTCGTGACTCATCCGGAAAAACCCAAAGTGCTAGGTATCGTCACAAAGCAACGGCAGGACGGGCAGACTCTGCTAGTCCAGGTGAGATGGGGAGCTAACGGAGCTACAGAATGGCATCCCGTAGTAGATTTGCGTAATGGATTCCGTCCAGATCACATAGTTCAGGATAGACCTAGGTCCAACGTCCGAAATACCTTAGGGAGCAGTACGGTACGTAGCTATAGACGCATTGCCGGCCGGGACATGGTTTTAGCACAACTCCACAGTACCGGTGAAAGCGTATGGCTTCCGTACGAGCACCTTGTTCGCATCAAGGATGCAAATATTAAATATGCTCGGATGGAGGCCCCAGAGCCTGACAGCGCCAAGCGCTTTAGGCTTAAGGCGTTAGCGTACGCCTTAGACACATGGAATCAGGTTACCGGCGCACTCGACCGACTTGATGTGGATCCGCTCCCACACCAAATCGATCTAGTCCACCAGATAATGACTTCTGATCAATCGAACTGGCTCATTGCAGATGACGTAGGTCTCGGTAAGACCAT
This sequence comes from Dehalococcoidia bacterium, assembly GCA_965203145.1. Lineage (GTDB taxonomy): Bacteria > Chloroflexota > Dehalococcoidia > Plut-88900 > Plut-88900 > Plut-88900. The sequence goes on from OZ241876.1 coordinate 152,903, forward strand.
CGAGGTTGGCCTTCTTTTGGCAGCTATGAAGCGGCGGAGGCAAGCTCGGAGAGTATTGGTAGTTTGTCCTGCCGGCGTAGTTCGGCAATGGCAAGATGAGATGAAATACAAATTCAACGAGGATTTTCGAATATACGGCTTGGATTTTACTATCAATCAACCTTCTCACTGGTCTTCTTTTGATAAAGTGATTGTGTCCATAGACCGAGCCAAGTCCGACCATCACAGTTCAATATTCATGGACTCCAATGATTGGGACGCCATAGTTTTTGATGAGGCCCACCATTTAACCAAGATTGAAGGGCAGGCAACGACACAACGCTACAGATTAGCTGAAAAGCTTCAGGCATTGACTGATGCATTTATATTTCTCACGGGTACACCCCATCAAGGTAAGACTGACCAGTTCATTAACCTCCTCCTGCTGCTACGTCCCGACCTAGGGCGGCGCTTCTCCAACATATTTACCAACCCGTCCGTTGTTGCAGAAGTGGTCTTGCGCAATCGGAAAAGCCTTGTTACTGACGCTAATGGCAAATTCCTATTTCGCGGTCAGGATACACACCTAGTACAAGTTCCATTGTCTGTTGCCGCTAAAGATTTTGACATTCACCTGCGAGACTACCTGAGGCATGGATACGATGCAGCAGTGTCTGGAGGAGCACCTGGGCGCGCGATCGGATTCGTAATGACCATTTACCGTAAGTTGGCATCGTCCAGCATTGTCGCGATAGAGAGCGCTTTGCTTCGCCGCATGGCACGTTTACAAGGTGTTCTCGTGGAAAATAAGGGCGGCCCAACTCTTGAAGAAATAGCCGACTCCTTTGAAGAAGGTACTGACGGGCTAGACGATCTTGTAGATATCCCAGACACTATGTCCGGGTTAGACAGAGGAGTAAACCCGTTCTTTGAAGCCGAGCAAGAATACCTTAGCAATTTGCTTGCTAAGGTAAAGAATGTCAAAGAAGATGATCGCAAACTGGATAAGTTCTTGTCTGAGATAGTAGAGCCTTTACATACCGAAGGAGAGAAACTACTAATATTCACCGAGTATCGAGCGACCCAAGAATACCTTGTTGAGACCTTAAAAGGCCGTTACCCAAACAGTGGGGTCGCTCAGATAAATGGAAGCATGTCCTTGAATGAGAAGAGGGATAACATAGACCAATTCAATGGAGAAGCTAGTTTTATGGTCTCGACTGAGGCTGGTGGTGAAGGTATCAATCTACACGAACATTGCCATGTTCTGGTTAACTATGATCTACCTTGGAATCCAAGGCGCTTGGTCCAGCGAACAGGTCGGCTATATCGCTATGGACAGCAGGAACGCGTAATAGTGTTCAACTTAATGGCTGACGATGGATTCGATAGCACTGCGTTGAATATGATGTTGGCTAGAGTTTTAAATATCGCCGAAGATATGGCTGGGGTCAGCTCAGAATTTCAAGATGGCCTAGAGACTGAAATAGTCGGTGAACTGTTGGAGCGCGTAGACATGGCGTCCATTCTCGCCACCAACAAAACGATGGACTTATCCCGTACTGCAGAGGAAATAGAGGAAGCCATAGCACGGGCTAAAGTAGCTAAGTCGCAGCAAGAGAAACTATTTTCTCATATTGAAGGCTACGATCCCCAAGCCGCTACAGCATTACACACCTTTGGTTCTCAAGAAGTATTGGCTTTCCTGGAAGGTGTTCTCAACTACAAAAAGATTGAAATCAGAAGTCGGCTTTATGACGGGCGAGTGTTGGAGTTGGTGTTACCGGATGAAATGCGCGGCAGATACTCAGAGTTCGGGGCTCGGACTGTAGTGCGTGTCACCGTGGACCGTAGATTGGCTATGAGGGACTCCCGCCTTGTTTCAATGGATTTTGCCAACCCCTTCTTTTCAGATCTAATCGATTTTGCTAAATCCCCCGAGTTCAAAGGGGAATATGCAAACTTGGTTGGGCCTGCCTCAGGTGTACTCGGAATATACAAGATACGTTGGCAAAATGATCAAGGCCGCCCTCGATGGGAGGCGCTGGTACCTGTATTTCTCCCTAAAGGTGAGGCAGACGCTATACCCAATCCCCAATTCTTCGGCAGTTTGCTCCTTAATGCACCCCTAAGTCACAATCCCCCGCCTACTACTGGCCCTGAGGAGCGCAGGAATTTCCTGCATCGCTTGAATGCGGTTGCCAATGAGGAATTGGGCAACAGATGTACAAGGCTCCGTCACCCCAACGATGTAGTCCTCTTGGCTGCAGCTGACCTCACGTCTTCTGTTAACCAAGCTTCGTAAACTCAACTTAATCGAGGGAGTTGAGGAAGTCGAGGAGGATTTGGTTGGTGGCGAGGGGCTGTTCGATGGAGGGGTCGTGGCCGGCGTTTTTGATCCAGTGGACATGGGAGCCGGATATGCCGTCGTGGAGGGCCTGGGAGCCGTCGACGTAGAGGTCTTCTTCGCCGCAGATGACGCAGGTGGGGACGTTCACGTCGCCGAGCCTCGGGGCCTGGTTGAAGGCGTTGCAGGCCTCCAGGTCACCGATGCCGACCTCTATGGGGGTCGTCCTGTTATTCCACTCGTTTAGCTCGACTATGGCCCTGGGCGTGCTCTTGGAGAAGTTTCGGCCTGCGCTCTCCCGGATGGCCTTCTCGGGGTCCTGGCGGTAGACGTCTATGTAGGCGTCGTCGATGTTCCACTGGGGAGCGGAGCCAACGGGGATGTAGGCCTCGACGCCGGGGTAGGCGAGGAGATAGTCGAGGGCGATGGAGCCGCCCATGGAGTGACCAGCCATGACGAAGGAATCGAGGCCGAGGGTGTCGGCGAAGGCTTTGACGAAGTCCCGATAGTCGGAGACGTTGGTGGCGCCGGGCCCTTCGGAGTCGCCGTGGCCAGGAAGGTCCATGGCGATGGGGGTGTGCCACGGGGCGAGGGCCTGGAGCTGGGGGGCCCAAATCTTGTGGTTGCTCCGGGCACCGTGCACGAGCAGGACTATCTTGCCCTTTTGCTGACCTGCTGAGAGGTCTCTCGGGCTGGCGTAGAAGGCGTTCTTGCCGTTTACCTGTACGTTTGGCATCTGTTCCCTCAACTCAGGTGGTTATGGACAAGGGTCTCAGGGCAGGGAATCCAAGTAGGCCCCGATTTTTTCGTTCAGGAGGGCGGGCTGCTCGATCATGACGGCGTGTCCGGCGGCGGGGATTATTTCGAAGGTGGTGTTCATGGCGCTGGCGTGGATTTCGCGGGAGTTTTCGAGCCATTCCTCTTCGTCTCCAGCGACGACGAGGGTCGGGACGGTGATTTGATTGATTTGGCCGAGGAGGTCGTAGCGGTCACAGTTGAGGAAGTCGGCGGTGCAGGTCCCGGGTCCCTGGGCAGCAAGCTGTTTGGCGTATTCGTCGACGAGGCGCTGGGAGGTCTTCTTCGAAAAGAGGAGGGCGACGTTTTCACGCTGGGCACGCTCGGGGTCGGTGGTCCAGAGTTCCAGGTGTTCGGCGGACAGCTCCCAATGAGCACCGGCCCCTACCAGAATGAGGCCTGTCACGTCGTCGGGGTGATGGATAGCGTAGTCCAGAGCCATGGAGCCGCCCATGGAGTGGCCGGCGAATACGAAGGGTGCGAGATCCATGACATCGACGAAAGCCTTGATGAAGTGCCGGAAGTCCGCGGGGGTGTCGATGGGGGGCCCCTGGGAGTCTCCGTGACCCGGGAGGTCGATGGAGAGGGGGGTGTGTTCACGCTCAAGGTAGGCGTGCTGGTGACGCCAGACGAGATGGTTGTCGACGGCGCCGTGAACCATGAGGACTTTATGGCCCTGGCGGACGCGGGCCTCGGCCTGGGACGGGAACCGGTAGTGGATGTTTCTGCCTTCGACAGTTACGAAGCCCATGAAATTACTCCCGGGTGGATGGGGTGATTCTAACAGACGGGAGGGTGTACCTAAAGCCCGATTTGGCACGATGCCGATGCTATAATCCCCGGAACCCGACCACCTTCCCAGCGCAACCGTTGCCATACCAGGACACCCATAAGCTCGATGCCTTCCTGCCTCCGCGCGCTATGGAAGGGGTGAAGGTACTGGACTTGGGCATTGGGATTCCGCCTGCGAATGCCACGAGGTTACTGGGTTGCTTTGGGGCCGAGGTTATCAAGGTGGAGCCCTCGCATGGGGACCCGCTGCGGATGTCGGGGCCTTTCCTGGGGGACATTCCCAATCCCGAGACCAGCGGGCTTTTTCAGTACCTGAACGTCAACAAGAAGGGCATCACGCTGAACCTGGAGTCGGGGCGGGGGCGGAGGGTGCTGAAGGACCTGCTCCGCTGGGCGGACATGGTGGTGGAGGCCAGGGGGGCGGGGGTGATGGATGGCCTGGGCCTGAGCTACGAGGAAATGGAGAGGGCTAATCCGGCGCTGGTTGTGGTGTCGATAACGCCCTTCGGGCAGAGCGGGCCTTACAAGGACTACAAGAGCTACGAGATACAACCCTACGCTTTCGGCGGGCCGATGTACTTCACGGGCAACCCGGAGCGGGAGCCGGTGAACGCGGCCAACAACGTGTCGAACCTGCACACCGGGCTGGCAGCGGCAACGGCGGGGATGGTGGCGTTCCACAGGGCGGAGGCCACTGGGGAAGGGGACTATATCGACATAGCGGCGGCGGAGGTGCAGCTCGGGAACATCGACCGTCGGGCGGCGAAACTGCTGGCGTATTCGTACACGGGGGCGGTGGGAGACCGGAACCTGGACCACATGGGTATAGGGTCGGGGCCCTTTCCGTGTTCAGACGGGTATATCAACCTGCTCGGGGGGGAGTTCGGGTTCGACCGGGTGTGCAGGCTGATCGAGCGGGAGGACCTGATGGAAGACCCGCGTTTCAACACGCCGGAAGGGAGACGGGACCCGGCAAACATAGAGGAGATATCGGGTCTAGTCATTTCCTGGCTCTACGACAAGCCGAAACTGGAGGTCTGGGAGATTGCGCAGCATAAGAGGGTGTTGTCGGGGGTGGTGAACACGACAGAAGATCTTCTCAACGACGACCACTTCTGGGAGCGGGGGATGTGGGCTCACGTCAAGCACCCGATAGCCGGGGAGATGACGATGCCGGGGAAGTCGCTGAAGATGTACCGGACACCGTGGCAGGTTAAATCGGCTGCGCCGACTCTCGGGGAACACAACGAAGAGGTGTATTGCGGGATGCTGGGCTACAGCCGGGAAGAGCTATCGAAGCTGAGGCAGTCGGGGGTCGTTTAGGCATTGGAGATGCAGATTGTCTAGGTTACCCCTCGAAGGGATAAGGGTGCTGGAGATTACGGTGGTGTGGGCCGGGCCTCATGCCGGGCAGATACTGGCCGACTGGGGGGCAGATGTAATCCGCGTGGAATCGACGCAGTTCCTTGGCACGACTACGCGGACGGGGCTGATGAAGCCGAGCAAAGAGTATTTCCAGATGATGATAGAGATGGGATACGGGTATGCGGGTCGGTACCCGGAGGCCCGGGCGTGGGACAGGGGGGCGTTATTCAACACTCACGCCCGGAACAAGAGCAGCATGACGGTGGACGTGACCCGGGAGGAGGGGCTGGAGGTATTGATGGACCTGGTGTCCAAGTCGGACGTATTCCTAGAGAACAACATGCCGGACACGATGAAGAAGCTGGGGCTGACGTATGCCGAACTGAAGAAGCACAATCCCGGAATCATAATGGTGAGGATGCCGGCGTTCGGGTTGGAGGGGAAATATCACAGGTACAGGTCGTGGGGCCAGCACGTGGAGGGGATGGCGGGACACAGCTGGCTGAAGGGCTACCGGGACACGGACATTTCGCAGAGGCCGGAGTCGAACCAGAGTGATGCCGGTGCGGCATACAGCGCCGTGATGGCTGTGTTGATGGCTATAAGGCATCGTAGACGCACGGGTGAAGGGCAGCTAATAGAAATCCCGCTGTGCGAGAACTTCATACCATACATGGCGGCGCCGATCATGGACTACACGATGAACGGGAGGGTGAGGTCGTCTTTGGGGAACGGGCATACGTCAATGGCGCCGCACGGGGTGTACCGGTGCAAGGGAGAGGACTCGTGGGTGGCAATATCGGTAGGGAGTGATGAGGAGTGGGCGGGGATGTGCCGGGCGATGGGGGCGCCGGAGTGGGCAAGGGACAGGAAATTCAGGACGGTGCTAGGGAGGTGGAGGAACCAGGAAGAGCTAGACGTGAAGCTGGGGGAGTGGACGGGAAACCTGACCAACTACGAGGTAATGAAGAGGCTACAGGGGGTCGGGGTGGGGGCTGCGCCGGTGCTGGACGAGGGGGGTGCGCATTCCGATCCGCACATCAAGGCCCGGGGGTTCTTTGAGAGGGTGGATGACCCGGACCTCGGGGTGCACGACCATGTCGGGTTCATGTGGAAGATGGCGAAGACGCTGAACGCCATCCGAAAGCCTCCGGCGCACCTGGGGTACGGGAACGAGTACGTGTACAGGGAGCTACTGGGATACGACGATGAGCGGGTTAGGCAGCTGGAAGAAGAGGGGCATATAGGGACGGAGCCAGCTCCGCATATTCCGTGACCGAGGCACGGCGCATTTGCGTAACTGTAGATATAGGCCAATCGGACGCATTATCCAGGCCCGTACGACCCCCCCACTCATACTTCGAGGGCCTCAGCATGAGCGGCCCAGACCCCATGTTCACAGGTCATCTAGAGGTCCCGAACAAGGGTAAGAACAGCTATTAGCTTCACCCTAGACCTGTGGAAAGCTGGGGGGAAATGGTTTAAGGTTGTATCGCTTTGGGAGCCCTGACCGACAAGTACTGCATAGTGGGCGTGGGGGAGACTCCTCACATGCGCCCTTCCAACCGGACGACGTTGTCCATGGCCTGTGAGGCCGTGCGCAAAGCGCTGGACGATGCAGGGCTGGAAGCCTCGGACATAGGCGGTATGACGTCCTACCAGGGCTTCGACTCGTGTGCTTCGAAGGATGTGGGGTCTGCGCTGGGGATGAGGTTGGACTACTCGATGGACATCATCGGGGGAGGGTCGAGCACGGAGGCGCTGGTGGCCCACGCCATCGGGCTAATTGAAGCGGGCTATTGCCGGAACATGGTGATTTTCCGGTCCATGAACGGCCGGTCGGGGCGGAGGCCGGGGGGCCAGGACCCTGGGGGCTCGGCGTCCATCCCTGCCATCAGGGGTATCGGAGACTTCGACAAGACGTGGGGGTTTACGACACCTGCGCAACACCACTCGCTAACCTGCATGAGGTACATGCACGACTACGGTCTAACGTCCCGGCACCTGGGCGAAGTAGCAGTGGCGCACCGCCGGCACGCTAACCTGAACCCCAAGGCGGTCTTCTACGACAGGCCACTTTCGATGGAGGACTACCTGAAAGGGCGGTGGATTTCCAAGCCATTCCGGCTGTTCGACTGCTGCCTGGAGACGGATGTGGCGGCGGCGATCATAGTGGCGCCCCGGGAGTGGGCATACAACCTGAAGCAGCCTCCGGTGTTCATCATGGGGGGCACGGCACGAGTGCAGGCGCCGGGTGCGGCGTTCCCGTGGGGTATGCCGAAGATCCACAAGGTGGGCGGGAACTATGGGAGGAATAGGTTGTTCGGGATGTCGGGGGTGGGGCATGACGACATAGATTTCGTGTCGGCGTACGACGCCTTCACGTTTACATCGCTGATTCTACTGGAGGCGTTCGGGTTTGCGCCCGAGGGGGAGATTGGGGACTTCGTGGAGGGCGGGACGCTGCAGATAGACAACAAGCTGCCGTCCAATCTGTCGGGTGGGCACCTGTCGGAGGGGTATACGCACGGGATAGCGATGGTAATAGAGAACGTCCGGCAGCTGAGGCACCGGGCAGACGATGCGTGTCCGGGATGTGGGGAGGGAAAACACACCTATGACCGGAGCAAGGGGTGCCGCCAGCTAAAGAAAGCAGAAATTGCGGCTTGCCTGGCGTGGTCGTTCGAGGGGCAGAGCAGCGCAATGATTCTCAGGAGGTAGAGGCAGCGTGGGAGCACTAACGGACAAATACTGCATAGTGGGCGTGGGTGAGACTCCGCACATGCGGCCTTCGGGCCGTACGACGCTGTCGATGGCCTGCGAAGCGGTGCGGAATGCGATGGCGGACTCGGGGCTGGACCCGTCGGAGATAAGCGGTATGACCTCGTACCAGTACGGGGACTCGTGCGATTCGGCGGCAGTGGCGTCGTCGCTCGGGATCCGGTTGGACTATGCCGTGGACATCATCGGGGGCGGTAACAGCACGGAGACGCTGGTAGCGCACGCCATCGGGCTTATCGAGGCGGGGTACTGCCGGAATATGGTGATATTTCGGTCGATGAACGGGAGGTCGGGGCTGAGGTTCGGAGGGCAGGACCCGGACGGGCCGGCGCCGGTGACGAATGTGTCGAGCATATCTGACATGTGGGACGCGTGGGGATTCACAACCCCGGCCCAGCACCACGGGCTGACCTGCATGAGATACATGCGTGACTACGGATTGACCTCCAGGCACCTGGGGGAGGTGGCGGTGGCGCACAGGAGACATGCGAACCTGAACCCGAAGTCCATTTTCTACGACCGGCCTCTTTCGATGGACGATTACCTGAAGGGGCGGTGGGTGTCGAAGCCGTTCCGGCTGTTCGACTGCTGCCTGGAGACGGACGTTGCAGCGGCTATCATAGTCGCGCCCCGGGAGTGGGCGTACAACCTGAAGCAGCCCCCAGTGTTCATCATGGGTGGCACGGCGAGGACACAAACGCCTGATGCGTCTTACAGGTGGAACCGGGAGAAGATCCACTACGTGGGGGCGAACTACGGCCGACACCGGCTGTTCGGGATGGCCGGGGTGACGCACGACGACATAGACTTCGTGTCTGCGTATGACGCGTTCACGTTCACGTCGCTCATATTGCTGGAAGGGTACGGGTTCGCGCCCGAGGGAGAGATCGGGGGGTTCGTGGAGGGAGGTACGCTGCAGATAGACGGGAAGCTCCCGTCCAATCTATCGGGAGGGCATCTTTCGGAAGGGTACACCCACGGCATAGCGATGGTGATAGAGAACGTCCGGCAGCTGAGGCACAGGACGGATGACTCGTGCCCCGGGTGGGCGGAGGGTAAGCACACGTACGACCGAGACAAGGGCTGCCGCCAGCTGAAGAAGGCGGAGATTGCCGCCTGCCTCGCGTGGGGCACGGAGACCGAGAGCAGCGCCATGATCATCAGGAGGTAGGCTTCAATGCCCGGACCAATCGACTATTCCCTGATCAACGTCAAGCCCGACCCGGACACGAAGGAGTGGTGGGACGCGACGAAGGAAGACCGGCTGCTGGTACGTCAGTGCAGCGACTGCAACCGGAAGTTCTTTCCACCGTTTCCCGCGTGCCCGGGTTGCACATCCATGAGTCTCGGGTGGTATGAGACCGAGGGCAAGGGCGTGATTTACAGCTATAACGTGGTCGTGCAGCCGATCCTGGCGCCATTCGTTCCTGCAGTGCCGTACATCACGGCAGTCATAGACCTGCCGGACTGCACCAACGAGGATGGCTCGATAACGAGGATTGTGGGGGTGCTGACGGACGATGAGGAAGCGGTGGCGATCGGGAACCCGGTGGAGGTGGTGTTCGAGAAGTCGGAGGATTCGGAGTACGTGATGCCGCGTTGGCGGGTGACGGGGGTGGGGGAGAATGCGTGGAAGTTCACGGGCGAGGGCGGCGGGCCAGTAGGGAGCTAAATCCTGCCTACATTTCGTGAACTGAATGTGTAAACTCCTAGCATGGATGTATTCAATTGTCCTTTGCGTATTTCCTCGTTGGACAACAACCTGTCGCGAGATATTGAGGCCACGGTAGATACTGCGGCTACCTATTCGATGTTGCCCATTAACCTGCTCAAAGAGCTAGGTGTTTCGCCAAGTCGAAAAGCCACGTTTGAAATGGCCGATGGTCATCGAGAAGAGATGGATGTCGGGGAAGTGCGCGTGACCATAAATGGTTCCAGCGCTATAAGCCCTGTGATTTTCGGGGCAGAGAATACGGCGCCTTTGCTTGGGGCTGTGACGCTGGAAATACTTCTTTTGGCGGTGGACCCGGTCGCGCAAAAGCTGGTCCCGACCCACGCTATTCTGTATTAGCCCCTCCCGTTCCTCCGTCTGCAGAGCATCCTCACTTTAGTGCGTCAACTCGCGTGTATAGGGTTTGTCGACTATAATCTCAACGCGGTCCGAGGTATAGGTTCCCAGTAAGAAAATGGCTACGGCTAAAGAGTTGCGCCTAACTGAATTGGCCCACTGCGCGGGCTGAGCTTCCAAGTTCAGCCCCGAGGACCTGGTGCAGGTCCTGAAGAGCCTTCCGAAAGTCGATGACCCGAACCTGTTGGTGGGGTCTGGAACGGCGGATGACAGCGCGGTCTACAGGTTGAACGATTCGGTCGCGCTGGTGCAGAGCGTCGACTTCTTCCCTCCCATAGTGGACGATCCGTACTGGTTCGGGGCGATAGCGGCGGCGAATGCGCTGAGCGACATCTACGCGATGGGCGCCACTCCGCTCATCGGGCTAAACATCGTTTGCTTTCCGATAGGTCTGCCGAAGGAGATCCTGGCCAGAATCCTGAAGGGCGGGGCAGACAAGATGACCGAGGCCGGGGCGATCATCGGCGGGGGGCACACGATAGACGATGAGGAGCCCAAGTACGGGGTGTCTGTGACGGGGCTGGTGAGGCCAGGGGAACAGATAACGAACTCCAGGGCGAGGGTCGGAGACAGACTGGTGCTGACCAAGGCGATTGGCACGGGGATAATCACGACGGCCTTGAAGGCTGGGAAGTCGGATGCGGAGACGGAAGGTCGGGTGGTTAAGCTGATGGCGGAACTGAACAAAGGTGCGTCGGAGGCAATGGTCGGGGTTGGGGTGAATGCCTGCACGGACATTACGGGCTTCGGGCTGCTGGGGCATTTGCGGGAGATGGTGGAGGGGAGCGGGGTGGGGGCCCGAATTAGTCTTAGACAGGTGCCCTTAATTCCCGGGGCACGGGAGCTGGCAGAGACGGGCATAGCACCCGGCGGGACGCAGCGAAACCTGGCTTCATTAAAGGATAGGGTGGTCTGGGAAAGGGATATCCCGGAGGCGATGAAAGTGCTGATGGCCGATGCCCAGACCTCGGGGGGGCTGCTGATCTCGGTGGCAGAAGAGAGGGTTGAGAAGTTGATGGGGGCGCTTGTTGAGCATGGGGTGGCCGGGGCTAGGGTGATTGGGGAGGTGGTCGCGGAGCACCCCGGGACAATTCACGTTATCGGATAAATCTCAGGAGTCGGGTTGAGTAGATGTTCAGGCTAAGCAGAGAACACGCGGACGAGATGATCGCCCACGCGAAGGCTGATGCACCCAATGAATGCTGCGGGATGCTGGCGGGGTCGGCTGGGGAGGTGAAGCGGGTGTACAGGGTGCGGAATGCGGAGCCGAGCCCGGTGAAGTACGTGATGGACCCGCAGGAGCAGTTCAGGATTTTCGAAGAGGTGGATGGGGAGGGGTGGGAGATATTGGGTTTCTACCATTCGCATACTTTCAGCGAAGCGTATCCTTCGCCGACGGATGTGAGGCTAGCAACTTATGTGGATGAGGTGTCGGGGGAGAAGCAGAGCCTATGGCCGGGGATGCTCTATTTCCTGGTGTCGTTGAGGGACCCGAATGCGCCGGAGGTACGGGGGTTTCACATTGAGGATGGAGAGATCCGGGAGGAGGAGTTGGTTATAGGGGGATGAGGTGGGTTGGGTGAGTGCGGGTGGGGGAAGGAACGGGGGCGTGCGTGATTACCATTTACCTGTCTAATCAGGAGGGATGGATTCCTGCCTCCGCAGGAATGACGGTGGGGCGGGGGGTGAGTTTGAGTTAGATATGTGGGACGGATGGATGATCGTGTCCCGCCCCCCGCTCGGCCCTTCGAGGCCCCGCCCCAGGGAGGGCGCCCACGAGGGACGCCCCTACGGGGAGCCGGTCGGCGGGGAGGGGTTAGTCCTGGTTTTTGATTAGCCAGAATTCCAGGCTATCTGCCATGGCGAGCCAGCTAGCTTCTATCACGTTAGTGGAGCTTCCGACCGTCCTCCAGACCCGGGCGCCGTCTGTGGACTCGATCAGCACGCGGATGTAGCTTGAACTTCCCGAGCTTTCATCTACGATGCGAACCTTGTAGTCCGAGAGTTGGACGACGGAGAGCCGGGGGTAGAACTGCTGGAGGGCCTTCCTGAGGGCGAGGTCGAGGGCGTTGACGGGGCCGTTGCCCTCGGCGGCGGTGTGGATTGTCTCCTCACCGACTTTGACTTTGACCATTGCCTCGGCGAGAAGGTAGGGCTCGGCGTCGCTGGTCATGCTGGGGGACCGGCGGCTGTTTTCCACGAGGACCATGAAGTCGACGAGCTGGAATGGGGGCTTGTAGCCGCTGTGGGCCCGCCTGACAAGGAGTTCAAAGGAGGCTTCTGCGCCTTCGTACTGGAAGCCCTTACTTTCGAGGTCTTTTATTCGGCCGAGTACTTCTTTAGTGCCGTCGGGGCCCAGGTCAACGTCTATGCCAAGCTCTCTGACCTTGTAGGCGATGTTGCCCCGGCCGGATAGCTCCGACACAACGACCCGCTTGGCGTTGCCCACGAGCTCGGGCGGGACGTGCTGGTAGCTCTCTTCAAGCTTGTTAACAGCCGCTACGTGCATGCCGCCCTTGTGGCTGAAGGCGCTCATTCCTACGTAGGGTTGGTGTTCGTCGGGCGGGAGGTTGACGAGTTCGCTTGCGTAGCGGGAAACCTCGGTGAGGTGAGACAGCTGGTCGTCTGAAATGCAGTCGATACCCATCTTGATCTTGAGGTTGCCGATAATGGAGACGAGGTTGGCGTTGCCGCAGCGTTCCCCGTAGCCGTTGATGGTGCCCTGAACCTGCGCGACGCCCTCGTTTACGGCGGCGATGCTGTTGGCGACGGCCATGTCTGCGTCATTGTGGGCGTGGATGCCGAGACTGGCGTCGGTGGCCTTCTGGACCCGGATGATGATTTCGGAGATCTCCGAGGGTAGCCGGCCACCGTTGGTATCACACAGGACGACGTATTCGGCGCCGGCATCATGGGCGGCCTGAATGGTCTTGATTGCGTAGTCTGGGTCTTCCCTGTAGCCGTCGAAGAAATGCTCGGCATCGAAGATGACGCGACGACCCTTGTCCCGAAGGTATCGGACGGTGTCGGCGATCATGTCGAGGTTTTCCTCGGGGGTGGTCTCGAGGATGGAACGGACGTGGAGGGCCGAGCTCTTGCCGACAAGGGTAATCACCTTGGTATCGGCCTGGAGGAGAGCTTCCACCTGGGGGTCCCTGTCGACGCTTACGTTGGCGCGCCTGGTGGCGCCAAAGGCAACGACGGTGGAGTTCTGAAGATCCAGGTCACGGGCGCGTTCAAAGAACTCGGCGTCCTTGGGGTTTGAGCCGGGCCAGCCGCCCTCAACGAAGTCGACGCCGAGCCTGTCCAGCATCCGCGTAATCTTGAGCTTGTCCTCGACGGAGAGGGAGATGCCCTCCATCTGAGTGCCGTCTCGGAGGGTGGTGTCGTAGAGGGTGAGCCTTTTCGCGGTAGTAGTCATTGGGGTGTCGATTCTATGCCGTCACTTTGTTGGCGATAAGGGCGCCCATCTCGACGGTGCCGGTGCTCTCCGTGCCATCCTCGGCGATGTCGGGTGTGCGGTAGCCCTCTTCAAGGACCTGCTCGACGGCGACCTCAATGGTGCGGGCCTCTTGTTCGAGGCCAAGGGAGTGGCGGAGCATCATCGCGACGCTGAGAATCATGCCGCAGGGATTGGCCTTGTTCCGGCCGACTATGTCGGGTGCGGAGCCGTGGCAGGGCTCATATACCCCGACGGCGCCTCCTTCGCCCTCTTCCATGTTGAGGCTGGCGGAGGGCAACATGCCCATGGAGCCGGAAAGGACGGCGGTCTCGTCGGTGAGGATGTCTCCGAAGGTGTTTTCAGTGACTATTACGTCGAAGCGGGCCGGCTGGCGGACGAGGTGCATGGCGCAGGTGTCGACGAGGAGGTGGTCGAGCTCGACATCGGGGTAGGAGGGGGCCATTTCGAGGACGATCTGGCGCCAGAGCCGGGAGGACTCCAGGACGTTGGCCTTGTCCACGGAGGTGAGCTTCTTGCGTGGGCGGCCGCGGGCAACCTCGAAGCCGACGCGGACTATGCGGCGGATCTCATCCTCGGAGTAGGCCATGGAGTCGACGGCCCTGCGGCCCCTGGATGTGGTCCACTGGCGCTTGGGCTTGCCGAAGTAGAGGCCACCGGTGAGCTCGCGGATGACTATCATGTCGACGCCGTCCAGGTTTTCGGGTTTGAGGGGGGTGGCGTCCCTGAGCTGGGGGTAGACTTTGACGGGCCGGATGTTGGCGAAGAGGTTGAGTTTCTTGCGGAGGGCCAGCAAGCCCTGTTCGGGGCGGACGGGGGCCTTGGGGTCATCCCACTTGGGACCTCCGACGGCGCCGAAGAGCACGGCGTCGCTTTTCTTGCAGGTCTTGAGGGTGTCATCGGGGAGGGCAGTGCCGAACTCGTCTATGGCGCAGCCGCCGACGATGCCGTCCTGCAGCGTAAAGTTGTGGCCGAAGCGGGACTCGGCGGCGCGGAGGACGCGAAGGCCCTGCTCCATAACCTCTGGGCCGATGCCATCTCCGGGAAGGACTGCTATGTTCGCTTTAGTCATGTCTATTTCTTCGAGGCGCCTGGTGGCCGGACGGCGCGGTGTACTGAAGGCGCTTTGGCCATCAGAACACCGTCCATGGGCTATCCGTTCAGCAGGCAGGCCGTTTAACCCACGGCCACGGCCTCCCTTGATTCTTCACGGGAGGCGATCATGCGGTTAAGGGCGTTCATGTAGGCCTTGGCGCTGGCGACGATGATGTCGGTATGGGCGCCCCTGCCGATGAAGGACTGGTCTTCGCTTTCGATCCTGATGGTGACCTCGCCGAGGGCGTCGATGCCTTCGGTGACGGACTTGATGCTGAACTCGGTGAGCTGGTTGGGAACATCTACGATGCGGTTTATGGCCTTGTAGACGGCGTCCACTGGCCCCGTACCGACAGCGGCGTCGGTGGAGGTCTGCCCCTCGGGGCCCTTGATGGTGACGGTTGCGGTCGGGACCTCATGGTCACCGCAGGCGACCTGGACGTGCTCCAGGTGATAGGTCTCGTGGACGGTGCGCCGTTCCTCCCCCATGAGGACTTCGAGGTCGCGGTCGGTGACTTCCTTCTTCCTGTCGGCGACGTCCTTGAAGGCCTCGAAGGTGCTGCGGAGCTCTTCGTCGGTCAGGGTGTAGCCGAGCTGCTCCAGCCGATTCTTCAGGGCGTGCCTGCCGCTGAGCTTGCCCAGGTAGAGGGTAGTCTGGGGGACGCCGACGGAGGTCGGGGTCATAATCTCGTAGGTGATGGGGTTCTTCAGGATGCCATCCTGGTGTATGCCCGATTCGTGCCTGAAAGCATTGGCCCCGACGACTGCCTTGTTGGGCTGAACTGGGAGGCCGGTGAGGTCGCTGACGAGGCGGCTTGTACGGTAGATCTGGGTGGAATCGATGTTGGTGGTGATGTCGTAGAGGTCATTGCGGGTGCGCATGGCCATGACAATCTCTTCGAGGGAGGCGTTGCCTGCCCTTTCGCCGATGCCGTTGATGGTGCACTCGATCTGCCGGGCGCCGGCGCGGATGGCGGCGATGCTGTTTGCCACGCCGAGACCGAGGTCATTATGACAGTGGACGCTGACCATGGCCTTGTCGATATTGGGGACGTTGTTGAAGATGCCGGCGATGAGGTCGTGGAACTCCTCGGGGGTGGTGTAGCCGACGGTGTCGGGGATGTTGACGGTGCGGGCGCCCGCGTTGATGACAGACTCCAGGATCCGGTAGAGGTAGTCCCGGTCGGTGCGGGTGGCGTCCATGGGGGAGAACTCGACATCGCTGAGGTAGCCGGCGGCGCGGCCAACCATCTCGGTGGCCAGCTCGAGGATCTCCTCGTGGTTCTTCTTGAGCTGGTACATGAGGTGGACGTCGGAGCTGGAGAGGAATACGTGGACCCGGGGCCTTTCGGCGTTGCGTACGGCGTCGTAGCAGGCGTCGATGGCCTTGGCATGGGCATGGGCCAGGCCGGCGACGATGGGGCCCTTGACCTCTTTCGCAACACGGGTCACGGACTCGAAGTCGCCGGGGGAGCTGAAGGGGAATCCCGCCTCTATGACGTCTACGCCCAGCTTGTTGAGCTGGTGAGCGATCTCCACCTTTTCATCGACGTTCAGGGTGGCGCCGGGGGCCTGTTCGCCATCCCTGAGGGTCGTATCAAATATCATTACTTTTTCCATTGTGAACCTCCCATGTAACCGATCTGCAGGAAGACGAACCCCTTGAAGCCGACCTTAGGTCGGCCTGTTAAGGAAGGACATCATCTCCCGCAGGTCCCTGCCGACCACTTCCACTGTGTGGGACTTGTCTTTCATTCTCATTGCATCGAAGTTAGTGCGGCCTTCCCGATTTTCGGTGATCCACTCTCGGGCGAAGGTGCCGTCCTGGATCTCGGTCAGCACTTTCTTCATGGAGGCCCGGACGTGGTCGTCGATTATGCGACCGCCCCGGGAGTAGTCGCCGTACTCGGCGGTGTCGCTGACGGAGTAGCGCATGTACTCAAGGCCGCCCTGATAGATGAGGTCGACGATGAGCTTGACCTCGTGGAGGCACTCGAAGTAGGCGACCTCGGGCTGGTAGCCGGCCTCTACGAGGGTCTCGAAGGCTGACTTAATGAGGGAGGTAACGCCTCCGCAGAGGACGCTCTGCTCTCCGAAGAGGTCGGTCTCGGTCTCCTCCTTGAAGGTAGTCTCGAGGACACCGGCCTTCGTGCAGCCGAGGCCTTTGCCGTAAGCCAATGCCGTTTCCCTGGCCGTATTGCTGGCGTCCTGGTGGATAGCGATAAGGGCGGGGACGCCGACTCCTTCCGAAAAGAGTTCCCGGAGCCTGTGTCCGGGGGCCTTGGGAGCGATCATGCTTACGTCCACGTAAGTCGGGGGGACGACTTCCTTGTAGTGGATGTTGAAGCCGTGGGCGAACATGAGGGTCTGGCCCGACTTCAGGTTGGGGGCGATGTGGTCAGCGAAGACGCCACCCTGCCGTTCGTCGGGGATGGTCATCATCATGATGTCGGCTTCCCTGGCGACGTCTGCGACCTCGGCGACGCGGAGACCGGCCTGCTCGGCCTTCTCCCAGCTCTTGCTGCCCTGGTAGAGGCCGACCATGACTTCGCAGCCGCTGTCCTTCAGGTTCAGGGAGTGGGCATGGCCCTGGCTGCCGTAACCGATCACGCCGATGGTCTTGCCATCGAGGCGCGAGATGTCGGCGTCATCGTCGTAGTAGACCTTTGCGTTAATGGCCATGTCTCTAAACTCCTCCTATATCTTCATAAACGATGGCTTTCTCGACGCCATCGCCGCGTCGGCCTGCCGCCCCGCGAACCATGGCGACCTCTCCGGTGCGCATCATCTCCAGTACTCCGAAGGGCAGAAGCATGGAGTGAAGGGCCTCTATTTTGTCGGCGTCACCAGTTGCTTGAATGATCATGGTGTCGGTGTCGACGTCGATTATGTCGGCTCTGAAAATGCCGACGACATTGATGATATCGTTGCGGTCCTTGGCGAGGGCGCGGAGCCTGATGAGGGCGAGTTCCCGGGCCACGGTGTGGGAGCCGGTGATGTCCTTGACCTCCATGACGCCGACGAGCTTGCGGAGCTGCCGGGCGGCCTGGACCCGGACACCTTCGCCGCCTTCGACGACGAGGGTCATGCGGGACAGGTTGGGCGTTTCGCTGTGGCCGACGGCGAGGCTGGCGATGTTGAAGCCGCGCCGCCGGAAGAGGCCGGAGACCCGGTTGAGCACACCGGGCTTGTCTTCCACGAGGGCGACCAATATGTGTCTGGGGAGCGCCATAGCAGTGAGACTTTATCCCATAGCCTTGCTGAAGTTGGGGTCTTCGACCATCGAGCCGACGGAGCCGCCTGGGGGGATGAAGGGATAGACGTTTTCCTCTACGGGGACGACGAAATCGACGATGACAGGGCCGTCATGGGCGTTGGCTTCCCGGATAGCAGGCACGACCTGGTCCTTTTTGGTGACCCTGAGGCCCATGCAGCCGAAGGCGTCGGCGAGCTTGACGAAGTCGGGGGTGTGGAACTCGGTAGCGACATAGCTCTTGTTGTAGAAGAGCTCCTGCCACTGGCGGACCATTCCGTGGAAACCGTTGTTCATCACGGCCAGCTTGACGGGAATCTTGTTCTGGACCATGGTGAGGACTTCGGACATGGTCATCTGGAACCCGCCGTCGCCGCAGATGGACCAGACCACTTTGCCGGGGTTGCCCACCTGGGCGCCCATAGCGGCAGGGACCTCGTAGCCCATGGTGCCTGCGCCGCCGGAGGTTATGAACCTGCCGGGCTTGTCGGAGACGAAGTGCTGGGCAGCCCACATCTGGTGCTGTCCGACGCCGGTTACGATGATGGACTCGCCGTTGGACTCCTTGTTGAGTTCACTGAGGATGTACTGGGGCAGAAGCTGGTCGGTCTCCCGGATGGAGAGGGAGGGGTGGGTGCGGCGCCATTCGTCTATCTGGCCGACCCACCCGGCGTGAACCTTGCGCTCCACGAGAGGGTTCAGTTCATCGAGAACGTTTTTCACATCGGAGACGAGGGCCATGTCCACAATGACGTTCTTGGCGACTTCGGACTCGTCGATATCTATATGGATCTTTTTCGCCCTGGGTGCGAAGAGGTTGACATTGCCCGTGACCCGGTCGTCGAACCTCATACCGATGCCAACCAGGAGGTCGGCTTCGTCGATGGCCATGCTGGCCCAGGCAACGCCGTGCATACCGGGCATGCCGACATTGAGGATGTGGCTGCCAGGAATGGAGCCGAGACCCAGCAGGGTGGTTATAACGGGAATCTGGGCCTTTTCCGCAAGCTCCAGGAGCTGGGCGTGGGCGCCGGAGATGTTGACGCCGCGGCCGGAGATGATTATGGGTCTTTTGGCGGCGTTAATCATTTGGGCGGCGCGCTTGACGTCTGCGGCGTTGACGTCGGGTGTCGGGTTGTAGGTTGGCATCTCGGCGACTTCTGGGTAGCCGTGGAACTCAATCTCTTCGGTCTGGACGTCCTTGGGGATGTCCACTAGCACGGGCCCCGGGCGGCCGGTGCGGGCGAGATGGAAGGCCTTCTTGATGACCATGGGCAGGTCGTTGGTGTCCATGACCAGGTAGTTGTGCTTGGTTATTGGGAGGGTGATGCCGGTAACGTCGGACTCCTGGAAGGCATCCTTGCCTATCATGGCCCTCGGTACCTGGCCGGTGATGGCTACCACGGGAGCGGAGTCCATCTGCGCGGTCATGATGCCTGTGACCAGATTAGTTGCCCCGGGCCCCGAGGTGGCAACGCAGACGCCGACCCTGCCGGTGGAGCGGGCGTAGCCGTCGGCGGCCATAGCGGCACCCTGCTCATGGCGGACGAGGATGTGCCGGATTTCGGGGTATTCGGGGAGGGTCTGGTAGAAGGGCAGGATGGCCCCTCCCGGAAGGCCGAACATTACATCCACGCCCTCGGCCTTCAGGCATTCCAAGACTATTTGTGAACCGTTAAGTTTCATTGCAGACCACCAACTCGGGGGCCGGGTGAGGGGCCCCGGTGAACTCGCTTATTTCCAAGATTATGATTCGGGTAAAAAAAATCCCCACCCCAAAAGGGGCGGAGAGTCCGCGGTACCACCCTTCTTCGCCTCCCACGATACGGAGAGGCCTCAGGACTTTTAACGGTAGTCATCCGGTCGGATCTAGTTGCCCGGTCGGGGCTTTCAATCAGGCAGCTCTGAGGCGAGTTCGGGGTCCTATAGCCGCCGGGCTTTCACCTAACCCCGGCTCTCTGCAGACTTCCAGGAACTCCTACTACTCCTCTTCACAGCTTTTGCACTATTGACAAGTCAGTGAAATCTATCACTTTACGAGTGCAATGTCAAGGAAAGAATAGTGTATCACGAATAGAGAGCGTTGCTTAAGGCAGGAGTGCGAACCGAGGTGCGAGGAACAGAAGTGTGATTCGGCGTCGGGCCCCTCTCCAGATGCCTCGCGGGTCATATGAGTGACATTTAGGCAGGGCAGCGAGGCCAGGAACATTTCAGGAGGGTGAGACGTTATGATTGGCATGAGAGACAGTATCGTCGGAGGTGCGTCTTGCAGATGAATAGACTGGTCCGGGTGATATTGGCGTTGGCGGCGGTGGCAGTGGTGGCCTTGGCATCAGCGTGCGGGACGTCGGAATCCGGGGAATGGGAGTGGGTTTCTACGTCAGAAGAGACGGAAGAATTGGCGATGTTGTCAGACAGGGCGGACTCGGGCGCGATGGAGGAGCCCGTCCCGGAGCCGGCGATGATGATGGACGCTGATGATGCCATGGCAATGGAAGAGAAATCAGCGGCATCCGTGGACTTCGTCGACGACAGCCTGGATAGCGGGGAAGACGGGGCTGAACTGGCGGTAGAGTTGGCCTCCTATGCCCAGAACCGGATCATCGTGCATACGGCCCGGATGTCATTGGTGGTGGAGGAGGTCGGGGAGTCGGTAGACCGGGTCACGGGTATCGCATCAGAGTTGGGAGGATGGACAGTGAGCTCAGACAGGACGTCGCGGCACACGGGGTCGGTGGCGGTCCGGGTGCCGGCGGGATCTCTGGATGAGGCGTTGGGCAGGATTGAGGGGGTTGGGCTGGAGGTGGAGTCGCAGAGTGTCACGAGCCAGGACGTAACGGATGAGTACGTCGATGTTGAGTCCAGGCTGGTCAGCCTCAGGGCCACGAGGGACCGGATGTTAACGTTCCTGGAGCAGGCGGAGGAAGTGGAAGATGCGCTACTGGTGCAGCAGGAACTTTCGAGGCTGGAGGAGCGGATCGAGGGGATGCAGGGGAGGATCAACTACTTGAGGCAGACCTCGGTGTTTTCGCTGATCGAGGTGAGCATGCGGGTCTCGCCTGTGGAGATCGCAGTGGACCCGGGCGAGGATGTGTCGCTGAGGGTGGGGGAGGTGGGGCGGTTCCGGGCATCTTTCACGGCGCCGGAGGGGATAGATGAGTTCGCGTTCGTGTGGGACTTCGGGGATGGGACATCAACTGCCGGGAAGGGGAGCACTTTGAGACCCGACGGGACCCGTCTGACCGCTACCGTGACGCATGTATTCGAGGATGACCGGGACTCGCCGTACATCGTGAGGCTGGACCTGACGGGAGTCGGGGAGGAGGGTATAGGGGAGGGATCGGCTTCGATGGAGGTGGAGGTGAAGGAGGTGCCGACAATCGAGGTGTTTGCCGGGGATAACCAGACGGTAGAGGAAGGGGATGAAGTGGAATACTCGGCGAGCTTCACAAGGCCTGCTGACCTGTGGGACTTCGAGTACCAGTGGGACTTCGGGGACGGGTCCCCTACGGAGTCGGGCAGCGTGGAGGATGGGGAGAGCAGGATTGCGGTGGCGCACGAGTACTCGGACTTCAGGCCCAGACCCTACGAGGTTACGTTGACTGTGATTGCGATGAGCGAGGTGGGTCGGGTGAGCTCAACCGGTTCGTTTGAAGTCTTCGTTACGGAGGTGGAGGGATTTGCGGTAGGTGGCTGGGATGTCGGAGAGACGGCGAAAACGGCAGTGAGGGGGCTGACGGTAGTGGCAAAGGTGGCTTTGTGGGTGCTGATCTGGTTGGGAATATTCAGCCCGGTTATATTGATGGGAGTTGGGGTGTTGGTAGTGTTCAGGCGGTATGGGAGCTGGATGCGAGGTTGGAGGAGGGGTCGGGGCAGTTCTCCGAGTCCCTGATGTGTACTTGAGGCTCCTTGTGCAGTGCGGAGGGGACTTCACCCCAAATCCCTCGCAGAGCATCGGGATGACATTTGGGAATGAGCCGGGCTAGTAGCGGACGAAGACGCGGTCTAGCTCTGCGACGTGGTCGGGGGTGAGGTCCCAGCCGGAGGAGGCGCAGAACTCAAGGACCCGGGCCTCCTGGCTGGACTTGGGTATGGGCACTACGTTCGGTCGGGAGACGCACCAGTTGAGGGCGACCTGGGCGCTGGTCTTTCCCAGCTCGGCCGCTATGCGGCGGAGGGTGTTCATGGCGTTGGTGCGCCAGAAGAAGGAGAGGGAGGCCAGCCTACCCTGAGCGAGGGGGCTGAAGGCAAGGACGGTGATGCCGTTTTCCTGACAGTAGGGCAGGACTTCGTCTTCTATCTCGCGGTCGGCAAGGTTGTAGAGGACCTGGTTGGAGACGAGGGGGTTGTTCTTCAGGCAGTCCTGGGCTTCCTTCATCTGGTCGGCGGTATAGTTGCTGACGCCGATGTAACGGATTTTGCCTTCGTCAACGAGGGTCTCCAAGGCGCCCATAGTCTCCCTGATTGAGACGTTGGGGTCCTGCCAGTGAACCTGGAACAGGTCAATCTGTTCGATGCCGAGCCTGACGAGGCTCTCATTGGCGGATTCGATAACCTGGTCATATTTCACGGTGGCACCCGAGACTTTGGTTGCCACGATTACCGACTCTCGTCGGCCCTTTACGGCCTCACCTACGACGTCTTCCGTCCCGTACCTCGAGGCCGTGTCAATGAGGTTTGCGCCAGCCTCTATGCCGCGGACGAGGGGTTCGGGGCCTCCGTTGTACTGGGAGGTGCCGAGGCCTATTTCGGGAATTTGGACGCCGGTATTGCCGAGCTGCTTGGTGCGCATTTAGTCTCCTTTGTTGATTGTTGCCGATTGTCCCCATGCCTGTATGTTTGATTCGGCAAGAAAATCTCTTCGAGGTGCGGTATGACAGTGCAGGAGAACGGGGATGGGGAGGATGCATTGTCATGGGGACTACGTTATTGCATGGAGCGGTGAAGAGGCAAGGGGAAAATGTCACAGCCCTCTCGACAAAGGGGTGGGGGCGGGGTTAAATGGCTTTGTGGGTTGGGGAATGGAAGAGCTTTGAACGTGGAGCAGAAGGCATGGCTGGCAATTTGATGACCATAGGGAACGTTACGGTACTGTCCTTATCGGACGGGAACATGGATGGGCCAGTGCGGGAGATGTATGGGGATGAAGTGGCAAGAAATTGGGGATGTGGGTGCGTGTCGGCGGAGGTTGAGCCGGGGTTTTCTACGAATCTGGGATCTTTTGTGATCAGGTCGGGTGGGAAGACGCTGATGGTGGACACGGGGATGGGGGATGTGCCGGGAGAGGGGATCGATGGACAGTGGGGATCGCTTTTCGAAGAGATGAGGGCGAACAGCGTGAAGGCGGACGAAGTGGACATAGTGTTCATGACGCACCTTCATTTCGACCACACGGGGTGGAACGTGTCTCGGAACGGGAGTGGACCGGGTGTGATGTTCCCCGAGGCCCGTTACGTGACCCATGAGCTTGACTGGGACTTCTTCCGCAATGAGCCCGACGCGAAAGAGAAGTACTACTATGAACCGGCAACGGTCGAGCCATTACACGATATGGGGAAGCTGGACGTGGTGTCGGGGGAGGAGTGGGTGATAACCGATGAGATCACGGCGATACTCACGCCGGGGCATACGCCGGGACACATGAGCCTGTTGATAACGTCGCAGGGGGAGCAGGGGCTGATCCTGGGGGACGTGGCGCACCATCCGAGACAGGTGCATGAGACGGGGTGGAAGGTGATGGCGGACTGCGATCACGAGGTGGCGCGGGAGACGCGGGAGTCGGTGATGAAGATGGTGGAGGATAAGGGCCTGAAGATGGCGGCGGGACATTTCCCGGCGCCGGGATTCGGGCGGATTGTGAGGCTGGAGGGGAAGCGGGTGTGGCAGGTGCTGTAGGAGGTTAGGGAACCCTCACCCCCTTGCCCCCCTCTTCCTTAGGACCTGTAAGGGAGAGGGGGAGAGAAGAACAGAGGCTGACGTTGACGCTGAAGCGTCAACGTCAGCCTCTAGTTCAATACTGGGGGAGGGAACGGCCTTCCCTGGATTGTTCTCGGGACTCGGGATGACAGGCAATCGGGAGACAGGTGGGCTACTCCCAGCTCGATCCCCTTGGACGGGGTGCAGAACATGCTTCTACGTGGCTCAGGGTGAGCGGCCCCACCACCCAAACAGGCGGACTAGGCGCCGTTGGACATGGCGTAGAGTTTGGCGCAGTTGTCCCAGAGTATCTTGCGCTTGGAGTCGTCGGGGATGGGGAGTTTGAGGAATTCCTCGACGGCGTGGGGGTACTTGGAGTCGGTGTGGGGGTAGTCGGTGGAGAAGACGAAGTTCTCGTCGCCGGCCCAGTCGACGGCGTACTTGGCGGGCTCTTCGTCGGCGTCTATGGAGACGTAGCCCTGGCGCTTGAAGTACCGGCTGGGAGCCATTGAGATGTAGTCGGCGGTCCAGTCTCGGCGTAACTCGTAGTGTTCGTCCATGCGCCAGAGCCAGAAGGGTATCCAGCTGGAGTTGCCCTCCAGGAAGCCGACCCTGAGCCTGGGGAAGCGTTCGAAGACGCCACCGACGCACAGGCACAGACAGGCGTACATCTGCTCGATGGGGTGGCAGGCGACATGGGCCATGGTCCAGACCTTGTCCTGCTCCCGGAGGAAGCGTTCGGCCATAGCCTGGGGCAGGTTACTGCGAAAACCTTCGTGGAAGATCATGGGAAGGTCGAGGTCCTGGCAGACTTCCCAGAGGGGATCGTAAACAGCGTCGTGCCAGTTACGGTCGCGAATAGGGTTGGGTCGGGCGAAAACGCCCTTGAAGTCGAGGTCTGTGCGGGCGCGCTTGATCTCCGCTATGGCGTCATCCACGTCTTCGAGGGTAATCATGGCTGCGCCGTAGAGCCTGCCGGGGGCCTGGGAGCAAAAATCGTAGAGCCAGTCGTTGTAGCCTCGGGAGACGGCGGAGGCATAGGCGCGGTCGTTGAAATCGACGGCGCCGACGGCGAGGCCGCGAGTCGGGAGGAGGACGGCGGCGGTTAGGCCCTCAACGTCCATGGCGTGGACCTGGGACTTGGCATCGAAGTGGGCGGCGATGCCCTCGGGGAGGCGCTCGGCCTGGCGTTTTTCGACCTCGCGGTGGATTTCCTCTTCACGGTTGTCCCTGACGCCGGTATCCTGGGCAAAGCCGATGGGTTTACCATCAATGAGGGTGTTCATGTCCATGGGGTCTTTGGAAGCGCCGACGGGGGCGCGGTCCCGGAACTCGGGGGAGATGTAGTTGAGCCAGATGTCCCAGGGTTCATGGACGTGCATATCGCTGTCGAGGATTTTCATGTCATCACCCCAATACGCTGCTGGAGGCCCGAAGGGGACGGGGAGGGATTTCAGGGCCTATTCGTTCGATAGCCTGCCCATGTAATATAGCAGTTGGCGTAGAGCTTTACGGCCGTCTCCAGTGTGCAACCCTAATGATCTATCAATTGCACGAAGAGCTGTTGCTAAACCATCCTCGGGAGCCGGTATTCGAGTTCTTTGCTTCCGCTGAAAACCTGAACCTGATGACGCCACCGTGGGTGAGGTTTTCGATAGTAACACCAACGCCGATAGAGATTGGGCTAGGGACAATTATAGATTACCGGATCAGTCTCTACAGGGTGCCTTTCAACTGGAAAAGCGAGATATCGGTTTGGGAGCCGCCATTCGAGTTCTGCGATTTCCAGGTGAGTGGACCGTACAGGTACTGGCTGCACCGGCACACTTTCAGGGAGACGGATGAGGGGACGCTGGTTACGGACCACGTCGACTACCGGGTACCGTACGGGTGGCCAGTACAGAAGCTGTTCGTGGCGAGGGAGTTGAGGAAGATATTCGGGTACCGGAGGAAGCGGCTACTGGAGATATTCTCGTGAAGCCTGGGGTTAAGGGATGAGTTTTATCGCCTCTATTAGACTCTTCAACCCGTGGTCAGGGGCGTCGGAGGGGCCGAGGGAGATACTGGAGGCCCAGCCACCGAAGCGTTTCTGAATGAGGCCGGGCAGGGCGTCGTGAGGGCCGATGACGGCGAAGGCGTTGATCATGTTGTCGGTGATGAGGTTGGGCATGTCTTTCCAGCGACCCTGGAGGGACAGAGAGTGAAGCTCAAGGGTTACGTCTCCCCAGCCGTGGACGTCCATAACGGGTTTGTAGGTCCTGGTAGAGGCGTAGAAGGCGATGCGCTGGCGGAGGGACTCGATGCGGGAATCGATATTGTCTCCGGGGGAGTAGGAGATGATGAAACCTCCACCCGATATTTCGACGTCCTCTAGCGATCTGCCTGCGCGTTTGGCCCCGTCCTGGATGGTTGGGAGGACTACGTCAGAGACGTACTTGTCGGTGCAGAAGCTGTGGAGCTGGACGCCGTCGGTCAGTTCCCCGCCAAGACGCAGCATGTAGGTGTTGACTGCGGAGATGGAGATGGGGATTAAGGGGTAAGAGATAGGGCCGGGGTCGAAGACGGGATTCATGAGGGTGAAGTTGTAGAACTTACCGCGGAAGTCCAGAGGGGCGCCGTTCTGCCAGGTGTCCCAGATAGCCCTGAGTGACAAGATGTATTCTCTGAGTCGGGGGCCGGGGGAGACCCAGGGAGTGCTGAAACGGCGTTCGTTGTGGCCTTTGACCTGGGTGCCGAGACCGAGTTCGAACCTGCCGCCGGACAGAGCCTGCAGGTTCCAGGACATATAGGCGGTGATCATGGGGCTACGGGGGAAGGCCACCGCGATAGAGGTCTGGATGCCCGGCTGCGTGGAGTGCTCGGCAGCGAGGGTGGATGCTAGAAAGGGGTCGAGGGTGAGCTCAGGGAGGGCGATGGTGTCGAAGCCCAGGGCGTCGGCGCGTGCGGCCTTTTGGGGAACTTCGGAGAGCTGCTTTGTGTCTACGGGAGCAGTAATTTTCATGTCTGTTAACCCCTTGGGCAGATAAAGGACCAAGAAAGGGTAGCACGTTGGGGGGCCGATGCAATCACAGCAGAGCTTGCCGGAATTGACAGGGGACACTATGGCGAGTAAGTTCTACGGAGACAGGGGATTGCAAGAACTGCAAGAGCGCCGGTGGATGGCGGTAGTCGGCCGAGATTTGCAATGCAAGCCAAGATTGTCATAGAGCGGCACGTGCTTCCGGGGAGAGAAGCCCAGGCGCTGAACATCCTCGTCGAGATGAGGGCGATGGCGACGAGGCAGACGGGGTACATCTCGGGGGAGACTCTGGTTGACGTAGGCGACAACTCGACGATGATAGTTGTGAGCACATGGCGCAGCATCCAGGACTGGAAGCAGTGGGAAGGGCATAGCGATCGGATACTATTCGAAGACATGTTGAGTCCCATGATGGTCTCGCCGCCCACCGTCCACATATGCGCAGACGCCGGTGAGATGCGGTTGGAAAGCGAAGGGGCCTCGAGCCAGCTGCTTGCGTAGAACCAAGATAGGCGACCTGGATTTGTCCGGTCGCATTGCCCGACATCCGGAACCCACCAGATGACTCTCCAAGACAAGGTTGTACTGATTACGGGCGCGAGCCGCGGGGTGGGGGAGGCGATGGCGTACGGGTTTGCAGAGGAAGGAGTTTTTGTTGCTGCGGTCGCACGCACACTGATGCCGGGGACCGGTGAGGGAGCGGGGTCGCTGGAGGAGACGGTGGAGAGGATAAGGGAGTCGGGGGGGAGGGCGATGGCGATTGGGTGTGATGTGACGGATGAAGGAGAGGTGAGGGCAATGGTGGAGCGGGTGGAGTCGGAGGCGGGGCCGGTGGACGTGCTAATCAACAATGCGGGACTGTCCATACGGGGGTCGATAACGGATATGTCGGTGGAGGAATTCGACCGGGTGATGGCGGTGAACATGCGAGGGCCGTTCCTGACGTGCAAATACATCGTGCCTGGGATGATGAGGAGGCGTCGGGGGAACGTTATCAACGTGACATCAAGGCAGGCGAACTGGACCGACGAAAACCACATCGCTTACGGGGCGTCGAAGGCCGCGCTAGACCGGTTCACGCTGAATATGGCCGAGGACCTGAGACCGTATAGCATTGCAGTGAATGCGATGAGCCCGGGGCTTGTAACGTCGTACATGACGAGGAAGTGGGATGCGGGAGCGAACCCTCGGGGGTTGGTGATAGAGCCTGCAGAGGTTGTGGTCCCGGCTACGGTGTGGCTGGCGCAGCAGGATGCGTCGTTCACGGGCAAGGTACTGCTGAGGAACGATTTCGGGAAGACGTGGCCCTAGGGCCTGGGAATGACTTCAAAACCGCGAATTACGATCCACACCGATGGAGCGTGCCTAGGGAACCCGGGGCCGGGGGGATATGGGATAGTTCTTCAGTCGGGGAACCAACGTGGAGAACTCAGCGGCGGGTACCGGCTGACGACAAACAATCGGATGGAACTGATGGGGCCGATCAAGGCCCTGCAGGCCCTCAACCAACCGAGCCGTGTAGTCCTGCACACCGATTCGCGATACGTTGTCGATGCGGTCTCGAAAGGCTGGGCGAAGAAGTGGCGGGCAAACGACTGGATGCGCAATAAGAAGGAGCAGGCAGTAAACCCGGACTTGTGGGCGCAGCTCCTTAAGCTTCTAGAAGAGCATGAGGTGGAGTTCCGGTGGGTGCGGGGGCATGCGGGCAATCGTGAGAATGAGCGGTGCGACCAACTGGCTGTGCAGGCGGCAAAGGGTCAGGGGCTGCCGAGGGACGAGGGGTACGAGGCGTCGCAGGCGGTGCGGCCGAGGATGGTGTGACAGGACTCCGAACTCCGATACAGTGTCGGGGGCGGGTGTCGGGTTGTTTCCCACGATAGCCTGATTGACACTGCCTACGCCGGTAGTACAATCACCTCAATCACTCGGGAATCCCAGTCTTATTGGGCGTTGTCTTTGAGGCCTGCGCGCCTCACCAGGCCAGGAGGTAAGAATGGCTGATGTACGTTTCATCTCCGCCGACTCCCACGTGCAGGAGAGCGACGAATTCAAGATGAGAGTGCCGGAACACTTCCGCTTGCGGCTTCCCCACATGGAAACCATAAACGGCGGCGAGTACGAGATCGTGGAAGGGCGGAAGCCGAGGCGATTTGACGTTGCAGAGGCCCGCATCTCCGAGGACGATCTCAACCGCAATTTCCGGGAGGACCCGGACGGGGGTCGGAACATAGAGCGTCGGTTGTCAGACCAGGGCCGGGACAGCGTGGTGGGCGAGGTCATCTATTGCAATGCGCTGTTGACGTACCTCGGGTCTCCGGACACTGAATTCCAGATGACCGTGGCCCGGATTTACAACGACTGGGTCCATGAGCTGTTCGGCGAACACCCCGACAGATTCGCCCCAGCGGCTATCCTGCCGACGTTGGATGTGCCGGCTGCGGTTGAGGAAGTCTACAGACTCTCCAAGATGGGCTTCAAGCTCGTCAGCAGCCCCATAGGCATCAAGAACCAGCCCTACAGCAGAAAAGTCTACGAGCCCCTCTGGAGCGCCCTCGAGGACACGGGCATCGTATTCAGCCTTCACTTCAACACAGGTACCGAAGACCACCTCCCAGAGAACGTGGGAGAGGAGGAAACCGATAACGACTTCCTCCCCTACATGATTATCAGCATGGCTGAGGGCATCGAGCCCGTCTCCCACCTGCTGGCGTCGGGCGTGCCGATGCGGCATCCAGGGATGGACTTCGTGGTGGTGGAGTGCGGGGCGGGGTGGCTGGCATGGGTACTCTACGCCCTGGACGAGCAGTACCAGAGAAAGCACATGTGGCTGGAAGAGAAGCTGGAACTAAATCTGAGCGACTACTTCAAGCGCCAGGGCCATGCAACCTTCGGGGATGACCCGGTTGCCCTCACGACGCTGGACTACATCGGGGAGAGGGCCTTGCTTTGGGGCAGCGACTACCCCCATGACGAAGGCACGTTCCCCCATTCGAAGCAGGTCATCGACCGTATCTTTGAGGGGTATTCAGAGGATATCAAGCGGAAGGTCGTGTACGAGAATGCCGCCGACCTATACGGGTTCTCGGCGAGCTGAAGAGAGGATACTACGATGGCTGAACTGCGTTTCATATCCTCCGACTCCCATGTGCAGGAGAGCGACGAATTCAAGATGAGGGTGCCGGAGCATTTCCGCTTGCGGCTTCCCCACACGGAGATTATCAACGGCGGCGAATACCAGATAGTGGAGGGACGGAAGCCGAGAAGGTACGACATCGCAGAGGGCAGGGTGGAAGAGGACGACCTGAGCCGGGAGTGGCGGGAGGACCCAACGCAGGGTCGGGACATCAAACGAAGGCTGGAGGACCAGGACAAGGACGGGGTGGTGGGGGAGATCATCTACTGCAACGACTTGCTGACGTACCTTGGGTCTCCAGACATTGAATTCCAGATGACCGTGGCCCGCACCTATAACGATTGGATACACGAGCTTTTCGGGAGCAGGCCCGACAGACTGGCCCCGGCAGCGATACTGCCCACCCTGGATGTGCCCGCTGCGGTGGAAGAGGTCTACAGGCTCTCCAAGATGGGCTTCAAGCTCGTCAGCAGCCCCATAGGCATCAAGGAGCAACCCTACAGCAGAAAGGTCTACGAGCCCCTCTGGAGCGCCCTAGAGGACACGGGCATCGTAT
The DNA here is from genome assembly GCA_965203145.1 of Dehalococcoidia bacterium. Taxonomy (GTDB): domain Bacteria; phylum Chloroflexota; class Dehalococcoidia; order Plut-88900; family Plut-88900; genus Plut-88900. The sequence goes on from OZ241876.1 coordinate 183,522, forward strand.
TCAGCCTTCACTTCAACACCGGCACCGAAGACCATCTCCCAGAGAACGTGGGAGAAGAGGAAACAGACAACGACTTCCTCCCCTACATGATCATCAGCATGGCCGAGGGCATCGAGCCCGTCTCCCACCTGCTGGCGTCGGGCGTGCCGATGCGGCATCCGGGCCTGGACTTCGTGGTGGTGGAGTGCGGGGCGGGGTGGCTGGCATGGGTACTCTACGCTCTGGACGAGCAGTACCAGAGAAAGCACATGTGGCTGGAAGAGAAGCTGGAACTGAATCTGAGCGACTACTTCAAGCGCCAGGGCCATGCAACCTTCGGGGATGACCCGGTTGCCCTCACGACACTGGGCTACATCGGGGAGAGGGCTTTGCTTTGGGGCAGCGACTACCCGCACGATGAGGGCACGTTCCCCCATTCCAAGGAGGTCGTAGACCGGATCTTCGAAGGGTATTGAGAGGATATCAAGCGGAAGGTCGTATACGAGAATGCAGCGGAACTGTACCGTTTCCCGGCAAACTAGGGGGTAAAGACGAATATGTCTGAGCTGGCAATAATCTCGGCGGACTCACATTCGAACGAGCCGGAGGAAATATACGACCGACTCCCGGCGGAGTACAGGGCCCGGGCGCCTCACGAAGAGGTGATCGATGGGAAGAGATACCTGATGTACGACGGGCAAAGTCCGTCGGCCATGGAGGCACCCCACCCTCTCAACGAGGATGACATGCGTCGGTACTGGCGGGATGGGGAAGCGCTGGGTCGGGTGCAGCACCGGGAAGGCGGGACACACATCCCGACGAGGCTTGCGGACCAGAAAGAGGATGGAGTCGTGGCAGAGGTGGTGTATCCGCAGGCGGTGTTCAAGATATTTGCGTCGCCGGACCCGGGATACCAACTGGCGCTGGCTCAGCTGTACAACGACTGGCACCACGAGATCTTCGGGGGGCACCCAGACAAGTTCGTGGTATCGGCACAGATACCGGTGATAGACATCCAGGACGGGATAGACGAGGCGAAACGGGCGGCGGGACTGGGGTACCGGTCATTCTCGCTACCGGTGTCGATGCCGCTAGTCCCATACAATATGCCCGACTACGAGCAGTTCTGGGCGAATGCAGCGGAGCTGGGCGTGCCTGTAGCGTTCCACGTGTTCAGCGGAGGCCCAAGCGGGAAGCCTCCTTCAAGGGAGCCCAGGATGACTTCTCCGGGATCGGACCAACTGGGACAGGTGCTGGGGATGACGGAGGCGATGTACCCGATGGTGCAGCTGATAGCGGGGGGAGCCTGCGCCCGGCACCCCAATCTGAAATTCGTGCTGGCGGAGGCGGGCATCGGGTGGATACCTTGGCTGCTGGTGCAGATGGACGACAACCATCACCGGCGTCACATGTGGGAAGTGCCGCAACTGGAGATGCTCCCAAGCGAGTACTTCAAACGGCAAGGTTACTCCACGTTCTCCGACGATATTGTGGGGATAATCACGCGGGAGATTGCGGGTGTGGAGTCGTTGATGTGGGGGAGCGACTACCCGCACGACGAGGGTACATTCCCTCATTCGCAGGAAGTAATCGAGCGGATGTTTGAGGGGGTGCCGGAGGAGGACAAGGCGAAGATAGTCTGCGAGAACGCCGCGAAGCTGTACGGCTTCCCGGTGAACGGCAACGGCTGACGGGGCCCGGGCGTCGGGGCCGCAGGTCAAATAAGGGGCAGGGAGGCGAAACATGGCAGGCTACACAATCATATCGGCGGACTCGCACGTAGCGGAGCCTCCCGAACTGTACACGGAGCTGGTGGCGCCGGAGTTCCGGCACAGGACTCCAAAGATCATCCAGGAAAACGGGGCCACGTACCGGGTTGTGGAGGGGCGAAAGCGCCGGAGGCTGGACCTGGCGGAGGCCCGTCTGACGGAAGAGGACCGGGAGAAGGAGTTCCGGCACGAGGAATGGGGTGGTCGGAACTTGGAGCGGCGGATCTCGGAGATCGAGCGGGACGGGGTGAGCGCCGAGGTGATCTATCCAGACTACACCCTTTGGATCTACAGCTCGCCGGACCCCGACTACCAGATGGCGGTGGCACAGCCATACAACAACTGGGTGATCGAGCATTTCCGGCCCCAGGGAGACAGGTTTGCACCGGTCGGGGTGGTCCCGGTGATCGACATCGACAGGGGGATTGAGGAGATCAAGAGGCTGGCCGCCCTGGGGTTCAAGGTGGCGTCGATACCGGCCCTGGTGAGCAGACTGCCCTACAACCAGCCGGAGTACGAGCCGCTGTGGCAGGCTATCGAGGATTCGGGGATGGCGCTGAGCCTACATGCCCGGGCGGTGGACTATGATCCGTTCCCGGACGAGATAGGGGAGGAGGAGCAGGGCGGATTCATCAAGTGGCTGGTGTGTGGCATGTCGCAGGTGCAGGAGCCGATAACGGACCTGATCTGCTCGGGGGTGCTGGAGCGGCACCCCGGGATCCGGTTCGTGGTGGCGGAGTGCGGGGCGGGGTGGCTGGCGTGGCTGCTGTATGCGCTGGACGAGCAGGCCGAGAAGAAGCACATGTGGATCCGGCCCAAACTCCAGATGCAGCCCAGCGATTATTTCAAGCGGCAGGGCGGGCTCACCTTCGGCGATGACCTGCCGGCGTTGCTGAACATCTCGTTGACGGGGGCGGATGTATTGCTGTGGGGGAGCGACTATCCTCACGACGAGGGGACGTTCCCGAACTCGCAGGAAGTGATCGAGAGGACGTTCGGTGACCTGTCGGAGAGCGACAAGCGAAAGATAGTGGGGGAGAATGCGGCGCGGATTTATGGGTTTTCGTTGAACGGGGGGTAGGGGGGAAAATCGGGCCACAAAAGGGTGCGATTTTGGGGTTGGGATGAATTCGGAGTCGGGTTGGAAGGGAGAGGGGCGTTCTCGGCGATCCTAGGCGGGGCTAGGCACGAAATTAGTTCTTCGAAAGAGTTCTTCGAGTACTTCAGGTAGTTAGCTCTTCGCGGAGGCGGCGGGCGAGGATGTGTTCTTCACCTTCCAGGAGGGTGTCGACGCCGAGTTTGAGGGATGACCCTTCGAGCCAGAGCCAGATGCAGGGGTCTCCCTCTCTGAGGGCCTGTTCGAGGGAGGCGGCGGTGCGGCCGAGGGCCTGTTCGTCGATGGTGATTTTCATTTCCATGGAGCAGTAGCGGTCGTACCAACCCTGGGTAATGTCGATGTGGGGGAGACCGGCAAGGGACTCAGCGACGACCTGGAAGCGGCGGTCCTGGTCGGCGAGCCGGGCGTCGTGGTCCATTTCCAGCCACTCCCGCAGAACAGCGACGACGGCCACGACTTCCTGCCGGTCGATCTTGTAGCCCCGGCCCAGGTTTCGGTTCTTCTCCGTCTCGAAGGCCATGAAGCCGTTGAGGGCTGCGGCATGCACAGCTTCCTTATTGCCACATAGGAAACCCGTGGAGTTGGGGCCGCCCATGTACTTGGCACTGAAGCAGACGATGTCGGCGCCGCTGTTGATAAGCTCTGTGATGCGCTCGAGGGGATAGACCTGGTAGGCGGCATCGACGATTACGGCGATACCGGCTTCCTTAGCTATGGATACTACCTCGGAGAGGGGGAGGATTCCGGGCTCGCCTTCCTGGTGGGCTGCGTAGACGATGCCGCCGGCGCTCGGGCCTATGGCCTGGACTAGCTGGTTGGGCGTTGTTTGGTCATCGTCGCCTACCTCGATCATGCGGGCGCCGGAAACAGTGACGCTACGGTCGTAGGAGTATCGGGCGCATTTCTGGATGAGGAACTCGTTCTTTAGGCCAGAAGTGTCCGGGAGGCGGGAGACGAGGTCGGGGTCGCCGCCAGTCATAACGCCGGACACACCGAGAGAGACGGCAGCAAAGCAACCGGGGGTGGGGTGGGCGGCCTCGGCGCCAATGAGGTCTGCGATGGCCTCGCCCGCCTTTTCGATAAGCTCGGGCATTTCCACGTAGATACGGTTGGCATCCTCCATAGCGTTCTGGACGGTGGGGCTGAGGATGGAGCCGCCGAGGACAGTGGAGCTGCTGCGGGCGCAGATGACTCGTTTGACGCCCAAGTTGGAGTATACGGAAGGCGTGGACATTGCAGGCATGGGGAAAGCTCCTTGCAGTGGGGAGGTCAATCAGTGGTCTTATCGACGACGAGGCGGCCGTCCTTGAAGACCATCCGGAGTTGGCGCATGTTATCGATGTTCTCAAGGGGGTCGGCGCCGACGACTATGAGGTCGGCAATCTTTCCGACCTCGACGGTGCCGAGCTTGTCATCGACGCCGCAAGTCAGGGCGGACATGGCGGTAGCTGCCTTGATGGCCTGCATGGGCGTGGCTCCGTCCCGGACCCAGAGACCCATCTCCAGGTGAACGGCATCCTTTACCGGGCCCAGGTCAGAGCCGAGGGCCATCTTGACACCGGAGTCGAGAGCTTTCTTGAACCACATGGCGTGCTCTTCGACGGCGGCGTCTGCTCGGGCGAGCATTTCGGCGGAGATCTGCTTTACCTCCAGGTACTCTTGCTCCCATTCATTGGTAACCTGCCTGGGGGTGAGGTGGCTGATGCCGAGGGTGGGGACGTAGATGGTGCCCTTTTCCTTCATCATGTCCAGGCATTCATCGTCCATTATGTAGCCGTGCTCTACGGTCCAGGTGTCGTTGCGAACGGCGCCCTTGACGGCGTCGGGGTTGGCGGCGTGGGACATAACCTTCATGCCTCGCTGGTGGCAGACCTGGTAGGTGGCTTCCATCTCGTCTGGGAGGAAGAAGCTGTGCCAGTGACGGTCCCAGTCGGGGCCCATAATGCCGCCGGATAGGTTCAGCTTGATGTGGTCAACGTTATTCTCGATCTGCTTTCGGACGGCGAGAACGAAGTCTTCAGGGCCGTCACACTGCTGAGAGAAGGGCCATCGGGTGCCGTGTCCGCCAGTGGTGGTGAGAAAGTAGCCGGAGGCGAAGATCCGGGGGCCCAGGTACTGGCCTGAGGCGAACGCGTCCCGCCAGGCGACGTCTATCCAGTGCTCAATACCGCCGCTGCGGATGCCGGTTACTCCACTCTCCGTGAGGCCTTCCATGGCATTTTTACCGTAGCTGACGACGCGCTCGGGGATGGTCTTAGGCGGGGGATAGGGGAACATGAGGTGAACATGGACGTCCCAGAGTCCCGGGAGGAGCCAGCCGCCCCCGGCGTCAATAACTCGGGTGCCGTCGGCATCTATGCTGTTGCCGTTGGTCTGGATGTGGGTGATGAGGCCGTCTTCTATGGCGATGCTGGCATCGGGCTGCGCGTGATCGGAAACGGCGTCGATAAGGTGGCAGTTGGTGATGACAAGCCGGGACATGGTCACCTCCTGGAAAGTCGAGGGTCGGGGGCATACTACATTTCCGGTCGGCTGTTGCGCAACAGGAGGCGCCGGCTGGAGGAAAGAGAAAAGAGAGCGCAATACGCTCTCTTTCTTGATGGGCTGGCTCTGTTGGAGTGAGGTCAGGAGCTAGTGCGCTGGCCCTTAGCCAACCAGAAGGCAATGATGGGTGAGAGTATAACTATGGCCAATCCGATGATGATGGTGCCCATGATTCCGGCGAGGGTGAATATGACCCCCAGCCCTCCACCGACAACGAGGACGAAGATGCCAGCCATGAGAGGGAGAAGAATACTTGAAGGTATGCGATCCATGCTGTCTCCAGTGGTTTGGTGGCGGCTCCAAGCCGCTGCTCCAATTATAGCCGGGGTGTTGGGAATGTCCAGAGTCAGGGCGAAGGGGTAGATTTACAAAGGGCGGATTCCTATTGATAATATGGTATGTCGGGCGTGAGGGCCCGGCATTGAGGCCAGCGTAGCTCAGCGGTAGAGCAGCGGTTTCGTAAACCGCAGGCCAAGGGTTCGATTCCCTTCGCTGGCTCCATTCTTTTGTGATCCAGATTAGCAGCTTTGGCAAGGCATGTGCATTCCTGGCAGCCGAGCGGGAAGATATATTGCCCGAACGCTTCAAACGACCCAGAGTTGACACTCAGTTAGGAATACCTGGGCATAGAGCCTCATCATGTAATCACATAGAGTCGGTTGAGCGGTACCTGCTTTACTGCCTCTGAGACAGCCTCCCGACCGTCCACGAGAACGCGAGAGGTCCGGGGATCAACGTCGATGGTCGGATTAAGGGTGTTGAGGACCATTTTCCTCTTGGATGCACTGCGTACGTTTCTGACGGGCAGGAGCTTTCGGTGGGAACGCAAGTCTTCAGCCAGACCTTTGTCAAGAGATGCCTGGGATACGAAAAAGGCGCTGAGTCTACCTGCGGCGCGCCCCATAGCCCCAAAGGCGGGTCCGTAGATGGTCGGCTCACACCTGGATATGGAGGCATTGCCTTCTCCATTCGCACCCCAGGCAACGAAGCCGCCCTTAAAGACTGTGTCGGGCTTCACTCCAAAGAAACGAGGGTCCCAAAGGACAATGTCTGCCATCCTGCCATTACGGAGTGACCCCACATATTCGGAAATGCCGTGGGTAATGGCAGGGTTGATCGTAATCTTGGCCAGATACTGGAGGATTCGGTCGTTGTCGTGATCCGGATTAACACTCCCTCGTTCCCTCTTCATCTTATGGGCAAGCTGCCAAGTGCGAGTAACGACTTCCCCGATACGGCCCATTCCCTGGGAGTCGGAGTTGATGATTGGAACTGCGCCAATGTCGTGGAGGACGTCCTCTGCGGCCATAGTCTCGCGACGGACACGGGCTTCAAGGGCAGCGATATCCGTGGGAAGATGAGGGGTTAGGCCATGAACAAGGGCGGTCATGGGGAAGTGTTCTTGGTAGGTGCCGGCGGTATAGGGAACGGTGGGGGTGGTGGATGAGGTCATTATGTTTTCGACACCGGCCAGTTTGAGAAGGTCAGGGGCATGGCCACCTCCAACGCCTTCGACGTGATATGCGTGGAGGGCCCTGCCACCGATTGCCTCTATGGTGTCGTTTACCTGCATGGACTCTTGAAGGCCGTCGGTATGAAGGGCGACTGAAACGTCGTATTGCTCGGCGACCTGAAGGCAGAGGTCGATGACGTAGGGATAGGCGCCCTCGTCTTCGTGGATCTTCATGCCGCAGGCGCCGGCTTCGATATTGCGCTCGATGGGGGCGGGGTGGCTGGCGGCGCCTCGGCCCTGGACGCCAAGGTTTATGGGGACGCCTTCGAAGGCCTCGAAGTACTTGTGGATGGTGAATTCACCGTTGTGGTTGAGTCCAGCACCGATAAAGGTAGTGACGCCCGCCCCGATGGCCGTTTCGAGCAGTTTTGGGTTGTGATAAATGTGGACGTGGCTATCGACGCCTCCGGGGGTGGCGATCAGCCCGGCAGCGGGGAAGACGTTGGTGTTGGGTCCCAAGACCAAGTCGACGCCGTCCATTATGTCAGGGTTGCCGGCTCGACCAATGCCAGCTATCACACCGTCCTTGATCCCGATATCACCCTTGAATATGCCTAGAACCGGATCGGCAACTACAGCGCCCACGATGACATCATCAAGCTCGCTGTCACTGGGCGTACGGTAAGCGTGCATCATCCCGGTGCGGGTGTTCTTCCCCCAGCCGTGGGTGATCTCGTTTCCGTAGGAGGTGTGGTCGGCTTCTACCAGGAGGAAGAGGTCAGTGTCACCTAATCGGATGCGGTCCCCGACGGTGGGGCCGTAAAGGGCGTTGTAATGGGCCCTGTCCATCTCGTGGGTCATGTTCAAGCTTCCTGATTAAGGAAACCTCGGGCCTGGGCCAAACGGAAGGCCTCGCCGCGCTGTTCGTCGGTCAATTGGCCGTTGACCAGTCCCTGAAAGCCATAGACTCGACGTTTGCCGGCGATGTCGATGAGGGTAACGTCTCGGGTCTCGCCAGGTTGCCATCGCACAGCGGAGCCCGAGGGTACGTCGAGTCTCTTCCCGTAGGCTGCTGCCCTGTTGAAGCGGAGGCGCTTGTTCGCTTCAAAGAAATGGTAGTGGGAAGTGACCTGAACCGCATGGTTAGAGGTATTGGTCACCAAAATGGTGACTGTTGTCCTGCCCTGATTTATTGGGAGTGCGGCTTCACTGATGATAACTTCGCCGGGCTTCATAGAGTGACTCACCTTACTTGATGGGATCTTCCACGTATATGAGCTTGTTGCCGTCGTCGAAGGTTACTTCCAAGCGGAGGGGGGTTACCAGGTCGGGGACGCCGTCCAGAACATCGTCGCGGGTGAGGATTCGGCCTGCGCGCTCAATCACTTCTTCGTAGGACTTGCCTTCGCGGCCGTCTTCGAGGAGCTCATCGGAGATGAGGGCAACAGCCTCGGGATAGTTTAGTTTCAGGCCCTTGTCCCGACGCCTACGGGCAAGTTGGGCGGCGGTGAAGATGGTCAGGCGATCCATCTCCTTGGCGGTCAGGCGCATTGAAGTACTCCCGAGGCGTGAGGTGGTGCAGGGGCATTGTAGCTGAAAACTTGGGGGAACTCACGCATCACAAAAGAATCCGCCCCCAGGGATTGCTCCCCGAGGGCGGATTTCAGTCTATTCTGTGCTGCCTGGCCAGGGCAGCCGCTGGTCTAACCGATTAGCCTTGCTGCCTGCGGTACACGAAGTACCCTCCGCCGCCTACCACTACGACCGCTGCAATTACGATTATGATGATGGCCCATACCGGGAATCCACCTTCATCCTCCGGCTCTTCCGGAACCGGGGTGGCTGTGGGCTCGGCCGGGGGTACCGGGGTAGCCGTGGGCGCTGGGGTGGCCGTGGGCTGCGGTACCGGCGTTGCGGTCGGGACGGGGGTGGCCGTGGGCTCCGGCCGCGGGGTGGCGGTGGGCTCCGGCGTCGGTGGGACGTATTCATCACGGTCGAGGACCTTGATGGTTACGACCAAGGTTTCGCTGACGCCGTACTCGTCGCTTATGGTCACCTGCAGCGAGTAGCTGGAGCGGGACTCGTAGTCCAGGTCGCCCTTGGTGCGGAGCTGGCCATCGTTTTCGATGTCGAAGGTGTCTGCGGCGGCGCTGGTAATCTCAAAGGTGAGGGCGCTTACCGCGGAGGTGGCGTTAATCGGGTCACCGATGCGGACGCCTCCGGGGGTGTTTTCGTTGATTTCACGGACGCCGCTGTCGTCGATGACGATACCGGGGTTGCCGACATGGAGGTCTGCTGGGCCACCGACCGCCGACTCGGCCTGATCGATGTCAGTCAGGGTACCGCTGAAGGCGTAGACGCCCATTTCGGCGGGGGCCGATACGGTGTAGCTGAAGCTCGACTCGCCGAGGAGGACGAAGGTGACGGACTGTCCGGAGGTGTCTATTGCGCCGCCGGGAAGGTCCGTGCCGACGTAGGTGAAGCCATCAGGGATGGTTTCCACGATCTGGGCGGCAGCCCCGTAGCCCGAGGCCGCGATGTTCACTGCGATTTCACCCTCGGGGGCTGCGAAGGCGGCACCGAAGGACCGGGCAGCGGCGGCGTCTGCGGATGCGACTACCGTCACGCTGTCGTCGCCGGTGATGGCCTCGGTTGCCCTGTCGAAGCCGGAGATTGTGCCAGAGATCATGTACTCACCCGGGTCTCCGGCGACAAGGGTGTAGCTGAAGCTGTCTTCGTCGAGGAGGGTGAACCTGATACTGTCGTCGCTCACGTTAACGGCGGAGGAGGAGAGGCTGCTGGCCATGTAGGAGAATCCAGCGGGAAGGCTCTCTTCCACGGATGCCGCGGTGCCGAATCCCGAGGCGTCTATGCTTACGGTAATCTGCTCTCCGGTGGTTACGGAGGAGCGGCTTATGGACCTCTGGGCGCCGAGGGGCGGGTCCATGACTTCTATGGAGGAGTCGCCGCCGGTGTCCCGGGCGTCCCTGTTGGAGTCACTGACGGTACCGGAGAACTGGTAGGACCCGGCCGTCGAGGGGGCGGTGACTGAGTAGCTGAAGGTCTTGTCGCCGCCGAGGATGGTGAAGGTGACGGACTGACCGTCGGTGGTGGAGGCTTCATCGGAGCGGCCGAAGGAGAAGCCATCGGGGAGGGTTTCCTGGACCTGGCCGAAGGCGCCGAGGCCGGAGACCGAAATTTCGACCTCCAGCTCGGCGCCGGTGATTACGGGATTGGTGGAGAAGGACCTGGTCGCGCTGTGCTCGCTTGCATTCACGGCATCCGGCAGCAACAGCGACAGGCCAGCGACCCCGACAATTGCGAGGACTCCCAGCAGCATCAGCGCTTTCTTGACCAAGTTCCTTACTCCTTCTTGCTTTTTTTCTTACTCTCTATTTGCCACGAGCGACTCTAGGCGTCACCGTTGGCGTCGTCTTCGCCGTTGCCGTTGGCGGCGTCATCGCCGTCTTCGGCGGCCATGTCATCGTCGGCGGCCATGTCGTCGTCGGCGGCCATGTCATCATCGGCGGGCATTTCGGCGTCGGCGCCGAAGTAGTGGCCGAGGACGACGAGGACGTCATCCCTGGAGATCTTCTCGAGGAAGTAGTCGTTCACGGCTGCGACTGCTTCGGACATGTCTATGGCGCCGTCGTCATTCATGTCGTAGGCGTTGTCTAGGCCGAGGTTGGTGACGTTGATGGTGACGGCGATGGAGGCCATGCCGCCCTTGCCGTCATCCGCCATGACCGTGACCATGTGGCTGGTCATGGACTCGTAGTCGAGCATGGCGGCTTCGGCGACGGTGATCTGACCGGGGGGCCAGATCTCGAAGTAGCCGCCGCTGATGGTGTAGGTGAGCTCGTCACCGTCCGCGTCGGTGGCGACCACCGGGTCGCCGACATTGCTGCCGGCGCCGGTGTTTTCAACCACGCTGAGGACTGCGCTCTCTGCTGCGAAGGCGGGGGCGATGTTCTCGTCCACGTCGGCAATGCTGATATTGACCGTTATGGAGCTGGCAGCGCCCGAGCTGTCCGTGGCGGTTACGACCACGGCGTAGGCGTTCCTGGTCTCGTAGTCCAGGGCTGCGCCTTCGGCCACGCTTATCTGGCCTGTTTCGCCGTCCAGGGCGAAGCTGTCGGCGTCTGCACCGCTGAGGAGGTAGGTCACGGAGTCACCGGCGTTGGCGTCCGTGGCGACCACGGGGTCGCCGACGTTGGCGCCGGCTTCGGCGTCCTCTGCAACGCTGCGCTCTGCAGTGGTGGCTCCGAAGTCCGGGGCCTCGTTCACCTCGATGGTTGCGCCGTCATCGGCGTCGGTCACCGTGATGATCACCATGATGGACCCACTGGCCAACGACGGGTCGGTAGCAGTCAGGGTCAGCGTGTAGCTCGGCTTTGTCTCGAAGTCCAGCTCCTTGGCAGTCGTTATCTGCCCGGAGTTGTCCACCTTGAAGTCGCCGCTGCCATCCCCGCTAAGCTTGTAGATCAGCGGGTCGCCGTCCGTGCCGTCCGTCGCCGTCACCGGGTCGCCTACGCTGGCACCCTTGGAGTTCTCGGCCACGCTCCTGGATACCGATTCGTCGTCACCGAATGTCGGCTGGATGTTCTCGTTCGGCCTCGCCTCCGCAGCGAAGTCCGATGTGGCACGGGCAGAGTTGGAGGTCGCCCTGTCCACGTTGTCCTTGTATACCGCCCGCACCGTCAGCAGGTGACCGTCGTCATCCTCCGTCGGTGTGTAGGTCGACGACTTGGCGTTAGGTATGGAGCAAGGGGTCGTAGCGGTGGCAGGAACGTCCGCAGTGCACGCCACAACAGTGTCCGCAGCTATGGTCACAATGCCTTCGCGGTCAGTGTCATCAGTTACGTCGGTAACAGCGTCTTCTTCCGCTTCGGTGGCTTTGGTGCCACCCCTGTACCACTGCCACTCGGTGCCCGTTACGCCCTGGTCAGGGTCATCCAGATCGGCCGTTATCGCTATCCCTTGCTGCGGCTGACGCTGCGACAGGGCTATCGTCCCAGGCTCTTCCGTGTTCGTCAGCGTGATGCTCACGTCCTCGGACTTGCTGGCGCTGCCGTCAGAGGCCGTTACCGTCACCAGGTACACCTCGTCCCCGTCCGCCGAGTCCTTATCCTCGAAGCTGGGGCCCGTTCCATCAGAGGTGGCCCAACGGAGAGCCGCCATGGCAAGAACAGTGTCGAGAGCATCGTCGGCCCTGATGTCTGCGATCCGGAAACGCTTGGCGTCGGGACCGGACAGCGACCAGCTTACCTCGTCGTGCTCCCCTTCCGGGTCGTCCGCATTGAACACGGGAAGACCCTCGAAGGCTACTGCGGAGGTGATGTCATCCAAGTCCAGCGCAACCTCTTCAGGCGTCTTCACCACGAAGTCACCACCGGTTGTGGTGTCCTCCGCACCTGAAGGCGCATCAGTGTCCGACCGGGTAATAACCGGCGCTTCGTTCTTCTCTACTACATTGATGGTTACCGTCACCGTGCCCTTCGAATCCGACGGGTCCTCAGCCGTTACAGTCACCGTGTACGCCAACACAGCATCATCGCCACCCAAAGTGCCACCGGTGGTGTACGTCTCACGGTCCAGGTTGTTCAGATTGGCGCCACTCTTTATAGAGATCTGCCCGGTCTTCTTGTTAATCGTGAACAGGTCATCGGCGTCAACTGACGGAGTAGCCGGTAATCCAGTATCGCCTCCACCACCCGTGAGAGTGATTGCGTCTCCACCGTCCAGGGTGTAGATCAGCGGGTCGTTGTCAGCGTCAGTCGCCGTCACCGCACTCCCCACGCTCGACCCAACCTTCGCCGTCTCATTCACCATCCGCGTCAACTGACTGCCAGTCGTATCAGAATCAGTGTCGGGGAACACCGGCTGCCTGTTCGCCGCCGGCCTCCTCTCCACCGCAAAGTCCGTCACCGCACTGGCAGTGTCTCGCCCTTCGCCAAGTCCGTCGGTGTAGGTCGCCGTGGCTCGCAAGTAGTAGCCCACGTCGCCAGTCTTCGGCGTGTAGCCGGCAGACGTCGCCCCGGCTATGTCTTCCCACGCCGCCTGGTCCATCGACCTCGACCACTGCCACGCTTCCTCCGAACGGTCTCCGTCCGGGTCGCTTGACTCAGCGCTTATCGACGCTCCGGCCTGCGGCTGCAGATCACTCAATTCCACCGAGCCGGCCTCGTCCACGTTCGTCACCGTCACCGCCACGTCCAGCGATCCGCCGGCACGGTTTACGGTCACGTTGTATACGTTGTCGCCGCCCACGTCTCCAGGACTCTCAAAGTTGGGCGACTTCTTGAAGCTCAACACCCCACTGTCAGAAGTAATGTTAAACAGCTTCGCATCCGCCCCGCTCACCGTCCAGGTGCCAACAGAGGCGTCCTGGTCGCTCAACGTAAACGTCTGCACCGGGCCAGTGCCGTTCTCAGCATAGTTAATGGCAGTGCCGGCCGAGATGGTGGCGGGGTCATCGGCGTCGGTCACCGTGATGATCACCATGATGGACCCACTGGCCAACGACGGGTCGGTAGCAGTCAGGGTCAGCGTGTAGCTCGGCTTTGTCTCGAAGTCCAGCTCCTTGGCAGTCGTTATCTGCCCGGAGTTGTCCACCTTGAAGTCGCCGCTGCCATCCCCGCTAAGCTTGTAGATCAGCGGGTCGCCGTCCGTGCCGTCCGTCGCCGTCACCGGGTCGCCTACGCTGGCACCCTTGGAGTTCTCGGCCACGCTCCTGGATACCGATTCGTCGTCACCGAATGTCGGCTGGATGTTCTCGTTCGGCCTCGCCTCCGCAGCGAAGTCCGATGTGGCACGGGCAGAGTTGGAGGTCGCCCTGTCCACGTTGTCCTTGTATACCGCCCGCACCGTCAGCAGGTGACCGTCGTCATCCTCCGTCGGTGTGTAGGTCGACGACTTGGCGTTAGGTATGGAGCAAGGGGTCGTAGCGGTGGCAGGAACGTCCGCAGTGCACGCCACAACAGTGTCCGCAGCTATGGTCACAATGCCTTCGCGGTCAGTGTCATCAGTTACGTCGGTAACAGCGTCTTCTTCCGCTTCGGTGGCTTTGGTGCCACCCCTGTACCACTGCCACTCGGTGCCCGTTACGCCCTGGTCAGGGTCATCCAGATCGGCCGTTATCGCTATCCCTTGCTGCGGCTGACGCTGCGACAGGGCTATCGTCCCAGGCTCTTCCGTGTTCGTCAGCGTGATGCTCACGTCCTCGGACTTGCTGGCGCTGCCGTCAGAGGCCGTTACCGTCACCAGGTACACCTCGTCCCCGTCCGCCGAGTCCTTATCCTCGAAGCTGGGGCCCGTTCCATCAGAGGTGGCCCAACGGAGAGCCGCCATGGCAAGAACAGTGTCGAGAGCATCGTCGGCCCTGATGTCTGCGATCCGGAAACGCTTGGCGTCGGGACCGGACAGCGACCAGCTTACCTCGTCGTGCTCCCCTTCCGGGTCGTCCGCATTGAACACGGGAAGACCCTCGAAGGCTACTGCGGAGGTGATGTCATCCAAGTCCAGCGCAACCTCTTCAGGCGTCTTCACCACGAAGTCACCACCGGTTGTGGTGTCCTCCGCACCTGAAGGCGCATCAGTGTCCGACCGGGTAATAACCGGCGCTTCGTTCTTCTCTACTACATTGATGGTTACCGTCACCGTGCCCTTCGAATCCGACGGGTCCTCAGCCGTTACAGTCACCGTGTACGCCAACACAGCATCATCGCCACCCAAAGTGCCACCGGTGGTGTACGTCTCACGGTCCAGGTTGTTCAGATTGGCGCCACTCTTTATAGAGATCTGCCCGGTCTTCTTGTTAATCGTGAACAGGTCATCGGCGTCAACTGACGGAGTAGCCGGTAATCCAGTATCGCCTCCACCACCCGTGAGAGTGATTGCGTCTCCACCGTCCAGGGTGTAGATCAGCGGGTCGTTGTCAGCGTCAGTCGCCGTCACCGCACTCCCCACGCTCGACCCAACCTTCGCCGTCTCATTCACCATCCGCGTCAACTGACTGCCAGTCGTATCAGAATCAGTGTCGGGGAACACCGGCTGCCTGTTCGCCGCCGGCCTCCTCTCCACCGCAAAGTCCGTCACCGCACTGGCAGTGTCTCGCCCTTCGCCAAGTCCGTCGGTGTAGGTCGCCGTGGCTCGCAAGTAGTAGCCCACGTCGCCAGTCTTCGGCGTGTAGCCGGCAGACGTCGCCCCGGCTATGTCTTCCCACGCCGCCTGGTCCATCGACCTCGACCACTGCCACGCTTCCTCCGAACGGTCTCCGTCCGGGTCGCTTGACTCAGCGCTTATCGACGCTCCGGCCTGCGGCTGCAGATCACTCAATTCCACCGAGCCGGCCTCGTCCACGTTCGTCACCGTCACCGCCACGTCCAGCGATCCGCCGGCACGGTTTACGGTCACGTTGTATACGTTGTCGCCGCCCACGTCTCCAGGACTCTCAAAGTTGGGCGACTTCTTGAAGCTCAACACCCCACTGTCAGAAGTAATGTTAAACAGCTTCGCATCCGCCCCGCTCACCGTCCAGGTGCCAACAGAGGCGTCCTGGTCGCTCAACGTAAACGTCTGCACCGGGCCAGTGCCGTTCTCAGCATAGTTAACCGTCGCGTCCTGGGCGAAGGCCGCAGGCACGAAGGGAACTACGAGTGACAGCGCGAGAGCGACAATGGCTATTCGGGCTATCAGCGATTTGAAGGGTCTCTTAAGCATGAGCTGCCTCACTTTGTGGAGTCTTGGGTCGGGGACAACGTTACCATTTCCATAGGTGTACGCACAATTGCGGGGCATGTTAGCACCGCCTTTCAGGTGATGTCAATATACCACTAGGCGCTATTATAGGGGACAAATTCACAAAGGGGTAGGGTTGAGAAGGGTGGATTTGGTCGGGAGGGGGTAAAGGAGGGGGGTCAGCGCCGGAATCCTGTCGGGGGGCGGGGGTTGATTGAAGGTTGATTGAAGTCGATTGATGGTTGGTTGAAGTTGATTGAAGGTTGATTGAACTTTGATTGAAGTCGTAGCTGTTTTGATTGAATGACGCCTGAAGGGGGGAGGAAACGGAAAGGAACCCCGCCCCAGATTCCTCGCGGGGCATCGGAATGACAGAGGGATGTGAATTGCTAGGGTGAGGGTGGGTGTTCCGGAGGGATGGATTCCCGCCTCCGCGGGAATGACGGAGGGGGAGGGAGGGGGATGACGGAGAGGAGGTTTGGGAGGATATGAGGGAGCGTTCGGGAGGGATGGATTCTCCTGGGTTGGCAGGGGCAGGCTGTGCTGCCCGCAGGGATGAGGAGGGGGCGGGGAGGGGCTGTGGGGGGTTCATGGGGGTGGTTTTGGTCTCCTGGGGCCTGGTTGTGGGGGTTGTAGGGACACGGGCCAAAGGAATCGGGGAGAAGGATAGCAAAGAAAGGGTGTCGGGACAAGGGGTGTCAAGGGCGGGAATTGCAGGGGGTTTTGAAATGGGTCGGGGGGAGGAACCCTCACCCCCTTGGTCCCCCTCTCCCTCGGGGCCGGTGAGGGAGAGGGGGAGAGATAAACAGAGGGACGTGCGTCCGCGTGGCGGACGCACGTCCCTCTAGTCTGTAGTCGGGGGGAGGGGGAATAAGAATAAGGAATACGTGCGCGTGGCGCTGGTGCGTCGCTCTGGTTTGTAGTCCGGGGGGGAGGGTGGTTAAGAACAGTTAAGAGAGGAATACGCGTGGGTGGGGGAACTTGGAGGGGGTGGGGGGCGTTAGGGTAAAGGGACAACCCCGCCCATTCCGTTCGGTCGACCCCCTCGAGGGACTCGGGGCAGGCTCTTCGACTCGGCTCAGGGCGAACGGAACCCCTCACGTCGGGGATCGAGGGGGCAAGTTGACATATAGGTTCGGGATTGAGAGAATCCTAGACAGGTTCAAAACGAGGACGGCCATATAATATAAGGAATAGTCTTTTTTGTTGTAGTTCTCCCCAGTCGGGCGCCGGGGCCCGGGGGAGGGAAACAGACAGGTGAGAAATGAGTAGGACGAGAAGATTGTCGGGGGTGGGGCGGGGATTGATGATGATGGCGTTCCTCCTGGGAGCGATGGGCCTGTTCCTATTCTTATACGGGTCGGGGGGCGGGGTGTTTGCAGAACCGCCCGTGTTCGACACTACCCCAGATCCCACCACGCGGACCATTCCTGAGAACACGCCGCCGGGGGTCAACATCGGGGAGCCCATCTCGGCCACCGACCCGGACGAAGACGATCTGGAGTTTGGTGACACCCTGACTTACAGTCTTGGCGGCACGGACGCGGCGTCATTCGACATAGACGCTTCGACCGGGCAACTGATCACCAAGGCCCCGCTGGACGCTGAGGGGACGGCCTCCTATTCTGTGACAGTGACGGTGGATGATGGGGTAACTGACCCATCCATCACACAGCCTGTGACAATCAGTGTCACGGACGTCCCCGGCTCCGAAACCCCGTTAGCGCCGCATCCACCGACAGTGGTGTCGGGCACGGACGACAGTGGTACTGATGCAGACGAATCAACCACGAGCTTGAAGGTGGTATGGCACCCGCCCGAGAACGCAGGTCGGCCCTCTATCTCCAGCTACGCGGTGGAGTTCAAGGAGAGCACCGCCACCAGCTTTGGGGATACAGGCGTGACGGTCGCCGCACTCCCGGCCACTACCGCAACGATCATGGGGCTGGAGGCCGACACCTCCTACGATGTGCGGGTGCGCGCGACGAACACTGACGGCGCAGGCCTGTGGTCGCTGGTGGGGACGGGCTCGACCAACAAGGAGGGCAACAAAGCGCCCTCATTCAACGAGGCCGATTCACTGGTCGACCGGGATGTGGATGAGAACACGCCGGCCAGGGATGACATCGACAGCCCGGTGTCGGCGACCGACGCAGATACGACCACGCTGACCTATGGGCTGGAAGGTCCCCACGCGGACCTGTTCAGCTTCGATACCCGCTCGGGGCAGATACGGACGAAGGCGCCCCTCAATCACGAGGACCCGTCGTGCTACGTTCCCGATCCAGATGGCGACCCGGGTACGGACGATTCTACATGCACCTACAGGGTAACGGTGACGGTTACCGACAGGGCGGGCGGAAGCGACGCTACGGGAGTGCATATCGAAGTCGATGACAGGGGTGAGCCTCCGTCGGCGCCGGCCCGTCCCACCGTCCGCGCGACGGAGAAATCGAGCACAAGCCTCGACGTGAGCTGGAAAGCGCCCGAGAACATGGGCCCCCCCATCACCAGCTATGTCGTAGAGTACCGTAAGGGCGGCGAGTCCTTCTCAGACGATGGAGTCTCCATCACGGGCACCACCGCCACAATCTCGGGTGTCGATTCCGCCAGTGACGACGCACCATGGCTCTCCCCCAACACCTCCTACGAGGTGCGGGTGCGGGCGATAAACGCCGAGCGCACTACAGGCGGCGAATGGTCGGCGACCGGTATGGGGAGGACCAACAAGGCCAACCACCAGCCGATATTCGATGAGAGACCTCACATCGATGCCGAGGCTACCGCCGGCGTTGACGAAAGTGAACGGAACACTGCTTTCACCGTCTCGCGTAGGTTAGATGAGAATCCCCGGTCCGGGCAGACGGTCGGAGCAAGGGTGTTCGCCGATGACGAGGACAACGACCAGTTGACCTACAGACTCGTAGCCAGCGCCGACTCCCCCGAGGCCCGCGCCGAGGCCGCGATGTTCGCAATCGACGAGAGGACGGGGCAGATACGGACAAAGGCGGGAGTAGCCTATAACTATGAGGCCATTGCGGAGACTCCCACCTGTGGCGATCTTGACACAGAGAGAATCGGCAGCGACAGGTGCTACACGGTGAGGGTGGAGGTGCGGGACGGCCTGGACGATAACAGGGTCGAGGTGAAGGAGACCGACCCCGACGACTATATCATTGTAAAGATAGCGGTGAAGGACCTGGACGAACCTCCGGCCACGCCCACGGTGACGGTGACGGCGCCTAGTGTCACTACGACCTTGGAAGTATTCTGGGACGCCAAGAACACGGGGCCCGACATTACCCATTATGATTTGCGGTACCGCAAGGGCGGTGATAGCTTTTCAGCCGATAACTGCGGCCCCACACCGGATGACGACAGCTGCACCCGTCTAGACGACGACGACACCATTGGCAACCTCACCACGATCACCTCCACTACGATTGCAGAGCTGGTAGCGAACACTTCCTACTCGGTGCAGATGCGGGCGACAAATGCGGAGGGCACGAGTGCCTGGTCGCGCGTGGTCACTGTGAAGACCAACAAGGACAGGGTCGATCCGGAAGAAGCCAACGCTCCGCCCACAATTGCACCACCAGGTACGCTGACAGTGGCAGAGAACACACCATCCGGTCGGCTTATCGGTACAGTGACTGCATCGGATGACGCCTCGACGCCGACCTACAGCCTGGGAGGCCGTGATGCGTCCCTGTTCACAATCGTCTCTTCCTCCGGCGAGATACGGACGAGGGGGAGCCTGAATCATGAGGACCCGGCGTGCGGCTACGACAGTACGGTTGGTACAACTGAATGCATGTACACGGTGAGGGTGAGGGCCGATGACGGAGCCGGCGGCAGTGCCTCGATAGCAGTGACTATAAGCGTTACAGACGTGGACGAGGAACCGTCCAAACCGTCCGCACCGAGGGTTACGGCGACGAAAGACACGGGGTGGAGCCTCGACGTGACGTGGAACGAGCCGCGGGACACGGGCAAGCCTCCCATCACCGACTACGACATACGGTACCGAGAGTTCAAGCCCAGCAACCCGGACGAATGGGTACTGTGGCCTCACGGCACCGCTGATGATGCTACTGCCGACAACACGGACCGGAGCACCAAGATAACAAGGAGACTCCCAGCAACTGAGGCCGATCCCCTGAAGCCCAGCACCCAATACGAGGTGCAGGTGCGGGCGAAGAACGGAGAGGGAGATGGCACCGAGAACTGGTCATCCGTAGGCCGGGGCACCACCGGCCCGAGCAACAGCAGGCCGTCCTTCGACAGAACGGCGTCGCTCATCGAGTTGAGGGTGGACGAGAACACGCGGGCCGGGCAGAACATCGGCAGCGCGGTCTCGGCCTCGGACGCTGACAGCAACGCGCTGAGGTACAGCCTCGAGGGGCCGGGGGCGGAGTCGTTCACCATCCTGCCTTCCACCGGCCAGATACGGACCAAGTCGCCCCTGGACTTCGAGATGCGGCAGAGCTACTCGCTGACGGTGAAGGTGGACGACGGTCGGAAGAGGGATAACAGCGTCGCCACCAAATCGGTGACTATCACCGTGGACAACGTGACAGAGCAGCCCGCAGCGCCCAGAGCGCCGCGGGTGGCGGGGATACCCGGCTCGACGGACAGCGTGCGGGTCACGTGGGACGCGCCCGTGAACACGGGGCCGGCTGTCACCCTGTACGAAGTGCATTACAGGGAGGCCGGGGCCGGGCTCGGGTACGCTCGGTGGACGCACTCCAGCGCTGACCGGAGCACGATCATCACGGGGCTGAAGGCGGGCACGCGCTACGAGGTGCAGGTGCGGGCGAAAAGTGAAGAGGGCACAAGCGAATGGTCGCGCTCCGGCACGGGAGCGCCGAACCCGGACGTGGCCAACAGGGCCCCCACATTCTCCGGCGGATCCCGCTCCCTGAGCGTGGCCGAAAACACGCTACCTAACAGCGACATCGGATCCCCGTTGGCGGCGACGGACCGGGACGGCGACACTCTGACCTACATCCTGGAAGGAACGGACGCGGACTCCTTCGACGTCGTGTCGACCTCCGAGGGAGGGCAGATACGGACCAGCGCACCGCTGAACTACGAGGAGAAGGCGAGCTACTCGGTGACTGTACGGGTGAGGGACGGGAGAGGAGGGACGGACGCGGTCAACGTGACTATCAGGGTGACGGACGTCAACACGGAAGCCCCGGACACGCCGTTCGCGCCAACGGTGACGGCGATATCGAGCACGAGACTGCAGGTGACCTGGGACGCCCCTGCGAACACCGGCCCGCCCATCACGGACTACGACTACCGTTACCGGGAGCCGGGGGGCACCTGGACGGCGGTCACGAATACGACTATCACCACGACGGCGGTGACGATCGAGGGGCTGGCGGCCAGCACGTCCTACGACGTGGAGGTGCGGGCGAAGAACGCCGAGGGCACGAGCGACTGGTCGGACCCGGGCATAGGGTCGACCAACGCCCCCGGGGCCAACAACCCGCCTGTGTTCTCCGAGGGTACGAGCGCCACGCGGAGCGTGAGCGCAAGCTCGCCTGCGGGCGGGTCCATCGGCAACCCGGTCACGGCGATCGACGCCGATCCGGGCGTTACGCTGAGGTACAGCCTGGAAGGTCGGGATGCGGCGTTGTTCGCCATAGATACGGAAAGCGGCCAGCTTCGCACCAAGGAAGGCGTCACGCTGATAGCCGGTGAGACGTACACAGTGATAGTCGCGGCGGATGACGGGATTGAAAGGTCACGCATAACGGTCTCCATCGAGGCCACTGCGGAGCCGCCCAACAACCCGCCCGTGTTCGCCCAGGGCACCAGCACGTCCCTCAGCGTGGTCATAAACGCCAGGGCGGGCACGAACATCGGCCAGCCCTTCAGGGCGACGGACGCCGACACGGGGGACACGGTGACGTACAGCCTGGAAGGGACGGACGGTGCATCCTTCGACATCAACGGCTCGACGGGCCAGGTGCGCACGAAGGCCGGGGTGACGCTGGAAGACAAGACGTACAACGTTACGGTGAAGGCGGCGGACCAGAAAGGCGCCAACACAATTCTAGCGGTGACGATAGAAATCGATGACAGGGACGGCAGCGTGAGCCTGTCACCTTTGAGCCTACAGGACGGTGACCAGGTGACGGCCACGCTGACGGACCCCGACGGAGATGTCACGGGCGTGACGTGGGTGTGGGCCAGTTCGCCCAACGGCACGTCAGGCTGGACGGACATATCGGGCGCGACGTCGGCTACCTATACTGCGGCAACCACGGACGTGGGCAGGCATCTTCGGGCCACGGCGAGCTACACGGACGCCGTGGGTCCCGGGAAGAGCGCGAGTGCGGTTACAGTGGCCGCGGTTGCGGCGGACGACGATGGGTCGGTGACCCTGTCGCCTTCGAGTCTGTCGGACGGGGAAACCGTGACGGCCACGCTGTCGGACCCCGACGGCGGGGTCACGGGCGTGACGTGGCAGTGGGAATTCTCGCGGGACAGGTCGAACTGGACAATCATCTTTGGCGTCACGTCAAGCAGCTACACGGCAACGACGGCCAACGTGGGCAGCTACCTTCGGGCCACGGCGAGCTACACGGACGCCGTGGGCCCCAATAAGAGCGCCGAAGGGGTAACGGCGGGGGTGGTGACGGCAGACGACGATGGGTCGGTGACCCTGTCGAATACCACTCCGACAGCCGGGGAAACCGTGACGGCCACGCTGAACGACCCGGACGGAGGTGAGACGGGCGTGACGTGGCGGTGGGAACTCTCGCGGGACAGGTCGAGCTGGACAATCATCCCTGGCGCCACGTCGAGCAGCTACACGGCGACGACGGCGAATGTGGGCAGCTACCTGCGGGCGTCGGTGAGCTACACGGACGCAGTCGGGCCCGGGAAGAGCGCAAATGCCGTGACGGCAGCCGCAGTGGCGCCGGACGATGACGGCGTGGTAACGCTTTCGACGAGGGCGCCGGAGGTCGGGAGTGCGATTACGGCGAGTCTGTCGGACCCCGACGGAGGGGTCACGGGAGAAACCTGGCAGTGGGCGAAGTCGAGCAACGGCGCCACAGGGTGGACGGACATCCAGGGCGCGACGTCGGCGAGTTACACGCCAGGGCGCAGCGACACGGGCGTCTTCCTGCGGGCCACGGTCAGCTACAACGATGCGGTCGGGCCTGGGAAGAGTGCGCAGGCAGCAACGAGCTCGGGTGTGGCGCAAGCGGCGCTGCTAAGCGATTACGATTCCAACAGGGACGGGCGCATAGAGAGAAGCGAAGCCATCCAGGCGGTAAGCGACTTCTTCAACGGTGAGATCAGCAAGGGCGATGTGCTGGACGTACTCGTCCTGTACTTCTCGAGCTAGAGCGGCAAAAGGATAGGGAATAAGGAATCGCCCGCCGGTTCTCGGGAGCCGGCGGGCGATTCTGTGTCGGGTGGATGGCTCCCCGAGCAGGACTCGAACCTGCAGCCTAGCGGTTAACAGCCGCCCGCTCTACCATTGAGCTATCGGGGATCGGGTAGATTATACAACCACAATGGACCAACCGCGAGTAGATATTCATCCCGGACGGATTACCTTGACGGCGGTCATAGCGTCGGCGTGCCTGATTTCGCTGATAGGATTCGGGATCCGGGCGAGCTTCGGGTTGTACCTGGAGCCGATGACGGTGGCGAACGGGTGGAGCCGGGAGACGTTTTCGCTGGCTATGGCGATCCAGAACTTGCTGTGGGGAGTCGGGGTCCCGGTGGCGGGGGCGATTGCGGACCGGTTCGGGACAGCGAAGGTGATAGCGCTGGGGGCTGTGATCTACGCAGTCGGGGTGGCGGGGATGGCGATGGCGGGGAGCGGGGTGGCGTTGCACCTGACCGGAGGTGTCCTGGTGGGGGTGGGGGTGGCTTTCTGCTCATTCTCGCTGGTCCTGGCAGCGATGGCCCGCATAATCGGGCCTGAGCGGAGGTCACTGGCGTTGGGGCTCGGGACGGCGGCGGGGTCGCTGGGGCAAGTCGTGTTTTCTCCCATCAACCAGGCCCTCATTGACAGCTACGGTTGGTACGACTCCCTGATAATAATGTCGTTTGTCTCGTTGGTGTTGATTCCACTGGCGTTCAGCCTCAGAGGAGGTTCGGGATCGAGGGGGGAGCCGGCATCCAACCAGGGTCTCGGCAATGCCCTGGGTGAGGCGATGAGCCACCGGAGTTACCTGCTGCTTACGGCGGGCTTCTTCGTCTGCGGGTTTCACGTTGCGTTCATCACGGTACATTTTCCGACGTATGTGACGGACCTTGGGCTTCCGGCTCGGGCGGGGGCGTATGCGCTTTCGATGGTCGGGCTGTTTAACATCCTGGGTTCTCTCATGTCTGGGGCTTTTGGGCAACGATATTCGAAGAAGTTAGGCCTATCCGCCATCTATTTTACTCGGGCACTGATCATTCTTGGCCTTCTTATGGCCCCGGCCAACGAATTAACCATCTACATCTTCGCCGCATCGATGGGCTTGCTCTGGTTGTCTACTGTGCCACTGACTACGGGGATTGTGGCGCAAATATTCGGGCTCAAGTTCATGGCGACTCTGTTCGGGATCGTCTTCCTGAGCCACCAGGTCGGGAGCTTTATTGGGGTGTGGCTGGGTGGAGTGCTCTATGACCGAACGGGTTCTTATGACGCCATGTGGTGGGCGGGAGTCGCCTTTGGAGTATGTGCTGCCATCGTGCACCTGCCGATCAACGACAGCCCACTCCACCGGTTGCGCCTGGCCCGGGCGGATGGGTAGTCGGGAGTGCCGGGAGAGACCATATCCCGTAATGTCCGTGCCTGCCTTATACTACCGAGAACTATCAATGTCCCAGCCTGGATCATCGGTATCCGGGAGAATTTATGCCGGGAGACGACTGAATGAGCCACGAGTACATCATCGCCGAGCAGAGAGGCCGGGTGGGGATAATAACTTTCAACCGGCCTGACCGGCTGAACGCCATGATCCCCGAAATGGGCGCGGAAGTCCGGCAGCAGTTGGAGGCGTGGAAGGATGATGATTCCGTGGGATCCGTTGTGCTCACCGGGGCGGGCAGAGCGTTCTGCTCGGGTGCGGACATCTCGAATTTTGAGAACCAGCTCTCCTCGCCTGACAGCAATTCTCGTGACGAGCGCGACCAATGGTATCTGACGCTTCGCGCATTTCCTAAACCGACCATAGCCGCCATAAACGGGGTGGCGGTCGGGCTGGGGATAACGTGCACGCTGCTCTGCGACATCAGACTCGCTGCGGCAGATGCCAGGCTTTCGTTCAGGTTTGTGCGGCTTGGGCTCACGCCGGAGCTCGGGAGCACACACACGCTTCCCCGGCTTATAGGTCTAGAGCGGGCCAACGAGGTGATGCTCACAGGGCGCTTCTTCACCGGTCAGGAGGCCAAGGCAATGGGGATGGTCCTGGATGTATACCCGAAGGAAGAAGTGGTAGAGCAGGCAATAGAGCTGGCGCAGAGCATCGCCGAATCACCCATTTGGCAACTCGCCGAGACGAAACGGATGCTGAGGGACAACTCCAGCGCCGAGAACTTCGACGCGATAGATATGCAAGAGTCGGGGGTGTTCAGGAAGGCGATGGGGACGGCGGAACACAGCGAAGCAATAGCCGCGTTTCGGGAGAAGAGAGACCCGCAATTTCATTGACAACCCCTGGCATATTTCGCCATCCGGAATTTCGCGTGAAATGACAACCCCAGGTCAGAAGTTGCACGGAGGGAGAGACAATGGGCTACGAAATCATCTCGGCGGACACTCACCTGGACCTGCGCTGGCTCCCTCATGACCTTTTTACCTCCAATGCGCCCGACGCCCTGAAGTCCCGCATGCCAAAGGTGGAGGCGCTTGATCGAGGCAAGTTCTGGTTTGTGCAGGGGGAAGAATTCTGTGCAGTCGGTTCCGACAGTGCGGGCGTCAAAACGGGACAGGGATACGCGCCCGGCGAATCCCTTCACCTGGACCGCATGGCGGAGGTCGGGTTCTTCGATGGTGTATCTGAGGGCATATACCATCCCGTGGACCCCGATCTGCGCATAAAGGACCAGGATATAGACGGCATTGACGCGGAGGTGATTTACGGGATTCTCGGCATTGCGGGAGGAATGCACGTAACGCCGGGCACGGAGGCCGACACCCTCACCGCAACCTACGATATCTACAACGAGTACGTAGCGGGTCTAACAAGGGGGTACGAGGAAAGGATGGCGGCCCTGGCATGCATTACGTGCCACGAACCCGAGGTCTCGGCGAGACAGCTGAGGACAGCGGCAGAGCTAGGGCTCAGGGGGGCCGAACTCAACGTTTCGCAGATGATAAAGCCCATCTATCACGAGGACTGGGACGTGCTCTGGGGCACCGCAGCAGAATGTGAAATGCCCATCTCCTTTCACACCCTTGGGTTAAAGCATGCAAAGGTCGACCCGGAAGAAGCCGAGCGCTACGAGTGGGTGGATACGGGGCTCGTATACATCCTGTTCCAGCTCTCCGGAGCAGAATTCCTGGTGAGCATCCTACTTTCGGGCGCATGCGAGAAGAATCCGGGGTTCAATTTCGTTCTGGGCGAGTGCGGAATAGGGTGGCTTCCTTACGTATTGGAACGCACTGACAACGAGTACAAGGACCGTCTATTCCACATCGGCCTTCCACATGCTCCCTCGGAGTACTGGCAACGGCAGGGATATTCGACGTTCCAACAGGAGTACGTGTCGTTGGACCAGGTGGAGCGAATAGGGCTGGACAACATCATGTGGGGGTCCGACTATCCTCATCAGGACGGGGTCTTCCCGGACAGTCGGAAGGCGATTGAAGAGGGGCTGGGGCACCTGCCGGAAGATGTAAGGAGGAAGATTGTGTGTGAGAACGCGGGTAGGGTGTACAGGTTTAACTGAGAGGAATGGCTATAGTTTGCACTCCGCGCCGAATGGAACGCCAAGAGGAGTTTGGCTGCCGAGCCAGGACTCGAACCTGGGCCAAGGGATCCAAAGTCCCGTGTGCTACCACTACACCACTCGGCAACGAGGAGTCGGGCCGGGGGCCCGACCGAAGGAAATTATAACCTTACGGGGGTGGGGTCGGGAGCGGAAGCATTGATTGACGCTCACGGGAGGCGGTGCTAGCATTTGGCCCGGCCTCCACACATCCCGTCAGAGAGCGTTGCCTTTCCTACATGAGACCCCTTGAAGAAGCCCAGCCCGGCGAAGCACTTAGGCCCCATTCCTACATCCTCACCCGAGAAATTGCCCTGTTCGCAGCGCGCAATCTGGGCAAAGACTATCTTGAAAAGGACGAGTCCGGGAGAGAAATAGCCCCCGCCTGCGTTACCGATAACGATTACGTGGACCTGTGGATGTCGGACTTCACTACCAAGGAGGCGGTCCACGCCAAGGCGGAACATCACTACCTGACCTCTCCGATAGTTGGGAAGCGGCTGGACGTGACCGGTCGCGTCCTGGACAAGTACAACCGCAGGGGTCGGGACTTCCTGGTGCTGGAATCGGAAACGACGGACGAAGACGGCGTGAAGCTGGTAGAGAGCAAGAACGTTTTGCTCATAGATCTGTAGGTGGGAAATGGCTGATTTCAAACAAGAGCATAGCTTGAAAGAACTCACGCCCGGCAAGGAATTGCCATCCGTGACCCGCGTACTCACGAAAGAGGAAGTGCTGGCGTATACAAACCGGGGAGCGGAATTCGGGGGGAGGTCTGCTGGCAAGAAGAATATCCACAACGATGAGGAAACGGCAAAGTCGTATGGGATCCGGGGGGTGGTGGCGGGGGGGATTCAGACGATGCCGTACATCTGGGACCTCTTCCACGAAAACCTGGGCGAAAGCTGGGACAGGGGCGGGTTGCTGTCGGTAACTTTCACGAATATGGTCTGCGGCAACGATACTCTCGTGACCCGGGCGGTGGTCCGGGAGCCTAAAGAGGGGGAGTCGGGGGACCGGATCTATTTTGACACCTGGATGGAGAACCAGCTCGGCGAGAAGGTGATCGTGGGGAAGGCGAGTATCGCCGCGGAGTCGGGGGACGCCGACTGATGGATAGAGCCCTGGAAGGTCTTCGGGTGCTGGACCTGAGCGAGGGTGTAGCGGGGGGATATTGCACAAAGCTGTTCGGGTGTCTGGGTGCGGAGGTAATCAAGGTCGAGGACCCGGCAGGAGGCGATATCTCCCGAAGAATGGGACCATTCCTTGACTACCTGCCCGACCCCGAAACCAGCGCCACCTATCTTTACCTGAACACGAACAAGAAGAGCATCACCCTGAACCTCTCGACTACCTCCGGTGTGGAGACTTTGAAGACGCTGATTCCGTCGGCGGACGTGGTGGTGGAGACATATATGCCCGGGACGATGGAGGAGCGGGGAATGGGGTACGAGGTGCTGGAGGAGATCAATCCGGGGGTAGTGCTGGCTTCCATTACGTATTTCGGGCAGACGGGGCCGTACAGGGGCTACAAGGGCAACTCGATGGTCGGGTTTGCGCTGACCGGTCAGATGCACATGACCGGGGAGGCAGACCAGGCGCCCTTGGTCGGGGCGGGGTTTCAGCCAGAGTACACGGCGGGCATTCACGCATTCGATGCGGCCATGGCGGCGCTCTATTGGCGGGACTCCAGCAGGAAGGGGCAGCACGTCGATGTGTCAGTGATAGAGGCGATGGCTTACTATCACGAGTTCGCGATCACGACCTGGACCCACCTGCAGGCGAAGAACATTCGCACCGGGAACGACTATCCGGTCGGGGGACACCCGCTGACGATGTACGAATGCAAGGACGGATGGGTGTCCATAAGCAGCGTAATGCCGCATCACAGCGAAAACCTGTTCCTGATGATGGAGAGGGCCGACCTCATCGACGATCCCCGCTTCGCCACGGCGGAGGGGCGTTGGGACCACAAAGAGGAATACGACGAGTCCCTGGTAGATTGGCTCATGCAGCACACGATGGACGAGGTGGTTGAGGTAGGGCAGAGTCTCCGCATTCCGGTTACTTATGTGCCCACCTACGATGGGCTGTTCAAGGATGTGCAGTTGTCCGCCAGGGACTACTGGGTGGCGCTGGAGCACCCGTTGGCGGGACGACAGCTCTACGCCGGCGCACCCTTCAAAATGGGCGAGACGCCCTGGCACGTGACTCGGGCGCCGTTGCTGGGAGAACACAACGAAGACATCTACTGCGGAGACATGGGGCTGAGCAAAGAGGAGTTGGTGAGACTCCGTGAGCGCAACATCATCTGAGGGTTTATGAGCTATCCTGCGGACAAGAGTCGTGCATTGGAAGGGGTCCGGGTGCTGGACTTCACGACCGGCTGGTCGGGGCCGATTGGGGCGAGGTCCCTGGCCGACCTGGGGGCTGAGGTCATTAAGATCGAGTCACTATATGGTCGGGGGGCGCGGGAGGTCCCGACACCGGAAGACCCCAAGCATTATGCGAAGGTCGCCCACTCGGTTTACCCGCACAATGACCCGGGAGACCAACCCTACAATCGATACGGCATTTTCAACGAATATCATCGAAACAAGCTGAGCCTGACGCTGGACCTTTCGCGTGACGATTGTCGGGAGCTGGCAAGGAGGCTAGTGCCAATATCTGACGTGATAATGGAGAACTACAGCGCCAGAGTGATGCGCAACTTCGGGCTGGACTACCCGTCGGTGAAGCCCTTGAACCCGGCGATTGTATTCATTTCAATGCCGGGATACGGGATGACGGGGCCTCACCGGAATCACGTGAGCTACGGAACGAACATAGAACCTTCCGCGGGGCTTTCAAACCTGATCGGCTACCCGGGCCCGAAACCCTACAAGTCGGGGGAAGCATATCCCGACCCCAATGCCGGCGTGAACGCGGTAGGCGCCATCCTGGCGGCGCTCTACTACCGACGCCGGTCAGGCAAGGGGCAGTTCATAGACCTGTCGCAAAACGAGGCTGCAGCCGGTTTGATTGGGGAGTCGGTGCTCGGGTACCAGTTGACCGGCGAGCATCCGGCGCGGATGGGCAATCACCACGCTTACTACGCCCCGCATAACGCCTACAGGTGCAAGGGAGAGGACAACTGGGTCACCATAGCCGTCACGAACGACCAGGAATGGGAAGCTCTATGTGAAGTGGCCGGGAATCCCGACTGGGCCTCCGACCCCAAATACCAGGACCAGCTGAGCCGGTGGCAACACCAGGATGAAATCGACGAGCACATTTTCGGGTGGACAGCAGGGGAGGACTACAAGGACTTGATGCACCGGCTCCAGGCAGCAGGAGTTACCGCAGCGGCGGTTTACACCAACCAGGACGTGGTAGAGGACGGGCACCTGAAGGAGCGAGGGTATTTCTGGGACACTCCACATACGGCTGCGGGGACGATGCCCTTTTCGGGGACGCCGGCATTGCTTTCCAAGACTCCAGGCACATTGATGATGGCCGCGCCCTTGATGGGTGAGCACAACAGGTACGTGCTTGAAGAGCTGGCGGGTGTGGAAACAAGCTATGCCGACCAGTTGGAGGCCGAGGGCGCTATCGGGACCCGACCCCCGGAGGGCTTACCGGGCCTCTTCGCCTAGCAGCCGAATTTTCGGCTTTGCAATCGCCCATGCAACATCCTAGAATGAACGCGCCTTGACTACCACCACAGCCATAGAAAACAAGTTCAGAATCACCTCCGACTTCCGCATGATGGGAGACCAGCCCCGGGCGGTGGACCAGCTTGTGGCCGGGCTGGAGTCGGGGATGAAGACGCAGACGCTTCTCGGGGTCACGGGGAGCGGAAAGACGTTCACGATGGCGAACATTGTGGAGCGTGTGCAGAGACCCACGCTGGTCATCGCTCCCAACAAGACCCTTGCGGCACAGCTTGCCACTGAGTTCAAGGAGTACTTCGCCGACAACCCTGTCGAGTACTTCGTCAGCTACTACGACTACTACCAGCCCGAGGCCTATATCCCCCGCACGGACCTGTACATCGAGAAGGATGCGGACATCAATGAGGAGATCGACAAGCTGCGGCACTCCGCCACCCGCGCCCTACTAAGCAGGCGGGACGTGCTGATAGTGGCTTCCGTGTCGTGCATCTACGGTCTCGGTGACCCGGCCGAGTACCACTCCTTCGTGGTCAATATCCAGAAGGGAGAGCGTCGGAACCGGAACAAGCTGGTGCGCCACCTGGTGGACATGCAGTACGAGCGGAACGACATGGACTTCACTCGGGGTAGGTTCCGCATCCGCGGCGACACCCTGGAAATCCAACCCGCCTATGAAGAAATCGCCATCCGGGTGGAGTTCTGGGGAGATGAAATCGAGCGGATAGTGGAAGTTGATCCGCTGACGGGTGAGATCCTGGGAGCGAGGGAGTGGGTGGACATCTACCCGGCGAAGCACTTTGTTACGTCAACGGAAAAGCTGAACGCCGCGTTGGTCGACATCGAGGAAGAGCTACAGGCCCAGGTGGAGTGGTTCCGCTCCCAGGACCGACCCCTGGAGGCAG
Organism: Dehalococcoidia bacterium; assembly: GCA_965203145.1. Taxonomy (GTDB): domain Bacteria; phylum Chloroflexota; class Dehalococcoidia; order Plut-88900; family Plut-88900; genus Plut-88900. Next base: position 214,634 of record OZ241876.1, read on the forward strand.
CCCGACTGGAGCAGCGTACCCACTACGACCTGGAAATGCTCAGGGAGGCCGGTTATTGCTCGGGAATAGAGAACTACTCCCGGCCCCTGGCCCGTCGGTCTCCGGGAAGCACCCCATGGACGCTGCTGGACTACTTCCCCGATGATTTCCTAATGTTAATTGATGAGTCGCACATGACTCTTCCGCAGGTCAGAGGCATGTACCACGGAGACATCGCACGGAAGCAGACCCTGGTCGACTACGGATTCCGGCTGCCCTCGGCCCTGGACAACAGGCCGCTCAACTTTGCGGAGTTCGAGAGGCACATCAACCAGATGGTCTGCGTATCGGCAACTCCCGGGCCCTACGAATATGAACACAGCACCCAGATAGTGGAGCAGGTTATCAGGCCCACGGGCCTCGTGGACCCAACGATAGAGGTGAAGCCTACGGAGGGCCAGATAGACGACCTTCTTCACCAGATTAAGACCCGCGTGGAGAAGGAAGAGAGGGTGCTGGTCACTACGTTGACCAAGCGGATGGCAGAGGAGCTGGCCGACTACCTGCGGGAGATGGGTGTGAAGACCCACTACCTTCACTCGGAGGTGGATACGCTGCAGAGGAGCGAGATCCTGCGGGACTTACGATTAGGCGTGTACGACGTGGTAGTGGGGATCAACCTGCTTAGGGAGGGCCTGGACCTGCCGGAAGTAAGCCTGGTGGCGATCCTGGACGCGGACAAGGAAGGCTACTTGCGATCCTCGGGGGCATTGATACAGACGATGGGTCGGGCGGCGAGGCACATAGAGGGCCACGCCATCATGTATGCCGACTCCGTAACGGACTCCATGCAAAGGGCCATCGACGAGACTTACAGGCGCAGGGAGCTCCAGACGGAGTTCAATCGCGACAACAACATCGAGCCCCAGGGGATAAAGAAAGAAGTCAAGGACATCACCGACCGGGTGAAGGCCATTGCCGAGGAGCGGGCGACCTACACCATCAACAAGGAAGTCCCCAGGGGCGAACTGCTACGGCTGGTGAAAGACCTGGAAACCCAGATGAAGGAAGCGGCGCGGAACCTGGAGTTCGAAAAGGCGGCGGCCCTCCGGGACCAGGTCCTCGACCTGAGAAAGGCCCTGGTGCTGGACGAGGATGCCAAGGCGGAAGAGGGCATCCGTACCCGGTCCACGAAGGCCAAGCGGGCCAAACGGCCCTGGAAATGACGATTAGGTATCTTTAAGGAGGAAGCCTGCATGAGTCCCACCACCGACCCTTCCACATGGTCCCTGCAGGAGCAATGTGAGTTCATCGCCAAGGTCTACGGGCTTTGGGGAGGCGCAATCACAACCATCACCTACGCCCAGCAAGGGGAAGACACCATTGTCCAATGGCGGGAAGCCGTACTTCACAACCACCAGAGGGAGTATTTCCTGCAGGGGCTCGAGAAGCTGGGCGTAGATCCTCAGAAGGAGCCCCATGCAGTGGTCGCGGCGAAATACCACTACTTCTCCAACGCTCTGGGCGGCATTGACATGGAGATGTATGAGGAGTCGCCCAAGAAGGCCTGGATCCGATACAACCCGCCTTTCGGGCCGACTGGGACGGCATGGCTGGCCATCCCCCCGAGGATGGGTCGGTCGATCTTTATGGGCTGGCACCCTTACAACGGCGTCAGGCTGAACAACCCGAGGCTCGGGTTCGTGCTGTCCAAGGCATTCAACGACGGCGAGCCCTACGCGGAAGGCTATTTCTACGAATACGACCACGACCTCGCCGACGAGGAGAGGTTCCAGTACGACCCCAACGCAACGATGCCTGAGTACGACGCTGAGCGAGCACCCAAGTTGGACGCTGAGGTCTGGCCGGATGACCGCCGCTCCAAGGCGCTGAGAAACTTTGGTAGGGGGTACATAGAGGAGGCAGTGCTGGGGTTGCAGCAGGTCATCGGAACTCCTATAACGGCGCACCTGGTCAAGCGGGCCTACGAGGGCATCGCTCTGCAGTACGGAAAAGAGCTGCTGGCGGACCTGGGGATCGAGGGTCGGGACGCGGGCAGCCTCGCGCTATTCACCAAGCACCTTTCGGACATGGCAGGGGATGAGTCGGAGCTTACGTCCCCGGAGCCGGGCAGGCATGTACTTCGCATCACACGGCGACGGCTGTTCGAAGGGCAGTCATCCTCAGGTGAAGTGGTGCAAGCGATGTTCGGGTTCACGCACATGCTCAGCCGGATGATGAGTCGGCGGATTCGAGCTACTCAGACCGTTCTGATGGAAGATGGCTCGCCCTACGACGAGATAGTCTTCGAGGACGTCAGGTAGGGCCCGACGGCCGGGTCGGCTCCGATGACTTCATCCGGCGAAATTAGCCCCGAGGCCAAAGTCTGGGACGCACCTGAATACCAGCAGAGCCACTCCTACATCTGGCAGTATGGCACTGATCTCCTGGGGCTGCTGGACCCTCAGCCGGGAGAGAGGATTCTCGACCTCGGATGTGGCACGGGACACCTGACGGCGGAAATTGCCAAGTCGGGGGCGGGGGTGGTGGGGATCGACAGTTCGGGGGACATGGTACGCATTGCCGGCACTAATTTCCCCGACATCACCTTTATTCAAGCAAACGCCCGTTCCCTGTCCTTTGATGAGCCGTTCGACGCCGTTTTCTCCAATGCCGTCCTACACTGGATCAAAGAGGCCGACGAAGTCCTTGACTCGATCACAAATTGCCTGAAGCCCGGGGGAAGAATCGTGGCGGAAATGGGGGGCAAGGGGAACATAGAGGGGGTGGTGTCGGCGCTGCGTCGGGCTTTGGGCAGCACCCTTGGGCACCCTCGGGCAGAGGTTGACCCGTGGTATTTCCCGACAATAGGTGAATACTCGCGGCTGTTGGAAGATAGAGGGTTCGAGGTGTCTTTCGCCAGCCACTTCAGCCGCCCGACCCCGCAGCAAGAAGGTGAAGGAGGGCTGAGGGACTGGATCAAGATGTTCTGCTCGGACTTCTTGTCGGGGCTGGACGCCGAGGTTGAAGACAGGGTGATCACGCTGGTGGAGGAGAAACTGAGGCCTCGGATGTATGATGGCGTCAGGTGGACTGTGGACTACCGGCGGCTGCGGTTCGTGGCGTGGAAGGTCGGGCCACCTTTGAACGGATAGTCCATTCAGATATAATGAACTCAACGTCCCCCAAATGGAGGAGATATGGCTACTGTAACCGAGCATGACGTACTGGAAGCTCTCAGCGACATCTACGACCCTGAAATCCCGATGATAAACATCGTGGACCTGGGCCTGATCTATGACGTAGACATCAAGGACAGTGAGGTCATGGTCACGATGTCCCTCACGGCCCAGGGCTGCCCCATGGCGGGAAGCATCGGTGGTGTGTGCACGGAGGCGGTTGAGGCTATCCCGGGCGTGGAGAACGCCTACGTCGACATCGTGTGGGACCCGCCCTGGACGCCCGATCTGATCACCGAAGAGGGCAAGCGAGCCTTGGGCTGGGAATAGTCGAAAGCAGGGTCTGATGGCTGAGCCGATCAAGCCGATCGTCGGCAAGAAGAACATGACCGAGCAGGACAAGGCTCGGATTGCCGCTATGAAGCGCAACTGGGAGCAGAGGCGCAAGGTCGGCGAGAACCTCGGCAAGATCAAGAACAAGATCGCCGTCTACAGCGGCAAGGGTGGGGTGGGGAAGACCACTATAGCCGTCAACCTGGCAGTGCTTCTTGCCCAGAGAGGACACTCGGTAGGTCTGCTAGACGCGGATATCGATTGCCCGAATGTAATCCGGATGCTGCACATGCACTCGGGGCCTTCTTCCGACGACGACGGTAAGATAATCCCTGCGGAGAAGCACGGGGTCAAGGTCATGTCCATGGGGTTCTTCCAGAAGAATGAGCTGGAAGCCATCATCTGGCGGGGCCCGATGATCCACAACGCCATCAACCAGTTCCTGGAGCTGACTTCCTGGGGAGACCTGGACTACCTGGTAGTGGACCTTCCTCCCGGCACCTCCGACGCTCCTCTGACCATCATGCAGGTGCTCAAACTGGACGGCTTCGTGGTGGTGACGACCCCGCAGGACCTGTCCTTTGTGGATGCGGTGCGGTCAATCAACATGATCCGCAAGATGAACGTGAACATCCTGGGCGTCGTGGAGAACATGTCGGGTGAGATTTTCGGGCAGGGGGCCGGAGAGGCGATCTCCGACAGGCTCGGGATCAAGTTCCTGGGCAGGTTCGAGCTTCACCGGGCGTTCAGCGATATGTCGGCGCCGGTAGTGCTGCGCGATGAGGGTATCAGAAAGCAGTTCGGCGAGGTGCTGGACGGAGCGCTTTCGGAGCTCAGCCCGGCCGAGAGCGGCGCTAGCGTCCCATCGAGCTAGTCAGGCCGCCATCTATGGCGATGGTCTGGCCGGTCACGTAGGCTGCAGCCTCGGAAGCCAGGTAGACGGCTAGCAGACCCACTTCTCTAAGTTCCCCACCTCTTCTCATGGGAATGCTGCGCAGGAGTCTCTTGCGCAGCTCTTCATTTTCGAACTCGGGAGCCATCATCTCGGTATGGAAAGCTCCGGGCGCGATGGTGTTGACGGTGATGCCGTTGCGGGCCCATTCAAGGGCCAGGCTCCTGGTCAGGCCCGACATGGCAGCCTTGGACGCGGAGTAGAGGCTGTGCATCTGAACGCCTCGCATTCCCTCCACCGATGAGATGTTGATGATGCGACCCCACCTCTTGTCCAGCATGTGGGGGGCCGCAGCCCTGATACAGCGGAAGGCACTGGTGAGGTTGGAGTCGAGGACGTAGCTCCACTCTTCGTTGCTGGTAGGTCGGAAGAACTCGGGGGGCAGGCCCTCGGCCCTGGGGGCGAAGCCGGGAATAGGTACAAGGGGCTTCACGACGGCTACCCCGGCATTATTCACGAGGATGTCGATGCTGCCGAAGGTCTCAACGATGCGGCCGACCAGGAAGGCTATGTCATCGTCACGGGTGACGTCGGTGACTACCGAAAGGGCACTGCCGCCAACGGCCTGAATTTCCGACTCGGTCTCCAGAAGCTTGGACTCAGTGCGTCCGGCTATGGCTACCCGGGCGCCGGCTTCTGCAAGGGCAAGTGCAATCCCCTTGCCGATTCCGCGGCCTCCGCCGGTGACGATTGCCACCTTTCCGGTCAGGTCGAATTCAGGTAAGGGCATGATGCGGTGTCTGAATGTGCCCGTTAGCTAAGGAGTCTGTAGGCAGTCAGGGGGAGGTGCGCAGGCTGTTTTCTCCGGCCTCGGGGGAGGGTTGGGAGGATTGAGAGCCGCGGAGCCTGCTTCTCCACTGCCGGACCCGGTTGACCACCTTGCTCTGAAGATATTCGATCTCTTCAACCAGGGCTTCGCGGTAGTGGGAACTATATTCGCCCATATCGCGGTATTTCTTGTAACGGGTCTTGACCAGTTTCCTTATGGGAATGGCCTGAACGCGTAGCAGTTCCCGGACGAGAAGCCTTTGAAGCTGCTGGGCGGCCTCGTTGGGGTACTGGTGGGCGCCAGCCTCGGGTTCCGGGACAATGACGTCGACGATGTTGAGGCGCTTGCAGTCCCGGGCGGTGAGCTTGAGGGCAGGGGCTACGGTCTCGGCCTTGGCAGCGTCACGATAGAGGAGAGTGGCGGCACCCTCGGGGGAGATGGGAGTGTATATGGCGTTTTCCAACATGAGGAGGGAGTCGGCGACACCAAAGGCAAGGGCGCCTTCGCTGCCCCCCTCCCCGATAATGACGGAAACCACGGGTGTGGGAAGGTCGGAGAGGAGGGCCATGGTTGTGGCTATGGCGTTTCCGAGGCCATGCTCCTCGGCGGTGAGGCTGGGCAGGGGACCGGGCGTATCAATGAAGGTGACCAGAGGAAGGTGGAAGCGGGATGCCATCCGCATCATCCGCTGGGCCTTGCGGAAGCCCTCGGGGCCGGTACGGCCATTGTTGTGACGCTGGGAGTCGGGGCCGTGGCCCTTCTCCTGACCAAGGATAACGACAGCCTGGCCGGCCAGGTATCCCAAGCCAGCGATGACGGCTTCGTCGTTGCCACTGACACGGTCGCCCTTGAGCTCGATGAAACTGGAAGTCATGCGGCCAATGTAGTCGAGGGCGGTGGGTCGGTCCTGGTGACGGGCAAGGCGAACCTGCTCCCAGGCGGTAGTGTAGTAGCCGGTGGAGTAGGCAAGCTTGGGTTTCTTGCCTTTCACCGAGACTTTGTAGCGGGAATAGAGCATATCGAGAAGGACCGAGAGGGTGTCGGGGAGGCGTTCCCGGGCCACGACCTGATCGATCATGCCGTGCTTGAGGTGGGACTCGGCAGTGTGGGCATCGGTGGGTAGGGGGTCGCCGCTGCTTTCCCTGACGGTCCTGAGGGGAGCGAAGCCAACGAGGGCGTCGGGCTCTGCGAGGATGATGTCGGCCATGTTGGCGAAGCTGGAGTAGACCTGCCCCGTTGTAGGGTTGGCGAGGACGGTTATGAAAGGGAGGCCGGGTCTGCGGAGGCGCTTTGCCGCGGAGACGGTCTTGGCCATCTGCATGAGCGAAAGGACGCCTTCCTGAATCCGTGCCCCGCCGCTGGTGACCACGGCAACTATGGGCAGTTTCTTCTTGACTGCGGTCTCGAAAGCGAGGGCGACCTTTTCGCCGACGACACATCCCATGCTCCCGCCCAGAAAGCCGAAGTCAAGGGCGACGATTACGGTGGGGCATCCGCGGATTTCGCAGGTGCCGGTGACTGCGGCCTCGGTGAGGCCGGTGGTCTTCTGGGCCTCCCGGATCTTCTTGCGGTAAGACACACCTCCCGAGAAAGAGAGGGGGTCCATGGAGATGAGAGACCTGTTCAGCTCTTTGAAGGACCCGGGGTCGGCGAGGAGCTTGATGCGCTCCCGCGCCGAGATGTTGAAGTGGAAACCGCAGTAGCTGCATGTCCTGAACTTTTCGTAGGCGCGGGAGCCTGTCAGGAAGGCGTCACAGGAGAGGCAGATGCCGGGGTCGGCATCCTCGGGGGTTTCCTGCTGATGTTCACCCTTGATGAGGGAACTCAACAAGGTGACGAGCTTCCGTGTCCTCTTCCTAGTAGTCGTCGTCTTCCTCCCCGAGGGTCAACACGGTGCGGGACTTACCTGGTTCTCCTGCGGACACTATCCCATTTTCCTCCAATTGGTCAAGAAGGCTGGCGGCCTTTGGGTAGCCGATTCCGAGGCGTCTCTGCAACAAGGAGGCGGAAACGCTCTTGTGCCGACCAGCTAAATTGCGGGCCTTGGCAAACAGGGGATCTTCATTTTCCCGGATTTCCTCCAGGACATCCGAGGGGCCGGACCAGAGTGGAGAGACGGAGGCCAGGTCCTCGGGCTCGGTCATACCTTCTGACGAGGCATCCCCAAGGAGTTCCTCTATTGAAGGAGGCTCGGGAACCCCGCCGGACTTGTCCGACCAGAAGAGGACGATTCTTTCGACTTCTATGTCGGAAAGGTAGACGCCCTGGAGCCGCTTGGGCTTGGAGGCATCGGAGGGGAGGTAGAGCATGTCGCCGCGTCCCAGGAGCTTCTCGGCGCCGGGGGAGTCGAGGATTACTCGGGAGTCGGTCATGGAGGTTACGGCGAAGCTTATCCTGGTGGGGAAGTTAGCCTTGATGAGCCCGGTAATGACGTCGACAGAGGGGCGCTGGGTAGCGACGATGAGGTGAATACCCGTGGCCCGGCCCATCTGTGCGAGTCGGGTGAGGGACTGCTCAACGTCAAAGGGGGCGACGACCATGAGGTCGGCCAATTCGTCCACCACAACGACGAGAAAGGACATGCGCTCCTCAGCGGATACCTTGGAGTTGTAGCCGCTGATGTTACGGGCGCCGGCGCCGGCCATTACCTTGTACCGGCGGTCCATCTCCTCAGTGACCCACTTGAGGGCTCCGACTACCTTTTCCATGTCCATGATCACGGGTGTCGCAAGATGGGGCAGGGTGCTGAACGGTACGAGCTCGACGCGCTTGGGGTCCACCATGACGAACTTGACGTCTCGGGGCCCGTTGTTCATGAGCAGGCTGGCGATCAGGGAGGTTATACAGACACTCTTGCCGCTGCCCGTAGAACCGGCTATGAGCAGGTGGGGCATGGAGGCGAGATCGCCCATCACCATCTGGCCTGAGCTGCCCTTTCCGAGGGCGACGGCGAGCTTGGACTTGCCGAGAGTCTTCTGGAACTCGGAGCTGGCGAGGGCCTCCCTCAGGCCCACCTTGCCCATGATGACGTTGGGGACCTCTATGCCGACGAGGGCCTTGCCCGGGATGGGGGCCTCGATCCGGATGGTCGGGGCAGCCATGGCGAGAGCGAGGTCCTTGTCGAGGGCGGCGATCTGGTCGACCCGTACGCGCTTCCTGGAGACCTCGTCTCGGCGGGTGACAGGCCTGCCTTGCTCGTCGACCATGAGCTTGCCCTCGGCGTCCCGCTCCCTGGTCTCCTTGTACTTGCGGAACCAGCCGGGTTCTACGCCAAACTGGGTGACGGTCGGGCCGGAGTTAATCTGGGTTACCTTGGCGTCGATTCCATGACTGGCGAGGGCGCTTTCGATCTGCTCTGCCCGTTCCTCGTGGTCCGTAGGTGCCTCGTCTTCCTCTTCCGTGGCGTCCAGCAAATCCAGGGGAGGCACACCGGGACCGATGTCTTCAGTGTGGTCTGCAGAGACTCCGTTGGTCGCTGCGGGGGTCTCGAGGTCGGACTCAGCGAACAAGGAGCTTTGTGTAGGCTTGGGCGCTTGCACCACGACAGGGGGCTCGGGATCTTCCTGCTCATCTTCTTCGAAGAGATCTTCCTCGTCATCATCGACTTCTTCGGGGAGTTCGAGGTCTGCTACGGCCGTACCAGCGGGGCTGGAGCCCGGAGGCGAGTCGACGAGAGAACCTACTATTGCGGCCTCATAGTTAAACTCTTCCGTCCCCTTAGAGCCCTGGGGATGGATGGGGTCGTCCAGTTCCTCGCGGATTTGGGGACGGGGAGGAACCGTAGCGAGCCTGGGCCACATTTCCGAAGGGGACATGCGGGGCGGGCTAATCCTGTTAAGGGAGGAGACCATGCCGCGGACCTGTCGGGAATCGCGCCAGTCCCGGAACTTTTCAACGAGTAGGCCTGCAAGACGGAACAGGAACACTAAGACCCACATGACGGAGAAGGCAGCCATTAGGGCGGCCTGATAGGAAACCATGGGTGCAACCAAAACGAAGGCCAAGAGCGCCAAAGCGCTAAGTCGGGCTATGCCCCACCTGTCTGCTTCACCAATAATCGCGTCTCCGACGGCGCCACCCATTGTCAGGTCCCTGAGATTGGCATATTCGAATTCGAAGAACGCCATAATCCCGAAGACAATAGCGCCAGCCGTCAAGACAGCCAGCCACCAGTTGAACTTGAACAGCAGGCTTCTCGGGTGTCTAACGGCGACCACGGCAGACACGGCGATCATGAGAACGACCGGGCCCGAAGCAACGCCGAACATCCTGATGAGGGTCTCCCGGAAGATTACGGCTGGCGGTGTTAGAAGAATTAAGAGAACTATTGCTACAAACAGCCAGTGCGACTTCGAGTCGACTCCTCCTGATAATCCCATCTTCAGGTCCCATCCTGTGGGACCCCTAGAATGTAAGCCGTCTTGCGAACCATGAAGGGCTTTTGACCTAGCCATAGCCGGTCCTCCTTTCCTTGTAACTTAATGCTCATAGTGAAAAACCCTATCCCTCCACAACAATCGGAAGGATTATGGGGCGACGCTTGGTCTCTTGTTGATAGTATTTCTTCAAAGCGGACTTAACGCTGGACTTCAAATTGGCTTCCGTGAGGGTGCCGTTGAGCCGGTCAAGGGTTTCTATAACTACTCTGCGGGTGCCTTCGATGAGGGCAGGTGTCTCGGAGGTGTCAGCAAAGCCCTGGGTCACGATTTCCGGGTCTCCATAAACTGTGCCGGTCTCGCTATCAAAACTCAATGAAATTATAACAAAGCCGTACCTGGCCAACTTCCTGCGGTCCTTGAGGACCTCGCTTTCGAGGGACCAGCGGCCACTGCCATCAAGGTATACGGGACCTGCCTGTACCCGATCCGAGACATGGGCGGACTCTCCTGAGATCTCCAGGACATCGCCGTTGTCCAGCACGAAGGTGTTCTCCTCGGCAACGCCCATGGACTGGGCCAGCCTGGAGTGGGCAACGAGGTGCCGCCGTTCGCCGTGGACCGGGACGAAGAATTGGGGTCGGGTGAGGCCAAGCATGAGCTTTAGCTCTTCCTGGCTGGCATGGCCGCGCACGTGGACTTCCTTGATGCGGCCGTAGAGGACGTCTGCACCTAGCCGGAACAGCTTATCGATGGTCTTGCCAATAAGGGCCTGGTTGCCGGGGATGGGTGTGGCCGACATGACTACGGTGTCACCGGTCTCGATTTCGATGTGTTTGTGCTCACCATTGGCGATCCTAGTGAGGGCGGAGGAGGGCTCTCCCTGGGTACCGGTGAGCACGATGGCGACCTGTTGGGGAGGGAGCTTTTGGGCCTCGGGGAGGCTGACCAGAACGCCCTCGGGGACATCGAGATAGCCGAGATTATTGGAGAGCTGGACGTTCTCAACCATGCTACGGCCCTCAATGCAGACCTTTCGTCCATTGGCAACGGCGGAATCTATGACCTGCTGAACGCGGGAGACGAGGGAGGCAAAGGTGGCAATGATGACCCGCCCTTGGGCCTCGCCCATTATCTGGCGCAGGGCGCCGCTCACGGTTTGCTCGGAGGGGGTGTAGCCGGGGACCTCGGCATAGGTGGAATCGGAGAGGAGGAGCTGGACACCCTCGTTGCCAAGCTGGGCGAGTCGGGCGAGATCGGCAGGTCGACCATCGACGGGAGTATGGTCGAACTTGAAGTCTCCGGTGTGGACGACCGTGCCGCCAGGATATCTGACGATCAAGCCGGTAGAGTCGGGGATGCTGTGGCAGACTCGGAAGCTCTCGATTGTGAACGGGCCAAGGGTGAAAGGCATGCCGGGGATTGCGACGTTGAGATCGGCGTTCTTAATGCGGCTGCGACTCTTGAGCTTGGCGGAGATCAGTCCCTCGGCAAGGCGCGGGGCATAGACCGGAACGTTCAACTGGTCAAGGATGAAGGGAAGCGCGCCGGTATGGTCCTCATGACCGTGGGTGATAACGATACCCCGAACGCTGGAAGGACTCAGCAGGAGGTAGGAGATGTCCGGGATTACGAGGTCGATTCCCGGGAGGTCTTCGCCGGGAAACATCACGCCGGCATCTATGACGACGATATCGTCGTCATATTCCAATGCCAGCATGTTCTTTCCTATTTCACCTAGACCACCTAGTGGAGTTACTTTTAGTGGGGACTTGTGCATGGGGGAAAATCTAGAACATGGATAATTGCTCGGGCTGTTCCTCTTCCGGGGGCTGCTGCTGGTCCTCCTGAGCCAACGCCTCCGGTATCTTCTTCATATCCTCGATCAAGGTGTCTCTAAGTCGCTGTTGGTGGAGGGCGGCGGCGGGGTGGTACATGGCGAACACTTTCTGTCCATCCACAGTACCGAGCTTCCCGTGCATTTTCCCTATAGTTTGGCCAGGGAAGAAGCGGGCCATCGAATGCCTTCCCAAAGTGACGATTAGCTCCGGGGCGAGGAGATCTATCTGCTGTTCAAGCCAGGAATTGCAGGCGTTCACCTCGTCGGGGAGGGGGTCCCGGTTCCCGGGGGGACGGCACTTGATTATGTTGGTTATGTAGACCTCTTCTCTAGTCAGGTCGATGGTGGCGAGCAGCTCTTCGAGGAATTTGCCGGCAGGGCCGACGAAGGGTCTGCCCTGCTTATCTTCGTGGAAGCCGGGGCCTTCACCTATGAACATGATTCTCGGGCGTTCGGGGCCCTCGCCAGGGACGACGTTAGTACGACCCTGGCAAAGGCCACAGGCTGTGCACTGCTTAATCTGCTCATGCAGAAGTTCAAGCTGCAAGGGTAGCTTTCCCTTTCGCCCGGCTGGTCAAGGCCGAGGGAGGATAGAACTTCCGGAAGCTAAGGGCCGTATCGGGGCGGGGAACCAGCATGCTCGCTTTCATCGAGCTTTTAAAACATTACAAAACCGAATATTGCTCCAGGAGTATAGCATCGGGGGGAAACGGGCCGCAACACCACCCCGACGCGTTGGGGAAAGGGGGTGACTGAAGAGAGGGGGGTACTTTGAGCCGGGGCTTACGAGCCCGTGTCCACGTTTTCGGAGATGAAGTCGATGGCGTCCTGGACCGTCAGGATCTTCTCGGCGTCTTCGTCGGCGATCTCAAGCTTCTGGTCGCCTTCGCTGAACTCGTCCTCCAGGGCCATGATGAGCTCCACGAGGTCAAGGGAGTCGGCGTTGAGGTCATCGATGAAGGAAGCGGAGGGTGTAACTTCGGACTCTTCAACGCCGAGTTGCTCGACGATGATTTTCGTAACTCTGTCGTTGATTTCGGACATGTAGATTCTCCTATGGGCAACTGCAAATTGCGTATATGTAAAGGGTCGAAGGGCGCCGTGTCAAGCGTGGCGTTTGGCGAGCAGGCTGCCCAGTACACCGTTCACGAAACGGGGCGAACTGTCGCTGCCGAAGGCCTTGGCGAGCTCCACGGCCTCGTTGGCGACGGCCTTGGGAGGGGTATCGGTGGGGAGGGTAATCTCGTAGACGGCTATGCGAAGGATGTTGCGATCGATGGAGGAGAGTTGGGCGACGGGCCAGTTGGGGGCGAAGGACTCGATGATGCGGTCGATGCTTGCGACCCGGGCCACTACGCCCCTGGCAAGCTCGGCGCCGAAAGACCAGGAATCCTGAGGGATGTCCTTGCCTTTGCCGGAGCGTCCGAGGATGGCATTGACATCGTGGCGGGCGGTGTCAACTTCGTAGAGAGTCTGCAGGGCAAGGATCCTGCCTTTTCGCCTGGGGCCGGGCATAACCAGAAGGGGGCTACGTCATGAACATCCCGCCGTCGACGTTAATCACCTGGCCGGTGATGTAAGACGAACGGTCGGAGGCGAGGAACTCAACGAGGTCGGCGACCTGGTCGGGTGTACCGAAGCGGGCCTGGGGGATCTGGGCGCGAAGCCTCTCACGGACCTGGTCGTTGAGCTTGGCGGTCATGTCGGTCTCTATAAAGCCTGGGGCGACAGCGTTGACGGTTATGCCGCGGGAGGCGACTTCCCGGGCGGTGGTCTTTGTGAGTCCGATGATGCCGGCCTTGGCGGCGGCATAGTTGGCCTGGCCCGGGTTTCCAGCCACTCCTACAACGCTGGAAATGTTGATGATGCGTCCAGAGCGGTTCTTCATCATGCCACTGAGAACCTTCTGCGTGCAGAGGAAAGCGCCGCGCAGGTTGGTAGTCAGGACGGCGTCCCAGTCTTCGACCTTCATGCGGAGAAGGAGGCCATCACGGTTGATGCCAGCGTTGTTGACCAGGATGTCGATCTTGCCGAAGGCGTCGACGGTGGTCTTGATGAGGCGGTCGATGTCTTCCGGGGAGGTGACGTCGGTGCGGGTGAAGAGGAGGTTGTCGGGAAAGACGTTGGCGGATTCGAGGAGGGCACGGGTGTCGGGGATGTCACTGAGGCCGCCGACGGAGACCCGAGCGCCTGCCGAGGCGAGCCTGACGACTATAGCCTGTCCGATTCCCCGGGAGCCGCCGGTTACGACGGCCACCTTTCCCGCAAGGCTCTGATCCACGTGATAGCTCGGGGGCTGGGTTCCTATTTGCCGGCCAGGAAGTCGTTGATGGGAAGGGCTGTGACGGAGGGGTCGATGCGGCGGACGAGGCTGCTGAGAATCTTGCCAGGGCCGATTTCGACGAAGGTGTCGACGCCGGCGTCAATCATGTACTCGACGCTCCTGAGCCAGTGGACGCAGTGACAGAGCTGATAGACAAGCTCTTCCCGTATGTCACCGGCGGCGACCACGGGCTGGGCGCTGCTGTTGGCTATGATGGGAACGAGGGCATCGCTGAGGCTGACCTGGTCGATGGCTGTGGTCATGCGGTCGACGGTGGGCTCCATGAGGTTAGAGTGGAAGGCGGAGCCGACGGGGAGGGGTACGACCTTCTTGGCGCCTCGGGCGCGGGCGAGGTCGAGGGCATTGGCGACGTTGGCCTTGGGGCCGCTGATGACGATCTGCTCACGGGAGTTGATGTTGGATATCTGCATGCCGGTCTGCTGACAGATCTCCTCGGTGGCGGACTCGTCGAGGCCGATGATGGCAGCCATACCGCCGGGCTGGATGGTGTTGGCACTCTGCATGAGTTCACCGCGCTCCCGGACCAGGGGGAGGGCTTCGGAGAAGGAGAGGGTGTCGGCGGCGACGAGGGCGACGTATTCGCCGAGGCTGTGGCCAGCAACGAAGGCGGGCTTAACGTCCTGCAGGCCAGTCTTTTCCTTCATATCGGAGAGGGCGGCGAGGCTGGTGGTGAAGATGGCGGGCTGAGCGTTGTTGGTCTGGGTCAGCTCTTCCTGGGGCCCTTCGAAGCAGAGTTTGGTGAGGGAGAAGCCGAGAATTTCGTCGGCCTCATCGAAGATGGACTTGGCGGTGGGAGAGGAGTCGTAGAGCTCCTTACCCATACCGACGACCTGGGACCCCTGTCCCGGGAATATGAAAGCGGTCTTTTTTTCTTCCAGCTGTGCAACCATAAATCGACCCTCCAAGGGGCTATTCGGCGAACACCTCCCGGCCATTATAGGTGCCGCAAGCGGGACAGACACGGTGGGGGACCCTGGGGCTGCGGCACCGGGAACATTCAACCAAGGTGGGGCCAATGACCTTGTCATGGCCTCGTCGCTTGTTTCTCCTGGACTTGCTTGTCTTTCTCTTAGGTAATGCACCCATGGGTAAACTCGAAACTCCGGGCCTGTGGTCAGGCCGTGCGGTATTTTTCCAGAAGGGCCGAGAGGCCAGTGTCGCTTGATGCTTCAGTGGTAATGCAGAGGCAGGCGGCACGGGAGAGGTCGGCCCCGCAACTAGGGCAGAGGCCCGGGCAGTCGGGGCTGCAGACGGGCTTCAGCGGGCTGTTAAGTGAAGCGTATTCCTTAAGGGCAGGCTCGAGGTCGAGGAGGTTATTGGAGTCGACGAGCAGGTTGTCGGCCTGCAGGGCGAGCCGCTCCGCTCTCCCGGAGACCTGATGAGCCGATATGTATTCCTCCTCCAAGGAGACGGGTACAGTCTCCTCGAACTGTTCCAGGCACCGGACGCATTCCAAGGCGAGGGCTGCGGAGAGCGTGCCCCGGACCAGTACGCCGCGGTCGGTGCGCATGATTTCGACTGACCCGGAGATCACGGTCTCTGGGAGACCGTCCGCCGCAACCAGGCCACCGGATATTGTACGCTGCCTGACGGCGCCGACGGGCCCCGAGAGGAGCTGCGCTACGTTGAAATGCATGCCTAGCAGCCCAGATAAATCGAAGAACAAGTATATTTTTTCGGGGGAGGGGTGTCAAGGAAAGGGGTGGCGGGAAGGGAACCCTCTCCCCCTTGGTCCCCCTCTCCCATAGGGCCAATAAGGGAGAGGGGGAGAAATAAACAGAGACGCACACCTGCGCCAAAGCGCAGGTGTGCGTCTCTAGTTTGGTACTGGCAGGAGGGAGAGGACAGGACACCCCGCCCGGTTCTGTTCGGTTGATGCTTCGACTTTGCTCTGGGCAAAGGGAATCCCGGCCCGCGGGATGGATTCACGGTCGGGGTCGGGAATGACGGATGGGGGAGGGCGGGGATGACGGAGGGGGGTGGGGGGCTGGCGTGAGAGATCTTTCGCGGGGCATCGGGATGGGAAAGGGAGGGGGTTTGTTGACGCTGGAATGGGGGGGTGGGTATTATGCCGAGAGGATGAGGGCCTGCGATAAGGGGCCCGATTACCCGGGAGATTGGCATGGGCTTGAAGTATTTCCTTATGAACAACACGGATGGTCGGATAGTGCTGACTTTCAACCGGCCGGAGAAGCTCAATGCGGTGACGCATGACATGGGCCTGGAGTTCCGGGAGATTCTGCAGCAGATCAACGAGGACCACGACAGCAGGGTGCTGATTATCACGGGGGCGGGGAAGGGGTTCTGCTCGGGGGCGGATGTGTCGGGGACGGAGCAGAAGCAGTCCGAGAATGCGTGGACGGGTGTTTGGGAACGCAACTTCCTGGATATGCGGGCGCTGCGGAGGCCGATAATCGGGGCGATAAACGGGGTGTCGGCGGGGCTGGGGTTTTCGCTGGCTACGGCTTGCGACATTCGTATCGCCTCGGAGCAGGCGAGGTTCACGGCGATATTTGTGCGTCGGGCGCTGGGGGTGGACTGCGGGCTGAGCTACGTGCTGCCGAGGATAGTCGGGCTTTCGAATGCGTTCAGGATGATGTACACGGGGGAGATCATAGATGCGCAGACGGCGCTGGGGATGGGGCTGGTGAGCGAGGTGGTGCCGGCAGAGGACCTTTTGTCGACGGCGGATGCGCTGGCGGCGCAGATAGCGGCGAACCCGCCGTTGACGGTCTCGGCGATACGCCGGGTGACGTATGCGGCGCAGGAGTCGCCGCTGCAGACGATGCTGGGTATGGAGTTTCACACGAACCGGATGCTGATGCACACGGAGGACTACGCCGAGGGTATCGAGTCGTTCCAGCAGAAGCGGGCGCCGACGTTCAGGGGTCGGTAGGGAGGGTGGGACGGATGGCAGGGGCGTGGGCCTATCCACGCTCGCACTTCGACTTTGCTCAGGGTGAGCGGTGTCTCGCCGGGAAGGGCGACCCGCCGGTCGCCCCTACGGGGACATACATGGCCCCGCGCCGGGGAGGGGATCACCCTCACCTTAACCCTCTCCCATCAAGGGAGAGGGGACAGAACGCCCCACCCCTCGCCACCCCAGATTCCTCGCGGGGCATCGGAATGACAGTTGTAGAGGCGTCTCGGCAAGGCGGAGGGGGGAGGGGGGATGGCTGAGCGGATAGTGTCGGCGAAGCCGCATACGCAGGACGGGTCGCTGGACCTGAGCCTGCGCCCCAAGCACCTTTCCGAGTACATCGGGCAGGACAAGGTGAAGGGGAACCTTTCGATAGCGATAGCGGCTTCCAAGAAACGGGGCGAGGCGCTGGACCATGTCCTGCTGTACGGGCCCCCGGGGCTGGGGAAGACGACGCTGGCGAATATCGTGGCGGCGGAGATGGGGGTGAACATCAAGACGACGTCGGGGCCGGCTGTGGAGAGGGCGGGGGACCTGGCGGCGATCATCACGAACCTGAAGAAGGACGACATCCTTTTCATCGACGAGGTACACAGACTGAGTCGGGCGGTGGAGGAAGTGCTGTACCCGGCGATGGAGGACTTCGCGCTGGATATCATGATCGGGAAGGGGGCTGGGGCGCGGAGCCTGAGGCTGAAGCTGCCGCGGTTCACGTTCGTCGGGGCGACGACGCGGTATGCGATGGTGAGTGCGCCGCTGAGGAACAGGTTCGGGGCGATATACCGGCTGGACTTCTACGACACGGCGGCTATCAAGGAGATAGTGGGTCGGGCGGCGGGAATCCTGGGGGTGAAGGCGGAGGAGGAGGGGCTGGAGGAGATAGCGCGTCGGGCGAGGGGTACGCCTCGGGTGGCGAACAGGCTGCTGAAGCGGGTGCGGGACTACGCGGAGGTGATGGGGGACGGGGTGATATCTCAGGAGGCGGCGTCGGAGGCGCTGGCGCGGCTGGAGGTGGACTCGCTGGGGCTGGACGAGATAGACCACCGGGTGCTTCGGACGATTATCCAGAACTACAACGGGGGGCCTGTCGGGCTGGACACGGTGGCGGCGTCGATAAGCGAGGAGCCGGACACGATCCAGGACGTTTACGAGCCTTACCTGCTACAGCTGGGCTTCCTGGACCGGACGCCCCGGGGTCGGGTGGCGACGAAGGGGGCGTACGAACACCTGGGGATCGCTTACACGGCGGGGGTGTCGGCGGAGCAGGGGAGTTTGTTGTAGCGTTTCATTAGGCCAGACGGCTGCCTGGGAGAATATTGTTCTGGCCTGGCTCTCAGGGATGTCCCCCAGCCCCACGGGGGAACCCTCTCCCCCTTGGTCCCCCTCTCAAGCCATAGGCGCACGCCCAAGGCGCATCTACGACATCTTCGACCCTTAGGGCCTTTAAGGGAGAGGGGGAAAAGAAAACAGAGGCAGGCGCATGTGCTGCGCACATGCGCCTGCCTCTAGTTTTGGTACTGGGGGGAGGGGGTCGGGGTAAGTTGCAGGGTTGTAGGTGATTGTTTCGGGGGGATGTCACCCGGCCCCACCGAGGAACCTTCTCCCCCTTGGTCCCCCTCTCCCTTGGTCCCCCTCTCCCTTGGTCCCCCTCTCCCTTGGTCCCCCTCTCCCTTGGTCCCCCTCTCCCTTAGGGCCTTTAAGGGAGAGGGGGAGAAGAAAACAGAGGTAGACCCATGTGCTGCGCCCATGGGTCTACCTCTAGTTTTGGTACTGTTGGGAAAGGATGGGCAGCGGAGCAGGGGAGTTTGCTGTAGCGCATCCCTGGGCCAGACAGCTACTTGCGTAAGAGATCCCTAGCGGGGCATCGGGATGGGAAAGGGGTCGGGGTGAGTTGCAGGGTTGTAGGTGATTGTTTCGGGGGGATGGATTCCTGCCTCCGCAGGAATGACGGGTTAAAGGGTTTGAGATGGGTCCCGGCTCGGGGTCTAGGATTGCATGGCCTGCATGGTCATGTGGTGGAGTCGGGCGTAGACGCCGCCGTTGCTCACAAGCTGATCGTGGCTGCCGATTTCGGCGATGCGGCCGTTGTCGATGACGACGATGCGGGAGGCGTTGCGAACGGTGGAGAGTCGGTGGGCGATGATGAGGGAGGTGCGGCCTTCGAGGAGGCGGACGAGGGCGCTCTGGATGAGGTTCTCGGTCTGAGTGTCAATGTTGGCGGTGGCCTCGTCGAGGATGAGGATACGGGGGTCGGCAATGACAGCCCGGGCGAAGCTGACAAGCTGACGCTGGCCGGAGCTGAGGTTGCTACCCATCTCGTGGAGCTGGGTGTTGTAGCCGTCGGGGAGGCGGGAGATGAAGGGGTCGGCGCCGACGAGGGTTGCGGCTTCGCGAATTTCCTGGTCGGTGGCGTCGAGTCGGCCGTAGCGGATGTTCTCGGCGACGGTGCCGGTGAAGAGGAAGGGGTCCTGGAGGACGGTGCTGACCTGGCGGGTGAGGGACTCGCGGGTGACGTCCCGGATGTCGGTGCCGTCGATGGTGATGCGGCCCTCGGTGACGTCGTAGAGTCGGGCGACGAGGGAGACGAGGGTGCTCTTGCCGCCGCCGGTCGGGCCCACGACGGCGATGGTCTCGCCGGGTTCTATGAGGAGGTCGATATCGCTGAGGACTTCCACGCCCTCGTTGTAGGAGAAGCTGATACGGTCGAAGTGGAGTCGGCCGTTGATGGTGGGGAGGGGGGCGGCGCGGGGGGCGTCCTTGACGGCAGGGGGCACGTCCATAAGCTCGAAGACACCTACTCCGGAGGCCATGGCGCGCTGGACCGCGGTGTACTGCATGGTGAGGTTGCGGACGGGTTCGAAGAAGCGCTGGATGTACATGGCGAAGGCGACGAGAACCTCGGTGGGGATGTCGCCGCCGAGGGCGAGGCTGCCGCCGTAGACGATGACGAGAGAGAGGGCAAGGGCGTCGATAATCTCGACGACGGGGAGGACGCCGGAGGAGAGCCGGCTGGCATCGAGGCTGGTGTCGAGGTTTCGGCCGTTGAGCCGGTTGAATTTCTTGAGGTTGATGTCCTCCCTGCCCATGCTCTGGACGACGCGGATACCGGCGATGTTCTCCTGTAGGGAGGCGTTGACGGCGGCGATGGCCCTGCGGACTCGGAGGTAGGCGCGTCGGGCGAACTGCTGCCAGTAGTAGAGGAGGAGGAAGAGGAGGGGGAGGACGGCGAGGGTCACGAGGGCAAGCTGCACGTCCATGAGAAGCATGGCGCCTACTATTCCGCCGAGGACCAGCATGTCGCCGAAGATCAGGATGCCGGTGGTGAGGAACTCCTGAAGCTGGATGATGTCGTTCTGCATGCGGGACATGATGCGGCCGACTTCGTTGCGGTCATAGAAGCTGAGGGAGAGCCTCTGGAGGTGCCGGAAGAGGTCCATGCGTAGGTCGTACAGGACGTTCTGGCCGACCCGGGCCATGAGCACAAGCTGGACGTAGTTGAAGGCCCATCCGGCGAGGGCGTTGATGCCCATAGCCAGCAGAATCCAGGTCAGGCGGCCCAACTCGCCGTCGACGACGGCGGCGAAGGCGAGGGCGATGAGCCAGGGGAAGACGACGAGGCTGCCGGTGTACACGAGCATGGCCACGGTGGCGACGGCGACGGTCTTCTTGTAGGGGCCGAGGTAGGGAAGGAGCCTCATCATGACCTGGTGGTTGTAGAGGCTGCCGCGGATGTCGGTCTCGTCGATGTTGCCGGAGCGGCTGTTATAGTCCATGCGCATGGCGGGTCGGGGTTAGGCTTTCTCGGGGCTTATGCGTGATCTGGGTGCCAAGGTGCCCTGGGGCGGGGAACCCTCACCCCCTTGATCCCCCTCTCCCTTAGGGCCTTCAAGGGAAAGGGGGAGAAGAAAACAGGGGCAGACCCATGTGCTGCGCACATGGGTCTGCCCCTAGTTTTGGTACTGAGGGGAGAGAATGACGGATAGGAAGTAGACGGGACGTTTATGGCAGTTTGACTGTGCTTGAGCAGCCGCCGCTCGGCACCCTCAAGGGACTCTGGGCAGGCTCTTCGACCGTGCTCAGGATAAGCGGATTCTGCCCTGGGGCGGGGAACCCTCTCCCCCCGTATCGGAGTACGGGGCAGGCTCAGGGTCTTCAAGGGAGAGGGGGAGAGAAGAACAGAGGCAGAGGTTGGCGCTTCTACGTCAACCTCTGCCTCTAGTTCAATACTAGGGGGAAGGGATGACGGAAGGGGGCGGGCTCTTCGACTTCGCTCAGGATGAACGGACTCTGGACCATCGCTGTAGGTATGCGATTCATGGATTCTCGGAAGGACGTGTAAAGCAATCCGCGACCAAACCTCCACCCCAGATTCCTCGCGGGGCATCGGAATGACAGTATGCAAAAGTGTCATGGAAGGGATAGTTATCCTCCTCCGGCGAGGGATGCGGATGCTGCGGGTCTCGGGGAGGGGGGGTGGGGGTTGAGCTGGAGGTCGTGGATCTGCTTGTAGATGCCGCCTGCGGCGAGGAGCTCGGAGTGGGTGCCGCGCTCGGCGATGCGGCCCTGGTCGAGGACGAGGATGAGGTCTGCGTTGCGTACTGTGCTTAGCCTCTGGGCTATGACGAAGGTGGTGCGGCCCTTGATGAGGACTTTGAGGGCCTCCTGGATGAGCATTTCGGTCTCGGTATCCACGCTGGCGGTGGAGTCGTCGAGGACGAGGATCCTGGGGTCCATGAGGAGGGTCCTGGCGATGGAGATGCGCTGCTTCTGGCCGCCGGAGAGGGTGATGCCCCGTTCGCCGACCCATGAGTCGTAGCCCTTGGGGAGGGATTCTATGAAGTCGCTGATACGGGCGGCTTCTGCGGCGCGAATTACGTCCTCGAGGGGGGCGTCGGGGGTGGCATAGGCGATGTTGTTGCGGACGGTGTCGCCGAAGAGGAAGACTTCCTGCTGAACTATACCGATCTCGCGCCTCAGGGAGTCGAGGGTCAGGTCACGGACGTCGATGCCGTCGATGTGAATCGAGCCTTCGGTGACGTCATAGAAGCGGGGGAGGAGGTGGACGACGGTGGTCTTGCCGCTGCCGGCGGCGCCCAGGAGGGCGACGACCTGCCCAGGCTCGACCTTGAGGTCGATGCCGCGAAGGGTGGGAGCGGCGCCTTCGTAGCGGAAGGCGACGTTTCGGAACTCGACTCTGCCGCGGACGCTGCTTAGTTCTCTGGCGTCGGGGGCTTGCTGGACGGGCGAGGCAGCGTCGAGGATTTCGAAGATCCTTTCGCCGGAGGAGGCGGCACGGGAGAACATGGTTATGACCCATCCGACTATCCTGACGGGGAAGGCGAGGAGCATGAGATAGAAGATGAACTGGGTGAGCTCGCCGGGGGTCATGCTGCCGGCAACGACTTCCCGGGCCCCGACCCACAGGACGGCGATGGTGATGACGGCGAAGATGAAATTCATGAGCGGGGCGTTGGAGGCCTGGATCTGGGAGGCGAGGACGTTTTCATTTGCGAGTTCGATGGCGCCCTTATCGAACTTGCGGCTTTCGAAGGACTCACGGGAGAAGGCTTTGACTACTCGGGCGCCGGCGAGGTTCTCCTGCAGATTGGCACCCATACGACCGCGCATGTCCTGGATGTTTCGCCAGACAACCCTGAGCCTGCGGGAGACGAAGGTGGCTCGGGTGCCGACGAGGGGCAGTACGCCAAGGGATATAAGCCCAAGCTTCCAGTTGGTTACGAAGAGAAGCCCGCTAATGCCACCAAAAAGGACGAGCAAGTGAACGGAACGGATCAGGCCGAGGCTGATGAACCAGCGGACGCCTTCAACGTCGGCGGTGGCGCGGGACATTAGATGACCGGTCTGCTGGGTGTCGTGATAGGCGAAGCTGAGGCGTTGGAGGTGGTCGTAGATGGCCTCCCTGAGATCATAGGCGACCTTCTGGGAAATTAACTCAGCGACGTAGGTCTGGAGATAGGAAAAGACGGCCCGGCCAACGGCAAAGGCCATGACGCCCCCACCGAGAAGCACCAGAAAGCCAAATGTGTCCTTTTCAAGGACCTTGTCGATGGAGTCGCCGAGGAGTCGGGGGACGGCGAGGGAGAGGAGGGTGGAGAAGACCAAGGCGACGTAGGCCAGGGCCAAGTGCTTCCTGTAAGGCCTGAGAAAGGCCGAGAGGCGGAGGAGAGGTCTCATAAGCGGTGAGGTGAAGCGTAACAGCTAACACCCCGACCTATCAAGGAAAAGGCTATTTGCGGAAGGCGAGCCTGACGCCGTTCAGGGAGTCGAGGTCGTCGGTGGAGCGCCTGGCCTCCAGGGTGGCGATGGAGACGGAGTAGTGGTCGCGGACGCGGGCGATGGCGTCCTCCAACTCGGGGAGCATGTCGGGCGGGACTTCGTACATGGCGTCCTTGAGGCGGGCCTCGTTGGACCTTATGTCCTGGTTGAGGACGGCGAGGAGGTCGCGGACGTGGGAATGGTCCAGCTGACCCCCGCCTTCGAGGACCATGTCCAGGGCCTTGTGGAACTGCTTTTCGTTCATCAGCCTCGGGGCTTCTTCGAGGTGGGCTTCCAGCTTTACGAGAAGCTCCTGGACCATCTCCCGGTCTCCATCGGCGGCGACGTCGGCCATTTCCTGGGCGCGTCGGGCGGCCAGCTCGACGTGGAGCCTGGCCTCGTCCTCCTGGGAGGTGGCGAGTCTCATACGGACGCTTTCGGAGAACTCCTTGACGGGATAGAGGGCATCACCCGGAGAGCTGCCGGATGAGGCGCGCAGGGTGAGCTGGCCTGCGGAAATCATGATGAGGAAAGTGGCGGCGACGAGGGCGCCCCTGTACGCCCAGCGGCGCCAGGAAGGGAAGGGGAGCCACTTAATGCCCTTGCGCTGCTCCACCTGAGAGAGGACCCGGCGGCGGGCTGCGGCCTTGAACTCGGGGGTGGGGGTTACGAGGATGGACTCGCGGAGGGTTGAAGCGGTGGAGAGGAGCGGGGTGAGGAGGGAGGACATTTCGGGGTAGAGCTCGATACAGTGGTCGATGCTCTTGCCCTCTGCAAGGAGGTCGAGGCAGTGGCTGAGGGCGTCCCGGAAGCGGGCTTCTTCGAGGGAGAGGGGGGCCAGGTCGAGGGCCCTGAGGGTCTGGGCCTTTAGCTCAGGGCTGGGGACGGGGTGGGGGAGGTCGATGATCCGGCGCGCGGCAAGGAGAAGGGGCTCGAGCTCGGGGGCGTGCTCGGGAAAGCGCGCGAGGCAGAGCTCGATGGAATCCCCGCGAATCAGTGCGTCGAGGCACCGGTCGAGGACGGACTCGAAGTCTCTAGTATTCTCCATACTCGGCGGCAA
This sequence comes from Dehalococcoidia bacterium, assembly GCA_965203145.1. Lineage (GTDB taxonomy): Bacteria > Chloroflexota > Dehalococcoidia > Plut-88900 > Plut-88900 > Plut-88900. Next base: position 238,662 of record OZ241876.1, read on the forward strand.
ACATCCTCCTGATCGCGGCCAAGGCGCTGTGCTGTGAGGCTTTAACGGCACCCTCCGACTTGCCCATGATCTTTGCCGTTTCCGCCACCGAGATGCCAGAGGCCAGCCTGAGGGTAAGAACCTGCTGCTGGGCCTGGGTGAGGCGGTCGAACACCTCCCTGACCTTCTCGAAGGCGATGTTCGTTGCGGCCCGTTCCTCGGGGGAAGGGCCCTTGGTCCGGACGGTGTCCTCTATGGGGACGGTCTGTCTCCGGGAGTTCTTCCTGAGGTGGTCTACGGTCACGTTGTGGGCTATGCGGAAAAGCCAGGCACCAATGGAGATGCCCTGCCACTTGAAGGAGCCGATGGACTGGAGGGCGCGGACGAACACGTCCTCGGTGAGGTCCTCGGCGTCAACGCGGTTTCCGATGCGGGCGGCGATGTAAGCGTAGATCCTGTCGAAGTAGTCTTCGTAGATCTGCTCGAAGGCCGTCTCGCTGCCGGCCTGGGCACTTTCGATAAGCTGTTGCTCGGACTGCATCGGGTTTCCCTCGGGAGTGGGGCTTTTCGGGGAAACGGATTATAGACACTCTCCATCAAATATAACGAAGGAAGATGGGAAAGGGTAGGAGTGCGTAGCCTTGTGATAGAATGTACTACCTTCACGTCGAGCATCGGGCAAGGAAATGTCGCCCATTCCGATCCGGTTTCATATCAGACCCATGGCCAGCCTGGACTCCCGTCAGCTGGTGGAAGTGGAAAGGGACGCATTCCCGACGCTCTGGCCCCCAACATCTTTCAAGCGGGAGCTGAACAACAAGCTTGCCATATACCTGACGGCGGTGGCGCTGGAGGATGTTTCGGAGATGGAGGAAGTCGAACCCGTAGAGCCTGCGGCACCCGGCTTTCTCGCTCGCCTTTCGGCTGTTTTGCGGAGACTCTTGCCGGTCGGGCCGGAGGCGAGCAACGGTGACTACCTGCTGGGATACATCGGCCTGTGGCAAGTTGTGGACGATGCACACGTGGTGTCGATAGGGGTGAGGACGCCGTTCAGGCGACACGGGGTGGGGGAGGCACTCTTGATCCGGGCGATAGAGACGGCGATGGGGTGGGGATCAAGGTACGTGACACTGGAGGTGCGGGTATCAAACCGCGGGGCGCAGTCGCTCTATGACAAGTACGGATTCAAGAGGGCGGGGGTGCGGAAGCGGTACTACCTGGACAACAACGAGGACGCGTACATAATGACGACGGAGTCAATTCTGTCGGCGGAGTACAAGGAGACTTTCGCAAGGCTGAAGGGTCTCCATGCGCAGCGGGCGCTGATGGAGCTACAGCCCCCGGCCCCAATAGACCTACCCGCCCAATAAGGAGGCGAAATGCCGAATCTTTCCGAACTGTTCGAGCAGGTTGACAAAGCATACGACGAGATAGTCGGGCTTCAGCAGGACCTGGTACGGATCCCGACGGTGAACACGGGGTTCATGCCCACGGGGGACGAGACGAAGGCCTGCGAATTCCTGAGCGACCTGCTGGCGAAGGAGGGGATAGAGGGGGAGACGATAGAGTCGGCGCCGGGGCGGGGGAATTATTTTGCGACGGTAAAGGGGTCGGGCGGGGGGCAGTCGATGATCTACATGGCCCATACCGACGTAGTGCCGGTGGAGACGGAGTCGGAGTGGATATGCCCGCCGTTCAGCGCCGAGATAATAGGGACGAGGCTGTACGGTCGGGGGTCTTCGGACTGCAAGGCGCTGCTGACGTGCCAGACGATGGCGATAATCATAATGAAGAGGGCCGGGGTGCAGCTGCAGGGCGACCTTACCCTGGCCGCGTGCGCCGACGAGGAGGCCGGGGGGAGGTTCGGGGTGGGGTGGCTGGCGGAGAACCACCCGGACAGGCTTAGGGCGGACTACTGCATAAACGAGGGGGGCGGGGACGTGGTGCTGAGGAAGAGCGGGGCGCCGGCGTACCTGTTCGGGATCGGGGAGAAGGGGCGGCTGGAGGTGCACATCACGGTGAACGGGGTGCCGTGCCACGCGTCGACGCCGTGGAACGGGGAGAATGCGCTGACAAGGTCGGCGCTGGTGTTGAGCAGGCTGGCGGAGTACGAGCCGGAGATAGACACATCATCGGAGGTGTTCGGGCATTTGAGGAGCCTGGACCTGGAGGAGGAGCCGACGCCCGGGAACATCGACAAGCTGGCGTCGGAGCTGGCGGAGAGGGACCCGCAGATGGCCTCGAGGATCAAGGGGCTGTCGCGGATGACGATATCGGCGACGATGATCGAAGGGGGAATCAAGTCGAACTCGATCCCTTCCAAGTGCATGATCACATGCGACGTGCGGACGCTGTACCACCAGGACGAGGCGTACCTTCGGGGAGAGCTGGACAAGATACTGGCGGGGATCCCGGACGTCGAGTACGACATCGACTACATGGCGATCCCGAGCATGGCGCCCTACAACACCGAGTTTGCGGCCAAGGTGAGGGGGGCAACGGAGCGGTCGCTGGACGGCTCGGAGGCGGTGTGGATCCCGACGTTCACGACGGGATTCACGGACTCCCGGTTCATGAGGCCGCTGGGGACGCTGACGTACGGGTTCCAGGTGTCGCATCCGGAGGACCCGGGGAACCTGGCGAACGTGCACGGGACAAATGAGTCGGTGGACGTGCGGAGCCTGATACTGGGGACGAAGATGCTGATAGCGCTGGCCGTGGACGTGCTCGGATAGCGGGATGATCACCGTCCTCGCGGGAGGGGTGGGGGCAGCCAGGTTTCTGCAGGGTCTGGTCAAGGTCGTAGACCCGGGCGAAGTCACGGTCATCATCAACACGGGCGACGACGTGGTCATGCACGGGCTTCACGTGTCGCCGGACATAGATACCGTTACATACACGCTGGCGGGGCTGGCCGACGAGGCCCGGGGATGGGGGCTGAAGCACGAGACGTGGGAGTGCCTGTCGGGGCTGAAGAGGCTGGGGAGGGAGACGTGGTTCAACCTGGGAGACCAGGACATGGCCTTGCACATTCACCGAACTGAGCGTTTGCGGGAAGGCGCGTCGCTATCGGAGATCACTGAAGAGGTACGGGGGAAGCTGGGGGTGGGGTGCAGGCTGCTGCCGATGAGCAACGAGAGGGTTGCGACGATAGTGGTCACGGAGAAGGGGGACTCGGGGTTCCAGGAGTACCTGGTGAAGGACCAAGCGGCGGAGAGGGTTAAGGCGATACGGTTCGAGGGGGCGGAGGGGGCGAGGGCGTCGGAGGGGGTGCTGGAAGCGATCTCGGGGGCGGAGGGGGTGGTGATAGCGCCGAGCAACCCGATAATCAGCATCGGGCCGATACTGGCGGTGTCGGGTGTCAGGGAGGCTTTAACGGCGGCGAGGGAGCGGGTCACGGCGATAAGCCCGATAGTCGGGGGGAAGGCTATCAAGGGACCGGCGGCGGATATGATGGACGCCCTGGGGCACGAGGTGAGCGCGTACGGGGTGGCTGAGATTTACCAGCCGTTCACAAGCTCTTTCATAATGGACTATGCGGATGCGGAGGACATGGAGCGGGTGAAGGGGCTGGGGACCAGGGGAGTCGTGACGGACACGATAATGGCATCGCTGGAGCGGAAGATGGCGCTGGCGCGCAGTGCGCTCCGGGCCCTGGAGCTGGACAGGTGAAGACGGCCTGCTTGATCCCGGTCAAGGAGCTTTCGACGTCGATGTCCCGGCTGGGGGATATTTTGACGCAGGATGAGAAGATCGGGCTGTCGCTGGCGATGCTGGAGGACGTGATACAGGTGGTAAAGGGGGTCGGGGAGATAGGGCCGCTGGTTATAGTGACGAGGGATTCCCGGGTGGGGAAGATTGCGAAGAAGTATGGGATCGAGGTGATCCGGGAGCCGGAAGAGACAAAGGGGGAGGGGCCAGCGGTGGACTATGGGGCGGGGATAATGGAGGGGAGGGGGATTGAGCGGCTGCTGGTTATTCCCTCGGACATGCCGCAGGTCTCGGGGGAAGACCTGGAGACGATCCTAGCGGTCGATGCGGGGACGCCGTCGGTGGTGATGGCGCCGGCGCACGACGGGGGGACGAACGGGATGCTGAGGAGGCCACCGACGGTGATACCGTCGAGGTTCGGGCCCGACAGCCTTTCGCTGCACTTACAGGAGGCCGGGGAGCGGGGGGTGGCGACACAGATCATCGAATTGGAATCGTTCAGGGTAGATGTGGACACGCCGGAGGACATGGCGGAGGTGTTGAGGTGGCCGGGGCTCGGGAGGACGAGGGGGTATGCGGAGTCGGTGGGGCTTGGGGAGAGGTTGCCGGAGAACAGAGAGACAAGGGCTGGCAGAAGCCCCTAGTCCCAATGTGAGGAACGCTCTTTGAGAATTCCTATACTCGAGTCCCGATTCGCACGCTGTGAAAATCTTACTTCTGCCATCAGGAGACCCTTGCGTGGCACTCAATTCTGGAACACCTAGAAAGAACGGGCGGTGTAATCCATGCCCAAAACCCCACCCCAGATTCCTCGCGGGGCATCGGAATTGTAAGTGTTAGGTAATTCGCTGACAGAATTAGTGTAAGGGAGACACTAATCTGGAGGCGAAGATGCGAAACAACAGTAAAGACAAAACAGTAGAAAGGAGCTTTACCCAGAAGTGGAGGTTCCTTATCCGGGAATACGAACTGGTCAAGGCTAAGAAGCACTCTCAGTTCAGGTTCGCCCAGGACTTCTACACCTTCCACGGCACCAACCGTCAGACCTTCGCCAAATACTACAACCGGTTCCTTCGCGATCGCTCTGAGAGCGCCTTGCTGCCCCTTAAGAGGGGCCCCAGGTGGAAGAGCCGACGCACCATCCCCCTCATCGAAGAGAAGGTCCTTAACGAGCGGTGTAAAGGCATCAATCGCTACGAGATATATGCCATACTCAAGCCCATCCTCAAAGACAAGACTCCTGCTCCCTCTACCATCTACGCCATCACCAGACGCCACGGCCTTAACAGGCTCAGCAAACCCATGCAGCAATCCAAGCGTAAGATCATCAAGACCCGGGCGGGCGAGCTGGGCCACCTCGACACCCACCACCTCAGCCGGGACACCGTGCTGGGCACCAAGCACCGCTACTACCTGGTGGCCCTCATCGATGCCTGCACTCGCTTGGCCTGGGCCGAGGTGGTCGGTGACATTAAGAGCCTCTCTGTCATGTTCGCCACACTGAAGTCCATCAACTTCCTCAACGCCGAGTACGGCATCCAGTTCGAGGCCCTGCTGACCGACAATGGCCCGGAAATGGCTTCCCCCACCAATACTGACCATCACCCCATGGAGCGGATGCTGAAGGAGCTGGGCATCAAGCACCGCTACACCCGCCCCTATAGGCCCCAGACCAATGGGAAGATAGAACGCTTCTGGAGAACTCTTAACGAGGACCTGCTGGGGGACACTACCTTCGAATCCGTCTCGGAACTGAAGGATGAACTGCAGCAATACCTGCTCTACTACAACACCCAGAGACCCCACCAGGCCCTGGACGGAAAGACCCCCTTGGAAACCCTTAACGCCCTGTAATTCTGTCAATGAATTACCTAACACTTACAGGAATGACAGTTTTACAAAGGTCTCGTCATGACAAGGTGGTAATCAAGATAGAGGCAATCCCAGCCAATACCGCTCCGATAAGGCCGAAGTTAGCCCAGAGCAACTTGTCGAGCTTGGATTCCAATTTGTCGATACGCCCCTCAAGCTGTCTCTGCCCTTCCACAAGCTGGCCTATGGTCTGGGCAAGGGGAATATCTACGGTGGCCCTGACTGGTGCTCCTTCGCGGTGTTACCTATAGTGTAGATTGTCGTCGTTCACACTGGCAAGTCCTGATACCACAACTGGCTTACTCTATATGCCCAATACATATTGACAAATTCCATTTCAAGGCCGTAGGCATGACTGTGAATAGTCCTCTTTTATTATCCACAAAGCAGTGACATGCCGGTCTTTGAAGTCGATTCACTAAAGCCGATAGGCCCCGCCCCAGATTCCTCGCGGGCCAGCGGAATGACAGCTATGCAGAGAGCTTGTGAACGAGAATGATGGCGACAGAATAGTGGTGGGAGGGGGCGGGGTGGGGGGACGTATCCGACGGCTGGTCTTCCGGTGGGAAGCAGCGGTTGTGGCGGTGGTTGCGGCCAGTGTGGTCGGGTTGCTGCTGATCCCGGAGCCGACGTTCGACCGGGAGTATTTCGAGAGGGTCGGGTATCCGGGGTTGTTCCTGGTGACGTTGATGGCGAATGCGTCGATCATCCTGCCAACACCCGGATTTGTGGCTGTTGTCGTGGCCGGGGCAGTGCTGAACCCGTTGCTGGTGGCGCTGGTCGGGGCCCTGGGGATGACGATAGGGGAGCTTAGCGGATACCTGGTGGGGAGGGCGGGGTCTACGATATCAAGGGGCAAAGGAGAGGATGAGGAATCGCGGTGGTCCCGGTGGTCAAATTGGAGCAAGAGGCTGGTGGGGCGGTGGGGGGTGTTGGGGATATTTGTACTGGCCGCGCTACCGAACCCACTGTTCGATATCGCGGGGATAGCGGCGGGGGCGGTGAGGATGGGGGTGGTTAAATTCCTGGCCGCAACTTTCGCCGGAAGGTTGATTAGGACGTCGCTCTTGGCCTACTCTTCCGCCTACTCGGTAGAGGCGATCATCGACTTCTTCGACTAAAGCGACGACTAAACATGCACGTATTGATACTGGCCCCATTCGAAGAGAAGTGCCTGGAGCGGCTACGCTCCAGCATGAAGGTGACCTACCAACCGTGGACAGAGTCTCGTTCGCTGTACGACCCGGAGGAGCTGGCGGAGCTTATCAATGAATCGAGGATAGAAGCGGTGGTGGTGGAGGCGGACTTCGTGCTGGAGGAGACGTTCGAGGAGGCGCCGGGGTTGCAATTTGTCGGGATATGCCGGAACGCTACGACGCAGATAGACGTGGACGCGGCAACGGAGGCGGGGGTGGTGGTGGTGAGCGCTCCGGGCCGCAACACGAGGGCGGTGGCGGAGATGGTGATTGGGTTGATGTTCACGTTGGGCAGGGGGTTGGTCGGGGCGCATGGGTACGTGGCGGGGGGTCGGTGGGAAGACCCGGTATCACCGTACCTGGACCTGAGGGGGGTGGAGTTGTCGGGGAAGACATTAGGGTTGGTGGGGTTTGGAAAGATCGGGGGAGAGGTTGCGAGGATGGCGGGTGCGCTGGGGATGGGGGTGGTGGCGTCGGACCCGTACATCACGGCGGAGCAGGCTGGGGAGTCGGGGGCCAGACTGGTCGAGTTGGACGATCTGTTGAGGGTGTCGGACTTTGTGAGCCTGCACTTGCCGGCGGGCGCGGAGGTGCCGACGGTAATAGATGGTCGGGCGCTGGGGATGATGAAATCGACTGCGTACTTGATAAATACGTCTACGCCGCAGGCGGTGGACCAAGCCGCGCTCCTGGAGGCCCTCGGGGGTGGGGGGATGGGGGGGGTGGCACTAGACGTACATGAGAGCCCACCTATACCGGCAGACCACCCATTGCTGGCACACGAGAACGTGATCCTGACACCGCACGTGGGAGGGGCCACGGATGGGACGATTGCGCGGCATTCGGAGATGATGACGGAAGCGCTGGAGAGCTTTCAGCAGGGTAAGCGACCGAGCAACATAATCAATCCAGAGGTGTGGAAGGACGATGGGTGAGGGGTCGGTCCTGGTATTGGACCTGGGGACTAGCAGCCTGAAGTGCGGGGTGTATTCGCTGGAGGGGGAGTTGAGGGCGGAGGCCCGGGGGTGGATGAGGTATTTCACGCCTGCGGGGCTCTCCGACATCGCCGTGGAGTTTGACCCGGAGGAGACCTGGGGTCTGGCCTGCAGGCTGGTGCGGGAGTGCCTTGAGAAGGCCGGGTTGGAGGGAGGGGATGTGGTGGGGGTGTGCACGACCAGCCAGAGGGGAGGATTCGTGCTGCTGGATAGGGAGGGTGGGGAGGTGTACTCGGGGCCGAACAGGGACGCGAGGGCCTTCTTCGAGGGGATGGAGATTGATGAGAGGGTGGGGGAAGAGGTTTACAGGCTGACGGGGCACACACCCTCGTTCCTTTTTGCACCGGCGCGGCTGGCGTGGCTGCGAGCCAATGCACCTGATATCGCCGAGAGGATTGCCCATGTAATACCGTTGGGAGACTGGCTCGGCTACAAATTGTCGGGGGAGGTGAGGGGGGAGAGGTCGGCGTTGACGGAGATAGGACTTTTGCCACTATCAGTTGACGAGGAGCCGGATGCGCTGCTAAAGCGGGTTGGGGTAGATTCGGGCTTGATGCCGGGGTTGTGTCGGGCGGGGGAGCAGAGGGGCGAGGTGACATCGGAGGCGGCGAGGACCACGGGGCTGGCGGAGGGGACACCAGTGGTTGCGGGCGGGCCGGACACACAGGTAGGGTTGTTGGGGATGGGGGTCACGGAGCCGGGTGAGATGGGGGTACTTGTCGGGTGGAGCGGGCCGCTGCAGATGGTGACCCGGGGGGCGTGTGTGGATGCGGAGCGGCGGACGTGGGCGGGGAGGCACGTGGTGGAAGGGAGGTGGGTGCTGGAGAGCACGACGACGGAGGGGGGTCGGGGGTTGGAGTGGATGGCTCAAACGCTGGGGATGGGGAGGGAGGAGGTGGCTTATGAGCCTCGGGATGAGGGTAATGCCTACAACGCCTTCGGCTTCCTGGGGCCGAGAATCATGGACGCGAAAAGGATGGGGATGCAGATGGGGGGGTTGATGTTTCCGACGCCTGTGGGGCATACGGAGATTTCCCGGCAAGAACTGGTGAACGGTGCATTGAAGGGGCTGGCGTTTGCGATCAAAGGGAATTTTAATCAATTGGAGGAGGTAGCCGGAGAAGGGGCTTCCCGGGTGGGGCTTGGGGGAGGGGTGACGAGGGTGAAGGGGTTCGGGCAGCTAGTGGCGGACATGCTGGGTCGGGAGATCTTGGTGGCAAGGGAGAGGGACGCGACGCTTCTGGGGGCGGCGATGTGCGCGGCGGTTGGCGTCGGGGCGTACAATAGTCTGCCGGAAGCGGCGGAGGGGATGGTGGGCGAGATGGAGCGGGTCCAGCCGGACGGGGCGCGGGGGGAGGGGCTGGGGGAGGAGTACGAAAGGTGGCTGGAGCTTTACGAAAAACTAGACGAAATATCGGGAAGCATGTGATGAAATGGGAGTCGGAGAGGAAGACGGTAGTCGAGGCTGCACAGCACCTGCTGCGCCTGGGGCTGGTGGCGGCAACGAGCGGCAACGTGAGCATGAGGCTGGAGGGGGGAGGGGAGGGGGGGCTGATCGCCATCACGCCGACCAGCATGGACTACGAGAGGATGACCGCCGAGGACATTGTGGTAGTGGACTACGACGTTGACGTAGTGGAGGGCGAGACCGTGCCTTCCTCGGAATCGTTGACGCACGTGGCGGTGTACAGGGCGCGACAGGATATCCAGGCGGTGATTCACACGCATTCCATCTATGCCAGCGTGCTGGCGGTGGCGGGGGTGGCGCTGCCTCCGGTCCTGGACGAGCTAGTGGCGTACCTGGGCGGTACGGTTGAGGTGGCAGAGTATGGGTTTCCAAGCACGGAGGACCTGGGCGACAAGGTGGTGGAGGCGATGGGAGAGCGGAATGCGGCGTTCATTCGCCACCACGGGGTGGTGGCGGCGGGTCGGGACATGGCAGACGCGCTGAGGGCGTGTGAACTGGTGGAGAGGGCCTCTCAGATATTCATACAGGCCCGGGCGTTTGGGGAGGTGGAGACGCTGCCGGATGAGATTGTGGAGGTGGAGAAGAGCATGTTCAGGATGAGACAGGGGACGGCGGAGTAGGGTGACTGCGAGCCGTTCCGAAAAGGACAAGATATGGTAACGATACCCGGTTTCCTATTGCGCAGGCTTTATGTCAAGGGCAGCCTGCAGAACACGGAGTCGGGGGTGAGCTTCCAGTTGAAGAACAGCCTGGGGTCGGGGTACGCGAAGGGGATGATACCAGTGATGCTGGACGGGGTGGAGTACCCGATGGAAGAGACGTTCTTCAGCCTAGAGGGTGATGAGACGGCGTTCTCGGAGGTGTCGGACGAGAAGCGGTTCACGATAGCGCTGAACAAGACGATAACCATCAACGTAAAGGGCGCCAAACTGGAGTCGGGGCAGCACAGGATAGCGCTGGGTTTCGTGGTGCCGGGGCTGGGGCAGCTGGGATTCGACGTGAAGGACCGGATAGGGGAGTAGGCGCGTCAGCTAGCGGTAGTCTTCCAGGTCCGAATAGCCCTGATCGGTGGCGGAGTAGTCGTAGGAGTAGGTGCTGTGGGGCCGGAGGCGGAGGAGGGCAGTGCCCAAGGGTCGGGGCTCTGCGGCGATCTTTGCGCCATCTTCATCACCGAGATACCGGGATAAGATTTCCTGACGCCTTTCGTAGATGTCTTCGGTGATGATTTCGGCGGTGCAGTACATGACGAGGCCCTTGTGGGGCGGTTGCTTGTCGTCGACGCAGAAGGAAACCTCGGGGTCGCGGGCGATGTTGGCAACCTTGGCCACCTTAAGCTCGGTCGGGATCCAGATTAAGCCGTCTTCGTAGGCGTACCAGACGGGTGAGAGCTGGGGGCCGCCCTGGCGTCGGTTGACGCCGAGAACGCCGACGTGCTTTCCGTCAAGAAATTCCTTGATTGCCTGCTCGCTCATGGTTGGAAGGGCCATTGCACTTGCCTTTCAGTGGACTAGGTATCGGTTAACGGAAGAGGTCTTTGGCTGGGTCCATTACGAGGTCGGTGGCACGGCCCTCGCCCAGGGGGATGCCGCTCCCCTTGATGATTGCCACAGGGCACCTTTCGAGTTTTCCGGTGACGAGCTCTGCGGCGGAGGCGAGCTCATCGGCTTCGGCGACGACGGTGACCTTTAGCTCACGGCCGTCGTCATCCGCTTGGCCGACGTAGTCCCGTAGGGGGACCAGGCCTGAGATGCCGATGGCGAGGTCGATGATGCCCCTTCGCCAAGGCCTGCCGATGCTGTCGGAGATGATGACGGCCAGTTGGTTTCCGGTCTCGGATTCCAAGGCATTCCTTATGGCCTGGGCGGAGGCGTCGGGGTCTTCGGGGAGGAGTACGACGGCCTCTTCCAAGCCGACGTTGGAGGCATCGACGCCGGCGTTGGCGCATATGAGGCCGTGGCGGGTCTCGGAGATGATGAGACCCTGATCCATCTTGACGATGCGGCTGCTTTCGCCAAGTACGGCTTCAACGTGACGGGGGTCTTTGTCAAAGCGTCGGGCTATTTCATGGGCGAGGGGCGAGGGGGTGATGGTGTTGAGGGGGACGACCCGGCCCTCGGCCTTGGATACGATTTTCTGCTTGACGACCACTACGTCGCCGGGGTCAAGGGAGACACCTGCGGCCTTGGCAGCATTCAAGATAATGCGAGCAACATCGTCACCTTCCTTGACCTCGGGGATGCCTGGGAGGCCGAGGACCTCCACCCTGCTAACCATGCTCGTCGACCGGGGAGGGCCCTAGAGGCCGGTTATCTTCACGGATGCGTGGGACTTGTAGATGCGGTTGATGTTGAGGATAAGGGTGGTGAAGTCTTCGACGTATCGGGAGTTGGCGAGGCCTCCACCGTTGACGGCGTGGATGCCCTGAATATCCTCGGCGAGCTGCATGACGGAGGCTCGGGCTTCCTTGTCGCCGCCGCAGACTACGACGGAGCAGTCGATGGTCTCGTTGTGTTCCATGAGGGTCTCGGCGCTGAGGTTCTGGAAGGCAGAGACGACGGTGGCGTCGGGTAGGACGGCCTGGGCCTGCTCGGCGGCTGAACCCTCGTCGACGGGGATAGCGGTGATCTTGCCCTTGGCGAAAAGGACGGGAACGACGGTGTCGACGACGAGCTTGCTGCCGATGGCATCACGGAGGGCGGCGAGGATGTCGGCCTGGCCGGAATATGGAACGGTGATGATGACCACGTCGCCGGCGGCGACGGCGGGCTCGTTTTCCAGGCCGGAAGCCTTGCCGACGTTGGGGCCGAGCTTGTCAGCAGGGACGGCAGCGAGCATTTCGGTGAGCTTGTCGGCGGCGCCGGAAGCTCTTTCGGCGGAGCGGGAGCCAATGACGATATCGTGGCCGGCGAGGAGGAAACGGAAAGCGAGGCCGAGACCCTCGGGGCCGGTCCCGCCGATGAAAGAGAGTATCAAGTGAAGCCTCCAGGATGGATTGGTGGGTCGGGGTCATTATACGGTCGGGGGTGGGGGGGATGCCAGATTAGGGGATGGCGTTTAGTGGAGCCACTTGAGGACGCGTTCGATTTCCCTGCCGGTGAGACCCTTGGTGCGGGCGAAACGGGGCATGTTCCACCAGTAGCCCATGATGGTGTCGGACCAGTTTGGTCTCTGGGCTGGGGGCCAGGCGTCGGGGTGGGGGAGGCCGAGGGCGTGGAGGACTTCGTGGAGGAGGGCAGCGGTCTGGCCGGTGCGGGAGCGGGCGTTGTCGGGCCAGGAGTCGCCGAGGAGGGCGGAGGCGGCGTTAGGGGCAGGGTAGGAGCAGAGGGCCTCGATGCAGATGTCGCCGAGCATGGCGTAGCCGGGGGTCGACTCGGTGTAGGAAAGGCCGCCCGCGTAGCCGCCCATTCCTCTCACGAGGCCCAGATAGACGTATTCCCTGTTGAGGGGTTTGTGCCTCTCCCGGAGTTCGCGTTTCAGTGCTTCGATACCCTGCTCACGCCATTCAGAGATTGAAAAACGGGAATCGAGGCGTTCCAAGGCGTACCAGGGTAGTTCGATACCAAGAACATCGTTGAGCCACGCCCTCGCGGTATAAATTGAGGTCAATAGCCGTTCGTCGGGAATCCTGATGGGCCAGGTCATGTAGTAGGTATCCGCCCCAACGGGAATGGGACTACCTACAGGTTCACGGTCAAGGTCATCGGGATAGATTAGAAGTACTACGATATTGCGGTTGGGTACGGGGGTCTCGGGCGGGGAGGGAGGGGGGCGACGGAACCTATTGAGGACGAAGTCCAGGAAGCCCAGAAAGGATACCTCCCCACGCGAAGTATGATAGAATTATAACCCCCAGCCGAAACACTACCTGTGTAGGTGGCGGAGGGCCCCACAGGCCTAAAAAGGGACTCTTTGGAGGAAATCAGGGGTAGGAGGGTAAGATGCCGGCTATAACGATCCGAGGACTAATTGGGAGCGGCGCGTACATAATCGCGCCTGAAGTGGCGCGCGTGATGAACGTGCGCTACGTGGACCGACAGATTCTAAGCGAAGTGGCGCGTCACCTGGACACCTCCGTGGAAGAGGTGGCGGACATAGACCACGTACCGTGGGGGCTGAGAGGACGGATAGCCAAGGAGCTGGGCAGGGCATTTGAGCAGATCTCTGCCGGGCCGGTGGCGCCGTTCGATCTCGGGCCTCACTACGTACCGACGGGCGACGTGCTCACGGAAGAGAAGTACGCCAACGCGCTGGAGTCGGTGATACACGACCTGGCGGAAGGCGAGAGCGTGGTGCTGGTGAGTCGGGGTGCGCAGCTAGTGCTGAAGGACCACCCGGGTTCGCTGCATATCTTCCTTCACGCACCGCTGGAGGTACGCATCCCGAGGGTCATGGACTACTTCCACATCTCCCGTGAGGATGCAGAAGCGAAGGTGGAGGAGATGGACAAGGCCCACAAGGCCTACATCAAGAAGTATTTCAAGGCGGACTTCGAGGATATGGAGCACTACGATTTGGTGATCAATACCCGGAAGATCAGCCTGCGGGAAGCGATCCACATCATCATTTCGCTGGTGAACCAGAAGCAGGAAGCGGAGATGGCGCAAGCCTAGTCCGTCGTCCAAAAATCACAACTGAATATGTCCATACAACCAGCCCCGAGAGAGTTCTCGGGGCTGGTGATTTTACAGGGGACTTTGGAGGAAGCTAGAGGATTTGCATGAACTCGGTCTCAGGGACTACGACGATGGCACTGCGGGAGTCGGCGGCGACGGCGCGATCGTAGTCATCCCAGTCGGGGTGCTCTTGGCCCGCAGCGGCGACGTAGACGTCGCGGAGGACCTGCCTGAGCTCCTCGGGATCGGTGCGGCCGGGGGAGTAGAGTCGGGCCGTTCCCTGGAGGACGACGTAACCCCACCAGTCGGGCTGGGAGACGAGGATGGAACACCTCGGGTCCCGGCGGAGGTTGGCGAGCTTGGCGGGGACGCCGGAAACGGTGAATGCCACGCCATCACCGTATAGGCCGCAGGTGACGATGCTCATTTGAGATGCGCCATTCTTACGGTAGGTGGTGATGACGGCGTTATGGTTGTCGGCGAGGAACTGCCTGACGTTGTCGGAGAGCATGAGTGCGTCTATTCGATGTAGGCGATGCCTTCGATCTCGACGAGCCACTCGGGCCTGGCGAGGGCGGAGACAACGATGGTGGAGTTGGCGGGAGGGTTGTCACCGTAGGCCTCTTCCCGGGCGGCGCTGACGGCGGCGTACTGGTCAAGGTCAGTGATGTAGGTAATGGTCTTGACCATGTTGGCGAGGCTACCGCCGTGGGCGCGGCAGAGGTCGTCCAGGTTTTTGTAGATCTGCTTGAGCTGGGTGGCAGCATCATCGCCGACGGTGTTCATGTCGTTATCCAGGGCAATCTGGCCGGAAATATGGACGGTGTTGCCGATCTTGACGGTGGCGCTGAGGCCTTTGAGGTGGTAGACGTTGTCCGGGTTAACTCTCTCGATGGGCATGATGGTCCTCCTTGAGTGGTTTCGGCTGTGTTGGCATTATACAGGGGAGTCGAGGGTGGGCCGGGGGGTGAAGGAGTCCATTACCTGGCGGGCCTTGGCGTAGTCTCGGGCGCCGCCGGGGTGGATGGGGGCGATGAGGTAGAAACAGCGGATGCCCAGTCCGAGGAATTTTCGTATGGTCTCGACGGCTAACTCTACGCCTGTGCCTTCGTAGTCAATGCGATGTCGGATGGGGTGGGGGGTGGGGGTGAAGGAGATGCCACCCTTAACGAGGACCTGGATGCCGAAGAATAAGGGGACGGAAGGGCCGAGGTGCGAGAGGAACTGTTTGGTGGCTTCAAAATCGAAGGTGGGTTGAACGATGAGGAAGTCGGCGCCGGAGTCAATCTTGAGTCGGGCGAGTTCAGTCTCTTTTTCAACGCCTTTGGAGAGGTCTGCGACAGCGCCTACACAGAAATCCCAGCCCGGCCCTTTCAATTCTCGGATAAGTTCGGTGGGTGTGAAACGTTTGGTTTCGGCGGAGTCAGGGATCCCGCGGTCAGCGTCTCCTTGAAGGACTACGATGTTTTCCAGCCCCAAGTCTTGGGCATGAGTGAGTTTTTCGAGGAGCTTCGATTTGCCGGAATCCCTTGTTGCGAGGTTGAAGGCGACCTCGGCGCCGGTCTGGTTGCGGATGAGGTGGGCGGTGGTTATGGGTTCGGGGCGGGTGGGGTGGGGTGCGAGGTAGGGGACGCTGAAGATGTCGGGGTTTAGGGCGGAGGCCTCGTCGAGCCAGTTGGGGGAGGGGTTGCGGGGCGGGGAGAAGTCGCACATGAATACGGGCTTCGTCCCCGAGGCGGAGACTATGTCCGTGACCCGAGCCATGCGGGGTAGTCTAGCCCATTTCCTTCATACGCCGGGCGGCTTCGATCCTGTCTTTCTCCTCCTCCTTGGCGGCCCAGTTGAAGAAGATGATGCCGGCGGCAGTAACGAAGATGAGGAAGCCCGGGAGCTTCATGATGACTCCGCCGATCTGCTGGTCTGCCGCAGTGGAGATACCCCAGATCTCGGGGGCGTTGGCGTAGGTCTCGTAGAGGGTGCCATCGGCGAAGGTGATGAGGGCGCCGACGATGGCGGGGGGTATGGAGAGGATGAACATATAGAGGACCTGGGCGCCGTAGGGGAGTCGGGGGAGCTCTTTCATGGGGCTGAGGACGGGCCACCACATGATGACGCCGGTGGCGATGAAGGTGAGGTGCTGGATGATGTGGACGGTGATGCTGTTGAGGCCGGCTTCGTAGACGGCGGGGACGTGCCAGATGGCAAAGACGACGTTGAAGAGGAGGGCGGCGAGGACGGGGAAGGTGAGGACTTTCGCGACCGGGTAGACTCCGGGAAGCTGAAGGATGGGTCTCAGCATCCATCCGGGCGTGCCGAGGAGCATCAATGGGGGCCCCACCAGCACCAAGAAGAGGTGCTGAATCATGTGGGCGCTGAAGAGGTAGTAATCGGAGAGGGGGTCGAGGGGGGAGTAGAGGGCGAAGAAGATGGACCAGAGGCCGACGGTGAAGAGGACTATGCGTCGGGTGGGGACATCGGAGGAACCGGGAAAGCGGTGTCGGAGGGGGCCGACGGAGAGGAGGTAGACGACTTCGAGGAAGAAAACGGCAGCGACGACGCTGATATCGCCGCCCCAGTCGAGCCAGGAAAACTCGGGGGTGAAATCGACTTCAACCGGCAAGAATCACCTCGGGAGTCGGGGGCAGGAAACCAATGGGCACACTACAAAGCGTAGCTTAAGTGCCCAGAAGTTGGAAGAGGGCGAGGAGGGCGAAAAGGGCTGCAGCGGCAATAGCCAAGCCACCGAGGAAGAGCCTTGAGAACAGGATGTCATCAAACTTCAGGTGCATGTAGTACATGATGACGATGGCGAACTTCACGCCGGAAAGGACGATGAAAACGAGGATGAAAAGGAGCCTGTTGAATTCGAGGTAGAAGACGCCAAACTCGATAAGGGTGATGATACCGAGGATGATGGCGATGGTGATGTATCCCCGAACGGTAGGGTGATGCCCTTCCTCCTCGTGAGAGGGGGCAGGGGCGTCGGCGGTTTTTAGGGCGTCGTCCTGCATTCGCTTGGCTCTAGGTTATGGCGTGCTCAGCGATCCTATACGAAGGAAACCTGGGAAACCAATTGGGAGAACATGGCGTGTCCATCAGAGGCTTCAACACCGGGTGGGGCGTCGTTGGCGCCGAGGAGGTAGACGAGGGTGAAGATGATGATCCAGACGATGTCTACGAAGTGCCAGTAGAGACCGGCAATCTCGACTCTCAGAGAGTCTTTCTGGGTGAGGGAGCCGTTCAGGTTCTGGCCGAAGAGGGACACGAGCCAAATCACCCCACCGGTGACGTGGGCGCCGTGGAACCCGGTGAGTATGAAGAAGCTAGTCCCGAACAGGTTAGTTGTCGGGGACAGGCCGTAGTGAACGTAGAACTCGCGGAATTCGAAGACCTGGAAGCCAAGGAAAACAGACCCGAGGAGGGCGGTGCCGAGAACCCAAACGCGGAAGCCCCTGTTGTCGCCTCTCCTGATGGAGTAGAGGGTCATCACCATCATAAAGCTACTCATGAGCAGGACGAAGGTGCTGACGGTGGTGACCGGTACGTCTATGACGTCGGCGGGGTAGGGGCCTACGAGGCTCTGGTTGCGGTAAACCAGGTAGGTAGAGATGAAGGTGCCGAAGAAGAGGCACTCGGAGCCGAGGAAGGCCCACATTGCGAGCTTGCGGTTGTCAAGCCCGGTGTTAGTCGGGTGTTCCTCGGGGTGATGGGTTGCAGCTACCTGGGCCAAAAGGGTTCTCCGTTAGGTTTCCTGATTAGTGGTGGTCGTCCTTGGATACGGGCTCAGCGGCCCAGGCGTAGAGGCCAACCACGGCTATGACAACACCGATGGCGCTGAACCACGGTCCGACGACGAACAGGGCTCCTGCTATGCCAAACCCGGCAGCGACCACGAGGGGCCAGTACGAGGGGTCGGGCATGTGGATCTCGGGGTGGTCTTCCTCTTCAGCTTCGTTGTAGAGCTGGGCGCCGGGGGCGTCGGACCTTTCGATGGGGGCTGCGCCCTCGGAATCGTGGCCGTACTTGAGGTCCCAGGCGGGCTCGCGGCTGTGGACGGTAGGTATCTCGACGAAATTGTAGTGGGGGGGCGGGGAGGCGATGGTCCATTCGAGGGTACGTCCGTCCCACGGGTCAGCGCCGGCCCTTTCGCCCTTCTTAAGGGAGCTGAAGACGTTGTGGAGGAAGATGAGGAAGGAAGCGGCGAGGATGAATGCCCCAACGGTCTGGAGGAGGTTGTAGGCCTCGAAGCCGGAGACGGCGGAGTAGGTGTAGACCCTGCGTGGCATTCCCACGAGGCCGAGGATGTGCATGGGGAAGAAGGTCAGGTTAGCGCCAAGCATGAGGAGCCAGAAGTGGAGCTTGCCCAGATTGTCGTTGAGCATGCGGCCAGTCATCTTGGGGAACCAGTAGTAGATGCCTGCGAGGATGCCCATGATGCTGCCGCCGAAGAGGACGTAGTGGAGATGGGCAACGATGTAGTAGGTGTCCTGCTGCTGGGCGTCGGCGGGGGGTGAGGCGTGGGTGACGCCGCTGAGACCACCGAGGATGAACATGGCCACAAAGCCCACGGCGAACAGCATGGGTGTAGAGAAGCGGATAGAGCCTCCCCACATTGTTCCCATCCAATTGAATATCTTCACGCCAGTCGGGACTGCGATGAGCATGGTGGTTATGGCGAAGACCGAGTTGGCCACGTTGCCAAGGCCGACCGTGAACATGTGGTGGCTCCAGACACCCCAGCCCATGAAGCCGATGACGATACCGGAGAAGATGACGAACTTGTAACCGAAGAGGGGCTTCCGGGAGAAGGTCGGGATGATCTCCGAGACTATGCCCATGGCCGGCAAGATGAGGATGTATACCTCCGGATGCCCGAATAGCCAGAAGACGTGCTGCCAGAGGACGGGGCTGCCGCCAGCGGTAGTATCGAAGAAGTTGGTGCCGAAGGTACGGTCGAAGAGGATCTGGATCAGGCCGACCGTTATTACGGGCATGGCCGTAATCAGGAGGAACGAGGTCACCAGGGTCATCCATACAAAGGGTGGCATCCTCATCAGGGACATGCCGGGGGCGCGCATGTTGATGATGGTGACGGCAAAGTTGAAGGCACCAGCCAGGGAGGAGACTCCAAGTATGATGAGGCCCAAGGCGTAGAAGGTCATGCCCTGGCCCTTGGTGAAGGGCTCCTCCGTGAGGTTGGCGTAGGCGAACCAGCCGGTGTCGGGGGAGCCGAGGCCGGAGAGGAAGCCGCCGTTGAGGAGGAGGCCACCGAAGAGGAATACCCAGTAGCTGAGGGCGTTAAGCCTTGGGAAGGCGACGTCCCGGGCGCCGATGGCGAGGGGCACGACGATGTTGAAGAAGGCAACGCTCATGGGCATGACGCCGAGGAAGATCATGGAGAGGGCGTGCATGGTGAACATCTGGTTGAAGGTGCCGGGATCAACCAGGGTGCTATCGGGGCGGGCGAGCTGGGTGCGGATGACGAGGGCTTCTATGCCGGCGCCGAAGAAGAAGATGATTGAGGTAACGAGGTAGAGGATGCCGATCCGCTTGTGGTCGACGGTTGTAATCCAGCTCCAGGCCGTGTCAAGGGTCTTGGATCTGGCGGTTGCGCCCTCTATTACCTTGTCTACGGTTACCAAAATTAAGCCTCTTAGGGGTCGGGACTCAGATTATATTAACTTTCGGTAGGCCTCTCAAGAAAACTAGTTGAGGGTCAGGAGGTATTCGATAACGTCGGACACTGCCTGGGGGCCGATGGTCTCGATGAAGTTGGCGGGCATGAGGTCGGCCGGGAAGCCTTCAACAATGTAAGAGTTGGTATCCAGGATGGACTGGGTGATGTACTCCCTGGCAGTCATGCCCGGGATGCGGGTGCCAGCCAAAGTTGCGATGCCCTGCTGGCTGGGGCCCAGGCCCACAGACCCGTCGAGGGAGTGGCAGGTTACGCAGGTCAGCGGGGTAGAGGTCTGGAATACCTCTGCGCCGCGGGCGGCATCGCCAGGCGGTAGCACCACGGGTGTGGGGCTGGGTGCGGGGGTCGGGGTGGGGGCGAAGGGGTCGGGTGTTGGGGTTGGGGGCACTGAGGCGGGGTCGGGGGTGGGGGTTGGCATGGCCTCGACGGAGGGCCGGAGGGTAAGGAGGTAGGCGGTGAGCTGCTTGACCTCTTCGTCGGTCATGGTCTGGGTGGGGTCGTTGTAGACGGCGGCAAGCTCGGACATACGGTTGCCGGGCTTGAACTCCTCCGGATCGCTGAGCCAGGACTCAAGGTTTGATTGAGTCAGAGGGGCGATTCCAGCGGCCATGGTGGTGCGGGTGGCGAAGTGCTTCAGGTTCGGGCCCGGGACAACGTTGTTGCCCTCCATGAACTGGTTTCTCTGCTGTTCCCGCACCTCCAGGGTGGTGGCGGAGTCCTTGTTGTGACAGAGGACGCAACCCTTGCTCAAGAAGACGGCCTGGCCGAGAAGGGCGTCGCCGGTGGGCTGCTGAGGAGGAGCGTTGTATGCCAACTTCCAGTGGTCGTAGTCGTCCCATTCGTGGGCAATGACGACGAACTTCATGTCGGCGTGGGCAAGGCCGCAGAACTCGGCACAGCGGCCTTCGTAGATACCCGGTTCGCTGGCCATGAACCAAGTCTTGTTTATGACGGTAGGCACGACGTCGAGCTTGCCGGCGAGGTTGGGAATCCAGAAGCTGTGGATTACGTCGTCGGAGAAGAGGTCAACGTCTACCCGGGTGTTGACGGGGATGTGAAGCTCGTTGGCGGTCTCTATTTCGTCACCGGAATAGCGGAACTCCCACCACCACTGGTGTGCCCGAGCGGTGATGTGCATCCGGGGCACGGTTATTTCGTCACCGACGGATGCGGCAGGAACGACAAATCGGGCCTGTTCGACGGTGACCTCGTTGGAGGGGTCAACGACTTCATCGACGACGTTGAGGGTGATGTCATAGTCGCTGGAAGAGGAGGTGTTGAAGATGACGAACAGGGTCGGAATTGCGACACCGATGAGGACGATTGTGGGGGCGATGGTCCAGGCGATTTCGAGCTTGGTGTGGCCGTGGGTCTGTTTTGGAATCGCCTGGCCCGGGCGCCGGCGGTAGCGGAAGGCGCTGTATATGAGAGCACCTTCGACGACTACGAAGACGAGGGCGGCAAGGGCGAAGATAATCCAGAAGAGCTCCAGCTGACGCTGGGCGACTTCGCCTTTGACTTCAAAGGTGGACTGGTCGCCACAACTGGCAAGGAGGAAAAGGAAAGCGAGAAGAAGGGCGGGTAGGAGCGTCTTCCTGATTAGGCCTGGAGCCAATATGGGGACCTTTCGCGAGACGGGTGTCGGGGGTGGGCGCGTTGTCTGTAAAAATTTTCACTAGGGAGGGTAGCAGAGATGGAAAAAGGCGTCAAGAGTTTTTTGGGGTGGGAGGGGGCATGAGGCAGGGAGCTTTCTACGTGCTGCAGGTCAGAGGGCGGGGGGGTGTGGGGGAGCTCACCAGGCGGGGTCCGCGGCAAGACGACGAGGGATTGGGAGGAGAGTGTCTAATGCTCTGGGGCACGGGGGCTATGCTATAATTTGCCAGTTGTGCAATCCTGCACAAACGGACTTTAAGGCGGAAATCGGGACCTACCCGGCGAGGGTTGGCCAGCCAAGACTGAGGCCAGTTGGTCGCACAGACGGTCACCACGAAACCGATGCCGAAGCAAGCCGGACGGGGCCTAAGGGCCTGGTCGCTGACTTCCGTCATATTCCTGCTAGGGCTGATCATCCTGGGTGGAGTTGTGCGGATCACGGACTCGGGGCTGGGGTGTCCGGACTGGCCATTCTGCTATGGAAAGGTCCTTCCCCCTGCGGAATTCAAGGCCATAGTCGAGTATTCCCATCGTTTTGTTGCGGCGATAACCGGGTTGATAGTGGTTGGTACGGGGGTGACGATCTGGCGGTCGCATCGAGAGGACAGGCGGCTGACGACGGCCTTCGTGCTGGCGTTCATGTTGCTGGTGATCCAGGTGATACTGGGGTGGGTGACGGTGAGGACGGAATTGAACGAGTGGCTGGTTATGGCGCACCTGACGGTGGCCGAGTCCCTGCTGGCGATGATGCTGTTGATAACGGTGGTCGGGTGGGCGGGGACCAAAGGGGCCCGTGAAGAGGGTCCCACTCAAATGTCGAAGACGGCGCGCAACACGTTCATTGGGGCACTGGTGTTGATGCTGGGCGTTATGCTGAGTGGGGCCTATACGCAGGCGACGGGGGCCACGGGTGCCTGCGGGGATTCTTGGCCGCTGTGTGCGGGGTCGATTTTTCCGGACACGTTCCTTACAGGGGTGCACATGGGGCACAGGCTGTTAACCATAGTTGCCGTACCCGTGCTGGTGGCTGCGGCGCACCAGGCGTACAACCTTCGGGGTCGGGCACCGGTGTTGAGCCAGATAGCGACGCTGTTCATAGCGCTTTTCGTGGCGCAGATAGTTGTGGGGGGGATCAACGTGATGGTCGGGTTCCACCGGGCCACTAACGTGATGCACGTTGCTGTGGCTACTTTCGTGTGGGCCGCCCTGGTAATAATGGTGGCGGTGGCCTACCTGAGCAAGAGCGGCGGAAGCGAGGTCCGGGATGCTGGTTGAGCAGGAAGTCGGGGGGCGGGGCAGGGTGGTCTCGACGGTGCAGGACTACATAAGCCTGACCAAGCCGAAGATCATCTCACTGCTGCTGGTGACTGCCCTGGGGGGGATGTTTCTTGCGGAGCAGGGGATACCAGCCGGATGGTTGATACTGGTGGTGCTGGCGGGGGGCTCGCTGGCGTCGGGAGGAGCGAACGCGCTGAACCACTTCCTGGAACGGCACTCCGACCAGAAGATGACTAGGACACAGAAGAGGCCTGTGGCGTCTCAGAGGATCATGGCGTGGCAGGCGATGGCGTTCGGGGTCGGGCTCAATGCGGCGGCGTTCGCGGTGCTGGCGGTGTGGGCCAACCTGTTAAGCGCGGCTCTGACGCTGGGGGCGACGGTGTTCTACGTGCTGGTGTACACGGCGTACCTGAAGAGGCGGACGCCACAGAACATTGTTATAGGCGGGGCTGCGGGGGCGGTGCCGCCGATGGTCGGGTGGGCGGCGGTAACCGGGGGCCTGGACCTGGAGGCGCTTTATCTCTTTGCAATCATATTCTTCTGGACGCCGGCCCACTTCTGGGCCCTGGCACTGCTTATACGGAATGACTACGCTCGGGCGGATATCCCGATGCTGCCCGTAGTCCGGGGCGTGAAGGAGACTACCTGGAACATCCTGCTCTACAGCTTCCTGACGGTAGCCCTGACGATGGTGTTCTTCACAACGCAGGCCGTGGACTGGCTGTATCTCTACATCGCTGCGCCCCTAGGGGCAATGTTCATCTTCCTAGCGGTGAAGCTGTGGCGGGACGAGCAGGCGAGCCGGGCGAAGACGGCGTACTTGTATTCGCTCCTGTATCTTGCGGGGCTTTTCACGGCGATCATGCTGGACAGCACGATTGCGATTTGAGTCGGGGGTGGGGTGGGTGGAGAGAGAGTCGTACAAGAACCTACGGAGGTACAGGGGCCAGCTATTCACGGCCCTGGCTGCCGGGTTTCTCCTAGTTATCCTGACTGCGTGTACGTCTCCTGAGCCGACGGCTACGCCCGAGCTTTCTATTCCCGCGCCGACGTGGGAACTGGAGAGCCATACTGGGGAGTCGCTTAGCAGCGAGGACCTGAGGGGCAAGGCGTACGTGGTGAACTTCACGTGGACGAACTGTCGGGACACGTGCCCTACGCTGTCGCTACAGATGGCGCTGCTGAGGGACAGGCTGGAGGAAGAGGGGTTGCTGGGGGAGGAGGTCGTGCTGGTATCGATGTCATTTGACCCGGAACGGGATACGGTTGAGAGGTTGAGGGAGTATGCGAGGCTCTTCGGGGCGAGGGGAGGGGAGTGGGACTTCTTGACGGGGCCGGCGGAGGAGCTGGACAGGATAATCACGCGGGGGTTCCGGGTGTCGTACAGGCCATTCACGCCGGAGCGGGGTGGAACGTCTGCCCTGGAAGATGATCTGGCGCCGAACCTGGAGTCGAACCCGGGGGACCCTTCGCTGTCCGACTTTCTCGGGGGGGAGGGGGTGGGGGACTTCCTGGAAATCGACGACTCAATAGACTTCGACCATCAAAACGTGTTCGTGCTGGTGGACGGCGAGGGGAACATACGGAGCTACTATCTCGGGGTATTCCTGGACAGGGACGAGGTGATCGAAGACATCAACGGACTATTTTGATGGGGCGGTCCCGGGCCCAAGTTCCAGAATGTATGAGGGAGCGGCGCGAGGAATTCGGCATTTGTGCTATATTTCACTCATTGACTTATCCCAGGCCATGAATTAGGCTTTTAGCCGTTCTTGCGCAGGACTTGGAGGACAGAAACAGCCCTTGTTTAACTTGACGCTGAAAGCACTGTTACTAGGCGGAATAATTGGAGTTATAGCGGCGGTGGCGGTCCCCATTTCCGTTCTGGCGAACCGGGATAGGGGAGCAGGGGACCCGGATGTTTATGCAACTGCAACCCCCGTCCTGCGAGCGATGGAGAGCGGCACCCTGGCGGAGGAGCCGGATGATTCGGCGCCTGCCGAGGTCGCAGAGGATGAGTTTGAGGGGAGTGACGGGGAGCGGGTGTTCAATACGGCGTCTCCGATAACGTGCACGACCTGCCATTCACTGGACGGAACGGTTGGCCTGGGCCCGAGTTTGCGGGGTATTGCTGAAACTGCGGGAACCCGGATTGCGGGGATGGGTGCGGAAGAGTACATCCGGCAGTCGATCATCGACACGAATGCGTACATTGTCGATGGGTTCCCGGAGAGCCTGATGCCGGTGAATTTCAGCGAGACGCTGTCGGCGGAAGAGCTTGACGCGGTTATCGAGTACCTGCTAGAGCAGTAGGCGAGGTCGGGTCTTTTTCCCAAGTATTTGGTACCGGATGTCTGCGCGCCCTCAGAGGACTTTGCGAGGTTGACTGAGTTGTGGCGGAGGTCCAGGTTGGATGAGCTATCCGTTCACGAGCCCCGCTCCAGATTCCTCGTGGGGCATCGGAATGGGAAGGAAGGGTGAGATGGAAGGAGGGGGTTGGGTTAGGGGTGTTGGAGGCGGTCGATCTCGCCTTCGATGCGGGCGACTTCAAGATAGTCTTCTTCGCAGAGGCGGTAGCAACGCTCAGTGTAGAGGGCTGAGAGTCGGCCGGCGAGGATGCCGGGCGTAAGGGCCGCCTTTATGAGCTCCTGTATGCGGAACTTTTCGTCGAGGTGGCGGCCGAGGGCCTCCATGCGGGAACGGAGTTGGTCGGCGGAGGACTGGTCGTTGCCTTCGATGGCGTAGCGCATGGAACCCGTCAGCCTAGAAAGCTCTCCGAGCTTGTCCTTGTCGGACATCAGGGGGATGAGCAGGTCGTCCACGTCGCCTTCGGAAGAGGGGGGCTCGAGTTCGGCGAGGGATTCAGGGATGGGGGGACGGCTGTTATAGAGCCGCAGGTAGTCCTGGGCGGCCTCGCTGGTGGTGAGGAGCATTCTTTCAACTTCAGAGGCGTTGACGGCGCCGCCGTTGATCAGATCATCGTCGCGGGAGGCGGCGAGAGCTTCCAGGTAGGAAAGGCTCTCCACGCGCTCGGGGACGGGAGGAAGGGGTATGGCGGATACGCTATCCATATCGGAGAGGGAGACGTTGGAAGCGAACATGGGGGGCATGTACTTGGCAAGCTCTATCTTGATGGGAGGCACGACGAGGTAGGTGGCATAGATGGAGCCGGCGTCTTCAGTGTTGGTGAAGAAGAGGAGGGCGTGGCCGGTGGGGTTGTCAGGGTCACCGCTGTGGAAATCGAGAGTCATGGGGAAGTGGAGTTACGTGAAGAGAGGAATCAACCGGCGCGGGCGCGGCGACGGGTCTCGATCATGTCGGCGGCGGACTCAATAATGGCGGGGGTGAGGAGCAACGCCGAAACGACGGCGGCGAGGACGGCCATGGAGGTCAGCTCGATGTCGGCCTGGGCAGCCCGGAGGATGACGGTCACGGCAAAGAAGGTCACGGCCATGAGGCCGAATATCTTGAGTTTGCTCTCTCTCAAATAGAGGAAGCCGACGGTAGCAAAGGCGAGGGTGACATTGACGAGGGACATGGTGCCGTCGAGGTGGTGAAGGGAGTCGGTGCGGCCACCGAAGAGGCCACCGGCACGTTCCTGAACGACGAGCCAGGTAATCATGACGGGAATAGGCAACAGCATCAAGGAAGCGAGGGTCCAGTTCCGCTTGGCGACTCTGAAGGTGGTGGAGGCAAGGATCCAGGAAGAGAAGGCTAAATAGAGAAGGAGACCCGACAGGGCCAAGGGATCGGGGGCGGGGCCTGTGCCTGCAAGGGCCTGGTACATCTGGTGGAAGATGGGTGCAGCGAGGTAGGCGCCCAGGGCCAGGGGTACGAGGGACCAGCCCGCCCAAGGATAGAGCCAGCTAGGCTTCCCCTGCCACCAGCCGTAGAGGGTGACCATTACGATGGGCAGAAGAAGGAGAGGGGACCAGAGCCAACTGGACCAGCCGCCCATGGCGAAGAGGATGGCGATCAACAGATAGGGGAGGGCGGCTACACCCATTTCGGCGAGGCTGGTCTTGCGATGGGACTCGTAGAGGAGCCGGGCGAGGGCCCTGGGCCTGCCGAAGGAGTGTATGGCGCGAGATATGGACTCCTGGCGTGACAGGCCGGAGGTCTCTCCCTCCTCGGAGCGCTCCAACAGGTGGGACCTGAGCTCCCTGACAATGTGGTTGGAGCGTTCGGGGGCGAGGTTGAGGTGGCGCCTGACCTCGTCGAGATATTGATCCAGCTGGGGATTGGGATTCATAAGAAACAGACCGTCAGGCTGTGGGGTCAGGGGTGGGGGAGGGGCTGATTATCCTGTCTACGGCGCTGGAGAACTGCTGCCACTGTTTACGGCGGTTTTCCAAGACCTCGGCGCCGCGCTCGGTAAGGGTGTAGTAGCGGCGCTCCATACCCCTTACGGAGACCCACTCACCCTTAATAAGACCTTCCTCTTCGAGGCGGTGGAGAGCAGGATAGAGGGTGCCCTCCTTGAAGCGAAGCTCGCCCTCTGTTCGTTTTTCGATCTCCTTGATGATGCTGTAGCCGTACATGGGGGACTCGCCGACCAGGGCAAGGAGGAGGGAGTCGGTGCTTCCCCTGAGGAGATCGCTGATGTAGTCGGTGGGTCGGGCTCCGCTTCGTCTTCGAATTACCATAGCAGGCGCTCAGTCCTATCTGTAAGTTCTGCCACCCCCATTCTATAGCGAGAAGTCGGGTCGGTAAACCACCTGCGCCTTGTGTCGCCTGAAGGGCCTCCATATAATTCTTCGGAAGAGGGGCGAGACCATGGCTAACAACTCCCGAACAGACGGCTACATGGAGCGGGCAGACGCCACGCTTGGGGAGGCTGCGGCCCGGCTGAAGGAGCTGCTTCAGGAGGCGGCGTCACGGCTGGATCCTTTCCCGACCTTCTACGGGAGCCTAACGGTGCGGGCGATAGAGGCGGAGCCACCGGAGGGGCAGTCATCGGACCTGGGCTGCGTGGTGGTGTGTCCGGATGGGGAACTGTACGAGCTGGAAGTAGGATTCAACCCCTCGCCGTTCGGGTTTTCGACGAACATGGAGCGGGAGGAGAAGCTAACGAAACTGGACCTGCCAACCCTGACGTATATCTCCTACGCACACAGCGCCCTGTCGGAAGTCAGCAAACTGCTGGCGAGATCCGGCAGGACGTAGGCCCTACCGTCCGGAAGCGGGTCAGAACTCCTGGGCCGTGCCCCGGGCGTACATGACCATGCCTGAGACACCGGGGAATTCCCTGCGGGTGACCTCAGTAAAGGCGAGGTGGAGGGTGTCGTCTGCATCTATCCCAAGGCTAACCAGCTGTCCAAAGGGCAACTCGCCGCGGTGGCGTATAACCTCATTTTGCCAGGTTGTACCTTCCATGTAGGCAATGTAAATGGTGCTCTGGTCGGAGTAGGCGACGATGGGCTTGTTGGCGGAGTCGATGACGACGGAGGTTATGAGCCTGGCGCCCCGGAAGCCCATGAAGAGGTCGTCGACCTGGCCGATCTGCTGTATGTCCCACTCGGGGCCGGAGTCGGTCATGCCGGTGGCCGTGGCGACCTTGATGTTGCCGTGGCTGAGGCCGTTCTCGGGGCCGGTGAGCTCGAGATAGGAGATAACGGGCATGTCGTTTTGGTCGAGGGCGAGGGAGGCGTATTTGCCTACATCACCCTCGCTTTCCACGGTGTAGATGTTCCAGCCGTCGTCGCCCTTGGTGGCGTAGAAGAGGTCCGTTGAATAGGGCTCGTGGAAGGTGATGTGGGGCCGGTCCTGAGAGTCGAGGACAAGGCCGGTACCCCATTCATAGGGGACGGGAGGAGAGCCTATGGACTCGACGGTCCACTCCTCTCCATCGTAGAAGTAGTGCTCTACGCCTTCCTCACGGAGGAAGTTGTGGGGGTCGATGCCGATCATGTGGACGTTGCCCTGGGAGTCGACGGCGATGGTGGCGTCCCAGCCGTCGTGGCCGGAACTGTAGGCATAATCCACCTCCCAATCCAATTCCCCTTCGATAGCATAGGCGGCGTCACCCAGCTCGGGGACGAAGGTGTCGGGGTCCTGGTGGTCGTGCCAGACGATGTGGGCCCTGTCGTCGGGGCCGTAGGCTAGATCCAGGGGAGCATAGAAGTAGCCTTCAGCTACGACGGCGGAACCGAAGTACTCGGGGTTCCATTCGTCGGGTGGGTACCATTCGCCGTAGCGGACCCTACCATGGATCTCTTCTTCGATATAGGCGATGCCGGGAAGGCCCGTACTGTCGACGGCCAAAGCAGGCTTGGCACCCTCTCCGACCTCGACGTATTCCCAGGTGTACTTGGTCAGGGCGTCGGGGTCGGTGGTGGGGGCGTCGGGGACGGGTGTGGGGAGGGCAGCGCCCCTCTGCAAGGGTACGACGTGGGCGACGACGGTCTCGCCGCCGCGGCCATCGGTGACGGTCAGGGTAACATCGTAGTCTGCGATACCGGGGAAATATGTCTGGACGTTTTCGCCGGTGGCGGTTGGGGGTCGTCCGCCGGCGAAGGTCCATTCGTAGGAGAGGTCATCGCCGTCGGGGTCGGAGGCCATGGCCATGAAGTGGAAGGTGGTCTGGTAGTTATCGCCCTCGGGGACGACGCCGGGGTGCCAGGAGAAGTCGGCCTCGGGGTCACGGTTGTCGGAATCGGGTGGGGAGGTGGGGTCGGGGGCGGTCGTAGGAGCTTCTTCGCTGCCACAGGCTACCGCGAAGACCAGTCCAATAGTTGCCAAGACGATGAAAAGAGCCCATGAAGTCTTCAAGAAGTGACGTTTCATTAGCTATTTCTGCTCCTGGGTGGAGGACGTGAGAGAGAATGGATCTGGCGCGGCCATATTATGTGTCATTAAGTATATCGTCGAGGGCAGTGAAAGGATAGGAGAAGTCTATTCGAGGACTATGTCGCCGGACTTACCGCCGGTCTTGCGGACAAGCCGAACCTTTTCGATGCGCATGGCTTTGTCGACGGCCTTGCACATGTCGTAGATGGTGAGGGCGCTGCCGGAGACGGCGGTGAGGGCTTCCATTTCAACACCGGTCTTGCCGGTGGTACGGACGGTGGCGGTAATTTCGATAGCGCTGATGTCGGAGTCGAGGCGGAGGTCGACTTCTACGTGGGAGAGGAGGAGGGGGTGGCACATGGGGACGAGGTGGGGGGTGTTCTTGGCGGCCATGATGCCGGCGACACGAGCCACGGAGAGGACTTCGCCCTTGGAGATGGCTCCTTCTGCGACGAGCTTGAGGGTCTCGGGCTTCATGGTAACGAGGCCACGGGCGACGGCTTCGCGCTGGGTGTCGGGCTTGGCACCGACGTCGACCATCCTGGCCCGGCCCTGCTCATCTATGTGGCTGAGGTCTTGCATATTTGCCCTTTCCCTAATCCTTCAGTAGACGCTCAATGATGGACAAGGCGTTACGAACAGCCCTTCCCCTATGACTGAGGCGGTCCTTTTCTTCGGGGGGGAGCTGGGCCATGGTGAGGTGTCGGTCCTCGGGGAAGAAAACGGGGTCGTAGCCGAAGCCCCCATCTCCTCGACGTCCCTTGCCTATTTTACCTTCACATTTGCCCTGGGCGTATTCGATGACGCCGGAGGGGATGGCAAGGGCCACGACACAGACGAAACGGGCGGTGCGTTCCTGTTCTGGGACAGCGGCCAGGTTCTTCAAGAGAAGGTCTACGTTGTCCTTGTCTGAGCCGGTGCTTGAGTAACGGGCGGAGCGGACGCCGGGGGCGCCGGCGAGGGCATCGACCTCGAGGCCGGAATCATCGGCGAGGGAGGGGAGGCCGGAGGCCTGGGCGAAGGCGATTGCTTTAAGGGCGGCGTTCTCTTCGTAGGTGTCGCCGGTCTCATCGACGTCGAGGGAGATGCCCAAGTCGGCGGGGGTCACGACGGTGACGTCGGCATAGGCGAGCAACCGGCGCAACTCCCGGACCTTGCCGGGATTCGAGGTGGCCAGCAGGAGCCTGGGAGGGATGGTCGGGTACCTAGCCCACCGACTTCATGGTTGCCGCGGCCTCTTCGGCGGACTTCTGGCCGTTCTGGATGGCGAATCGGCCGACGAGGTCTTCGACGACGGTGCGGAAGCCGCTGTATTCAAGCTCCGTGTAGGGGAGCATGGCAGCGCCGGACCAGCCCTGGGACCTCATCTCGGCGGCCTTCTCCTGGGCGCGGAAGCGGACTGAGTCCCAAGCAACGTTATCGAACATGTCGATGGTGGACTCGGAGAAGCGGCCGTCGGAGTCGATGGAGAAGCCCATGCAGGAGACGAGGGGGAGACAGTAGATGCCGGTGACGGCGGTGTTTATGGCGACGGGCATGAGGGGCATGACGTGGGAGCCGCGGGCGTCGCCGCCGACGAAGTGGGCCTTGCCGAAGGGAGAGAGGATCTCCTCGGGGGCGGGGAAAACGCCCTGGTTGCGGACGATGGCCACGGGGTCGTCCTTGCCGGTGTATGTTCCGGCGATGTTGTGGAGTCGCTGGGCGGAAATGGCGACGGCGGGCTCGTCGAAGGTCCTGGAATATATGGACTCGATGGCGAAGCGCTCGTTGTCACGGAGGAGGATGGCGATCTTGTAGTAGTCCTCGGGGGCGTTGAGCTCGATGATGCTGTCGCCGCCGACGTTGTCCATGTCTATGATGCGGAACCTGAAGCCCTGGATCATCTTGGGAAGCATGAGGCCGGCGCAGTACATGGGGTCGGCGAAGGCGAGGAAGATGGGGAGGTTGTAGGCGCCGGGGCCGCACTTGTCGGCGGCGAAGACGCAGAAGGACTCGGCGGGGCGGACCTTGTTGGTCTTGACGGGGTCGTGCTCAAACTCAAGCTCGGCGACGGCGGGGCCAGCACCCCGGACGTTGCTGGATGGGGCGTCTACGAGGAGGTCCTGGCCTGCACCGTAGAGGCCTGTGTCCTGGGCGATGCCGGTGGCGCCTATGAAGCTGTCCCAGGCGAACTGGTGGACATCGGTGTCATCAGGGCCCCGGGTGTGGGACATGAGTATCGCGATATCGTCTCCCGTGTGGGAGACGAATCCATCGATGATGAGGCCCTTACTCTTGGCTTGTCGGACGTCGGAGCGGACTGCTTCCATCATGCGCTCCGAGGGCTTGGTGTGCCCGCCGATGGAGCCCACATCCGCCTTTATGACTGAAAGAGTCAGTTTCATGTTACGCCAGCCTTCCCCACCGTCAATGGTGAACCGTCAGGTTTTTGTCGGCGGCAGGCCCTGTCCGCCATGTGGTTGGACTGCCGCCTACAGTAAAAAATCCCTTGAAGCACGGGTGCGCTTTCAGGGGATTCACATCGGTTGGAAAGGTACCAGAGGGAGGGGGAAAAGTCAAGGAAGAATGGGGCGGAGGGAAGTGCAAAACTCAAGTGATGGAAAGTGACAGGTGCAACAGGTCGCCCAAAGCAATGAGTTTCCGGTAACATACCGCCGACAACCCCGACGTCAAGGGCCCGAACTCCACAAATAAGGTTCGGGCCCTTCTTCTTTCTATGACTGTGAGGCCGTTGCCGCCCTTACACAGCCTGAAGCTATCACGAATATCAACGCCCAGGTCCCGTACCTCCAACACGGCGTCGGCCCACCACCGGACGTAAAATGGACAAAAAACCGAGAAATTCCACCGAAAACGCGCGAAAAACACGCGTGTGAGCCCCAAAACGTGGCTTTTCTGGTACACTACGGCCAATGTGGGCACTAGTGTCAACGGCAACACCGGAGGAATAGGCGGGTGTCGCGGGTTGACAAAGGAGACCTGGACGAAAAGGCACCACGCGAAAATATCTGGAGCGTACCGCCGGGGATGCAGTACGTCTACCTCGGTGTCTTTAGTCTCCAACTAGCGGCTTGTATGGTAATTCTCGTACGCGCCTTTGAAGGGGAGTGGTTCAATGGGCAGGATGGGGTCGAGTACACACTAGGACGAGGTGTGACCCTTTGGGGCAGCCTGTCGATGGTAGTCCTCGGCATCGCCGCAACTTCCGTTATCTCAGTCGAAGTGCTGGCACTTGCACGCGACTACATTGGTGTGCCTGTATGGGATCGTTTAGGTGAGCCTGTATGGAGGCAATTCAAGAGATACGTTAGATACATTATTAAGGGGGTAAACATCATGGTATTAGCTGATGGCTTGAAACGATGGAGAGCAAGGAGAGCAAAGGAAAAGCGTGAAAAAGAGCTTGCCGAACGACTACAGGAGTTAACGAAACCACGACCACCACTCCCCATTGACGACCGTACACCGCCGTCACCATCTTACTCTGACACCCCTGTTGTGGATTGAAGGCATAGGCAATGCAACAACAAATGGAACTTCACTGGATTAAGTGCGGAGAGGAGAGAAGGTTCTGTCTCTTGCTGACGGTCAACCTGGAGAACGTGGATGCTCTAGGCGTATACCTAATCTGGCAAAGCGAAACGGGAAAGGTTGTGAGAGTTGGGCAAGGCAATATCAAGGAGCGGCTTAGTACGCACCGCGAGGACCCGGAAGTCTTGCAGCATCGTGGGGAGCATTCGTTATTGGTAAGCTGGGCATCGGTGCCGGACCCGGAGGCCCGCAGGCGAGTAGAACGCTTCCTTGCCCTTAAGTTCGACCCACTCATACCCGCTAACACGGGAACGGGGCCTACTATAGCTGTCAATACGCCAACAAGTCGCCAATAGACGTATCTCGCTCATGTTCTCATTGTGACCACGCCTCTAGGCCCTAAGTCGTTATGAGTCTTCCCGACTAACAACGCTACATTTCGTAAGGGCGGGAGCTAGATTACTCACTGTCCATCCGCCTCCCAGGTCTCTTTCAAGCTCCACAGTACCCCGAAGGGTTACCAGATCTCCCCCACTTATGCCGGCCGGTTCAAACACATTGTCGCCCGTAAAGTAGCAACTGACCTTCGGTAAGCCTACGTTGCTGAAGTCCAGACCACCGAGGTCGCTGTTGGGATTTGTCTTGCGGGTGTTGAGGTGAACAACGGTTTCGGATGGGCCGGAGGTCACATAGGACACCACGCCCGTAACGAGCATGGTCTTGCCTATGTAGTCGCGTCGGAAGGCAACTTCATCAGCCTGGTATGTATTGTGCAGGTCAATGGCGGTTATTTCCTCAAGAGGGGCCCGCCCTGGTACTCCTGCGGGCGCGTGTGATACGGGTCGGTCAGGCAGAAATGGGACTTCCTGGGCCAGGA
Organism: Dehalococcoidia bacterium; assembly: GCA_965203145.1. Taxonomy (GTDB): domain Bacteria; phylum Chloroflexota; class Dehalococcoidia; order Plut-88900; family Plut-88900; genus Plut-88900. The sequence continues at coordinate 272,319 of OZ241876.1, forward strand.
AATCATAGGTGTATCCAGCTGCGAATGCCAAGAGGACTGCCAGTATTACGGCTGTTCTCTTTAAGAGTTTCTTGTGCCGTCGTCTCATATCAAGTCTTATTCAGTATGAGGGGATTGAGCATCCCTGTTCACGTCTCCAACCAAGGCCAGAATTGCGCTCACGTGTTGTTGAATCCGCATGGGACGCACTCTATCCCACCAGATAACGTCTTGCACCTCACGGTAGTTGGGGCGAGGTTCACCCTCTGCTTGGCCGGTGTAGATCTCGTGGGCGGCGACTGTGCCCGCATACCGGCCTGCGTGTTGGACTTGTGTCATTGATAGTCCAGTTTCCTCAGCCACTTCCAGTACCGCCCGACGGGCAGGGTCCTCGCCTGCTACCATGCGCCCACCTGGTAATGCCCATTCGTTTTGCCGGTTGTGTTTGACCAACAACACCTCCGCCCGGCTATTGAACACCGCCGCAGTTGCTCTCATATAGAGCATATTTCGCCTTCGTCCCATAACTTCTCCTTTTGCTAATTACTTACTTGCTGGTAGGTACCGGGAGGGGTGATTTCCCAGAATATCGAGTAATGGGACAAGACATTGTCTTCTCCGTTGACTACTCCCCATATCATCACGGTGTACACCCCAGGGCCGTGACGGCTGAGGACCTTCCCCAGGGGCGCCCTTATCTCGAAGTTGTCCCCATTCACGTTCCACCGGTCAGCCGTGATCCACAGTGCGGTAACATCCTGGGGTACTGTCGAGTTGCTGGCATTATAAGCCTCTTGCCAGAAACGGTGCGCCTGGTCAGCATTTGAAGGGCCTGGGGAATCAGGGTCTACATCGTAGGGGTCGGGGCAGGGGTCATACGTGTCTTTGTAGGAATTGTCGGGATAGTACGAATCGCCCGTGAGCGGTTCACGCAGAGAGGCAACCGGCAGACCTGCGTCATAGCAGTATGTTCGGGTCAGTTGTCCACGGGTGAGCTGGCGAGGCGGAGGGTCATAAAGGATTGAGACCGCCATATCCCGTGTGCGGCGTTGGGTAGCACCGTTGATTGTGCGACCTTTGATGATGAGTCTGCCAGACTCGATGGTGGGTAGTTGTTCATAGACAACATAGTCGCCTTCAAAATGTTGAAACATCATTACGTTGTAGCGGTCGTAAGCGATGCCTATATTCAGCTTCCTGTGCCAGGGGTCAAGCATGTTGTCTCGATGTCCCGGGCTCCTCATCCAACCGGCTACCTCAGTCCGAACCTCATCGTTGATTGGGTCTAAGGCCCTGTACCCGTCGGATGCCTTTATACAATAGTCAAGACCGCTTCCGTTCTCGCCGTTAGAGTTGTATCCCCCTGCTAGACTATAGCGCATGTAGGGTTGTAGGCCATCACCCCCCCAGTGAGATGAATGACAACCTGCCAGGGCGGCCTCGGCGTGTAGCTGTGCGGCAATGTTGTCACCGAGAACAACCGCCCCGCTTCCTGCGTTTGCTCGCTCGGCATTGACTAGGTCCAGCATGTAGAGTTTTGCTTCCATGTGCCTTTCGACCGGATGCAAAACCGGTGTCGGCATTGAAGGGGGTGTTGGGGAGGAGGTTGTTGTGACGGAGGTAGATGCGGCTGAGCCTGTTGTGGTTGTAGGGACAACCGTCGCTTGGTCCTGGGTCACAACATCCAACATGGGGGTGGACTCTAAACTGGGAGAAGGAGTGGCAGCTGCGGTTGCCTGGGGTTCTTCATCGCCTCCCCAGTACAAGAAGGCGATTACTCCTATGGTGATGACGAGGGCTATGGTCACCCATGCGACAAGCTGTTTAGGGGCGCTGGGGCCTTTGCGTCTGGGATAACGCACAGGGCCGCGGGATGGATAGCTAGGAGGCCGCTGGGGAGGTGGAGGCCGCTCGCTCCCTGGTCTCGGAACGTAGATGGGTTTAGGTGAACGGTTATGGTGTCGGCCGCGGCCGCGGCGGTAGCGGGGCATGACTGTGCCTCCAGTACATTAGAGGATCGAGATCAATGGTCAATTGGGCATTTCGGGTTGTCAGCATTGTTGGGCGCCTACTCACCCATTATCGTGGCTCCCTAGCAGTTTCCAGACCCCGAACGTCAGTAGGGCCAGGACGGCGGCCAGTACCACCCACGTATCCCAGTAGCCTAGGAGTAGGGCCGATGCGACGCTCAAGGCATAGAGAATTGAGGCTGACCCCCAGAGATACTTTGCCATTACTGGGACGCCGTTGCCGCTCCTGCACAGACTGCGGCTACCAGCAACACTATTGCCCAGGCCCCGTACCACCAACATGGTGTCGGCCACCACCCTAGTCGATGGACACCCCACAAAACTATTGTGGGGAGTAGGAAGAAGATGGCTCCGAGGACCCATCCGGCAGGAGTAAGAGTAGGTTGATGCGGGTCGCTATTGTCGTGTATCCCCGATGACTCATCTTCTCCTATTTTTGGAATCCTGCCGAGTTGGTTGTCAGACTTGGTATGTGAGAGGTCATCACCATACTCGTATCCGGACTGGTCTTTGTCGCTGGACATTTGGAACCCCCTTGTGACGCTTAGGATGGGCCTGTTGGCAGACAGGGGTTCCGTCCTAACACTGAGCCGCAAGGGGGCGCGATGGCCCGCCCGCGTCGACTCAGTATGGAAATGTAAAGAACGGAAAGTCCTGTCTGCCAGGGGGTAACCTACGCTGATTAACTAAAGGTGTCAAGAAGGAACCGAATGAAAGGCGTACAGCCCTGGGCGGCCGCCCAGGGCTGTCTAGCATTGTAAGTAGCTCCCAATCAACTGCACTTCAAGAGGCGATACGAACCTTTGCGGCAATTGAATTGCAAAGATTAACGAGAGCCAAAAGCGTGATAAAATTAGCCTTCACGCTAAGATCGCCCTTTGGGGTAAATTTGTCTTAGTGTGAAGGAGGTACTACCAGTGGTAGACATACTTACCACCATAGTGCCTCGGGGCCGACTCCCCATCGAGTAGGGCGTTGGAGTGGCATCCAGCGCTCCTGAGAGATTGAACGCTAAAACGAGGATGGCACCCGTTTATAAAGACGGGGCGCGATTATCTGACGATGGCGGAATACCTCTTGGGGCGATTCTGTGCTAGGCCCTGGCCCGACATTATCGGGCAATGTGCGCAGAGGCGACCTACAGCAGTGTCCGGGCAGGACTCAGGCGGCCTGTTTGGAGCCTTTATCGCAGGGTGGAGTTACGCTAATCGGTGACAACCCTATCAGGGGTACAACTCATGCTAAAGGGTTGCCCTGTGCGCTAGTTGCATCGGTGTGGAAGCGGGTGGATTCTTGCGGTGAAGACGGGCCAGTTGGATCTGTAAGTTCCCCACCCGCTTTCATTCTTTCTCTTACGTCACGCTTCGCTCCTCCTCCTCCTTTATGACCTATCTGCAGGGGCAAGGCAGATTACAATAGATTGACCATTCTGTTAAATTTCCGTTGGAACAAAGCAAAAGCCCCTTCAGCAACATAGCAGAGCTTGGGCAGGGGCCGGAGGTTGACCATGAAATGTCCAAAATTACAGTTTGCAGAATTTCGGCCAAATATCCTAATCATTGCATTTTTTATTTTCGGGGTCTGTATAGGTATCGTCTGTTTGATTGCCATTGCCATTAGTAATGCTTCGTCAGGTGGCAACGGGGACAGCAGTACAACCGCATTTGTTATAGGTGCACTAATCGGCCTCCTTGGTGCCGGCCTCACTGGACTTGCAGGACTTGGTACTACCCTGGTCACAGAGGGTAGTGCCAAGAACGGAACTAATGTTGACTCTAATGGCGAGAAATAGGTAACTGTTCTATGCCACCTTCCTCACCATCCACCCAATTGGCCTGCCCGCTTGAAAGTTGGCCAGGGCGGTTGCCTGGTAGATTAGAGCCGACATGGTAGCGTGCAGACTTACTTTTCTAAGGCCTCGGTGGCAATGAGAGTCCAGTCGCCGGGACTCTTTCATCGACTTGAATACCCGCTCGATTCCCTGCCTCTTACCGTATAAGGCCTTCCACTCCGGTGACCCTCTACGAATACCGGCGCCGAACAGCTTGATGTTGCTCATAGGGTCCTCCCAGACTTCCGTATCGCAATGACGGATACCGCCGCGTTGGGAGTTCTTCAAATGACAGCCCGTGCACCTGTAAAGCCGGTGACCCGTAGCTGGGTCTGTTCTCACGTACTTCATGGGGATCTGTCCGATGCACGTGGGCTCCCCATCAGTGGTGTATACCCCATCGATCCAGCCGTTCTTATTGCCTTTGGTGGGGTGCCTTCGTATATGGATGATAGGGTTAATTTCCTTGTCCTGTAGGTAGTGATGATTGGACTCAGCATCGTACCCCCTGTCTGCTATTACCGCCGAAGGCTTAAACCAGTCATACAGGCCTTCAGCCTTGGCAATAAGGTTTGGCAGTTCGGGGCTATCGTTACGGCTGGCAGTGGTGACGAACTGGGCCAGGGGCAAGCCGTCATTAACGTCTGCCACCATGTGAAGTTTGTAACCCCAAAACCAGTCCTTGCCGTCCTTCTTGGCCCGGGCGCTGTTCTTGGCAGTCCAGTCGGCTTCCGGGTCGCTGGACTCCCTTAATACGGTGCCTTCGTTGTCTTTCCTGTACGGTCTGGAGTTACTGCTGACTACGGTAGAGTCAACGGCTACTTCCTTACCCAGATCAGGGATTGCTTGCTTCAACTCATTGGTAATCCCCGCCATTGTCTTCTCTACAAGGTCCGTGTGATAGGAGAGGCGGTTGATGAACCGGTTAAAGGTGTACCGACTGGGCAGGACTTCGAACCCGCAGAAGATACGGAGATCAGGTCGGTCTTGCAGTTCCCGGATAAGCGCGTTGGTATGGGGGAGGCCCTTGAAGTAGGAGTAGACGTAAGCACGCCAAAGGGCCTGTAGGGGATACCCAGGACGACCGGTATGGCGGTACGCCTTTAGGCATTTGAGTAGTGGGGCGTCATCCATCTGGGCAAGGATGTTATCGAACTCCTGCAACTGCTTGGACAGTTGAGGGGCCCCGCCCCGCGTCGTATACTTCCGCCTAGCCACTGGGAACCAACCCTTCCTTGTGGCAGGAGGCCATTGGGCGGCAACCCAGTGGCCTCTTTTCTACTCTACAGCGTCCTCCTGTTACGCCGTTATTGTCATGTGAGAAGGCGGATTTGTCGCGAGGTATCTCATGGCGGTTTGTTGTGGGACAGTATGTAACCGAGCAAGTTAGCGCATTCAATGATTGGTAGCACTTAGGTCAAGTACTACAAACCGCCGCTGTTCAGTGTATCAGATTATAGTGAATTGTCAATAGTGTATAATCTGCATATTATGAGCGTTATTCTCACAACATTAACGTGTGGAGTCAGTAGACAAAAACGTTTACTCGTATGAAAGTTATGTAGTGATTGATAATTATTAGCACTGGACATGCCTATATGAAGTGGAAACGTGTGCCGAAGAACTGGACTTGGAATGACCGAAAAGTAGTGGGAAAAGTGCTGTGTGGGGTGTTGTTTAGCGATGAGGGCCAGGGTCAACTACATTTCGGTTTCCTCACCGACAAACAGGGCCCAGGGCTGGTAATGACCGGCCCCGACTACCGGTATTACATCCCCATTTATGAGGTCATTGCCGACTTCGAGGCCAGCGTGGACGAGTGGTGAGAGGTTTCGGAGCCCGGTCATTCCTGTATCTACGGGTGGGATGAGTTCTTAGCAGAAGAGAGGGCAAAGGCGGAGTGATGGGTAATCACATATGGGTGGCGGCATTTGCATGTTCCGCTTTGTCCCTAGTAACAGGGATCGTGTCGGTGGGGTGGTCGTTACGGGAGGGGATAGAGGTTGCGGATATCGAGTAGGTGGTGCTGGTCCTTGCCGCCGTGTTGACGTGGCTTACCCTGACCCAGATGTTGACGTACTGGAGAGGAGACAATTAGACGTAAGCGGGTACGAACGGTCTGGATGGTCTCATGTTACTGGGAGACCATTTTTCGAAGTGGCTCTCGCTTCATGGGGGTGTTCTCCACCTTGCACGGGGCCCGGGAGGCCAGGCGTAGGCACAAGGAAGAAACAGCCCGTAACCCTGTTCACAAGGCCCGCAAGTGCAAGGTCGTCATCAAGATGGAAAAGGTGAGGACCTAGCCCATAAAGCCGTGTGTGGTCTGGCTCGGGTGGTGTGATTCGGAGACGTAATTCAAGGAAGCCCCCAGGCCGCTGGGGGTGTACTCAGCCAAGCAGAGGACACAAGCGGCTGTTCAAAAGCATAGCAGGTACACAGCCAGTGACCCCATTCACCAAAGGTGCAACTGCCGAACTTAGGCCCGCAACCACGTGGTGGACTGCAAGACTTCCTAAGGGCTGGCCACCGTGCTATTGTCAGCTACTCAGGAAGAACACCCCCGAATTAGCGACATCTAGAAGGAGTTCCCGTGAATAAGTGTCCAAGTTGCAATAAGAAGATAGTTGCTCCATTTTCAATATCGTCCAATGTGAGCGGAGTGCCTGTATTGTTGCTTCGATGTCCACATTGCCAGACACTTGTAGGGGTGGTTAACGACACTAGGCGATAATGACGCTAGACATACGCACTGCTCCTGATCCGGTAATAGGTGACTCGGACCCACTTATACAATCGGCGTACGCCCTCAATCACTCCTGCAAGAGCAGCTAATACGATGAGACCAAAGAACATTGCCCCTACTATCACCGCCCAATGTGCTTGCTCTGGGTTTAATTCGGCCAGACCAAAACACACAAGCAGGACAACTGCATAGATTGCACCCAAACAGTTCGAGCATTTCTTAATGCGTAGCTGTTCTTGTTGGCGTTGCCAGGCGAATCGCGCCTCTCTTGAAATTATGAATTCCGGCTCAGAAGGAAGGGTAGCTATTAACTCCGACTGAGGGGTATGGGATTGCCGGTGTCTTCCCCAGCACTTAAGGCCTTCAATCGCAACATAAACAACCACGCCGATTACTGGGGCGAGCCACGAGACAAACTGCAGATAATTACCCACAGCGGGATTCTATCATTGCTGGGATAGGATAACCTACCTGTTCGAACTTACCCGTAACTGTAGGGTCTTAAGAAACCAGCCCAGGAGACGGCCAGGGAGTAACAGGAAACGCCACATTACCCCCCAACCATTTCCAAGGCCAAGTTGCCACAACCCTAGTGATATCACTATCATCCCCACCAATACCGCTACCCGAGCCGGTACACTTAGTTCAGACAAGACTTCCACCGCTCTGCCTCCGTTCGGTGACATTGGTCGCGTGAGTTTATCATCTTAGGTTAAGAGGTAAACCCCATTACGTCTTTGTCCTTACATAGTACGAAATCAAGGACGATAATTGCGCGGGGATTGAAAAAGCCGTGTTTTGATGAATGAGGGATTCTGATAAGACTAGGCGTGATTGTGCTTAGTGCACGAGAGAAGTGCAAACTCGTTGCTACGGCAAGTTGGGCGGCAAGTGCATTAGGCAATATCCGCGGTGGGTGGCTTCAGCGAGACAGGGCTCCAGACCTTGCATGTCTTGACGGCACGCTGCATTTTCATCTACTGCACGCTTAATGACGCCATGGAACTGAAGAGGTGGTCTACCGCTGACTGTCAGACTAGGTGAGACTAAAGCCCAGCTGGAATTGCTGTAGGTGAGGCAGTTACCGTCGAGGTCACTGTAAGCTACAAACTCTGACACCAGTCCATGCTCAAAGGCCATATGCGATTCTTCGTGAAAGAAACTACTCAGTGGCTCTCGGCACACAATGCACGGCACAGGGCTATCTCCGTTCGAAACGTCGGGTCTTAACCGAGTGTCTCTTGGCCATGCATCTCGAGGGCACGTCGTTCCTGCGGACAGTAAGTCGGCTCGTGGCAAAAAACCGTGCCGTAGGTTGCTAGTCCAGATGATTTCGTCGTTGACGCTCATGCCAGTTACCATCACCACAAACATTGGGATGCCTTTTCGCCGAGCAAATTCAGAAACCCTACTAGATGGCTTGCTTGTGTCCACGACCTCTATGATCCAGAGGGGCTCTCTCTGGCTATCAAGGCCCACAAGGTCCGGCTTGATCGCCCCACTTTCAAGTCGGTAGTCACAAGCTACTCTGTCGAGACCGCGGCACAAGTCAAACCAGTGATAATTTTGCCCTTCCAGTACGGTCTGAGTTCTCGGTAGCTTGGAGGTGGCCGCTGGGGGTGCATATGGAAACCCGCCATAGCAGGCTTTGTCGGGGCCGTGGCAGGTATTCGGGCAAGGATAGTGCATTTGGCCGTAGTTGCCGCGTTCTTCTGGCGAGAGTGCCAACGCCTTGAAGCAATGAGCATATAGCTCGTGCTTCACCCAGCGACTGATGAACCCCTCTGATGTCACTCTAAGCGCCCCCTTGAAGTCCCGGCCATTCAGGCCAATCGGTATTTCTCATCGCTTTCATGACAGAATCTAACTGTTCAAGCAAATCTACTGATGACTGTGGGGCGCGGTATGACACGATTCGGTTTCTAAACATTTCGTCTGGGGCAGCTGTCAACATGCCAGCAGACTAAGGCGTTGGCTAGTTCTTCTTGTGCCTCCGCCCAAATCTGAAGGCATAGTCGGAGTGCCGCCTTGTTGACCTTTTGGCTAGTTCTTGCAAAAGCGCCTGGTTATAGGTTTCAGGTTCGCCAGCGGTTTTTTTGTTCGCCGACTTCTCCTTTCGTCTGCCAATATGTGAGCGCGTCAGATGAAGCAAGAATGCACATGGTGGTGCGATACCCGCAACATAGAGTAAAGATATGTACGAAGTACCCAGGGTATTTAGAATAGCCGTGGCAAGGGGAGTCATTTCATCTATGTGTGCTTGATAGACCCGCAATAGGGTAACAGCTAGAAAGAGGACCGAATGAACAGCAAAATAGAATCTAAAAGGGATACCCGAAATGGCGCGCAGTGGCAGGGACAATATAAGGGTATTGTTCTCGCCATTACCCTCCATTTATGGGTCGAACTTAAACCCCAACGCTTTTAGTCGGGCGACAAAACTGTCTGCGTCTTGAGCTAGTTCTTTTTGCAGACTGCGGTAATGAGTTAGTTGCTGGTCTGCTTTTGAAATCCTGTATTTGAGCACAATTTGAGTTATGACCGTACCCAAGTAATAGCCGGCAAATTGGCTCATGATTATGCCAAAAAACGCTGCAAACCAAATCAACAACCACATCGGCCAACTAGGCACTGGGACAGTATCCACAGCCGCACCAGATATCACTATAACCAAGCCCAGCGTGAATACCGGTACGCCAGCAACCAAGCAAATAAAGGCTCCAAGCCGCACCAGTTTACTTTTTGAGGTCACCAAGCTGAAGCTCCTGTATTGTTCTAATGCTCTGCACCGAAACGTATGTTAACACCTAGTTCAAGGGCTCTGCCGCTTCACTGCCATCTCAATGGGGGTGCCACTGGTGACCGCGTTGTCGCGACAAACTAGGACCAGGTCAAAGTCCCCTCTTCCCTCACATTGCATCACCAGCTTCCGCCCTTTCCAGCCTGCTGTTACTGGCTCTATCCCCATCCGTTACTTGACGGAACGGGAGTTTTGCACTTCCCTCGGGGCGCTCTGCGCCGGGCAAAGGGTTGAGGCGATGCCAACGGGAAGGGAGGTTTCAGTGGGATAGATTTTGATTGAACATTGATTGAACTCGTAGCTGTTTTGATTGAATGACGCCTAAAGGGATTTCTGGGGATTTCGCGTGGTGCGGGGGCGGGAAGGGAACCCTCTCCCCCTTTATCCCCCTCTCCCTTAGGGCCTTGTATAGACCGGGGACATAGGTTACACATGTTCGGGGACATGGGTTACACCAATAGGCATGGAAATCCTTATGAGGAGAATGCCCATGCCATGGAAAGTGGAGACCGTCATGTCTCAGCGAAGAGAGTTTGTCAGTCTGGCCCAGTCCGAGGGTGTGAACATGAGTGAACTGTGTCTGCGCATTGGGATCAGCCGCAAGACCGGCTACAAGTGGCTGAGGCGTCATCTGGAGGGCGGAGAGGGGAGTCTGGGTGATCTCCCCAGGCGCCCTCATCATTCCCCCAACCGCACCAGCGCCGAGATGGAACAGCTGGTAGTGGACCTGCGAAGAGAGCTCCCCACCAAGGGAGGACATGTGCTGGCCAAGATGCTCAAGGACAGGGGGCACACCGGCGTCCCCTCCAAGAGCACTATAACGGCCATACTCAAGAGATACGGACTTATAGAGGCGGCGCAGAGCCTCAAGCACAAGGCCTACCGCCGCTTCGAGCACCCTAGACCCAACGACCTCTGGCAGATGGACTTCAAGGGACACATCCCGGTCACCAGGGGTGGCAGATGCCATCCATTGACGGTGCTGGACGACCATTCCCGGTTCTCCCTGGGTGTCAGGGCCTGCGCAGACGAGAGGACTCAGACTGTCCGTGACCATCTCATCTCCATCTTCCGCCTCTATGGCTTGCCCCACACTATCCTGGTTGACAACGGGTCTCCCTGGGGTAAAGACCTCGACCATCCCTTCACACCTCTGACCGTATGGCTGCTCCGGTTGGGAATCAGGGTTATCCACAGCAGGCCCTACCACCCCCAGACCCTCGGCAAGCTTGAACGCTTCCACAGGTCCCTCAAGACTGAACTGCTCCAGGGCATCAGCTACACCGACCTCTCTCAGTGTCAGAGCAGCTTCGACAGCTGGAGAGACTTCTACAACCTCCAGCGTCCTCACCATGCCCTAGACCTTAATACCCCTGCCAGCCGATACACCATCAGCTCTCGCCCTTTCCCCGAGACCCTTCCACCCGTCGAGTACGACGCAGACGACCACGTACGTTCTGTCGATGCTAACGGCCGCATCTACTTCTGCGGAAAGACCTTTCGTGTAGGCAAGCCCTTCAGAGGAATGTGCGTGGCCCTGAGACCCGGGGCCAGAGATGGAACCTGGAACGTCTTCTTCTCCATACAACCCATCGCTGCCATAGATCTAGGCCTGTAGAATGTGTTACCTATCTCTCCGAACAACTGTTACCCTTCTCCCCGGTCTATACAGGCCTTTAAGGGAGAGGGGGAGGAAAAAACAGAGGTAAGCGCCTGCGCCAAGGCGCAGGCGCTTACCTCTAGTTTGGTACTGGGGAGAAGGGAACGGCCCCCACCTCCACAAGCAAACCCTCTCACCTTGCACTGGGGAGGGCGACGAGCCGATCGCCCCTACGGAGACCCGGCCCCGCACATCTGGGATGGTAGTGGAGAAGAGGTTGTTTGGTTGTGGGGTTTGGGTTTGGGTTTGCATTTGCATTTTGTTCTGTCTGTTGGGTTTTGGGTCGGCGATGGAAGGTCCGGGACTCAGTTTCAGGGGGCGGGGGGCCAGCCTGGTTCAGCCCCGTGTTCCTGTGTCACATGGCAGACAAGCGAGGGGTTCTCGCCAGAGGGCGTCTCTACCACCAGTTTTTCAGTTTGGCTCGACCCACTCGGAGGGGTGGGGAACACGTTTTCTCGCTGCCGTCGCTGGGTTAAAGGGGAATCTCCGAGGGGAACGACGGGGGAGATTTTTCAAGGGCTTAATAGCCCGAGGTTTTTCGGCAGGGCTCCTATATGAGGGCCGTGCCGCTTAATGTTGTGGACCTTCCATCGCCTGGATGGGTAGGGAAGGGACACGGGACCCGGTGGGTCTCGGGGCTTCCCTGGGTTTTTGGTTCCTCCTTGGATGATGTGAGTCAGTGTTCGATCGGACGGAGGATATGATAGTATGGTCGGACAGGTGTGTCAAGAGCAAATGTGCGGCTTTTGGGGAGGAATATCTGAACTGTGATTCATGGGATTGATGGATTGGTTTGATTTGGTGGGGAAGAGGATGCCCTCCCCGGGCCCCCCAAGGGAACCCTCACCCCCTTGATCCCCCTCTCCCTTAGGGCCTTCAAGGGAGAGGGGGAGAGGAGAACAGAGGCAGGCGTGGGTGCGATGCACCCACGCCTGCCTCTAGTTCAGTACTGGGTGAAGAAAGGAGACGCCTTCCGGCACCCCGGTATTTAATCGGTTCCCGTCCGCCTTGTTTTATTGAGATATCAGAGTTTTATTGAGATATCAGAGTTTTATTGAGATATCAGAGTTTTATTGAGATATCAGAAATTTGCCTCGGCAAATTTCTGATAATTCGTTGCCAAGGGTGGGATGCCAGGGAGGAATGTGCGTGGTAAAAAGCGGGGTGGGTTTTGGGAGAGGCCCTGGAGGTTCCTCGCGGGGCATCGGAATGGGAAAAGAGGGGTGTTGGGGTGGGAGGGGTGGGGTTGGGAAGAGGGAGGGGTTAGTAGGAGACGCTGGAGAGGGTGTTGGCGCCGGTTACGTTGGTGGCGCCGAGGAGGTAGCGGAGGGAGAGGGTCATGGGGCCCCGGGGGTCGAGGGGAGGGGCACCGAGGGTCGAGCCGCCGATGACGTAGTCGATGCGAGGCAGGTCGATTTCTTCTTCGTAGTTACCTGCGCAGACTACGGCGTCGGCTTCGGGTGGGAAGAAGGTGATGCCGGTGTCGCCGGGGTACTTTGACATCTCGGAGTTGACTACCGTGGTCTTGATACCGGCCTTCTCCGCTTTGCCGGCGAGCATCATGGTGTCGACGCCGGGGTTGCCGGATCCGGACCAGGTGAGGATGAGGCCGTCGGCACGCAGCATTTGGAGGAGTTTCAGGGAGTAGTCGGTGGTGCGGTCTTTGTCGTCCTGACTGAGGACCTGAGCTCGCTGAAGGAGGACGCCTGCGAAGTCGATCTGCCTGTTGTGCAGATCGTACAGGCATCGGACGACTGGGTGGTTTTGCAGGTAGTAGGTGGTCTCCCGTCCGCAGGCGGGCGGGTTGAAGGGGTTGTAGACTGCGCCGTCGAACAGCTCATTGGGGTGGAGAAGAGTCGGCTGCCAGCCGAAGATTTCACCGTATACCTTGTGGAGGACTAGCTGGCAGGCAAAAACGACCCTGAGGAGTCGGGAGTTGGATTGGGTGAGCTGGTAGGTGTCCACGATGTCGGTAGCCGGTCCGTTAGCCGAGCGTGAGAGGTATTCGGCGACTCTGAACCCCGCCATGCGGGCGGCGTGATTGTATTCCTGGACGTGGCCCGCTCCGTAGGCGTGGCTGTTGAGGGCGGAGGCACGCTCATCGGTGGATTCTTCGAGCAGCCGGGGGTTCAGTTCAAGGACGAGGAGGTGGTTGTTACGGAATGTGTTGTACGGGGCCAGGGGGCCGGTCATGTCCATGATGGAATCTCGCCAGTAGACGGGTTCGTCGGTCATGGGCTCGCTGCATACGACGACCAGGGGGTTAGTGAGGCGGTCCGTGCGGCCGGAGCCCACGGGTGTCGGGGGGCCGAGGAGGCCGGGGAAGACCCTGGCGGGGCCGGAGGGTTTGTGCCGGGGTTCGATGACGTCGAGGACGTTGATGAGGCGGGTGTTGTCACCGGGACGGACCAGATGGAGGTCGATACTGCTGAAGTGTTCATCGAGGGAGACCAGGTCTATGACGGCCTGCCGGTCTATGTGGAGGGTGTGATCGGAGAGGCGGGTTTCGGGGGCGAACTGTGCATTATCGACAGTGAAAGTGTGGATTTCGAGTTTCAAGATACAAGCTCACCGAGCCAGTGGACTGACGGGGAGAGGGAGGAGGAGGTGCGTTGGAGTCGCTGGTCGGCGGTCCAGAGATCGCAGCCGAGGGTCTCGGCGAGGGCGAGGTAGTGGGAGTCGTAGGCGGCGCCATGATTTAGCTGGGAGGCGAGCTCGAGGGCTCGGCGGTGGAGGTGGTGAGTCTCTACGAGCTGGATGTCCATATCGATTAGCTTGTCAATCAGGTCAGTCCCAGTCTGCAAAGTGATCTCTCCCTTGACAACCCGACGGTGGAGAATATTAGTAACTTCGGCAAGCATGAAGTATGGAGCAATGAGGGTTACATCTTGCTCGACCCAAGATCTCCTGAGAGAAGTGGCTTCCTCAGTTAATTCTTCCTTCACCAACCATTTGAAGACCAAACTCGCATCCACTACGACCTGGCCGTTCACAGTAAGAATTCCAACTCCTTGTCTCGGATTTCGCGTGCCTCCCGAATCAGATCCACCGAACTGCCAGGGAGCACTCTGTCACCAAAGATTTCTTCCCTGAAAGCCACGAGACGCTCAAAGGCTTCGTCCGAGGAAGGAGAGTTCTGCTTTTCCCCCGACTTCTCCTGAGCTAGTCGTTGTTCGATGGCTGACTGGCAGTACTGCCTCATGCTGACGCCCTTAAGGGCGGCGACGGCCTTGAGGCGCCGCTGTAGGGGTGCATCAAGGTCCAGGGTTAGTCTTTTCTTTTTCTCTTGCATCATTCGCCGTCCTGCAACTGTTTCGTTGATGCAAAGATTATGACGCAAATACAGAAATACGTCTAATCCAATCAGGAAGCAATAACAGTGTTAATATCCGACTCCTGCCAGGCGGTTGAAGCCGGCGGGGTTGACGGAACCGTAGATGAAGCGGAGAGGGAGGGATAACGGGCCGGAGGCGTCGATGGGACGGACGGCGAGGTGAGTGCCGCCCAGGAGGCGGTCCGGGGGTTGCATGTGGACGGTCATCTCGTAGTTGCCGGTGCTGACGAGGGCGTCGGCCTCGGAGACGAAGTGGACGAAGCCGGGGTCGTTGGGGCCGGGGGCCATCTCGGGGCTTAGGACGGTGGTATGGATACCAGCTTGCTCAAATTTCTGGCACATCATCATGACGTCGACACCGGACTGGCCATCGCCGATCCAGGTGAGGACTGCGCCGTCGGCCTTGACCATGCGCAGGAGCTTGGTGGCGTAGCTGCCAATGCGGTCTTTCTCGTCGACGCTCATGGGGCCGTAGAACCAGAGGAGGACGCCGGCGAAGTTGAGGTCGACGCCGTGGCGCCGGTAGAGCTGTCGGGTGACGGGGCTGTTCTGATAGAAATAGGAGCAGTCTCGAGAGCCGCCGGGGCCCATGAAGCTGCTAAATACGGCCCCGTCGAACAGTTCGTTGGGGTGGACGAAGGTTGGTTGCCAGCCCATCTTCTCGGCGTAGAGCCAGCGGTCGCGGTGGAGCTGGCAGACGTAGTAGACGCGGGGGAGGTCGGGGCTGACGGGCGGGAGTTCCAGGACCTCGGTTGAGGCGGGGGTGGAGTCCCGGGCTGCGGAGGCGAGGAAGTCGGCGACTTTGAAGATGGCGCGTCGGGCGGCGAAGTTGTAGGCGCGGGCGTAGTCTGAGCCGTCGATCTGGTCGAGATGGGCCTGCTGGCGGAGCTCTTCGGGATTGAAGTCGGTCTTGCCCTTGATGTGGATGACGAGGTTGAGGGTTCGGGAGAAGGGGGTGTACTGAGCACCTTCACCCCACATATCGACGACGCTGTCCCGCCAATGGACGGACTCGCCGGGGGCGGGTTCACCGACGGCGACGACGGCCATACCATCCAGGACGTGGTCGAGGCCCGTTCCTACGGAGACCGGGGGGCCGACCATGCCGGGGAAGACGGTTCCCGGGCCGGAGGCCTTGTGCCGGGGCTCTACGGCGTCAAGGACGTTGATTATGCGGGTCTTATCGCCGGGTCGGGCGACGTGGACATCGACGTCAACGAAGGGGCCGGAGGAGGTGACGATGTCACGGATGTCGTCGGTACAGACGTGTAGAACGTCGCCCTGCAGGTGAGTGGAATCGGAGAGGTGGATATCGCGGATGGGGTGTCGGGCGAGTTCGAGGCGCATCATGGGTGGAAGGCTAGTATTGGACGCCCGCCAGTTTCCAGTCGCCCATGGGGCTGGAAGCGCCGTAGAGATGTCGGATGGTGATGGGAAGCTCGCCGTAGGCGTCGAGGTCGGAAATGTGAACCTTGGTGCCGCCTATGACGGTGGGGGCGGGGGGAAGGGTGACGATTTCCTCGTAGTTGCCCACGCTGACCACGGCGTCGGCTTCGGGGACGAAGTGGACGAAGCCGGGGTCGGAGGAGCCGGCGGCCATTTCGGGATACATGAGGGTGGTGCGGATGCCGAGCTGCTCACACTTCTGGCAGAGGAGCATGGGGTCGATGCCCGGGTGTCCGCCGCCGACGAAGGAGATAACCACACCATCGGCATCCATCAAGTCGAGGAGCTTGGCTGCGAAGCCGGTTATGCGTTCCTTTTCTTCAAGACGCTCGGGGCCGAAGGGGTAGAGGAGGACGCCGCCGAAGTTTATGTCTTTGCCGTGTCGGGCGTACATGTCGGCGAGGACGCGATGGTTCTGAAAGAAGTAGGAGGCCTCCCGGATGCTAGCCGGGCCGTTGAAGGCGCGGTAGATGACGCCGTCTGCGTATTCATTGGGGTGAATAAGGGTTGGCTGCCAGCCCATAGTCTCGCCGTAGAGAAACTGGGCGGACTCCTGGCTGGCGTAGAAGAGCTTGGGGAGGGCGGGGACCACGGGGGTGAGTTCGAAGGTTTCGACGGAGTCGGGGGGCATGTCCGCAGTGATGGAGGCGAGCCAACTGGCGACCTTGAACCCGGCCTTGCGAACGGCCCTGTTGTACCGTCCGGCGTGGCCTGAGCCCATGATTGTGTTGTCATGTTCGGTGTCGGGGCCGGTTATGGGTCGGGCCTTGATATCGAGGACGAGGTTGGCGGTGCTGGAGAAGGGGGTGTAGTCGGCACCCGGGCCGAACATATCGATGATGGCCTCACGCCAGTATACGGGTTCGCCTTCGACGGGCTCACCGGCGGTTATGACCGTGGCGCCACGGAGGACGTGGGTACGGCCCTCGCCGACGGAAAGGGGCGGGCCGAGGACTCCGGGGAAGACCTGGCCGGGGCCCGAGACCTTGTGTCGGGGTTCGACGACGTCAAGGGCGTGGAGGATACGGACGTGGTCTCCGGGGTGGATGGCGTGGACATCGACGTCCTGAAAGAGGTCTTCTTCCAAGACAAGGGCTTTGACGGCTGAGGCGTCGACGCGGAGTTCGCCGTCGGAGAGGCGGGTCTCGTTGGCGAGGGTGATGCGTTCGACGTTGAAGGAGGCGAGGTCCAGTCGCATGTTGTTCAAGTCCTGGGAGATGGTTTGTCGGTATTGGTTGAGGGGCGAGGTAATGGAACACCCGCGCGGGGGCGTTGTCAAGGCGTGTGGGGGTGGGACTACGAATGCCGTCTCGAGGAAAGAAGAGTGGAACCACCACTCCCCCGTGGGAAAGCAATCACTGTGGCCATCAAGGAAGTATCTGTGAGTTTGACAGACGCCTGAGATTCCTCGCGGGGCCTCGGAATGACAGTGAAATACGCGGGGGCGGGTATAGGCATGCGTGGCGATACGGCGATACGTGCGCCTCCCGGCTCATACTTCGACTGCGCTCAGCACGAGCGGCCCCTCCGTCCCCAGAAATGACAGAGAAATACGCGGGTGTCGGGGGTAGTGGAGGGTGGTAGAGTGTCGGGCTATGGGTATCAGGGGAAAGGACTATGGGTTTGCGCCGGGGCGGGTGTTTGTGGTCACGGCGATTGTCGGGGCGGTGATCATGGGGGACTCGATGATATATGCCGTGCTGCCGTCCAATGTATCGGCGTTCGGGGTGTCGGCGGGGCTGGTGGGGGTGCTACTGAGCGCGAACAGGTTCGTGAGGTTGGCGTCGAATCCGCTGGCGGACCGGCTTTTCAGGCGATTTGGGGTGGAAAAGCCGCTGGCAGTAGCGGTCGTACTGTCCATCGGGACGACGCTGGCCTACGGGTTGGGCCCCGGTTTTTCCGTTCTGCTAATCACACGTCTGCTGTGGGGCCTGTGCTATTCGATTCTCAGACTTGGGGGGTACGTGACGGTGCTGGAGGAGGGCAGGGAACGCGACAGGGCGCGCCTGATGGGCCTGTTCAGCGGCGGTCAGAGGGCAGGAAGCATAGTAGGGGTGCTATTGGGGGGCATTCTTTTCGATGTGACGGGACGCCTGGCGAGCTTTGCGATAGTTGCGGGGCTGGGGGTGGTGGGGGTGCCATTGATGATCAATTTCTGGAGGAGTCGCAGTGGCAGCGGTGTCGAACGTCAAGGCCCTATTCCCCCGACCATAAACGATCCCGCAGAGCCAGAGGAGGATGGCAGTTTCCTGCAGGGGATGCTGCTGGGCAGGAGTTCGTCGGAAGGAGACGGCAGGACAGGCCGGTTCCTGGCGCTGTTTCTCAACTCGTTCGTTTTCTATTTCGCCCTGGGTGGAATAGTTGTATCGACTCTCGGTTTCTTCCTGAGTGAAGTGCTGGGAGAAGATGGGGCGTCAGTGGGGGGGTGGATGCTGGGGACTGCGACGCTGAATGGGATCCTGCTGGCGACAAACTGGATCGCAGCACTGGGGGGGCCGATATTGGGGCACATGGGTGACCGGATCGGAAGGGAGCGGGTAGTCCTGCTGGCGGCCCCATTGAGCATAGCCATGGTGCTGCTCCTGGCATTCCCGGGGACGCTGGCCCTGACACTCCTCTGGCTGCCGGTCGGATTCATCAGTGCGGCGGCATTGGGGGCTTCATCCGACGCCCTGGCCGGCGATCTGGCACCCAGAGAACGAAGGTCTACGGTGATGAGCAGGTATGCGACGTGGCAGGACCTGGGGTCGGCGTTCGGGCCGCTGGTGGGGTACCTGGTGCTGGGGTTTACTTCGTTGTCGTGGGTGTACGTGGGGAATGCATGTCTGATGGGGGCATCATTGTTGGTGTTTGCCGTGGTGTTTCGGGGGCGGGTTTGGGGTGGGTTTAAGCGACCCTGACACAGGTAGGACGGGGCACCCTCACCCCCTTGATCCCCTCTCCCTTAGGGCCTGTAAGGGAGAGGGGGAGGAATAAACAGAGGCATGCACCTGCGTCAAGGCGCAGGTGCATGCCTCTAGTTTGGTACTGGGGGAAGGGGCAACGGAATTAGGGAAAGGGCGGGCACGATATCTGTCCCTACTGCTATAGGAAGTGGGGGAGGAAGTGCCTCACCGCAGATTCCTCGCGGGAATCGGAATGACAGGCAATACGGAAGGGGGCGGGGGGTGGTTTGACGGGGTTTGGGGGGTGTGTTAGCCTAGTACCTCGGCTGTCGATATAGTTGTCCTGCCTGCCGATTTGGTGTTTATTTGGCCGAGACCAAATTCGGCAGGCCTTATTAGTCACAGACAGCGAGGAATATTCGTGGCGAACAGCATATTAGACAAAGTAAGCGGCCCCAAGGACCTGAAGTCGCTCTCCTATACGGAGCTGGACACCCTAGCGGAGGAGATCCGGGAAGTAATAATCCGGGTAGTGAGCAAGAACGGCGGTCACATGGCGTCAAACCTGGGCGTCGTGGAGCTGACCCTGGCCCTGCACCGGATACTGGACAGCCCCAATGACAAGATTGTCTGGGACACGAGCAACCAGTGCTATACGCACAAGCTGGTGACGGGTCGCAAGGACGGGTTTGAAAATATCCGGACAAAGGGCGGATATTCCGGATTTGCGGAGATCCACGAAAGCCCGCACGACATCTTCGGGGCGGGGCATGCGGGGACGGGGCTATCGGCGGCGGCGGGGATGGCGGCGGCGCTGACGCTCACGCACCAGGGCGGTTACGTGGTCGGGGTGGTGGGTGACGGGGCGCTGACGGCGGGGTTGAGCTACGAAGGGCTGAACAACATAGCCCAGGAGAAACCCGAGAACCTGATGGTCATCCTGAACGACAACGGGATGTCGATTTCGGAGAACGTGGGGTGGCTGACGAACTGGCGGAACCGGATCACGCTGCACCCGGACTTTCGGCACCTGGTGGAAGGGGGCCGGGAGCTGGCGAAGGTGCTACCACAGGGGGAACTGGTGTGGCGGCTGGCCCGGCGGATCAAGACGAGCATAGAGGGGATGATAATCCCGAACCTGCTTTGGGAGGAGATGGGGTTCCGGTACATCGGGCCAATTGACGGGCACAACATCGAGGAGCTGGAGCACGTACTGCGGGACGCGATGCAGTATTACGACAAGCCGCCCCTGGTACACGTTGTGACCCACAAGGGCAGGGGGCACGAGCCCGCGGAGCAGGACCCGATCAAGTTCCACCAGCCGAGCTCGCCAATCGGGGCGGGGTCCGGTGCGCCGACGTATTCGAAGGTGTTCGCCGACACGATGGAAAAGCTGATGGAGGCGAATCCGGCGGTGGTCGGGATCAGTGCGGCGATGCTGGAGGGGACGGGGCTGAAGCAGGTGGAGAAACGGTTCCCGAAGCGGGTGTTCGACGTTGGGGTGGCGGAGCAGCACGCGGTGACGGTGGCGGCGGGGATGGCGCGGGGCGGTCTGAAGCCGGTGGTAGCAATCTACTCGACGTTCCTGCAGAGGTCATACGACCAGATCCTTCATGATGTGTGCCTTCAGAACCTTCCGGTGATCATCGGGGTGGACAGGGCGGGGCTGGTCGGGGAGGACGGGAGGACGCACCAGGGAATCTTCGACATTGCATTTACGGGGTCGCTGCCGAACATTGTGATGGCGGCGCCAAAGGACGAGGACGAACTGCAACACCTGCTGTACACGGCGGTGAACCACAACGGGCCGATAGCCCTGCGATACCCGAGGGGGACGGGGTACGGTGTGCCGATGGCGTCAGAGCCTCACTCAATGGAGATTGGGAAGGGTGAAAAAGTCAGGGAAGGCAAGGACCTGACGATCATACCAATAGGTTCGATGGTGTACCCGGCGATAGAGGCGGCGGAGGCCCTGGCGGCAGACGGCGTGGAGTGCACGGTGCTTAACGCCAGGTTCATCAACCCACTGGATGAAAAGCTGATCCTGGACAACGCGGCGAAGACGGGTCGGGTGGTTACAGTGGAAGAGCACATGATAAGCGGAGGGTTCGGGTCCCGGGTGCTGGCGCTGATAGAAAGCGCCATGCCGAAGGGAGCGAAGGTGAAGACGCTGGGTGTGCCCGACACGTTTGTCGAGCACGGGGTGAGGTCTGAGCTGCTGGAGATGCTGGGGCTTACTCCGGAGGGAATCGCGGGCTCCATCAGGAAAGACTTTCCTGAGATGTTTCGGAAGGGAGCCGACAAGAAGGCCGCGGTGAAGGACGGGGCGGCGCGCTAGGGCCCCGGACAGGAGTGATCGAAGCAAGGATGACGCTTCCGAAAGCCTTCGACACGTACAAAGAGTCGCTGGATGCCACCCTGAGGTCGGCCTTTGAGGGTCGGGAGTTGGGCATCTACGACATGCAGCGCTACCACCTGGGGTGGATAGACGGGGAGGGCCGTCCGGCTAACGGTCAGGGCAAGGGGCTGAGGCCGATGATGTGCCTGCTGGCCTGCCAGGCGGCGGGCGGCGACTGGCAGAATGCGCTTTCCTTTGCGGCGGCGCTGGAACTGGTACACAATTTTTCGCTCATTCACGACGACATCCAAGACGGAGATACTCAGCGCCGGCACCGGGACACGGTGTGGCACAAGTGGGGCCTGGCACAGGGTATCAATGCGGGGGACTCGATGAGGGGACTGGCGGCGCTAACGCTGGTCAAGGGCGTGGATGACACGCATTCGGCAACGCGGATACGGCTGGCGGTGGAGGGGTTGGAGAAGGCGTCGCTGGAGATGATCGAGGGGCAATTCCTAGACATCACATACGAGAGGAACACCGAGGTCACGACGGACCAGTACCTGGCGATGATCGGGCGGAAGACGGGGGCCCTGTTCGGGTGTTCTTACTATCTCGGGGCGCTGGCGGCGGGGTGTGACACCGCATTGTCCGAGTCGTGGAGGCAGTTCGGGCTGGACATGGGGGCCGTATTCCAGATAAGGGACGACTACCTGGGGGTGTGGGGAGACGAGGACAGGCTGGGGAAGCCGATAGCATCCGACATCAGGCGGAAGAAGATGTGCCTGCCGGTGGTGCACGCTCTGCAGTCGGCCCAGGGTGATGACCGCAGGAGCATGCAGGCGATATACGGGAACGACGACCCAGCGGGGGAGGAAGAGGTGGACGTCGTGCTGGGGATATTGAAAAGGACCGGGGCCCGGGAGTACTGCCAGGGGCTGGCGGCCGAGCACAATGATTCGGCGATGCGTCGGTTGGACGCGCTGAATCTGGACAAGGAGATGGACTCGCAGCTCAGGGGCTTGGCGAGATTTTTCCTAGAGAGGGAGCACTAGGAATGGGTGTACCGCTAACGCAGATGATGACGGTGTCGGGGCACGTGCTGAAGCAGAAGCTGCTTCGGCGGAAGCGTTACCCGCTGGTGCTGATGCTGGAGGTGCTGTTCAAGTGCAACCTAGCTTGTGCAGGTTGCGGGAAGATCCAGTACCCGGCCCAGATCTTGAAGAAGCGGTTGACGGTAGAGCAGTGCCTGGGGGCGGTGGAAGAGTGCGGGGCACCGATAGTGAGCATTCCAGGCGGCGAGCCCCTGCTTTACCCGGAGATCGGGGAGCTGGTTGAGGAGCTGGTAAGGCGGAAAAAGTACGTGTACCTGTGCACCAACGCCATCCTGTTAAAGAAGAAGCTGGAAGAGGGGCTGTTCACGCCATCGAAATACCTGACGTTCAGCATACATTTGGACGGGATGCAGGCGGACCACGATGAGTCGGTGTGCCAGGACGGCGTGTACGACAGGGCGGTGGAAGCGATCAGGATGGCGCTGAGGCTCGGGTTCCGGGTGACGACGAACACGACGCTGTTTGACGGGGCGCAACCGTTAAGGGTGAGGCAGTTCTTCGACGATATGACGGAGCTGGGGGTGGAGGGGATGATGCTGTCGCCGGGGTACAGCTATTCGAAGGCGCCGGACCAGGAACACTTCCTGCGGAAACAGAACACGAACCAGCTGTTTTCGGAGATATTCAGGGAGAAGAAGAAGGGGTGGAGGTTCAACCAGTCTCCGCTGTTCCTGCAGTTCCTGATGGGTAAGCAGGACTACGAGTGCACACCCTGGGGCAACCCGACATTCAACGTGTTCGGGTGGCAAAGGCCGTGTTATTTGCTGCAGGAGGGTTACGCCCACAGTTTCAAGGAGCTGATGGAGGAGACGAAGTGGGCCGAATACGGGAAGGCGAGCGGGAACCCGAAGTGCCGGGACTGCATGGTGCACTCGGGGTTTGAGGCGACGGCGGTGGACAAGACGTTCACGAGCTGGAAGGGGTTCAAGGACACGGTGGCAGCCACGATCTCCGGCAAGCTGTAGAGCGGAGATAGAGGGTCGCTAGTAGATGGCGGAAGAGAAGTCCCTGGAGGGTTGGGTGCCGACCCTCGACGACAGTTTGACTGTAGAGCAGGTCATAGAGATGGCCTACGACTACCGCGGGAACACGACTATCGTGAAGACGGACGGGTCTGCGGTGGAGGGTTACATCTTCAACAGGGCGGCGGAAGCCCGGGAGCCGTTCCTGGAGTATTTCGACAAGTCGGGTGGGGGGCCATTTACGATTGCCTATTCGCAGATAGCGAACGTGGAGTTCAGCGGGAAGGACACGGCGGCGGGGAAGTCCTGGGAGGCGTGGCAGCGACGTAAGGCGGAAGCCAAGGCCCGGGCTGAGGGTCGGGCGAAGGGAGAAGGGGGTGGGGGGTGCTAGCTGTGCTTACGGCCATGCCGAGGGAAGCGGCCTCGTTTGCAAAGGCGATAAACGCCACGCCGGTGAATGGTGGGGAGGGGCTGCTGAGGGGTGTGCTGGGGGAAACGGGGGTGCTGGTGTCGGCAGTGGGAATAGGGGCCAAGGAGATCGAGAAGGTGGTGGCAGAGCTGACTCGGGAGCACGGGGTAACGGAGATAGTGGCCATGGGGTACGCGGGAGCGGCGGACCCGACCCTGAACACGGGAGACCTGGTGCTGGGAACGGACACTTGCCTGGTGGAGGAATCCGGGGAGTCGGAGATTCACGAAAGGGATGCGGTAGCGGCGCTGGATGCGAAATTGCTGGCGAGGGCGGAGTCGGGGCTAAGCGGGTGGGGAATTCCGTACCGGGCGGGGAAGATCGGGACGGTGAAGCGGGTAGTTACCGAGCCAAGGGTGAAAAGGGAGATGGCGGAGCGATTCGGGATTCGGGCGGTGGACATGGAAACCTATCACGTGGCCGAGGCGGTCTCTCGATATGGGCTTCCCTTCCTAGCGGTTAGGGCGATAGTGGACACGGCGGAGATGCAGATGCCGCAGGGCCTGGATGCGTTGTATGACGAAGGTCGGGTGTCGGTGGCGCGGAGTTTGGGGTACGTGGTGAACCATCCCGGGGAGCTGTGGAGGCTGTCGG
Source organism: Dehalococcoidia bacterium (assembly GCA_965203145.1). GTDB lineage: Bacteria > Chloroflexota > Dehalococcoidia > Plut-88900 > Plut-88900 > Plut-88900. The sequence continues at coordinate 296,505 of OZ241876.1, forward strand.
GGCTGGGGCTTAAGGCCCGGGCGGCGGACAAGGCATTGAACGCATTTATCAGGAGCTACCTGTTTGTCGAATAGAGGAGACAGGAAAGTGACCGCGGTAGAGAGGGCGTCTTGAAGGCGCTGGTGACTGGGGCCACGGGATTTATCGGGGGGAACCTGGTGAGGGAACTCCTGGCGGACGGGCACGAAGTCCGGGTGTTGTGCCGGCCTGGGGCGGACATGACGAATGTTGATGGGCTGGAAGTGGAGGTCGCGGTTGGGGACCTGCGGGACCGGGCGTCGTTGGACCGGGCGATGGAAAGTCGGGAAGCGCTGTTCCACGCGGCGGCGCTGTACAGCCTGTGGAGCCCGGACCCCAGCGATTTCGCAAGAACGAACGTGGAAGGGACGGTGAACATCCTGGAGTCGGCGATGGGGGCGGGGGTGAGCCGGGTGGTGTACACGAGCACGGCCTCGGTGTTCGGGCACTGGAAGGGGGGACCGATCCCGAATGAGGGCTCGCGGTGCACGCCGGACGAAATTGCGGACGGGTACCACCGGACCAAGTTCCTCGCCGAGGAGAAGGCGCTGGAATACTGCCAACGGGGTCTGGACGTGGTTATCGTGAACCCAACGGCGCCGGTCGGGCCTTGGGACCCGAAGCCAACACCGACGGGTCGGATAGTGCTGGACTTCATCAGGGGTCGGATGCCGGCGTACATCGACACGGGAATCAACGTAGTGGACGTGAGGGACGTGGCCCGGGGGCACATATTGGCCTACAAGAAGGGAAGGACGGGAGAGCGGTACATCCTGGGCAACCAGAACGTGACGCTGAAGGAGCTGTTCGGGGTATTGGCGAGGGTGACGGGAATGTCGGCGCCGCGGGTGAAGCTGCCCTACGGACTGGCGATGACGCTGGCCCATGTGGAGCACCTGTTTTCGGTGAAGCTGCTGAGCAAGGCGCCCCGGATCCCGGTGTCGGGAGTGAGAATGGCCCGGCACCCGATGTACTTCGACTGTTCGAAGGCGATGCAGGATCTGGGGATGCCTCAGACGCCGATAGAGGAGGCTCTGCGGGACGCGGTGGCGTGGTTCAGAGGTCGGGGGGCTGTGGGGGTGGCGGCATGAGGCAGAAGGCTTCCGAGATCCGGCGATTCTGGGTGAACCCGCGGACAAACGGGCAGGAGAATGGCCGTGGGGGCGGGGTGGGAGTGGCGACACGCAAGGGCGAACCGGACAGGGGTGCTCTGGATGCAGTGATCCGGAACTGCCAGGAGCATCTGCTGGAGACGCAATACAGGGAGGGTTACTGGTGGGGTGAGCTGGAGTCGAACGCCACGATAACAGCGGAGTACCTGATGCTGACGCATTTCCTAGGCATCGGGGAGAGGCGTCGGTGGGACCAGGTAGCGCGGTACCTGCTGAGCACCCAGCGAGAGGACGGAACGTGGAGCGTCTATTACGACGGGCCTGGTGACTTGAATGTCACGGTGGAGGCTTACTTTGCGCTGAAGCTGGCGGGCATCCCGGCGGATGATCCGCGGATGGAGAGGGCCCGGGAGTTCATATTGTCGGAGGGCGGTCTTCCGAAGGTACGGAACTTCACGAAGATCTGGCTGGCAATGCTGGGGGAGTGGAACTGGAATGCGATACCTGCGATGCCTCCGGAGATGTTCCTGCTGCCGGCATGGGCACCGATGAATATATACGACTTTTCGTCGTGGGCTCGGGGCACTATCGTGCCTATGACCATCATCATGAACAAGAGGCCGGTGCGGCCAGTGCCCGTATATGCCAGAATCCAGGAACTGATACCTGAGGATGCGGGCAAGCCAGGCTTCACGGTGAGAGGGAATCCGGGGCTGCTTAGCTGGAAGCGGGCGTTCATCGGGCTGGACAGGGTAATCAAAATAGGAGAAAAGTGGCCATTTCGTCCAACCCGCAGGCTGGCGATCAAGAAGGCCGAAGAGTGGATACTGGACCACCAGGACGCGAACGGCGCCTGGGCGGGGATCCAGCCGCCCTGGGTGTATTCGCTGATTGCCCTTGACTGTCTCGGTTATTCGGTTGAGCATCCCGTCATGGCCAAGGGGCTGGAGGCGTTCGTAACGTTCGGGATAGAAGAGGACGACACTTTCAGGACGCAGTCTTGCATCAGCCCGGTATGGGACACGGCGTGGGTGGTGATAGCACTGGAGGAGTCGGGGATGAGCCGACAGCACCCGGCGCTGGTGAGAGCAGGCGAGTGGCTGTTGGAAGAGCAGATAATGAAGGAAGGGGACTGGGCGGTGAAGAGCCCGGGGCTCAAGCCCGGGGGCTGGGCGTTCGAGTTCGACAACGAGTGGTACCCGGACATAGACGACGCGGCGGAGGTGGCAATAGCGCTGACAAAGGTGGCGCTGGACCCCATTGCCGGGGAAAGGGCGATCAACCGGGGGATAGAGTGGATAATGGGGATGCAGAGCCGGAACGGGGGGTGGGGAGCGTTCGACAAGAACAACACGCGGACGCTGGTGACGCAGATCCCGTTCTGCGATTTCGGGGAGGTGATTGATCCGCCGAGCGTGGACGTGACGGCGCACATCCTCGAGCTGCTGGGGATTCGGGGGCTGACGGCGGAATCGGACGAGAGGATAGAGGCGGGGCTGAGGTATATCAAGGAAGAGCAGGAAGAAGACGGGTCGTGGTTCGGGCGGTGGGGTGTGAACTACATCTACGGAGTCGGGGCCGTGCTACCGGCGCTGGAGGCCCTGGGCGAGGACATGGACAGCCCGTACGTTAGGAAGGCCGTGGAATGGCTCAAGTTGCACCAGAACGGGGACGGGGGGTGGGGTGAGACATGCGCATCATACGACGACCCTTCACTGAGGGGACAGGGAAATAGCACGGCATCTCAGACGGCGTGGGCGCTGCTGGGGTTGATATCGGCTGGTGAGGGCCACAGCATAGAGGCGCGGCAAGGGGTAGAATACCTGGTGAGGACACAGGGTGCGGACGGGACGTGGCCGGAGGATGAGTTCACGGGCACGGGGTTCCCCCGAGACTTTATGATCAAGTACCACATGTACAGGGTCTATTTCCCGCTGCTGGCGCTGGGGCGGTATCGTCGGGCGGTCAACGGGGGCTAGGGGCATTGGCTCCGAGCCTGGAAGAGTCCTACGCCTATTGCACTAACCTGACGCGGAGTCGGGCGCGGAACTTCTACTACGCGTTCATCACCCTTCCCAAGGAGAAGAGGAAGGCTATTTACGCGGCTTATGCATTCTGCAGGCTGTCGGACGACTACAGCGACGAGGAGATCCCGGTAGATGAGAAGGCGGCGTTGTTGTCGGGACTGCACGATCTTGTGGACAAGGCTTTCAGCGGGACGCCTGATTCGGAGGTGTTCGTTGCCCTGATGGATGCCAGTGAGCGGTACAGCATTCCCAAGGACTATTTCCACGAGATCATCAAGGGCGTGGAGATGGACCTGGAGATAAACAGATATGCAGACTTCGACGAGCTGTACCAGTACTGCTACAGGGTGGCGTCGGTGGTGGGGCTGGTGTGTATCGAGATATTCGAATACACGGACCCAAGGGCACTGGGGTACGCGACGGACATGGGGATAGCCATGCAGCTTACGAACATCCTGCGGGACATCGAAGAGGACTGTGGTCGGGGGAGGCTGTATCTGCCACAGGACGAACTGGCCCGACACGGGGTTACGGAGGAGTCGTTGCGGGCTGGGGAAACGGGGCCGGAGTTCCGGGCGATGATGGCGGAGCAGGTAGGCCGGGCGAGGGGGTATTTCGAGAGAAGCGCGGCACTGCTTCCGCTCTTGAAGCCACGGTCCCGGCTGTGTCCGGCGGTGCTTCGGGCGCTTTACTCGGCAGTGCTGGACAGGATTGAGGCCCGTGACTACAACGTGTTCGGGGAGCGGGTGGCGCTGAGCTCAAGAGAGAAGCTGGCGATTACGGCGAAGGTGTGGTCGGCGACGACGGTGAAGAACCTGGTCGGGCGTTGGTAGAGGAGTTCACATCGTTCGGGGCACGGGTGGCGGCGTTCCTGGGATCGCATTTTGTCGGGCGGTTGGCGACTGTGGATGAGGAGGGCCGGCCTTATGTCGTACCGGTGTGCTATGCGGCAAGTGCAGACCGGATCTTCAGCGTGATCGACGAGAAGCCAAAGGACGTTTCGCGGAGGGAACTGAAAAGGATACGGAACATCAGGACGAACCCGTGGGTGTGCCTAACGGTGGACACCTATTCGGAGGACTGGTCGGAACTGGGGTACGTGATGGTGCGTGGGACGGCGTCGATTGTGACGTCGGGGGAGGAGCATGAGGCGGCTATACCTCTGCTGCAGGCGAGATACCGACAGTACCGGGACCTGGACTTCGAAGGGCGGGCGGTGATCGTTATAAAGCCGCGTCGGGTGGTGGTGTGGGGCCGGGTGTAGGTTACAGGGAGTAGGCGCGTCGGGCGTTACCGCCGAGGACGAGGGCCAGGTCGTCCCTGGGGATGTTTTTGAGGGTGTCACGGACGCTGTTGGCAGCGTTCCAGTGGCCATCGGAGTGGGGGTAGTCGGCGGCCCACATGACGGAGTTAGCACCTACGTGGTCCACGGTGACGGCGGCCAGCTCTTCATCGGCGTCCATGGTGATCAGGCACTGGCGCCGGAAGTACTCGGAGGGTTTGAGATTGAGGGAGGTGGAGAAGCCGGTGTGCTCAAAGGTGTCATCCATGCGGTCGAGCCAGTAGGGGAGCCAGCCACAACCCGACTCCAGAAGGACCATGGTGACACCGGGGAAGCGGTCAAGGACGGCACCGTTCATGACGGTACTGAAGCCTAACTGCACCTCGCTCATGAACATCACGTAGATCCACCAGGTGGAGCGACCCATCTTCACGTCGAATAGCTCTTCGCCCATCATGCGAGGGGCGCCGCCGATGTGGAGGGCCAACGGAACGCCGATCTCCTGGGCCTGGGCCCAGAATGGGTCGTTGGCCGGGTCACCGTACTGGCGGTTGCCGGAGGGGTAGGCGCGGAGCATGATGCCTTTGGCCCCCGCGGCGACGGCGCGCTTCATCTCTTTGGCGGCGAGGGCGGGATCGAGGAGGCAGACGTGGGCGATGGGGATTAGGCGGTCGGGTGACTGGCTGCACCAGTCGATTAGCCAGTTGTTGTAGGCGCGGCAGTAGGCGTCGGCAAGCTTGGGGTCGGTGCAGCCGCCCTCCCAGGTGATGCCGAGGGAGGGGTAGAGGAGGACCTGGTCGATGCCCTCCTGATCGAGGACGGAGAGGCGCTCGGTCGGGTCCCAGCCCCCGGGGGCGAAGGCGATGCCTTCTTCGTAGGAGATGACGCCGGGGGTGAAGTGGGGTTCGAGGTCCCGGCCGATGGCGCCCATGTCGCCGAAAACGCCGTGCCTGTATCCCCAGGGTTCGCCGTCTATAACCCACTGGTCCCAGCCCTGCCCGTCCTTCTGCAAGTGGAGGGCACGGTCCCGGTACTGGGGCTCGAGGTAGCGCTGCCAGAGGTCGGGGGGTTCGAGGATGTGGCTGTCGGCGTCGATTATGGGGGCAGGTCGGGTGTCGCTCATAAGGTGATGTCAATCTCCAAAGAAATACTGAAACAATACTATCTGTATGCCGGCGATGACCAAGGCGAGAAGCAGTATAACGATCATGAGCTTGAGTGGGCCCGTAGCGGCCCTGATGGGGAAGGTGACGATCCAGGCCAGGAGCTTGAAGGGGAGGAGCAGGGGTTTGAGGAGGGCGCCCAAATCAGCGGCCCTGGAAGTTGGGTTTGCGTTTTTCGAGGAAGGCGTCAACGGCCTCGGCGTGGTCACGGGTGAGGAAGGAGAGTCCCTCGGTGGCGAGGGAGGCTTCGAGGACGAGGTTGACCTCATCGCGGAGGCGCTTGTTGAGGGCCATCTTGGTCCAGCGGATGGCGAGGGTCGGGCCGGAGGCGAGCCTATGGGCGAGTTTCATGGCATCGGGGAGGACCTGGTCTCGGGGCACGGCGTGGTTTACGAGTCCCAGGTCACGGGCCTCCTTAGCGGTGATCAGGTCGCCGGTGAGGAGCATCTCCTTGGCCTTGGATAGGCTGACCAGGAGGGGCCAGATGGCAGCGCCTCCATCGCCTGCAACGATGCCGACGCTGACGTGGGGGTCACCGATACGGGCGTCCTCCGATGCGATGATGATATCGCAAAGAAGGGCGAGGGTGGCGCCGAGGCCTATAGCGTGTCCGTTGACCGCGGCGATTATGGGCTGAGGCACCTCCAGCAGGTTTCGGACAAGCTTGCGGGGACCCTGGAGGATCCAGCTGTGGACGTAATCGCGGAGGGTGTCGGGGTCGCTGGCCCGGTCCTTCATGCCCTGAATGTCTCCGCCGGCAGAGAAGGCCTTACCGGCGCCAGTGATTACCACTGCGTTGACCTCAGAGTCCTCGGCGAGGAGGGCGAAGAGCTCTTCGAGTTCATGGTGCATCCGGTGGTCGACGGCGTTGAGGGAGTCGGGGCGGTCCAGGGTGACGAGGGCTATGGCATCCTGGACGGCAACTTTGATGGATGAAAGTGTCGTATAGTCAGTCATAAGCGTTTAGTCCAGTCAATAACTCTCCCAGTGGGGGATAAACGATGGCCGGGGCCCTGAATCGGGGCCCCGGCCATTATTATCGTCGGGACTCGTGTTTACCTGAGGGGGCTGGGAATGTTGCCGCAGGAGATCACGGGGTCGTTTATGAGGTCGGTGCCACCGACCACTACAACGTAGGCGAGGCTGAACTGGAAGAACTGGGCGGGGGTGTTGACCATGCTGACGGACTCGCCGTCTTCCACGTCAAAGAGGAGGTAGTCGAACTGGCCGCCTGCCTCAGCTCCTTCGTCGGGGCAGCCGCCCCGGCGGACTGCTGCCGCGTAGGGGCCGGGCCCTGCGTCGTCCAGAGTCAGGGTTACCTTGGTCTTGCGTTCGATCTGGATGAGGTGGAGGGATCCGCCGAGACCGTCTGCGCCAACTGCGGTCATGTCGGCACTGCTCTCGGTAGCTGCGATGCCTTCGCTGCCGTCCCACTCCTCGGGTTCGGGGACGCCTTCAATGCGGGTGGGTGCAGCCGGGGTGTTGGTGGGTCGGGGGGTGGGCTGCTCGCCAGAACCGGTGTCGGACGGGGATGTAGCGGCAGGTTCGCCACCGTTATCGCCATTGTCCGTGGTCCCTCCGCCACAGGCTAAGGAGATGGCAAGCAGGGCGATTAGCCCTGCCAGAGCCAGCAGTATGAATTTACGCTTAATGGTGCGCATCTACGTTTTCCTTTTCTCGTCGGGGATATCTAGTTTGAGTTTCCTTGAACCTATACCGCATCCCTCTGGCGCATCTTGGTCTGTACGAAGAAGGCCAAGCCGAGAAGAATAACGGTGAGCAACACGAGCATCGTGGAGATTGCAGCGATAGTGGGGCTGATCTCGGTCCGTATGCCGTCCCAGATCTCCTTGGGCAGGGTGCTTATCTGGCTGGTTGAGAGGAAGAGAGCGATAAGCAGTTCGTCGAAGGAAACGAGGAAGGAGAAGAAGGCTCCGGCGGCAAGGCCGGGGACCATTTGTGGCAGCACGGCCCTAACCAGTGTAGTGATGGGGCCTGCTCCGAGGATGGAAGCCGCCTGGTCCTGGTTACGTTCGACGTTTCTGAGGGTTGCGCTGAGGATGATGGTCACGTAAGGGACGGCGAGCATCACGTGGGCTATCAGCAGGCCCGCACCAACCACAGGCACCTGGGGATAGGGGTCGGCAGAGGAGAAGAGGCCGCCGTCAAACTTGTCGGTCCAGCCGGACAGCCAAGGGATGACGAGGTAAGGAGCAGTAAGCAGGAGGCCGATTGGGGCCCAGGGCCTGAGGCGTTCATACCAGGCGATTAACCCGGGATTCCACTCTTCAATGGGCTTTTTGTAGAAGGTCCTGAACATGAGGAGGCCAATGGAGAACACTCCCAAGGCGATGGCCATGAAGATGAGCAGGTACTCTCCCCAGATGGGGACAGAGAGTCCCTGGGGTGACTTGAAGAAAGAACGCAGTGCCTTGGACAAGAAGAAGAAGAGGGCTATTGCGGTAATCAGGATGGGAACGATAAGGGGAGATATGATCACAGCGTTAAGGATGTTCTTGCCCCAGAAGCGGCCTCGGGTGAGCCCGTAGGCGGCCAGAGCACCGATGGGTACTGCGACGATCATGACGGCGATGGCAAGTTCGACACTGATGATGGTCGCAGGTATCCAGCGGCCGGTAGAGCCGAAGTGACTGGCGCCCTCGACGCCGAAGTAGTCCTGATACCAGCGCCAGGTGAACCCCCTGGGCGGGAACTGCAGGAATATGGAGTCGGTCACCGAGAGGGGTATGACGATGAAGTTGGGGAGTATGAGGAAAGCGAAGATCAGGGAGACGAAGAGGTACAGGAGCACCCTTCTGATAGGGGCTCTACGACCTTCCCAAACACCAAGTCCTCTAGTGCCTGCACCTTTCATGTTCTCTCAACTCCTTGCGTTAAATGTCGGGGGCGCGGGTGGAGTAGGTCTCCTCGCTAACGCATCTCTCCATAGAGCCTGTCCATACTGAGGAATCGGGCGTAGATGAAGTACAAAACGAGGGTACCGCCGAGGAGCATGAAGGCAAGGGCAGCCGCAAACTCCCAGTTATTTACTTCGTTAATCTGAATTTCGATCATGTTGGAGATCATCCGGTCCCCGGGGCCACCGAGGAGGGCGGGGGTAATGAAGAATCCGAGGGAGAGGATGAAGACCAGCAGGATGCCGGCACCGAGGCCCGGGAGGGTGAGGGGGAAGTACACCCGGCGGAAGGCGGTGAAGGGGCCGGCGCCGAGGTTTTCGGCGGCCCGCAGATATTCGTTGGGGATACCACGCATGACTGCGAAGATGGGGAAAATCATGAATGGAACAAGGATGTGGATCATTCCCACCAGGGTACCGATCCTGTTGAAGACGAGCTCCAACTCGCCGCCGGTCCCGCCCGCGGCGGGCTCCCAGCCGCCGAAGCTCAGGGCGTCGGGAAGGCCGGTCCAGTCAAGTATCCATCTGAAGGGACGCATCTCCAGAACTTCGCCGACCCATTGGAGGGCTTCTCCGAAGCCATCCCGGAGGCCGATCCAGTCGAGAGTTTCATTGATGAAGCCATTGCGGCCGAGGATTATGCGCCAGGCAAATGTGCGAACCAGGATGCTGGTCCAGAAAGGTACGACTACAAGGGGAAGCAAAATGGCCCGGGTCTTGTCCGCGACGTTGGCCAGTAGATAGGCCACGGGATACCCGAGCAAAATGGAAAAGACGGTGGTCAGGAATGAGATCTGGAAAGTTGTCTTGAATAACTCTCTATAGACAGGGCCATCGATAGCCCTCTGGTACTGGTCAATCGTATCAAAGTTGTAGTTGAAGGCTACGCCGTCCTCCAGGCTGCCGAAGCTGAGGGAGAACATGCGCCAGAGGGGGTAGATGAGGAAGATGGTGACAAGGGCCACGGCGGGCAGGACGAGAGACAGGAAGAAGCCCTGTTCCTTGATTTTGAGCCAGAGGAGCCGCCGCCTGGCAGGATCCTGTATCTGATCTCCCACATCTTTGAGTGCCCCGACCATTTCGATCGAGCCAGAGACGTAAGGGATCTTTCTAACCAGACCGCCTGATTCTCTTGCTCCTGTTGCTTGAGCCATACCTGTCTCCAGTCTTCGGCTTCATCCCTATTCCTGCGGCATTGGCCACGAGATGTCCGGGATATTTGGCCTAGCTGTCGTGTGTGTGAGTGCTCCGTTGACTACGAAATTGATCTCGATATTTTCGAACCTAGACTGCGAGCATGTCGTTGGCTTCCCAGCCGATTCGGACCCGCTCACCCGGCTTATAGAGGTTGGAGTCGGCATTGAGGAGCCACTTGGCCATGACGCGGGTGTTGTTCCCGAGCCTGATGTGGTACTTGACGTGCTCACCGAGGTAGATAATCTCCTCGATTTCGCCTTCGAACACATTGGGCATACCGTTGGACTCCGTAATTTCGACGATGCTCTCCGGCCTCACTACCGCGGTAGCATTTTCGATGTCGATGTCAGCGTCACGGGCTACACCGGTGAGGCGCAGGCCATCTTCGGTCTCCAGTACGTACCTGGTGCCGTCCAGTTCTCCATTACCGGCAAGGAAGTTGGTCTCGCCGATGAAGTCAGCAACGAAGCGGTTGACGGGCCTCTTGTACATACCGTCCGGGGTGTCGACCTGCTGGATGGCGCCGAAGTTGAGCACGACGATCCTGTCGGACATGGTGAGGGCTTCACCCTGGTCGTGCGTCACGTAGATAATGGTGACTCCGAGCCTGTTGTGGAGGTGCTTCAGTTCGATCTGCATTTCCTGGCGCAACTTGAGGTCCAGGGCACCGAGGGGCTCGTCGAGGAGGAGTACGGAGGGTTCGTAGACGAGGGCTCGGGCGAGGGCGATACGCTGCTGCTGACCACCACTGAGCTGGCTGGCCCGCCTCTTTTCGAAGCCCGAGAGCCGGACGAGTTCCAGGGCAGCCTGGACTCGGGGCTCGATCTCCCGCTTCTTCATCTTTCTCATCTGGAGCGGGAAGGCGATGTTCTTCTCCACGTTCATGTGGGGGAACAGGCTGTAGTTCTGGAAAACCATCCCCAGGTTCCGCTTGTAGGTGGGGATGTCCACAATGGAATTGCCGTCAACCAAGATGTCTCCGGCGGTAGGAATAACAAAACCTGCGATCATCATGAGGCAGGTTGTTTTTCCGGAACCGGAGGGACCTAGCAGGGTAATGAACTCTCCAGCGCCGATTTCCAGGTTGGCGTTGTCCAGGGCCCGCACCTCGCCGTAAAGCTTGGTGAGGTTCCGGATGGAGATGCTAGCGCCTGTGATTTGCTCTAACGCTTGTGCCATAGCTTAAGGTCCCCCTGTCTGTAACTCTCCTGGCTGAAGCTTCAACTTTGTTTGCGCTTACCGGTCAGGTCTGAGGCTGTCCGCAAGCTGTATACGTGTACTCTGCGGTCTCTTTCAGCAAAGAAATGAAAGGGCACCCCCACGGGAACCTTCGAGCTCCCAATGCCCTAAAAGTTGGGTCAGTATAGGGGCCACCGGTTGGCTTGTCAACCCTCTTTCTCGTGCGTATTGCGGGCCCCGTGCTTGCAGGTCAATATACAATGAGTCGAGTCACGTATCGGAGCCTCTGCAAGGAGTTTGAAATGAAGGAAGATGCCCGGAAAGCCGAATTGCTGGACCAGGCGAAGGCCCACCTGTTCCGGTCTTCAAAAGACTACGGGGAACCGATCATGGCATACGGTCGGGGGGCGACGCTGGTGGACGTGGATGGAAAGGAGTACCTGGACTTCGGGTCGGGGCAGATGGCGGCGAGCATAGGGCACAACCATCCGGCGATCACTGAAGCGCTGAAACGCAGCTGCGAGCGGGTGCTGCACCTGAATACGAACCTGGTGAGTGAGGAGGTCATAGAGCTCGGGAAATCGCTGGCGGACCTGCTGCCGGAACAGTTGCAGAAGGTGTTGCTGCTGAGCACGGGCGGGGAGTCGACGGAGGTGGCGCTGAAGGTGGCGAAGATGTTCACGGGCCGCTTCGAGGTGGTAGGGCTTATCCAGGGATACCACGGGCACACGGGCGGGGCGATGAGCGTGACGTTCTCCAACAGGCGGGGAGGGTTTGGGCCGTGGGTGCCGGGTGGTATCGCCATTCCCACGCCACACTGCTACCGGTGCCCCCTTCAAATGAGTTTCCCGTCCTGCGACTATGCGTGTGCGAGGGTCGGGTTTGACATGGTGGATGCTCAGAGCACGGGGTCGCTGGCAGCGTTCATTGCAGAGCCAATCATGAGCGCGGCAGGAATCCTTGAGCCGCCGCCCGGTTATTTCCCGCTGGTGAAGCGGATGTGCGAGGAGAGGGGGATGCTGTTCATCCTGGATGAGGCACAAACGGGGATGGGGAGGGTGGGTGCGACGTTCGCGTTCGAGCAGGACGGGTTCGTGCCGGACATACTGGCGCTGTCCAAGACGCTGGGGGCGGGGCTGCCGCTGGCGGCGATGATCACTTCGGCAGAAATCGAGGAGACGTGCCACGACAAGGGTATGGCGTTCATATCGTCGCACCAGAACGACCCATTTGCTGCGGCGGTGGGGCTGGCGGTGATCGAGGTGCTGGTGAAGGAAGGATTGGCGGACGAGGCCAGGGCCAAGGGGCAGTACCTGAAGGACGCATATATAAGAATGAAGGAAGACCATCCGATTATCGGGGATGTGAGGGGTCGGGGGTTGCTGCTGGGGATGGAGCTGGTGAAAGACCCGGTGACAAAGGAGCCGGCGGGGGAGGAGACCAGGCTGCTGACGAAGAAGTGCCTGGAGAACGGTCTGATCCTTCAGCAGGCGTCCTATGCGAATATTGCGAACGTGTGGCGTATCGCGCCGCCGATGACGGCGACTTACGAGGAGCTTGACCGGGGGGTGGAGATACTGGACAGGTCGATGACGGAGGTGGGGTTATAGGGGGCGCCTAGTCCGGGCTCTTGTTCAATGCCGAAGTCACCCTCTTCTTATACATAACCTGCCCTCTAAGGGAACCCCTCCCGGAATCCGCTCGACCCTTCGAGTGGCCTCAGGATGAGCGGATTCTGCCCCGCCCCCAGGGGATGGATCCCGGCTCGGGGGCCGGAATGACGGTTGAGCAGGGGGTGTATGCAAAGGGCGTGGAGAGCATGGGGTATAATGGGCGGCGGCGGGCCGAGAGGAGCGAGGCGTGAGGGCCTCGGGGCCCCAGAAGGATTTGAACATTTAACTCGTCGGCGACGACCAGGAGGAAAAGTCCATGAAGATGTTCGTAGCAGGAGAGTGGGTTGACAAGGACAAGAAGATTTCGGTGGTCAACCCGTACGACGGCAATGAGATAGACACTATTCCGAGGTCGGAAGAATCCGACATTGACGCTGCGATAACGAGTGCGGCCCGGGGCGCGAAGGTGATGGCGAAGATGCCGGCGCACGAGCGGTACAGAATCCTGAAGAAAGCGGCGGACCTGCTGGAAGAACGCCGGGAGGAGCATGCCCGGATAATTACGCTGGAAGAGGGAAAGGTAATAGCGGAGGGTCGGGTGGAGGTGGACCGGGCGGTGCAGACTTTGACGGGTTCCGCCGAAGAGGCGAAGAGGATCCATGGTGAGACGGTGCCCCTGGACGGGGCGCCGAGCTGGTCGGGGCAGTTCGGGTTCACGATGCGGGTGCCGTGCGGGATTGTAGCGGCGATCAGCCCGTTCAATTTCCCGTTGAACCTGGTGATGCACAAGGTCGGGCCTGCTTTGGCGGCGGGGAACTCGGTGCTGATCAAGCCGGCGACGGACACGCCGCTGTCGGCGCTGAAGCTGGTTGAGGTGTTGCTGGATGCGGGACTGCCGCCCGAGGCGATCCAGTGCGTCACGGGGAGCGGGAAGCTCATCGGGGACTCGATCAGCACCGACGGACGGGTGAGGAAGATCACGTTTACGGGCAGCAAGGAAGTAGGCGAGCACATCTGCAAGATGGCCGGGGTGAAGAAGGTGACGATGGAGCTCGGGTCCAACAGCCCGCTGATCGTGATGCCGGACGCCGACCTGGACAAGGTAATCAAAGCCACGGTGGCGAGCGGCTATTCCAACGCGGGGCAGGTGTGCATATCCACGCAGCGGGTGCTGGCAGACAAACGGATCTATGCAGACTACCTGGAAGGATTGAAGGAAGGCGTGGAGTCGATAAAGATCGGCAACCCGATAGAAGAAGGCATACAGATGGGCCCCATGGTTAAAGAGGAAGAGGCCGTGCGCGTTGGGGAATGGATAGAGACGGCGGTGGCCACGGGCGCTACCGTGGTCACGGGCGGGGAGCGGGAAGGGGCGATATACGCGCCGACCATCGTTGCGGACGTGAAGCCCGAGATGAAGATCTCCTGCGAGGAGCTGTTCGGGCCGGCTGTGGCGGTTACGCCCGTGAACGACATCGACGATGCGATAGCGCTGGCGAACGACAGCGAATACGGGCTCTCAGCAGGCATTTTTACGCAGAACATCGACTGGGCGATGAAGTTCGCCAAGGAAGTTGAGTCCGGGAGTTTGCACATCAACTACGGGCCGCAGTGGAGGGCTGACCTGATGCCCTATGGCGGGCTGAAGTACAGCGGCATGGGCAAGGAAGGGCCCCGGTACGCGGTGGAGGAGATGACCGAGCTTAAGCTGGTGGTGATGCACCTCTAGTGCGCCGCCAGGGGCCAAGGGCCCGAACAAGAATTTGGGACACGTCCCCCGGCGTCCAACTCGGGCGCCGGGGCAGTCCTATCAAGCTGGGGCAGGTGAGGAGTGAGAGTTAAGGCATTTGAAACTACGGAACCCCTACCCGAACTAAGAGAGCCCCACGCGATTGCGATGATGAGGCCCTGGGTGGACGTGGGGAGTGTCGGGACAACCGTATTGGGCAGGCTGGAGAAGTACCTAAACGCCTCCGAACTGGCCAAGCTGGCAGAGCCCGGCAGATTTTTCGACTTCACGCGTTACCGGCCGATGCTGAGGTACGTGAACGGTGAACGAGAGGTGACCATTCCCAACACGTTCATCAACTACTCTCGGGCGGAAGGGCTGCCGGACTTACTGTTCGTACACCTGCTGGAGCCGCACTCGCTGGGGGAAGAGTACATAGACTCGGTCCTGGAGCTTTTCAAAGAGCTGGGGGTGACTCGGTACCTACTGGTCGGGGGGATGTACGACGTCGTGCCGCATACGCGGCCTCTGCGGATTTCGGGGTCGCTGAGGATGGAGGGGATAGACGAGACGCTGGCAGAGCGATTCAAGGTCAAGAGGAGCACCTACGAAGGCCCGACGAGCATCCTTTATATGATCTCCCGGAAAGCCCAGAAGCTGGGGTTGGAGACGGGGAACCTGACTGTTCATCTGCCGCAATACGTGCAGATGGAAGAGGACCTATCGGGGGCGGCGGCGGTGCTGGGGGTGCTGAGCGAGCTCTACGGGCTTCCGCAAGAACTTCAGGCCAGAGAGAAGGCGGAGCAGCAGTACGTGGAGCTGGGCCGGACGGTGGCGAGAAGTCCGGAACTGCGGAACCTGGTGCAGCGGCTGGAGTCGATGTACGACGCTCGGGCGGAGGAGGAGAAAGCTGAGGAAGAGGACGAGGATGCGCCGCCCTTATCTCCGCAGGTCGAGCGATTCCTGCTGGATATAGACGAGCGGTTCAGCAACAACTAGGCTTCGTCCTATCCTAGCTGTCCAAGCTGCCCTTCCCGTTACCAGGGGGACAAGAACATGAAAAACGGATTCCGGGTCATGGACTCGGATATGCATGTGATAGAGCCTGCAGACCTGTGGGACCGGTATATCGACCCGGCATTCAGTGAGCGGAGGCCCCAGGGGACATCGAGGTGGCCGGGGGACATGCAGATAGAGGTGGAGGGCAGAGTCATGCCGGACCCGCCCTCGGGGTGGGGGAAGAGCAGGGCAGACGAGCAGGCGGGAGCCTACGCGGACGGATACGCCAACAACTTCGACTCAGGATCGCAGCTGCGGGCTATGGACGCCGAGGGAATCGACGTGGCGATCCTGTTCCCGAGCAGGGGGCTTTTCGCGCTGGCCCTGGACAGCATGAACCCAGAGCTGAGCGTGGCCGTGGCCCGGGCGTACAACCTGTGGCTGTCGGACTTCTGCAGTGCGGGGCCCGGGCGGATGATAGGGGCGGGGATGGTAAGTCCCTTTGACGTGGAGTCGGCGAGCAGGGAGGCGGAGTCGGTTGTGGAGGAGATGGGATTCAGGTCGGTGTTCATGCGGCCGAACGTGGTGGAGGGTCGGAACTGGTATGACCCTCACTATTACCCGCTTTGGGAGACGCTGGAGGGGCTGGGGGTGCCGGTCGGGTTTCACGAAGGGGCAACGGCGGCGATGAACCAGGTGGGCAAGGGCTTCGATACGTACATGATGCACCACACCTGCTGCCATCCTATGGAGATGATGCTGGGAGTGGTTGCGATGTGCGGGAGCGGGGTGCTGGAGCGGTTTCCGAAGATGCAGGTGGCTTTTCTGGAGGGCAACTCGGCGTGGGCGCCGTGGCTGTTGTGGCGGCTGGACGAGCACTACGAGCTATCGGGGAAGTACGAGAGCCCAGAGATGAAGCTAAAGCCCTCGGAAGTGTTCAAGAGGCAATGCTACGTTTCGATAGAAGCCGATGAAGCTCCGGCTACGATAATTGAAGACTGGGACCTGACGCAAAACGTGGTGTTCTCGACGGACTATCCTCACAACGACTCGAAGTTCCCCCATGCCATAGAGGGGTTCCTTTCGATGCCGCTTTCGGATAAGGCAAGGAAGGCGATCCTGTGGGACAACTGCGCGAGGTTGTACGGCTTAAACTAATACAGATCCGCAGCAACAGGAGCAAGAATGGCTAGCGAGCAAGTAGCAGACCTCGGGGTTTGGGCGGCGTTTTCGAAAGAGGACATCGAGAGGCGGCACAGCCGGGCGCGGGAGATGATGGCTGCCAAGGGGCTGGATGCCCTTCTGGTGACGAACGAAGAGAACTTCCAGTATTTCACGGGGGCCACGGGATCGCTCGCGCTGCACTATTCGAGCACGAGGCCCGCAGTGCTGGTGTTTCCGCTCGTCGGGGAGCCGGTAGCGATAGTCGGGGCGATGATTGTGGATACGATCCACATGTCGACATATATCAGCGATGCCCGAGGCTATACAGACGTGCTTTCCTTCCCGGTGAACATGGTGGAGGACGCAATCAGGGGGCTGGGGCCGAGGGTGAAGCGGGTCGGGGTGGAGCTGGGGATGGAGCAGCGGATGGGGGTGCCGGTGGGTGACTACCTGCAACTGGTCGGGAGTGTGCCGGAGGTGAGTTTTGAGGATGCCGCAGACATCTTCGTGAAGCTGAGGATGGTGAAGACGCCGGAAGAGGTGGAGTACATGAGGCAGGCCGCGGCGATCACGGGTCGGGCGAGGCAGAGGCTTTTCAGAGAAGTCGCGCCGGGCATGACGGAGCGGGATGTAGTGCGTCGCCTGCGGGCCCTGATATTAGACGAGGGAGGAGACCGGACGTCCTTTGTGCACCTGACTGCTGACCTGCCGGTGAGCCAGACCCAGTTTCACCTGGACAGACCCCTGAAACGAGGAGGTCTCCTTTACATTGACGCAGGCGCGTACGTGCGAAACTACACCATTGACTACGCTCGATTCGCAACGCTGGGGCCCGCGAGCTCCGAGCAGATAAGAGGGCACAGTGTATTGCTGGAAGCAAACCGGCGGATGACGGAGGCCCTGCGTCCCGGGTTGACGTGCGCCGAGCTGCACGAAATCGGGGCGGAGGTAATCGAGGAGTCGGGGTTCGAGGTGGCACCGGTGGGGCGGATGGGACACGGGCAGGGGATCCAGCTGACTGAACCGCCCTCGGTGAGCCCGGACGACCAGACGGTGCTGGAAGAGGGGATGATAATAAGCACGGAGCCGGAAGTCGGGCTAAACTTACTGTGGGAGGATGTCCACGTGATAACGGCGGACGGGTCCGAGCAGTTGACCCTGGAGCCGGTGGACCTGGTAGAGATACCATTCGAGTAGTGGGGAGTCGGGGGAAGGGCGGAAAATACGAAGAAAAGGGGAGGAGCGGCAAATGCAAGCGAAAGTCTTGATCGAGCGGCATACGGCGCCACACCAGGCACACCACGTCCTGGCAATTGCCACGGAGCTTCGGGCGGCGGCGATACGGCAGCCGGGATATATCTCGGGTGAGAGCCTGATCGACATAGAAGACAACACGGCACTGGTTGTCATCAGTATTTGGAGAGACATAGAGGACTGGAAGAGGTGGGAGTCGAGCGAAGAGAGGCGGATGCTGGAGGACAACATAGCGCCGCTGCTGAGTCGCCCGTCGCTGGTTCGGGTCTGCACCGACCTGTCAGAGGAGGGTTAAGGCCCGAAGAGGGAAGAGGCCGGTTTTCTTGACCGCCAAATTGGCGGTTGCTAGAATGACCTCCACCCTTTGTGAGCGATTGAACGAATGCGCCATATCCCAATGCAACGCGCCCTCCGGCCCTCAGGACAATTGACGTGCTAGTGATAGGGCTGACGGGCGGCATAGCTACGGGCAAGACCACGGTATCGGCGATGCTAAAGGAGTTGGGGGCGGAGGTGCTGGACGCAGACCGGGTCGGGCATGAGGCCTATCTCCCGGACACCCCCACGTACAACGAGGTTGTATCGACGTTCGGTCGCGAGATTGTAGGGGAGGACAGGCAGATCAACCGGGGAAAGCTGGGTGCGATAGTGTTCAGCGACCCGGCGAACATGAAGAAGCTGACCGACATCATGTGGCCCCGCATGGCAGACATCGTGGCGGAGAGGATCGAGGAGCAGAAGGCCCGGGGGACGGGGGTGATGGTGGTGGAGGCGGCGGTGCTGTTAGAGGCCAAATGGGACTCCCTGACTGACGAGGTGTGGGTGACCGTATCCCCTGAATCGAGCATGATTGAGAGATTGGCGGAGTCTCGGGGGTTGACGGAAGAGCAGGCCAGGGACCGGATCAACTCCCAGATGTCTGCTGAGGAGCGGATAAAGCGGGCGGATGTTGTAATCCACAATGACTCGGGGCAGGATGAACTTAAAGCGCAAATAGAAGAAATCTGGAACAGTAGAGTAGGGACCAGAAAGTAGGGTTGGAATGACCTCCACCAGCGTGACCAAAGAGGAATACCGGGGATACCTGATAGAGGAGTACGTACTCCGGGAGGAGCCGTTCTACCTCCCCGTGGCGGATGAAGTCGAAATCTTCCACGCCGCTTACGAAGAGAGGATTCCCCTGCTGTTCAAGGGCCCGACGGGCTGCGGGAAGACCCGTTTCGTGGAGTACATGGCGTACAAGCTCGGCGAGCCGTTGACGGTAGTCAAGGCCAAGGACACGCAAGGCGCCCAGAGTAACGGGACCACCAGTCTTCCCCTGGTCACTGTAGCCTGCCACGAAGACCTAACGGCCAGCGACCTGGTAGGCAGGTATTTACTGGAGGGAGACCGGACGGTATGGGTGGACGGGCCGCTGAGCCGGGCGGTGAAGGCGGGCGGAATCTGCTACCTGGATGAAGTGGTCGAGGCCCGGAAAGATACGACGGTCCTGATCCACCCCCTGACCGACCACCGGCGAATCCTGCCCGTAGAGAAGAGAGGCGAGCTTCTGGAGGCGGCAGACAACTTTCTGCTGGTAATCTCCTACAATCCGGGTTACCAGAGCGCGCTGAAGGACCTGAAGCACAGCACCCGGCAGCGGTTCGTTGCTATAGAGTTCGACTATCCTCCGAAGGACGTGGAACAGGAGGTCATTGCGCACGAGAGCGGATGCTCGATAGAGGCGGCGAAGGACCTGGCGAAGCTGGGGGAGAAGGTGAGGAACCTGCGGGAGCACGGGCTCCAGGAGGGGGCCAGCACCCGACTCCTGATCTATGCGGGCAGGTTGATCAAAAAGGGGATTCCAGCGCGTCGGGCTTGCCAGGTAGCGGTGGTCTGGGCCCTGTCGGACGACACGGAGGTCCAGCGCAGCGTGGAAGAAGTGGTGTTCAGCATATTCGAGTAATTGAGCACTGGCGACACCCCTCTGACGATGCTGGACACGCGTACCACCACTTTTCCCCAAGAGGTCGCACGGCTTCTTTCGAACAGGGAGAAGACGCGGGTGGCAGCGGAGGGTCGGGCGCCGGCAGCCGTAATGATCCTGCTGATGGAGAAGGACGGACGCTTCCACACCATCTTCAACGTCAGGACCCACAAGGTAGAGCACCACAAGGGTGAGATCTCGTTCCCTGGCGGGATGAAGGATGAGGACGATCCAGACCTCGAGACGACAGCCCTGCGGGAGACGTGGGAGGAGATGGGGATCAGGCAGGAGGACGTCACGGTGCTGGGTGAACTGGACGACTACGGGACTCACAGCGGATTCGTAGTCTCGCCGTTTGTTGGGGTTTTCTCGTACCCGTATCAGTACAACCCGAGCGAGATTGAAGTGGCGGAGGTGCTGGAGACTCCTATAGAGCACCTTTTGTCGCCGGAGAACCACACGACGGTGAGGGTGGAGCACAACGGGGACGTCTACCAGGACAGGGCATACAAGTTCGAGGGACACGTGATATGGGGCGCCACTGCCCGGATGCTCACACAGTTCCTAACTCTGATAAGCTAGCAGCATGGCGATAAGCAAGAAGGTCCAGGACGGGTATGAGGCAGAGCTTACGAGCTTTCCTCCAGCGGTAGTTAGCCAGTACAGGGCCTCGGCGAGGCTGCTGGCGGGAATCCTTCGGGAGGAGGACTTCAGGTCCTGGGCCACCGAGGGCATATCGATCGCCAAGCACTCATTCAGGTCGTGGGAGGCGGGGGCCGAGTATTTCAGGGTAACGCCACAGGTTTTGGCCAAGCTGCCTTTTCCGAACTTCATGGAGTGGGCCCGATGGGGGAAGGTGCTGGCCAAGGAGTCGGCGGTGCTGTCGACGACGTATTTTCACTCGAGCCCCGAGGCGCTGGCACACCTGACACCACATCAGATAGGGGACTGGGTGTCGCTGGGCAAGGGGTTGTACAAGGGGACGTGGAAGTCGGGGACGCTGTCCTCACGGTTCTTCGAGACCTCACCCTCACTTCTCCGATACATGACTCTTGGCGAATTTCGTCGATTTGTAACGTTTCTCGACGCGCTGTCCCGCCGTTCGTATGACCTAGCCAACGAGTGCCTGGCGTCTGCGGAGCCGGTATTCCGAAGCATGGAGAAGCAGGACAGGCGCGGGTTCCTTTCGCTGGTCTCCAACATGGTCGAGTTGAACTGGCGGGATGCCAAGGCAAGCTTTGAGTCCGGGGGAGCGATCCTGGGTCGGATCGACCGGGAGCAGAGGGGTCGGTTCCTGGACCTGGCAGACCGGTTTGCAAAGAAAGACGCCAGCCACATTCAGAACTTCCTTGTGGAGTCCTCAAAGGCCCTTGGGGAGGTGGATGGGGACACCCAGGGCGAGCTCCTGAAGCTGTCCGGCGCCCTGCTGGCTGAATCGCCGTATGCGGTGGTGGACTTCCTGACGACAAGCCCGCTGGTGCTGCAAAAGATCCCTCGAACGGACCTGATACGCTGGTTCGACGAGGGGATGGGGATACTGCGGGAGAACGAAGAGGGTGGGATAGCATACTTCAAGCTGGAGTCGGTGAAGGGGCGGGGGGTGTTGGAGGAGCTTTCGTCGGGGGTGGAGCTGGACAAGGTGAGAGAAATCCTCTGGATGTACGCCGTGGCCCTGACGGGCATCGACGTGCAGATCCAGACGGGAGAAGACCTGCGGGACAAGGGAATCGGGTGGGTCTCGGGGGACAACCCGACCACGGAAGGCCGGTCGGTGTACCTGCCACCCTTCGTGAGAAAGTACCCGTCCAAGGATGAGAACTTCGGGTGGTACAAGGTAGTCGGGACACACCAGGTGGCGCACCTGGAGTTCGGGAGCTTCAAGTTCGAGTTTGACAAGGAGGCCGTGTTCTTCCCGAACATGAGGAAGGAATGGGGCGCCGAGACCAACGGGGCCTCCCATGCGACTGTTGACCTACAACGGTATTTCGACTTGTTCACCGAGAGACAGCTGGCCTACGACCTGTTCACGTTGTCGGAGGATACGAGGCTCGACTCCCGGGTGATGCACGAATACAAGGGCATCCGGAAGTCGTACCGGCTGACGCAGGCCGATGCTCTTTCCCAGAGGCCCGTCATCCAGTCCCTGCCGTTGCAGGAGGCGATAGTCGAGCTGCTGATGCGGATCAGCCTGGACCAGAAGGAAGAGCTGAAGGTCCCGATCAAGATCCGGGAGCAGGTGGAAGAGCTGGTCAGAATCCTGATGAAGGTGCGAGACCCGGAGGCCGCGGTGGAAGACGCGGCGGAGGCGACGATCCGGCTGTACGACTACATCAGGCAGCTGATGAACAGGGAAGTGCCGGAGGACGAGTGGGAAGACTTCAACACGGACGAGATGGAGCAAGAGGACTCGAACGTGGACATGTCCATGCCTGCGGCTTACGGGGCCGGGGGCGGGGCGGACGGAGAGGAATCAGCGATGGGCGAGGGAGGAGAGGGGGAGGAAGAACAACCCTACGATGCTACACAGGACGTCGGGTACAGGGGAGAGTTCAAACCGGAGTTGGTACAGCTCCTGGCGAAGCTGAGACAAGGGCAGCAGGGCGAGCAGTCGGAGGCTTCCGGGGAGCAGATATCGCCGGAGATGCTGCAAGAACTGCTGGAGAAGAGCGTCGAGATCGAGATAGACCAGGTGTCGGAGGGGGAGATCACGAACTCGGCGAGCATGTTCGTGGACAACCTGATGGGGCAGATAGGGCAGGACCAGCAGGAGGCGGGGCAGGGGCACAACGTGGACACTTCACCGCCGGTCGGCGGGCCCCTGCAAGCCGACGACGCCAAGACGTTCCTGTATGACGAGTGGGACTTCCGGGCCAACGACTACAAGCCGAACTGGTGCAGCGTCAAAGAGCGGGTGATGGAGGAGGGGAACATAGAGTTCTACGAGAAGACGCTGCAGGAGCACGCCCTGCTGCAGGCCCAGATCAAGCGGCAGTTCGAGATGCTGGCGCCCGAGATGTTCCGCAAGGTGCGTCGGCTGCCGGACGGCGATGACATCGAGTACGACGCGGTGGTGGAGGCGATGGTTGAGAAGGCCACGGGCAACTCGCCGACGGACAAGATCTACTGGCGCAGGAACAAGGTGCAGAGAGACGTTTCGGTGGCGTTTCTGCTGGACATGAGCGCATCCACGGCGGAGGCGATAGACGATGCCAGAAAAGCGGTGGACGACTGGAGCCCGCCTGACGATCCCCGGGAGTACCTGGCATGGCTGAGGGCGCGTCGGGAGGAGGGGAGCCGGAAGTCCTACAAGCGGATCATCGACGTAGAGAAGGAGAGCTCGGTCCTGCTGATACGGGCGCTGGAGACGATAGGGGACCAGTACGGGATATACGGGTTCTCGGGGTACGGGCGGGAGAACGTTGAGTTCTACATCATCAAGGACATGGGAGAGAACTTCTCCGAGCGGGTGAAGAACCGGATAGACAAGATCAGCCCATTGCACGCCACACGGATGGGCCCGGCAATCAGGCACTGCGTTTCCAAGCTGGAGGTGCAGGAGTCCAGGACTAAGGTGCTGTTCCTTATCAGCGACGGCCGACCGCAGGACCGGGGATACAGTCGGGAGGGGGTGGAGAAGGAGTACGCGGTCCACGACACGAAGAAGGCGCTGCAGGAGGCCAGGGCGAAGCAGATAGTACCGTTCTGCCTAACCGTGGACCGTGGCGGCCACGACTATTTGAAGACGATGTGCCAGGACATGGGATACGAGGTGGTGCCGGAGATCGAGACTCTGCCCAAGCGATTGCCTTACCTGTATCGACGGCTGACGGTATAAGCAAGCAGCGTTCGAAAAGGAATGGGGCCCCGCAAATTGCGGGGCCCCAAGTATTTTGTCCTGTTTACGGATGCGGAGCGGCGGGCTACGGACCCAAGGTCGGGATTCCGCAGGCCTCTTGAGCGGCCATCACTTCGGCGGTGACCATCATGAGCTCGGGGTCGGGGGTGGGGAGCTCGGTGGCCGTTCCCATCATTGCGAATGCCTCGAGGATCTTGAAGAGGTTCTCCAAATCGGTCTGCTCGGCTACGCAGCGGAGCTGGGATGGGAGGGGGAGGGCTTCGCCTGCCGGAACGTCTCCCGTTAGAGCCAACGCCTCCTCATCGGTGAGGCACATGTGGCCGTAAAAGAGGGAGCGCATAGCCTGGACTTGATCCGCGGTCGGGCTGGGGACGCCGTGTTCGCCATAGGTCTCGACGAGGCAGGAGATACTTTCATCGGAGAAGCCGCCGGCCTGGAGGGACTGCATGGTCACGATGGCGCTGATGGCGTTCTCCTCGGAGAGGCATTGGATGGGGAACAGCTCGAAGCTGGCGGCGACTGCGGCCAAGGGTTGCTCCTTCATAGACTCGAGGATGACTTCGCCGAAGGCAGCGGTAATGCAGGCGGTCTCCTCTTCGGAGAGGGCGCCTATCAGGTCACCGACCGTGGAATTCTCATCAATGTCGGTTATGGACATCATGGAAGAGTCGGGTTCGGGCTCCGGTTCGGGTTCCGGAGTTGGCGTGGGTTCCGGGGTTGGAGTGGGAACGGGAGTCGCAGTCGGAGCAGGCGTGGCGGTGGGCTCGGGGGTCGGGGTGGGGTCTTCGCCGCCGCAGGCGGCAAAGGCCAGGGCCCCGGCCACAAGGGCGACGAGGAGCACGGGCCACAGCCACGTCCCCGATTTCTTGGGTCGGAAGATTCGATACATCTTATTTGTCCTCCAGATATGGGAGCCTTGATGCGGTGAGGGGACTCCGTAAACCAATTCTATGACTTGGACGGGCTTGCGTCAAAATAGTTTGGAATTCCTTTCAAACCATTCAATTGATGTATGTGCTCCAGCTTTCACTCTTGGTAACGCCAGATCGGGGCAAAAGGTAGGAGATTCCGGGAGGTCAAGGATTCGTAGTGCAATGTCAGGTAAAGATGAGGGCGGGGCCGGCGGTCAGGCAGACCATGGCGAAGACGATCCATTTCATGGACTTCTGACTGACCGTGAGGGCGAATTTGACGCTCAGTATTGCGCCAACGGTCATGCCGAGGGCGATGAGTATGGCCGGTAGCCATTCCACAAGACCTGCGGCGATGAACACGGGGATTGCGGCTACGCTGAAGAAGGCGGTGCAGACGACCTTGAGGGCATTGGTCCGGACGAAGTCGTAGCGGAGACCGGCGGCGAGGGCGGCTATGAGGATGAAGCCTACGGCTGCCTGTACGAGGCCGGCGTAGACACCGGCCCCGAAGAGCATCGCAAAGGCCAAGGGCCGCTCTCGGAGGGTGTAGGGTCGGGTGCCTTCTGGTGGGATGATGACTTCGGGGAGCAGGATCATTATGAGGGCGAAGGCGATCATCACGCCAAGGATGACGGGCTTGAATACGTCACCGGGTATCCAGGTGGCGGCGAAGGCCCCGATGACGGCGCCGGAGGCGGTTGGGAGGAGCATGGGAAGGGCTGCTCTTTTCTCCAGCTTTCCGGCGCGTTCGAAGCCGACGGTGCTGGTGAGGGACTGCTGGAGGGTGCCGATCCTGTTGGTGGCGTTGGCGAAGTCGGCGGGCATGCCCATGAGGATGAGGGTGGGTACGGTGAGCATTGCGCCGCCGCCGCTGAAGGTGTTGATGAAGCCAGCGACGGCGCCTGTGAACAGGAGGAGGAGGGCTTTCCACCAGTTCAGGTCTATGGTGTCGGGGGTGAGGAAGTCGGGCATGAGGGTGTACACCTAGACCGTGAACGATAGCACGGAGTGGGTCGGGCCTGCTGGGGGCGGGATGACGGTTAGGGGATAGGGCAGCCCCGGTTATTCAGTTTCTGGCGCGGGTTATTCGGGTCAGGGCGGGGGGCGGCCGCGGGCGATGCGGGGTTTGGGGGTGGGGGGATCTACGTCGGAAGGGTTGAGGGTTGAAGGGTCCAGACCGGCCTGGGTTGGGGTAGGGGGATGGGTTCCCCTGCCTTCGCAGGGGCAGGCTCTGCCCTCCGCAGGAACGACGGATGGAAGGGTGTGGGTGGGAAGGTACGGGGTCGGTCCAAGTATGGGAGCGTCAGAATCCTCGCGGGGCATGGGAAGGGGAGTGGGGATGGATTCCCGATCGGAGTCGGGAATGACGAGGTGAGAAGGGTGTGACGGGTTATCAGGGTCGGAGGGGTCTTCGTAGTTGGGGTCAGAAGGAGAGGGCTCCTCATCATCGGGGTCATAGTCATCGTCGTCGGGGTCATCATCGAAGGTGTCAGTGTCGTCGGAGAGATCATCGTCGGACAGTCCGTAGTAGCTGGACTCGGCCTTTTTCATGGCATCCATCATGGTGGAGTCCTCTTCATCGATGAGGCCGTCCCGGCGTCGTTCATCTATGGACACCAGCTGTCTCCAGGGCCACCATTTGTCCCCGGGCCTAGCGGTGCGCACGGGGAGGAGGTCATAGTAGGAGGTACTACCATCATCCACTTCCTTGTGGAAGTGCTTCTTGATCAGGGAGTCGACTTCCTGTTCGTCGGTGAGTTCTCTGGGGGCTTTGGATTGGGCGGTCTGGGCCTGGATAAGGAGCCGCATGTAGCGGGAGATGTAGGTGTGGTTCAGGGGGCGCCTGCTCAAGAGGCGGTTGATCATGGAACGTAGGAGAATTATCTCCTGCTCGAAGCCCCGGCCCTCGGGGGCCAGACGCGGCAACGAGCCTTCGGCTTGGCCGGCTTTACCGGACCCGTCGCGGTTTTGCGGGTACGGTCTTCCGCGTCGACTGCGCTCCTGACGTGCAGGAGCGGGGGTGCGGGTTATCTTCTGCGGTAGGTTGCCGCAGGCATCCGGGGCCTGGAGGAGTGCTCCTTGAGGAGCCGGGCCCCGGGGGTTCTTCCGCGGCGCAGGGCCGCGGGCATCCGGGGACAGGTCGGGCCCCGGGGGGAGATCAGCCGCCTCTTGAGCGGGCGCCCCGTTGGAGGGACGAAGGTGTATTGACAATGGTTTGTTGTGAAGTTTGGATGTAGACATTGGGTCTGAACATTAGTATAGAACGTATATAGTAGTAGTCAATAGGCAAAGAGAGCATTTTGGGGGAGTTTTCCCCGGCCCCCGGGGGAACCCTCTCCCCCTTGGTCCCCCTCTCCCCCCGTATCGGAGTACGGGGCAGGCTTAGGGCCTGTAAGGGAGAGGGGGAGAGAAGAACAGAGGCCCAGGTGCGTGCAGAGCACGCACCTGGGCCTCTAGTTCAGTACTGGAGGGAAGGAGATGGAGGGAGGTGGTTGGCTAGAGACGGAGTGGGTTGGGGGAGGGGTGCGACAGATCCCTCGCGGGGCGTCGGGATGGGAGGCGGGCGGGGTGGGGGATGGAGTCAGTCGGTTTGCTATGGGCTACGTGGATTCGGGGAGGGGCGTTTGAGATTCCTCGCGGGGCCTCGGAATTGTAAGTGTTAGGTAATTCATTGACAGAATTACAGGGCGTTAAGGGTTTCCAAGGGGGTCTTTCCGTCCAGGGCCTGGTGGGGTCTCTGGGTGTTGTAGTAGAGCAGGTATTGCTGCAGTTCATCCTTCAGTTCCGAGACGGATTCGAAGGTAGTGTCCCCCAGCAGGTCCTCGTTAAGAGTTCTCCAGAAGCGTTCTATCTTCCCATTGGTCTGGGGCCTATAGGGGCGGGTGTAGCGGTGCTTGATGCCCAGCTCCTTCAGCATCCGCTCCATGGGGTGATGGTCAGTATTGGTGGGGGAAGCCATTTCCGGGCCATTGTCGGTCAGCAGGGCCTCGAACTGGATGCCGTACTCGGCGTTGAGGAAGTTGATGGACTTCAGTGTGGCGAACATGACAGAGAGGCTCTTAATGTCACCGACCACCTCGGCCCAGGCCAAGCGAGTGCAGGCATCGATGAGGGCCACCAGGTAGTAGCGGTGCTTGGTGCCCAGCACGGTGTCCCGGCTGAGGTGGTGGGTGTCGAGGTGGCCCAGCTCGCCCGCCCGGGTCTTGATGATCTTACGCTTGGATTGCTGCATGGGTTTGCTGAGCCTGTTAAGGCCGTGGCGTCTGGTGATGGCGTAGATGGTAGAGGGAGCAGGAGTCTTGTCTTTGAGGATGGGCTTGAGTATGGCATATATCTCGTAGCGATTGATGCCTTTACACCGCTCGTTAAGGACCTTCTCTTCGATGAGGGGGATGGTGCGTCGGCTCTTCCACCTGGGGCCCCTCTTAAGGGGCAGCAAGGCGCTCTCAGAGCGATCGCGAAGGAACCGGTTGTAGTATTTGGCGAAGGTCTGACGGTTGGTGCCGTGGAAGGTGTAGAAGTCCTGGGCGAACCTGAACTGAGAGTGCTTCCTAGCCTTGACCAGTTCGTATTCCCGGATAAGGAACCTCCACTTCTGGGTAAAGCTCCTTTCTACTGTTTTGTCTTTACTGTTGTTTCGCATCTTCGCCTCCAGATTAGTGTCTCCCTTACACTAATTCTGTCAGCGAATTACCTAACACTTACAGGAATGACATGGAAGGGCGTGGGTTCGTGGTGGGGCAAGGCGATGGTTGAGCAATGCGCGGGCCGCCCCCCGCTCATACTTCGAGGGCCTCAGCATGAGCGGCCCCACACCACCGGGGAAGGTGCCCACGAGGGGCGCTGCTACATGGACCCGGTGGCCCCACACCGGAGGAGGGGGATACCCCACCTATTCCGTTCTTGAGACCCCCCGGTTTTGCAGGGGCAGGCTCTTCGACGCTGCTCAGGGTGAGCGGCACCGCACCGGGGGAGGGCGACCAGCCGGTCGCCCCTACGGGAGACGGAACCGGTACGGGTCGGGGGCTCCCGTGGGTGCTTATTTGATGGGGAGGGCTAGAACCGGGTGATGACGCCGCGGCCGATTTCGCCGCGTTCCAGGTCATCGTAGGCTTCGTTAATCTGGTCGAGGGAGTAGCGACGGGCGAGGAGGTCGTCGAGGGGGAGCTTGCCGGCGAGGTACATGTCGATGAGCTTGGGCATATCGGCGCTCAGGCGGGCGGAGCCGTAGTAGCAGCCCTTCAGGACCTTTTCGTCGCGGACGAGGGCCACGGGGTCAATGGGGGCCTTGGTGCCCCAGGGGGAGATACCAACCACGACGGCGGTGCCACCCTTCTTAGTCATTTCGTAGGACATTTCAACGGTGTCGGGGGAGCCGAAGACTTCGAAGGCGTAGTCCACGCCCCTGCCGCCAGTGAGCTCCTTGACCCGCTCCACGGCGTCCTGCTGGGTCGGGTTGACGGAGTGGGTGGCGCCGAACTTCATGGCGAACTCCAGCTTGCCCTCGTTTATGTCGACAGCGATGATCTGCCGGGCGTTGGCGAGGACGGCGCCCATGATGACGTTGAGGCCCACGCCCCCACATCCAACGACGGCGACGGTACTGTCGGCCTCTACCTTTGCGTTGTAGAGAACGGCCCCGACCCCCGTGGTGGTGCAGCAGCCGATGAAGGCGGCGATTTCCATGGGGAGGTTGTCGGGGGCGGGGATGCAGGCGGACTCGGGGACAACGGTATGGGAGGCGAAACAGGACATCTGGTCAAACTGGGCGACGCTGGTGTCTCCTTTGCGGAGCCGGCTTGTGCCATCGAACTGAGACATGACGAACTTGGCCCTGGTGAGGCAGAGGTTGGGCCTGCCGATGACGCAGTTTTCGCACCTGCCACACGTGGACACGAAGGCGATTACCACACGGTCGCCGGGGGCGACGGAGGTGACGCCCTCGCCGACCTCTTCAACGGTTCCAGCGGCCTCGTGGCCGAGGACGATGGGGAGTGGGCACTTGGCGTCGCCGTGCATGAAGTGGAGGTCGCTGCGGCAGATGCCGGCCGCGCCGACCTTGATCTTGACTTCGCCGGCCCTCGGGGGGTCAAGTTCTAGCTCTTCGATGACCAGTGGGGTGTTGGGTTCGTAGAGTACTGCCGCTTTCATTGGGGGCTCCTCTCGGGGCTAATGGGACTCTGGTTACAGGGCCTGAAGCTCTTTTTGAAGCTCGTAAAGGGCAGCGATGGCGGCCCTTTGCTTGACGAGGACGCGGATGCCGGGGAGGTTGAGATCCACGGAACGGGTGCCGTTTTTCGTGGATATGCCTAGGAAGACGGTGCCCGGGTCTTTGCCTTCGCTGGAGTCGGGGCCGGCGGCGCCGGTGATGCCGACGCCGAGGTCGGCGTTGTTGCGGGTGCGGCAGGCGTCGGCCATAGCTTTGGCGGTTTCCCGGCTTATGGCGCCGTGTCGCCCCAGGATTTCGGCGTCGACGCCGTTGGCCATTTTAACCGGGTTGGTGTAGGAGACGACTCCACCGTTGAAGTACCCGGAGCTTCCGGGCACATTGGTCACCATGTGGGCGAGAAGGCCTCCGCTGCAGGACTCCATGGCGGCGAGGGTGAGACCCTTGGACTCGAGGAGCTTGCCGACGTTGCCTTCAAGGGTCTCTTCATCCCTGCCCCAGATATACTTGCCGAGGATATCGTCGACCCGGGCTTCCATGTCTTTCAAAAGGGATGTGGCCGTCTCTTCGTCGTCGGCTTTGGCAGTAATGCGAAGGTGGATGCCGTCGTCCTTAGCGTAGACGCCGATGGTCGGGTTCCGGGAAGAGAGGAGGGAGGCGACCATTTCGTCGAGGCCACCTTCGCTGAGGCCGAAGGTCTTGACGGTGCGGGAAACGAGGACGCCACCGGCGACCAGCTTCTTGAGCCCGGGGGAGACCTCCTTGTTCCACATGCGCTGCATTTCGCCGGGGGGGCCGGGCATGCATACGACCCGCTTGTCGCCGCTTTCGACCCACCAGCCGGGCGCCGTGCCGCGGGGGTTGTAGATGGGTCGGGCGGAGGGTATGAGGGTGGCCTGCTTGAGGTTGGATAGGGGCATGGGGTAGTTGCGGTTCTGGAAGAAGGCGCGCAGCTGTACTTCCAGGTCTGCGTCCACTTTCATCTCCTCGCCAACGAGCTCGGCGACGGCTTCGCGGGTGACGTCGTCCTGGGTGGGGCCGAGGCCGCCGGTGGTGAGGATGAGGTCGGCGCGGGACCAGATGGCGCGGAAGGTCTCGACGAGGCGGTCGCGGTTGTCGCCGAGCTGGTGGATGCGGTAGAGGTCGATGCCGAGGAGGGGAAGCTGGGAAGCGAGGTAAGGGGCATTAAGGTCGGTGATTTCACCGAGTAGGATCTCGGTGCCGATGGAAACGATTTCGGCTCGCATGGCGGTTGGTCAGCAGGAAGGAATAAGGGGGTCGGATTCAAGGGGTGAGTATAGCATACGGGGTGGGAGGGTCGGGGGTGGGACAAAGCCTTAAGTGATATTGCGTCGGGTATAATGCAGTTGTAGACTCAAAAAAGAGGACCGGCCCAAAGCCGTCGACAGATTGCCCAAAGTATCGGAAGCGATTCGACTGGTTGAAGATGACGGATGGCAGCAAGTACGCCAAAAAGGGAGTCATCGCCATTACAAACATCCCGCAAAGCCGGGGCTCGTAACTATAGCCGGTAAGCCTAGTAAAGACCTGTCTCCAGATACATATCGGAGTATCCTAAAGCAAGCTGGGCTATCGCCCCAGGCAATTAGATGACTACAACAACTTCAAAAGTCTACGCTGTGGTATTCGAGGAGACAGGGAACGGATACTCTGCATATCTTCCTGATTTGCCCGGTTGTGTTGCGGCAGGTGATACCAAGGAAGAGACCGAAAGGTTAATTGCGGAAGCGGTAGCCGAGCACCTGGAAATGCTGGCCAGTGAGGGAATCCCCATCCCCCGGCCCATTGATGCCGTCCTAGTGACTTCCGGCTGAACATCATTCGTCGGGCGCCCGAGGCTTCCAGTGAAGCCATCACGGGAAGTTCTTCCCATCATGTTGATGCTTGCCATTCACCACCGAAGGGTAGGCCATGGTGCGGTTGTATAATGAGTCTAGAACGATCCCCTACCAGACATGACTGGCTCACTGACAATTGCGCGGGTATTCGGGATTCCGGTCAGGATTGAGATCACCTGGCTGATAATCTTCGCTATTCTGCTTATCCCGGGCGGGGTGTACCACCTACCGAACAGGTTCCCCCACTGGTCGGGAGTGGAGGTGTGGACGGTGGCGGGGGTGTACACGTTGCTGTTCTTCGCATCGATACTGCTGCATGAGCTTGCCCACAGCCTTATGGCCAAGCTGCATGGGATTCCCGTGCAGAGCATTACCCTGTGGCTGTTCGGGGGGGTGGCGCACCTGACCAAGTCGGCGGACAGACCGCGGACGGAGGCGCTGATATCGATAGTCGGGCCGGGGACAAACCTGGTAATCGGGGCGGGGTTGTTCGTGTACCTCTACCTTGTAGGGCCGAGCAACGAATACGTGGAGGTACTGGGGGCGTACTTGCTCGGGGCCAATGCGATACTGGCTATATTCAACCTGATGCCGGGACTGCCTTTGGACGGGGGTCAGCTTGTAAGGTCGGGGGTGTGGGCGGTCACGCATAGCCGGGAGAAGGGGACGGTATACGCGTCGCTGGGTGGGGTCGGGGTGGCGCTGCTGGTGTGTACCGGGGGCGTGAGTTTAATCTACTTCCTGGGGGAGTGGCTGAGCGGGCTGTGGCTGGGGTTCATAGGGTTTTGGATGCTGCAGATGGCGATAGCGAACTACAAGGGGGCAAGGGCGAGAGAGGCGATCAGTCGTTTCTCGGCGTACCAGGTGATGTCTCCGTACACTGGGGCTCCTGCGCCTCCCGACGCGCCGCAGGTCCCGGCCGAAGTGAATGCCCTAGCTATTCTGGACTTCATGCGGGAGAACGGGGTACACAGGGCGTTCGTGACGCGGGACTCGCAGATTGTCGGGGTTATTGAAGTGGGGCTATCACGGTCGTAAGGAAGAGATGAAGCGTCAGATATACCTGGACCATGCAGCTACGACGCCGGTCGACCCCCGGGTGCTGGAGGCGATGCTGCCTTACTTTTCGGAGCATTTTGGGAATGCGTCGGGGGTGTATGCGATCTCGCAGACGAGCCAAGGGGCGCTGGAAGAGGCCCGGGAGAAGGTGGCCGAGATACTCGGGTGTTCGCCGGACGAGGTGATATTCACGGGCGGGGCCACGGAAGCGGACAACGCGGCGATAGCCGGGGCGGCCTTGGGGCAGAGGGAGTCGGGGGACCACATAGTTACGTCGGCGATAGAGCACCATGCGGTGCTGCATGCGTGTGAGTCGCTGGACGACTTCGGGTTCGAGACGACGTACCTGGGCGTGGACGAGTACGGGACGGTAGAGCCGGAACAGGTAGCGGAGACCGTGAACCAGCGGACGAATATAGTCTCTATCATGCTGGCGAACAACGAGGTAGGGACGATAGAGCCGATTTTGGAGATAGGGGAGGCGGTGAAGGAGCGGGCGGCGGGGCTCGGGCGTAGGGTGGTGTTCCACACGGATGCGGCGCAGGCGGGAGGAGTGCTTGACCTGAACGTGGACAGGCTGGGTGTGGACATGCTGACGCTGGCGGCGCACAAGTTCTACGGCCCGAAGGGGGTCGGGATCCTGTACGTGCGCAACGGGACGCCGTTCCGGCCTTTCCAGTACGGGGGGAGCCAAGAGGGGAACCGTCGGGCGGGGACGGAGAACATCCCGCTGATAGTCGGGGCGGCGGAGGCGCTGAGGCTGGCGGTGGAGGAGCAGGGGGAGAATAACGAGCACTGCAAGGCCATGAGGGACAGGTTGATCCAGGGCATTTTGAGCAAGGTGCCGAACTCGACGCTGAACGGGCACCCGACGGAGCGTCTACCGAACAACGCCAACTTCTGCATCGACGGGGCGGCTGGGGAGTCGATCCTGGTGGGGCTGGACATGGAGGGGATATCGGCGTCGAGCGGGAGCGCGTGTACGTCGGGGTCTCTGGATCCCTCACACGTGCTGACGGCGATGGGGGTGCCTGCAGAGAGGGCGGTCGGAAGTCTGCGGCTTACGGTGGGGAAGGGGAACGAGGACCGGGATATCGACAGGGTGCTGGAGGTGCTGCCGGGGATAGTGGAGAGGCTTCGAAGGGTGTCGGGGGTGGGGTGACGTGCCCCGGTACAGCAAGACTTTCCTAGACCACTTCAACAACCCAAGAAACGTGGGCGTGATCGAGGATGCGGAGGGCGTTGGGACGGAGAAGAACGAGGTGTGCGGGGACACGATGACGCTTTACCTGAGGATGACGGACGAAAGGATTGAGGAGGCGCGTTTCCAGACGCTGGGGTGTAGTGCATCGATTGCGGCGAGCAGTGTGACCACGGAGCTGGTGGCGGGGATGTCGGTGGGGGAGGCGCGGGCGTTGACACGGCACGACATAGCCGAGGCGCTGGACGGGATACCGCCGGCCAAGCTGCACTCGGCTGTGCTGGCGATAGATGCGCTGAAGTCTGCATTGGACGGGGCAGTGGGCAGCGGACCAGGAAACTGATTTCCCTGGAAACATCCGGATTGGGGTCTTCGCGCATAGTCCGATTGAGAACCCCCACCCCAGATTCCTCGCGGGGCATCAGAATGACAGCGTGCGAGACCTCCTAGCAGCAGTTGTACAGAGGGCTGACATTGCCTGACGCTGATTCAACGCCCGGGCCCAGGATTCACCGCCGCATATTTCATGTCGTGACAACCGCCGCGGTGGCACTGATGGCATTGGGGCTGGAACGCGAGGTGATGATAGCAATCAGTGCATCGCTCACCGGGACTGCGATTGTC
Source organism: Dehalococcoidia bacterium (assembly GCA_965203145.1). Classification (GTDB taxonomy): domain Bacteria; phylum Chloroflexota; class Dehalococcoidia; order Plut-88900; family Plut-88900; genus Plut-88900. The sequence goes on from OZ241876.1 coordinate 330,805, forward strand.
CTGGAGCTGTCCCGACGGCGATTTCCAAGGCTAAACGAGTGGTTTATGGCCCAGACCTCGGTACTGCTGAAGGAGTCGGAGTCGAGTCGGGTGCTGGGGAGCACCTACATGGCGGCGGCCAGTCTTATTGTCTTCCTGTTTTTCGATAAAGAGATTGCGATTCTGGCCCTTATGTACATTGCAGTCGGGGACCCGCTGGCGGGGGTGGTGGGAAAGCGATACGGCCGGGTGAAGGTAGGAAGCAAGTCGGTGGAGGGGACGTTGGCGTTTGCGGTCGGGGCCGGTGGTGTGGGGTGTGCCTTGATTGCAGCCGGCCTGGACATGCCCTACTGGGTGGCACTGGGAGGGGCAGGGGTGGGGGCACTGGTGGAGCTCCTGCCGAGCCCGGTGGACGACAATTTAACTGTGCCTGCAATGTCGGGGGTGGTGATGTGGGGGTTAGGGCTGGTCTAACCTACCTGTCGTAATTTCGTTTAGATGTCTGAAGGCCCAGGGCCCGGCGGGACTTGTCACAGTCATGAAGTTCAAACCGAGCGTCACCATACTCATTGCGGCCACATTCGCGCTGGGTGCACTGGTGTGGGCATGTGAGCGGGAGGCTCCGTCATCGCCAAGCCCCGAGCCTGCGGCAACGGCGACTGCTAGGCCACTAGAATCCCCTGTACCGACTACCACGCCATCCCCAACGCCGGTCCCTTCGGCGACGCCTACGCCAGTGCCAGAGGCAACCGATGAGGTGGTGCGGCGGATAACCGAGCAGGTGTCGGGGCTGAGGGGGCTGGCGATGGTAGAAGATACACCCACGTTCTTTATCTCATCCGAGCAGATGGCAGAGAACATCAGGCAGAACATCGAAGAGAACTATACACAGGATGAGGCGGATATCGAGGCGGAGTTGTTCGCATTGCTGGACTTCATCGAGCCGGGTACAGACCTGAAGGAGGTGTTTGCCGACCTGTATGCGGGGTCGGTGGTGGGGTACTACGACACAGATGCGGACGAGATGTTTGTACTCAGTGACGGGGACAGGCCCGACCCGGCTGCAAAGCACACACTGGCCCATGAAATAGTGCATACACTCCAAGACCAGACCTTCGACCTGGACGCATTTCTCCCGGAGGACGAAGAGAATGGGGACCTGGCCCGGGCGAAGGTTGCGCTGGTGGAGGGGGACGCAGTGCTAGCTGCGGCGGAATACCTGAGGGCTCACCTGACGCGATCGGAGATCAGGCAGGTGTATTCGTCGGGAGGGGGTGGCACCGGCCTCTCGGAAATTCCACGAGCCCTGAGAGAGTTGCTGGTATTTCCCTACCGGGAAGGGGCAAGGTTTGTAGCGGCGGTGCGTGGCGATGGAGGCTGGGAGTCGGTTGATGCGGCGTACTCGGAGCCGCCCCTGTCCACGGAGCACATCCTGCACCCAGACAAGTACTTTGAGGGAGAAGAGCCGGTGACGGTGCGGCTGCCGGCACTGGCCTCGGCCCTCGGGGGTGAGTGGGAGGTCGTGGAGAAGGGAGTGCTGGGCGAGTTCGTGATCGGTCTCTACCTTGAGAACCGCCTGCCAAGATACAGGGCAGCGAACGCGGCGGAATTCTGGGGCGGCGACGCCTACTCCCTGGTACGCAACGAGGAGCTTGATGAGTCGGCGCTGGTGTCGCTTTCCGTATGGGACTCGGGTGAGGATGCGCAGGACTTCTTTGGTGCGCTAATCTCGTATTACGAGGCGCCGAGGAGCGGACCGGGAGAGGTCACTATCTCGGGGGAAGGGGTGCGGAGGTGGGACTCGGAAGAAAGGAGCGTTTACGTGGCGCTGGAGGACGACAAGGTGCTGCTCATAGTATCGGAGTCGGGCGGGGCGGTGGGGGTGATGGTTGGAGAGTTTCCGTGGTTTCAGTCGGGGGTCGGGGACAGCCTGTGATATAATTTCTTCAGCCGACAATAGGTAAATCAGGCGCCGAGAACGTGGTACGGCGCCATGTCAGATACCCGGAGGAAAGAAATGGGAAAGCCGATAGAGGTAGGAGACGAGAGCTGGCAGAAGGAAGTGCTGGACTCGGACGTTCCGGTACTGGTGGACTTCTGGGCCCCATGGTGCGGGCCGTGCCGGATGATAGCGCCGATAGTTGAGGAACTCGCCTCCGAATACGAAGGCAAGATGCAGTTTGCCAAACTGAACGTGGACGATGCCCCCGAGGTGACGACGGGCTACCGGATCCGCAGCATTCCGACAGTAATGTTCTTCAAGGACGGAGCGGTAGCTGAGACGGTGGTGGGGGCGGTGCCGAAGCGGGAGCTGGTGAAGAAGGTGGAGTCGGTGCTGGCCTAGCCAACACTTCAAAACTGAAGAAGAAAAGAACAGGCCGGGGCAAGCGACGTGAGTCGGGCCCCGGCCCTCTTTTGCCTGTGTTAGAATCAACCGCTCACCTCGGGAGCGGATGGGTCCCGGTGGGCTCCGCGGACTTCAAATCCGTCCGGTGGGCTCCCTTCGGCGTCCACGGTGGGTTCGACTCCCTCCCGCTCCCGCCATTACTTTTGCCCTGGAGGTCAACCTATGCACGCGAGAGTAGTCACCCTGAAGGTAAAGCCAGAAACAGCTGCGGAGGCTGTGAGACGCTACGAAGAATCCATCGACAACTCAAAGAGGACCGAAGGGTACAAGATGGGGATATTGCTGACCAATCCCGACACGGGGAAAGGGTTCTCAATCACCATCTGGGAGACCAAGGAACAGGTGATTGAGCGGAATACGGACGGGTACTACGCCCAGCAGATGAGGACGATGGGAGACGTTTGGGCGGAGCCCCCGATCCTGGAGGACTACGACGTCAGCGTCTACTACAACCACGACCTCTAGGGTCGGGAGCGCTCCCTTGCCAATATCTGCCTGACGCTTTCCACGGCTGTGTCGAGGGCGTTTTCGGGGTTGACGACGACGTGGTCGAAGGTGCGGGCGGCTTCCATTTCTCGTATAGCCGTTTCCAGCCTAAGGGCACGGTCTTCGGTCTCTGCGCCGCCCCTGCGCCGGAGCCGGGCTTCGAGGTCGGCCATATCAACAGGGGCTATGAAGATGGTAAGGGCGTGGGGGACAAGGGCCTTTATGGAGGCTACTCCCTGGATGTCGGTGCGGAGGATGACGTCCCAGCCGTCACCGATGAGTTTATCCACGTCGGCCCCAGGGACGCCGTACCAGTTGTCGTAGACGCGGGCGTGTTCGAGGAGTGCACCTTCGGCGATTAGCTCCTGAAAGCGTTCGGGGGAGACGAAATAGTGGTGGATGCCTTCGACCTCTCCGGGCCTGGGGGGGCGGGTGGTGACGGTGGCTATTTTGCGCATGCGGGGCTCGGATTCGAGGAGCCTGTCGATTAGGGTGTCCTTGCCGACGCCGCTAGGGCCCGAGAACACCACAAGGAGCGGGGCCACGTCAGCCGGCTCCCAGGGATTCCAGGTCTTTCCAGAAGCCGGGGTATGAGACTTCGACGCACTCGGGGTCATAGATAATAGTCTCGTCCTGGGCCAAGAGGCCGGCGACTCCGAGGGTCATGGCGAGGCGGTGGTCGCCGTGGCTGCGGCATAGTGCGCCCTTCAGGTTGGTGGGGCCCCTGATGACCATGCCGTCGGGGAGCTCCTCAATGTCGGCACCGAGCTTGCGGAGCTCGGCCACAGTCGTCGTGATCCTGTCAGACTCCTTGACCCGGAGCTCGGCGGCGTCCCTGATGATGGTCTCTCCGTTTGCCTGAGTCGCGGCAAGGGCGAGGATGGGAATTTCGTCAATCACATAGGGAATTATCTCGCCTTCGATGGTGGCGGCTTTGAGGTTGCTGCTTTGTACGGCGATATCTGCCATAGGTTCGGCGCCGGCGGGGGGCAGGTCTTCGAGGGCTATGGCGGCGCCCATGGATTTGAGGACGTGGATGACACCGATGCGGCCCGGGTTCACACCGACGTTGGTGAGGCGGAGCCGGGCGTGGGGATGGGCGGCGGCGAGCACGAGCCACGGGGCTGCGGAGCTGATATCGCCGGGAACCTGTATGTCGGTGGCGTTCAGTTCGCCGGGCGTGAGCTCAACACTGTCGCCGTTGACGGTGATGTGGGCTCCCATGGAGCGGAGCATTCTCGTGGTGTGGTCCCTGGTCGCCGAAGCCTGATTTACGATGGTAGGTCCCTCGGCGGCGAGACCCGCCAGCAGGACGGCGGTCTTGACCTGGGCACTCATCACCCGGGGTGCGTATTCGATGCCCCGGAGCTGTCCACCCCTGATGACGAGCGGGGGATAGTTGTCATCGGCGCGGCCAAAGATGTCGGCGCCCATGTGGCGCAGGGGGTCGATGACCCGGCGCATGGGGCGACGGATGAGGGAGTCGTCGCCGGTGAGCACGGAGAGGAAGGGAAGGGAAGCGAGGATACCGGACATGACGCGCATAGTAGTGCCGCTGTTGCGGACGTCGAGGACCTGCTCGGGTTCGCGGAAGCCCTCACGGCCGTGACCTTGAACGGTGACGTTGAGGCCGCGCGAGTCGGGATTGGGTTCTTCGACCCGGATGTCGATGCCGAGGGCCTGGAGGCAAGAGATGGAAGCTGCGGTGTCGGCGCCGTGGAGGAAATTGCTGACTTTAGTGACGCCGTGGGCGAGGCTGCCGAGGATTACGGCCCGGTGGGATATGCTCTTGTCTCCGGGGGGTTCCAACTCCCCATCAATCGAGCCGGCAGGTCTGACCTGGTAAGGCACCGCTAGGAGGCTCCTTTGCTCTTATCTCGGCCACCTGCAGCGCCTCTTTCGTAGAGACCCATGAGTTTTCGGCCGCGGTTGACGAGGGCCTCGCCGAGGAGGAGGCTGCTGAGCTGCTGGGCGACGCCGGGCACGGGAGGCGGGCGCCAGTCGGGGGCAGAGTCGTGGCCTGAGAGCCAGTTCTCACGAGCGTCTCGGGCGGCGGTTAGACCTGTCCGGATATCATCATCACCGGCCGCAAGGAGGGCCTTGTAGCCCAAAAGCTCTTCGATGAAGCGGTCGATCCAGTGCTCGACGGCCTCGCGGTTGGTGACGCAGATGCCGGTGGACATGGAGGGGACGGTGGAGGCGAGGCGGGTGGCGCCCGAGAAGCCGGAGGAGGCGACGCGGCGTATCTCTCTCCAGGACTCGGAGGATGAGACAAGGGTCATCAGGGCAGATGAGAGGATGAGGGGAAGGTGGCTGGTGGCTGCGACCATAGCGTCGTGCTCACGGGGCTCGGGGAAGTAGGGTACGGCGCCGACCTTTTCCACGACGGTCAGCACGGAGTCGACTGCGGATCGGGAGGCGGTGGGGGATGGGCAGACGCAGTAGGTTGCACCTTTGAAGAGGTCGGCATCGGCGTTTTCAACGCCCGGGACTTCTTTGCCGGCCATGGGGTGGCCTCCCACGAAATTGATGCCGGGGAGGTGGGTCCGGGCCCAGTCCATTACTGCGCCCTTGGTGCTGCCGGTGTCGGTGACAGTGGTGTCGGGGGGGAGGGCCGGGGCGATATCTTTCATCACTTCGGGCATGGCGAGTAGGGGGGTGGCGAGGATGACGAGGTCTGAGGAGTCGACAGAGGCGGGGAGGGATTGGGTGCCTGTGTCGATAGCACCCATTTTCAAGGCCCGGGAGACAGAGTCGCGGGAGGTGTCCCAGCCGACGATGTGGAGAGTCGGGTCCCGGAGGGCGAGGCCGAGGGAGCCGCCGATCAGTCCGAGGCCGATTATGGTGATCTGCTTCATGGTCTATGCACCAAAGAGTGGGGATATGTTAACGCATTTGTTGTCGGGGGGAGGGCGATTGACACTGCTTCCGGTGCGCCTATACCATAGCGGGCCGTTCCAGCTACCTTAACTTCTATCGGAAGGCTACTCTGAATGAGCAAACTACTGGACAAACTTGACAAGGCCGGTCAGCCAGCGCCGAGGCGGATGGGCTTTGTCTCTTCTTCTACGCATACGCCCGTACCGCCTATGGTCCTTGTCGTGAGGATGGATGCCTCGGCGGGGAAATCGGTTGCGGGGGCGGTGGGACCGGCGGACTGCGTGATAGTGAAGGCGGATGGGGTTGAGCAGGCCAAAGCTCCGGAAGGTCTGCCCGAGTCGGGGGTGTGGGGCGTGCAGGCGCCCGGAATAAAGGTGGACGAAGTCTCGGGGCTGGGGGAGAAGGGCAGCGACTTCATGGTGCTCGATGCCGAGAGTTCCCAGGGGGCGTTGCTGAACGAAGAGAATGTGACCAAAGTGCTTTCCGTTTCGACTTCTATCGAAGAGGCATACCTGCGCATCCTGGAGGATGTGCCAATCGACTGCCTTCTAATAGAGCACGAGGCCAACGGGGATTTGATGATCTCCGACCTGATGACGCTGAGGTCGATCCTGACTGCGGTGAGCAAGCCGTGCCTGGTGCAGGTCAGGCCGGGGCTGACGGACGGGGACCTTTCGGCGCTGAGGCACGTGGGGGCGATGGGGGTGGTGGTGGACGTAAAGTCGAAGAAAGAGGCTTCGGAACTGCCAAGGCTTCGGGAGGCAATAGATGCCCTTCCGCCCAGGGAGGAAGACGAGCATCGGCAGGTGGAGAGTCTCGGGGCGCACATGGGGCACTCTGCGGCCCCGCACATCCACGACGACGACCTGGACGACTAACGCGTCACCTGAGAGAGCGGATCTGGGGTCGCCATAGGACCACGAGCAAGGTGACCAGGACCAGGGCCGCGCCTCCGATGGTGAGGGCATTGGGCGGGCCTATTGCGTCGGCGGCGGCGGTCATTGGGAAGACTCCCAGGGGCATAATACCGAAGCTGGTCATGTAAATGCTGGTTACACGGCCTCGCATCTCCGGGGAGGATGTGGTGAGCATCAAGGTGTGGTTGAGGGCGTTGTAGCCGATACTACCCACCCCGACGACGAACAAGGCAACCAGTGAGAGGTACAGAGTCCCCGAGCGAGAAAATAGCACCAATGCCAAGCCGAACACCACCAGCAGCGCAACCATCAGCAGACCGCGACTCCTGACGTTGGAGAGAGAAGCGAGGACCAGGGTGCCAGCCACCGCTCCGATGCCCACGGCCCCCATGAGGAAACCGAAGCCATCCGACTCGACGCCCAATATGCTCTTGGCGAAAACCGGGAGAAGGGCCTGGTAGGGTTGACCGAACAAGAGGGGGACGAGGGCCAGGAGAAGGAGGCTGGATATGCGGGGGTCGTTCCTGGCATACCTGAGGCCAGCCTTGAGATCCTGGAGGATGGAGGATGAGCGAGAGCGATGGGTGGGACGGAGCGGGCGGACCATAAGCATGCTGACGGCTGCAAAGGCATAGCAGGCCGTAATTATCAGGTAGACGCCGCCCAACCCTATCAACGCGACCAATATGCCCCCGACGCCTGGCGCGATGATCCTGTTCAGGTTCATGCCAACTGAGTTAAGGGCAACAGCGTTGGAGAGCTTTTCCTTGCTCACTAGCTCGGGGATGAGGCTCTGGCGACCGGGCATGTTGAAGGCAAAGACCGTTCCCGAAAGCACTGCAGCGATTATCATGTGCCAGATCTGCACGAGGTCCGTGATGACCAGTATGGCGACCAGCAAGGCGATTATGCCGTTGCAGGACTGGGTAACCGCTAGCAAAGTCCGCTTTGGCAACCTGTCGCTGACCACGCCGCCGAAGAGGGACAGGACGAGGATGGGAGCGCCGCTGCCAGACGTGACTATGCCAAGGTCAAGAGCCGAGCCTTCCAACTTGTCCACAACGAGCCAACCCCTGGCCAGAAGCTGCATGTGCATGCCGGCGAAAGAACCGAGCATGCCCAACCAGAGCCATCGGTAGTCGCGCTCCTTCAGGGAGTCGAAGGTGTGGACCCGGGAGAGCAGACCCTGGCTGCCACCATCAGCGAGGCGTTGGGCCTCGGGGGTGGTTAGGTGGGTCTGTCTACTCAAATGGTGTCGTCTTTTTCAGGGCGTCGGGAGAGTGTGAGATTACTCCATGCGGGAGCCGCCCCAGTTGGAGACGGCGCGGGCGTAGGGGTCTGCGATGATGTTTATGACGGCGGCTTTGCCGCTGGCGTAGGCCCGCTCCAGGGCAGGTTTGATCTCGGCGGGGTCTTCGACTTTTTCGCCGTAGCCGCCGAGGGACTCGGCCATTTCGTGGAAGGCGGTGAAGCCGAGCTCCCGACCCGGCTTTCGGGTGTCGAGGGAGCGGGCGGTCCAGCCTGCGTTGTTGCTGACGACTGTGACGACGGGGAGGTTGTGGCGGACTGCCGTATCGACCTCCATGGCGTTCATTCCCATTGAGCCATCGCCGTGGAGGACGAGGACCTGCTTGTCGGGCTTGGCGAGCTGGGCGCCTATGCCGTAGGGAAGGCCCACACCCATGGTGCCGGTGACGCCGGCGTTGAGCCTGTGGCCGGATTCGAAGGTGGGGATGGACTGCCTGGCGTAGTGGAGGATCTCGTTGCCGTCTACACAGAGGATAGCGTCGCGGTCCAGGAACTCCCTGATTTCCTTGCAGATTCGCAGGGGATGGATGGGCCTGGAGTCGGAGTTTAGGAGGGGGGCGATTTTTTCGGCGCGCTGGTCATTGACTTCGCTGAGTCTGACTATCCAAGGCGATTCCAGGGCGCCGGCGAAGCTGGCTTCCTGGGCCTCGGCTTCGGCGACCATCTGGGTGAGGGCGAGCTTGGCGTCGGCTACGATACCGAGAGCAACGTCCCGGTTGTGGCCGATTTCACTGGCTTCTATGTCAATCTGGATAATCTTGGCGTCGGGGCCGAGGCGCTGACCGTAGTTCATCATCCAGTTGAGCCGGGTGCCGACGACCAGGACGACGTCGGCCTCCCGCATGGCGGTGCTGCGGGCACCCGGGAAGGAGACGACGTGGTCTTCGGGGACGACGCCCCGGGACATGGGAGCTGTGTAGAAGGGGATGTTGGTGATGTTGACGAGGCGTTCAAGCTCGGGGCTGGCGCCAGAGAAGACGACGCCGCCCCCGGCCATGATCATGGGACGCTCGGCCTTGGCGAGCATGTCGACGGCTTCGGCGACGGCGGCGGGGTCGGCGTTGGGCTTGCTGCGCTTTTCGTAGCGGGAAGGGGCCACGGCGTCGGACTCTTCGATCTCCTCGTAGAGAACGTCGGCGCCGCAGTCGATGTAAACGGGGCCCGGGCGTCCGGACATGGCCTGGCGGAAGGCGGTGCTGACGACCTCCGGGTACCGGGCGGCCATGGTGGGCTGGTGGAGGTACTTGCACAGGGGCCGCATGATGTTCATCTGGTCGACTTCCTGGAAGGCTTCCCGGCCGATGTCGTGCACCGGGCCAGCGCCGCCGAGGATGACCATAGGGGAGTTGTCGATGGAAGCTGTGTAGACGCCGGTAAGGAGGTTGAGGGTGCCGGGGCCTGAGGCAGCGGTGCAGACGCCGGGCTTGCCGGAGACCCGGGCGTAGGCGTGGGCGGCGAAGGCAGCGCCCTGCTCGTGGCGGAAGTCTACGGTGTTGATGCCGAGGTCTTCACTGGACATGACGATGTCAAAGTTGGGGCCACCCATGAGATAGAAGAGGGTGTCGACGCCCTCCTCCTTGAGTGTCCTGGCGATGAGGTAGCTTCCGGTTACGGTGGCCATGTTTATCCCCCGAGAGAATTCAAAATCGGCAGGGTTCACCCTATACCTGTGGAGGCTGGGTAGTCAAGGTTGGATGGGGACAGCGAGATGCTGCCGGTGCTTGATTGAATGTTGATCGAACTCGTAGCTGTTTTGATTAAACGATGCCTAGAGCAGAAACTCAGGGGCGTGGTGCATCCTGGGTGGGCCGGAGGGGAGGGAAGAACAGAGGCAGAGGTCGGCGCTGGAGCGCGGACCTCTGCCTCTAGTTCAATACTGGGGAGGGGGGGATGGGGGGTTAGCCAGTTTTGAGGTTGGTGAGAAATTCGGAGTTTGAGGCGGTCTTGGCCATGCGCTGGAGGACTTTTTCGGTGGCGTCGGCGGAGGAGTTGGGGTCGTTGGAGATCATGGAGACCATGCGTCGGAGGAGCCAGACCTGTTTGAGGGTCTGCTCGTCGAGGAGCTTCTCCTCACGTCGGGTGCCGGACTTCTGGATATCGATGGCGGGGAAGATGCGGCGCTCGGAGAGCTTACGGTCGAGGTGGACCTCCATGTTGCCGGTGCCCTTGAACTCTTCGTAGATGACTTCGTCCATGCGGGAGCCGGTGTCGACCAGGCAGGTGCCGATGATGGTGAGGGAGCCGCCCTCTTCGCAGTTACGGGCTGCGCCGAAGAACTGCTTGGGCGGGTAGAGGGCGACGGGGTCTATGCCGCCGGAGAGGGTGCGGCCACTGGTGGGTATGGCGAGATTGTAGGCACGAGTGAGCCGGGTGATGGAGTCGAGGAGGATAACGACGTCTTCGCCTACCTCTACGAGGCGCTTGGCCCGGGCCAGGGCGACCTCGGCGACCTTGGTGTGGTCCTCGACGGGTTCGTCGAAGGTGGAGGAGATGACCTCGCCGTTGACGGAGCGCTTCATGTCGGTGACTTCTTCGGGGCGTTCACCGATGAGGACTACCATGAGTCGGATGTTGTCGTAGTTGGTGGTGATGCCGTTGGCGATGTGCTTGAGGAGGATGGTCTTGCCAGCCTTGGGCGGCGAGACGATAAGGCCACGCTGGCCCCGGCCGATGGGGGCCATGAGGGTCATCAGCCTGCCGGAGAGGCCATTGCCGGGGGCTTCCAAGTTGATCAGTTCCTCGGGGAAGATGGGGGTGAGGTCGTCGAAGGAGGGGCGAATCTTGGCGATGTTGGGGTCGGCGCCGTTGATAGATTCGACGCGAAGGAGGCCGTAGAACTTTTCGCTGTCCTTGGGGGGCCTGATCTGGCCGGTGACGTGGTCGCCGGTGCGGAGGCCGAAGCGCCTAATCTGGGACTGGGAGACGTAGACGTCGTTGACTCCGGCCTTCAGGCCATCGTGGCGGAGGAAGCCGTAGCCCTCGTCGGCGAGGGAGAGGATGCCGCCGGATATGATGACGTACTGGTCGTCGAGGCGGGAGGGGAGGAGGCGGAAGACGAGCTCGCCCTTCTTGAGGGAGGCGTAGTTGTTGATGTTGGCCTCTCGGGCGAGTTCGAGGAGGCGCTCTCGGGGGAGGGCCTCCAGGTCCGCGATATCAATGCGCGTTGGTTCTGCGAGGATGGTGGGGCTCACTGCGGGGGGGGATCTCCTTTTCATGGGGTGCTCGGGGTGGGGAGTTGCGGCAAGGGTGAGGTCGTGGGTCTAGACCCGGACCAGCCCTCTCCAGTCATCTATAAAACGCTTGAGGCCGATATCGGTTAGGGGGTGAAGGAACATTTGCTTGAAAACCTTGTAGGGAAGGGTGGAGACATGGGCGCCCGCCATGGCGGCCTGTACCACGTGCTGGGGGTGTCGGAGGCTGGCTGCGAGGACCTTGGCGTCAAGGTTCTGCACCTTGAATACTTCCACCATGTCGGCGACGAGGGTCATGCCATCGTTGCCTGCATCGTCGAGTCTGCCGACGAAGGGGCTGATGTAAGTTGCGCCAGCGAGGGCCCCGAGGAGGGCCTGGTTGACGGAGAAAGTGAGGGTCTGGTTCACGGCTATGCCTTCGGAGGAGAGGGTTGAAATGGCCTGAAGACCCTCCTCACCGATGGGGACCTTGACAACGACGTTCGGGGCCCAGGTGGCGATTTCGCGACCCTCTTCGATCATCTCCTGGGCGTTGAGGCTGAGAACTTCGGCGTTGACGGGGCCATCGACGAGGTCACATATCTCCAATATGGCGGCGCGCAGGTCGAGGTGGCCGGCCTTGGCGGCGAGGGAGGGGTTAGTGGTAACCCCGGAGATCACGCCGTACCGGGCGGCTTCCCGAATCTCTTCGATGTCTGCGGTGTCGAGCCAAATCTGCATAGCTACATCCCCATAATTGTAAACTGGCTGTAAAGCTACCTGACTAGCGCAATGCCGGGAGGGGTCTCTGCTCTCCTTCTCTTACTACTCCCCTGGCTGCGGAAACGAATTCCCTGAAGAGGGGGTGGGGACGCTGGGGGCGGGAGCGGAACTCGGGGTGGAACTGGCTTCCGACCATGAAGGGGTGGCCTCCGAGCTCGGCGATCTCCACGAGGTTTCCGTCGGGGGAGAGGCCGCTGAAGACCATGCCGCTCTCCTGGAGGACTTCCCGGTAGTCGTTGTTGATTTCGAAGCGGTGCCGGTGGCGTTCCTGAACGACGTAGCCGTCGTAGGCCCGCTCGGCCCAAGTGCCGGGGACGGCCTTGCAGGGGTAGGAACCGAGGCGCATGGTGCCACCCATGTCTTTGACGTTTTTCTGGTCGGGCATGAGGTAGACGACGGGTTCTCCGGTCTCGAGATCGAACTCCGTGGAGTTGGGTTCAGAGGACTTGAGGACGTGCCGGGTGTATTCGATGACCATGACCTGCATGCCGAGGCAGAGGCCGAGATAGGGGATCTCGCGCTCCCGGGCATAGCGGGCGGTCTTGATCATGCCTTCGACGCCTCGGGGGCCGAAGCCGCCGGGCACGACTATGCCCCTCACGGACTGGAGGCTTTCATGGACCCCGTTGGACTCCAGATCTTCGGAGTGAATCCAGGAGACTTCCACGTCGCAGCCGTGAAAGAGGCCGGCGTGATGGAGTGCTTCACGAACGGAGCAGTAGGAGTCGGGGAGCTCCACGTACTTGCCGACGATAGCGATGGGCACGGACTCCTTGGGCTGCTTGATGCGGTCTACCATTTCGGCCCAGCCGTCCATGTCCGGGGCGCCGGAGGCTTGAAGGTCCAGCTTGTCGATGAGGAGCTGGCCTATACCCTCTTCCTGCAGAAGGAGGGGAACTTCGTATATGGAGTCGACGGTGGGGGCGCCGATGACGGCGCGGGGCTCGACGTCACAGAAGAGGGTGATCTTGTTCTTGATTTCCTGGGGCACGGGATGATCGCTGCGGCAGAGGATGACGTCGGGCTGGAGGCCGATGCTGCGCAGCTCCTTAACGCTGTGCTGGGTCGGTTTGGTCTTGAGCTCCGCGGTGGCGGAGATGTAGGGCAGCAGGGTGACGTGGATGTTGAGGGCGTTTTCGCGGCCTATGTCGTTACGCATCTGCCTGATTGATTCGAGGAAGGGGAGGCTTTCGATGTCGCCGACGGTGCCGCCAACTTCAACAATCACCACTTCTGCGCCGCTTTCCTCGGCGTGGGCCCTCATGCGGGCCTTAATCTCGTTGGTGACGTGGGGGACGGTCTGGATGGTGCCTCCTAAATAGTCGCCCCTGCGCTCCTTGGAGATGACTGAGCTATAGATGGAGCCGGCGGTGACATTGGAGGTGCGGGTGAGGTCGATGTCGATGAATCGTTCGTAGTGGCCGAGGTCGAGGTCGGTCTCGCCGCCGTCCTTGGTGACGAAGACCTCGCCGTGCTGGTAGGGGGACATGGTGCCGGGGTCTACGTTGAGGTAGGGGTCGAGTTTCTGGACGGAGACGTTGATGCCGTAGCTCTTGAGGATGCGGCCGATGGAGGCAACGGCGATGCCCTTGCCAACAGAGCTGACGACTCCACCGGTAACGAATATGAATTTAGTGGTCAACACCAAGCCTCGGGAGGGGTGATGGGCCGGTCAACGGAGGACGCTGGTCGGGGGGTGGAGGGGGCGGGGAACCATACCTGGCTTAGCATGTGCGCCAAGGCTGGTAGCTTTGCCCTATGAGTCCGGTCAACAGCAAGTCCGGGAGAAGAGGATTACGGGATTTTACCAATCTCCGGCATAGTCGGGGGGCGGGGCTGGGGGTGCCGGGGGGACTGCCGTAGGAACCGAGGACACTCGGCAGTTCAGGTGAATTATAGGCGGGGTGGGGTGGGGATGTCAACACTGGGGAGTACTCGTTGGCTGAGAGTCCTCATTCAGCAAAAGTCCAGCGGAGTGAGTCTAAAGTCGGGGGGCAGTTTTGTCCTTGTCCCTAAGGGTCTTGATATAATTCCCTAAATGTATGTCTCGATCCTAATTTGTGGAACACATGAAGCGACAACCCTCGGTTTTATCACGGACTAGCATTAGCTAAGAATAAGACAGCAACTTATATGACTCGTCCATCTAAAGACAAAGCGATTAAGCGCCTGTCCCGTGCTTTAGAAAAGATTCCCATGTTAAAGCAAATGAAAAATGGATCGCCTGAATTTGGCAAATGGCATAGAGACACCATGGTAGCTTTAACTAATACCTTTGTAGACAAACCTGACTATGCAGCAGATTTTAGAGAAATCAGTTTCACTCCTGTCTTTATAACAGGTATGATTCTCAACTATCAAGCTGCCTACTTACGAGGATTAGATTCTGCGACATCGTTGCTTGAGTCAATGATTGATGAGATTAAGGAGTACTGGGACGACGCCCAACAACCTAAAGCCACTGTCGCAGCCGAGCACAAAGCGGTTGCCACCACAAAGGAAGTGTTCGTGGTTCATGGTAAGGACGATGGTGCGAAGGAAACTGTGGCTCGGTTCTTATCAAAGTTAGAATTAAAACCCATTATTCTTCATGAGCAGGCGAATCAAGGGCGCACAATAATCGAGAAATTTGAGGAGTATGCAGAGGTTGGTTTCGCCGTAGTGTTGCTTACTCCGGATGACACTTGTTGCTCTGGTGAAGACCCGGACACTCCGAAATTTCGGGCTAGGCAGAACGTAATTCTTGAGCTTGGATTCTTCCTTGGAAAGTTAGGGCGGCCCCGCACTTTCGCGCTCCTAAAGGGGAATGTAGAGATACCCTCGGATTACGATGGTGTCATCTATACACTCCTGGATGAAGAGAATTCTTGGAGAATGAAGCTTGTAAAGGAATTGAAAGAAGCAGGGCTGGATGTCGACGCGAATTTAGCCTTATGACATCTAGAGCACGGTTACGACGCAAATAGCTTCAGATAGCGCCTAAAGCAATCCGTGTTGAATCCAGTTGCGGATGTAGTTTCTTTGCTGTTCGGTTTGGGGGGAGGTGGGGTTGGCGGCTCTCTTGAATTCGTCCATGTTGAGCCACCAGTCGGCGATCTGGGCGAGGGCCTGGTCGCCGGTACGGCCGTGACGGACTAGCCAGCATCCGACGACGGTGCCCGTGCGCCCGACACCCGCCCAGCAGTGGACGTAGACGGTCTTGCCGTCGGCGATGGCGGAGTCGATGGCGTCCAGGGTGGCGGCCATGAATTTGGGGCTATCGGGGACGCTGAAGTCTCCTATGGTGTGGCGTCGGTGGTCGATGGTGAGGCCGAGGGACTGGGCTTCTTCCTGGGCGATCTCATCGTAGGGAGGGAGCTCGTTGGGGGCGGTCAGGTTTATGAAGTGATTTATGCCCGCTTGCAGGAGACGGCGGACTCTCAGTCGGGCGCGGTCCGGGTCGAAGTCGCCGGGGTATTCGCCTGCGGCGAAGGAGCCGGGGACTACCCAGTAGGTGTTGGGGGCGGGGGGCTGTGGGGAGTCGGGGGTGGGCATTGGTCGAGGGGTTACCAGGACTTGACCACGGGCAGAACTTCCTTGGCAAAGAGCTTGAGACTTCGTTCGGCGAGTTCGAAGGGGATACCACCGAAGCGGAAGGATACGTTCATTTCGAAGTTGCCCAGCAAGGCCCTGCGTTCCTCAAGGCCGCGGAGGATCTTGTCGGGTGTGCCCCAGCTGGCTGCTTTCATGAAGCCCTTGACGGCACCTTCGAGGCCAGCAGAGCGGGCGATTTCGGCCTTCTGCTGGTAAGCGTTGTAACCCTTAACGTTCTTGAAATGGTCGCTGAGAAACTCGTAATGGTAGAAGTTGCTTTCGACGAACTTGCCCTGGTACTGGCGGGCGTGTTCCTCGCACTCCTCGAGGTCGGGGCCGCAGACGGTGAACTCGGTGAGGAGGAGGGTGGGGGGTTCTGTGCCGTGGATTTCACGGTGGAGCTCCCGGCCGCGCTCGATTCCCGGCATGCGCATTTCCCAGGGCCGGTCGGCGAACATTATGATGTGGGCGCCTAGCCTGGCGGCTGAGGCGATGGAGTCGTCGCTGGCGGCGACGGCGTAAATGCGGCCGTCAAAGGAGTGCTGTGGGCGGGGTCTTAGCTCGGTGCGGGCCTGCTTGTAGTAGGGGCCGTCGCCTTCTATGAATCCGGTCTTAAGGGCGTCGACGATCATGAAAGCGGCTTCGTCGAAGCGGCCGCGGGACTCGTCCATGCTGATGCCGAAGGCGTTGAACTCCCGTCGGGCCAGGCCCCGGCCAAATCCCAGTCGTAGCCTACCGCCACTGAGCATATCGAGGACAGCGGCGTTTTCGGCAACACGGAGGGGGTTGTGCCAGGGAAGGATTACGGCAGCGGTGCCGACGTCAATGTGGGGGTGCCTAGCGGCGATGTGGGTCATAAGCTGGAGGTTGTCGGGCACGAAGGAGTAGTCGTTGAAGTGGTGCTCGGTGGACCAGACGCAGTCGAATCCGAGGTCGGCGGCGATTTCGGCGAGGCGGAGGTCCTCTTCCCACATCCGGGCGTCGGAGCCGTTTTCCCAGCCGTAGCTGGAAAAGAGCATCATCATACCTACGTCCATTGGTTGGCTCCCTTTTTGTCTTTTGGGGTGTCGGCGGGGTTTGTTTCAGAGTTGACGGAGGGCTATCGCTATCTTAACAGGGTTGGGGAAGGGAGGCGCTCCATCTTTTAGCGGGGCATGGGAGCGACAGCTATTCAAATATTCTCTTAATGGCGGAGGGGATGGGTGGGGCGTATAATTGCGCTCAGCCCCGGACGCAACCCAATCGGTCCTGTCAAGGGCCAATTGCACCCTGCGACATAACTCTGATGGCTAGCAGGCCAGCTTCTTCCACTCTCCAATACGAGGCGCACGAAAGGCCCCCACTACCGGTTACTGTCGGGCTGAGCGTCCAGACGGTCCTTCTTGTAATCGCGCCTACTGCGGTGTTTCCAATCGTGCTGGTCCAGGCAGTGGGAGGATCAGACGCGGACCTTGCCTGGGGCGTGTTCGCTATGTTGACCATCAACGGGGCGATCACGGCGCTGCAGGCGTACCGGGTCGGGCCCTTTGGCTCAGGGATGCTGGTGAACGCGTATCCTTCGCCCACGGCGATACCCTTCTGCATCCTTGCGATGCAAGAGGGCGGAGCCCCGACGCTGGCATCGCTGATACTGGTGTCGGGGGTGTTTCAGATTGCGATGTCCCTGCGCCTTTCCCTGCTGAGGAAGCTAGTGCGCCCGGCTTTCAGCGGGGCTGTGCTGATCCTCCTGGTGATAACGGTCATCCCGGTGGTGTTCGGCAGCATGAACGACGTGCCCGAAGATGCACCCGCGGCAGCGGGACCGGTGTGCATCCTGGTCACTTTCGTGGTGATAGTGGGGCTTCTGCTGAAGGGGTCTGCAGTGTGGCGGGTCTGGGCATCCCTGATAGGGATAGTTGCAGGGGCCATCGTTGGGATAGGGTTCGGGATTTTCGATTTTGGGCCCGTGAGGGAGGCTTCGGTCGCGGGGATGCCGCTGGACGGGTGGCCCGGGTTCGGGTTCGGGTTCGGGTCGGCCTTCTGGTCGCTGCTTCCGGCATTCCTGTTCCTGTCTGCGATAGCGGTGCTACAGGGAAACTCGGTTGCGATGGCCACGCAACGGGTCTCCTGGCGGGAGTCCCGGGCGATAGATTACAGGAGGGTGCAGGGCACGACTGCATGCTCGGGACTGGGGAACCTGGTGGCTTGCTTCGCTGCGGTGCTGCCGGTTACAACCGGACCGAGGGGAGTGGCGATTGCACAACAGACCGGCTGTGCGTCCCGCTACATTGGGGTCGGTACGGGAGTCCTCCTGGTCGCGGTGGCCTTCTTCCCACAGACCTGGAGCCTGCTGATCGGGGTTCCGCCACCTGTAACCGCAATTTTCCTAGTGGTCCTGATAAGCCCTCTGCTGGTGGAGGGGATGAAGATGGTAGTCCAGAACGCCCTGGACTTTCGTAAGAGCCTGGTGACAGGTACGGCGCTGGTAGTGGGGATAGGCTTCCAGACGGGGCTGGTGAGTATGCCGATAGGGGACCTATGGGAGGCGGTATTCGAGAAGGCGTTCATATCCGGGGGAGTGGTCCTGGTGCTGCTGACGATTTTCGTGGAGTATGGCACGGGAGCGGTGCAGCGCCGGTTACGAACGGATTTGAGCATGGAAGCGCTGCCGCGTATTAAGGACTTCCTCGGAGAGTTCTCTGATCTGAGGGGCTGGGATTCGACGATGACGAGGAAGCTTCACGCGGCAGCAGAAGAAACGCTTCTCATCCTGTTAGAAGGAGGGCAGGGTAAGGGAGTGGAAAGAGAAAAGAGGCTGAGAATTACTGCCAAGAGCCAAGGAGCAGGAGCGGAGCTGGAGTTCGTGAGCGCATCAGCCAGCTCGGAAAACGTTGAAGACCGGATCGCCTTGCTGACTACTCCGGGTCCCGGGGAGGCAGAACTGGACTCAGTGGACCTGGAGAGTTGGACAGGTCGGGACACGCCACTACGATTGCTGCGGCATTACGCGACGTCGGTCAGTCACCGGCAGTATCACGACATCGAGGTGATAGAGGTACGGGTAGCGCCGCCCGAGGGCTAAAAGCGGCACGCGAGAAGTAGATGGGGAGTCGAGAGGAGGGGGCTAGCGGTTGAGGTTGTAGGCGACGGCATGGATGGGGAGTGACTCGCGCCGGAAGGTGGTTGCTACAACCACCGGTCTCCCGGCACTGCCGAGGGAAACACATCCCCCCTATTCAAGGTATGTTGGCTACTAAACTGGAGGGAGGATTAACAAGTCCTGCCCGCTATTGCTCCACACGACAATCAACTATGTCTATTCCGTAATATTTGCGGTGGTGTACCGATGATGCGTAGTGGCGGAGGATTCGTACGGACAATTGCTGTTCGTCTTCCAGGGCCTGGTCCTGGCTCAGATATGCAATTTGATTCTCGATATTCCCCTGGATGGCATCGTCCGAAGCGACCACGATTTCAAGCTCGGCAGATCCGCTGACAGGACGAATTGTGGCGACCAAAGTACGCGTCTGGTCGACTGGGGAGTCGTTCTCTTCATTAATCAAACTCAGCATGAGCTCTTCCCCTACCAGACGCAGCCGGTTTTTCCCTTCCTCAGTCCAGGAATGTCTGTCGGCGAACTGGCAGAGAAAATCGTCAACGGCAGGCAACGAAGACTGGGACAGGTCAATACGCAGCTTTTTGGCGCGTAAACTTGATGCTTCGGTGTATATAGTCATGATTATGGCCGCCATACCGCCGACCACAATGGGATTTCCTATCAAATGAACAATTGTCCCTTCGAATAGTGCGCCGAAGCTCGGTGCGGACAAGCCCAACACCATGGAAACTCCGGTGATGGCAGCTTTTTTCCGGTCAACCTGGGCCCCGAATACAGTCTTGGCTCCCTCGACAAAAAGCATACCGAAGATGATGACGTACACCGCGCTAACAACCGGGCTGGGGATGGAGGCCAATACGGCGAGCAACTTGGAGAAGAAGGCGACCAGTATGGTCAGGACCCCCAGGTACATCCCGACCGTCCTGGCAGCGACTCCGGTGAAGCCGATATAGACCACGGTGGCAGACCACGGCGCTGCAACAGTCAAGGTCCCGAGGAGGCCTGAAAGGAGAGTGCCCACCCCATAGACGTTCAAGCCTCCCTGCACAGTTCGGAAGTCAATAGCGGACTGATTCCGATAGGAAGCGCGGTGAATAACGGACAGATCGCCCACAACTTTCATAAAGGCGGTGAGGTTCACCAGCAAGAAGACCGGGAGCAGGGCCCAGAAGTCCGTGTTAAAGGTGAGCTCGAGCCCCGGCCATGCGTAATCGGGCAGAGGGTTCACCCAAGGAGCAGCAGCTACTTTGTCAGTATCGAAAAGGCCCAGGGGCACGGCTACAATCAGACCGACGGCTACGCTGGCCGGCAAAACCCACATACGCGAGGCCGGCGCGTCATTCAGGGACATAAGGACCCCAGCGGCGAGAGCGGCCATTCCCGGAGCCAAGAAAAGCATCGTGGATTCGCCTTCCGGCGGGACAACTCCTCTGCTGACTATGAAAGGCACGGCCGAGACTGCCACAAGCATGATCACGATGCCGCTCACCGTTTGCGTAAATATTCGCCTGAGAGAGGCAAGGCGCAGGGTCAGAACTGCCTGCAGCAGCGTGGACACCACCACCAAGCTGGCCAGCAATCCAGGCCCTCCGACATGGAGGGCCAAAGCGCAAACCGCCAAGAACGGAACGTTGAAGTTTGCAACAATCAGACGGCCCGAACCCAAATAGCGCAGTCTGAGGGTCTGCAGAACCATACTTGCCCCGGTGACTACAAGCACGGTAAATATCACCCATGACAGGTAACCTTCCGATTGCCGGGACGCACGCACAACCAGCGCCGAGAGCATGACAAGGCTGATGGTGTTGGGTACAAAGATTTGTAGAGCGGCAGTTATCGCCAGGAACGGCGGGCACTTCTCATCCGGTTCGTACTGGATTTCGGGTCGGGCCTGGGATTTTCGAAACATTTACACGCTACTTAGCAGCAAACGGATAGAAGCAACAACCAATATGTCGCAATCGAGTTTATGATACGATATGCCAGTTATTCATTCTATAGAGGGTTGAACGTTGCGAACCGAGCGAGAGAACAAAATACGGGCCAACCGGACGGCATTGAAGCATAGGCCAATATCCATTGGCGCGAGTGTATTGTTCTTGATCCTGATAGTGGCTTCCATTGCAGCCATTGCGGTTGCCTGTGGCGACGACCCCGCCCCAACCCAGGCACCATCTGCAACGACTGCGCCGGACCCAACGGCCACCACAGCTCCTCAGCCGACGGCAGTCCCTGAGCCTACGGTAATGCCCGAGCCGACGGTGGTCCCTGAACCTACGGCAACTCCCGTGCCGGAACCCGAGCCGACGCCGGAACCCGAGCCAACACCGGAACCCGAGCCCGTAAATGAAGACGACGCGCTGACTCATGCCTACGTAGAGAAGGCTATCGACTACTACGACACCAACGGCCGGGACGCGACGGTCGAATACTACAAGAGCGAAGAGAGCATTGAAGGAGACCGGTATCTGTACATACTCAGCAAGGATGAAGGTGTCCTGCTGGCTATGCCGTTCTTTCATCAGTTCCTCGGAAGCCAGCACGAATCTGCCACGTTTTTGCTGGGAATCGCCACGGAGGAGGGCGCCTGGTATGAGGGACAGGGGATCTATGTAGAGGAGACAGCCACCGGCATTTCAACCAGACAGGGGCCGATGCGGCACTACCTTGTCCTGCGAGATGGCCTGATCTTCGTATCCGGCCATTCCACCCTACAGGAGAACGTGGCGGAGGCCACGAAGGACTACGTGAGCCGTGCAATAGCCCTATTCGAGAGTGAGGGGCTTGAAGCGACGGTTGACCACTATAACAACCCCGAAAGCCTGGAGGGAATCTTCTACCTGTTCCTGATTGGCGCGGATGATAACTACCTGGCCCATCCCATTTTCCCGCACCTGATAGGGACCGATATCAAGGGCGTAATTGGTTCCGACGGGCAGGAACTGGGCCAGGAGATAGCCCGTGCAACCGAGCAAGGCATCTGGGTGGAGTACCTGTGGCCCAACCCGATCACGCGGGTCGAGGAACCCAAGACCACCTGGGCCATCCGTCACAACGGCCTCATATTTGCGTCCGGCTACTACACGGTGGGCGAAACTCCGGAGCCGCCCGCATGGCGGGACGCGGACCCGCGCGAATACACCGTGGAGTACGTGGAACGGGCAATAGCCCGTTATGAGCGGGACGGCCTGCAATCCATGCTCAACTACTACAACAGCGTCGCCAGCTTTGAAGGCGAGTGGTATCTCTTTGCCACCGACGAAAACGACATCTATCACGTGCACCCTCTGCTGCCCCGGTTGATAGGCAGAGACATCAAGGACATCGTGGGGTCTGATGGCTACGAGTTGGGCAGGGAGTTGGCCAAGGCCGGGGAGGGAGAGGGCGTATGGGTGGAATACCTGTGGCCGCACCCGGTAACGCTTAAAGAAGTGCCAAAGGTTGGGTACGCGGTCCGCCGGGACGGGATGATCTTCGCATCAGGCTACTATCCGGGCGTCGCGGACCCGGCGGCTTACACCCAGGCCTACGTACAGCAGGCTATGGACTACTATGACAGCCAGGGCCGGGACGCCACGGTTGCCCATTACAACAGCCCGGAAAGCATAGACGGCTCTTACTGGCTGATGATGGTTGATCCCCAGGGCGTCATAGTAGTAGCGGGTGCGGAGCAGGCCCTAGTGGGATTGAATGCCAGCCTGTTCCGGGGGATTGTGGCCGGAGAGGCAATTGGCGAATCGCTTCTCAGCGCCACCGAGGAAGGCCACTGGTTCAAGTACTTGTGGCCCAACCCCAGGACAGCCGGGCAATTGACGGTGTACCTCTGGATTGTCCGTCACGACGGATATGTCTTCTCCTCTGCGTACTACGTCGAGGGTGACGGAGACGCACCTCCGCCCACCGACCCCAGCGATGACGACCTAAGCCGGGCCTTTGTTGATGACGCCATTGCGTACTACGAAGAGAACGGCCTGGACGCCACGGTTGAGCTCTACAGGTCTGGGGAGAGCATCGAAAACGGGCGGACGCTTATCCTCCTGGACGAAGCCGAAAGCACGCTGCTGGTATACCGCAATATACCCGCCCTGCAAGGCCAATACGTTGGCCCGGGTTCGAGATTTTCCGGCCTCGGTGGGTTGATAGAAGTCGCGACAGAGGAAGGCATCTGGGTCGATACCCGGGGTGTAAACCCGACAACCAAGCAGGAAGAACCCAGGCGAGTCCTGATCGTCAGTCACGACGGCCTGGTGTTCTCCACCAGCCACTCGATCCTGGTGGCAGACGTCTCGGCTTCCGTCAAGGAATACGTGAACAGGGCCATAGCCAGATATGATAGCGAGGGCCTCGACTCTGTAGTTGAGCACTACAACAGCCAGGACAGCGTTGAAGGACAGTTCTACCTGTTCCTCATCGGCGAGGATGACAACTACGTGGCCCATCCCATCTTCCCTCATCTCATCGGCACCGACATCAAGGACGTGGTCGGGTCCGACGGGCAGGAACTGGGCCAGGAGATAGCCCAGGCCACCGAGGAAGGCGTATGGGTCGAATACCTGTGGCCCCATCCCGAGACCCGACAGGAACAGCAAAAGGTCACCTGGGCCATCCGCCACGACGGGTTGATATTCGCATCCGGTTACTACGCCGGTGAGCCCGAAACCGGTCCCCCGGCCTGGCGGGACGCCGACCCGATGGAATACACGGTCCAGTACGTGAACCGGGCCATAGAGCGCTACGAGCGTGACGGCCTGGAATCCATGCTCAACTACTACAACAGCGTCGCCAGCTTCGAGGGCGAGTGGTATCTCTTCGCAACCGACGAGAACGACATCTATCACGTACACCCTCTGCTGCCCCAGCTGGTAGGGACGGACATCAACGACGTGGTAGGCGCAAACGGCTACAGACTGGGCGAGGAACTTGCCAAGGCCACCGAGGAAGGGGTCTGGGTGGAATACCTGTGGCCCCACCCGGTAACGCTAAATGAGGTTCCCAAGATTTCCTACGCCGTGCGTCGGGACGGATTGCTCTTCGCCTCAGGTTACTACGAGCGGATTGATGACCCTGCGGCCTATACCATTGCGTATGTGCAAATGGCCATCGACTACTACCAAGCCAATGGACTGGACGCCACGATCGCTCTGTACAGCGATGAGGAGAGCATTGACGGCCAGTGGGGCCTGACCCTGGCCGATGAGAACGACATTCTGCGGGTCACACCCCTTGCCCCTCAACTCGCAGGGTCGAACTTGAACGACATTCCTGCGTTCAGCAGTGGGCGGCTTGGCGAAGAGTTTGCATTGGTCACGGAGGACGGACGCTGGATTACCAACATCTATCCCAACGTCCGTACCTCGGAGACCCTGTACGCGCACACCTGGGCCATATACCATGACGGGCTGCTTTTCCTGTCACGCTATTACGATGATCAGCCTGAGAACCCCGATACGCCTTAACAGCGGGTGTCTGACGCAGGGAGCGCGATACCCAAGGTAGCCGACGTTTGTAGCTGAAAGATGAGGCGAGCCGTGAGGCCCCTCGCGGGTTGGCGAGAGTAGCTCCAACGCGCTCAGGAGGGGACGATGTGGCGGTCGGGGGAGAGGCGTATGGTGGTGCGCTTGAGGAGGCGGTTCTGGTCGGTGCGGAAGGCGTCGCGGCGGTGGAGCATGAAGCCGTTGTCCCACATGATGAGGTCGCCGGGCTGCCAGGTGTGGGCGTAGACGAACTCGGGCCGAGTAGCGTGTTCGATTAGCTCGTCGAGCAAGGCCCGACCCTCCACCTCCCCCATCCCCTCGATACCGACCATGGTGCTCGGGTCCAGGTAGAGGGTCCTGGCGCCGGATACCGGGTGGGTCTGGACTAGGGCATGGGTCACCTTCGGGGTCTTAGCCAGGATTTCTTCGGTGGGGACGGTCTCGTCGTTGTAGTCCTTGTAGCGCTCGGCATAGCTGAAGATTGCGCGCCGGCCTTCGATGCGAGAACTGGTGTCGGGGGGGAGGGCTTCGTAGGCGAGGCGAAGGTTGGCCCAGTAGGTCCGGGGCCCGTCCTCCGGGACCTCGACGCCATAGAGGATGGCGCCGGTGGCGGGGTTTGCCATGTAGGCCTGGTCGGTGTGCCAGGCGAGCTCGCCGGAGCCGAGGCCGCCGATGGTCTCGCCGCGGGCGTTGCGCATGTTGGATATCTGGATGATCTCGGGGTTGGCGCCGGAGGCCCAGTCGGTGCGGATGATGAGGTCGGGAGTGCCGAAGCGGTTGCTGAATGCGACGAGTTCGGACTCGGTGAGGGACTGGCGTCGGAAGACGAGGACGCCGTGAGTGGCGAGGGCGTCATCAAGGGCCCGGACTTGCTGGTCGTCGAGGGAAGACCAGATCTGGAGTCCAGTGTATTCGAGGGCGAATGTTGGGGTTAGGGGGGTGGGCATTTTCTTGGGGGTGGGGGGATTATTGTGGCTGAGAAGCTTCAGAGTGAATCACACTGCACTTCCCGCTAGTTCCTTTATCAAGAGTCTAGCTCGTTCTGTGGTCTTCACCCTATTGATGGTAATTTCTACCGAAAAAGTCCTTTTGACGGGTACAGCTAGGTTCTCCGCGTGAACTTCACAGGTCAACTCGCCAATAGCCTTCTCTTTATCTAAGTCGAAAAACAGTTCTCCAATAAAGACCTTCTCTTCGGTACCATGGCGCCACTGCTCACACTCTAGGCTGAAGGACCGTTTCGGCGTCGTAGAGCGACGAGGCTTGTAATAGAAGGAATTGGGATCTCGACGCTTGTCTACATCCAACAATGGCATTCGTACCGTTGATTCAAGACCGAGACCATCTAATCCCTTCATTCGGGACAACACATTTCCCAGCTCCAATAAACCTGTGTTAATACCACGCAACGATGATGACCTTGGACTCCATTTACCTCTTGGTGGTCGAGGTGGCTTGGGAAGACTAATTGCACCCTCGTCGTCATCATCTTCATCTTCATCCCTAAAGGGCGGGGGACAGATTCTAAAATCACCTTTAGCGATGAAATGTACTAGTGCGTCATGCCCCGGCCGTGTCCCCTCGTTTATTGCTGCAAACATAAAGCATGGTTGACCGTTTTCGTCCTCCAATAAGTTATGCAAGTTACGTAAGAACTCTTCGCACTCCTTTATCCATTTGGGGTATTCTTGTTTGGTGTATCTAGCTATTTCCTCATCTGATGCAGGAGTGTATATATGACTCTCTCCCATTAGCAATTCTGCAACAGTTCTTGCTTTTTTCTCCGCGGGATTGGGTGGCCCAAAGTAGGTCTCAAGGGGAAACTTGCTCTTCAATAACCCCATGAGCGAGTCAATATCACTGTAAGTGAGGGGCTCAATAACATGATGTTCAGTTTCTATGGATTCAAGTTCACTCCCTCCATCATCAACGAGGAATATCCGAAACTTAGGTTCGAAGCTGGGCGTTTCGCTGCTGGCCTCCTCGGCTCCCATTCGAGCTATTTCGTCAGGGGTAGCAAGTCTTGTGGAACTGCCATCCCTTATGAATACTGCCGCTTCACCTAGCCCATCGAACGCCTTTCTTAGGTATGCCGGACGCTTTTGAATCAGTATCTCTAAAGCCCCAACTTCCTTTCCTTCTATCTGTATCACTTGATAGGAAAAGTCAACAGGGCGCTGAGTCTTACTGTTTACGAATTGGTGAAGACTAGCATCGTCCAAATGTCTACTTACACCAACGACTTTGCTGCGTCCACTTTTCACTTCTTCCACACCTATCAAGATGTACGCAGTCGTTCTTCGCCATGAATTGGCGAAGGCCAAAATGTCTTTTAGTAATTCAGCTTTCTGTTTGTCCTCCGCTAATTCGAAGGGATACTGAGCCGACTTAAAATCGAGAGAGGTTCCCTCCGGCTCGTGGAGTAGATTTTCCAGTAGTTTCGAATTTAGAGACACTGCGCCGACTCCGAAGAGTTCTTTGGGCTTCGACCCTTATGTCGTAACGTCTGCCGTTCTAGACAATAAGCCTTGAACAGCAAACTCATATCCGTTCCGGCATAGATCAACTACAGCAATCACATAGTTTATATAGGCATTACGCAGTGGTGGTGGATCCCAGCTACCGTTACGGTAGCCCTCTGAACTTTCTTGAGAATCGTCGGCCACCTTGGGCCCGAAGCACGACCTCAGCATTGTCAGGACTGCACTCTTGGCACCTCAGCCAATGCCCTAGGTCTGAAATTATAGCAGGGGGGTGGAGGGCGTTAGCGGTTATTCGATGACTAACCGCTTTCGGGGGTGGGGTGGTTGGGTTGGGTTGCCAGGGCGGCCCAGGCCAGGGCGGTGAGCATGCGTACGGGGTTCAGGATTTGCCAGATGACGCCGTTGTCTACGAAGTATCCATTGGCGAAGACGAGGGCGCCCAGCGCTACCGAGACCACCGCTCCGACGCGTGCGGCAGGGTGCCCGGAGCGCCATAGGGCAACCCCAGCCACGCTGGAGGAGCCGATGAAGAGCGGGTTGACGGTGCGCCACACGTTCCCCCAATGGTCGCCAAACCAGTCGCCGTACCCGTTGGCGAGCACCACCAGGGCCAATATACCCAGTGCGAGGCTGCGCACCCAGGGGACTCGGCGGGTGCTCAACCAGAGCCACCAGACACCGGCGACCCCCATGAGCAGCGGAGCGATCTGCCACAGCTTCCAGGGCCAGTAGGGAACGGACATACGGTCGGGGTCTACGAGGACGGTCCTCTCGGTCCAGGCGAAGATGGCCAGGGCCAGGAAGGCCGTAGCAGCGGCGACTGGGATCGGCCCAAGGTCCCTGGGAGCTATGAGTTTGAACATCAACCTGCCTTATTGCTGCGCGCATTTGGCGCCTAGGCAAATCACTCTGGTTTGGAATTGTATCGGGGCCCGGGGTTAGATTCCCTGGACGAGGAAGGTGGTGGAGTTGCTGCTGCGGGAGCGTTTTTCGGCGAGGGCTTGGTATTCGGGGGAGCCGGTCATGGACTGGGCGCGCTCCATGCTTTCGAACTCGACGATGACGGTGCGGTGAGGGGTGCGGGGGCCGTCGATGTGGGGGGTGTCGCCGCCGCGCACGAGGTACTTGCCGCCGTAGCTCGCGATGAGGGCGAAGATGCCGCTGGCGAACTCGTCAAACAGGGCCTTGTCGGTGACTTCGTTGTTGGAGACCAAATATGCTTTCACTTGAACTTCTCCTTTCGGGACTTTCGTGTCGGACCATTATAAATGCGGTTAAGCATCTACCCGTACGGTAACGATGTCGATGCCATGATACTTCCTGTGGCGGACGGAGGAGGCGTGATGACGGAGGAGACGGAAGGATATTTCGCCGACGTCAGGGGCCTCGGCCTGCTCGGTCATGAACGAGATCCGGTCCTCAATGTTCTCCTCGGAGAATACGGCCAAAAACTCCATCTCCACCATACCAGACGCGGGTCGGGCGATGACGACCAGGCGAGGGGGCTTGTCTTCCTGGTAGTCGTCGCGGAGCTGCAACATGCTGGCCAGGGTCTCCTCTCCGGCGTAGCACATGCGCTGAATCGAAGCCTGGCTCCATCCTATCCTGTTGCCGATAGTGCGCAGGAAGTCTTGAATACCTGGGAGGGATGCGATGTCGAGCTCGGTCTGAAGGCGCCTGCTGCGGTGACCCGTCAACTGGGTTATGCCCGACATCAGGACGGCGGCTAGGATGCTGACGACGACGCTGTTCCCGAAGGCCACGCCCCATGTCGGGCCGAGGGGGTCGGCGAGGATGTTTTGAGCCTGCAGGCCGACCCCGATTGACAGGGAAATCCCCACGATAAAGGCCTTCTGCTGGCTGAAGCCGTCCTGCAGGACCGTCCGAACGCCCTCGACGAAGAGCATGCCCATCACGATCATGAGGATGGAGCCGGTGACGGATCGGGGGATTGTTAGGAGGGCGGCGACGATCTTCGGGAGGAGGGCCAGCCCAATCAACATTGCCCCGGCGGAATAACCCACGCGTCGGGAGGCGACGCCGGTGAAACGTATCAGGGATATCGTCGAAGGGAGGTAGATGATAGTGGGCAAGGTGCCCGCGATTCCCGACAGCAGTATTCCGACGCCGCCAGCGTTCAATGTGCCCTGGACGCTGCGGAAGTCTATGGCCCGAGGTCTTTGAAAGGATGCCTGTTGTATCACAGCACCCTCATTACCGGCCTTGATGCCCACAACCACACTCACGACAAGGAATACGAGAAGCAGGGCTAGGAAGTCCTGGTCGAGGACGGGGCCGAACCCGGGCCAGGCCGAGAACTCGGGGAGGCCGAACCAGGGGGCGTCTAGGGCGCGTTGGAAGTCGTAGACGCCAAGGGGCACGGCGACGATACAGCCCACGACGATGGTTATGGGAATGGCCATGAGTCGCCAGACCCCCGAGCCGCGCAGCATGAGAATCGTTCCGGCGGCCAGGGTAGCAGCCCCCACGGCGGGGCCCGCCAACGAAGGAGCATCTGCGGGCACGTCTTCAAGTCGGGCGAGGGCAATGGGCATCGCGGCGACGGCAATGATCATGAAGGCCACGCCGGAGACGACCGGGGTAATGACTCGGCGAAGCTTGGCCAGCCAGAAGGCGAGGGCGAACTGGACGAGGGAGGCGGCGACTATCAGGCTGGACATGACGGGCAGTCCACCCTCGGCAACGGCCAGGACGCAGACCGGCAGGAAGGGGGACCCGGGGCCCATGAGCATAATGTAACCCGGGCCCAGGCGTCCGAACTTGATGGCCTGGTGAGCGGTGGCCAACCCACCGATCAGGAGTGAAGCGAAGACAGCCCACGAAAGGTAGGTTGCGCTGCCATCGGATGCCACGGCGAAGATGGTTACCAGGGTGACGGTGTTCGACAGTGCGAGTACGGCGCCCTGTGCCGCCACGCCGAGGCTTACGGGAACAGGGGACTTGTCACGGGGCTCGTAACGTATTTGGTCGGTTGCGCGCAAAGTAATAGCTTACGGGCCGGTGACCAATGTCGAAAGGCCGGAGGGACCGTTGCCATTGTAGCCGAATGGCTGCGGATCGGGGGGTGGGGGCTAAGTACTGCGGCGGCGACGGACTAGTATGGCGATGGCTATTGTGGAGATTGCGGCTACCACAACGATTATCACCACGAGCAACACCGTGCTCGAACCGCCATCCTCAGCAGGCGGGGTGGAGACGGCGTCCTGGGTAGTAGACGGCGTAGCCGTGTCCGAGGGGGTAGCGCTAACCGTTGTTTCTGTGTCGGGGCCCGGGGTGGTGCTGTCCGGCACTTCTGCTGCAGGTGTTGTGGAAGAACCAGTATCTTCCCCTTCGGTGGCGGCAGGGGCATCGTCTATCGGGGTGACGGTAATTTCGACGGTAATGGAATCTGCAGCTACGCCATCGGAGACGGTGTAGAAGAAGCTGCCGGTGAGGGTATCGGAGTCATCATGCTCATAAATTATGGTTGTTCCGTCCAGGAAGACCATTCCATTGACCGGGTCACCGACGGCTACGATGGTGAGGGGATCGTTCTCCGCGTCGGTATCGTTGGCGAGAAGGGCCGGGGCGTCAACAGAGAGGACGCCTCCTTCGTCTACCGACAGCGAGTCTCCGCCTGCTACAGGGGCATCGTTGACGGGTGCAACTGACACTGCAACATCGGCCATTGCGGTAAGTTCACCATCGGTCAGGGTGTAGGTGAAACCGCCCGTGGTCGTCTCTGAGCCGTCGTGTTCATAGGTGACGGATGTGCCCTCGATTCGAGCCGTTCCATTAATTGCCCTTTCGACTGACGTAACAGTGAGCCTGTCACCCTCGGGATCTGTGTCGTTGTTGAGGAGGCGGGCCGCGGGCACGGTGATCGAACCTCCCTCCTCAATGGCCAGGGCGTCCATGACACCAGTAGGAGGATCGTTGGATGGAATGACGGACAAGGCCACGCGAGCTCTATCACTTGCGATGCCGTCGCTGACCGTGTACGTGAAGCCACCCATCGTGGTTTCCGAACCATCATGCCTATAGATCACGGTTGAGCCCTCCAGCCAGACGGTGCCGTTAACGGCCTCACCAACAGACGTGATCCTCAGGTCGTCGTTCTCCGGGTCCACGTCGTTTCTGATGAGCGTCGACGCGGGCAGAGACACCATCTCTCCTTCGACGACCCTGTCGGCATCTGCGACTGCTATCGGTGGGTCATTCACCGGAAACACTTCGATTTCAACAACCGCTGAGTCAGACTCAATTCCATCACTCACCGTGTAGGTGAACCTGCCAGCGGTAGTTTCCGATCCGTCATGTTCATAAATGACGATCCCATCTTCAAGGGAGACCCTGCCATTGACCGCGTTGGAGACAGTCGAGACATGGATATCCCGGCTATCCGGGTCAACGTCATTAGCCAGCAGTGTGGACGAAGCAATGGAGCCTGTTTGACCTTCATTCATTGCAAAGGTGTCGGGCACGGCGGTGGGCGGGTCGTTTACAGGGGTGACGTCTATTACTAAATCGCCGGTAATCGACCGGTTGCCGGCGGTCACGACGTAGGTGAAGCCGGCGGTAGTGGTCTCGGACCCATCGTGGGTAAAGACCAACTCCTGTTGATCGGCCGACACCGAGCCATTAAGTACGTTACTGAAGGTTGTTCCGCTGATTGCACTGCCCTGAAGTAAGGTGTTGTAAAGCAAGGCGGAGATAGGCAAGGAAATCGTGCTGCCCTCTGGCAACACAAGGACTGGTCGGGAGCAGGCGGGGAGGCCGTCGTGGGTGATGTCCAGGTCTGGATCGTGTGCCAGGAGAAACGGTAAACATCCGGTGAGCCCGGAACTCGTGATGTCCAGTTCCCTCAGCTGGGAGAGGTTGGAAAGTTCCGAGGGAACAATACCGCTGAACATATTGTTGTTGATCCACAGGGACCTGAGGTTGGAGAGTTGAGCGAGCTCCGGGGGGATGCCTCCGGTCAGGTTGTTGTGTTCAAGCTGCAGGTACCTCAGGTTGGAGAGATTGCCGAGGCTGGCAGGAATTGATCCCGACAAGCTTCCGTAGCCCAGATACAGTGCATTCAGCCTGGACAGGCTACCCAATTCAGAAGGTATCTCTCCCGTGAGATTGTTGCGGCCAACCAGCAGGGACTCCAACTTTGTGAGATTGCCCAATTCAGGGGGAATAGGCCCGGTCAAACTGTTGTGACGAAGGTTGAGGTTGGTCAATTCACTCAAAGAGCCGAGGGAGCTGGGGATGGTCCCTGTTAAATTGTTCATGCTTAGGTATAACTGCTGAAGATTGGTGAGTTGACCAAGTTCGGTCGGGATTGGGCCTGAGAACTGGTTATCGCGTAACGAAAGGGTATCAAGCCTGGATAGACCGGATATCCAGTCAGGTATCCTACCGCTCAGCTGATTTTCGGCCAGGTCCAGGAGGTACAGTTGGGTTAGGCCAGCGAATTCCGGCGGAATCTCACCTGTGAATGAGTTGCCGCGGATGATTATGGAAGAAAGATTTCGAAGCTGTCCTAGCTGGGAAGGAAGATTGCCGCTCAATTGGTTGTCCCGGAGGGCAAGGCTTTCCAGTTGAGTCAAATTGCCTAATTCCCAGGGAATAGTACCAGTCAGCTGATTTTGAGAGAGAGCCAAATCCTGCAGATTCGATAGGTTACTCAACTCCGGTGGGATTGTACCTGTCAGGCTATTGCCGCTTATGATAAGTCGCTCCAGGTTGAACATTTCTCCCATCGCGGGTGGAATTGTGCCCTCCAGTTCGTTGGCATGCAGATCCAGGACTTTCAACTTGAAGAGCTTTGTAAGGGAAGCGGGGATTGGGCCTGTCAATTTGTTGCCGTGCAGATCCAGTTCTTGCAGTTCTGGGAGAGCCCCCAATTCAGGTGGAATTGTTCCTTCGAGTCGATTTATTCGGAAGCTCAGCGTCCGGAGTCCGGTAAGGTTTCCAATCTCAGATGGAATTCGGCCGGAAACGCGTCGAAATGGAAAGTCAATTCCATGAACGCGCAGGGGCGTACCCCCGAGCCTTATTCCTTCCCATTGCTGGATAGGGGTCCCTGCGTTCCAGTCAAGCTGAGCATCTCCCGCGAGGGTGTCCCTTATGTTCAGGAGAATCGTGCAGTCCTGGACAAGCAGGGTGTTGTCTTGCGGGTTGCTAACGGCAATGCCGTTGGAGCACGTATGACTGGAGAAGAGTATTTCAGCGTTCGTTGCTTTGGCATCAAAAGCTTGGGACGCGCCAAGCAGGGAAGTCACAGCGACTAGGGCGGTGGCCAATAGTAGAAGTCTGGAAGTTCGCATAAACAGGTCTCGGGCGGGGGGTGGTGGGCCATCCTGGACTCGAACCAGGGACCTCAGTCTTATCAGGACTGCGCTCTAACCACCTGAGCTAATGGCCCGTGAAGCCCCATTATAGCAGGGGGCGGGGGGTAATGGATGGGGGTTACCACCAGAGGGGTGGGGCGGGGGTCAGGATTTCGGCGCCTTCGGAGGTTATGAGGATGTTGTCTTCGTAGCCGGCGACCCCGACGCCGGTCTTGGAGAGGAAGGCCTCGACGCCGAGGGTCATGTTTTCGCGGAGGACTTCGTCGGTCTCCAGGCCGATGCGGAGGGAGGGTCTTTCCCAGAATAGGCCCAGGCCGTGACCGAAGAGGGGGAACATCTCGGCGAGCTGGTTTTCCTCGGTGCCGGCCTTCTCCATGAGGTCGACGCCGACTTTGACGACCTCGTCGACTCGGACTCCGGGCTTGATGGCCTTGATGATGCCATCGACGATGCCGTAGCAGCTTTCGATGAGCTCTTTTTGGTCGGGGGTCGGGGCGCGGCCGGCGACGGCAGTGCGGCCGGGGTCCATCCAGTAGCCCTGGTAGACTGCGCCGTAGACCCAGCCCCGGACCATGTCCCCGGGCTCTGCGCCGTCCAGGCTGAAGCCGGAGATGGGGGAGCGGGTGAAGTAGTAGATGGAGTCGCCGTGGGAGACGGGGATCATGTGGAAGCGGCCACCGGCCTTGGTGATGATGTAGGCAGCATCTGCGGCGGCTTCGGCCTCGGTCTTGCCCTTGATGAGGGCGTCCATGAGGGCGGAAATGGCCTCGGTCATGGTCTGTCCGGCGTTCCGGTACAGCTCGACCTCCGGGTCGCTCTTGATCTGGCGGACCTCCCGGACTAGCTCATCCTCGCCTACCCACTCGATGGCGGGGGTCTGGTCCTCCATCTGCTTCGCATATTTCATGGGGAGGAAGTCGGTGCCGATGAGGGCGGCGCGGCCCTCGACGCCGAGGCGCTTTAGGGCCTCGGTGACGCCGAAGATGGGGTCGCGGTGGCCTTCGACCTTATCGACGGCGAGCTGGTCCATGTCGAAGCTGGGCATGTCCATGATGAGCTCGGGCTCCTGGCCGCGGTGGAGGATGACGGCGCCGTAGGAGCGG
Organism: Dehalococcoidia bacterium; assembly: GCA_965203145.1. Taxonomy (GTDB): domain Bacteria; phylum Chloroflexota; class Dehalococcoidia; order Plut-88900; family Plut-88900; genus Plut-88900. Next base: position 364,806 of record OZ241876.1, read on the forward strand.
GCCTGCTGGTGGCCCTCGACGTCCAGGGAGTGGCCGGAGAGGTTGGAGTAGTAGTTGGTGAGATAGAGGAGGTCACCGTGGCGTTCGTAGTTGCCGGCGGTCTTGCCCCAGATGACGGCGGTCTCGTAGCCCTTTTCGTCCATGGAGTCGTAGACGGCCTTCCAGCGTCGCTCGTATTCGTCCTGGGAGAAGTAGAGGTTCTTGGGCATGGGGGCCTCCGCGGGGTAGGGGATGGGGGCATGGTAGCACAGGGGTGAGGGAGCCGCACGGGAGGGGGTTATTCGGTTGTGGGGCGGGGTTTTGATTGTTCTTTTGGGTTTTGGGTCGGCGATGGAAGGTCCGGGACTCGGTTTTCAGGGGGCGGGAGGCCCACCTGGTTCAGCCCCGTGTTCCTGTTGTTACGTGGCAGACAAGCGAGGGGTTCTCGCCAGAGGGCATCTCTACCACCAGTTTTTCACTTTGGCTCGACCCACTCGGAGGGGTGGGGAACACGTTTTCTCGCTGCCGTCGCTGGGTTAATGGGAATCTCCGAGGGGAACGACGGGGGAGATTTTTCCAAGGGCCATAAGGCCCGAGGTTTTTCGGCAGGGCTCCTATATGAGGAGCGTGCCGCTTAATGTTGTGGACCTTCCATCGCCTGGATGGTCAGGGAAGGGTCACGGGACCCGTGGGGATGAGGAGATGGCGCTTTTCGCTTGTGCCGCAACCTGCCTGTCTCACGAGGGGGGCGATTGGCCGGTTCGCCCCTACGTGAGGGGAGAGGTATTGGGATGGGCTAGGGCGTTGAGTCCTCGGTGTCGGGTCTCGGGGCTTCCCTGGGTTTTTGGTTCCTCCTTGTGTTACTGAATATCAGTTCGAACTGCGAAACAGTTTAGCACGGGTGTAATAGAAGTCAAGGGTTTTTGGGTGCGGGTTTTGGGGGCATTCGCGGGGGAGTTGGCTAACGTGGGCCGCCCACCGCCCAAGGGCGACCGGCCGGTCGCCCCTACGGGAGGGGATGCCCCCCAGCCCCCCTGGGGAACCCTCTCCCCCTTGGTCCCCCTCTCCCTTAGGGCCATTGAGGGAGAGGGGGAGAAAAAACAGAGGCAAGCGCCTGCGCCAAGGCGCAGGCGCTTGCCTCTAGTTTGGTACTGAGGGAAGGGAGGGAACCTCGCCCCGGATTCCTCGCGGGGCCTCGGAATGGGAAGGGAGGGGGGTTGGACGCCCGGCCCAGTCCGTTCGGTCGACCCTCTGTCTTCGCAGGGGCAGGCTCTTCGACTCCGCTTAGGGCGAGCGGAGTGCCCCACCGCCAGGGGATGGATTCCCGATCGGGGCCGGGAATGACAGTTATGCAAGGGTCTCCTTCAAGGGAGAGGGAGAGAAGAACGGAGGGAGTCTTGGTGTGAGCTGCGTCCAGGGTACCCACGAGGGGCACTCCTACAGGGGGGGAGGGGAGGGAACCTCGCCCCGGATTCCTCGCGGGGCGTCGGAATGAGAGGGGTGTCGGGGGTGGGGTGAGGACGGGCTGAGATCATCATGGATATGGTTTCGGAAGAGGTGTTGGGAATGGGATTTAACGTTATGTAGATCAGGCGATCCTTTTTGTGGTAGGATCGGATCGAGCTTAAGTGAACGCTTGCTCTAGGCTATTGCAAACCCTGGAGCCGTTCTGGCAGTCCGCCGACAACCTGTCCCGCCTGTACTTGGGCAACGCGTTTGACGTGATGTCGTCGATACCGGACGAGTCGGTCGACTGCGTGTGGACGGACCCGCCGTATTTCCTTTCGAACGACGGGATTACGTGCGTGGCGGGGAGGATGGTGAAGGTGAACAAGGGGGAGTGGGACCGGAGCAGGGGGCTGGAGAGCGACCACGATTTCACTAGGCAGTGGCTGGCGGAGTGCCACCGCATCCTGAAGCCGGCGGGGACGATCTGGGTGACGGGGACGGTGCATGTGTACCTGAGTGTCGGGATGGCGATGCTGCAGCTGGGGTACCGGATCCTGAACGATATCCAGTGGGAGAAACCGAACCCTCCGCCGAACCTGGGGCGGCGCACCTTTACTCATTCCAGCGAGAAGATTTTCTGGGCTACTAAAGCCAAGAAACGCTCGCGGCCAAAGCACACTTTTAATCGGAACATCTACAAGATCATGCGCAAGGAGAACGGCGGGCGGCAATTGCACAGCCTCTGGACAATCTCACCTCCAAGCCGGAAGGAAAAGGAACATGGCAAACATCCTACGCAAAAACCTTTGGCCCTTATCAGGCGTTGCCTAATGGCTTCCACCAAGCCGGGCGACCTAGTTTTCGACCCCTTCTCGGGGTCTGGGAGCACGGGGGTGGCGGCGTTGGAACTGGGTCGCAGGTTCTTAGGTGCAGAACTGATAGAAGAGTTCGCGGACTTGGCATGGGCGAGGCTTACGGAGTCGGACGATAGGAGGAATGGGAGACATGAAATTGGATTTGGTGAAAGTACCTAATGAAGTCGCCAGTGTTGACTACAGGCAATCTCTCAGGGCGATTTATCCTTTCCAGTATGTCAACGACGATATTCGAGACTGGTTCGACTCGGATGGCAGGTACTTAGGGCTGAGGGAGGATGGAGTGGGGGTTAGATTTGCAGACGGGTTACTTGGTAAGGGAGCCATAGTGCCATCAATGAGCGAGAGTTCCCATTGGCTCCGGGATTTTCCTTTGGCGCAGGTAATATCAGTGGGACTCTGTCACGGGTCAGGCGTGCGAGTAGCTGAAGGCGTACCATTTTCTATCGTAGCTCACGCCCATCCAAAGATACGAAAAAGAGGGCTAAGCCATAACACTACACCCACTATCTGTTTCTTTATCTCGTCTGAATGGTCCGCAGACGGACCTACAGAAGTATTTCTGCATGAATATGCGCACCTGATGAGTCCCGGCGTGTGGCCTTCACATTCCCTCATGTGGAAGAACGCCTTCAAACACTTAACTGCTGGAAAATGCACCCGCAAGTGCACCAGAAACCTCGCCGTGAAAATGAGCGAATGCAGAAAACGCACCAGGCAGTACGATGCAACGGAGCAACGACCACAATGAAGCGGCAAAGTCGTGCTAGGATAGCTTTATGGGAAGAAATACCCAATGGATGCAAGTGGTATCTGCACTCAAGCAATTGGGCGGGATCGCCACATTATCCCAGCTGAATAGCGCCCTCCTCTCCCGGGACGGAGACGCTTCACAATGGAAGACCAAGACGCCGGAAGCAACAATACGCCGCATAGTACGAAACACACCCGACCACATCCACCCACTCAAACCGGGCCTGTATTGCCTTAGGGAACTTGCCTCAAAGTATGAAAAGGAATACGGCATTCCACAAGATGGTGAAATCCCGCCTGATGTACAGAAACGGAATCATTGGTATTACCAGGGCCTATTAGTTGAAATCGGCAAGGCGCGGAATTACAAGACTTATATACCCGCGCAGGACAAAAACAGGACTTTCGGCAATCAAACGTTAGGCGATATCTGCGACACAACGAGACTGCCTAATTTTGGATATCCAAGCCTTCTGCGTAGAGCGAAAACCGTGGACGTCATCTGGTTTAACAGGCGAGATATGCCCGCGAAGATGTTCGAGGTTGAAATGTCCACCGATATGCTGAATTCGTTGACTAAGTTCAACGAATTACGCGATTTCTATATTCAGCTCAAAATCGTCGCTCCCGCCCTGCGTCAAAACCACTTCGCCGACAGAATCGCTATGGACACTTTCCACGAAATCCGGGGACGAGTGACGTTTATGGGGGTCGAGGAGTTGGAGGAGAAGTATGTCAGAGGGCGGTGGTGAGGGGGTGGGGGATTTAGGGAGTGAGGGGGGATTGTCTAGTCTATGAGGCGCTGGATGAAGATGGCAACGGTGACGGCGAGGGCGACGGAGCTAATCATCATGCCGACCATCCATTTGAGGAGGTCGGCTTTCAGGTTAGCGATTTCTGACTTCAGGACGGCTACATCGGCCTTGGTCGCCAAGTGCTCATAGGCGCCTTCCAGTCGGGCCAGTCTTTCGTCCGCAGTAGTCATTAGTTAGCTCCGGTGGGGTGGCAGTGTGACTTCATTGTACCACAGGAGAGGGTGGGTCAGGGTTTGGGGGCGCGGAAGCAGGTGGGGTGGTGGTCGTTGACCTGGCCGGTGGCCTGCATGTGGGAGTAGACGACGATGGGGCCCATGAACTTGAAGCCCCGAGCCTTGAGGTCCTTGGAGAGGGCTTCGGACTCGGGGGTCTGGGCGGGCATGGTCTCGTGGTCCCGGCGGAGGACCTTGTTGCCGGTGAACTGCCAGATGTAGGCGTCGAAGGAGCCGAACTCTCGCTGGACTTCGAGGAAGCGCCGGGCGTTGTTGATGATGGCCTCGATTTTGCGTCGGTTGCGGATGATACCGGCATCGGACAGGAGGCGCTGGATATCGACATCGGTGAAGGTGGCTACTTTCTCGGGGTCGAAGTTGGCGAAGGCTTTGCGGAAGTTTTCCCGCTTGTCGAGGATGGTCTTCCATGAGAGGCCGGACTGCATGCTTTCGAGGCAGAGGAACTCGAACTGCTTCCGGTCGTCGTGGAAGGGGATGCCCCATTCGTTGTCGTGGTAGGACATCATTAGGGGGTCGTCGGGTGAGCCGAAGCAGCGGGTTTGTTGGTGGTCGGGCATCGGGGGCTCCATGCAAGGGGGTTGGGGTATTGTAACGCAGTGGCGCGGGTGTCACCTCTCCACCCCGCCCCGGGGATGGATTCCCGATCGGAGTCGGGAATGACGGAAGAGTTGGAGAAACTAAGGAGCAGTCGATTCGTAGAGGACCTGGCCGTCTACGATGGTCATGGCGACGGAGAGGTCTCGGATTTTTTCGCCGGGGGTGTTGAGGATGTCGCCGTCGATGAGGGTGAAGTCGGCGGCCTTGCCGACCTCGATGGAGCCTTTTTCGTTTTCCTGGAACGCACTGTAGGCGGCGTTGATGGTGTAGCCCCGGATAGCGTCTTCGATGCTGATGCGCTCGTCCTTGCCCATGTCCTGGCCCTCCAGGGAGACCCGGAACACGGCGGCGGAGATGTTGTCGAGGGGCCGGTAGGTGACGACGGGGGAGTCGGTGCTGAGGACGATGGGGATGCCGAGGTCGAGCTCCGATTTGAGGGGTATGAGCTTGCGGGCGCGGTCGGGGCCGAGGTTGGCCAGGAAGCCGTCGCCGTTGTAGTAAAGGTACGACGGCTGTGAGATAGCCAGCAGCCCGAGCCTCGACATGCGCTCCAGGTACTCGACGGGGTAGCCGCAGTGCTCGATGCGGTGGCGGTGGTCGTCTCTAGGGTATTCCTTCAGGATCTGTTCCCAGGCGCCTACAATCTGGTCCATGGCCATGTCGCCCTGGCCGTGGGTGCCGGTGTGGAGACCCAGGGTGTGGGCCTCTTCGAGGAGGTCTTTCAGCTCGTCTCGGTCCCAATAGGTGTAGCCGTAGGAGTCGGGGGGGTTGATGTAGGGGCTCTTGAAGGCGGCGGTGCAGCCGATGAGGGATCCGTCGGAATAGCACTTGATGCTGCCGCCGGAGAGGTGTTTGTCGCCCATGAAACCGAGGACGCCGAGTCCCTTGACGTCCTTGAGGTGGTTGGAGAGGTACATGCAGTGGGTCTTGACGGTAAGGATGCCGCGGTTGCGGGCCTCGACGTAGCCGGGCATCTCGCGGGCGGTGACCTGGGCGTCGACGATGGAGGTGAGGCCCTCCCTGTGGTAGGCCTTGCAGGTGAAATCTATGGTCTCGACGAGCTTCTCGACGGGGATGTCCTGGCCGGGGTCGGGGCCGTGGTTGCCGACGTCGACGGAGCCCTTCATGACGAGTCGCTGGGCGGAGTCGAGGAGCATGCCGGTGAGTCGGCCCTTGTCGTCGCGGACGAAGCGGCCGCCCTTGGGGTCCTGGACGTAGTCGTCGAGGCCCGCCTGCTCCAGGGCGATGGAGTTGACGAGGGCGAAGTGTCCGGAGGTGTGGACGATGACGACGGGGTGCTTGCTGCTGACGTCGTCGATCTCCCAGCGGGTGGGCATTTGGGCGCCGGGGTACTTGGCGTAGTCCATGCCCCAGCCCCGAATCCACTCGCCCTCGGGGGTCTCTTCTGCGGCGTTGGCGATGCCGGAGGCAAGCTCCTGGACTGAGCCGACGACGGGGTAGCGGGCGTCGAGCTGCTCCATGGCCATGCCGGCGTAGACGAGGTGGTTGTGGGCGTCCATGAGGCCCGGGAGGAGGGTCTGGCCGTCTATGTTGACGACGCGGGTGTCGGGGGGGAGGTGCTTGCGTACCTCCTCGGCGGGGCCGACGCGGCGGATGCGGCCCTCGTTGGCGTAGACGCCGGTGACGACGGAGCTTTTGGGGTCTGAGGTGAAGATTTTGCCGCCGAGGAAGGCTATGCCGGGCATGTCGGGTCTCCGATTGGTGGGGTGATTGTGTGAGTCTACAGTATAGCTATCCGGCGGTTTAGGCTACCAGTGCTGCCCCTCGCTCATACTTCGAGTGGTATCAGGGCGAGTGGCCTCACACCCAAGGCAACCACGAGGGATTGCCCCTACAGGGATTGGGGCAGGGGCTAGGCGACGAATTTGGCGGATGCGGGGCGTTTTTTGCCGCCGTGGACGGAGGGTTCGGCGCACCATTTGGCGGCGAGGCGTCGGACGCCGTGGTAGATGTCCTCGTCAAAGCCGAGGAGGTCGCAGATTACGCGGCGGTCGAGGAGGGCGCGGTTGGGGTCGGCGTCGGCGAGGTAGGCGGGGAGGAGTTCCTTGTCTCGGAACTCATCGAAGATTTCTTCCGCTTTGGCGAGTTGGGCGTCGGTGAGGGTGCGGAGGTCGAGGGTGGGGAGGGATTCGACTGCACGTATTGTGGTTCGCCCTCTGCCACTCTGCTGTCGGTTTGAGTGCCACCAATACAACAACAGCCCGAGCGTAGAGTTAGACCACAGGATGAAGGCATAATCGAACCGGTCATTTGGGAAGTGCACATTTGGCCATGCGATGCCACCAATGCTCTCCCGCTCGGTGAATGCTGCGGTCAACGGCTGAGAATTGAACCTGAAATCGCGGTTGACATGGCTGCGGCTTGCCGTGGCCCATACAACGATAGCTTTTTCCTCCATTCCCGACCTGACGCGGAGTTGCGAGTCTGGCTGGCAAGTCACCCGGGTCTCATTCTTGGCATTGTGGTTCCACAAAGATGGATATGTAGCTGTAGGGCTAGGTGGTACCTTGGTAAATGGACCTGTAGACCCAGCTATATTGATGTCGTGCCAGCCGCGTCGACCCACATTGCACAAGACCGTCACTTGCAACTCTTTTGAAGAGGCTATCCCTGGAAGCCACAACTTGGACTTGGAGATGGCATACGCTGCTTGAGCTATAGAGCAGTCTGCAAGCCTTACTGCACCCCAGTTGTTATTGTTGGGTCCGTGGCTCGCGCTAATCGTCTCCCCATTCTTATCCTCCCCAACAATTAAGGGAGTGCCTCCGTATGGACCATCCTCAATACGTCTGACCCGTCCGTTCATTAACAACCCACTGGCCAATGAACTTGCATGGGCGAGGTCTTGAGGCCTATCCAAGAGAGAAGTGAAGGATGCGCGGTCATCAGGCGTTTGATCCAGGTTGACTTTGCGCGTAATCACCAAGCTTTCAGCCATACCTGTATCGGAGGAGAATGACATATCGTGTCCGTTAGCGGCGATGCTCAAGACCTCCAATTTCGTATATTTCTCAGATATGAGATCCCGAACACCCTCCCAAGACAACCCATTTGCCACAGATAAAGGCAGTACCAGACCTAGGACACCTCCCGGTTTGAGTTTCTTATTGGCTAAAGCAACGAACGCGGAAGCAATACCAGCATAGCCGTGATAACACGTATCTTTCGTGTTACGACTCAGGCGCTTTGCCATGTCTTTCTGTGTGACGAATGGCGTACTGAGGCCCCGGAAATGCTTAATGTAGTCTTCGGCTCTATCTTCGCCTTCCCAGTCGGAACCGGGCCTCGTAAACGGAGGATTCATTATCACCATGTCGAATGCTTCGTCGGGGATGTTGGCGATGGCCTGGGGGGTGGTCTCCTCACCGGTGCTGGACAGCTGGATGGCGGGGTCACTGGTGTTGAATAGGGTCCACTGGGCGGATGTCTGGAGAAACTCCAGGGAGCCGATTTTGACGCTGCCGTCCTCCTGGCGGCCGTACTGGAGGGCGTAGAGGCGGGACTTGCCGAATTTCTCGGCGGGCTCCATGCCGGAGAGGGTTGAGCAGGTGATGTGGACGGCGGAGGGCATGACGTCGCAGCCGTATAGGACCTCCTCCATCATGACGCTGTGGAGGTCGGCGGGGTTGCCGCCGGTGCGTTCGTGCCGGGCAGCGATTTGCTCGTATACCGCGGAGAGGAGGGTGCCGGTGCCGCAGGCGAAGTCGGCGATGCGGAGCTTGCCGATGGCTTCTTTGTCGGACCAGTCGACCCCCTCCATCTTGGCGACGGCAAGCCTCGCGAGGAGGGCGGCGGAGGCGGGGAGGGTGTAGAAGGTGGCGAGGTATTTCCGGTCGGCGATGAGGGTCTGGAAGATACGGCCCGTAAGGTCGTGGGCGTTCTCGACACCGGCGGCGTTTATCTCCTGGGCGGTGTTGCGTAGACGCCTGAGAATCCGTGACGCATCGCCGGACTGAAGCTCACCAAGGATGTCCCTGGCGATGGCGAAGATGGGCCAGTAGTTGATCTTCAGGATGGCGTCCCAGGCTGCCAGCACTTCCTGCTGCGGGTTGGACACGTGGTCACCGCAGACCTTCTGAAGGGTGTTAATGCCCGCGTGCATCTTGGCGATGCGTTCGTGGAAGACCATGGCATTGGCCATGATGGCGCAGGCCATGCGTCGGGTCTGGGTGACGTCGGTCATGCCGAGCCGGGCGGCGATATCCTTGACGGTCTCGCCGCGGAGTTCGGCGACCTCGTCGAGGATGCTGGCGGCGTTGTCTATGCCCTTGCGCAGAATCTCGGTAGCCTGGTCGACGGCCCACTGGGGAACGGAGACGAGGCGGACGAGGTCGGCGAGGTCTTCAACGGAGCCGTCGAGCCAGCCGGATTCGGGGAAGCGCTTTATACCTGTGTCGGGCTCCTGGGTAAGGACGGCGTAGGAGAGGGTGGATGACCTAAGGGCCTCGGGAAGGTCGGTGGCTTCTTTCAGCTGCTCGGGGTAGCGGAGGGCAATAGCGGCCTCAATCATACGCCCGTTGCTGGCGACCTCCAAGCCCAATCGGGCCTTGGCTTCCTCTTCAGCGGTGTGTGCGGGCAGATATTCGGCCTCGAGCACGACAGGGGCGCGGCCGATGGAGTTGACGAGGATGTCGGGTTTGAGGCCTGGATGGTCTGCTATGACCCGGGTGTTTTCCGATATCACGTCCGTGCGTGCGAACATTCGCCGGAAGATGTCTGCGAGGGCGTTATTGACGTTGGGTTCGGATTGTCGGGGCATGGGGGGTGTACCTCAGGGCCGTAGTAGATTCTAAGGCATCGTCGGATTTGGGACATCCCACACCACCCCACCCCTGGATTCCCGACTCCGATGGGGGTTAACGGGGGTGGGGGTTACCCGTGATATCGCACTCTTGATTTTTTGAACATAGATGCTATATTTATTCAAGAACCGGGCCCGTACCAAGAAAAAGACCATGAAAATTCCATCAGAAATGCAACTCCCAACGCCGCAAAAAACTTTTTCCAACCACTTCAGGCGTCATTCAATCAAACCGGCTATGAGTTCAATCAACGTTCAATCTACTTTCAATCAAGTTCATTCATTCTTCAATCAAACTCAATCAACTTCAATCGAGTTCAATCCACCTTCAATCAGAAGGGGCCCGGAGTAACCAATAAGGTCGATCCTACGGGGGAGGGCGACCGGCCGGTCGCCCCTACGGGAGGAGACGGCACACCGCCCGGAATCCGCCAGACCCCCTCGAAGGACTCGGGGCAGGCTCTTCGACACCGCTCAGGATGAGGGGATGTCGCCCAACCGGCGGGAATGAGTTAGGAGACGGGGGGTCGGGCGTCGGCCCAGGGGTGAGCTTGTTCGTAGGCAGCGGAGGCCCGGAGGACGGTGGCTTCGTCGCCGGCTTTGCCGATGACGTGGAGGCCGACGGGCATCCCGTCGGAGAAGCCGCAGGGGATGTTGGCGGCGGTCTGGCCGCTTATGTTGATGGGGAAGGTGAAGGGTATGTAGCCGAGATGGGGCGGCAGACCCTTGCCATCGACTTCCTTCGGGGGCTGGCCGACGGGGAAGGCCACGGTGGGCATGGTCGGGCTCATGAGGAGGTCGTACTGGTCGAGAAGCTCTTCGAAATGGCGCTTCACCATGGTGACCACGTGGAGGGCCTGGGCGACGGCGGCGCCGGTGGCTGCCCTGCCCTGTTCCAGGCTGTAGCGTCCGTAGGTGGTGAGGTCGGCGGCCTGGTGGTTTAGGAGGTGGCCGTAGGAGCTATAGGCGGCAGTGCTGAACATGGTCCAGAAGGCACGGAAGGGATTGCTAATACCAACATCCACTTCCTCGACGGATGCACCCATCGCCTCGAAGTTTCGGGCGGCGGCCTCGGAGATGCGGAGGACATCGGGATCGACTGGGGCGTAGCCGTAGTCGGGTGTCCAGCCGATCCTGAGTCCCTTGACGCCATCGTTTAGCCCGGACATGAAGTCGGGGACGGGGGCCTTTAGGGACATGGGGTCCCGGGGGTCATGGCCCGAGAGCACCTGTAACAGGAGCGCGGAGTCCTTGACGGTGCGGGACATGGGCCCCGATTGGGAGAAGAGGTTGGCGGTGGCCGGGCCACGGCCTACGCTGCCGTAGCGGGGGACCCGGAGCTGGGTGGGTTTGATGCCGTAGACGCCGCAGAAGCTGGCGGGGATGCGGATGGAGCCTCCGCCGTCGGAGCCGGTGGCGAGGGAGCAGAGGCCGGCGATGAGGGCCGAGCCAGCGCCGCCGCTGGAGCCGCCGCTGGTGCGCTCGGTGTTCCAGGGGTTACGGCAGGCGTCGCCGAGGAGGTTCTCGGTGGTGCCGGACTGGCCGAACTCGGGTGTGTTGGTCTTGCCGAGGATGATGGCGCCGGCCTGACGGACGCGTTCGACTACGACGGAGTCTTCGTCGGGGACGTGGTCTCGGAAGACGTAGCAGCCCATGGTGCTACGGATGCCCTTGGAGAACTCGAGGTCCTTGATGGAGATGGGGACGCCGTGGAGGGGCCCGAGGTCATCGCCTCGGGTCACGGCCTGCTCGGCGGCGGCAGCGGTCTCGCGGGCGAGGTCGGCGGTGACGGTGAGGTAGGAGTTAAGTTTGGGGTCAAGGGAGTCGATGCGGTCCAGGAAGAGGTCTGTGAGCTCTCGGGGGGAGACTTCCTTGGAAGCGATCATGTCCCGGACTTGCCAGGCGGGGGCGAATGCGAGGTCGGTGTTGTTCACGGGGCACCTCCGGTGGGGTGGGGGGTGGGGTTGGTTTCTATAGTATCACGCAGGGTCGACCGACATGGGCAGATTCCGCAAGTTGTCCAGGACTCTCTCCAGACGCTTAGCGATAACGTCTATGTTGTCGCTAGCATCCTTATGCTTGATGATCCAAGCATCCAGGCCCTCATGTGGGTATCTGGTGGCAAAAGTGTCATCTTTGAACTCAGCTGCCCACGTCTTCAGGATTTCGTGTAGCCCGGGTGGTTCGTCATCATACACATAATTGCTCATGCCGAAGGTGAATTCCTTAGTACCCATCCAGCCGGAGTAGTCGGGGAGAGGGTTGATCCATGCAAGGGATACGGTACGGGACCAAGCAGGTGGACGATAGCGAATGCTAAATCCCACGCTTCCACCCCTTGCTTCGGCACCTTTATCTGTAGCGACTTTAACTAGGCGCTCTGTAGCATTTCGAACCGGTTCATTCGGCATTTCATCAAGGATTTGATTTATAGTCTTGTAATCTCGCTTTTTAGATGAACGGTCAGGAGCGGAGGCAGTGCGGCCGATGACGCGAGGGACGAGGGTGCGGCCCGTCTGGCCGGAGAACTGCTTGATTTCGACGGCCAAGACCTCGGTGCGGGGCATTTGCTCGTTGAGGAACTCCACTACACGGGCGAGTTCGCTGGGTATGGAGTCGGCTACGAATAGGAGTCGGAGGTTTGCGGCTCGGAGGTTAGTCTCGACATCTTCCCAGAACTTCTCGATCTCGGGTTCATCATCCGGCTGTAGAAGCGCTGTCAGTTCTTCGATTGGGTCCTTATCTTCAGCCCTACACCTTTCTTCAAAGGCTTGACGAATTTCCGCGACATTCCAGGTCTGAGTTGCATGGGCGGCGTAGTCCATCATCTGCCCGACAATGGAGCGTCGAATTTCGGAGTTTTCAGAACGCTTGGCTTCAACCAAGGTGGGGCGGGCATCCTGGTCTATCAGAAGATGGTCAAGCGCCCATCGATCGCTCCCACCCACAATGTCGGCGATGCCCTGTTCCCGACCTATGAGAATCCAGCGGCGAGGATTGTTGGGATCCATTTGCTCACCAGAGAGGAGCTTCGGATATTGGGCTACCAGTTCCTGCAGTTTGTCTTCCAGAGCGAAGGGCTCTTCAGTCATGGGTTCGAGATGTCCATTTTCGTTGAGGTGGTAGATTTCTTCCGGCATTAGGGCTCCTAAGTCTTCTAGTCAGGGGTCATTTTCACCGAGGGATTTTACGTGAGTATGAAAGAAGGGTGTTGTCTCATATAACTTACGTTTGAGATTCCTCGCGGGGCCTCGGAATGACAGAGAGTGCAGACAGATAAGCAAAGACTCCGAAGTGGTCAGAAAGCCGACGGGCTCCATCAGTGTTGCTGATTATCCCCAGGAACTCCACTACGAGATCGTCGCTCAGCGCAATGTGGTCGATTGCCCTACGGCCTTGGTATCCGAGGGTAGAAGTGGCGATGGTCACGCCCGAAGGTATGGCTGCTCTGAGCGCCGATCGGAGGTCGGCGGGAGCGGTGCTGGGTCCCACCAGCCTCTGGTTGAAGTCTCCCATCAGAATCAGACGGTGGGTGGAAGTCTCCGAAAGCACCTTTTCAAGGCCGCACAGATACTGCCGGTGGTCTTCCCACATCTTGCGTTTCTCGATAGATGATCCCCCAACGCGTGAAAACGCCCACGGGATGCAGACTCCGACGATGGTTACTTCACCTAGTGACGTCTGCGTGATCCCTGATATGAACCTTCCCGGCGGCATCGAGTCTATGCCCGTGTCGCTAGTCTGGCACCAGGGATGTTTCGACCACAGCAAGACTTTACGACGGCCCTGCTTGATGGGATACCCATAGTCGGGCTGAGAGCAGATCGTGTAGCCGTCGTGGGAAAGCAAGGAGTCATACGCCTCGGTGAGGCAGATGATATCCGGGTCATGCTTTTTTATCCGATTCCTGATCTCGGGGAATCGGGGCGAACGGGTCGTGGCCCATTCGACATTCCAGTTAACCAGCCGCAGTGACATGAGTTGTTCTCTGCAACCCCCTTTAAGGAGCCAGCGCGCGGATGATGGCTTTGGCTTTTTGGGCGGCGTTGGGGGCGGAGGCGCGGGGAGCGATGATGGGGAGAGTGACGCCGGAGTCTCGGTAGGTCTGGATGCGGTCTCGGCATTGGTCCGGGGGGCCGATGATGGCGATGGAGCGGAGGAGGGAGTCGGGGACTAGGGACTCTAGGGCGGGGCCTCGTTTGCCTTCGAGGTAGGCTGCGCGGATGGCGGCTGCCTCTTCAGGGAAGCCGTTCTGGGCGAGGGCCCGGTTGTAGCGAGGGAAGAAGCCGGCGTAGAAGGCGGTGGCCTTTCGTATGCCTTCGAGGTCGGGGGTGTCATTGTCAGAGACGACGGTGGTTATGAGGTCGGCGATTTCGACTTTGGAAGGGTCTCGGCCGGTGGCTCGGGCGCCTTCGGCGACTATCCTGGCAGCGTTGGCTGCGCCTGAGAGGGTAGTCCAGGTGAGGATTGTGCCGTCGGTGATCTCTCCACAGACGCGGAGCATCTTGTCGAAGACGGCGGCGGCATAGATGGGGACTTCGGGGTTAAGGGTGGGGAACCAGAGGTCGAAGTTGCCGATGTCCAGGGCTTTGCCCTTGTAGGATACCTTGCCATCGCGGAGGAGGGCGCGGATGACGTCGATGTACTCGCGGAGTCGGGTGACGGGGAGGGTGTAGGGGATGCCGTGCTCGCCCTCAACCTGGACCTTATGGCTGGACCCGAGACCCAGGATGAAACGACCGTTGGAGAAGTGGTCGAGGCAGGCGGCGGCCATGGCGATGGTTGGGGCGCTGCGTACGTAGACGCTGATGATGGATGTGCCGAGCTTTATGTTGTCGGTGGCGAGGGCGCAGGCGGTGAGGGTGGTGAACTGGTCGCCGCCGTGGCCCTCGGAGAGCCAGAAGGAGTGGTAGCCGAGTTGGTCGGCGAGCTTGCAGCACTCGACGACTTCGAGGGGTGTCATGTCCTGGCCACTGAGGCCGGTGCCGAGTTTGGTAGTCATGGTGGAGAGATTATACGGGAAGGGAGAGCCCTTCCCCCAACCCCGGGGATTAAGTGGAGTTCGGCCTATCCTTTCATCTCAGAATGACTACCTGTTGACCTGGGGGAACCCTCACCCCCTTGATCCCCCTCTCCCTTAGGGCCATTAAGGGAGAGGGGGAGAGAAGAACAGAGGCCCGCACCTGCGCCTGGGGCGCAGGTGCGGGCCTCTAGTTCAGTACTGGGGAGAAATGGGAGGAGATATCCTTTCAACGGCGATGATGTAGTGAGGTTCTTGACGAGAAGAGGGAAGAGGAGTATTACGGGTCGGGATTATTTGAGGCAATGTGTTTGAGAAGTTTAAATGGCGCAGGGAAAGCTGACTAACGCATGAATTTCGGAGAGGCCGTAGTTACAGTAGTGCAGAGCATTGTGCTGCCATATGGCTACACGCTGTCCATATGGTCGGCGGGGATACTGGCGGCGTTCAGATACGGGGCGCCGAAGAGGGTGGACCCGCTGTTGTTCGTGGTGGGAGCAGTTATAGGGTTCATGGTGTTCAACATCCCGACATACTGGGCGATAACGGGGCAGGAGGAGTTGGATGTCGAGGCGCCAACGGTCGCACTGGTGAACATCGTGCCCCTGGCAGCGGTGATGGTGTCCACGCTGCTAATGCGGCTAATTGAAAGCGAACTGTGGGGCTATTTCCTGAGCGGGTTCAGCGCGACGGTGGTCTATGTTGGGAGCCTGAGCCTACTTATCTGGATCCTGAGCTAACGGCTGGGCAGATTGGGGATTAGCCAGGAGAGGAAGGAGTCGGCGCTGCGGGACTGGATGAGGACTCTCCCGGGCCCCGTGAGCTCGACAACCAGGCCCTCGCCGCTGAAGAGGGTAGACTTCAGCCCGCCGACTCTCGTGACACGGTAGTTGACGCTTTCGTCGAAGGCGACCATGTGGCCGGTATCCACGATGTAGCTCTCACCGTGCTTAAGTTCCTTGGTGTGGATTGCGCCGTAGCTGGAGAGGAAGAGGTCGCCGGAGCCCTGGACCCTGATGAGGAAGAGGCCTTCCTTGGAGAAGAAGGTCTTGGCGCCGCCCCACTGGGTGTCGACGTTGAGGGACTTGGAGGAGGCCATGTAAGAACCGGACTGGACGAAGAGGGTCTCGTTGCGCATGTCGGTGTGGAAGACGTCTCCTGGGAGGGCAGGGGCGAGGGTGATCTCGCCGGCGTCGTCGGCATGGAAGGTGTTGAGGAAGAAGCTTTCGTTGGTGAGGAACTTGCGGGCGAGACCTCCGAGGAGGCCGCCGCCCCGGGTGGAGGTCTCGATGTTGATGGTGGGGGACATGCTGACCATGGCGCCGGACTCGGCGACGATCTCATCGCCGCGGTCCATGCTGAGGACGGCGAGGGAGTAGGAGGGCTTGTAGAGGATTTCGTGTTTCATTTTTGAGCCTCGGTGTTCGATATTCCTGAAGGGTCTCTAATACAAGGTTAACACTAAATCTGGGTGGGAGGCCCGCGTGCGTGCTATGCACACACGCGGGCCTCTAGTTCAGTACTGGAAAGGGGGGCCGGAATGACGGATGGGGAGGTCGGGGCGGGGGGTGTATCATGGGTGTGCCAAAAAGTATCTATCCAGGAGACATTTGCATGGAATATGAGTTGATTACCTATGAGAAGGGCGATGGGATTGCGACGATTACCCTAAACAGGCCGAAGCAGCTGAACGCACTGAACCACCAGACTTTCGATGAGATGCTGGACGCTCTGGCGGATGCGGCGTCGGATGCGGAGGTGCGGGTGCTGGTGCTGAAGGGGACGGGTCGGGCGTTCAGTGCGGGGGATGATCTGAAGGGGATGGGGAAGACGTCCCGGAGGATAGCGACGGACTCGCTGTCGGCGCAGCTGCAGGGGCCGCCGGGGATGGTTAAGGCTTTGCGTGGTTTCCTGAAGCCGGTGATAGCCCAACTGCACGGGTATGCCCTGGGTGGGGCTTTCGAGGTGGCGCTGGGGGCGGACCTGGTGATCGCAGCGGAGGATGCGAGGCTCGGGATACCCTACGTGCAGAGGGGTTTGGCCTCGGGGACGTTTTCCATTTTGACGGCGGTCGGGTACCGGAGGGCGTGCCAGATCCTGTTCCTGGGGGACTGGATAAGCGGCACGGAGGCGGAGCGGATAGGGCTGGTAAACAAGGCGGTGCCGGCGGAGGAGCTGGATGCTGCAGTGGCAGAGTGGGCCGGGCGTCTGGCCAAGGGGGCGACAACGTCGATTGCGTACATGAAGCAGTCGATGAATGCGTTTATCGACTGGGAGAGGGGATTGACGATGCAGACGTTGATTGAGAAGCCTGTATCAGATTCGGAGGATGCGCAGGAGGGGAAGAGGTCTTTCATGGAGAAGCGGGAGCCGGAGTTTACGGGGAGATAAAACAGAGGCAACGACCTGCGCCAAGGCGCAGGTCGTTGCCTCTTGTTCGGTACTGGGGGGAAGGAGGACGGGACTGAAGACCCTCCCCCGCCACCCAAGGCAGCGCGCGAACGCGAGAGTCGCCCTTACGGGAGTGTAGGCAGGCTGGCGAAACGGTCCTCGGAGAGGAGGGTTTCGAGGAGGAGAGCGAGGCCGTGGTGGGAGGCGGGGAGGGTGACGTGGTCGGCGGAAGACTTGACGGCGTCGGGGGCGTTGCCCATGGCGACGCCGAGGCCGGCCCACTGGATCATGTCGACGTCGTTGGGGCTGTCGCCGACGGCGACGACTTCCTCTCTCTTCACGCCGAGGGAGTCGGCGAGGTGCTGGAGGGCTGCGCCCTTGCTGCCGTCGGGGTGGCCGATTTCGCAGAGGTAGTCGTAGGTGTGCATGGCAGCGATGTCGCCGTTGAAGTGGGAATCGACCAAGGCCTGGACACCACCGATGACCTCGGCGTCGCCGGTGACGACTATCTTGGTGGGTGGTTCGGTTACGTCGCGGATGAGGTCGGTCAGGAGTTCAGCCTTAATTTTGAGGTATTTTTCGGACTGGCGGACGGCTTCGGTGATCTCCTGCACGTAGAAGTGGTCCCGGACGTAGACATAGGGGTTCAGTCCCTGGGCCTTGAGCAGGCGTATGAGGCGGTGGGCGAGGGGTAGGGGGACGGGGGTCTCGCGGACGATTTCATGGGTGACGGGGTTGGACGTGAAGGAGCCCTGGTAGCAGATGATGGGGAGGGTGAGGCCCAGGTCCCCGCTGAAATGGAGGGCGGAGTTGTAGGTGCGCCCAGTGGCAAGGGTAACGCCCGCGCCGGTCTCCATGACACGGGCGATGGCCCGCCTTGTGCGCTCGGTGAGGGGAGTATCGGTGATCCGTTCGTAGATGGTGCCGTCGATATCGAGGGCGAGGAGTTTGTAGGTCATTGGGATGAAAGGAAGCGGGCCAGTTCGTCGATGGGGAAGTCGGGCATTTCTCGTTCACCTTGAGGTGTAATCATGACGAAGCCGTCTTCGGGGGGCGTGACTTTGCCGATTTTGGAGACGGGGATGCCGGCGGATTCCAGAGCAGAGGTGACGGGAGGGACGTTATCGGGGGGGAGGGTGATAAGGAGGGCGCCGGAGGCGAGGAGGCCGAGGGGGTCGAGGGAGAGGGCGCGGCAGAAGGCGAGGGTCTCGGGGATGACGGGCACGGAGGCGAGGTCCAGGCGGACACCCGTGCCGGAGACCCAACCTATCTCCCGGAGGCCGGTGACGAGGCCGCCCTCGGTGGGGTCGTGCATTGCATGAACTTTTGCCGCGGCCCGAGCGATACGGGAGTCCTTGAGGACGCTGATGCCGGGGTCGTAGAGGAAAACGCTGGCCTGTTCAACGGCATCTCCGCTAATGCCCCTGGCAAATAGGGGCGGGGCGGACTCCCGGGCCAGGACGGAGGAACCCTCGATGGCGATGGCCTTGGTCAGCAGGACTGCGTCTCCGACCTGGGCGGCGGAGGTGGGGGTGAGGTCGGAGGGGTGGGCTTCGCCGAGCATGGCGCCCATGACGATGGGCCGGTTGATGTCGTAAGTGACCTCCGTATGGCCGCCGATGAGGGAGACCCCGATGTCTCTGCAGGCGTCGGAGATCTGGCTGAAGGCGTCTTCGACCCGGGCCTGGGGCATGTCCTCGGGGACGAGGAGCGTGGCGAGGAACCAGCGGGGCTCGGCGCCCGTGGCGGCGATGTCATTGGCGTTGACGTGGACGGCGTACCAGCCGATTTCGTCGGAGGCGAATGTAATGGGGTCGGTCTTGGCAACGAGGACGCGGTCGTCGGACATGGAGATTACGGCGGCGTCCTCGCCGATGCCGGGGCCGATGAGTACCCGGGGGTCGGTGGGAGGGGAGGAGGCGAGGAGCTTGTGGAGGAGGTCGGGAGGGAGCTTGCCAACTTGCATTGGGGGGATGATAACACGGGGGGAGGGGCCCCTATGGGGAGGGCACGGATACGGGGGTCAGGTGCGGGCGTCGAGGGTGCGGAGTTGGCCTTGCCAGTTGAGGATGCGGGTGTCGGCGGTGAGGAGTCGGTGGCCTTCCAGGGCGGTGGCGACGATTATGCGGTCGGCGGGGTCTCCGTGCATTCCTGTCAGGAGGGCTGCCCGAGCTGCTATGACACCATTTACGGGAATTTCAATTATGCCATTCTTGATGATGTCTTCTCTCCACGAATCCAGATGTTGTCCCAGGTCGAGCCTGCCTTTCTGGACCCGCATCCCGGTCTCCCAGAAGGATATTGCAGAGATTGCAGCGTTGCCTTCTCGCAATCCCACTTCGACCTCGCGCCGTGACTGGTGTCCCAGCCTGCGGTCCCCCGTCCGCAGCCAAATGATAACGTGGGTGTCAAGGAGAATCAAAAAAGATCTTGTTCGATATCGTCGGGGTCTTCAAACCACTCGGACGGCATAGGGGAGACTATATCGCCGAGGATCTTGATTTTGCCCTTGTCTGCCCCGAAGAAGGTGTGGGGCGGCTTGCGGTAGGGGGTAAGTCGGGAGACAGGGCGGCCGTTCTTGGTAATGACGATGTCCTGCCCGGTCTCCGCGACCTCGTCCATTATCTTGAGGCACTTGGCCTTGAACTCTGATGCCTTGATAGTCCTGAGCCCCGGGGCTATGTCATCTCGCATGTTCATTGCAGTGCTCCCGGCGGGAGGATGTTGTGATTATACCATGGTCATGACCATGGTCATATTTTAATGCCAGCCGCTCAGAGGAAGGGATAGAAATTACGTCAGGGTGTAGGTTTCTCCCTGGGATTGGACTCGGTTTTCGTTGATGAGCTTGACCAGGTGGACTTTGACCTGGCCCTGGGCCTCGGAGAGGAGGTCCGGGTCCAGTTCGGGGTAAATGGCCTTTACGAGGCTCTCGATGGTGTTTCGGCCCTCGGAGAGGAAGCCGATGATCTGGCGTTCACGTTCGAGGCGATGGTCGAGGAGCTCCTTGATCTTGGCCTGGGGCTGGTTTACGGGTGCGCCGTGGCCCGGGTAGAGGGCGCTGATCTCCAGGGGCTGGAGCTTGCGGAGGGAGTCGATGTACCGGGCCATGTCCCCGCGGTCGGGGCTGACGGCGGTGGTGCCTGTGCCGAGGATGTGGTCGCCGGTGAAGAGGGAGCGGTCGGTGCGGTTGAGGACGCAGGTGTGGCCGTGGGTGTGGCCCGGCGTATGAATCATTTCGAGTTCTAGGCCACCGAGGTCAAGGACGTCGCCGTCGTTGAGGGCTTCGTCGATGCGGATGTTTTCGAACTCTTCGTTGGCGGTGTCGGCGTCGTCGGTGTGTATGAGGAGCCGGGCCCCGGTGAGCTGTTTGAGCCTTTCGGCGCCTCCGAGGTGGTCGGGGTGGGGATGGGTGAGGATTATGTAACGGAAGTCGGGGCTGCCAAGCTCTTTAAGTTGTTCGAGGCGGCTGTTGATGGAGTGATCATCGCCGTTACCGGTGTCTATGAGTGCGCCTTCACCGTGGGTGAGGAGGTAGGCGTTGGGGGGGTAGTTGCGGAAGAAGAAGGACCCTTCGATGTGGACGTGGAGGGAGTGAAGGCCGGGAGCTAGCTCCATTTACGGTTCCTTTCCAAAATGGGCTCGTCGTTTGATTGAATTGCATATTCAGGCACGGGTCTGATTGTTTAAGGGAGAAATTGCTTGTTGGGGGCGGGGAGTGAGGTAGACTCCGGCCTTCTTTCCTCCGGGTAGGATTTGCATGACTGCGAGAGCTAGGGGTCCGGGACACCGCGCCTTTTCCGCCCTTGAGGCTCTTCGACTCCGCTCAGGGCGAGCGGCCCCACACCGGAGAGGGGGTGAGTTGCCACGTTGGTACGTGTGTCGCGGCCCGGGATGGATTCCTGCCTCCGCAGGAATGACGGCATAGGTGTGTTGCGGGGGTGTCATAGGGGACAGGATATGGGGAGAGGGGTGGGGGGTGCAAGGAGGGGATGTCGCAGTTGCTAGAACCAGCGACGGCGGAAGGCGACGACCAAGACGCCGAAGATAAGCAGGGAGACGACGGCGAGCATTCCCCAATTGACCACGCGGTCGAAGAGGGGGTTGATGATGGCTGTGGCGATGATTATAAGCAGGGTGACGGCTACTGCGAGAGTGAAGACTCGGGACCAGGGGCGATAGTTTTGCTGCATGGTAATGGCGTCCTAGCTGAACTGGGCGGCGACGTTTCTGCGCTGGATCTTGCCGGTGGCGGTGCGGGGAAGGGAGTCGACGATGTGGACGGTCTTGGGGACCTTGAAGTCAATGAGATGCTTCTGGCAGAAGGACTGGATGTCTTCCTGGGAGGCGTCGGCGCTCAGGACGACGGCGGCGTGGACCTCCTCGCCGTACTTGACGTCGGGGACGCCGAAGCAGATGGCGTCTTCGACGGCGGGGTGCTGAGCGAGGACGGCGTCGACCTCCAGGGGAGAAATCTTTTCGCCTCCGCGGTTTATCAGCTCCTTAAGTCGGCCGGTGATGCTGAGGTAGCCGAGGGTGTCGATGAAGCCCTGGTCGCCGGTGCGGAACCAGCCATCGGTGAAGGAGGAGGCGTTGGCCTCGGGGTTGTTGCGGTAGCCGCTCATGACGTTGGGACCCTTGATGACGACCTCGCCACGTTCGCCGTCCGGGAGCCTGGCCCCGGCCTCGTCCATTATGGCGATCTGCACCCCGGTACCCCTGCCGACTGTACCGGCGAATCGCTCTCCCGGAGGCAGGGGGTTGGAGGACATCTGGTGGGAGGCCTCGGTCATGCCGTAGGCCTCAAGGACGGGAGAGTCGAAGCGGGCTTCCAGGCCTTCAATGACGCTCGGGGCGAGGGCGGCGCTGCAGGAGCGCATGAAGCGGAACGTGCCCCTGGGCGCATTGTCGCTGTCGGCGCGGGTGAGGAGGATCTGGTGCATGGTCGGGACGCCGGAGAACCAGGTGGCGGAGTGGTCCCGAGCCACGGGCCAGAAGTTGCTGGCGCTGAAGCGGCTGGGGACGATGTTGGTGCCGCCGCTGGCAAGGGTGGAAAAGAGGACGCCGATGAGGCCGTGGACGTGGAAAAGGGGCATAATCATCAGGGCGTTGTCCTCTTCGGCGAGACCGTAGGTGCCGACGATGTTGTCCAGTGAGGCGGCGAGGTTGGCATGGCTGAGGGGCACGCCCTTGGGGCGGCTGGTTGTGCCGCTGGTGTGGAGGAAGAGGGCGATGTCGTTGGGGGTGGGGCCGTCGGGCTGGCCCTCGGCCTGGAGGGCTACGCCTTCTTTTTCAAGGCGGACGGTCCCGTCGCCCGAGTCCAGGGCCTCAATACACGGGAGTCCAAGTCCCTGGGCGGCGGCACGGGCGGGGTGGTCTTCGGGGGGTAGGATGGCGAGGGAAGCGCCGGCGTCTTCCATGTAGAAGCGGTACTCGTCCTCGGTGTAGTTGGGGTTGAGGGGGGCGGCAACGGCGCCGAGCCGGGCCACGGCGAGGAAGGTGGTTACGAACCGGATGTCGTTGCCAAGAACTATGGATGCAGCCTGGCCCCGGGCAAGGCCCGCGTTGGAGAGGGCGGAAGCTAAATGCTCGACCTGGTCATGCAGCGCGGCGTAGGTGAGGGTCGGGCCGCCGGGTACGACGATAGCTGGCTTATCGGGGGCGCCGGCGTCTAGCAGTTGGGCCAGGGTCTGCATGGCAAGGGTCTCCTGAGGGTGGTCGTGAGTAAAGCGGGGTAGATGATAGCAGGCATTGGGGTTTCCTGCACGTGGAGGGGGACCTCTGCCTCGTTCCGTTCGGTTGACCTTCGACTCAGCTCAGGGCGAACGGAACACCCACACCAGGGATGGACTATGGATCAGGGGCCGGAATGACGGGAGGTTAGAGCTGGGGGACGACGCGTTCGGCAATGACCTGGGCGTGCTCGATGAGGTTGTAGACGGGGTTGAACATAATCATGTCCAGGCCCTCGTCGACCAGAGGGCCGAGCTTGTCCACGATCTCATCAACGGAGCCGATGAGGGAGACGGTCATGCCGAGTTCGGCGCTGTGGTAGTGGTCGACGAACCACTCCTGGATCTTGCGCTCTGCCAATTCTCGGTCGTTGTCTATCGCGAGGTAGACGCGCTTGGAGATGGGGTAGGCGTTCGGGTCCCGGCCATGTTTTTCAAGGGCACTACGGAGGGTGGCAAGAACTTTTCTGAAAGCGGCTATATCGGATGCATTGGCGGCGCCGGCGCCCATGAAGCCGTCTCCCATCCTGGCGGCGCGATCGACGGCGGAGGGGGCGGATGCGCCGAACAAGATGGGGATGCCAGGCTTCTGCACGGGTTTGGGGTTAACTGTGATGTTCTCCAGCTTCCAGAACTGGTTTTCGAAATCGACGGAAGGCTCTGACCAGAGGCGACGGATCAGGGTGATGGCCTCTTCGAAGCGGGTGACTCTGTGGGAGTCGTCGAAACCGAAGGCGGGATAGGCCTCTTCGTCGCCGCCTATCCCGACACCCAGGATGAAGCGGCCCCCGGATATCTGGTCGATGCTGGCGGAGAGCTTGGCGACGTTCACGGGGTCGTGGTATGGGAGGACTACGACAGATATGCCGAGCTTTAGGGTTTTGGTGTAGGAGGCGGCGTAGGCAAGTAGGGTGAAGGGGTCCAGGTTGGGCGCAGTGGCGAAGACGCCGTGCATGGTCCAGACGCTTTCGTAGCCGAGCTCTTCTACGAGGGTCAGGTGGTCTTTGATGAGGCCGAGGTCGGTTGGGCCCGGCGGGAACATCTGGGGGACGGCTATGCCGACGGTGGTGTGGTCTCGGATGAGGAGGCTGGTCATTTTATCTACAGTCCTGCCGCTTCACGGAGCCTGGCGATGTCCAGTTTCTGCATCTGGAGGAGGGCGTCCATGACTTTTTTCGAGTCTTTCTCCATTAGCTCTGGTAGTTGGGCAGGGACAACTTGCCAGGAGATGCCGAATTTGTCGGCCACCCAGCCGCATTGCTGTTTTTCGCCGTCCTCGGAGAGGGAGTCCCAGAAGTGGTCGATTTCGTCCTGGGAGTCGCAGGAGATAACGAAGGAGATTGCGGGTGTGAACTTGAACATGGGGCCTGCGTCGAAGGCGGTGAACTTGTGACCTTCAAGCTCGAATTCGACGACGTGGTTGCCCTCGGCGGGGCCGGTCGGGATCTTGGCTATGCTGAGGACCTTTGAGTTTTCGAAAACGGAGTCGTAGAAATTGGCGGCCTCCAGGGCCCTGCCGTCGAACCAGAGGCTGGTGCTGAGCCTGCTGTTGATCATCATGTTTCGTTAAGACTCTCCTCTACCGGAAGTGGGGAATGACTTCCTTGCCCAGGAGCTCGAGCTGGCGCATGGCGTTGGCGTGGGGTGTGCCGGGCCACTGGAGCCGGAAGTTGAGGTGGTTGACGCCCAGTTCGTCACGGTAGCGTTGGATCTCGTTGACGACCTCTTCCGGGTTGCCAATGAGGAAGCGGTCCCGGGCGAGCTCGTCGAAGGGAACGGAGAAGGACTCGCCTTCAGGGAGGGCCTTGTCCTGGCCCCAGGAGGCGTAGGCAGCGTACTTGCTTTCCAAGTAGGGACGGCTTTCGGAGTAGGCGGCAGCGGAGTCGGGGGCGACGTATAGCTCCCGCATCATGGGCATTCTATCGGGGAGGGGTTGCCCTGCCTCGGCGGCGACTTGTCGGTAGTAGTCGAGCTGGTCCTTGATCATCCCAATGGTGGCGTGGGGATTGATTACCCAAGGATACCCCCAGCGGGCGGCGCGGGCGATGGCCGGAGCCCCGTTGGCGGCTACCCAGATGGGCGGATGGGGCTTCTGCACCGGGTGGGTGGCGACCTTAACCCTCGGGACCTGGTAGTACTTGCCGTTGTACTCGACTTCATCTTCAGTCCAGAGGAGGCGGATGATTTCGAGGGCCTCGTTGAGGCGTCCGATGCGCTCTGAGCGTTTGACACCGAAGGCGGTGTATTCCTCGTCCCGGTAGCCAATACCCACGCCAAGGATGAACCGCCCCCCGCTCATGGCATCCAGGGTAGCGGAGGTCTCGGCGACGTCCACGGGGTTGAGGAGGGGGAGGAGGAGGACGGTAGGTGCTATCTCCATGCCGTCCGCCTCTGCGGTCAGGCGGGCGAGGAGGGGGATGATAGCGCTCATCTGGTAGGGATGGGAGAGGTAGTGCTGTCCGGCGCAGATCATGTCGAAGCCGACGTCGCGGGCGAGGCGGACCTGGTCCACGGCGTCGGCGATGCGGAGGGCAACGGACTCACCGGAAGGGTGCTGGGCGTTGATGAAGAGGCCGAATTTCATTTCCGGTCCTTTCTTCAACCCCAGTAAGGCCTGGCCGCGATCAGTATTTCAACGGTGACCTCGTCGGTAACCTGAACGAAGCTGCCCACCCGGGGCGCGGTCATCCCGAAATCCTCCCAGATGAAAGAGGTCCGCCCAATAATGTAGATCACGTCGCCGTCATCCCGTGCCTCGATCTGGAAGGTGACGGGAGCAGTTACGCCCTTAATTTCGAGCTCTCCGGTAATTTCTGTGGTGACTTCCTCGCCCTCTGCGAAGCCCTCGGGGAGGGGTAGGGAGGTTGGCAGGGTGAAGACGGCTATAGGGTCGTCGGGGAACATCCTTTCGCGTATGTAGCGGTCCCGGCGGGACTGGTCGCTTTCCAGCTTGTGAAGGTCAATCTTGATGAGGGAGCGTCGGCCGTCGAGGTTGACGTCCCCCGACAGAGCGGTAGTGTGTACCACTGCATCGTTGGGCAGGGGCAGGCTGGCAAGCTTTTCTTCCACGGTGAAAGTGGCCTTCGAGCCTTCGCCCACGACGTACGTGAGGCCCTTGTAGGAGCCTCGGGTAGGCGCCTGGGAGTCATCCCGCTCTGTGCTTGCAGCGGGAGTTTTGGCCGGTGCGGGAGCCGAGGTAGGAGTGGGGTCAGGTCCGGGGGTGGATGTGGTGCGTTCAATGTCTATTTCGACCGAGCCACAGGCGGCAAAGAGCAGGAGGAGGATGACAGCCGGGACCAGGGAAGAGCCCGCGAGCCGCGGGGCGAATCTCGGCATCAGTGACCTCCTTTCACGTTATATGTAGTCAAGGTACAGGGAGGACTCGGGTTATACAAGACCCGACCTGGGAGGGAGACGGACTCGCCGGGAGGGTGTTGGGCGTTGATGAAAAGGCCGAATTTCACGAGTTCTCCTCCCAGAGGTCGGCGGGGCGGGCGGCGAGGAGAATCTCGACGGATACTTCGTCGGTAACGCGGACGAATGTGCCGACGTTGGGGACGGGGATATCGAAGTCGGACCAGACGAAGGAGGTGCGGCCCAGGATGTGGACTACATCGCCATCGTCCCGGGCCTCAACCTGGAAGGTGACGGGAGCCTTCACGCCCCGAATCTCCAACTGGCCAGTAATCTCCGTGGTGATTTCCTCGCCGTCAGAGAAGCCGTCAGGGAGGGGTAGGGTGGTGGGGAGGCTAAAGATGGCGACGGGGTCGTTGGGGAACATTCGGTCGCGGATATAGCGGTCACGTCGGGGCTGGTCGCTCTCCATTTTGTGGAGGTCGATTTCGATGACGGAGGGCCGACCGTCGAAATGCACCTGCCCGGAGAGAGCAATCGTGCGGACGACGGCGTCGTTGGGGAGGGGGAGGCTGGCGAGCTTCTCCTCGACGGTGAAGGTGGCTTCCGAGCCGACGCCCACGTGGTAGGTGAACCCTTCGTAATTTCCGAGTCCCGGGGGATCGTCGGTGGGGGGAGGGGTGGGGGTGTCAGCCGGAGCGGGTGTAGCTGTGGGAGCCGGGGCGGAGGTGGGGGTTGGGTCGGGGGCGGGGGTAGAGGTTGTGGTCTCGAATTCTATTGACACGGACCCGCAGGCGGCGAAGAGCAGGGCAAGAATCAATACGGGTACAAGGGACAGGCTTGCGAGGCGCGGGAAGGGCTTGGGCATCAGTGGTCTCCGTTTTAGTTACGTGTGCTCAAGGTACAGGTCAGGAACGGGCTGCACAAGTCCGGTCTTCGGGGGGAGTTCCAGCCGGCCAGACTCCTGGTCTCCGACCTCGGCCAAGGGTATGGCGAGAGCGAGGGTAAGGGCCACGGCGGCGGGGGCGGCCCACCATTTCAAGGGAGAAGGGTCCCGGCCAAATACGGGGGTGAGCACGCCAGTGATGACGCAGACGATGATGGTCAAGGGAAGGGCGAAGGGGACGAGGTTGTCGAGCTGGACGGCGAAGGCGGAGATGAGCATGGACCCGACGGTAACGGAGGAGACTGCCCAAAGGATGAGGTAATTCTTGACGTGTTTCTCGGTGTTGATGAGCATTCGCCACATGAGCGCCGAGAGGAGGCCAACGAGAAGGGAGGCGATTCCGACGGTAGCGGAGTTTAGGAGGGCGTCGTCGGGGGACTTGAGGGGGAGGGACACGAGGACGGCGATTATGGCGGATATGGCGCCTGCGGTGATTCCGGCGTTCATGCTGTAGAAATTATAGATGAAAAGGGAGTCGGGGCTTGGGTATGGCACGTAGGAGTTGGGCAGGCCCAAACCGATACCGTATAGCTGCTCTGGTATAATCGCACTTTCTCAGTTAGGTTGGCGCCGTGGATTTTGATACCTACGATCTCGATCCTGCGATATATGACGAAATGTTCCTGCCGGACGGTGCTCCGCGGGAGCACTGTCGGCAGATTGTAGAGACGCTGACCCGACTTTCCGCCGAGGAGCTGCACAGCATCCAGGAGCGCGTCATGCGCTCTTTTTCGACGGAAGGGATAACTTTCATCGTGTATGGGGACGAAGAGGCGGACGAGCGGATTATCCCCATAGACTGCCTGCCCCGGGCCATGTCCAGCGAGGAGTGGGGCTTCCTGGAGCGCGGGCTTACGCAGAGGCTGAAGGGGCTTAACGCGTTCCTGGAGGATGTGTACGGCGAGGCACGAATCATACGGGACGGGGTGATACCCGCCGACGTGGTGATGGGATGTCCCCAGTATCGAACGGAGATGCGAGGCTTTTCAGCGCCGTACGGGACATGGGTAGGTATTTGCGGCACGGACCTGGTGAGGACGAATGACGGGTGGCGGGTGCTGGAGGACAACCTGCGGGTGCCGTCCGGGGTGTCGTACATGCTGGCGAACCGTAAGGCGGCAAAGGCCAGTTTGAGGCGTCTATACAGGACTTCCAGGGTCAGGGAGGTGGAGCACTACGGTCGGGCGTTGAGGGAGACGCTGCTGGAGATGGCCCCGAGCGGTCGGACGGACCCGACCATCGTGCTCTTGACGCCCGGGGTGTATAACTCTGCGTTCTACGAGCACATCTTCCTGGCCCAGGAGATAGGGGCGGAGTTGGTGGAGGGCCAGGACCTGCTTGTGAAAGAGGGCATGGTATACATGCGGACGACCGGGGGGCTGAAGAGGGTGGACGTGGTATACCGCCGGGTGGATGACGATTTCCTGGACCCGCTGACATTCAGGCCTGATTCGCTGCTGGGGGTGCCGGGGCTTGTGCATGCCTATAAGCTGGGCAACGTAGGACTGGTGAACGCTCCCGGGACGGGGGTGGCGGACGACAAGAGCGTATACGCCTATGTGCCGGACATGATAAGGTTCTACCTGGGCGAAGAAACGATCCTCCAAAACGTCGATACCCGGCTTTGCCGGCGCCCGGAGGACCTGGAGTACACGCTGGACAACCTTCAAGACTTGGTAGTCAAGCAGGTGGGGGGTTCCGGGGGATACGGGATGCTGATAGGCCCACATTCGACGGCGGAGGAACGAGAGGCGTATGCAGAGGAGCTGCGAGCAGACCCAGCGAACTACATATCGCAACCGGTGCTCGCGCTTTCGAGGTCGCCTTGCCTGATAGATGGGAAATTCGAGCCCCGGCACGTGGACCTTCGGCCGTTCGTATTACACGGGCAGAACACGCGGCTGGTGCCGGGGGCATTCTGCCGGGTGGCGCTGCGCCGGGGGAGCCTGGTGGTAAACTCGAGCCAGGGGGGCGGGGGGAAAGACTTCTGGGTATTGGAAGATTGAGTATCGGATAGATGAGGGTCCCTTAAAACACAAAGAGCCAGGAGGCCTGTAACATGCTTGTGATTCGCAGACCCGCAATCTTAATCGCATTGGTCGGACTTGTGACAATGGGGGCCTTTCTGGCCAGGCCGGCCATCGCCCATGCAGCGGGGGTGGACGAAGAGTCGCAGTTTATCCTGAACACGTTTGCGTTCCTGATCTGGGGAGCGCTGGTGATGTGGATGTGCGCCGGTTTCACGATGCTGGAGTCGGGGTCGGTGCGGACGAAGAACGCATCGACCATCTGCCTGAAGAACATCGGCATCTATTCGATAGCGGGGCTGGCGTTCTTCTTCATCGGATACAACCTGATGTACACGGACGTGGGGGATGTCGGGTTGTGGGGGCGGTTCGAATTCCTGTACGGACCGTCGGAAGCCGAGATTGCGTTAATTGGTGAGGATGAGGGTGCGGTGGGTGAGGTGGTCGGGAACGGCTACTCAGTGATGTCGGACTGGTTCTTCCAGATGGTGTTCGTGGCGACTGCAGCGTCGGTGGTGTCGGGTGCGATAGCGGAGCGGATAAAGCTGCTCCCGTTCTTCCTGTTTACGCTGGCGCTGACGGGGTTCATCTACCCGATAGTGGGGTCCTGGACGTGGGGAGGGGGATGGCTGGCACAGGCGGGATTCTCCGACTTTGCGGGCTCGACGATAGTACACAGCACGGGAGGCTGGGCGGCGCTGGCGGGGATCATGCTGGTGGGGCCAAGGCTGGGCAAGTACCGCAGGGACGGGAGCGTCAAGGCGACGCCGCCCTCCAACGTATTGCTGGTGACGCTGGGCGTGTTCATCCTGTGGTTGGGCTGGTTCGGGTTCAACGGCGGGTCCCAGCTGGCGCTCGGGAGCGCGCTCGACGCGGTAGCAATGAGCGTTGTCCTAGTGAACACCAACCTGGGCGCAGCGGCAGGGGTGGTCACGGCGCTGGCGGTTTCGAGGCCGATCCTGGGTCGGATAGACCTGTTTGCGGGTCTGAACGGAGCTATAGCGGGACTTGTTGCGGTGACGGCGTGGCCTGCGAATCCCGACCATTTCTGGGCAATAGTGGTTGGGGCCATAGGCGGCCTGGTTTGCACGGCCGGTCTGAAGCTGCTGGAACGTTTGAAGCTGGATGACGTGGTAGGGGCGATCCCGGCACACCTGATCGCGGGTGTCTGGGGCACCATTGCCGTGAGTTTCACCGCTCCCGGCGAGGCGCAGTTCCACGTCCAGCTGATGGGCATAGCTGCGATTGGCGGCTTCGTGTTTGGCAGCGCATTCACGGTGTGGTATGTGCTGGACAGGGTGCTCGGGGTGCGGATATCGCGGCAGGTGGAAGAGCTGGGCCAGGACGTCGGGGAGCTGGGCATGGAGTCATACCCCGAGTTCGTGCTGATGCCGGAAGAGTTCGACGAGGAGACGGAGCCGAAGAAAGCAGATGCTCTCGCGTAGCGCTACGGGCCTGTACTGGATGGGCCGCTACCTGGAGCGGGCGCGGCACCTGAGCCGGATGCTGCAGCTGCAGACGGAGGCCCTGGTGGACCGACCAGTGGGGGAGATCTACTTCGGATGGCGAAGGATCTATGCCACACTGGGTCGGGTCCCGCCGGGGGGCGTACTAGAGGTCGACAGTGATGACGACTTCCTGCTGGCGGACTCCTTCACGCTGGCAGATGACCTGACGTTCGAGAGGTCGAACTCGGGGTCGGTGTGGCAGTGCTTCTGGATGGGTCGGGAGAATGCGCGGCAGATGCGAAACCGGATAAGCGGGGAGATGTGGATGTCGCTGAACGTGTCATACCTACGGATCCAGAAAATGGGGATGCAGGACATCTGGTCGACATCTCCCCAGAACTTCTACGCGGAGACGGTAGGGGACATCAACCGGTTCAAGGGCGTGGCGGACACGACGATGTACCGGGACGATGGATGGCGCTTCATGCAGCTGGGGCAGGCGATGGAGCGGGCGCAGCTGCTGATTTCGCTGCTGGCAGCTCAGCTGGCGACGGCGGCAACTCTGAAGGAGGACTCGGATGCCGACTGGTCAACCCTGCTCAGGGTCTACAACGCATTCGAGGCGTATGCGAACAGGCACGGGCTGGAAGTAGACTCACACCGGGTGCTGGACCTGCTGGTAACGGACCCGCAGCTACCGAGCTCGCTGATCGGGTCGGCGGTCAGGATCGGGCAGGAACTGTCGGGATTCGGGCCTGCGCCCGACGAGGGTTCCGGGGCTGCAGCGAGGAGGCTTGCGGGAAGACTCGGGGCGATGGTTGAATACGACTGGCACGACTGGCACGACCGCCAGGAGTTTCTGGCCCGGGCCGGAAGACACTGCCGGGAGTTGCACGACCTGGTGAGCCTGACGTATTTTCACTACCAGATCGGGTGAGACATTCGACTTTCACCTGTGGCCTGAAGAGAAAAGAAGAGGCCCGGCGCTGAGCGCCGGGCCTCCTGGCTTTCATCTGTCAACGAGGCGTGGGTTATTCCTCGCGGCGCTTGACCAGCTGGAGATGGTTGCGAGCGTCCTCCCTGTGGTAGGAGAGTTCGTCCATCATGGTCTTGGCCAAGTGGATGCCCAAGCCCCCGACCGAGCGCTCTTCCAAGGGAGCGTTGATATCGGGGACGGGGGCATCATGGAGAGGGTCAAAGGCACGACCTTCGTCCAGGATGTCGATGGTGACGGCCTCCGAGTCTGACTTGAGATTTATCTCGATTTCATGCTGGTCATCATCGTAACCGTAGTCCATGATGTTGAGGACGAGCTCTTCAATGACGAGGTTGATGCGGAAAAGGAGGTCCGAGGACCAGGCTTCGTCGACGGACAAGGCCTCAACGGCGGCGGTGATGCCGTCGAGCTCTTCACGGTCGGACTTGACCTTGATGGAGAGGTTAGCGCTCAAGGCTCAGGACTCGCTCCGCCGGAAAGTGAGGCAGGTTATATCGTCGGACTGGGGGGTGTCGCCGGCAAAATCTCTGACGGCGTCGAAGATTATGGAGTTGGCTTGTTTTGCGCCCGTAGGTCGAGACTGGCTGAGTATCTGGCAAAGACGGTCGAGGCCGAACTCTTCGCCCTCGGCGTTCATGGCCTCGGTTACGCCGTCGGTGTAGAGGATGATGGTCTCTCCAGGGGCGAGGGTGACTGCGGCCTCGTCGTATTCCCAGCCCGGGGCGATGCCCAAGGCAACGCCGTTGGTGACAGGGAGGATAGTGGAGGAGCCATCTGCGTGAACGATGACAGGCGGGTTGTGGCCGCCGTTGGCATATGTAAAGAGGCCGTTGGCGGGGTTAAAGACGGCGTAGAACAGGGTGACGAACATGGCGGCCTCATTTTCCTCTTCGAGGAGGGTGTTGACCTCGGTGAGGACGGCGCCCGGGTCTCCGAGGCCTATGGCCGAGCCTTTGAGGGCGGTAAGGGTCGACATCATAAAAAGTGCGGCGGGTACGCCCTTGTCGGAGACATCGGCGACGGAAAGGCCGATCCTATCGTTTTCAAGTCGGAGGACGTCATAGAAATCGCCGCCGACTTCGCGGGCGGGCTCCATGCGGCCATCGATTTCGTAAGCATCGCTAGTGGGGAATTCGGTAGGGAGGACGGACTGCTGGATCTTCTGGGCTACGCCAAGCTCGTTCTGAATGGCGACGAGCTTGTCGCGCGTGGCGAGGGCCTCGCGCCATTCGGCCATGTGGCGGAGGGTGCGATCGATGGTAATGCGGAGGTCTTCAAAGTCGATGGGCTTGGTGACGAAGTCGAAGGCACCGCGGTTCATGGCGGTGCGGATGTTCTTCATGTCGCCGTAGGCTGAGACCATGACGGCGCGAAGCTCGGGGTCAACTTTCGGGATCTGCTCGAGGAGGGTGAGCCCGTCCATGCCGGGCATGTTGATATCGGACAGGATCATATCGACGTCTTTGTGCTCATCGAGGCGTTCGAGGGCCTCATTGCCGTCATGGGCGAATACGAATTCATACTGACCCTTGCGGATGTCCCTGCGCATGCGCTGGAGCATGAGGGGTTCGAGGTCGGGTTCGTCGTCTACAACGAGGATTTTGTATGGGGGTTCCATGTCAAATTAGCCGATTTTGTACCGGGTCACGGGGAACTTGCGGGATTGAAATGCCTCTTCCCAGGAAGGAGGGTAGGACCGGGAACGAAAGCCGGGCTTAGGCGTTGATAGCGGAGAGGGCATCGGCCTGGGTTGAGTGAGTACGGATAATCTTGTCGAAGCCGCTTATCTGAAAGACTTCACTGATAGAGACTGAAAGGGAGCAGACGCCAAACTGGGCGGAGTTTCGCTGCAACTTCTTGGAAACCAGCAGAATGACTCTGAGACCTGCACTACTGATATAGGAAAGATGCTCCAGGTCCAAGACCAGGGAAGACACCTCGCCTTCCAGGAAGGTCTCCAGGGCATCCTGGAATTCCCGGGCGTTGCTGCCGTCAATACGGCCCGAGGCTTTGGCTATCAGCGTGCCTGACTTACGTTCACCCTCTATAGTCAGATTTTTGGTATCGGCGACAGACCAGGTTGTCGGTCCGCCTTCCTGTTCGTTCGTCACCATTGGGGCCCCCTAATTGGATTTGCCACACCCTGCAATGTATTCTCCGGCACTCCGCCTTGCCGAAGAGGTTGGTCGGGATTGGTTTAGGCTACGTGATTCTCCGGCGGCATTATAGCACCTAAGGACGTTCTTGGGATAACGCAATGCGGGACGCAAACATGCCAACTACCACCGGCTGGACCGCTCGTCGTAAACGTGGTCGGGGAGCCGAAAAGTTATGCCTTCCTCATCGAACATAGACACATTGAACAGGGTGAGAAGAGGGTTCTTCCTTTGGAGTCGCCCGGGGATCAACCTGTCCATGAGACGGTTGTAGCGGTCCTGAAGCCTGAACCAGAAGAGGACCCCGAAGGTGGGGAAGAAAGGGTACCGGAGGCTCTTGGCGGTCTTGGGCCCGATGAGCGCGCGGGATACGCGAAAGACGTACCCGGCGAGGTCTGCACGGGCTTTCGGTTCGGTGACTCCCGCGATCAATGGGGCGGAGTTGACCAGGGAGTGGGCGAGGACGATGGACTCCATCCCAGGAGGGGGTTCACACATGGCGCCTATCTTGAACATTTCCAGGGCATCTTCTTCCGTGTGAAAGAGGATCGAGTCCGGTATGCCCATAAGGTGGCCCGAATAGCGCCACACCTGCATGAAGCTAGCCCGTTCTTCGTCATTGAATTCGGCGCCGAGGCTTTTCAGGTGAACCAGGAGTCTTGCAGAAAAGGCGGTAATGGCGAATCCCACGTGGGCAGCGCTGATGGGCGCGCCCCAGGCTGCGCTGTCCCAGTCTCCGGATGCGTTTAGCAGTCGCCTGACCATGGCGTGAATCAGCCGGATGCGTACGGACAACTTCCAGCCATCGCCTGCTCTATCCATGCCGCCGGGCATGAATATTTCGACCATGTGCCGATTGTTCTGCTTCAGCCGCCTGACGCCCTGTTCACGAAGGCGGCCGGTTATAAAAAATGATTTGGCAATGTTGGTGGTGAAGCCTTCGACAAGAGTGCCGCCGACCATGGCACCCAAGACAAGTCTAGAGTTACGGTGAAACATGCGGACTCCGGGGCCGAAGTCGACGTCCCTGACCCAGTCGGGAGGGGTGTCCTGGCTGTGGAAGAACTCCCGGAGGAGAGAAGGGGCCTGGGTAAATTCCTCTTCGTCCTGGCGCATGCCGGCGCGTATGAAGCGGGAAGCTTCCTTCTGGCTATATGAAGAGAGTTGTTCGATGGCGGCATCGGCGAGAGGATCTCCGATAACGGTGTGAGCCAGGTAATTGTCGGCCATCTCCTGGTTCAGGAGTCGCGCCTGGGCGTAGCCGCCTTCCTCGGTGTAGCAGGTCGGGATGTTCATCGGGGTTGGGCCTCTGCGGGTTCCGGGTTGGTAGGAGAAATGTCTTCATGCTCTGCGGGTTCAACGCGGAGGTCGGGGAGCCAGTGGAGCCAGGACGGCAGGTACCAGTTGCGCCTGCCAAGGACCTCCATGCTGGCGGGAACGAGAATGGACCGCACCAGGGTAGCGTCCAGGAAAACGGCGACGGCAAGCCCGAAGCCCATCTGCTGGTTGATGGTGCTCTCGCCCGAGGCAAAGGCCCCAAAGACGGCGACCATGATGAGAGCGGCGCCGGTGATAATGCTGGCGGTGGACCGGAGGCCGTAGGCTACGGCCTCGGCGTTGTCACCGGTCTGGTCATAGCGCTCCCGGATGCGGCTGAGGAGGAAGACGTGGTAATCCATGGAGAGGCCGAAGAGGATGGAAAAGAGGAAAAGGGGCATCCAGATCTCAATGACCTCGGCGTGCTGGAAGCCGAACAGGTCCGCGCCACCCTTCTGGAACACCAGGACCATGAGCCCGTAGGCGGTCCCTACGGAGAGCAGGTTCATGAACACGGCCTTGATGGGGATGATTATGGAGCGGAAGACCAGCATGAGGACGAGGAAGCTGAAGCCGAGGACGAAGGCGAAGACGATGGGCGTGTACAGGTCCACTATGGAGAAGACGTCCGCGGCAATGGCGCTAATGCCGCCGACGAAGACCTCGGCGCTTACGCCGTCAAAGGCGTCGGGGGCGTAGTCATTTCGGATGGTCTCGATGACGTTCACGGCATCCTGGCTGCGGGACTCGCCGTTGATAAAGACCGTGAGCCTTGCCAGGTCCCGTTCCTCGCTGACGAGGGGGCCGGGGTCAAGGGACAGGGCGGGATTTTCTCCAAGGGATGCCTGCAGTTTTGCGATGGCCTGCTGGACTTGAGGGCTATCGATGTCGCCGTCTATGACGATGTCGGTGGGATTGACGAGGCCGAAGGAGAAGTGCTCCTCCATTACGAAGAAGGCATCCCGGGTCTGGGCGCCCTTGGGAAAGGCGTCGACGCCGTTGAGGCCGGTGTTTATCTGGAAGTAGAAGACCGTGGCGGCGACCATGGGTGCGCCAATGGCGATGATGCTGATGACAGGGTACCGGGTGACGGCGCGGGTCACGAGCTCCCAAAGGCCATCGCCGGAAACCTTGGAGGGGTTGGCCTTCCTTCTCCCGAAGAGGGGGATGGGAAATCTGTCGATCCTGCCACCGTGGATGGCGAGGTTGGCAGGGAGAAGGGTGAGGGTCCCGGCCATGGCGACCAGAACCACCAGGATGGCCCCGAGACCCAGGGATTGGAAGAATCCGAAGGGTACTATCAGGATGCCGCAGAGGGCGATGACTACGGTGACGCCGCTGAAGAGCACGGTGCGGCCCGCGGTCTCGCCGGCGCGTTCGATGGCGGTCTGCCTATCGAGGCCGCGGTCGAGCTCGTCCCTGAATCGGGAGACGATGAGGAGGGAGTAATCGATGCCCACGGCCAGGCCGATCATGATGATCATCAGGGTGATGAAGAAGACCAGGTCCAGGGCCTGACCTATGAGGGCGGTGATGCCCAGGGTAACGATGATGCAAGCCAGGGCCAGGACTATAGGCATGAGGGCGGCGACAACGGTACCGAAAAGGACTATGAGTATGACGAGAGCGACGGGGATGCCGACCTGTTCGCCGCGGCGGAGGTCGTTTTCGGCGATTTCGTTCTGTTCATGGGAGATGGTGGCATCACCGATTATGAAGATGTCGAAGTCGTCCTGATCGTTACTCTTCTTGACGATTTCGAGGACGGGTTCGACGTTTTCCAGGGCCTCGTCGAACTCCCCGGCTATGGTGAGGCGCATGATGGCCGTATTACGGTCGGCGGATACGGTCTGCTCGCGCTGGGCAAGCTGTTCGGGGGAGAGGAGGGGAAGGAGAACCTCGGGGATGAAGTAGTGCTCGGGAGGGGAGGCGATGATCTCGGGGCCGAGGTCTGCAAATTCGGCGGCGAGGGAGACGACTTTATCACGGAATTGGGGGTCGTCAACGGTGAGGGAGTCGGATTGAACGATGACGATCTCGTGGATAGGCTTGGTGTCGCCGAATCCCTCCTCCAGCAACTTGTCCGCGCGTGAAGACTCGGCACCACTGCCCAGGGTGAGCTCTGTGGTGGTGGCGGGCTTCAGGAGATCCACAAAGCCGAAGTTGAGGCCGAGTCCTGCGTCGTCGGCGAGCCCGCCGCCAATGACGGCGAGGATGAGCCAAAGCGTTACGATTAGGTACGGTCTGCGTGCACTTATTCTTGCCAGGTACTTGGTCATCTTGCCGTTTCGGTGGCGACCGCGACTATCATCAAGATGTATCAGATTCTATCACGCCTGAACAGTAGCCCCGCTGAGGAAAGGCGTTATGGGGGTGGGAGAACGGCAAAGATGCCGCTATAGTGTGAGGAGATCGGTCGAGAAACGGGGAATGGAGGGCTCATGGAAGC
Organism: Dehalococcoidia bacterium; assembly: GCA_965203145.1. GTDB lineage: Bacteria > Chloroflexota > Dehalococcoidia > Plut-88900 > Plut-88900 > Plut-88900. The sequence continues at coordinate 402,166 of OZ241876.1, forward strand.
AATAAAGAAACTGGTCGCGGTGTACCTGGTCGGTTTGGCGGTAGCAGTCGCCGTATATTTCATTATCGGTGGATTCCTGCCCGACGACTTCGATTCCCTAAGCGTCTGGGAGATCCTGGACATCCTGATGGTGATAGCGCTGGGATTTGCCCTGCTGTTCAACTACGACAGGAAGCGTCGGGAGGGGGGTCGGGATGCGGGGGAGCCGGTGAGCCGGAGATACCTGGAAGTCAACGTGCTTTTCTACCTCACTGCCGGCATTACGATACTATTCCTGCACAACTGGTTCGCCCTGCTGGGGTTGGGAGCGGACAACCTGGGCGGTCCCGACGCTAGCGGCAACCACCAGAGGTGGGTGATATGGGCGGTGGTGGACACTCTGCTGCCGATAACCATGGGTGTGACGGGTTGCCATATGTGGGCAGACGCCTCGACAAAGGAGGCGGAGTCCGAGGGGTGATAGATGGGGTTCGGGCGCTGATTTCAGGACCCTGTCGCAGCGGCCTATCCCTTGCGGGTAAGTTCTGTTAAAGTTTCGGACGCGAGTCGCATAGCTGACCCAAGCGGTTGAGGCGGGAGAGCGCCATCAACTGAAATTTGAAAGAGAGGGGGAAATTATGGCACTTCGCATCAACGATACGGCCCCGGACTTTACGGCAAAGACCAGTGAAGGCACGGTCAACTTTCACGAGTGGATCGGCAACGGCTGGGCAATGCTCTTTTCGCATCCAAAGGACTTTACGCCGGTCTGTGCGACCGAGCTGGGCCACGTGGCAAGCGTGAAGGGCGAGTTCGAGAAACGCGGCTGCAAGGTCATGGGCCTGAGCGTCGACAAAGTGGAAGACCACCAGCGTTGGGCATCAGACATAGAAGACCTGGCCGGGACTACACTGAATTTCCCCATCATCGCCGACGAAGACCTGAAGGTAGCCAAGCTCTACGACATGCTGCCGGCGGACGAAGGGGACTCTTCCGAGGGCAGGACGGCGGCTACCAACGCCACGGTACGCACGGTGTTCCTGGTCGGGCCGGACAAGAAGATCAAGATGAGCCTGACCTACCCGATGAGCACGGGCCGGAACTTCAACGAGCTTTTGAGGGTCATAGACTCCTGCCAGCTGACGGCGAATCACAAGGTTGCGACACCGGCCAACTGGAACCAGGGCGAGGACGTGATAATAGTTCCCGCGGTGAACAACGATGCGGCCAAGGAGCTCTTCCCAGACGGCTGGGAAACGGTGAAGCCCTACCTGCGGAAGGTGAAAGACCCGAGCGCATAGAGGGCAGCTCTCCAAACCTGCTTAGAAGTGAGAAAGCCGCCGGGGGAGGATCCCCCGGCGGCTTTGCTTTTGGTGGCAGGGCTATTCGGGATTGGACTCCCGGCTACTCCAGTTGGCCCATACTTTCAGTCACCCGCGGGACTTCTATCTCGCTGGTGCGGAGCCAGACGCCGGTTGGGATGTCCGAGGCGAGGTACCGGATATCGGGGGTGATGGTCTGACCGTCTGCGGTGAGAAAGCCCATTTCGATGCGACCGTCGGCGAGGCGTCGGGTGCGAATCTGGCCTATCAGGGTGTCCTCTATCTCTACGTCACTGCTGAGCAGCCACTGGCCGACAGTAGCATCGGCTGGCATGTGTCTGGCGTCGGGCAGCACCTGCTCGCCGCCGGATGTCTCGACGCCGTGTTCTATCCGGCCGTCAGCGCCTAGTCGGGCAATGATACGCAACTGGTAGGGCGATACGTCGATTTCGGGTTCCAGAGTTTCGGGGGTGAACAGCTCCTCAATCGTTTCATTGTCGGCGATGGAGAGGTTGGCGAGGAAGCGGGAGTTTTGGGAGTCTATGTTACCCGCGGCACACAGGACGGCGTCGATGGCCGTGCCGTAGATTGGGAGTACAGTGCGCATCTCGGCGTCAAGGTCAATGAGGGCATCAACATTCTCCTCTCCGACGAGGCGAAGGGCGTTGCGCAAGTCTGATTCCGTATCGCCGCAAGATGCACCTGAGGCCAGTTCGCCGACCATTGACTGAACGTCGGGGTCATCCCAACCGGAGTCTGAGGCTCGAGCCCCCTGGACTATATCGCCGGCAGCGATTGTAGGCGAAAGGACCGTCTCCGCATAACTCAACTGGGAGTGAATGTTCAGGGCCTCCGCAAAGGACATGGGTCTTTCTCGTCCCATCCAAGCCTGCTGTGCTGTCAAGTAAGCTGCAATCGAAGAATAGCGCTCGGATGCCGTGTCGGCGTAGCCAATCAACAGCTCTTCGATGCGAACCGGATTAACGGCCTCTCCCGAGGTAAAGCTCTCGAATAGGCCAGATTCTGTGATGCCATATGTGAGTTCGGTGGCAAATAACCCGAGCAGAGTACTGGAGGATGGGTCAGCCAGGTTGATCATCTGACGCTCGGGCGTCACTGACAGGTCTGAAATTGCAGGTCGTTCGAAGATTCCATTAAGGATCTGCGTTTGTACACCCGCCGCGTAGACAGCTTTTGCCTGGGTATCGCTGTCTATGACCGTATTCGGGGAGGCAACGTAAATTACGGAATTGGTCACAATTCCTTCTTCATCGGCTTCAGCCGTCACCTCGTACGAGGCATTATCTACCCTTACTGGAACAGAGTCGAAGGTGTAACCGCTGAGCACCATAAGGTTGTGCCAGGCGCCATGCCAGCTGACCTCATTCTCATCCTCATCTTCGGCGACGACTGCGACGAATAGCCAGGAAGGTCCGAGCCGATAGAAAGTCACCTCCAGGGGGGTTAATTCTTCGATGGAGGTGCTAGCAGCAGTGGCCAGATCCTCGCTGGAATGATGGGAGCCTCCCGCTTGCCAGATACTCTCGGCAGCATCAATGCCGCCAGTCCTGTCAAAGACCCGGGGCCCGACGACGTAGACGATGGCGTTTCCGCCAACATCGGCCAAGTTACCGCCGCCCAGGTTGCCGACGCGATAGTTAACGGTGAGAGGCTCCCCCGCTATCGCTTGTTCGGGCACGCCGGTGGCCTCGACCTTGATGAGCACTCTACCCTGTTTTTCCTCCTCAGAGACGAGGTGGATGGTGAGGTTAAAATCCGCGGACAGGGGCTGGAGGTCTCGCTCCAGGTAGGTCGTTGCCTCGATCAGGTAGACACCGGGCTGCAGGAACTGTTCAATGCGGGCGTTCCGACCGCCGCCGCCATCGTCGTTGGCGCCAATTACGTTCCCGGTGGCCGAAGCCATGGATAGGACGGGGTCGCCTTCCTCGGACTCGAGGTCGACGCGGACAGTGCCAGCCTGGGGGAGGGTGAAGGAGTATCCGTAGGCCGGATGGGCCTCGACGAAGCGGGAGCCGCAGGTGTCGATGTTCCAGGAGCCGGAGGCGGTGAGGTCGGCGCCCGGGAGCAGAGCGCCCAAGTCGATGATGTCACAGCCTTCGACGTAGCTGACGGAGAGGGAGAAGTTGGCAGGGCCGCGGGCGCGGCCCCCGACGGTGGTTGCTTCAACGAGGTAAATGCCCGGGGCGAGAGTGCGTTCAATACGGGCGTTGACGCCTGCCCCTCCGTCGTCGTTTTCAGTTATGCGGACGCCGTCTTCGGTAATCAGGTAAAGGAATGAATCTGCGTCCGCGGAGGTGAGATTGATGCGGACTCTGTCGGCTTCCGTGACTTCAAATCGGAAGGTATGAGCATCGCTATCGGTGCGAAAACGCGAGTCGCAGTCATCGGTGGTCCAGCGTCCGCTGGCCTGCAGCTCAGTGTCTGACATCAGAGTCCCGAGGTCGGTGACGAGGCAATCAGGGTCTTGCTGGGCAAGGAGGGTGTCTGGGCCTGAAACGATGAGGGCAACGCCGATAAGTGCGACGGCGATGAGGGCAGCAATAGCGCCCACGACGGCCAGAGCACGGAGTCGGGGCGAGGGTGAATTTGCTTCATTCATCGTTAGCTCATTGTGCATTGCCGCATCCCCCGTGGACGAGTTAGGTCGGAAGGATACAGGGTATAGGGCCGGACGGCTAGAGCGCAGCTAGGACTCGGGGGTGGGGGTTGGGGGAGGGGCTATGGGCACCGAGGGCACATATCCGACCATCTCGACAAAGCCTTTGCCGGACACGGGAGAGCCCTCTCTGGCGCCCGATGCCGAAACGGCACCCTCCCAGTAGATTACGGGAATGAACTGGCTGATGTTGAATTCGGAGCGCTCTATCACGGGGGCCAGGATAAGAGCAAGGCCAAGGGAGTCGACGTTGAGTTTCCAGCCCATCGGGTATTCGCCGCCGGTGTCGGGGCTTGTCCAGGAACCAGTGGGTTCGAGGGAGACGTCGAGGGCGGGGAGGTGTACCGGGTCGGAGTCGGGGGGGACGTAGGTGCCGTAAGTGGCGATATGCGATCGGTCTTCCTGGTCCCAGACGACCGAGACCATGAGATCGGAGCCGTCATCAAGGTTGAGGCTGAGCCAGTCCCAGCCTATAGGTGCGATGCTGAAGTTGCCCCACTGATGGTCGAACCAGGTGGTGCCGGTGACGGGAAGGGAGTCGCCGGAGATGGACACCGTGCCGGTGGTCTCGAGGTCGGTGCGGGAGTAGTAGAAGGTCTTGCCGGCCACGCCGAGGTCGACGAAGCCGGTGTCATCGTGGAGGACGGCGGGTTTGCGGGCGTCGGCTTCAAGTTCCACGGCGTAGTCGCCAACCTGGAAGGAGAGCTGGTAGGCCTGACCGTCGCCGCTCATGTGCCAGCCGGCTATGATGATGTCGAACTCGCCGGAGGTGGTTTCGAGGATGGGAAGGTCGGGCTGCTCTGCGGCGAGGTGGAGGCCCTTTTCGTGGTCGGCCCAAGAAAGATGCGCAATGCGAGGAGTAAAGCCATCTTCGAGAACCGATTGGAAGGTCACGAAGTGAAAACTGAACTCTCTGCCGTCCTTCGCGGCAATGTGGCCGTTGAAGTACCACCACTCCAGGGGTGCGGCGTGGATGCCCTCGTCGTGGGGGAGCTGCACTACGCCGTCGGGCCAGGGGGTAGGGGTGGGCACAGGAGATGGTTCGGGGATGGGCGAAGGGGAGGGGTCTGGGAGAGGCGTTGAGGTTGGCGCAGGAGCAGAGGTAGGGATTGGGGGTAGGGTGGGAGTCGGGTCTGCGCCACATGCCACCAGCAGGCTGAAAAGGAGGACCAAAGCCAGCAGAGTTGGGAGGAGGAATGGAAAGCGAAACGGCAGCATGACTGTTTAGATTATGCCATAGCGCCGGAGGAGGGGCCGACAAGGAGGTTCATAGGGGAAGGGATGCACCGGTTTCGCGGAGGAGCTTTCGGCGATGTTGGACATCGGGGAGGGCCCGGGCCACGACCTCCCAGAATTCGGGGGAGTGGCCCATCACGGACAGATGGGCCAGCTCATGTATAACGATGTATTCGATGACGTCGGGAGGGAGCATCATATTGCGCCAGCTGAAACGGAGGGTCCCGTCCGGGGCGCAGCTGCCCCACTGGCTGCGCTGAGTCCTGACCATGACCCGATACTTCTTCCTGAGGCCCATGCGGGACCACCATTGGTCGACAAGAGGTGGGATGTGGTCCTGGGCCCGGGCGCGATACCAGGCCTCGAAGGCCTTACGGAGGGCGTCGCGGCGCGCTTCGTCGTCGAGAGTCGGGGGCACGGAGACTTGAAAGGTCTCGGCGTCCAGTTCGATCCTGGGCCTGGCGATTTGGGCAGGTTCCACAACCAGGGGGTAGCTACGACCCAAATAGGGCAGGGAGTCGCCGGTGACGAGGGCCAGTGGTTGACCGCCATTAGGTGATTCGGCCAACAGCTTGATAAGTTTCGGCGCCCTATCAAGGACGACCGAGCGGATCAGGGCGTAGGAGGCACGAGCAGGGGCGGAGACCAGGAGGCCATCGGGGGTGAGGGAGAACTCGATGGTCCTCTTGCGTCGAGGGCTACGGCGGACGCGGTACTCGATGGTGGTGCCTTCGAAGGAGACCCGGTCGCAGGTCCTTGTGGGACGTGGGGAGAGGGGTGGTCTATGGGATGCAGGGGTCAAGGTTGAGGGCTGGACACACTAGTTGCCGGTGAGAACCCGGTAGCCGAAGTTCTCGGGTGTTCTCTGGTCGGGAGGGAGAACCTCGACGACGGCCCGGGAAAGCCCGACCACCTCGCCGTTTTCGTCGAAGCTGTAGTTGTCGCCGAGGGCGCCGCTCCAAGTGATGTCGTATAGACAGTCCCGGAAGCCATCGGGGTCCTGGTCGTCGCCGGTCTGCCTGAGGCACTCGGCGGCTATGTAGACATCGTCGTAGGCAGAGCCGAGGTGCCAGGGTAGGGTGATGTACTCGTATCGCTCCCGGAAATTGGCGATAACCTCCCGGGACTTGGCGTTGTTGGGATCTGGGGCGGCGGTGATGGCTTTCATGCCTGTGGCCGCGTCTCCTGCGATCTGCTGGGCGGTAGTGCCGACAGAGACGGTCTCTCCGTAGATGGGGCCCTCGTAGCCGAGCTCCCGGGCCTGCTTGATTATGGCGCCTGCGGAGAACTCAGACTGGGGGGCGATGTGAAGGGCGTCGGGGTCGGCAGCGAAGAGCTTGGTGAGCTGGGTGCGGAAGTCGGTGACGTCTGTGGCGTAACGTTCGGAGGCGACGACCTGGCCGCCGTTCTTCTCGAACTGCTCGACGGAGGTGCGCCGGACGCCCTCGGCGTAGTCGGTCTCTTCGGTGATGGTGGCGAGGCGACGTATGCCGTCGTCCCAGAGGGTGTTGCCGGTGTTGATGCCGACCTCGATGTCGCTGATCTGGGTGCGGAAGATATAGTCGCCAGCGTGGGCGATGTCTGGGTTGCTGGCGAGGCCGGAGAAGAGGACTATGCCGTCGGCCTCGGCGAGGGGTGCAACGCCGAGCATGGCGCCGCTGCAGGAGGTGCCGAGGATGATCTTGACACCGTCGACGTTGGTGAGCTTGTTATAGGCGGTGATGGCGTCCGCGGCGTTGCACTTGGAGTCCTCGACGACGAATTCGAGCATGCGCCCGTCGATGCCTCCGGCGTCGTTAATCTCATCCAGGGCCATCTGCTTGGACTGCCAGGCGACGGTGCCGTAGGTTTCGCCGGCGCCCGTAAGGGACTCCATAACGCCGATACGGTATGGGTCGGGTTCGCTGGCGCAGGCGGCGATTACGAGGAGAAAGGTGAGGAGGGCGGGGAGAAGGGGGAGGGTTTTGGTTGGGTTGATCAATGTTTGTGGGGGGAGGAGTGCTTATGGGTATGAAGGGATTATAGGTTGGTGGGCAAGGGGTCGATGTCACATGGGTGGGTCGGAACTAGCTGGCTGATAAATGTCATGTTCAAAGACCAATAATAAGTATACAACTTCAAGTGTATGCTCCAATTGGCGTTTGTGGAGTTTCATGGAGAAAGCCGAATGGACTTTGACCGCGACCACGATGCCAGAGTCAGGACAGCGGCCTTTGAATGGTTGGCTCGGCAAGCCGAGATTCACGGTGAGGTTCTTCCTCGTAAAATCCTCGAAAAGGGATTCGAGATTGAAGGTCGGCGTGTACCAATTGTTGCACCACAGGGCATTTTCAAGCCTGCTCTGATGCAGGTACCGCTTTCCATTACGACATCACCAAACAGTCCTTACGATGACGGGTATGGTCCCGACAATCTCCTCCGGTATCGTTATAGGGGAACGAACCCTCAGCACCCCGACAATGCCGGGCTACGCTTTGCGATGAACGAGGAACTTCCACTCATTTATTGCCATGGCATCGAGCCAGGCAGATATGTGGTCATGTGGCCCGTATATGTAGTAGATGATTGTGGAGATAACCTCGCCTTTTCTGTGGCGGTTGACGATGTTGCCCACATCGACATCGTACCTTCTCCTGAGGGTGGTGGTAAGCTCGTTGCTAAAGCCCGTCGCCAATATGTCACTTCCTTAACTCGACGCAGACTTCATCAGACCACATTCCGCGAGCGCGTTCTTCGGGCCTACCGACATCAATGTGCTCTTTGTCGGTTGAGGCATAGTGAGTTGCTTGATGCCGCCCATATCATTCCGGACAGAGACCCAGAAGGAGCACCAATAGTAAGCAATGGTATCGCACTGTGTCGATTACACCATGCAGCGTTCGATCGGTTCTTCTTGGGTATTCGACCAGACCACATTATCGAAGTCCGACGCGATGTGCTTAAGGAAATTGATGGCCCAACGTTGCAACACGCCATTCAAGGCCTACATGGCCAAACTATCGTCTTGCCAACCAAGATCGTTGAGCGACCTGCGACTGAATTCCTAGCCAAAAGATACGAGACATTTCGCGAAGTTGTTAGGACACGCTGAAATGACCACAGTTGGGGGGAAATAGGAACTTGGTGGCAACGGCTGGATTCGAACCAGCGACCTAAGCCTTATGAAGACCCCGCTCTAACCACTGAGCTACGTTGCCGGGAGGTGCGGTCGGGCTACAAATCTAGCACCAGTTTTTCGGCCAGTCAATCGGAGCCTTACGCCCGGGCCTTCCACATCTGGATGGTGAGTTCCATGTGGCCGATGTGCTGGGAGAGTTCGTCGATGGTGTGGACGAGGGCCCAGCGGTTGAGTCGGGGGCCGAGGGTGTCGACGGCGCTCAGTTGGGTGAGAGCGGCAGGGTCGAGGTTGGCGAGTATTTCCTTAGAGATGGCGCGGGTCTCGGAGATTACGTCGGAGATGGGGCGGCTGGCTCCCCAGAAGCTGAGGTTGCCGTCGTCGTCGACGTTGGCGACGAACTCGGTGTCCCGCTGGCGGCCGACGTCGTTGCCGGTAAGGCCCTGCTGGACCCACCACCGGACGACGCCGCACATGTGGGCGCAAAGGGCGGCTACAGAGTTGGTGTCGGCGTCCAGGGGTTGCCAGTTAAGGGCGTCGGTTGACAGAGATGCGGCGTGGGAGTCGGCTTTTTCGAGAAGCATGTCTATGAAGTCTGAGTAGCCTTGGATTTCGGGATCCATGGGGTTACCTCCGGAGGGATATGAAGAAGGGTATCGCGGGTTGCGGGATATCTCAAATCACCCCACCCCACCGGAGGAACCCTCACCCCCTCGATCCCCCTCTCCCTTAGGGCCTTGTATAGACCGGGGAGAAGGGTAACAGTTGTTCGGAGAGATAGGTAACACATTCTACAGGCCTAGATCTATGGCAGCGATGGGTTGTATGGAGAAGAAGACGTTCCAGGTTCCATCTCTGGCCCCGGGTCTCAGGGCCACGCACATTCCTCTGAAGGGCTTGCCTACACGAAAGGTCTTTCCGCAGAAGTAGATGCGGCCGTTAGCATCGACAGAACGTACGTGGTCGTCTGCGTCGTACTCGACGGGTGGAAGGGTCTCGGGGAAAGGGCGAGAGCTGATGGTGTATCGGCTGGCAGGGGTATTAAGGTCTAGGGCATGGTGAGGACGCTGGAGGTTGTAGAAGTCTCTCCAGCTGTCGAAGCTGCTCTGACACTGAGAGAGGTCGGTGTAGCTGATGCCCTGGAGCAGTTCAGTCTTGAGGGACCTGTGGAAGCGTTCAAGCTTGCCGAGGGTCTGGGGGTGGTAGGGCCTGCTGTGGATAACCCTGATTCCCAACCGGAGCAGCCATACGGTCAGAGGTGTGAAGGGATGGTCGAGGTCTTTACCCCAGGGAGACCCGTTGTCAACCAGGATAGTGTGGGGCAAGCCATAGAGGCGGAAGATGGAGATGAGATGGTCACGGACAGTCTGAGTCCTCTCGTCTGCGCAGGCCCTGACACCCAGGGAGAACCGGGAATGGTCGTCCAGCACCGTCAATGGATGGCATCTGCCACCCCTGGTGACCGGGATGTGTCCCTTGAAGTCCATCTGCCAGAGGTCGTTGGGTCTAGGGTGCTCGAAGCGGCGGTAGGCCTTGTGCTTGAGGCTCTGCGCCGCCTCTATAAGTCCGTATCTCTTGAGTATGGCCGTTATAGTGCTCTTGGAGGGGACGCCGGTGTGCCCCCTGTCCTTGAGCATCTTGGCCAGCACATGTCCTCCCTTGGTGGGGAGCTCTCTTCGCAGGTCCACTACCAGCTGTTCCATCTCGGCGCTGGTGCGGTTGGGGGAATGATGAGGGCGCCTGGGGAGATCACCCAGACTCCCCTCTCCGCCCTCCAGATGACGCCTCAGCCACTTGTAGCCGGTCTTGCGGCTGATCCCAATGCGCAGACACAGTTCACTCATGTTCACACCCTCGGACTGGGCCAGACTGACAAACTCTCTTCGCTGAGACATGACGGTCTCCACTTTCCATGGCATGGGCATTCTCCTCATAAGGATTTCCATGCCTATTGGTGTAACCCATGTCCCCGAACATGTGTAACCTATGTCCCCGGTCTATACAGGGGGAGCCGCTCAACCTCCCGGAAATAATATGAGTCTCACCCACCCGCCCTGTTTTATTGACATATCAAAAATGCACCGCATTTTTGATATGTCTTTCCCAAGGGGGAATGCCAGGGAGGAATGGGAGTGGCGAGGCCAAGGTGAGTGAAGCAGGGACGCTGTAGATTCGTCGCGGGGCGTTGGGATGGAAGGGGGATGGAAGGTTGACCGGGGTGGGGGGTGGGGGTAGGGTAGGCCGATGAGGGTTATGAGCGTAGCGGCACTGATCCTAGTGGTTGCGCTTGCAGGGTGCTCGCGCGGTGTAGAGAGTCCACCCCCTACCCAGGACATAGACGCCGCCGTCCAGACCGCAGTTGCACAGGCACTACCGACGGCCGCGCCGAGCGCAACTCCGGACATTGATGCCACGATAGAAGCAGGGATGGCAGCAACGATGGCGGCTGTTCCACCGACTCCTATCCCTGCGCCTACGCCCGTGCCAACACCTATCCCTGCGCCCACGCCTGTTCTCGCGCCCACACCCGCGCCAACCCCCGCTCCTGTGCCCACTCCAACCCCGATTCCTACGGCGACCCCTACTCCCAAGCCTATCCCTACACCCACTCCGTCGACAGCCCAGACACCACCGCCGGAGTGGAGATTTGCCGAGCGTGTGCCGTCGGAACATCGAGAGCTTTTCAGGGATGAGATGGAACGTGTCCGGGACTTCTTTAGCGACCGGTTTGGCATAGAGGCCACGGGGTTCACGGTACGCGTTGGCATTGGAGAGGGATGCCATGCAAGCGCGGCAACCGGGGTGGATCTGGTCTACCCTGACGAGAGACCGACTTTCCATGACTACACCCCCGAGGAAATCGACCAATTTTATCTTCAGTGTCTCGACCACGAGTATTTCCACATGCTCCAATACCACCTTAGCAATGGAGGGTTCGGGGGCACCAAAAGGCCCGCTTATTGGTTAATCGAAGGCACGGCCGAATATGCCTCCCTTCTCTATCAGACGCCAACTCGGCCCGGCTGGGTGCCATGGCTGGTCGATTCTAAGCCCTACCACTATGTGGAGTGTGAAAGGGTGCGCAGGCAAGAGACTCCGGGCATCGAGGATGACAATCTGGCGCATGACCTCGAAGCCATGGAAGCACGTTCTGAGTTCGCAGCTCGGCCTTACAAATACGATCTCAGTTTCGTTGCGACCGTTTTCCTAGTGGAGGAGTTGGACACACCGGACAGAGCGTGGCTGACATTCTGGACACTTCTTGGTGGCAAACCCCACTGGCAAGATGCCTTCGAGGAGGCCTTTGGAATTACCATCAACGACTTTTATTCAGCCTTCGGAGAGTGGGTGGACTCCGGCGTTGTACGAGACCGTGCAGTTAAGGTGTGGTTGCAAGGCAAATACTCTCGATCCTGTCCCCCTACTAGCAACATGCCTGATGGGTACACACCTGTATGGCAGGGAGGGTAGTGCAAAGGCCGAGGGCTCACTCTGGACGCGATAGAGGGCAGCGGCCCAGCAGCCTTACCGTTTGGTATCCATTTCTACCGGGTCGAATTTGAGGGGCTTGTAGGGCCTCTCGGTCTCCTGTGCTTCCGTGTCGGGTCCATGCAACGGCACAAATAACGACGCAGTGGGTGGGACACCACCCCAGATTCCTCGCAGGGCATCGGAATGACAGGGTAAGGAGTGGAATGGCGTTGGACGGTCGTGACGGTTGGGTGGGTCGTGGACGGCCCCCCTCTCGACCCTTCGACTCGGGCTCAGGGTGAGCGGCCCGCTTTGGGGATGGGAGTCACCCTCACTCCCTCGAGGGACTCGGGGCAGGCTCTAGCACTCTCCCGTCGAGGAGAGGGGACTGGGAGCCCTGCCCGTTCCGTTCGGTCGACCCTTCGACTCGTCGTTCAGGGCGAACGGAAGGGTAGTCGGAGGTCTCCCTCCCGCTCGACCCTTCGAGTCATCTCAGGGTGAGCGGCCCCACGTCCGGGGATGGATTCCCGATCGGGGTCGGGAATGACGAATTGGAAAGGGATGGATTACGGTTTGGGCCCTGGGATGACGAAAGGAGGGGAGGACGGGGTGGGAGGTGTACGAATTGCCTGCGAAGATCTACCGCAGGCCCGGTCCATTTGCCGGGCGATTATGCTACCACAGGGTTATAGTTGACGCTATGGGAGCACATTTATATATTATATGCCGTACACTTTCTACCGGAGCTTATCCAACTGTCTGTAGTCCGGCTGCTTCATTTCTTAATTCTCACCTCCCTTGTTCTTGTCTCGGCCTCAATGGCGTGCCGGGACACGGGCTCCCTGCAGATAGTCCTGCCCTCTCCCACTCCGCCTTCGGAAATAGTGGTCTATGTCACGGGTGAGGTGGTCAGCTCCGGCCTCTACACGCTAGACCCGGGTCAGAGGCGGCTCCATGAAGCTGTTGAAGCGGCAGGTGGATTTACGGAGAATGCGGACCGCTCCAGCGTGAACGGAGCTCTCATCCTATCCGACGGCGATCATATCCACGTCCTCGCTTTGCCCCCTACTCCCGACCTGTCCGTGGTTGATTCACGTTCGGGAATCACTTCCGGCGGGCTTATCGACCTGAACACCGCCTCCTCGGAGGAGCTTCAGACGCTGCCGGGCATCGGGCCGGCGAAGGCGGAGTCGATCATAGAGTACCGACTTTCGAACGGTCCATTCACGCGAATCGAGGACCTGATTGAAGTCTCTGGCATAGGCGAGAAGACCTTCGAATCGCTCCAGGACCTGGTAACGGTGCGCTGAAAACCACTAGTTGGGGCCTGGGGCGTAAATGACGCTCGTTTACATCAGCGGGGCCCTGGTTGCCGGTATATTTGCCGGGACTGAACTGGACCTGCTCCCGTGGCCGTTCTTCATTGCCGCGGGCCTCACTGTTCTCGGGGGTCTTCTTCTAAGAAAGCACCCCAAAGTTATCTACCTGTTCATACTTGCCGCATTGCTGTTAGGGGCAGGGCGGGGGGCGGCCTCTCCATTACTGGGACCGCCCGATGATATTCAGGCCCTCTCCCGACTAAACAGTGTGCAGATTGTCGGCGTTGTCGAAGAGTATCCCGAGACCCGGGGCGGCCTCACCCGGTTCCGCTTTGCAATTCACGGCTACCGCAGCGGTGAGACGTGGGTAGAGACCTCCGGCCTGCTGCTGGCAATGGCCAAGCCTACCGCCCCGATGATTGAGGGTCGGGCCCCGCCCTTCTTCCGCTACGGCGACTCACTGATCCTCACAGGCGCCCTCACCGAGCCTCCTGCGTTCGAAGACTTCGACTGGCGGGAGCACCTGGCACGGGAAGGGGTGCATCACGTGATGTTTGGGCCGGAGGTCGAGATGGTCGGGAGCGGGCACGGATCGCTTCCGCTGCGATGGCTTTACCGTGCCCGTTCAGAAATGGCGGCCTCCCTAGGCCGGTCCCTCCCCGAGCCCCATGCCTCCCTGTCACAGGCCCTTCTGCTGGGAATTCGGAGCGGGCTGCCCTCCGAACTGAGGGACGACCTGGCTCAGACCGGGACGACGCACCTGGTAGCAATTTCGGGGCTGCACGTGGGAATCCTGGTGGGGCTGGTGAGCCTGGGAAGCGCGACGGTTCTCGGGAGGAGGAGGCAGCTATATATCATTGCCCCCCTGGTCTTTGTGTGGGCCTACGCTCTGCTGACGGGGTTCTCGCCGCCCGTGGCCCGGGCAGCGATCATGGCAACCCTATACCTGTGGGCGATCTACCTTGGAAGGCAGCGAAGCGGCCTGACGGCGCTCTCCGCCGCCGCGGCCGTCATGGTCGTCATCGACCCCGACCTCCTGGCAGAACTTTCCTTCCAGCTCAGCTTCCTGGCCATGGCGGGACTGTTGCTTCTCGGGCCCTGGTTCCGGGCCGGGGGCCTGAAGCTAGTGGCCCGGCACTGGGAGCCCGAGGGGGTAACGGGAGTCGTCGTCAAGTTCTTCGTAGAAGCCACTGCTATTTCCCTGGCCGCAATTCTGGCCACTCTGCCCGTTATTGCCATCAACTTCCAATTTCTTTCTCCCGTGGGCCTGCCCGCGACCTTGCTGGTCCTACCGGTTATGCCTCCGGCCCTAGTCTCCGTCTTTGTGGTCGGGGCTGCGGGGATGGTGTCGGAGGCGGCGGAGCAGGTGCTATCGTGGATTGCGTGGCCGTGGCTGATGTGGATGACGGGGGTGATCGGGCTCTTTGCCCGGGTCCCGGGCCTGACTGTGGACGCCGGACCGATAGCCCCCTACCTCTCTCTTCTCTACTATGCCCTCTGGCTCGGGCTCCTGTGGTGGGCCCGACGACGTTGGCCGAAGGCCCTGGTCCGTTCCGACCTTCCGGAGTTCCCCACGCTTCGCAGTCTTCCGAGGCCGCAACTCTCGACTATTCTCCGGCCCAAGTGGGCACTGTTCCTGGCGGCGAGCCTTGCGCTGTTCGCCGCAATTGCCGTTGGCTCCACGGGCACCGACCAGAGGCTCAGGGTCACCGCGCTAAATGTTGGGCAGGGGGACTCCTTCCTAATCCAGGCCCCGGGCCCTGTGACCATGCTGGTGGATGGAGGCCCGGACCCCGATACCCTCGTCCTGGAGCTTGGTCAGCATCTGCCCCCCTGGCATCGCAAAATTGATCTCGTCGTTCTCACTCACCCTGACACAGACCATCTTTCGGGTCTAGCCGGGCTGATGGAGAGGTACGAGGTCGGGAGCGTTATCCAGTGCGGCGTTAACTGCACTACACCGGGTAACGAGGCCGACTATCGGGCGTGGGAGGCTCTCCTAGGCCGACAGGACATTACTCCGCTGGAAGCACGGGTCGGGACCCGGGTGCTGGTCGGAGAAGAACTCGGACTACACATCCTTCACCCGCCACCTCGACCCCTGGTCGGGACGGACGCCCACGCCAACAACAATTCGGTGGTGTTCAGGCTGGAGTACGGGGAGACGAGCTTCCTGTTTACAGGGGACATTGAGGCCTTCTCCGAAAGTTACCTGTTAAGACAAGGCGCTCCCCTGGACAGCACGATCATGACCACACCTCATCACGGCAGCAACTCCTCCTCCACCCCCGAGTTCATAGCAGCCGTAGACCCGGGCCTTGTTCTCATATCCTCGGGGGTGGACAACCGCCACGGCCACCCTCACCCCGAGACCCTTGCCACGCTGGCGAGTCGGGTGCCACCGGGCCGCATCCTGATCACGGCGGAGGTCGGGGATATCCAGGTGGAGACGGACGGCGAGGGGATTTGGGTGAGTACCGAGAAGTAGGGCTTACCTGAACCGAGGCAAGACCGTCTCTGCGAAGCGTTCATAGTCGCCCTTCACTTCGGGGAGGGGTCTTGCGCAGTTGAGGACGAAGTGGGTTATGCCGATCTTCATGTGTTCTTCGATGGTCTGGGCGCAGTCGTCGGGGGTGCCTATGAGGATGGCACGGGGGTCGGGGAGGTACGGTTCGTAACCGTACCTCTTGGCCAGGGTTGACCTGACCGTCTCCCGGGCACTCTCCCGGCTGTCTCCCATTGCGAAATACAGGTGCACGGCCCTGGTGATTTTGGAGGCATCGGTGCCGTATTTGTCGGCGTAGCCCTCTATCCGACCCCAAAGCCGCGCGTACTCCTCCACCCCCGGGTTGCTGGGGACGAAGCCCTGGCACCACCGAGCCGCCCGACGCAGCACTCCCTCCGCCTCACCTCCGGCCCACAGGGGAGGGTGGGGCTTCTGGACGGGCGCCGGACCCATCTCTATGTTTTCGAAGGAGTGGAACCGGCCTTCGTGGCTGACGGGTCGGGCGGTCCAGAGCTTGGTCATGATCTCCAGCATTTCGTCGGTGATGGCGCCGCGCTGGCGGGGGTCTACTCCGCACACGTCAAAGGCATCGGACCGGGAGTTGGAAGAGCCTCCGACTCCCACGCCCAGCACGACCCGGCCCTTGGAGAGGAAGTCCAGGGTCGCAGTCTCCTTGGCGAGAATAGCCGGGTTGCGGAGCGGCGCAATGACCACGCAGGTTCCGACAGTGATGCGTTGGGTATGCTGCACGAACGCGCCCAGGGCCAGGATGATGTCCAGGGCGGGCATCTCGTTGACGAGGCCCTCGGTGACCCACAGGGAGTCATAGCCCGAGTCTTCGATGGTCGTTGCGAAGTCGGGGATGGGGACTACGGGGTGCAGCCTGCTGTATATGACGCCGAACTTGGGGTCGGGCATTTAATCGCTCCTGAAATTCATTTTCGAAGGTGCTTATTGGAACCTAGGCATGATTTGGGTGGCGAACAGCTCCATCTGGCCCATGAACTCGGGTCTCTTGCATATGGGGTTCACCACGAGGTGTTCGATACCGCATGATAAGAACCGTTCGATGGACCTGAGGCAGTCGTCCACCGTCCCGACTGCGCTTTCGTGAGGAAGAATCTCCACCCTTCGGCCCATTCGGTTGGTCATGTCCTCGGAGGCCTGAGCCGAAGCCTCCTCTTCGCTCTCTCCGACTCTAAAGGAGAGATGCATGGCGCGGGTGATGGTGCTCGGGTCCCGCCCGAACTCTTCGGCGTAGCGCTCTATCTTGACCACGGCGCGTGCGTAAGTAGCGGCGGTGAGGGATGTGGGCATGAACCCGTCCCCG
Source organism: Dehalococcoidia bacterium (assembly GCA_965203145.1). Classification (GTDB taxonomy): domain Bacteria; phylum Chloroflexota; class Dehalococcoidia; order Plut-88900; family Plut-88900; genus Plut-88900. The sequence goes on from OZ241876.1 coordinate 419,121, forward strand.
AAGCGCCCCGTCCTTTTCAAGGCCCCTTCCGAATGTCCGCCGACCCAAATGGGAGGGCCCGGCCTCTGCACGGGCTTGGGTTCCATGTACATATCCTCGAAATCGTAGAAACGGCCCTTGTGGGTGAAGGGCTCGTCGGACCAGAGGCCCTTCAATATCTCCAGGGCCTCGTCGGTGCGGGCGCCTCGTTCCCGGGGGTCGACACCCGTAGCCTCGAGATTGCGATTGGCCCTCGGGCCTGCGCCGACACCGAGCACGAACCTTCCGCCGGACAGGTAGTCGATAGTCGCGACCTGCTTGGCGAGAATAGCCGGGTACCTGAGGGGCACTACGACAACGCAGGTGCCCAGCATGATGTCTTTGGTGTGCTCGGCGAAAGCCCCGACTACGGGAGTCCAATCCAGGGCGTGCTCGCGGGTTATCAGGGTATCGGGGACCCAGATGGCGTCGAAGCCCATCTGCACCGTGGTATCTGCGAACTCCTTGATGCCGACCAGCTCGTGTATCCGGCTGTACAGGGGGCCGAATTTAATGTTTGCCATTTCTTAGACGGTTCCTTTCGGGTCCGGGACGCACCCAGTCCCCAATCAGACGTGATGATACCCGAACACCTCCTTCTTCACCTCCTCCACGCTGCGTCGGGCGAACTCCCTTATCTTGTCCCTGTCTCCTTCTTCCAGCCTGGGCCCCGAGGCATCCCTCAGGGTCTCGATCCCTGATCTCTCCCTGTAGGAGACGGGCGTCTCGTCGGGCCACTCATGTTGCAGCATCACCCCGTAGGCCAGGGCCCAGCATCGGGCCACGGCTTCCACATCATATCCCCCGCCGCCGAGGGCCAGCCATCGGTCCGCCATCCCCGACAGCTTCCGGACTGCGGTAGTAAAGCCCTCCGTGGTTATGTACAGGTGGCCAAGGATGTCGGAGTGGTAGGTGTCGATGCCAAGCTGGGTGACTATGACGTCGGGGGCGAATGAATGGACTAAGGCCGGAACAATCTGGTCGAAGGCCTCGTGGTAGATTTCGTCGTCGGTGTAGGGGGCGAGGGGGAGGTTGACCGCATAGCCGGTCCCCGACCCCGTACCCGTTTCGTTGGGATAACCGGTGCCGGGGAAGATGAACCGACCCGATTCATGGACGGATATGGTGAGGACGGAGTCGGTGTCATAGAAGGCGTTCTGGACGCCGTCGCCGTGATGGACGTCTATGTCGACGTAGGCCACCTTCATGCCCCGCTCGACCATCCGCTTGATGGCAATCACGGCGTCGTTGAAGACGCAGAAGCCAGATGTGAAACCGGCGGCGGCGTGGTGCAGGCCACCGCCGGGGTTGAAGGCGGCATCCACCTCGCCATCGACAATCATGTCTGCCGCCAGCAGTGAACCGCCGACTACCAAGGTCGCCGCATCGTACATTCCGGGATATGTCGGGTTGTCGCCGTACTGGCTGAAGTTGTAGCGGCCCGGGTCGACCAGCATTCGGCCTTCGCTAAAGGACTTGACTGCTGCGGCGTAGTCGGGGGTGTGGAAGGTCTGGACCTCTTCGTCTGTCGCGTGCCGGGGGTCGACAAGCCGGCCGTTCTCAACCTCGAAAGCTCCGAAATCATCCAGCAGCTCGTAGGTGTAGCGGAGGCGAACGGGTTTGAAGACGTGGTCGTCCCGGAGCACATGCCTCGACATTGCGTCCCGGTAGACGAATGCGCCCTTTCTATTTGCCATCTAGACCTCCAACTCCAACCCTTCGAAGGCGGCCTTTATCTCGATTCCCAACTTCCGAGACACAGCCGCGAGGTCTTCCTCGATCTCTTCTTCGTGGCGAGGGTTGAGGTGCACTGCCCAGACCGTGGGGAGTCCACCACACTCTCGACTGATTGTATCCAAGTCGGCGGCTAGGAGGGACGGAGTGAGATGACCTCGCGAGCGGGCGTCGTCTTCCATGCGGTCGGGGTACGAAGTCTCTATGAAGGCCAGGTGAGGCGAGACAATCCACCCCTCCGAGAACCCGGGCCCCGTGTCCCCGCTGTAGAAGAAGCGCCGACCGTCGGGGCCCGCTACCTGGAAGCCGTAGGTCGGGGGGCCGTGGGGCACCCTCATTGGCAGAACGGAATAGTCTCCGACATTGTTTTCCTTGCCGGGCTGGAGGGGGTTGAATCGCAGGGAAGGGCACTCGGCCGGCGAGCGGGTGTGGTCGGGGTAGTTGGCCCCGTTAACCAAGTTCGCCGAAAGGCTTTCCAGCACCTCGGGGCAGGCGTAGACGTCGGTAGTGTGGCCCCGGGTGTTCAACCCGAAGGTAAGCAGGTCCCGGCAGTGGTCAAAGTGGTGGTGGGTTATGAGTATAGCCTCCACGGACTCCTGTTCTTCCAGCGTCAGTCCCGAGGTCAGGCTCCCGGCATCTACGGCCAGAACGCCGTCGACCAGGAACGAGGTCAGTCTCGTGTCCCGGGTCTCGAGCTGGTGCGCCCCCAGAACCCTAACCCTCATGTCTCATTCCGCCAGCAGGGCCTCGAGGATGTAGCGGGCGGCGGTCTTGTCCAGGGGCTCGTTATTGTTGCCACACTTAGGAGACTGGATGCAGCTGGGGCAGCCGTATTCGCAGGGGCATCCTTCCAGGGTGTCCAGGGTAGCCCGCCAAAGGTCTCGTACCAGCTCGAAGCCCTTCTCCGTGATCCCGACGCCGCCTGGGTGGCCATCGTAGATGAAGATCTGGGGCCTAGCAGTGTCCATGTGCATGGGCGTGGATAGCCCTCCGATGTCGGCGCGGTCGCACATGGCGAACATGGGGAGCAGGCCGATGGCTGCGTGCTCGGCGGCATGGAGTCCGCCCGGGAAGTCGACGTGGTCGTTCATGATCCGGTCCTGGGCAGACTGAGGGATGTCGAACCAGAGAGCCTGCGTATGGTAGACCTGCGAGGGCAAGTCCAGCATCTCCTCGTCCAGGAACTCCTCGGTGATGCGCTTCTTTTTCTTGAAGCCCCAGATGGTATTGGAGACCTCCACCCATCCCCGGTACACCCCCACCCCTGCCGCCCGCTTCTCCTCTTCCACCCGGACTATGCGGATGTCCGTGGTGTGGTTGGTCTGGGTGTAGTAGTCGACGTCCGTGGGCCGGGCGAAGGCGAGACCTGCATCCAGGTTGAGGTCAGTGACCAGGAACGACTCCCCCTGGTGAAGGTAAACGGCGCCCGGGTGGACTTGGGAGAAAGCGGTGGCTTCGTCCACGGTTTCGATGACCCGGCCCGTGCCCTCGACCACCACCTGGTAGTTGCTCCTGGACGCCGAGCGGATGTTGACTCCCTCGGCGGGGTAGTCGATCTCCGGGGATACGTGCCACCGACCCCTCATCTCCCTCAGTGCGCCCTCGGTTTCCAGCCGCTCTACAATCTCCTTCATCCCCTCCCCGAACAGCTTGAGGTCCAGGTTGGCCAGGGGCCATTCGTAGGCGGCGCAAAGCAGGTGCGGTTCCAGGATGTAGGGGTTGGATGGTGACACCAAAGCATGATCATGGGCCTTGTCAAAGAAGTCCGACGGGTTGCGCATGAAGTACTGGTCCAGCGGGTTCGCCTGCCCGATCATCACTGTCAAAGACCCTTCCCCCCGACGCCCGCTCCTCCCCGCCTGCTGCCATGCGCTGGCGATGGTGCCCGGGTAGCCTGTCAGAATAGTAGCGTCCAGGTCCCCGATGTCGACGCCCAACTCCAGGGCGTTGGTGGCACAGACCCCGAGAAGGTCGCCGTCGATAAGACCGCGTTCAATGCGGCGCCGGTCCTCGGCCAGGTAGCCCGCCCGGTAGGGGCTGATGCGCCGGCCCAGTTCGGGTATGGTTCTTTCGAAGCTCTCCCGGGAATACATATAGATAAGCTCTGCAACCCGTCGGGTGCGGGCAAAGGCCAGGGTCCTTACGCCCCGGGCCACGAGCTTGGTGAAGAGGAAAGTGGCTTCGGTGGTGGCGCTGCGGCGAAGGCTGCGGGCCTCGTCGATGATCGGGGGGTTCCAGAAGGTGAAGGTCTTGTGCCCGCTGGGAGACCCGTCTTCCGACACAACCTCAAAGGGCCGCCCGACCAGGGTCTCGGCATGTTGCTTAGGGTTCGCAATGGTCGCGGAGCAGAGTATGAACTGTGGCGACGACTGGTACAGCTTGCACACCCTCTGGAGTCGCCGGAGGATGTTGGCCACATGGGACCCGAAGACGCCCCTGTAAACGTGGGCCTCGTCGATGACCACGTACTTCAGCTTGCTGAGAAGCCGACTCCAGTTCTTGTGGTTGGGCAGGATGCCGAAGTGGAGCATGTCGGGGTTGGTGAGGACTATCTGTGCCTGCCTCCTGACCCGACCCCGCTCCTCGGTCGGCGTGTCCCCATCGAAGGTGCTGACGTTAATCTTTCCCAGGCGTTTGTCGGCGTCCAGCAGCTCCTTCAATGCCCGCCACTGGTCCTGGGCGAGGGCCTTGGTCGGGAACATGTAGAGCGCCGCCGATGCCCGCTCCTCCAGGATTCGGGTCAACACGGCAGCGTTATAGACCAGGCTCTTGCCGCTGGCCGCGGGTGTGGCGACCATAACGTTGGAGCCTTCGGCCAGGAAGTCAAGAGCTCGGGCCTGGTGGGAGAAGAGCCTGTCCAGCCCCAACTCTTCGAGAGCCCTTTCCAACGCAGGCTTGAGCTTTGTACGCTCAATGCTGAAAGAGGGCTGCTTCCTGGGGATTGACTGGACGTGGACCACCTGTCCCTCGTAGTCGGGGTGGCGCCTGATGGTGGATAGTACGTCCCTGGAGTCCAACTGCTGTCACCGGGTCGGGGGCGCTAGAAGACCTCCAGGAGCTCGGTCTGGTGGTCCAGCACCTCGGAGTCCTGGGCGGTGGCCTCTATGAAGCTCAAGACGCGGTAGAGGACGTCGTTGACGAACGTGGCGTCGTTGCCCACACAGCTGAACCCTATGGTCGCGGCCTGCCAAAGGTCAAGGTCGTCAACCTCGGCGATGGAGATGTTGAACTTGTTCTGCGCCCGGGCAGTGAGGGACTTGACAATCCGCCGTTTCCCCTTGAGGGACCCGTTCTCCGGGAGCCGGAGCCTTATCACGCAAACGCCCGTCTTCATAGCTGGAAAGGGAGTCAGAATGAGGGTGAAACCCCCTTAAATCACAACGATTATGATACCACCCATGGTGACTAGTATCCCCGCGCCTGCTCTAATGTTCAGCCTCTCCCGCAGCACTATCATCGACAGGGGTGCAAGTATCAGAAACTGGGCGTTGAACAGCACCATGGTTATTGCCGCTCCGGTCTCCTTAAGAGCTACGAACATGAAAGTAGTCCCGAGTCCGAGGCTCAGGCTGCCCGACAGTACCCCCAGGCCCACGTTTACCTTGTGGAGCTGCGGCCCGCGCGGGTGCAAAGCACGAGTCTCCGCGCCCGGACGCATGGTAATTGCGGGTCGAGGGTGCTGGGTCTCGGGAGAGGGTTGGTAGGCAACATTCGGCTGAGCAATCCGACGCTCGCGTCGGTGCCCCGACATCTCGGCTGTGAGCCTCTGCCCCTGTTGCATGCCCAACGCAGTAATCAGAAATGCCGATATCACCACCATCCTCGCTGCGTTTCCAGTGAATGGGTCCACCTCCCTCAGTCCTTCCCGCATCATTCCAACCCCCGTGACCCAAATCGACACGATGAACAAGAGGGTCAGAAACTTCGCAGGACTCAGGAGACCTTTCCCCGGCTCCGTAGACGAAGCTCCCGTTCTGCCCAGCAGGTAAATCCCGCCTATCACCAGTGCGGTTCCCAGCAGCGTAAGCAAAGTAACTTCCTCATTCAGCAGCAAAGCCCCTGCCCCGACCATGAGCAGCGTGATGAGGGCCTGGGCCATGGTGCTTGTCTTAGCAACATCCACGGTGCGGAGAAACCGGAGAAAGATCGTGTCCCCGACAAGCGTCGTTATCAGTCCCCCCGCGACTATCACGGCAAGGCTTCCATAGTCGGCGGAAGCAAGATCATCCGCGGAGCCAGTAGCGAAGTAGAGGATGAGGAGGAAGGTAGCCGCTCCGGTGGTACGCGTGGCGTTCAGCGACACCACGTCCATCCTTCGGGTCAGGTACTTGTTCAAGACGCTGCTGCAGGCTACTGTCGCCGCAGCCAGCAGGGCCATCAGCTCACCGATGCCCAATGCACGCGCCCCCTCATGACCTCATAGTACCACCAGGACTACCCCCAGAACCGTCGCGCCTATCCCGGCCAGGGTTTTCCAGCTAAGCCTTTCCCTGAGCACAAACGCAGACATTAGCGCTATCCAGACCAGCTGAGTGCTCATTAGCACCTGGGTCACGGCGAGCCCTACCCTGTCCAGGGCTACCAGCATCAGAAGGCTGGCCACGCCCATAGACAAGGAGCCGCTCAGCACAGGAAACAGGATTGGCAGTATGCTCCTGCTTCCGAACTTGATCACCCTGACCCTACCAGATCCAATCATGGGCCCCGCCCCCCCGAGGGTTGGGCCCAGACCCACTCGAATACCTCCATCCGGCGGATGAAGCGCTATCTCCAGCCTTTGGCTACCGGGCCACTGGCCCGTCCACCGAGCTGCGGCAACCTCCGGCATGGCCGTAAGGGTGGCTTCCGGAGCGTAGGCCCCCGGCAGATCTATCCGAAACCGAAGGCCGCCTCTGGCCCTTCCTCTCTCCACCTGTACGAAATCTCCCCCCAGGGCCCGTATGCTCTCTCCCAGGCTGTCAAGCCGGTCCCAGTATACGGGCGGTCGGATCCGCACGGGTATGTGCCGAACCTCGGGTTGTCGCAGAATCCGAGGTCTGACCGAGTCCGGCACATTGAGTAGACGCGGTGCTTGAATCAGCTGGTTCATTGCACTGGAAAGCTGCTGTTCCGTCCTGGACCTGCGCCCTGCCAGGCTCTTGGGTGACCGGCTGGAGACCCGGGTGTCGCTTCCCAGCAGAAAGTCCATGTTCGCCGTCGCCATCATGGAAAGGAACAGCACGACCGGGGCCAGCCTGACGGCATTCACCAGTATCGGCCCGGCTTCATCTACGGCTAGCTTCTGAAGAGTCGTGCCTCCTGTCCAGGTGGCCACAATGAACACCAGGAACAGGATCCCCTTCAGACCCAGCCACTTCGCCTGGGAAGCCTCTACCTGCCTTCTCTGGGAAAAGGTCAGCACGTACATCCCCACCACGATTGTCCCTATGCCGGCTACCCTGAGAGGGGAGGAGTCCTCCTGCAGGACTACAAGGCCTATCAATACGGCCAGCAGGGCTTGAAGCCCGCTCATGATCGGCGAGGCCTTGCTCACGTCCACCGACGTCAAGAACCGGAAATAGAGAGGCATTCCGATGCACAGAGCAAGGAAGGCTCCGGCTGCGCTCAGGGCGAGATACGCCACCGGGGTGTCGGGGAGTTTGGATGCCTGCCCGGTGACGAACATGAGCATCACCGCGAACAGGGCGCCCCCGACCACCGCCAGCGCCGACATCGGAAGAGGCTTGAAGCGGCGTGTCATCAGCTTGTCGATAACCGCCGTCACGGCGAATATCAGGGCGGCCAGCAGCATTGCCAGCTCTCCGACAGGCATACCGGTCAGCCTTCCTCCGGTTCGCTAGTGCCCATTCCTCCGCCCCTCGCCCTTATTCCGTTCATCTTGCCCTTTCGCATAGGGAGCATTGGGTGTTTCAGCCGCGTCCCTGCGCTCCTGTTTTGAGCGCATGAAACAATAGTCCCGAAACCCTCCATTTACAATAGCATTTCAACCCCTTTTGGAAGGCAAATTCCGCCAGCCTCAGAGGTCTCGCGGGCCAGCGGCAGGTTCACCCCCCAACCTTGACAGTAATCTGGCGCCGTCATATACTTCCCGTTACACCTCGGAAGAAACAGGTATAGCCGGGATTCCGGCAGACACCCAATTGACGTACTGACAATCAATAACAACTGATGAGTACTCGGGAGCGGCTTGAGTAACATCGGGCCGCTTGTTTGTCTGAGGAGCACTTTAATAATCGAATAGAGAAGAACGTTCTGTCCGGGTCTTAATGTAGGTCAAGCTACTAAGGGCGCATGGAGGATGCCTTGGTGCCAAGAGCCGATGAAGGGCGTGGCAAGGCTGCGAAAAGCCTCGGCATGTTGCCTAGCAAACTAGCCGGGGATTCCCGAATGGGGCAACCCTCTCCGGTAAAGCCGGAGAACTGCCGGCCGAACACATAGGCCGGAAAGAGGCAACCGGGGGAACTGAAACATCTAAGTACCCCGAGGAAAAGAGATTATTCCTTCAGTAGTGGCGAACGAACGAGGAAAAGCCCAAACCTGTATGACTCAGTGGGCTGGGGCCCTATGTTATACGGGTGTTGTAAGGCATGTCTGCTCAACCCCCAGCGCGAGCAAGGAGTTACAAACCAATCCCTAGGTGAAGGTGGCTGGAAAGCCCCGCCGCAGATGGTGATAGCCCAGTAACCGAAAGGGTGAGGCTCCTGACATGTTCTTGAGTACCACGGGACACGTGAAATCCCGTGGGAAGCCGGGGAGACCACTCTCCAAGGCTAAATACTCTTGGCAACCGATAGTGAACAAGTACCGTGAGGGAAAGGTGAAAAGCACCCCGGGAGGGGAGTGAAATAGAACTGAAACCGTGTGCTTACAAGCGGTCAGAGTTTGTCTTAGGACGAATGATGGCGTGCCTATTGAAGAATGAGCCGGCGAGTTAATCTGCGTGGCTTGGTTAAGCATCTCTGATGCGGAGCCGCAGCGAAAGCGAGTCTGAATAGGGCGTACAGGTCTCTTCGGAGACCCAGGTCGCGTGGATTAGACCCGAAACCGGGTGAGCTACCCATGGCCAGGATGAAGCTCCGATAGTCTCGGAGTGAAGGTCCGAACCCGTTACTAGTGCAACAGTATGGGATGAGCTGTGGGTAGAGGTGAAATGCCAACCGAACCCGGAGATAGCTGGTTCTCCCCGAAATGTATTGAGGTACAGCCTCGGGGGTTCAGCCGTGGAGGTAGAGCTCTGAATGGGCTAGGGGGCGAAAAGCTTACCAACCCCAATCAAACTGCAAATGCCATGGTTCCATACCCCGAGAGTGAGACAGTGGGGGATAAGCTTCATTGTCGAGAGGGAAACAGCCCAGACCACCAGCTAAGGTCCCTAAGTGCAGACTAAGTGTCAAAGGAAGTAGGGTCGCAGAGACAGCCAGGAGGTTGGCTTAGAAGCAGCCATCCTTTAAAGAGTGCGTAATAGCTCACTGTTCGAGGGATTCTGCGCCGACGATGTACCGGGGCTCAAGTCTGTCACCGAAGCTGTGGCTCCTGTCCGGTCCGCCGGATGGGGGGGTAGGGGAGCGTTCTCTTCATATCCTTGGGTCCGGTGAGGATCGGACCCCTGGTGCACTGAAGCCGTTGGCGTGAGCCGCGGTGGAGCGGAGAGAAGTGAGAATGCCGGCATGAGTAGCGTAAGACGTGTGAGAAACACGTCCACCGAAAGCCTGAGGTTTCCTACGGAAGGTTAATCCGCGTAGGGTTAGTCGGGCCTAAGCCGAGGACGAAAGTCGTAGGCGATGGACAACGGGTCAAAATTCCCGTACCGCTGGTGGACCGTTTTAAAGCGAAGGGGGGACGCAGGAAGGTAGGCGGAGCGTGCCCATTGGACATGGCACGTCCCCAACTCCGGACTACGCCGGGATAGGCAAATCCGTCCCGGATATAAGTTGAGAGGCGGGGAAAGTTATAACTTCGGTTATGGCAATTCTGCTGATCCCACGCTGCCAAGAAAAGCCTCGTCGCTATGGTCTATTAGCGCCCGTACCGCAAACCGACACTGGTGGGCGCTCCGAAAACGGAGAAGGTGATCGAGAGAACCCTCGTTAAGGAACTCGGCAAAATAACCCCGTAACTTAGGGATAAGGGGTGCCCTTGAGGGTGAAGAGGCGCCGCTATGGTCGCGACGGAAGTGTGTCAGGTAGATTGGCCGGCTTCGGCTGGCTTTGATCGCCCGGCGCATGGAAACCGTGCCCTGGCGTCACAGTAGCCTTCGGGGGCCACAGAAAACCGGCCCAAGCGACTGTTTAACAAAAACACAGGTCTCTGCGAAAGCGAAAGCTGAAGTATAGGGGCTGACGCCTGCCCAGTGCTGGAAGGTTAAGGGGAGAGGTTATCCCGTAAGGGAGAAGCTTCGAACCGAAGCCCCAGTGAACGGCGGCCGTAACTATAACGGTCAACCCGAGCAGCGAGAGGGCGGGGGACTGGGGGAGACCCCCAGCATCCAACCTCCACTGCCTAGGCCGTTGCAAAATCTGGCTATATGCTGGGAACTCCGAGTATCCGGCGCTAGTTCGACTGGTTCGAACTGACAATGCGTCCGGTGCGGACAATCAGCAGGAAAGACCGAAGGAGTCGACTAACATCGTCCCCTTCGGAATCCTCAGAGACCATACGCCAGACCCGTCCGAGGAACAGGCGGGATGAGATGGTCCGATCTGCATGGCGACATGCAGAGGCCGGCAGAAATGACCGGCCCACCCCACTCACGTCACCCGTGAGGCGCTGGGGGAGTAACAAATTGCCTAAGGTAGCGAAATTCCTTGTCGGGTAAGTTCCGACCCGCACGAATGGCGTAACGACTTGGGCGCTGTCTCAACGAGGGACTCGGTGAAATTGAAGTACCCGTGAAGATGCGGGTTACCCGCGGCAGGACAAAAAGACCCCGTGGAGCTTTACTGCAGCTTGGCATTGGATTGGGGCCAGGAATGCGTAGGATAGGTGGGAGGCTATGAACCCCGGCTTTCGGGCTGGGAGGAGCCATCGGTGAAATACCACCCTTTTCTGATCTTGGTTCTAACCAGAGATCAAGCTCTGGGACCATGCCTGGTAGGCAGTTTGACTGGGGCGGTCGCCTCCCAAAAGGTAACGGAGGCGTTCAAAGGTCCCCTCAGCACGGATGGAAATCGTGCGTCGAGTGCATTGGCATAAGGGGGCTTGACTGTAAGACCTACAAGTCGAGCAGGGACGAAAGTCGGACAAAGTGATCCCACGGTTCCGTGTGGAAGGGCCGTGGCTTATCGGATAAAAGCTACCCCGGGGATAACAGGCTGATCTTGCCCAAGAGTTCACATCGACGGCAAGGTTTGGCACCTCGATGTCGGCTTGTCGCATCCTGGGGCTGAAGGAGGTCCCGAGGGTTGGGCTGTTCGCCCATTAAAGCGGTACGCGAGCTGGGTTCAGACCGTCGTGAGACAGGTCGGGCTCTATCCGCCGTGGGCGCAGGAGACTTGAGAGGAGCTCTCCCTAGTACGAGAGGACCGGGAGGGACAGACCTCTGGTGTGTCAGTTGTTCCGCCAGGAGCACCGCTGAGTAGCCAAGTCTGGAGTGGATAAGCGCTGAAAGCATCTAAGCGCGAAGCCCACCTCAAGATTAGGTGTCCCACTTCGAGAAGAAGGTAAGGTCGCAGCGAGACTAGCTGCTTGATAGGCCGCAGGTGTAAGCATGGCAACATGTTTAGCTAAGCGGTACTAATCGACCGAGGGCTTGACCTGCATTAAGACACGTGCAGAACGTTCTTTTCTCTCTATTCGATCCCCGCCGCGGGGTGGAGCAGTGGCAGCTCGTCGGGCTCATAACCCGAAGGTCGTTGGTTCGAATCCAACCCCCGCTACCAATAACAAAAAAAGGCCCCCGAGATTCCTCGGGGGCCTTTCCTTTTGTTTATTACAGACTCGCGGACTTGAGCTTGTCTACGTTATTCGGTAATCCAAAGGAACCGCCGATCTTCGGCCCCATATCCGGGCTGATGTATCAGAAGCAGACCCCTCTCATCCTCTGGAATCTCGAAGCAAACATTGCCCTGTACCTGCCCTCCAGGGAAGATCTCGCGATTGAGCTGATCCGGAATGAGACCGCAATCTTCGCTAAATGGGGTATATACCACTCTATTATTCCCAATGAGTTCGAAGTCATACTCAGAGGAGTCCACAGATTGCAAGGCATCCGAAGGATTCGTAATCTCTAGCCTTATCATGAAGAAGCGATTGCCTTCTTCGGGAGGGTCATTGAATTGGTTTTCGGCATATATAAGAGCCCAAGCATCAGCTGCAATTTTTACTACGCGTATCTGTGTGCCGTCAGACCCATTCATAACCTCGCCTAAGGCAAAGGCATCATTCAAAGTTGAACCAGGTGGAGGAACCGGATCCCCCACTGTGTATCCTATAAATGCGTCACCATCACGGTCTATCTCGTAGTGATATTGCAGAAATACATCGCCACCCTGACTCAGTTTAGCCTCGGCTTTACAACGTAGGAGCTTCGTAGTCCGTTCTACTTCCTGAATTTTGTCGGCATACAACTTCAGAATACGTGGTGAGAATGAACTTTCTCTTTCTTCCGACAACCCGACAATTTCATCAATGAACCACTCATCATCACATGCTTCGAAGGAACTTATAGCTCGCATCACGGTTATGGTGAAAGTAGTAGATACGGCAGGATTGGAGCCGTCATTGGCGAAGATAGTTACGCTGTAGTCCCTAGCCTCTGCATAGGAAGGGATTGTGCCCACCACCTGGCCTGGCTGGTATATGAGACCTGGGGGTAGGCCGGAAAGTCTCACAGTTGGAGTGTCCTCAGCATCGGTAACAGTGATATTGAAGTTTGTTATGGTCTCGCCCTGATCGTAAATCTTGTTACCGGGGTTGGTGATGACAGGTGGGAAATTGGGAATTGGAGTAGCAGTTGGTACAGGTGTGGCGGTAGGTATCACGGTTGGGGTTGGCACTGCTGTCGGGGCGGGCAGGGCGGTGGCTGTCGGTTGAGGTAATGGCGTCGAAGGTGGTATAGAGGTCAATTGCGGAACTGGAGTGTCAGGAGGGGCTTCTTCTGGCGGAGTGGTAGGTGTTGGAACGGTAGTGGATTCTGTGACCTGAGTAGATTCTGGTTGCATTGGTGCATCCGGGGCATCAGATGCGCATGCTGATAAAACAACTAACGTGCTAACTGCAAGCCCCGTAAATGCTAGCAACTTACGGATCATTGGGATTCCTCTTTTGCTTCCGCGATAACTTCTAATGTACTCATAGCGGTAACTGGCCGCGTATCCTAGCACAAATCAATGAAGGGTTGCTTGGCGTATAATCCCCCCATGTCCACCCCCGACACCCAACCCGTCGAAGAACGCTACCGCCGCTTCGCCGCCACATACGACAACACCATGAGTTGGCTCGACCCCGTCCGCGAAGCCGCCTTCCAACACCTCGATCTCAAGCCAGGAGAATCAGTGCTGGACCTCGGGTGCGGTACAGGCATCAGCTTTGAACGGCTTCACCGGGAAGTCGGGCCTGAGGGGCGGATTATCGGCCTGGAGCTGAGCCCCGAGATGATGGAGTTGGCCCGCCAAAGGGTCGAGCTCAACGGCTGGACCAACGTTACCCTCATCGAAGGTGATGCCAGCGCCGTAGAAATCCCCGGCCCCGTCGATGCTGTACTGGCCTTCTTCGTGCCGGAGATTCTCTATTTGCCTCCCGCCGTTCGCCGCGCCCTCGGCTCTCTTGCACCCGGCGGCAGGATGGTGGCATCCGGTGTGAAGCATGCGCGCGGGCCCCTTGGCCCCATCTTCAATTTCTATTTCCAACTGAGGTGGAGGACCTGGCGATGGGTGGGAATGAAGCGTGTCGTCAAAAGGATGGTGGGCAGAGGCCAGCCCTATGACACCCTGAAAGCTGCCTCCCCAAACCTGGAGCTATGGAACTACTTTTACGGCTGCGTCTACGTGGCCCGGGCAACCAGGGACGAATAGCTTCCCCATGAACACCTACGACCCCCAGGTGCAAAGGGACCGGTATCGACTCCACGCCGCCGACTACGACAAGGGCAAACGCTTCTCCGATCGCATCCGACCCTACGCCATCCGACGCCTGGACCTGAAACCCGGAGAAACAGTCCTGGACCTGGGATGCGGTACCGGGCTCAGCTTTGATCAGCTCCAGCAGGGCGTCGGGCCCGAGGGTAGGATCATAGGCGTGGAACTCAGCCCGGACATGCTGGACATCGCCCGGGAGAAGGTCGAACGGAACGGCTGGGAAAATGTGACCCTGATCCAGGGCGACGCCCGGGAGGTGGATATCCCCGGTCCCCTGGACGCTGTATTAGCTTACTTCGTGCCCGAAGTCCTAATCTCGCCGCCCGCCGTGACCCGGGTGATCGACGCAATGGCGCCCGGGGGTCGGCTGGTCAACGGGGGAGTTAAGCACGCCCAGGGCCTCCTCGGCCCGCTGTTCAACCTCTATTTCCAGGTGCGGTTCAGGACGTGGCGATGGGTGGGGGTCAGGGGATCCATGAACAGGATCTTCGCCAAGGGCCAGCCCTACGACGAGCTGGAAAGGGTCGTGCCTAGGCTGGAGCGCCAGGACTACATGCTCGGGTGTGCTTATATTGCTCGGACGGTGAAGGGCGGGTAGAAAGGCCTAGACCCGGAACCCCAAGGCCCTTGCGACCTCGCCCTGCCGCTCGTCCAAGGTAATGAATGCTACTTGAGAAGGGTCCGGCGTCATGTAGAGTGCCGTTGCCAGGTGCCACAGGTCAGCGCCTTTTACATAACCCGTTTTCGTCACTATCGATATCTCGCTGGTTAAGGGGCGGTCCGGAATTACCCAGCGCATTCCTGAAAGCACCTTGACATCAAACGCTTTGCCAGTCCTAGCGTATGCAGCTCTGACCTCAGCTTCAAGTAAATTGGATGCCCACAGGTTGTCAAAGGCGCCAATCTGCCGGTCCACCTCTCCCCATCTGCGTTCTTCGAACGCGATGGCCACGATCACAGAAGAATCCACATAGGCTGCGCTCATTAATCGCGCTCGGCCAGGAAGCGTTCCAACGCGCCGGGAATGTTTTCCCCGTCTTTAAATGGAACCCTTTTCTCGCGTGGCCCGACCAGAACACCCCGCAACTCCATTTCTCGGATCCTATCCTCCAAAGTCTGTGGGGGTTTTGCCACCGGCCGAATCTCGGCAACAGGCTCTCCGCGGTATGACACCGTTACGGTCTTACCTTCCCGGATCTGTCGTATAACCTCCGAGAATCGAGCTTTGGCTTCGTAGGTTGTGTATGTAATTCCCATGAAGCAAGTATAACTGGTCAGACTAGTCTATTCAATCATCGTTTCAGCGCTAGCCCCCCGCACCACCACCCCACCCCTCTCCAATTTCCCTATCCGTTCCTCCGAATACCCCAGCTCTCTCAAGACCTGCTCAGTGTGTTCCCCCAGCCCCGGGGCTCGGGCCCCGACCTGTCCCGTTCTCCCGCTTAACCTGACGGGAGCGTTTATCATCCGCGTTTTCCCGACTCCCGGGTAGTCGACCTCCGCAATGAATCCGTTAGCCTCGATTTGCGGGCTTTCGAACACATCGTCGGTGCCCAACACCGGAGCGCATGGGACATCATGGTCCTCCAGTATCCTTAGCCACTCTGGCAGCGGCCGCGTCGAGAATACACCTGCCAGCACTTGGAAGAGCACTTCGCCGTTCTGGATCCGGCCCAGGGGGGTCGAAAACCGGGCATCTTCCAACAGATCCATTATCTCCAAGGCTTCACACAGACCCTGGAACTCCTTGTCGGTGATAACGACGATGTTGACCCATTCGCCGTCGGAGCACTGGTACGGCAGGTAAAGCGGTTGGTTGGCGTACTCCTCCCCCGACTCCCCACCCGCTCCCATTTCCGAGTCCGCCTTCACCAGGTCCACCGCCTGCATCGCCATCGACATCTGCAACAGGGACGTGCTTACCTCCTGCCCTTCCCCCGACCTCTCTCTATCCATGAGCGCCAGCGCAATCCCGTAGCACATGGCCCACGGCGCAGACATGTCTGCCGCCCATATCCCCGCGTTCCTCGGTACTCCTTCCGGGCCCGACTTCCTCATCATCCCCGAAAGGGCCTGGAATATGCGGTCGTAGCCCCGCTTTTCTGCATAGGGGCCCTTCTCCCCATAGGCCCCGACTCTCGCGTAGACCAGCCCCTTGTTGATTGCTCGCAGGCTCTCGTAGTCGTAACCCAGGCGTCGGGCCACGGGAGGGCGGAAGTTTGTTATCAGCACGTCGGTGCGTTCGACGAGGGCGTAGACTATCTCCTTGCCCTCGGGCCTGGAAATGTCGACGGCTATGCCCTTCTTCCCCCGAGCCGCAACCAGCCATGACCTGCTCAGCCCATTGGGCAGGGGAGGGCTGCTGAAGGTGCGTCGGGCCTGGTCTCCCCACGGGGGCTCGACCTTTATCACCCCTGCTCCCTGGTCTGCCAAGTATGCCCCGATGAGGGGCGCCGCCCACATGGACGCGATGTCCAGGACCCTTATGCCTTCGAGGACGCCGGGCATCGGTTACTCCGCGTTGTTGTACACGTAGAACGGCCTGTCTTGCCCCGGGTTCCATGCCTCGTAGAAGCGTTGGATGTAGGGCTTCAGCTCCTCTGCCGTCCGACGCCGCGACTTGTCGTCCTCCGATAGCGGCTGCGCAAGCTCCGCCTTCAGGTTCTCCAACATCCTCTCCTCATCCACGCTAGCCACCCGACCCCCCTCTACCATCACCCGGCCCCCGATCATTACCGTGTCCACGTCCGTGGCCCTTGCCTTGTATATCAGGGCGTCAACTATCGGGGCTTCGGGGTCCAGGTAGGGTTCGGTGACGGAGTCCAGCTTAATTGTGATCAGGTCGGCCTTCTTGCCAAGCTCAAGGGCACCGACATCTTCGAACATCGTGGCCCGGGCCCCACCCAGCGTGGCCATGCTCACGATCTTGTCCGCTGTCAGTGTTGCGGAATTGACCCCCGGGTTCCTGTGCAGCCGGTGAGCCAGCCTCATCTCCTGGAGAAAGTCCTCGTCCTCGTTTATGGAGGTGCTGTCCGTGCCCAAGGCTAGGTTCAGCCCCCGGGCCGCCATCTCCGCTACGGGAGCGATGCCCGTCCGCAGCCTCAGGTTGGAGCTCGGGTTCGTGCAGACGTGGACGCCCCGTTCCTTGACCAGGTCCATGTCCGCTGCCGTCAGCCACACTGCATGCGCCAGGGACACGTCGGGCCCGAGGAAGCCCAGGTCGTCCAGGTGGGCCAGCGCCGATTTCCCGTACAGCTTCAGGCCGATTAGCTTCTCGTATACGCTCTCCACCAGGTGGATGTGCAACCCCGTGCCCAACCTAGTTGCCGACGCCCGCATCCTCTCCAGCAGCGCATCCGAGCACCAGTGAGCGTTGGCGGGAGAGAGCATCACTTTAACGAACTCGCCGTCGTGGTCCGACGCATGTAAAGATTCGGAAAGGGCTATGTAGTCATCGTCGGAGATGTATTCGTCATCCAGCACTGCCTTGGCCCGGGCCGCGAGGTCTGTCGGCAGCCGGCTCAGGAACACCGACTCGTCTTCGGCGACGATCCGGTACTGGGTCTCCGCGTAAACGGAGAAATTAACCCTCATTCCCGCATCCGCAAAAGCCGTCAGCGCTTTCTTGCAGTCTTCGGAGAGGTCCGCCGCCGACCCGGGGCTCAGGTTAAACATCACCGTGGTTACGCCAGAGCGCAGCATCTTCATGCAGGAATAAAGGGTATCCAGGTACATGTCGACGGGCTTGCGGCCCCAGGAGTCGGCCATCCAATACTCCAGGTGGTCGTCCAAGCTGCCCTTCATCAGGGGGCTGACTCCTTTGCCGTGATGGTGGGCGTTCACCAGCCCCGGCATAACCAGTAATTCGTCTCCGCCAAGCACCTGTGTATCCGGGTGGCGACGCTTAATCTCCCCGACCGGCCCCACATCTTCCACCACCCCGTCCCGTTCATAGACAGCCCCGTTTTCCAGCACATTGGTCTCGGCTCCCGAGGCCCTGGTTATGACATACCTGCCGTGGACTATCGATGAAGTCATGGAATCCCACCTCCCGGTTCCGACAAGGTGAGGGAAGGATAGCACATGGCTTCGACACAACCTCCAAACTTGACACCCTATCAACCCCGTCCTTACCATTTCCGCTGGAGGACTCGATGCAGACGCAACGGAGTCCCGCGTCGGCAAAGGAGGAACTGTATTGGTCACCGTTAGCGACGAACGTAAATTCAACGTCATTCGCAGCTATGTCGACACCAATTCCCCTGAGTTCCAGGAGAACAGGGCCCACCAGATCGGCCTTCTGGAGCAGCTGAGGGAGCGGCTGGATATCGTAAAACAGGGTGGCCCCGAGGCGTCGGTCGCCAGGCACAAGGCCCGGGGCAAGATGACCGCCCGAGAGCGCATAGACAAGCTCCTGGACCACGACCGCCCCTTCCTGGAGCTCAGCGCACTGGCTGCCTGGGAGATGTATGACGGCCAGGCCCATTCCGCAGGTATCGTCACGGGCATCGGCGTAGTCAGCGGCCGCGAGTGCATGATCATGGCCAACGACGCCACGGTGAAGGCCGGCGCCTACTACCCACTTACCGTCAAAAAGCACCTCCGTGCCCAGGAGATTGCCCTCCAGAACCGGCTCCCGTGCATCTACCTAGTCGACTCCGCAGGCGCGTTCCTACCTCTCCAGGCCGACGTTTTCCCAGACAAGGAGCACTTCGGCCGGGTCTTCTATAACGAATCGGTAATGTCGGCGCAGGGGATTGCCCAGATCGCAGTAGTGATGGGCTTCTGCACCGCCGGTGGCGCCTACGTACCCGCCATCGCTGATGAATCGATCATCGTCAAGGGTACGGGATCGATCTTTATCGGGGGCCCGGCCCTCGTGAAGGCCGCTACCGGAGAGGAAGTAACCGTCGAAGAGCTCGGCGGCGCCGACGTTCACACCCGCATCTCCGGCGTCTCCGACCACTACGCAGCCAACGACGAGGAAGCCATCGCCATCACCCGCGAAATCGTCGCAGGCATTCCCGTGAAGAAAGACTTTCCCTGGGAGCTCACACCACCACGGCCCCCGGCCTACGACCCCGAGGAGATATACGGACTCCTCCCGAAAGACCTCCGCACCATAATCGACACCCGGGAGGTCATAGCCCGCCTGGTGGACGGCTCCGAATTCCAGGAGTTCAAAGCCCTCTACGGTGATTCCCTGGTCTGCGGATTTGGTCGGGTAATGGGCTATCCCATCGGCATCGTGGCCAACAACGGCATCCTCTTCTCCGAATCCTCCCAGAAGGGCGCCCACTTCGTGGAGTTGTGCTGCCAGCGCAAGGTGCCCCTGCTCTTCATGCAGAACATCACCGGCTTCATGGTCGGCAAGGAATACGAAAACCGGGGCCTGGCCAAGGACGGAGCAAAGCTGGTCATGGCCGTGTCCAACGCCCAGGTGCCCAAATTCACCCTGATTTTCGGCGGCTCGTTTGGGGCCGGAAACTTCGGCATGTGCGGCCGGGCCTATAACTCACGGCAGCTGTGGATGTGGCCCAACGCCCGAATCTCGGTCATGGGCGGTCGGGAGGCGGCCAACACCCTGCTCACCCTCCGCATGGACAACCTGAAGGTCAAGGGTGAGAGCATGACCGAGCAGGAACAGGACGACTTCAAGAACCCGATCCTGGAACGCTACGAGACGGAGGGAAGCCCCTACTATTCCACGGCCCGACTCTGGGACGATGGCATCATTGATCCCGCCGACACCCGAATGGTGCTGGCCCTGGGCATCTCCGCCGCCCTCAACGCCCCGGTACCCGACACCCGCTTCGGCGTTTTCCGGATGTGACCCCTGCCAGAAAGCAATTCCCATGTTTGACAAAGTCCTCATAGCCAACCGGGGCGAGATCGCAGTCCGGGTGATGCGCACCTGTCGAGATATGGGCATCTCCACCGTCGCCGTCTACTCCGACGCTGACCGCGACGCCCTCCACGTCCGCTTCGCCGACGAGGCGGTGCATGTAGGCCCGGGTCCCGCCACCGACAGCTATCTCAACATCGATGCCGTGGTCTCAGCCGCCTTGAGCGTCGGGGCACAGGCCGTCCACCCCGGCTACGGTTTCCTCTCTGAAAACCCCAGCTTCGCCGAGGCCTGCGCCTCTGCCGGCATAGTCTTCATCGGCCCCTCTCCCAACATCCTGCGCCTCCTGGGAGACAAGTCGGAGGCCAAGAAGCGGGCACAAGAGGCGGGTGTACCCGTAGTACCCGGCTACTATGTGGAGGGCCTCAGCCCCGAGGAAATCACCCAAAAGGCCGAGGAGATAGGGTATCCAGTCCTCATCAAGGCCGCCTTCGGGGGCGGAGGTCGCGGTATGCGCACCGTTTCCGAGCCTGGGGAGCTGGAAGAAGCAATGGCCGGCGCCCGACGCGAGGCCCTCTCCTCCTTCGGCAACGACACCGTCATCCTCGAAAAGCACGTCGTGCGGCCACGGCATATCGAGGTGCAGATCATCGGCGACACCCATGGAAACCTGTTGAGCCTCGGGGAGCGGGAGTGCTCCGTGCAGCGACGCTTCCAGAAGGTTATCGAGGAGACACCGTCCGTGGCCGTCACGCCGAAGATCCGGAAGGGCCTGGAAAGCTCGGCCCTGGCCCTGGCCGCCGCTGTTGACTACACGAACGCAGGCACGGTCGAGTTCCTGCTGGACGCCGACGGCAACTTCTATTTCCTCGAAGTCAACCCCCGACTCCAGGTCGAGCACCCGGTGACCGAGTGGGTCACGGGCCTGGACTTGGTGCGGTTGCAATTGCTCGCCGCCTCGGGAGAGAAGCTGCCCATTAAGAAGTCCGACGTGAAGGCCCGGGGTCACTCCATCGAAGCCCGGGTCTATGCCGAAGACCCGGGAGCGGGCTACATGCCCGGCGCGGGCCCGTTGGTTCGCTTCTCACCACCCTCGCTCCCGTGGGTCCGCCACGACGTGGGCGTCTATGAAGGGTTCGAGGTGCCGGTCTTCTACGACTCCCTTCTTGCCAAGATCGCTGTCTACGGCGAGGACCGCCAACAGGCTGTCCGACGGCTCCGCGACACGCTGGACGCCTACGTGGTTTCCGGAGTTCCGACCAACCTCCAGATGCTCCGCGTAATCGCCCGAGACCCGGACTTTGAGTCGGGCGCCATAGACACCGAATACGTCGGGCGCAGCATAGAACCTGGCTTGGCCCCTGCGGGCGAGCTGCCCGTACAGGCCCTGGCCTCGGCGATTGCCCACCAGCTGGTTTCCTCGGGGCTGGCCGGATACGAGTCCACCCAGAACCATCAGGTGGCCGGCGATATCTGGAGCAGAGCCGGAGCCTGGCGCATGGGCAGACAGGACATGCTGTACGCCTTCACGCACTCCGGCGGGAACGTGACCGCCAACGTCTCCAACAAGCCCGGCGCCCTTGCCTGGAACGTACATACCCCCAACACTGACTTCGACCTGACCCTATCTCTCACCTCCGACGGCCGCACCATCGCCACCGTTGATAATCAGACCTGGACCGTGGAGGCCGCTCCCACCGACGATGGCCTACTCGTCCACTACAACAACGCGGACTACCTGCTGGCCGCGTCCGATCAGGTCTATACGGGTGTCGCCGGAAGTCAGGCCGCGGGCCCCGGTGCGGAGACAGAGATTACCGCTCACCTCCCGGGGGTGGTAGCGCAGGTGCGGGTCAATGAGGGCGACGAGGTGTCGGCGAGGCAGACCCTGGTGGTGCTGGAAGCCATGAAGATGGAGCACCACATCACCGCCCCTTACGACGGTGTCGTGACCCGGGTGTCCTGCGAGGCCGGGATGCAGGTTATGAAGGGCGCTTCCCTGCTGGAACTGGAGCCGGCCGGCGCTAGTGGGTCATAAACCCGCCGCCGTCCATGTTGATGGACTGGCCGTGGATCCACGAAGCTGCCTTCGTGCAAAGGTAGGCGACGAACTCTCCGACCTCCTCGTCGGTGCCGTTTCTGCGGATGGGCGTCTCCATGGCCATCCTGTCGAACCAGTCCCCGACCATCAATCCGTCAAGCCGTGAAGTGTCCACCCACCCGGGGCAAACGCAGTTCACGTTGATGTCGAACCTGCCCAGCTCCCGGGCCAGGGTCTGGGTCATGCCCACCTGGGCGAAGTTGGCAGCACAGTAAGCCAGCGTATCCTCCGACCCCGACTTCCCCGCTACCGACGCCACGTTGACCACTTTCCCTCCCTGCCCCTGGGCAATCAGCACCTTGGCCACGGCCTTGGTACACAGGTAGGTGCCCCGGATCTTGATGTCCACCACCTTCTGGAAGATATCATCGTCCAGTTCGATGGTCGGGACCCGGTCCGGGCCCCGGGCGAAGGCCGCGTTGTTTATCAGGATATCCACCCGGCCCAGCTCTTTGACGGTCTTCTCGATCATCGTCGCTACGTCGTCGGCATCCGCCACGTCCACGACGAGGGGCAAAGCCCGCCGCCCGAGGGCCCTCACCTGCTCCGCCGTGCTCTCGATGTCCTTCCATCCGACGGCCTTCTCTGAGTCGGGGTAACGGGACGGGACCCGGCCCGTGCCCGTGGGGACAACG
Organism: Dehalococcoidia bacterium; assembly: GCA_965203145.1. Lineage (GTDB taxonomy): Bacteria > Chloroflexota > Dehalococcoidia > Plut-88900 > Plut-88900 > Plut-88900. Next base: position 441,528 of record OZ241876.1, read on the forward strand.
TCGGCGCCCAGTTCGGCCAGGGCGACCGCCGCCGCCCTGCCTATGCCCCGCAGTCTCCCGGCCCCCGTGACTATCGCTACCTTGCCGTCAAGCTCACCCACTTTTGGCTCCTTCTATTCCGTGCATACCTGCAGTCCGCGCTCCCATCTGTTGGCCATTCTACTACATGGCTTCTTGGTCGATGAGGACTTTGCAGGGCCTGTTTGTGTTTGACTGTGTAAAGGGCGGGAAGGGGGAATCCTCTGCTCCGGCTTCTCGGGGGAAGGCTCCGATTCTCTCCCTCGACGAGGGGTTGAGGGTTTGATTGAACGTTGATTGAACGTTGATTGAACTCGTAGCTGTTTTGATTGAACGACGCCTAAACAGATTTCTGGGGATTTCGCGTGTCGCAGGGGGGGTGGGTTTTTGATTGTTTTGCGGTTTCAGGCACGGCTTTGATTGTTTAAGGAACGGGAGGGGAACCCTCACCCCCTTAATCCCTCTCTCCCTCAGGGCCTTTAAGGGAGAGGGGGAGACAAAAACAAGGGCGGGCAACTGCACCAAGGTGCAGTTGCCCGCCCCTAGTTTAGTACTGGGGAGAGGGGGAAGGGCCCCACCCCAGATTCCTCGCGGGGCATCGGAATGACAGTGTGTGGGGCGTTGGTTTGTGATTACAGCCCTGCACGCCGGGGATGTGATCACCCTCACCCCGGCCCTCTCCCGTGGAGGGAGAGGGGGTAGGACTCCTCCCCTCGACCCCGTCCCTGGGGATGGATTCCCAATTGGGGTGGGGGTGCAAATGGTCGGGGCGGTGAAGGTGAAGGGAACTACGATGGAAGGTCCTATGGTCTTAGGCAGGAAGGCGGCTACGCCTGCGCCAATGCCAGTGGCGTCGACGACCACCCTGCGGCAGCCCCAGACATTTTTGAGAAGGTGGACAAGGCCCGAAAAGGTCTCGGTGTGGGGCTTCCCCGTCCACCAATGGTGCTCGACGACGGTGAGGGCGGGCAGCCTGGAACCGAAGCCGTCATCAAGCATTTGGAGTTCGCCGATAGTTACGACGGTGGAGTCTTGGGTGGGCTTAAAGCCCGGGAGACGGACGTCTCCCGGTTGTTCCGATTCGCCAGCGAGGTCTATGCCGGCTACGTAGATTCGACCTGGAACGGGGGCACTGATTCTACGGTGTTGGCCACGAAGTAGAGCTAGCCGATTTGAGTTTAGGAACCTTCCGTTGCCGGTCACGGGGACCAGGCAGTATTGAGGGCGGGGCGGTGATTGATCGCTGCCGAGGCTAAGGCGTTGGGCCTTTGGGCAGCGCTTGTAGTGGGTGTTGGGGTGTGGAAAGGGATTGGGGAGGAGGCGCGTGTCGGTGGCCGGGCGTTCGCGCAGCGCCAGGGTGCGACGTGAGCTGATCAGGCTGTTGCGGCTCATAAGACTCCTTGTTCCTTTCCTGAGATTGGCCCCGAGGTACGAGGTCGGTGGCCCAATGAGTATGATAGCACGTATATTCATATAGTGCAAATGTCCCATTTATGGGGTGACACTCATCCCTCACACCCCGGGATTTAGTCGGTTCCCGTCCACCCGCCCTGTTTTATCGACATATCAAAAATGCACCGCATTTTTGATATGTCTTTACCGAGGGGGGATGCTACGGAAAGGCGGGGGTGGCAAGGGATAGGGTGGGTTTAGGGAGGGGCGCTTTAGATCCCTCGCGGGGCCTCGGGATGACAGGGGGGTTTGTAGGTTGGATTGGAGAGAGGGGGTAGGGCGCCGTCCCCGTGATAAGCTTGGCGCCATGTTTTCGGCCAGGGGCAAGAACTACGGCTGGACGCTCGTTGGCATGTTTGCCGTCAACTACTCGATGGTCGTCATCGCCTTCGAGACCCTCGGGTTCCTGCTCCCGGGCATGGCCGAGGACCTGGACCTCTCCCTGACCGAGCAGGGGTGGCTCAGCGCCTCCATCATGTTCACCAACCTCCTCTTTGAGGTGCCCTCCAACTGGTTCTTCTCCCGATTCCGGCCCTGGCGCTCCTCCGTCGTTTCATTCGGTACAGCGGCACTTTTCGTGGCCCTGAAGGGGTTTGCCCCGACGTTGCTCTTCTTGTTCGTCGCCCGCATTGGCCTGGGCTTGATCTACCTGAGCACGCAGGCGTCCCGCACCATACTGCTGATCCACTGGATCCCGAGCCGCCAGGTCGGCAGGGCCAACGGCATCATGTTCAGCATCCTGGAGACCACGATAGGTTTCGGGTTCATGCTCATCCCGGCCATCCTCTGGCTGGCCGACGGCGACTGGCGGAGGACCCTCTACATCTGGGCGATAGTCAGCGCGGCGGGGGCCTTCGTCTGGCTGCTCTGGGGCCGGGACAGGCCCAAAGAAGAGATGCCCCAATCCACGGAGACCTCGGGCGGCACGCCCATGCGCGTCCTGTGGCGCTACAAGGTTCCCTGGATTCTGGGTTTCGGGGTGTCGGGCATCACCGGGGCCCGGTCGGCCTACGCTACCTTCTGGCCTCAATACCTGGACGACACCTACGGAACGGCCCTGGTTACCGTCGGCCTGATTCTTGGCATAGCGGGCATGACCAAGGGCCCCATGATCCTCGGCGTGACCCTCATATCCGCCATCGCCAACCGGACGCCTTACCTCCTGATGGTCTGCGGGATCCTGATGTCGGTCACATCCTTCGGGATGGTATCCAGCGGGTCGGCGCTGCTGCTGTTCCTGTTCGGCATCGTCAACGGGATGTGCATGTGCTTCATCCCGGCCATGCTCACGATGATCTACAGGCTGCCCGGCATAAGGGAAAGGGAGGTGGCAGTAGCGGTGGCCGTATACTTCAGCTGCCTGTGGACGGGCTCGGCCCTGGGCCCGATGGTAACCGGTTACATCGGAGACGTCACAGACCTGCGCACGGGCCTCTCGGTCGCCGCCTTCACCCCCCTGACCCTGACCACGGCTGGGGTAGTTCTGGCGTTGATCGGCCGGAAGGAACCTTAGCACCCTCCCATGATGCGCCTGCTCACACGCCCCACCGACTCCCCGACCTACGGCTGGGTGGTCATCAGCACCTTCATGGTCAACTACTCCCTGGTGGATATAGCCGCCCTGACCATCGGGCTGCTTCTGCCCTCCGTCTCCCGGGAGATGGGCCTGAGCGGGACACAGCAGGGGCTTCTGTCTTCCGCCGTGGTGGTGGGCAACCTGGTATTCGAAATTCCCGCAAATGCCTGGCTTTCCCGGTACCGGCCCTGGCGCATCGCCAGCATTGCCTTCATCGCCTCCGCCCTGCTCACCCTGCTCAACGGCTGGTCGCCCAACTTCGTCATCTTCCTGGTCATGCGGCTGCTTCTGGGGTTTGCCTACGTGGTCTGCAAGGTGCCCCGGACACTGGTGCTGCTGCAGTGGGTCTCCCGACGCCGCATCCCCCTGGCCAACGGGATCATCTTCAGCGTCATCGACAGCATGAGCGGGATAGGCTTCATGGTGATACCCGTCGTTCTCGGTTTGCTGGACGACTGGCGGCTCACCCTCTACGCGTGGGGGGCGGTTATTTTCAGCACAGCGGTGATCTGGCTGATTGTGGGCAAGGACCGCTACACCCCCGAGTACCGCGCCGGCATCCAGTCCCAGGTCGGGACTCCGCTGAGGGCGCTCTTCAAGTATAGGGAGCCCTGGATAATGGGGTTCGGCACCGGGGGCGCCATAGCCGCCCGCATCGGTTTCATGACCTTCTGGCCCACCTTCACCCTGGACGCCTTCGACATCACCCTGACCTTCAGCGGCATCGTAATCGGCATGGTCTCCATTGCCAGCACCCCGGGCAAGCTGGCCGTCTCCATCATCCCCTCGCTGGTCAAACACCCGTCCATGGTGCTCTTTGCCAGCGGGCTGCTCACCTTCGGCTCCTTCGTGGGGATGCTGTACACCGACTCCGCCGTCTTGCTCCTGTTCCTCGGCTTTGTGAATGGGATAGGATTCTGCTACTTCCCCCTCATGGTGACCCAGATCTACGAACTCCCCGAAATCCGGCCCCGGGAGCTTACGGTGGCCGTGTCCGTGATGTTCACCCTGCTGTGGGTTGGCGGCTTCTTCGGCCCCCTTATCGTCGGCGTCATCGACGATGCCACCCAGGACCTACAGTTCGCCCTGCTGGTCATCTCCTTCTGCAGCTTCAGCCTCAGCGTCGCGGCGCTCCTGCTGTCGGCGTTCAGGACCCGCGCCCCGATTGGCCAACACCCTTCTTCCTCTCAACAGCAAGGGGTATCCTGACCTTGATGGTCCGATGCTCCCCCAACCACGGCTTCACCCCTCTATGAACTACACCGGAATTTGCCGATGATGCGCCTCATCCGTCGGCCCACCGACTCCCCCACCTACGCATGGGTCGTCGTCGGCACCTTTATTACGAACTATTCCCTCATCGACATCTCGGCCCTCACCATCGGCCTACTCCTCCCCGATATTCGTGATGAGATGGGCCTTACAGCCACCCAGCTTGGACTCATCTCCTCCGCAGTCATTTTCGGCAACCTCGCCTTCGAAATTCCCGCCAATTTATGGCTCTCCCGGTACAGGCCCTGGCGCGTTGCGAGTATCGCCTTTATCGCTTCCGCGCTCTTCACTGCGCTCAACGGCTGGGCTCCGACCTTCATCATCCTTCTCAGTACCCGGCTTCTTCTCGGCGTTGCCTACATAGTCTGCAAGGTTCCCAGGACCCTGGTCGTACTGCAGTGGGTCCCGAGGCGGCGCATCCCCCTCGCCAACGGCCTGATCTTCAGCTTCATCGACAGTATGGGAGGCGTAGGATTCCTAGTCATCCCCGTAATTCTTGGCATTCTGGACAACTGGAGACACACCCTCTTCGCATGGTCCGCCATCACCCTCTTAGCCACCTTGACCTGGCTAGTGCTGGGCAAGGACCGCTATACACCCGAGTTCCGCGCCGGAATGCAGTCCCAGGTCGGCTCTCCCATCAGGGCCTTGCTTAAGTACAAAGAACCCTGGGTCCTCGGTTTCGGTATCAGCGGCGCCATTGCCGCCCGTTTCGGATTCAACTCCTTCTGGCCGATTTACGCCCGCGACGAATATCAACTCACCATCTTCCTGAGCGGGCTTGTCATTAGTATGATTGCCCTGGCCAGCACTCCAGGCAAAATTGCCGTTTCCGTGGTCCCTGCCCTCGTGAACCGACCCTCTCTGGTCCTCACCGTTTGCGGTGTAGCCATGTGGGCCACCTTTGCAGGGCTCCTGTTCACCGACTCCCTCATGTATCTCATCCTGCTTGGCTGCATAAACGGGCTCTCTTTCTGCTTCATACCACTGATGATGACCCAGCTATACGAACTCCCGGGCATCCGACCCCGGGAGCTGACCGTTGCCGTTTCCGTCATGTTCACCATCCTTTGGGCGGGTGGATTCCTCGGCCCCCTCGTTGTGGGAATTATCGACGACGCCACTCAAGACCTCCGGCTCGCCTTGTTCGTAATCTCCTTCGGCAGCCTTGCCCTTGCCGTGTCGGGACTCCTTCTGCCCGCGCTGGGAAAGTGTACTCCCGATTGACTTAGCCCCCTCCCCTCCATAGGATAAGCCGAGAATTTCGCCCCGGCTCCCGGGGCACGGGGGGTGCTTAATGTCCACGTCGGTTTCCCTTGGCAGCGGTGAGTTCACCTATGTTCCCCATGAAAACTGGGCGCAGCTGCCCGACGGCTGGTCCTTCCACGAATGCGCCGACGTCGCAGTGGACGCCAACGACCGTGTGTACGTCTTCAACCGCGGCGATCATCCGGTAATTATGTTCGAGGCCGACGGCTCGTTCGTCGGGTCCTGGGGGGAGGGTGTTTTCACCACCGCCCACGGCATTACCTACGCACCCAACGACACCATGTACCTTGCCGACCAGAAGGACCACTCAGTCCGACGCTGCACCCTGGACGGCCGCGTGGTCTCTACCATCGGACAGCCCCACCACCCTCCTACCCGCTGGAGCGGCCTGGCCTTCAACGAGCCCACCAAGGTCGCCGTGTCTCCCCGGAACGGCGACCTCTTCGTCTCCGACGGCTACGGCAACTCACGCGTCCACAAGTACAGCCCCGATGGCCGACACCTGTTCTCATGGGGCGCGCCGGGCATCGACCCGGGCGAGTTCGTCATCCCCCACACGATCCTGGTCGACAACGACGACAACGTCATAGTCGGGGACCGGGAGTGCAACCGGGTGCAGATTTTCGATACGAATGGGAAGCTGCAGCACATCTGGCAGAACATCTGGAAGCCAGCGGGCATGGCCCTGGGCCCCGACGGCAACATCTACATCGCCGAGCTCTGCGGGGACACCTATTTCGCCGACGCCCCCAACGTCGGGAATCGGGTCAGCGTCTACAACGTAGACGGCAAGCTACTGGCAAGGGCAGGAATGCCAACCCAGGGCGACGGGCCCGGGCAGTTCCTGGCCGCGCACGGCATCACCGTCGACTCCCGGGGCGACATCTACGTCGCCGAGGTCTCCTGGACCATGTACGCACGGCACCAGGACGACCCCAAAGAGATGCGCAGCCTTGTGAAGCTGGTAAGGCAGTGACAAGCTGGCCGGAATGAACGCCCACATACCGAAACAGCGAAGGAAAGAGAGACCGACTTGGGACTCGTAATCATAGCGGTCATAATCATCCTGCTCATCATGATCGTCCTCGTAGCGAGGCGTCAGGCCGGAAGGCCGGCTGTTCCGGGGTCAGGGAAGGTGGTATCGCAGATCAAGCCCCTGGAGGGTTTCTCAAGGATAAACATTGGCAACGCCTTCCACGTAGAGATCAAGGAGTCGGCCCAGTTCAGCGTCTCCATCTCCGCCGATGACAACGTGGTCGACCTGGTCGAAGCGGAAAAGGAGGGCGACACCCTTCGCATTGGCCTCGAGGCCGGTGACTACAGCGAAGTCACCCTCCGCGCCCGCATCACCATGCCAGAGCTCCTGGGAGTCATGCTCACCGGCGCCAGCCGGGCGACGCTGGAGGGCTTTTCCTCTGCCAACGACCTGAGCATCAGCCTGTCGGGGGCCAGTGTGCTGGAAGGATACGTCGAGGCCCGAGAGGCCGACCTCCGCATCAACGGCGCAAGCAAGATTACCCTGGCCGGTTCCGCGGACAAACTGTCGGTCAGAGCCTCGGGGGCCAGCGTTCTGACGCTGCAGCACTTTTCCATTGACCGGGCGTCTGTGGTGCTCAATGGCGCAAGCCAGGCCACGATTAACGTGCGGGGCGCCATAGAGCAGGCAGACCTCAGCGGCGCTTCCATCCTCCTCTACGAAGGCGAGCCGGAGCTTGGGGATATTCAGACTTCTGGAGCGTCCCGTCTCGAACGTCGGGAGGGGGAAGAGATACCTCACTCCTAGCCCCCAGATAGCAGCCATGCTCTACAGAAGCCGAACAAATCGCAGGATATGGGGAGTCGCCGGGGGGCTCGGGGAGCACTTCGGCACGGACCCCGCTATAGTCCGCACCATCTTCATCGTCTTCCTCTTCTTCGCAGGCTTCTCTGTGCTCCTCTACCTCTTCCTCGCCGTCATGATGCCCCTCGCCCCGGAACCCACGCCTGAGCCACCCGACATCGAAGAAAACGGGCCTCAGCCCGGCGATGGGTAGCCCGCACTCCGCATGTTCTTGCAAGTTCTCCCCGGTCCTGCCAGGACCATAGTCGACAGCCCCAATTACAAGTGGTGGGTATACGCCGCGGTTGCTTTCGGGACCTACCTCACGGTTATTGATCAGGCCGGCGTCGGCATCGCTCTTCCCATAATTTCTGAAGAGTTCGGCCGAGACCTTCCAACGGTCCAGTGGGTCTACCTGGCTTATGTTCTGGCGACTGCGAGCATGTTCATGCCCGTCGGACGCCTCGCGGACATAATCGGGCGCAAGAGAGTCTTTGTCCTGGGCTGGGCTCTCAATGTTATCGGCGCGGTGGTCGGGGGGTTTGCTCCCGAGTTTCCTATAATCGTGATTGGGAAAGTGATCCAGGGGATTGGAGTTGCCGGAATCCAGGGCAACGGGATGGCCATAATTTCGTCCAACTTCCCGGAAAACGAGCGCGGGAAGTCCATAGGACTTTACACAGCGATAATAGGTTCGGGGTTGACATCCGGGCCTATCTTCGGCGGCCTGCTGGTGCACTTCGTGGGGTGGCGGGCAGTCTTCCTGGCCAACATTCCCCTGGGCCTAATCGCCATATTCCTCGCCCTGCTAACCTTCAAGCCCATGGCGCCAAGCTCGGGCGCGACCTCGAACTGGCGCAATTTCGATTGGGTCGGTGCGGGCCTTTCTGCCGGAGCATTCGTCAGCTTCCTGATGGCAATGAGCAACGGGCACAGGTTTGGCTGGGATTCTCCCTCCATCTTAGTGAGCTTCTCCGCATCGGGGGTGTTGTTTGCGGCATTTATATGGTGGCAGCTGAGAACTCGTTACCCAATGCTGAACCTTAGCCTTTTCAAGAGCAAGCGTTTCTCCATGGGGGCTGCGGCCCGATTCCTCAACTTCTTCGCCAGCTCTTCCGTGGCCTTCTTGATGCCTTTCTTCCTCATCAGTGTAATGGACTACTCACCGTTCCAGGCCGGCCTGTTATTTGCCCCTGGCGCTCTCTGCATGGCACTCCTGGGTCCGCTAAGCGGTTATCTTTCGGACCGTTTCGGCAGCCGAATCATTGCAACTGCCGGACAAGCTTGCGAGGCCGCTGCCCTCTTGTCTCTCTCCCAGATCTCCGCCGACTCGTCCACCAGCTACGTGTTCATGTGCCTTATTTTGGCGGGTATGGGCTCGGGGCTGTTCAACGCGGCAAACGGCACTACTATTATGAGCAATCAGCCGCATTCCAATTTCGGCATTGTGGCGGCGCTGCTCAACGTCATCCGCACCTCCGCCAACATAACCGGAATAGCCGTGGCCACCACCGTAGTCACCATTATCATGACGTCCTTCGGGCACCAACCGAGGCTGGACGTTATCTCCGAGGGAGCCTACGACGCCTTTGTGTCGGGGCTGAACAGGGCCTACCTGATTGGGGGGAGCATCCTGCTGTTTTCGATGCTTCTATCTGCGATGCACGGGTCGGCCCACCACAAGGTCGGGATGGGAGAAAAATCGCTTGCCGGGCCCCGGCGGTGAAAGAAAACACGCCTCATGTCATTTACAATGGTGATAGATGGCTAATCTAGATCCCGAACACGAAACCCGGCTGATGTCCATTATGGAGACCATGGACATTATGGGTGACCCCGACTTGATGGCCGCGCTTCGCCAAAGCATTAAAGACGCGCGTGCAGGTCGTCTCATACCCCTGGAGCGGGTCAAGAGCGAATTGCTCTCATAGTCACGTTGAGGAGATGTCCTGGTCTCTACCGCTTGTCCATCGCCACTTCGCCCCGGGCCACGACCAACTGCAACCGGCGTAGGTTCTCGATGTTCTCCAGGGGGTTAGTCTCGATTGCGATGAAGTCGGCGAACTTGCCCGGCTCTATGGTCCCGAGCTTGTCCCCCGCCCCACACACCTCCGCCGACGTCTGCGTAGCTGCGACAATCGCACCGTAAGGCCCGAGCCCCACCTTAGACAGCTTCTCTATCTCCATCAGCGCCGCCTCTCCCGGCGGCCCCTGGTCCGACCCACTGGCTATCTTTACGCCCGCATCCAGCGCGATTCGGAAAGACTCATCATGGATCGGCGCGAAGAAGTTAGCCCGCTCCCGAAATTCATCGGGGAGGGGGTGGTGCTGGCAGTAAGCTATGGCGCCTTCGGAGTCGGCCTGCTCGGGAGTGAGGTGGCTGAGGGCAAGGGTGGGAACGTAGTAAGTGCCGGTGTCGGCCATCATCCTCGCCGCCTCTTCGTCCATCACGTACCCGTGCTCTATCGACCGGCACCCTGCGCTCACCGCCCACTTTATGGCCTCGGGCACAGTGGCGTGGACGGCCGCGGGGATGCCCCTCTGTTTGGCTATAGCTAACGCGGCTTCCATCTCGCCCCTCAGCCAGGTGATGTTGGTCATCACGTCGTGGCCCGTGCCTATGATCCCGCCGGTCGTCACCAGCTTGATGTGGTTGACGTAGTGCATGATCTCGTTGCGGACGGCTTTCACCATGGCCACAGGCCCGTCGATGGGCTTGTCGACGTCGGCCATGTGGCCCGCGGTGGTGTTCAGGGCATGGCCCCCGCAGAATAGCCTTGGCCCTTTGAACTTATCCGCCGAGAATGCGTCCCGTAGCGCAACATCCGCCCACTCCTGCACCCCGACCGTACGGAGGGAGGTGACGCCCATGTTTAGAGCATCCATACTGTTCCGGGCGTACTCCAGCACCCGCGGCACGAGGTCAAGGGCCTCCTCCTCAACCGATTCCGGGCCGTAGGTGCCCTTGTTCAGGTGCGTGTGGACATCCCAAAGCCCCGGCAGCAGATACGCCCCGTCCATGTCTACCACCTGGTCGGCGTCGGGGGCCGGGCCCGAGGTGACCTGCTGGATGACTCCGTCCTCGACAAGTACATTGCGTTCGGTCCGGACCTCGGGGGTGGTGGCATCGATGATGTTGACGTTCTTTAGAACCAGGCTCATGGGAAGCTCCTCCTGTGACGGTGGGAGTATAGCATCAACCCTTTAGTTCGCTTTCTGATGGCTTCATGGCGTAGGGTATACTTGAACCAGCTAGTGCCGAGAGAGACCAATCAATGGTTGAAACCCGACCCGCTTCCCTGACCTACGAGGACTACCTCGACACCCCCGACGATGAGCGGTGGGAGCTCCTCCGCGGAGAATTGTTTATGGTACCCGGCCCCAATACTACACATCAGAGAATTACTTTCCGCTTGGCCCGTATTCTTGGAGACTTCGTTGAGCAAAGGGGACTCGGTGAAGTGTTCATTGCTCCCTATGACGTTCTTCTCTCCCAAACCAACGTATTACAGCCAGACATTGTCTTTGTCTCCAGCGAGCAGCAATCCATCATCACTGAGGTCAACATACAAGGGGTGCCTGCCTTGGTCGTAGAAGTCATATCTCCGTCCACGGCGAGCAAAGACCGAGAATCAAAACGGGAGATCTATGCTGAAAGCGGCGTCCGGGAGTACTGGCTGGTCGATCCTGACACCCACACCATCTCCATATTAGCCCTCCACGGCAAAGAATTCCAGGAGGCCGGCCAATTCGCTGTCCCTGACACCCTCTCTTCCCCGACCCTCCCCGGCCTCGCCCTCGACTTGGCACACATCTTCCCGTCTTCATAGCTGCTCCTGAGTTTCCCTTGAAACCCCCATATCTGCCTTGCCCTCGGTTGCTCAAACGCGTGTGAGTTATCATTTGTATTGAGGACCACGCGACCCTATACCGAAGAAGACCCATATCCCGGAGCAACTATCATGGCAAGAAACAGGAGCAAGAACGCGTACGACGTAGTGATAATCGGGCAGGGGGCCTCGGCCTTCGGGGCGGCCCTTTACTCGGCGCGATATCAGATGAAGACCCTGGTCATAGGTGACGAGTTCGGGGGTGAGACTGCCACCGGCAGCATCATCGAAAACTACCCCGGCATCTCCCACATCGACGGTTTTGACCTGATGCTGGCCATGAAGAAGCAGGTAGAGGACCTGGACATTGAAATCGTCACCGATGAGGTCACGAATATCCAGAACGACGGCAACTGCTTTATCTCCACCGCCCACGAAGGTCGGTACCAGAGCACGGCGATCATCCTCGCTGTGGGTCGTGAGCGCCGCAAGCTGGGCCTTCCCAATGAGACCAACCTCCTGGGCAAGGGGGTCTCCTACTGCTCCACCTGCGACGCCCCTCTCTACCGAGACCAGACCGTCGCCGTGGTCGGGGGTGGAGATGCCGCGGCCAAGGGCGCAGTCCTCCTCGGTAAGTACGCCTCGCAGGTCTATCTCATCTACCGCAAGGACCAGCTCACCCGACCGGAGCCCGTGAACATCGAAATGGTCAACAAGTCCGAGAACGTAGCCCAGATCGCTGGCACTAACGTCATCGGCCTCATCGGAGAGGACAAACTCGACCGCATCGCTCTGGATCGACCCCACGAAGGCTCAACAGAGCTGGATGTCGATGGAATATTCATCGAGATCGGTGCAGACCCGAGGAGCCGGCTCGCGCTTCCCCTGGGTGTGATGACGAATTCCCAAGGCGAGATCAGGGTGTCCAAGATGGGGGAGACCACGGTCTCGGGAGTATTCGCCGCTGGCGACGTGACTGACGCCACGGGAGAGCTCAAGCAGACCATCACCTCGGCGGCCCAGGGGGTGATTGCGGCGACTTCCGCATACAGGTACGTGTCGGAGCACGGGAACATGTGCCAGATGCACGCCGCCGGCTTTGAACTGGCGGCGGTCTAGACCCGCATCTCCACGTCTCGATATACTTCACGGCGTCCCTATTAACGGAGAGATTGAAACCGTGCGCATTGCCATAGGCGCCGACCACGCAGGACTGCCCCTCAAGCAGGAGTTCGTTCCCTGGCTCCAGGCCCAGGGCCATGAGCTAGTGGACTTCGGGGCCCATGCATTCGACAAAGACGATGACTACCCCGACTACGCCGAGGCCGTTGCCCGAGCAGTAGCATCAGGCGAAGCCCAACGGGGCATCATGGTCTGCGGCAGCGGGGTCGGGGCCTGCGTAACATCCAACAAGGTCACTGGCGTCCGCGCCTGCATGTGCCACGACACCTACTCCGCCCACCAGGGCGTGGAGCACGACGACATGAACGTCCTCTGCCTCGGGGCACGGATTATCGGGGGGGAGCTGGCCCGAGAAGTGGTGGCGGCATTTCTTGGGGCGGAGTTTTCGGGCGAAGAGCGACATCAACGACGGCTGAATAAGCTGCTTGCCGTCGAGCGCAAAGGCTAGCGTTCAGCAAAGCCATATTAGTTCCCGCTGGAGAGATCAATGTCCAACGTTGACGAAACCGCCCCCGAGAGATGTGACCTCCTCATCCGCAACGCCTACGTCATCACCATGGACGCTGAAAACTCCAAGCACCCCAACGGCGCAATAGCCGTCCGGGGCCGCAACATCGTCGCCGTCGGCCCTGACTCTGAGCTCACTTCCCGGTTCAAACCTCTCCGCACCCTCGACGCCCGGGGCGGGACTGTCCATCCGGGCTACATCGACCTCCACTACCACGTCTCGGGCCACTTGCCCAGTAAGCTGCTGGAGGACGGAGTGGCCTCCTCCGCAGGTGCGGGAAAGTGGATCGCCAGCCGCTATGAGCGCTTCTTCAACGCCCTCGGCGATGAGGAGGAGCATGCCAGCGCCATGCTCGCCAGCCTGGACATGCTGCGCAATGGGTTCACCTCCTTCACCGAGCCCGGCACCGTACACAGCACCGACGCAGTCGCCGATGCATGCAACGCTCTTGGGATCCGGGCCTGGGTCGGGGACCCGTGGCTCATGGATGTCGGGGGCGAGGGCCATTTGAGCATCAACCGCGCCCCCTTCGACACCAAGCGTTCCCTGTCCCTCCTGGGCGGCGAGCTAAAGCGGAACGCCAACCCCGACACCCTCGTCCGAGGCCATGTCGCCATCTATGGCAGCGGCACCCAGACCGACGAGTTGATGGAAGCCGCCAAGGCCTGCGCCGACGAGAACGACGTGACCTTCAATTCTCACCAGTCTATGTCCGATGGTGACTCCCAGCGAGACGGTCGGCCCGCCTATATCCACTGGGCGGAGAAGGGAGTCCTGGACTCCAGATGCCTGTTCATTCACAGCAACGTTATCAGGGAGCCCGAGATGCAGCCCGTGCTGGACTCGGGCTTGACCATCGCCTGGGTGCCGGGCAACTCCTTCTACTACGGGCAGCGTCGCAACTTCCCCAACCGCATCCCGGAACTCTACCACCGGGGCTTGAACGTCGGGTTTGGGCTGGACGTGAATAAGACTTGGGTTTTCGGCCAGAACACCCTGCTGGCCTACAACATGGCCCGGGAGGAGGGCCAGGTACTCTACCCCGACGATCTGCTGAAAATCCAGACCATCAACGGGGCCCGGGCCCTGAAGGCCGACCACATCATCGGCAGCCTGGAGCCCGGCAAAAGGGCCGACATTATTATCCGTTCCCTCTCCGACCCCTGGAACTACCCCATATACCACGTCGAGCGGGATATCACGCTCTACAGCCTCACCCGCAACGTCGACACTGTCCTGGTCGACGGCCGGATGGTCATCAAGAACGGCCGCCATACCATGGTCGACGAGGAAGTTGTGTTTCAGCAGGGGCAGAGGGCGGCGGAGAAGCTTCTTCAGGCAGCTTCGTAGACAGACCTAGTCCCGAAACCTCGGCAGCACCTTGTTTCCGAACATTTCCAAGGCCCGCATCGTATCGTCGTGGGTCGTCTCTCCGGCCTGGACCATGAACAGAAGCTGATCAACGCCGAGGCCCATCCACTTCTCGATTCCCCGGCACGTCGAGTCCAGGTCACCGCCTATCACTATCCCGTCATCGATCAGCTCGTCGTTGGTGCGGTTCAGTATCGACTCCAGCACGCCCTGTCGTTTCCCGCCTGCGGCCTCCTCGTAGTACTTGCCCCCGTGACTGCCGAACCGGAGCTTCTGTAGGGGCACGTCGTTGTCCCCGAAGTACCACCTGGCCGCCGCACAAGCCTTGTCCCGACCCACCGCATAGTCCTCATCGACGTTGCTGATGGCAAAGGCCGCTATCTGGTGGTTCGCGTATCCGCCCACGGGCTCGCAGTCCGACATCGCCTCCTTGTAGGCGTTGATGGCTGGGACCATCTTCTCAGGCTCGATAGCACTGAACCCCAGGATCCCGAGCCCCATCCGCGCCGCCTTGGCAAACGTAGCGGGCTGGGTTGCAGCCAGCCACATGGGCGGGTGGGGCTTCTGTATCGGCTTGGGCACCAGGTCCCGCTGTGGCAGGTCGTAGTGTGCCCCCTTCCACCCGGGGAACGGGTCATCAACGAACATCGACGCTATCACCTGGATCGACTCGTCCCACAGTTCCTTCGCCCCTTCGGCATCATATCCGAACGCCTCGGAGTGGTAGACCGACGCCCCCCGCCCCGTACCCATCTCCACTCGGCCCCCGGACAGGATGTCCAGTGTGGAGACGAACTCCACCACGCGGAAAGGGTGATTGCACGGCAATACGACCACCCCCAGCCCCAACCGGATCTTCGATGTGTGCTGGGCAAGTGCAGCCAGGAAAAGCTCGGGCGCCGAGCTGTGTCCTATCTCAGGATAGAAGTGGTGCTCCGTCTGCCAGTAATACTCAAAACCGACTTCCTCCGCCAGCACCGCCTCAGCCATCGCCTCCTTGTAGAGCTTAGCCTCCGCATTCTCGGGCCACGGCTTGGGCATCTGCAGCTGGTTGAAATACCCGAATTTCATATCAGCCTCTTTCCCTCTATCCCCTCAACACTGCACCCGTCTCCCGACCCAGCTTGTCCAGAAGCTGCGCCTGGACCATCGTCACCTCGTGCTCGCTGAGCGTCCTGCTCGGCGACTGGTAGAGGACCCGGAATGCCAGCGACTTTTTGCCCGCCGCGACCTGGTCGCCCGAGTATACGTCGAACAACTCGACCGATGTCACCAGCGGGAAGGACGTGATCACTTCCTGCACCGCCCGAGACGGTGTTTCCGCATCCACGATCAGGGCCAAGTCCCGAAGCGCCCCCGGGTACCGGGACACGGGCCTGTATCTCTTCGACGAGGGGAGGTGCGCTCTAAGCTTACCCAGATCGACTTCAAACACGTGCACCGAGGCACCATCTATATCAAACGCTTCCAGCACTTGCGGATGCACTTCTCCCATCACGGCTAACCTA
Organism: Dehalococcoidia bacterium; assembly: GCA_965203145.1. GTDB lineage: Bacteria > Chloroflexota > Dehalococcoidia > Plut-88900 > Plut-88900 > Plut-88900. Next base: position 457,333 of record OZ241876.1, read on the forward strand.
TCACCTCTCGCGGACACTTCAACCACCCGGCCTGGGTGCAGACCTTCACTTTCGCCTCGCTCGAAACGGGACTCGACGCCCAGTCTGCCTAGCATCGTCTCCAGCACACCCTTGGCCCGCAGGAAACCGTCCATCGGGTCTTCCAGGTCGCCGGTCACGACTCCCGCCAGTACCTCCTGCTCCTCGGGGAGAGCGCCATTCTTGGGCATGTACACCTTGCCTGCCTCGAACATGAGCAAGGGCCCGTGATGATATTTCCGGTTGTGCTCCACGTTGGCAAGCAGGCCGGGCCTCAGGCTCAGCCTCAAGTACTCCTGCTCGACTCTCAACGGGTTCGCCACCTTCAACGAGTCGACTCCTGTCAAGTGAGAAAGTCCCGCTTGCTCCAACCCCTTCAGGTCCGACAGCGAGTAGTTCACAACTTCTTGCATCCCGCACCCGGCCAGGATGTCCTTCACCCTTTCCCTCAGGCCCCGGGCTTCGTCCGGCTCGTTGGGCGGGATCCGCCCGGACAGGGGTGTAGTGGGGATGTCGTCGTACCCGGAAATGCGGGCCACCTCCTCCACGAGGTCGTCCTCGATGCTTATGTCGGTGCGCCAGTAGGGTGCCGACACCTTCAATTCACCCGCTCCCGACTCCTCACATGCAAACCCCAACGACTCCAGAACACCCCGCACCTTGTCCATCGGTATGGATATGCCCAACACCTGTCGTATCCGATCCTCGGTTAGGTGCAGAGGCGCCTTATCCTGCGCCCCCGGGTAGACGTCGATGATGTCCTTTGCCACGGAGCCACCGGCCAGCTCTGCCAGCAGTTGGGTTGCACGGCGCAGGCCCCTGGGTGGAAGATCGGGGCTCAGGCCCTTGTCGAAGCGGAGGGATGCCTCACTCCTTAGCCTTAGCCGCGTCGACGTGCGCCTGATGTTCACGTTGTTGAAGTTCGCTGATTCCAACAGAAGGGTCTTGGTATCTTCCGTGACCTCGGTATTGGCGCCACCCATCACCCCTGCCAGGCCGATGGGGCCGTCGGGGTCGGTGATGATAAGCATGTCGGGATCGAGGGGCCGGTCCTCGCCGTCGAGGGTCGTCAGCTGCTCTCCGGCCCTCGCCCGGCGCACGATTATCCGGTGATCCTTCACCTTGTCGTAGTCGAAGGCGTGAAGGGGTTGCCCGTACTCCATCATCACGTAGTTGGTTATATCCACAACGTTGTTGATGGGCCGCATCCCGCAGGCCTTAAGCCGTTCCTGCATCCACGCCGGAGAAGGGCCGATCTTCAGGCCCAACACAATACTTGCCGTATACCGGCTGCACAAGTCCGGGTCACTGATCTCCACCTTTGCCATCTCCCCTGCCGTCATCTCCTCTTCGTCATAGGTCACTTCAGGAGCCGTAACCCGCCCACCGGTAAGGGCCGCCACCTCCTGAGCTACCCCGAGCATGGACAGGCAGTCGGGGCGGTTGGGTGTCAGTTCAAGCTCGAGGATGCTGTCCCCGAGATATTCCAGCAGTGGCATACCAGCCGGCGCATCTTCCGGCAGCACGAGAATTCCCTCGTGCTCCTCCGACATGCCCAGCTCCTTCTCGGAGCAGATCATTCCGTTTGAGACCACGCCCCGGATCTTTGCCGCCTTCAGCTTTACAGGTTTGCCGGAATGGCCGTCAACAAGCTCTGCCCCGACCCTGGCAAAAGCGATGTTCTGGCCCGCAGCCACGTTGGGCGCGCCGCAGATGACTTCGAAGGTCTCGTTGGGCAGGTCTACAGTGCAGAGGGACAGTCGGTCGGCGTTGGGGTGCTTGTTCACCTCCCGGACCCTCCCGACACACACGCCCTCCCACGCCTCACCCACCTCCTCCACGTCCCCCACCTCGATACCCGCCATCGTCAGCCTGTGGGCCAATTCCTTCGGCTCCAGGGGCACGGGCACATAGTCCCGGAGCCAATTGAGAGATACTTTCATGGGTTAGGGCTCACTTTGGACCAACCAGGGATTGACAATCTCTAAATCACATCCTTCAAAACCCCTCGAGTCCCTCGTGACGATAGATGCGCGATTTAAGCGGGCTATTGCCGCAATCTGGCAGTCTGATTGGCTGATGGGACGGCCCGCAGCACGTCGATTCGACGAAATTGTGGCGTAAGCCAAGGCAGCATCACTATCGAAAGGAAGGACCCGTTCCGAGAATAGCACACCAAAAGTTTGCTCAGCGGCAGCGCTCAGGCTATTTCTTCGCTTTCCTATTGGCAGGATTGCTATTCCCCTGCGGATCTCCACTTCCGTGATGGCAGTAAGAAACAATTCTTCCGATATCTGTGCATTCAGCCACTCGAGCACTCTGAAATGAGGCGTCGCACGCATTGACTCGGACACAACGTTGGTATCAAGGATCAGCATTCGCGAGATCAGTCAAATTTAGGGGGGTTCAGGCATTGGCTCCCGAGGCGGAATCTCAAGTTCAACTCCTCCCAGCGGTCTGAACAGCTCGTGGATTGCTGTGCCCATCTTCTCGGGAGGCGTGGGAGTTTCCCCCAGCACCCTCCGCAGGATATCCCTAGCCTCTTCCTCCATAGTGCGCCCGTTCACACGCGCCCTTTGCTCCAACCTCTTCTCCATCTCATTGTCTAAGTTTCGCAACGTGATATTGACCAAGGCCACCTCCAACATGCAGTCGTCACATTATAGCGTGACTGAGCGCGGCCAGATAAAGTTGCGTTCGGGTATAGGCCGGACCTACCCCTGACGCCCCAGCTCCCGAGCCGCGTCCTCTTCCACCACCGTGCCCTTGAAGAAGTCCGGGTTCATGCCCGCGTAGAGGTTGACCGCGTTAGTAAAGGTGAAGTCCCGGAAGTCATCTGCGGTGATTAGCTCGTCCTCCACCAACTCATAGGCCTCCTCCACGACTTCCCGCATGTCCGGCACGTCCCAGTGCCCGATATCCGAGCTGAACACCGCTTGCAGCCGGGCCCCATAGGGATTCACCTTGGAGTTGAAGGCGTGGGCGTTCATGGGGTCGTCGGCCTCGCAGCCGAAGTAGAAGGGCTTCACGAACAGGTCAAGCATCTCCTCTGCCCGCTCCATAGGAACGTGGGACCAGTCGTCCAGCTCCTCGGGGGCGGGTTCGTCGGCAAGGTAGAAGTCCCGGATCTCCTTGAGTCGGGCCTTCTGGGAGGGCTCGCCGCTCTCTTCGACCATCTTCATCAGGGCGTCGACGTCCAGGTTCTTTGGGTCGAGTTTCATGATGTCCACGCCGTTGCGTTTCACCCAGTGCCCGACCATGTCCGCATATAGCCGGCACGCCCACCCCACCCCACCCTCCAGGAAGGCGATGTTGAGACCCGGGAACCGCTTCGTCACCCCACCCATGAATAGGGCCTTGGCCACGGGCTCATGAGCGAGGGCGAAGGTGGCCATGTGGTTGAACATGTAATTCGACGTGGAGCGGGTGCCCCAGCCCAGGTTCGCCGCGTGGGAAGCAGGGGCGATGTTCAGTTCCATGCACTTTGCCCAGAACGGATCATAGTCGTAGTCACTGTCGAGGCCTATGACGTCCATGCGGGAGTTCAGGTAGGCTAGATGGCGAGGCGCATCCTTGGCCTGCGAGAGAGGTCGCAGGGACCGGCCCTCGATCATCGCCACCTTCATGCCCAGCTCATTCACAGCGTATTCCAACTCTTCAATGGCGACCTCCGGGGTGTGCATGGGAATGGCCGCCGCAGTGGTCATACGCTTGGAGTAGCTGCCGTATAGCTCGGCGTGGTAGGCATTCACCGCCCGGCTCCCGACCTGCCTTACCTCGGGGTCAGGGATCCGGTCCAGGAGCAGGCTTCGCGTCGGGTACAGAACGGCGTAGTCGATTCCCAGCTCATCCATCCGCTCGTTGAGCAGCCGCGGCAGCGAGGCCGTGGCCCGGTCCAGGCTGTTCTCCGTAGGCATGACCCACCAGGCCGGCGCAGTGCTGAACTCATACCGCCTCTCCTCAGCAGACAAGTCGTACCAACGCAGGTTCCACGCCTTGTGCATGGCCTCCTCGTACTGCTTCTTGATGTCCCCGCCGCCTATCTTCTCGACGAAGTCCAGCAGGATTGGGCCGACTTCCAACGTGTGCCCGTCCGAGTCGATAATCGGGTGCCCGACCTTGCTCCTGATTTCCTGGGACCTGGATGGCGTGGCGCTGACCATTTCTATCTCCAGCTAGGGTTAAATGTCCTATCTTCCGAGAAGCTGTTTCGCCTCAGCCTCCACCGCCGTTCCGTCGAAGAAGGTGGGGTTGACCTTGCCGTAGAGGTTGACCGAGTTGGTGAACATGAAGTCCCGGAAGTCCTCCTCGCTGATCAGTTCGTGCTCCACCAGCTCGTAGGCTTCCTCTACAACCTCCCGCATGTCCGGCACGTCCCAGTGGCCGATATCCGAGCTGAACACCGCCTTCAACCTTGCCCCCAAGGGGTTTACCTTGGTGTTGAAGGCCCAGGCGTTCATAGGATCGTCGGCCTCACACCCGAAGTAGTACGGCTCGATGAACAGGTCCAGCATCTCTTCTATGTTCTCCATAGGGACGTTGGAGAAGTCGTCCACATCGGCGGGGTGGGGGTCGGGGTTGGCGTACATCTCCCGGATATCATCCATCTTGGACTGCATTATCTCTTCGCCATATTCCCGGTACAGGTCCAGTATCAACTCCTGGTCGAGATGCTGAGGGTTGAGCCTGTCTATTGCCTTGCCGTTCCGCTTCTCCCAGTGACCGATAATGTCCGAGAACAGGTTGCACGCCCAGGCCACTCCGCCCTCCAGGAAGATGAAGTTCAGCCCGGGGAACCGTTTCGTAACCCCGCCCATGAACAGTGCCTTGGCGAAGGCATCGTGGCCGTGGGCGAAGGCGCTCAGGTGGTTGAACATATACTTGGAGACCGATACGGCGCCCCAGAAGAAGTCGCTGCCGTGGGAAGCGGGCGTGATGCCCATCTCCTGGCATCGGGCCCAGAAGGGGTCGTAGTCGTATGCGCTATCGATACCAATCAGATCTATATAGCGGGCTATGCCTTCGGCCTCGGGGTGCTCATCCAGGTGCTTGGGGATGGGCCTATTCACCCGACCCGGGAGCATTATCGTCTTCAGCCCGAGATCATTGATGGCGTATTCCATCTCCCGTATGGCGATCTCCGGCGTGTCCATCGGCACGATTGCCGCGGGAGTCATCCGGTGCGAATACTCCCGGTACAGGTCTGCTACACAGGCGTTCATGGCCCGGCACACGATGAACCGCTGTTCCTGCCCTTGGATTCGGTCAAACCCGAGGCCCAACGTCGTGTACAACACGGCGTAGTCCATCCCCAGCTCGTCCATCCGCTCGTTCAGAACCTTGGGCAGGGTCGCAGTGGCCCGGTCCAGGACGTTGGTAGTGGGTGCGAACCACCAGGGGGTCGCAGGCTCCCAGTTCTGTTGGCGCTCCTCTGGCGTCATGGAGAACCAGTTGCTGTTTGTCGTACCACCCCCTGAAGCAGCCTCGGGGACCCCCTGCATCATCTCCTCGAACTTGTCCCGGGCGTCGGCACCGCCCTGGTCGTACACATAGTCCGAGAGCACGGGTGTCAGCTCCAGCGTGTGTCCGTCCGCATCGATAATCGGGTGCCCGACCTTGCTCCTAATCTCCTGGCTTCTGGACGGCCTTGTAGTTACCATTGAGTTCCCCCGCTTTCGGTCCGTTAGCCCTGGTTAGTGTGTATTCTATCCCTTCAGCACCCTGTCCGCCTCTTCCTCCACCACCGTCCCCTTGAAGAAGTTGGGGTTCATGTCCCCGTAGAAGTGCGCCGCATTGGTGAACGTGAAGTCCCGGAAGTCCTCCTCAGTCATCAGCTCATGCTCCACAAGCTCGTAAGCCTCTTCAACAACCTCCCTGATGTCGGGCACGTCCCAATGTGCGAAATCCGAGCTGAAGATCGCCCTCAACCGGGCCCCGAGCGGGTTGACCCTTGTGTTGAAAGCGTGGGCATTCATCGGGTCATCCGCCTCGCACCCGAAGAAGAAGGGCTCCACGAAGAGGCCCAGCATCTCCTCCACCCTTTCCATACCCACACGTGAAAAGTCGTCTATTTCCTCGGGAGCGGGCTCTCCTGCCTGGTATAACCCCCGTATCTCCTCCAGCCGGGCCTTCTGGGAGGGCTCCCCCTTCTCCTCGATGTAGCCCATCACCTCGTCCACATCCAGGTGTCGTGGATTGAGCTCTCTTATACCCCTTCCCCCTCGCTTCTCCCAGTGCCCGATTATGTCCGAGAAGAGCCTGCACGCCCACCCAACTCCTCCCTCCAGGAACGCCACTCTTAGCTCCGGGAACCGTCTTGTCACCCCTCCGAGGAACAAGGCCTTGGCCAGGGTCTCGTGGGCCACCGAGAAGGTACTCATGTGGTTGTACATGTAGTTCGACGTCGAGCGGGTGCCCCAACCCATGTTGGCTGCATGAGACGCCGGCGCCACCTTCAGTTCAACGCACTTGGCCCAGAAGGGGTCGTAGTCGTAGTCGCTGTCTATGGTCAGGACGTCCATCCTCCGGCCCACGTCCGCTAGCTCAGGGTACTCCTTCTCCACCTTGATTAATGGCCGAATCGCCCGACCCTGGATCATCGCCACCTTCAGACCCAGTTCATTGACGGCGAACTCCAACTCTTCGATTGCCATTTCCGGCGTCTGCATTGGAATCGCCGCCGCGGGCGTCATCCGGTCGGCGTACGGCCCGAATACCTCGGCCATGTACGCATTCAACCCCCGACACCCGGCCTGCCTGACCTCGGGGTCCGGGATACGGTCGAAGAAGAGGCCCTGGGTCGGGTACAGCACCGAGTAGTCGATCCCGATCTCGTCCATTCTGGAGTGCAACAGCTTCGGTATGGTAGTCGTCACCCTGTCCAGCGTGCTTGACGATTCGAACCACCACCCTGGGGCCGTTACAAACTCGTAGTTGCGCTGCTCCTGGGACATCTCGTGCCAGGGGACACCGACGGCCTCGTCCATCCCTTGCCTGTACCGCTCCCTCATCTTCGCCCCGCCGACCTCCCCCACGAACTCCTCGACCAGCGGCATCACCTCCAGGAAATGCCCGTCCGAGTCGATGATCGGGTGCCCGACCCGGGCCCGTAGGTACTGGCTCCTTGAAGGTGTCGTGCTAACCATTCAACACCTCTTTTGCCTCCTTCTCCACGGCGGTTCCCTTGAAGAAGTCGGGGTTCACCTTCCCGTACATATTCACCACGTTTTCGAAAACGAAGGCCCGGAAGTCATCCTCGGTCATCAGCTCGTGCTCCAGCATCTCGTAGGCCTCTTCCACCACCTCTCGCATGTCCGGCACGTCCCAGTGTCCGATATCCGAGCTGAATACCGCCTTCAGCTTCGCCCCCATTGGGTTAACCTTGGAGTCAAAGGCCCAGGCGTTCATCGGGTCATCCGCCTCGCAACCGAAGTAGAAGGGTCCGACGAACAGGTCCTTCATCTCCTCGATGCTTTCCATGGAGACGTGACGCCAATCATCAAGCTCGGGCGGGGTGGGGCGGTGAGCTGCAAAATTGGCCCGTACCTCGTCCAAGTGCTCCGCAATCCGGCCCTCCGCGTACTCCTGGGCGAGCTCCATAGCCAGTTCCAGGTCAATCTTGCTCGGGTCCAGCCTCCCGATCATATTTCCGTTCCGCTTCCCCCAGCGGGCTATGATGTCCGAATACAGGTTGCAGGCCCACCCCACCCCGCCCTCCAGGAACATGAAGTTCAGGCCCGGGAACCGCTTCGTCACACCGCCCATGAACAAGGCTTTGCAGAACGTATCGTGGGCGTAGGCGAAAGAGCTCAGGTGGTTGAAGACGTAGTTGCTTACGCTGATAGCGCCCCAGCCGGCATCGCTGCCGTGGGAGGCGGGCACTATCCTCAGCTCCTGGCATCGCTTCCAAAACGGGTCGTAGTCGTAATCGCTATCGATGCCGATGACATCCATCTTCCGGATGTACTTCTCGGAGCCCGGGTAATCATCCCGGTACTTCCCGATTGGCCTCTCCACCCGACCCGGGAGCATTATGGTCTTCAGGCCAAGTTCGTTTACCGCATACTCCATCTCCTCGATGGCGATCTCCGGCGTGTCCATGGGCACTATGGCCGCGGGTGTCATCCGGTAGGAATAAGGCCTGTAAATGTCCGCCGCATAGGCGTTGATGGCCCGGACTACGATGAGCTTCTGCTCCTGTGGCTCTATCAGGTCGAAGGCCAGGCCCGTGGTGGTGTACAGGACGGCGTAGTCCATGCCCAGCTCATCCATGCGGTCATTCAGGACCCGGGGCACTGTGGCCGTGGCCCGGTCAAGGGCGCTGCGGGTTGGCATGGCCCACCAGGGCGGCGCCGAGAACCATGCTTCTTTCTTCTCCTCCAGGTCCATCTCGAACCACGTTTTGCCGCCGATTGTCGCCGCGTTCCCCGTTTCCGCCGCCCCGACCATTGTCCTGTCGAACAGATTCCGGGCGTCGGCGCCGCCCACCTGGTAGACGTAGTCCGAGAGCACGGGCGTGAGCTCAAGCATGTGCCCGTCCGCATCCACAATCGGATGGGGCAGCTTGCTGCGTATCTGCTGGCTCCGAGACCCCTTAGTCGCGACCATTGTCTGTTCTTCCTGTCCTACATGCTGCCATTCGCGAGAAGTCTGGAATCCAAGGTCGGGTCAACGCCTAGGCGCCGTTCAACACCTTAGCTGCCTCCGACTCCACCGCCGTGCCCTTGAAGAAGTCGGGGTTCATGTCTGCATACAGGTGCACGGCATTGGTAAACACGAAGTCCTCGAAGTCGGTGTCCGACATCATCTCGTGTTCGACCATTTCATAGGCCTCCTCCACCACTTCCCGCATATCAGGCACATCCCAGTGTCCGATATCAGAGCTGAACACCGCCTTCAACCGGGCGCCCATCGGGTTCACCTTGGTATTGAATGCCCAGGCGTTCATGGGATCGTCGGCCTCGCAGCCGAAGTAGAAGGGCTTGACGAACAGGTCCTGCATCTCCTCCACAGACTCCATCTGCACCCGGTGCCAGTCGTCCACCTGGCTGGGCGTCGCGTCCCCGGCGTCTATCATCCGCTCGATATCGGACCTTCTGGCCTGCATTGACCTGTGCCCGTGCTGGTCTATGAGCCCGAGCATCATCTCTTTGTCGACTGTGTTGGGGTCCAGCTTCCAGATCTCCCGGCTGTTCCGCTTCTCCCAGTGGGAGATGATCCCGGAATACAACGAGCAGGCCCACCCCACACCACCCTCCAGGAAGGCCACATTCAGGTCCGGGAACCGGCGCGTCACGCCTCCCATGAACAGGGCCTTGCAGAACGCCTCGCTGGCCTTGGCGAAAGCCCCGATGTGGTTATAGACGTAGCTGGATATCGAGCCCTGGGCCTCCCATTCGAAGGCGCTGGCGTGGCAGGCCGGGGCCGTGCCCAGCTCCATGCACCTGGCCCAGAACGGGTCGTAGTCGTAGTCGCTGTCCAGTCCCAGGGTGTCCAGCCGGTGAACGTGCCAGGCCAGGTCGGGGGCCTGCTCTTCCAGCTTCGGTATGGTCCGGCGCACGAGGCTGGCAATCACCGGAACCTTCAGGTCCAGTGTCTTTATCGAGTACTCAAGCTCGTCGATGGCCTCCTCGGGGGTGTACATGGGGATCATGGCCGCGGGGGTCATCCTGTCCGAGTACTCACCGTAGATGTCAGCGTGGTAGGCGTTCAATGCCCGGCACGATACCCGTCTTATCTCGTCGTCCCGCTCGTCCTGGAAGCGCATCAGCCCCGGGCGCCAGGTCGGGTAGATTACCGCGTAGTCGATGCCCAACTCGTCCATTCGCCGGTGCAGCAGCTTCGGCAGCGACGCCGTGGCCCGGTCGTAGGTGTTCTTGGCAGGCATCCCCCACCACGCCGGTGCGGTGAGCCAGTTGTACCGCCGGTCCTCGTCGGACATTTCCACCCACTCGTGTTTCTCGCTGTACTTCAGCATCTCCTCGAACCGGTCCCTCGTATCCCGGCCCCCGATGTCCTGCACGTAGTCCAACAGAGCTGGGTTCAGCTCCAGGTTGTGCCCGTCCGAGTCGATGATCGGGTGGCGCAGCTTGCTCCTTATCTCCTGGGACCGGGACGGCATCGTACTAACCATGGCTCTCCCCTCCTAAAACTGCCTCAGGAACCGTATGTCGTTGGAATAGAACAGCCTGATGTCGTCTATGCCGTACTTGAGCATGGCTATCCGCTCGGGCCCGAGCCCGAACGCGAACCCCGTGTACACGCTGGGGTCGTACCCGACCCGCTCCAGGACCTTGGGGTGTACCATACCTGCGCCCATGATCTCTATCCACCCCGTTCCGCTGCACACCCGGCACCCTCCCCCCTCGCACAGGAAGCAGTCGATGGACATGTCAACGCCCGGCTCCACAAAGGGGAAGTAGTCGCACCGGAACCTCACCTTGCGCTCCGAGCCGAAGAGCATCCTGGCGAACTCGAAGAGCGTGCCTTTGAGGTCGGCGAATGTGATCCCCTCGTCGACGGCGAGGCCCTCCACCTGGAAGAAGATGCTCTCGTGGGTGGCGTCCGTGGCCTCGTACCGGTACACGCGTCCCGGCACCACCACCCTGATGGGAGGCTCCCGGCTCTCCATCACCCTTATCTGCATCGGCGAGGTGTGGGTGCGGAGGAGCATCGGGCGTTCGCCCTTTTCGTTCTCGTAGTCGATCCAGAGGGTGTCCCACATGTCCCGGGCGGGGTGGCCTTGGGGGATGTTCAGCGCCTCAAAGTTGTAGTAGTCCCACTCCACCTCCGGCCCCTCCACCACCTGGAAGCCCATGCTGTTGAAAGCTCCACATATCTCCCGGAGCATCTGGGTAGTCGGGTGCAGGCGCCCGAGCTCGACGGGATGGCCCGGCAGCGTGACGTCTATGGCCTCGCCCAGCCGCTTTGAAAGCTCCTGCTGCTTCAGCGACTCCTCTTTCTTGGAGAGCGCTCCCTCCAGCCTCTTCTTGGCCCTGTTCGCCGCCGACCCTGCTTCCCGACGCTCCTCGACCGGCAACGAGCTCACACCCCGCAGCATCTGAGTAAGCGAGCCCTTCCTCCCGAGATATGAGACGCGCCACTTCTCTAGCGATTCCTGCTCGGCCAGGGGCTCAAGCTCGGATAAGGCCCGGGAAGTTAGATCTTCGACCTGCTGAATCATGTGAAATCCACTGGCGAGAGGGTGTCGATAGTCGGGGGCAATTATATGGAGGTACTTGAAGAGGGGCAACGTCGAACTATCGCCCATTCCCTCTTTGATGGGGCAACCACTCCGTACATAGGGCTCCGGTCACACGTGAAGGGTGGGGTGTTTGGTACAATGTCCCGCGGTGTGGCAGATGCAATCGTTGAAGCTCAGTCTTAATTTTCCGGAGACCGACCCATGGACAGGATTCCCAGCGCCCTGGAGAGGGCGTTAGAAAGAGTAGAAAAGCTCGGCAAGGCTTCTGCGGAAGACTTGCAGAGGTCGAGGTCCAAGGAGGAGGGGCAGAAGCTGGCGGCGCAGTTCCTGAACGGTGAGGCCAACCTCCGGTCGGAGCTGGGGAAGTACGATGAAGGGCCTGAGCGGTCGGGGCTGGTGGAGGGGATCGAGGAAGTGCTTATCCGCAACCTGGCCCTCCCGACTACCGACGCCGCAAAGGATCGGAACCGCCTCGCCATGGACGGGCTGAAGCTTACCAAGAAGGACCCGGGCGCCGTGGAGAACGTGTTCAGCAGGATGCGACAGATCTTCAACCACTACACGGGGCAGGGGGAGATGCAGAGGAAAGAGGCGTACGAGAACCTGAAGCGGGACATGCAGATGCGCCTTTCCCAGGTGGCCCGACAACAGGGCATGCCCCCGATAGACATGCAGCACATGGAAAACCACCCGCAGTTCCAGATGGAGTGGCGCAAGGCGAAGGCGCAGTTGGAAACCCAGTACGACCTGTACATGAAGGAGTACAGGGAGCAGCTTGCAAGCCTGTCCTAGCCTCGATACATAGCATGGATGACGAACTCGACCCCAAGGATGACCGCATAGGCTACGCAATCGAGAATACGCACGTGTTGCGCGCCCCCAAGCGGAACCTGTCCACCTTCGGGACGACCAACGTGCGGTACTTCCTGCTGACCAAGCCGGCCTACTCGGGCGTGGTGGAGGCGTCGGACGATACGGTGATACGGGAGGGCCGGGTGATTTCGCAGCAGCCGCGCGTGGTGACGCCTGGGTACATGCTTAACCTGGAAGGGTTCGGGGACGGAGCAAAAGATTACTTCGAGCGGCTAATCATGGAACAGGGGCCCAACGTGCCCGGCATCCTCTACAACTACCGGAACGAGCAAGAGAACCTGAACATCGTCAGCGGTACGTTCCATTCGGTGATGGACAGGATCGAGAAGGACGTGGGGGACGACCCCCTAGTCGGGATCATCCGGGGCATCGACGAGCTGTGGGACGTGTCCTTGCTGAAGTTTATCCACGACCTGACCTCCAGGTCGCTGGAGGGGAACGTGCGGGAGTTGCAGGGGTCGGGGCTGCTGGGGGTGGACTCCTCGGGGGCCACGGGAGACGCCCGACGCCGGATCGAGGAGATGTTCATGCGGGTTGCCAATAAGTCCGCAGACCCGGACGACCTGCGCCGGGAACTGGAGCGGTGGGGCCTCTTCTCCGAGTACGAGGACCGGTTCCTGCAGCTGTTCAGATAGTGCGGCCATCCCGATTTCAACTCTCAAGATGAACCTCAGAATAATACGCGATAACTACTCCTTGACCGAATGTGTTCTACACAGATAGACTAACTGTAGCTGGAACCCATCTGGAATCGCACTATGACCACCGCAGAGCACCCTATAACCCGCTCCGAACTTCGCGAAGAACTGAAACACTACGCGACCAAGGAGGACCTGGCGAACCTCAAGGCTGAACTCAAAGGCGACCTCGGCAACCTGAAGTTCGACTTAATCAAATGGATTGTGGTGCTTCAGTTCACGGGACTTGGGGCAGTCGCCGCCATAATGAGGTTCTTGTGATGGGAACACACACCCCACCGTTCATATTTCGACCCCGCTCAGCATGAGCGGCCCCACCCTATCCGGCTTCCGCAAAGTTCTATCTTTACTCAGTCTGCTTGCACAACTCGCAGCCGCATAGGGACCTTAGGAGTGCGAAGGAGTATATTCCCGTTTCGTGGGCGTCGCTCCAGAGGAGCTGGACGGCGTAGCGGCCGATCTCGATGAAGTCCAAGACTTCGATGTCCGGGGAGACGGAGTCGGGGTCGAGGATGCGGCGGCCACTCCACTCGTCGATGCAGTTGGCGCACTTGCACTGTTCGCGCAGGGGCTTGAAGGGGTAGACGCTGCGGTGGGAGTCGTCCCACTGGACAGCCAGTCCTTCCTCGGTGATTTCGATATGTTTCGGTTCTTCCATCATAAGTTGTTGATACCCCCGTCGATGAGGAAGCTGGCGCCCGCAACGTACTCGGCGTCGTCGGAGGCGAGATAGAGGGCAAGCCTGGCGACGTCCTCGGGCTGGCCCATGCGGCCCACGGGGATGCCGTCGGCGTACGTGGCGGCGATGGAAGGCGAGGCGGAGACGCGCCGGGACCCGGGGGTGTCGATGACGCCGGGCAGGATGCAGTTGACTCGGATCCCCTGTCGGCAGTACTGGCTATGGGTGGTCCTGGTGAGTTGGATGATGCCTGCCTTGGCCACTGAGTAGGGGAGGGAGAAGGTGCTTCCCCGAAGCACGACTGCCGAGGATATGTTGATTATGACCCCTCCATCGCCCTTGAGCATGGCGGGTATGGCGTACTTGCACCCGAGAAACGGCGCCTTCAGAAACAGATTCAACCCCGAGTCCCACTCTTCCTCTGTCACTTCTGCTACGGGGCCGGTCTCGGTCTGGTAGGCGGCGCCGTTGACGAGGATGTCAACGCTGCCGTGGCGGACGAGGGTTTCCGCGACGAGGGCTTCGACCTGGGCAGGGACGGTGGCGTCGGCGTGGCGGAATTCAGCGTTGCCGCCGGAGGCTCGGGCCTGGGTCACGGCTTCCTCGCCTCCCTTGGAGTCGATGTCGGCAATGACGGTGTAAGCTCCTTCTTCGGCGAAGAGAAGGGCCGTGGCGCGGCTGATTCCGGAGGCAGCGCCGGTGACGATTGCCACCTTTCCTTCAAGCTTGCCAACCATAGCCTAGTCCACTCCTAATTCCCACGGCGGATTTTCGGTACGGGAAATCACTTCTCGGACTTCCTGCGGGGTCAACTTCCACGGAGATGTGCTGATAATGGTTGCGACTTCGGCGCGCTCCCGCTCGTTCAACTGGCGCTTTGGCTCACCTGTATCCTTGGCGTGGATTACGTCCAGCGGGTCCACCGTCGGGTTTAAGATCGCATGGCACCATAGGGCCCGTCGCAGACCGTGGTGCCAGCCCTCGACCATTTCCTCAGCATTAGCGTAACAGGTAGGTGCGAAATAACGGGTCATTGGTCTTCTACTGCAGGTACCCGAGAGCTGCAAGGGCGTATATCTTGGCGGAGCTTACGAGGTCTTCGACGGGGACGCGTTCGTTGGGGCCGTGGGCCATGCTGAGGAGGCCCGGGCCGAAGGCGGATATGGTAGGGGTGCGGGCGATGGTCTGGAAGTAGGGGGCGTCGGTGCCGCCGGTGAAGCCCCCGATGCGGGGCTTGAAGCCGAGGACCCGGTCAGTTGCGTCCAGAACGGAATCGACGAGGGGGTGGTTGGCGGGAATCTCGGCGCCGTCTATCCAGCCCTGGCCGTCGTCGAGCACCATTTCAATGTCGAGGTCGGGGTCTTCGGAGCGGAGCTTGTCGAGGAAGCCGTTGAGGTCCTCCATGACGGTGTCGCGGGTCATGCCGGGGAGGAGCCGGATGTCGTTCCGGGCCTCCATGTAGCCGGGGATGATGCAGTAGTTGACGCCGCCGCTCATGGTCTCGGCGAGGTTGATGGTGACGCCCTGGGGGTAGAGGGGGTGGGGTTCGTGGCGGATGACCAGCTCCTCGCTCATGCGGTAGAGGACCTTGGCCAGCTTGACGCCGGCATTGACGCCGCCCCGGATGTCGGACTGGCTGCTGTGCATCTGGGTGCCCTTGACCATGAGGGTGAAGCAGATGGCGCCCCGGCAGGCGGTAGCGAGGAAGTCCAGCCCCGACTCCATGCCTGACGGCTCGCCGATGAGGCAGGCGTCGGCTTCGGCGAGGCCCTGGTTGGCCATGTACTCAGCGCCATAGTGGCCGCCGTTCTCTTCGTCGGCGGTGAAGGCAAGGACAAGCTCGCCGTTGAAGGGTTCGTCGGCCTCCCGGATGGCGATGGCCGAGTAGAGCATGGCGGCGATGGGGCCCTTCATGTCGGCGGCGCCGCGGCCGTAGAGCTCGCCGTCGATGATCTCACCGCCGAAGGGGTCGGCTTTCCAAATGGCACGTTCGTCTTCCCCTACTGGCACTACGTCGGTGTGGCCGTTGTAGATGAGCTTCTTGCCGGGGCCCTGGCCCTTGATGGTGGTGATGACGCTGGGCCGCTCGGGGTCGGAGGCGATGGTCACGGTGTCGCCGAGGGAGTAGAGGTCGATGACTTCCCGTAGGGCCTGGGCGACCTCACGTTCGCCGCCGGGTGGGTTCTCGGAGGGGTGGCGGAGGAGGGTCTGGGCGAGGCCGACAAGCTCGTCGCGGCGGGCGTCTATGGCATCGAAGATGCGGGACTCGTTCATGGCGACCCCTCCTCGGAAGAATGACCGGGCAGTGTGCGTAGGGGGAGAGTATATATCAAGGAGGAGGTTGGTTATTCGGTTGTGGGTTTTTGATTGAACGTTGATTGAACATTGATTGAACTCGTAGCTGTTTTGATTGAACGACGCCTAAAGGGATTTCCGGGGATTTTGCGGGGGGCGGGAAGGGAACCCTCTCCCCCTTGATCCCCCTCTCCCTCAGGGCCATTGAGGGAGAGGGGGAGGAATAAACAGAGGCAAGCGCCTGCGCCCTGGCGCAGGCGCTTGCCTCTAGTTCAATACTGGGGAGGAGGGAGGAGTTATTCGGTTGTGGGGTCTGGGTTTTCATTTTCGTTTCGTCTGTTTCGGAGGGGGTCGGCGATGGAAGGTCCGGGACTCGGGCACAGGGGGCGGGAGGCCAGCCTGTGCAACCCCACAGGTCTTCAAGTTGGTTCCGGGGCCGACCGAGAGCGTCTCGGCGTGGGGCGCATGCCCGTCTACCAGTGGCGCCCCACCGCTCTATGAGCAGGGAACGCGAACCCGCTTCCGTCGTATATGACTAAGACGGTGGAGTCACATGGCGCTCCGCCTCTGCTTAAGGCGAAAGCGCCGAACCCGCTTCCGTCGCCTATGTCGACGACGGTGGAGTCCCGCAAGGGCTCTAAGGCCCCAGGCCCGACAAAGTGGGGCCGTCCTTGTTCCGCCGGCCAGGTCAAAGCCGGTTTCGCAAGTACCCCCATCAGGGGGCGTGTTGAGCAGAGTCTCTATGAGAGGCAGCCTGCCCGTAATGAGTCGATGGACCATCCATCGCCTGGAAGTTAGGGAAGGGACACGGGACCCGTGGTGAGGGGACAACGCCGTTGGCTTGAGCCTCGGGCCTGCGCGAGGGCCGTTGGGGTGGGCCAGGACGTTTAGTCCACTGGGTCGGGTCTCGGGAGCTTCCCTTGGGTTTTTGGTTCCTCCTTGTGTCACGGAATATTAGTTCGAACTGTGAAACAGTTTAGCACGGTTGTAATAGGAGTCAAGGGCTTTTGGCACGGGTTTGGGGGGAATACCCCCAACCCCCCAGGGGAACCCTCACCCCCTTTATCCCCCTCTCCCTTAGGGCCTATAAGGGAGAGGGGGAGAGAAGAACAGAGGCAGAGGTCGGCGCATCTGCGCCGACCTCTGCCTCTAGTTCAGTACTGGGGAGGAGGGAACCCCGCCCCAGATTCCTCGCGGGGCATCGGAATGACAGTGAGAGGCGGGGGTTGGCGATGGATGGAAGTGATGGGTTGTCGGTGGGTGGGCCACCCCCCGCTTGACCCCCCCCCGAGGGACTCGGGGCAGGTTCTTAGGGCCACTAAGAGGGCTTTGCATGACTGGTCTCTCGGCACTCGTATCACCCTCACCCCCCGACTTCTCGGGGGCAGGCTCTAGCCCTCTCCCATCGAGGGAGAGGGGAAGAAAAAGAACAGAGGCATAGGCACGTGCGTTGCACCCACGTCTGCCTCTAGTTCAGTACTGGGGACAATGGGGGAAAATTTCTGGTCGGAGGCGGAGGTGAGGGATGCAGGAGAGGGGAGGAGACGCCGCCCGGCCCAACGGGGAAAACCCTCACCCCCTTGGTCACCCTCTCCCCCTCGAGGGACTCGGGGCAGGATCTTCGAGCGGCCTCGGGGTGAGCGGCCCCACACCAGGGACAAAGATGAACTGGTTGAGGGGCAGGATAGGGCGTGTTATTTCGATAGGCGTTTGAGATCCCTCGCGGGGCCTCGGGATGACATTGGGAGTTGGAGGTGGGGCTACGTCGATGCCTGGTCCGGGTGGGAGAATCCGGCGGCGGCCCGTTCCGTGCCCCGTTCGCGGTCCTCTACTGACTCAAGGCGCAGTCTCAAACCCAGAGCGCCGGCAACTTTCAGCAGTGTTGCAAGGGTGGGGTTCCCATTTTCGGACAACGCCTCGTAGAGATTGCCTCGGTTTAGCCCGGTGTCGCGGGCAAGGGCGCTCATGTTCTGCATCCGAGCGACGTGCTTCAATACAGCAAGAATCACGGCCCCGTCCCCATCATCCTCATCCGCGGCCGCCCTGAGAAGTCCGCGGACATCCTCTTCGCTCTTCACGTAGTCCGCCGGGTCAAATCTTCGATACTCCTCAGACATTAGCTCCTCCATTCTGTCGCCAGCCTCTTGGCCCGCCTGATGTCTCGCCGTTGGCTGTCCTTGTCGCCGCCGCAGAGCAAGACAATCAGCTCAGCGCCTCGCATGATGAAGTAGACTCGGTATCCAGGTCCGTGCTGAATCCTCATCTCGGACACTCCATCGCCAACAGATCTCACATCTCCGAGATGTCCATCCTCGGCTGCCAGCAGCCTGGCGACGATGCGGTTCACCGCCTGACGGTCCCTCAGCCTGCCTAGCCACCGGTCGAACGTCGCGCTGCGCAGGACCGTGTACATGAGGTTTATTGTATGATATAACGTGCAACCTGTGAAGAGTACGGGATTTGAGACATTACGACCGGACTGAGGGAATGTGCGAGGGTTGGCGGAGAACTGAGGTGACGTACTTGCGCGACGACGGCCTCTTCCCGCTTATACTTCGAGAGCCTCAGCACGAGCGGCCCCATCCCGTTCCATTCGGTCGACCCTTCGACTCCGCTCAGGGTGAGCGGCCCCGTCCCGGGGATGGATTCCCCTCCGACTCCCGACTTCTCGGGGGCGGGCTTTTCTTGGGGACAGGCTGGAGTCGGGAATGACGGAATGGGAAGGAGGGATGTGCGAAAATGGGAGAGTGAGCGGGTTAGATATAGATATACCGAGGTCGGGGGCGGGGGATGGTGGGCGGAGCCTCTGGCGGTCCAAGAAGATGGTGGCGGTGGCGATAGTGTCGCTGCTGCTGTTTGCCGGGCTGGTGGCGGTGCTGGTGGTGGGGGCGTTGAGCAGGGAGTCGGCGACGGGGGGGAGCGGGGCGACACTGCCGGGCCGGGAGGCCCCTGCCTTCACGCTGGAGTCCTTTGACGGGGGAGCGGTGTCGCTGTCCGACTTCGAGGGGCAGCCGGTGATCATCAACTTCTGGGCGTCGTGGTGTGTGCCGTGTCGACAGGAGGCGCCTGCCCTGGAGGCCGTCTGGCAGAGGTTCCGGGATGACGGGCTGGTGGTGATCGGGATCAACCAGCCGCGGAGCGACCCGGAGGAGCAGGCCCGTGCTTTCCTTGCGGAGTTCGGGGTGACCTATCCCAATGTCTTCGACACGCAGGGCTTTTCGGGAATCGACTACGGGGTGTCGGGGATTCCGGTGACGTTCTTCGTGGACCGGGAGGGGATAGTGGAGCGGAGGTTTGTGGGGACGTTGACGGAGGGGAGCCTGATGGTGTGGGCGGAGGAGCTGGTGAGGGGTGGGGGGTCACCGTAGCTCCCACCCCCGCAGGGGAACCCTCACCCCCTTGGTCCCCCTCTTCCTCTAGTTCAATACTTAGGGAGAAGGGGGGGATGGATTCCCCTGCCTTCGCAGGGGCAGGCTCTGCCTCCGCAGGAATGACGGAGAGTGGGGTGGGAATGATGAAAAAGGGGTGGGTTTGTGTGGGAGTCGGGGGGCGGGATAAAATGGGCGTATCACCGGAGGAGACCACTGTCTTGGCGGAACCTTTTGAAATCGCGCGCAAGATCCAGGAAAACGTAGAGAAGGTAATAATCGGGAAGACGGAGGCGGTGCGGCTGGCGCTGATTGCGCTGATGTGCGGCGGGCACATACTCATCGACGACGTGCCGGGGGTGGGGAAGACGATGCTGGCGAGGAGCCTGGCGAAGAGCGTGGGGTGCAGCTTCAAGAGGATCCAGTTCACCCCCGACCTTCTGCCCACCGACATCACGGGGGTCTCGATATACAACCAGAAGTCGGACGCGTTCGAGTTCAGGCCCGGGCCCCTGATGGCGCAGGTCGTACTGGCGGACGAGATAAACCGGGCCACGCCCAAGGCACAGTCGGCGCTGCTGGAAAGCATGGAAGAGGTGCAGATCACCGTGGACGGGGTGTCGTACCAGCTGCCCAGGCCCTTCATCGTGATGGCGACGGAGAACCCGCTGGAGCACGAGGGCACATTCCCGCTGCCCCAGGGACAGATGGACCGGTTCCTGATGCGCATCAGCCCCGGGTACCCGACCGCGGCCCAGGAGCTGGAGATCATAGACGGCCAGAGGTTCATTCACCCCATCGAGGCGCTGACGGCCGTGAGTACTCCGGAAGAGATCATCTCGCTGCAGGACGAGGTTCGGAAGATATACGTGGACAACCACCTGAAGCGCTACATAGTTTCGATTGTGGACTCGACCCGGCACGACCGGGACATATACCTGGGGGTGTCGCCGAGGGGGTCGCTGGGGCTGTTCCGTTCGTCGCAGGCGAGGGCGTTCCTGGAGGGTCGGGACTACGTGCTTCCCGACGACATCAAGGAGCTGTGCAGGCCCGTGCTGGCGCACCGGATGATCACGAGCCCCGGGGCCCGGTCCAGGGACGTGACGGGGGCGTCGTCAGTGGCGAAGATACTGGAAACGGTGCCGGTGCCCGGTGTAAAGGTGGGGTGAGGGGAGCCGGAGGCCGGGGCGCCAGTGTTGTTGCAGGGTAATCCGTGAAGTTCAGGCTGAAACTTCCCGCCATGACCCGGCTGCGGGTCGTAGTTGCACTGCTGACCATCATCACGCTGATGGCGGTATCGACGAACTACGGCCTGTACTACAAGATGAGCTACATCCTGGCGCTGCTCCTGGCGCTCAGCTATGCCTGGACGTGGCTGAACGGGAAGTGGGTCTCGATCCGTGTGAGGCGGAACGTAGTGGCGGCGCGGGTGGGGGAGTGGCTGGAGGAGACGCTGGCGATATCTAACCATAACCGTGTGGCGCCCGTGGTGTGGACGGAGGTGCAGGAGAAGAGCGACATGCCGGAGCACGGGGGCGAGATGGTGATCAGCCTGCCCCGGGCCAGCTACGGGGAGTGGACGCTGAAGACGCTGTGCCTTCAGCGGGGGAAATACAGCCTCGGGCCCCTGGCTATCGTGAGCAGCGACCCCCTGGGCCTCTTCCAGAAGACGCGCTGGTTCGGGGAGGCGCAGCCGTTCACGGTCTACCCGTCGATAGTCGAGCTGCCCAACTTCGCAGTGCCTTCCAGCGACCTGCCCGGCGATGCAACGTCCCGGCAGCACACCCAGGTTGTGACGCCGGCGGCGTCGGGCATCCGGGAATATATGCCGGGGGACAGCTACAACCGGGTGCACTGGCGGACGACGGCTCGGATGGGTAGGCTGATGGTAAAGGAGTTCGAGCAGGAGGAGTCGGCGAAGGTGTGGATAGTGCTGGACATGGAGAAGGGGGTGCACCGGGGGTCGGGGCCCGAGGGAAGCGAGGAGTACGCGGTGACGGCGGCGGCGTCGATCGCGGACAAGTACCTTCAGCAGGGCCTGCCGGTGGGAATAACGGCGGTGGGAAACATAGAGCTGAGCCTGGAGCCGAAGCCGGGGCTTAACCAGTCGGACCTGATAATGAACGGGCTGGCGGAGATAAAGGCCGAGGGGTCGACGCCCCTGTCCGACGTGCTGAGGGACAACGAGGTCTTGTTCAACAGGTATTGCACCCTGGTGGTGATCACCCCAAGCCCCGACGGAGAGTGGATGGGGTCTTTGAGCCACCTGATGCAGAAGCGGGTGCAGGCGGCGGCAGTACTCCTGGACGGGGAGAGCTTTGCGACGGAGGTGAATGGGAGAGGGCCTAACGGGATGCGGGCCTCGGGGATGGGGGGCCCGTTGCCGACGTGCGTGGTTAGTCGGGGGGAGGAGCTGGGGGAGGCGTTGAATATCGAATATGCGGGGAAGGCGGTCTAGGGGCGGAGTATGGCTTTGGCGAGGCCTCGGTTAAAGAGGCACGTGCAGGACTTCGAGCCACTCGGGGGTCTGCCGCGCTCGCAATACGGGCCGAAGGAGGGGTGGCTGACCTTCGTCATCGTGCTGCTGCTGGTGCTGTCGGTGGTGTGGTCGGTGGAGACGGCGCACTGGGTGTCGGGGATGCCTTCGTTCAGCATGACTGCAATCGTCGCCGTCATTGCGGGGATGGTGCTGGCGAAGGTGAAGAGGCGGGCGATATTGCTGCACGGGGTAAGCGCCCTGATAGCGTACGTGATGCTGGTGTGGCAGAGCCGGTACCTGACCCAGGATGGATGGTTCATTGCGAAGACCAGCGACATGGTGAGCAGGACGCAGGAGTGGGTAGGTGCGGCGGGGTCGGGGGGGATAAGCGCGGACCCCCTGCCCTTCGTGATCATAGTATTCATATTCACATGGATAGTGACGTACCTGGGGTCATGGTTCGTCTTCAGGTCCCTGAGGTTCTGGCCGGCGGTGATACCGGCGGGGCTGGCCCTGTTCCTGAACCTGCTGTACCTGCCGGAGAAGTTCTGGGTCTTCTTCTACCTGTTCATCCTGATGGTGGTGCTGCTGTCGATGAGGATGTACTTCTTGAGGAAGAGGGCAGCGTGGGACAGGAAGGAAGTGCCCTACGTGAGGGGCATATCGCCGGCGTTCGGGTTTACGACCTTGCTGCTGGCAGCGATTATTCTTGCGACCGTGGCCCTGGTGCCCCGCACGGACTTCGGGCCCAGCGTCATGAGGCAGGGGTGGCAGGTGATGAGCATTCCGTGGAAGGCGATGGAGACGGAGCTGGGTCGGGTGCTGTCCTTCCTGCCCGCGCAGATACCGTACACGATCCACAAGTTCGGGGATGCGTTCCCGTTCAGGGGGGCCAGCAACCTGGGGAATCACGTTGTGATGATGGTGTCGGCGGACCAGCCGGCTTACTGGAGGGCCGAGACCTTCGAGGTCTACACGCCGAATGGGTGGCTGACGGGGGACAGGACCGACCTGAATGAGGCGTTCCTGCCGGGAGAGGACGAGGAGGTGGCCGTCTACGAGGGGACGGAGCTTATAGAGCAGACGATAGAGATGGGGGTAAGCTCGGATGCGATCTTCGCGGGGTCGAATCCCCTGCACAGCAGCCGGGGGTTCGAGGTGGAGATATCGCCGCCGATGACGTGGGAGATCGATCTGTCGGTCCCGACGGACTTCAACGCGTTCCCGCCGGACCTTCAGGACGTGGCCCGGGCCATAAGGGCGGACGCCGAGACCGGTACGCTGACCTTCACCAATGCCCTGGCGGCGATGCCGGAAGACACGATAATCCAGGAGATCGAGAGAGAAGGGACACGGGCGAAGAAGGTCGTGCTTTCCCGAAAACCGCCCAACCCGCCCGATATCACGGCGCTTAGACCGCTCCGTGACCTGAACCCGGAGGACGTCTACACCGCCGTCTCCTACAGCTCGTCGGCGTCCGAGGAGGCGCTTCGGGAGGCGGGAATCGACTACCCGTCCTGGGTCACGGACAGGTATCTTCAGCTAACCGACGACCTGCCGCAGAGAGTTCGGGGGCTGGCGGACGGGCTGACGGACAACCGGGAAAATCCCTATGACAAGGCCATTGCCATAAGGGACTGGCTAAGGAAAACCCCCTTCTATACCACGGACATCGAGGCGCCGCCGGAGGAAGCGGACGGGGTGGACTACTTCCTTTTCGAGACAAAGAGGGGTTACAGCAGCTACTTCTCATCGTCGATGGTGGTGATGCTGAGGTCCATCGGGATTCCGTCCCGGCTGGCGGTCGGGTACACGACGGGGGACTGGGACGAGGGGCTTGGTCAATACGTGGTGATAAGCGCGCACGCCCATTCCTGGCCCGAGGCCTATTTCCCGGAGTACGGCTGGATTCCCTTCGAGCCGGTGCCGAACCAGAGCCCGATAGTCAGGGGCGGCTTCATCAAGGGCGATGAGACCGAAGGCATAGAAGACGTGGCCCGGCTTATCCAGGGCGGCGACCCCCCGGGGCTAGGCCAGGAGGACCCGGGGGCCGTGGGTGCGCTGTCTCTCGGGCCGGTGCCGGGATGGGTCATAGTGGTAGTGCTGGGGGTAGTCGGGGGGGTCGGGGTGGTAGCGGCAGGCATAGTGGGATGGGTGAGTTTCGGGCTGAGGAAGGAAGGGTATGAGGGTCGGGTCTACAGGAAGATGGCGAGGCTGGCCAGACTGGCGGGGCACGGACCCAGGCCCACGGAGACGCCCCGGGAGTTTGCCCTGAACCTGGCGGTGGCGATGGATGCCGTGGAGGGGAACATCGAGCGGATAGGAGATGCGTACGCGGCGGGGAGCTACCGGCCGGGCGATATGACCGAGAGCGAAAGGGAGTCGTTGAGCGAGGCGTGGAACGAGCTTCGGAGACCGCTGTTCATCTGGTCCATCAAGCAGAGACTGACAGGTTGGAGAAACAAAGCATGAAATACGCCGTACTGGAGACACCGATAGGGTGGATGGGGGTGGTTGCCTCGGATGAAGGGGTGAGGAGGCTGACCATTCCGCTGCCCACGCCCGACGAGGCCATGCAGGGCATTGCCTTTGAGGCCAGCACCGCGGAGCTGGACAACGGTTACTTCGCCGAGTTCGAAGATAAGCTGCAACGGCTCTTCGACGGGTACGAGGTGGCACTGGAGAACGAAGATCTGGACCTGCCCGACGCCCCGGAGTTCACAAAAGCCGTCTGGAAAGCGACGCGGGAGATACCGCGCGGGGAGACGCGTAGCTACGGCGACCTGGCGGCGGCAGTCGGGAGGCCGCGAGGGGCGCGGGCGGTGGGTCAGGTGATGGCGTCGAATCCCGTGGCGGTGCTTATTCCATGTCACCGCGTGATAGCCAGCGACAGGGGACTCGGGGGGTACGGGGGGCACATCGAGATGAAGAAGCGGCTGTTGAAGCTGGAAGGAGCGGAGGGCGTGAAAGGGGTCTCCTGAACTCTTTTCTCAGCCCGTGACTCCGAAAATGTCCGCCGAAAGCGCCGCTCATCCACTGTTTCCCCACCTGTTCAGCCCCATAAAGGTTGGCAGCCTGGAGCTTCGAAACAGAATCGTCAACACCGCTCACGGAACGGGGTTCACCAAGGAGCACGTCTTCACCGACCAGCACGTCCACTACTACGCGGAGCGGGCCCGGGGCGGGGCGGCGATGATAATTACGGAGAGCGCCTCCGTACACCCGACCAGCAACATCGGTATGCAGGACACCCTGTGGGGTTTCGATAGGGCGATTGTTCCCGCGTACCGGAGGGTGGCAGAGGCGGTACACGAGCACGGGGCCCGCGTCATCGTCCAGCTGAGCCACCAGGGACGGCAGGGGGGTACGGTGGAGGGATTGCCGAGGTGGGCGCCATCGGGGGTTGCGTCCCGGGAGTCCATATACGGCAACAACGAGACGCCCCACGAGATGGATGTCGACGAGATTACGGAGCTGGTCCAGGCTTTTGCCGATTGTGCGGCCTTGGCGGAGGAGAGCGGCTTCGACGGGGTGGAGCTTCACGGGGCGCACGGGAACCTGATCCACCAGTTTCTCTCTCCGTTGACAAACCACAGGACGGACGAATACGGCGGCGGGCTGGAAAACCGGCTTCGTTTTGCTATGGAGGTCACGAAGGCGGTCCGGGGACGGGTGGGGCGGGGGTTCGTGGTCGGGATGCGGATAAGCGGGGACGAGTTTGTGACCGGGGGGCTGGACCTGGAGCAGATGAAGGAGATAGCGAGGCTGCTGTCGGGGGAGGGGCGGCTGGACTACCTGAACGTGAGCAACAGCACCTATTCAGACCTGGGCAGCATGGCGAACCACATGCCGTCCATGTACTACGAGCCGGCGCCCTTCGCCCGCATCTGGGAGGGGATAAAGGGTGCGGCAAGCGTGCCGGTGCTGGGCATGGGCCGGATCACCACCCCCGAGCTGGCCGAAGACCTGCTGGCAGAAGGCAAGACCGATCTGATCGGGATGGTCAGGGAGCTCATCTCCGACCCCCGTCTGCCGGAGAAGGCGATGTCGGGAGCGGTGGAAGAGATCAGGCCGTGCATTGGGTGCATGCAGAGCTGCATAGGGCGCCGGATGAAGGGGCAGTACATCACGTGCATCCACAATCCTGTTACGGGTCGGGAGGGGGATTGGGGTGCAATTAAGCCCGCGGCCAGGGCAAAGTCGGTGCTGGTGGTAGGTGGGGGGCCGGGAGGGCTGGAGGCGGCCAAGGCAGCGGCGCAGCGGGGTCACCGGGTGACGCTGGTGGAGAGGAAATCGAAACTCGGGGGGCAGACATTGACTGCCGCCCAAGGCCCGATGCGCAACCAATTCGCCGACATAGCCACCTTCGCAGAAGGCGAGGCTCGCAGAGCGGGCGTCGAGATCAAACTGAATACCGAGGCGACTGTAGAGTCGGTGCTTGAGTCGGGGGCGGATGCAGTCGTTGTGGCGACGGGGGCGGAGGCGTTCGTGAGCATGGAAGATATGCCCTCGGGGCCGAAGCTTATGACGGCGCAGGAAGTGCTGGACGGAGACGCGCCGAGCAACTGCAGCGTAGTAGTGGTCGATACCCGCGGCCTGCACCCCGGGAGCGACGTGTCGGAGGTGTTGCTGGACAACAGAAACCGGGTTGAGATGGCAACGACAGCGCCCTATGCGGGGTCGAACCTCCAACCGCTGGTCTGGCGAAAGATCTATGAGCGTCTGTTGAACAAGGGCCTGGTGGTGTCGGGGTTCACGGAGTTGGTGGGGCTGGGGGAGGGGTCGGTAACGCTGAGGAGCACGGTGACCGGTCGGGAGGAGAAACGGGAGGGGGTGGACGTGGTAGTGTTTGCAGACAACCGCCGAGCCGTCGATGGGCTGTACAGGGAGTTGAAGGGTCGGGTGTCGGAGTTGTATGCGGTTGGGGACTGCCTCGCCCCGCGAACGGTGGAGCAGGCGATGTACGAGGGGCACGGGGTGGGGAGGGTGATCTAGCGCTTGGTTGGGCAGGGATAGTAAGTGTCGTTACCGTTTGAATTAGTCATTGAACAGGCCCCAGTATCCAACCAAGCGCGTAGAAGAGAGCGGCGAGATAGATGGATACAGAGTGTAGAAAACGCCGCACGCAATGCCTGGGGGTTGGAGGCCTCGGTAACCCAACCCGTCATGGTTACGATCACGTATATCTTTGACGACACTCCATTGGACGTTGATAATATTTCAAAGCCGATTCTCGACGCCCTGGAAGGGATTGTTTTTGAGGACGATGCCCAAGTTTTTGACTTGCTGTGTCGAAAAAGGCATGTCATGAGGATTTTGAGTATAGGTATCCCCTCTGGGAAGTTGGTCGATATCGTCATTAACCCAAGGGAAGCGGTTCATATACAGGTAGACGCCTTGGAGTCACCGGGGGTGGCGTTGTGATCGTAGATTTGCCAAATTCCGTATACATGTATACACGCGAACTAGCGAAAAACTACCGGGATAAGGGGTACGAGACCGATACAGATGCAGTGCTCGACTTCATGCCGGATTTCCATCCCGACCTAGTTGTGCGGAAGGGCGGAGAGACGAAGGTCATAGAAGTCAGGACACGGGGTGCATTGGCGGCGGACCGCAAGATTCAAGACCTCGTGAATGCCATAGATGCTCAAACCGGGTGGAGTTTCGAGCTGGTACTGGTGGATGAACTGGAGAACCTCTACACACCGCCGGAGGCAGTGCCTTTTGAGCAGAAGAACATCAGCGAACGGGTTGAACAAGCTGAGAAGGCCCTGGATGCAGGTCTTTGCGAAGCTGCCTTCATGCTTGCGTGGTCGGCGTGCGAGGCCGCAGCCAGGATACTGCTGAAAATTGAAGGGGTGTCGAAGGAAGGCATCACCTCTGCAAGCTACGTGGTAAATCAGGCCAGATACCTTGGCCTGCTGTCGAGTGAAGACTATCTCAGGCTGCGAGACATGCAGGGATATCGCAACGCTATTGCCCACGGATTCAGTCACGACGAGATAAGTGAAGAACACGTTGTTGGGTTGCTGGAGACTGCTCGCAACCTGACTAGCGAAATCAATCGTAACTAGCGGTTCCCCAGCTTCTCACCGCCCCCCCGTCCAACCCCTGGAACCCTCTCCCTCTAGTTTGGTACTGGTGGAGGGAAACGACCTGACGGTGACAGCGCTATCGCTTGCACACTGTTGGTCGGATAGACTTCGGGCATGACCTGGCTGGCTTTCGGACTGATCCTCCTGTCCGCCTTTTTTCACGTTACGTGGAACTTTCTGCTGAAGCGCGGGGGTAACCAGGAAGCATTTGCGTGGGGGATAGTGGTCAGCGGCAGCGTGATGTTCGTCCCACTGGCCGTAGTCCTGTTCTGGCTGTACCCGATAGACCCTCCGGGATACCTGTTCGTCCTGGCTTCCACAGCATTCCAGAGTTTTTATTTCGTAATGCTGGGTCGGGCGTATTCTCGGGGTGACCTGTCGTTGGTCTATCCCGTGGCCCGGGGCATCGCGCCGATGCTCATACCCGTGCTTGCAGTGCCACTGCTGGGAGAGACCATAGCCGTGCTGGCCGTACCGGGTTTCGTGCTCATAGTGGCAGGGCTCTACGTGGTCTCCTGGTGGGGCAGATTCCGGCGAATCCTCGCCGAACCAACGAAGCTTCTGCTTGACGGAGGAGTTGGCTACGCGGTGCTCGCCGGACTGGCAATTGTCGGGTACTCGCTGGTGGACAAACGAGGTGTGGAGTATGCCCAGCCGTTCCTTTACATGTACCTGCAGACCATTGGGGGAGCTCTTTTCCTGGCTCCCTACATAATCCGCAGGCACGGACTGGCCGCAGTGAGGGAGGAGTGGAGAAGCAACGCCTGGCCCATACTGGCAGCGGGAGTGCTGGTTTTCATCGCTTACGGGCTGGCTTTGACGGCTTTCTCGCTCGCGCAGGTCAGCTACATGGCGCCCGCGAGGGAGTCGGGGGTGGTGATGGGGGTGCTGCTGGGCGTGCTGGTGCTCAAGGAGCGGTTCGGAAAGGGTCGGTTGCTGGGGTCCGGGTTGATAGTCGGGGGTTTGGTGTTGATAGCGGTAGCGGCCTAGGACTCCTCTACCTCTTCACCCTCAAGGACGATGCGGGCCTCTTCGAGCATGTCTTCCTGGACGAGGATGCCGCAGGGTCGGAGGGAGAGGCCGAGGAAGGCGCTGGTGTCGCCGGGGCTGAGCCGGAACGGGATGCCGCTGTTGGCGAGGAGGCCGCCCCACATCTCTGCCATGAGCTGGTCGGGGGCGGTGGCGGCTAGGACCCATTTCATGGGCTGGGGCTTCCTATGGCCCTAGGATTCGACCAAGGTCACTGCGCCCTCCCCGAGACTTGGGGAGAGCAGCTTCACCAATTTCGGAGAGTACTGCACCCGGACTTCGGGAAGTTCGAGACGCGTTGTTCGCGAACGCTCCTCGATTTCGAGGAAGAGGGGGCTTGGGCCGGGGAATCCCCTGGCGAGGGTGATGGCGTCTTTGAGGACCTGGGCGTCGTGGGCTTCATCGCCCGTGGCTCGGACCTTTAGCCAGACTTGTTCGGCTTTTGCGGGGTCGTGAGGGGGGTGGATTCCCCACGACTTCTCGGGGGCAGGCTCTGCCCCTGCGGGAATGACGGAGGGGGGTGGGGTGGCATCCACCCCATTCCGCTCGGTTGATCCTTCGAGAGCATCAGGGCGAGCGGAATCCTCCCTACCTCTTTCGCTGGTCTCAGGGTGAGCGGCGCCGTTTACGGGTGAGCCTTCCGTTGAAGTCGGACCTTGCCCAGTATGGGCAACGCCGTTGGTAGGAGTTTGTTCGGTCGGGAGTGTGCCCGGATCAAGAGAGGTGGGTGGGGGCGGGGGATGGATTCCCGCTTCTGCGGGAATGATGGAAAGGGGTGGGCCGGCGGAATCCTCGGTGGGCCCAGGCACATCTTCTTCGGCAGGGATTTCGAACGTTTCTACGTGGTTGCAGTGGACGGAAATGCGGTCGTTGTTACGGAGGCGCACCCGACCCTCGACCTTGAGGATCGTGCCCTCGGCCCAGAGGCTTTGGGTCCTTTCGTAGACCTCTCTCCACGCCACTATCTCAGTGGTGCCGGTCACGTCTTCCAGGACTGCGGATACAAAGGGGTCTCCCTTCCGCGTCGTGCCGATGCGGAAGGAGGAGATCTGCCCGACCAGCGTGACCTTCCTGCCGTCGAGCTCGGGCTCGATATCGCCGCACAAGTTGGGGGTGAAGTCGCCGAGGTTGCGATGAATCCGGGAGATGGGGCTTTCTGAGAGGCTGGCCCCGAGCAGTTCTTTCTCCCAGGCGTCCGGTTCACCGGGCTGGATTCGCATCTCTTCAAGCTCGAGGTCGGGGAGGGGGGTGGCAACGGACTCGCCCCAGAGGTCGAACATGGTGGACTGGCCCGAGTTCTTGAGGTCCCACTCCCGCTGGGACATCGACAATATGCGGTCTATGCCGCCAAGGAGGGCGCCGCGCCTTTCGAGGGAGTCCAGGGCCCCGACCTTTATAAGGCTTTCCAAGGCCCGCTTGTTGAGGCTGTGGAGGTCGGCCCGGCGGCACATATCCTCGATCGACTTGAAGGGGCCGTCGGCCTGCCGGGCCTCGACGAGGGGGCGGACGGCGCCGTCGCCGACGTTCTTGACGGCGGAGAGGCCGAAGCGGATGGCGCTGGAGCCGTTGTTGCGCTCCATTGTGAAGCCGAGATCCGAAGCGTTGACGTCCGGGCGCCGGACCTCGATGTTGAGCTTGCGGCATTCCTCAACTGCGGCGGCGGTGTGCTCTGCATTGCCGGAGTGGCAGGAGAGCAGGGCGGTCATGAACTCCACCGGGTAGTTGGCCTTCAGGTAAGCGGTCCAGTAGGAGATCATGGCGTAGCTGACGCTGTGGGCCTTGTTGAAGGCGTAGCCTGCGAAGGGCTCGATCAGCTCGAAGACGTAGGTGGAAAGACTATCGTCGAATCCGTTGGCGGTGGCGCCCTTCATGAAGCGCTCCCGCTCCTCTGCCATCAGGGCGGCTATCTTCTTGCCCATGGCCTTTCGCACGATGTCGGCCTGCCCGAGGCTGTAGCCTGCGAAGGTGCGCAGAATGAGCAGCACCTGGTCCTGGTAGACGATGACGCCGTAGGTCTCCCTGAGGATGTCGGTGAGGGCGGGGTGGGGGTAGGTGACCTGGGCGCGCTGGTGCTTGGCGTCTATGAAGCGGGTGATGTGCTCCATGGGCCCGGGCCGGTAGAGCGCGATCATGGCGGCGACGTCGTTGACGGTGGAGGGCTTGAGCTGCTTGATATACCGCCGCATCCCCGAGCTTTCCAGCTGGAATATGCCGGTGGTCTCGCCGCTGGAGAGCAGTTCGAAGGTCTTCCGGTCATCAAGGGGGATGTCGTTGAGGGACATCCTGCCGCCGCCGCTTTCGGCGATGATTTCGAGGGCCTTGCCAAGGATGGTGAGGTTGATGAGCCCGAGAAAGTCCATCTTCAACAGGCCCAGCTTGGCGATTGGGTCCATGGAGAACTGGGTTACGGCTATCTCCTCGCCCTCGCCCCGGGTCGACCTCTGTAGCGGGACGTAGTTGGTAAGCGGCTCTTGGGAGATGACGATGCCCGCGGCATGGGTGCTCGCATGCCGCGCAACGCCCTCCAGCTTCTGGGCGGAGTCGACGAGCTTGCGGACGGCGTGGTCCTCCTCATAAGTACTGTTGAGCTCGGGGCTGGCCTTCATGGCGTCGTCTATGGACTTCGCCCCGAAGGGGACCTGCTTGGCCACGTTGTCGACCATGGAATAGGGAAGGCCCAGGGCCCGACCCACGTCCCTGAGGGCAGCCCGAGCCCCGAGAGTTCCAAACGTGATGATCTGGGCCACATGCTCGGCGCCGTACTTGCGGGTGACGTAGGAGATGAGCTCGTCGCGGCGGTCGTCCTGGAAGTCCAGGTCGATATCGGGCATTTCGTTGCGCTCGATGTTCAGGAAGCGCTCGAAGACCAGGCCGTATTCCAGGGGGTCGATGTCGGTGATGCCGAGGCAGTAAAGGACCACGCTCCCGGCCGCGCTGCCCCGCACCCCGAAAAGTACGCCGTGCTCCCGGGCGTAGGAGCAGATATCCATTACGACCAGGAAGTAGTTGGCGAACTGGGTCTTCTTGATGACGTCCAACTCGTCTTCAAGGCGGCGGCGGGCGGCTTCTCCGGCGTCGGGGTAGAGGCGGCGGAAGCCCTCCTCGCAGAGCTGGCCCAGGTAGGCGTCGGCATCTTCGCCGTTGGGGGTGGGGAAGTGGGGGAGGCGGAGCTTGTCGAACTCTATGGAGAGGTCACAGGCATCGGCGATGCGCATGGTGTTTTCGAGGGCCTCGGGCATGTCGGAAAAGAGGTTGCGCATCTCCTCTGGGGTCTTGAGGTATAGGGAGTCGTCGGACATCTTGAGCCGCTTCTCGTCCTGGACTGTGGCGTTGGTCTGGATGCAGAGGAGGATGTCCTGGACGGCGGCCTCGTCGCGGTGGATGTAGTGGACGTCGTTGGTGGCGACCAATGGGATTTCGAGGTCGCGGCTCATGCGGACCAGGCCCTCGTTGATGGGTTTGAGCATGTCGAGGTCGTGGCGCTGGATTTCGAGGTAGTAGTCCTGGAATACCTCGCGGTACCAGCGGGCGGCGGCATAGGCGTCGTCCATCCGGCCTTCGAGGATGGCCCGGGGCACCTCGGCCGTGGGGCAGCCGGATAGGACGACGAGGCCCTCATGGTGCTGCTCGAAAAGCGAGCGGTCCATGCGGGGTTTGTAGTAAAAGCCGTCCATGTTGGCCTTGGTGACCAGCTGGATCAGGTTTTGGTAGCCGGTCTCGTTCTTGGACAGGAGGGTGAGGTGGTAGGGAGACTTCTCCTGGGGCACCTTGGCCCGACGGCTCCCGTGGGCGACGTAGACCTCGCAGCCGATGATGGGCTTGACGCCGCTCTTCCTGGCTGAAGAGTAGAAGTCTATGGCGCCGTAGAGGTTGCCGTGGTCGGTGAGGGCCATGCTCTCCATGCCGAGGTCTCGGGCCTGTTCCATGAGGAGAGGGATGCGGCACAGGCCGTCAAGGAGGCTGTACTCGGTATGGAGATGAAGGTGTGTATACAAAGATGAATGCCCCGTCCGGCACCCGAAATTATACACCGCCAACCCCATATATCGGCCCCAAATTTGATCCTTTTTGAGCAATTGCGGAGGAGGTAAAAGGGGTCCGTTTTTTGCCGGCATCCCCGGGAGGAATCAATGGACGATACGAGCAAAATATGCTAGTTTCACCGCCAAATCGAAAGGCGCGGCAACAGGCGCGCCGACCTCAAGGGGAACCCGTCAATTGAAGTATTTCTTAAGAAAATTCGTCGGCATTATGGCCATTGCCGCCTTGGTGGGGGCGATGGCCTTTATTCTGGCCTGCGGAGGTGAGGAGACGGCCGAACCCGAGCCGGAGCCCACGGCTACGGCTGTGCCTCAGGCCACGGCCACACCCCAACCCACCCCCGCTCCCCGGCCCACGGCCACGGCCGTACCTGAGCCTCAGGCCACGTCCACGCCGCAACCAACCCCAGTACCCCAACCCACCCCGATACCCCAGCCCACGGCCACTCCCAGACCGGAGCCGACGCCCACCCCGAAACCGGAACCGACACCCACTCCCGAACCTACCCCTGAACCCGCCCATGCCCTGGCAGGCCTGGTGCTCAATGCGGAAACCCTCGGGCAGCAGGTCATGGACGGAGTATCCCCGGAAGAAGCCGCCTGCGTAGAGGATTCCCTGGGTGGACTGCTCTACCAGTTCTTCCTGGAGGCGCCTTTCACAGAGCTCATAACTTCCGGCCAGACCCAGGCGGCTGGACAGTTCTTCGGCTGCCTCACGCCGGAGAGCGTGGTCCACCTGGGGAGCGCGATGGAGGAGTTCCAGGCCGGTGGATACAGTCCCCAGGAGAAGTCTTGCCTGGTAGATATCTACCTGGAAAACCCCGATGCCATGTACAGGTGGCTGGGTATGGAGCCGCCGGCAGACCTGGTCACTACTGGAGATGACGCCGACTCGGTGGCTATGGAGATTGCCGAGTGCCGGGAATCCGCGGGGTAGACCGAGGCGCTGAGTTGCTCTCAGACTCGCTCTGCAGTCTCTACGGGTCCGCGGGCGCGCAGATCGGAGACGCCCCGCGCGGTCCGGGGAGGAGATGCATGACTGGCAACCGTCCGCCTGCCCCGATAATTGACATCCCAAAAACCGCTTGGCTAACCTCGGCACCCTTTTGCCGCAGAAGGGCAGGAACTTGATACTCGTCACGGGGGCCACGGGA
Organism: Dehalococcoidia bacterium; assembly: GCA_965203145.1. Taxonomy (GTDB): domain Bacteria; phylum Chloroflexota; class Dehalococcoidia; order Plut-88900; family Plut-88900; genus Plut-88900. The sequence continues at coordinate 491,267 of OZ241876.1, forward strand.
TTCGTTGGGAGGCGGATAGTGGCGCGGCTGGTGGAGCGGGGGGAGGAGGTGAGACGGCTGGTAAGGCCCGGGCCGAACAGCCAATCCTCGGGGCTGCCGGCGGTGCATTTCGTAACTGGCGATGTAACCGATCCCGACTCCCTGAAAGCCGCGTGCGACGGCGTGGATATGGTTGTGCACACCGTGGCCGTCATAAGAGAAAAGGGCCCCGCGACTTTCCAGAGCATCAACGTGCAGGGGACACGGAACGTGGTGGAGGCGGCCGAGGCAGCAGGGGTGCGGAAGATAGTCCACCTGAGCGCGATAGGCGTCGGCCCCGACCCCAAATACCCATACCTTCGGTCCAAGTGGGAGGGCGAAGAGGCGGTGGTCAATTCGAAGCTGCGGCACGTCGTCCTGCGGCCTTCCCTGGTTTTCGGGCCGGGAGACGAATTCATAAACGCCCTGGCTGCGACGATCAGGGTCGGGCCGGTGGTACCGTTCATCGGTTCAGGGAAGGCGAGATTCCAGCCGATCCACGTGGAAGACGTTGCACAGTGCGTGGACAGGGTGCTGGTGGACAGGTCCTACGATGGGGAGACTGTCGAGATTGGGGGGCCGGACATCCTGAGCTACCGGGAGATAACGGACATGATCATCCGGTCCTTCGGGAGTTGGAAGGTCAAGGTGCGCGTGCCCGAGTCCCTGATGCGCCCCGCTCTGCCGTTCCTGAAGTTGGTCGCCCCACACCCGCCGATAACCAAGGTCCAGCTGGACATGCTGTCCCTGGATAACATCACGGCGGAGGACTCCGTAGAGGCCAATTTCGACTTCAAGCCCCGACCCCTGGAAGGCAATATGGACTACATCCTGGACATGGGGTGGGGGGAGGCGCTGGCGATTGCGACGGGTCGGAGGCCGGCCAGAAGATGGCCGTCCGAGGCATAGGCCCTTCCTCCAGCGTTACAATATATGCAATCACGCCAACAATGGCGAAGGAGACCTCTTGGACTACCGCTCCGCGCTTAAATACATACTCGGGCTCACCAACTACGAAAAGTCGTTGAAGGAGCTGTACTCGCCGGGCAACGTCGACCTGGAGCGGGTGAGGGTGCTGCTGAGGAGGCTTGGGTCGCCGGAGTCGGGGCTGAAGATTGTCCACATCGCCGGGACGAAGGGAAAGGGAAGCACGGCGGCGATGATATCGTCGGTGCTGAGGAAGGCCGGGTACCGGGTCGGCTTGTTCACCTCCCCCCACCTCCATACCTTCCGGGAAAGAGTGCAGGTGGACAGTGAGCTTATATCGGGGGAGGACTTTGCGGCGGCCATCGAGAGGGTGAAACCCCACGTGGAGGAATTGAACGCAGCCGGAGAGCACGGTTACATCACCACATTCGAAGCCCTCACCGCCATGGCCCTGCTCTACTTCGCTGAGCAAGGAGTGGAAGCCCTGGTCTTCGAGGTCGGGGTGGGGGGCAGGCTGGATGCCACCAACGTTGTCACTCCTGAAGTCAGCGTGATCACGTCCATAAGCCGGGACCACACCGAGCTGCTGGGCGAGACCCTCCCTGAGATAGCCGGCGAAAAAGCAGGAATCATCAAGCCGGGAATTCCGGTGGTCGTCGCTCCCCAAAGGCCGGAGGCTGAAGAGGTAATCGAGAGAATCGCCGGGGAGCGGGGTTCGGAGATGGTGAACGTGGGTCGGGAGGTGGTGTGGAGGTCTCTGGAGCATGGGGGGTGGGGACAGAAGCTGCTGGTGCGGGACTTCGAGAAGGAGTACCGGGTATCGATGCCCCTGATAGGCGACCATCAGCAGGAGAACGCTGCCACGGCGATAACAGCGTTAAGCGTACTGCGAAGTAAAGGGTGGCGGATTTCGGACGGCGACATCGTGGACGGGTTCGGGGATATCCGGTGGCCGGGCCGGATGGAGGAGCTGGGGCGTCGTCCCTTGATCATTGCGGATGGGGCGCACAACGGGGACTCTGCGCGGAGGCTGCGGGAGGCGCTGACAAAATACTACGAATTCAGAAAGGCAGTGCTGGTGGTCGGGGTGTCGGCGGACAAGAACGTGGAGGACATAGCGTCGGAGCTCGTGCCCCTAGCCCCGACGGTCATACTCACCAAGTCCCGACACGCAAGGGCCGCAGAGCCCGACTCCATAGCCGACGCCTTCAGGCGACCTGATATAATCGTCGAGACCACGGGGAGCGTGAAAGAGGCGCTGCAAAGGGCCCGGGAGCTGGCCTCCGAGGAGGATCTTGTATGCGTCACGGGATCGCTGTTCGTGGTGGGAGAGGCAATCGAGGCGGTGAAACGGGTGCCGGTGGAGATTTACTAGCCCGACCCCCGATTTAGCAACAAAGCAGATCGCAAAGAGCATGAGCCCATCGGAATCAACCCCTCAACTGACCGACTACAAGGGACGCCCGCGGGTGGTGGTGACGGGTATCGGGGCGGTGACGCCGTTGGGCACGACGGCCAGGGAGTTCTGGAAAAACCTGGTGGATGGCGTGTCGGGGATCGGGCCGATGACGCTGTGCGACACCACCAACTACCCGACCAAGATCGCCGGCGAAATCCCCGACTTCAACCCCCGCGAAAAACTCGACGCCCGGGATGCCAGGCGCATGTCCAGGTTCAGCCAGATTGCAGTGACGGCGGCGCTGGCGGCCATCGAGGAGTCGGGGCTGGACATGGAGTCGGAGGACCCGGCCAGGCTCGGTATTGTGCTGGGCAACGGTTGCGGCGGCTTCCCGGATATCGAGGTCGGGGGCCGGACGGTCGAGACCAAGGGCGGGATGCGCCTCAGCCCCTTCTTCTTCCCCATGATCCTGCCCAACATGGCGACCTCGCAGGTGAGCCGGATACTGGGCTTGAAGGGATTCACGAACACTGTCACGACATCGTGTGCGGCGGGGACGCAGGGGGTGGGTGATGCGCTGGAGGTGCTGAGGAGGGGGTCGGCGGACGTCATGGTGTCGGGCGGGACGGAGGCGGGGATCAGCCAGCTTGGTCTCGGGGGGTTCAGCGTGATGAAGGCGCTGTCCACGGTCAGCAACGACGACCCGACAAAGGCCAGCAGGCCCTTCGATGCGAAGAGGGACGGGTTCGTGCCGGCAGAGGGCACGGGGATTTTGATTCTCGAGACACTGGAGCACGCTCTGGGCAGGGAAGCGAACATCCTGTGCGAGGTCACGGGCTACGGGGTCTCCTCGGACGCCTTCCACATGGTCCACCCCGACGATGAGGGCGCCGGCGCGGCCCGGGCCATGACCTGGGCCCTTGAAGACGCCAACGCCAAGCCCGACGAAATCGACTACATCAACGCCCACGGCACTTCGACGCCGCTCAACGACTCCATAGAGACCCGGGCCATCAAGAGCGTCTTTGGGGAGGCGGCGTACAAGGTGGGGATAAGCTCGACGAAGTCGATGATCGGGCATGCGCTGGGCGGGGCCGGGGGCATGGAGTCGGTGGCCTGCGTGATGTCGATTGTCGACGGGGCCATGCACCCGACCATCAACTACGAGTATCCGGACCCCGACTGCGACCTGGACTACGTCCCCAACGAGGCCCGACGCCAGCAGGTCGACAAGGTGCTGTCAAACAGCTTCGGGTTCGGCGGGCAGAACGCGTGCCTCGTGTTCGAGACGTACGTCGGATAGCGCTCCGACCCTCCCCGCTCATACTTCGAGGGCCTCAGCACGAGCGGCCCCACCATTCCAAGGCAGAACAAAACAATGGCCTGAGCGCGTCGCGCTCAGGCCATCGGACTTCCTCAAGTAAGACGGGGCAGACGCTAGTTGCTGATGTATTCGACGCGGGGGAGCATAACGTCAAACATGCGCTCGAGGGCCATTGTGTGGCTGCACATGTTCCAGGAAGTGAAGAAGCTGCAGTTGCACCGCAGGACGCCGTCATCATAGGTAACGTTGTGGCGTTTGTGGGCGCCTCGGAAGCTGAGGCTGAAGTTGTTGAACTGGACCCTGTCGGGTTCCTCAGCGTAGGCCTTGGCCTTCTGTATCTTACCTATGAGGCTCGACTGCATTTGCGCTCCTTCCGGCGTGGCTAGAAAAACGGCTCCCGAGACTTCTTGCGCCGGGCCCCGGGTGCCTACTTGATTTTACCTATACCGGGTCTCGGGGGTCAACGAGAGGGGGTGTACACCGGCAAGTATGTATACAACATAGCGACTGTTATTGGACTAGAATCTTGGAGTTACCTAGATCCAAAACCCACTGTTGAATGTCACGTTGAGGCGGTCGATGAATGTTGCAATACTCCAGAAGACTCTCCATGACGCATTAGGCCCGGAGCCCGACTCTCGCATCGGCAAAGCGGTATCCCTGTCGATAACTGCTTTGATCGTCCTGAACATCGCAGCTCTAGTCCTGGAAACAGTCGAAGAGATTCACGACCTGTCACCGCGAGCCTTTTGGGTTTTTGAGACCGTCTCAGTAGCAGTATTCACTGTCGAATATCTGATTCGGGTTTGGAGTTCTGTGGCTGATCCCAAATACTCAGGACAGATATTGGGGCGATTAAGATTTATCGTAACTCCACTAGCATTGGCAGACCTGATAGCAATACTCCCCTTTTACGCTGCCTTCCTTAATCTTTTTGGGATAGACCTACGGGTCCTGCGGGCGGCGCGACTTGTGGGTCGCGCCGCCAGGTTGGGGCACTATTCCTCTGGCCTGCGAACTCTCGGACGAGTAGTCCAAGCCAAAAAGAACGACCTGCTTACAGTAGTGGGCGTGCTTTCACTTCTTCTGCTCCTCGCGTCCTCGCTGATGTATTACGCAGAAAACGACGCCCAACCAGACGACTTCTCTAGCATCCCGGAGGCCATGTGGTGGGGCATCATCACACTGACTACCGTTGGATACGGCGATGCCTCTCCGATTACAGCGGCGGGCCGCGCGCTTGCCGGTTTGATGGCAGTGTTAGGCATAGGCTTATTTGCCCTGCCCGCGGGCATTCTCGGGTCTGGATTCATTGAGGAGATTCAGCGTCGAAAAACCGAGCGCAAAGTGTGCCCTCACTGTGGGGAGCAACTAGAATAACCTGCCGAGCTCGTCTTGACTCGGCCTACCAATAGAAAAGCCCCTCGGACGCCCGCATCAGCTCCTTCCGGATGTCCGGCTCCGCGATTTGGGCTGTTACACTTGCATTGAAGGGTGTCAAGGCACAAATGAATGGTAAGTGATGATTCGGATACCAACTCGGGTATCGGATTCGGTGGGTAAGGCTTTGGACGATGCAGCTGCAAAGCAGGGGAGGAGCAGGGCCGACCTCGTGCGTCAGGTGATCGAGGAATACCTGGAAGATTTCGATGATCTCTCGACGGTGTTACAGAGGCTGCAGAACCCCCTTGACTCGGTAGAAGACTGGGATAAGGTAAGACCTGCCCTTCTCCACTCGCATTAGTCGCATTGCGATGAAGGAACTGGAGTAGATTGGCGAGGAATACCGGACTCGGCTGTTGGTAGGCTAAGTGGAGACGACGCTATACTTTGATGAGCAAGTGTGCCGTAAGCGCCCCTATATTGAATTATCGTGGTGCGCCCAGGTCGTAGCAGCGCCGATCCATAGGGAAGTGCAGGAGGACGGACGCATACGCTTTTGGGGAGAGGTAAGATTGCCGGACGAAACTATCCCCCGTTATTTGCGGGTGGTGACACTGGAAGACGGAAAGACCATCCACAACGCTTTTTTCGATAGACGTTTTCGCAGGGAGGAGCGGCGATGAAGCTTCATTACTACCCGGAGACGGATAGCCTATACGTGGAGTTCAAGACGGGACCGGGGACGGAGACTGTGGAGGTGACGGAAGGGTTAAACGTGGACCTGGACGAGGAAGGCGCGGTGGTGGGGTTCGACATAGATTACGCGTCCCGACGCCTTGACCTGTCTACCCTTGAAACCACGGCGCTGCCGCTTCACAGCATGAAGGCCGGCTAATTAGGTCGGGGTGAGCGACCCTGACACGCAGTGAGACACCACCCCATTCCGTTCTTGAGACCCTTCGACTCTGCTCAGGGCGAACAGAATTCCCTCCCCGCGGAATGGACTCCCGATCGGAGTCGGGAATGACGATTGGAGGTGGAGTTAGGGGTAAAACAGCCCCTCCGCCTCCCGGGTCAGCTCTTCCCGGAAGTCGGGGTGGGCTATGGAAATTAGCTCCCGGGCCCTTTCCCGGTTGGACTTGCCGAGGAGTTGGGCGACGCCGTACTCCGTGATGATGGTGTCGGCGAAGGTGCGGGGGACGCTGATGATGGTCCCCTCCTCGTGCTGGGCCACGATCCTCGAGGCTATGCCCCCGAGGGCCGTCGACCTGAGCAGCGTTATCCCCCGACCCCCCTTTGACATGATGGCGCCCATCTGGAAGTCGAACTGACCGCCGGTGCCGCTCATCAGCCGGCCCCCGAACACCGTCTCGGCGTTTATCTGCCCCGTGAGGTCGACGGAGAGGGCGTTGTTGATGGAGACCATGTTGTCGTTCTGGGCGACGGTCGTGGCTCGGGCCACGTACTCGACGTCCAGCTGCTCGATCAGCGGGTTCTCGTGGGCGTAGTCCAGTTCACGGTAGAAGGCCCCGAGCAGCGCCCCGAAGATGGCCTTGTCCTTATGAAAATTCTTCCGGGCCCCGGTTATCACGCCCCGCTCTATCAGGTCGATGATGCCGGGAATGCCCATCTCCGAATGCCAGCCCAGGTCCTTCTTGTCGTCAAATGCCCCGACCGTTGCCAAAAACCGCGTCGGGGTGCCGGTGCCGATCTGCAGCGTGCTGCCGTCATTCACCAGCTCCGACACGTAGCCCGCGATAGTCTTCGCATCGTCGTCGGGTTCGATCCAGCACTGGTACCGGGCGAAGCGTTGAATCTGCTTGGCCTCTCTCTCGACCAGGTGCGGGAGATGCTCGGCGAGGTCCCGGGGGTCCAGGTTGGGAACGAACTCGTCCAGCAGTGCCCGGACTTCTGGGTCGCTCACCGAGTCCATAAGGCCGTTTACCTGCTCGTCGGAAAGCAGCCCGGGTGTGTACTCCACGAACTTGTCGATCTCCGAGACGTGGACGTAGTTGTGCCCGTAGGTCCTGATCTGAGACTCGTCGACCTGGGCAATGACCTTCTTCGACCGCCTGACGAAGCCCCGCTTGTTCCACAGGTGCCCGCCGAAGCTGACGTAGCCGTTGGCGTCGGGAGGGGATGTGACAACCATGAAAACGTCCATGGGCGCCACGTCACCGTAGTCCGTCGAGTAGCGTTGGAACTGGGTGGAGAAGATCATGGGGATGTAGTCGACGATGCGCCGGTCCAGCGCCGACCGCCCCATCTCCCCGAGAATCTGCTCTATAGTCACCGTGAAGGAGTCCTGCCAGTCGGGGTTGAACCAGCCCGGGTCCTCGATGGGCGCGTCGCAGGTGATCTTGATGTCCTTCAGCTCATCGCGCCGCGCCGCCAGGGCGTAGATGAGTGAGTCGGGGTGCGGGTAGATTGGGATATACACCCTGTCCCTCGACTTGACGAGCTTGACGGCCTCCCCCGGCGAAACGAGGTTGCGCTTATAGTGGTCCTGCCATCTCACGGGCGGCCTGCGACGTAAGGCCCGAGACTAGTACCGCACCCGGCCCGGGAACGTCAGGTCCCAATAGGTGGCCGTGGGCTTGATCTCGAACAGGTCCCAGAAGTTCTTGATGTTGTCGGGGTAGACCTCCCGCTCAAAGCGCTCCCAATCCTCCTTGGAGTCCCACCCCGTCACCTGTGACCCGACCCTCTCCTCGTCCCTCGAAATCAGGACGCAGACAAACCGGTTCCCCTGCGCCTCGACCAGCGGCGGCATCACCTCTTCCTGATAGTGCACGGGCAGAGTATCAATGACGCCTTCGTGGAGCTTGAAATGGCTGGTCCTCACAAACATCGCAGACGGATTGGCCAGAGACTCCACGTTGACCTGCAGTGTCCCGGGCCACAACACGTCCCAGTAATGGACCTCGAACGGCCCGTCGAAGCCGTCCTTCCACCGCTCATAGAGGGCGGGCCGCACGTTGCTCTCGAAGTTGTCGCAGTCCTCCTTGGACTCCCAGGCGCTGATAAACAGCCCATTCTGCTCGTCCTCCGGCGACGTCATCACGGCGAAGAGCCGGTTGCCGGGGGCGGCGGTGATGGGGCCCATCATCTGCTCCCGGATGCCGGCCTTGAGGTCGGCGAGACCCTCGGGGGTGAGGCGATATCTGCTGGTGCGTACGTACATGGAGTTCCGTCCAGTCTTTTTATTAGAAGTTGGCAATCACGGGAAACTTGATGTTCCAGAAGGTGGCCACGGGCGGCTCTTCGAAGACGTGCTGCACCTTGCCGAAGACCTCAGGGAAGACGTTGTTCAGGTAGTTGTCGCAGTCCTCCTTGGAGTCCCATCCCGACACCTGTGACCCCACCCTCTCCTCCTCCGCCGAGTGAAACACGAACAGGAACCGGCAACCCGGCTGGGTCACGACCGGCTGGACCACTTCCTCGTCGAAGTTGTTGTAGACGTGTTTGACGCCCTCCGGCGTGAACTTGAACCGGCTGGTGCGAACGTAACAGTTCGGGCCTGCCGCTGCCAGCGGGTTGAACTTCAGCCTGCCCGGCCAGTTGACCTCCCAGAACTTCGGGACGGGGGGCTCATCGAAGACCCAGTTCCACTCCTCCCACACAGCGGGGTAGACCTCGCTCAGGTATCGGTCGCAGTCCTCCCGGGAGTCCCACCCCGACACCTGCCTGACCTCGAGAGGGTTGTCGGCGTTCATGAGTACGGCGCAGAACCGGCCGCCGGGGCTGTCGAGAATCGGCCCGGCCACGTTGGTCTGGTAGCCCTTTTCGACCGAGGGAACGGACTCCGCCTTTAATAGGGCCCGTCTATCCATAACGAACATATGAAGCTCCCTGGCTAATGAGTCGGGTGTTGAATGGCCGGGCCATTGTAGCACGGCCCCCGACTACCCGGCCCCGGACCCCGCAGCCACCTCTTTCGAGACCTGGTGCCGCTTCCGCAGCGGGATCTCTTTCAATCCCACCAGTACCACCGCCCCCACTATCGCAAACGCCGACGCCACGATGAACACCTCCTGGATGGAGGCCGCAAGACTCTCCTTCATCACGTCAACCACAGTTTCAAGCGCTGCTCCCTCTCCCATTTCGTGCAGGCGCTCCTCCAGAAGAATACGGGCCTCGGGGTTGATGAGGGCGTTGGGGTCTCGGAGCTCTTCGGAAAGTTCGGCGCCCATCAGCTGCCGGGTCTCGGGAGAGAGGTTGTTGGTGAGGTGGGTGGTGAGTCGGGAGGCGAGGAGCGACCCAAGCACAGCAACGCCCAATGACCCGCCAATGCTCCTGAAGAACTGGACGAAGGCCGTGACCAGCCCCATAAGCCCGTAAGGAAAGGCGTTCTGCACCACGATGGTGAAGAGGGGGAACGTTATCCCCAGACCGGTGCCCACAATGACCATGTTCCGCGCCATCTCGGCGTTGGTGGTGTCCGTGTTCATAGTGGCCAGAAGGACCACGCCGGCTGACATGATGCCCATGCCGGCCAGGGCCAGGTACCTGTAGCGGCTCCACCGGGAGAGAAGCTGCCCTGCCAGCGTGCTGCTTACCACTGCGCCAAGCATCATCGGCGTGAGCACCAGCCCCGAGTTGGTCGCCGAGTCCCCGAGAACACCCTGCCCAAAGAGCGGTATGAACATGATGATCCCGAACATAGCCATGCCGCTGAAAAAGGTCGAGAACGAGACCACGGCGAAGATGCGGTTGCGGAACAACGAGAGGGGGAGGAGGGGTTCGGGGGCGTGGGTCTCGATAAACAGGAAGAGCAGGAGCATGGCGATCCCGAATACCATGGGCGCGATGACCTGCCCCGACACCCACGGGTATTCCTGCCCGGCCAGGGATATACCCAGCATGACCGGTATGAGCCCGCCGATGAGGGCGATGGCGCCCCAGTAGTCGACCTTCTGACCGATCCCGGGCCTGGACATCGAAGGCATTGCAGCCATGAGGGCGACAAGCGCCACACCCCCGACTGGGAGATTGATGTAGAAGATCCATCGCCAGCTGAGGGTGTCGGTGAGGTAACCGCCCACCAGGGGCCCGACGATGCTCGCTATCCCGAACACCGCGCCTATCAGCCCCTGCCACTTGCCCCGCTCCGCGGGAGGGAAGATGTCGCCGATAACGGTGAAGGTGTTGGACATCAGCACGGCTGCGCCCGCGCCCTGCACACCCCTGAAAATGATGAGCTGGAGCATGTTCTGGGACACTCCCGCCAGCGCAGACCCGAGCAGGAACACCCCGATCCCGACCATGAACAGCAGCTTCCGCCCGTATATGTCCGACATCCGGCCCACGACCGGCACCAGGGAAGTAGACATGACGAGATACGCGGCAACAACCCAGGATATCTGGCTGAGCCCTCCGAGGTCCGTGACGATGCGCGGCAGTGCGGTTGCCACTATGGTCATGTCCAGCGCCGCGAGGAAGAGGCTGAGCATGGTGCCCAGGAGGATGAAGGCGATGCGGGCCCTGTTCAGCCCGCCGCCCGAGGCTAAAGCCGGTGCAATGTCCTCGTCGGCCGTGGTGGAGGGTGGTGATGTCTGGTCGGGGTTTTCCAAGTCGTCGCTGCTCTCGGTTATGGGGCTGTGCGCACCCGGTCGATGCTACGCCGTAAGCATGGGCGAGTCAAAAGGGGGTCGGGCGGGTGCTATGATTCAGCCGTCATTGGCTCAATCCGGAGCGCTGCGATTTGAACGGCACTGGGAACCTCGTACTTCACAACGCCAACGTGATAACCCTGGACCCGAGCAGGCCTCGGGCCTCGGGGGTGGTGTGCAAGGGCGGGGTTATCACCTCACTCGCGCTAGGGGACGTGGCCCGTGCCCTCGCTTCGGGAGAGTACGAAGAAGTCGATTGCGAGGGACGCCCGGTGCTCCCCGGCTTCATCGACGCCCACGTCCATTTCCTCGCCTACGCTTCCTCCCTCACTGCCGTGGACTGCTCCCCCAATTCCGTTTCGTCCATACAGGAGCTTGCCGCCGCCCTCCAGGCCCGTGCTCAAGCGACCCCCGAGGGAGAATGGGTCCGAGGCGCGGGCTACGACGAATTCCGACTAACCGAGAATCGGCACCCGACCCGCCATGACCTCGACCCTCTGATCCCCAACCACCCCGTGAAGCTGGGGCACAGGTCGGGGCACGGGACGGTGCTCAACAGCCGGTCGATGGATATTGCGGGCATCAGCATCGAAACGCCCGAGCCCCTGGGCGGATATATCGAACGTGACCTCACAACGGGAGAGCCGACGGGCCTCTTCATTGACCTGGACGACTGGCTGGACGAACGGCTCGGGCCCCAGCCCCGGGGCGATGAGATGGCCCCCGCCGCCCGGCAGGCCGCACGAGTCTTCCTGTCTAACGGCATCACCTCCTTCCACGATGCCTCGCCCTGCAACTCATTGAAGCGATGGGAGTTCTTTCAAACGCTGACTTCCGGGCCGGAGCCCTTCCCCCGGGCCGTGATCATGCCGGGCTTTCATCACCTGCGGGAGTTCGCAGAGTCGGGGCTGGGGTTTGGGGCGGGGGATGACCGTCTGAGGGTCGGGCACTGCAAGATTATTCTGTCCCAGGCTAGCGGGACGCTTCAGCCCTCCCACAAAGAGCTGGGGGAGATGGTGCGGGAGGCTGTAGGGCTGGGGTTCCCGGTGGCGATTCACGCAGTGGAGGAGGCCGAGGTGGAGGCGGCGGTCGGGGCATTGGAGGCGGTGGGGGGGTCGGGGCTGGGCCACCGCATTGAACATGCCTCGATTTGCCCGCCATCCTTGATAGCCAAGATGAAGGCGGCGAGCATTATGGTCGTGACCCAGCCCGGATTTATCTACCACAGCGGTGACAGATATTTGGAACAGCTAGGCGAGCAGGATATCGCCAACCTGTACCCGCTGAAGGCGTGGCTGGATGCAGGTCTGTCCGTGGCTGCGTCATCGGATGCGCCGGTGATACCCCCCGACCCGCTCCTGGGGATCCAGGCTTCGGTGCTGAGACAGGCGAGGACCGGGCAGGAGGTTTCTCCTGAGCAGGGGATATCTGTGGGAGAGGCGTTGGGACTCAATTGGTCGGCGGGGGGTGGGGTGGGGGTCATCAGGCAGGGCGCTATGGCGGATTTCGCCGTCCTCGACCGGGACCCGACCCAGGTGCCCCCGGAGGAAATCGTCGAGATCGGGGTGTGGGAAACGGTGGTCGGGGGTGGGGCCGTTCATTCTCTCGTCGCGAATGTCCCCTATAATTCCCCAAGATAACCTACCCAGACGAAATCGAGGAGACTGTCATGCCCATCGCCCGTGGCCCCATGGAGGTCAATATCGACGCCGAACCCCCCTTCCTCGAAAAGGAAGGCCTGAAATTGAACCGCAACACCGTGCGCAAAGAGTTCTCCGGCGACATGGTCGGCACATCGGAGGCGCAGATGATAGCGGCCTTTACCGGCACACCCGGCTCGGCCGGCTACGTTGCCATCGAGTATTTCACGGGGTCGGTGGACGGGAAGTCGGGCTCCTTCGTGCTCCAGCACAGCGGGCTGATGGACAGGGGCGACGCCCAGCTCACGGTTACCATCGTTCCTGACTCGGGCGCCGGAGAGCTGACCGGAATCTCAGGCACGCTGGAGATCGACAACGATGATGGCCAGCATTCCTACGTCCTCCACTACGAGCAGGCTGGCAGCTGACCCCATAAAGCACTTGCTCCGACATCCTCCCCCCAACCGTTCCGAGGCCCGCGAACGGTCTGCTCTGCTTGCCCTCCCCTCATCCCCACCCTGAGACCGCTCTACTTCCACCTGACTCAAGAACCACCTCACCCCCCTCCCCCGACCGCTCCCAGCCCAAGGGCGAGCACGAAATATCTGTCGGATTTGGGTATCTTCATAGCCCCCCAAGCCGGCATTCGTCCCTCGGTGCGGACCTGCTCAGCCCGAGCTCAGTCGAAGAGCCTGCCCCGAGTCCCTCAAGGGATCGAGCGGAGGGGTGACCCCACCCCTACCTCGGCCCGTCCACCTGTACCGTCACGATATCCGCCCCGTGGTACTTCTGGTGGTTCACCGACGACGCGTAGTGACGCAGCAGCCTGAAGGATATCTCCCGGCTGTCCGTTATCTCGGGATTGTTGCCCATGAACGCCAGGTGGTCCTCCAGGTTCACCTCCCCGGCCACCGACAGGAACTCCAGCTCTGCCCCTCCCCCCGCCGCCCGGGCGCTCACCACCAGCCTCCGAGGTGCATCCTTGTCCAGTTCGTCCCCGGCCTCGGCGATTAGGCTGGTCAAGGTCTCCTCTCCCACCAGCACCAGCCGCTTCGTAGACGCATCATCCCATTTGGCATTACTTGCAAATCCTCTCAGGAACTCCATCAGCTTGGGCAGTGTTTCCATGTCCAGCACGGCCCGCAGCCGCTTGCGTCGGGGGCCCGTAAGCTCCAGGAACGCAGTCATCCCAACGGCAACCATCGCCCCGGACGTCATACCGTTGCCCAGCAGGACGCTCAGGAAGCCGTCTCCCAGCAGGTCCGGGAATATCCACCCGTTTTGGAACCCCGTGCCCAGCCAGAACGACACCCCCGCCACCGCAGCCTTTCGGTGGTCTATCCCATCCTGGATCACTATCTTCATCCCCTGCACGAAAAGCAGGGCTATAAGAACGGTGATGTAAGCCGCGGCCACGGGCGCCGGTATGCCAACCAGCAGCGCAGTGAACTTGGGAAAGAAGGCCACAATTACGAATATCACCCCTATAATCACCCCCACCCGACGCGCCGATATACCCGTAACCTCGGCCAGGGCGATGCTCGACGAATACGTCGTGTTCGGCAGCGTCCCCCCCAGCCCCGACAGCAGGTTCCCCATTCCATCCGCGTTCAGGGCGCCCTGCACCACCCGGAAGTCAGTCGCCCGGGGTCTGCGCCTCGACACCTGCTGGATCGCCACCCCGTCCCCCACTGTCTCAATCGCCCCCACCAGCGTGACCACCACGAAAGCGGGGAGCAGCGCCCAGAACTCGCTCCCCGGCGTTACGTCGATGCCCGGCCACGACCCCACCGGGGCCCCCACCCAGGAAGCGTCCAGTACCTGGTCCGCGTCGTACAGCCCGAAGGGTGCGCCCACTATCGACCCCACCGCTATCCCGACGATTGGCGACCACAGCCGCCAGGCCGGCGGCGCTCTCAACACCATTCCTGCCACGACGAGAATTGTTACTCCAGCTGATACTGGTGCAGCCGCCTCGGATACATCCTCCGGGACCTCGTGCAGGGTGTCGAATACCACCGGCATGACCGTGGCGGCAATCAGCATGATCACCGTACCCGACACCACCGGCGTGAATATCCGCCTCAGCAGCGACAGCCGGGAGGCCAGCAGGAACTGGAACAGTGAGGAAATGACGATGAGGCTCGCCATCGTCGATGGCCCGGCCTCCGTCAGCGCCGCCACGCACACCGCGATGAACGCCCCCGACGTGCCCATTATCAGCACGTGCCCCGACCCAACCCGCCCCACCCTGACCGCCTGGAGGGTGGTGGTGATGCCGCTCACCAGCAGGGCGGCGAATACGCCCCAGGTGATGTAGCTGTCGGGCTGGTCGGCGATCCGGGCCACGATGACCACCGTCAGCACCACCGGCGCCACGATGATCGCCGCCGCCTGCACCCCCGCCCCGAGCGCTACCGGAAGGGGCGGCTTCTCATCCGGTTCGTAACGTACGTTCTCGTTTTCGCTAACTACACTAGCCAAAAGCTATCTGTTTTCCTATTCTCCTGACATCGCCATTTATATTCCCTGTGCAGGCTATTCCGTCGTGGGCGCATCTCTCCATGTCATCCCGAGACCCCGCGAGAGATCTAGGACTTGCCCACTCACGCACTTCCTCTCCCGACACCCTCCTACTGCGCGGGCTCGTACCACCCCGACCCGAATAACAGCCCATCGTGGAGCACCGCCCACGTGTGCTTCTGCTCTTCCTCCCCCGACTCCGGGTTCCGAATGACGTAGTCCACCCATTTCCCGGCATCTGTAGCCGACCGTAGATCATCGCCGTAGAAATGTCCCGTGGCATCGAATCGGAGGTTCGGGTCCCGGAACCTGAGGGCCGGATTGTAGTGAGATATCGTGTAACCTTCATCGTTGATAATGAACACGTACCACTGGTCGTCTATGCTCTCCTCAGTGTTGTAGTACTCGACCGTCTGCTCAAGCCCGACCGCGTTGTACAGGTTTATCGCCGATTGTACGAAGGCCTGCGTGTACGCCGGGTTGTCGGCCTTGCTGGGCCCGGGCTCGTACCACCCCGACCCGAATATGAGTCCATCGTGCTCTACGAGCCATGAGTGTTTGGTCTCCACCACCCCGGACTCGGGATTTGCGAAAGTGTAATCGAACCATACGCCGGCCTCCGAGGCGGAGGCGAGAATCGAGGCCCCAACAGGGTAACCGTTGGCCCCCACCACCTCCGATTCGTGCATGCCCACCAGCCCGGGATTGGCGGCAATCGCCACTTTGTAGCCGTTCTCGTCAATAATGAACACGTACCACTGACCGTCTATGCTCTCAGGCGTGTTGTAGTACGCAACGGTGTCTTCGAAGCCGATGGCGTCGTATAGATTTATCGCCGACTGCACGAAGGCCTGCGTGTAAGTGGAGTTGTCGGACTTCATCGGCCCGGGCTCGTACCACCCCGACCCGAACGTCAGCCCGTCATACCTTACCATCCACGAATGCTTTGCCTGGATACCGCCCGTGGCCGGGTTGGGGAACGTGTAGCTGAACCACTCGCCGTCCTCGTCGGCTACCGCCGCCACGGCGTCTCCGGCCGGGAAGTTGTTAGGCCCGACAGCCGCTGAGACCGGCCCGCCGACCAGGCTCGGGTCTGGGGCATAGGCGATGAAGTCGTCGTCCCCGTCCAGGATGAACGTGTACCACTGCCCGTCAATGCTCTCCTGCGTGTTGTAGTAGGCGACGGTGCCTTCTAGCCCGACCGCATCGTACAGGCCGATTGCCTGCTGCACGAATGCCTGGGTATAGGCGGGCTGGTCCGACTTGCTGGGCCCGGGCTCGTACCACCCCGAGGCAAACAGAAGTCCATCGTACTCAACGGCCCAGGTGTGTTTTCGCTCCACGGCCCCTGTGCTTGGATTTCGGAAGCCGTAGGAATACCAGGTCCCATCTTCATCTGCTGCCGCCGCCACTGCTTTGCCCGCCGGGAAGTTATTGTTCGGTCCAGGTATTTCGTCCACCCTCTGGCCCACCAGTGCTGGATTGGCAGCCTGCGCGATCATCAAGCCGTCCCTGTCGGCGATGAACACATACCACTGTCCATCGACGCTCTCCGGCCTGTTGTAGTAGTCAACAATCGCGTCTAGCCCCTCGGACTCGTACATGCTTATAGCCTGCTTCACGAAGTACTGTGTGTACTTCTCAACCTCGTACCTCGCCGGCGCGGTCTCGGATTTCTCACCCTCTATCGCCTCGCCCAGCCCCAGTCCAAATAGTTCCAGGAAACCCATGAGCACTTCCTCATCCACCTCTGCAGCTTCCGCCGAAAGCCCTCGCTCGCCTGCTGGCCCTTGCTCACCAGCAGGACCTTGTTCGCCCGTGGGCCCCTGTTCACCCTGGGGCCCTTGCTCGCCTTGCTGGCCTGCAGGGCCTCGCTCTCCGGGGGGACCTTGCTCTCCCTCAGGACCCGCATCCCCCGCGCAACCCACAGCCACAATAGCCAGCACAATAACTAATACAGCTCCAATAAGAATACGCATTTTCAAATTTCCTATCTAATCTTCTTCAAACTGTGACAGGCCGTCGATATACAGTATCAAATGCGCGTTTTTGGCCTAAAGCGCCCAGTAGGTTATCACAAAACCGCTCGTGGGTAACTGACAATCCCTTGCCATTCCATCGCCCCGAGAGGGATCCGGGGCGAGTCCCTCCCCCTCATTTGACACCCCCCTCCCCCGACTATAATGTTCCCGCTATCCCAACTTTCTGCCGGAAATCCAGCACAGCCAATCATCAGGAGCACCCCCATGTCCGACAACCAACCCCTCCCCCCGACCCCCATATACAAGGTCGCCGCCATCCAGTACGCCCCAACCCTCTTCGAAAAGGAGAAAAACCTCCTGGACCAGCTCGAAATGGTCGAAGAGGCCGCTAAGAACGACGCCAAACTCATAGTCATGGTCGAAATGGCAACCACCGCCTACTGCTTCTTCGACCGCGCCGAGATCGCCCCCTACGTCGAACCGATCCCGGGCCCGACCACCGACAGGTTCGGCCAAATCGCCGCCCGTTACGGCTGCTACATAGTCGTCGGTATGCCCGAGGTAGACCCCGAGACCGACATCTACTACAACTCCCTGGCCCTGGTCGGCCCTGAGGGTGTGGTAGGCAGGTACCGCAAGACCCATTCCTTCATCTCCGAAAACACATGGGCCAAGGACGGCGACCTCGGCCTCCCCATCTTCCGTACCGAGTTGGGAAACCTTGGCGGCCTTATCTGCATGGAAGCCTCCTTCCCCGAGACCGCCCGGGTCCTCGCCCTCGAAGGCGCCGATGTCATCTGCTTCCCCACCAACTGGCTCCTCGAAAAGGCCCCCGCCCCGGCCTGGATAACCCGCGCCTTCGAAAACGGCGTCTTCCTGATTGCAGCTGACCGCTGGGGCAACGAACGCACCGTAGAGTTCTCCGGCGGCAGCGCCGTAATCGACCCCGACGGCGCCGTCCAGTCTTACCTCGATACCGGCAACGGCATCGTCTACGGCACCGTGGATATCTCCAAGGCCCGAGACAAGCGCTTCACCGAGGAAGAGACCGGCGACAAGCTCCTGGAACGCCGCCCGACCCTCTACCACGACTCCCTTCTCAACAGCTATCTCTTCAACCCCGACGACTATTTCAAGCTCTACGGCCAGGACGGCCTGCCCGAGGGCAAGGAGTCCACTATCGCCGTCTGCCAGCTCGAGGCCGGGGCAGCCACCGGCGATGATTTATTAGCGTCGGTTCAGCAAATGATTGATGGTCTGGAATCCCCCTGCAACGTCATCGTCCTCCCCGATCTAGCCCTCTCCGGCCCCGTGACCTCGGAGACTGAAGCCAACGCCCATGCTGAAGGTCTCCGGGACAGCAACTCCGTCCGCCTGCTGAACGGCCTCGCGCAGAAGAACGACGCCCACGTCGTAACCACCATCGTCGAGCGGCACGAAGGCCGGCTTTACAACACCGCCATATTCGTCGGCCCCAAGGGTCTCGTCGGCTCCTACCGCAAGGTCCACCTCTCCGAGGACGACCGCCAGTGGGCCACCCCCGGCGACGGTGGCTTCCCTGTTTTCGACATACCCGCCGGGCGAGTCGGCCTGATGGTCGGGCACGACGCCATGTTCCCCGAGGCCGCCCGGGCCTTCGGCGTCAAAGGCGCCGACCTCGTTTGCGTGCCCGGGGCCCTGCGCTACCCCCGCCCCACCCCCCTCGGCCCCACCGACGTTCCCTTCGAAGACCCCGTCATCAAGCAGGCCGATGACGTCCACTGGCACCTCCTCCGCTCCCGCAGCGAGGAGAACCACCTCTTCCTCGCCTTCGCCAACTACTGCGGCGGCGACTACATGGGCCGAAGCGGTATCTTCGACAAACAGGGAGACGGCTCCCTCCGCCGGGAATCAGTCGCCTCAGAAGACCGACCCGAAGCCGTGACCCTCGCCGTGTCCACCCTCCAACCCCCCGGCCTCGATAGGCCCACAACCCCCGGTAGGCTCAAAGACATGGTCAGAATGCGCCAGACCTACTGGTACGGCCCCCTCGTCCGCCCCACCCAGGCTCCATAACCCGTCATCTTCAATTCCGATGCCCCGCGAGGAATCTGGGGAGGTATTCCCTTCACTCCCACCCCTCACACCGGCCACCTCTCCAGGCTGTAGCACATCTCCCAGAACAGGTACTCGTACCGGCTGCTCGTAATGAACGCCTCCTCCATCAACGCCCTCGTTGCCCCAGACCCCTCCCCACCCAGCCGGTCCACCAGCTCCCGACACCTCAGTACCTCCTCACCATACTCCGGGTCCGTGTACTGCTTTATCCACCTCACGTACAGCTCGTCCTCCGGCATCCCCCGCTCCTCCAGAGACTTGCCCATCTCGTAATAACCCCAGAAACATGGGAGAAGGGCGGCAATAGTCGCCTCGAAGGGCTCCGCCGCCGCCGTCCGCATCAGGAAGTCCGTGTAGGCCTGGCACGTGGGGGCCTTCTTCTCCGCCACCAGCTCCTCCACCCCGATCCCGAAGTCCCGGGCGTAGGACCTGTGCAGCGCCATCTCCTTGTTCAGCGTGAAGTCGGCGTGAAACGTCAGCCACCCCGAAAGCTCGGGCCCCGGGGCCTTTGCCGCCGCCAGGTTGTACACCCTTGCGTAGTCGATCAGGTAGAGGTAGTCCTGTCGCACCCAGAACTTCAGCCTCTCCACTTCCAGGGTCCCGTCCCCCACCCCCCTCACAAACGGATGATTGCGCTGGGCCTCCCATATCGAGTCCCCCAGCGCCCTTAAATGATCGCTGAATCTTTCCTGCAACTTGTTTCCTCCGGTCGAATTCTTCGTCAGTGTTCTGTTCAAGTAAATTCTAACCCGCTTTTCCCCCGCCCCGGACCCCTGTCATTCCGATGCCCCGCGATGTCGTGGATGGGCCCAGTGCGTGAATCGGGGGCTGGGCCTCCCATTCCTCACTCCTTCTACTACAACCATGCTATCATTGCCCTATGACAATCACATCAGCCGACCCCACCCCCATCTTCGCCGACGCGCTCCAAATGCAGGAAGCCGCCCTCCGGCGCATGGCTGCCGGAGACATACGTGATGCCTCCGACAAAGCCTGGTGCGCCGCCAAGCGCGCCACCGACGCCCTCATCCTCGCCCGCACGGGCCGATTACCCCCCAAGTCCCCCGACACCACCCGCTCCCTCCTCAGGCTTGCCCAGGACAATGCCGAATTACGCGGACTACTGGGAGACTACACCACAAGGCATGACGTTCTCCACGGAGACTGCTTCTACACTGGCCTCTGTGAGCCCGCTGACGCCATCGAGCGCCTTATCCGCGAAACCGCGGACTTCATCCAAGACGCCCAAACCCTCGCCCACGCTTAACCCCCAACTCGTCATTCCGGCCCCCGGGCCGGCTGAAAGTGCGCCTCTGGCGCAGGCGCTTCCCTCTGTTTTTTCCTCCCCCTCTCCCTTACAGGCCCTAAGGGAGAGGGGGATCAAGGGGGTGAGGGTTCCCCTGGGGGGTTGGGGGGTATGCCCCCAAAACCCGCGCCCAAAAACCCTTGACTTCTATTACATCCGTGCTAAACTGTTTCGCAGTTCGAACTGATGTTTAGTAACACAAGGAGGAACCAAAAACCCAGGGAAGCCCCCGAGACCCGGCCCAAGGCGCCGCCCCCGAGCAGTCGGGGGACGCCATCTCCTCACTACGGGTCCCGTGCCCCTTCCCTAACTGCCAAGCGATGGATAGACGCTCTGGTCTACACCGTTCCCGTCCGGCCTCCCCCTCTAGTGCATGAGGGTCGAGGCCTTGGCTTCCCCTCCCATACGTGAGGGTAGAGGCCGGGCCCCCTGCGAGTCTTTTCGACGTCGTTTGAGGCGGGCCGAGCGCCTAGACGCGCTCTGGCGGCAGGGCATGACAAAGCCGTTTCGACGGCGGCCCAATGCTGCCGCTCCCACAGGGAGCTGGGTCCGGCCGGTTGAACTCACCGGCATAAGTGGCCCGCGGCCCGTACCTGGTGTACGAGGACGCTTGGCGATTGCTCGCGGCCTGTGAGGCGTGCAAGCCCGTACCTGGTACGTGGAGGCATAGCAATTGCCGGCGGCAGGTGCTCCCCGACCCCGGGACATCTACAAGTTGCCTGGATAGGAACAGGGTCAAAGTCCAGCCAGCGTCTTCCATCGCCGACCCCTCCAAAATAGACAAAATGCAAACCCAAACCCCACAACCTAACAACCCCTCCCCCACCGCCATCCCCGCCCGTCTAATCCGTCATTCCCGAGGAGTCGGGAATCCATCCCTCCTGAACAACCACCCCCAGCTCCGCAACTCAGCCTGGCTCCTCTCCGTCATTCCCTCCCTTCTACCCAGTACTGAACTAGAGGCAGAGGTCGGCGCTGTCCTTCTTTCCCCCTCTCCCTTCCCCCCAGTACCAAACTAGAGGGAAGCGACTGCGCCATGGCGCAGTCGCTTCCCTCTGTTTTTTCCTCCCCCTCTCCCTCAATGGCCCTGAGGGAGAGGGGGATCAAGGGGGTGAGGGTTCTTCTGTGGGGCGAGGGGTACCCCCTCCCCGTCCCTTAAACAATCAAAGTCGTGCCTAAATCCGCAAAACAATCAAACACCGGCTCCTCTCCCCTTGCCCCCGCACCACGCGAAATCCCCAGAAACCCTCTAGGCGTCATTCAATCAAACCAGCTACGAGTTCAATCAACCCCCCGACCCCCAATCTTGACACTAAAATGCCGATAAGTGTAAACTTCGCGCCGGTTTGCGCCCTCCTCCCGAGACCATTGGAGGATTCCATGACATCGGGTGTCGGAGACGGACGGGCGTGAAAGACCTTGGGGGTGCATGTGACAGACAAACCCGTGATTTCAGATGCGATGAAGAACGCCATCGGCGTATCCTCCGCCCCGGCAACCTACGACGTGGAAAAGGGCCACGTCAAGCGCTTCGCCGAGGCCATTGGGGACTCCAGCCCCCGCTGGAGCGGCGACGGCGGCGTCACACCTCCCACCTTCCTCCGCATGTGCATCCCCAACGACCTCGAAGAGCTGGAGATGCCCTTCTCCCGGGGCCTCGATGGCGGCAGTGAATGGGAGTACTTCCTCCCTGTACGCCCCGGCGACACAATAACCGTCACCCAGGCAATCATCGATTTCACCGAAAAGCACGGCAGGCTCGGCACTATGCTCATCGAGACCCGCCAGAACTCCTTCGTCAACCAGCGCGGCGAGCTGGTCGCCACCGAAAAGACCGTAGGCATCAGCTACTAGCAGATCTTCAAGAGGTTACCCCATGAGCGAAGAAATCTATCAGAGAATGCTCAAAAACAAGGGCAAAGCGACCAGCCCGATCACTTATGACGTCGAGAAGGGCCACGTCAAGCGCTTCGCAGAGGCCATCGGTGACGACAATGCCCAATGGCGCGGCGTTACCGTTCCCCCCACCTTCACCCGTGCCTTCATCCCCAGCGACGAAGACGAGAGCCAGCCCCGTGACCCCAACGAACGCGTCCTCGACGCCGGCAGCGAGTACGAGTATTTCAAGCCCATCAAGCCCGGCGACCGGATCACCGTCGTCTCCACCATCGCCGACGTGTTCAAGAAGGAGGGCAGGCTCGGAACCATGACCTTCCAGGTCAAGGAGGTCTCCTTCACCAACCAGGACGGCGACCTTGTAGCCACCCGCCGCGACACCGGCATCTTCTACTAGTACTAGCTCAAATAGGAATTGCTTTAGTCCAAGCTTAAGGCAGGAGGAAAGAGAATGGGACAGGTCTATTTTGAGGACGTATCCGAGGGCATGGAAATCCCCACCCTCGAAAAGAATCCCACCACCCGGCAGCTGGTCCAGTACGCCGGCGCATCGGGCGACTTCTATGAGATCCACTATGACAAGGACTACGCCATTGGAAACGAGCTCCCCGGCCCCATCATCCACGGCGCTCTCAAGAACGCCTGGCTCGGCCAGGTCGTCACCGACTGGATGGGCGATGAGGGAGTCCTGAAGAAGCTCAGCTGCCAGTACCGCGGCATGGACGAGCCCGGTGTGCCCATGCGCATCACTGCCGAGGTCGTCGGCAAGTCCTCCGAAGGCGGAGAGAACCTCGTCGAGCTCAAGATCGAGGGCAAGAACAACGAAGGCAAGGTCACCACGCCCGGCAAGGCCACCGTGGCCCTTCCTTCCAGAGGCTAGAACAAAGTCCGCTATTGATCCAGGTCCCCGGAACCATATCGGCCGGATAAGGTCGCCCCGGAAGGGGGAGCAGGAGGAAAATATGGCCCAACCTTTAGAAGGAAAAGCAGCGGTCGTTACCGGCGCCGGCAGGGGCATCGGTCGGGGCATCGCAAAGGCCCTCGCCGCCCACGGCGCTAGCGTCGTCGTCGCCGACCTCGGAGCAGCCCTGGACGGCTCTGGCGGAGACCAGGGCCCTGCTGACGAAGTAGTTAGCGAGATTAAGGCAGCCGGCGGAAACGCCGTCGCCTGCTATAACTCCGTCGCCACCATGGAAGGTGGCGAGAACATCATCCAGACCTGCGTCGACAACTTTGGCAAGATCGACATCCTGGTCTGCGTCGCCGGTATCTTGAGAGACCGCATGGTCTTCAACATGACCGAGCAGGAATGGGACGACGTCATTGCCGTCCACCTGAAGGGCACCTTCACCTGCGTGAAGCACGCCTCCATCCTGATGCGGCAGCAGCGCGGCGGAAGGATTATCACCTTCTCCTCCAGCAGCGGCGTCATGGGCACCACCGGCCAGACCAACTACGGCGCAGCCAAGTCCGGCATCGCCGGCCTCACCAAGGTCGTCGCCCGGGACCTCGGCAAGTACGGCGTCACCGCCAACTCCATTCTCCCCTCCGCCGACACCCGCATGACCATGACCGAAGAGGTGCGCAAGGCCCGGGAGATCCGCCAGGCCGCAGGGCTCCCCGAGGAGTTCTCAGACGAGCCCCAGGACCCCGAGGACATCGCCCCCTTCATCTGCTACCTCGCCAGCGACAAGGCCGCCAACGTCAACGGCCAGACCTTCTCC
Source organism: Dehalococcoidia bacterium (assembly GCA_965203145.1). Lineage (GTDB taxonomy): Bacteria > Chloroflexota > Dehalococcoidia > Plut-88900 > Plut-88900 > Plut-88900. The sequence continues at coordinate 515,098 of OZ241876.1, forward strand.
GTCAGGGGCAGGCTCATCTCCCTGGTCAACCAGCCGAGAATCATCGGCGCAGTCACCAAGGATGGCCTCTGGACCGTCGACGAGCTCCTGGAGGCCATCCCCAACTCCTTCGGCAAGAAGGTCAAGAACCAGTACGTGGGCAAAGCCTCTTAGGACGGACGCTTAATTCTTAGAACATCAGGGAGAACGGAATGACAGATACACTTAAAGGGAAAGCAGCCGTCGTAACTGGCGCCGGCCGGGGCATCGGCCGGGGCATTGCTCTCCTCCTCGCCCAGGAAGGCGCCAGCGTCGTAGTCAACGACCTCGGTGGCGCAGTGGATGGCAGTGGGGCCTCGCAGAGCCCTGCCGACGAAGTAGTCGCCGAGATCAAGGCGGCAGGCGGCGAGGCCGTAGCCAACTACGAGTCCGTCGCCACCATGGAAGGCGGCGAGAGAATCATCCAGACCTGCGTCGACAACTTCGGCAAGATAGACATCCTCGTCTGCGTCGCCGGTATCCTCCGCGACCGCATGGTCTTCAACATGACCGAGGAAGAATGGGACGACGTGATTGCCGTCCACCTGAAGGGCACCTTCACCTGCGTCAAGCACGCCGCCATTCTCATGAGGCAGCAGAGGGGTGGACGCATAGTCTGCTTCAGTTCAACATCAGGGCTGTTCGGTAACTCCGGCCAGGCCAACTACGGCGCAGCCAAGGACGGCATCGCCGGGATAGTGCGCTGCGTATCCCAGGACTTGGGCAAGTACGGCGTAACCTGCAACGGAATCTCCCCCTCCGCCGCCACCCGCATGACCCTCACCGAGGAAGTCCGCAGGGCCCGGGAAATCCGTGCCGCCGCCGGTCAGGCCGCCGCCGAAGAGGAGAGGCTCGACCCGCCCGAGGGCATCGCCCCCGCAGTCGCCTTCCTCTGCACCGACCAGGCCCAGAACTTCAACGGCGAGATCCTTCATGTCGCCGGCGGGTTCGTAGGTCTCATGAGCCATCCCGACGAGGTCAACGACCTCTACAAGCAGTCGGGACGCTGGACCTTCGACGAGATCGCCCGGGAGTTCCCAGTGGCCATCGGCGAAGACCTGGTCAACCCCGCCCCGCCCCAGCCCCCCAGACAGTAACCCTTTCCCAAAGGCAAATACAAAGGGCCGCCGACCTTGGGTCGGCGGCCCTTCGCCGGTTCAATATCCTTGGCGGCTCGCCCTAACCCCTGGTCTCCCCCACCCCCGACCGCTGCCCACCCTCCACCTGCCCATTCACCGCCACGGGGAACCTCTCCCACCTCGCCCGGGACAGCTCCATCAACACAAACGTCTTCCCTTCTCTCCTCACCCTGTCCCGGGCCATGAACCCGCACTTTTCAAAGGAACGCTGCGCCCTGTGGTTCCATTCCAGCGTATGCAGGTACACGGTCCTCAGCCCTTCCACGTTGAACAGGTGCCTCACCAGCAGCCTCACCGCCTCCGCCCCGTAGCCCTGCCCCCAGTACTCCTTGTCCCCAATCATGATCCCCACCTCGGCCTGCCCTCTGTAGGGGTCCAGGTCATAGTACATGCAGTTGCCAATGTGCCTGCCCTGCAGGTCGTCTATGGCGAACTTGTACTTGTGAGGCTGCGGGAACTGCAGCTCGTCTGCGTAGAAGGCTTTGTAGCTGGCAAACCTCGTTGTAAGTGGCTGAGTAGCGTCCAGCCGGGCCAGCTCCTCGTCCGTGCGCCACAGGTAGTCCTGGTAGGCGTCATCCAGCCTCTTTTCCCGCAACACCACCTTCTTCCCCCGAAGTATCACTCCCGACCCCTCAGCCGCTCTATTGCCTCGGCCACTATCCGCTCTTCGTTCTTGTAGGTCAGCGTCTTCCTCGCTTCCTCCGCCTCGAACCACTTCACCACGTCGAACTCGGGGTCGTGCTGCTCCATGGAGCCCCCCGTGGCCCGCATCAGGTAGAAGTACACCGTCTTGTGGTTCCTCACCCCCGACGCCACGAACCAGTAGCTTATGCTCCCCAGGTCCTCCTCGATAACCGCCTCCAGCCCCGTCTCCTCCCGGGTCTCTCGCAGCGCCGTCTCCTCTCGGGTCTCACCCGGGTCCGGAGTGCCTTTCGGCAGGCGCCAACTCTTCGGGCGAAGGTGTCCGCACAGGGCGATCTCCACCCCTCCCCCGTTCTCCCGGTACACCACGCCCCCCGCAGATACAGGGTGCGCTATCTTTAATGCTTGATTGCTCGTGGGTCTCCTCCCCGCCGAGATTTTAGGCGTGAGGCCAATGCCGGTCAAATTGCTCCGACCGTGCCCCGACCTAACCCTCGCCTTCAGTCCTCGCCACCGACACGTCGGTGCAATAAAGTGGCGGAGTCCTCAGCGATCCCCCTCGCCACTTCGCCTCGCTCCCTATGGCTATCAGATTGTTCAAAGTCTCATACACGTTCCCGGACAACATGCTGTTCTTCACCCGACCCACTATCTGTCCATTCTCCACCTTGTAGCCCAGCAGAACGTTCCCGCTGTAGTCTCCGGCCAGGATGTTCGTCTGCCCCGCCCCCAGGAACCTCTCCACCACCAGCCCCTCCTTCATGTCCGCGACCATCTCATCGAAGGACATATCCCCTTCCGCAATCGAGATCACGCTCGTAGACGGTGTTGGCAAAGACCCCGACCCCCTCGCCGCGTTGCCTGTGGTCTCCGCCCCGGCCTGTGCCGCCGTCTTCAGATCGTAGATGAAGCTGCTGGCGACACCCTTGTCGATGAGCGGCGTGACCCTGGTGGGCACCCCCTCGTCATCCCAGGGTCGGCTTCCGGGCCGGAAAGCAATAGTCCCGTCGTCATACAGGCTGAACCGCTCATCCACTACCTTCTCCCCCAGCCTCCCCACCAGCGGTGACGACCCCTGCACCACGGTCTTGCCGTTGAATCCCACCAGCAGCGGCGAAAGTAGCAGCCCGGCTACCGCGTCAGGCGTGAAGACCACCGGAAACTTCCCAGTGATGACCTCTGCCTCCCGTTGCGCCATGTCCAGCTGCCCCATCACCCGGGCCACGACGTCCGACGCATCCTCAATCGGTCTGCATGAGCTCTCCCCCTCCCCGACGAACAGCATGTCCGTACCTCGCACCAGCGTCCCGCTCAGCCCCAGGGAGAACACGGTCTTTTCGTAAGAAGCGTCCACCCCCTCGCTGTTCATTATTCTCACCTTCACCACCGACTGCGACGCTCCCGCATCGCACAACACCTCCGGGTGCCCCTCCAGAATTCCTTCCACCATCTCTTGCGACAGCTCGACCATCTTCTCGATTGGCACCTGCGGTACTGCGGGGTCGAAGGTCGGGACCTCCGGGTGCACCATTGCTGAGGGCAGTCCAAATTCAGCCTTCGCCCCGTAGGGCGCCACCTCGACCGCCCGACTCACAAGCCCCTCCACGTCTTGAACTTTATTCGTGGCCGAAAAGCCTATCCGACCGTCCTTGATGATCCGCAGCCCCACCCCCCGCGCCTCCTTGGTCTGCATATGCTTCAGCCTGTTAGTCTCAAAGGCCACGGGTATCGACCGGCTCTCGACCCAGAACAGGTCTGCGGCGTCTGCGACCTTGCGGGCGGCTTCCAGTATCTCTTCCACCTAGGCTCCTCCCACCAGGCACTTGGCTATTCTGATGTGCGGGCTCCCGTTGGATACCGGCAGCGGCGACTGCCCGCCCTTCCCGCACCCTCCGCCCTGGTTCATGTCCAGGTCGTTGCCCACTGCGTCCAGGTTCTTCAAAGTCTCGAACACGTTGCCCGACAGGGTCACGGGCCGCAGCAACTCGGCGACCTTCCCGTCCCGGATCATGTACGCCTCCCGCGCGGAGAAGGTGAACATCTCCATGCTCGTCATCCCGCCGTACCAATCGCAGGCGTACACCCCCTCCTTCACGTCGGCGATCATCTCCTCGAAGGTCGTGGCCCCGGGCTCTATGAATGTGTTGGTCATCCGCACTATAGGCTCGAACCTGAAGTCGATGGCCCGGGCATTCCCTGATGGCGCCTCACCCATCTTTGCCGCCGTCTCCCGAGAGTGCAGCCTCCCCACCAGCTCCCCTTCCTTTATCAGGTACGACCGAGTGGATGGTACTCCCTCATCGTCGTATTTGTAGCTGCCCCTCAGGCCCGGCACCGCCGCCCCGTCAACTATGTTCAGGTGTTCACCCCCGAACTTCCTACCCAGTACCATCACCTCTTTGAGCCGGTCGTTCTCGTATACGTGGTCCGACTCCGATAGGTGCCCGAAGGCCTCGTGGGTGAATACCCCGGCCAGCACTGGGTCCAGGATCACAGTGTATTCGCCACCCTGCACCCTGGGCGCTGCCAGCAGACTCGCAGCCTTCTCCGCTATCTCCCTCGAATCCCGGTGCAGACCTTCCACCACCGAGAAATCGCCGCTGCTCCCGAGGCTTACACCCGCCTGCTGCACCTCCGACCCATCCCTTGCCGTCGCCGACAACCTCAGGCTCACGTCCACCCTCTGCTGCTCGATATAGCTACCATCCGAGTTGGCGAAGACCACCTTCTTGTGACCGTCCCCATAGGCGATCAGCGTTGTCTGGATGCCCCCCACCCCCCACATCACATCGTTGTACTCATCCATCAGCCCTTTTTTCTCTGCCAGGGTCAGGGTCCTGGGGTCCTTCCCAAGCTGGGGCTCAACGATGTCCACTATGGGCTCGATGCCCGCCAGTTCGCTCTTCTCCTGTCCCACAATCCGCGCTTGGCGCACCGCATCCTCCACCCGGGCCCCCAGCCCCTCAATGGCGTTGAAGCTCACGAACCCCCACCCCCCGTTCACCAGCGCCCGGACATTCCCCCCCAGGCTCGTCGTCATCCCCACGTCCTCCAGCTCCCGACCTCGGTACAACAGCCTCGTCGACTCCCCCTCCTCGATCCGAATCTCCACGTAGTCCGCCCCGTGGCCCTTCAGGGCTTGGGATATCTGGTCGCGCAAGTCGGGCATAGGGCTACCTCCGAGTCGGGCCTAATCTGGCCGGAAGGGCAGTGTAACAGGCTCCCGCCTCTTTGCGAAGAGGTCGGGATATGACCATCTGGCTAAGCAGCGAGTTTCGACATTTTTGGGTACTAGGCCAACACAACTTATTATACATCATAGCAAATATATTATTGTGTTCCTCTATATCCGGCTAGCATTCAGAATTAAGTAGTGCGATTTTATATATAATCCTTACTACACTCATAATGGACTATACTGTTGTGATAATGCTATAGTTTTATTTGCTCGTCCGAAATGTACATTAATGTCTTTAACGATCTCTATATGAGAAGCTTGATCAAGATTACGCAGCGAAACGCCACGTTCGGAAAGGAGCGCAATAAAATACAATGGGATTACCTAAAGAAAATAAACTCGATACGGTTATTAACACTGAGAAGTTTGACTTTGAGCGCAAGGATGCACTGGATGGGAGAACGTTAGATGATGTTTTGCGTCATGCTTATTGGGGAGTGATTGACCTTTACTACGCTCTGGAGGTTTTAAGGGTGTCGGGCTACAATGTCAGTGAAGAGTTGCCAAATTATCCCGATGACCCCTTCGTGCCTTCTTGGGAAACAACAACAGCAACAGTTGCCGTGTCGGGAATAGTGCTTTGGGCTCGATTGCCTTGGGATGCAGACTACAAACCTCCTTACCCTTTCGAAACCCCGGATTACATCCCCGAGCCCCCACCTACTATGAAAGAATTCACTACGGAAGAAGAGTTTGAAAATTATTTTGATGGCGAGCACTTTTGATCAAGAATTATTTCTATCCGCGTGTCATGCTTGATCTGACACTTCTCTCGTAGGATTTCCGTCATGCCCATCCCCCGCCCCAAAACCCCCACCCGACGCCGCAGGCCCTCCCCCCTCCGCGGCCGAACCATCAAGCACATCCCGATTCCCGACCTCATAGAGCGGCTCGAACCTCTCTACGGCCCTCCCTCCGCCCCCCGCCCCTACGACCCCCTCTCCGAGCTTATTTTCACCGTCCTTTCCCAGCACACCTCGGACGTCAACTCCTACCGCGCCTTCGCCAAGCTCAGAGAGATCTTCCCTACCTGGGAAGATGTCCTCAACGCGGACGTAGAGGCCCTCGCCGAGTCCATAAAGATGGGTGGCCTTTCCAGGGTCAAAGCCCCCAGGCTCCAGGAAATCCTCACCGCCGTCCTGGAACGAAACGGCTCTTGGGACCTCTCCTTCCTGGGAGAAATGCCCCTCCCTGAGGCCAAGAAATGGCTCCTGGAGCTGCCGGGTGTCGGGCCCAAGACCGTGGGCTGCGTTCTCCTCTTCTCCCTCGGCATGCCCGCCATGATCGTCGACACCCACGTCCACCGAGTCGCCAAACGCCTCAACCTAATAGGCCCCAAGGTTTCCGCCGACGATGCCCATGACATCCTCGAGGCCAAGGTCCCCCCCGGCGACGTCCTTGGTGCTCACATCTACATCATTGCCCACGGCCGCCAGGTCTGTAAGGCCCAGCGCCCCCTCTGCGGCGATTGCGTCTTGGAAGACGAGTGCCCCTCCAGTGAACTCCGTAGCAAGCCAGGGACACGCAAGGCCAAATCCTAACCCCTCGCCTCTTCCCGCCTTGAATTCCCCACCGGATATTGGCAGACTATAGCCTCTTCCTACCAGCCACGGAGATTCCGATATGAAGACCGCCATCCTCAACGTAACCGGCTATGCAGGCGCCGAGCTCGCCCGACTCCTCCACAACCACCCCGAGATCGAGCTCACCTCCGTCACAGGCCGCAGCGCCCAGGGCCAGAAGCTCGGCGAGGTCTTCCCCCACCTGTCCGATATCGATCTGGTAATCGAAGCGGAGCCGGACGGGGAAGAGATGGTCTTCTCCGCCCTTCCTCACAAGTCCAGTGGTGAAAGGGTAGTACCTCTCGTCGAGGACCGCTCCCGCGTCGTAGACCTCAGCGCCGACTTCCGTCTCCGCTCTCCCGCCGAATACGAGGAGTGGTACAACACCCCTCATGCCAGCGCCGCCCTCCAGGAAGAGGCTGTCTACGGCCTCACCGAGCTTTATCGCTCTGAGATCGGTACGGCCCGGCTCGTTGCCAACCCCGGCTGCTACCCAACCTCCGCCATCCTGGCCCTCGCCCCCCTGGTCAAGGAGAAGCTCATCGAGCCAACCATCATCGTGGACAGCAAGTCCGGCGTGTCGGGGGCGGGCCGGGGCCTGAGCCTGAACACCCACTTCTCCGAGGTCAACGAAAACGTTAAGGCCTACGGCATAGACGGCCACCGACACCTCCCCGAAATCGTCCAGGAGGTCGCCCTTCTTGACCCGGGCCTCGAGGCCCAGATCACCTTCCTACCCCACCTCATCCCCATGACCCGGGGCATCCTCAGCTCCTGCTACGCCACCCTCTCCGGCACATCCATCTCAATAGGCGCCAGTGGCCGCCGGCAGCTGACCGACCTCTACCGTGAATTCTACGCCGACGAGCCCTTCGTCCGTGTCGTGGATGTGCCGCCCCAGACCAAGCAGACCTGGGGCAACAACTACTGCCTCGTCTACCCCACCCTGGACCTCCGCACCGGCCGCGTGATGGTCGTGAGTTGCATCGACAACCTCGTCAAGGGCGCAGCAGGCCAGGCCATCCAGAACATGAACGTCATGGCCGGATATCCCGAAGAAACGGGACTCGAGTCCCTCGCCCTCTTCCCCTAGGCCGGAGTCAGCTCCCCCAACTCCACCGCAATCTGCCGGCCTAGCAGATGCAGCGCCCTCCCAATCCTGTCCGACGATGTCCTGTGCCTCGGGTCCAGCATCTTCCTCACCGACTCCTCGCTCGTACGGAATTGCCTTGCAAATTCGGCAATCGACAGTCCACTGTCCCTCAAGGCTAGTGTAAGGGCTGCCTTGGCCGCAGTTGCAGTGGGAACCGCTACCATGCGCTCCCCATTCTTCCTTGAGCTAGGCACCGGTATGATCTCTGCATCATCGATGCGTCCAGCAATAGCCTCTTCCAGCGCATCTTGTGCCTCAAATAGAGCCTCTGCTTCATCCGCCCCCGAAGTCAGGCACTCAGGAATGTCTCGAAAAGAGACTATGATTTCGCCTTGGGACTCGCGTCGCAACCGGGCCGGGTATACGAACCGCATTTTCACTTCCCTTATGTCCTAGAATATATCTCGCCGAGTTAGTCCCAGTTGTCGAAGCATATCTGCAAGTAAACTTGGATGTATTTCTTTGCGAGGGTCCTTTAGGGTCGTTTTGCGCTCACCGTAGTACAGTATAGCGTGACTCCCCTTGCCCCTCTTCACATCGATTCGTACGACAATACGTTGTGCCTTGCCGAATCTGCGCACTCACTCGATGAATTCGTGTCCGCACACCCAAGAATAATAGGGTCTGCATATTCCATTCACAAGCACCCACCGCCGGTTGCATCTCCCACCTCCCTGCGGTTTAATACCTCGGGCGTTTTTTCGCCCGACACCGTCGCTCGCCCCTATCGTCTAGCGGCCTAGGACACCGCCCTTTCAAGGCGGAGATCACGGGTTCGAATCCCGTTGGGGGCACCACCACTTCATAGTTTGATATGTTGCGAGAGTAAGTTAGAGTTGCCCATCACTTTAGTTGCCTACTCGAATTGGAAAACTCCTTGTCTGTAAGAGCTATGAGAATAATAGCGGGAGTCTGTATCGGCATAGCAATATCATTAGCCGCCGCGTGTACAGGTACGGCAACGGTAGAAGAAAGTCCATCATCCTCGTTGCCCACGGCGATCGCGACAGTTTCTCCAAGTCCAACACTGACGCCCGAGTCAACTCCCACCCCCGCTCTGGAACCGACCGCAACGTTAGCACCACCCACAGCTTCTGCGCCGACCCCGGCTGTGACGTCAACTCCTAGCCCTACGCCTACACTTGCCCCAGCACCTATGCCTACCCCGACGCCTACTCCTACCCCGACACCTACTCCAACTCCAACAGCCGAACCGGCCCAAGTATTTCGAGATGGTACTTGGGTAGTGGGTGACGATATACAGCCTGGCACCTACGCTGCTGGACCGGGCTTGGACTTTTGTAGCTGGGAAAGACTGTCCGGCTTCTCTGGAGAGTTTGAGGATATTATCGCCATTGACGTTGGCGATCCACGCCCGATAGTCACAATTTTCCCAACAGACGCTGGGTTCAAGTCGACCGATTGCGGCGAATGGTTGCCTATCGCTGACGCTTTCACAACGCCCAACGGGGATGGGACGTGGGTTGTTGGGAGTGAATTGGCACCTGGTACTTATACGGCCCCAGGCGGCGAGTTCTGCTCTTGGAGCCGTCTGAGCGGATTTAGCGGTGAATTCGACGACATTGTTGCTATAGAAGTTGGCAGTGGTCGGCAAATCGTGACCATTGAAGAGACGGATGTTGGCTTTACAAGTCAAGGTTGTGGCGCATGGGCGCCGTTTAACGTCGACGCCCTCGCGACGTACGATGACAACGGAAATGGGCGGATTTCGTGTGCAGAAGCCCGCAATCACGGTATTGCACCAGTACGTCGAGAGCATCCGGCCTACCCTTACATGGATGACCGCGACGGCGACGGCATAGTTTGTGAGTGATACTGAGAAAACTTTGGTATTCGTTGTGGAGTACGCTTAGTCCGGAAAGTTAAAGTTCGGCCTACTACACTCTATTTAACTAATCTGACCAATCCGAAGGAGACCCACATTGTCCGCCAATGACACCAAAGCCGACGTCGTAATCATCGGTGCAGGTATCGTCGGGTGTTGCATTGCCTACTACCTGGCCAAAAGGGGCGTGAACGTTGTCATCGTCGAAAAGGGCGAGGTCGCCGGTGAGCAGTCCTCCCGAGCCTGGGGCTGGGTCCGCCAGCAGGGCCGGAACCCGAGGGAAATCCCCCTCGTCATGTTCGCCAAACAGCTCTGGACTGGCCTCTCCGACGAAATAGGCGCCGATGTCGAATGGATCGAAGGTGGCTCCCTGAAGCTCGCCTACACCGAAGATGACCTTTCCGAATTCGAAGCCTGGGCCCGGGAAGCCCGAGACCTTGGCCTCGACACCACCGTCCTCTCCCGGGAAGCCGTTAGACGCGAGATACCTGCCCTCAGCGGCCCCTACCTGGGTGGCATCTACACCCCCGACGACGGCCAGACCGAGCCCCGTCGCGCTACCGAGGCCATAGCCAACGCCGCCAGGGAAAACGGCGTCTCCCTTCGCACGAGCCACACCGTCGAGGGCCTTGAGATGGAAAACGGCGCAATCAAAGCCGTCGTCACCGACAACGGCCGCATCGAGACCGACAAGGTAGTTTGTGCCGCCGGGGCCTGGACCGCCAAGGTCGCCCGCATGATCGGTGTCAACGTCCCCCAGCGGGTCGTCAAGGGCACCGTGGCCTGCACCGAACCCGCCCCCTTCGTCTCCCACTGCACCGTCATGACCCCCGAGGTCACCTTCCGCCAGAAGCGCGACGGCACCTTTTACATCTCCAACGGCACCCATTCCGACTACTACATCGACCTGGAGGCCCTCCGGGACGTGGGCCTGTTCATGCGCAACTTCCTCCGCATCCGCAAGAGGACCAACGTACACCTGGGCAAGGACCTCCTGGACGACATCATGCGTACCCTCCCCGGCTCCCCCGCCCGCTCCCGACCCTTCGCCCACACCATCGGCGTCGAGCCCAAGCCCAACACAGACTTCGTGGACCGCTCCATCCGACACCTCCGCAGGCTCCTGCCCTCCGTCGGTCGATTGGAAGTCCAGCGCACCTGGGCAGGCCGCATAGACGCCAGCCCCGACGCCACCCCCATCCTCGGCGAGGCCCCCGGCGTGAAGGGCTTCTACGTCGCCACCGGCATGAGCGGCCACGGCATCGCCATGGGCCCGGGCGTCGGCCTCGTCATGTCCCAGCTAATCATGGGTGACACCCCCAGCATAGACCTCCATCCCTTCCGCCTCTCCCGCTTCAAAGAGCGAGACGCCGCAGACTGGCGCAAGACCCTTTAGCCCTTCCTTCCCGTACCGCGTGTCATGACGATGCCGCGCGAGGAATCTGGGGTGGAGAGTTCGGTCTTCTCTACCTCAACGGGAGAAGACTAGAGCCTGCCTCCGAGAAGTCGGGGGGGTGCGGGTGACGCCCTCCTCTCATTTCCCCAGTACCAAACTAGAGGCATACACCTGCGCCGAGGCGCAGGTGTATGCCTCTGTTTTTTCTCCCCCTCTCCCTTAAAGGCCCTAAGGGAGAGGGGGAACAAGGGGGTGAGGGTTTCCCTAGGGGGGCACGGGGGCATCTCTCCCCGTGCCCCCTCCCCCCTGCCCTCTACCCTCTACCGGATTGATGGATTGCCGGCGACCGTCGCCAATGCCTGGTCGAAGGTCTTGATCTCTCGGACGCCGCGTCTGCGGCAACTGGCCAGGTGGCAAAGGTCCCGGGCTTGCAGTGCGGGGTGCCGCTCATGGAGACGCCTCGCGAGGGCCACGTCCGCCTCTTCCAACGGCCACACCTCGACAGCGGCGCTCGCTATCAGCTCCAGTGCCGCATCCAAGGTTTGCAGCCTTTCGGTAGGCAGGTAGGCATGGGCCAGCTCCTGCATGACCTCTGCTGAGGTGCATAGCGGAGTGTTGCGCCGGTTGGCTTCGACGAAAAACTCCTGGGCATTTTTCCGAAGGGTGTGGGAGCGTCCCACCGCGTACATGAAAACGTTGGTGTAGACGAAGATCACGTTCCCGCAGCTCCTTTTCCACGCGACTCGTTGATTACCCCCAGCTGTTCATCCCAGTCCGGCTCCTTCTCCGGCCCTTCCAGAGAGGCGTATGACCGGAAGAATTCCTCGACATCTTCAGGGGTCTCGAATAGCTTCACGCGCTGGCGCGCAGCAAGGCGTTCACGGGCGGCCGCTCGCAGCCATGCACTGAGGGACATGCCATCGCGCCTCGCTTGCTCAGCGAAACGTTCTCTATCTTCGTCAGCCATCACCAGCTGCACTCTGGCCATATCGCTCTCCCGCAAATCAAAATAAAGTGTGTAACAAAATCACACATGCTTTCGGCGCAGGTCAAGGGACTCTGCGGCCTGGCGCCGCTTGCAAGATCCCTCCCCCTTGCCCCCACCCTACCCCTCCCGCTATTGTAACCACCATCAAATCCCACCCCTCCCTTCACCCCCGAACCAACTAAAAGGCCTTTCCTCAAACAATCAAAATCCCCGACTTAAGGAGACACCAATGACTGACCTTCCCAACGAAAGGACCTTCGGCGCCGTCTTCCCCAACGAAGAGTACGACACCCGACGCGCCAAGGTCCGCCAACGCATGGTCGACCGAGGCATCGACGTCCTCTACGTCAGCTCGCCCCGCAACATCACCTACCTCACGGGCTTCGACATCATCTGGTTCTACCACGCCTCCCCTACGGGCCTCGTCATCCGCGCCGACGACCCGAAAGTCCTCTTCTTCGACTCCTACCATGAGCGCATGGTCAATGACTTCTGCTATATCGACGAGGCCGTCTTCTACGCCACCTTCCCCTTCCACCCCATGGGCCCCCAGCTCGACACCGTAGTCGACACCATGAAGGACCGCGGCCTCCTCAACGGCTGTGTCGGCATCGAAAAGTGGGCCTACGCCCCGTCTCCAGCAATGATGCAGGCCATGGAAGAAAAGATGTCGGGCGCGGGGGCCCGGGTCGTTGATGGATCCTGGATCGTCGACACCGTCGGCCTCACAAAGTCGCCCCTTGAGGTCGCCTGCGTCCGCAAAGCCGCCGAAATCGCCGACACCGGCATCATGGCCGGCGTGGAAGCCGCCGCGCCCGGCATCACCGAGCTTGAGGTCAACGGTGCTATGCAGTATGCCATGGCCAAGGCCGGCGGCGAGGAGACCGCCATCCGGTGCGTAGTCAGCAAGGAGGGCTTCCGCATGCCCCACAAGCCCACTACCCGGCTCCGCCTCGAGGCCGGTGAAATCATCTTCGCCGATGTCTGCGGCGTCTACAACCGATACCACGCCGACCTCTGCCGCTTCCTCTGCCTCGGCCGGCCCGAGCAGAAGACCGTAGACCGCATGAAAGCCCTCGCCGAGAGCATCCCCTACGTCCAGCAAAAGGTAAAGCCCGGCGACCCGCCCACCGCCATAGGACGGGCCATCGACGAATATCTCGCCTCCATCGGCCTCACCGGAGAGGTAGATCGCGGCGGCTACGACGTCGGCCTCTCCCTCCCTCCCGACTGGGTCGGCCACACGAGAGTCGTGGGCGGCGGCTTCGTTGACGAACCCATGCAGCCCGGTTTCGTCACCAACTACGAAATCTTCTCCCGGGGCAAAGACCCCCGCTCCGCCGGACTCATAGACACCTTCGTAATGACCGAATCCGGCCTCGAACTCCTCTCCAAGTTGCCCTTGAAGATTCTGCACAAGGATGCTTGAAATAGGCATGAGATAAACGGGATTTGATGTCTGACAAAAAGGGAAAAAGACTCAAGGGGGACTACGAGACTAGGCGAAGAGCTGCTGGCGAATGGTTTCAAATTGCATTAGACAATGCCAAAGCGGCAGACCAGCTAGCCAAGAAGAAAAATCAAAAAAGACATGCCCTTTATATGATGGGACAGAGTATGGAAACGGCCACCAAGGGCATTGCGATAGGTGCTGGAGTCTCTTATAAGGAAGTCACAGGCTGGAGGCACGATTTTATAGAGGGATTCCTCGCCCTTCAAAATACACTCTATGAGAATGTGTCACTTGCACAAGAGACAGTCGATGTGTTCACCCACCAAAGCGCCGAATACGGATGGGAAACAGGGGACATCCACCAGTTACGCCGAATGCTCAAACGTACGGTGGCCCCTGGTAATAGAAAATTGGAGAATATGGCTAAGGCCGAACAAGAGGAGGCGAGGAGATTCTACTCCTCAATGCTTTCACTTGACTCAGATTCCGTCAAGAGCTTGTTGAGAATATGGATTGGAATGAACAATAGAAAGAAACGTATCCTGGCTACTGGGGAGAACTTTCTCAAGGAGAGGCTGGGAAAAGAAATCGCTCTAAAGAAGCCGCCTGCAGGAGAAGATATTCTCGATTCCATTGCGAATCAAATTATCGAATTCTGCGAGGATAGGCTAAATGGAGGGCGGCTCACTGAATCACAACGTGACTATGTTAGGTTAACAACTATCGAACTAGCTAAATCAGAAGAGAGTCGTTTCATAAATGAGCTAGAAGAATCAGGATGGAGAGTCAAAACAGAACACATATTTGGGAAGCAGGGGGAGAAAGACATGGCTTTTGATATCCCTTTGGCAAACGTAGGTTTGTATTTGTTCGGCATTATCACATGGCCACACCTGACGTTTGTGAGGTACCCTGCTGCTCCTGATGCCCCCAAGAGCTTTGAGAAAGCAGCTACCAACCCCCAGCAGGGGAGGCTTGGCGCGATTCATTACTCAGACCAAGTTGGAGTGATCAAGCATATTAAGGAGTTGACTCCCAAGGCAGTTGATATTACCAAGCGAATACGGAAGGGTTGGGAGAAAGGTTTACTGGTTCCGGTGGAGCCATTTGCGCGCTCTAATCAAAACTAAACAAATGTGTATCCGACGACAAGCTTGGTTAAACATCGATACTATCTAAATGGTTAGTACATACTTTCCCACCCCCACCCCCCGGAGGACACCCGACATGTTTGTAAGAGCCGTTAACCAGCTGAAAGGCACCAATAAGGAAGGAGCTTGGCAGGACGGCGACCTGTGGCTCAGCGCTGTGCGGCTCGTGACCAAGAGCGATCTCGTAGGCTTCTCCCTCGCCGACGTCCGGGCCTCCGCGGGCTGGGAGATCGACACTCATTACAAGAACCACATCGAGGCGACTTTCATCAAGTCGGGCGAGCTCACGCTGACACAGCTATCCACCGGCATGAGCTGGGACGTGGGGCCTGGTGACGTGTATGTGGTCGGGCCCCAGGACAGGCACCACGTCTCGACCATGACCGAGATCCACGCCGTAACCGTCTTCAATCCCCCCCTGGTAGGAAACGAAAAGCCCGATGCCGACGGCTCCTTCCCCCCGACCGGCGATGTCCCGCCCGCATGGGCCGCTCCCTCGGGACGTACCATGTTCCTCAAGAGACGCACCGACGCCCGCGAAGTCGGCGTCAGCCACGGCGCCGCCAAGGCCTACCGATACCTTACCCAGGCAGATGCGTGCGGGTTCACCATCTCCACCCCCCGCTCCCCAGCCGGCGACGGCATCGTCCTCCACTACAAGAACCACGTGGAAGCCAACTACGTCATCGAAGGGGAAGGCACCGCCGAAGACCTGACCACAGGCGAAAAATGGGACCTCCGCCCGGGTTCCATGTACTTCGTCGGCCCCAAAGACAGGCACCAGGTGAACACCCATACCGGCTTCTACCTCCTCAGCGTCTTCAACCCGCCCCTCGTTGGTGATGAGACCCACGACTCCGAGGGCGGCTACCCCTACACCGGCCCCCTCCCCGAAGCCTGGAGACCCTAAGTGTTCCCACTGTCATTCCGATGCCCCGCGAGGAATCTGGGGAGGTGTCCAGTACCCTCTCCCTTGAGGGGAGAGGGTTAGGGTGAGGGTGATCCCGAGAAGTGAGTTCGAAACCCAACAAAAAACCGGAGGTGACCCAACATGTTCGTCAGAACCATAGACCAGCTCGCAGGCTCCGACAAAGAAGTGAACTGGCAGAACGGAGACCTTTGGCTCAAGGCCGTACGTCTGGTCACAAAGACCGACGGCGCAGGATTCTCCCTCGCCGACGTCCGGCTATCCGCCGGTTGGGAGATCGACTTCCACTACAAGCACCACATTGAAGTCAGCATCGTCCTATCTGGCAGCGCCACCCTGACGGAGTATGCCTCCGGAAAGAGCTGGGAGGTCGGCCCGGGGGACGTGTACGTGGTCGGGCCGAAAGACAAACACCACGTCTCGACCAGGACCGAGTTGCACGGCGTCACCGTCTTCAACCCTGCCCTCGTCGGCACCGAGACCCCTGACGAAGACGGCGCATACCCGCCCTCCGGCGATGTCCCACCCGCATGGGCAGGTGAATCGGGAAGGACCATGTTCGTCAAGAGTCCCGGAGACGCCCAAACTGTCGGCGTCCGGGGTACGGGCGCCACCGCCTCCCGGTATCTCACCCAGGCCGACCAGTGCGGCGTCACCGTATCCATGCCCCGCTCCTCCGAAGGCCACGGCAAGGAGCTTTGGTACCAGAATCATGTCGAGGCCAACTACGTTATCGATGGCCGGGGATCCGTCGAAGACCTGACCACCGGCGAAAAGTGGGCGCTGGCCCCCGGGTCCATGTACTTCGTCGGCCCCAAGGACAGGCACCTGATGAGCTTCGACACCGCTTTCTCCCTCATCAGCGTCTTCAACCCGCCCCTCGTCGGCAACGAGACCCACGATGACCTCGGCGGATATCCCCCCACCGGCCCGCTCCCCGAGGCCTGGAGACCGTAGCAGGAAATCAGAGAGCTGAGGTCAAATCGGCTTCGACACCCGTATCACAGAATTAACCGGAGGTGCAACCATGTTCGTAAGAAGACTGGAAGATATCAACGGGACCCAAAACGAAATGATCAGAATGACCGGCAACGGAGAACTGCATTCCCGACGCATTTTGACCAAGGCCGACGGTTGCGGTTTCTCCATTTCCGATGTGCAAGCCAAGACGGGGATGTCCATCGACCTCTGGTACAAGCACCAGGTCGAGTCGAACCTTATCATCACGGGTGAACTCGAAGTCACCAACCTGTCCAACAACGAACAGTGGCTGCTGGGCCCTGGTGACGCCTACATGGTCGGGCCCAAAGACCGGCACCGCATCACCGCAAAGAGCGACGTCCATCTCGTCAGCGTCTTCTGCCCGCCGGTGCTGGGTAACGAGAAGCACGACGAAGACGGCTCCTTCCCCCCGACCGGCGAGGTCCCGACAGCCTGGCAGGGTGAATCGGGTAGAACGATGTTCGTGAGAAGGCTTTCCGAGACCCGCGTCGTGCGCATCGGCCATGACAGCGCTAACGCTTACCGGTATCTGACCGAACAGGACGGCTGCGGCTTCACCCTGTCCACACCCCGTGGCGAGGGCGGCAAGAGCATAGTCCTGTGGTACCAGAACCACGTCGAGGCCAACTATATCCTGGAGGGTGAGGGCAGTGTTGAGGACAAGTCCACCGGCGAGACCTGGGACCTCGCACCCGGCACCCTGTATGTAGTCGGGCCTAAGGACCGGCACCAGCTTTATTCCGAGAAGGGCTTCTACCTGATGAGCGTCTTCAACCCGCCCCTCGTCGGCGATGAAACCCACGACGAACTCGGTGGCTATCCGCCCAACGGCCCCATCCCCGAAGCCTGGAGACCCTAAATGCCACCCACCCTTACTCGTCATTCCGGCCGCCGAGAGCCGGAATTCATCCGCCAAGGGTGGCGGAATGAGGAGGGGTGGTCCAGTCCCCTCTCCCTCGATGGGAGAGGGTTAGGGTGAGGGTGATCCCGCGGTGTGGGGATGCCCAAATTCCGTACCCGCAACCAATAAACAGGAGGTAACCCAATGTTCGCAAGAAGACTCGAAGACTTCGTCGGCACCGACAAACAGATGGTCCGCACCGACGGCGATTCGCGACTTCAGTCCACCCGACTCCTCACCCAGTCCGACGGCTGCGGCTTCTCCGTCTCAGACGTCCAGGTCTCCGCAGGTTCTACCGCCGAACTCTGGTACAAGAACCACGTCGAGGGCAACCTGATTATCTCGGGAAACATGGAACTGACCGACTTGACCAGCGGCCGTAGCTGGGAGCTGGGCGCCGGCGACCTCTACGTCGTAGGCCCTAGGGACCGGCACCGCATCACCACCACTACCGACCTGCATGCGGTCAGCGTTTTCAACCCCGCCACCCTCGGCAGCGAGCGCCATGACGCGGACGGCTCCTACCCTCCCACCGGCGAAATCCCACCGGCCTGGCAAGGTGAATCGGGCCGCACAATGATCGTAAAGCGGCTCTCGGACACCCGGGTCGTCCCCATTGGCCATGGCCGCACCAACGCCTACCGCTACCTACTCCATGATGACGAATGTGGCTTCACCATCTCCACCCCCCGGGCCCCGGGAGGCAAAAGCATCGTTCTCTGGTACCAGAACCACGTCGAGGCCAACTACATCCTGGATGGCGAGGGCGCAGTCGAAGACGTAACCACCGGCGAAAGATGGGACCTTGCCCCCGGCACTCTGTACGTGGTCGGTCCCAAGGACCGCCACTTCATCGAATCCGAAAACGGCCTGTACGTCATGAGCATCTTCAACCCCCCAATCTACGGCCACGAGACCCACGACGAACAGGGCACATACCCACCGTCAGGCCCCATCCCCCAAGCCTGGCGCCCCTAGTCTCCCCTGTCATCCCGATGCCCTGCGAGGGATCTGGAGTGGGGCCGTGGTGTCCCGTCTCCTCCTTCCTCCCGTAGGGGCGACCGGCTGGTCGCCCCTACGGCGCGGGGCCGCTCACCCTGAGCAGAGTCGAAGGGTCGAGCGGAGGGGTGGCCCACACCTCTCTACCCCATCCCGTATCACCCCAACAACCCACGAACCCCTTTCCTATCCCGAGACCCCGCGAGGGATCTCAAACGCCATTCGCTAAATCCACCCCCGCCAACCTTGCCGCTCCCTAACGGGAATCCATTCTCACGAATCCTATCGGCGGCGTGCGACACGAAGATGTGTTATATTCCACCCGCCAAGCAGGGGTGCTAACGTTCACTCCATACATATTCATTCTGGATGCCTACGCGAGTTGGGGCCTTCGCGCCCCCTTGTGGCCCAGAATGGATGGAACCCCTGCTTGGCAACAGGGTCCCGGCCATAGCCGCAAGGGGGTTCCAGTTTGCGCAAGGTCACATTCGCAGGCGTCCTTATCCTGTTGCTCCTGGTTGCTGTGTCATGCACTCAACCCGAACCTACCGTTGCTCCAACCCCTTCTTCCGAGCCGACTGCAACACCGGCCCCAACTCCCTCTCCGTCAACAGATAAGCCCCGACCTTCAACTCCCACAGCCACGGCCAGGCCCACTCCCATCCCTACCCCTACTCCAATCCTTCCGCCAATGCCTACGCTCGCCCCTATTCCCACCCCTACCCCTGTCCCGACCCCCACACCTACTCCTACTCCCACACCAGTTCCCACGCCCACACCAGTTCCTACACCCACACCTATCCCCAACACCCCACCCATCATCACCAACCCCGGCGGCAAGAGCTTCCATCAGGGTGAGCACATCACAGCCTTTGATATCATGGTCGCCGACTCACAGGACACACCGACCGTAATCCTCTCTGGCTTGCCCCCCGGCTTGGTTTACGAGTCGGACGAGGTTAGCGGGATTATCTCCTCCGATGTTGCTGTCGGAGACTACGTAGTGACCATCTCCGCCGCCGACGGCTCCAATCCTGCCGTATCTGCTACCTTTACCATCGCTGTCACACCCAACACCCCACCCACCATCACCAACCCCGGCGGCAAGAGCTACTATCGGGGCGAGTCCATTACGGCATTCGTTGCCACGGTAACTGACGCCCAGGATAATCCGACGGTAACCGTCACAGGCTTGCCCTCGGGCCTCGTTTACGAATCAGGGCAGGTCGCCGGGACCATCTCATCCGATGCCACTGTCGGAGACTACACAGTCACCATCTCTGCTACCGACAGCATCAACCCTCCCGTATTCGCCACCTTCACTATAAGCATCGCCAATCCCACTCCGGCTGAACTGGTTGAGCTTGTCAAAGACGGAGTTGTAAGGATAACTGCAGGCCGCAAAGGAGGGTCTGGATTTATCTTCGATACGGAGGGTAACACTGCCTTTGTCGTTACAAACCATCACATTATCGAAGATGAAGATGCAATCGATGTCAGAGTTGAAAACGCCCGGACCTACAAGGCTACGCTTTTGGGCTACGACTCGGACAAGGATGTAGCAGTCATGTCGATATGCTGCAACTTCGCCTTTACGGCCCTTACATGGGATTCGGGAGCCTCTGCTGAGGTGGGCGATCAGGTGGTCGCGGTCGGGTACCCTCGCACTTCCTCTAGCCGGGTCACGGCTACATTAGGAGAAGTCAAGAATGATTGGGCGGGTACAGCGCTTGGGTATATTTCCCATGACGCGCCGCTGAATCCCGGTAACAGCGGTGGCCCCCTCTTTTCCATGGAAGGAAAAGTGTTAGGTGTAAACACCGCATCATCTAGAATTACCGTGGGATTGTTCTACGCCGTGCCCTATTCCACCATCCAGGCCGAAGTCTCCGATTGGAAGTCCCGCCTGATTGTTATTACCGATCCTTCACCTACCCCCACCCCTACCCCCACACCCTCTGTGTCTTCAGAGGTTCCAACATCCATCTGTCCCACGGCGAATGAACAGGCATATTTGACTGCACTGCACGACGCTTACGAATCCTTTTCGTTGGGTTTCATTTCCCTGTTTAGCCTGTTCTCAGAAACTAATGGCAACATATCACTAATCTTCGATGATTCCTGGAGAACTAGAGTTGTTGTTGCATTGGCCACACTGAATATAGGGGCAGAGGAAATACTGACCCTAGACCCACCAAACTCAGTTTCAAAGATAAGTACGCCTATCGAGTCCGCCGCTCAAAAAGCGTTGAGCATCAGTGACCTACTGGTGCGTGCATTTGATAGGTTAGATGCGGATGCCTTGGGGGAAGCAGTCGATTTAATAGGGGCCGCCACCGATGATGTTAATGCGATGACCATTGCTCTCGAATCGTTTTGCGATTAGGGCGGGATAAATTAGATACATATGATCAAAGCTAGCTGGCATAGTGGCCGTCCTATTTGTCGCGTTCGACCTAGATATGGCGTGTAATATTCGGCTCTCATCCTTCCCCTACCTCAAGACCACCCCTGAGAAATCTCCCAGTTAGTATATCGCTCCATAAGGTCTTCTAGTTCGTTCTTGACTAGACGGAACATATCGCTCAAGAAACCCTTGCTTAGAACCACATAGCCATATTGGTCTTCTATCCCTTCATGGATGTTTAGGATTTTGTTTCTCTCATCTTCTCTTTTATCTTTCTCAACATTGTCAAAACATCCATTCTTGTGCACGATAAATTTGCGTATCTTACGTATCTCGTCTAGCCTTTTCAGGGAAGCATGATTAGTTGACAGTCGAAAGTCGAGCACTTCTTCATAGTACCGCTTGGTGCCATATATTAGTCCCGATTCCCTAATGTACCTACGGAGACTCGCGGGTTTATCGCACTGTAAATGCCCTGCCAAACTGTGCGTTATGGATTCGTATAAGGATAAAAATGACACTAAGGACGAGTTGCGCAGTACCCTCGCCACTATAGATTGCCCGTATTCATAATCCGCTCCATCTATACAATCCCATTTATCACCAGCCTCTTCGACCCTCTCACGCCATTCTTGATCTAGCTTTTCTTGGCTCTCTTCTATCTGCTCTTCGATAAGTTCTAGGTGTCTACCGAGAACGGTGAGCGCATCCTGCCAGTGCCATAGCTCTTCTGGCCATCCCAAATCAAATAAGTTCATATCTCGACCTCGTGTTCTCTAGCACGCTATCTTGCTCAGCATGCTTCAAGCGGTGTTTGTGTGTCGTTGATTCGACGCATTATCACTCCAAGCCCGTGGGCTTTCAAAGATTACGCGCATTGCAACCCCACCCCCCATTTGCTAAGCTTCACCACTATCACAACCCCCGACACCCACCCCTTTTGGAGGGACGCCATGCCCGTACTGCACAAGGACGAAAACATCGAAATCAGGAAGATCGTCACCGGCGATTACGTCAACAACGCCTACCTCGTCGTCTGCCCCAGGACCAACGAGAGCGTAATGATCGACGCCCCCGCCGAGCCCGAGCGCGTCCTTGAGCAGGCCAAGGACACCAACGTCCAGGCCGTTCTCTTCACCCACACCCACTTCGACCACGTCGACGGCGCCCAGGCCCTCAAGGACGCCCTCGGCGTGCCCATGGTCGTCCACCCCGACGACGAAAGCCAGCTACCCCTCAAGGCAGACCAGCACTTCGAGGACGGCGGCAGCTTCTCCTTCGGCAACATCACCCTTAAGACCATCCACAACCCCGGCCACACCCCCGGCGCCACCTCCCTCCTCTGGGGCAACCACCTCTTCAGCGGCGACACCCTGTTCCCCGGTGGCCCCGGCTACACTGAGTCCCCCGAGAATTTCCAGCAGCTCCTCCACAACGTCGACACCAAGCTCATAGTTCTCGACGACGAAGTCAACATCTACCCGGGCCACGGCGACGAAGGCGTCCTCGGCGAGACCAAGCGCCTCCACGCCGGCTTCAAGTCCCGCTCCCACCCCGAAGACATCCACGGCCACGTCTCCTGGGAAGACTAGCCCCCTTGCCCCCTTCTCCTTGTCATCCCGATTCCCCGCGAGGGATCTGGGGTGGTGTCCAGTCCCCTCTCCCTCGACGGGAGAGGGCTCGGGTGAGGGTGATTCCGCCCCCCGGTAGAGGGGCCGCTCATGCTGAGCGCTTCTTAAGCTTGCCCCGAGTCTCTCAAGGAGTATGAGCGGGGTGAGGACCACGTGAAAAATTCCGTCACGCCATCCCTACAAAAACAAGCCAAGCCCACCCCCGGAGAACCCCATATGCCCCTGACTGAAACTCAAACCACCCCCTCCATCGCTGACCAGACCTACAGGAAGACCACCCTCGACTCCGGCCTGCGGGTCATCACCTGCAACATGCCCCACACCCGCTCCGCCTCCATGGTCGTCCTCGTCGGCACCGGCTCCCGCTACGAGGACGACGCCCAGGCCGGCATCTCCCACTTCATCGAGCATATCTGCTTCAAGGGCACCGAGAAACGACCCCTCCCCCAGCAGATCTCCGAGACCGTGGAGGGCGTCGGCGGCGCACTCAACGGCTCCACTGACCAGGAGGTCACAACCTACTGGGCCAAGGTCGCCCTGCCCCACTTCCCCCAGGCCCTCGACCTCCTCGTAGACATGCTCCGCAACTCCCGCTTCGACCCCGAGGACATCGAAAAAGAGCGCCGCGTCATCCTCGAAGAGCTCAACATGGTCAAGGACTCCCCCAACCAGTGGGTCGAGGTCCTGCTCGACCAGGTCGTCTGGCCCGACCACCCCCTCGGCCGCGACATCGGCGGCACCCGGGACTCGATCAACTCCATAACCCGGGACCAGCTAATCGACTATTTCAACGACCACTACTCTCCCGGCAACACCGTCGTATCCGTCGCCGGTGCCATAGACCACGATGAGGTCGTGGAAGCCCTAGACTCCCGACTCAACGGCTGGCTCCCGACCGAACCCCGTACCTTCGCCCCCGCACCCGGCCCCCAGGACTCGGCCCGCATGCACGTCGACTACCGAAAGATCGAGCAGGTACACCTCAACCTTGCCGTCCGCGGCCTCCCCGTCAACCACCCCGACCGCTACGCCCTGGACCTCCTCAACGTAGTTCTCGGCGACGGTATGAGCAGCCGCCTCTTCGTTGAGCTAAGGGAAAACAGGGGTCTCGCCTACAGCGTCTTCAGCTACAACAACCACTACATTGATTGTGGCGCCCTCTGCGTCGCCGCCGGCACCGATCCCTCCCGCGCCGCCGAGACGCTCTCCGGCATCATCAACGAGCTCCAGAAGATCAAGGACGGCATCACCGAGGCCGAGCTCGAAAAGTCCAAGGAGTTGGTCAAGGGCCGCCTCCTCCTCCGCACCGAGGACACCCGCAGTGTAGCCGGCTGGTTCGGCGCCCAGGAGATAGTCACCGGCCAGGTCCTCATGACCGACGATGTAGTCCAACGAGTAGACGCCGTCACCTTGGAAGACGTCCGCCGCGTCGCCCAGACCCTCCTCCGCACCGAAAACCTCAACCTAGCCGTAGTCGGCCCAACCCGCGCCCGCAAGGGCCTCCAGTCTCTCCTGAAGCTCTAACTACAGCCCATAAAACGCCATCGGGTTGTCCCACAGCACCTTCCTCTTCGTCTCCTCCGAGATCGTCTCCAACCCGAGAAACTCCTCCGTCGCATTAGGGTACCCCGCATCCGGGTGCGGGTAGTCCGACGCCCACAAAAGCCGGTCGTTCCCGTACATCTCCACGTAGTACTTCACCCCCGGCTCGTCCCCCTCCATCGACACATAGCACTGCTCCATAAAGTACTCGCTGGGCTTCCTCTTCAGCCACGGCACCTCGTGCCAGCCCCACGCCTCCAGCTCCTCGTCGAGCCTCCACAGCCAGTAGACCAGCCAGCTGCACCCGCACTCCAGGAACGCCACCCTCAGCTTCGGGTGCCGCTCCAGCACACCCCCGACCACGATGCTTTCGCTCCCCAGCATCTGCTCCAGCGGGTGCGCCGCCATGTGCATCATCACCCAGTTCCCCAGGAACCGCTGGTCGGCCCCCGGGGGCCCGCCCGCCGTCCCCTCGTGCACCACCAGCGGGATGTCCAGCTCCTCTAGCGTCTCATACAGCGGCTCGTAGTACGCATCGTGCAGGTTCCGGCCGTTTATCACGTTGGGCCGGATGTACGCCGCAATCATCGAGTTCTCTTTCACCGCCCGACTGATCTCCACCACCGACTCCTCAACCCCGTGAATCGGCGTTGCCGCGACACCCTTCATCCGGGCGCTGTCCGTCGAGCAGAAGTCCGTCAGCCAGTCGTTGTACCCCTTGCATATCGCCGCCGACAGCTTGGGGTCGAGCCCGTTGGTCTTGGGCGTTGGAAAGCTCAGTATCGTCGACGAAGGGTACATCGCTGCCACGTCTATCCCCTCGGTCTCCAGGGCCAGCATCTGCGACTTCGGCCCGAACCCGTCCGCCCGGCCATCCGTGTATTTCTCCATGCCCTCGACGAAGGACTTTCGGGACAACGCCGCTTTGGGCCACATCTCGGGTTCAGGGTAGATGTGTTTAGGCCCCGACAGAGATATCCCCTCCAGCCTCGACGCCGCGAAGTCCGGGAAGGTCTCATCAGGAGGTGCGGCCTTGGGCCCTCGGTCCCTGTACTCCGCGGGCATATACTCCACGAACTTCAGGTCCTCCATGATGTGCATGTCCGCATCGAAAATCTTGAAACCATTCTTCATGCTCGTCCCCCTGCTTTTCTGCCGACCGGCCCTTGGACCTCTGACTGTGCCATCCGCCCCTAGTCCTGTCCCACACCCTGCCCCCTATAGTATCCCACCCACGCCCTAGCCTCTACATACACCTTAGCCGTCATTCCCGAGCAGTCGGGAATCCATCCCCAGTGCGTGGAGCCAGGTATCCAATCCCCCCTCCCTCCTTCGTAGGGGCAGGTCTCGTGCCTGCCCTCCCCCGTCCCCGCCCTTCTCCTGGATTCCCCTGCCATCCCGAATCAATACCATCCTTTTCTGGTACTTAATTAAAGTGTTAATATGTGCACTTAGTGGAACTAAACAGACGGAAGATTATTCGTAGGCTGGAGCGTGAAGGATGGTATTTGGCTCGGCACGGTTCAAACCATGACATCTATGAGCATCCCGATTTCCTGCCCCTGGTTTCGGTACCGCGCCACAACAATGTATCGCTAGTAGTTGCCCGTAGCATCGCAAAGAGTGCCGGTTGGAACTGAGGAGAACATGGAACTCAACCCGATAAGATATCCTGCTCTGATGGACGGGGAAGTCGGCGGCTACGGCATTGCCTTCCCGGACCTTCCTGGCTGCACTGCAATGGGCTACACAGTGGAAGATGCAATTGTTAATGCCGAAGATTCAATGCGGGACTGGGTGGAGGAGATGGAAAAAAGAGGCAGGGCAATTGCCCCGCCGAGCCCCTTCGAATCGGTAGATGTGCCGGACGGGTGCCAACTCGTCTCAATACCCCTAATTAAGATCTCAGGCCGTAAGGTCCGTGCAAACCTCACCCTTGACGAGGGCGTAGCCGCCTTCATCGACAGCGAAGCCCGACGCCGCAAAATGACCCGTACCGCCTACATCACCTGGATGGCCCGACGCATCGCCCAAATGGGCGGCTAACTTCCCCCCTCCCCCCAGTACCAAACTAGAGGGAGACACCTGCGCCCTGGCGCAGGTGTCTCCCTCTGTTTTTCCTCCCCCTCTCCCTTATTGGCCCTAAGAGCCTGCCCCGAGTCCCTCGGGGGGGAGAGGGGGACCAAGGGGGTGAGGGCTCCCTCGTGGGGCTGGGGATATCCCTCCCCCGACAAATCAGACCAATCCGTCAATCCCATGAATCACAGTTCAGACATTCCCCCCAAATGTGACATTACCCCTTGACATGCAAACATTTGAGCCTTATATTTGTTCTATGTCTAGACCCGACACCAACTTTAAGGAGGAACCAAAAACCCAGGAAAGCCCCCGAGACCCGACACCGAGGACTCAACGCCCTAGCCCATCCCAATACCTCTCCCCTCTCTTGTAGGGGCGACCGGCCAATCGCCCCCTTGCGAGGCAGGAAGGTTGCGGCACAAGCGAACGTCGCCATCTCCTCATTCCACCGGGTCCCGTGCCCCTTCCCTGGTTTCCAGGCGATGGAAGGTCCACAATATTAAGCGGCACGCTCCTCATAAGGGAGCCCTGCCCAAACTAGCTCCGCTCACGCCGGGCTAAAAAACCTCGGGCTATTACGCCCTTGGAAAAATCTCCCCCGTCGTTCCCTTCGGAGATACCCATAAACCCAGCGACGGTAGCGAGAAAACGTGTTCCCCACCCCTCCGAGTGGGTCGAGCCAAAACTTGTGGTAGAGATGCCCTCTGGCGAGAAGTTCTCGCTTGTCTGCCACGTAACAACAGAAACGCAGGGCCGAACCAGGCTGGCCTCCCGCCGCCTGAAACTGAAACCCGGACCTTCCATCGCCAACCCAGAACCCAACAAACAAACCGGAAACCCCACAACCGAATAGAAACCCGGCCCGCCGAGCAGATCCCCACCCTTCCCCCTCCCCCCGACCCGGTGATAAAATCACCTTTGGCCCTCGGTACTCCCTTTAGCTAAGGTGTTTGCCTCCCGTGCCTCGTAAGTCCATCTTCGTAAAAGGCGCCCGCGAGCACAACCTCAAGAACATCGACGTCACCATTCCCCGTGACAAGCTGGTGGTTATCACCGGCCTCTCCGGGTCTGGCAAGAGCTCCCTCGCCTTCGACACCATCTACGCCGAGGGCCAGCGCCGCTACGTCGAGTCCCTCTCCGCCTACGCCCGCCAGTTCCTCGGCCGCATGGAGAAGCCCGACGTCGACTACATCGAAGGTCTCAGCCCCGCCATCTCCATCGACCAGAAGGGCGCTCGCCACAACCCCCGCTCCACCGTCGGCACCGTCACCGAGATCTACGACTACGTCCGCCTCCTCTACGCCCGCGCCGGCCGGCCCCACTGCCCCAACTGCGGCCGCCTGATCTCCCGCCAGACCATCCAGCAGATCGTCGACTCCATCCAGGCCATCCCCCCCGAGACCCGCATCATGATCATGGCCCCCATGGTCGCCAGCCGCAAAGGTGAGCACCAGCTCATCTTCGAAGACGCCCGCAAGGCCGGTTTCGTCCGGGTACGGGTCAACGGCCAGATCCGGGACCTTTCCGAGCAGTTCAACCTCGACAAGAAGCGAAAGCACACCATCGAGGTGGTCGTCGACCGGCTCGTAGTTGGCGAAAGCGAGGGTGAAGCCTCCCGCCTCGCCGACTCCGTGGAGACCGCCCTCAAGCTCGCCGACGGCGTGGTCCTTATCAGCGTCGTAGACGGCGAAGAGACCCTCTACTCCGAGCACTTCGCCTGTGTCCAGTGCAACATCAGCCTCGGCGAGATCGAACCCCGCACCTTCTCCTTCAATAACCCCCACGGCGCCTGCTCCACCTGCACGGGCCTCGGGGCCCGCATGGAAGTCGACCCCGACCTCGTCATCCCCAACAAGAACCTCTCCCTCACCGAGGGCGCCCTCCAGCCCTGGGCCCGCTCCGGGGCGATGAGCTCCTGGTACCGCAGTATGATCGAGTCCGTCTCCCGGGCCTACGGTTTCTCCACCAAGGTCCCGGTTCGAGAGCTCGATGACGACCACGTCGAGGTGGTCCTCTACGGCACCCGCCGCAAGCCCATGACCATGAGCCACACCGACAAGCAGGGCAAGGTCTGGCAGTGGAAGACCTCCTTCGAAGGCGTTATCCCCAATCTGACGCGCCGCTACTCGGACACCGAGTCCGACTGGGTCCGCACCGAGATCGAGCGCTACATGACCTCCCGCCCCTGCCCCGACTGCGATGGCAACCGCCTTAAGCCTACTTCCCTCGCCGTTACCGTCGGCGGCATCAACATCATGGCCTTTACCGGCAAGTCCATTGGAGAAGCCCTGGACTGGGTCACTGCGCTGGATGGCTCCAGCCCTTCCATGAACGGTGTCAAAGAGCCCCTCACCGAGCGTGAGCTAACCATCGCCGATCAGATCCTCAAGGAAATCCAGACCCGGCTCGTCTTCCTCCGGGACATCGGCTTGGACTACATCACCCTGGACCGCTCCGCCGGCTCCCTCAGCGGCGGCGAGGCCCAGCGCATCCGCCTGGCAACCCAGATCGGCAGCAGCCTGATGGGCGTCCTCTACGTCTGCGACGAGCCGTCCGTCGGACTTCACCCCGCCGACGACCACCGGCTAATCGGCACCCTCAAAAGACTCCGGGATGTCGGCAACACCATCCTCATCGTCGAGCACGACGAGGCCATAATGCGCGCCGCCGACCACATAATCGACCTCGGCCCGGGCGCCGGGGAGCACGGCGGCTGGATCGTCGCCGAAGGCCCCCTGGAGGACATCATCGCCTCCGAGGAGTCCCTCACTGGCCAGTACCTCGGCGGCGTCCGGGAAATCCCCGTCCCCGACTCCCGACGCACCAGCGACGGGCGCTCCCTCGTTGTAAAGGGCGCCCGCGAAAACAACCTCAAGGGCATAGACGTCGAGTTCCCTCTGGGCATTCTTGTCTGCGTTACGGGCGTATCCGGCAGCGGCAAGAGCACCCTGATCAACGAAATTCTCTACAAGAAGCTGGCCCAGCGCTTCTACAAGGCCAAGGATCGCCCCGGCCAACACGATGACATCCTCGGCGTCGAGAATATCGACAAGATTGTCAACATAGACCAGTCTCCCATCGGGCGGACCCCCCGCAGCAACCCCGCCACCTACACCGGCGCCTTCACCCCGATACGCGAGCTCTTCGCCACCATGCCCGAGGCCCGTGCCCGCGGCTACAAGCCCGGCCGCTTCTCCTTCAACGTTAAGGGCGGCCGCTGCGAGGCCTGCCAGGGCGAGGGCTATAACCAGATCGAGATGCAGTTCCTCCCTGACGTCACCGTTCCCTGCGAGGTCTGCAACGGCAGCCGTTACGGCCGCGAGGCCCTCGAAATCCAGTTCAAGGAGTTCAACATAGCCCAGGTCCTGGACATGACCGTCGCGCAGGCCTGCGAGGTATTCGAGCACTTCCCCCGCATTGCCAGCAAGCTGAGGACCATGCGGGACGTGGGCCTCGGCTACATCAAGCTAGGCCAGCCCGCCACCACCCTCAGCGGCGGCGAGGCCCAGCGCGTCAAGCTCTCCACCGAGCTCTCCAAGCGGGCCACGGGCCGCACCGTCTACATCCTCGACGAACCCACCACCGGCCTTTCCTTCGAAGACGCCGCCGCCCTCCTGAAGGTCCTCCAGAGACTCGTCGATGCCGGCAACTCCGTCATCCTCATCGAGCACCACCTGGACCTCATCAAGTCAGCCGACCACCTCATCGACCTCGGCCCCAAGGCCGGCGATGAGGGCGGGTACGTTGTCGCCGTCGGCACCCCCGAGGAAATAGCCGCCGTCCCCGACTCCTTCACTGGCCAGTACCTCTCCCCCATCCTCCACAAACCCCAACCCGCCCCCCTCGCTGCCGGCTAGACCTTCCCGGGGGATGGGCCGCTCACCCTGAGCGGAGTCGAAGGGTCGAGCGGGGCGGCAGTCCAAGACAGTTGACCTGCCACGCCGTTCCAGCAAATCCCCCCTTGACAGCGGTGTTAATGCTGGTAAACTAGTTTACATTATAAACTATATCGGCATCTGAAGACCGGAAAACACATTAGGAGGCCACCATGCAAGACGTCAAACGTGAACTCACCCCCGAAGAAAGCTGGAACGCCATCCACGCCACCTTCGACCGCGCTCGGGCCTCCATGTACATAGCAGGAGTCACCAACATCCTGCTCTACAGCGGCGCCCTCGTAGCCCTCGCTTTCTTCACCCACTACGCCATCGAGACCTTCGCCCCAGCCTTCGCTACCGACCATCCATGGTACCCCGGAATCGTCTGGGGCGTCATGGGCGCCCTCGCAATGATCGGGAACTCCATAATCGGCCACCGCGCCGGCAAGAAATTGTCGCAAGGTGACGCCGCCCGCAACGCCGGGATCCGAGTCTTCGCCTTCTGGATGACCGTCGTGGCTGCCTGTTTCCTGATCCCTGCCGCCGCCGGCATGTGGAACTCCGACTCCGGAGAAATGATTCCCGGAGTCACCGTGGGCGTTATAGCCCTGGGGTACATCCTCTTCGGCATCCTGTTCCGTCCAATGCTGGTCGCCGTAGGAGCGGGTCTCGCGGCTTCCTATTACCTTCCTGCCCACTTCACGGGCGACGATGCCCTGGCGTTCCAGGGAGCCGCTACCCTTGCCGTATGCATACTGGGAGCATTATGGCTTCGAAGGAGCAGCGCCTCGTGATCGACCGACAAGTCGACCTCGACGAGACCATTCACCAGCCCACCCGACTCCGCATCATGACCATGCTCGTCGGGCAGTCCCCTTCGGACCGCCTTGCCTACCCCTTCATCCAGAAGACCCTGGGCCTCACCGGAGGCAACCTGACCGTCCACCTCCGGAAGCTCGAAAATGCCGGCTTTCTTTCCATCACCAAGGAATTCCTGGACACCAAGCCGCGCACCTGGGTGGAAGCCACCCCCGAGGGTCGACGCGCCTTCACTGACTACCTCTCCAACCTGCTGGAAACCCTGAACTGGAAACCCCCTCCCTAGCACCAACCCATCTCCCATTTGACACCCTCTTCACCAATCCCTACGATTCCCCCATGCCTCCCGAAAAAACACCTGGCCTCGGCCGCATCCTCGTATCTGAGTCTCAAATCTCCGAAGCAATCGCCCGCCTCTCCTCCGAAATCGCCCGGGACTACGACCTTTCCAACCTGGTCCTCGTTGGCGTCATGGATGGTTCCGTCCCCTTCCTCGCCGACCTCATGCGCTCCTTCGAGCAGTCAGTGATAGTGACAACGGCCCGGATACGCAGCTACTACGGGACCACGGGCGGCCAGCTGATTATCGACTCCTTGCCATTGCGCGACAGGATCCAGGGTAGGCACGTCCTAATCGTCGAGGACATCCTCGATAGCGGCGCCACCTGTGAGATGTTTACTCGAAGGCTAACGGAGATGGGCGCGTTGTCCGTTAAGATTTGCGCCATGCTGGACAAGCCCTCCCGGCGCATCCACAACGTCAAGGCTGACTACTTCGGCTTCGAAGTCCCCGGCACCTTCGTCGTCGGCTACGGCCTCG
Organism: Dehalococcoidia bacterium; assembly: GCA_965203145.1. Lineage (GTDB taxonomy): Bacteria > Chloroflexota > Dehalococcoidia > Plut-88900 > Plut-88900 > Plut-88900. Next base: position 546,690 of record OZ241876.1, read on the forward strand.
ACCACGATGGCAAGTACCGCAACCTCCGCAACATCCACGCCCTCAAGAAGTAGACTGACAAAGTTTTACTAGTCAGGAATACCGGACCAGCCGGGTAATCGCTCCCTCGACTCCCGTGACATCTTCGCCTAGCCAGCCTACCTTTCCACCCGCCAGTTTGCTATGCTATACATGCGTTACATGATAGCACATACAGGTGCTATAATACACAAAATTCTCTGCCGATTGACAGCTTATGCAGGTAATGTTCTCTAACGGCAAACTTCAGCGATGTTCCAAAGATTTGCAATTGGCAGTTCGCACATGGGGGGAAGCGGCGGGACACAAATATATGCGCAGGATAGCATTGCTGCTCGCGGCAGAAAGACTGGAGGACTTGTTTGAATTTAGGTCGCTCCGGTTGCATAAGCTACAGGGCAAGCAGACAGGGCAATTCGCTATTACGATTCACGATAGATGGAGACTCATTGTTAAACCAGAGTCAGTTGATGTAGTCTGGGTATTGGAGGTCTCAAGACACTATGGCGACTGAAAAACACGAGCGCATTTATTCCAATATAGCCATCTCCCCGGGAGAAATCCTCTCCGAAGAGCTGGAAGCCCGAGACATGACCACATCTGAATTGGCTTCAATTCTCGGATATGCACCCGAGGTGGTTGATGGAATCATCACAGGTGAGTCACCGCTCACCCGAGAAACCGCCCTTGCACTGGAAAAGGCCCTGGGCTCGAAAGCTAATATTTGGCTTAACTTGGAGTCAAGCTACCGTACCACCAAGGCCGAGATAGAACGGAATACTCCACATTAGGCCGCCCGTTATTTGGCCCCACCCCTAAATCCCCACCCCCGTGGCCCGGGCCACCGTATCGATGTCCTTATCCCCTCGCCCCGACAGGTTCACTAGCACTATCTCGTCCCTGCTCAAAGTCCTCGCCAGCTCCACGCCGTAGTACACTGCATGCGCCGACTCCAGCGCCGGGATTATCCCCTCTGATTCGCTCAGAAGCTTGAATCCCTCCAGCGCCTCATCGTCCGTCACTGAGACATACGTCGCCCGACCAGTCGACTTCAGGTGACTGTGCTCGGGCCCGACGCCCGGGTAGTCCAGCCCCGCCGATATGCTGTGCGCCTCCAACACCTGCCCGTTCTGGTCTTGCAGCAGGTACGAGTTAGACCCGTGCAGCACCCCCGGCCTTCCATGTCCCAGTGACGAGGCATGTTTCCCGCTCTCGATCCCCTCGCCCGCCGCCTCCACCCCGACCAGCCGCACCTCCTCATCTCCGATAAACGGGTGGAACATCCCCATCGCGTTGCTCCCTCCGCCCACGCAAGCCACCGCATAGTCCGGCAGCCCGCCCTCGGCCTCCAGCATTTGTTCCCGAGCCTCCCTGCCTATCACCGACTGGAAGTCTCTCACCAGCATCGGATAAGGGTGCGGCCCGACCACGCTTCCCAGCAGGTAGTGGGTCGTCCGCACGTTGGTCACCCAGTCCCGGATCGCCTCGTTGATTGCATCCTTCAGCGTCCTGCTTCCCGACTTCACGCTCACTACCTCCGCCCCCAGCAGCTTCATCCTGAAGACGTTCAACGCCTGCCGCTCCACGTCCTTCTCGCCCATGTAGACGATGCACTCCAGCCCTAGCATAGCGCAGATCGTCGCCGACGCCACCCCGTGCTGCCCCGCCCCCGTCTCCGCGATGATCCGCTTCTTCCCCATCCGCTCCGCCAGCAGCCCCTGCCCCAGCACGTTGTTGATTTTGTGCGCCCCCGTGTGGGCCAGGTCCTCCCTCTTCAAGTAGATCTTGGTCCCGCCCGCCTTTTCGGTGAGAGTCCTGGCTAAATAGAGCGGTGTCGGGCGACCGGCATAAGTCTTGGAAAGCTCCTCCAGCCGTGCCCCGAACCCCTGGTCTGCCCTCGCTGCCCGGTATTCATCTTCCAGCTCGTCCAGTGCAGGCATCAGGGTCTCGGGTATGAACTTCCCCCCGAAGTCCCCGTACCGCCCCGACTCATCGGGATACGCGTAGGCCGAAGCTGACATCGAGCTCGTCACGCCGGCTCCCGGATGGCCTTATCTGTTAGCTCCACCGCCCGTGCGAAAGCCTTGATCTTCCCAAGGTCCTTCTTCCCATCCGTTTCCACACCGCTCGAAACGTCCACCACCCATGGCCCGACCTGCTCGATCGCCCTGCCAACGTTCTCCGGGTTCAACCCCCCTGAAAGCACGAAGTCGAACTTCCTGGCCAGTTCCGTCGCCAGTCCCCAGTCGAAGGTCTCGCCCGTGCCCCCGTAGTAAGGCCCCTTGGACACCGTATCCAGCATCGGAGTATGCCCCGAATCCACGATCGCGCCCAGTTCCTCTTCCAGGGCCGTCAACAATTCATCCCCCCTCGCCCCCGCCTCGATCCTGACCACCTTGAAAACCGGCCTCTCAATACCCGAGCAATACTCCAGGGTCTCATCCCCGTGAAGCTGAATCCTGTCTAACCTGCAGTATTCGGCGGTCCGGTTGACCTCGTCAGCAGAGGCATTTACGAAGACTCCAACGGCCTCAGGCATCTCGCCATCCGACCCATATGCCGTCCGAGCTTCCTCCAATATCCCATGCGCCGCCTCTGCCGTTAGCTGCCTCTTGCTCGGCGCGAAGATCAGGCCGATGAAGTGCGCTCCTTCACCGATGGCGGCAAGTGCGTCTTCCGACCGCTTGAGCCCGCACACCTTGAATCTAGTCACGGGCCACCCGCGCAAGGCTCGCCGACGCCAGCTCCCGCACCTTCGCACCCACGTCCCCCGACTTCACCAGCCCCTCCCCGACCAGCACCGCGTCCACCCCCCACCCCGCCACCATCGCCACGTCGTCCCGCGTGAATATCCCACTCTCCGCCACCACCGGAACCTCCGCGGGGACCAGGGGCCTCAGCCTCCGTGTCGTCTCCAAATCTACCTCGAAAGTCGCCAGGTCCCGATTGTTGATCCCGATTAGAGACGCCCCCGCGGAAAGCGACATCTCCACCTCGGCCTCCGTATGCGTCTCCACGAGAGCATCCATCCCCAGCCCCCGAGCCTCGGCTATCAGCGACCCCATCTCCCCGTCTTCCAGTATCGACGCTATGAGCAGTATCGCATCCGCCCCCCACGCCCGAGCCTCCCATACCTGGTATTCGTCAAATATGAAGTCTTTTCGCAACAGCGGGGGATAACTGGCCCCGAGATCGTCCTTTATGGCTGACAGGAACTCCAACCTACCCTGGAAGTGTGGTGTCTCCGTCAATACGGATATCGCCGATGCCCCATTTTCGGCATAAGTGCGGGCCAGGGCCACGGGGTCGAAGTCGGGGGCCAGCAGACCCCGGGACGGCGAGGCCTTCTTTACCTCAGCAATCAGCGACACCCCTTCACCCTGTAACGCTCTGGTCAATGACCTTGCCCCAGTCTGCCCAAGCGCCCGTGCCTCGACCTCCGCCCGCGGCATCTCCGCCTTCGCCCTCGCGAGGTCCTTCCTCTTTACCGCCACTATCTTGTCGAGAATCGTCCCTGTCTTAGCCATGTGCCTGGTTTCCGCTACTCCAGCCCCTGGCTCACATCTCTCAATTTCTCAAGCCTCTTCATCGCTTCCCCACTGTCAATTGACTCCTGTGCCGCCCGTACCCCTTCTCGAAGGTCGACCGCTTTGCCCCCCACCAGGATCCCCCCCGCCGCATTCGCCACCACCACGTCCCTCGGCGCCCCTCTCTCCCCGCTAAGCACTGCCGTCATAATCTCAGCATTCTTTTCCACCGACCCCCCCGCCAGCGACTCCAGAGACGCCGCGTCCAGCCCCAGGTCCCCCGCCGATATCTTGTAGTGGCTCACCTCTCCGTCCCTGAGTTCCCAAACGTTCGTGTTGCCGTTCAGCGATATCTCGTCCAGCCCGTCCTCGGCGTGGACCACCAGCACCCTCTCCGAACCGAGCCGCTGCAGCACCTGGACCATCTTCTCCCCTACCTCATCCGTCGGCACCCCCAGCACCTGCGCCTTCGCTCCAGCCGGGTTGGTCAACGGCCCGAGGATGTTGAATACCGTCCTGACCCCTATCTCCCGTCTGGGCTGCACCGCAAACTTCATCGCGGGGTGGAACCGGGGCGCGAACATGAACCCGATGCCTGCCTCTTCCATGCACCGCTTCACCCCATCCGGCCCGAGGTCTATCTTGATCCCCTGCTGCTCCAGGACGTCAGCACTGCCGCTCCTGGAAGTCATAGCCCGGTTCCCGTGCTTCGCAACCGCAATTCCCGCCCCCGCCACCACGAAAGCCGCCACCGTAGATATATTGAACGTCCCAGAGTCGTCGCCCCCAGTACCGCAGGTGTCGACGCTCGGGCCCCGGTAGTCCACCTTCAACGACTTCGCCCGCATCACCGTCGCCAGACCCGTCATCTCGTCTACCGTCTCGCCCTTCAGCCTCAGCGCAATCACAAACGCCCCGAACTGCGCGGGCGTCGCCTCCCCGGTCATGATCTCTTCCATGACCTGCGCCGCCTCGTCCTCGGTCAGGTCCGACCCCCTCGTCAGCTTTTCGATCGCCTCTCTTATCATCAGCCTACGCCGGGACCGGGATTTCTTGCCCCAGGAAATTCCTGAGCAGGTTTTTTCCCTCAGGGGTCATTATCGACTCCGGGTGGGCCTGGAATCCCTCAACCTGGTACTCCTTGTGCCTGACTCCCATGATGATCCCGTTCGCTGTCCGGGCGGTCACCTCCAGGCAGTCAGGGAATCCCTCCTCCTGGATTGCCAGCGAATGGTACCTGATCGCCTCGAAGGGGTTGGACAGGCCCCTGTAAACGCCCTTCCCGTCATGGTGCACCATCGACGACTTCCCGTGCATGATCTCTCCCGCATACCCGACCACCCCTCCATACGCCGCCCCGATGCACTGGTGCCCCAGGCAAACCCCCAGCACCGGGAGTCGGGGCCCGAAGTGCCGTATCACGTCCACCGAGATCCCCGCCTCCTTCGGCGTGCATGGCCCCGGCGACACGATGATCCGCTCCGGCTGCCACCCTGCAATCTCCTCCAACGAGGTCTTGTCGTTCCGCACAACCTCCACTTCTTGCCCCAATTCGCAGAGATACTGGTACAGGTTGTAGGTGAAACTGTCGTAGTTGTCTATCAGCGCCAACATTGGTGACTAGTCCTATTCCTGCGGCAAATAATTGCGCGGCAACTCCGCCCCGACCGCCGCCCGCACGTATATGACCTCCCCCGATATGTGGCTCCCCTCCTCCGACGCCAGGAATACGCACAGGTTGCCTATGTCCTCGGACCTCACCATCCTGCCCAGCGGCATCCCCTTGTCCACCTCTTCGAAGGTGTCTTTGCCCGTAGTCCGGGAGATCCCTCCCCAGGCCATGTCCGTCGGCACGAGACCCGGGTTCACCGCGTTCACCCTCACCCCCTGGTACCGCTCCTCCTTCGCCACCCCTTTGGCCAGGGCGTCGATAGCTGCCTTCGCTGCATTGTAGTCGGAGTCGTTCGCCATCAGCATGTCCGTGCTTCGGGACGAAATGAGGATTAAGTCTCCCCTTACGTTGTTCCTCAGGTGTGGAAGCGCCGCCCGGGAGCAGTTGAACGCCCCTATAAGGTGGTTCCGGATCGTGTAGGCGAACTCGTCGTGGGTAAGCTCGATAAGCGGCTTCCCGTGTCCCTTGGTTCCCGCATTCGCCACCATGATGTCCAGCTTCCCGAACCTCGACACCGTCTCCTCCACCATCGACTCCACCTCCCCGTAGTCCCCCACATCCGCCTTCATGGCGACCGCCGTTCCTCCCGCCGCCTCAATGTCCGCTACCACCTCCGCTGCCGGCCCCGGCGACTTGAAGTAGTTCACAACTACCTTCGCCCCCTCACGGGCCATGCACCTGGCTATCCCGGCTCCTATCCCCCTCGACCCCCCGCTCACTATCGCTACCCTGTTCTCTAGTCTCATCTCGTTCTCTCAGTTCTGTTCTGCAATTCTTGGCCCTGGTTTCATTCGCTACGAGTAATACGGCTTCGGCCCGTTCACGTAGAATGACGGCGGCTCTCCCCCCACCCCGCCCCGCACATATATCACCTCGCCCGAGATGTGACTCCCCTGCTCCGAGGCCAGGAAGGTGCACAGGTTCCCGATGTCCTCCGGCCTCATCATCCGCCCAAAAGGCATTACCTTGTCCACCTCCTCGACGCTGTCCTTGCCCGTGGTTGCCCTCAGCTCTTCCATCAGGATGTCCGTCGGCACCAGGCCCGGCGCCACCACATTCACCCGGATCCCGTTGTACCGCTCCTCTTTTGCCAGCCCCTTGGCCAGGCCGTCCATACCTGCCTTGGCCGCGTTGTAAGGCGAGGAGTACGGCGGGAAGAAGTCGGTCTGCCGGGAGGAGATAAATATCACGTCTCCCCTATCCAACCCCCTCATGTGGTGCAGAAGGCAATACGTGCAGTTGTATGAGCCGATCAAGTGGTTTCTTATGACGGCTTCGAACTCGTCCGGGCTTATATCCGCCATCGGCGCAGAAGGCCCGGCTATCCCCGCGTTGTTCACCAGGATGTCGACCTTCCCGAATTCCGTTATCGACCGCTCTACCATCGACTTCACCTGCCCGTAATTCCCCACGTCGGCCTGGACCGCCATCGCCCGACCCCCCTTCCCCCGGATCCCCTCCACTACCTCGTCTGCCAGCTTCTCCGACTGCACGTAGTTCACCACCACCGCCGCCCCCTCCTCCGCCATGCAGCGCGCTATCCCCGCCCCGATCCCCCGGGACCCGCCCGTAACCAGTGCTACCCGACCTTCCAGTCTCATATTCCACTCCTCTGCGACGCCGATGAGAAGAACTCCTGCGTCGGCTTTCTGTCCTGCGATGCGTCCACGTAGATCACCTGCCCCGAGATATGACCCCCCGCCTCCGACGCCAGGAACGCACACAGGTTACCCGTGTCCCGGGGTTGGGCTATCCGACCCAACGGCAGGTACGGGTCGACCTCCCTGAAGCTCGAGAAGCCGTACCTCTTCAGCAGCCCCGTGGCCATGTCCGTCTCCGTAGTCGTCGGCGCTATAACGTTCACCCGTATCCCGTGGCCCTGCTCCTCCTTCGAGAGCACCCGGCCCATCACTTCTATCCCCGCCTTGGCCACGTTGTAGGAGGTCAGCCCTAAGGGCAGCATCTTCGCGTTCGTCGACCCTATCAGGTGTATGTCCCCCCGGGGCTGTTCCCTCATGTGCGGCAACACCGCCTGTACGCAGGTGAATGCTCCCATTATGTGGTTCTCAATGACCTCCCGGAACTCTTCCAGGTCTGCCTCGTGTACGTGGCTGTCCCGACGTATGATCCCCGCATTGCATACCAGGATGTCTACCTTCCCCAACCCCTCCACCCCCGCCTCGACCATCTCCTTCACCGAATCCACGTCTCCCACATCCGCCCTGTGAGTGAGAGCCCTACGACCCAACGCCCGAATTTCCTCGGCTGTGGCTTCTGCGGCCGTCTCATTGCTCACGTAGTTGATCATCACGTCAGCGCCGGCCTCAGCCATAGCTAGCGAGATCGCCTTCCCAATCCCCCGGGACCCGCCCGTCACCAGGGCAACCCGCCCTTCCAACGACCTTCCCGAATCTGTCATTATTTGATCTTCTCTCCTGTCATACAGCGGCCCTCCCCAATGTCATTCCGATGCCCTGCGAGGAATCTGGGGTGGGGCTCCCCTCCTGGCAAAGGCCTCCCACCCATGGCCTACCTCTGCACCCGGGCCTCGGGCGTCACGAACTCCCGTAGCGACGACGGCCCTATCCCGCAGTCCAGGTAGATCACCTGCCCCGATACATGGCTGGCCTTGTCGCTGCAGAGCCATACGCACATGTTCCCCACGTCGTAAGGCTGTATAAGCCTGTCGAAAGGCACTATGCCGTCCAGGTTCCGGGGGTCGTCAATCTGCGCCCAGTCCAGCACCAGCTTCAGCCCCATGTCCGACTCCACGATGGTCGGCGCGATCGCATTCACCCGGATCCCGTGCCAGCTCAGCTCCTTGGATATCGTCTTCACGAACGTCCCCATCCACGCCTTCGCGCTGGCATAGGCCCATTCGTCGGGCCACAGCTGCTGCGTCGCCAGCGAGCTTATAAAGTGGATGTCGCCCCTCTTCTGCTTCTTCATGTGCGGCAGCACCGCCTGTGTACAGTAGAAAGAACCGGCGATGTGAGTCCCGTAAACGTCGTGGAACACGTCCATCGCATCTTCTGCCATTATCGACTTCGAGTAGTGCTGTCCCGCGTTGTTCACCAGGATGTCCACCCGACCGAAGGTCGCAATGGTCTCGTCCACCATCGCCTGCACCTCGTCGTAGTTCTGCACGTTGGCCTGGTACAGCAGCGCCTTCCTCCCCCGCGCCTCCACGTCCGACGCTGTCTGCTCCGCACCCTCCTTGTTGCGCTGGTAGTTCACCACAATATCCGCCCCCTCCTCCGCCATGCTCTGCGCAATCCCCTGGCCTATGCCCCGGGACGCCCCGGTTATCAACGCAACTCTTCCTTCAAGCTCCATCTATCTCCTCCTGTAGCCGGACCCTTTCTTAAATGTCATTCCGATGCCCCGCGAGGAATCTGGGGCGGGGTCTTCAATATTGGACACCGGTCTCCTCACCGCGCCATCCCCCCGTCCAGATGAATAACGTGCCCCGAGATATACCCCCCGTCCTCCGACGCCAGGAACGCCGACAGCTTCGCTATGTCCTCCGGCTGGCACACCCTCCCGAACGGGTAGTCCGGGTATATATCCTTGATATCCTCGACGCCTTGGGTTGCCTTCACCAGCCTTTTCCCCATCTCCGTCTCCACCAGCCCCGGCGCTATTACGTTCACCCGTATCCCGTGCTGCCGCTCGTCCTTCGCCATCGACATCGCCAATGCTTCCAGGCACGCCTTTGCCGTTGCGTAAGGCCCGTGCCCCGCCTCCGCCCTGAACGGCGACGTCGACGAAATGAAATGCACGTCCCCCCGGCTCCGCTCCCGCATCCCCGGCAGCAGCGCCCTTGCGAAATGCAGCGCCCCGAAAAGATGCACGTCCAGCACCCGGCGCATCTCCCTAGGGTCCGTCTCTCCCAGATAGTTTCCTCTTGACGCGACTCCCGCGTTGCACACCAGGATGTCTACCCCACCGAATAGCTCGATAGCCTCCGACACCATGGCCTCCACCGCCGCGTTGTCCGTCACGTCCGTCTGTCGGGCCAGCGCCCGACGCCCTAACCCTTCGATCTCCGCCGCTGTCTCCCGCGCCGACTCCTCATCCTTGCGGTAATTGAACGCCACGTCCGCACCCTGTGCGGCCAGCTCCAGGGCCACCGCTTTCCCGATGCCCCGGTTACCTCCCGTGACTATGGCTGCTCTGCCTTCCAGCTTCATTTCTGGGGTGCCCTCCAGGACGGCCCAAATACTACCACGACCGTGCCTCCGCCTCATCGATTGCCCTCATGATCGCACCCGCCTTGTGCACCGTTTCCATGTACTCCAGGTGCGGGACGCTGTCGTACACGATTCCCGCACCTGCCTGCACGTGCGCCACCCCTTTGTGAAACACCATCGTCCGCAGCGTTATGCAGGTGTCCATGTTCCCCGAAAAGCTGAAATACCCCACCGACCCCGAGTACGGCCCCCTCTTGATCGGCTCCAGCTCCGCAATGATCTCCATCGCTCTCAGCTTCGGCGCCCCCGACACCGTGCCCGCGGGGAAGCAAGACCAGAAGGCGTCATAGATCGATGCGTCGGGCTTCAGTTGACCCTTCACGTGGGACACCAGGTGGATTACGTGCGAATACCGCTCGATGTCCATTATCTGCGTCACCTGTACCGACCCAGGAACGCTCACCCGGCCGATGTCGTTTCGACCCAGGTCCAGCAGCATGATGTGCTCCGCCCGGTCCTTCTCGTCGGCCAGCAGCTCCTGCTCATTGGCCCGGTCCTCTTCTTCATCTTTACCCCGGGGCCTCGTGCCTGCCAGCGGGTGATAGTCCAACTGACCCTCCTCCTCCCTCACCAGCAACTCCGGCGACGCCCCAACAAGCTGGAATATCCCCAAATCCAGGTAGAACATGTAGGGCGAGGGGTTCACCGTCCTCAAGGCGCGGTAGATGTTGAACGGGTGCACGTCCGTCTTCCTGGAAAACCTCTGCGAAATCACCGCCTGGATGATGTCCCCCGCTTTGATGTATTCCTTTGTAACCTCCACGTTTCTCTCGTACTGCTCTTTGGTCACGTTGGGCTCTATCGGGTAGCCCGACGTCGGCCCTCCCCTCAGAGGCGCCAATGCGGGCTCTATCGGCTGCCGCAGCCTGTCCACCAGCTCGTCTATCTTCTCCGTCGCCCGACGGTATGCTGATGCCAAATCCCCTTCATCCATCCTCACGTGGGAGACCACCTTGATGCTGTGCTTGATGTGGTCGAAGACCAGCAGGGTGTCGGCGAACATGAATATCGCCTCCGGCAGCCCCAGCGTGTCCACCTCCGGCGATGGCACGTCCTCGTAGTAGTGCATTGCCTCGTAGCTCAGGTACCCCACCCCTCCCCCGTGGAACCTCGGCACCCCCGATGCCCCCGCCACCGACCACCTTTCCATCTCCTCTCGCACCAGATCCAGCGGGTTCGCCTTGCCGTCCTGCTGCCCTTGCCCCGTCACGATCTTCTTGTAAGGCTCCGTCCCTATAAAGCTGTAGCGCGCCATCCGCTCACCGCCCTCCACGCTCTCCAGCAGGAACGAGTAGTCCCCCCGCGCCACCTTCAGGTACGCCGACACCGGAGTCTCCAGGTCGGCCTCAATCTCTCTGTACACCGGCACGAGATTCCCCAGCCCCGAGAGTCCTTCCAGCGCCTCCAGGTCCGGCGTATATGCGCTCTTTGTAACTGTGGTCATGGCACTTTCCCGTTCTCGACGAACAAACCCCCCTCGTCCTCAGGGGCGAGGGGGGTTCTCGCGGTGCCACCCTAATTTATCCGACCACACCCGCTTCACGGCATGTAACCGCGAATCGGGCACTGCACTGCGGCTGGCCGGCTAATCTCTAACAGGTACGTCCTCGGTCAGACTTTCGGCCTGCCTCGGAGATACCCTGGGCCCTGGTAACGGCGCCCCTTCCGTCCAAGCCTACTCCCCCGACTCCCGTCGGCCTTTCGGTTGGCGACTCCCGGGTCCATTCAGCCTCCGCGCTGGGATCGGCTCTCACCTGCCCCGACTCTCTGGCCCCCGCTTCAGGCTTACTACTCCCGTTCGCAGTCTTTACTTAAATTTTGCTGTAGCTAAAAGGCTAATACCTCGCAGCCTAAAGGTCAAATCTCGCTGCCCATCGGTCTCCGAGTTTGGAAGGCCCCCAACCCCGGCAATTCAGTGTCGGGGGCCTCCTCAGTTGCTCTATTTGCTGATTAGCAGCCGGTCACTGATGGGCTTTCAAACCTCCGATTCCTGATTCACGCAGACCTACTGGGTTGCCTGAATGTACTGGTCATTTGCCCAGTCCAGATGCTCTCCCAGCCAGATCTCGTCCCACAGGATCGAAAAAGGAATGTTCGCGCCGGAGGTGGGGAGTTCATCCCTTACCAGATCATATTCCGGGGCATCCATGTACTGGAATGACAGCTTGTTGATTGGGCCATAGGTGATGAACTGGGCCATTCTCACGTTCTTCTCCGGGAAGGTAGCCCAGGCCGTCACCAGGTTCGCCAGCTCGTACTTCACGGGGTCCTGTTCCTTCAGCCCTTTGGCAATGGTCCATCCGCCTGTTCCCGTCATGAACCCGCACTCCCAGCAGATCTTCAGCGGCGCTCCATTCTGCTGCGCGTCGTATATCCTGCCGTTCCAGGCGGTGCACATGTCTACTTCACCCGAGATCAGGAACTCGGGGCATTGCGAGCCCGTGTCCCAGTAGATGATGTTGTTTCCTGCTTCCTCCACCCAGTCGGCAAACCAGGCAAAGTCCTCCTCCATCTGCTCCCGAGACGGCGTCGCCACCTCGAGCTTGCCTTCCGGCGTGTGCAGTAGCTCGGGGTTGCGGGCCAGCCTCTGGATCTGGATCTGCCCGCCGTAGGACACCTCGTTCCTCAACGACCGCCGACCCGGAAAATTCTCGAGGTCGAAGAAGTCCGCCCAGGTCTTGGGTCCCGTATCGCCCGGATAGACGTCCGTGTTGTACGCAAGTATCGTGGACCAGGTGATGCCTCCGCCCGCGATGTAAGGTCCCGGGGCCCGAACGATGTCTAGAAGATCCTTCGCATCTACAATCGCCGGGTCGTACTCTCCAAGGCTGTCCGTCTTTAGCAGGGCCGCAACCTGGTCTGTTCCCAGGTCAATCACGTCCCACGCTATGTTGCCGGTCTCTGCCTGTGTCCTGACCCGCGCCACCCCCGGCCCGGGGCTCTCCTCAACTATGTCCAGCCCGAACATCTCTCTCAAGGGGTCCAGCCATGCTCGTCTGATCGCCGCTTGGAATGCACCCCCCTCGGATATGAACGTAATGCTCTCGCCCCTGTGCAACTCCAGCTGCGCTTCTATCTCCTCTAGAGTCGCCGGGTTTTCGGCGGTCCATTCGGAAATCGGCCTGAGGGTCGTTTCAGGGTCTTCGGGCTCGGGCTCGGAGGGTGGGGTGGTTGCAGTCGGTTGCGGCGCGGGAGCATCTTCAGCCGGCTCGGGCGTAGCCGTCGCCGATGCCCCACACCCCGCCGCCACCACCGCTAGGACCACAAGCAAAGTGAGAAAGCCCAGAGTTATCCTTCGCCTCTTCGCGCTTTTGACTCTTTGCCATGCTTCTCGTTTCATTCGACTCCCTCCTCATCTGACCGCAGACCGGAGTCCCGTGCCTGCTGCCCCTAGCTACTTCCCACCAGCCGACTAACCTCCATTTACTGCCCTCCTCTCCCCAACATGAAGCATTCTCTTCCACAATCTTCCGCCCCAAGTACACTGGATTTAGTTTTCGGATTTCACTTATTGGTCTGGTTAGATTGTCTTCTCTTGTCTCGTTGCTGGCCGCGGTCCTGTAATCGATTGAAAGCAAAGTCACTCGGATCAGGGTATTGGTCGTCTGCACACGACCCCGTCGTGCCCCACCCCTCCCACCCCCACCCCCGTCTGCTATCTTGCCACAACCTCCCCACTCTTGCTACTTAAGCCTCAAAAATGCAAATTGAAAACAAGCGCATCGAGCCTCGGGCCCAAAAGGAAAACGCGTGAAGAAGTTTCGGGACTAAGGGTGTGGACTTGCGAGGCTAACAGCGCCCGTTCGGAGAAGCTTTCCGCCGGATAACACTCTTCGCCGCCTGAGCTATCCGCTCCGGCGTAAGCCCCCGCAGCTTCAACAGCTGTTCCGCCTCCCCCGACGGACTGTAGACCTCGTCTATCGCCACCATTGACAGCGGGACAGGGCAGTGCTCACCCAGCACCTCTGCCACTATGCTCCCGAGACCCCCGTGCTTCAGATGTTCCTCCGCCGTCACCACTGCCCCCGTGTCCCGGGCGCACTGCAGCACCGTCTCCCGGTCCAGGGGTTTCAGCGTCGAAACGTTCACCACCCGCGCCCCGATCGACTCCCGAGCCAGGGACTCCGCCGCCTCCAGCGCCATGCCCACCATGATCCCCGTGGCCAGAATCGTCACGTCCGTGCCCGGCCTGAACACCTCCGCCTTCCCAATCTGGAACCGGTAGCCTTCGGGACATACCAGTGGTGTAGCCGGCCTGTTCAGCCGCAGGTAGCAGGGCCCCTTCATTTCGGCCAGGGCCCGGACAGCCTGTGTAGTCTCCTCCGCATCCGCCGGCACCACTACCGTGAACCCGACCAGCGAGCACATCAACGCCAGGTCCTCGATCCCGTGCGCCGACATCCCGTCCGGGCCCGTGATTATCCCCGCATGGGTGACGACTATCTTAACGTTCGCCCGGGCCTGCGCTATCGATATCCTGATCTGGTCGAACGGCCTACCCGACCCAAAAACCGCGAATGTACTAACGAACGGGACCTTCCCCGCCGCCGCCAGCCCCGAGGCTATCCCCATCATGTTCTGCTCCGCCGCCCCGCAGTCGAAGAACCTGTCCGGGAACTCCTTGGCGAACAGCGTCGTCATAGTCGACTTGTTCAGGTCCCCGCCTATAACCACTATGTCGGAGTTGCTTCGCCCCAGCTCCACCAGGGCCTCGCCGTAGGCCTGTCGGGTGGCGACCTTCGTTACCAAGGCTCTAACCTATCTCCGCGAGAGCGGCCTTGAGTTCGTCCGCGTTGGGGGCCTTGCCGTGAAAGTCGGGGTTGTTCTCCATGAAGCTGATCCCCTTCCCTTTCACCGTCCGGGCGATGATCGTGTGCCGCTTCCCATCCCTCTCCGAAGCATTACTTAATGCTTCTACCATCTGCCCCAGGTCGTGCCCGTCCGCCTCATGCACCTCCCACCCGAAGGCCCGCCATTTGTCGGGCAGCGGCTCCAGGTTCATCGCCTCGTGGGTCCACCGGTCGTTTTGGATGCCGTTCCGGTCCACCACCACCGTGATGTTGTCCAGCCCGAAATGTGACGCTGCCATCGCAGCCTCCCAGATCTGCCCCTCGTCGCACTCTCCGTCCCCGACCAGCACGTAAACGTTGTGCTCGCTCCCGTCCAACCGGCCCCCCAGCGCCATCCCTACCCCTACGGACAACCCCTGCCCCAAAGACCCGGAGCAGTGTTCGACGCCCGGCGTCGAGTTGTGGCAGTGGCCGTGCAGCCGGCTGTCGACCTTCCGGAAAGTCGCCAGCTCCTCCACCGGAAAGTACCCCGCTTCCGCCAGCGTCGAATACAGGACAGGAGTACAGTGGCCCTTGCTCAGGATGAACCGGTCACGGCCTGACCACTCGGGGTTGTCGGGGTCATGCTTGAGCACATTGAAATAGAGCGCCGTAAGGATTTCAACTGCCGACAGGGAGCCACCCGGGTGCCCGCTCCCCGCGGCCGCCGTCATTTCGACAATGTGCCGGCGTATGGCCTTGGTCAGGCCCGACATATCCTCCACGGACAGCTTTGCGCGCGCTCGTTGTCCGTTCGTCATCAAATTGCTGGCAGTGGAGTTCGGGCCGAGAAATGTGTAATCGAAGCTTCAGTCATTTGGTGTCAGGGCGCCGCCGTCGCCTCTGTGATGACCCATTATAGGGCCCTCTTCCGGCCACTGTCCATAATATGCCGCCCTAATTTGCACTTGACTCTCGACACCGAAACTGGGGTGGGCACAATTTCTTTGTCCATGTCATCCCGATGCCCCGCGAGGGATCTGGGGCGGTGCATTCCGCTCGCCCTGAGCAGCGTCGAAGCATGTCCTGAGGCTCTCGAAGTGGGTCTCAAGAGTGGAATGGGTGGGGTGCCGTAACGCCGGGACATAGTTACGCAAAGGTTTCTTGAGAGGAAGGGAGAGGGTGGTCCTCCCCCGGGCCGTGGGGCTGCTCGTGCTGAGGCTCTCGAAGTGTGAGTGGGGGACGTACGCGTTCCTCTACCCCGCCCCCTCCTCACACGCCTCCCTGTAGCTCTCCAAAAAAGGACTCAGCAGCGGCACAAACCTCATCAGCTTGTACATCGGCACGCCCTTCAGCTTGATCTGCCCCGACAGGAACATCTTTGCCATGTTCCCCCGACCGTACACCACCTGGTGCAGCCGAGCCGCATCCATCGTGATATGCGCATCCGCCGACCCCTCTATCGACTCCGCATAGCCGAAGTTGCCCTCCGAGTCTAGAACCGTGTACGCCGAAAGCTCGTAGTCCGGGAAGTCCCACCGCAGCGACTTGAAAATCTTGTACAGCTTCCCCACGCTCTCCGTCGACACCTTGCCCCCCGTCAGCTCCAACGTCCGCCGCATCACCTTCGGAAACTCCTCTTTGACCGGTATCTCTACTGCCTCAGGCATGCCCTTTCCCTTCTGCCCAATGCTCTGACTCCTATAGTATATATCCTCCCACCCCGCCCTCCCCTTCCGTCATTCCCGAGTAGTCGGGAATCCAGGGGTGTGATGGTGTGTGGGGGTCCAGTTTCCTCTCCCCCGTAGGGGCGACCGGCGGGTCGCCCTGGGGCGGTGGGTGGCCCACGTATCTACGGATTCTCGCATGCTTCCACCACCAAACCGCACCCCTCCATGTCACCCCGAGGCCCCGCGAGGGATCTCCAGCACCCCTCCCCAAATCCACTTCTATTTCACAACGCTCCCGGCCGTTCCCCCTTGCCAACGAATTACCAGAAATTTGCCTCGGCAAATTTCTGGTAATTCAAAAGACCGGGCGGACGGGTGGGACTCATATTATTTCCGGGGGGTTGGGAAGGGCACTCTTCCCTTCCCCCAGTACCAAACTAGAGGGAAGCGCCCGCGCCAGGGCGCGGGCGCTTCCCTCTGTTTTCTCTCCCCCTCTCCCTTACAGGCCTGTATAGACCGGGGACATAGGTTACACATGTTCGGGGACATGGGTTACACCAATAGGCATGGAAATCCTTATGAGGAGAATGCCCATGCCATGGAAAGTGGAGACCGTCATGTCTCAGCGAAGAGAGTTTGTCAGTCTGGCCCAGTCCGAGGGTGTGAACATGAGTGAACTGTGTCTGCGCATTGGGATCAGCCGCAAGACCGGCTACAAGTGGCTGAGGCGTCATCTGGAGGGCGGAGAGGGGAGTCTGGGTGATCTCCCCAGGCGCCCTCATCATTCCCCCAACCGCACCAGCGCCGAGATGGAACAGCTGGTAGTGGACCTGCGAAGAGAGCTCCCCACCAAGGGAGGACATGTGCTGGCCAAGATGCTCAAGGACAGGGGGCACACCGGCGTCCCCTCCAAGAGCACTATAACGGCCATACTCAAGAGATACGGACTTATAGAGGCGGCGCAGAGCCTCAAGCACAAGGCCTACCGCCGCTTCGAGCACCCTAGACCCAACGACCTCTGGCAGATGGACTTCAAGGGACACATCCCGGTCACCAGGGGTGGCAGATGCCATCCATTGACGGTGCTGGACGACCATTCCCGGTTCTCCCTGGGTGTCAGGGCCTGCGCAGACGAGAGGACTCAGACTGTCCGTGACCATCTCATCTCCATCTTCCGCCTCTATGGCTTGCCCCACACTATCCTGGTTGACAACGGGTCTCCCTGGGGTAAAGACCTCGACCATCCCTTCACACCTCTGACCGTATGGCTGCTCCGGTTGGGAATCAGGGTTATCCACAGCAGGCCCTACCACCCCCAGACCCTCGGCAAGCTTGAACGCTTCCACAGGTCCCTCAAGACTGAACTGCTCCAGGGCATCAGCTACACCGACCTCTCTCAGTGTCAGAGCAGCTTCGACAGCTGGAGAGACTTCTACAACCTCCAGCGTCCTCACCATGCCCTAGACCTTAATACCCCTGCCAGCCGATACACCATCAGCTCTCGCCCTTTCCCCGAGACCCTTCCACCCGTCGAGTACGACGCAGACGACCACGTACGTTCTGTCGATGCTAACGGCCGCATCTACTTCTGCGGAAAGACCTTTCGTGTAGGCAAGCCCTTCAGAGGAATGTGCGTGGCCCTGAGACCCGGGGCCAGAGATGGAACCTGGAACGTCTTCTTCTCCATACAACCCATCGCTGCCATAGATCTAGGCCTGTAGAATGTGTTACCTATCTCTCCGAACAACTGTTACCCTTCTCCCCGGTCTATACAAGGCCCTAAGGGAGAGGGGGATCAAGGGGGTGAGGGTTCCCTCGTGGGGCTGGGGGTATCCCTCCCCCCAACAAATCAGACCAATCCGTCAATCCCATGAAGCACAGTTCAGATATTCCTCCCATAAGCCGCACATTTGCTCTTGACACACCTGTCCGACCGTACTATCATATCCTGCGACAGAACAAATATCTCACTATCAAAGGAGGAACCAAAAACCCAGGGAAGCCCCGAGACCCGACACCGAGGACTCAACGCCCTAGCCCATCCCAATACCTCTCCCCTCTCATGTAGGGGCGACCGGCCAATCGCCCCCCTTGCGAGGCAGGAAGGTTGCGGCACAAGCGAACGTCGCCATCTCCTCATCTTCACGGGTCCTCTGTCCCCTTCCCTGGTAGTCAGGCGATGGAAAGACGCCCTGGATAGAAGCCACAACAGACCGGCCACCCCCCGCCGAGAGACCGTCTCGGAGGTCGGTCTGTAGCGAACTTGCGCTATATCAAGAAGGGGTGGCGGGCCGGCTATCCCCGACCGGGACTGGCTCCCGGAGGTCGGCCCGCCGGCGAGCTTGCGCCATATATCAAGCAAGGGGTCGCTGGGCCGCCTAGACCCTCGGGTGGCCCACGTAACACATGAGTCTGAGGGGGCCACAGCCCGATCACTGGCCCCCACCATGCCTGCGGGCATTCAGAAGTGGGGTCAAAGCCCGGCTGTCCGCCCGAACAGCCGGAGCACAAATCGAGCATAAGGGTGCGGCCGGCTGCAATCCGCCCCCGGCGGACCTCCATGGCCCCGGACAGCTGGAACACCGCATGGTAGGGACCACCGGCTCACCAGGTGCGTCTTCCATCGCCGACCCAAAACCCAACAGACAGAACCCAAAACCAGAAACCCCACAACTGAATAGAAACCCGGCGTGTCACCAGCCTTCCGAACGAGTACACCCCCTTGAACCCCCACCCAACACCCTGTACAATCGCCCCCGCAGCCGACCGCGAGCGGCGGTAAGCATCTACCGGGCAACCCTACCAAAAGCCCAATGGCCGGTATCATCGGGAACCGGACCGGGCACTGAATAGCATCGCTGTGAACCCTCGCGGTCGGTTTGCGAGGGTTTTGTTGTACGACACGATAACCGACGTACCCGGCATCCGGGTCGGTCACTATACGGACTCCGAGGCCGTCACCGGCTGCACCGTAGTCCTCGCCCTTGAGGGCGCAGTCGCAGGCGTCGACGTCCGGGGCGCAGCTCCCGGCACCCGTGAGACCGACCTCCTCCGACCCCTCAACCTCGTCCAGGAAGCCCACGCCGTCGTCCTAAGCGGTGGCAGCGCCTTCGGCCTCGCCGCCGCCGACGGTGTGATGACCTGGCTGGAGGAGCATGGCGTCGGTTTCCCCGTCGGTGTGGGCGTTGTACCCATAGTGGCCTCCGCCATCCTCTTCGACCTCGCCATCGGCGACCCCACCACCCGCCCCCGCCCCGAGCATGGCTACCAGGCCAGCGCTGCCGCCGAATCTTCCGTCCCGGCCCAGGGCTCCGTTGGCGCAGGGACTGGCGCAACCGTCGGCAAGGCCCTCGGCCAGGAACGCGCCGTCAAGGGTGGTCTCGGGTGCGCCAGCCGACGCGTGGGCGAATACACCGTCGGGGCCCTCGTCGCAGTCAATGCCCTTGGCAGTGTCGTAGACGCCGAAACAGGTGAAGTCATCGCCGGCCCCCGTGAACCGAGCGGTCTCGGCTTCCTGGACAGCGTGGACCTTCTTGAAAATGTGAACACACCGGTCGCGGCCTCGGCCCTCCAGAACACCACCCTCGCCGTCGTCGCCACCGACGCCCCTCTCACCAAGGAGCAGGCCAACAAGCTCGCCCAGATGGCCCACGACGGCCTCGCTCTCGCCATCCGACCCGCCCACACCATGTTTGACGGTGACGTAGTCTTCGCACTGTCCACCGGCAAAACCGCCCCCGTCCCCGACGTCACCCCCTTCGGTGCCGCCGCCGCCCGGGCCCTCAGCAGCGCCATTGTCAAAGCCCTAACCCACGCTTCTAACCTCGGAGGCGTCCCCTCAATCACATGCCTAAACCAGGACTCGTAACAGGGAGAACACAGAAGAATCGGGGTGTGCAGAGGGGCAGCGCCCCTCGCCGGGAGTCTGAGGGTGTCCCTCAGAATAACTTTTTTCTCCCGGGGTGGGGGGCCATGAGAAAGTGTCTAAGCGTCCTTCCATAGGTAGCAAGGAGAGTCGTAATGCGTAAGACCACAGCCTCCATCATCAAGATGAAGCGGGACGGCGAAAAGATCCCCATGCTCACCGCCTACGACTACCCGACCGCCAGGACCCTCGACGAACTGGGTATCCCCATGATCCTCGTCGGCGACAGCCTGGGCATGGTAGTCCTCGGCTACGAGTCCACCGTCTACGTCACCATGGACGACATGGTTCACCACACTAAGGCCGTGGCCCGGGGCGCCAAGCGCTCCCTCATCGTCTCCGACCTCCCCTTCATGAGCTACCGCTGCGGCAACGACGAGGCCCTCAAGAACTCAGCCCGGCTCCTCCAGGAGGGCGGCGCCCAGGCCGTCAAGCTGGAGGGTGGGGTCTCGGTCGCCGATACCGTCCGCCATATAATCGATAGTGGCATCCCGGTCATGGGCCATATCGGCCTAACCCCTCAGTCGGTGAATCAGCTCGGCGGGTACCGCATCCAGGGCAAGACCCCTGAGAAGGCTGCCCAGCTGCTCCGTGATGCCAAGGCCCTTGAAGACGCTGGAGTGTTCTCCATCGTCCTCGAATGCGTCCCCGCCCCCCTCGCCCGACTCATCACCGAGCGCGTTTCCGTCCCCACCATCGGCATCGGTGCCGGCGTCCACTGCGACGGCCAGGTCCAGGTCATCAATGACATCCTCGCCACCAGCCCCGACTTCACCCCCCGCCACGCCCGCACCTACGCCTCCATAGGCGCCGCCACCGCCGACGCCATAGCCCGCTACCGCGACGACGTCCGGTCCTCCCAATTCCCCACCGATAAACAGAGCTTCAACATGGATCCCAGCGTCCTCTCCGAGTTGATGCAGTACGCGTAGCCTGCTCTCTCCGTATCCCATGCAGGTTCTGGAGACTATCTCTGACTTTCGAGCCGCCCGGGCCTCGACCCCCGGTTCCCTCGGCCTCGTCCCGACTATGGGCTACCTCCACCGCGGCCACATGACCCTCGTCGAACGTGCAGCCGCCGAGAACGACGCCGTAGCCGCCTCCATTTTCGTCAACCCCACCCAGTTCGGCCCCGACGAGGACTTCACGTCCTACCCCCGCGACTTGGATAGAGACCTCCGCATGCTCGAAGAGGCGGGTGTCAGCCTCGTCTTCACCCCAACCCCCGAGGAGATGTACCGCCCCGGCTCCCACACCAGGGTCGAGCCCGGCCCCATCGCCAATCTCCACGAAGGTGCCTCGAGGCCCGGCCACTTCATCGGCGTCGCCACCGTTGTTTCCAAGCTCTTCCACATCGTCCAGCCCGACCGCGCCTACTTCGGCCAGAAGGACGCTCAGCAGCTCGTCATCATCCGACGCATGGCCCGGGACCTCGACTTCCCCCTCGAAGTCGTCGGCGTCCCCACCGTCCGCGAACCCGACGGCCTTGCCATCAGCAGCCGCAACGTCTACCTGACGCCCGACCAACGCCAGGCAGCAACCATCCTCTGGAAAGCCCTCTCTTGTGCCCAGGGGCTCTGCAACGAAGGCATCCTCTCCTGCTCCGACATCCAGGCCGAGATGACCCGCATCATCAACACCGAACCCCTCGCCCGCCTCGACTACGCCACCATAGTCCATCCTTACACCCTCCAACCTCTCTCCACCCTCCAACCCGGCGCCCTCGCCCTCCTAGCAGTCCACATAGGCAAAACCCGCCTAATAGACAACTTTCCCCTTTCCATTTGATGTCATTCCTGACTCTGTTCATTCAGCGTCGCCCAAGTTGAACCCCCACCCCACTATGCTAAACTCTCCCCGCATTTCACCACGGAGCACCCCCGACCTTGAAAATCCTCGTAACCAACGACGACGGCATCTCCTCACCCGGCCTCTGGGCCCTCGCCGAGAGCCTTAAGGAAGTCGGCGAAGTCGTAGTCGTCGCCCCCGACAGGCAGCAGAGTGGCGTCGGCAGTTCCGTGACCCTCCACCACGCCGTCCGCATGGCCCCGACTATGTTCAACCGCGACGGCATCAAGTCCTATGCCGTCGAGGGCACCCCCGGCGACAGCGTCATCCTCGCCACCGAAAAGCTCGTCAAAGGCCCCATCGATCTCCTGGTCTCGGGCATCAATACCGGCTCCAACATGGGCAACGATGTCTTTGTCTCCGGGACCGTCGGGGCCGCCTTCCACGGCTTCTTCCGCGGCATCCCGTCCATGGCCGTCTCCGTCACCGCCCTCTACGACGTCCACTTCGAACCCGCCGCCCGAGTCGCCTACCTCCTCGCCCTCAAAGCCCGGGACGGCCTCTTCCCGCCCCGAGCCCTCATCAACGTCAACGTCCCCAACAAGCCCCTCTCCCAGCTCAAGGGCCTCCGAGTCACCCGACTCGCCGACGGCTCCTACACCGAGGTCGTCGACGAAGGCAACGATCCCCGACGCCTCTACTACTGGATCAACCGCTCCCGTCCCAACTGGACATCCCAGCCCGGCACCGACATCTGGGCTGCAGAAAACGACCTCATCTCCATCACCCCTCTACACAACGACGTCACCGCTCACTCATCCCTCCCCAACTTGACCGGCCTCACCGACAACATATTCCATGACCTCCGCAACGGCCTGGAGAGGTAGTTCGTCATTCGGCCCCCGAGCCGGAAACTACTCCTGGGCAGGGTGGGGGTGAAGTCCTGCCCCCTCTCCCCAGTACCAAACTAGAGGCATACGCCTGCGCCGAGGCGCAGGCGTATGCCTCTGTTTTTTCCTCCCCCTCTCCCTTAAAGGCCTGTATAGACCGGGGACATAGGTTACACATGTTCGGGGACATGGGTTACACCAATAGGCATGGAAATCCTTATGAGGAGAATGCCCATGCCATGGAAAGTGGAGACCGTCATGTCTCAGCGAAGAGAGTTTGTCAGTCTGGCCCAGTCCGAGGGTGTGAACATGAGTGAACTGTGTCTGCGCATTGGGATCAGCCGCAAGACCGGCTACAAGTGGCTGAGGCGTCATCTGGAGGGCGGAGAGGGGAGTCTGGGTGATCTCCCCAGGCGCCCTCATCATTCCCCCAACCGCACCAGCGCCGAGATGGAACAGCTGGTAGTGGACCTGCGAAGAGAGCTCCCCACCAAGGGAGGACATGTGCTGGCCAAGATGCTCAAGGACAGGGGGCACACCGGCGTCCCCTCCAAGAGCACTATAACGGCCATACTCAAGAGATACGGACTTATAGAGGCGGCGCAGAGCCTCAAGCACAAGGCCTACCGCCGCTTCGAGCACCCTAGACCCAACGACCTCTGGCAGATGGACTTCAAGGGACACATCCCGGTCACCAGGGGTGGCAGATGCCATCCATTGACGGTGCTGGACGACCATTCCCGGTTCTCCCTGGGTGTCAGGGCCTGCGCAGACGAGAGGACTCAGACTGTCCGTGACCATCTCATCTCCATCTTCCGCCTCTATGGCTTGCCCCACACTATCCTGGTTGACAACGGGTCTCCCTGGGGTAAAGACCTCGACCATCCCTTCACACCTCTGACCGTATGGCTGCTCCGGTTGGGAATCAGGGTTATCCACAGCAGGCCCTACCACCCCCAGACCCTCGGCAAGCTTGAACGCTTCCACAGGTCCCTCAAGACTGAACTGCTCCAGGGCATCAGCTACACCGACCTCTCTCAGTGTCAGAGCAGCTTCGACAGCTGGAGAGACTTCTACAACCTCCAGCGTCCTCACCATGCCCTAGACCTTAATACCCCTGCCAGCCGATACACCATCAGCTCTCGCCCTTTCCCCGAGACCCTTCCACCCGTCGAGTACGACGCAGACGACCACGTACGTTCTGTCGATGCTAACGGCCGCATCTACTTCTGCGGAAAGACCTTTCGTGTAGGCAAGCCCTTCAGAGGAATGTGCGTGGCCCTGAGACCCGGGGCCAGAGATGGAACCTGGAACGTCTTCTTCTCCATACAACCCATCGCTGCCATAGATCTAGGCCTGTAGAATGTGTTACCTATCTCTCCGAACAACTGTTACCCTTCTCCCCGGTCTATACAAGGCCCTAAGGGAGAGGGGGATCAAGGGGGTGAGGGTTCCCCCGAGGGGTTGGGGGGATATCCCCTCAATAGCCGCACATTTGCTCTTGACACACCTGTCCGACCGTACTATCATATCCTGCGTTCGATCGAACACTAACTCACATCATCCAAGGAGGAACCAAAAACCTAGGGAAGCCCCGAGACCCACCGGGTCCCGTGCCCCTTCCCTAACTTCCAGGCGATGGAAGGTCCATACACTCTCTACGGCGCACCCTCTCCGAAGGACATGCCGTCTACGCGGATACCGCAAGAACCGCGTCTATGCCACCGGCATTGACCTTGCCGGTGCATCTGAAGGCCCCATTCAGCCTTGTTGGAATCCCGTCCGTAAACCGGATTCCTCTGGCGTCTACTACGACGACTCTGGCGGGCTTCTGCCCGCTCTTTCGGTGGTTCAACCTCTATGGCGGACCGCCTGGCCCGTTCACATATCCATAGACCCGCCGAATCCCTGCCCATAGAGTCCCGGACCTTCCATCGCCGACCCCTCCAAGACGGACAAACTGAAAACAGAAGCCCCACAGCTGAATAAAGACCCGTGTGTCACCGACCTGCCGGACCGGTGCGCCGGTTTGTACACCCCCGACCCTCGGGGTAGAATGGAAGTCGGGAGGGGTGGTCTGTCCATTTCCAGCGCATGAGCAACGACGCTTCCACAACACAGCCCGACGCCATTCTCGACCTGTTCGGGAGACCGCTGAGGGACCTGCGTATATCCGTCACCGACAGGTGCAACTTCAGATGCACCTTCTGCATGCCCGCGGAGATATTCGGAGAGCGCTACCGCTTCCTCCCCAAGGACGACATCCTCACCTTCGAGGAGATAAGCCGCTTGGCCCAACTCTTCGTCAATCTCGGCGTCCGCAAGATACGCCTCACCGGCGGGGAGCCTCTCCTCCGCGACCAGCTTGAGGTCCTTGTGGAACAGCTGGCTTCGATCGAAGGACTGGAAGACCTGGCCCTCACGACCAACGCCTACCTTCTCTCCAAAAAGGCGCAGACGCTGAAGGATGCGGGCCTGAAACGGGTCACGGTAAGCCTTCACACCCTGGACGACCAGGTATTCGGGCATATGAACGGCCGCGGCTTCGGGACGGGTCGGGTGCTGGAAGGGATTCGGGCTGCGGAGGAAGCGGGGCTGGCCCCTATCAAAATCAACGTGGTCGTGCAGAAGGGGGTCAACGAGCACACAATCGTCGACCTCACCCGCCGGGTCAAAGACATGGGCCATATCCTGCGCTTCATCGAGTTCATGGACGTCGGCAACCTGAACCAGTGGGAGTCCGACCAGGTAGTCACCTCGCAGGAGATAGTCGGGCTCATCGGACGGGAGATGCCCCTTGAACCCGTCGACAAGAACTACCGCGGCGAAGTCGCCGACCGCTACCGCTATGCCGACGGCAAAGGTGAGATCGGGGTCATATCCTCGGTGAGCAACCCGTTCTGCGGGGACTGCACCCGGGCCCGCATCTCCGCCGAGGGCAAGGTCTATACCTGCCTGTTCGCATCCAAAGGGAATGACCTGCGCGGACCGCTCCGAGCCGGTGCCAGCGACGCGGACTTGACCGACATTATCAAGGGAATCTGGGCCCGCAGGGCCGACCGTTATTCGGAGGAGCGGGCTTCGCTCTCTGGGAGCCGGGCCAAGAAGGTGGAGATGTATCACATCGGCGGGTAGCGGCGCCGGTGCAAATTGGGAAAAGGAGAATTACCGACCATGCCAAACTACTGGATGATCGTAAGCTCGGCGGAAAACTTCGAGATCTCCCGGGAGCTGGGGTTCGAACTGCAGGGAATCAAGAGCCGGCACCGGAAGAAGGCGGAGAGGATGGAGCCCGGGGACCGAGTCCTTTACTACCTGACCGGTGTTCAGCAGTTCGGGGGAACGGCGACCATAACCTCGCCTTACTACGAAGACCGCGCCCCGATCTGGAATAGCAAGAAGAAGGGCGAGGAGTACCCCTTCCGGTTCGGCATCAAGCCCGACCTCATCCTTGAACCGGGTACGTACATTGATGCCAAGACGATAGTGCCCCACCTGGAATACGTGAAGAGGTGGCCTCCCCAGCACTGGCACCTGGCCTTCCAGGGCAACGTACACCTGTTTTCGGAAGAGGACTTTTCCTTCATAGAGGGTGAGATAAGCAAGCGAATGCCGGAGCGCGAGGCATCGGGGTCGGCGGCTGCCGGGTAGAAAATGCCTGACACCGGGCCCATAGACCTGCCTCTTTTTCCCCTCAACGTTGTCCTATATCCGGGCATGGCCCTGCCTCTTCGCATATTCGAAGAGCGTTACAAGTTGATGATGCAGAAATGCCTGGAGGGCGACAGGACATTCGGGGTGGTACTGATAAGGGAAGGGAAAGAGGTGGGCGGATCGGCGATTCCCTTCGAAGTAGGAACGGTGGCGAAGATTACGGATGTCGTGCCTCAGGGCCAGGGAAGGATGCACCTGAGCGCGATAGGACAAGACGTATTCCGCATAGTCGACGTCCAGCAGATAACCCCGTATATGGTGGGCCGCGTGGCGTTGCTGGAAAAGACCGAAGAACCTACTCCGAACGAATTGACAAACCGGGTCGTGCGCCACTTCCGGACCTACATGTCCCTGTTGACCTCGTTGCGGGGTGGTGGGGACGGGGCGGTTGAGCTGGACCGGGACCCGGAAAGGCTTTCCTACACGGTGGCGGCAGAGCTGATGGCCGGACCCCGGGAGAAGCAAGGCTTGCTGGAAGCGCCCTCGGCGAGGGCGCGTCTGGAAGAAGAGCTGAAGCTGCTCCAATCGACGAACCTGAGCCTGGAACTGTTCCTTGCAGAGAAGAGGAAGAAGGAGGCCCAGGGAGGCAAGAAGGATGACTCCTCTGACAGGCCTCGGTTTTCTCTCAACTGACACCATGTACAACGGGCTTTGACACAAAAGATAAGGGGAGGGCTTCGAAGCCCTCCCCTTGATTCTTTTAGGTCAACAGGCAGCCTAGTCGGAGGCGAGGACGAGGGTGCCGGTGGAGGAGAGGGTGCCTCCCGTACCGTTGACAAGGCAGGTCTTGGCATCCTTCACCTGCCGATCGCCGCACTCGCCCCTGAGCTGCCGGGCAGCCTCCAGGAGGAGGAACATGCCGTACATGCCGGTGTGACAGTAGGAGAGGCCGCCGCCGTTGGTGTTCATCGGGAAGTCCCCGCCGGGGGCGGTTCGCTGGTTGGCAACGAACTCGGGGCCCTCGCCCCGGCCGCAGAACCCGAGGGACTCCAGGGTTATGAGGACGGTGTAGGTGAAGGAGTCGTAGATCATGGCAAGGTCGATATCATCGTGGGTGAGGCCCGCCATGGATAGAGCCCGGGGTCCAGTCTCGCGGGCAATGGTGGAGCAGAGGTCGGCCTGCTGGCCGATGCCGTCACCATGATCGTGGCCTTCGGCGGAGCCGAGGATCCAGACGGGCTTCTTCTTGGTGTTACGGGCCACGGCAGCCGAGGTGACGACGGTAGCGCCGCCGCCGTCGGTGACCAGGCAGCAATCGAAGAGGTGGAAGGGCCAGGAGATCCAGCGAGACTCGTGGTAGTCCTGGATGGTCATGTCGTCCTGCATGAAGGCCTTGGGGTTCAACTGGGCCCACTTGCGGGTGGCGACGGCTATTTCGGCCAACGCGTCCCGGGTGCGCTCCTCGCCGAACTCGTGCATATATCGGCTACAGGCCAAGGCGTAACCGTGAGGGGCTATGACCAGGCCGTAGGGGTCCTCGTACTGGGCGCCGGGCATGTTGGGGTCATCACCCGCATAGGCCCGAGAGCTGCGCCCCGCCTCGCCGTGAACGATCAGGGCAACGTCGATGAGTCCGGCACTGATGGCGGCCAGGGCGTGCTCGACGTAAATGACAAAGGAAGAGCCACCGACGTTGGTGCCGTCGGTGTACTTGGGCGTAATGCCCATGTACTCGGCCATGTTATAGGGAGACGGACCTGCCACGAACAGCCCGTCAACGTCAGAGAGGGAGAGGCCGGCGTCATCAAGGGCATTGAATGCGGCCTCCGAGCCTAGCTGGAGGCGGGACTTGTTGGGTACGCGGCCTATTTCGTCGGACTCGTCCACGCCGACAATTGCGGCTTTTCGCGAAAGGTCAGCCATGAGGGACCTCCTTGTTAGAGCTACCCGGGGCCCGGGAGTATGGGCTAGGCGGGTTTGAATTTGGGAAGGGAGATCTCGTCGGTTATGTCTTCGAAGACCACCTCAACGGGCATGCCGATGGAGAGGTTGTCGGGTGAGGGGTCGTCGATGACGATGTTGGTGGGCATCCTGGCGCCTTCCTCCAGCTCCACCACGGCCGCCACGTAGGGGCAGTGCTCACGGAAGGGAGGCGGGGAGCGGTGGACTATGGTGAAGGCGTAGATTGTGCCCTTGCCGCTGCTCTGGACCCAGGAAACATCCTTGCATTGGTAGCCGGGGCAGAAGTCCCTGGGGTAGAAGAAGACCGT
Organism: Dehalococcoidia bacterium; assembly: GCA_965203145.1. Classification (GTDB taxonomy): domain Bacteria; phylum Chloroflexota; class Dehalococcoidia; order Plut-88900; family Plut-88900; genus Plut-88900. Next base: position 575,126 of record OZ241876.1, read on the forward strand.
GTCGCATTCGTTGCACTTGCGCAACCACAACTCGTGGGCCTTGGCTTTCTCCCAGTAGTAGTCTGACTCGGGCTGGGGGACGGGAACGGGTCGGTCGTAATCTGCCATATCAATCACCTCTTTCGAAATAGCGTGATTCGTTTCTCTCTCTAGTCGGCGGCCAGGACAATGGTACCGGTGGAGGACAAGGTCCCTCCGGTGCCGTTGACAAGGGAGGTCTTGGCGCCGGCGACCTGGCGGTCTCCGCATTCGCCCCTGAGCTGCCGGGCGGCTTCGAGGAGGAGGAACATGCCATACATGCCGGTGTGGCAGTAGGAGAGGCCGCCGCCGTTGGTGTTCATGGGGAAGTCGCCACCGGGCGCAGTCCGCTGGTTGGCAACGAAGTCGGGCCCCTCGCCCCGTCCGCAAAAGCCGAGGGACTCCAGGGTGATGAGCACGGTGTAGGTGAAGGAGTCATAGATCATGGCGAGGTCTATGTCGTCGTGGGTGAGGCCTGCCATTTCGAGGGCCCGGGGCCCGGTCTCACGGGCGATGGTGGAGCAGAGGTCGTGCTGCTGGAGGATTCCCTCGCCGTGGTCGTGGCCCTCTGCGGTTCCGAGGACCCAGACGGGCTTCTTCCTGGTGTTCTTGGCCACCGCCGCGGAGGTGATTACCGTGGCGCCGCCGCCGTCGGTGACGAGGCAGCAGTCGAAGAGGTGGAAGGGCCAGGAGATCCAGCGGGACTCGTGGTAGTCCTCCATGGACATGTCGTCCTTGATGAAGGACTTGGGGTTGAGCTGGGCCCACTTGCGGGTGGAAACGGCAATCTCGCCGAGGGCGTTCTGGGTGCGCTCCTGTCCGAACTCGTGCATGTAGCGGGTGGCGGCAAGGGCGTAGGGATGGGGCTCGATGACGAGGCCATAGGGATGCTCGTACTGAGCTATGGGCATGTTGGGGTCGTCCCCTGCATAGGCCCGGGAGCTGCGTCCCGCTTCGCCGTGAACGATCAGGGCCACCTCGATGAGTCCGGCGCTGATGGCAGCTAAGGCGTGCTCCACGTAAATTACGAAGGAAGAGCCGCCGACGTTGGTGCCGTCGGTGTACTTGGGTACGATGCCCATATATTCGGCCATGTTATAGGGAGACGGGCCAGCGACGAAAAGCCCGTCGACGTCCGATAGCGAGAGGCCGGCGTCGTCGAGGGCGTTGAAAGCAGCCTCCGAGCCGAGCTGGAGGCGGGACTTGTTGGGCACCTTGCCAATCTCGTCGGACTCGTCAACGCCGACGATAGCGGCCATACGGGACAGATCTGACATTATCGACCTCCTGTAGTTATGGGGGCGTGCCTGACCAGGGGCGGGATGGCCCGCGCAGAGGCACAAGATTGATAGTGGTTCCCCCCAAAAGCGGCCCTTATTCTATATTCGGGCGTCGGGGGTGTCAATTTGGCACACTCATTCGGTGGTCCAGCGGCAAGCCGGGTGCTTATTCGGTTGTGGGGTTTTTGATTGAACGTTGATTGAACGTTGATTGAACTCGTAGCTGTTTTGATTGAATGACGCCTAAAGGGATTTCTGGGGATTTCGCGTGGCGCAGGGGGCGGTGAGGGAACCCTCTCCCCCTTGGTCCCCCTCTCCCTCAGGGCCATTGAGGGAGTGGGGGAGGAGTAAACAGAGGGACGTGCGTGCGCGGGGCGCACGCACGTCCCTCTAGTTTGTACTCGGGGGGAGAGGAGAACAGCGCCAACCTCTGCCTCTAGTTTGGTACTGGTGGGAAGGGAGGGAATACCTCTCAGCACCATAGGGAGGCCATCACCCAGCTCCGGGGAGGGCGACCCGCCGGTCGCCCCTACGGGAACCCGGCCCCGCACATCTGGGATGGCGGTGGGGGAGGGGTTGTTTGGTTGTGGGGTTTGGGTTTGCATTTTGTTTGTTGGGTTTTGGGTTGGCGATGGAATGTCCGGGACTCGGATGCAGGACCTCGATGGCACCTACGCCGACGCTTGGGGCATCGGCGGTTGTCCTGCCTTTCCCTTCACGCATGCCTTGGGAGACTTGCCGCTGTCGAGGGCGTCTCTGCGTGGGGACATCCGCTCTCCGCATCAGCGCTCGACCGCTGAGCGGGACGGCATATCGGCTCGAAGCCGCCGTGGGCGGATGGAGCCGAATAAGGGCGCCAAGGCCCTGAATAACGAGTCGGAAGACTCGCGGAATTCCTCGACGAGGGTAAAGTCGGCGAGGCGTATACGCCCGGGTAAGGGGCGTCGTATCGGCAAGGGCGTCGTCATAGAGAGGCCTGATGCCGCATAGAGTCGATGGACCATCCATCGCCTGGAAACCAGGGAAGGGGCACGGGAGCCGTGTTGAGGGGATCACGCTTTCGGCTTGGGCCTTGGGCCTGCGCGAGGGCCGTTGGGATGGGCCAGGGCGTTGAGTCCTCGGTGTCGGGTCTCGGGGGCTTCCCCGGGTTTTTAGTTCCTCCTTTGGTCAGTTAGTGTAAATGTTCGGACGCAGGACATGATAGTACGGTCGGACAGGTGTGTCAAGAGCAAATGTGCGGCTATTGGGGGAATGTCCCCCCGGCCCCCCCCAGGGGAACCCTCACCCCCTTGGTCCCCCTCTCCCTCAATGGCCCTGAGGGAGAGGGGGAGAGAAGAACAGAGGCCGACGTGGGTGCGCTGCACCCACGTCGGCCTCTAGTTCAGTACTGGGGAGGAGGGGGGATGGATTCCGGCTCGGGGGCCGGAATGACGGATGGGGGATGAGAGAAGTGTGTGCGTAAGTCCTAGATTCCTCGCGGGGCCTCGGAATGACACTACAATGCGTCGAATTGCGTTAGATGGAGGTGACGGGGGTAAGACTACTCAGCCTGACTCCCGACACCTTCGAACCCGACGGACAACTGACCCGATAGTAGACTGGGAACGGGTCGGCGCGTAGAATGGCGTAAGAGAGCATGACTTAGAAACCAGGAGGACATCATGGCTGCATCCGGGATAACGCTGTACACGAAACGCTCCTGAACTTCGTGCAGAAGGGCGAAGGAGTTTCTTTCGCAGAAGGAGATCGAACATATCGAGAGGGACATCTTCAAGGAGCCCTTGTCCCGTGAAGAGATCGAGGGACTGCTGAAAATCATCCCAATGGAGCAGCTATTCTCCCGCAAGAGTCGGGCCGTGAAGAAGCTGGGGCTGGATGTCGACGCCCTGTCCGACGACGAGAAGCTGGACCTGATGCTGCAGGAACCGGCGCTGCTGAAGAGGCCGATTGTGGTGGGAGGGTCGGAGCCCGTGCTGGGCTACAACGTGGAGGCGCTGGAGAGCGCGGTCGGGGGTTAGCAGAAGAACAGGACAAGATATGGCTAACGAAAACAAGCACAACCGACCCGACCTCCTGGTCGAGACCGAATGGCTGGCCGAGCACCTGGAGGACCCGAACCTGAGAATCGTGGACATGGGGCCTATCGACGCCTACAAGCGGGCCCACATCCCCGGCTCGATGGGCCTGAATCGCAACTACTTCAAGGACCCCGATAACCGGGCGCTGGTCATGGGCCCCGACCAGTTCGCGGAGGAAATGGGGCAGGTCGGGATCGGCAACGAGCACGACGTGATAGCCTACGACGACTGGGGGGGTCTGTACGCGGGTCGGCTCTGGTGGCTGCTGCGCATGCACGGCCACGAGAAGGTGCGTGTGCTGAACGGAGGCTGGAACAAGTGGATTGCAGAGGGTCGGGCGGTGGAGCCTTCACCCCTGTCGCTGTACCACAGCAACAAGCCGATGTCTCCACATGCCCCCGCCACCTTCACCGCAACCCTGCACCCAGAGTACAACTGCACCCTGGACCAGCTTAAGGAAAGGCTGAACGAGCCGGGTTGGGTCACGCTGGACGTTCGGACGGACGACGAGTACACGGGTGCGCTGACTCGGGGCAACAAGAGGGGCGGACACCTGCCCGACACTATTCACATCGAATGGACGAAAGCCGTCACCGATGATGAGTTCAGGACATTCCTGCCACCCGATGAGCTAAGGGAGCTGTACGCGTCGGCGGGGATCACGCCGGAGAAGAAGATAGTCACCTACTGACAGGGTGGGATACGTGCGGCGCACGTAATGTTCGCTCTCCGGCTCCTGGGTTACGAGAACGTGAGCAACTACGACGGTTCGATGGGTGAGTGGGCCAACCGGGACGACACGCCTATAGTAACTTAGGGCCCAACACGTACTTCAGGTTGGCCGTGGTCTGAGCGGCCACTTCCTCGACGGTGATGCCGCGCAGCTTGGCGATTTTCTCGGCGACGCGGAGAAGCTGGGCCGGTTCCAGGGAGTTCTTCTTTCTCCAGGGCTGGGGGAAGGAGTCGGTCTCGATAACCATGCACTCCAGGGGCAGGGAGGCGGCTATGGGGTGGAGGTGGTGGAGGCTCAGGAGGGTCTTGGAAAAGGAGACGTAGATTCCCATGTCGATGCACTCGTCGGCGATGCGCTGGTCGGCGACGAAGTAGTGCATGATGGCCCCGACCTCGTAGACCCGCTCCTCTTTCAGGATTCTGAGGCAGTCCCAGTAGGCCTCACGGCTGTGGAATACGACGGGCAGGCCAAGTTCTCGGGCGAGGCGCAGGTGCCGGCGGAAGACGTCCTGTTGAAGCTCTCTCGGGGCTTTGCTCTTGAAATAGTCGAGGCCCGGTTCGCAGATCATTAGCACCTTCTCGCTGGACTTGGCTAGCCCGGCAAGCTCCTCGAAGGTATCTTCGGTGATGTTGAGGTGGGCGGCGTGGGGGTGGATGCCGACGCCAGCGTAGATGTCGGGGTACTCGTCAGCGATTCGTACGGCGGCCCGGGATGACTCCAGCGAGCTTCCCGCGGTGATGATGCGCCTGACGCCGACGTCTCGGGCGCGCTGGACGACATCCGGGAGTTGGTCACCGTAGTCTTCGAGGTGGGTGTGGCTGTCTGAGAGGTCTAGCATGTGGGGCCTCTTTTCGGAATTTCAGTCAGTACTTTCGATGATATTGGTAAGCTCCCGGGCCGCGGCATGCGGGTCCTTAGACGCAAGAATCGAGCGGATCACGGCTATACCGTCCGCTCCTGCATTCATGACTTCGCGTGCATTGGATGCGTTAATTCCTCCGATAGCGTACACGGGCGTTTGGACACGGGCCTTGACCTGTTCGATCAAGTTGAGTCCCGAGACTTTGCCTCCCGGATGTGACTCCGTTACGAATATCGTTCCAAGGACCAGGTAGTCGGCCCCATCTCTCTCAGCGGCTACGGCATCTTCGACGCTGTGCACCGATCTGCCCACCAGCAATTTGTCGCTGAGCTTCGTCGCGACGCTGAGGGGGAGGGAGTGGGAGGGGAGGTGGACACCGTCGGCATCGACGACAAGGGCGATGTCGACTCTGTCGTTGATGATAAGCAGGGCTTTGTCCCGGGTGACTAACCGCAGTTTCTTCGCCAGCTGATATAGCTCTCCCGAGCTCATTGCCTTCTCCCTGATCTGGACCATGCCTACTCCTCCCGCAACCGCCTCGGCGACTACATGTTCGATGGGCGCGTGCAGCCGGACCGAGGAGTCTGTCACGAGGCAGAGGGGGGGGAGCGGGGCGGCGTTAGCCATGCGCCCGCGCGGGCTTCAGGAAGAACTCATCAAAGGCCTCGAAGGCTAAGGGTGCAACCTGTTGGGCGATTTTCTCGATGGCGAGGGCGTAGGCGCGGATCTCGGGTTGGGCACCTTCCCCCAGCCTCAGCTCTAGGAAGTTCATCAATGCCCGGAAGTTCAGAGTCCAATAGAACTCGGTGTAGTAGGCCGTGCCCAGTACGCCCCGGAAGACCTCCCTCGTACGCTTGCGGTGCTCCCGGTAGGGCTTGGCCTTCTCTATCATGCGCTCGTAGAAGTCGTGCTCCCGGTGCATCATCTCCTCGTACTCCCTGATGTCGTTCTCATCGAAGATGTCGGGAATGTCGTCGAGGGAGGGCACGTAGAACTCCTCCTGGAAGACGCGGTAGCGGGCCGAGCGCTCGTTATAGCTGGCGATGCGGTGTCTCAACCACTGTCGGGCCACGAAGATCGGGCACTTGATGACGAACTGGAACACGACGTGCTCGAAGGGGGTGTGGTGCTTGTTCTCCATCAGGAAAAAGATGAGCTTGCGGTCTCGCTCGGGGTCAGACTTGGCACCCGTCGAGACCCGGGCAGCGGACAGAATCCTGTCGTCGTTGCCTATGTAGTCGAGGAGATGGACGTAACCCTTGTCTAGGACGGGGATCTTGCGTCCTCTGAGGTCGGGGTCCGGGCCGTTAGCGTTCTGCAACAAGGGTCTCCGTTCAAGTAGCGATGAAGTTTTGGACCCGGCTAGATGTTCATGCCCAGCGAGACCATGCGCAGGGCGCGTTCCGTTGCTTCTGTGAGGAGGGAGTCGGCATCGTGGATGGCGGCGTCCAGGGCGATGGGCCCCGGGGCAATGCTCATAACCGAGGTCACGCCCTGGTCGTAGATGGACCGGTACTCGGGGGCCAGGCTTCCTGCGAGGGCGATGACCGGGATATTGCGCCCCCTGGCTCGTGAAGCCACGCCCATAATCGTCTTCCCGTATGACGATTGCCCGTCTATCTGCCCTTCTCCGGTGATGACAAGGTCCGCCCCATCGAGTTGCTCGACGAAGTTCACTGCATCGGCCACCACCTCGACCCCCGGCTTCAGTTCGGTGGGGAAAAATACCTTCATTCCGTAGGCCAGGCCCCCCGCCGCCCCAGCCCCGGGGTCGTCCCTCTGGTCGATGCCGAGGTCTCTTTGTACAACGTCGGCGAACTTGCCCATAGCCGCATCAAGCTGGGCGATGATGGGCGGGGTTGCGCCCTTCTGTGGGCCGTAGATGGCGGCTGTGCCTTCGGGGCCGCATAGGGGGTTGGTTACGTCGGTGGCGACCTGGAAAGTTGACTCGGTGGCGCGGGGGTCGATGCCCGACAGGTCGATTCTTGCCAGCCGGGCCAAGGGGCCTCCGCCGAAGGGCAATTCGGCGCCGGTCTCGTCCAGGAATTTCACGCCAAGGGCCTGGGCCACACCCGTCCCGCCGTCACAGGTTGCACTTCCCCCGACACCGAGGATGAACTTGCGGTGCCCCTGGTCAAGGGCGTGACGGATCAGTTCTCCGGTGCCGTAGGTAGTGGTTATCAGGGGGTCTCGCCTGTCGCTCGGGACAAGGGCCAGCCCCGAGGCGCTGGCCATCTCCACGACGGCAGTATCGCTGTTCCCGAGCACCCCCCATCGGGCCTGGACCGGCTCGCCGAGGGGCCCGGTTACGGTGTCCTCGTGGGTGCGGCCACCCGTGCTTCTCATTAGCACTTCTAAGGTGCCGTCGCCGCCGTCGGCCATGGCGGAGATGAGGACCTGGGCGTCGGGGAAGACGCGTCGGATGCCGGAGACAATGGCGTCGGATACCTGGAACACGCCCAAGCTCCCCTTGAACGCCTGGGGCGCGACTACGATTTTCATGGGTGGGATTATAGCCCGACCAGGGGGTCGGTGATAGACTTACCTATCGGTATGACACAGAGTAATCAAGCAGGCGAAATAGATCCGAAGACGCTGGATGCAGGTTACGAATTGGCAATCAAGGCTCTGGGCTCGTCGAGTCGCGAGGCAACCTCGATTGACACCAAGCTGATCGGAACCTTCGCAGTGTCAATTATTGTCGTTGGGCTGCTGCCAATCGTTCCAGGGGAACCGAGCCTCACCATTTGGCATTACTGGCCAAACTGGTTCTTGTATCTTGGTGTAGCAGCCTTTGCATGGACGGGATTCTGGGTCTATCAAGGTTTCCGTTCGAGGGAGTTCAACTCAATGGCTAATCTAAGCCCTTCGTTGCTTCAAGAGCATTTCTGGTATTTGGATGAAAAGGCGTTCAAGACGAAGAGTCATGAGTGGTTAGAGTGGGCATGGGAGGAGAACAGGCGTCATTTAAGTAGTAAGAGCACCGCGTTCATATTTACTCTCCCAGCTGCGGCACTTGAAATAGTTTTTCTGCTGGTCTGGATCTTCACCAGAGAAGCATTCCCTATTTCTTCTTCGGCGGGAATCCCTTCTGCATAGGAACGAAAGGACTGGGAGTGTTAGGGCGGGGGTTCGGTTTTCTAGTTCCTTCTGCCATATCCCAATGATACATCAGGTGGTAGGATGTTTAGAAGCGATGCCCGTTCTTAGCCGTGCTAACCGGCTAAACTTAATTGTCGGGTGAAGGGTTAGATGATCCCTCAAAAGGTAATCGAAGAGCTTGTCGGCGTGGTGGGGGAGAGGTACGTCCTATACGCCCCCGAGGACCTAATTGTCTTCGAATACGACGGTTCCCAGGCGACAGGCTACCCGGAGGTCGTGGTGGTCCCCGGGTCAGCGGAGGAGGTGGCCGAGGTGGTGAAAATCGCCTACGGGGAGGGGCTGCCGGTCGTGCCCCGGGGCGCGGGAACGAGCATTAGCGGCGGGGCCCTGGCCTCAACTGGCGGCATTCTTCTCGCTCTCACTAGGCTAAAGAGGGTGCTGGAGGTCGATACGGATAACCTGATAGCGGTAGTGGAGCCGGGGCTGGTCAACCTGGACCTGAGCGCCGCAGTCAGCAAGTTCGGCCTCTACTACGCCCCCGACCCCTCCAGCCAGAAGGCCTGCACCATCGGCGGGAACGTGGCCGAGAATGCAGGCGGGCCTCATTGCCTCTCCTACGGGGTAACCACCAACCACGTTCTTGGGCTGGAGGTGGTCTTGCACAACGGTGATCTGATGTGGGTCGGGAGCAGGGTCAGGGATGTGCCGGGCTACGACCTTACGGGCGCAATTGTTGGCTCGGAGGGGACGTTTGTGGTAGTGACGAAGATCCTGGTGCGGCTCACACCAAAGCCCGAGTCCGTGGAAACACTCCTCGCCGTATACGACAGCCCCATCGACGCCACCAACACCGTATCTTCAGTAATTGGGGCGGGGATAGTACCCGCGGCGCTGGAGATGATAGACAACGTGGTAATACGGGCCGTGGAGAAGGTGATAAAGGCGGGGTTTCCGGAGGATGCGGGGGCCGTCCTGCTAATCGAGGTGGAGGGCCTGGAAGAGTCGACCCGGCAGGAGACTGCGGCCATCGAAGAAATTTGCAAGGCCCACAATGCCACCCTCGTCCGCTCCGCCAACGACCCCGCAGAAAGGGAGAGATTGTGGGCGGGCCGCAAGAGCGCCTTCGGGGCCCTGGGAAGCGTGGCGCCCAACTACTACATAGTCGATGGCGTCGTGCCCCGAACCCGACTCCCGGAGATTATGGAAAAGGTCGAGGAAATCTGCGAGCGATACAACGTCATGGCAGGCAATGTCTTCCATGCCGGAGACGGCAACCTCCATCCGATAATCCTGTTCGACGACCGCATTGAGGGTGCAAAAGAGAACGTCCTTCAGGCCGGCGCCGAGATGCTTCGGGCCTGCATCGACGTGGGTGGCGCGCTTACGGGAGAGCACGGCATCGGGGTCGAAAAGCAGATGTACATGCCGTGGGCCTTCACGCAGGAAGACATGGCGGCCATGAAACGGCTGCGAGCAGCATTCAACCCTAACGCGACTTTCAACCCCAACAAGATTTTCCCGGATGAGGCCCCGCCGCATCACGAATCTGAACTGCACAGGCCCGTGCCCCAAGCCTCGGGCATGTATGTTTAGCCTCAAGACAAAGAGCAATTTCGATCAAATCAGGAGACCTCTATGAGCAGCTATGAAAAGATGCAGGCCCGAATTGCCGCCGGTGAGACTATCCTGATGGACGGGGGCATGGGCTCCGAGTTCGAGCGGCGAGGGCTCATCAGCCCTACTACCTGGTCGGGCGGGCCCATGCTTACGCATCCGGAGCTGGTTGCGGAGATCCACGAGGACTACATCAAGGCAGGCGCAGAGATCATTATCACGAATACCTTCGGCACCGGCCGCGACATGCTGGAGGAGGGTGGCCTTGAGCACAAAATAGCCGAGGCCAACAGGAACGGAATCGAAGCGGCGGCGAAGGCGAGGAAGAACACGGGAACGGAAGACTCGGTGGTTATTGCCGCATCCGCATCCACAATGAAGCCCAAGGCCCACGCCGAGGTCCCGGTGCCCTACGAAAAAGCCCTCGAAACTTACCTGGAGCAGTTCGGAGAGCTGGCCAAGGGTGGCCCCGACGTGGCGGTCGGGGAGATGCTGGTGCGGATTTCGGACACCCTCGCCATAATCGACGCCGCCAAGCAGCTGGGACTCCCGGCGTGGGTGGGACTGTCGGTGATTCCTGATGGAGACGATCTGTATCTCGGTATTGATGGCAGGCATGGCGGTGAGTCTCTCCAGGACGCCATGGACGCCATCAATGACAAGGACATCGATGCGGTGTTCATCATGCACACGCCGGTGGGAGACACGGCACCGGCCCTCGAAATAGTCAAGAAGAACTGGTCGGGGACTTTCGGGGCGTATGCTCATTTCCCGGGCCACAACACTGACAGGCCACTGCGGAATGCCCTCGATCCGCAGCAGTACGTGGAATACGCCATGGGTTGGCGGGAGCAAGGCGCCCGCATCATTGGCGGGTGCTGCGGCACAAAGCCCGACCACATCGAGGCCCTGAAGGCGTGGCTCTCCGGCGCCTAGTCGGGGCTGGCGCAACCGAGCCGCATCGTCATGGCCATTCCCCACTCCCTGCAATGGGAGATCGACCGGATACCCCGCAACCGCAAGATCACTCACGGGCCGGGCCTGAAACAGTATGCCGTCGATGGCATCGAGCCCAATGCAGCGGTCTTCCCCAACACTATCGACGAGGTAAGCCATCTGCTCTCGGCGGCGGACCGGGATGGCAAGGCGGTGGTACCCTGGGGCGGGGGCACGGCGATGGCCCTGGGAAACCTGCCCCGAGCCTGCGACCTTGTGATCGGCACCTCGAGGCTTAACCGGGTCCTCGAATACGAACCCTCGGACCTGACGGTGGTGGTGGAAGCGGGGATTACCCTCGGGGCCCTGCAGGAAGAGCTTGGCGAAAAGGGACAGTTCCTGCCCCTGGACCCTCCACTCCCCGAGAGGGCAACCATTGGGGGCATCCTTTCGGCCAATTCCAGCGGCCCTATCCGGGCCCATTTCGGGGCGATCAGGGACAGGCTAATCGGCATAAAGGTCGTTAACGCCAATGGCGACGTGACCAAGGGCGGCGGCAAGGTGGTGAAGAACGTGTCGGGCTACGACATGAACAAGGTCTATACCGGGGCCCTGGGCACGTTGGGCATCATCGTTGAAGCGGCCTTCAAGCTGGCCCCGCTTTTCAGGGAGACCAGGAGCCTGTTGGTCGGATGCGACACCACTGCCGAAGCGGGAGACCTGGCAAAAGACCTGCGCTCTGCGGGGGTGTATCCGGTGGCCTTACAGCTGGTTGGGGGTGGGGGGTTCGCGGTAAGGACGGGGTACGCAGTGGCGTTGAAGATAGGCGGTGTCAGGGAGGCCGTTGAGCGACAGACCCGAGTTGTGATGGACCTGTGCAGCGCCAAAGGACTGCCGGCGACGGATGAAGGAGAGAAGTTCTGGCAGATCCTGCGTAAAGGGGAATCCGGCTATACCATTGATGGAGGACATCGCGGCGAGACCTTTTGGCGGTTGGTATGTGATGCGGGCCGGGGGTCCAACTCGCCCGCCACTATGATCGTCAAGGCTACCTGCCTCCCCTCCGATGCAGCCTCGCTGACAGAACGGGTGAGAGAAGCCCTGGAAGGGGGGAGCAGCGTGTCCTGTAACATGGTGAATGGAGTCGTTTACGGATATCTTTGGGAGGACACCCTTGACGCTGATGAGATGGAAGCCCGGGTGTCGAAAATCCGAAGGGCGGCGGCAGAGCTCAACGGGCATTGCGTGGTGGAGGCCTGCCCGCGAGAATTGAAGGAACGCATAGACGTGTGGGGGCTGGACGGGCCCCAGCTTGACCTGATGAAACGGATCAAAGAGCAGTTCGCCCCCAACGGCACGCTGAACCCGGGCCGGTTCGTGAAGGGGATTTGAGGCCTTGGTAAAAGCAGAACAATCTGCGATGGACCTGCTGGACCTTTCGGTGGGCGGCGTCACGGCGGAGGAACTCTACCGCTGCGTCCACTGCGGCCTGTGCCTGAACCAGTGCCCCACCTACCTGGAACTGGGGTTGGAGACCGAGTCACCCCGGGGAAGGCTGGCCCTGATGAAGGCCGTCGCCGAGGGGCGGTTCGGGTACACGGACCGGCTAGTCGAGCACATGGAGCTTTGCTTGTTGTGTCGGGCGTGCGAGGCGGCTTGTCCGTCGGGGGTGCCCTTCGGCAGCCTGATGACGGAGACCCGGGCCAGAATCGAGGCGCAGACCTCTCGGCCCTTCATCGAAAGGACGGCCAGGAACATTGCCTTCAAGCACCTGTTCCCTCATCAAGGCCGGTTAGGTCTGGCTTTCCGTATGCTGTCCCTTTACCAGGCATCAGGGCTGCAATGGCTTGTGAGGAAGTCCCGGGTGCTGAAGCTGCTCCCGACTCGCCTGTCCCACATGGAGTCGATGCTTCCCAGGCTGGCCTTCAGCCCCTACCCCCGGGGCAAGGCTAAGAGCGTACCGGCGAAGGGGGCTGAGAAGAAGACGGTGGCCCTGTTTTCCGGGTGCATCATGCCCCTGGTGTTTGGGCCCGTGAACCGAGCGACCGTGAACGTGCTGTCCAAGAACGGCTGTCGGGTGGACATTCCCGGTGGGCAGGGCTGCTGCGGTGCTCTGAACGTACACAGCGGGGAGAGGAACTCGGCCCGCGAGATGGCCCGTAAGAATATCGACGCTTTCGCGGACGCCGACACCGTCGTGGTCAACGCCGCAGGGTGCGGGGCTATGCTGAAGGAGTACGAAGAGCTGCTTGCGGAGGACCCCGGCTACTCAGGCAAGGCAGAGACTTTCGTCGCCAAAGTCAAAGACGTTCACGAGTTTCTCGCCGACCTGCCCCTGGTGCCGCCCAGGTCGGGGTTCAACAGGCGGGTCACCTACCAGGACTCGTGTCACCTGGCCCACGCCCAGAGAATCAAGGAGGCGCCGCGCCAGGTCTTGACCTCGATCCCCGGGGTGGAGCTTTGCGAAATGCCCAACTCCGACAAGTGCTGCGGGGCGGCGGGGGTGTACAACATCGTCAACCCAGAGCTTTCATCACAGTTGCTGGACAGCAAGATGCGGGACGTGTCGGCGGCAGAGGCAGATGTCGTGACCACGGCCAATCCGGGGTGCATGCTCCAGCTCGATATGGGTCTGCGCAAGCAGGGGCAAACGACGCGCTCTTACCATGTGGTGGAACTGCTGGATGAGGCTTACCGGCAGGAAGAGGAGTCGGGCTAGGACGCTCCCGCGTACACCCGACTCGCCGCGGCTACGCCCGCTGAGACCGCAACCTCGTAGTCCAGCCCGTTCAGCACTCGACCCAGAGCGGAGAGAATCAGCAGTACGTTGGTTTCCTGCGACGAGTAGCCCATAAGCCCGACCCTCACCACCTTCCCCGCGAACGGCCCGAGACCTCCCCCCGTTTCGATGTTGTAGTCGTTGAGCAGGGCCATGCGCACGGCGTTGGCGTCGACGCCTTCGGGCATGCGGACGCCGTTCACGGTGTTGGAGCGGACCTCTTCGTCGGCGACGATGGAAAGGCCCATGGCGTCGACGCCCGCTCGGAGGGCGTCGGCGTTGAGCTGGTGTCGGGCGAAGCTGTTTTCCAGCCCCTCTTCCGTCAGGATCCGCAGCGACTCCCGCAGGGCGTAGATCATGGATGCGGGTGCGGTGTGGTGGTACTTCCGGGCGCTGATCCAGTACTCGTCAAGCATGGACAGGTCCAGGTACCAGCTCCGGGAAGGAGACTTTCGGGACTTCATGGCCTCCACGGCGCGGGGGCTCATGGTGATGGGCGCGAGGCCCGGCGGGCAGCTGAGGCTCTTCTGGCTGCCGCTGTAGCAGATGTCGATGCCCAGATCGTCGACGGGCAAGCTCTGCCCCCCGAGGGATGCCACGCTGTCGACCAGGAACATGGCCCCGTGGGACCTCGCCAGCTGGCCTATCTCCTCCAGCGGCTGAAGGACGCCCGTGGAAGTCTCGCAGTGGACGAGGGCTACCACCTTGGTGTCGGGGTTGGCGGCAAGGGCCTCTTCGACCGAGGCGGGGGCCACGGCTTTGCCCCACTCAGCTTCTACCTTGACCACCTTGGCGTCGCAGCGTTCAGCTATCTCGGCGATACGGGAGGCGAAGAACCCGGCTACTCCTACTATGATGGTGTCGCCCGGCTCCAGGGAGTTGTACAGCGCCGCCTCCATGCCCGCAGACCCCGTCCCCGAGATGGGCAGGGTGAGACCGTTGCCTGTCTGGAAGACTTCTCGCAGAAGCTCCACGGTCTCGTCCATGATGGACCAGAAGTCGGGGTCCATGTGGGAGAGCACGGGCCCCGACATCGAGGCGTAGACTCGGGGGTGGACGTTGCTGGGGCCCGGGCCTAGAAGGGTCTTGGGGGTGGGTTCTGTCATGGTTGTGTCCTCGCGGGGAAAGTGGGCGTAGTGTAGCCGTCAGGGTTGGCGAGCGTCAATTTTGCCCGAGCGAGGGACTAGCCCAGCATCGCCGGATCGAAGTCCGCGAGGGACTCGATGTGGTGGTCTGCGTGGGAGATGTCCAGCCCCCGAGTCATCTCCGTCAGGACGGCCACGACGGTCATGCCCGCCGCTTTTCCCGCCTGGATGCCGTGGGGGGAGTCTTCGAACACCAGACACCTGGACGGGTCTACGCCCAGCTTGCTCGCTGCCGTCAGGTAGATCTCCGGGTGAGGCTTGCCGTCAGTGACCATGTCCCCCGACATCACCACCCTGAACCGCCCCTTCACCTTCAGAATCGTCAGGATAACATCGACCCAGTTGCCCTGGGATGACGATGCCAGTCCGAAGGGCAGGCCTCGGGCGTCCAAGGTGTCGAGCAGGGAGTAGAGGCCCGGTGAAGGCACTATGTTCTCCCTGAGGTTCTTAAGCAGCACCTCGTCGTAGACCCCGATCCAGTCTTGCAAGTCTCCGTCGAGCCGGAAGCGGTCTTTGAGGGTCTGCCAGGTGAACTCGACAGTCGTGCCCAGGATGATGCGGTTGTCCTCGTCGGTCAGGGAATGTCCGTGGGCCTGCAGCACCTGGTTCAGGGAGAGGTGATAGAGGGGTTCGCTGTCTGCCAGTACGCCGTCCATGTCGAATATGACGGCCTCGATGGGTTGGATAGGCATTGCGGCGGATATTTTAGCACCGGTCGGGGCCCGTGCGCCTCGATTGACAGCCCATACCCGACTCTCTAATGTTGTATGCAGCACTTCTTCTCACACCTGCTTGACCCATGTTTCCCATCTCCGACCCCGAACACCCCCGACACGGCATACCCTACGTAAACGTGGCCATCATGGCCCTGTGCATCCTGGTCTTTCTGTACCAGGTGCTTCTGCTGGACGACTACCAGCTGTCTCGCTTCTACAACAACTACGGTGTCCTCCCCTACGAGTTGACGGGGCAAGGGGACCTGGGTGAGCAGGTGAATGCGCTTCTGGAGGAGGGCGACAGGTCGGTGCTGGAGGTGGAGGGGGTGTCGAGCACTCTTGCGCGGCACGCCCTGCAGGCCCAGCCGGACGGCACCGTGCGCTTTGCAGATGTCCGTAACGTATACGAAGGCGGCCCGGGCCCCTGGGTGACGCTCTTCACCTCCATGTTCATGCACGGGGGCTGGATGCACCTGATAGGCAACATGCTGTTCCTGTGGGTATTCGGAGACAACCTGGAGGCGAGGTTGGGCAGGGTGAAGTACCTAGTGTTTTACCTGGTGTCAGGGCTGTTTGCCTCTGCGGCGCAGGTGGGCATCGACATGGATTCCGCAATCCCGACCATCGGGGCCAGCGGCGCGATCGCCGGCGTCCTGGGCGGCTACCTGGTGCTGTTCCCCCACGCCCGGATACAGACCCTGGTCTTCATGATCTTCATCACCGTTATAGCCGTACCGGCGTGGCTGCTGATCGGAATATGGGTACTGCTCCAGTTCTTCAACGGGTTTATCTCGCTCGGCGGTGAGTTCGCCCAGGGGGTGGCGTATTGGGCGCACATCGGGGGGTTCGTAGCAGGGTTCCTAATGCTCGGGGCGATGGCGGGGTTTTCGAGGACGCGGGGGTTGTTGGGTGGGGGGTGAGGGGGCTTCAACTTTCCTTTGACAGCCCCTGACCCCCTAACTATCCTGAGCCGGTTGATGAGGTAGTGAACCATGAAACGCTTGATAGCGGCCCTGTTCCTTCTGACCTTGGCGGTTTTCACCGCATGTCAGAGCGCCCCTCCCGCTGCCCCAGCAACCCCAATCCCCACTGCCACGTCGCAACCTGTACCCACCTCTCCACCGACTACTACCCCCGTGTTCACAACCGTTGCCACTTCAATACCTACAGCTCAGCCCACCCCTGTACCCACTGCAACGCCAAGACCCACTCCTGAACCCACTACCGAGCCTACGCCCGAACCTACTCCCGAACCTACCCTCGAACCTACTCCCGAACCCACGCCCGAACCTACTCCCGAACCTACTCCCGAGCCTACGCCCGAACCCACGCCCGAACCTACTCCCGAACCCACGCCCGAGCCTACGCCCGAACCTACTCCCGAGCCTACGCCCGAGCCTACGCCCGAACCTACTCCCGAGCCTACGCCCGAACCCACGCCCGAACCTACTCCCGAGCCTACGCCCGAACCCACGCCCGAACCTACTCCCGAACCCACGCCCGAACCTACTCCCGAACCCACGCCCGAACCTACTCCCGAGCCTACGCCCGAACCTACTCCCAGCCCGACTCCTTCTCCCACGCCGACACCCGTCGCCACGCCGTTTAGTGAGGCTGTATGGAATCGATTTGTAAACGCCCGCTGGCTTGGGCAGCGCCACCCTGCCCTGGCGAGAAAGATCAAATCATTCCCATGGGTAAGGGATGGCCTCTATGCACAAGAGTCGGAGGTTGTCCAAGACTTGTTGTACATACCAGTGACAAACCCCTCGGCTCTTTCATCCATAGTGAGCCTGGACTGGATGGGTGACCACATTGATGCGGCGGAGGCCGAGGCCATCAAGTGGATAAACAACATTGGAGATGCCGAGGTTATGTCGTCAGTGGTGGCCTTGGGGTGGGTACAGGACGGGATTGAGGAGTTGGAGGTCAAGGCGATTCAGGAGTTGTCCTACATCGACTACGATGATTCAGCCGTTGCAGCGTCGATTGTCGGACTTCCTTGGGTCCAAGACGGCATTAACGACCGGGAAGTTGGAGCCATCGGCTGGTTAAGCAATTTTAGCGATGCGGGAACGGCCTCGTCCGTGGCGTTGCTAGTGACCACGGCATGGATGCAGGACGGGATTGAGGAGTTGGAGGTCAAAGCGATTCAGGAGTTGTCTTACATCGATTATTACGACTCTGCCCATGCATTGAAGATAGTGGGAATGCCATTCCTCCGTAGTTTTGAACCTGCTGATGTATCCGCTATCGAATCCCTGGCCAACTTGGCACGGTCGGGGGAGGCGGATTTCCAGCGTATTCTCTCACACCCCACCCTCGCCAACGGCATCACCGATGAGTGGACCAAGATAGTCGCCACACTCTATGGAGTTAGCAAATATGATGCGGAGTCCATCGACGTCCTCCTGGACCCCGCTCAATTCACTATAGAAGAGAAGACTATCGGATTGCCCTTAGCCGGCGAGACCCAGATAGCCATTATCCGCACCGAAGAGGGTGCGGAGCGCAGCATGGGCCTGCTGGAACACGCTGTACACCACGCCGAGGAATACATGGCAACATCCTTCCCTACCGGCTATGTCGGGTGGCTGGTTGGGGAGGCGGTAACCCCTACCTTCGGCGGGAACAACTTCGGAACTCATATCGCTACTCTGCCCAAATACGACGTCGATGACGGCGGCGACTATGCGGGATTTGCCGGTCACCTGGTCGCTCATGAAGTTGCCCACTACTATTGGAGCGGCAACAGCAACTGGGTAGACGAGGGGGCGGCCGACCTCATGGCTTCCATTTCCGAAAGCTTGCGAACAGGCCGTCCCGTGGAGGTGACCAACAATCCTTGCGGCTATGTGCGTTCCATCCAGGAGTTGGAAGCCCTGGATGTCTCCAGTGACTACGGGGCTGACAGCGCGTTCACGTGCAACTATGCCCTGGGGGAGCGGCTGTTCGTTGATCTGTACCGCACTCTTGGAGAAGACGACTTCCGGAGAGGGTTTACTGACCTGTACCTGCTTTCGCAGGTGGCGGAACCGGACGAGGGAGAGGGTGACAGGGGTCTCGGTATAGAGGATGTCAAGGCCGCATTCAAGGATGACGGCGACGTGGATTCGCCTCTTGTAGACACGATCGTTGCCCGCTGGTATGACGGGTCTGAGCCTTATGCCACGTCCGAGGATTCCACGGGTCTATCCAATCCCATCCTCAGCACCATCAACGGGCGGATACACACGGCCTACCTTTCGGCAACACAGGGAGGAACACCGCTGGCCAGTATCTCCGCGCAGGCCGTGGAGGACTACCTTTGGCTGCTGCTCCGGTGGGACTACAATGTGTCGACCAATGTGGAAGTGCCCCTGGAACTGGTGCACTACTACGAAGACGGGTTTGTCTTTGACCGGCGGGAAGAGTCATTCACGGCGGATGCCCGATACAACGGCAGCCTATGGTCCTGGTGGTTGAGGGTTGGGCAATCGCCGGACAATCCTTGGGCCATAGGCCGGTACGGGATCCAAGTCTACAACGAGGGACGCAAGCTCGCCGAATTCGAGTACGAGGTCACGGAGTAGATCTCCGGCCGACAGGCAGGGAGGGAGTGGAGGGCTAGGCCCGACCGGCCTCCGGTTCCGGGGGCGGGGGGGCCTCCGGGGTAGGGGCGAGGTGTTCGGGGGCGGGGGTGTCCTGCTCCGGCTCGGCGGCGGGGGGCGGAGGCCTGTTGGCCGCAACGACGGCGGGCACTACCTCAGATAGGTTGGAGGCGGCGTCTGCATCAAAGGCTGCGTCAAGCTCGTCGCCGTCCAGGGTCTCGACCTGCATGACGTACTCGGCCAGCTGCACGAGTTTGGCCTTGTTGGCGATGAGGATGTCCCGGGCGGTGTTCTCGGCTGAGCGGATCAGCTCCCGGATCTCCGAGTCGATGCTTACTGCGATCTCTTCACTGTAGTTGCGCTGCTCGGAGAGTTCCTTGCCCAGGAAGACGAGCTCTTCCTTGTTTCCGAAGGTCCGGGGCCCGAGGGTGTCACTCATGCCGTATTGGGTGACCATGCTGCGGGCCAGCTTGGTGGCGTGCTCCAGGTCATTGGAGGCGCCGGTGGTTATTTCGTCGAAAGTTAGGGCCTCGGCGACCCGACCCCCGAGGGCCGTGGCCAGCATGGCCTTGAACTGGGAGCGGGAGTAGAGGTAACGGTCCTCGGCGGGGAGGAGACGGGTGTAGCCGCCCATTCCGCCCCGGGCCACGATGGATATCTTGTGTACGGCGTCGGAGTGCTCCATCATGCGGGCTACGAGGGCGTGGCCGACCTCGTGGTAGGCAGTAATGGCCTTCTCCTTGGCGCTAATCAGCCGACTCTTGCGCTCCGGCCCCGCTATCACACGGTCGATGGCCTCTTCCACCTGGCGGGTAGTGATTGTCTTCTGGCTGTGTCTGGCAGCGAGGATTGCAGCCTCGTTGACCAGGTTGGCGAGATCCGCCCCGCTGAAGCCCGGGGTCTGCTTGGCCAGCACTTCCAGGTCCACATCCTCGGCCATGGGCTTGCCCTTGGAGTGAACGGCCAGGATCTCGCGGCGCCCGTGGATGTCTGGCAGGTCGAGGACTACGCGGCGGTCGAAGCGGCCGGGGCGGAGGAGGGCGGGGTCCAGGATATCGGGGCGGTTGGTGGCGGCCAGGACTATGACGTTGGTGGATGAGTCGAACCCGTCCATCTCGACCAGGATCTGGTTCAGGGTCTGCTCCCGCTCGTCGTGCCCGCCCCCGAGGCCCGCGCCCCGATGCCGGCCGACGGCGTCGATCTCATCGACGAACACTATGCAGGGAGAGTTACGCTTGGCCTGGTCGAACAGGTCGCGGACGCGGGAGGCGCCGACGCCGACGAACATCTCTACGAACTCGCTGCCGCTTATGGAGAAGAAGGGAACGCCGGCCTCTCCGGCAACCGCCCGGCTGAGCAGGGTCTTGCCCGTGCCCGGAGACCCGACCAGCAGCACGCCCCTCGGGACCCGGGCCCCGAGGGCGGAGAACTTCTCCGGGAAGCGGAGGAACTCCACCACTTCCTGCAGGTCCTGCTTGGCTTCTTCAACCCCGGCCACGTCCAGGAAAGTCACGGTGGACTTGTTGCCAACGAACATGCGGGCCCGGCTCCTGCCGAAGCCCAGGGCCTGGTTGCTGCTCCCCTGGGCCTGCCGCAGCAGGAACAGGAGGACCGCGCCGAAGAAGATCAGGGGCAGGAAGTTCAGGAAAAGCCCGAAGAGGCTGCTGAGCTGGCTGCGCTCCTTGATCCGGATGCTGAGGGCCGGTGTGATCTCGACTCCGTTCTCGGCCAGGATCTCTATGATGCTGGAGCCGGGCTCTTTTCGGGACTCGTAGCGAGTGCCGTCGGTGCCCGTGATGGTCAGCTTGTCACCGTCGACCTCGATCTCCTGAATCTGGATGGGGGTGGCCTTGGCCATCGTAATGACCTCGGAGAGGTCGATGTCTTCGGTGCCGTAGGAGGGCTGGAACAGGGTGAAGACAATCGCCACAATGGCGACGATGATTATTAGGTAGATAAAACTGCTTCTCATGTTGCGGATTTCCTGATGTCCCCGAATGCCTCCAGTCAAATTATATTACGGAAGGTGGGCAGTGTCGAAACGGACGTGGTTTGTGCGTGATGATGGGCTGTACTATACTTGATTCTTCAGAGACGGCTGACGGCTGGCCAAGCCATAGCGGCGAAGCCGAGGCCAGAATTCTAAGAATTAGTGGAGGAGCCCCTTGGCCCGGGCCGTCTGCATCAATATGAGCAGGAACTGAGCATGGATAGCGATTTCGACTTGACGCTGAACGCCCTGGCGAATGAATTCCTGGAGACCCTGACAAATAGGAAACGCCAAAAAGTTGAGCCTGCAGTTACGAAGTTCGTGAGGTGGTTCGGCAGGGACTGGCCGGCAAAGAAAATCACCGGCCAACAGGTCGAACAGTATGCGCAGGAACTCAGCATAACCGCCGCCACAGAAAGCTCGCCGCACGTGCGAGCTTTCTTGAATTTTGCCCACAAACAGGGGACTTTCCAGCTGAGCCTGGCCCCGAGCTTCCGGGTCCGTAAGTCCACCATCACGGCCAAGGAGGGCCCCAAGCGGGCCCGCGTGGTGTCACACCTCACCAAGGAGGGCATCGACAACATAGAGGCCGAGGTAAAGGAGCTCAAATCGCAGCGGCCGGCCCTTGCCGAGGCGATAAACAAGGCAGCGGCGGACAAGGACTTTCGAGAGAATGCCCCCCTTGAGGCAGCGAGGGAGGCCCAGGGCCGCGTCGAGTCCCGGATCATTGAGCTGGAACAGTTGCTGCGCACGGCGGAGGTTCTAAAGGAAGACCAGGCCCGCGCCGGGTCCAGGGTTGCCATAGGCCGCACCATATCGCTCGAAAACCTGACAAACGGCAACAAGGTGCAGTACAAGCTGGTATCGCCCAGCGAGGCGAAGATATCCGAGGGCAAGATATCCATAGCGTCGCCGGTTGGGAAGGCCGTGTTGGGGAAGTCGGGCGGGGACGAGGTGGTCGTGGCTGCGCCGGCGGGAGCGATGAGGTTCCGGATAGTTCAGATCGTGTCCTGATCAAGGGCTGACTGTGGGCATCCGGAACCTCCTGTCCGCGCAAGATAGTGACAAGTGGTGGCAAGACTGGCGATTCCTGATAACCACTGCAATACCGATCTTTACCCACGTCCTGCTTATTGCGCTGATAGCCCTAGGCGGTTAAGACAAGGCCGAACCACATTCATGGAGGCATGCCAATATTGCTGGACGACCTCGTAACTGCCATCCAAACCGTGAAAGCCCGCATCCGCGACCACCGCGACAGCCTTAGCCAGAACGAATACCGCACTCGCATTTCACTCATCGACCCTGTGCTGAACGCGCTCGGGTGGGATGTCTCAGACCCGGCATTAGTCACACATGAATATGCCGTAGGAAATGGAAGAGCAGACTATGCTCTTCTCCGGAAAGACGGTAGCCCAACTGCTTTCATCGAAGCTAAACGCCTGGGCGAAATGGCGGATGCCTCAAGGCATGAAACACAACTCTTTACCTATGCAGTTACACAAGGTGTCAAATATGCCGGTCTTACCGATGGCGACAGGTGGTTATTCGACAACCTGACGGCTCGGTTCTCCGGTGGCGACAGTCGTCTGCTGGACATGACTCTGTCTAGAGAATCGGCACACCAATGTGCTCTCAAGCTATTGCTACTTTGGCACCCGACCTTGGCAGCTGGCCAACCTATTGAGCCCAATATACCCGTTTTCGTCACACCTCCAAGTCCAGACCCCATAATCGATCCTTCTCCCCCCGATCCTGATTGGGTCTCCCTTGCTACCTACAAGGTGGAAGGAGACGGTAAACCACCCCAGATACGTTTGCCTGACCAAAAGGAAGTGCAACTCAAGTACTGGTATGAGATTCTTGTGGAGGTAGCGGAGTGGCTTGCGCGTACTGGAGAGTTGTCATCGGAAAGCTGCCCCGTAACAAATAGTCAAGGCGGTGGCCTTGTTAATGTTGAACCTAGAGAGCGACACGGAGGTCCCTTTAGAAGTCATCGCCAGCTAGGAAATGGTCTTTTCGTCAAGACCCACGGCAGTAGTATCACGATATTGGGCAGCACCAAGATATTGCTTAAGCACTTCGGCCAAGACCCCGCCTCCATCCTTCTAAAACCCTCTAAATGACCACCCCACCCCCCGCTAATCCATGAATCAGTGGCTCTGGATCCCGATTGCCATTGCGGCCGCAGTCCCGGGCCTCGCTGTCTGGAGTTCCGGGTCCCATCCCCCCGCCGTTGTTGCGGCATTCTTCTACGGACTCGCCATTGTCGGGGCGGCGTTTCTGCTGTCCTGGTCACTGGAAGTGGCGGAGATGGATATTCCGAGGGCGCTGGCCATTTCAGTGCTGGCGGTCGTTGCCGTTCTGCCTGAATACGCCATCGACGTCTACCTGGCATGGACTGCAGCCTATATCCCCGAGAACATAGGCCTCGCTACGGCCAACATGACCGGGGCCAACCGACTCCTCATCGGCATCGGCTGGAGCCTGGTTGTCTTCATCTACTGGTTCAAGACGAGAAAGAGGAATCTCGCCATCGGCGGGGCGGTGTCACCCGCCCTGGCGATTCTGCTCATAGCCACCCTCTACGCCTTCACGATAGTCCTCAGAGGGGAGCTTCACCTCGCCGACACCTTCGTCCTGGGCGCTCTGTTCCTGCTCTTCGTTTGGACGAACTTCAAGTCGGAGATGGTGGAGGCGGAGCTGGTCGGGCCCTCAGCCCTGATAGGTGCGCTGCCTACGGCAAAGCGGCGCACCGTGGTGATCGCGCTATTCGTGATTGCCGCAGGAACCATCCTGATCATGGCCGAGCCCTTCGTCGAGAGCCTGAAAGAGACGGGGCATTCGCTGGGCCTCAGCGAGTTCCTGCTCATCCAGTGGGTGGCGCCCCTGGCCTCGGAGGCCCCCGAGATACTGTTGGCGGTGATATTCGTGCTGAAGGGTCGGGGGGAAGACGGAATAGGGATACTGGTGTCCTCCAAGGTTAACCAGTGGACGTTGCTGGTGGCGACCCTGCCTGCCGCTTACAACATCTCGGCGGGGTCGCTGGACGGGTTGCACATGGACAACAGGCAGGTAATCGAGGTGTTCCTGACTGCGGGGCAATCGTTGTTCGCCGTAGTCCTGATACTGAGGCATTCCATCTCGGGGAGGGGGGCCATCGCTCTGTTTGGGCTGTTCACGATCCAGCTTATACAGCAACTGGTAATGGAGGAGCTTGGCCTGCCCTACGACCTCGAGATCCGTCTGGGCTTCTCGATCCTCTACGTGGTCCTGAGCATCGGGATTCTGACGATAGACCGACACCGGATTGCGGAGATGCCGGGCATATTCCGGTCCATAATGGTTGGGGGCGCGGGCGAGGAGAAGGAATCGGACTCCCAATCAGAATGATCCGGGCGGAACGGCCTAGCTAGCCTTGTAGGCTTCCCAGGGCTTGCGGGACATCACCCTCTTCACGATGGGTTCGAAGAACTCCAGGGGCTTGGTCGGGTAGTCCTGGGCAAAGGCGTTCTGATCGTACTTATAGCACCAGTCGATGCAGTCCTGGTAGTAGGGGCTGTCCTTGTACTTCTCCCGGGCGTAGCGATCCTTGCCCGTCATGTGCCAGAAGTAGTAGCCCTGGAACTCTCCGTGGTGCTGGACTATCCAGTGGTTCTTCTTAGAGATGTAGGGCCTGAGGATGGCAGCCGCAACCTCGGAGTGGTTGTCCTGGGACACTATCTGCCCGACATCGTGGAACAGGGCGACGAATACGGTCTCTTCGTCGGCGCCGTCCTCATAGGCCCGGGTCGCCGACTGGAGGGAATGCTCAAGGCCGTTGACCGGCCCGCCGTCGTCCGAGAACTCCATCTGCTTGAGCATGCTCATCAGGGAGTCGTAGACCCTCTCCCGACGCTGTCCGGCGTACTGCTTGATGATGTCCCAGTCCTCCTGGGTGCTGGCCTCCATGCTGGAGTAGGTGGCGCGCTCTTTGGTAGTCATGGGGATATTCTCCGGTAGTGTGGTCGGGCCAGTGTATTACGTATCCGGTGAGGGTACAACACGGGGTCAGGAGTCGAGGCCCAGAAGCCGGACGGCGTTGTGATGCATCATGGCGTCGACCTCCTCCTGGGTAAAGGACGCCCTCTCTGTCGGGTTCTCAGGCAGGTCGCGGATGAGGTCTACCCACCACTTGCGGGAGTACCAGCGGGTCCAGACCGGGCCATCGCAGCCGAACATCACTCGGTCCGCCCCTAGCCCGTCCATCACCCGACGCAGGACCAGGCAGAACCGGCCGTAGTTGGTCGCGGCCTCGTGCTGGAAGGCGGAGAAGTCGGTGACCAGGTTGGGCCTGTCTTGCGCCACCTCTATAAGCTCCCGCCATGAGGCTATGCCCATGTGTGCGGCAATGACCTTGAGGTCAGGGAAGTCAGTGAGGACCTGGACCAGCTCCTTGGGCTGGCTGAACTTGGGGTCCAGGGGCTCGAACATCTGGCCCGTGTGGAAGAGGACGGGGAGGCCGAGGGCCTGGAGGCGCTCGTAGATGGGGTACGCCGCCTGGTGCCACGGGAACAGGCCGCTCATGTTCGGGTGGAATTTGAACCCTTTGGCGTTCCACTCCTCCACCGACCTTTCCACGAACTCCAGCGCACCGTCGGCCCGGGGGTCGATGCACGAGAAGAAGATGTAGCGGTCGGGGTGGGCGGCACAGATCTCGGCCAGCTCCCGGTTCTGGTCTTCGACGGACTTGGGCGCAACGCCCAGGGCGCATGACCCGTCGATGGCGGTGTTGATGGTCAGGTCAATACCGGCCTCGTCCATCTCGGCGATGCAGTCCGAGCCGTCCGGGTCGAAGCACTTGGCGAAGAGGTTGCGGTCGATCTCCTCGGGGGTGCCGGAGAAGGAGGAGTCGGTGATATAGGTGGAGAAGAAGTTGGCGTAGATATCCCACCAGTGGTCGGAGAGGTACTCCCGGGTCCAGATGTGGTTGTGGATGTCTATGGTCATTTGTCAGATTTCCTTGAGGCTTGGAGCGCCGGTTTAGTCACGTGTCCCGCAATCCCAACATACCACACGCAATAACAGGTGTGGTAAACCTGACTTACCCTTGATAAGATGCACCTCTAGCGTCTCGTGCCCCGAGTTGTGGTGGAGGCAGCATGAGATTCGATAGCACGCCCTACTATCACCTTGGTACGCCCTACCCGTGGGGCACGATGGTCGACGAGATGCGGCAGGAGGCCCAGCTACTCGAGCAGGGCGGCTTCACGGGCGTCTGGATTGCCGAGCACCACTTCGCCTGGGACGGCTGGCTCGCCACCTCCCCGAACCCGCTCATGCTCGGGCAGGACCTGGCCTCCCACACCGACACCCTTCGAATCGGCCAGTGTGGAGTCATCCTCCCGGACTGGCACCCCCTCCGCGTCGCCGAGGATGTGGCCCTGCTGGACCATTTCACCAAGGGTCGGGTGGACTTCGGGGTGGCGCGGGGGCTGAACGGCCGGGCCTCGATCCAATTCCACCCGGACGCCGACCGTCGGGACCGGGAGCGCAGCTACGCCCTATTCTCAGAGTCCCTGGACATCGTCAAGAAGGCGTGGACGGAGGACGCCTTCACCCACTCGGGGGAGTTCTACCACCTCCCGAGGCCGGGCTGGATAGAGCAGTCGGAGTTTATCCGTGACAGCCGCTTCCACGCCCCCGACGGCGAACTCATTGCCCTGGGCGTACATCCGAAGCCGTACCAGAAGCCGCATCCACCGATGTGGCAGATGGGCGACTCGCTGCAGTCCCACCGGTTCTCGGCGAGCCGGGGGATGGGGAACATCTGCCTGGCCCTCTCATACGAGAAGATCAGGGAGGCCTGGGGGATTTACAGCGAGGTGGCACTGGAGTCAGAGGGGAGGGAGCTCGGGCGCGGGGAGGGGGTTGCCGTTATGCGGCCTACCTTCCTCGCAGACACGTATGAGGAAGCCGTGAGCGCGGTCAGAGACAACTTCAACATGTTCGGGGAGTGGGCAAAGCACGACCCCCGCAAGATTCGCACCAAGATGGCCTTCGAACACGAGATGGCTATCGAGGACTACGACCTGAGCTACTTCGACTTCAACCAGAAGCACGATTTGATACTGGTCGGGTCTCCGGATACGGTACGGGAGCAGATCGAGGAGCTGGTGGCCGAGACCGGGTGCCGGCACCTGGCGCTGTTCCTGAACTTCCCGGGGCTGAGCTTCGAACAGGTTATGCACAGCCTGGACCTGTTCGCATCCGAGGTTATCCCTCACTTCAACTAGGAATCCGCTCGAACCTTCGAGTGCCTCAGGATGAGCGGATTCAAGATTCCTCCATGGAGGTGAGTTCTGCCCAGAGGCCTCGGGCGGTCTTTGCGGCCGTTCCGTATCCGAAACCCCGGCGCCCCAGGTGGTCCACGAGCTTTTTGAAGAAGGAGTCGAAGTCGTCGGTGGGGAGGGAGCGGGCACGGCGTTGAGCAGCCCGGTAAGCCTCAGCCTCATCGTCCATGTCCAGGGTTACATCCTCAATGGCCGAGGCGTCGATGCCCTTCTGCCGCAGCTCCATCTCCAGCATTCTGCGGCTGCGGGGCCGGAAAGTGACTCGCTGGTCCACCCAGTACTGGGCGAAGGTGAAGTCGTCCAGCAGGCCGCGGGCCTTCAGCCGATCAACCGTGCGGTCGATGACCGTCTCCCCGATATTCCGCTGGCGCAGGCGGGTGCGAAGCTCGCGTTCACTGCGGGGTCGGGCGGTAAGGTATCGGAGGGCCACGGAGAGGGCAGAGTCGAGGCCCGCCTTATCGAGAAGCTCCGTCAGTCGGTCTTCGGAGACCTCAAGGCCGATTTCGAGACGAGCCTCATGGGCGGAGAGCCGGTCGAGAGCGAGGGCGTAGGCGCCGTCGATGAAGATATTGACCCGGTCCTGGCGCTTCTTCTGGGGGCGGATATCGGTGATTTGGGGCATGAGAGAAGATTCTAGGCGTTAGCAGGTGGTTCTTCAAACTGACTGCACGCTTGACACCCGACTCGCCTCATTCCTACCCTTCCACAATCTTTCAGCGGGAGGGATTCGCTTTGGCTAACGATTTAGATGCCGTAATCATCGGGGGCGGGCATAACGGGTTGGTGGCGGCGTGCTATCTGGCCAAGGCAGGGCTGAAGGTGACGGTGCTGGAGCGTCGGGGGGTGGTGGGCGGGGCCTCAGTGACCGAAGAGGACACGTTCCCCGGGTTCCGGGTATCGACGGCGGCGATGGTCGGGGGTCTGCTGAAGCCGAAGATCGCTGCGGAGCTTGAGCTACACAAGTTCGGGTACGGTCCCCTGGTTTCGTACGATCCCGTCAGCCTCCAGCTGTTCCCCGACGGCCGGTATCTGCTGGCATGGAACGACCCCGTCAAGACCATGGACGAGTTCGCCAAGTTCTCCCGCGAGGATGGCGAGGCTTTCCTGGACCTACGCATGCGGATGGACAGGCTGGTGTCGGTGCTGAAGCCGCTGGAGCTCAGGCCTCCCATGAGCATCGAGGAGATCTGCAGGCAGTTCCCAGACCCCGAGGACGCCTATTTCTTCCAGGAAGTGCTCACGAGCCCCATGAAGGACTTCCTGGACGCCCGATTTGAGACGGAAGAGGTGAAGGCGAACGTGGTATCCAACGGGGTGGTGGGGTTGGCAGGCGGGCCCTACTCGCCGGGAAGTGTCTACATGGTGCTCCACTACTGGCCCGAGCTCGGTGTTCCGATAGGCACGGTTCCAGGGGGCATGGGGGCGATAACACAGGCCCTTGCGGCCTGCGCCCGCAGCCACGGGGCCGAGGTCCGGACCGGGGCGGAGGTTGCCCGTGTCATTGTCAAAGAAGAAAGGGCCACGGGGGTGGAGTTGATGAACGGTGAGTTGCTGAACGCGCGGGTCGTCCTTTCGAATGCCGACCCGAAGCGGAGCCTGCTGGGGCTCGTCGAAGCGGAGCACCTGGACGAGAGCTTCCGTCGGAGGGTGGAGTCGGTGAGGAGCGAGGGGGTGGTGTTCAAGGCCAACCTGGCCCTGAGCGAGCTCCCGGACTTCACGGCGATTCCGGGCAAGGAGGTCGGGCCGCAGCACATTGCGCCCTTCAGGATATGCCCGTCGGTGGACTACCTGGAAAGGGCGTGGGACGACGCCAAGTTCGGTGAGACGTCCCGGGAGCCGTACATGTACTGCGTCATTCACTCGGCGACGGACCCGACCGCCGCGCCGGAGGGCAAGCACCTGATGGGGGTGTTCGTGCAGTATGCGCCTTACCATCTCCGGGACACGGACTGGGACACGGAGCGGGACGTCTTCGGCAAGCGTTGCATCGACACCCTGGCCCAGTACGCGCCGAACATTCCCGACGCCATCATCGACTACCAGTTCCTCTCACCCAGGGACCTGGAGGAGAAGCTGTACCTGACCCACGGGCACATGTTCCACGCCGAGAACGCCTTCGCGCAGCTCTTCAACGCCCGACCCGTCCGCGGGATGAGCGACTACCGAACGCCAATACCCGGTTACTACCTCTGCGGGGCCGGCACTCACCCCGGCGGCACGGTGAGAGGGGCCCCGGGCCATAACGCCGCCCATGAGGTGATCAAGGACCTGGGGGAGGGGGTGGTGGGATGAATGCACGGGGTGGAGATTACGGCTTGATGACCAAACTGAAGAGGCCATCGCTTTGGGCATTCATCGGCTTTCTGGTGGTCACGGCTATCGTGGCTATCGTGGCGGTGGTGAGCGGGGACTTCGGGGATTTCGAGGCCAAGGTGCTGATAACGAGCCTGATCATCTCCGGCGCGAGCGTGTGCGTGATGGCCTACGCCATCTTTGCCGAGAGAAGCGGCCGGGTGAGGGTAGGCCAGGTCGGGGTGGGGCTTACAGTCGTGGCGGCGGGTCTGCTTCTGGTGGGCATGTGGTCCGAGAGGGGCGAGGATGAGTTCTGGAAGGCGACCTTGACCCTGCTGATTCTCGCGGTTGGGCTGGCCTACGCCCTGCTCCTCCTGCTGCCCGATCTCAAGGGCAAGCAGAGATGGGTGCACACAACCTCCTCGGTCTCGATAGGGGTGCTGGCGGCCATGATAATACTGGCCATCTGGGTGGAGTTTTCCGAGGGCTGGTACATCCGCCTTTTGGCGGTGGTTGCGATACTGGTCGCCCTGCAGACGCTGATAATCCCGGTGTTGATGTGGCTACGCAAGATGTCGGAGCGGGAGGGGTGAGGCTAGAAGAGCTCGCCGTCGCCGCCATTGAGGGAGGGCGGGATGGGGAGTTGGGGGAGCTCGGCTTTTTCGCGGATGCGGTTTTCGAGGGAGAAGGCCATTTCGGGGTTGCTCCGGAGGTAGTCCTTGGCGTTCTCCCGACCCTGTCCCAGACGGGTCTCGTCCCAGGAGTAGAAGGCGCCGCTCTTCCTGAGGATGCCGTACTCGACGCCGAGGTCCACGAGGTCTCCTTCACGGCTGATGCCCCGGTTGAACATGATGTCGAACTCGGCGATACGGAAGGGGGCGGCGACCTTGTTCTTGACGACCTTGGCCCGCACCCTGTTCCCGACCACGACCGACTGCTGCTTTATCGCCTCGATCCTTCGCAGGTCGATGCGGACGGAGCTGTAGAACTTCAGGGCCCGACCGCCGGGGGTGACCTCCGGGTTGCCGAACATGATGCCGACCTTCTCCCGGAGCTGGTTGATGAAGACGACGGCGCAGTGGGAGCGGCTGGTGGCGGCGGTGAGCTTGCGGAGGGCCTGGGACATGAGGCGAGCCTGGAGGCCGACGTGGGTGTCGCCCATCTCGCCTTCGATCTCGGCGCGGGGTACGAGGGCGGCTACGGAGTCGATGACGACGATGTCGACGGCGTTGGAGCGGATGAGGGCCTCGGCGATTTCGAGGGCCTGCTCGCCAGTGTCGGGCTGGGAGATGAGGAGGTCTTCGATGTTGATGCCGCAGTTGCCGGCGTAGGAGGGGTCGAGGGCGTGCTCGGCGTCGATGTAGGCAGCCATGCCGCCGTTGGCCTGGGCCTGGGCGATGAGGTGCTGGGCGAGGGTGGACTTGCCTGCGGACTCGGCGCCGAAGACCTCGATGATGCGGCCCTTAGGGATGCCGCCGATGCCGAGGGCGATGTCGAGGCCGAGGGAGCCGGTAGGGATGGCTTCGACGGTGAGGGCTCGGGAAGCGTCGCCGAGGCGCATTATGGAGCCTTGGCCAAACTGCTTTTCGATGTGTCCAAGGGCCAGTTCTAGGGCTTTGGTTTTCTCGGTTGTCATGGTTGGCATGATAGCACAAATGGGGCGGGTATTTGATTGAATGTTGATTGAACATTGATTAAACGTTGATTGAACTCGTAGCTGGTTTGATTGAATGACGCCTGAAGGGATTTCCGGGGATTTTGCGTGGTGCGGGGGGCGGGAAGGGAACCCTCTCCCCCTTGATCCCCCTCTCCCCCTCGAGGGACTCGGGGCAGGCTCTTAGGGCCTTTAAGGGAGAGGGGGAGGAAAAAACAGAGGTAAGCGCCTGCGCCAAGGCGCAGGCGCTTACCTCTAGTTTGGTACTGGGGGGAAGGCGGAATGGATTCCGGTTCGGAGACCGAGATGACGCTGCGGAGGATTGCATCAGTGGCGTCGGCTGGGGAACCCTCTGCCTCTAGTTCAATACTGGGGAAAGGGGAAGGGATGGAGTGAACAGCGGGGTTGTAGGTGATTGTTTCGGAGGGATGGATTCCCGACTCCTCGGGAATGACGATATAAAGAGCGGGGATAATGCTGGGGGTGGGGTTGTTTGGTTGTGGGGTTTGGGTTTGCATTTTGTTTTGTCTGTTCTGGAGGGGGTCGGCGATGGAAGGTCCTGGACTCAGTTTCAGGGGGCGGGAGGCCGGCCTGGTTCAGCCCCGTGTTCCTGTGTCACATGGCAGACAAGCGAGGGGTTCTCGCCAGAGGGCATCTCTGCCACCAGTTTTTCAGTTTTCCCGACCCACTCGGAGGGGTGGGTGGGTGTTTTCTCGCTGCCGTCGCTGGGTTTATGGGAATCTCCGAAGGGAACGACGGGGGAGATTTTTCAAGGGCCGTAAGGCCCGAGTTTTTCGGTAGGGCCCTTTGTAAAGGGCGTGCCGGTTAATGTTGTGGACCTTCCATCGCCTGGATGGCCAGGGAAGGGACACGGGACCCGTGTTGAGGGGATTACGTCCCCAGCTTGAGCCTCAGGCCTGCGCGAGGGCCGTTGGGGTGGGCCGGGGGGTTGAGTCCCCGATTTCTCGGGGATGACATCCTCGGGTGGGGTCTCGGGGGTTTCCCCGGGTTTTTGGTTCCTCCTTGTGTTACTGAATTTCTGTTCGAACTGTATGAATGATAATATGGTCGCTCAGATGTGTCAAGAGCAAATGTCTTATTTTGGGGGGGAGATGACGGGGTTGGCGGGCCGGGCGGGGAGGGTGCAGGTTAGCAGGTTCCGTTGGTGCGATGCCTGCTCAGCGCGTTTATCAATTCCTCCGCGCCACTGAGACCCGCATCCACCATCTCCATTGTCCAACCGCCTTCGTAGAAGTTCTGGTGCAATCCCTGCACCAAGCCCAACAGCTCGACATAGCGCGATGCAGGGGGAGGGTTGCCGAGGATTAGCGCGGCATTCCTAAGAACCTTGCCATGATGGTTGTGTTCCCACCCGCGCTCCTCGGATATGGCCTTGATATAGTGCGCAACGGCACCCCATGCCTTTTCAGAGGACTGAGCGAGGTCGCCGCGATTGAACTCTTCCCGCGCCTGGGACAGGAACCTGCGGCTGGTCTCTTCGTGGTATTCGGTGGTGGTGACCATATTCGGATTCTTCTGCATCTCTGGGTTATGGGATGTGATACACATTATAGCCTACGCTTGCTAGTCAAGCTCCGGCTGAGGGGTTTGCGGGCCGTCCGGGGTCCGATAGAATGCGGACCATTTTTTGACGGCCTCGGGGGACGGGGCTGGGGGGGGAGTTGTCAATGGGACTGGATGTATGGGTGGTGAAGATGGAGCACGTGGATTCGCCGACGGGGTTGCTGAAGGAATTCTTGTTTGACTTAACAGAAAATCTCGATTGGGGCTATGACGGGTGGGGTGGGGGATGGGAGGGGAATGCGTTTATCGAAGTATTCAAAGAGGACTTGGGAGGGAGGGCGTGGGACTACGCGTCAGAGAAGCGGCTTTCCCAGGAAGACAGGGCATATCTGCTGTCGTGGGTTGAAAACCTGCCCTGGAACCCGGGAGACGATCTTACGTTGACTTTGAATTGGTAGGCGGGCACAGATTTGCACACTGCAACTGCCACCATTGCACTAAAGATAAGTTAAGCTATTAACGAACGGAAGAGGGTTCGTGATAAAGATGGCTAGACAACATTTAGCTATAGACTGCTATTCAGGCCTATGAGGCAGAAACCCTGCTCGCAACGACATAGAAGGGGAATCTCTTTTCCGCATCCATGACACGAGCCACAGCCTCATATGAACCAAGCTCCTTGACCTGCCATCCAATGTTCATCGCCAGTTGCGCCCGTTGATCCTGTCCGGGAGAGATTCCAGGCGCACGGCCAACCTCGAACTGGCCATTCCCACCGAATATCTTGTGTCCCTCTCCGTCCAAGATTTCGAGCTCGAAATGATGCTTAATGTTAGTCTCGTTCCAAGGCACTCGAAAAGCTACGGCGACTGCCATATTGTGAGGGGCGGGAGGTGCCTTTGGCAGAGTCACTCGGTCGTATCCGCCCCCGAGCAGATAAAGCTTACCTCCCACTACCTGTGCTGCGTCAGCAATAATCAACCACTCGACATCCATAAATGAAGCTCCTACTATTGTAGTATAATGACACTACAACTGTAGTGGATATGTAAGTCAATGTCAATGCCGGAGATTCATGCGTTCGTTTTGGATGAGGAAAATATCGAGAAATTCGCCAGCCACGGGCTGACAGAACGCCAAATCGATCAGGTGCTCGACAGTCCATTCTTACATTATCGAAATCGAAGCAATCGGCGTGCAGAGAGGCTGGTAATAGGGCGTGACCATGGAGGACAGTGTATAGTTGTGCCCATTGAACCTACGCGGGTCTCAGATGTTTGGAGGCCTGTTACGGCGTGGCCGGGCAGCGATGCTGACAAGGCACGATTAAAGAGGGAAGGACTATAGAGATGAAAGACCAAGAAGCCAGCAATTTAGAAGAAATGCAAAATTGGGATTTGGACAACCCGGTTAAGTCTGATCCAGTGAAGAATCGTCGCACAGTCGTGTCCGTATCTTTTCCTAGCAAGGCCTTTCAAGTCGTCGCCGCGGCGGCGGATCAAGCTGGCCTTAGCACATCGAAGTTCATTAGGGATGCGGCAATTGCTAAAGCGTCTCCAGCGTATGTGGATGTCGTGTCATTTTGGGCGGGAGGCAACGTACCCGTTGTGGCGCTTATAGATACCCCCTGCACCACGTTCGCCCAACCCATTTCAGAGCCACAATTGGAGTCCGCGGACAAAAACGTACGTATGGAAATATCTGCTTAATTTTCATAAAAGTGTTACTTTTGCATGCTAGGAATTGGCCCGGAGGAAGTTGAATCCCTCTCCCGTTGAGGAGAGGAAAGGGTAACAACGAGTTAGTCCCTCTACCCCCTCAGAAGCCGCGGTAGTGGTTGACTATGGGCATGCGGCGGTCACGGCCGAAGTTGCGGGGGGTGATCTTTACGCCGGGGGCGGCCTGGCGACGCTTGTATTCGTTGCGGTCGACGGTCTTGATGACTCGCTTGACCATGTCTTCGTCGAAGCCCATGTTGACGATCTCGGCGAGGGACCTGTCCTGCTCGACGTAGGCCTCGAGGATGGGGTCGAGGATGTCGTATGGGGGCAGGCTGTCGGTGTCCTTCTGGTCGGGCCGGAGCTCGGCGCTGGGGGGTTTGTCGATGACGCTCCGGGGGATGACGGGGATGGGGCCGCGGGCGTTGCGGGTCTCGGCGAGCTGGTAGACGAGGACCTTGGGCACGTCCTTGATGACTGCGAAGCCGCCGGCCATATCGCCGTAGAGGGTGCCGTAGCCCATGGCCATCTCGCTCTTGTTGCCGGTGGTGAGCACCAGCCAGCCGAACTTGTTGGAGATGGCCATGAGGAGGATGCCCCTCATGCGGGCCTGGAGGTTCTCCTCGGCAATGCCAGACTCCGTACCTGCGAAGTGGGGCGCCAGGGAGTCGAGGCTGGACTGGAACATGTCCTCGATGGTGATGTTCCATAACTCAATGCCGAGGTTCCTGGCGAGGATGTCGGAGTCGGCGACGGAGCCCTCGGACGAGTAGCGGGAAGGCATGGTCACGACGGTCACGTTCTCCGGGCCGAGGGCGTCGGCGGCGACGGTAGCGGTGAGTGTGGAGTCGATGCCGCCGGAGAGGCCGATGACGACCTTACTGAAGCCGTTCTTGCGCACGTAGTCCCGGGTGCCGATGGTGAGGGCCTGGTAGACCTCCTCGAGGTCGGGGAGGGGGTCTTGGAGGGGCGGGGCGGGGGGGTGGGGCGAGTCGGGGTCGATGTCGATAACCAGGAGGTCTTCCTCGAACTGCTTGCCTCGGGCGAGGACGGCCCCCGAGGGTGAGAAGACGCAGCTGCCACCGTCGAATACCAGCTCATCCTGACCGCCGACCATGTTGGCGTAGCAGACGTAGACGCCGTTGTCTCGGGCGCGGTCGGCGAGCATCTCTTCACGTTCGCGGCCCTTGCCCCTGTGGTAGGGCGAGCCGTTGATGTTCATGATGACCCGGGCGCCGGCCGATGCCTGGAGGTTGGTCGGGCCCTGTTCGAACCAGATGTCCTCGCAGACGTTGACGCCTACGGGGGTGTCGTTTATTTGGAAGACGGGGGAGTCGGCGCCGGGGAGGAAGTAGCGCTTTTCATCGAAGACGCCGTAGTTGGGGAGGTGGACCTTGTGGTAGATGCCGAGAAGGCGTCGGTCCCGGATGACGCCGGCGGAGTTGAAGAGGCTGCCCCGGTCGTCGGAGTCGACGAAGCCGACCACCACAGCTATGTCCTGGGAATGCTCGATGATCTCGTCGAGGCAGGCGCGGTTCTCGGCGATGAGGTGGGGTTTGTAGAGAAGGTCCTCGGGGGGGTAGCCGGTGATGGTGAGCTCGGGGAAGGCGACGATGTGAGCGCCGTGGGCTCGGGCGCGGTCGATGTAGTCGAGGGTCTTGGCCGTGTTGCCCCGCAAGTCGCCGACGGTAGTGTTGATCTGGGCGAGGGCTGCTCGGAGTGTAGTCATGGCGCAACGGGGCGGAGCGTCAGTCGGGGGTAGAGTATAGCACGGGGGTGGGGAGGCTCAGGTGAGGAGTTTTGCCAGCCCGTTCGTCGGGACCTCTGTTTGGGTGCGGTCAGACATGTTGCGGAGGGTGACCATTCCGGATTCGGCTTCTCTTTCGCCGATGATGGCGACGTGAGGGACGCCCATGCTTCCGGCCTGCCTTAGCTGGGCCTTGAGGCTCTTTGATGCCGGGCCGAGGATGTTAGTAACGCCTGACCTAACGAGCTCTGCGGAGAGGACTACGGCCCGCTGACGGGCTTTTTCGCCGACGTAGGCTACGAAGACGGTGGGGGTGGGTGGGGTGGGGGCCTCGACTTCCTGGCGTTCGAGGTTGAGGATTATCCGCTCGATGCCCATGGCGAAACCGACGCCGGGTGTCGGGTTTCCGCCGATCTCCTGGATCAGGCCGTCGTAGCGGCCGCCGCCGCCGAGGGCGTTCTGGGCGCCCTCGGCCTGGGTCTGTACCTCAAAGACGGTGCGGGTGTAGTAATCGAGGCCACGGACGAGTCGGTGGTCTAGGGTGAAGGGGACACCCATGCCTTCGAGGAAGCCTACGAGGTCTGCGAAATGGGACTCGCAGTCGGGGCAGAGGTGGTCTCGGCTGCGGGGTGCATCCTCGATGAAGGGCTGGCACGGGGCATTCTTGCAGTCGAGGAGTCGGAGGGGGGCGCGGTCGAGTCGGGCGGTGCAGTCGCGGCAGAGGCTTTCGACGTGGCCGCCGTAGTAGGACTTCAGGGCCTGCACGTAGGTGGGTCGGCAGGCCGGGTCGCCGATGCTGTTCAACTGGAGGGTGAGGTCTTGCAGGCCGAGCTCTACGAAGACCTGCCAGCAGAGGCCGAGGATCTCGGCGTCAACGGTGGCGTCGGGGTCACCTATAGCCTCTACGTTGAGCTGGTGAAACTGCCTGAGCCGGCCCGACTGGGGCCTGGAGTAGCGGAACATGGGGGCCATGACGGTGTAGAGTCGGACGGGCTGAGTGCCGGCGTGGAGGCCGTGCTGGAGGTAGGCCCGACAGACTGCTGCTGTGGCCTCGGGTCGGAGGGCGAGGGTGTCGCCGCCCGACTTGTCGGGGATGAGGTACATCTCCTTCTCGACGATGTCGGTGACTTCCCCGACGCCCCTGACGAAGAGGTTGTAGTCTTCGAAGATGGGGGTGTCGATCTGGCCGTAGGAGTAGCGCTCGCAGACGGAGACCATGGTGTCGCGGACGGAGTGCCATCGAGGCTGGGCGTCGGGGAGGATGTCCTCGGCGCCGCGGACGGAGCGGTAACGGGTCTGCCTGGGCAAGGTCGGTCTCCTATGGGTCGGGGTGAAGGATAGCGCGGAGGGGGGAGGGGGGCAAATGGGGGGCTCGACAACTACCGGTCGTTGTACGGGCTAGCGGATCTCATCGTGTAGTGTTGGATGAATAAAATGTGCTATGCTGGTATCATGACAAGGAGTCAACCTGTACAAATGGAGCATAATGACATGGGTGACTTTACAGTGCCTGTTACCATCAGTCCCATGGGTCGGCGAACATCGAGAGTAGTGAACGCACTGGTGGATACAGGTTCGACTTACTCGGTAATGCCGTCATCGCTCTTGGATAGGATGGGCATCGAAAAAGAGGGAGAGGAAGAGATCCTCGATGCTTTCAATCAAGTCCACAGGCTATCTGTGGGGGTAGTACGAATAGCTCATGGCGACAAGGTCAGGCCGTGCCTGGTGTTGTTCGGGCCGGAGGACCAATACTTGCTCGGCGCCATAGCCTTGGAATCCTTAGGGTATATGGTTGATCCCATCGGCAGGGAGCTCATTCCAAAGACGGCTCGAATCTAGCTGTTTTCCCTCACATCAGCCACCTTTGACTATCCTTTGCGTGCAAGGCGCCCGCTAAATACGTCCAAGCCACTTCAGCTACTATCTTCCAACTATTCCCCGCTTGCCTTGGGCAAAGCTCTTATCGCGGCGCCGTTCTTCTGTTCTGCATCGGCAAGGTCGAACTGGGTCTGGAGGTTGAGCCAGAACTGGGGCTCGACGCCAAACCAGTGGCCGAATCGCAAGGCGGAGTCGCCGGTGACCGAGCGCTTGCCTGCGATTATCTGGCTGATGCGGTTTGGGGGTACGTCGATTTGTCGGGCGAAGGATGCTTGACTAACGCTGTACTCATCAAGTTCGTCCTTGAGAATTTCACCTGGGTGGACTGTGCGTTTGAACACGATGTTTTGCTCCGAATCTAATGATAGTCAACGATCTCAACATCGGAAGGCCCTTCGTCCTCTCCAGCCCAAGTGAAGCAGATGCGCCATTGTCGGTTAATTCGGATTGAGTATTGTCCGTCCCTTGCCCCTCTGAGTGCCTCCAATCGATTGCTCGGTAGTGTTCTCAGGGTGCGTAGAGACGGTGCAGCATTAAGGATGGACAACCGCTTCGCTGCTTGCTTTTCAAAGCCTTGAAAAGCAGATACGAATAACCCTTCGGCAAATTGTCGGGTCCGACTGTCACGGTACCCAAGAATCATACTTGAATAGGGTAAAGTAAAATTATGCGTGACGTCAAGCGTCACCGCATGCTTTTGCTCTCCAATCTATACCTCGTGTTAGATCCGTACGTTCCCAATGGGGATGCCATGCCGTCCGAACGTATCTTAGTTTCAGTCGCTTGGCCCGACGTCAACGGCCCCTCCACCTAGCCAGCACCTATTTTCTGGAGCCGGCTTCCCTCGTCTGTAAGCGGTATCTCACTTCATGGAGACGATGGCTTCAACGGGAACCGAGCCATTGGCATCCTCCACGTAGATGCTCGAGGGCAGTTGGCGTCCTTCGTCCTCGTAGATCTCCAACACAACGGCAAAGGCATCCTCGACATTAACCAGGCACTCCGAGATGGTGTCGCCCTCGGTTATCAACTCTGGCAGCAATGGAGAGGTAACGGTGTAGCCCCCTTCTGGCTGAGGCTCCAGAACCAAGGGGATCCTCGCTAACATGTGCTTTAGCCAACCACCTTTCGGGTGTCACTATAAGACACCAGACATGCTACCACCAACGCGGATGAACCAGCAAAGAAAGCGGCCACAATCAGGCGTAAAATTGCCCCACCCCACCCCCCATGCTAGAATCCTTCAGCTTAGCCGGGGGCTTGCCCATTGTCTGAACGCATCTTAGTAGCAGTCGCCTGGCCCTATGCCAACGGGCCTCTGCACCTGGGCCACCTGGCCGGGGCCTATCTCCCCGCCGACATCTTCGCCCGGTACCATCGCGCCAAGGGGAACGAGGTGATCATGGTGTCGGGGTCCGACCAGCACGGCACACCCATCACCCTCCGGGCCGAGAAGGAAGGCGTCTCACCGCAGGAGGTCGTGGACCGGTTCCAGGCCCTGTTCCTGGAGTCCTGGGACCGGATGGGCATCTCCTTCGACCTGTTCACCACCACGGGCACCGACAACCATCGCGAGGTCGTCCAGGACATCTTCCTGAAGCTGCTTTCCATGGACTACATCTACAAGGGCGACATGATGCTGCCGCACTGCGAGAGCTGCGGCCGCTACCTCCCCGACCGCTATGTCGAAGGGACCTGCCCTCATTGCGGGAACGCCGGGGCCCGGGGCGACCAGTGCGACAACTGCGGCAAGCCTCTGAACCCGACAGACCTGCTGGACCTGAGGTGTCGGGTGTGCGGGTCTGCCCCGGAGATCAAGCGCTCCGAGCACTACTTCCTGAAGCTAAGCGCCTTCCAGGACCAGCTGATCGAGTGGGTGGAGAAGCAGGACCACTGGCGACCCAACGTCCAGAACTTCACGCTGCAGATGCTGAAGGACGGCCTGCATGACAGGGCCATCACCCGGGACATCGACTGGGGGATCCCGATTCCATTGCCGGACGTCGAGGACAAGCGGATATACGTCTGGTTCGAGGCGGTGATTGGATATCTGTCGGCGAGTATTGAGTGGGCCAAGAACAACGGGACACCGGAGAAGTGGCGGGACTTCTGGGGAGATGGGGCGAAGGGGTACTACTTCATCGGGAAGGACAACATCCCGTTCCACACCATCATCTGGCCGGCGATACTGCTAGGTTACGGGGGCCGGGCCATCCCCTACGACGTGCCCGCCAACGAGTTCCTGAACATCGACGGCCAGCAGCTTTCGACCAGCCGCAACTGGGCCGTATGGCTGCACGACTACCTGGACAACTTCCCACCCGACCTCATCCGCTACTATCTTTCGGCCAACATGCCCGACACGTCGGACTCCGACTTCACTTGGGGCGAGTTCGTGCGGAGGAACAACGGCGAACTAGTCGGGACGTACGGGAACCTGGTGCACCGGGTGCTCACCATGAGTTACCGCAACTTCGAGGGTCGGGTGCCGACGCCCGGGCCTCTATCCGATAATGAAACAGAGATGCTGCAGAAGATCAGGCGGACTTTCGAAGAGGTGGACGGGCTGATGTACCGGTGCCGGTTCAAGGAGGCGGTCAGGCAGGCGATGGGGCTGGCGCAGGAGGGGAACCGCTACCTGGACCGGAAAGCGCCCTGGAAGCAGGTCAAGGAGGACAAAGCCGCCGCAGCCACGACGCTGTGGTGCGCCCTTTCCGTGGTGGAAGGCCTGAAGACCATGCTGTACCCGTTCCTGCCCTTCAGCTCGCACAAGCTGCACGGGTATCTCGGGCTTGGGGAACTGGACGAAGGGGCCGAGTGGAGGGTCGGGGCGCCCGTGGCGGGGCGGGAGCTGCAGAAGCCGTCTCCGCTATTTGCGAAGCTGGAGGACGAGGTAGCCGAGGCCGAGACCGCCAGGCTCGGGCAGGCGTCGGGCTGAGGGAAGCGCCTCCGATGCCCGCATCCAAGGCCCTTTCCATCTACGAACCGATCAAGGAAGAGCTGGCCCTGGTCCGCTCAGACCTGGCAGCGATTTCCGAAGAGGACTTCCCGGGCCTCTCCGCCATGCTGGCCCAGGCGCTGAAGAGCATCGGCAAGGGGACACGACCCGCGATAACCA
Organism: Dehalococcoidia bacterium; assembly: GCA_965203145.1. GTDB lineage: Bacteria > Chloroflexota > Dehalococcoidia > Plut-88900 > Plut-88900 > Plut-88900. The sequence goes on from OZ241876.1 coordinate 616,235, forward strand.
TCCTCTCCTCCAAGTTCCATGACCACGACCCCGCGGTTCCCAGGCTGATGGCCTGCGCCGTCGAGTTGCTGCACATCGCCACGCTGGTACACGACGACACGATAGACAAGGCGGCGCTGCGTCGGGGGCAGGCGACCATCAGCCACCTCTGGGGCGACCACGCTGCCGTCCTGGTCGGGGACTACCTGTTCGCCAAGTCGGCTACCTTCGTCTGCGCCACGGAGAACGTGCGGGTGATCCGGCTCTTCTCAGAGACGATCATGCACCTCTCCCGCGGGGAGCTGCAGGAGCGGATCGGGGCATACGACTGGACCACGGGGATGGAGGACTACTACCAGAGGATCCAGCAGAAGACGGCCTCGCTGTTCACCACGGCTGCGGAATCGGGGGCTATATTGAGCGGAGCGCCAGAGGAGACCGTCCAGCGGTTCCACACATTCGGGCACTGCCTGGGGATGGCTTTTCAGATCGTCGACGACATCCTGGACTTCCAGGGCACGGAGTCGGAGGTGGGGAAGCCGGTCGGGGCTGACCTGGCGCAGGGGGTACTGACACTTCCGGCGCTCCTGCTCCAGGAGCGATACCCGGATGAGGACCCTGTGAAGGCGATATTCGAAGAGCCGGAGGACGAGGGGCACCTGAAGCGGGCGCTGGAGATGATCAACAATTCGTCGGTCATAGAGGACTCGTTCGCCGTCGCCACGGACTTTTGCCGACGGGCGGAAGAGGCCCTGGCCCCTCTCCCCGACACGCAGTACCGTCGGGCGCTGATGGAGCTGCCGCCGTACGTGCTGGTGAGGAAGAGCTAGCTCGACACCCTGCGGATTCCGCTCATCGAGTCGGGAGAAAGGACTACTAAATGGAAACGGTAGTTCCGTTGATTATTGGCCTTGCAGCCGGGCTCCTGGTAGGCGGGGCGGCGATATGGCTGGTACAGGGGTCTCGGGCGAGGGAGCGTCTGGCAAGGATGGAAACTCAGTACAGCGCCCACGTCGCAGGCCTGGAGGGACAACTCAAGCAGACCGAAGCCGCTTCACATATCCTGGATACGGCCAAAGAGCAGTTGAGCGAGGCGTTTCGGGCGACGGCTAGCCGGGCATTACAGAGCAACAACGAGCTTTTCATGAACGTCGCCCAACAAAAGCTGGGCACGACGCTGGAGGCGGCAAAAGGGGAATTCAGGGAGCGCCACGAGCAGTTCCAGGCCCTGGTCAAACCCCTGAGCCAGAGCTACGAGAGGCTGAACCCGAACATCGAGAGCCTGATCCAGCAGAACCGAGCCCTTGCCACGGAAACGGGCAAGCTTTCCAGCGCCTTGACTGACAGCCAGCAAGTCGGGAGTTGGGGGGAGGTACAACTGCGTCGGGTGGTGGAACTGGCCGGGATGATGGAGCATTGCGACTTCGTGGAGCAGACCAGCATAGAGGACTCGCAGGACAGACCTGATTTGATGGTCAGGCTGCCGGAAAAGCGCACCATCGTGGTGGACTCAAAGGCTTCCACAAAGGCATACATGGAAGCGCAGCAGACGGAAGACGAGACCGCGAAGGCAGAAATCCTAGAACATCATGCGGGCGCCCTGAGGACACAAGTCGATGACCTGGCCCGGAAGAATTATTCCCGCATGGAGGGATCTCTGGACTTCGTGGTCATGTTCGTACCCGCGGACCAGTTCCTGGTAGCCGCCCTGAGCGCCAACCCGGGGTTGATCGAATATGCTTTCGGGAAGCGGATAGCTATAGCCACGCCGGCCACCCTAATCTCTTTGCTCTGGGCAGTGGCCAACGGGTGGCAGCAACACCGCATGGCCGAAAACGCCGAAGCCATCCGGGTGGCAGCAGAAGAGATGCACAGCCGTATGTTGACCTTCATAAATCACTATCAGAGCGTCGGGAAGCAGCTGCAGGCGGCGGTGAATGCCTACAATCAGTCTGTTGGTTCCTTCGACAGCCGGGTAGTGCCCCAGGGGCGAAGGTTCGCCGAACTTGCCGCCAAGGGCGAGGACAGCATCCCTTCACCCCCGCAACTGGAGCAAATGGTCCGCACATCGCGGCACGCCGGATTGCTGGGCTCTGCGTCCGATCTCAAAGATTAGACTCTCGCCCCCGGCACGCGGTGAGGTTGGGAGTTGGGGGTCGGGGCAACACAGAGAGCAAAGGGATAGCAAGATGAGCAGATTTATAGTCCTTTACCGCTCGCCGGTGGCCGCGCTGGAGATGCTGCAGAGCGTGAACCCCGAGGAGATGCGGGAGGGGATGAAGCAGTTCGAGGAGTGGATGACAAAGCTCGGGGATGGGCTGGTGGAGATGGGGTCGCCGCTGGGGGCGGGGGTGACGTCGTCGAGGCTGGGGAATGCCCCGACGCCAACAAAGGGCGGGATAACGGGGTATTCGATTATCGAGGCTGAGAGCATGGAGGAGGCGCTGGAGTTGTTGAAGGGGCACCCGCATCTCGGGTGGGATGAGTCTTGTGAGATCGAGGTGCACGAGTTTTTGGAGGGGTGAGCCGGGGGAGGGCGACCCGCCGGTCGCCCCTACGGGGATGGGGAATCGGGGAGGGGAAGGTGCACTGCCCCAGAGCCCTCGCGGGGCATCGGGATTGCAGGGAGTGGGTGGAATGACGGAGGGGTGGGGGGTGGGTTAGAATTCCCCGGCGATACGATAGCCAGCCCCCCGGAGGTGACCCTTGTCCTACGATACCCTTCTCTATAAAAAGACCGGCCAGATAGTCAAGGTGACGCTGAACAGGCCCGAGGTGCTCAACGCCATCAGCGACGAGATGGTGAAGGAGATACGCCTGGCCGTTGACGAGGCAGACGCGGACCCTGACGTGCGGGTGGTGATTCTCACGGGGGCAGGCCGGTCATTCTCAGCGGGATACGACATCAAGCCTCGGGAGGACGGTCGGCCGGCGGCGGACCCGGCGGGGCTGGAGATCGGGGACTACATCAAGCACTGGTGGGACCGGGACGCCTACGACACGGACCAGTTCACCCATTTCTGGAAGCTGGGGGTGCCCATAATCGCAGCGGTGCGGGGCTACTGCTTCGGGGGAGGGTTCTGGTACAGCATGGCCTGCGACATCACGATCGCAGCGGACAACTCGGTGTTCGGGCAGCCGGAGGTGCGGCACATCTCCAACACGTCGTTCATGCTGGCGGCCCTTTCGAACTGGAAGCAGGCGCATCGGTGGGCTTTGACAGGCGACCACATGGGGGCAGAGGAGGCGCTGCGCATAGGCGTAGTGACGAAGGTGGTGCCAGAGGCCGACCTGGACGCCGAGGTCTGGGCCCTGGCAGAGCGAATAGCGCTGGTGCCGGAGGCCTCGGTGCGGGTGAACAAGGCGGTAACGTGGATGGGGCTGGAGGCGATGGGGCTGGGGGCGGCGATGCAGGTGAATGCGGCGCTGTCGAGCATAGCGCACAGTTCGCACGGGGGGCACCGGGAGGCGCTGTGGGTGGCGCAGGCCGAGGGCGGGCTCAAAGGCTTCCTGGAGGCCAGGGACGGGCCATTCCTGCCCGAGCCTTTCGGGCCGAAGTCGAGGAAGAAGGAATGACCGCGAACACTCACGACGTCATCGTTATCGGCGGGGGCCACAACGGGCTGACGTGCGCCGCCTACCTGGCGAGGGCGGGGCTGAAGGCGCTGGTGCTGGAGCGTCGGGAGATGGTCGGGGGTGCGTGCATTACTGAGGAGCTGATCCCCGGGCACAGGTTCCCGACCTGCGCCTACCACTGCCACATGCTCCAAGCGAAGGTAATCGATGACCTGGATCTCAGGAGGCACGGGTTCGACGTGTTTCCGCTGGACCCGGTGAGGTTCCTGCCCTTCCCGGACGGCTCCTACATCAACCTTTGGCGGGACACGGACAGGATGATCAAGGAGATTGCGGCAATCTCGCCGAGGGACGCTGAGGCATATCCGGCCTGGGACAGGTTCTGGGAGAAGGCGGCGCGGCTGGTGCAGGACTACGTGCTTGCGCCGGCGCCGACGTTATCGGAATTGTTCGACAGGGCTCGGGCCACGGGGGACGAGGATGTCCTTTCGACCATGCTGACGGTCAGCATGAAGGACCTGGTGGAGGAGTACTTCGAGTCTGAGCAGGTGCGGGGCGCATTCATCGGGGCGGCGGAGACGGGGGACCCGGGCGAGGTGGGCTCTGCGTTTGCCATTGCATACTTCCACATAGACCGGTTCACCGATCCGAAGAACATGGGCCTGGCCAAGGGGAGCATGGGGGCGATCACCCAGGCCATGGCTCGCTCAGCGGAGGCGTTCGGGGCGGAGGTGAGTACGGATTCTCCGGTGTCGAAGATAATCGTGGAGGGTGGTCGGGCGGCGGGGGTGGCATTAGACGATGGGTCGGAGTTCTACGCGCCAACAATCGTGTCTAACGCCGATCCCAAGCGCACGTTCCTGGACTTGCTGGACCCGAGCCACCTGGACTACGACTTCAGGCGTCGGGTGAAGCAGCTGAAGACGCGGTTCTCCAGCGTGAAGCTGCATTGCACACTGACGGGGATCCCGGACTTCAGCCGGTACCTAGGCCCGGGTTTCGACCCGAAGATGCTGGCTATGATCAAGATCTGCCCCTCGGTGGAGTACTTCGAGGCGAACCTGCGGGATGCACTGGCCGGTCGGTACACGACGAGCCCGCAGATGTACGTACAGATACCGTCGGTCTATGACGACACGCTGGCGCCCGAGGGTCGGCACGTGATGTCCATGTGGATGCAGCTGCAGCCGGTGACGCTGTCCAATGGGGACTGGGACCATTCGCACCAGGAGGTCTTCGACGTGTTGATGGACACGATGTCGGTGTATGCTCCCAACATCCGCGAGGTGGTGGACCAGTGGGAAGTGCTGACACCTGCGGACATAGAGCGGCGGGTGGGGCTGACCGACGGGAACATCCGGCAGCTGGACACAATCCCGTCACAGCTGTTTTCGAGGCGGCCTCTGCCGGGGTGGTCGGACTACCGGACGCCGGTGGAGGGGCTGTACCTGTGCGGGGGCGGGACGCATCCGGGCGGGGAGGTGACGGGGGCGCCGGGACACAATGCGGCGCATGCGATCCTGACGGACCTGGACAGGGGCTAGGTCCCCAGGACCACTCCTACAAAGTCCGGGTGGCCGGGGAGGAAGGCGGTGATGTCCATGGGGCGTCGGCCCTCGGGTTGGACGGTTTTGAGGGCGAGATGGCCTCTCCCGGTCTGGACCAGGATTGCACCCGGACCCCGGGATACGAGGCCCGGCTTACCTGTCTCATCTCCAACCGGAGCAGCATCGATGATCTTCAGCCGGCGGCCCGACCAGACAGTGAAGGACCCGGGCCACGGGTGGTAGGCGCGGATGCGACGATCGATCACTTCGGCGGGCAGTGTCCAGTCAATCTTTCCGTCGGCCTTTGCGGCCTTGCGGCTGAAAGTGGCCCGGGGGTGGTCCTGGGGCTGGGGGGCAATCATGCCGGCAGTCCAGTCCCGGAGGGTCTCGACCAGAAGTTGACCGCCGATCTTCGACAGTCTTTCAGTCAACCGGCCGGTGGTCTCGGTTGGGCCTAACGGCACCTTGGCTGTGCGGAGGATAGGGCCTGAGTCGACCTCCGGTTCGACCAGCATTATGGTAACTCCGGTCTCCTCGTCGCCTTCCAGGATGGCGTTGGCAACGGGGGCAGGGCCGCGGTGGCGGGGTAGGAGGGAGGGGTGGACGTTGAGGGCGCCGTGGGTCGGGAGGGTGAGGGTCCAGCCTGGGAGGATGAGGCCGTAGGCGGCAACGACGATGGCGTCGGGGCGGAGGGACTCCAGCTCAGTCCGGGCTTCGGTGGTGGAAAGGGTGGCTGGTTGGAAGATCGGGAGGCCGAGGTATTCGGCGAGGATTTTGACGTGGGACTTGGTGGTCTTCTTGCCGCGGCCGGATGGGTGGTCGGGCTGGGTGTAGACGCCTACGATATTCGCCCCGCAGTCGGCGAGGCATTGGAGGGTGGGGACTGCGAAGTCGGGGGTGCCCATGAAGACGCAGCGGAGATCATTGAGCTGTGAAAAAGCGTTGAAATGTCACCCCCGCGGGCTGGGATTTGGTGGCATTATAGGGGCGGGTTGCGGGGTGGGGCAAAGGGAGTTTCGGTCGGGTGAAGGGGCCACGCCTAGCACCCGAAATCTCGCGGAAATTTCCTCAAAAATCCGCCCTTCTATTCATTGACATGGCCTTGAGTAGGGCATGTTATCCTCTTTCCGTTGGTGGAGGACCAACTCTTTTTGCGGCCCCTGCAGCTGAGGTTTTTCCGGTGGCGGAACTGGGTTAATCAAACCCTTCAGAAGGCAGGGCGGCAAGCGGGCTTAGCCCGGCGCACAGGTCTAAGCCTGACGGTCCGACTCCCAGCCCCGTTCGAACAGAGGTACGCCTAGACCTTATGGAAACGCGCCCGGATTTCGGGCTTTGACAGACCTGGAGGAGATGGAAGAAGCAAACGCAAAAGACGTCTGGCGCGCGGCGCTGGGTGAGCTGGAACTGCAAGTCACAAAGCCCTATTTCGAGACGTATCTCAGGGGCACTTCCGGGTTGTCGCTGGAAGGGGAAATATTTGCCGTGGCGGCACCCAATTCCTTTGTCACGGAATGGCTCCGTCTGAAGATGAAGCCCCGGGTGGAGGAGACGCTGTCTGGACTGTTGGGAAGGTCGGTGGCTGTGGAGTTCATGGTATCGAGCCCGCCCGGTACCCGGCAGGAAACCTTTACTCCCGTGACGTCCGTGGAAGGCGACGGGGACGAGGGCCTCTACTCACGGTGGGAGGAGGGCTATTCCGTCACCGGGTCGGCGGTATTGCTGAACCGGCGCTACACCTTCGACTCAATAGTTGTTGCGAGGTTCAACAGGGTGGCCTATGCGGCGGCGCAGGCGGTGTCGGAGAACAAGGAGTGTCATTTCAACCCGCTGTTCATATATGGCGAGGCAGGCTTGGGCAAGACGCACCTCCTACACGCGATAGGCCACCTGGCGAAGTCCCGGCGGCGTTCGATGCTGTATGTCGGGGCGGAGCAGTTCACGACCGACTATGCGGAGGCGGCCCGGGACCGCAACTTCGGGGCGTTCCGGCACAAGTACCGGGGAGTCGATCTGCTGATGGTGGACGACATCCAGTTCATCGGGGGGAAGAGGCAGACGCAGGAAGGATTCTTCCACGTCTTCAACCACCTGCACGAGACGAACCGTCACCTAGTGCTAGCGGGTGACCGACACCCGAGGGAGATCGAAGGGCTGGACCCAAGGCTGGTGTCACGGTTCGAGGGAGGCCTGCTGGCGGACGTGAAGATGCCGGGTCTGGCGTCCCGGGTGAAGATACTGAAGCTGAAGTGCTCGATTATGGGCGTCGAGGTTCCAAACTCGGCGCTGGAGATGATAGCTCGGGTAGCGGATGGAAGTGTGAGGAGGCTGGAGGGGGCGCTGCACAGGGTGCTGGCACTGGCGAAAGCCGAAGACAAGACCGTAACTCCCGCCCTAGTGACGGAGGCGCTGGTCGGGGATGCGGAGCTGCCCGTGGCTCACACCAGCCCAGAGGAGATCATCCAATCAACGGCGGAGCACTTTGGCCTTTCAGTCGAGGACATCACAGGTAGCCGAAGGCTAAAGAACTACGTCCACGCGCGAAGCATAGCCATGTACCTGATCCGGGAGGAGCTACGCCTGCCTCCTATGAGGATCGGAGCGTTGTTCGGGGACAGGACGCCGTCAGGAGTCAGCGCCTCATGCAGGAAGATCGCCGAGCACGTGCCCACCAGCAAGTCACTAAAGCGGGACCTGGCGACAATAAGGGATATGCTTTTCGCCGGGCCCCGGGTCTAAGTCTTCATCTTCATCAACTAACTTCCATATCTCCCGTTGCTCCCTTCAACTACTCGTCAGTTCTCCATCCTTGCCACTCAGGCCTTCACCCAACCTGTTGTAGAACACCATCAGGGCCCACCAACTTCCTTTAATCTATTCATCATTTTCTGACAACAGACTCAGCAGTTGATCCACAATTCTTTCCATTGATCCTCACCAACATCAAAATCACCGAGTACAACTTCGGCGGCAGGGGTCCATTCAAGCCCGAGTTACAGATCATCAACTTAATTATCGGTTACTCACCGGGGCTCCTATTGTCCCCATTAGAATTCTCTATAACCTTCTGTTATAAGTTAAGAAATTCAAGATCAGTAAGGAAAGTAAGTCCGATTCCATGTTGATAGATGAGGTCAGTCTGGTTTGTGCAGGGGGTAGGGGAGGCAGAGGAGCGGTTACATTCAGGAAAGAGAAGTTCGTGCCATTCGGGGGGCCAGATGGAGGGGATGGGGGAGTCGGGGGCAGTGTGTTGCTTCTGTCTACCCATGACGTGCTGTCGCTGGGTCACTTGGCTATGACCCCCCGGTTACAGGCGGACGCCGGAGAGGATGGGAGAAGGGCGAAGAAGATAGGGAGGGCCGGTGCCGATCTCGTAATTGAGGTGCCGGTAGGAACTGTGGCCTGGGTGGGAGGGGGTTCGAGCGATGTCGTGTTGGACCTGATGGAAGCCGGCCAGAGAGAAACGGTATGCCCAGGTGGAGTCGGGGGGAGAGGCAACAAGGCCTTTGCCACCTCGACTATGAAGGTTCCCAGGATGGCCGAGGTGGGAGAGCCCGGCGAGGAGCGGCAAGTCACACTGACGTACAAGATGATGGCCGACGCAGCGCTAGTGGGGATGCCGAATAGCGGAAAGTCGGCGGTGTTGAACAGGCTGACGGGCGCCGGGGCCCGGGTGGCAGATTACTGGATGACTACGACCGATCCGGTCATAGGGGTGCTGGACCACGAATGGAGGCAGTACAAGGTGGTGGAGATCCCCGCGATGTGGACAGGGTCCGGTGAGGGCAAGAGCGGACCGCTGAAACATGCGCACAGGTCGGCGGTTGTGGCGGTGGTGCTGGATGGGACGGTTGATGATGTGCCAGGTGAGTATGGGCGGATAGTACAGGCCCTGGAGGAGGCGGATGAGATGGCGGCGGGCAAGCCGAGAGTCGTGGTGGTGAACAAGACTGACCTAGTGCATGGAGGGGTGAGGGGCCCTGATTTCAAGCCAGAAGACTTCCCCGGGGCCGAGGAGGTCCACTGGGTATCCGCGGTTACGGGAGAGGGGCTGGAGAAGCTTAAGGACAGTCTAGTGGGGATGGTGAAGTCAGCGGACATGGAGGACGAGGCCGGGGAGCAGTGGGAGGTGGCGGTGCTGAGACCCAAGCCCATCGGGCATAGGATCTCGGTGAAGAAGGATGCGGGGGCATATATTGTCCACGCAGGGCCCCTGGAGAGGCTTGTACGGGGCACGGATATCAACGACTGGGAGGCGAGGATGCAGGTGATGTCTCTCCTGGAGAAGGCGGGGGTGCACCAAGCGCTACAGAAGGCGGGGGTGAAGGAGGGGGATACGGTGAGGATAGGCAACGCGGAGCTAGAGTGGGCATGAGGGTCGGGGTGCTGGGAGGGACGTTCGACCCGGTACACAACGGCCACCTGATCATTGCTGAGGAGGCCCAGGCGAAGCTGGGGCTGGAGAAGGTCCTGTTCATACCCGCGGGTCGGCCGTGGTTCAAGGACGGGGAGAACGTGTCGGATATGGGGTGGCGGCTGGATATGCTGAAGCTGGCGGTGAATGGGAACCCGAGCTTCGAGATAGACACGATGGAGCTGGAACGGGAGGGAGCCACCTATACCATCGACACGATGGAGGAGCTGAGGAAGCGGGTGGGAGGGGACGTGGAACTGTTCTTCATCATAGGGATAGATGCGCTGTCGGAGTTGGGGAGGTGGAAGGAGCCCGAGCGCCTGGCTTCAATTTGCCACTTCGCGACGATGCGGAGGCCCGGGTTCACGGAGCTGGACCTGGAGTCGATGGAGAGGGAGGTGCCGGGGGTCTCGGGGAGGGTGCACGTGCTGGACAACGTGCAGGTGGATATCAGTTCCTCGGACATACGGGAGAGGGTGGAGGAGGGGCTATCGATAAGGTACCTGGTGCCGCCGGCGGTGAGGGCTTATATAGAGGATAAGGGGTTGTACCGGGTGCGGGACGGTTGAGGGCCGTGGGAAGGGGGAGTGGCGGCGAATGTGGACCACCCCCGCTCATACCCCTCAAGGGACTCGGGGCATGCTTGAGAGGGCCTCAGCGTGAGCGGCCCCTCGCCGGGGATGGATTCCCGAGCGGAGTCGGGAATGACAGATACGGATAAGGTACCGGCGCCGGGGGGCTAGATGTCCAGGTTGCGGACGCTCTTGGCGTGGTTCTGGATGAAGCGCTTGCGGGGAGGGACCTCGTCGCCCATGAGGGTGTTGAAGATGCTGTCGGCGTCCTGGGCGTTTTCGATGGCGACCTGGAGGATAGTGCGGGACTCGGGGTTCATGGTGCTCTCCCAGAGCTGATCGGGGTTCATCTCTCCCAGGCCCTTGTAGCGCTGGATGGCGATGCCCCGGGTGTCGCTGTGGCGCTCGATCATGGAGGCCAGGGCGCTCCAGGAGACTTCCTCGTTGAGGTCCTTGTCCTTCTTGGTGACACGGAAACTACCGTGGGTGACGACGTCCTTGACGGCGGGGTACATCTCCTTGCAGGTGTGCATGGGAGGGGCGTCGGCGATCTGGAGGGGGATGGAAGTGCCGTTCTCGTCGTCCCAGAAGACCTCGATGCGCTGGGCGACGTGGCCGTTGGAGGGGACCTTGACCTCGAAGCCGCGGGACTCGAACTGCTGGACGAGGCCGGTCAGTTCATCATGCTCTTCGTCCGATTCCTCGATGGCGGAGGCGCCGTTGGTAATGAGGCCCTCCATGAGGCCCGGGGCGACCTCGTCGGGGAGGCCGACGTCCCGCCAGGCGCTGGCGAAGCGCTTGAGGGGGTCGATGAGGCGGGCGATCTGCACGCCGGTGAAGGTCTTGTCGCCGTCCAGGCTGGCCACCTTGATGCCGCCGTAGGCCTTGCGGGCGAACCAGTCGTCCTTCTCGTTGTCGGAGAACTTCCACTCGGCCTTCTTGCCCTTGCTGACTCGATAGAGGGGGGGCTGGGCGATGTAGAGGTAGCCGCCGGTGATGAGCTCGGGCATGTTGCGGAAGAAGAATGTCAGGAGGAGGGTGCGGATGTGGGAGCCGTCGACGTCGGCGTCGGTCATGATGATGACGCGGTGGTAGCGGAGCTTGGAGGCGTCGAAGGTCTCCTTGATACCGGTTCCGAGGGCGGTGATGAGGGCGCGGATCTCCTCGTGGGCGAGCATCTTGTCGGGGCGGGCCTTTTCGACGTTGAGGATCTTACCCTTGAGGGGGAGTATGGCCTGGAACTGGCGGTCGCGTCCCATCTTGGCGGAGCCGCCGGCGGACTCACCCTCGACGATGTAGACCTCGCTGCGGCTGGGGTCGCGCTCTGCGCAGTCGGCGAGCTTGCCGGGGAGGCTGCCGCCGTCGAAGGCACCCTTGCGGAGGACGAGCTCGCGGGCCTTGCGGGCGGCTTCCCGGGCCCGGGCGGCGGTGAGGCACTTTTCGATGATGCGCCTGGCGTCCTGGGGGTTCTCTTCAAGGTACTTGCCGAGGCCCTCGGACATGGCGGACTCGACGAGGCTCTTCATCTCGGCGTTGCCGAGCTTGCCCTTGGTCTGGCCCTCGAACTGGGGGTCGGTGAGCTTGACGCTGACGACGGCGGTGAGGCCCTCGCGGACGTCCTCACCGGAGAGGTTGCCCTGGTCGTTCTTGAATAAGTTGCCCTTGCGGGCGTAGTCGTTGAGGCCGCGGGTGAGGCCGGCGCGGAAGCCGGAGATGTGGGTGCCGCCATCGACGGTGTGGATGCAGTTGGCGAAGGAGAGGGTGTTTTCCGAGAAGCCATTGTTGTACTGCATGGCTATCTCGATGCTGGACCCGTCGGCGAGTTTCTGGATAGAGATGGGGAGGGCGGTGACGGCGCCGCGGTTGCGGTTCATGTGCCGGACGAAGCTGGAGATGCCGCCTTCGAAGAAGAAGGTGAGCTCTGAGTCTTCGATGGGGCGGCGTTCGTCGACGAACTTGATCTCGAGGCCCTTGTTGAGGTAGGCGGTCTCCCGGAAGTGGTCGGCGAGGGTGTCGAAATCGTAGTCGAGCTCGGTGAAGATCTCGGGGTCGGGCTTGAAGGTAATCCTGGTGCCGGTGCCCTCGGCGGGCTCTACTTTGCGGATGGGGCCTTCTCGGAGGCCCTTGCGGTACTCCTGTTCGTGGAGGTAGCCGTCCCTGCGGACCTGGGCCTTGAGGTGGGTGGAGAGGGCGTTGACGACGGAAGCGCCGACGCCGTGGAGGCCACCGGAGACCTTGTATCCGCCGCCGCCGAACTTGCCGCCGGCGTGGAGGATGGTCATGACGGTCTCGAGGGCGGATACGCCGGTGGTGGGGTGCTTGCCGACGGGTATGCCGCGTCCGTTGTCGGAGCTGGTGACGGTGCCGTCCTTGTGGATGGTGACGACGACCTGGTCGCAGTATCCGGCCATGGCCTCGTCGACGGAGTTGTCGACGATTTCGTAGATGAGATGGTGGAGGCCGCGCTGGTCGGTGCTGCCGATGTACATGCCGGGCCGTCGGCGGACGGCCTCGAGGCCTTCGAGGACCTGGATATCGGCGGCGGTGTAGCGCTCTGTCTCTTGCTTTAACGCCATGAGTTCAACCTGTTGGGGTCTCGGGCTAGACAGGGGACCCAGGAGTGTATAGCGGCCCGTGGGCGGTCGAGGGAAGGGCCCTGGGGCCGGGGCGGAGGACACGAATGAATTTAATGATGATTACAAAACCTCGACCAAAAACATTGTATCACAAACGGCGGTTATTTTGTAGCCAGCAAGGGGGGAGACCACAAGATGTTGCGGATGTTTGATTGAACTCGTGGCTGTTTTGATTGAATGACGCCTGAAAGAGAAAAACAGGGGTGTGGCGCATTTTGGTGGGCCGGAGGGGAACCCTCGTCCCGTATGCCGCACCGGGGAGGGCGACCCGCCGGTCGCCCCTACGGAGAGGGGAGGGGTTGTTCGGTTGTGGGGTTTGGGTTTGCATTCTGTTCTGTTTGTTGGGTTTTGGGTCGGCGATGGAAGGCCCGGGACTCGGGTGCAGGATGACTATGGCATCTACGCCGATGATTACACATCGGCAGCGTCCTGCCGTATCCCCACTCATGCCTTGGGAGACTTGCCTTTGTCGAGGGCGTCCCTGGGTGGGGCAATCCGTCCTGCATCAGCGCTCGACCGCTGAGCGGGACAGCATTCGGCTCGAACCGTCACTGTGGAACGAAGTCCGCCTATGGTGACGGCGGTGGAGCCGCGTAGGGGCTCTGAGGCCCTAATCCCGGTAACGCCGGGCCGTGAAATTTCGCCGACGAGTCAATGCCAGCGACATAGGCGTCCCAATACAGGGAGCACCGATTCGGTAGAGGTCCCAAGAAGGGGCTGTACCGCGTAGAGCAGATGGACCTTCCATCGCCTGGGGGACAGGGAAGGGGCACGGGACCCGTGGTGAGGAGACAACACCGTTGGCTTGGGCCTCGGGCCTGCGCGAGGGCCTTTGGGATGGGCCAAGGCGTTGAGTCCTCGGTGTCGGGTCTCGGGGCTTCCCCGGGTTTTTGGTTCCTCCTTTGATGATGTGAGTTAGTGTTCGATCGGACGCAGGGTATGATAGTACGGTCGGACAGGTGTGTCAAGAGCAAATGTGCGGCTATTGGGGGAATGTCCCCCCGGCCCCCCAGGGGAACCCTCACCCCCTTGGTCCCCCTCTCCCCCGTATCGGGGTACGGGGCAGGCTCTTAGGGCCTATAAGGGAGAGGGGGAGAGAAGAACAGAGGCAGGGGTCGACGCAGAAGCGCCGACCTCTGCCTCTAGTTCAGTACTGGGGAGGAGGGACCCCGCCCCAGATTCCTCGCGGGGCATCGGAATGACAGTTGCCTTTAGTTCGGTACTGGGGAGGAGGAAGATGGTACGGTTTTGGGGACATGCAAGTCTTAACGTGGGTGGCGGGCAGGGTACCCACGAGGGACACCCCGCCCCATTCCGCTCTTGAGACCCCCTCGAGGGACTCGGGGCAGGCTCTTCGACTCCGCTCAGGGCGAGCGGAACCCCACACCGGGGATGGATTCGCTCAGAGCCCCGACTGCTCGAGGGTATGCTTTTGTCGGGGGCAGGCTGGAGTCGGGAATGAGGGGTTGAGGGTCGGCTTGGTTGACAGTGCATGGGGGTGGAATTACCATTTGGATTCGCCAAGGGTGAGCCTTTGGCACTCGGGGCGGGGCGGTTAGCTCAGTTGGTGAGAGCGCCTGCTTCACACGCAGGAGGTCGCTGGTTCGAGTCCAGCATCGCCCACCATGAGAGCGGGAGGAGCCGGGCCCCGGGTGGGTGTACAGGCCGAAGTGGCGGAACGGCAGACGCGCTGCGTTCAGGGCGCAGTGTCCCACGAGGACGTGTGGGTTCAAATCCCACCTTCGGCACCAAGGCTTGAGATTACGGCTATAATCTGTTCCTGGTGAAGAAGCGCTTGTAGCTCAGATGGATAGAGCGCGGCCCTGCGGAGGCCGAGGTCGTGGGTTCGAGCCCCGCCAAGCGCGCCAGACTTTTCCATTTCTCGGGAGTGGGGCGGTTAGCTCAGTTGGTGAGAGCGCTTGCCTTACAAGCAAGAGGTCACTGGTTCGAGTCCAGTACCGCCCACCAGACTTGACAAAATCAAGAACTTTCACACTTACCCTCGTTCTGGACCTGTAGTCAATCTGCAGACCGTCAGCGATAATGGGACACCCGAGGGGATAGGAAAACCCGAGAGATTTGAGGTGGTGTGAGCTCCCTGACTGAGGGTAAAGTGCCCCGGGAAAGGAGCAGACGTGTCCCAACCAGATACTGACAAAGCAGCGGCCGCCCAGGAGCGTAGCCAGGAGACGGAACCGCTCGTCATTTCCACGAACGCGGGAACTATCGAACCCCCGAGCCCAGGCCAACCGAATTACCGATGGGGCTACGCCATGGCGTTACACTCTGTACTGTCGAACTGCGTTCGGAAGGTGTGAGGAGATGCGCAAGTGACACGAGACAGACTGAAGAAGGCAGGCCTGGTGCTCCTGATCCCCTATCTGATCATAGGCTTTGGCTTTATCCTGTGGGGTCACTACGTGCAAGATGTCGATATCGGCGAAGGAGTAACCCGGTGGGTCTTCTGGTGGGCGCTGCCTGGTCTCGCCGTGCTGCCGATACTTGCCTCTGTAGCTGTAGAGCCACCTGAATCAAGGATTCACCCCCGACTATTCCACGGGTTGGTCTTTGTCGCGACTGCGCTTGGGGCCCTCTTCGTCGCATGGGCGCTATGGGTTTCCTTCGTACTTGTGCCGGAGCCTAGCGACGATGTGTATCGCTGGTGGACCGCTGGAGTGATCCTGATCTTGGGCGCACTATTCGGCATATCTGGCATATCGTTCGTCTCATCTAAAGAAGACCCAGAGGCAACGCGCGAGAGCTCTTGGAAGAAAACTGCACTCGATGTCGCAGGGGGCGGATTGGTGTTTGCCGGGTTAGCTCTCCTGCTATGGGCATTCTACGTCGACGATGCGGACACGTCTGAGCCGGTGTACGTATGGGTAGTACTACTCTCTCTCGCTGGCTTTGTACGTTGGGTGATTCCCTGGGTAGTGTCGAATTGGAAGCGCACTCTCGTTGGCACGTTTCTATTCATATACACGGCCATCGTGCTGGCGCTTGCCGTGGATGCCCTGGACGAAAGTGAGGATTGGCGTTTCTGGACACTAATCGTAGTTTGGTTGGCAGTGACGGGGGCATCATGGGCTTCATTACATTTGCCGGTCTTAAAGTACGCCATCGAGATAGTGCTGATATTCTGCGTGTTCATTGCCGGCTTCGCGTTGCTATGGATATTCATCAACTTGGGAGTACTCGGGAACCAAGGCGGTTCCACGGAGAATGTACTCTCGGCACCGCTCAGCTTCATGATTGAGGTTGCATTACCGGCGGCCGGAATGGTGGGCGGGCTTGAGATTGCAGAGAGACTGAGATGTTGGTTGGGTATTGGTCGGGTGCCCCGTTTTCAAATACGTTCGTAGCCAAGTAAGAAACCAGGCGGGACGAAACCCATGCCGGAGGCGCCGGAACTCATCATTGTCCGCGAGGTGCTGGAGCGCCACGCGGTGGGCGCTTCCGTGGTCTCTGCCCGCGTCGTCCGCCCAACGGTGTTTCGGGCGCTATCCGAGATTGACGTGGCCGGGGACATTGAGGGGCGCTCTTTCACGAACGTGTCCCGGTACGGCAAGAGCGTCAAAGTGACGCTCTCCGACGGAATGGCGCTCGTCATCTTTCCGATGCTGACTGGCCAGCCAGCCAGAGGTACCACCTGACGGCCCAGGGCATCGAAGAAACCGCGTGGGTCCTCCGCTTCGACACGTCCTCGGACTTCGTGCGGGCCTACCCCATGTCCAGGGAGTGACTGACGCTGCTCATACGCAGGATGGATGCCGTGGCCTCCATATATCGCCTGGCCGCCACCATGTCCATCTAACTGGACTCGAACTTGACAAGGTGCCTATCTACCCGAAACTCCCCTACCTAGAAAGATACCTCCCAACGAAAAGTTAGCAGTACGGCACGGCTCTCCGCAGTAGAACGCGCCGGTTTAGTGCCTGGGCCTTATAAGGTGTTCTAGTCCTTGCGGAGCCATCGTTCGTCCTATAACGTTTATGGAAAGCTAGGCACGAACACCAGCTCACAAACAGCCCGCAGCTTCCAAATTTGCCCGAAGCGCGGCCCGCATCCGGTCTACGGCCTCCATCAGTTCGTCCACGTCGGGCCATATCGTCCGCCACGCATTTTTGCCGATGTCTTCCTGGAAAGTAATTAGGGGTTGGCCAACCGCGTCCCGTTCAGCCGCCACGCCCTGCTCCTCCATAGCTCTCCCCACCCTCGCCCATGCCATATCCGCATCCAGGACGGCTTGTCGATAGGCTTCATCGCCGAGCCTCACGGCGTCCAGTTCTTCGGTAGTGCACCGCTCCACGCTCTCCCTAGTAAGCTGGCCAACCTCCGTCATGTGCTCAACGAACCAGGCTCGGGCTTCCGCTTGCGGTGGCACGGCGGGACCCGCAGTGCAGCCCAGCGCCACCATCGTCGCCAGCAGGGCCGCTTTCAGGAATTGCTTTAGCATCGCCTGTTTCCTTTCGGAGTTTTCCAGCAGGGCCACCACGCCCCCACTCAGGTATCAGCCCGTAGGCTTCATGCACTGAATCTTAATACCACATTTCGAGACGGGACCCGAAGGATTCGTACCAAAGGTCGTCGCCCTCCGTGTCCTCGAAGTAATGGGAGCCTATTGCCGCCCACTTCTTTTGCGGGATGGTCACGTTCTTGCGGGAGTCGATCACCCTGGCGCACGTGAGGTTGCATGGCTCGGCCTCGTCGCTATCCTGCCAGAACTTCTTGACTTGCGGCCAGAGCTGGGTCGCCTGGCCCGTTACTCTACCCTTGTCCACGGCCTGCTCGACCTCGTGTTCTCCCTTTAGTTCCTAATCAAGCATGTGCACATCCTCTTGGTTAGGCCCGCTGGGAAGGGCAAGGGCTTCCCGACCTAGGCCTTGGGCTATGGCTGACATCAGGGCAGGTTAAACCGTGCGTTTCGTCCACGCCAACACATCTTCAGGTCTAAGATTCACGCCAGGCTCGACAGCTCACTGAAGCGCACCTTCCGTTTTAGCCTGTCTCCTGACTTGCTCAACGTCGATGACCTCGGCCTGCACCGTCTCACTCTCCAGCAGTCAGCGGACCTCTACGAGCTGATCTTCAACCACTTCCTCGTCTCCAGCTTCGCCATCACCTCCAACCGTGCAGTGGAGAAATGGCTAACCCTCTTCGATGATCCAATACTCGGCAACAGTGCGCCGGACCGACTTGACAATGCCAGCCACCAGTTCGTCATCGAGGGTTCCAGCTATCGGGCAATGCTCTCCCCTCATCGGAATTTACCTAGCCTACGACAGGCAAAAGACCCTACAACTGCAACCTAAGATAAGTTCTGATAAGTCATGCCGGGGGTGGACTAAAGACTGTGGCGATGACTGAGCCAATGAACTTGGCGATCTCTACATGAGGGTGAACTCCATCCCCTCCGCGGGCGCGGTCTCCGTCAGTGTGATCGTCATAGTTGCGTGTGCCCTTTCTCCCGTTAGGGCCGGTTCGAGTGAGCGCGAGGGTTCGGGGGAGCTAGGAATATACGACACGTTGTCATCGGTGATCGAGACGTTTGCCCGGTTCCTGTTACCAGTGAACACCCCCGTCGGCAGGGAGTCCAAGATAGGCTTAACCGACTCTCCGTCGTAGACGGCAGAACCTTGGGTTGCGAATAGGGTGACACCCTATCCCGTGCTTCCGCTGTTGAAGGCCGCGCTGGCGAGGGATAGTCGTCCGATGCCACATCCTCATTGCAGACGGTGATCGGTATAGTCACAGTTTGCTCGAGACCTTAGGACAAGCTCACCTTTACGGTACCGAGTTTCCATTGGCAACCGTTTACCCTGATTCTTGCAAGGCGACGTCCAATTCTCTGAATGAAGAATTTGGGTGGCTGTTTAAGTTTGTGGGTTTGGACTGACTATCTCTATGTGCACCATATCCTCATAGAATGGGAGTTGGGCGCGCCGAAATGCTTGCCACAAGGCCGCACTTGCTTGCGAATAATCTGGAGTGCCGTAAATGATGATATTGAGACGGTTGCCTGATGTTGGAACAACGTCACACCCATTCACACCATCCAACGAGTCTACTGCCGAGCGAATTACAAGAGGGTGTACCACTAATTCTGGATTACCATCAATTATGGCAAATTGTTGAATCCTGCCACTAGTTAATAGCAGCCGTGGCATCGAATTTCCACAAGGGCATTGGTCTCTCATGACTGTGATTGTATCCAAGAGCCTATAGCGTATTATAGGTTGGACACTGTTCACGAGATTGGTAACAACCGGGGTTTCGCCGCAAATCTCTACGAGATTCTGAGAAGGAATGAGATGAAGCCCATTGTGTTCCGAGCACTCAGCTGCCAATAGACCAATTTCAGTTGCTCCATAGGCATCATATACTTCTGCTCCCCAGGTTTCGACAATTCGACGTCGAGCGGTATTGGTAAGAGTGTCAGTGCCAGTGAATACTGCTGTAGCACGACATTTGAGAGAAAAATCCTTCAAGAGGATATCAAGTATGGATGATACGCCAATTACTATCTGAGGCTGAAATGTCTCAAGTCTCTCATATACTGATTGGAACCCCTCTTGCACTCCGATTACTTCAAGCCGCGCATCGGGGAATGCTGCCGCGCAACGAACCAAAGTGTGTCTTGGATCAGAAGTCCCAACTAGTGCTATACGAAGACCCACTGGCCTAATATTAGCCAGCTCTAATCTATACCGCATTGATTGCAGATAGGTCGTCCATGCCACGGAGTTATAGACAATCGGCAACAGCCCTCCACTCCGACCTGCAGATAGGAAAATCTGATACTCGTTCAAGAACGGTTGCCCTCCCCGTGTTCTGAAGTGAGGAATGACTCTTTCGAGAGTAATACGCGTATCTGCTACGGAGTCATTAAAGCGCTGTTGGAGTGTCAACCTGTCTGTGATTGGTAGCTTTAGCCAGCTTTTGTTGTCCAAATCGTGTTCAGATAACAAGTCTTTCCACAAGCGAGTAGTGGCTTTCGCAGTGGCTAATATATCCCAAGCTCTTGTCTGTTCTTCGGGATTCAATAACACGTGCATCGTTAGCTATTCTTAGGGAGAATTATGATTTCCTATAATCCCAAAATTCTTTAGGAGCCGTATGGTCGAGGAAGGGAGCAACTCCTCTAATCTGTGTGTAGCCTCTAGTCTGTCTCGAACCTCGGTGGCGGATATCTTCGGCAGGTCATCAACGTTCACTCGCTCCACGCGTTGGCCTAGTTGATTCCAAGCCTTGGCCTTTGCATCTTCGAACGTATCACGCTCAGGAGTCAGGAAAATCCTATCTGGAGGTAACGCTCGGTCATAGAATGACCAGGCAAGATCTAACCTTCGGCCTCCCCACACAGTAATTGGTGCTCCAGGGAATTCATCCGCTAGTGTTTCGGTCACGAGTCGTAGTCTCATCCAAAATGGTAGCGGGTTTTTCTCTCCGGAGTGATGCTCATCAACCTCACGGCTAAACTCTGGCACTGGCAGTTCAATTGATGCTGGAAGGACATTAGCCGAAACTTCATTTTCGACGACAAATATCCAGAGATGATGAGCTCGCTCAAGTAGCTTCCCGACATAAGAAACATGGCCCTTATGTATGGGCTGAAAGCGACCTTCCCATATCACATTGTTGTACTTCACTGGCTTGCCTCACCAAGGAGTTTCTGTTGTCTCATTCGCACCGCGTACGCTTCGGTCCATTCTCGATGAAGATCTCGTTGCCTCCGACAAGCTCGGCGTGCACGATCCTGGGACTCAGCGTTAGTACAGAGCAGGCGAAGAGCAGTCCAGCCCAAGTTGACGTGGAAGATTTCGTCTGGATTTATCGCGTGCCGAAACATATCGGCGGTCTGAGGATCGAACCTTAGGAGAGCTTCCTCGTTCCGCTTGACTCCCTCACTTTCGGTCGTGAACTGCATGGCCGCAAAGAACTCTTCAGGGTAAACAACAGAGTCGAGTACCTCATACATCCTCAGTTGTTCACTCGGAGGCTCATAATCAGCAACCGAACCGCCAAGTTCTTGAATGCGAGCCTCGCATACCATCGCATGCTTGGCCTCATCCCCAACCTGTCGGGCTACTAACATCTTCAGTCTTGGGTGGTCTATTTTTTCGATAAGTCGGGCTAGAACGGCACATCCTATGTACTCGTTGAACCACCTCACCTTTAGAGCTTCAACAGCTGCTTCAGGTGACAAAATCGTAGGCCAATATGTCTTCTGGCTTGGCGAAAGACGGGAATAGTACTGTCTATTGTCTTCCTCCAACTCTGCCAGGAACTCCTCTACTGGTTGAGCTTCCATCGTAAGTACCTCCACTAAGCAAATCCTATTAGGGACTCTTGGCAAGCATCCAAGTATCCCATATACCCACGGTGTTCACCTATATGCGTTCTTTTGCGACGACGAAGATGCGGTTTGGCAATAACTACGGGAATATTGCGATGCGACCCGCGTACAAATTCCGCGGCATTTGCTAGACGCATACACTCGTATAGCGAAACACCGGCCGTAGCTCCTATCGGTGTTGCACCTATTGTTATCGTATTTATGATTGTTTCTCTGACGTCTAGACCAGTATCCGTATCACTAATGACAACATCGACATCAACGCCCAATGAGATGCTGAAGTGTTCGGCCAAGGCATGCGCGACCCCATTCGCATCGTTTATTCCAGCCGTTGCTTGGTCTCCGCCCACTGCTCCGATCAGAGAATCTGAAAGGAGCAGGTCCTTTTCAACAACAGAAGGAACATACTCCCTGACCTTTTCCAGAAGAGCTTGTCTATTTCGCAGAGCGGTAAGTTTAGGGTCATCGTCATATAGCAGATTCAAGGGAAACAACCTTTGTTGAGCAACTGAGACTACCTTCTCGGAAACCACAACGATGTCTCCGTGTTCCAAGCCTATTTCGGATAAACCAATTGCAAGCTGATCTGTGAGCGACTCAACACCCTCTTCTAGTTTGAGTTTCAACTTTAGAGGGACGACGTTGTTTGTCACTTGGCCTCCTTGACCGATGGAACCAAAGAAGCCCTTCACTACTGCATTCGTGGCCTGCGCTAGCGAAAACAGGTTCTCTTCATGGATTTTCTTGATGTAGGCACGACTCAGCTGTAAGGACCTTATCTCGACCGTTGCTAGCGGGTCGCCGGCCTTTATCTTGTCATTTCTCTCTGCGAGAGGCATCACGACGTGAACGGGGAACATCATAGTTTGTACGAACGCTCTACCATCTTCCACACTAAAGGCGTGTAGGATCGGGTCGCCTGCTTGGATATATGTTTGCTGAGTCGGAACCCATCCCACATCAAACAGAGCCGCTTCGTCAGGAGAAAACAAAACGTCAAGAGCGAGGGGCGCGTTTTGCTGTTCATACACAGGCTCAAAACTCGCTAGATGACCATTCAGATCAGACCAATCTCTTTGATTCCGCATCTTCGACCACAATCCTGAAAAGGAACTTGTAGAGAGACTCAGTGTATTCTCCAATCCATTTGGGTCACACCAGTCTTGATTGGCTCCCCTAAAGTTAATGGTCGTAGAACCGAATTTGATGTGTTCATATATTACTTTTTCTCTTTGCTACAAATGATGACCCCATCGCGAACACCAAATCTCCGAAACCGTTTAACGCAGCATGCTCTAGGGCCGAGGCAGTAAGGCGCGTGTGGCCCAATTCAATCTCGCATGCTTGCGGATGGTCGAGTACCAAATGGAGATCTTTGAGAGCGAGTCTTAATGCGAACCCAGTGTCGTAATTCTCTTGCAGAATTGCCCTGGAAAGCGCACTGCCAAGTATGTAACTAGAGGCTGTACCAGCTTGCAATGTTGTAAAGAGAGACTCTAGACCAAGGCCAAGCTTACTCCCGAATTCGATTGCCTCTAGGGTTCCCATAGCAATATTCATAGCTGCTATGTTGTTAATCAGCTTCATTGAGCTGGCTGCAATGGCGTCTTGCATCGGCAATACCGTATTGGAAAGCACCTGGAGAAGTGGAAGCACTTCTCTTACTGCGTCTTGGTTGCGACTTCCAGGCAGAAGAGCCGCTTCCTTTGCAGCAGCCCGAAGAACGCCGCCGGAAACTGGACATTCGATATAAGCGGTTTTAGGCAGATTTCTGGAGAAGAAGTCTTCTAACTCATAGGTGGCTTTTGGTCCGACCGTGGACATGTTTATGAAGAAACTAACAGGTTCCATCCTCTCAGCTACTTGCTTGGAAATCGACCATACCTCTTCTGGTCCAGGGACACAAGAAACGACTACTTCGGGAGAATCAGGCAACTCGCGCAATGAGGCCACCATTTGTGCACGGTAATGTGAACTCGTAGCTTGTCTCGACACGGCTGAAGGATCTACACCAAAGACTTGGCAGCCAGCATCAATTAACAATCCGAACAAAGAGCGTCCTAGTTGGCCAAGTCCAAACCAAGCAATTGGTTCAAACTTAGAAACCTCTCCGCGTTTCAACGTGTCTCTTTTTGCCTCCCGCAAAGCAATGAGTCCCTAAAGCGCACACGGCTGGAGAATCTACCAAATCCTCTGAGGGTCGTCAATATGTGTCCTTGTTCTCTCACGACATATGGGTATAGGGCGAATAGAATGAGATATAGCGAGAATAGAGAAAAGGGAGATCATAGAGACGTGGAAAGCAAGTGGAGAGAATTGTTCGGAAGCTGCGCGACGGTAGGCGATAGATCGACGTACGGTATAGCGGTGGGTGGGACGAGGGAGACAACCTTGGGGTATGTTGCCCGGGGCGAGTAGTGAAGCGGCGCTCTACTGCACCGAAGAGGGCTAGGAGGGCGCTGTGTGGAGAAATGGTAAGCCAGGTGAGGGCGTGGTAGGAAGCCACGGGCTTTGCCGGGAGAAGCTGGTGGTGTTAGCCGATTGCCGAGGCTTGAAGGTCCCCACATCAAGCATACATTGGTATCTGAAGGAGGTCTGGGTTGGTTCGGACCACCACCAAACGCCGAAGGTCTCTATTCCAGAATGGTCAGTTTATGAAACCCCGTAACTGCCCTGGGTTTATGGCCCCTCGGTCCACCGATACAGTATGGGTATCTGCAACACTGGGCCTCCATCCACCATAGGGGACTTGCACCCAGAGATGCCGAATCCGGCCTCATTTCCACGGGTACTGAAGTCTCTGCTTTTGACGCTGTCGTTCTCTCCTGCATGAGAGCGCCTTTCGAGTCAGCTTGGCCAGACTCATCGCGGGCATTACCAACAGAGCCGCCAAGTAGGAGTCGAAATACTCCAGCACCAGACCCTCCAGCCCACGCAAGACTATGCAAACCAATATGCCGAAGAACCAAAACAGAAAGGAAATGCCCCAGAGCTGTAACTCTTTCCAGATTTCGGGCCAAACACATTCGAATACCTCTATAGTCTGCCTCCATCTGTCCCTCACCGCGAAGACTACCCTCCTCCTAGGGCCCAGTTGTATTCACGCCAACGACCTCGAAATGCCTGATCTGCCACCCGCTCCAATCGAGTCAGCACTTGTGCGAACCGATTATCCTGACGGAAACACTGGGCCTGCTCTAGACCTTCGTGGACCAGCTCCGCCTGGACGAATACTGTATCTACAAACAAGTACTGGAGTAGCCAGCCATATAGATCACGAGCCTCTGGGCCCCACAAATGCTCAACAGCCTTGCTCTCTACAAGCACACGATTCTGCCAGGTTATGGCATCGGCGTCACACTCGGACGTATTGGGATACTTTGGCGTATCGATCCCTAGATATCGGACCCGTTCTCCCGAGTTCAGCACGACAGTTTCACCGTCCACGACACGCTCAACAGTCACTGGTGCGAATACTCTCCGTTAAACGTCCCTCCGGGCGCAACCAGCAATAGACACCAACTCGCGAAGCCCCAAGCTGATATGCCTAACACGATCCCAAGTAGGGTCCCGCCTAGCAATTAATCATTGACTATCGAGATTGCCCCGTGCCCGGATGCAATGTTCTGAAGTGTACCCTGATAGGTCTCGACCAGCCCGGCTGTATAAATCCGCCCATCTCGGTAGGGCTCTTCAGGGGACGTGGAAAAGTTGTACCGAGTCTGGCTCAAGATGACAACTGGTCTGGATATGCACTATCGAGGTTTAGCAATATCGTTTTCACACGGGGGTCGCTGCCATACGTTGGACTGGTGTATGTAAATCTGGATTGTCCCGGTTTCATACACTCCTTGTCCATCTGCAGATTCCCCAATCCGGAGCAGTTACACAGACTCATAACCTGACCATTCTGGAAAAAAGGTCTTCGCCGTTTGGCGTTGGGCCGAACCAACCCGGACTTCCTAGGATACCGATGTATGCTCGACGCGGAGACACTCAGACCTAGGACGTTGGCTAATACCGCGGAGATTTCCTGGCAAAGGCTCGTGGCTTCACGCCACGCCTTAATCTTACTGCCATTTCTGCACACGGCAGCTCTTAGGTCTCTTGGCCCAGTCGAGGGCCGCTTCACACCTCGCCAGCACATATACTCACAAAGTTGTCTCCCTCGTCCCACCCACCGTTTTACCGTCCATCGATCTATCCCCAATCGCCGCCCGGCTTCCAAATAGTTCTCTCCACAGGATTACCGTACCCTATTATCCTCCTTATCTCTACTCTTACCATATCTCATTCTATTGCCCTGTACCATATGTCATAAGAGCACAAGCTGAGGTTGCCAAATCACTGCTATTAGTGTACTTTCGCGGAACCGTCTAGCGAAGATTCTATGTACAGTTAATCAACGCTGTCGCCCAACCACTCTAGCCGAGAAACACCCTTCGAAAATGATCTCGATATACTGTGCCGTTGAATGTCGGTTCAACGAGCACCTAACCTCGTGATGTACAAGGAGTCTAATAAAGTGATCGAATATGTACCTCTTATGCCCATCCAACGCTGGTTCTTTGAACAGGAATTTGTGGCACCACATCACTGGAATGTGGCCGGGATATTCCAGACAAGAGAGAAATTAAGTGCTCCCTTGGCCGAACAAGCCGTTTATGCATTGGTCGAGCATCACGATGCCCTTCGGTCGCGTTTCAAGCGAACAGAAACAGGATGGCAACAATTCGTCATACCAAATGAGCCAATGGGAACTTTTGTGCATTCGGATCTTTCGAAGTTGTCAAAAGGTAGTCAAGATGCAGCTATTAGGGAAACATCAGAGAACCTACAGTCAAGTCTAGATTTAGAATGCGGCCCAATGCTTAGGGTGGGCTTATTTGAAATGGGGCCAAACCGACCTGGTTGCATTGTCTTTGTTTTTCATCATCTAATCTGTGACATGGTTTCCTGGAGAATACTACTGGAAGACTTTGAGACTGTGTATAGACAACTCAACAACAGGCTTCCGATAAGATTGAAGGAAGAAACTACGAGCTTCAAGCAGTGGTCAGAATTTCTAACGAACTACGGCAATTCAAGCGCAATGAGTGAGCAGCTTAGCTACTGGACTAGAGATAAGCACAGACGTACTTTTGAATTGCCAACTGATTACGACAATGGGGAGAATACTGAGGGTTCTGTCATTACTATAGAGAAGGCTCTCAGCATAAGGGAAACGACTGCACTTCTAGAGCATGTACCTCATAGTTTGGGTGTGGATTTACACAGCGCATTGTTGACTGCACTGTTGATGGCTTTCTATGAATGGACGGGTGAGCGATTCGTAAGGTCACTCTCTGTTCACCATGGTAGAGTTAGCACATTCGACAAAGTTGACTTGAAGAGAACGGTAGGTTGGTTAATGACTAATTTTGCTATTGATTTGGAGATTGACAACACCAACAACCTTCGTGCAATGCTCATGGAGGTCAAACAACAACTAGATAATATTGCCTCATACGGCCTAGGTTATGGGTTGCTCAAATATCTCAACACTGAAGCGGCGGTCCAAGAAACAATGAGAGCTATGCCTGAACCGCAATGCAGTTTTGTATATCAAGGCAAGTACGACAAGAATGTGTCCGAGAATTCCTTATTCCGACCGTATCTTACATTAAATCAAGAGTTAGGTGGTCTGAGGCGGAGCAAACTGAATACTCGTAAGCATCTGTTACTAAACTTTTGGCCTGGTATCTACCAAGGTCGATTTAGACTCTATCTCAGGTTTGGCAGACAATTGCACGATTATCATACAATCGAAGGACTAGCGAATGGTTATATGTCAGCACTACGATCGATAATACAAATGAGGTGATTGAGCCAGGGTCTACTAATGGGATCACCGTGTATATGTCAAGCCGAGATTGGGGCAAAGTGCGACAAGTGAGGGCATCTTAACCGATCTAGAAAATCACAAAGGGCCTGGTTTCTATTACGCTTTGGGACAGCGTTACATTACTAGCAGGGTGTTGCAGAAGGATGTTCTCGGTGCCGGACAAGTACCGGATGATGCCTCTAGTGATCAAAATGGTCAAAGATCTGGGTCAGTGACGGCGTGCGTTGTCCGGGATTGTCCCTGATAAAAGTCGCCCCGACGCTGTTACAGCCCGTGTGTTCAGGCCGGGCTCTGTGCCATTCGGGCCAGGCAGTCGTGGTTACAGCCGGCTACCGTTAACGCTGCCCACATCTGTTTGCGCCCCACTCCCCGGTTCCTCAACTTTCGACCGCCCCCAACCGTCAACACCCAGCCGAACACCTCCTCAATCCGCTTACGTACTCGCTAGGGCAACATGTATCCGTCATGCCGTGTGGTCCGCCCATCTGTCGCCGGATGCCTTCTCTGGGCCACTTGCGGTGTGACGTGCATATCCCGGGAGTCCCATATGGAATTTCCGGTGTCGTTCCCTCTGTCCGCACCCACTGTCATCCTACGGCCCCCAGGCACCATCTGCAGCATGTCCAGGGCGGCATCCAGTTCTGAGGTTCACGTTGCCTCTGTGATCTTCACGGCAACCACCAACCTCTGCCGGTTTTCCATCGATATTTGGCCCCCATAGCACCGGCACTCCACCTTGCCAGCACCCTTTCGTGCCAGCCTCGTACTCGGGTCCGTCCTCGACTCATGGATCTCGTTCTCCCATCGCTTCCCTTGAAAGTCGACCGCACGATTGCGGCCGCAACCCCCAGGCACTGAACCGTGCTTTCCCTTCGTCCGGAAGCTCTTCATCGACTCCCACCCATGGAGTAGTGTCCCATCCATGCTGAAGTGCTCGCCCGACGACAGACCACACTCCCGCGCCAAGCCGACTATCTCCCGGAAGAGCCCTCTCGACACATCCCCCCTTAGCAACCGCTCCTTGTTCCTGGAGAAGACTAAGTGGTTGAAGTCAGCGTCCAGGACATTCATCTCCAGAATCCACTTGAACAGCACGTCGTACCCAAGGCGTTCGCAGAACTGCGGCTCATTGCGTACAGAGAACAGCGCCATCAGTAGGTAGCCCTTCAGAAGACGTTACGGTGGTATCGACGGCCCTCCAATTGAGGAGCAGGTCTGACCGAACGTCGGGGACAGTGCGGCAATAGCACTATCCACTAACAGCTTGATAAGTCGGATCGGATGGCCCTGTGACACCAATACATCAGGTGTTGCCGCCGCCAGCATTATGGCCTGCCTCGTTGCTGCACCTTTCATTGACAGATCCTCAGTGTGCATGACCCCATTTTGTCACCCATCTCGTGCGCACCCTCACTCTTTTAACACCCTGCTAGGCATTTCAACACTGGAATCTGTACAAGAAATGAGGGAATAGCCATGCCACCTGGTTTTGTACAGAGCTGTAGATACGCACTAATATCGAGACTAATCGTCCCTTCGATTCGGCCTAGAAACACACACCGCTAGAACGGCGGCTGCACCAGAGACCAGAACTCCATAACCTAATGCATCATAGTGTCCAACCGATAGCAACAGACCACCCAATGAACTTCCAATGGCAGCACCCGAATTAGTTGCTGATTGATTAACCATACTTGTTGAGGCTTCACCCAATGGAGACTCATCCATAAGGAGAGTTGTAGTTGCTACTATGGTCGACCCGAGGCCCATCGATACCAAGGCAACTAGTAAGAGTGCCATTCCCACATTGACATTAAGAGTTAGTATAATTCCAGCGGCAATAGATGCTGCAAGTGTTCCAACCACCAATATGAGCCTCAATGGGAATCTCCCCAAACGGCTGCCTATCAAGACGCTGCCAATAAGGATACCAAGGCCTGCTATAGTGAATACCCAGCCTACTTGCTGGGCATTGAAGTTGTATTCTTCGACGAAGAAAGCTCCTCGATAAGTATAGAAGAACCAGATGGCTATGTACCGAAATAGAGAGGAAACGTGAATTCCTAATGTTGGCCGATGCGTAAATAAAAGAGAATACGCCTTCATTCCTACTGGATTAGATACTATTGCCTTGTTCCTTGAGGAAGTGTGTGGTGTAGCGAATATCACCACTAGACCCAAAACTGCATTAGCGATGCTGAGAGCCAAAATCGCCATACGCCAGTCGAATAATTGTCCAATGCTTGTCAAAGCCGGAATTCCAGCAATTCCGGCAATGGATAGCCCTGCAGTCGACACGCTATACGCACGGCGACGCACGTCGCCGACGAAGTGTCTTCCGGCTACAGCTATCGAGATTGCTAGAATAGTCGTTTGACTTATAGATCCAAAGAAGGCTGCTATGAATAGCATGAAGTAATTGGGAGATAGTGCTATGAGTAAGGAGTTCATTACGAGAGAAAACATACCTACACTTAAGACGCTTCGATGACCGACGCGGTCCGCGAAAGAGCCCACTATGAGACCAAGTGGAACAGTAGCTAAGGCAACTAGTGCATGAACTTGCCCAAGAAGCGCGACACTAGTTTCTAGGTCATTTGCGATGAAATACAAGAACGGAGTAATCGCTAGCAAGTTCAGCATCCACAAAAATGCTGCCAACCCTAAACCCAAGAAAACCCATGCTGTTGAGCACCTCATGTGCTACATCCTCGTGCCTGGGAACTCAAATTTCAAAGACATTTGGTTGAGTAGCAACCGGGCCATTTGCGAAGCTAACTATCAGGCTAACTGGCATTCTGTGAGTTAACAGATCAACAATGTTGTCAATTGTTGGCGGTAGATACTCTGGGGTGGTTTACGATCCAACAGATCAGGGGACAGAGTAACGCTAAGCCGTATTCCTGTCGGACTTGTTTCGGCATCACCACAAACCGAGTGTATGGGTTTAAACCTTCGTTCACTACAACAACGCGTCTTATCCCTTATCATGAATGGGTCTAGGGTGACATCTCGCCCAAGAGCTTACCATAGTGCCATTTGCTTTGTGACAGTTGTCCCAAACTACCACATCTGCCTCCAATTCTGATGGCATCGTCCGCAGCATTTATTTTAAGTAATTTTTGATGAACTGAAGGCCAAGCGATACTATAGACAGAATCCTTCGGTGGGTAGTTCCAATTTAGGCAGCCTGCGCCTAGATTACAATTGGATCTTGCCGGTTCAAATCTAGGCAGGGGGAATCGACCTAGGAAACACCGAGACCCTCGCTGCGAGGGGGCTGGCCCGCATGAACCTGAACCAACACCAGCAGGGAGATATAGAAGCACACTGGCGTCCTTCACAAATGGGGCATCGCTCTGATGTACCTCGGCATACATGACGATACCATCAAGGACTCCAGCGCTATTGTCACCAATCACCCTGAGAACGCCAATACGCGCCTGATCGGGGGATTCGACCACGAGGTGATGCGGAAGACGGCCCAGTAGTGCTGTCCTCTCGTTCCTTCGACATTCTTACAAACGACAGATCATGCACAGATAGAAGTGCCGAAGGAGGCTATCATCGGTCGACCGTCTTCCTAGGCAGTAGTGCGAATCTGCCTCCTTCGGCGTGCCTCTGCACTGCGGCACAGCGAGTGAGCCCGCGTCAAAAGTGCTAGACAGCCCCGCCCGACTACGTGGGCCACCAACACCCGGCCCCGTCCGTGGTATCCGGTGCGGAATGCGTACTCCACATTCACTCCACAGGGCACCCGGTCGCCGGACCGCGTGGAACCGCTGCCCTCCTCGCGGCCGGGGCATCCTGCGCCTCGCACCACCATCCCCCACCGCGCTCACGCAAGGGAACGCAGCACCTTTACCTCGGCCGGCATGACCCTCTCCTCAACTCCCGTCCTCTAATAGAACACCCCGTGCAGTCTCTTCAGCACTCCCGGTGACGGGCTGCGGGAGCCGTTCATTAGCTGGGAGAGGTGGTACGAGCCGACCTCTGCCCGCCGGGCAACCTCATTCTGGCTGAACTCCAGGACTTTAATCCTCTCCCACACCGCTTCGCGGTGTATTCTCTCGCTCCGTTCAGGAGATGTCCTGGCTGGGATCCTTAGCGCCGACTCCACCTTCTCCCGCATCTTCATGCCCATGTTGCGGTGGCCCTTCGATGCCCGGAGCATGTGGCCGTAGAGTGCTCTGACCCGCTCGGCCCAGTCAGTGAATGCATGCTCATGCTAAGCTTTTGTGTCCGCCCCCTGATGTAGCTCCCTCCCCGTTCACCCAGGCGCCGTAGCGACGGACTATGCCCTGCCCCGGGACCTCTCCCAGAACGGTCTCAGCCCTGTCCTGCATCCGGGGAGGAGTCCAGAGCCCGTTAACGGAGGCAATACTGGACAGGTGGCGTCGGCTTTTGCCCATCATTTTCGCAAGGCCCTTACTGGTGAGTCCACTCCACTTGGTCGCGGCTCTCAGATCGCCCTCCGCTCCCCTGGTACTTGCAGTGTTCGTGGCGGTCATATCCCTTTCCTCCTTACGTACGGAAGAGCGCGACTGCCCCCTGTGGGAGACAGCACCGCTCCATTCTGTGTCCCCGGCAGGCGGAGCCGTCTCTTGGTGTGGTGTTGTGGATTAATCCGGTGCGGCATCTCCCTGTTGGGAGAGCCGTGGGTGGGCCAGGTCCGGTGAACAAGCCGGGAGCAGCCGCCGGGTCTCGTGGATGCTGCGCACCACCGTCGGCGCGGGGACCTGCGCCTCCTCTTCCTCCACATCGAACAGGGCCTCTATCATCCTGTCCACCAATTTTTCCAGCCTGGACTGGGACCTGCTCAACTGACCAACGATTGCCGTTGCCAGCGTTGTCATCACGGACTCCTTTCCTTGCTAGTGACTTGTTTCCCTTGCTTCCGTTCTACCTTCGGCCCATGAGCCTGAGGACGTGCCGGCCAGTCACGAACCAGGTGAACATCCCCAGCCCGTTGAGGGCGAAGACCTCCACGCTCCAGGTGATGACCAGCGGCGCCACGACGAGCAGGGCCAGCAACGGCCACTTGAACCTCATGACGCACCTCCCCACCTTGAGGGCGGCGCCCATGACCCTTGCGAACACTCCGAATACCTGCATTTGGACCTCCTTTGCTGTGCCTCTCACCGGCATCCTCGGTGCGAGACGTGAAATCACTACGGACTGAAATGGACGCGGACCTCTCCGGGTGGGATGCGGGCTTGCGGAGATGTGAATGGGGTGTTTTGGGTATCCGTAGAAGGTCACCGGGTTCCAGTGATTTAGGGGGAGTTGGATGCTTGACCGGTGCTAGGAATACCCGTGCCCCTTGTGTTCCTGGCGGAACGGGGCGTGACTTACCGACCGGGGAGCGGGGTGCGCCTCGGTTGCAGTCTTGGAGGCCGAACGGATTTGATCTACTCGGCTGTGGTGGACGTGTCCCTCGGGGCTGACCTTCGGGAGAGCGAGGCTCGATCCTTCCGGTCGGGGCCCTGGGTGGCTGTTCGGGGAGCGAGGCTCGACCCTAGGCAGCCGGTCCCGGGTTCGTGGGACTTGAACCCTCCAGTTTCTGAGGCGGAAAGCTGGGAAAGCCATACAGCAAATTCACTATCGCGCCCCAGACTCGCCGAGGGCAAGAGAATTTCGGGTTGTCGGCGCCGATCACTTGCTCATAGGCCTCACGCCACGCACATCCCTGCCTACTTCCGCCACAGTCCCAGGGTCAGGACCCGGCGCACCCATCGCAGCATCCTCCGCCTGTGCAGCGCCTCCCGGGTGTCGTTCAGGGCCGTGTGACGCCAACTGGTCTGGCCCCGGCGCCCGAACCCCCGCAGGGGCTGGGTTTCGGGGGGAAGGGTGAGCCCGTGCTGCTCCAGCATGGCCAGTTCAAGGACTAATATTCTCTCCTGGGTCACCAGCCACGACAGGCTCTTCCCCTGGAAGGGATGTCCCTCCCTGAGGCAACGCCACTCCTCCACCAGGGGCCATGCGGCGCCGTAGACCTCCGGGTCATACTCATCTGTTTGTTCCGTGACCAATTCGGGGTCCTTCCTCCTTAACACCCTACGCCTTCGGGTGATCAACCCGTCCACGGACCGCACGGCGCCGGAGGCTCTACCTCCCTCTTCTTTCGCGGCTGTCCCCTCCGATGCCGTGTCCTGGCTCTCACCTACAATCTTCTCTCCCATCACCACTGCTTCCTCCCTTTCTCGGCCGTCGGCGCCCGCACCTTCTGCACACTCTCTTAACTCCTCCAATGTTGCCTCCCGGGGGTCTCATCGCTGTCTTCCACCCCGCCTCCGAGCAGCCTCTCAAGGGCCCCGGCCATGTGGTCGGTGAGCTGCCCCGAGTCATACGCCCGCCGTACGGTCTTGCGGTCAACGCCCAGCAGCCGGGCCGTACCCACTCTACCCTCCTTCTTCACCAGGTCCCGGAGCATCGCACCCAGTTCCCGGCGCCTCTCGCTCTCAACGCCGACATTGCCGTTCTTCTTCATCTGACTGGTATCCATAACTCGGTCTCCTTCCCTTGTCGTCCTGTAGGGGGCCTTTCGACGGTTTTCTGTCTCCCCTCCATCCATCGCTTGCAGGGCGGCAATCGCACCTAGTCAATTCAAAGCATGAATCCGGGTGTCCCTGTGGGACACCATGCCCCACATCCGTGGAACGAACCCGCACTAAAAACCGCTTGCTTCACTGCCCTGTGTGTCCCTTTTTCCCACCGGTTTTAGCCACGAAATGGCCCGTTTTCCCCCATGTGGGACATACATCAAATTCCTGTACACCCCAATGACATCACAAAAGGGCCATTTGAGGGCAGGTCCCTTGGGGCAGGCACGTCCTCGGACCCCCTCACGAACGGTTGCAAAGCCTATCGGCATTCCCCTGGTTAGCCCCTTCGAAGATCGAGATTTTGATGATCGACTGTTAGTTTTCCGGTGTAATTCCGTGATTCCCCATCCGCAGGCTTTTAAAGGGTTGGCGCTCTCCCCGCTGCTTGGACAACTACTCTCCCACAGCTTTCGGCCCTCCGAAGGGGACCATGCCAATTACCCGCCTCCCGCCGTTGAACCCTTCCTTACTCAATCATCCCTCTTATTCGAGATAACCACGGTTTGCCCACTTGCGTAGCAGGCGCCGTCCACTCGCCTCAGTTTTGCCAACCGGCACGTCATCCAACCCACTCATCGATGACATCTTCTCTGGATGTTGCATTTTCCCCATGTTGTAGCTAGTTCCGCCCCACGGCGCCTGAATTCGCTGCGGAACCGGACTCTCATCTCTTCGCCCAATCCCCTCAGCGGTTTCTCCAGAGTCTCACGCTAAGCCTCAGGGACGCCGTCTCTTCCTATTGCCCGGCAGCCTCTGATTTCCCTACCACCAATGTGGGATGCACCAGGGCGTGGACCAGCGTACCGCGGTGAGATGTCCCAACCCGTTGGCCCGCACCAGAGTTCGGTAGTCGATCCCCATGGTGCTGGTGTCTTCACTCATCCCTCGACTTCAAACTTGGTCCACGGAAGGGCCGAGTGTTTGGTGGCGAAGGACTTCACCGACATCGCTGCCCTCAACAACCAAGTCTCTTCTTTCGGCGTAGATGCCTCTGGATGCAAATTGCACTTTCTAGGCATGGCCTTTGCAGTCGGCGCCCGCATTCGTCCCCGTGCAAATTGCACTTCTCAGGCATGGACTTTGCACCCGGCCCGTGGAACCAGCCCCGGACAATGATTGCTGCCTCCGGTTGACCAGAACCCCGCTTTTCTTGCGATTTCAGCCTTGATCACGACCCGCATGTAATTTGTTCAATAACTCGATTCCCTGTACACGCCCATGGCATCGTGGCAGGACGCTTTTTTCACTTACCAGAAAAGGGAGGTCATCTATGGCCGGATATCCCGTCACGGACATCTTCCACCTCTACCGCATCATGCAGTCTGCCCCGTGTCCGAACCAAACCCTTCCAACCGCAACAACCGGCAATGGACGGAATGTCAACTCTCGCAATTGAAGCTGCCTTAATGCCCTGCCTTCGGCACTTTGCCCAGATCACCACCCCTAATTTACCTGCAATGCCCCAGTTCACCTGATGTGGCCTTCCCGCGAAGACATAACTCCCTCGTAACAAACTTAGATTCACTGTACTCCCCAGAACTGCCCGAGGGATTCCGTCTCGCAGGCTCTACGGAAGGGGTGGAGTCGGCGCCCCTCTCCAGCTGCAACGTCGAGGCGATCACTGAAAGAGGAGTGTTGGGTCATTCATGGAGGAAGCCCTCGCCAGATTCTCAGGACCGATGGCCACTGAAATCGCTTGATGCATCGCCTGCCTCACAATACAGCTGAGCCCGTCCCCAGGACTTCCGGTGAGATGGCAGCCAGCATAGCTGGACAGGACATCAATTCCTTGTCTGAGCGGATCACGGGGAATCCGGGGCATTTGTTGCAGAAAGGAGGAAATCAGATGTCCTCCAGAAGGACTCTGAACCGGACGTCGGAAAGCCGATAAAAGGTCGAATGGCGCGTCAAACACGTCAAACGTGACTTAAGTGAGGTGTGGAGTCCAGTGCCTGAACGTGTGTAAACAGACATAAGTTTGCTGGTGAGGGCTGAGGCGGTGCGTGAGCTGTAGTTATCTCGATCCACTGTGGACCGAAGGGCCCAAGGAGGAAAGATCGAGGTTCGTAGAGAGGGGCCTGAGTATATAGTCGCGCTGTTCGTGGTCGTAGGTCTGGTTACGTGGCGACTGTAAGGGTAGAAGTCGATGGGTGCCATGACAGGGTTAGAATCCCGAGTTACGCGAACCTGCTAGTCGTCATTCATGGCTGCAGCTTAGCTATCAGGGGCTACAAGCCACCCTGAACCATCTGCGGCAACTCGACTATGTTCCAGCACATGGATCACGGTATGATATATACAGACAGCAATTCATACGAGGTAAGGCATGCGTATATCTGAACGTGGACAGATCACCATCCCCAAGCGGTTCAGGGACCGCTTCGGAATGAACCAGGACGTTGAAGTCGAGATTACGCCAACTGAGCACGGCCTGCTCATCAAGAAGCGGTCGGCCGCACAGCATCCGGTCGAGAAGGTCAGTGGGATTCTTGACGGTATTGACGACGTTGATCAATACATCGAGGAGATTCGGGGAAGATGATTACGTCGGTCGATACCAACGTCCTGCTGGACGTCTTTGTATCCAACGCACCGCACCACTCCATATCGCAGGAGTCGCTCATAAGCGCCTACGACAGGGGAGCCATCCTGGTCTGCGATATCGTCTACGCGGAGCTTGTACCGGCTTTTGGTGACCGCTCATCATTGGACGAGGCATTGCGGGAGATCAACGCGGCGGTGTCCCCGATTGACACGGCCATTGCATACGAAGCGGGGCAACGTTGGGCACGGTATAGGCAGGCAGGCGGATCGAGGGATCGTATTATAGCCGACTTCCTGATAGGCGCTCATGCTATTGCGAACGCCGACACCTTTCCGACCCGGGACCGGGGGTTTTACTCCACCTACTTTCCCGAGTTGCAAAGACAGTGAAGGTGAGGATGAAATCAAGGAACCAGAGGAGGACAGCATGACGAAGCAGCAGCCTAAACCGCTAACCCGGCGGTTTACAGCTAGCTGCGCTTTTTCGTATGAGCGATGAATACCGCATGCATGCGATTGACATGAACGTCAGTAATCTACAGAAGTATCAGAATCTGGAGGATGCGATGGCATCAGGAAAGACCTACGAGATTGGCGACAACTACGTCACGCTGCTCGACGCGGCCGAGAAACTGGATTCGAGGGCTGAATCGGACGAGGACTGCCTCGGGGCTCTGTGTGGTTTGTCTGAAGTGGGAGAGTGGGGATTCGACGAGAGCGGGCGTCAAGTGTACAGGGCCTCCCTTGACGAGAACGAATGCCGGGGACTGACAGAGACCGGTGTTCAACCGGTGGAGAGCTACGCCGCTGGGGATCCTGAAATTCCAACACGAGTCGCTCGCCATTTCGGGTTGGGCGAGAGGGTAGTATGCCAAAACGCGGGCTATTTTCTGCAGGGTGGCGAGATGATCGAGCGTCCCGTTTACAGGCTGAGATCTGATGGTCGTGACAAAATGATCCCGGTTCCGACTACCCTGCAGGATATTCTTCGCGGGGAGGTAGAAGATGATGCGTCGTGGATGAACGAGGTGTATTGGAAGGACCTCGAATGGAGGCACCTCCAACTGATTGTCGATGAGAGAGGTGGGCAGAGTGAACGATTCAGGCTGCTGGCAAGAATCCTCAATCACATAGGAGTAACCCGCATGATGGAGGGTACGTTCATTCCCTACGGTCATCAATTAGCTGATTCCGACTTCATCGATGCGATTTAATCGGCCTCGATAGAACCGACATTTGTGCCTTTTGGGGTGCAGTTGGTCGCATAGCTCACTCAGGCCAATGGAGCGGTCCAGCAGTACCGAGGATCCGATGACAGCCAACCTGCCCTCGTACCCCGTGAGCTTCTTCACTGCGTAGGCGCTGTTCACCAAGCTAGCGTAATTTTCGCCATCGAGTAGAGTGACAAGACAGGCGTCCTCGCTACTGAACTAGGTGAGACGGATCTGGTGTCTCATTAGCCTATCTAACGAATACATATCCTATGCATTAGTAACGTTATGTGTTATTATTGGCATTCATGAGGCGATTCAAGAATAACGACACTGAGCGCCTCTTCATTGGACGGAACGTTCGGCGATTGCCGTCTGACATCCAACGACGAGCGCGAGTGAGAATACAGCGGGTACTGGCAGCCGTAGCGCTCACTGACCTTAGGGTGCCACCCTCCCACCGATTGGAAGCCCTGCGTGGGAACCGACAGGGGCAATACAGCATCCGGATCAATGACCAATGGCGAGTGTGCTTTGTCTGGACAGACCAGGGCGCTATGGAGATAGAAGTCACCGACTATCATTAAGGAGAAAGCCTATGACCGTCCCTGAACCAATACACCCGGGAGAGCATCTGGCAGAAATAATGGAGGAGTTAGGTATCACCCAGTATCGACTGGCCAAAACGATTGGGGTGCCTCAGATACGCATCCACGATATCGTTCACTGCCGCAGGTCCATCACTGCAGACACAGCCCTCCGCATCGGCCAGGCCTTAGGCATGACTCCTGACTTCTGGCTGAACCTCCAACGGATGTACGACCTAGACGTCGCCCGCGCTAAGACCGACGTGAGCGCGATCGAGCCTCTTGTCGAAGCATCGGCACCAAGCTAGAAACGGTCGCCAATGCCTAGTACGAATATCAACTTCAATTCGAGCCAGACTGATCCTCAATCTAGTTTGCTAGCCAACAGCCTAGATTTCATTATCAGTGCCGCGGAGTTTGCATCCCGAGATGAGGCACGGAGTTGGAAATATGCGGTCCTGCACTTGTGGTATGGAATGGAGTTGCTTCTCAAAGCACGGTTAGCACGTGAGCACTGGTCACTGCTATTCTCCAATATAGAACAGGCAGATCGGGCTAAGCTCCTTAACGGAAACTTCAGATCAGTCGATTCTTACCAGACCTACAATCGCCTGAGACAGATTTGTGACGTCCAGATAGATCCCGACGACTGGAAACACCTAGTTCATCTACGGAATAGTAGCAATCGGATCAGGCATTACGTGGGCGAGTATAACTCCATACAGGTCAAGTCGATGGTCTGGAAATGCATGAACATCGGCATCACCTTCAGCCAATCGCAACGGATGCTAGAAGATAGTAGAACGATCCGGGAGCAGGTCTACGAAATCAACTCTCTGATGAAAGAATTTGATGACTTTGTCGACGAGAGGTTGAAATCGATAGCATCGTACCCGGATTTTGCCCGCGACGTAGAGTGCAGGGGGTGTTGGCAAGAGGCTTGCATCATGGACGAGCATGGAATCACATGCCAGTTTTGTGGAATGATGATTGATGCAGATACCCTAAACCAATGGTTGGCGGAACTTGAATACGAGACCTCAGACAATGAGGATGTCTAGTAATCGAACACTAGGCTAAGCAAGGGAGGACAGCATGAAGAAGAAGCACCTACAGCCGCTTACACCGGCAGCGCTCTACGCCAGGGTGTCCAGTGACCGGCAGGACGTGGACCTGTCCGTGTCCGCCCAGTTGAGAGCGCTCAGGGAATACGCCAAGGCCAATGGCTACTCCGTGGCCCGGGAGTACGTGGACGAGGCCGAGAGCGGCCGCGTCGCCGACAGGCCCCAGTTCAGAGAGATGATCGAGGAGGGCAGCAAGGCGAAGGCCCCCTTCGAGGTCATCCTCGTATGGAAATTCAGCCGCTTCACGAGGAAGCGGGAACACGCCGTGGCCTTCAAGGCCCAGCTGCGGCGCAAGGGCATCCGCGTGGTGTCCATCACCGAGCAGGCCGAGGACAACGCCACTGGCAGGCTGCTTGAGGGAATCATCGAGAGCGTCGATGAATACTACAGCGAGAATCTCGCACAGGAGGTCGTCCGGGGGATGAGAGAGGCCGCCTCCCGGGGCTTCTTCCTCTCTGCCGTTGCGCCATTCGGGTACAAACGTGTAAAGGTCAGCGATGGCGCCAAGGAGCGTCCCACCCTCGAGGTAGACCCTGCCACCGCCCCGGTGGTGAAGGAGATTTTCGAGAGCGCGCAGCGGGGTAACGGTCTCAAGGAGATTTGCAAGGACCTCAACAGCCGCGGCATTAGCAACCGGGGAAAACGGTGGTACAAGGGAGGACTCCACTACGTACTGACCAATGAGGCATACACGGGAACCGCCGTATGGGGACGTACATCTAAGGGAGATAAGGAGCCTGACCCTGTTAGAGTGGAGGGGGCCTGGCCCGCCCTGGTGTCCAGGGAATTGTTCGATACCGTTCAACAGGTCATGAGGGACCGTGCGCCGGCCGTTAGGAGACCGGCAAGGGTGGGCAGCCGGTTCCTGCTGAGTGGATTGCTTCGGTGTGGACTTTGCGGCAAGCCCTTCATAGGCCACGGGGCCAAGAGTGGACAGTTCGCCTACTATGTCTGCGGCAAGCTGTACCGCGAAGGCTCGGGGTCCTGCGAGGCCCAGTACCTGAACTCTTCCAATCTGGAAACGTTCATCGTCGAGAAGATCAGGGAACGAATCCTCACCGAGGAGACCATCGTTGAGTTGGTGACACTGGTGGCTGAGGAGATAGATGAAATGGCGGGTCAGATGGCCGGTAGGCTGAAGGCTATAGACGCCGAGTTGGTGGACATCGAAAAGAGGCTTGAAAAGCTCTATGAGGCCATCGAGACCAGCGAGTTAACGCTGGAGGTCCTGTCTCCCCGCATCCTCAAGTTGAGGCATCGGGAAGAGCAGTTGACCGCTGCGCGGGATGAAGCTGAGAGCCAATTGGAACGAAGGAGGGTGGAGCTTCCCAGCACCGAGGAAATCAAGGTGTACGTTGCGGACTTCCGGGAATTCCTGCAGAGGGGCACGATTCCCGAGCGGAAGGCGCTCATTCGCAACTTCGTAAAGGGCATCGAGATCACGGGACAGGAGGCCACCTTGATCTACACTATCCCCATGCCGTCGGACGGGGTGACCAAGGAATCAGCCTCGGTTCTCGATTTCGTCCAGTCCGGCCCACCAGGCACAAAGGTCCGGGAAGATTGTCTTGACAAATCAGCATGCACGAGAGGGAGGCTGGAGATGATCAGGCAGATGACAGCGATCATCGAGCGTGAAGGCGACTCTTATGTCGCGCTGTGCCCCGAGCTGGACATTGCGAGTCAGGGGGCAAGCGTGTCGGAAGCCCGGGCCAATCTGAAGGAAGCGCTGGAGCTCTTCTACGAGACTGCGTCTGATAACGAAGTTCAGCGGCGGAGACACTAGGAGCAAGCCGAAGTGGTGGGACGGCAGTGAACTCTGCACTGGAACGCTAATGTCGAGTATCCGGCAGTCGGGCCTAGCCTGAACGTTCTTTGAATGAGCGGGCCGTGGGATTTAGTGGAGTGGCAGCCACGGTTTGGCGAGAATACCAAGTTTCATAATCTGACCCTCTGGCTCTAGCGATTGAACATGCACGCCCGCAATTGCTTGACACTCTAACTATGACTGTGTAAGATATGCCGCAAAACAATGAAGGAGTGCCACCTTGTTACCTACACGAGCAACATTAGACGACATGAATGCTGTATGCGGCTATTTGATTAGCAAACCAACAGGGGCGACACCCGTAGAAACTAGGGCGGTAGTCGACAAAAAACACTTGGATACCAGAAAGGTGAACGCCCTAAAATTCTGGGGGGTTGTGGAAGAAGTGGAGGGCAAACTCAAGATTACTGAATCGGGACGACAATTTATGAAGGATGGAGGGGCTAGCAAGAGCGAAGTACTCCGCAATGTCCTCATTGGCGTCAAACCATATCAGGCAGTGGTTGAGAGAGTAGTTCACCGTGAGGAGAGTGCATTAACTGCGCCTGAAGTGGGCGCACATTGGTATGAGCACTTCAAGAGCGATGTCTCAAATTCTGATCAACTCTTGAACGAACAAGCATTGTGCTTCTTCCAAATTGCACAAGGCGCCGATCTTGGGGTATTCAAAATCGGACGAAAAGGGCTTCCTACCCGGTTTGAGTTTGATGCCGCTGCAGCTAGGGCATTTGTCGGTGCTCCCAATATAGGCCAAGAGCAGGACCGTCTAGGGCTTAACGTAGATGAGGAAGCCGCACACGACGTTCAAGATGAGGCACCTCCTGAAGAAACGCCTCATCAAACAGGATCGGTACGTGGCAATCGGGTTTTTGTGACTCATGGAAAGAACCTAAAGATCTTGAACCAAATCAAACAAATAGTCACCTTTGGTAAATTTGACCCTGTTGTCGCTATGGAACATGAAACCCTCGCCAAGCCTGTTCCCAAGAAGGTCATGGATGAAATGAGAACTTGCGATGCCGCTGTTATCAACGTTAGTGCAGATCGGATACTCCTTGATAGTGGCGGCAACGAAGTCCAAATGATAAACGAGAATGTTCTCATCGAAATCGGAGCGGCTATGGCGCTCTATGGAGATAGGTTTATATTGCTAGTCGAAGAGGGTGTGGAGTTGCCTTCCAATCTTCAGGGACTATATGAGTGTCGCTATCAAGGGAGTGAACTTGATATGCCAGCGACCATGAAATTGTTGGAGGCCTTTAATGAATTTAGTAACGGCTAACTTCGATGGTCACTGAGGGGGTTGATGGGGTGGTGTTGTCGCAGGGTGGTGTCGGGTCGGGGATGGGTGGGTCTTGTTGATTGTGTGGGTTGGGGTGGGGGGTGTTGTGGGGGCGGTTGCGCGGTACCTGGTGGTGATGGGGGTGAACGGGGTGGCCGGAGGGTCGGGGTTTCCGTATGGGACCCTGGCTGTGAATGCGGTCGGGTGCTTTCTTATCGGGTTGATCGTGGGGTACGCGGAGGCGCACAGGCCGCTGAGCGACGGGATGCACGCATTCCTGCTGATCGGGGTACTCGGGGGGTTCACGACGTTCTCGGCGTTCGGGATGGATACTATCAGGCTGCTGAGGGACGGGTCGTACTTGTTGGGGTCGGCGAACGTGCTGGCGCAGGTTGGGGTGGGGTTGGGGGCGGTGGTGGTCGGGCTCCGGGTGGGGGGATTGGTGAAGGGGGTCACTTAGTGGCTTTGTATTTGCTGAAAGGGTCGGTGTCCTCGCTTTTTCCCGTCTGTCGGTGAGATGGTAGTGTATGGTATGCAATTAAGACAAAAGCGAAGCGCCAAGAACACAGCAATACCGGAATAAGGAGATTCAATATGGCCAAGTTCCTGTACCAGGCAAATTACACACCAACGGGAATGCAGGGGCTGCTGCAGGAAGGCGGCAGTGCGCGGCGGAAGGTCTTCGAGGAGATGGGCAGGGAGCAAGGCGGGCAGCTGGAGGCGTTTTACTACGCCTTCGGTGGCGCGGATTTGTACATCATCTTTGACCTGCCCGATGCGGCGACGGCGGCTGCGATCTCCCTAGCCATCACGGCGGGAGGCGCACTCAGCTTAAGTACGGTGCAGTTGCTTACCCCCGAGGAGATAGACGCAGCTGCCCAGAAAACGGTGAACTATCGCCCTCCCGGGGCTTGATTTCCAGCCGAGGCGTCAAAAGCCTCTCAAACTGAAGGTCCCAACCACATTTCGAAGACTGTAGGGCCTGCGGTCAACTCAGGCATCTCCCCTGCTTATACCCTTCGACGAGGCTCAGGACATGCTCCGACTACGTTCAGCATGAGCGGCACCACCCCAGGGAAGGCGACGGGCCCGTCGCCCCTACGGGGACCCGACACCGCCCCACGAGGTAGGTGAGATAGCGTGGGGCGGGATGTTTAGACAAGGAGGGAACAGATGGGTCAGGGGAAGATATTTAACTGGGATGGGGTGGAACGGCTGCCTCCCGACGGTCGGTATCCGGGGGTGAGGGCGAGGGTGGTGGATGGGGAGAATATGCAGCTGATCTGGGCGGAGTTTCAGCCAGGGAGCAGCTACCCTGTCCACTCGCATGAGCGGGAGCAGTTCAGCTTCATG
This sequence comes from Dehalococcoidia bacterium, assembly GCA_965203145.1. Lineage (GTDB taxonomy): Bacteria > Chloroflexota > Dehalococcoidia > Plut-88900 > Plut-88900 > Plut-88900. Next base: position 659,730 of record OZ241876.1, read on the forward strand.
CTGAGCGGCCGGATGCGGCTAACAGTCGGGGATGAGGTGTCGGAGGTCGGGGCTGGGGATATGTGGCATGCGCCGAGCAACGTGGAGCATGGGGGCGAGATCCTGGGAGACGAGCCGGTGGTCTTCGTGGATGCGTACTCGCCGCCTCGCCCTAAGGCTCAGAGGGGGTGGGAGGCGGATGTCGGGGGTGGTGAACGTGGTGGCGCGGGGTAGCTCCGCCCTCCGCGCATATTTCGACTATGCTCGGTGTGAGCGGGCCTGCACCGCGGGAGGGTATCACCCTCACCCTAGCCCTCTCCCCTCAAGGGAGAGGGAACAGGACCCCGCCCCGCATCCCGGGATGGATTCACGATCGGGGTCGGGAATGAGGGATGGTGAGATAATGTTGGGGAGCGCGGTTAGACAAGGAGAGTTTCCATGAGCAAGAAGAGGATTTTCAACTGGGACGACGTGGCGGCCCTGCCTCCCAACGACCAGTATCCGGGGATAAGGGCGAAGATTGTGGACGGCAAGAACATGCAGCTGGTGTGGGCGGAGTTCCAGCCGGGCAGCGTTTACCCCCTCCACACCCACGAGCGGGAGCAGTTCAGCTTCATGTTGAGCGGCCGGATGCGGCTGACGGTGGGGGATGAGGTGTCGGAGATCGGGGCGGGGGACATGTGGTATGCCCCGGGGAACGTGGTCCACGGGGGCGAGATCCTGGGAGACGAGCCGGTGGTCTTCGTGGACGTGTACTCGCCGCCCGCGGAGGAGTTCAAGGAGGGGTAGGGGAACCCTCACCCCCTTTCTCCCCCTCTCCCCCGTATCGGGGTACGGGGCAGGCTCTTAGAGCCAATAAGGGAGAGGGAGAGATAAGAACAGAGGCATACGCATGAGCTTCGCCCATGCGTATGCCTCTAGTTCAATACTGGGGGAGGAGGTGGGGGGGTCAGTAGACGCCGGGTAGGATGCGGTACTTGACCCGGGACTTGTACTCGGCCCACTTCTCGGGGCCGTATTTTTCGGCGCAATGCCTGTCGTCGTCACGCTGACGGAATGTAAACAGGGTGACGATGAAGGCCATGTAAATCCAGGACCACGCAATGCCGAAGTGGCCGAAGGACAGGGCGATGGACAGGGAAAGAAAGCCCTCGCCGAGGTAGTTGAAGTGTCGGGCGACGCCCCAGAAGCCACTGTGAAGGATCTTGCGGTCGCCGGCCTGGATGTACTTCGGCTCGATGATGCCCAGGAACTTGCGGTCGGGCCACCGTTTGAAGGTGTATTTCTGCATATTGGCGCCGCGTGAGATGGTCCAGCCAAGGAGGAAGAGGGCGGCGGTCCCGATGAGCCAGACGTAGGTCCATGTCGTGGAGAAACCGGGGTCGGGATAGGCGGCCATGCCCCAGAGGGGGAGGATGAAAAGCCATCCGTAGACGATGAGGCCGCCCCAGAAGAGCATGAAGCCGAGCCTTTCGTGGATGAGGTCGTAGGTGTAGAGCTGGACGCGCTCAAAGATGAAGTAGTCCAGGATGTAGAAGGTGAAGAAGGCGGCATACAGGTAGACGCCCGGATTGGCGTTGTCGCCAAAGCGCCCGTGATGGTAGGCGGCGCCGGAGAGGGCGTTGAGCGCGAGCATAGTCCCGCCAACGACGTAGAAGTACATCTTGACGTCGAGGCGGTTGTTGAAGAAGGAGAGCTCCCGGGCGCGGCCGGTCCACAGAGCGGCGATGGGGTTCCTGTTCTTGCCCTGGGGCTGAGTGAATACCGCGATGATGGCGAAAATGGTCGTGAAGACGGTGCCTCCGGCCACGGCGTAGATGGATGATCGGTAGAACCAGTCCCGGGATATGCCGATGGGCTCGAAGGCGAAGGCCCAGACGAGGATGGCAATGACGAATACGAAGAGGCCGTTGAGGCGGTACTGTCGGGGCTGGCCGGTGTCGGGGTTGATGACGTAGCCCGGGACTCGCCTTGCGGGGAGGATGATCTGGGCGAGGAAAAAGGCAGTGAAGACGGCCAGCGGGGTGAAGAAGCCGGCGATGGCCTCGGTGCCGGAAAGCTCTACAAGGTGCTCAATACCGAGCCATTCGATCATGGGGTGACCTCCGTGCCTCGGGTGTGGGGAAGATTATGGGGGTGGGGAGGGGGGAGGTCAACGCCAGGATAGGCGGGGGTCGAAGGGGAAAGGGTGGGGGCCGAGGCCCCGAGTTTGTGAATCGGGGCGCAATGTTGACATAAGCTTTTTGGGGGGTTTATGCTGGCTTCACCCTAGGGACTACGGGTAAAGGGACCCGAGAAAGGAGAGGCGAATGAAACGGTTACACCTGCTGATTGTTCGTCTCGAAATCGACTGTAACGGCCCCGCCGGAGACCCGAGGATGGGCGGCAGTGATATGGGAGAGTCTCCGGCGGGGAGTCGGAAGGCTGTCTCCCAGCCCTAAGGCAACAGCTCCCTCAGTGTGAAAGCTCATCCGGTTTCGAGCACCGGGGTAACAAGGCCAGGGACAGCCAGCAGTATTTTTGTCTCACAGAAAGGCCCGGGGAATGGCACCCGGGCCTTTCGCTTTATATGTGCGTGGGCGGGGGAACCCTCACCCCCTTGGTCCCCCTCTCCCCCGTATCGGGGTACGGGGCAGGCTCTTAGGGCCTGTAAGGGAGAGGGGGAGAGAAGAATAGGGGCATACGCATGTGCTGAAGCATAGGGTGTCTGCCTCTAGTTCAGTACTGGAGAAGGGGGATCACCCTCACCCCAGCCCTCTCCCGTCGAGGGAGAGGGGGTTAGGATGCCCCGCCCCAGATTCCTCGCGGGGCATCGGAATGACGGGGAGGGGCGGGGGTGGGCTGGCGCAGGCGAGGAGGTTCGTAGGGAGGGGGACACCCCAGCCATTCCGCTCTTGATACCCTTCGACTCAGCTCAGGGCGAGCGGAATGTCCCACCCCTAAGGGATGGATTCCCGATCGGGGGCGGGATGACGGAATGGAGGGAAGAGAAGGGTTAGAGGTCGGAGAGGAGGGTGAAGATTGTGGGGGCGGTATGTTGGGCCTGGGATTTGAGCTCTTTGAGGTCTTCGAGGGAGGCCATCATGGGGCCCCGGCCGAAGCGGGGGCCGTGGTAGTAGCAGAAGCGCAGGGATTCCTCGCCGTCTTCGTAGCGGAGGAGCTGGATGGTGGGCTCCCAGTGGGGCCTGAGGACGCTTACTTCCTCGACGACTTGGCCCTTGCCCCAGGGGAACTCGAAGGGTCTTGGCAGTTTGCGGTCCATAGTGCGGGCCTCGCTTAGGTTGCGCCCATGCGTTGAAGGACGGTCATCACCTTGTCTTCCAATGGGGTGTCGGGGTCGATGTTCAGGCCAGCCAAGGCGGTGCGGGCCTCGGAGGGCTGGTAGCCGAGGGCGGAGAGGGCGGCGACGACTTCATCGAGGTCGGGGCTGGGTGAGATGGCGATCTCGCCCCATTCCCGCTCCATCTTGCCCTTGAGCTCCAGGACGAGGCGGCCTGCGGTCTTCTTGCCGAGGCCGTTGACCCGGGTAAGGGCGGGGATGTCGTCGGAGCTGATAGCGCGGGCGAGGTCACGGGGGGACATGGCGGATAGGACGGAGAGGGCGAGTCTCGGGCCCACTCCGGAGACGCCGATGAGCATGATAAAGAGGTCTCGCTCCTCCAGGGAGGCGAAACCGTAGAGAGACAGCACCTCTTCCCTTATGTACAAGTAGGTGTGGAGGCGTACGGGCTGTCCGGTCGGGCCTAGGGCGCCGATGGTGGAGGTCGGGGCGAAGACCTCGAGGCTGAGGGGGCCGATGTCTATGGTGAGGGCATCGTCGGAAACGGCTTCGAGGGTGCCTCTGAGTCCAGTGATCATGGCGTTACCCCTGGGCGTTCTCGGCTATGAGTCGGGCCTGGGCGCTTTCCTGGATGTGGCAGAGGGCGACGGCGACGGCGTCGGAAGCGTCAAGGGAGTCTGGGAAGGAGTCGAGGTCGAGCTGGAGCCGGACCATCTCTCGAACCTGCTCCTTGTCACTGCCCCCGTGGCCCGTTACGGCGAGTTTCACCTGCCTAGGGCTGTAGTGGGAGACACGGGCGCCCGCGCCCGAGGCGGCGAGAAGGGCCACGGCGTTGGCCTGCCCTACGAGGATGGCGGAGCGGACGCTCTTGTGGACGAAGGGCTCCTCGACGGCGACTTCGTCGGGTGAGTGGAGGGCTATGAGTTCGTTGAGGCCTTCAAAGAGGATGTGGAGGCGCTGGTCGACGGGTCGGGAGGAGGGGGCCTTGAGGACGCCGCATGAGAGGAGGGTCGGGCCCTGGGGGTGGTCTTCGAGGAGGGCGAAGCCCATGTTGAGGGTGCCGGGGTCAACGCCTAGGCATTTCATGGGTGTGTCTGGGGTGTCGGTTGGCTATGAAGGACGTGTGCTGTTGACAATGGCTTTCACCCTCACCCCAGCCCCATTGGCCTAGGCTGGACGGCAGGGTTATTCCTGATTGGTGGGCAGACGCTTGAGATTCCTCGCGGGGCCTCGGAATGACATAGAAAACGAGCCTTCGAGTGACAGAAGGTCGGGGCTTGAGCCGACAGAAATGACATGAGCTAGTTTTCGTTGCTGTAGCTTTGGAGGGCCTCGGGGGGGAAGTCTGCGTTGGAGAAGATGCGCTGGATATCGTCCAGGGCCTCCAGCTTATCCATGAGGCGGAGGGTCTGGAGGGCACCCTTTTCGTCTAGCTCGATCATGGACTTGGGAATCATGGAGAGCTCTGCGGAGTCGATGGCGATTTCCTGGCCTTCAAGCTTCTTGCGAACGGACTCCAGGCTGTCGGGCCGGGTGTGGACCTCGAGGGTGGAGTCCTCGATCTTCACGTCCTCGGCGCCGGCGTCGATGGCTACGAGGGCGAGCTCCTCGGGGTCTTCGGAGTCGGGGGTGATCATGATTACGCCTTTGGAGTCGAAGTTCCAGGCGACGGAGCCGGTCTCGCCGAGATTGCCGCCGTTGCGGGTGAGGGTACTGCGCACCTCGGCGACGGTGCGGTTCTTGTTGTCGGTGAGGGCCTGGACCATGAGGGCTGCGCCACCAGGGCCGTAGCCTTCGTAGGTGACCTCGAAGAGGTCGTCGGCGTTGGCGCCGTCGCCCGCGGCGCGCTTGATGGCCCGCTCGATGTTGTCCATGGGCATGTTGTTGTCGCGTGCTCTCTGGACAGCGAGGCGGAGGTTGAAGTTGGCGTCGGGGTCGGGGCCGCCGCGCCGGACGGCTACGGAGATCTCGCGGCCAAGCTTGGTGAAGAGCTGGCCCCGGCGGGCGTCGTTAGCCCCCTTCTGTCTCTTGATGGTGGACCATTTGGAGTGTCCCGACATGGGATTACCTCCTTCAACACTCCAGCAGGGAGTAGGGCTTATGGAGATTATTATAGCGGATGAAGGGGCAGCGCCGACTCAGACCGTTTCAACGTCTTCCACAACCATTTTACCTGCCTCCAAGTCGACCTTCAGGACGAAGTCGGGGAGGGCGGGGACGAGGAGCTCGCCGTTGGGGGTCTGGACCTGGTAGACGTCGTTGGCGGGGGTCTCGAGGACGTCCTTGACGGGGCCCAACTCCCGGCCATCCCTGGTGACCGCGAGGAGGCCGATGATCTGGAAGCGGTAAAACTGGCCCTCGGGGAGGGGGTGAAGCTGGCCCTCGGGGACCTGGAGAAGGGCGCCGCGGAGGGTCTCGGCGTCTTCGGGGGTGTCGACGCCCTTGAGCTTCAGGACCCAACGGTGTTTCTGGGGTCGGCTGGCGGTAATTTCGAAGGGCTGGTCGTCGATGAGGAGGATGCTGCCGGGGGCGAAGCGGTCGGGGAAGTCTGTGAGGGACTCGATGACGATGCGGCCCCGGAGGCCGAAGGGCTTGATGATCCGGGCGACGGTGATGGGGGAGTCGGGCATGGTGGGGGGATTTTACATGAATGGGGAAGACCACCCTCACCCCAGCCCTCTCCCGTCAAGGGAGAGGGGGCCGGAGGCCTCCCTTCGCCACCCCAGATTCCTCGCGGGGCATCGGAATGACATGGAAAAGAGTGCGCGCTGTCATTAAATGAGAGAGGGGTGCAAAGGTGGCGGAACAGGGGGTTAGACGATTTCGAGGACGGCGCGGACGCCACGTTTGGCGGCGCCGACGCGGAGTAGGGTGCGCATAGCCTGGGCGACGCGGCCCTCGCGGCCGATGACCTTGCCCTTGTCGTCTGCGGCGACTTCAAGGCGGATAACGATCCTGTCTTCCTCTTCTTCCTCGGTCACGACCACGGAGTCGGGATCGTCGGCTATGAATCTGGCAAGGTACTCGATAAGCTCTTTCACCCGCCCTTAACCTTTTGCAAGGCGCCCGTCCTGTTCAAGAGCTTGGCGACGCTATCGGTGGGCTGGGCGCCCTTTCTGAGCCAATCTATCGCCTTTTCTTCGTCGATTGTAAGGGCGGGAGGATCGGGGATGGGGTCATAGTGGCCGATGTTGTCTACGAAACGGCCGTCCCTAGGGGAGCGGGAGTCGGCGACGACGACCCTGTACTTGGGGTTCTGCTTGGACCCGACTCTTCTGAGTCTTATCTTGAGCATTTACTACTTGTCCGATCGAATAGAGGAAGGCCGTGGTGAGTGGAGTCGGTATTAAGCGGCCTTTCCCGGACAGCACCGTCTCGCTGACGGCCCTGACCCTCAGTTTGATAGAATTGACGAATTCTAGCCTTGCGAGGGTGTGATTGTCAAACTTGACGCCTAGGGGGAGGCAGGATTTTTATCACCTGCCTTGTAAATATCCATCGGGTTGGGTAGAGTAGCCGAGTTTAACGCCAGAACAAGACAGGGGCTCCGACTCGGGGCCCGGGAGGAAATTACCTTGTCTATAACGTTGACTGAAGCCGAGACCGCGCTGGCCGCTGCGAAGGCCGAGGCCCGCAGGATGGGCGTGGGAATAAGCGCGACCGTGGTCGATTCCAGGGGAGATTTTGTGGCCGGGTTTCGGATGGACGGGGTGGGGTGGTTCACTTCCGACGTGTGTCGGGGGAAGGCTTACGCCTCGGCGAACTTCGGGGTGCCGACTACCGACCTGATGGAACTGGCCAGCAATCCTGTGTTCACGAGCCTGGTCCAGATGCACGGCGGGCGCATGGTCCTGGGGAAGGGTGCGGTGCCCATCAAGAAAGGCGACCAGGTTATCGGGGCGATCGGGGTGAGCGGCGCCACTGCGCAGGAAGACGAGGACATAGCGATGGTCGGGGCGCGGGCGATCTAGCTCCATTTCGGCAGACCTTTTGGAACCGACTGAGAAACGGGGGACTTAGGCCAATGGACTACGGCAAAATGGCCGTCGAGATGCACCGGAAGGCTCGCGGCAAGATAAGCATGAACTCGAAGGTGCCGCTGGAATCGGTGATGGACATGTCCCTCGCGTACACGCCGGGTGTCGCCCAGGTCTGCCTGGAAATAGAAGCGGACAAGGCGCAGTCGTATGAGCTTACCAACAAGGGCAACACGGTGGCGGTGGTGAGCGATGGGTCGGCGGTGCTGGGGCTGGGGAACATCGGCGCGGAGGGGGCGATGCCGGTGATGGAAGGGAAGGCGGTGCTGTTCAGGGAGCTGGCGGGGGTGGACGCGTGGCCGATATGCGTCACGACCCAGGACCCGGACGAGATAATCATGATCGTGCGGAACCTGGCCCCGACCTTCGGGGGGATTAACCTGGAGGATATCTCGGCGCCGAGGTGCTTTTACATCGAAGAGAACCTTATGGACATCGGCATACCGGTGTTCCACGACGACCAGCACGGGACGGCGGTGGTGACGCTGGCGGCGGCTATCAACGCACTGAAGGTGGTGGGCAAGGATTTCGACGAGGTGAAGGTAGTTTTCAGCGGGGCGGGAGCCAGCGGGATAGCGTGTGCGCAGATCCTGCAGGAGATGGGCACGACGGACATAGTGCTGGTCGACTCCCGGGGGGCGATCTACAAAGGTCGGGACAACCTGAACTCGATGAAGGAGAGGATCGCCGAGACGACGAACCACAAGATGGAAAGCGGCTCGGTCCACGACGTCATCAAGGGCGCCGACATGTTCATAGGTCTTTCGACGAAGGACCTGCTGGACGCCGACGACATTCGCAACATGAACAAGGACGCCATAGTGCTGGCGATGGCAAACCCGGACCCTGAGATTCTGCCGGATGAGGCGTTCAAGGGTGGGGCGAAGGTGGTAGGTACGGGGCGCAGCGACATGCTGAACCAGGTGAACAACGTTCTCGGGTTCCCGGGTATCTTCCGTGGGGCGCTCGATGCCCGGGCGGAGAGGGTGACGATGGGTATGAAGATTGCCGCGGGCCACGCTATTGCCGGTGTGATAGAGGAGCCGACGCCCGAGGAGATTATCCCCTATGCGCTGAACACGGCTGTTGTTCCGGCGGTGGCAGAGGCGGTGGGGCAGGCGTGGAGGGCGGAGTCGGGGTAGGGCGCGTCAGCCACATCTTTCTGTAGCGAAGTATGGGCCCCGCTGTCATGCAGTGGGGTCTTTGCTTTTGTGGGGGGTGGGGGGATGGCCGTCTGCGGATAGCGTAGGTGCATCACCTCCCGCGCTCATACTACGAGCGGCCCAGCTACTGGGGATGGATTCCGGCTCGGGGACCGGAATGATGGAGAGTTGGGAAGCGGGCTGCCGAAGATCCCTTAAAAACTCGTTGAAAGCCCCCTTGACAGTGCTTGTGAAAGTCATTACAGTCTCATAAGTACGTAGTACACAGACATACATATATATATATAATACAGTAGATATATCGGTAAGTGTGTGGATGTGCAAGCGTCCAGGAAAGTGGGGAGGCATACGGAATGAATTTGAGGACGTCTAACGGAGTGCAGGACCTGGAGCGAGACCCGCTAACCGGCCTGTATACACGGGCATCGGCGAACAGGATTGTGAAGGTTGGGATCGAGGAGGCGCAGGGCGACGGCGGGATGATCTCCGTGGCCCTGCTGGACGTCGACCGGTTCGAGCTGTTTGACGAAGAGCACGGGCTCTCGGCGGGGGATGCGCTGCTGAAAGCGGTGTCGGAGATTCTTATCAACGCCGAGACGGGCGCCGAGGCAATCTCCCGCTACAGCAGGGACACTTTCCTTCTGGTTTTCCCGGGCCGAGGGCCCGAGGACGCCCTGCTGGCCGCCGAGAAGGTTCGCTCTTTCTTCGACACCAACCCCCTGACCCTCGGGCACCAGGACGAGCCGCTGGAGGTGAAGGTGTCGTTGAGCAGCGGTGTGGCATCGTACCCCAGCCAGGCCCACGATGACCGGGACCTGCTGCGGAAGGCCCAGGGAGCACTGATCCGAGCTAAGGAGACGGGCCGGGGGCGGACGAACCTGTGGCAGCGCTCCAAGGAGACCCGTATGGCCCTGAAGACCAGCTACTACGCCCAGACCCAGCTGGACCAGCTCTCCGAGCTGGCCGACGAATTGTCAAGGAGCGAAGCGTCGCTTTTACGGGAAGCGATGGACGACCTGCTGTGGAAATTCTACAGCCTGCGGGTCCGGCCCCCGGAGGAGCCTCGGGGCAAGAAGTAGGGCCACACAAACCAAGCACTTATATATTTAGGAGGTCCAGAATTGCGAATCATCAGGAAAATAGCGCCCTGGCAGCGCTTGGGACTCGTGCTGCTTGTAGGCATTCTAGCGTTGGGCATTGCGGTTGCGTGCGGTGGAGAAGACCCGACTGCGACCCCACGTCCCGCGACTTCGGGCTCGACGGACACGGAGGCCCCTGCTTCCACGGAGCCACCAGCGAAGCAAGAACTGAGGGGGGAAATAGAGATTGACGGCTCCAGCACCGTGTTTCCGGTGACCGCCGCGGTGGCGGAGGAGTTTCGCAAGGAGCACGGAGACGTGCAGATAAACGTCGGGTTTTCCGGCACGGGCGGCGGGTTCAAGCGCTTCGCCGCCGGAGAAACGGTTATAAGTGATGCTTCCCGGCCGATCAAAGATTCAGAAAAGGAAGCGGCCGAGGCGAACGGCATCGAGTACATCGAGCTCAAGATAGGGACCGACGGACTGTCCGTAATGGTGAGCCCGCAAAACGATTTCGTAGATTGCCTGAGCGTTGAACAGCTGCACGAGATTTGGAAACCCGAAAGCACGGTCTTCAAGTGGAGTGACGTGAACCCCGACTGGTCGGACAACGACATTAACCTCTACGGCCCGGGCACCGACTCGGGCACCTTCGACTACTTCACCGAAGAGATCAACGGAGAGTCCAAGCTCAGCAGGGCAGACTACACGGCGAGTGAGGACGATAACGTACTGGTCCGGGGCATCGCGGGCGACCGGAACGCTCTGGGCTACTTCGGATACGCATACTACGCCGAGAACGCCGACAAACTGAAAGTCATCGGTGTGGACCACGGAGAAGGCTGCGTGATCCCGTCACCGGAGACCATCGAGGACGGGAGCTACGGAAAGCTGTCCCGGCCCCTCTTCATATACGTGGACGTGGATGCACTGAGGAACAGGCCTGAGGTCGCCGCATTCGTGGACTTCTTCCTGGACAACGCCACGGCCCTGGTACGGGAAGTCGGCTACATCCCTGAAGCTCCGTCGGTATACGACGAGGCCCGGGCGAAGGTGGCTGCGGCCAAGCAATAAACATGACAACTACCTAATCCCCTCCGTCTTTGAGGGGAGCGGCGGCGCCCAACGCGCCGGGGTGGGACCGCCGCTCCCCTCATACCCTTTGAGAATTGGGAAAGGTGCATAAAGCTTTTATAATGAAGCGAACCATCGCAGAGACCGGGGAGCCCATAATCCCTTCAAAGGCCGAGACCCGGGCCCCAACACGGGTCAAGGATGCACGTCGGAGGCGGCGAGACCTAGAAGGCAACGCCGTCCGGTATCTCTTCTTCCTCTGCGCCCTGGTATCGATCGTCACGACGGTCGGCATAGTAGTCAGCCTGCTGAGCCAGGCCGTCGGGTTCTTCCAGGAAGTCCCGTTCTGGGAGTTCTTCTTCGGGACACGGTGGACGCCGATTCTGAAGCCCAACTCCTATGGCGTGCTGCCACTGGTGGGTGGGACATTGCTGGTGGCCGGTCTGGCCCTGGCGGTGGCCATACCGGTCGGGCTGGCGATAGCGATATTCCTGGCCGAATACGCCCCCGACAAGATGAGGCGGGTCATCAAGCCGGCCCTGGAGGTCCTGGCAGGAATCCCGACGGTCGTCTACGGGTATTTCGCCCTAACGTGGGTCTCTCCCCAGCTGCAGAACATATTCCCCAACATGCTTATCTTCAATGCCCTGAGCGCGGGCGTAGTGATGGGGATCATGGTGATTCCCATGGTATCGTCGCTAAGCGAAGACGCCATGCTGGCCGTGCCCCGGTCCCTGCGGGAGGGAGCATACGCCCTGGGAGCGACCAAGCTGGAGGTGTCACTGAAGGTGGTGGTGCCGGCGGCGTTGTCGGGGATAGTGGCGGCGTTTATCCTGGCGCTGTCCCGGGCCATCGGGGAAACGATGCTGGTGACCATCGCGGCGGGGGCGACGCCCAACCTGACCTGGAACCCGACCGAGAGCATCCAGGCGATGACCGCTTACATAGTCCAGCTGGCCCTAGGGGAAGCTCCGCACGGGTCGATTGAATACCAGACTATCTTTGCCGTGGCGATACTGCTGTTTGCCCTGACGCTGACTGCGAACATGGTGGGCCACTGGTTCGTGCGCAGGTGGCAAGAGAAGTACTGATGCAGCGGATTACCGGCGGTTCATTCGATCCACGGCTGGCGTTTCGCAAGAGCGTGGGCACGGGGTTTGTCGGGCTCTTCCTGCTGGCGCTGTGCATAGGCCTGGCCGGGCTGATCATCCTGATCATCCAGGTCCTCATCGAAGGGGTGCCGTGGCTTAGCTGGACGCTGCTGTCCAGCTACCAGTCCCGCTTCCCGGAACAGGCGGGCCTGCTGGCGCCGGTAATCGGGAGCCTGTGGCTGATGGCGCTGACGGCGGCATTTACGGTGCCCGTGGGTGTCGGGGCAGCGGTGTATCTGGAGGAATACGCCCCGAAGAACCGGTTGACGCAGATTATCGAAATAAATATCTCCAACCTGGCAGGGGTGCCGTCCATCGTATACGGCCTTCTTGGGTTGGCGGTGTTCGTACAGTGGATGGCGATGGGCAGGTCGCTGCTGGCGGGAGGGCTCACGCTGTCTTTGCTGGTGCTGCCGATAGTTATTCTGACGTCCCGGGAGGCGATAAGGGCGGTGCCCCAGAGCTACCGGCAGGGGGCCTACGCCCTGGGCTCGACGCAGTGGGAGGTCACGAAGAAGATAGTGCTCCCGGCCGCGTTCCCCGGAATCCTGACGGGGGTTATACTGGCGATGTCCAGGGCGGTCGGGGAGGCGGCGCCGATACTGGCGATCACGGCCCTGGTGTACGTGACCTTCGTACCCAGCAATCCCCTGGACAGGTTTACCATCCTGCCGTTACAGATCTTCGACTGGGTCGGGAGGCCGCAGGAGGACTTCCAGTCACTGGCGGCTGCGGGCATCATCATCCTGCTGGGGCTGCTCCTGTCCATGAACGCATTAGCCATTTTCTTACGCAACAAGTATCAGAAGAGGTCGGAGGAATAGAATGGGGGAGTCGGACGTAATCCTCGAGGCCCGGGACCTGTACAGCTGGTATGGGTCGTTCTGCGCCGTCAGGGACGTGAGCATGGGCATCGAGCAGAACAAGGTGACTGCGCTCATCGGGCCGTCGGGGTGCGGGAAGAGCACACTGCTGCGGTGCTTCAACCGGATGAACGAACTGGTGCCCGGGGCACATATCGACGGCGAGGTGCTCTACCACGACGAGGATATATACGGCGAAGAGATGGACGCCACCGAGATCCGATCGAAGATAGGGATGGTATTCCAGAAGCCGAACCCGTTTCCCAAGTCGATCTACCAGAACGTGGCTTTTGGCCTGCGGATTAACGGGTACAAGGGAGACGAAGGGGAGGCGGTGGAGCAGGCCCTCCGGAGGGCGGCGCTCTGGAACGAGGTGGAGGACCGGCTGAACGAGGGGGCGCTTACGCTGTCGGGGGGACAGCAGCAGCGGCTGTGCATAGCCCGGGCGCTGGCGGTGGAGCCGGAGGTGCTGCTGATGGACGAGCCGTGTTCGGCGCTGGACCCGATAGCGACGCTGGCCATCGAGGACCTGATCCGGGAGCTGGTGGCGGATATCACGATAGTGATAGTGACGCACAACATGCAGCAGGCGGCGCGGGTGTCGGACCATACGGCGTTCCTGATGATGGGAGACAACCGGGCGGGCTACCTGGTCGAGCACGGGCCCACGAACGACATCTTCACCAACCCGAAGGAAGAAAGCACTGAAGCCTACATCACGGGCCGGTTCAGCTAGAGTCAGGCGGTAATCCCATGCCTAGAGCCGATTTCGACAACGATCTGAAGCTGCTGGAGGAAGACCTTCTCCGGATGGGCGACATGGTCGAGGAAGCGATAGACCGGGCCCTAGATGCCCTATCCAAGCGCGATCTTGATGCATCCGCGCAGGTAGTTCGGGACGACGACAATCTGGACCGTTTGCAGATCGAGATTGAAGAGAAGTGCATCGAGCTCATCGCCACCCAACAGCCGATGGCAGGCGACCTCAGGGCCCTGGTAACGGTATTGAGCGTCGTAAGCGACCTGGAACGGATGGGGGACTATGCGGAAGGGATCGGGAAGATCAGCCTACTAATGGGCGATGAGCCTCCGATAAAGCCTTTGATCGACATTCCGCTCATGGCCGAAAAGGCCAAGAAAATGCTGGAAGGCAGCCTCGAGTCCCTGGTGAACCGGGACGTGGAGCTGGCGGCACAGGTCAGCGTTGATGACGACGAAGTCGACTCCCTGTACGACCAGGTTTACCGGGAGCTTCTCACTTACATGATCCAGGACCCGAAGAACGTACAGCGGGCCACCTACCTGTTGTGGGTGGCCCACGACCTTGAAAGGCTTGCGGACAGGGCGACTAACATTGCAGAGAGAGTTATATACCTGGTGACGGGTCGGCAGATCACGGTCGAAGTTTCACCGTCGACGGTCAGGGTCAGGGAGCAGCAAGGAAAAATCAGGAGGCAGGTCATGGCCAGATCGCCGTCGATTCCCGGAGCCCACGAAAAGTTCTACGAGCTGCTGCAGAGCGAGGCGTCTAACCTGAAGACCACCGCCCAGGCCCTTGCGGAGATGATGGACGACTTCGGGTCGGTGGAAACGAGCGCCCAGAGGATTCGGGACCTGGAGCACACCGGCGACGAGATCATTCACAGCATAATGCGTCTGCTGCACGGCACGTTTGTGACTCCATTGGACAGGCAGGACATCCAAAACCTGGCGGAGAGGCTGGACGACGTCGTGGACCACATTGAGGAAGCGGCGCGGGATATCCAGGAGTTCAACATCGAAGCGCCGACGCCCCAGGCGGCTGAGGTGGCCCACGTGCTTCAACAGGCGGGGGTGGAGTTGGAGAAGGCGGTCGGGTGGCTCCCGACTATGCGGACAAAGAAGGACGACATCCTGGAGCTGTGCCGGAGCATCAGCACGCTGGAGGAGGAGGCGGACAGGGTCGGGAGGCAGGCGCTGATCGAGCTGTTCAACGATGGTCGGTCATTCAACGAGGTGATGAAGTGGCGGGAGGTGTACCAGCACCTGGAAGAGGCCGCCGACAGCTGCCAAGGCGCAGCCATTGTGCTGGAAGGCATCGTCCTGGAGTATGCCTAGCCGGGCTCGGGTCACAGGCTGACTTCTTGGAGAAATCTCTTCCCAAACGAGCACTCGCCGAGGGCATCGGCACGTTCGGGCTGGTGTTCGCCACCGCGGGCGCGAATGTAGTCAACGAGCTGTCCGACGGCCGGATCACCCACCTGGGGGTGGGAATAGTCTCGGGGCTGATCATCACGGCGATGATCTACGCCGTGGGTCACATCTCGGGGGCGCACTTCAACCCTGCGGTGACCGTGGGCTTTGCGGTGGGCCGGCACTTTCCTGTCAAAGAGGTACCCGTTTACTGGGCGGCACAGCTGGTCGGGGGCAGTGTTGGGGCGTTGAGCCTGCTCGGCCTGTTCGGGAAGGTGGGGATCATGGGGGGGACGGTGCCAAGGGGCTCGACGCTGGAGTCATTCGGCTTCGAGATACCGTTGACCTTTATCCTTATGTTCGTCATCATGGCCGTGGCGACAGATTCCCGGGCGCAGGGCGGACAGGCGGCGCTGGCGGTCGGGGTCACGGTGGGGCTGAACTCGATATTCGGGGGACCGATATCGGGGGCGTCGATGAATCCGGCGAGGTCATTCGGGCCTGCGCTGACGGCGTGGAATTGGGGAGACCACTGGATCTACTGGACAGCGCCGTTTGTCGGGGCGGCGGTGGCAGCGGTGGCCTATAACGTGGTGAGGGGGGATGGGGGAGAGGGGCCGGGGAAATAGGGCTATCCGAGGAATCGGAAGATGGCGGTAATGCCGCCGAGCCCGATGACGAGGGTCCCGGCCAAGAGGCTGACGTGCCACCTGATTAGAGTGGCGTTCAAGCGGTGCATTTCGGTTCGGAGATTGGCGGTCCCGGTCTCTACCCTGCCGATGTCGGCCTTCAATTCGGCACGAAGATCAGCGATGTCGGCCTTAGTGGCAAGGTGCTCGTAGACAGCTTCGAGTCTGGTGAGGCGTTGTTCGACAGTGGTCATGAAGATATTCTATCATAGTATGTGTGAGGCATATCATACGGGCTCCATGAATACGAATAGTAATACTCGAATGCAACACTAAGGTACGTCGAAACGTCTTTGGAGGGAAATGGCAGGAATGAAGGCACTATAATTGGACTATGGAGACAGAGTCTACTGAGACGCAGGAGTTAAGGGCGGAATTTGCCATGTTCCGCGTTGAGATGAAGTCGGGCTTGGCCGATGTCGGACTAAGCTTCGACAAAATACACGCGGATATGCAGATGCTCTACGTGAGGACGGTCAAGTGGTTTATCGGCACGGCGGTGGCAGGTACGGTGTTAGGGCTGGGTGGTTTTACGGCTATATTCTGGTTTCTCGGGCGATAGCAGTGGCATATAATCCTCTTCATTCATAGAAGACACGCCCACCCCGTAGCTGCTCAGGCGGCTAGAACAAGGAGACACCGATGTCCGACGTCAAACCCATCCCTGACGGCTATTCCATCATCACCCCCTACCTTGTCGTCAATGATGCTGCCGGGTTCCTGGACTTTCTCGCGAAGGCGTTTGGGGCGGTGGAGAGGCTAAGGATACCGATGCCCGGAGGGACCATCGGGCATTCCGAGGTGGAGATAAACGGTGCGGTGCTGATGGTAAGCGATGTGGAGGGGACGGACTTCCAGACGACCAGGTCGCTGATACACCACTTCGTCGAGGACGTTGACTCCGCGTACAAGCGGGCCATCGACGCCGGGGCGACGCCTATCGCCGAGCCGGAAACCCAGTTCTACGGAGACCGCATGGGCCACGTGCTCGATCCCTCGGGGAACAGGTGGGTACTGTCCACTCATGTGGAGGATGTGGACATGGACGAGGTGATGAAGGCTATCGAGGGGATGGGGGAGGGGTAACAGCCAAGCAACAATATATGACCTGGTTGGACACCGACTTCAGTGGAACCTAGAATGGGGGCAATTCAACAGGGCAGGGAGGGCGAGAACATGGCTAGCGGGCCGCAGGTACATGCAATCAGTGTTTCGAAGAGCCACTTCGGGGATATGGAATCTCAGGCGAGCGCGCACGTAATCGAGGACCTGGGCATCGAGGGGGACAGGTACGCGGTGAAGCGGGGGATGAACCGGGCCAAGCGACAGGTGCTCCTGATGGACAAAGAGACGATCGACCTGCTGGGGCTGAATCCCGGGACGGTGCGGGAGAATATCACGACCGAGGGCTTCGATATCTATTCACTGGAGCCGGGGCAGAAGGTGCGCATCGGCTCCCAGGTGGAATTGGAGATCACGGAGCTGTGCAACCCGTGCGAGCGGATGGATGCGGTGAGGCCGGGCCTGAGGGCGGAGCTTGAGGGGCGTCGGGGGATGCTGACGCGGGTGGCGAAGGGTGGGGATATTGTGGTGGGGGACGGGATCTCGGTGGTGGGGTAGTGCCCCACACCCCGCGGGACTAATCGGAGTCCCGCCCACCCACCCTGTTTTGTAGACATATCAAAAATGCGTCGCATTTTTGATATGTCTTTTCAAGAGGGGAATGAGAAGTAGGGATGTGAAGGGTGGGGATGGGATGGATTTAGGTAGTGGCGCTTGAGATTCCTCGCGGGGTATCGGAATGACAGGAATTCTCGGTGGTCTCGCAGGCATGCCTTGACGCGTAGATTGGCGTGAACCCCACCCCCCCCGCTCATACTTCGACGGAGCTCAGCACGAGCGGCCCCTACGCAGGGCCGGGACCATCCTCATCCCAGCCTTCTCTGTGGAATGCCTGGTTAGGTGATCTTTTCCAGAGGGGCGTAGCTGAGGAGGAGCTTCTTGATGCCGTGGGAGCCCTTGAAGGCTACGGTTACTAGGTGGTCCTCTCCTGACTCCGTGCAGGAAACGACTATGCCCTCGCCGAAGGCGTTGTGCTGGACGCGGTCGCCGGCGGAGAAGAGGGCTTCCTGCTTTGCCTTCGGTTTGGGCGGTGACCACCAGAGATCGTCGGCGCGGGCCTGGTAGCCCTTGGGGTTCTGGGAAAAGCTGGCGGTGAGGCCCTGGGGTATGGCGTCGAGGAAGCGGGACGGAGGGTTGACGTTGCTGGAGCCCATCATGTTGCGGCGGAAGGCCCGCACCAGATAGAGGCGCTCCTTAGCCCGGGTCATCCCCACGTAGCAGAGGCGTCGTTCCTCCTCCATCTGGTCGGGGTCGTCGATGGAGCGTCTATGGGGTAACAGGCCCTCCTCCATGCCCACGAGGAATACGGCCGGGTACTCGAGGCCCTTGGCCTGGTGGAGGGTGATGAGGGTGACGGCGTTGGCCCGGGCGTCTATGTCGTCGGTGTCTGAGACGAGGGCGACGCCGTCCAGGAGGGCCGTCAGGGCTTCGTGGGGTTCCATGCCGAGGTATTCGGAGGCGACGGAGCGTAACTCCATGACGTTGTCCCAGCGGTCTTCGCCGCGGTCCTCGGACTCCAGCAGTGCTTCTCGGTAGCCGGAGCGCTCGGCGACCATGCTTATGAGCTGGGTGACCTCCACGCCTTTGCCGTCCTCGATCAGGCCGTTGAGCATGTGGAGGAAGGCGGTCAGGGTGCGTCGGGGGCCGGGGCCGAAGGGGGGCTCGGGGCCCTGGATTCCTTCCTCTGGGGGGTTGGCGAGGAGCTGGAGGGCTGTGTAGGGGGGCATGCCAAGCTGCTCTGCCCACATGAACAAACCGTCGACGGTCTTCTGCCCTATGCCCCGCTTGGGGACGTTGATGATGCGTCGGAGGCTGACGGTGTCGTAGGGGTTGTGGACGAGTCGGAGGTAGGCAACGACATCCTTGACCTCGCGTCGCTCGTAGAAACGGGTGCCGCCGACCAGCCTGTAGGGGATGCCGTAGCGCATGAAGGACTCTTCCAGGACCCGGGACTGGGCGTTGGTGCGGTACATGACGGCGATGTCGCCCGGAGCGTATTTGTCGTCTCGCTGGAGGCGTTCGACTTCGCGGGCGACGGTCTGGGCCTCGTCCTGTTCGTTATAAGCCTCGGACATGGTGATAGGGACACCGAGGCCGTTGTCGGTCCAGAGGCTCTTCTCCTTGCGCTGTCGGTTGCCGGCGATGACGTAGTGGGCGGAGTCCAGGATGGTCTGGGTGGAGCGGTAGTTCTGCTCCAAGAAGATTGTCCTGGCCCTGGGAAAGTCCTTTTCGAAGCTGAGGATGTTACGGATGTCGGCGTGGCGCCATGAGTAGATGGACTGGTCGGGGTCGCCGACGACACAGATGTTGCCGTGCTGACTGGCCAGCTGCCTGGCAAGGCGGTACTGGACGACGTTGGTGTCCTGGAACTCGTCGATGAGGAGGTAGCGGTAGCGGTTGGCGTACTTTTCGAGGGTGTCGGGGGAGCGGTCGAAGAGCTGGACGGCCTTGAGGAGGAGGTCATCGAAGTCGACACCGGTGTTTCCCTCAAGGATGGCCTGGTAGCGCTGGAAGACCCGACCCACGACTTCGTCGAAGTAGCTGTGGACGTGCAGTCGGTGGGACTCGGCGTCGATCATCTGGCTCTTGTTGGCGGAGATGGCGGAGGAGATGGAGCGGGGTGGGAAGTTTCGGGTGTCGACGTTGATGTCCTGCATGGCCTCCTTGATGATGGAGTTCTTGTCGTCCTCGTCGTAGATGACGAGGTTGCGGTCGAGGCCGATGGGTTCGCCGTCCATCCTGAGGATACGGACGCAGATGGCGTGGAAGGTGCCCATGGTGAGCCGCTCCGTCTCCTGGCCGACGAGGTCGAATACCCGCTCCCGCATCTCCCTGGAAGCCTTGTTGGTGAAGGTGACGGCCATGATGCGGCTCGGGTATACGCCAACGACCTGCATGAGGTAGGCGATGCGATGTGTGATAACCCGAGTCTTGCCACTGCCGGGCCCGGCGAGGATGAGAAGGGGGCCATCGACGGTCTCGACGGCCTCACGCTGAGGTGGGTTGAGGCCTTCAAGGAGGTTTTGTGCGGTGGTCATGGCAAGTTGATTATAGCAATGGGGTCGGGGGGAGGGGTGTGGTAGGGTGGGAGGATGAGAAGGTCATTCCTCTTTGCCCTAGCAGTCGTTTTGATGAGCTTGGCTGGCTGCGACACCCCGATGTCCATCCCTCTCCCCACATCAACTTCTGCTCCCACCCCCACTCCACCCCCGACCATCACCGTCGTTCCGACGATTGTGCCAACCCAAACCCCTGAATCGTTACTACCTTCTGCACCTCAAATCCTGGATTCGGCTGTTGAGAATTTGCGGGGGCAGGCTTCTTTTCACGTTTCGGCGGTGATTGAGACGAGCACGGTTACTACGACTATCGAGGCGGATGTCGTGCCTCCAAACAGGGGGTACGTGCGGGAACAGTGGACCTCAGGGCTAGCGAAGAACGTTGATGCGTTTCTGTTCATAGACAACAATCGCTATTCACGGCCGCCTGGCTTCCAGGTGTGGTTGGACTACAGCGCCACAACGTGGTCTCGCAGGACTGTCGGGGACTTTCCTTACGACTTGGCCTTTCTTGCTGAAGAAGTGGGAGACCTGGCATTGCGGGGGTCGGAGGAGGTGGAGGGAGCGCCGGCGTATCGGGTCATGGGCGTTGCGTCGAGGCGTCTGGAAGTTGCCCTGGGGTTTGATGTCGGGGCCCGTTTGGTGAACGACGCCTCGGTGGTTGAGATGTGGGTCAGCAGGGAAGACCTGTTGCCGCTGCGTATCGAGGCCCGGTTCGACGGAGCCGGAGAGTCGTTCAGCGCGGTTTATTCGGACTTCGGGTCGGGGATAGACGTTTCTGCGCCCGAGGAGGTATTGGACCTGGACTACCTGCAGGGATTGCTGGATGGGACGCTTGATGCCGAGGAGAAGGGCCTGATGGTGAGCGTGTTTCCGCCGGAAGGGCAGGTGTGCGTGGAGGAAGAGATAGGGGTCGGGCCTTACCGGGAACTGGTGTCAGGGGTGAGTGATCTCGATGATGTTCTCTTGTGGGTCTTGGACCACTGCGAGTGGGAGGTGTTCTCGTTCTCCGACAACTTTGCCAGGAGCGGCCTTGCTGAAGTCCTGTACAGCCTGGACCTGACTGTTCTCACTATCCCGCGCGGGGATATGGTCGGGGAGCTGGCAGAGTGCGTGAGAGGTGTAGTGGGGCTTGAGGCACTGTTCGAGGTGGGGTGGGGGGAGCGGCCCCCGACGCCTGAAGAAGTGGAGGCTGCGGAAATGTGTGTTGTTGCGGCTGTGGAGGAAGAAGTCTACTAGCGGGCGGGGCTGCGCGGTGTTACTGTGCCTCGGATGAGACGAGCATTGATCTTGATCGCCTGTGTCCTGGTGGCGGGAGGGGTGGGGTGTGAGGGCCTGCTCCCGACAGCCACCGCCCGTTCTCAGAACAACTGGATTCCCGCGCTGGAAACCGAGGCAGGTGATGCGCACTGGATAGTCCGCTCTGCTGAAGCGAACCTGAAGGATGCATCTTCCTTTCGGCTGACTGTGAGTGCGGAGGGGTCGGGGGGAGGGGCTGGGACCGAGGCGGATGTACTGCCATTCGGGGGAGGACGCTTCGTTATAGATGTCCTCCTTGACGCCTCCCATGACGCTAAGATTGAGGTTATCCGGGCCAGGGAGTCACTGTACGTGCTGTATCCCGGCTTCCAGGCGTGGTTTGATTTTGGCGAGTCGGGCTTGTACCACAATTCGAATCTGAAGAGCTTCCCCTATGACCTGGGAGGGATCCGGGAGACGGCGGAGAGCTTTGAACTGCAGGGGGAGGAGATAATCGAGGGTGAGGAAGCGTACCGGATCGTTGGTAGGGGGACGGGAGATTTCAGGGAGGCTGCGGGATTCGGGCCGGGGGTGGGGGAGGCGGAGTTGATGATGTGGATAAGCGAGTCGGGGGTGCTGCCGCTGCGCATCGAGGCACGGGTGGAAGACCCTGATGTAACGTTCATCTCGGTATATTCCGATTACAGCATGGATTCTGGGGTCTCGGCGCCGGAGAACGTGGTCCACGTGGGCTTGATGGATGGGCTGCTGGAAGGGGCCCTGAGCCCCGAGCAGTTGGGGCAGGTTGTTCGGGCCCTGCCGGTGCCCGGGCAGAAGTGCATCGAGTCGGAGATCGGGACGGAGGTGTACCGGGTGGTGATAGGCGGGGACAGCGAGGAGGACTTGCTGGTGCTGGAGGCGTTCAATGAGTGTGAGGGTGAGATTTTTCCGTGAACGTGGGGACGAATGGCAGGCGTGTCCCTACGCTCGACCCCCTGCCTTCGCATGGGCAGGCTCTTCGAGGGCCTCAGTGTGAGAGGCCCCTCCCCAAGAGGCTAGAATAGAGATCGCCAATCGAGACAATAGGAGGATGAACATGTCTGAAAGGTCACAGGTAGGAAGCGGAAGGCCGTTGGAGGCGAAATTCGGGTATTGCCGGGCGATAAGGGTCGATAACCCGACCAGCCACATATTCATAGCGGGAAACGCATCGACGTCGGCGGACGGGTCTGTGCATGCGCCGGGGGACTACTACGAACAGACAAAGCACATACTGGGCCTTATCAAGGGATACGTGGAGCAGGCCGGAGGTTCGTTGGAGAACATTGTGAGGACTCGAGTGTTCGTGGTGGACGTGCAGAACCATGCGGAGGAGGTCGGGACTGCACACGGGGAGGTGTTCGGGGAGATCAAGCCGGTGTGCACACTGCTGGGGACGGATGCGCTGGTGCATCCGGACATGGTGGTGGAGATAGATGCGGACGCGGTGATTTAGGACCCCCCATCCTCCGTTCATACTTCGACCTAGCTCAGCATGAGCGGCCCCGCCTCTGGGGAGGGCAGGCGCGAGACCTACCCCTACAGGGAATTGGGAGTCAGCCCCTCCTACCCCCTTTGAAAGGGCTAGGGGCGGCCGGCGAGGATGTCGAGGAGGCGGCGGCTCTGGAAGCGCATGACCCAGATGACGCTGGCGGCAGCGAGACCCACGCCCGTGAAGAGCAGCCCCAGACCCACGAACTTGACGGGCTCCAGCCATCGGTCCATGGACTCGAGCGTACCGCGGGTGGAGAGGAGGGAGTCGCCGGGGACTGCCGGGTTCAGCTGGGTGGCGATGGAGTTGTCCCAGTAGCCGGAGGCGATTAGGCCCTGGACGACTGCAAGGACGAGGGCCACAAAGAGGATGACCAGGCCGGCTACGGTGAAAAGGGGGAAGAGTCGGGCGGTAACGGGAGGGCCGGGGAGGATGATGGTGACGCCGAGGGACTGCTGGACGGTGGCACCGGAGACCCGAAGGCTGCCCAGCACTATGTTGAACAGCTGGATGATGCTGGCGACGATCAGGCCCAGGCCGAGGAACATCAACTCGGGGAGCCAGGCACCGACGGATTCGATGAATACCTTCTTCTGGACGATGTCGGAGCCGGAGGAGGCGGCCTCCCGCTCGGCGTGGGAGAAGGCGAAGTAGTCGGAGGAGACCATACCGTTGATGATGCCAAGGACGAAGGCGGAGGCGGCAATGATAAGGCCCATGAAGAGGAGAGGGGCCCAGAACCGGACGGCAAGGGTCTGGGCACGGGTGAAGCCGACGGCGGGTCGGGCGATGGCTTCGGCGGCACTTTCCAGGGTGGTCATGTTGTTTCCTCAGTGACAGAGGGTAAAGAGCTCAGGACTCGGCCTCCCGGTCGGGATCCAGGGGGGCCTCGAATGTGGAGATTTCCTGGCCGGTCGGGTCAAAGGACTCCGTGTTCCGGAGTGAAGGGAGTATCAGTGCGGAAACGGTCATCCTGAGCCTGACGGCGGCGACCCAGCGCCACAGAAGCAGGGCAACACCTACCAATATCAGGGCGAGACCCTGCCAGGGGAGGAGGCCGAGCCACTCGTCATGGGTGGCGAGGCTGGCCTGTTGCTCCCCCAGTAGGGTGTTGGAGGGGGCAGCCAGCCGTTGTTCCAGGGATGCTAAGTAGACCTCGGAGGCGGTGTCGGAGAGGTCGGTCCAGAAGTAGAAGGCGAGACCTATGACGGCAAGGCCGGCGATGATGAGCAGGAGGGCGGCGAGGGTGAGGAAAGGCCCTCTGAAGGCTTCCTTTTCGAGCTTCTCAACGGTGGTCTGGGAGATCATTACCGACGTTGGTCCTTGAGCATCCTTTACGACGGGTAATCGCAGTGGTGAATTATACGGGTGGGGGGAAGGGGGTGGGGGCTGGAGAGAGCAGATGTAGTGGAGGAGCAACACGGGGGCCGTCCCTCCTCCGGGGAAGGGATGGGACTAGGAGAGTTGGGGTTTCGAGCCCCAGTGGAGTGCTACGATTCCCATGTTCATGCGCCGGTAGCCGACGTTTTCGAGGCCGACGGTGCGGAGGATTTCGGCGAGGCCGTCGGCGTTGGGGAAGCGGTCTATGGACTCGGAGAGGTAGGAGTAGGAGGAGCGGTCTCCGGCCATCAGGTGCCCGAGGAGGGGGATGAAGCGCCGGACGTAGATTTCGAGGAGGAAGTTGAGGGGCGACCATCCCTTCACGGGGCTGAGGTCGACCACTGCGATCCTACCCCCGGGCTTGAGCACGCGGACGATTTCCGAGACGCAGGTCTCGACATTTTCCACGTTTCGGAGGGCGAAGCCGGAAGTTACGGAGATGAAGGACTCGTCGGGGAAGGGGAGGGAGAGGGCGTCGGCCTGGAGGAAGGAAACGGATCGGTCGGGGAATTTCTCGATGGCTTTGCGTCGGGCTATGTCGATCATGGACCGTGAGAGATCTATGCCCAAGACTGAAGTGACGTCCGGCTGTTTCGAGAGGTTGAAGGCGATATCTCCGGTGCCGGTGGCGATGTCGAGGCCCGGGCCTGTGCCTTGCGCCTTGCCTGCGGCGAGGGCTGCGGCCCTCTTCCACCGCCGATGCCTCCCTAGCGTGATGGTCGTGTTGAGGAAGTCGTACCGCCGTGCGATACGGGAGAACATCCTCTCGACGTACTGGGCTGGGGGTCCCGTCTTGGCTGGCATAGGTTTACCGGAGGGGATGGATTCCTGCCTCTACAGGAATGGCGGATTGGGGAGGAAGGGGAAGGATAATCTGGATTTCGTCGGGGGGGCCGGCGGCTTCGAAGGCATTTTGCAGCCAGCACAGGCCAACGTAGGCGGCTGTTATCGCGTCAAGCTCATCGTGGACGCGTTTGCGGTCGGGGTCGGGGAATCGGATGCCGAGACCGTAGAGTCCTTTAAGCAGGGCGTCCTCGCCGCGCTGCTTTCTCGGGAGTCCGAGTCGGTCCTGGGCGGCGCCGGGGTAGACCTCGATGACTTTGATGCCCTCGGATTCCAAGGTCTCGCGGAGTCTGATGGAGCGCAGGGTGAGGTTGACCATGGAGGGTAGGAGGGTCCAGAAGGGCCGGTAGCCCATGCGTGAGACGGCCCTGTCGGCCCCACGAACGATGCCATGGACGGCACAGGGACATGCAGGATCGGCGCAGCAGCGGCCCCTGGGGAGGGCGAGGGGCGAGTCGATGGCTACGACGTCGGGCTGAGTTTCGTGGATGGCCCGGAGGATCTCGGCGTCGGTCTTTACGACTCGGGACTCCGCGTTCAGACTCTCATCGATAATGGCCAGCCCCGACCTCTTGCGCTCGGAGCCTGAGGGGTCGAGGCCGAGGGCGATCAAGGGCGGCCTCGGGTGGAGGGGGCTGCCGGGAGTTGAGCGCTCGGGACGCGGGGCTTAGTCTTCAAGGGTGGAGGTGTCGCCCTCGGGGAGGCCGAGTTCGTGGGCCTTGAGGAGGCGGCGCATGATCTTCCCGCTGCGGGTCTTGGGCAGGGTGTCGATGAAGTCTATCTCCCGGGGCGCGACGGCCGGCGAGAGCTTTTGTCGAGAGAAGCGCATCAGCTCGCGGCGGAGGGAGTCGGACTGCTCGTAGCCGTCCTTGAGGGATACGAAGGCTTTCACGACTTCCATGGCTATGGGGTCGGGTTTGCCAATGACACCGGCCTCGGCGACGGCGGGATGCTCGATAAGGGCGCTCTCCACCTCGAAGGGCCCGACCAGGTGACCGGCGGTGTTGATCACATCGTCGGCCCGACCCACGAACCAGAAGTAGCCATCTTCGTCCATGCGGGCCTTGTCGCCGGTTATGTACCAGCCGTTCTGGAAACGGGAGTTGTATCGCTCCTCGTTGCGCCAGTAAGTCTTGAACATGGAGGGCCAGCCGGGGCGGATGGCGAGATGGCCCTCCTGCCCTGCGGGAAGCTCGTTGTATTCGTCGTCGAGGATTCCGGCGGTGATGCCGGGGGTGGGGCGGCCCATGGAGCCTGGCTTGATGTCCTGGATGGGGTAGTTGGAGATGAGTATGGAGCCGGTCTCGGTCTGCCACCAGGTGTCGTGGAAGGGGAGGCCGAAGACGCGTTCGCTCCAGATCACGGCCTCGGGATTGAGGGGCTCGCCGACGCTGGTGATGTAGCGGAGAGACGAGAGGTCGTGGCGCTTGACGACCTCGTCTCCGGCCTTCATGAGCATACGGATGGCGGTCGGGGCAGTGTACCAGACGGTGACGCCGTACTTTTCGATGACCCTGTACCAGCCCGACGCACCGAAGCCGCCTTCGTAGATGATCTGGGTTACGCCGTTGGTCCAGGGAGCGACCATGCCGTAGGAGGTGCCGGTTACCCATCCGGGGTCGGCAGTGCACCAGTAGATGTCGTCGGCGTGGAGGTCCAATGCCCACTTGCCGGTGGCGTACTGCTGGTAGGCGGCACGGTGGGCGTGGGCGGCGCCCTTGGGCTTGCCCGTGGTCCCCGAGGTGTAGTGCATGATGTCGTAGTCTTCCTCGGTGGTGCGGACGATTTCGAAGTCCTCGGAAGCGGTTGACATGGCATCTTCGTAGCTGATGTCGCCCTCGTCCAGGGGGCCTTCATCGCGGTTGTTCTTGTTGACGATGATGACGTGCTTGAGGTCGGGGAGGTCGCCGAGTATGCCGCCGATCTTCTTGCGGAGTTTGGGGCTAGTTATCAGGACCTTGGCCCCCGAGTCCTCCATGCGGTCCCTTACGGGGTCGGGGCCAAAGGCGGAGAAGAGAGGTCCGGCGATGGCGCCGGCTTTCAGGATGCCGAAGAAGGCGAAATAGAGCTCGGGAACCCGGTCCATGAATATGAAGACGCGGTCTCCAAGCTCGACGCCCAGGCCGGAGAGGACGTTGGCGAACTTGTTGGAGTGGGCCTTGAAGTCTGTGAAGGTGTAGGTCTCCTCCTCTCCGTTGGCCCCTAGCCAGTGGAAGGCTACCTTGTCACCCTTGCCGTGGACCACGTGCCGATCGATAGCTTCGTAGGCGAGGTTGAGGCCGCCGCCGGGAAGACCGTCAAGCTCGGCCTTGATGGTGTCCCAGGAGAAGTCGTCGCGGGCGGCATCGTAGTCGGGGATGTTGGGCGTGACCTGTATTTCGCTGAGAGCGGGCTTGGCGATAAGGTTGTCGGCCATGGGTCCACCTCCGTGAGCGGCGCGGGCGTTGGGCCCGGGCGGGTTCTACACGGCCCAAAATGTAATGCAAGGGGTCGGGGGTAGTCAACGCGGGGGAGGGTTTAGTGCGGCCACACCTTATAGATACGGCTGGAGTAGTGGATGTTGCGGTTCTCCTCGGGTAACCCCTTTGGAGGAAGTTGGCCCAAGAGCAATTCTAGACTGCGACATGCAAGGAGCCACTTAAGCGTTTCCTTGGTCGTGCGCAGTTCGCCAGCTTGATGACGTGCCATCATAGTCCGGTGGGACATTTCGTAGCGAATGGTATATACGCCTATAAGAAGTCTGAGGCGGTCAACGAGACAGCCTAGCTCATCCTCTGGCAGTTGACTGGCCAGGCGGACTTTAGATGGTAGGTCCGCGAGAAGCTCAGCTTCCGTATCGCCTTCTATTCTTAGTCCAGCGAGTCGAATAACCATATTATTAGCCTTGAAAGTTGGGGTTTGCGGGCAAGTTGGAATTAAGGCTTCATTATAGTTTCACTGTAAGCTACTTGCCCGGCTAATCAACTGGAAACATTGCCATCAATTCATCAAGTACCTGGTGCATGACGGGGAACTTAAGGCGCGACAAAGTATGGAAGGAGACCTGAGCACCTGTCTCGGGATCAAATACGTGTCTGTGGTATACATGCGATTCATCGCGGTGCTGGTTGTCGTAGCGCAGGACATTCTTTCTGCCGGGGAAATGGGCGTTGTACGAATAAACGAGCATACGCACACGACGAGAAGGCGTCTTGTCTATGTGGCCTTCCTTGTATACGGAAAGATGGATCCCGTTCCTGCAAACGATTAAGCCCTCCATGACCACACGGTCATAGAGGGCATTCGGCTGGGCCTGAACTTCCAGGGTCAGGTTTGAAGCTTCAGGGACTACGAGGGGATGTTCTTCTAAGCGCTTTTGGTGGAGATGAACGTAGTTTCGGAGGGGGTTCCAGTTGTGAGGGTCTCCGGAGGACTCAGAGAGAACCATACCCCATTCCACATGCAGAGGTCTCCGGTCTCAGTGCTCTCGTCCTGATTCCAACGTTCCTGCATTTCGGAGGTAGACATCTCGTAACGGAGCTCGTAGGCCTTGAGGAGGCGACGTTGACGGCGCAGAAAGATCTTTGAGTCTTCTTCCTGGGTTTCATAGGCGGCTTCAATGGCCTTTTGGACAGCAACTTCTATCTCGGCCTCTGTTTTTCCCCTTGTATCAACCCGATGCCGACCAAAACTTATTACCATGGTTGGCTCCTATAGGCGATATGCTGTGCTAGTGCATGGTCTGGCACAATTGCATTATACACAGATAGTTAGCCCTTGGGTGGATGGAGAACTACGTGTCTTGCAGGAACTCGTTGTAGGTTACGAGCTTGCGGTAGGCGTTGGCGCTGCGGTGGAAGGTTGGGAAGGACGGGATGCCCCGGGCCAGGAGCCGGTCCCGCATGTCGATGGCGGCGACTTCCTGGTCTACGGGGCAGACGGTGCAGAAGTAGGGTTTCTTCGTGCGCTCCCGGTGGTCGGCGAGGATGTTGATCAGGTTGTCGACGTAGCCTTCGCCCATCGCCTCCCGACGGTCGAGGAGCGAGGTGGTGAGCTCCGTGGTGATGGCGTCGACGGTCGGGTCGCGTTCCAGGATGTCGAGAATGCGGACCAGGACTGTCTGGTCGGGGAGGTTGGAGCTGATGTCCAGGGGGTTGCGGTAGCTGGCTCCGATTACGCTGAAGAAGCTGGAGAGCTCTTCGTAGCTGGAATCGCTGAGGGGGCCGATGGTGAAGTCCTGCTTGGCAAAGGCATCAACGGCGGCGACGGCCTGGCCTCCGGTAAGGGCCATGATGCCCATACGCGTGCCCGTGGAAGGTTTGATGTACAGGAGGCCCTTGAGCACGTCGACGAGCTCTTCGAGGCTGTGGACCGGGAGGGCGCCGCATTGGCGGACAAGGGACTCCCAGACAGTGTATTCGGTGGCGAGGGAGGCGGTGTGGGAGGAGACGGCCCGGGCCCCGTCAGAGGTCTGGCCGCCCTTCCAGATGACCACGGGCTTGCGCTTGCAGACGTCCTTTAGCACATCGAAGAACCGACGCCCGTCTTTCACGCCCTCGACGTACATGCCGATAATCTTGGTCTCGGGGTCCTGGCCGAGGTATTCGAGGTAGTCGGGGACGTCCAGGACGATGGCGTTGCCGAGGCTGACGGCCTTGCTGACCTTCACCCCGTGCGCGCCGCCCAACAGGCTGAAATACATGCTCTGGGTGCCGCTCTGGCCGATGAAGCCGACGGGTCCGGCCTCGCCGGAGTACTGCTGGGTTGTAAAGCGGACGCCCCGGCCGGGGATGAAGAGGCCCATGCAGTTGGGCCCGACCAGCATGAAGTTAGCTTCCCGGGCCATCTGCTGCATCTGGTTCTGGAGGGCTATCCCCTCCTCCTCGGCGGTCTCTGCGAAGCCGGAGGTGAAGAAGGTTGCGCCGCCGACTCCCTTTTCGATGCACTGCTGGAGGACCATGGGTGCAAACTTGCGGGGGACGGAAACGATGACGAAGTCGATGTCTCCGGGGACGTCGAGGATGCTCTTGAAGTTCTGGTACCCCATCGCCTCGATGTTGGGGATCTCGCGCTCGTCGATCTGGACTGAGTAGACGGGGCCCTTGAAGGTGCTCATGGAGTTGAGCCAGGAGTAGCCGAGGGCCTGCTTGTCGCCGATGACGACGGCGGTCTTGGGGTTGAAGAGTCGGTCGAACTTCGCTACGTCGATGCCCATCAGCCGGCCTGCTCTTCGAGGATTATGCGGGCGTCGACGGCGGTAAGGCCGTCCTTGTAGGCGAAGATGGGGTTGAGGTCAATCTCCTTGATCTCGTCGTGCTGCTGGACAAACTCGGACAGCTTGAGGAGGGTATCTTCGAGCTTTTCGATGTCGGCGGGCTCCTGGCCCCGGTAGCCGTTGAGGACGGGGAAGCCCTTGATTTCACGGATCATGCTGCGGGCGTCCCGCCTGGTGAGGGGCACGATGCGGAAGGCGACGTCCTTGAGGATTTCGACCATGATTCCGCCGAGGCCAAACATGAGGACGGGGCCGAACTGGGCGTCCTTGGACATGCCGATGATGATCTCTGTGCCGGGCCGGGCCATGCCCTGGACTGAGACTCCCTCTATGTTGGCGCCGGGCTGGTTGGCGTTGATGGAGGAGACGATGTCATCGTAGGCGGCGGCGGTCTCGGCTTCGTCCTTGAGGCCGAGCTTGACGCCACCCATGTCGCTCTTGTGGACGACGTCCGGGGAGATGACCTTGAGGACTACGGGGAAGCCAATGGCCCTGGCCTGCTCGACGGCCTGGTCACGGGAAGTGGCGAGGGTGGCCTGGGTGGTGTCGATGCCGGCGTCACGAAGGACCTGTTTGGACTCGACCTCGTTGAGGAAGGTGCGTCCCTCGCTTTGGGCGCTCTGCAGGGTCTGGCTCTGGGTCATGGGGTGTCCTCCTTGGGCGGCTGTGCCGTGGGGGAGGATAGCAACGGGGCTGGTCGGGTGTCAACGCGGGAGTATATTCGGTTGTGGGGTGGGGTTTTGATTGTTCTTTTGGGTTTTTGGAGGGGGTCGGCGATGGAAGGGCCGGTGCTCAGGCGCAGGGGGCGGGTATGCCTGCCCTGCGGATATTCGGTGGGTCTATGGATATGTGAACGGGTCAGGCAGTCCACCATAGAGGTTGAACCACCGAAAGAGCGGGCAAAGCCCGCCAGAGTCGTCGTGGTAGACGCCAGAGGAATCCGACTTATGGACGGGATTCCCAACAAGGCCTGTTGCGGCCTTCAGACGCGCCGACAAATTCAATGCCGGTGGCGTAGATGCGGTTCTTGCGGTATCCGCACAGACGGCATGCTCTTTCAAAGAGAGTGCACCGTAAGAGTATTGTGGACCTTCCATCGCCTGGATGGGTAGGGAAGGGACACGGGACCCGTAGTGAGGAGCCAACACCCTTGGCTTGAGCCTTGGGCTTGCGCGGGGCCGTTGGGATGGGCTTGGACGTTGAGTCCTCTGGTAGGGTCTCGGGGGCTTCCCCGTGGTGTTTTGGTTCCTCCTTAAGTTATGAATCTGTGTTCGATCGGACGGAGGGTATGATAGTACTGTCGGACAGGCGTGTCAAGAGCAAACGTGCGGATTTTGGGGGAATATCTGAACTGTGATTCGTGGGATTGATGGATTGGTCTGATTTGTGGGGGGGTGGATTCCGGGTCGGGGGGCGGGATGACGGAGTGGTCGGGGGTCGAGGTGCAATGGGCTACGCGGACTCAGAGAAGGGCGCTGTAGATTCTTCACGGGGCATCGGAATGCGAAGGGGAGGAAGCGGTGGGGGGAGATGCCGTGTATATTGATTTGCCAGACAAGGAACGCAAGTGCTAAGATTCTAACTCAATGTTTATTCCTTAAGATTGACTGGTTGCCGAGAGCGTTTTGGCGAACAAGCAGTTCCATGAAATAAGGGACCCCATTCACGTCTTCGTAAGACTGGATAGTGACGAAAGGCGGATTGTCGATTCGCCACAGGTGCAGAGGCTTAGACATATTCATCAACTGGCCATGTCTTACCTGGTTTATCCGGGGGCGACTCACAGGAGATTCGAACACGCTTTGGGTGTCATGGAGCTTGCTGGCAGAGTCTTTGATGTAGTCACCGCTGACAATAATCTTCATGAGTCGATTAGAAAGACGGTGCCTCAAATTACTAGAAATGATGAAAGAGGCTATTGGCGCAAGGTAGTCAGAATGGCAGCATTGTGCCACGATATAGGACATCTTCCGTTCTCTCACGCCGCTGAGAAAGAACTATTGCCTGAGGGGTGGAGCCACGAACGAATTTCGAAGGAACTCATCCTTAGCGATGAGATGAAGAGTCTGTGGGAGAATATGACTCCGCCTCTCAACCCTATGCATGTTGCAAGGATCGCGGTTGGTAAGAAAGAACTCGCGGAGGATGACGAGTTTTCCACTTGGGAGACTTTGTTGTCGGAAGTAATTACTAGCGACGTATTGGGCGTGGACCGAATGGATTACCTATTGAGAGATTCCCATCACACAGGAGTCGCCTACGGAAGGTTTGACCACTATCGCCTAGTAGATACTATGAGATTGTTGCCTGCCAGCCAGAATTCGGATGAACCGGCCTTGGGCATAGAACTTGGTGGTTTGCATTCCGCAGAAGCTCTTCAATTGGCTAGGTATTACATGTTTATGCAAGTCTATCATCACCAAGTACGCATGGCCTATGATTTTCACTTGAAGCAATTCTTGCAAGAATGGTTGCCGAATGGCCAGTTGTCGACAACCTTAGTCGAACACCAGAGTCTTACCGACAATGAAGTGATTGGTGAAATTTTCAAGGCTGCCAGGAACGAGGCAGCACTCGGGCATACCCCTGCTTCCAGAATCGTGAATCGGAAGCACTTCAAACGTGTCTATACTCAAACTCGCCAAGACAGAGAAGAGCATGGAGACCCCCTAAATGCAGTGTTCGAAGCATGCGTCACGAAATACGGGGACAAGAATGTCCATTTGGCCGAATACCAACAAAAGACCCTAGTTGCTGAGTTCCCTGTTTTGGATTCAACGGGGAATGTAGTATCGGCTTACGGTCTTTCAGATGTCCTACAACAAATACCTCGAGTTGATGTCGGAATAGTGCTCATGGAACCGGAATCAGCAGTTGACGCACAACAGTGGATTGTGAAGGACAAGGAGAAAATTCTATCCAGCGCGTAAGGTGGTTTGATATGGAGAAGATGGCTCAGAATACCCGTAGAGCGGCAATTGCACGGTTGGTTGAAGTGATGCGCGATAAAGGAAGTTGGGCTGGCGAGACACATATACAGAAATCTGCGTACTTCATGCAGGCACTGCTGGGAGTACAGATGGGATATGAATTTGTACTCTATAAGCATGGTCCGTATAGCTTCGACTTACGAAGTGATCTGTCGACCATGATGGCCAGTCTCCAGTTGGATGTGAAACCGCGCCAGCCTTATGGCCCGTCTTTTGTGTTGGGACCTCTAAGCGCACGCCGAGAAGGAATTACCGAGCGCATAGAGAAGGCCATTCAATTTGTGGGAGAGAATCTCTCTACGCATGACACCCGTAAGCTTGAGCGGCTTTCCACTGCACTTTTTGTTAAAAGCAGCAAACCCGAATTAGATGAGAAGGAGATTGCCGCAGAGATCAACAGAATAAAACCTCATATCGAAGCCTCCGAGGCGTACTCAGCGATGAAGGACGTTGAACGGCTGAAAAATAAGATATCCTCGTGTCTATGATGGAATGCCAATTCTAGGCGTGGTGTTGACCAAAATCAGTAGGTGATTTGGATCCTCTCGTCGTAGAGATTACCAGTTGGATCGCGAAACAGGAGATCCGATTAACAGCGAAGGTATTGATGGGGTGTTGTCGGCGCGTGGGGGACATTGAAGCGAGGATAAGATTAGTTTGGTGATTGTTTGGGTTAAGGTGGGGGTTGTAAGGGTGTAACAGAATGGCGATAGTGGTCCACCTCCTACGCTAGACTCTTCGACGGGACCCAGGGTGAGCGCCTTGGGACTTGGGGAGAGGGGATTTTGTTAGGTAAGGAGTTTGGAAATGGGTGATGGATTTTTGGGGATGGTGGCGCTGGTGACGGGTGGGGGGTCCGGGATTGGGAGGGCGAGTTGCTTGGCTTTTGCCCGGGAGGGGGCACGGGTGGCGGTGGCGGATGTGGATCTGTCGGGGGCGGAGGAGACGGTGCGGTTGGTTGAAGGGGTCGGGGGGAGGGGGGTGGCGTTGCAGGTCGACGTTACGAAGTCGGGGGAGGTGAAGGCGCTTGTCGATAAGGTCGTGGAGGAGTTCGGGAGGCTGGACTGCGCTTTCAACAACGCGGGTGTCGGGGGCGAGGTGATGAATACACACGAGTACCCGGAGGACGACTGGGACCGGGTTATCGACGTGAACCTGAAGGGCGTGTGGCTGTGCATGAAGTACGAGATCCCGGTGATGCTGAGGCAGGGGGGTGGGGCTATCGTGAATACGGCGTCGATATACGGGCTGTCGGGGGCGGGGGGATACATTGCCTACAATGCGGCGAAGCACGGGGTGGTGGGGGTGACGAAGACAGCGGCGCTGGAGTATGCGGGTGTCGGGGTGCGGGTGAATGCGGTGTGTCCGGGCTACATCCTGACGCCGATGACTATCCCGGGTATCGAGGCCAACCCCGAGCTGGAGCGGAGGATGGTGTCGCAGACGCCTATGGGTCGGATGGGTCGGCCGGAGGAGATTGCGGAGGCCGTTGTGTGGCTGTGCTCGGATGCGGCTTCGTTTGTGACGGGTCATACGATGACGCCGGATGGGGGGTATATGGCGCAGTGACGGGGGTGATAGCGGGGGATTGCCCCGCTGTTTCGGAGGGGAAACCCTCACCCCCTTAATCCCCCTCTCCCTTAGGGCCAATAAGGGAGAGGGGGAGAGAAGAACAGAGGCCTGCACCTGCGCATTTTGCGCAGGTGCAGGCCTCTAGTTCAGTACTCGTGGGAGGAGGAAGGGTTAGGTGGAGGGGCGGCCGCGGCGGAGGGAGCGGCCGGGGAGGGCGCCGGTGTGGTCGCCGTCGGTTACGACGGGTTGGCCGTTGACTAGGACGTGCTCGATGCCGGTGGGGTACTGGCGGGGGTGGTGTCGGGTGGCGGGGGAGTGGACGGTGGTGGGGTCGAATACGACGATGTCGGCCTTCATGCCGTCGCGGAGGATGCCGCGGTCGGGGATGCCGAGGCGGTGGGCGGCGAAGGAGGTCATCTTTCGTATGGCCTCGGCCATGGTTATGAGCTTTTCGTTGCGGACGTAGTGGGAGAGGAGGGTGGGGAAGGTGCCGTAGGTGCGGGGGCTGGGGAAGTCGCCGAGGAGAAGGCCGTCGGTGCCGACCATGGTGAGGGGGTGGGTCATGAAGTCGGGGAGGGTGGTGAGGTTGGGGCCCGGGGTGACGTAGGAGGTCTGCAGGTCCTCCTCGAGGAGGAGGTCGCAGAGGGCGTCGACCTCGCTTTTGCCGAGGGTGTCGGCTATTTCGGCGACGGAGCGGCCCTCGAAACGCTTATTGTGGGGGCGTTTGAAGTAGGTGAGCCAGACGTCGCTCCAGGACTGACCCCGGGGTTGAACCTCTTGACGCAGGCGCTCGCGGCCCTCGTCGGAGCGGAGGACTTCTTTGAGGCGGGTCGGGCCTCCGTTGTGGGCCCACTGGGGGAACATGATGAGGACCCGGGTGCTGCTGTAGGTGTAGGGGAAGCAGTCCATGGTCACGTCCTGGCCGGCGTCGGCGGAGCCGTCGACCAATTCGAGGAGGTGTCGGGCGCTGCCGGGGTGGGTGATGCGCTGGTAGAAGTGGGTGAGGTGGCAAGGGAGTCCCGCACGCCGGCCGATCTCCAGGGCCTCTTTGACGGGGTCGAGGAAACGGTCGCCGAGGGTGTTGCGAAGGTGGGTGTGATAGATGCCGCCGAGTCGGGCGCCCTCCTGTGAGAGGCTGACCAGCTCGTCGGTGGAAGCGTAGCTTCCGGGCGGGTAGTCAAGGCCCGTGGAGATACCGAAGGCTCCTTCTTCCATGCCTTCACGGAGCATGGCCCGCATGTTGGCGACGTCGGCGTCGGTGGCGGGGGTGTCGTTCCAGCCCATGGCGCAGATGCGGATGGGGGAGTTGCCGATGATGTAGGCGATGTTGACGGCGACGTTGTTGTCGAACATGGAGAGGTACTCTGCGACGGTGGACCAGCTGCCGGGGAGGGGTGGGGCGCCGTCCAGGCCCGAGTTCAACTCGATGAAGGCCCGCAAATCTTCCTGGGAGGTGAAGGGGGCATAGGAGTTGCCGTCGACGCCGACGAGCTCGGTGGTGATGCCCTGGCGGACCTTGGGGTGATGCTCGGGCTCGACGAGGATGACGAGGCCCGTGTGGGCGTGCATGTCGATGAAGCCGGGGCAGACGAC
Organism: Dehalococcoidia bacterium; assembly: GCA_965203145.1. Classification (GTDB taxonomy): domain Bacteria; phylum Chloroflexota; class Dehalococcoidia; order Plut-88900; family Plut-88900; genus Plut-88900. The sequence continues at coordinate 695,800 of OZ241876.1, forward strand.
CTTGCCTGAGGCGTCGATTGTGCGGTGGGCTTGGGTGTCGGAGTAGTCACCGCGTAGGATGCAGACTTCTTCACCCCGGACGCCGACGCCGGCGTAGAAGCCCGGGTTGCCGGTGCCGTCGACGACGAGGCCGTTTTTGATGAGGGTGTCGAGCATGGGGGGAGGTTAGCATTTGGGGAGTTGTCCCCTCAACCCCGGGGAAGGGAACCCTCACCCCCTTGGTCCCCCTCTCCCTTAGGGCCTATAAGGGAGAGGGGGAGGGAAGAACAGAGGGCCATGTGCGTGCCCTGCACGCACATGGCCCTCTAGTTCAGTACTGGGGAAGAGGGGAGCAAGTGGCTCACAAGCATCGTGAGTGGGCAAGTCCGCGATTCCTCGCGGGGCCTCGGAATGGTTGGGGGTCGGTCGGGGTTGGGCGATAGGGAGTTATTGGCCCCAGACTCGGGTTTCGGGTTTGAAGGCGGCCCAGGCGAACCAGAAGTGGTTGGCGTGGACTATGGGGGTCAGGGTTTCGTCTTTTAGGGGGCCGTCGGTGGCGCGGCCGAGGACGTTCCAGGTGGAGCCGGTCTCCTCGTCGGTGAAGGCGCCGGAGTCGGGGCGGAAGGTGAGGGTGCGGTCACCGAGGCGGCGGTCGAAGACGCCGGTGGCACCCACGTCCCGGGAGTTGGCTATTGTGCCCCTATCCAGGGCCGAGGCCGTGCCCGGCGCGTGGAAGACGACAATGGGGGTGCCGCCGACATCGTCGTTGACGACCGGGGTCTCCTCCAGCCTCAGGAAAGGGTAGGCGACAGTCTCGCCGTTAAGCTCGACGGTGACGACGCGCTCGACGGGGCGGAGGCGTCCGTCCTCGGGGCCGACGAAGAGGAAGGGGGAGGAGTTAATGTCGTCGTAGCCGGTGTAGGGGTTGCGGCCGTACTGGCGGGTGAAACCCGTGTCCCGGGTGAGGACCCGGGCTTCGGGATAGTTGCCGCGGAAGTCGGCCCAGGAGACGATGGATGCGGGGACCTGAGGGAGTCGGGCACCTGTTAGCTCGCCGACGATGGCCTCGCCGAGGATCTGCTGCCACCAGCTGTCGGTGGCGCGGTCGTACATGATGAGGTCGCTGTATCGGAGAAGGCCGCTGACGCCGAAGGAGTTGATGGTGTCTCCCATGCGGCGGTCGAAGGCGATGGCGGTGTTGCAGAGGGGACAGAAGGTGACAAGGACGGGTTCGCCGCCGACCACGTCGTTGACGATCTCGTGCCAGGTCATTATCTGGAGGGGGTAGGCGCGGGCGTCGCCGTTGATTTCGAGGGCGATGACGGGCTCCTTGTCGGCGAGCCAATCGATGTCATCGGAGACCGGGGCGAACTTGGGGTTGTCGATGGAGGGTATGCCGTCGCGGACCTGGCCGAGGAGGATTTCGGCGTAGTCGACGGAGTGCTTGGAGAAGTCGGTGCGCCAGGGGTTGCGGCCCGTGGGGTCAGAGCGGGCGAAGTAAGTTGAGGGGTCGAAGTCGGGGGTGGGGACGGGGGTGGATGTCGCCGCGGGAGAGGGGGTCAGGAGGTCAGGCTGAGGCCAGGGCTGCTCCGGGGCTTCGGGGGTGGGGTCTGCGTCGTCCTGGCCTGTTGGAGGAGACCATTCGGATTCTCCGGGGCGGTGGGTGGGGGAGGCGGCGGACTCGGCCTGGGAGTCACCCGTCGAGGGAGAGGGGATGGGAGTTGAGCCGGCGCTACAGGCGGCTATGACGAGGATGGCTATTAGGAGGGTGGTTAGGGGGAGGAGGAGTTTGGGTGTTGGCATAGTTGTATTTCTAGGGTATCGGGTCTGTTGCAGGCCTGCGTAGGGATCAGCCCCACCCAATCCGTTCTTGAGACCCTTCGACTCCGCTCAGGGCGAACGGATTGCCCACCCCATGAGGCGGGCTCGTTAGTTTTCGAGGGCGAGGAGGGCGCGGTCCCGGATGCCTTCGTGGGTGTCGAAGCCGAGCTTTCGGTCGACGATGATGCCGTTCTTGTCGAGGTAGTAGGTGGTGGGCATGGCAAGGACCTGGTAGGCCTTGACGATCTGGTCGTCCCGGGGGAGGTAGAGGAGGGGGTAGGTGACGCCTCGGGCCAGGGCGAAGGGCTCTCCCTGGGCGACGGTCTCCTGGTTGTTGATGCCGAGGATGACGAGGTCGTCGCTGAACTCCTGGGCGATGGACTCGAGGTCGGGCATCTCTTCGAGGCAGAAGTTGCACCAGCTGGCCCAGAAGTTGACGATGACGGCCTTTTCGCCGAGGAACTGGTCGAGGCTGACGACGTTGCCTACGGAGTCGGTGAGCATGAAGTTGGGCGCCGCGTCTCCAACGTCGGTGCCTACCTCACCGGTGTTGGTGTTGTCGGCGACGCCGAGCATGACCATGGAGCCTTCGTCAGTCATGATTTCCGTCGGGCCCTCGAAGGGGTTGGTGAGGGCAATGACTATGGCGGCGACGCCAGCGAGGCCGAAGGTGAAGATTACCCTCTTCTGGAGGAGTGTAAGGGCCTTGATGTCCCACATATCTCTACGTCAATGATAACGCACTGTGGGGGGTGGGGTTAGGGGGGAGAAACAAGAAACCTCTCTCCCTTAGAGCATTCATCGGGTAAGGGAAGAACGGGGAGGTGCACCTGTGTTTGGCGTAGGTGCATGTTCCTAGTTCGGTAGGGGGAGGGAGGATTAGGGGACGGGTAGGACAAATCCGGCGATGTGCAGCTACGGGGAACTAATGCTACTGGGAAGGGGAGGGGGTGGACGAGAGAACGGAGTCGCAGACGGGGAGGTCCCGGTAGTCGTAGGAAAGAGCCAGTCTCAGCTTCCTTGGAAGGCAACCGCTGAACTGATTGCCAGCCATCCTCAGTTCCCTAATGCTTGATAGTTGGCCCAGTTCCGCAGGTATTTGTCCGGTCAAATTGTTGCTTGTGAGTATTAGGGACCTCAGTTTTGCGAGGTTGCCCAGTTCAAGAGGAATCTCTCCGGTCAATTCATTTGAGCCGAGCCACAGAAAATCCAACTCGGACAGGCTGCCAAGTTCAGGCGGTATTTCTCCCGTCAACTCGTTCACAGAGAGAGCCAGGAATTTCAGGTCGGAAAGTCTGCCGAGCTCGGCAGGTATCTCTCCACTAAATTTGTTTTCATAGAGCCACAGTTCTTCCAGATTATACAGATTACCGAGTTCCGACGGTATTTCACCGCTTAACTTGTTGGCGCGGAGGTCCAGGATCTCCAGTTTCCCAAGTTCACCCAGTTGTGGTGGTATCTCTCCGCCAAGCCGGTTCTCCCCGAGGTGCAATAGCGTCAAATTAGTAAGGCGCCCCAGTTGTGGCGGTATTTCTCCCCTTAGAGCATTGCGCCAGGCGTTCAAGGACTCCAATGCTCCGAGGTCTCCCAATTGTGGAGGTATCTCCCCAGTTAAGTTGTTCCCGTTAAGCAACAGGGACGTCAAAAGTGCCAGGTTGCCCAGTTCCGGGGGTATTTCTCCGCTCAACTCGTTGTTGCTCAGGTCAAGGTATTCTAGGTGAGTGAGATTTCCCAGTTCCGGGGGTATTTCTCCGCTCAAGTTGTTAACCCTAAGATTCAGGCTTTCTAGGTAAGTAAGATTGCCCAGTTGCGCAGGGATGCGTCCCGTCAGCTCGTTACCCCCGAGATATATTTCTATTACGCGGCCGCTATGGTCTGTGGTAATGCCTTCCCATGTGTTCAAAAGTCCGTGGGCGAGCCAGTTGTTGCTGCGCTCCCAGTTGGGACCCCCGGTAGCGTTGTAAAGGGCCACGAGAGCGGCCCTGTCAACGGGGGGGCTGGGGGTGGGTATGGGGCGAGGGCTGGGGGTGGGAGTGGCTATAGGGCGAGGGCTGGAGGTGGGAATGGCTATGGGGCGGGAGGTGGGAGCTATTGTTGGTGTTGGGAGAAGGGTATTCGCGGGGTCCGGTTGATTGCACTCTCCTGCCATTGCGATGATGACTGCGGCTACCATGAGCACTACGGCGCTGATCAAGGCCGCGAGACCAGCTATTCCAAATATCGATGTCCACCTGTTCATGGAAAGCATGGCTCAAGCTCCAGTACGGAAACGTTCACTCTAACAGTCAGGGGTGTCGGAAGGCAAACCTGGGGTGAAGGAAACCCTCATCCCTTTACTCTCTCTTCCTCGGAGCTTTCGGTAGGGAGGGGGGAGACTGAGATAGCGGTTGACAAGATGATGGTGTGATGCGATGATGCTTATATGCGTACTACACTGACTATAGATGATGACGTACTCTCGGTGGCACGGGCGCTGGCGCAGAGGAAAAAGACTAGCCTGGGGAGTGCGCTATCGGAGTTGGCGCGTCGGGGGTTCAGGGGTGGCAACGGGACAGGGATGAAAAGAAGACGCGGCACCTTCGCCGTCGACCCCGACGCCCGGCCCATCACTAACGAGGATGTGTACAAGGCGCTGGAAGATTTTCCGTGACCGCGCTGCTGGACGTCAGCGTATTGATAGCCCTGGCTTGGCCCCACCACGTGCATCACGCTGCCGCCAGGGTGTGGTTCGACCAAGGCCAACGGGATGGCTGGGCGACATGCACGTTGACGGAGGCAGGGTTTGTTAGGGTGTCCTGCAATCCGTCAGCGATACAGCATAATGTTACCCCTCTTCACGCCATCAGCATCTTGGAGGAGTTGATCGAGGAGGGGAATCATTACTTTTGGCCGATGGACTGGTCAATAGTCGACTTGCCCGATTCAATCAGCCCACGCATCCACGGCTACCGTCAGGTCACGGACGCCGTTTTGCTGGCCACAGCGATGCAACGAGGGGGCCAACTGGCCACCTTGGACGCAGGCATGGAGGGTTTGTTAGCAGAGAAAGACAAGCCTTTCCTATACGTCATACCTGTGTGAGGGCCTTGGGCGACCAATGCCGGATAAACTTTCAATCCAAGTCGCTTACGACAAGGGGTTAGTGGTGTGGTGGGAGGCAGTGCGTGTGATGGAGCAGGTGATGAGAGAGCATGACTATGATGTCGGCAGCTTCGAGCTTATTGGAGGGGAAGAGGGTGGTTTTGAGGTTAGGATTGATGGGGAGGTGGTGTTTTCGGGTCGGGTCCCGAGCCCCGAGGAAGTCAGTGATGCGGTGAAGGATCGGCTGTCGAATGACGTGGGGCGTCGGGTGAGATATAATGTCTTTCGCTTTTGGAGGACGGCCTTGGCCGTTACCGGCATGAACAGAAAGGGGGTGAGGTAAGGATGGCCAAGAAGCTGAACATCGAGGTCGAATACTGCACTCTTTGAAACTACCTCCCCGAAGCCGTCAGTCTGACGGAAGAGGTGATGAGGGAGTACGATTACGATATAGCGACCTTCAAGATCATCACCGCCTCGCAGGGCAAGTTCGAGGTGAGGATCGACGGTGAGACGGTCTTCTCCAAGCTGGAGACGGGCCGGTTCCCGAGCAACGAGGAGATCAAAGAGGCGATTAAGGCCCGGATTCCCGAGCCGGCGACGCCCTCGCTGTTCGGTTCCTAACTACTAAAGAAAATACGGTAACATCGGCGAAGACGGAGACGAGTAGGGGCACGAAAGCTGCGGTCAGCGAGCCTGGACCGGTGAGAGCAGGCCCGGAGCCCGGTCCCGAAAATCCCTCCCGAGCCGCCATCCGAAACCCGATAGCAGGAAAGTAGGCGTGGCCGGAGTCGCTCCCCGTTACAGGGGCGAGGGCATCGGCCTTGTAATATGGGGTCCGTGCTTTAACGAGAAGGTCTGCTTCGGGCGGACAATTAGGGTGGTACCGCGGGTTGAAACCCGTCCCTGTGAAGAGGGGCGGGTTTTTTTGTTGGGGTGGTGTGGGGATGAGGGGTGTGAGTGGCAGCGGGTCTTTCACCCTCACTCCCTCGAGGGACTCGGGACAGGCTCTAGCCCTCTCCCGTCGAGGGAGAGGGAATTGGACCGCCCCCCGCTCCACGGGATTGATTCCGGCTCGGGGGCCGGAATGACGGAGAAAGTTGTTCAGGATGTTAATGAAGCGATGAGTGAGAAGATGTTCAAAGCGGTATCGAGCAAGGTGAGTTTTCCGGAGCTGGAGACTCGGGTGCTGGAGTTCTGGAAGGAGCGGGACATTGCGACCCGGTCGGTGGAGGAGCGTCGGGACCGGCCGCTGTACGTGATGTACGAAGGCCCCCCGACGGCCAACGCGGGCCCCGGGATTCACCACGTCCTGTCCCGGGTGTTCAAGGACATCATGCCCCGCTACAAGACGATGAAGGGCTACTGCGCGCCCCGGAAGGCGGGCTGGGACACCCACGGGCTGCCTGTGGAGCTGGAGGTGGAGAAGAACCTCGGGATCACGCAGAAGGCGCAGATCGAGGAGCACGGGATCCGGGAGTTCAACGCCGCCTGCAAGCAGAACGTGATGCGCTACGTGAAGGAGTGGGAAGACCTGACCGACCGCATCGGGTTCTGGATTGACATGAACGACCCGTACGTCACATTCGAAAACTCGTACATCGAGTCGATGTGGTGGATTTTGAAACAGCTTTGGGACAGGGGTCTTATTCACGAGGCGTACAAGTCGATCTGGCACTGCCCGCGGTGCGTGACCTCTCTCAGCGACCACGAGGTGGCCCAGGGCTACAACGACCAGACGAAGGACGTGGCTATCTTCGTGAAGTTCAGGGTCGATTTGGAGGAGGACGACTACAGCAACGATGCCCGCAAGCTTATAGGCTCATCCCACCTTCCTACCTACATTCTCGCCTGGACCACAACCCCCTGGACTCTGCCGGGCAACACGGCCCTGGCCATAGACCCCGAAGCGGACTACACAGTTGTAGAGGACAAGGCGGATGGGTCGATACCCGAGCGGCTGATCATGGCCGAGGCCCTGGTGAGCAAGCTGCTGCCGCCGGGCTACGATACGGTCGGGACGGTGAAGGGGAGCGACCTGGTCGGCATGGGGTACAAGTCGCTGTACAACCCGGTGGCGTACAAAGTGCCGGGAATCGGGAAGTTTGCGGAGGGTCGGGTGCAGAGGGGGGCCAGCTATCAGCCGGGACAGACGGCGACGTTCCACGTGGTCGGGGGGGACTTTGTTAGTTTGGATGAGGGGACGGGGGTGGTGCACATAGCACCGGCCTTCGGTGAAGACGACTTCAAGATAGGGGCGTCGGAGGAGCTGTATTTCGTGCAGCACGTCGATTTGCAGGGCAACATGATCGGGAACTTCCCCTTCGCGGGCAAATTCGTGAAGGATGCAGATTCGGACATCATCGACGACCTGACGGCCCGAGAGCTGCTGTTCCGCCATACCCAGATTGTCCACACATACCCGTTCTGCTGGCGGTGCAGTTCGCCGCTGGTGTACTACGCCAAGAGCTCCTGGTACATCAACACCACGGCAATCAAGGACACCCTGCTGGACAACAACGATAAGGTGAACTGGTACCCGGGTCACATCAAGTGGGGCCGGTTCGGGGAGTGGCTGCGTAACGTGCAGGACTGGGCCATTTCCCGGGAGCGGTACTGGGGAACCCCGATACCTTTCTGGCAGTGCGACTCCTGTGAGAAATACGAGTGCGTCGGATCCATAGAGGAACTGCGGGACAAGAAAAACGTGCGCGGGATCCCGGAGCCCCTGGACCTACACCGCCCTTACGTCGACGAGATTTTTTATGAGTGCGGGGACTGCGGCGGGACGATGAGCCGTATCCTGGAGGTTATGGACGTCTGGTTCGACTCGGGGGCGATGCCCATAGCGCAGTGGCACTACCCCTTCGAGAACAACGGGATGAAGGAGGACGGTCGGTTCCCGGCGGACTACATCTGCGAGGCAGTCGACCAGACCCGGGGCTGGTTCTACAGCCTGCACGCGGTGTCGTCGCTGGTGTTCGGTGAGCCTTGCTATCGGAACGTAATCTGCCTGGGGCACATCCTGGACGAGGCCGGGGAGAAGATGAGCAAGTCCAAGGGGAACGTGGTGAAGCCGTGGACCGTGCTGGATGCGCAGGGCGCCGACGCCCTGCGCTGGTACCTATACACTGCGTCGCCGCCGGGGAACCCGCGCCGGTTTTCGGGGGAGCTGGTACAGGAAGCGATCCGGAAGTTCATGCTGACACTCTGGAACACCTACTCCTTCTTCGTGACCTACGCCAACATCGATGGGTACCGGCCGAATGGCACGGGAAATGGGGCGAAGGCGTCGGGGCTGGACCGGTGGATAGAGTCGGAGCTGAACCGGCTCGTCAAGGACGTGACGGAGTCGTTGGACAACTACGACCCAACGAACGCGGGCCGCAGGATCGAGGGGTTCGTGGACGTGCTGTCCAACTGGTACGTGCGCCGGAGCCGTCGGCGCTTCTGGAAGAGCGAGAATGACGAGGAGAAGCAGTCGGCGTACGACACCCTTTACGGATGCCTGGTTACATTGTCCAAGCTGATTGCGCCCTTCACGCCGTTCCTGGCGGAAGAGCTTTACCGGAACTTGGTGTCGGGTGCCGATGCCTCCGCACCGGAGAGCGTTCACCTGGCCGAGTTCCCGGAAGCCGACGAGTCGCTGATAGCCCCCGCGCTCAACGATGAGGCCCTGCTGGCGATGAAAGTCAGCAGCCTGGGCCGGGCGGCGAGGAGCAAGGCGGCGATCAAGGTGCGGCAGCCGTTGGCGTCGGTGAAGGTGGTGGTGCGGGGGGAGGGGGAGAGGGAGGCCCTGCGACGCAGCTTTGGCGAGGTGAGCGAAGAACTTAACGTGAAGGCCCTGGAGTTCGCGGAGGCGGCGTCGGACGTGTACGACTACAAGGTGTCGGCGAACACGCCTTTGCTCGGTCCCAAGTACGGGAAGGACACGCCGAAGATCGTGAAGGGGCTGTCGGCAATGGACCCCGGCGAGGTGGCGAGGATCGTGCAGTCGGGTGGAAGCATCGAGGTGTCGGGATTCACGCTGGAACCGGAAGAAGTGAACTTGCAGGCGGTGGAAAAGGAAGGGGTGTCGGTGGCGGCGGAGGGGGACTACGTGGTCGGGATACCGACGATCATCTCGGAAGAGCTGGCCAAGGAAGGCATGGCCCGAGAGCTGGTGCATCGGCTGCAGACCATGCGGAGGTCGGCGGGATTCGAGGTTGTAGACCAGATAGTCAGCTACATGGTCGGAGAGGGGGCGCCGGCGGAGGCCCTTGCCGCCCATGAGTCGTACGTGAAGCAGGAGACGCTGTCCCAAGAGGTGCTAACTACTGCACCTCCGGCGGAGGCATTCGTGGAGACGCACAGGCTGGACGGTCGGGAGGTGGTGCTGGGGGTGGTTAGGGTGGGGTAGGGCTAGCGAGGCTAGTAGAGGATGAGGCTGGTGGGGATAAGGCGTTGCTCTACGGGGTCGGCGGCAAGGCCCAGGCCTTCAAGGGTGTAAGCGCCCAGGAGGGAAGGGGCGTTGTCCTCGGCGAAGACGACCAGGGTGGTCACGCTATCGCCGTTAATCGTGGCGCGGGCCTCACCGTAGTCCATTTGGATTCGGCGCCCGTCTGCTAGGAGGAATCTGCGCTGGCCGACGGGTTCAACTCCTATGTCCCGGAGCAAGGATGAGGGAAGGGTGGTATAGGCTGCGCCGGTGTCGACGATTGCCTCTATTTCCCTAGAGTGCAAGCCGTCGACGTTGGCGATTGTTATCGGGGAGGTGAATGTGTCCATGAGGAGGGTATCTCTCGATTCTATTGTCTCGCTTGTTTCAGCATAGCAGGGGATTGACTGGGAGGACTGAGGTGATAGTCGACGAGGAACAGCGACCTACCGAACAGTGTTTACTTCAAGCTGGACGCCTTGGTGTTGCTGAATGCAGCTGATGATGTGAAACAGGTTGCGGGCCTGGGGATTGCCATTAGGCCCGAACATGCGCATGAGGCTTTTGGACGACTTGTTGGTGAGGGAACCCAGTTCTTCGAACCCAATGGTCGCGTTGATGTAGTCCCGGAGTACGATCTTGCCTGCGTCGACGTCTCCGGCAAGCAAGAGATCGATACCCTCTTTCAGCAACCCCTCTCGGAAGGCTGGGTCGCGTAGGGCTCGGGCATGGACGGTTTCTTTGAAATCTCGAGTGAGGGGCAAGGCTCTCGTTTGAGTAAGGATGTATCCCCAGTCTCGGATATATTGCAGTAGTACGTCACTGTTACTGTAACACGGTGCCAGTCTCCCCGTATGTTCCGAGTCCTAGCGTTTACTGGGTAGTCCTCTACGAGCTTCGCATTCATTTGGCCGGAGAACCCTCACCCCTTTGATCCCCCCCTCCATTAGCGCTTGTAAGGGAGAGGGGGAGAGAAGAATAGGGGACGGCACGGCTGCTTAGCAGCCGTGCCGTCCCCTAATTCGATACCCTGAGAAGTAGAGAGAGCCGGCCACGCCGGCCCTACCCCGGATCCCTCGCGGGGCATCGGGATGACATTGGTAAGGGTCTCGTTGTGGAGGAGAGGGTCGGACGCCCTACCTACCGCTAATACTTGAGAGCCTCAGCATGAGCGGCCCCACCCATTCCGCTCTTGAGACCCTTCGACTTCGTTCAGGGAGAGTGGAATTCCCCGCCCCACGGGATGGATTCCCGATAGGAGTCCGGAATGACGAGGGAGAAAAGGGCTACTGGCGGACGGCCAGGACTACGGAGAAGGTGATTTCTTCGCCTTCGCGGACAATGGTGATGGGGAGGGCCTGGCCGATGGGGCTGGTGCGGATGAGGTGGATGAATTCGTTGCTGGAGGTGAGGACTTCGCCGTTGAAGTTGATGGCGACGTCCCGGGGTTCGATACCAGCGTCGGAGGCGGGGGTGCCGTTTAGGACGTTGGTAATGAGGACGCCTTCTTCGACGTCCAGGTCGAAGCGCATGGCTATGACGGGGTTGACGGTGGCTAGGGTCACGCCCAGGTAGCCTCGCACTACCTCGCCGGTAGCGATGAGCTGGTCGACGACACGGTTGATGGTGGTGGTGCCCATGGCAAAACCGATGCCCGGCTGAGTCCTGTCGATAGCCGTGTTGATGCCGACTATCTCGCTGTTCATGTTGAGGAGGGGGCCGCCGCTGTTGCCCGGGTTGATGGCGGCGTCGGTTTGTACCAGGTCGCTGAGTTCGCCGTCGCTGACGGAAACGGACCTGCCGAGGGCGCTCACGACGCCCGCAGTGACGGTGGGCCCGCCCTCCAAGGCCAGGGCGTTGCCGATGGCGACGACGGGTTCGCCGATGCGGAGAGTCTCGCTGTCTCCGAAACTGAGGGTGGGCAGTTTGTCAGCATCTATTCTCAGGACGGCCAGGTCGGAGGTCGGGTCGGAGCCGACTATTTCGGCGCTGAAATGACGGTCATCGGTTAGGGTAACCAGGACAAAATTGGCCCCTTCTACCACATGGCTATTGGTGAGAATCAGGCCGTCCTCGCTGATGATGACGCCGGAGCCGCTGTAATCGGACTGGGAGGCAGGGTCCAGGAACTGCCTGAGATCTACGGGGCCGGTAAGGATGGAGACGACGGCGGGGAGGGACTGCTCCGCCACGTCGGCGAAGAAGAGAAGGCCCGGGATGGAGGTAGGGGTTGTGCTTGGTGCCGGGGTCTCGGTGGGGGTAGGGGTGGGCTCGGGGTCCGGGATGCAGGCGAAGGCCGCGATGAGCAGGACAAGGGCGAGGGGGGGCAGGGTGATGAGTACGGGTCTCACGGTCGGGCGCAGGGGGCTAACCACCGGCCTCCGTCTTGGTGTAGACCAGCATATCCACGATTATCTGACCGGAGCCATCGCCGTTGTCGTCCATCTGTTGTCTCTTGCGCCGAAGCTTGTTCAGCCGGGAAGCGACCACTGCCCCGAACAGGAGGACGACACCGGAGAAGTATGCCCAGGCCAACAATACGACCATGGTTGCTGCAGTGCCGTAGACCAGGTTATAGATGGAGATGTTGGCTACGTACCAAACGAAGCCGTGGCGCAGGGCCTCGAAGGATACGGCGGCGATGGCTGCGCCGGGCCATACGTCTCTCCAGTGCACCCGGGTGTTGGGGATGTACCGGTAGAGGGTGGCGAAAGAAACAAAGGTGAGCAGGAGGGGTAGGCCCCAGCCGAGGAGGAACCAGGTACCGCCCCAAGCGCTGCCGGCCTCCGTGCTGGCCGTACTGCGAGAGAATTCGATGATCGGGGTGATGGAGAGGGAAAGGGTAAATATGAGCCATGAGCCGAGCATGAGTGAGAAGTCGATCACACGCTCCCGCATGAAGGAGCGGGGCCTGAAGATGGCCCACGCGGCATTGATTCCCTTGCGGGTAGCGGAGAATACGGCGAGAGAGGCCCAAACCAACCCAATCAAGGCGACGGTCCCAGTGTAGGGCCAGTCGTTGGAGATGTTTATCAGAGTATCAGTTATGAATTCCCGGGAGACGGGGATGGCGTTGCCGATCCGTTCAATAAAGGCATCGTAGGACAGGAAGTCGCCGGTGATGATGATGACGGCGAGGACCATGGGGAACATGGAGAAAAGCCCCCAGAAGGCGATGGAAGCGGCCATGTGGGGGACGTTGAAGGTCAGGAAATCGTGGACAATAGACTTGAAGAGGGACTTGATAATGTCCCTTCGCCTCTGGCCAAGCCTGTCGCGCTTGTTCAGCCAGTCGGGGTTGAATATGGCTGGGACTTTCATCTTATGCTAAGTAGTGAATAATGACAGGGCACCACATGGGGTCCAGGGCGTCGGGGAGCGGGGCTAAAGAATGGCTCCGGCGGGCGCCTTGCCCCGACTTTCCACCGCTTCTCTCTGAGCTTCGAATAGCTGCTTGAGGCCTTCGGAGACGGAGTCCAGGATGGAGTCCATTTCGTCTCGGGAGAAGGGGCGGGCCTCGCCGGTGCCCTGAACCTCGATGATCTGACCCGAGTCGGTCATCACGACGTTGAAGTCGACGCTGGCGGATGAGTCTTCCTCATAGCACATGTCCAGTAGGACGTCGCTGCCCCGGATGCCGGCGCTCAGGCCGGCGACGGCGGAGAGCATGGGCGACGCTCGGCCGGTGAGGCCCAGCTTGTCCATGGAGTCGAGCAGGGCCACGTAGGCGCCGGTGATGGAGGCCATTCGGGTGCCGCCGTCGGCCTGCAGGACGTCACAGTCGACAGTCAGGGTCCTTTCGCCAAGCTTTGTCATGTCGGTGACGGAGCGGAGGGAGCGGCCGATAAGGCGCTGAATCTCCATGCTCCGGCCGCTGGGCCGGCCCTTGGACTGTTCTCTGGGTGTGCGCTCGGGTGTGGCCCGGGGGAGCATGGCGTATTCTGCGGTGATCCACCCCTGCCCCCGGCCCCTCAAGAAGAAGGGCACGCGATCTTCGACAGACACGGTGCAGAGCACCTTGGTCCGGCCCTGGGAAATCATCGCAGAGCCTTCGGCGAAGGCCTGGATGCCCCTGACGATCCGCACAGGCCGAAGCTGGCCAGCGGACCTGCCATCGGTCCTGATCAACTTCCCTCCCTTAGCCAGGCAGCCGGCCCCTATAGCCGAAATGCCTGCATTCGAGTATAGCATCGGGTGAAATGGCGGGCAATTTGGGGAGTCTGATCAGAACAGTACCCGGTATATCTTCACCTCGGGGTTGGGGGAGGCGGGGGTGGGATAGACGGGTTCGAGGAGGCCGTCCCGGGCCATCAACTCGAACTTGTCGAGGCCCGATTGCGGATAGTAGAGTCGCTCCAGCTGGCCGATGTAGACGTAGCGCACGTTGTATTTTTCGAGGAGGCGTCGGGTGTATTCCAGGTCCGTGGCGGTGTAGAGGGCCTGAACGTCGGCGCGACGGGCGGAGACGTGGTCCCGGTCCTCCCAGCGCTGCTGCTGCTGGTGCCAGTCCCATCCCACGACGGTCGGGAGCCCGGTGTAGACCGAAACCCGGCTGCCCCAGGTGTACAGGCCCGAATTCCCTTCCAGTATGACCGGCGACCCCTCCATGTTGTCCTGTAACCAGATGATGGCGTGGTAGTCCCAGCCCAACTCCAGGACCTCCCGGGGCTCGATGGCGCCGTTGCGGTCATGGTCGTCGTAGTAGATGGCGGCTGGCATGTAGGCCATGCCGTCGATGGTGGTTGGGGAGTCGTTGAAGCGCTGCTTGGAGCGTTCCGGGGTGGCGACGATGGGGTAGACCATGCCTGCGACTACTAGCAGAACCAGGGCAGTGGTCCACGCGCCGCGGCCGAGGGTGAGGCGTCGGGGGACGACCATGACGCCCAGCCGCCAGGCGAAGTATGCAGAGGCCAACGCCATGAGAGTCCAGGCGTGGAAATAGAACTTGAAGACGGTGTTCATGCGACCTGGGTCGACGAGCTTGACCTTGAAGAACTCGACGCCTATGCCCAGGGCGAGGGCCACGGCGAGCATTAGAAGGGCGAAAAGCTCGGGGCCCGAACCCTCTTCTCTCCTGAGCAGAACCTTTATCCCGACCAGGACTGCCAGGAGCAGGACGAGAATTGCGAAGGCGGCGGTGTGATACCCGAAGCCTGCCAGGGCCGCCAGCAAGATGACAATGCCGGCCACGGGCCAGAGCCACTGAGCGCGTAGGGCGGCGCGCCGGAGGAGGTCTGTCGGGGACCGGAGGCTGGACCTGATTGGGAATTCTTGCCAGAGTCGGTAGAGAAGGTAGCTGATGGTGATGAAAAGGAAGATGCCGTGGATGGCGAGGTACTGGTAGAGAGGCGTGGCGAATTCGTTGGTTTCTACGAAGGGGAAGTCGATGGAGCCTTCGTAGCTGAGGTGGAAGGGTGCGAAGAACAGTATGCCGAGAAGCCAGACCCCCAACCCCCCCGCCCCGGCCAGCACGACGGTCCTGCCCGAGACTCTCCCTTTCGTGAAGGCCAGCGCGGCCAGGGCCACGACGCCCAGCGATAGCAAGAGGTAGGTCGGGTAGTCCCAGCTGTTGATGGTGAACAGGGCCCCGACGGCGAGGCCGAGGGCCGCAATCCTCGCTGCCCAGGCCCGGGTCGAGCAGCCGTTTGCCGCGCCCAGGACAAGGGACAGCCCAAGGCCCAAGGCCAGGATGGCGAAGGGCAGGGCGATGAGGTGAGCATGGAGATCGGCGTAGAGGAAGCTGAAGAAGGGGAACTCGGTAATTTCACAGCCGCCGCAAGAGTTGAGACCACCCTGGGCCGATGTGTCGATGACCCGGCTGCTTCGCCAGTAGTCGAATATTCCAAACTCTCCGTTGCCGAAGGTGACCCGCCACACGGCCTGGACAAGCTGCACCATGCCGTCCAGGTTTCCGATGATGGCAACGAACACGGCTCCGGCTATCCCGGCCAGGTAGGGACCCGAGGGGCTGGGGGGTGGGGCCCGGTCGCCGCCGCCGTTCCTGCTAGCTGCCAGGTTGTAGACGAGGCTGAAGGAACCCGCCACGGTCAGGGCGAAGACCAGGGCAATGGCGAGATTGAATGCCGTCGATGGCAGGATGCCCGTGAGTTTCGTCAGGGAAGCGACCTGGAACTGGCCGAAATAGTAGTAGTTCAGGTGGCCGCCGGAGAACCAGGGGTCGTAGGGGGGCATTTCGGTGGAGCGGGTGACGGCGTTGAGGTAGGCGAAGTCCATGGGCTTTTCGCCGCCGCGCCACGGATGCCAGAGGTCGGGGTTCCAGGCACGGATGCCGTAGAAGGAGACCAGGGCCACGACGAAGAGGGCCTCGCAGAAGAGGATGAGCTTCCAGCGGCGTCGGAAGAAGTCCAAGACGTCGCCCCCACCCTTCCAAACGAGGAGCCCAGAGACAAGGGCCACGGCCAGAATCATCAACCACAGCCCGCCCGCCGAGAAGTCCAGTATTCGAAGGCTGGCCAATAGCCAGGCCAGGTAGGCGACCAACAGCAGGCCCAGGGCCTTGGACAGCAGGTACCCGCCGTCGGGGAGTCGGCGGAAGAGGAAGAGGCCGATGGGCAGGACGGCAAAGGCGATTATCTGGACGGCGATGTACCAGACCAACCCCGGGGCCCGGTTGGCGAAGCTGGTACGTTCGAAGATGTCCGAGAAGGTGCCACCTTCCTGCTGCCGAGCGGCGCTTTCATCGGAGAGCATGCCGCGTTCGGGTATGCCGGGGGTCGGTGGGGCGCGTATTACCTCGCCGGGAAGGGGGGTCTCCAGCAGGGTGCGGAGAGTTGCCTCGTCCAGCCGGCCGACGTTCTTGAGAATGATGGGCGTCGGGTGTTCGTAGTTGGTGAAGGAATCGTCGGCGTGGCCGAGTTCGATTGCCAGCCCCGACACCCGGCCCGGCCCCAGGGCGGCGGGAGCGTCGAGGCCTGGGCGTGAGAAGGTGTCATGGACGAAGCTGACGCCGAGAAAGTTGGGGTGGGCCTCGGCGACGTAGTGCACCTCGAAGCCCAGGTCTCCGGCGAAGAGGAGCTTGTAGTAGCGGGTGCTCAAGGGATAGCGGTCGGGGAGGGTGGGGATGCTGCCGTAGAGCCGGTTGCTGAAGAAGACCACGTAGTCGGCGTTGGCGAGGGCGTTGGCAAGGTGCTCGGCCTTGCTCCCGACCACGGTGAATCCCTGGTGGTCGGTGTACTGGATGGATACGTCGTCGGGGTCGTAGAGCTGGAGGGTGATGCGACGGTATGAGTGAAGGTTGGGGAGGCCCTCCTCCCAGTGCTCCATGGCGAGAACGGAGTTGGAAGGAATGTTCTCGCGGACGTATTCGGAAGCGCGAGTGGCGGGGTGGGGTTCCGTGTAGACGTTGGCATAGGCAAATGAGTAGAAAGCCGTTGCAAAGGCAATAAGGGCCACGGCAGCAATGCCGCCCCCGTAGAGCACGTTGGGCTTAAAGGAAAGTGAGCGTAGCCGGGTCAGGCCCTTGTCGCCCAGGTTAGCGGCCATGATGGCCAGGAAGGGCGTGACAGGCAGCAGGTAGCGCAGGAATTTTACTTCGGCGAGACCCGTGATCAGGAAGAAGGGCAGGAACCAGGCGAGGAGCAGGATGTCGGGGCGGGTGCGTTTCAGGGTTGCCCTGACTGCCGTAAACCCGAGACCCGCCCACATCAGAAGCGCCAGCGGAAGCCCTACGCCCCATATAGAGAACTGCCAGATGTGATAGGCGAAGGGCAGGCTGTCGTCGTACTGCCGGGTGTAGGGGAAGTCGATGACGCGACGGACCATCTGGCTCTGCTGGTAGGCGTCGGCGGCGTAGTAGGGGAGGTCGAGGATGGCATAGGGCTGGGCTATGGCGAAGGCGAGAAAGCCGAAGATGGCGGCGATGCCCAGCTTGCGGAGGGCTGACTTGAGGGCGTCGGGGGTGGGGGTAAGAGTTTCCAGCGTTGAACCGTTGCGGAGGGACAGGAGCCCGATGCCCACGGCGAAACCCGCCAGCATGGGCAGGGCGCTGAACTTGGAGGCCATGGCCAGCCCGAAAAAGAGGCCGGCGAGGGCCGCATCTCGTCTCCGGCCCTTCTCGGAGAGGCGGATGACGTAGAAGAAGGAGAGGCAGCTGAAGAAGGTGAGCATGGCCTCGGTGGTGTAGAAGTGAGCCAGCTGGATATGGAGGACGGCGAAGGCTGTAAAGAGAGCGGCGAGAAGTCCCACGCACTGGTTGAAGAGGCGTCGGCCGATGAGGAAGACGACGAAGACGGTGCCCGTGTCGAAGAGAGCGGACAGCACCCGACCCACGATGGTCAGGTCGTACATATTGGAGCCTTCCACTCCCGGTATGACGTTTGCCACCCATCCCGCTGCCCCAAGCAGATAGAAGGGCAGGCTGCCGTAGTCGTACACCCCGTGCCCCGAGGTGGCGCCGGGGGGTCTCGGGACCAGGCTGCTCTCCTGGACTTTGAACAGGTCAAACGGCGATTTCAGTGAGTCTAGGGAGAGCTGTTGGGCGGTCCAGACTACGGACCGTTCGTCGGGGTGGAGGGAGTGGGGGGAGCCGGCGTCCCAGTTGACGCCGTAGAGCCTGAGACCTAGGGCGAAGACGAGGATGATTATGAGGGCGAGGGTGACGGGGGTGGGGCGGGGGAGGAGCAAGGCCCTAAAGTTAGTCGGGCTGCTCCGACCCTCTTCTATGGAGCGATCTTCGGGATAGGTGTTGGCAAGCCACATCCGGGCCTCGGATCACCCTCACCCTAGCCCTCTCCCATCGAGGGAGAGGGGACAGGACCTCTCTTCCCCCAGGGGAGGGAACTGCATATTAGCACCTACAGGCCTTTGGCAGCCATGAATGCAGCCAGGTCTCCCACCCGGCAGCTATAGCCCCATTCGTTGTCGTACCAGCCGAGCACTTTGACCATGGAATCGCCCATGACCATGGTGGACGGGGCATCGAAGATGGAGCTGGCAGGGTTGCCCTTGAAGTCGGTGCTGACCAGTTCTTCCTCGCAGTACTCCAGGACGCCTGTCAGGGTCTCCTGGGAGGCCTGCTGGTAGGCTTCGTTGACCTCCTCCTTGGAGGTGGGCCTCTCGACATTGGCGACGAGGTCGATGAGTGAGACGGTGGGGACCGGGACACGGAATGCCATGCCGTGGATCTTGCCCTGGACCTCCGGCATCACGACGCCCACGGCCTTGGCCGCGCCCGTGGTGGTGGGGATGATATTGGCGGCGGCGGCTCGGGCCCGACGGATGTCTCCGTGGACCTGGTCCAGGATCTTCTGGTCGTTGGTGTAGGCGTGGACGGTGCTCATCAGCGCGTGGCTGATGCCGAAGTTGTCGTTGAGCACCTTTACCAGGGGTGCAACGCAGTTGGTGGTACAGGAGGCGTTGGAGACCACGGTGTGCTGTGCCGGATCGTACTTGTCCTCGTTGACTCCCATGACCACGGTGAGGTCGTCGCCCTTGGCCGGCGCGGAGATGATGACCTTCTTTGCCCCGCCGTTGAGGTGGCCCCCGGCCTTTTCTGCATTGGTGAAGAAGCCCGTGGACTCGATTACCAGCTCAACCCCGAGGTCGCCCCACGGAATCTTGGCAGGGTCCCGCTCGGAGAGGACTTTAATCGGCTTGCCGTCCACTACAACGTGATCGTCGGCGGCTTCGACGGTGCCGGGATAACGGCCGTAGTTGGTGTCGTACTTGAATAGGTGGGCGTTGGTCTCGGTGTCGGTGAGGTCGTTAACGGCGACGATTTCGAGGGCGTCGGCGTGTCTTTCGAGAATAGAGCGGGTAACCTGCCTGCCGATCCTGCCAAAGCCGTTAATTCCGATCCGTGTGGTCATTCAGTTCCTCCGATTGTGGGCTATCCGGACTGCTGGGTGTCTAAATCTACTGCCCTTCCAGATTGGCCAGCGCCCGACGGTTGTTCCATTCCTCGTTATCGTTGGTGGAGAGACCCTCGACGCGGTTGAGGGCGTCCTTGTAGCAGGACATGCAGTAGACGTTGTACTCCCGACGGAGCCACCTTTCGACCTTCTTGCTGCAGACGCTGCAGTTCATGTTCACGCCTCCCGATACTGGAGCCGGCCGCCGACCCCATTATAGCGCTACCAGGTGCGAAAATGCCTCCCGACCGGCGTACCTGGCGCTCTTCCCCAACTCCGCTTCTATCCTCAGCAGCCGGTTGTATTTGGCGACCCTCTCCGAACGGGCCGGGGCCCCGGACTTTATCTGTCCAGCGCCCGTGGCGACGGCCAGGTCAGCGATGGTTGTGTCCTCGGTCTCACCGGAGCGGTGGCTGATTATGGCGCCCCAGCCTGCGTCCCGGGCCATGTTTACAACCTGGAGGGTTTCGGTCAGGGTGCCGATCTGGTTGGGTTTGACCAGGATGGCGTTGCTGGCCCGGGTGTCGATGCCCCGGGACAGCCGGTCCGGGTTGGTGGCGTAGAGGTCGTCCCCGACAACCTGCACCTGATCCCCGATCTTGAAGGTCAGCCGTTCCCAGCCGGGCCAGTCATCCTCTGCCAGACCGTCCTCGATGCTGATGACCGGGTAGTCGATGGCCCAGCGGGTGTAGTACTCGGACAGGGGGCCCGAGGCGAGGGAGACCTGGTCCTTGGCGAGGTTGTAGTACTGGCCGTCGAAGATCTCCGTGGCGGCTGCGTCGAGGGCGAGGAAACAGTCCTGGCCCGGGGTGTATCCCGCCCTCTTGATGGAGTTCAGGACCGCCTCGATTGCCTGGCGGTTAGAGGGGAGGGGCGGGGCGAAGCCGCCCTCGTCCCCGACGTTGGTGGGGAGGCCGAGGTCCTCCAGGGATTCGCCAAGGCAGTGATAGATCTCGCTGCCCATGCGCAGGGCCTCGGAAAAGGAATCCGCGCCGAGGGGCACGACCATGAACTCCTGGAAATCGGCGGAGTTCGCGGCGTGCTGGCCGCCGTTGAGGATGTTGAACATCGGGACCGGGAGAAGGGGGTCGGCGCCCGTATCCAGGGACCTGTATAAGGAAAGGCCCCGGTGGGCGGCGGCAGCGTGGGCGGCGGCGAGGGATACGCCCAGGATGGCGTTCGCCCCGAGCCTGGACTTGTCGGGGGTCCCGTCCAGGTCGATGAGGGTGGTGTCGAGGGCAGACTGGTCGAGGACGGACATTCCCCGTAGACGCTCTGCGATTTCCCCTTCGACGTGGCCGGTCGCTCGAAGAACGCCTTTGCCGCTGTAGCGGGATGGTTCTTCGTCGCGCAGTTCAAGGGCTTCGTGGCTGCCGGTGCTTTTGCCGGAAGGAACCTTGGCTCGACCACTAGCCCCGCCGTCGAGGCTAATCTCCACTTCCAGGGTGGGGTTGCCGCGGGAGTCTAAGACTTCTCGGGCAGAGAGGGAGGAGATGGAAGACATCAGCGGGAGGTGCCCCGGGCGAGGCGGGCCTCGGCGGCGGCCATGGCCTTGTCGGCGGCGTCTACGGGGTCGACAGCACGGACTATTGAGAGATCGGGCTCACCGTTCTGGGAGAGCTCCCAAGTCCGGAGCCCTACCACCGTCAGGGGGTCCGCCTGCCCCAGGGCATGGCCGATCTCGGAGAGCGTGCCGAAGGCACCATCGATGGCCAGGACGGCGAGGCCCGTCTTGACGACTATAGCGTTCCGGGCGTGACCAATGCCGGTGGGTACCGGGATGTCGACCCAGGGGTTGGCGTCATTGGGGTCTTCGCCGGGGAGGATGCCGATGGTCGTGCCTCCGGCCTCCTTGGCGCCCTTGCAGACGGCGGTCATGACGCCGGTGAGGCCGCCGCAGACGACTGTAGCGCCCCGTGCCGCCAGCTCGCGGCCCACGGCTTCGGCGAGGCGGTTGGTCTCCTCGTTGCACCTGCTGGCGCCTATGACGGAAATAGGAATGAATTTCTGCATGGTCGGAATCTAAGGGGGTGTCGGGATTATATCACCGGCGGGGCGGGGACCGCCCCACCGCCCGACCCTTCGAGTGGCCTCAAGGTGAGCGGCCCCGCACCGAGGAGGGGATGCCCTCAGCACCAAGGATGTATTCCCGATCGGAGTCGGGTGTGGGGTGGAGGTGGGAGTTCAGGAGTAATTCTACATTTGTTCTTGACTTCCATAACAGAACGTCTATACTATTAGCAAATCTGTTCAGTGAAGGAGGAATTTATGCCCGAAGAACCTACATCCCAGGGCCCCGGTCCCGAGTCGTCACCGGACGACACTCAAGACCTTACATCCGGAGAATCACCCCCGGAGGAGACGCCAGAGATAAAGCGCCTGAACCTTCTGATTGCCGAGAAGGACGCAGAGATCAGAGGGATCAAGCAGCAGGTCGAACTGGCCGTGGGTCGATACCGCAGCGCCCTGATAGCCGGGGCCCCGGAGCTGCCGGAAGAGCTGGTGCAAGGAAGCACCATCGAAGAGCTGGACCGCTCCGTGGAATCGGCGAGGAAGATCGTCGAGAAGGTGGTATCCCGAATCGAGGCCCAGGCCCCGGAGGCCCGGGTGCCGTCGGGGGCGCCGGCCCGACGGCCGGCTGACGTCTCGGGTCTCAGCGCCCGGGAAAAGATCCTGTACGCAATAAACAAGAGCTAGCCATAACCCACGAATAGCAAGGAGGAAACACATATGGCATTAACGCTTACTGAGTCCGCAAAACTGTCCAACGACGTGCTCCTGTCCGGAGTGGTCGAGACCATAGTCAACGAGAGCCCGGTGCTCCAGCACCTGCCTTTCATCGAGATAGTCGGCAACTCCCTGACCTACAACCGGGAGAACGCCGCCCCCACCGTAGCCTTCTACGACGTGGGTGATGCCTGGGCCGAGTCCACGCCCACATTCACGCAGGTAACCGCCACCCTGAAGATCCTCGGGGGCGACGCCGACGTGGACAACTACGTGGCGGCGACCCGCAGCAACATCCAGGACTTGGAGGCCGCGGTAGTCGAGCTGAAGGCCAAGGCCGTCCAGCAGAAGTTCGACGACACGTTCATCAACGGAGACATGGAGACCGACTCCAAGGCCTTCGACGGGATAGACAAGCTGACGCCGGAGGACCGGACGGTGAGCATGGGCGCTAACGGGGCGACGCTGACGCTGGACAAGCTGGACGAGCTGATAGACAAGGTGAAGACCGGCAAGCCCGACATGCTGATCATGAGCCGCAGGACCCGGCGCAAGATGAACTCACTGGTGAGGGACTCGGGAAGCGGGTTCCTGCAGACGGACCGCAACATGCTCGGCCGGATGGTCCAGTACTACGACGGCGTGCCCATCGGGATCAGCGACTGGGTGTCCGACGAGCAGAGGGCCGGGACCAGCCGGGACAGCTCGACGGTGTATGCCGTGCAATTCGGCGAGGAAGGGGTGTCGGGGCTGACGGGGTCCTCGGGGCTGCAGGTCGAGCGGGTCGGGAGCCTGGAGACCAAGGACGCCACCCGAACCCGGGTCAAATGGTACGTTGCCGTGGCCCTCTTCAGCACGGTGAAGCTGGCGAAGCTCACGGGAGTTCGGAACTAGCCCGGGCCCCGGGAGCAAGAGGGAGGCAACCCATGACAACGCTAACCGACATCCGGGCCCGCGTCCGCACTGACCTGCACGATGAAGAGGCCGGGGAGTATCGCTGGGCCAGCGCAGAGCTTGACCGGCACGTCTCCCACGCCCTCCGGGAGCTCAGCCTGGCCGTACCCGTTGAGAGCAAGGCGAACCTGGAGGTCCCCGCCGGGTCACGGGACATCTCCCTTTCTTCCCTGGCCGGCCTGGTGCTAGTCGATTCCGTCGAGTACCCGGCCGGTCAGTTCCCGCCGGCTTACGTCGGGTTCCGGGTCTGGGGAGGCACCCTGACCCTACTCACGGAACAAACCCCGAGCGAAGGAGAAGAAGCCGCTGTCTACTACGGCAAGCTCCACACACTGAACTACACGTCGTCGACGGTTCCGGAAGCGCTGGAAGACGTGCTGGTGGCGGGGGCGTCGGGCTACGCGGCTCTCAGTATGTCCGGGTTCACGATAAACCGGATCAATGCCGGCGGCGACGCAGTGTGGAGGGACTACATGGCATGGGGTCGGGAGCGGTTGAACGTCTTTCACCGGGCGTTGGCGAGGCACGGGCGCGGGGGCAGGCTCAGGGCCCGACAGCTTCGCCGCGCAATGGTTGCGGCAGGGAGCCGATAGCATGAGAGCCTTGTCCGACGCTCTGCTAAAGGCGCAAAGATCGGCGTCGTCCCGTCCATGGGTCAGGGTGGAGGTGCTGGACCGGATGGCGGGTGTAGCCCGCCTCCGGTTCCGGCGCCTCCATACCGGATCCGAGTCCGAGGGGCTTCACGCCCTGACGATCCCCGCCGACGGGAGCCTCGTCCGGGCCCGCATCGACCCATCAAATGGCCACATCCTCTACTACCAGCGGATTGCCAGCCCCTCTCCAGCCTCCGACTTCACGCGCTGGATCTCCTTAGGCGCCGTTTCCAGGGACGCAGAAGTGGCGCTGTGCTCCAGGGGGTCAGAAGTCTTGCTGTTCTCGGTATCCACCAACCGACGCACAATCTACGTCCGCACCAGCACCGACAGCGGAGCGACGTTTGGGCAGCCTGTCTACGTCACCACCGCCTTTTCGACGGTTGCATCGCTGGCTGCTGCTTTCAAACCTGACGGCACGGTCCTGCTGCTTTACGTGATTGGGAACGGGCTCTACGTAATTCGGCGCTCCGCCGGGAGCTGGGGATCGACCCGCATCTGGACCAACGCCCTGTCCCGCATTGACGGTGTGGCTGCCAACTTCAATAACGATTGGAACGTGGTGGTCACGGGTCGGGATGTCGGGAACAGCAAGAACGGGGTGTGGGGAACGGTGCTCGGAGACGGAGCAGATCGGGCCGCAGGTAGATGGTCGGGGTTAAAAGTCATCACGGAGTCGAGACCCGGTCAGGCCCTGGACTACAGCGCTCCTTCCATTGACAGGCCGGATGTGGACAGGCTTTTCTTCACCGAGCGGGTCACGGGGCAAGGCGGGCATAGCAGACCCTATTTCACCTTTACAACGCCCTCGGCATCCTTTTCGGACAGCCTCTGGCGGGAGCCCGCGGCCTTCGAATTCAACTCGGCCTATGGCATGGCTCTGGCGCACACATCCGACCAAGCCTGGCTCTCGACGGCCAACGGCGTTTGGTCGGCGCCCCTTAATTCCCCACCCCTGGTCCTGAGTGAAGACATTGTCTCGGTGAATGGTAAGGAATCAACGAGGTCTACTAAGTGGCAAATCGAGCTCCGTAACGATGACGGACGGTATTCGAGGCCAGGAAAAGGCAATTTGGAGCTCTTGGCCAAGGGTTCGGAGGTGAGGGTCGGGCTGGGTTACGTGACTGGGCAAGGCAGGCAGTCTTCGCCATGCCCTCCTGTCTGGATCGAAAGCCTGGAGCATCGCCGTGTTGGGGGAAGCTCCACCCTGGTAGTCCACGCTACGGATGCCTGGGGGCTGCTGGACTGGCAGCAGGCGCGCCGGGAGCGAACGTGGGCCGTAGGAGATGCGACCGTATTCCAGATACTCAGGTCGGTCCTTGCCCGGGCGGGCTACGAATGCACCAGCCTGTCCTCCAACTTCCTTCTGGACAACCACCGGCCCGAATTCCTGATTGAGGAGTCTGAGCCGCTGGACATGGTAGTCGAGCGGCTGATGGCCTATGTGCCGGACGTGCTCCTGACAGCATCGAGAGGCGGCTTCACCCTACGGACACCCTCGGCCGACGAGGAGACGACATATATGTACGGCTCTGGACATGGGATCCGAGAGGGGAACTACCTGGACCCGGTCTCGAGGCACAGCCGGACAATAGTCTTTGGGTCAGGGCACACCAGTGATGTGCCGGATTGGTCGGACTTCCCCGACCTCTTTGACAGGCCCATCCACGTCCACGACGAAAGCCTCGACACCCGGGAGAAGACCGACGCGCGGGCCTTTGCCGAGACGCGGCGGATGGCAATCCACACCGCTAGGGGAAGCATCACCCTGCGCGTCAACGCCGGCCAGGAACTCTATGACGTGATAGAGGTGACGGACACGGCAGTCGGCCTCACTTTGGCCAAGTACCGGGTGCTTGGGCTGGAGACGCGTTACGTAGCCGGGCCACGGGGGTCTCGGTACGACCAGGTGATCCGGTTGGGCGAGGTTTAGGCAGCCGGAATCTGCGGCAGGCCAACCGAATACCTTCCATCGTATGCAGCCGATGTCCCTTTACTCAGACCCCAGAACGCCCCCCGTGATTATAAGAACGATTACGTACAGGACTACCCAGGGTATCGCCGAAACAATTACCACGAAGAAGGCCCGCAGAGTCGAGGTGTAGTCCAAGGCCTGTCGTACGCCCACTACCATGGCAGCGACACTCCAGACAAAGGCCACTAGGACTATTAGGCCTCCTACGGCCGGGATGAAAGATAATACGTTGAACAGCCCCGGGGTCTGAGCAAAGCCCGTGCACCGGGCAAGCTGTCCCCAGTTGGCTTCCGTATCGGCCGTCTTGCATATGGTTGCTCCGATAACATACGTAACAAGAGCCCACAGGGCCCAGCCGATTACTCCCAAGACCACACCGGCAACCACCGACCTCACCACGTCGATTTCTTCGCCGCTCAGCAGCTCGCCAACCAGGCTGGCGATGGTTACCATTATTACGATGGCGAGGGCCTGGAGGGTTGCGCCTCTATCCCTTTCTACATCCTCGTAGGTGTGGGAGTCCAATCGGGCGGCGCCTAGCATTCTGGCTAACATTTCATCACCTCGATTCTGGGAGTGCGCACTTTTAGATTTCAGCCCAAGGTTGAACCTTGGAGGTTGGGCTGTGCGGCGACCAGCGGAAGGGCGCGAATGGGAATCATGTCTTAGCCGGTAATGATAGCGGACTCGGGGGCCGGCGGGGAGGGGGTCTGTTGACAGTGTGGGGAGTCGGGTGAAAAATAGCCTCCGCGCAGGACATCCCTCGAACTCTCTTTCACGCGGACTTGATTGCAAACAACCCCTGAAAGCCCTCGACTCCGACGCTGGACAGTAGTTGCCTCCCTCACTTCCTGTGTAGGCACGTCCCTCAGCATCGTCTTCATCATCGGGATACTGCTTCCTGAAATCTCGGAAGAGTTGGACCTTTCGCCGCTGGCCCAGGGTTGGCTGGGTTCCTCCGTCCTCATAGCCAACCTGATATTCTGCATCCCCGTCAACCTGGTCACATCCAGATTCAGGCCTTGGCGGACGGTGACGCTGCTGTTTCTCGGGGTAACGGGCTCGGCGCTGCTGCAGAGCTGGACACCGGTACTCGGGGCGCTGTTTATCGGTCGGGTGGGCTCCGGGCTCTTTTTCACCTCAACCCAGTCCCCCCGAGCCCTGCTCATCCAGCAATGGATCCCCGGACACCGCATCTCCTTCACCAACGGCCTTGCTTTCGCGGGAATCGACCTGATCATGGGAGTCGGCTTCCTGGTTACCCCCCAGTTCCAGGCGCTGGCCGGGGGATGGCGGGAAACATATTTCATCTGGTCCATGATCCTGCTGGGCCTGACTGTGGCCTGGATGATAGTCGGGGGGGAGAGGGTCACGGAGGAGTACGCGACCCGGGCCCGGGCCGAAACCTCGAGCCCCCTGAACGCCCTGCGCAACTACCGCCAACTCTGGATCATGGGGCTGGGGATGGGGGGCTCCATGGCGGCGCAGGCGGGCTTCCAGAACTTCTGGCCCACGCTGGCGGAGGACAAGCTGGGTTTCGGGGCCGGATTCGTCGGGCTTGCCCTGGGAGCGACCACATTCGCCGCCGCCCCGACCGATTTCCTGGCTAACGCCATTCCCGGCCTGATCAGGCGCCGCACCCTGGTCCTTTCGATCTGCAGCATAGCTTCGGTAATCTCCCTGACCGGCATGGTCTATGCCACCTCCGCACCCCTGGCACTGGGCCTGGCCGTTCTTAAGGGGTTCTCCTTCGCCTTTTTCCCAGTGCTGATGATCATGGTATTCCTGATCCCGGGGATCAAACCGAGAGAGATAGGCATAGGCATGTCATTCATGGAGACATCTATCTGGGGCGGGTCGGCGATCGGGCCGTTGCTGGTCGGGGGTCTTCAGCAGGCCACGGGCGACCTGCAGACGGCGCTCTTCATCAACGGTCTCCTGCCGTCGATGCTCCTGGTGTCGGCGGGGATGCTGTACGTGAGGGAGCGGAGGGTGGTGTCGTGCTGATACAGGCGCGAACTTAGTCGTTCCGCAAATTCCCCCCACCCTCATGCTACAATGACCCCCGCTCCCGACCCATCATCCACCTTTCATTTCGGAGGCGCGCTTGAGGCTTGAAGGCAAGGTAGCAATAGTCACAGGGGCCACGGCAGGCATGGGCCGGGCGGCGGCGGAGCTGTTCGCTCGGGAGGGGGCCAAGGTGGTGATGTGCGGGCGTCGGGAGAAGTTGGGGCAGGAGGTCGTCGACCTGATAAAGGGGCGGGGTGGGGAGGCGACATTTGTCACAGCGGACGTGGCCCGGGCCGAGGACGTGAAGCGGGTAGTCGACACCGCGGTCTCCACCTACGGCAAGCTGGATGTCCTGTTCAACAACGCCGGCACCAACGAACACGAGTCGGGCGACCCGGACCAGGAGCCCGTCGAGATATGGGACAGGATCATCGACGTCAACCTGAAAGGCACATACCTCGGGATGAAGTATGCCATCCCGGAGATGCGCAAGGCCGGTGGCGGTTCGATTATCAACAACTCCTCGGTCAACGACACCCAGGCCGACATGGTATCCATGTCCTCCTACCATGCCTCCAAGGGCGGAGTCACGGCCCTGACCAAGAAGGCCGCGGTGGAATATGCCTCCGACAGCATCCGGGTCAACGCGGTGAACCCGGGGCCCATCGCGACGGAAATGGTGGACATACCCTGGGACAAGCTTACCGACCCGGACATCGTCGCCGAGCGCAAGACCAAGCAGCCCTTGAATAGGATGGGCCATCCCATGGACGTGGCCTACGCCGCCCTCTACTTCGCCAGCGAGGAGTCGGCGTTCGTAACCGGTGCCACGCTGCTGATAGACGGTGGGCAGTCGGCGGCTTACAGGGATGTGGTTTAGCATGAGACTTGAAGGCAAAGTGGCCATAGTTACTGGCGCAACGGCCGGGATGGGTCGGGCGGCTGCAGAGCTTTTTGCCGAGGAAGGTGCCAGGGTCGTACTGTGCGGCAGGCGGGAGGAGCTGGGCCAGGAGATAGTCGATGTGATCAAGGGGCGGGGTGGGGAGGCGACCTTCGTCAGAGCGGACGTGGCCAAAGCTAAGGATGTTCAGCGCGTCGTCGAAACGGCAGTCGAGACCTACGGCAAGCTCGATGTACTGTTCAGCAACGCCGGCACCGACAGTGGCTTTCAGGACGATCCCGCCCAGGAGTCCGAGGAGGACTGGGACCGGGTAATCGACGTCAATCTGAAGGGCACGTTCCTCGGCATCAAATATGCCGTACCGGAGATGCGCAAGGTCGGGGGCGGGTCCATCATCAACAACTCATCCGTGTGGGACGTGCAGGCGCCGCTGTCTTCCACCCCGTCCTACCACGCTTCCAAAGGCGGGGTCACGGCCCTGACGAAGAAGGCCGCCGTGGTCTACGCCGCCGACAACATCCGGGTCAACGCCGTAAACCCGGGCGCCGTGGCCACGGAGATGGTCGACATCCCCTGGGACAAGCTGGACGATCCCGACCTGATCGAATCGCGGAAGCACCTCCAGCCCCTGCCCCGCATGGGGCATCCGAGGGACGTCGCCTATGCGGCCCTCTACTTCGCCTGCGACGAATCGGCTTTCGTGACCGGAGCAGCCCTGCTGGTGGACGGAGGCCAGTCCTCGGCGTACCGGGACGTCGTATAGCTAACTCCCTTCCCGGATTTCCACCACATTCGCACTGGAGACGCAAATGAGACTTGACGGGAAAGTTGCCATAGTTACGGGGGCCACGGCGGGGATGGGTCGGGCGGCGGCGGAGCTCTTCGCCGAAGAGGGGGCCAGGGTTGTCCTGTGCGGACGTCGGGAGTCGCTGGGCCAGGAGATCGTCGACGAAATCAGGGGGCGGGGCGGGGAGGCGGCCTTCGTCAAGGCGGACGTGGCCCGTGCCGAGGACGTGCAGAAGGTTGTGGATGCGGCCGTCGAGGCCTACGGCAAGTTGGAGATCCTCTTCAACAACGCGGGTATCGACTATCCGGTCTACGATCAGGCCGACCAGGAGCCCGAGGACGTCTGGGACCACGTCATAGACGTAAATCTGAAGGGCACGTTTCTCGGGATGAAGTACGCCATCCCGGAGATGCGAAAGGCCGGGGGTGGGTCCATCATCAACAACTCCTCGGTCAATGACAGCCAGGCCGGAGTATCCAACTCTTCTTATCATGCTTCCAAGGGCGGAGTCACGGCGCTGACCAAGAAGGCCGCCGTGGTCTATGCCGCCGACAATATCCGCGTCAACGCCGTCAACCCCGGCCCCATAGCCACAGAGATGGTCGGCGTCCCGTGGGACAAGCTCACCGACCCCGACACCGTGGAAACGCGCCTGAGACTCCAGCCCCTCCGTCGCATGGGCCACCCCATGGACGTGGCCTACGCCGCCCTCTACTTCGCCTCCGACGAGTCGGCCTTTGTCACCGGCGCTACCCTTATCATCGACGGCGGGCAGGCCGCAGCCTATCGGGACGTTGTCTAGCGGCAACTCTTTCCTTTCGAACATCGTCACCAGGAGAAACACATGAGGCTTGCAGACAAAGTCGCCATAGTCACCGGGTCAACCGCAGGTATAGGCAAGGGTTCTGCGGAACTGTTTGCCAGGGAAGGGGCCAGGGTTGTGGTCTCGGGCAGGACTGTCGAGGCGGGAGAACGAGTCGCAGAAGGGATTCGGGCGGGAGGCGGGGAGGCCATGTTCGTAAAGGCCGACGTATCCCAGGCCGCCGACGTTCAACGCCTCGTTAAAGAGACCGTCTCTGCATACGGCAAGCTGGATGTGCTGTTCAACAACGCGGGCACCGGGAGCAAGGGCCTGACTGCCGACGAGTCGGAGGAGAGCTGGGACCGCTGCATGACGATAAATCTGAAGAGCGTCTTCCTGGGCATCAAGTACGCCGTCCCGGAGATGATCAGGAACGGCGGCGGCTCCATAGTCAGCAACGCCTCCATGTGGGGCATCACCGCAAGCCATCGCTGCGCAGGCTCATATGTCGCCTCCAAGGCGGCCATCATCGGGCTCACCAAGAAGGCGGCCCTGGACTATGCGAAGCAGAAGGTCCGGGTGAACTGCATCTCCCCCGGCGACATCGGGTTTGTGGGCATGGAGAATGACGAGGACTACTGGGCCCGACCCGACATCGTGGAGGACTTCGAGACCCGCCAGCCCTACCCCCACATGGGCACCCCCGAAGACTGCGCCTACGCCGCTCTCTATCTCGCCAGCGACGAGTCGGCATTCGTCACGGGTACTAACCTCGTTTTGGACGGCGGGATGACGATTGCGGAGATCCTGGCGGGGGGTCGGGGATGAAGGGCCGAGGTTCTGCCAATAGTGTCTAAGCGGCAACTACCGACCCTCGTCCAACATCCCATCTAACAAAGCGAGTTGGAACAAACCTGACTCTCTTTACGTCTCCACTAGCGTGACCTGAGGCCATGGCGCGCTGTTTTGCCGTCCCAACGCGGGCAATCGTATACTGCCCGAATGTCGCCTCCCGGTAGGACAACGGAGCCGGAAGAGGTCCTCGTGGCCCGCAGCCGGGACGGGGATGTCGACGCCTTCAACCGGATCGTGGATATGTACCAGAGGCCGATGTACAACCTGGCGCTCCGAATGCTGGGCGACGCCCCCGCCGCAGAGGATGCCACCCAGGACGCCTTCATCTCCGCATTCCGCAACATCGGCCGGTTCAAGGACGGGAGCCTGAAGTCCTGGCTTTTCACCATTGCGGCAAACCGGTGCCGGGACATGCTCCGGGCCCGCAGCGTCCGCCCGGCCGAGTCCCTGGACTCGGAGGAGACCACCCTCGACCCCCCATCCCGCACAGAGTCCCCCGAAGACTACGCCGTCAGGCGAGAGATGGGCCGAAGCATTCAGCAGGCTCTCGCTACTCTCCCTCACGACCAGCGCCTGGCCGTAGTGTTGATCGACGTGCAGGGCCTGGCCTACGAGGAAGCTGCAGAGGTCATGGGAATTAACGTAGGCACTGTGAAGTCGCGGCTGAGCCGGGGTCGGGGGCGGGTCAGAGATTTGCTGAGGGAGAAGCCGGGGATTCTGCCAGCCCGGTATGGGAGCCAGGACCGAGAGCGTGATTGAGTTGCTGAAAAGACTTTTCGACAGGGGGCACGGGCGTTTCCTGGGGATGCTGTCGGACTTCATCGATGGCGAACTGGACCCCGGGGCCCGGGCCGCGATGGAAGAACACCTGGCCGCCTGTCCGGCCTGCAGCGAGGAGCTGGAGTCGCTGCGGGCGACGGTGCTGATGCTCCGCCGGATGCCGGAGGTCGAGGCGCCGCGCTCGTTCAGGCTGGCACCGACATCAGTGGCCGAAACCCCACCTCCTCCCGAGAAGCCGGTTTTCCTGTGGGCGATGCGGGTGTCGACGGCCGTAGCTGTGGTGGCCTTCACGGTTATGGTGGCGGGCAACGTATCGGGGCTTTGGGATGGGGGAGGGTTGAGTGAGGAGGGTCCAGCCGCGTCGGCTTTCGATGCGGAGATGGCCTCTGACTCGCCGGACTTCATACCGACTTCCACACCTGCTCCGATGATGGAAGAGCCCGAGGGAATGATGGCCCCCGAACCGGACGTACCGCCCCGCTCCACGCCTGTAATGGAGCGAGCCGCTCCGGAGACCGCTACAGTGCCGGAAGCCATGATGGACGAAGCGGAAGAAGCAGCCGCGGACGAGCCCACGCTCGACGCAGCGGCAGCTATGGCTGAGGACGACAGCCTCGTTGCTGACGTTGTGCCCGAACCGACCGGCACTCCCATGCCCGCGCCTACAACCGCCCCCACGCCGACCCCCATACCCGCGCCTACAACCGCCCCCACGCCGACTCCCATGCCCGCGCCTACAACGACCCCCACGCCGACTCCCATGCCCACCCCCGCCCCAAGACCTACTGCCACCCCTGCCCCAGAACCGACACTCACGCCCACAGCAGTCCCGACTCCCGAGGCTACACCCTTGCCCTGGACAAGCACCGATATAGAAGTGGACGATGAGGGAAGAGAGGTGATAACGGGGTTGACTATCGGGTTGGGGATATTGGCTGGTGCGCTGGGCATCGGGACGATTTACCTGACGCTGAGGAGGCGTCGGGGGGTGGGGTAGGGGGTGACACCAACGGAGAGAGACAAGGTGAGGCAGTAGGTTCGGATTCTCTCTAGTGATGGTTCGGGGTTGAACTCTCGGCAGTGTCAAGGTCACGAAGAACTTCTTCGTAAGCCTCAACACGGGAGGAGTCCCCGGCTTTGCGCGCCTTGTCCAATTTTCCTCGTATGACGGCTCTGAGCTCCGCCCGTTCCTGGGCCCGACCCTCAGCCCGACCCTCAGCCCGACGTTCTTCCCGTACCCTTTGCAGCCATCTTTCGGTCAACACCATGATGACACTCCTTGCTTCTGCCGCAATCATGCTAATTGTAGCAGAGCCTATTGCCAGGGAACCCGCGTGGCCCAAAACCGCTGTCAGAATTGCCAAGACAGAATTTCTTTGACTGACTCCCTCCAGGGACTCATTTGTCGCAGCTACCGACATTCCTGCGATGAACAGAAGGAAGAAGGCCGTGAAATAGAACCTCTTTGTTCGAGAGTCGACGGTCCATATGGACTCCCGTTCATTATTGGCGGTCACCTGTCCGTACACTAGTGTGGCCTCACGGTTCCAAGGTTAATGCAGTGTTCGACCCAGGCTTCACCGCAGCTTCAAGACACCTTGGATTAAATGTCATGGGCTGGATAGTTAGACACCATCGTATTACTCTCAGGGGCTAGAAGAATTCTTAGACACGAATACGTGGAAGAACCAGACCCTGAAGAGAAGTAATAATAGCATTCTAATGTAACATGATCAAGCATATGCCAGGATTGTCCGATGACAATTTCCACAGAAATGTGGGGTGGGGAACAAGCAGCCATCCTAAATATCACCTTTCATTGAGAGGAATTTGGGGAGGGGGCCTCTTCCTTGACGAGGGTGAGTTCTCGGTCCGGGTCCTGGATGCCGAGGTTGGACATGGCGCGGCGGCGGCTGTGGATGCCGGAGCGGACGAGGGTCTCTTCGTCCTGGACTAGGCGGCTGCGGTCCTGGGGAAGGATGGGGCCCCAGAGGACTTTCGGGCGGACGGGGCCGAAGTCGAGGCCCTTGTACCGCTCCAGCACCTGCAGGATCATGCGGGCCCGACGCTCGTAGGCGGCGGTGCGGATGAGCCTCTTGCGGCGGACTTTCTGCACGAGGGGGTTCAGCTCTATGTCCAGGGCCACGCCGGAGAGGCCCCGGGCGTTGTCTCCGAAGCTGGGCCTGGGGGATTCTGAGAGGTCATGGAGGGCGCGGTAGACGAGGTCGATGAACTCGGTGTGGAGGCGGACGCCGCCGCCCTGGAGCAGGTCCAGGAGGTAGGCGCGGGAGCTTTCGGGCACCTCCCACACGGCCCCGGGCTGCACGGTGATGTCGCTGGCGTCCTCTATGTTTTCGAGCACGGCTATGGGGTTGCCGGACAACTCGAGGATCATCGAAAGCTGGGAGAAGGCGCGGTTCAGCTCCCGGGCGGGCTCCATGATGGCGGGCACGTCGGAGGCGCCCCAGAAGCGCTTGGGCTCCCGGATGTTGGGGAAGACGACGAAGGGGATGAAGCCGTAGGGGTTGGCCCGGCTCTCCTGCAGGGCGTTGTCTATCCAGATTTCGAAGGTGTCTGCGGTCCAGACTTCCACTATGGTGGAGTCGGGGCGTTTGCCGGCCGGGGAAGGGGCCCGGGTCCCTGAACCGTATAGAAGCTCGACCTCGTCGGGGGAGAGCTTGTAGCGGCTGGCGATGCGCCAGAGGCGGTTGACGTCGTCGCCGACCCACCAGGCGAAGATGCCCTGGACGTCGGGGGCGGAGATTCGGACGCGCTCTTCTTCGGCATCCCAGGTGACCTTGTAGGCGGCGTCGCCGAGGACAGCGGCGTCGAGCTCCGTGTCGAAATCGAGCTGCTGGAGGTCATTGTCGGAGTGGACGGCGGCGAGGGCGCGACCGGCCTCGTCGGCCCTGCGGGCGGCTTCATCGGAGGAGTCGAAAGGCTCGACGGTGAAGCCGATGTCGGCCATGAGGTAAGAAGTGATCTTGTCGATGAAGGAGCGGGCGTAGTTGAAGGTGAGGCGTCGCTCCTTGCGGCGGGAGCGGCCGAGCCACTGTCCGCCGGAGTAGAAGGCGAGGTTATCGGAGTAGGAGCGGAGGCGGTCGGGGTCCATGCGTTCGATTTGCTGGGGGATTGTCAGGTTGGTCAAAATTTTCTCTCTTTCTGTATTTTTGTGAGCAACTTAGGTCTTTTGATTATTGTTTCACCCTCACCCCAGCCCTCTCCCATCAAGGGAGAGGGGGAGAGAAGATTAGGGACAAGCGCATGTGCTTCAGCACATGTGCTTGTCCCTGATTCAGTACTGGGGAGAGGGGAAGGAATGGGACGCCACACCCTACTCCGCCCCGGGATTAAGTGGAGTCCCACCCGCCCGCCCTGTTTTATTGACATATCAAAAATGCACTGCATTTTTGATATGTCTTTCCCAAGGGGGACGGGGAGGGGGAAGGGAACCCTCACCCCCTTGATCCCCCTCTCCTCCCGTATCGGAGTACGGGACAGGCTTAGGGCCTTTAAGGGAGAGGGGGAGAAATAAACAGAGACGCACACCTGCGCTTTGGCGCAGGTGTGCGTCTCTAGTTTGGTACTGGGGGAAGGGGCACTCCGCTCCACCCCTTGATGAATGATGAGGCTAACCAAGGCCGGGGCTGATGGGCGGGCTGACGCTTGAGATTCCTCGCGGGGCATCGGAATGACATGGGAGTCGGGGGTGGGGTGGTTAGTCATGCGTGATGGATTGTCGGGGGTGGGACACCCCACCCATTCCGCTCTTGAGACCCTTCGATTCCGCTCAGGGCGAACGGAATGCCTCACCCCCTGGGAATGGATTCCCGATCGGGGTCGGGAATGACGGAAGGGGAGGGGGAACCGGAGGACACCCGTCGCCGCCCCAGATTCCTCGCGGGGCTTCGGAATGACATGGGAGTCGGGGGTGGTTGTTTTATTCATAGCCTTGGCGGAGGCGGCCGGTGGCGCGTCTCGGGATGTAGTGGGAGGCGTGGACGAGGAGGGCGAGGGAGGAGAGGAAGTCGTCGTGGCCTTCGGAGGGGTCTACGAAGAAGTTGATGGTCTGGTTGGGCCTGACTACGCTCTTTGCCTTGGACATCTGGGACCAGAACTCGGTGGACTCGGGGGAGCCGTCGGGCTTGTAGGAGTGGAGCCTGCCGGAGTTGATGGCTGCGAGGAGGTCGAATCCGAGTTGTGATTTGCTCTTGGCGGTGAAGTTGAAGGGTTTGACGATGGAGGTTCCGAGACGTTTGCGCAGGAAGGCGGCGACGCCTGCACCGATGCCGGTGGCGTCGACGACTACTCTGCGGCAGCCCCAAGTATCTTTGAGGATGTGGACGAGGTTCGAGAAAATCTCGGTGTGGGGCCTGCCCGTCCACCAAAAGTGCTCGACTACCCGAAGGGAAGGGAGCACGAACCCGCTTCCGTCGTCGTTGGAACGGAGTTCACCGATGGTGACGACGGTGGAGTCCCGCGAGGGCTCTGTGGCCCTAATCCCGGTAACGCCGGGACGTTCTGATTCACCGGCAAGGTCTACGCCGGCTACGTAAGTGCACCCGTTGATAGGGGCGCGTAAGCGACAGTGAACACCCTTGAGAAGGGCCAGCCGCGTATTGTCCAGGAACCTTCCATCGTCGGAAACGGGGGTGAGGCAGTACTGGGAGAGGAACAGTGGATGATCGCTGCCGAGGCGTTGACGTTCGGCCTCGACGTAGCGCTGGTATTGAGGGTTGTGCTGGGCGACGGCCTGCCAGTCGAACTCGAAGTGACGCTGGATGCCGTCGGAACGTTGGAGGTCGAGGTTGGACTGCTTGACCTGCTCAAGGAGGGAGTTGTCTTGCCAAGCGGTGCCATAGTGGACGGTGGTGACGTTGGCGGTGGCGCCCATAGGCATGAAGTCGCGGTTGAACTTGTCGGGAGAGACGTCCTGGGACTCGTCGATTTCGAGAAGGATGTCGGCGGTGTTGCCAACGACGTTGCTGGAGGGGTGGGCACTAAGGAAAAGCTGTCGGGCGCGGCCGATGCGGAGGAGGCTGCCGCGTTCGAAAACAATGTAGGGCTGAAGGCGCTGGCGGTGGAGGACGTCCTTGAGTCGGGAGATGCTGATGAGGGCCTGGGGGTGGAAAGTAGGGGCGGCCTTTATGGCAGTACCGCCGGTTTCGGCGGAGGCGAGGAGGAGGCCACTTTCGATGCGCGCTGATATCTCGTTCTTGCCGCCCTGCCGGGCTATCATGACGGAAAAGGTGAGGCCCTTGCCGTGTCGGACGCTGTCGAAGACAGCTTCGGCTATCTGTTGCTGATAGGGCCTGAGGTAGTTGAGGTCTACCAGGGGGTGACTCCTGTGATGCCGAAGACGAACTGGAGCATGGCGGCGATCATGACGAAGAAAAAGAGGGTGTTGATGCGGCCCTTGAGCTCGGCGATCTGCTGATGGAGCTCTGCGAGACGCATTTCGAGTACGGCGTCGAAGGTGGACTCGGGCTTGATGGCCAAGGGGATAGGGGTGCGGGACTTGCGGTTGAAAATGTTCATCGGGTTAATCATCAGCTTGGCTCCAGGGGACCCTGTCGAGTCCGAGGGTGTCGGCGGCTTCTCTGAGTGCGTCTATAACGGCAGTGTCGTCGGCGTCCTTGGAGTCCCTAGAGGCGCGAATCTTGGCGTTGTAGGCGCGTATTAGAAGCTCGAAGGTCTTGAATATGAGGGCGTAGTTGCCGGGCTCTGTGACGATGAGCTCCCTGAGCCGCATACGGAATGCGGTGATTTCATGATCGAGACCATGGAGCTTACGGGCACGGGCGAATCTTTTTCTCGTGTTTCTGTTCCTATTGCGGGCGTAGAAGAGAGCACCCGGGGCGCCGGGCTTTTGGGCGCGGCGGCCCCGGGGCTCCTTAGACGCGGGCGACGGGTCGGGTATGGGGTTGCGGGACTTTCTGGACATTCGGCAATCCTTTCAGCCATTTCGGCAGTTCAGTTTTTTGGCGATGCAACGGGTCCGACGGGTCGGGGCCCGGGTCGGCAGGTATGATAGCACTAATGTGCGCTGTGTGTCAAGGGTGTTCGTCACACTCTTTTGGGGGTGTGCCCCAGGGCAATCACAAGGGATTGCCCCTACAGGGGGGACTCCCTGGATATCCGGCAGTCCTTTCGGCCAGTTCGGCAATTCAGTTTTTCCGGCGGTGCGACGGGTCCGAGGGATCGGGGCCCGGGTCGGGAGAGATTATAGAATGGCAGTGCTAGGAAGTCAAATGTTCTTGTAGGGGGTTTGGGGGGTGGGGGTTGAGTCGGGTTGGCGGGGTGTGGGCCACCCCTCGCTCGACCCCCTGCCTTCGCAGGGGCAGGGTCTTCGACTCCGCTCAGGGTGAGCGGCCCCACCGCCCCGGGGATCACCCTCACCCCAGCCCTCTCCCCTCGAGGGAGAGGGGGCAGGACCCTTCCGCCCCAGGGAGGGCGACCGGCTGGTCGCCCCTACGGGAAGGGGATGCCACCCGGCCCCACGGGGGAACCCTCGCCCCCAGCCCAAGGACGGATTCACGGTCGGGGGCGGGAATGACGTGGGAGAAGGGCGGGTGTGACGGGTGGGGGAGGGTGTGAGTAGGGTGCAGGGTACCCACGAGGGGTACCCCTACAGGGGAGGGAGAGGGGGTGGGAGTGATCCGCTGCAAGCTGATACGCCCCTTTGGAGGGGTTGTTGGGAGCGCCACCCAAGCCTTGATAACAACGGGCAATGTAACTACAATATTATAGCTACATATTAGAGTAGATTATTGCGTTGGACATGGGACCCGAAAAAGGACGCGGCGAATCGGAGGGCCCATCACCTTAGTTTCGAGACCGCAGGCTTCGTATTCGATGACCCACTGCATGCAACAAAGGAAGACCCGTACCCATACGAGCGTCGTTGGAGGACAATGGGAATGGTGGGAGAAACGGTATTGATGGTCGTCCATACCCTGCCAGAGACTGACACGGTTGCCGGCGAAGAGGCAGGGCGCATCATCAGCGCCCGAAAAGCCACGAGGCTCGAAAGGAAAGCGTATGAAGAAGAACCTTACTGAGCTGCCCCCGGATATGCAGGCAGAGCTTCGGGCCCTGGCTGACAAGCCAGACGAGGAGATAAACACCGACGACATTCCCGAGATTCTCGACTGGTCGGGTGCAAAGCGGGGCATGTTCTATCGGCCCGTGAAGAGGCAGATCACACTGCGGCTGGACGCTGACGTGGTGGCCTGGTTCAAGGCTCGTGCTGACGGAGGCCGAGGTTATCAGACCGACATCAACAGCGCTCTTCGCGAGCATGTGCACCGATTCGAAAACGCTGCGGGCCGCCCCCCGCTCGGCTCTTCGAGCGCCCCAGGATGAACGGCCTCGCAGCCCGTTGGAAGAGACTCACCCCATCCCTCCTCGGGATGGATTTACACCCAGGGACATCTTAGACCGGGTCGGGGCCGGAATGACGTATAGGAATTCGAGGAGAAGAGTCATGGACCGAAACGAGAAACTCCAGAGCCTGACGCCCCAGCAGTACTACGTGACGCAGGAGAAGGGCACGGAGATGCCTTTCAGCGGGGAGCATTGGAACAACAAGGAGTCGGGGGTGTACAGGTGCGTGGTGTGCGACGCGGAGCTGTTCGATTCGGGGACGAAGTTTGAGTCGGGTACGGGGTGGCCGAGCTTCTACGATGCGATGGACAAGTCGAAGCTGGCGACGGAGACGGACTACAGCCACGGGATGGTTAGGACGGAGGTGATGTGCGGGGCGTGCGAGGCGCACCTGGGTCATATATTCCCGGACGGGCCTCGGCCCACGGGGTTGAGGTACTGTTTGAACTCGGCTTCGTTGAGGTTTGAGAAGAAAGATTAGTACGTGCAATGCAACATTTGCGTGCTATAATGGCCACATGGGTGTATGGCTGTGACCACAGTGGAAGAGCGGCTCAGCAGGCTGGAAGGGGTGTATGACCACCTCGCGTCCAAGGCCGACGTGGCCAGGGTTGAGACGCAGATTGCCAATCTTCGGACGGAGTTGAAGGGGGAGATCGGCGGTCTTCGGACGGAGTTGAAGGGGGAGATCGGCGGTCTTCGGACGGAGTTGAAGGGGGAGATCGGCGGTCTTCGGACGGAGTTGAAGGGGGAGATCGGCGGTCTTCGGACGGAGTTGAAGGGGGAGATCGGCGGTCTTCGGACGGAGTTGAAGGGAGACATAGCCGCTCTTCGTGGGGAGATGCTGCGGTTGAATGCGGGCTTAATAAAGTGGGGTGTTGGGATAATGGTTGCCGGCCTAGTCACAGTGGTGGGGGCGATGACGGCGATAGTGGGGTATTTGGGCTGACGCATCTCCAGTCTCCCTGTTCACGCCTGGCTGAGGCCTCGATGAGCAATGCTCCTCCTGTGCTATACTCCGACACATGACTACGACTGAGACCAGCCCTGCCCATATTTTCGCCGACGCCCATCGGATGCACGGCGCTGCGCTGGAGAGAATGGCGTCGGGGGACATCCGTGGCGCGGCTGAAAAGGCCTGGTGCACCACGGTGCGGGCAGCGGAGGCGTTGGTCCTGGCGCGTACGGGGCAAGAACCGACCACTTCTACCGCGGCCGGAAGGAGATTACGCACTATCTCCCGTGCCGACTCCGCTCTCCGGAATCTTCGCCGCATCTACATAGAGCGTCAGACGATTCTTCACGGTGAGTGCTTTTATCACGACGACTGCGAGCCGGATGAGACGGAAGAGCTTATACGCGAGACTGTGCAGTTCATCCGGGGCGCGGAGGCCCTGGCTGAGTTTTAGTTCTTCCTTCCGCTCATGCTCAGACAGGCCCAGCCCGAGCGGGCCCTTCCCTCCCTTGACAGGCCCGGGCCACAGATAGAACCATAGGGCATGGACTGCATCTTTTGTAAGATTGTGGCGGGGGAGATTCCTGCGGAGGTTCTTT
Organism: Dehalococcoidia bacterium; assembly: GCA_965203145.1. Taxonomy (GTDB): domain Bacteria; phylum Chloroflexota; class Dehalococcoidia; order Plut-88900; family Plut-88900; genus Plut-88900. The sequence goes on from OZ241876.1 coordinate 736,351, forward strand.
ACCGGGACGAGCAGGTAATCGTGATACGGGACATCAATCCCCAGGCCCCGATCCACCTCCTTGTTCTTCCCACCCTACACCTGGCCTCGGTACGGGACATTGCTGACGATAAAGCCTCCCTGGCCGGTCACATGACGGTGGTGGCGAATGATATGGCGCGAAGGGAAGGGGTGTTTGAGAAGGGGTACCGGCTGGTCGTCAACTGCGGAGACGAGGGTGGGCAGACGGTCGGGCATCTTCACATGCACGTTCTCGGGGGGCGGCAGTTGTCGGGGCAGTTGGGGTAGGACGAGGTGACCGTCCCGGACTCCACTATTGAGGAGATCAGGCGTGATGTCGGGCGGTTGTCCAGGGGGCTTTGCGAGCACATTCTGAGGGTTGAGGAGATTGCGGTGGGGCTGGCGGAGGTGCATGGTGTCGATGCTCAGAAGGCGAGGGTCGGGGCGCTGCTTCACGACCTGGCCCGGGCCAAGCGCCCCGAGGAGCTGCTGGCAATGGCCGAAGGTTTCGGGATTGGGGTCGGGGCGCTGGAGGAGCGGATGCCGATATTCCTGCACGGGCCCATAGCGGCCTCTCTGGCTCGGGAACGGTACGGGATCGAGGACCCGGAGATACTGGAGGCGGTGAGGGCGCACACCACGGGCCTGGCGGAGATGGGCCCCGTGGCCCGGGTTGTTTTCCTTGCGGACAAGCTGGACCCGACGAAGGACCGTCGGTACCCGTTCAACTCGGAGGTCAGGGAGGTGGCGAGGAGCGACCTTGATCAGGCGATACGGCTGTTCCTGGACGGGGATATCTCGGGGCACGTGGGGAGGGGCGGGGTGGTGCACCCGGGGTCGGTGGGGTTGAGGAATGAGGTTTTGTGAGTCGTGCCCCGACACTGGGGAGGGGGAAAGGGAACCCTCACCCCCTTGGTCCCCCTCTCCCTTAGGGCCTATAAGGGAGAGGGGGAGATAAGAACAGAGGCAGGCCCGCTGTGCTTTGGCACAGCGGGCCTGCCTCTAGTTCAATACTGGGGGGATGGGGGAAGGGATACCCCCCTATTCCGCTCTTGAGACCCTTCGACTATGCTCAGGGCGAGCGGGCCAACCTCGGGGAGGGGATCACCCTCACCCTAGCCCTCTCCCGTCGAGGGAGAGGGGATTAGACATAGTAATCGGGCGGGTGGTTTAGGCCACCCGCCCGATTTGAGTTCTTTGGAAGGGACTTTCACCCTCACCCTAGCCCTCTCCCGTCGAGGGAGAGGGGGTCGGACCTCCGCCCCTCGCCACCGGGGATGGATTCCCGATCGCAGTCGGGAATGACGGAGTGGTAAGGGTTAGAGGCCTATGGCGTCGGCGACTTTTTCTTTGTGGTAGTCGGCGTCTCCGAAGAATAGCTCGGCCTGCTTGGCCCTTCGGAAGAAGAGCTGCATGTCGTGCTCCTTGGTGAATCCGATTCCACCATGCACCTGGTGACCCAGGGCGGCGACCCGGCGGCAAGCCTCGCTCACCCAGGCCTTCGCCATCGACACCTCCCGGTCGCATTCCAGGCCCTCGCTTAAACGCCAGGCGGCCTGGTAGGTGATGAACCGGGACCCGTCGACGTCCGTGGCCATGTTGGCGCAGTGGTGCTGTATGGCCTGGAAACTACCAATCGGCCGACCGAACTGCACCCTGTTCTTGGCGTACTCGACGGCGATCTCAAGGACCTGCTGGGAGTTGCCGACCATCTCGGCGCACTTGCCGACCGCGCCCCTGCGAAGGGCCTGCTCGACGATGGGCCAGCCTTCGTCGATGTTGCCCAGGGCGTTGGTCCTCGGGACCCGGACGTTGTCCAGCACGACCTCGCACTGCTTGTCCGATGCGATGGTCTTGAGGACTTCGTAGCTGATGCCCGCACTCTTGGCGTCGACGATGAACGCCGTGATGCCGTCGTTGGGGTCATCGGACTCCTTGGTGCGGGCGGTGACGATGAGGTAGTCGGAGACGTGGGCGTCGGGGACGAAAAGCTTTACGCCGTTGAGGATGAAGTCGTCGCCGTCAGCAACGCCGGTGACCGACACACCGCCCGCGTCCCAGCGGCCGCTGGGCTCCGTGTGGGCGAGGGTCATGATAGCCTCACCGTTGGAGATCTTGGATAGGTATTCCTGCTTCTGCTCCTCGGTGCCGGCGTCGTTAATAGCCGTACCGGCCACGACGACTGTGTAGAAGTAGGGGCCCGGGACCAGGGCCCGGCCGAACTCTTCGACGAGGACCATGAGGTCCAGGAACTCGAATCCGGCGCCGCCGTACTTCTCGGGGAAGGGCAGGCCCATGAAGCCCTGCTCCACGAGCTTCTGCCAGAGCTCGGGCGAGTAGCCCTTTTCGTCTTCTTCCATGTCCCGCACGAGGGTCTTGGGACACTCGGCTTCGAGCATCTCCCGTGCGGTGCGTTTGAGCATTTCCTGTTCTTCGCTAAGGCCCAGGTCCATCTTGCTTCCTCCTTGCCAGTTATGGACGTGTGTGTTTCCTATTTCACCCTCACCCTAACCCTCTCCCATCAAGGGAGAGGGGACAAGGGTCGGTTATGTGCCTATTCGTTTATTCTGTTGGGCTCAGGAGTCATGAGTGATGGACGGTTCAATATGTCCAGCAACTCCTTGACCCGACCAATCTGGTCCTCAATGTAGCTTAGGGGAGTCAAATCTGCATAGAAGTTGTCGTGCATGCCTCTAGCGACATCAAAGAGATTCTTAACTTTTGCAGGGTCTTCTGTCTCATTGGCAAGTCTTTTCATAATCGGAAAGAGTTGGGCGTGCTTTTCGTACTCCCAGCCCCGACGGTCGGCGATGGCCTTTATCTGATGGGCCACGGCGCCCCAGGCCTTTTCGGAGGCCTGCAGCCTGTCGCCATTGGCCAACTGCTCTTCGGCGTGCTCCATGAGGCGTCGGCTGTGGGTGGTGAAGGGCTCAATGGGGATGCGGCCCGGGGCTGTGGTTTCCTGGGTGGTCATATCTGTTTTTTCTCTGCGAGCGTGCGTGAGATATGTATTCTACTTTGTGAATCCTGCCTTCGCAGGAATTATGAAGAGGTCTATCTTTGGGCCAGGGACTCGGCGTCCCGGATGAAGTCGGCGGTTTCGTGGATGAGGCGTTCGGTGCCGGGCATCGGGCAATACTCATGGTAGAAGCATTGGCCGTGAAGGCTCTCTTGCCGGTTGAAGTAGCTAAGGCGGAGGGCATACACGGCGGGGTCGACATCGGAGATGCTGATAAGCCGCCTGCTGGCTTCGGGAGACTTGCCAGGTTCCTGTCCGGTGCGGGCGAGAACGAGGGCCTCAACAGCGCGGAGGGTGGCACACCAGGCTTTTTCGGCGGCGTCCCGGATGTCGTTGTCTGCCATGCGGGCGAGGGCGGCCTCGTGCATGTGGCGGGCATCTTCGAAAATCAGGGAGGGACTGGTCTCGGTGGTGGTCATGGGTCGGATTATAGCATGGGGTGGGGTGGGACCCGGTTCGGGGACTGGACACCTCCCCACCCTACTCCTTAGGCAAAGTTACGCCCCCCTCGGGAGGCCGAGGCCGCGGGTGGCGATTATGTTTCGCTGAACGTCGGCGGTGCCGCCGGCTATGTTGACGCCGATGGTCTCAAGGTACATGTGCCTCATGCCGCCTTCCAGGGCTGCGTACTTGGAATCGGCCCTCAGCTGGCCGGTGAGGCCCATGACCTGCATGCCCGCTTCGCTGAACCGCCTGAGCATGGCCGTGCTGTAGACCTTGGCGATGGAGCCGGCGGAGTCGGGGGCGTGGCCGTGGGCCGCGAGCCAAGCGACCCGGTAGCACAGCATGCGGGATACCTCGATGTCGATGGCGGCGTTAGCCAGCTTGGTGCGGACCCGGGGGTCGTCGATTAGCCGGGCGCCGTTGACCTTGGTGTCCCGGGCGTAGTCGACGAGCTCTTCCAGGGCCCGACGGGCGGCTGCCGGCCACTCGACTGTCGAACGTTCGAACCCGAGAAGGGTCATGGCGACGTACCAGCCCCGGTTCACCTCCCCGACGATGTCCCGCTTGTTGACGCGGACGTTATCGAAGAAGACCTCGTTGAAGGAGTGGCGGCCCGTGGCGCTGACGATGGGCCGGACCTCGACGCCCGGGTCCTTCATGTCGCCCATGAAGAAGGTGATGCCGCGGTGCTTGGGTGCGTCGGGGTCGGTGCGGGCCAGCATGAAGAAGCGGTCGGCGTGGTGGGCGCCGCTGGTCCATATCTTCTGGCCTGAGATCACGTAGTCGTCACCATCCTCGACGGCGCGGGTCTGGAGGGAGGCGAGGTCGGAGCCCGAGCCGGGCTCGCTGAAACCCTGGCACCAGTTGATCCGTCCCTCGGCGATGGCGGGGAGGTACTTGCGCTTCTGCTCCTCGGTGCCGTGCATCATGAGCGCGGGCCCGAGCATGCCAATGCCGAAGGCGTCCTTGCCCGGGGAGCGGTGATAGGCCATCTCCTCGTTGAAGACGAGCTGCGTGATGGGCGACGCGCCCTGGCCGCCGTACTCCTTGGGCCAGCCGAGGGTGAGCCAGCCGCGGTCGGCGAGCTTGCGGCGCATTCTTCGAGCCAGGTCGGAGTCTTCGTCAGCGGTCTCGATGAGGCCGTAGCGCCACTTGCGAGGCAGTTCCTCTTTCAGGAATGTGCGGAGCTCTTCCCGGAAGGCGTCTTCTTGTTTGGTGAATTTGTATTGCATGTCAACCCTCTCCCCCTGTGTCCCCCTCTCCCTTAGGAAGGGAAAGGGGGAATATATAAGTTCTGGGGGGTGTCCCCCCAGTCCCCCCTACCAAAGGGGCAGAGCCCCTCTGGACTCCCCGTCAGTGAGATTCTATTCAGGGGATTACGTACCTCTCGGGAGACCGAGGCCCCGGGTGGCAATTATATTACGTTGCACCTCGGAAATGCCGCCGCCTGGACATTTAATGGACTTAAAGGCTGCCGGTGATATGATGGAGTCATGCTAAGGGCGGGCATCCGCACCAAAGGTCGGCATCAAGCGATGGCCGGGGCAGTGGCATTGGTTATTGCAGCTGGGGTTATCTTCATTTCCTGTGGTGGGGAGTCGGCGGAGCCAACGCCGGATTCGAACCCGGCTGTCGGGCCCACTGCAACGGTCATGCCGATACCGACGTCGGTTCCCACGCCTACACCGGAGCCAACTGCTGTGCCGTTTCCTACGGCTGAGCCAACGCCTGAGCCAACTCCGACTACCATACCCACAGCTGTACCCCCACCGACTGCCACTCCTGAGCCAACTGCCGTCCCTACGCCCGCACCCACTGCCACGCCCGAGCCAACCGCTACGCCGACGCCTACACCGGAATCGGGGATGGCCCCTGAAGAGGAAGGAGTAGAAATCGACCCTAATACATTCATCGAATACGCCGGTGGTGTCATACAGGAAAATCCGATTTTCAGAGCCGTCCGCACTCAGATGCTCTTGGACGGAGGCACGGAAATCTTTGACGCTGTCTTCGAATACACGGGCGATTATGACGCTCCCTATGCGGCCCAGGGCACACACACTACGCCTTCCAGTGGCCGGATATTTGAATACGATTCGACGTGGCGCTCTTTATGTGTTCGGAAAATCGCTCCGGATTTAGCGAGTTGGCAGCATCACGAACTCGAAGGATGGTGGAGAACGGAGGACAATAGAGGGATGGTGCTCCCGGCGATCCCGTTCTTCTCCGTGTTTCCCAGCTTTGGGGGGTGGAAAGCAGTCGCTATCCATATGCAAAACGGACCCATTGAGCTTGTCCTTCGCACAGATCTTCCTAACGGCATAAGCTACACCGCCCACTTCCATCCAGAAGAAAATCCTTTTCGCGTAGTCGTTGAAAAAAGCTATTTCGGTGACCGACTCCTTTCTGATACGACGTACTCCTACGACACTGAGGAAGGGCCGGTGGTGCATGAGAGCAGAGAAGACTGCCTCTCTCGCAACAGCGGCTGACCTCTTCCCCCCACCCCCCGCCACGGGGATGGATTCCCGATCAGGGTCGGGAATGACGGTCTAAGTCCCCCTCGGCAGCCCGAGGCCGCGGGTGGCGATCATATTACGCTGAACTTCGGAGGTGCCACCGCCTATGACCTCGCTGATGCTCCAGAGGTAGAGCTTGCGGAACCTGCCACAGACAGGAAGTTTGAAGATTGGGAACGTCTATGAAAGAGGGGAGCCAGGGTGCAGGGGTATCCAGGTGTTCAAAACTTTGAGGCCATCATTCAATCCACCAACCCTTGAATGAAAAGGGCCAAAGTAGTGGCGATTGCCACAGAGCTAATCACCATGCCAATCATCCACTTGATGAGCCGCGACTCAAGGCTGGCCAGGTCTTCTTTAGTAGCCAGAGAGTCCAGGCGCCCCTCGATATAGCTGACACGCTCCTCGATTGTTGTCATATCGTTCGTAGCTCCCTAGTGCCAGACAGCTTTTGGCAGTTTGACCATCTAAGCAGTCTTCGTATGGCAACTATAGCTTGGCCAAGATTATTATGCCGTGTCAATTGGAGGCATTGCGACCGCTTATGGTCAACGTTATCACACTTCTTACACATTCCAATTGTGTGCCTGTGGCCCTCTCTCTAAGGTTAACCACCCCTAGGAAGGCCGAGGCCACGGGTGGCGATTATGTTGCGTTGAACTTCGGAGGTGCCGCCGCCTATGACCTCGCTGATGCTCCAGAGGTAGAGCTTGCGGAATCTGCCTCGGAGGGGCGCCCATTTGGAGTCCTCCACCAGCTGGCCCATGAGGCCGAGGGCCTGCATTCCAGTGTTGGCTACCCTCAGGAGGAGCTCGGTGCTGAAGAGCTTGGATATGGAGGCCTCCTGCTGGGGCTCGAGGCCCTGGTCGGCCATCCAAGCGATTCGGTAGGCGAGGAGGCGGCTCACCTCAGTCTCCACAAGCCTGTCGGCGAGGCGGTGGCGGAGGGCCGGGGAGAGTGCCTTGTCAGCATCGTCAGTTTTGAGAAGGTCGACCAGCAGGTCCAGGGGCTTTCGGGCCTTGGCGGTGTAGGTGGTGCCGTCCCGTTCGAAGTTGAGGGTGGTCATGGCGACGTACCAGCCCCGGTTCACCTCGCCGATGACGTTTTCGCTCGGGACACGGACGTTGTCGAAGTACTCCTCGTTGAAGTGGTGGTCGCCGACCATGTTGATGATGGGCCGGATGGTGATGCCCGGGGTCTTGAGGTCTACGAGGAAGAAGGTGATGCCGCGGTGCTTGGGGGCGTCGGGGTCCGTGCGGGCGAGGAGGAACATCCAGTCGGAGCGGTGGGCCTCGCTGGACCAGATCTTCCGGCCCGTAATCAGGTAGTCGTTGCCGTCCTTCACGGCTCGGGTCTGGAGGGAGGCGAGGTCGGAGCCCGACTCGGGCTCGCTGAACCCCTGGCACCAGGTCGTCTCCCCTCGGGCGATGGGAGGCAGGTACTTGGTCTTCTGCTCGGGGGTGCCGTGCTGCATGATGGCCGGGGCCAGCATCCCGATGCCCCAGTTGTCCTTGCCGGGGGCCTCGTGGTAGGCCATCTCCTCTGCGAAGATCGCCGATTTCACGTTGGAAGCGTCCTGACCGCCGTACTCCCGGGGCCAGGCCATGGTGAGCCAGTTTCGGTCGATAAGGCCTCGGCGGATATGGCGTTCAAGCTCGATGTCGTCGGTGCGGCCATCTTCGTCGGCGCCCTTCCAGTCGGGGGGGAGTTCGGCCTTGAGGAAGGCGCGGAGGTCTCCTTGGAAGGTAGATTCGTCGGGTGTGAAGGTGATGTGCATGGGAGTGCTACTATTCTAACCCGACCCCTCCCGCTCATAATTCAACGGGGCTCAGTATGAGCGGTCCCTCCCCACAGGATGGATTCCCGATCGGGGGTTGGGATGACGGACTCGGAGGGGACGCTAGGTCGGAGGTGGGGTGCGCTCCAACGAGGACAGAAACTGGGGGGCGTTTAGGATACTGGCGCCGTGGTGTTGTTTGAGGGGTATAAGGTGTCTTCGGTCGCCGGTTACCAGGTATTGGGCATTTGCGAACGACACACATTCCAGTATCCGGTTGTCGGGGTGGCCGGCCTGGATTACATCGGGGCGCTGCTCGGGTTCAATGATGTGGGCGGCGTTCCGCAGTGTGCTGATAGCCTGAGCCGAGTGCCCTTCGGTCCAACCGAACTTGCGCTCAAGCACTCCAGCGACCTCATCCAGGATGAAGGTGGAAAGGCACAACTCGAAGCGTCCCCTGAGAGCCAGTTCGAGGACTTGGCGCTCGTTGCCGGGGAAGTTCAGGCCCGAGACGATGACGTTGGTGTCGAGGACGACTCTCACGTACGGGAGGAGGCGACTTCGGAGCGGTATTCTTCAACAAGACGGGCCACGTCCTCGGGGCCCAGGCCCTTCTCCCTGGCCCGCCCTTCTCCGTACCGGAGCAGCTGCCTCCACTCGCATTCCTCGATGTAGCGGAGAACCGCCTCCCGGAGGAACTCGCTCCTGGAGCGTCCCTGTTGCTTCATGGCCTGGTCCACCCGTTTGGCCATGTCGGGGGGGAGGGAGAAGGTGATTGTCTTGGTGGTCCGTGGCATGATTGTTTGCTGTTACCGAGTCTTACTGAGATATTGCTAGATAAGGTCGGGTGTGTCAAGCGAGGGCTAGGGCAAGTCCATTCCCCCGCTCAGGGTGGGGGTTACCCTCACTCTCTCTCGTCGAATGAAAGGGGACAGGCCCCCCGCTCACACTTCGACTACGCTCAGCATGAGCCGCCCCACCCCGCGGCCCGCCTTTGTGCATTTAGATTGTTGGATGCCCCGATTAATCCATGGCAAACAGGTATAGCTTGCCAAGCGGGCGTTTAAAGATGCCAACTAGAGAGAATGGATCGGGAAAATCTCCATGTTCCGAAACCAACGTTCGAACAGTGGAGACTCAGCTATCGAGGAGGCTGTCGAGCTTGGCGACGAATCTTTGCACTTCGGAGAGGTAAGCGTTGACCATTTCGGCCTCGAAAGCGTCCTCGTAGAAGTTGGTATGGAGGTAATTGGCGATGGAGAAGAGGCGGTGGATTTCCGGGTCGCCCGCCTCGTTGGTGAGGTCTCTGACGACGAAGAAGAGGTCGCGGTGAGAGTTGTGGTCCCAGCCTCGGCACTCGGCGGCGGCCTTGACCATCTGAGCGGCGGCGCCCCAGCCCTTCTCCGAGGCCTGTCGTAGGTCTCCGGCCTCGAGTTCAGTGCGGGCCTGTGTGAGCAGATGATGGCTCGCTTCGCTATAAGTGACAGCTTTAGATGTGGTCATAGGATGATTCTAGCACAGAGAGACTGATTCCGATAGGCTATCGGCATGTCCCAGTCTAGCTCCCCCTCGGAAGCCCCAGCCCCCTAGTCGCGATTATATTCCGCTGGATCTCGGAGGTGCCGCCGCCTATTGGTTCGCTTATGCTCCAGAGGTACATGCGGTGGAACTTGCCCTTGAGTCGGGCGTACCTGGAGTCCTCGGCGAGCTGGCCCATCATGCCGAGAACCTGCATGCCGGTGTTGGCGACCCGCATCAACAGCTCGCTGCTGATCAGCTTGGAAATCGACGCCTCGTGCTGGGGCTCGAGGCCCTGATCCACCATCCAGGCTATCCGGTAAGCGAGAATCCTGCTCACCTCCGTCTCCAGGACACGGTCGGCCAGCCGGTGGCGGAGGGCGGGGGTCAGGGCTATATCGCTGCCGTTGGCCCGAGACTCTTTCAGCAACGCTATAAGCATATCCAGGGGCTTGCGGGCGCGGGCGGTGTAGGTGGTGCCTTCCCGCTCGAAGTTGAGGGTGGTCATGGCCACGTACCAGCCCCGGTTCAGCTCGCCGATTATGTTCTCAGCCGGGACACGGACGTTGTCGAAATACTCCTCGTTGAAGTGGTGGTCGCCGACCATGTTGATGATCGGCCGGACGGTGATGCCGGGTGTCTTCATGTCGACGAGGAAGTAGGTGATGCCGCGGTGCTTGGGGGCGTCGGGGTCGGTGCGGGCGAGGACGAACATCCAGTCGGCGAGGTGGGCGCCGCTGGACCAGATCTTCTGGCCGGTTATCAGGTAGTCGTCGCCGTCTCTCACGGCCCGGGTCTGGAGCGACGCCAGGTCGGAGCCCGACTCCGGTTCGCTGAATCCCTGGGCCCAGGTAACTTCTCCACGGGAGATGGGTGGCAGGTACTTGGCCTTCTGTTCAGGGGTGCCGTGGCGCATGACCGCCGGGGCCAGGAGCCCGACCCCCGAGCTGTCCTTGCCTGGGGCCTCGTGGTACATCATCTCCTCGGCGAAGATGGCCATCTTCACGTTGGAGGCATCCTGGCCGCCGTACTCTCGGGGCCATGCCATGGTGAGCCAGCCCCTTTTAATGAGGCGTTGTCGCATGTACTGCTCGAAGGCCCGGTCCTCGGTGCGGCCGTACTCGTCTGCGCCCTTGTAGCCGGGCGGGAGTTCGGCCTTGAGGAAGTCTCGGAGGTCCTTCTGGAAGGCGGCTTCTTCGGGTGTGAAGGTGAAGTGCATGGGTGTATTCCCGGGGCTTATGATTATGGGGCGCCGTCATTATAGCCGAGCCATTGAACAGCAGAGGTCTCCATGAAAGTAATCGTATTCGGGGCCACGGGAAAGACGGGGATACACGTTTGCTGGCAGGCGCTGGAGCAGGGCCACAAGGTAACCGCATTCGCCCGCTCGGTGGGCAAGGTTGAAGGAAAGGGTCTACGATTGCAGGTTGCCCAGGGGAATGTCACGGACGCCGAGTCGGTGGCTGAGGCGTTGGCCGGTCATGATGCAGCGATTGTTGCCCTGGGCAGCAACGGACTGAGGGACAAGACGACGCTGAGTGTCGGGACCCGGAACGTGGTGGAGGGGATGACAAAGCATGGGATCGGGCGGCTGGTGGTGTTGTCGGCGGCGGGGGTGGGCGAGAGCTGGAGGCAGGTGCCCTTGATTGCCAAGATCATGTTCCGCACGCTGCTGCGCAACATCTACGCCGACCACGTGGCGCAGGAGAAGGTGGTCATGGGAAGCTCCCTGGACTGGACGATAGTCCGGGCGGCTATTCTGAAAGACGGGTCGGCCACGGGGGAATGCAGGGCGGGCAATGAGGGGAAGGTCGGGAAGATAAACCGGGCGGACGTGGCCCGGTTCCTGGTGAAGCAGGTGGATGATGGGGCCTATAGCAGGCAGGCGATTACGGTTACGGGGTGAGGGAACAGGCGCCTTCTCTCTCATACTTCTAAAGGGCTCAGGATAAGCGGCACCGCCGGAGAGAGATTCACGCCAGAGGCGCACTTTCAGCCGGCTCGGGGGCCGGAATGACGGATAGAGGGGGAGAGGGCTAGTTTTGGGCCAGGGACTCGGCGTCCCGGATGAAGTCGGCGGTTTCGTGGATTAGTCGCTGGATACCGTCTATGGGCTCACAGAGGCCGGTGTAAAAGCAGTCGCCGTGAAGTATGTCCCGCCTCGCGGCGTAACGGTCCAGAAGTCCCCGCATTTCGGGGTAGTCCTGGGCAAGCCTAATCAATGAGCGGGTAGTGTCGGGGGACTTGGGCGGGAGATGGCCGGTGCGGGCGAGGATAAGGGCATCGGCGGCGCGCTTGGCGGCGCACCAGGCTTTGTCGGCGGCATCGCGGATGTCTCCGGCGTCAAGTTGCTGAAGGGCAGAGGAGTACATGCGGCGGGCATCGGCGAATATGAGAGAGGGATTGGTCTCGGTGGTAGTCATGGTCAGATTGTATCACAAGTGGTAGGGGAATGTGACGAATTGATGGTGGTGGGCCGCCTCCCGCTCATGCTGAGTTCCGTCGAAGCATGAGCGGCCCCTCCCCAGTTCCCCGGAATGGCGGGAGTTACGCTCCTCTTGGGAGGCCGAGGCCGCGGGTGGCGATGATGTTGCGCTGGACCTCGCTGGTGCCGCCGGCTATGGTGCGGCTGATGGCGTTCAGGTAGGTCCTTTCGACGTAGCCCTTGAAGGGCGCCCACTTGGAGTCTTCCGTCAGCTGACCCGACATACCGAGGATCTGCATGGCCATGTTGACGCACTCCTGCACCATTTCAGCCCCGTAGGCCTTGGCCACGGACGCCTCGTAGTTGGGCACCTGCCCGACGCTCTGCAGCCACATAACCCGGTAAGAGAGCATCCGCGATATCTCGGCGTTGATGCGCATCTCGGCCAGCTTCCCCTTGGTGCCCGGCTCGTCGGCTAGGACGCCGCCGTTCCAGGGGGTTGACTTCACGTACTCAAGTAGGTCGTCAATCATGCGTCGGGTGTCGGCGGAGTTCTCTATGCCGGTGCGTTCGAAGTCGAGGGTCGACATGGCGGCGTACCAGCCCCGGTTGACCTCGCCGATCACGTTCTCCTTGGGCACGCGCACGTTGTCGAGGAAAATCTCGTTGAAGCGGTGGTGTCCCGTGAGGTCGGTGATGCCGCGCACCTCGACGCCCGGGGTCTTCATGTCGATAAGGAAATAGGTGATGCCGCGGTGCTTGGGGGCGTCGGGGTCCGTGCGGGCGAGGAGGTGGCACCAGTCCGACACGTGGGCGCCGCTGGACCATATCTTCTGGCCGGTAATGACGAAATCGTCGCCGTCCTCGACGGCCCGGGTGGATAGGGAGGCGAGGTCGGAGCCCGACTCGGGCTCGCTGAACCCCTGGCACCAGTTGACACTCCCATCGGATATGGGCCGCAGGTGCTCGAGCTTCTGCTTTTCGGTGCCGTGAATCATGAGGCAGGGGCCTATGAACCCGACACCCTGGATGTCCTTGCCCGGGGCCCGGTGGTAGGCCATCTCCTCGCTGTAGATCATGGACTGTCCCGGCGAAGCATCCGATCCCCCGTATTCCCTGGGCCAGGAGATTGCCAGCCAGCCTTTCTCCCCCAGCTTCTTCCTCATCTCCAGGGTGAAGGGCCATACGCTTTCGTCGTAGGCCTCTTCGCCCCACCAGTTGTCGGGCAACTGGTCCTGGAGGAAGGTGGTGAGATCGCTCCTGAACTGCCTGTCTTCCTCGCTGAAAGTGAACTCCATCTGTATGCTCCTATGTCATGTTCGATAGACCCGAGACCAGGGTCCGGTGTATTTCGGAAGTGCCGAGATAAATCGATGCGGCGGACGACTCCAGGTACAGGTGCTGCACGGGCCCCGGGAGACCCTGTCCCTGGAGCCCAATTGCGTTGAATGCCGTCTCCGCGACTCTCTGAAAGACCTCTGAACTGAAGAGTTTTGCCATGGAAGCCCGACGCCGGGATTCCTCTCTCCCGCGCCCGGGCCAAAGGCTGCGATAGGATAGCAGACGGGCAACTTCGATGTCCACAGAAGCCTCGGCGAGGCGGGCCCTTCGACCCGTGCTGACTGCCCCGTGCTCTATGGCGAAATCCAGCATTCGCCGGGCCCAACCGATGTGCTCGAAGCCGGGGCGGGCCTGGGCGAGGAACTCCTCGACGATGTCCCACCCCCCACCCGGGCCCCCGAGGATGGCGGACTCCGGGACAACGACGTCATCGAGGAAAATCTCGGAGAAGACTCGGCCCGTGGTGTACTCGGTGGGGTTGAGGAATATGCCGGGTGTGGACATGTCCAGCAAGAACCAGGTCAGCCCCCTGCGCCCCGACGAACCCTCCTCCGTCCGGACCAGCAGGTGACACCACCCCGAGTTCTGGGCCCATTCGCCATAGTCCTTTTGCCCGTTCAGGATGAAGCTGCCGTCTTGCTTCCCGGCCCGGGTCCTGATGTTGGCAAGGTCGGTACCGGCCAGGGGCTCCGTGAACCCGACACACCACAACTCCCGGCCTTCAGCCAGAGGGCCGAGGTGTACTTGCTGCTGTTCTCGGGTGCCGTGCTTCAGGAGAAGGGGTCCGACGAGGTCGGTGCCGTGGTCGTTGGCCCGGGGCACGAGGTGGTAGGCCATCTCCTCCCGGAGCTTCGCCGCCTTGACCGGCGAAGCCTCTCCGTAGGGCAGCCCCCACCCGACGGTGAGCCATCCTCTTTCCCCCAACCCTTCCCTGACGGCACGGGCTCGGGCCTGGTACTCCTCGTCGTTTCGGGGGACGCCCCAGCCTTCGGTGATGTCTTTGAGGTAGGCGCGGGCCTGCGTCTGGAAGGCGAGTTCCTCGGGGGAGGGGTGGAAGTTCATGGGGACAAGAAAGGGAGGAGCAACCTCAATCGGGTGGCAACCGGGAAAGGAGGGGTGATCCGCTGCCCTTCAAAACCAGGCCTTGCGGCCTTTGACGTAGGTGGCTTCGAATTCGGCGTCGGGTTTGGTGAGGTAGATGATGCCTTCGACCAGGCTGATTATCCCGATTACCAGCAGGACGAACAGGCCGATGCCGAAGACGAACAGCAGCGCAATCCCGAGGATGAACAGCACCAGCATCAAGGCTCCCTGCCCCGAGTAGCCCAGGTAGAACTTGTGCGCCCCGAGAGGTCCGAACAGGATGGCGAGTATGCCAGCCACTACCTTGTTCTTTTCGCCAGCGGCGGGCATCGGTGCTCCCTCTCGGATGAGATAGATGCTGACGGCTTCATCGGCGTCTGCGGCAACCTGGAAGTCAACGTGGGCGCCCTGGACGGGCAGGTCCTGCTCGCGCCACTGGGGTCCTTCAAAGGTGTATCGCCGACCATCGTCGCCGGAGATGACGCCTGCGTTGTCCTGGACGGAGTAGCTCAGGACTCGGCCTTTCAAGGTTGGTATTCCTTCGGGAGATTATCCACAGCTTTGCCAGGCTCCATTGGTCAGAGCGAGTGTCTTGTGTACGAAGTTGTGGACAATGGGTCTTTCCAACTCAATGTCGTAGTCGTGCATCTCGTCGTGGTAGAAGTTCTTGTGGAATCGTTCAGCAACAGCAAACCCGGCGATCGGCCAATCCTCTTTGACCTCTTCAGACAATCGCCCCGAGACATTCTTCATGGCCCGGTGGCTGCGGCAATCACTCCAATCACGCTTTATCGCAACGGCCATGACTGCATGTGCCGTCGCTCCCCACAACTTCTCGGATGCCTGCAGGTGATCCCCTGAACTGAACTCTCTATCGGAATCCGACAGGAACTGTAGGGCTATCTGTGCATGCGTTTCGTGTCTCATCCCAGCTTTGACTCAGACAGATTCATCATTGGCAATAGTGCATTCACGAATCTGTGGACCTTGGGGCGGTCTGTTTTAATTTCGTTCCTGGTCATCTCACCGACGTAAAAGTTGTCGTGAAATTTTATCGCAGCGTCCAACCCGACTTTCAGGGACAGGTCCCCCGATTCAACCGCCAATCTCGCTATCGTTTCCTCTAGCAGATCTTCCATCTCCCATTTCCAGTCCAAGTTAGAAGCTACGGCCAATACAGCATGTGTAGCCGCCCCCCATAGTTCTTGGGAGCCTTGCACGCGCTCATCAGAAGTAAAGCTCCTGTCTGACGCCTCCAAGAGTGCCTGTGCCAGCTTCGCATGTTCTTCGCGTTGCATCGTTGATTCCGGTCGGAACCCTATTCCCTACGTCCCCCGAGGCAGCCCCAGCCCCCGACGCGCGATGATCCCCCTCTGCACTTCCGAGGTGCCCGAGTAGATAGCCCCGGCCACGACGTTCAGGTAGAAGTTGGGCACCACTCCTTCCAGGGCGGCGTACTTGGACCCTTCATGCAGCTGCCCCCCGAGGCCCAGGATGTGGGTGAAGGTGTTCGCTACCCGGATCCACATCTCCGACCCGTACAGCTTGCCTATCGACGCCTCGTGGTTGGGGACCAGGCCCGCGCCCTGCATCCAGGCGATGCGGTAGCACAGCAGCCGGCTCACTTCGATGTCGATGGCGGCCTCGGATAGTTTGCCCTTCACGCTAGGATCATCGATAAGAGTCTTGCCGTTGACCCTGGTTTCCTCGGCGTAGCGTTTGACGTCTTCGTAGACCCGTCGGGCGCGGGCCGGGTACTCGATGCCCGACCTTTCGAAGTCCAGCGCCGACATGGCCGCATACCAGCCGCGGTTCTTTTCGCCGAGCATGTTCTTCTTCGGGACGCGGACGTTGTCGAAGGTGACCTCGTTGAAGTGGTGGCTTCCGGCCATGGTGATCAGGGGTCGGATGGAGATGCCGGGGGTGGTCATGTCCAACAGGAAGTAGGTGATTCCCCGGTGCTTGGGGGCGTCGGGGTCCGTGCGGGTCAGGATGTGCATCCACGTGGCCAGGTGGGCGAAGCTGGTCCAGATCTTGCGGCCGTTGATGACGTAGTCGTCGCCGTCCTCCACGGCGCGGGTCTGGAGGCCCGCCAGGTCGGAGCCGGCCTCGGGCTCGCTGAAGCCCTGGCACCAGAAGGCCTCGCCCCTGGATATGCGGCTCAGGTGCTCCTTCTTCTGCTCCTCGGTGCCGTGGATGATGATGGTCGGGCCTACGAAGTCGATACCCTGGTCCTCGATCTTGGTGGCGCCGCGGTAGCTGATCATCTCCTTGTAGATGAGCTGCATGACGGGCGATGCGCCGCCTCCGCCGTACTCCTTGGGCCAGGCCATGGTGCGCCAGCCCTTCTCCCCGAACTTGCGGCGCATCTCCATCTCCTGCCTGCCGACGGCATAGATGTCGGGCTGAGGGTCGTCCCAGTCCTCGGGCATCTCGGTGTCCAGGAACTCGGTGAGCTCTGTTCGAAAGGCCTTTTCCTCGGCGGTAAGAGAGAAATCCATGACGGCTCCTTTACAGGGTGCGCGGGTATGGGGCTATTGTATTCGGGCGGGGGGTGGGGAGCAAACGGGGGCTAGAAAGTTCGAAGCCGGGAGAAGTTGATGGCGCTTCCGGGCACCAGGGATGAAGCTGCGAGATAAAGATTGACGTCCGAAGTTAACAACGGAGTCTCGGTCGACACAACTTCCAAGAGGGCTGTGTCGGTGAGTCCCAGCCTATCGAAGGCGGCGTTGGCAGAGGCGTCAGCACTGGCTACGATCACTTCCTGGCTGCTCAATATTAGACTACGCAATGCCTCCATCAGACGAGACCGTTCCGGCTCGCCATGATGCGTCAATAGGTTCGATGTCTCCGTTAGGGTATTCGGGGTGACAAACACCTTCGCAGCCGGTCTCACCAGACCCAGCAGCGTATCGTAGTCGGCCTCAGTGTATTCGGTAAGCCGTTTGTGCTTACGGATCAGGGCGCGACTGACACGGCCTGCAACCAGCAGCACCAGGAGATTGGAATCTATGAAGTATCCGGACGGGGCCATCGGGTTTAGTTGGCCGGTGTGAGCAAGCGGTCGGTCAAAGAGACGACTTTGGCAGTGTCGTCGTCTATGCAGATAACTTTATAGGAGCGGTCGGTTATCTGTTCGCTGCGGCCAAACGGACCCTCGAACAATGATTCCGGCAGAGGCTTTCTGAGAAGCCAGGACCTTGAGAAGCCGATCGTGATTTTCCAGTCTCGAGTTTCGTGGTCGAAAACTACCTCTTCCAGCCCCACATCGGCGATGTCTTCGGCGTCAAACACCTCAGAAATGTATTGTTTGGCAGTCTTAACTGCTTCCTTTACGTCCATTGTGACGCTGCCTTTCAATGGCGTATGTGCGATGTGGTTAATTGTATTCCGAAGGGGTGATGGGAGGAAGGGGGCTATCTGGGAATGATCCAGTCGCAACTCTCCCTATGAGGTACACCTGAGTCCTACATTCACAAGATAATACTTTTAGGCTATTCAGTCAAAGACCTTGCGTGAACCACAGATACCCCAAGTCGATGCCTAAGGCGCATTTCTGACATCACGGTGCCTTGGAAATGACAGGGATCAAGGCGCGTCGGGGGTAAAGCAGATCATTGCACGCAAGGCACGTGCTACTGACAATGGCTGTTCAGGAAACTACCATCAAGTGTCGGACGAACTCTGCCCCCTAAGCCCCCCTAGGGAGGCCGAGGCCACGGGTGGCGACTACGTTGCGCTGGATCTCCTGCGAGCCTGACTCTATGGTGTAGGGCACGGCGAACAGGTACTGGTTCGAGATGAATCCCTGCAGCTCGGCGTACTTGGAACCCGCCTCCAGCTGACCCTTCAGCCCCATCACTTCCATGCCCACCCGGGCCAGCTTCTGCGATGTCTGGGTGCTCAGCAGCCTCAGCAGCGATGCTTCCATGTTCGGGACTATGCCCTCGGCCTGCATCCAGGCGATGCGGTAGGCCATCATCCGTGACGTCTCCAGGTCGACGGCCACGTCGGCGAGCTTGTGGCGGACTATCGGGTCGTGGGCCAGGGTATGGCCGTTTACGGTGGTCTCGTTGGCGTAGCCGATTAGCAGGTCCAGGATGCGCTTGCCGCCGGCGGGGTGGGTGATGCCCGTGCGCTCGAAGTCCAGAAGGGTCATGGCAACGTACCAGCCCCGGTTCACCTCGCCCAGCACGTTGTTCTTCGGGACCCGGACATTGTCGAAGAACTCCTCGTTGAAGGAGCTCTCGCCGCTCATCTCCTGGATGGGCCGGACGGTGATGCCCGGCGTGTCCATGTCCAGCAGGAAGAAGGTGATGCCCCTGTGCTTTACGGCCTCGGTGTCGGTGCGGGCCAGCAGGAACATATGGTCGGCGAACTGGGCATAGCTGGACCAGATCTTCTGGCCGTTGATAACGTAATCGTCGCCGTCCAACACGGCCCGAGTCTGCAGCGACGCCAGGTCGGACCCCGACTCCGGCTCGCTGAACCCCTGGCACCACACCGCCTCGCCCCTCGCAATCGCCCCGAGATATGCCCTCTTCTGCTCCTCTGTGCCGTGGTGCATCAGGGTCGGGCCCAGGAGATTCAGGCCAAAGGTGTCGAGGCCCGGGGCCCCGCGGTACTCCCATTCCTCCTGGAATATGAGCTGCATGATGGGGGATGCGCCCTGGCCGCCGTACTCCTTGGGCCAGCCCATGGTGTTCCAGCCCTTTTCTGCCACCATCTTTCGCCACTTCATCTCTGTATCCATGTCGACGTGGGCGAAGGAAATTGGGCCGCCTATCCAGTCGGAGGGCAATTCCTTGTCAAGGAAGTCCCTTACCTCCTGTCGAAATGCGGTCTGGTCTTCAGTCAGTTGCAAGTCCATCTGTTCACTCCTTGCTGAGCGGGAATGGGGCAAAGCCCAAGGTCATGATATCGGGCGGGGTGGGCCGGGTGTCGGGGCTAGGGGAGGGACACGGCGAGACAGGTCACGGTCTTCACCACGCTGCCTACCGCATGGATCTTGTTGGTCACCAGCTCTCCGATGGTGTTCACGTCCTGGGCCTCCAAGACGGCGATCACGTCGTAGGGCCCGACCACGGCGTCCACGGAGGCCACCCCCTCCACTGCTCTCAGGTTGTTAACGACGGTGTTGGTGGTCCCAACTGCGGTCTCTATGAGAACGAAGGCCTTGTTTGCCATTTATTCCTCCCCGGTAGCCTGCTCCCGACGCCTCTGTCGGTGCCCGCATTCTAAGTCGGGCGGAAAAATGGTGTCAACGGCATTTACATTCGTAGCGAAGCGCAAAGCTACTTCGCTAGCGCGTCCTAATGCCTTGCTGTATGGTGGCGGCCAACAAAAGCAGGGGAGAGGGTTTGAGTTTGAAGAACCAGGTATGTAGATATGCCAGGCGGCTCGGGGTCCTGGCCGCCCTGGCCGTTGTCGTTTCGCTATTCGCCTGCAGCGGAGCGCCATCGACTATGGAGACTCCCACCTCTGCTCCCACACCCACTGTCCCGCCGACATCTACTCCCACTCCCGAACCAAGTCCTGAGCCGGCGCCCCTTTCTACTGTCCATGTGGACGATGAGACCACCTGGCAGGAGCTTTTCGACGATTTCACGCCCGCCGAACAAGCTTGCATTCGCACGGAGGTCGGGGGTGAATTGGAGTCGGCTCTGGACGAACCGGTCATGACGGACGACGACCTGACGGACTGGCAGGTATCCCTCTTCGAGTGCCTGTCCCCCGAAACGGCCCGTTCCATCTACGCCTCTCTGCTGGTTGCGGGGATGGTGAGCGATGAAACATATGACGTGTCCGAGACGGAAATCGAATGTGTGAGCGCGTGGGTGGCGGGCGCCGACGTGCATCGGATTATCAGGGGCACCGCCGAAGAGGACCTGGCCGTCATGGGCGAGATGTTGTCGGGGGTAGTTCCCTGCCTGCTGGATTTCTTCATGCCGGAGTTCCTTGCGGAGATGGGCATTGACGCGGACGCCCTGACGGATGATGAGCGGACCTGCCTGAACGAGTGGATGGTGGGATATGACTGGTCCAACTTCATGACGGGCTTGATGGAAGAGGACCTGGGCATGATGGGCGAGTTCCTTCCCGGCTTGATAAGCTGCGCCCCCGAACCATTCCTGACGCTGATGGTTGAAGATACCGGGCTTGACTTGGATGCGCTCACCGATGAAGAGAGGGAATGCCTGGAAGATTGGTTGACAGATCTTGATTGGACCTCTCTCTTCGCGGCGATAAGCGCAGCGGCTTTCGCAGGAGAAGACGAGGCTTACAATGTCCTTGCCGAGGCCTTTGGCCTCCTGGCCTGCATTCCCGACCTGGACCTGGAAGACTTTGCCGGCTCCGGCGGTGCTGACTACCAAGCCGTCGACTTTACGGACGCCACCCGCATCGGCGTCGGGGAGTCCATTCAGGGGCACATCGACTACGCTGACGAAGCGGATGTTTTCGAGCTGCGGGCGGATGCCGGTCAGTTCTACCAGATCGACGTTGCGCTGGGCACCCTGGAAGACTCCGTGCTCACCATCTACGACGCCAATGGTTGGGAAGTCGCATTCAACGACGACTACGGCAGTGGGGCCGCCTCGCGTATCGACTGGCGCGCACCTTCCTCCGATCCCTACTATGTTGTGGTGTCAGCATACGACGACTCCACGGGGTCTTATACGCTGACCGTGGAGACCGTCGACGTGACAGACGATTACCCCAACTCCCTGGACCTCGCTTTGCGGGCCCTTACACCCGGGGAGTCCATCAATGGTGCTATCGACTACGAATACGACGTAGACCTGTTCTCGTTTTCGGCAGATGCCGGTGAGTCCTACCAGATCGACGTTTTTCTGGGCACCCTGGAAGACTCCGTGCTCACCATCTACGACGCTGATGGCTGGGAAGTCGCATACAACGACGATTACGGCGGTGGGAGCGCCTCGCGCGTCGTGTGGGATGTGTATGACGACGGTGTCTACTACATCGAAGTGTCGGGGTACGATTCGGCCACCGGCGCCTACGTCCTGAGCGTGGCCCTCCAATAAGGACTGCTCAACATTCGGGCAGCGATTGGCCGACCTGGCGACTTGAACGGGCCTGCCACTCACCCCGCTCATCCTGAGCTTAGTCGGAGGGTCGAGCGGCGACTGTCTGATCTGGGCGCTCTAACAAACCTTCCCCACCCCCCCACCCATACTTCGAATGCCTCAGCACGAGCGGCCCCACCCCCACCTTGTGAACCCCGACCCCCTGATATAGGATGCACCCGACCAACCTGAACTGGAGGAACCCCGATATGGCATTGACCCTGGACGAATCGATCAAGCTGTGTGAAGCCGCTATAGCCAAGGCAAACGAGCTGGGAATCAAGATTAGCGTAGCAGTCTGCGACCCGGGCGGGAAACTGAAAGCCTTCGCCAGGATGGACGGGGCCATCTGGGCCAGCGTCTACGGGTCCCAGGGGAAGGCGACCACGTCCGTCGGGTTTGGCAGGCCGAGCGTGGTGCTCCAGGAGCGCGCCGACCACCCGACCATCCGAGGCATCATCGCCGCGTCAGGAAGCGGAATGATCCCAGGCCAGGGCGCAATACCCGTGATTAGGGATGGCGTTGTCGAGGGGGCCTGCGGAGTTGGAGGGGGCACGGGCGAAGAAGACGAAATCTGCGCCCAGGCCGCGGTGGACTCTTTATAACTTTACCTCCCCACTCCCGCTCGCACCCCTCGGGGGACTCGGGGCTGGCTTAAGAGAGGCTCAGCACGAGTGGCCCCACACCAAGCCTCGGACGGCCCTAATCCGACCGGTAGTACTCCATGCCGAGGTGGGTTATCTGCTCCTCGCCCATCAGCCAGCGAAGGGTGTTCTTCAGCTTGGTCTGCTGGATGAAGAGGTCGTGCTCCGGGTAGACCGACGGCGCGTGCTGCGGACTCTTGAAGTAGAAGGACAGCCACTCCTGGATGCCCGCCAGCCCCGACCTCTGGGCGAGGTCCATGAACAGCACCAGGTCCAGCACCAGCGGCGCCGCCAGTATCGAATCCGAGCACAGGAAATTGACCTTCAGCTGCATCCGCTTCCCCAGCCAGCCGAACAGGTCGATGTTGTCCCAGCCTTCCTTGTTGTCGCCTCTCGGGGGGTAGTAGTTGATGCGCACCTTGTGGTAGGCGTCCGAGTAGAGTTCGGGGTACATCTCGGGCTGGAGGATGTACTCCAGTACCCCCAGCTTCGACTCCTCTTTCGTCCTGAAGTTCTCGGGTTCGTCCAGCACCTCTCCATCCCGATTCCCGAGAATGTTCGTCGAGAACCAGCCGTCCATGCCCAGCATCCGGGCCTTGAGCATCGGGCCGATGACCGTCTTGACCAGGGTCTGACCGGTCTTGAAGTCCTTGCCGCACACGGGTACACCCTGGTCTCGGGCCAGCTTCTCCAGCGCGGGGATGTCGACGGTCAGGTTGGGAGCGCCGTTGGCAAAGGGCACGCCCTCCATCAGCGCGGCATAGGCGTATATCATCGAGGGGGCGATCTTCTCGTCGTTGTCATGCAGCGCCCCAACGAAATCTTCGATACCTTGGTGCATCTCGTTTTCCGTAACGAATTTTTCGGTTGAGGCGCACCAGACCATGACCAGGCGGTCGCAGCCGTTTTCCTCTTTGAAACGACGTATGTCGCTGCGGATGGCATCGACCGCGGCCAGCTTGGAGTCCATCGACTTGACGTTCACGCCATCTATGCGCTTCACGTAGTCCTGGTCGAATACGGCCGGCATGGGCTCGATGGACTTCAGGAAGTCGGCGATGGGTTCCACCTGGTCGTAGCGGTCCAGGACGCCCGCCTTAGCCGCCGCCTGGTAGGCATTGTCGGGTATCGGGTCCCAGGCCCCGAAGACCAGCTGGTCCAGGCCTGCCAGGGGCACGAAGTCCTTTATAAGTGGAGTCCGGCCGTCGGGCCTCTTGCCCAGGCGGATGGTGGCCATCTGGGACACGGATCCCACCGGGCTACCCGTGCCCCGACGTATGTGCTCCACACCCGCGATGAAGGTGGACGACACCGCCCCCAGCCCTACCAGCAGCACCCCTAGCTTGCCGTCGGCGGGTTGGATGTCGGGGGCACCGGGCGCCACGAAGTCCTTGGGTTCCAGGGCTATACCCTGCTGGTAAGCCAGTTCCAGGAGCTTTTCGTGCCACTGGGCCGGGATCCGGGCCGTCCTCACCCAGTGCTGCACCGTGCTCTGTCGCTTGCCCAGCAGTGCTGCCAGCGCCGACTGCCCACCGAATCGTTCGATTATCTGCTTTGCGTTATTCATAATGGGCAATAGTAACGATATTTTCGTTATCAGTCAATCTTGCTTAGACCAGTCCATGGATTTCACTCACCACTCATGCTTCGACTACGCTCAGCACGAGCGGCCTCACACCCTTTCATATATGATGGCTACTCATCCCGCCCACCTTCGCCCCTTTGGCCCCACCCCCTGCCCCGCCCGTATAATGACTTCATCATGGTTAGCGTTATGAATACTGGGAATGTCAGCGGGGTGGCCCTGGCCGGGGGAATGAGCAGGAGGCTCGGGAGGAACAAGGCCGTCGAGGAGATAGGTGGCGAGCGGCTTATAGAGCGGGTCATCAACAGGCTGTCCGAGGTTAGCTCCGAGACGGTCGTCGTGGTGGCGGAGGAGTCCCGGGCCCAGGCCCTCGATCTGCCCGACGGCGTACGCACCGCCGCCGACATCTACCCGGGCCACGGGTCCCTGGGCGGCATCTTCACCGGCCTCTCCGCCACACGCGGAGACTACGGCATCGTCGTCGCTTGCGACATGCCTTTTCTCAATACCGGCCTTCTCCAGTTCATGGTCGACCTCGCCCCCGACTTCGACGTGGTAGTCCCGAGAGTCGACGGCAGGCCCGAGCCCCTGCACGCCATATATTCGAAAAGCTGTCTCGAACCGATAGAGAGCCGGCTAAAGCGGCAGGACCTGAAGATCGCCCTCTTTTTCGAGGAGGTCAGGGTAGCCTACGTGGACGAGGAAGACATAGACCTCTTCGACCCGGAACGGCTGAGCTTCTTCAACGTCAACACCCAGGAAGACCTGGACAAGGCCCTGGCCCTTGAGGCACAGGGCTATTCTGACGAGTAGCAGTCCTCATGCACGCGTATTGCGGCCAGGTCCTGGTCATCGACCTTCCCAGCGGAGCATCTACCTTCGAGCCCTTCTCGCCCGAGGAGCAGGTCTCCTTCATCGGTGGGGCGGGGCTGGGGGCTTGGCTGTTGTACAAGCACTGCCCTCCAGGGGTCGACCCCCTCTCTCCAGAGTCCCCGTTAATCTTCACCCGTGGCCCGTTTCTTGGAGCCGGGGTGCCGGGTTCGGCAAAAATGGCGGTGGCCTGCAAGTCGCCGCTGACGGGGTTCGTCGGCGACTCCCTGTCCTCGGGGCCCGTGGCGGAAGAGCTGTCCCGGATGCCTTTCGATGCACTGGTCATCAGGGGCCGGGCGTCGGGGCCCGCTGTGCTGCACATAGACGGTGAGTCGGTCAAGGTGCTGGCTGCCGGAGAGTTGGCTGGACTATCGGCACAGGAAACCGCCACAAAGATGAACTCCATGCCCGGATTCAGTGAGGCCCAGGTCGCGGCCATTGGCCCTGCCGGCGAGGCCCTGGTCAGCTTTGCCTGCATAAGCAACGGGGGTCGGCAGGCAGGAAGAACCGGCGCGGGCGCGGTGATGGGCTCGAAGAACCTGAAGGCCATAGCCATGCACGGCAACGCAACTCTCCCAACCCCCGACTCCAGGCTGGTGGAATTGAACGCGAGACTTGGAGAGGCTATGCGGTCCAAGTCCACGGCCAAGTACCGGGGCCCGGGAACCGTGGGCAACCTAGCCAAGCTGAACGCGGCGGGCGCCCTCCCTGCATATAACTTCCGCCAGTACACCTTCGACGGCGCAGATAGGCTGAGCGTCGAGAGCCTGGAAAAGAGACGAGGCCAAGGCTCGGGTGGGATGTCCCGGGAGTGGGAGCATGTCTACGCGGCCAGGGGGCGCAGGGGAAAGACCCGGCTGGAGTACGAGAGCCTCTTCGCCTTTGGCCCGATGTGCGGGATAAGCGACCCCGACGTCGTGATCCGGGCGGCGGGTCTGTGCGACGAACTGGGCGTCGACACCATAAGCACGGGAGGCACCATTGCCTGGGCCATGGAATCCTTTGAACGCGGACTCCTCACTACCGACGACACCAGTGGCCTCGACCTGCACTTCGGTAACGGGGATGCGCTGCTTGCGGCCGTCGAGTCGATAGGGCATAGGGAGGGTATCGGGGAGCTTTTGTCGCAGGGCAGCCGGGGGGCAGCGGCCCAACTCGGCGGCGTCTCCGAGGCATGGGCCATGCACGTCAAGGGGCTGGAGATGCCTGGCTACCATCCCGGCAACCTTCGGCACCTGGCCCTCGCCCTTGCAGTCAGCCCCCGAGGCGCCTGCCATAACCGGGCCTCGGCCTACGATTTCGACCTCAGCGACGAGGATACGTACCATGCTGACGCCTCGCAGATCGGCTTGGCCGTCGCCGATGCCGAAGACTTCGCCGCCGTACTGGACTCTCTTGTCCTCTCCAAGTTCGTGCGCCGTGCTCTGCGAGACTTCTTCCCTGAAGCCGCCCGGGTCTACCGCCTCGCCACGGGCCATGATATCGGCCCGGAAGATTTGCGGGCCTCGGGGGAGCGGATGAACCTGGTGCGCAAGGCTTTTAACGTCCGGGAGGGTTGGAGTCGAGAAGATGACACCCTCCCACCCCGCATCTTCGAGGGTGGTGTGGTTTCGGAGACTGGCCTCGAGGAGATGATCGGGGCGTATTACGGCGCCCGGGGGTGGGGCAGGGAGGGGTTGCCGACTCGGGACTCGCTCCGTGCCCTGGGTCTGAACATGCCGTCTGAAACACCTGTATAATCTGCGCCACTCCCTGCTTGGAGGAGCCTTGGACAGGGAACATATCAAAGAGGTGCTCGGCGGCTTTCCGCGTCACAGGACCCACCTGCTTCCCGCTTTGCGCGCCGTCCAGGAGGAGCTGCACTGGCTCCCTACCTGGGCCATGGAGGAGATCGGCGCCTACCTGCGGGTCCCGAAGAGCGAGGTCCACGGCGTCGCATCGTCCTTCCCCGAACTCCGGCTGAAAGAGCCCGGCCGATTCGTTCTGAAGGTATGCACGGGGCTGGCCTGCTACCTGCAAGGCAGCGCCCGAATCCTCGAGGCCGTGAGTGGGGACCTGGGCATAGGGGTTAGTGAGACCACCGACGACGGCGCCATAACCCTGGAAGAGGCCCCCTGCCTGTTTGTCTGCGCCATGGCCCCGGCCATGGAACTGGGCGGCGGCCCCTTCGGCAGGCTCACCCCTGACGACGCCGTGACCCGCCTCCAGGCCATCCCCCGGTTCCCCCCACCCCAACCATGATTTACTCCGAGCTAAAATCGAAGGCCGCCCGCGAGGCCAAGGCGCGCTTCCCAAGGGCCCTTGTCCAGCTTGGGGGCTGCACGCGAACGGTCGGGGCGGGGGCGGTGCTACAGCTGCTGCAGGCCGCGGTGGCCAAGAAGGGCCTGATGTCTCCCGTGCTGGTGGCCGGATGCGACGGCGCCTGTCACGACGCCCCGGTCGTCATCATCGAAATGGCCGAGGGCCTCACCTTCCGGCTGACCCACGTCGGCCCCGCGGACGTGAACGAGATACTGAGTTTCTGGCTGGCCGGTCAAGCGGAATCCTCGTCGACCTGGAAGGGCAAGCCAGCAGCGTGGCCTTTGACGGGTGATGAGTCGGGGTTCTGGGGTCGACAGGAGCGTCGGGTGATGAGGGATATCGGATACATCGACCCCCACAGCGTCGACGACTACATCGCCAGGGGCGGCTACTCCACCCTGAACAACATTCTCAACTCTATGAGCCCCGATCAGGTGGTCGACGAGGTGGTCAGGCTGGAACTACGGGGCCGGGGCGGGGCCTATTTCCCGACGGGGATCAAGTGGCACGGGGCTCGGGCCACGGGACGTTTGCCTCGATACCTGGTAGTCAACGCAGAGGAGGGAGAGCCGGGCATCTACAAGGACCGTCACATCATGGAGGGCAACCCCTTCATGCTTCTCGAGGGGCTCGCTATCGCCGCGTACGCCATCGGAGCGGACAAGACCTACCTTTACGTCAACGGAGAGGCCGACGAGGCCGCGGGTCGGGTGGAGGATGCGCTGGATCTTGCCCGGGACCTGGGCCTGGCCGGCGATAACGTCCTGGGCGCCGACTTCAACCTGGACATAGAGGTGAGGAGGGGCGGTGGGGGTTACGTGCTTGGGGAAGAGAGCGCCCTGATGAACAGCATCGAGGGGCAACGGAACGTGCCCCGGACCAAGCCACCCTTCCCGGTGGAGTCGGGGCTATGGGGCCAGCCAACGGTGATAAACAACGTCGAGACCCTGTGCAACCTGTCTATGCTTCTCTCCTCCCCCGGCGCAGACCCCTCGCCCGGCACCAAGCTGATATCCCTGAGCGGCCGGGTGCAGAGGCCCGGCCTGGTCGAAGTTCCCATGGGGACCACAGTGCGAGACATCGTGTACGAGGTCGGGGGTGGGTCACCGGAGGGCTACGAGGTGATAGGCGTGGTGGCGGGTGGCCCGTCGGGCGGGCTTTTGAACGAGTCGATGCTGGACGTCGCCATCGGCCCCGGGATGCTTGACCCCGAGGGCGCGGTCCTGGGCTCCGGCGGTATCACAGTGTTCGACACCAGCGTGTCGCCTGTGGAAGTCGTGAGACGGCTGGCGGCGTACAACGCGGCGGAGTCGTGCTCCAAGTGCACCCCCTGCCGCGAGGGGACAAAGCGGATGCTGGACCTGCTGGGCGCGGTGCAGAGGGGTGAGGAGGGGAGGTCGGGGCTGGAGAAGCTGGCCTACCTCAACGACGTGATCGGGTTCGGCTCCCTTTGCGGTCTCGGGCAAATGGCCCCGGGCCCCGTGCGGTCGGGGCTGGCGCACTTCCGGGAGGCTTTTGAGGGGGCGGCGGATTCGAGTTAAATGCCGCTCAAGGTGAGCGGGTTCGGTGAGGGTTGGGGCTGACGGGTGTAGAATACGCACTAACGCAGTCTCACGGCGGCACGGAGACGATGCAGTGACCATCAACCTCACAATTGACGGGATGCCCGTCGAGGCACGGGAGGGGAGTTCCATCCTGGAGGCGATTAACGCCTCGGGAACCTACATCCCGCAGCTGTGCAAGGACCCGGCCATGCCCGCCATCGGGGCGTGCCGGACGTGCCTGGTGCAGGTCGAGGGCCGACGCGGATTCCCCGCCTCCTGCCACACCCCCGTCTCCGAGGGTATGATCGTCCAGACCAACAGCCCCGAGGTGCGGCGCATCCGCCAGGGCGTCCTCGACCTCACCCTCGGCATGCTCCCCACCGAGACCCCCGGCCAGCCCCTCGCTGAGCACAAGGAGCTCAAGACAGCCTCCCGGTTCCATGACCTCCTCACCACCGGCTACGAGACCCGGGCCCGGGACCACACCGACTCCAGCAACCCCTTCTTCTCCGTGGAGATGGACGACTGCATCCTGTGCGGCCGCTGCGTCGAGGCGTGTCAGGACCTGCAGCAGATCGGGGCCATTGCGATGCTGGGTCGGGGGCAGGATGCGTTCATCGGCACCTACGGCGACGAACCCATCGCTGAGTCCATATGCACATCCTGCGGCTCCTGCGTCGCCGCCTGCCCGACCGGCGCCATCGAGCCCAAGCTGGACCCCGCCAACGCCGTGAAGCAGACCTCCACCGTCTGCCCCTACTGCGGGGTCGGGTGCGGGATCGTGCTGAACACCGACTCCAACGGCAAGGTCCTGTGGGTGGACGATGACCCGGATAACCAGTCGAGCCTCGGCAAGCTGTGCGTCAAGGGCCGGTTCGGCGTGACCTTCGTGAACCACGGCGACCGTTTGACCACGCCCCTGATCCGCAAGAACGGCGTATTCACCGAGGCGTCGTGGGACGAGGCCCTGGACTACACCGCCAACAGGCTGGTCGAGCACAGGGGGGCAACCGCCGCCCTCGCATCCGCCAAGGCCACCAACGAAGACGGCTACGTCCTGCAGAAGTTCATGCGCCTGGCCCTGGGTACCAACAGCATCGACCACTGCACCAGGCTGTGCCACTCGCCGTCGGTAGAGGCGATGCTCAGGTCCCTCGGGAGTGGGGCGACCAGCAACTCGTATCTCGACTACGAAAAGGCCGGTTGCCTGATCATCGCCGGCTGTGACCCGAGCGCCAACCACCCGGTCGCCGCTACCCGCTTTCGCAAGGCCGTCGACCTGTACGGCGCCAAGTTAATAGTCATTAACCCCAAACGCATCGAGCTTTGCGACTACGCCTACCTCTGGCTTCGAGAAAAACCGGGCACCGACGTCGCCCTCTTCAACGGCATGGCCAAGGTCATCCTCGACGAGGGCCTGGCCGACGAGCAGTTCGTCGCCGAGCGCACCGAGGGCTTCGAGGAGTGGAAGGCGTCCCTGTCCCAGTACACCCCCGACTTCGTGGAGTCGATAACCGGCGTCCCGAAGGAGCAGATGATCGAGGCGGCGCGCATCTACGCACGACCCCCCTTCAGCGGGTCGTGCTTTGTGTGGGGCATGGGCCTGACGCAGCACACCAACGGCACCGCCAACTGCCACGCCGTGCTCAACCTGGCGCTGGTGTCGGGGCAGATGGGGAGGCGGGGCAACGGGATTTCGCCGCTCCGGGGTCAAAACAACGTCCAGGGCTGCGGCGACGCCGGCTGCACCCCCAGCAACCTGCCCGGTTACCAGGACCTCGACCCCGAGTCCCTGGAGAAGTTCGCCCGGGCCTGGGGCGGCCGCTTGCCCGAGGAGTCGGGATTCGTGGTCACCGACATGATGAGGGAGGCCGAGGAGGGTCGGCTGGAGGCCATGTACGTGGTCGGGGAGAACCCGCTGCTCAGCGAGCCCGACCTCCGCCATGCCCGCGAGGCCATCGAGAACCTGAAGTTCCTGGTCGTCCAGGACATATTCCTCAACGAGACCGCAGAGATCGCCGACGTGGTGCTCCCCGCAACCAGCTTCGCCGAGAAGGACGGGACGTTCACCAACAGCGAGCGTCGGGTGCAGAGGGTGCGCAAGGCCATCGATCCGGTCGGGCAGAGCAGGCCCGACTGGGATGTCACTTCGGACCTGGCGCGTCGCGTGTGCCGAAGGCTCGGCATGGACGAGTCCCAGTTTGACTACGGTCACCCGAAGGAAATCTTCGACGAAATGGCCGGCCTCACGCCCATAATCGCAGGCATCACCTACGAGCGATTGGACGCAGAGGGCGGCATCCAGTGGCCGTGTCCCACCCCCGACCACCCCGGCACCCCCATCCTCTACGAAGACAGCTTCCCCAGGGGTCTGGGCAAGTTCGTCCCCGTCGAGCAAACAGAGCCCGCCGCCGAGCTTCCCAACCGCCGGTTCCCGCTGATCCTGAACACGGGCCGGACGCTGTACCACTGGCACGGCGGCACCATCACCCGCCGGGTGGAGGGCCTCGTGGCCCGGGCCCCGGAACTGATCGTGACGATCCACCCCAAGGATGCCATGCGGGCTGGAATCAGCGATAAAGAAGAGGTGAGGGTGGAGTCGAGGAGGGGAGAGCTGGAGGGCCGGGCGTCGGTGACGGATGCGGTGCGGGAAGGCGAGATATTCGTGCCCTTCGTGAAGCTCAAGGAGTCGGCGGCAAACTTCCTGACCAACCGCGCCTTCGACCCCGCGTCCAAGATCCCCGAGTTCAAGGTCTGCGCCGTCCGCGTCGAGCCCAAGTCCTCCCCCAGGAAGGTGAGGAAGGGGCCTCGGCCTATGACCGCCGTAATGCGGCCTTAGGGGGCTTAACCCGGAGCGTGCCTGGGCCATTACGGGCCTTGTGGGGGCCTCTGTGTGGTATGTTTAACCTGCCAATGAGCAAAGCAGGTCGGCCCATCGACGTTGAAAAGGAGCCACCATCGCTACGCTTCAAGCAGCCTCTTGGCACCCTACGCCCAGATACCGTCCGTATCGGCCTGCTAGCTTAACAAGGGAACCGGAACAGCGCGAGAAAAAGCATGGCAAGTGCCGATGCTGCTGCAACTGCGTCGTCAAACTCCTGTGTCTTGGGATATTGGTTGCCGCAGTAATCCTCGCCTACAACCTGGTGCAACCGGAAGTGAAACCATGTCCGGCCAACTCCCCGGAGATCCCCCCGCCGGGAATACTGACCTCAGCCCTCGACCTGTTCCTGGACGAATGCACGAGCGTTATTGGAGAGGTAACGAGCAAGGACTCCGAAGGATTGATAATTGGGATAGACCGGGGAGAGTATGAGCAGACCGTGAAGGTAATCTACCCGGAGGACCTGAAATCGGGAATTGCCCTGCTCGATGAGGTGCATATCACCGGAAGAATCCGGGAGCACGAGCATTGGGGATACGCTGTCCACTTTGGCGAGGACCTCGGGTGGTGGGACAACCTCCGGAAGAATCTGCCCGGAGAAGTCTTTGATCCATAGCAATAGACAGCGATCCTTTGAAATGCGCAAGCCAATGGAAGCCGTAGGAATCGAAAAGCCATTTGGACACGAGTTGTTCTCTTCTCCCTATAAGGAGAGGATTCAACGGGTCTTGCCGACTCTGTTCAACATGGTAGAGTTGGAGAACCGGAGAGGGAACAAGCTCGGGATGGAGGTTGGAACCGCGCGGGAGCGAGTTCTGATTGCTCTATTCATGTATGTGTACGACTCTCGTAGTGTTGAGTTCCCGCCAAGCACCTCGCCAGAACTAGACGTCTATGTGAACAACCAACCCCTTTCCATCAAAACCAAGATGAGTAAGGGCTTGTCTGGAGTCAAGCTTGTGTGGACGGTGGACTGGGATAAGATAAAGGAGTTTCTGGAATCCTACGTACCAGCAAGTCATCTGTTGTACGTCAATATCATCTGGGGCGACACGGGAAGATTTTTCTTAATTCCAATGCACGTGCAGCGATCCGTCCTGCAGGCATTGACGATTGAGAACTACGTTAAGGTGCCACCCAGAGGTACCAACCCTAGAGGGGTGGAACTATCCAAGACCGCTATGCAATACCTGCAGACCCATGCTGAGACCCAGTCGATGCCTATACAATGGGAGCGAGACAAATCATTGTTAGGCGAACAGGTCTTGTATGATCGTTGGATACGACTATGGGACACCGTGTAAAACGCAGCAAGACCTCCTCCTTCGGCACAGTGTCCCGAGAGGGCCACGACTCCCGACCCTTCTACTCCAAGCGCCTCTACGAAGGCCGGCGGAACGGGGCCCGGCAGTCGAAGGAGTACGTCGAGAACATCCCCGACCAGGTGGACGTCATCCACTGCGCCGACGCCCGCAACATGCGCCACCTCCCCAACGACTCAGTGCACCTGATGATCACCTCGCCGCCGTACAACGTTGGCAAGGACTACGACGACGACCTCTCCCTGTCCGAGTACCGGGCCCTGCTTTCCGACGTGCTGGGGGAAACGTACCGGGTGCTGGTGGAGGGGGGCCGGGCGTGCGTGAACATAGCCAACGTCGGTCGGACGCCCTACATACCCCTGCACGTCGACATCATGGAAATCGCCCGGGATTGCGGGTTCCAGATGCGCGGCGAGATAATCTGGGACAAGGGCGCCAGCGCGGGCTCGTCCTGCGCATGGGGCAGCTGGAGGTCGGCGAGCAACCCGGTCTTAAGGGATGTCCACGAGTACATCCTGGTCTTCTGCAAGGACGCCTACAAGCGTCGGGTCACGGGGGAGAACAGCGTGGGCCGGGACGAGTTCCTGGAGTACACCAAGAGCATCTGGCGCTTTCCAGCTGCCAGCGCCCGGAAGGCCAACCACCCCGCCCCCTTCCCCCTGGAGCTGCCGCTCCGTTTAATCAACCTCTACTCATTCAAGGGCGACGTGGTCCTGGATCCGTTCATGGGGTCGGGCACGACAGCTGAGGCCGCACTACAAGCCAACCGACACTACGTCGGCTACGAAATCAACCCAGTCTACGTAGACCACGCCCGAGCCAGGCTAGGCCAGAGGTCGGGGCTGCCGATGAAGCTGGTGGACTGAAGCGTCCGCTCAACCCTTCGACTAAGCTGAGGGCGAGTGGTGTTCGTGGTCTGTTACCCCCATCACCTCCCCAAGCTCCGCGTCCAGCACTTCATCAACCCCCAGCCCCTCCACCCGAGGCCTGGACCTCAGCTCCCGACCGTGCCAGGAAAGTACGTAATCGTCGCCAGTCCCGACATGCAGACGCCCGTTCCCCGAGGTTGCGCCCGTTATGGCTTGGAGGGCGTCATTGATGCTGCCGTCGGGGCCCCAGGTGATTTGCAGGTCGGGCTCCTTCTTGGCGATGCCCCAGTGATGGATCGCATGGTCCACCATCCTCGCCCCGAGGGCCGCGCCCACGCACCGTTTCCCGTGAAAGTTCTCTGCCTCGAACAGCATGTCCCGCAGGAACGACTCCCGGTTCCGACCCGCCGGGTACTCCGTGTCCCGGGCCGTCCTCGCCGAGAATATCGAGTCCCAGCCCGGCGAGTACCGCTTGATGTCGACTACCGGCGTGCCGTCTATCATGTCCAGCCTGTCTAGCTTCACTAGACGCCCCTCGACGCCCAGCACCCGCGCCGAGGTCAGCCCCACGGGGTTCGGCCTCCCCGGCGACCTCATCCCGAACACCCCCCTCTCCGGGCCCCCGTGCCTCGACACCGTCAACCTTTCCCTGTCCGCCCTGTGGAACCACCCCAGGATGATCAGGTGCGTGTTCGACTCGATTCCAGCCAGACCGGCCTCGTATTCCGGGAACACCTCGATGGATGCCGGCACCCCGTCGATGGGCATCTCATCCCCCTCCCCGACGCTCGACACCACCCTCCCGATTGGCCTGACCTCGTACGCTTCTCCGCTCATCCCCTATTGCCCTTTCCAGAAGATCCGGTATATTGCGCCGCTCCCGTGGTCGGCCACCAGCAATGACCCGTCCGAAGCCTGCGCTATGTCCAGCGGCCTGTCTATCCCGAACGCAAAGTCCGACACCTCCGCCCGGTAGATCTCCCCATCCCGCTCCAGCCGTACCTGCACCACCTTCCGCCCCGTGTCCCGGAGGTGCGACCCCCACTGCACGATGAACAAGTCGTTGCGATACTCCTCTGGGAACATGCCGCCCGTGTAGAAGAGCAGCCCGTTCGCCGAGGAGCGCTCCTCCATCTCTGCGACGGGCGGAAGGGTGTCTTCGCAGTTGGAGCCCTGGCCATCGCCCCAGCAGTCCGGCCAGCCGTAGTCACCGCCGTCGACCAGCAAGTTCAATTCCTCGGGGACGCGCAGCTCGAGTTCATCCCTGCCGTTGTCGGCCCCGAACAGCGTCCCGTCCTCGGGGTTGAAAGCTATGTCGTACACGTTCCGCAGCCCCGAGGCGAAGACCCTCATATCGGACCCGTCGGGGTTGAGCTGGAGCACCGATGCGCTTAGCTCACTCCGCTCCCGGCACGCGTTGCACGTCGACCCCAACGTCAGGTACATCTTCCCGTCGGGGCCCAGGGCCAGGCCGTTGTTCTGGTGTATCCCCACCGGCAAGTCCGACACGATCGTCTCAATCTCATCCACCTGCCCGTCCCCGTCCGAATCAACCAGTGCCGTAACCGACCCGCGATGCGATACGTAAAGCCTATCCTCGAAGTGCAGCAGGCCCAGGGGGGCGGCAAAGCCTCGGGCGTATAGTTCCGCCGAGTCCGCCGTCCCGTCAGAGTCGTCATCCGTCAGGACGGCAATATCCCCGTCCTGCTCGCTGACGAACACCCTCCCATCCCCCGACACCGCAATGCTGGTCGGGTTGGAAAGCCCAAGAAAGTACACGTTGGCCCCGAACCCAGACGGCACCGCCAACCCTGCCCCACCCGCCACCAGGCCCCCAACCTCACTCTCCACTGACACGTCAACCGTTGACGACTCCACGGTCGGTTCTGGGATGGGTGTTGGTGTTGGGGTCTCCACCCCACACCCCGCCAACACCAGCAGAACAAGAGACGTGGCTGAACACGCTACGAGAATGGGGGTCTTCACTACGCCTCCCCCTGAAATGATCGTTCGAGCCCGATGTCGGACTCTCGGGCCATTGTATCAACTCGTTTGGCTCAGACGCCCGGGAATGACTTCAATATCGCTCTTGGCAAATTTGCAATGTTGACGACAATCTAAGTGGATTGATATTATCGACTCAGTGCTTCTGGGGAAGCCTCCGAGTCCGCACAAGGGCTGAGCCCACCCCTCAGTTGCGTCGTACCATAACACTCTTTTCTGCCTGATATTGCGGACAGCAGGTCAATGGAAAGGAGTGCCTATGCCACCTCCCTCTCTACCCTCCCGCCCGAATCTTGAGCAGCTCAAGAAACAGGCAAAAGATCTCTTAAGAGCCTATAAATCAGGCTATCCCTATGCCCTACTACGCTTTCGGCGATCCTTGCCAAGGCTTTCTGGTGGATCGTCTTGCCACAATTCTTCACTGTCGTTCTCTCTGCGCGACGCTCAAATTGTGGTCGCACGCGAATATGGATTCGACAGTTGGGGAGAAATGAAAGCCCAAATCCTCGAAAGGAATGATTTGAGCATGATCGAAATGAGCCTGGAAAAAGTCCGTGTCCGTCCCACCAGCCAAACTAACTTAGTCGTTCTCAAGTCAAAACATTCGAATAGCTATCTGCCGATCTGGATTGGTCCCGTCGAAGCCGAAGTAATAGCGCTAAGAGTTCAGGGACATAAATCTCCCCGCCCGATGACCCATGATCTAATGGAATTGCTCATTAGTGATATGGGAGCTCGAGTAGAAAGTGTCGTAATAACCGACATCAAGGAAGATACTTTTCTCGCCAAGGTTATCCTCAATCGCGACGGGATTACACTAGAGCGGGATTCCAGACCCAGCGATGCCATAGCGCTAGTCGTTCGCAGCAACGCTCCCATTTTCGCGGAGCAAGGCGTGCTCGACCGAGCTGGACTCGCATTCGATACAAACACAGGTTTCGCCGAGTCTGTTACGTTTGATTGGTCAAGTTTGACAATGGAAGGCCTGGAAAACATGCTCTCCGAGGAAGCACGTACCATCCTTCAGCAAGCCGCTGATCAGGCAAAGAGACTTGGACACATCACGATTCAGCCGGACGACATTACGCTCGCACTCATAAGCGAATCTGAGTGCGCAGGGGCCAAAGTCTTGGAGAAACTTGGGGCGGACCTGCAGGCGATCAAGTCAAAGCTGGAGGACTTCTCTGCGGTCAAGCAGCGAACCTATAGCGTACCCCCTCAACTCAGTGAATCGAGCCAATTTTTGCTTCAGCTAGCCAGGGCTGAGGCTGCCAGACTCTTCGATGTACTAATCGAATCCGAACACCTTTTGCTGGGTCTAGTACTGCATGAAGAAGGTCGGGTTCCACAAGTCCTTAGGGAATACGGGATTGGCATAGAGGAGGCACGATATGCCGTAGCCCAGGCGGTTAGTCAGTGGGAAATATCGCCGACTCCAGAGCGGTGATTCAGGGCGGGTGAGTCCCCAACAAAAGCTAAGGCTGCCGAAAGGCAGCCTTGCGCCCTGCCGCCGAAGAGACAGGGGGGTTACGCGGTCAACTATAGTGCAGTCCTATATGGCTGTCAACCCCCTGTGCTATCTCAACTGAGGGCAACTCCACTTCCTTCTACTCCGAGACAACCGGCTCCGGTGTTCCGGCAACCTCCCCTCCCGACCTCCGAAATATTCGGTTCAACAGCCTCGGAATGCTATCGTTGAACAGCATGTAGACGATTGGCAATACCACCAGTGTCAGGGCCGTGGAGCTGATCAGACCCCCGATTACCACCGTGGCCAGCTCGGCGCTGATTATGCCGCCGCTCCCCTCCGACGCCACGGCCAGGGGTAGCAGCGCAAAGCTGGTGGTCAGCGCGGTCATCAGGATGGGCCGCAGCCTCACCCGTGCCCCGGATATCAGGGCGTCGTAGACCGCCAGCCCCCGAGCCCGTTGCTGCTCCACGAACGCGATCAGCACTATGGCGTTGGTCACCACTATCCCGATTAGCAGCAGCACCCCCATCATCGCCGGAAGCCCGAGCCCCCGGTCCGTGACCGTCAACGCCAGCATCACCCCGACCAGGGCCAGGGGCAGGGTCAGGATGATTACGAAGGGGTTCCTCAGGCTGCCAAGGGCGGCCACCATCACCAGGTAGACCAGCACGATCCCGACCGCCATGGCCGTGAAGATGGCCTGGAAGCCCTCTTCGATGTCGGCGAAGATTCCGCCGCTGTTCACCTCGACCCCCGGGGGAAGGTTCAGGGCGTCAATCTTCTCGTCCACTAT
Organism: Dehalococcoidia bacterium; assembly: GCA_965203145.1. Taxonomy (GTDB): domain Bacteria; phylum Chloroflexota; class Dehalococcoidia; order Plut-88900; family Plut-88900; genus Plut-88900. Next base: position 773,851 of record OZ241876.1, read on the forward strand.
GACGCCCACCGCCTGCGTGTCGTCGGCGATGATGTCTGCCTCGATGCTCGCCGACCTCCGGCCGTCAGTCCGGCTTATGGACACGGGCCCTTCTCGCAAGACCGGCTCCGCCAGTTCACCCAGGGGCGCCGACCCCAGGGGCCCGACTATCATCAGCGAACTAAGCTGGTCGACGCTGCCCACGGCCCGGGGATCACCCGTAAGAACGACATCCACGGCCTCCCCGTCCACGTTAATCGATGTCACCCGCTGCCCTATGGTGTACTGGCTCAGCTGGATCCCCACCTGCCTGGTGGTCAGGCCGATTTGCCCCGCCTTCTCCGGGTCCACCTCCACCGCCACCTCTGCGCGGGCTTCGGCCACGTCGCTTTCCAGGTTCACTACGCCGTCGATGGTTGCAATGGAAGCGGCAAGCTCTTCGGTCACCTCGGCAATATCACCGTAGTCGGGGCCCGTGACGAAGATTTCGATCCCTCCTGTCGGCGGCCCGTCCGATATCTCCGAAATGCGCAGCTTCTGGCCCGGCTTTTCGAACTCACCCCTCAATGTTTCGGCAATGCCTTCCGGGGCATCATCCGAGAGGCGCACGAAGAAGCTGGCCTGCTGCAGCCCCGCCGTTGGATCGTCCCCCGTCCCGGGCCCGGCAAAGTCGCTGCCGCCTATGCTCACGGTGTATACGTCAGACAGTTCGTCGACCCTCGACTCCAGTTCGGCTACGGCTTCCACCGTGCGCTCCACCCCCGACCCTGGGGGCACGCTCAGCTCGATTTGCAGGAAGCGGTCGCCGCTCCCCCCGAACAGGTTGACCGGGATGTTGGCCATCAACCCCAGGCTCCCGACGGTGATCAATGCCGCTGCCCCCAGCGTCACGATACGGTGGCCCAGCGCCCACTTCAGAATGACCAGGTATGTCCGCTGCAGCCAGGTCTCCTGTATCGGGATGTCTCCCTCGTCCCCTGCGCCCTCGGGTAGGTCCCCGGGGCGCAGCAGGAAGGCCCCGAGCACCGGTACCGCGGTCAACGCCACCAGCAGCGACGCCACCAGCGCGAAGCTCACCGTCAGCGCAAACGGCAGGAAGAAGGCCCCGACCAGCCCTTCAATGAAGCCCAGGGGCACGAACACCACCACCGTGGTCATCGTCGATGCGAAGATGGCCGGCCCGACCTCCTTCGTCGCATCAAAGGCCGCCCGCCACCGCTCCCGACCCCCCTGTATGTGCCGGTATACGTTCTCCAGCACCACGATGGAATCGTCCACCACCCGCCCCACCGATATGGCCAGCCCTCCCAGCGTCATGAAGTTCAGGGTCATGTCCTGCCAGTTCATCAGCAGGATCCCCATGAACACGCTAAGGGGTATGGACAGCGCGATGACCACCGTCGGGCGCAGGGTGTTGAAGAACCCTTTCACGAAGGTCGGGCGGATGGTCAGCATGAAGGCGAACACCACCGTCACCGCAAACAGGAACCCGAACGTCGCCTCCCGCAGAAGGTTGTCTATCTGGTCCTGGATCTCGGGGCCCTGGTCCGTTACGACGATGATGTCAATGTCCCCGGGGATGCCCTGAACTCCATCGATAAAGTCGGTCACGCCGCCGGTTACGTCCACGGTGTTGGCCTCGGGCTCCTTGGTCACGCTCACAAAGAGCCCTGGCTTCCCATTGGTGCGGGATATGCTGGACGGCGCCCCCGTCCCGAATGACACCTCCGCCACGTCCGACAGCCGCACGGGCCCCGACCCGTTCGACCCTACCACCAGGCTCTCCAGCTCCTCCATCGACCTCAGGGTGTGGCTCGTCTTGGCAATCACCGCCTGGCTTCCGTCGAAGAGCAGGCCGGCGGGAAGGGTCACGTTGTTCTCCCGCAGGGCGGAGGAGACCTGGAACATCGAAATGCCCTGCGCCGACATCTTCTCTATGTCCGCAGTTACGATGAAGTTGCGGTCCACGTCCCCCACCAGCTGGACATCCGCCACCCCCTCGATCTTCTCGATCTCCGGGATGATGATGTCCTGCACTACTTCCTGCACTTCTATGAGCGGCCTGTCCGACACCACGCCGAACTGGATTACCGGGAAGGCGTCGGGGTTGAAGCGGCCGACCTCCGGGTCTTCCGCTGCAGGCGGGAATGTCACACCGTTGAGGGCGTTCTCGACGTATGCCTCCGCCTCGGCCATGTCCGTGCCGTATTGGAATGTGCCGAGCACTATCACCCGACCCTCCGAAGAAGAAGACTGGACCGTCTCCAGCCCGTCCGCCCCCGAGATCGCCCGCTCGATGGGTTCGGTGACGTCCCGGACCACCGCCTCCGGATCGGCGGACGGGTACGACGCTATGACGGTGACCAGGGGAAACTCGATCTGCGGGAACAGCTCCACCTGCATCGCCCGGTAGGAGAACACCCCCCCGGCCAGGACAAGAATGATGGTCAGAAGCGTAACTGTCGGGCGGCGCAGCGCAAAGGAAGTAAGAAAGGTCAACTGGGCTCTCCTGGGCTAAGGGGCACTGAGGATTGACTAACAGGTATTTGTGAAATCCTTATCAATAGTTTAACACGTTGGTGTCGTCGTGGAGACCTCCCGCCCCACTCCACCCCGTCATGTATAATCCCACCGGAGCCCTCCCGACATGACTTCCACCCACAACGGCAACCCCATGAAGGTGCGCATCGGCATTGGCCTCGGGGCTTGGCCCTTCGGCCCGATCACGCCCGCATCCATCTTCGACTTCATAGACCGCTGCGAGGCCCTGGACATCGACTCCATCTGGCTCAGCGACCGCATAGCCGGCCGCGACGACCTCCTGGAACCCGTCACTTTCATGGCCTTCATGGCGTCCCGCATGCGGAACATGCTGTTCGGCACTAGCGTCATCGTCCTCCCTGTCCGACACCCCGTCGTTCTCGCCAAGGAGCTGGCCACCCTTGACCTCCTCTCCGGGGGCCGGCTCCTCCCCGCCGTCGGCATCGGCCCTCCGACCTCCGAGGACTTCCGGGCCACGGGGATCGAGCAGAAGGGCCGGGGGCGCCGCACCGACGAGGCCATCCGCCTGATGAAACGCCTCTGGACCGAGGACAGCGTCACCTTCCACGGCGAGTACTACTCCATCGAGGATATATCCGTCACGCCCAAGCCCGCCCAGCCCGAGGGCCCGCCCATCTGGATCGGGGGCCGGTCCAGGGCAGCTTACAAACGGGCCGGGATCTTGGGCGACGGCTGGCTATCCTCAAGCATCACCGTAGAGGAGGCCGACGAGGGCGTCCGGTCCATCAAGGCCTTCGCCTCGGAGGCCGGCCGGGAAGTCCCCGAGGACCACTTCGGCATCTACCTCCCCTTCCTCTTCACCGACAACCGGGACCGAGACCTGGACATCGCACGCCCCTTCCTCCACGGCAGGCCCGACGTACCGGACGATGCCATCTCTGCCGTAGGCAACCCCGACCAGGTCAGGGCCCGGGTACAGCAGTACATCGACAAGGGCGCAACCAAGTTCGTCATGCGGCCTGCCTGCCCCGGCTCTATGTGGTTCGACCAGCTTGAGATCCTCGCCCGCGAGGTAATCCGACCCATCCAGACCCCCTTCAGCCTCCGCGAACGCCAAAAACGGGCATCCGCAGCCGGCTGACCCTGCACCCCCTTCCCCTTCCATCGGAATCCCGTAAACTAGGCTAGAACTTAAGCAAACGCGGGCCCGAAGCCCGACACCCGGAGGTACACCTTGCCCTACGAAAACGTGCTCTACGAGACCGATGGCCGAGTTGCCACCATCATCATGAACCGCCCCGACAAGCTCAACGCCCTCAGCGAGGGCCTCATCGACGACATCGTCTCCGCTGCGGAAGAGGCCGAGGCCGACCGCGAGGTCCGATCCATCATCCTGAAGGCCGCGGGTCGGGCCTTTTCAGCAGGCTACGACATCTCTCCCGGGACCCACGGCGACGGCTCCGACGACCTCTACACCGAGCTCATGCGCTTCCGCAAGACCAACACCCAGTGGGGCAAGCTCTGGAACCTCTCCAAGCCCATCATCGCCCAGGTCCACGGCTACTGCCTCGCCGGCGCCACCGACCTCGCCACCAACTGCGACATGATCGTCGCCGCCGAGAATGCCGTCTTCGGCCTCCCCGACGTCCGGGGCATCGAGTCCGTCGAAAACCACATGTGGACCTACCTGGTCGGGCCCCAGTGGGCCAAGCGCATGATGATGACCGGCGACCCCATCGATGCCAGGACCGCCGAGCGCATCGGCCTAATCATGCAGGCCGTCCCCACCGACCAGTTGGAATCCGAGGCCCGGCGCCTCGCAGAGCGCATGGCCAACATCCCGTTGGAGCTACTCGCTCCTCACAAGTCGCTGATTAACAAGGTCATGGGCCTCATGGGGCACGCCGTAGCCCAGCAGATGGCCTTTGACACAGTCTCCATCACCCACTACTCCCACGCCCGTCGCAACTTCAACGAAGTCGCCGAAAAAGACGGCCTCCGCGCCGCCCTCCTCATGCGTGACGGCCCCTTCGGAGACTACACCGCCCGCCCCAAGAAGTAGCCCAACCGCTTCCTAACCTATTCCGTCGTTCCCGACCCCAATCGGGAATCCAGCCGGTGGGGTGGGGCCGCTTATGCTGAGCGTAGTCAAGAATGGGGGGCGGGGCAAGAAAAGCTAGGCGCGAGACAGAGTCTCCGCGTCCCGGATGAAATCCTCGGTCTCGTGAATGAGCAGCTCGATGGCGTCTACCGGCTCGCACCAGCCGGTGTAGAAACAATCGCCGTGAAGAGCGCTCTGTCGAGTGAAGTAGCGGTCACGCAGGCTAGAGATTTCGGGGTTGTTCCTGGCCAGTTTGAGCAGTGATCGGGTCGTGTCCGGAGACTTGGGCGGCAGTTGTCCCGTACGGGCGAGCACCAAACCGTCAGCCGCGCGCTTGGCGGCGCACCAGGCTTTTTCCGCAGCATCCCGTATGTCTCCCGCTGCAAGGCGCTCAAGGGCGGCTCTGTGCATACGCCGGGCGTCGGCGAAGATGGGGGTGGCGTCAGCCGAAGTGGTAGTCATGGGTCTTTCCTCGGGAGTAATGATATCATGACTCAAGGGAGTCATACTAGTCCCTACGGAATATCCTCCTAAAGAGCGCTAGCCTCCTAATTAAGCCTCTCTCCCATTTTGAATTGAGAGTAACCGGGGGCGTCGGACTTACTGTATCCTCCCCCGTTTCCTGCTAAAATATCGCATGGCGATAGCACCCGACCCCTCGTTGACTTACCCCCTTCCGGTTGCTATATTTCCCCGACTTCCCTCTCAGGCCGTGGTCTAGGCTAACCAAAATCGGAGGCTGAATGTACCTTCCCAGGATCAAGGAATTGCGAAGGGCCTACGGATTTGAAGAAGTAGCAATCGTCCCGGGGGAGGTAACAATCAACCCCGAGCTCGCCAACACCACCTTCTCCCTTGGCCAGCACACCTTTCCCATCCCCTTCATCGCCTCCGCCATGGACGGCGTCGTCGACCCCGCAATGGCCGTCAAAATGCACGAGCTTGGAGGCCTGGGAGTGCTCAACATCGAGGGCGTCCACGGCCGATACGAAAACCCCGACGACATCCTCGAGCAGATCTCCAACGCCTCCAACGACGAGATCACACCCCTTTTCCAGAAAATCTACTCGACGCCCATCAACGACCAGGCCATCGCCGCCTGCATCTCCCGCATCAAGGACGGCGGCGCCACCTGCGCCATCTCCGTCACACCACAGAACACCAAGCGGGTCGCACCCATAGCCGTCGAGGCCGGCGCCGACATCCTCGTCGTCCAGTCCACCGTCACCACCGCTCGACACGTCTCCCGCAGCTACAAGGGCCTCATCTTCCAGGAGCTCTGCCAGCAGGTCCCGATTCCCGTTGTAGTCGGCAACTCCGTCGGCTTCAACACTGCCCTGGAGCTCATGGAGACCGGTATTGCAGGTCTGCTGGTGGGTGTCGGGCCCGGCGCCGCCTGCACCAGCCGGGAAGTGCTGGGCATAGGCGTGCCGCAGATTACCGCCACCCTGGAATGCGCCGCCGCCCGAGAAGAGTACGTCCGACGCACGGGCCGAGACGTCGCCATCATCACCGACGGCGGTCTCCGCACCGGCGGCGACATCTGCAAGGCCATCGCCTCGGGCGCCGACGCCATAATGCTCGGCACACCTCTCGCCCAGGCCTTCGAGGCCCCCGGCCGCGGCTACAACTGGGGCATGGCCAGCCCCCACCCTGACCTCCCCAGGGGCACGCGGATAAAAGTCGGGACCCGGGCCTCGCTGAAGGAGATCCTCCTCGGCCCCTCCTCCGTCGCCGACGGCACCATGAACCTCGTAGGTGCCCTGCGCACGGCCATGGGCATGTGTGGCGCCCTCACCATCAAGGACATGCACCAGGCCGAGATGATCATCGCCCCCTCCATCAAGACCGAGGGCAAGATCTTCCAGATGGCGCAAAGGGCCAACTCCCACAACTAGCCCCGCCTTCCCTTTCCTCTCCCCTTGTGTGGGGCCGCTCACCCTGAGTAGGCTCGAAGAGTCGAGCGGGGTGACGCCCACGTCCAATCAATTCGTTACGTTCCTTGACCACGTTCCACCGCTAAATCCCTACAAGAACAGCTTGACCAGTATCCCCACCATCCCCGCCACAAGCGCCGCCCCCCGAACCCAAACATCGTGAAGATGACCCGGTCCAGCCTTTGCTCTACACTCGACAACCGGGCTCCCAGGCTCCGCACCTCCCCCTCTAACCGTCCGAGACTTCTGGATATGTCGTCAGACCCGCCGGTTGCTTCCATAGTTAGCTCTCCAGCCCAGACCAATCTGGCAAGGGGATTGTAGCACGTTTATGCCGTTACCCCCAGATCCCAGGATTTCCCCCAATCCGCTAAACTATCCTCGACACCACGTAGGGAGACCCCCATGCGAGAAAGGCTCCTCCAAGGCGACCGCTTCCCTAAAATCAAGCTCGATCTTACCGACGGCTCCACCGTCACCCTCCCCGACGAGGCCCCCGGCCGCTACTTCGCCCTCCTCTTCTATAGAGGCGAATGGTGACCCTACTGCCGGGTGCAGTTGGTCACCTATCAAAAGAGCATGGCTGAACTTGAAGAGTTAGGCGTCTACGTCATCGGCGCTACCATCGAGGACCGGGACACCGCCGCCAAGATGGCCGACGAAGAGGGCATCACCTTCCCCATAGCCTACGGTGTCACCCCCGAGAGCATCGGTGCTCTCTATCCGTTGTGGGGCGAGGAAAAAGGCTACGGCCATTGCGTCGAGCCCATGGAATTCCTGGTCCGCCGCAACTTCGTCATCGGCACTATGTACGCCTCCGGCCCTATTGGCCGCATGGATGTCGACCAGCTAATCCACTTCATCAAGCTGCGGGAGCGGTCCCGGGCGAAGGTGTGAGGCACACCCTTCAATGCCCGCTTACCTTGCTACGCACTCTCGGCCAAGTAGTTCAAATATAATTTAGTTGAAACCCCTTCGGCTGAACCCTACGGAGGTAAACAAAGACTTGACCAGAGTAAGCCCTTCGAAAATAGTAGTTCCGGCTGTTGGCCTGATTCTAACTCTCACCTTGCTCTTCGTTTTCGCATGCGGCGCAGACCCTGTATCCCAACCCACTATCCCCGCCGATACCGGCTCGGCCTCGGGCCCCGCCCTTTCCGAAAAAGCCCTCCAGGGTGAAGTGGCATTTAACGCCAACTGCTCACTCTGTCACGGCATAAATGCCGCAGGCACGGCCCAGGGTCCAACCTTTATCGACAGAATATACAGCCCCGGCCATCACGCCGACCTCAGCTTCCGGTTCGCGGTCGACCAGGGCGTCCGAGCCCACCACTGGCGCTTCGGAGATATGCCTCCGGTGCCCAACGTCACTGACCAGGAGGTGGAGCAGATAATCTGCTACGTCCGGGAGTTACAACTCTTCCACGGTGTCTTCGGAGAGGGAGACTACCTCACCGCCTGCTAACCGATTGCCCTTGTCACTTGGTGGCCCCTTTTATGCGAGACCGCTCACTTTGAGTTGCAAATCGAAGGGTCGAGGGGGTAGGTAGTTCGCCTCGCCGGTGATATCGCTGGGGCCTAGAACGGCCTTCCCCTCAGTCGGCGCGGCAATAGCTTCTGCTCCACCGGGTCGACTACCAGCCCGAACTCCTCCAATGCCAGGGCTCCCAACAGCGGCTCGCCATCATCCCCGAATACCACTTGGCACACTTCCTCGCGACCACCGTAGGACATCAGCGCTCTTCCGATGCGATAGTCCTTTATCGAGCCGTCCGCTAGTTCCATCGCTTCAGTCTTGTACGGCTTGACCCCAGCCTTCTTCAATATTCCGCTCGGAATCAACGAGTAGTGAGCGCCCGTATCAACGGTGGCCTTGACCCGCTGAAATTCTTCGCCCTCGATATTGGATACACCTATTGTCACTGAGAACATTCCCATATCTGTCACCTTGCCTGCACTGTACCTGAAGGAATGCCATGACACAATAGGACTAATTTAATCATTGTCCTTGGAGAACGCCTTCCACCCTCTGAGCTCTTGTCATCATCTCCCCCCGTTTACACCCCACCACCCCCTTCCCCCACAGAAACACCAGTGCTATAATCTCCCCAAACTTGGACCCGCCGTCCGCATCCCGCTAGACCCACCATGCCCACCCGAACCCCCAACCTCCACCACCCCCTCCAAAACGCCGTGAAAACTTTCTCTCCCCTGTTTAGCCGTCATTCAATCATACCGGCTATGAGTTCAATCAACGTTCAATCACCCTTCAATCAAACTCAATCGACTTCAATCTAGTACAATCAACCTTCAATCATCACCCATCTCGCCCCCAGGAGGTCCGCCATGTCCCCTGCCCAGAAGATGAAAAAGCTCGTAGTCTGTGACGACGGCGTCGCTACCATCAAGGAAGACGGCCTGGAGCCCTACGCCCGAACCCTCGCCGACGAGTTCGTCATCTACCGAGACGCCCCCGCCGACAACGAGGAGCTTATCCGGCGCTGCCAGGGCGCCGACGCCGTGATTAGCATTCTCTCCACTTCCATCTTCACACGCGACCTCATGACCCGCTGCCCCGACCTCCGCATCGTTTCCATCTGGGCCGCCGGCGTCAACAACGTAGACCTGGATGCCGCTAAGGAGCTGGGCGTCACTATCTGCAACACCCCGGGCTACGGCAACATCGGGGTGGGCGAGCACACTCTGGCCCTTATGCTGGCCGTCGCCCGAAACATCAACCAGGTCGACAGGCGGATGCGCGATGGCGAGTGGGTCAAGGAGCCTCTGGTCCAGCTTCACGGCAAGACCCTCGGGGTGCTGGGGGCGGGGCCCATCGCCCAGCGGGTCATGGAGCTGGGCCGTCTCATCGGCATGGACGTCATCGCCTGGACCCTGAACCCGACCCCAGAGCGCGCCGAAAAGTACGGCGTCGAGTTCGTCGACGTCGACACCCTCTGCCAGAAGGCCGACGTCGTAGCCGCCATCATCGCCCTTTCCGACAAGACCCATCACGTCATCGGGCGCAAGCAGCTTGAGATGATGAAACCCAGCGCGATTGTCGTGAACACGGGCCGGGGCGCGCTCATCGACGAGGATGCCCTTTACGAGTTCCTCCGGGATGGCAAGATCAAGGCTGCAGGCCTCGACGTTTTCGGTACCGAGCCCCTCCCCGCCAACCACCCCTTCACCGAACTGGACAACGTGGTTATGACCTCCCACGTCGCTGCCCACACCCCCGAGACCACCCAGGCCGGCGTCAAAATGTCCCTCGACAACATCGCCACCTTCAGCGAAGGCAGCCCCCAAAACGTCTTCTCACCTGGATTCCGGTAGAAGACTGGCTCGCACCCGCTCACAATGCCGTCAGCGAATTATCTAACGCTTACAATTCCAGCCCCCGAGCGGGAATCCAGGGGCGGAGTGGTGGGAGTGCTTGTCACCACTCTATTGCATGTGATAGCCTAACCATGCCATGACCGATGCCATCGTTTTCGACAGCCATAGATTTGTCAGGAACCTCACCGCCAGCGGCTTCACCGAGCGCCAGGCCGAAGCCCTCGCCAACGAGCAGGTCCAACTCCTGAACGCCAATCTTGCCACTAAAGCCGATCTGGCAGCCGTTCGTTCCGACCTGGCAGCCGTCCGTTCCTACCTTGAGGCGAAGATTACAGGCGTCCAGGCCGACCTTCAGGTGAAGATTGCCAATGTCAAGTCCGACCTGTTGAAATGGATGTTTGCCGCCTTTGTCGCCCAGGGCGGCGTGATAGCCACCTTGATCACCCTGCTCTAAGACTATTCATCCCAACCCGCACGGCCGCTCATCTTGAGCAGGCTCAAAGGGCCGAGCGGCGGGAGACCTGGGCCCGACTATTCTTCACATTCACCAACCCTACCCGAACAACGCCCTCCCCACCTCCTGCACCCCCTCCAGATCAAACGGCGGGTAGATGTCCAGCACCACCCTGTCGATACCCTCCTCCTCCATCCGAGCCACGTACCCCTCGGGATCGGCCTTCACTTCATCATCCAGCCTGTCGGATATCGATATCTCGAACTCGTCCCTCGACTTCCCAACGCTCGCAAGCTCCTCCAGCACGATAGGCTTCAGCCGATAGAACTTCGGGTGCTCCTCCTTCCGCCACCCCCGAGGAGCCTCGCAGTTCCACCCGTCCCCCACCCTCACGGCATTCCTCGCCGACATGGGCCCGAGCCCCGCTACCATCACCGGCGGAACGGGCTCCGGTACGGGCGTCGATATAACACCCTCGGCGGTATAGTACCTGCCCTTGTAGCTGATCCGCTCGCCGGTCCACATGAGCCGCATCAGCTCCACTGCCTCGCCGACCCGTTCCACCCTCTCCTTTCCCGATGGGAAGGGCCTGTTGAACCCGACCTGCTCCTTGGGTCTCGCCCCCGCCCCTATGCCCAGCTCCACCCTGCCTCCTGAGACCTGCTGCACGGTGGCGACCGTCTTCGCCAGCACGTCCGGCGCCCGATTCAGCACATTGGCAACGAAACTCCCGAGCTTGACGGTCCGGGTTGCCTCCGCTAGTCCCGAGAGCAGCGTCCAGCACTCCAGGACCGGCTCATCGTCGTCGTTGAAAGACAGCAGGTGGTCCCATGTCCACACCGACTCAAACCCCGACTCCTCCACCGCAATCGCCGCCTCCCGACACTCCGCATAAGTCGTCCCAAACGGCACCAGGCAAATCCCAACCTTCATCGTTGTCTCACTCTCCCATTCTACTAAATGGCTGCCTCCCACCTGTCATTCCGATGCCCCGCGAGGAATCTGGGGCTGGGATGTCCCCTTCCCCCCAGTACTGAACTAGAGGGAGACCCCATGCGCTCTAGCGCATGGGGTCTCCCTCTGTTCTTCTCTCCCCCTCTCCCTTGAGGCCCTAAGGGAGAGGAGGATCAAGGGGGAGAGGGTTCCTTCCCCCGGCCCCTACTTCGAAGGAAACAGCACCGCCAGCAGATCAATAATCAGCTTCGCCGTGAATCGGGTCGTCGTCTCCGCGTGATCATACGGCGGCGCCACCTCCACAAAGTCGCACCCGACAATGTTCACCCGCTTCGCCAGTGCTATCAGCGCATCCCGCATCTCGAAGTAGTACAACCCGCCCGGGGCCGGAGTCCCGGTCCCAGGCATCTGCACAGGGTCCATCGAGTCTATGTCTACCGTCAGGTACACGTCCCCGCCCGACGGCACCTGCTCTATAGCCGCCTCCGACCCCATGGCCCGCATCTCGTCCGTCGTGATTATCTTCACGCCCTTGGCTATCGCGTCCTCGTACACGTCGGGCCGGGCCATCCGTATCCCCAGCGACGTGATGTTCCGCACGTTCGGCAGGTCGAAGCAGCGACGGATCGGGCAGCCGTGGTGGTAGAAAGTGCCCTGCAGCTCGTGGCTGAAGTCTATGTGGGCGTCGAAGTGGACCACATCCAGGTCCTTGTAGCTGTCGAAGCCCCTGACCGCCGGAAACGTGATCGAGTGGTCACCCCCGATGATGACCGGAAACGACCCGCGGTCGATGATCTTCCTCACCGCGTGGGTGATCTTCGCAAAGTTGTTCTCCAGGTCCGCCGGGATGATCGTCACGTTACCGCAGTCGGCCATCGTCACGCCCCGGAGCATCATCTCCTTGCGGTCGATGTCGAAGTAGCCCTGGGCCTCCTTGTCCTCGAAGGTGTCCATGTAGTCGTAGATGCGGTCGACGTAGCGGATGCCGTTGGGGCCGTACCGGGCCCCGGGCCGGGCGTAGGTCCCCTGGTCGTACGGCACCCCGAGAAACGCCACGTCCGCATCCAGCGTGTCCAGGTCGTTCACCAGCGGCGTGTGGAAGAACGACATCGGCACCGCCCGGGTCGCGGGCCACGGCCCATCCCAACCATCCTTCAGCTCCAACGACCTATTAAGCTCATGCTCACCAGTCATAACACACCTCCACGGGGGTCTCGGGACTAGGGGTGGGGATTATACCCCGCACCCCTAATCCCGTCATTCCCGACCCCGATCGGGAATCCATTCCCGGGGTAGATGGTCCTGAAGAAGAAAGATCTACCAAGGCAAATCTAGTGGGAGTCAGCCGATTCCAACTCGAACTTTCCCATACCAGCGTTAGTTTGATTGTTTACTTGAACAACCTTTGATCCTTGGTTTAATAAGTTAGTAACACTGATAATGGCCTGAAATTCATTTCCTATCTGTCTTTCAAATTGTTGGATAAGAAACACGCCTGAATACTCAGGTAGAATACTGTTAATGCGGCTCTGAACTTTCTCTAGATCCCAATCAGGGTATTCCAATATAGTCTGTTGAAGACTATGTATATACTTGGCTAGACGTCTACGTAATACAACATCTACATTCACTGGCTCTTTTGATGGGAAACACCGAATCGCCTTGTACAGGTCTGTGTAGCGGCTCGCTAGATCCTTTTCTTTAGTAATCTCCATCATCACTTCTAGCTCCGCGAGAACTGCATCGCGCTTTTGAACTTGGGTCGGTCCAAACTCTGAACCTTTGAAGAGTGGCAAATAGCTTTCTAATGTTCCTCCAGGCAATACATGGATGTTTAACTCTTGCAAAGCTGTAAGAATCTTGGCTAGCCGGGCTTCAATATCTTCTACTTCAATTACCGATGAATTTGAGATGACGTTTTTTCTGTACTTGCTTATGGCCGTCATTACGGCCACCCGCGCTCTATCACGTTGTTCTGATTGCCACTTAAAGCGAGGACCTAACTTACCAAGATAGTCTCCCAAGCTGGTTAGTGGCGGCGCGAATGGTTTTGAAAGTAGCTTGTCTACTAGAGCTGTCAGCTTTTTTTGTAGTTGTCCAAAATAATTGACGAGACTGTCCCCTAGTCCAGCAGTAACTAGGTAGTTCTGAATGACCTCATCATCGTTGATACGGAGACGAAGTGTACCTCTAAACAAGGCATCAAGGTCATACAGAAAATGAGCATCCTTTCCTAGACCTTGAGATAGTTTCAAATATTGATTCACCTCCTCGACACCGTTGACATCGATTACGCAGCTTCCTGCCCCGGACAGTGACGCGCCAAGAGCTTCTACCATTCCTTCGACTATCCAGGCGTCAAGAATCCCTTCTACAAAGACGGGATTATCTGAAAAGAACAGTTGTTTATGATGTGAATTTAATCGCCGTACAAATGGCTCAGAACAAGAGATATCCAAACCGTAAACTTGTTTTGGCACCGTATATTCAAGATTAAACGAAATAATGGAGTTCAAGTCATCTATTGATTGCAAATCAACAATGAATGGGGAGTGAGTAACTAAGAAAATACCTTTCTTGTTGCTATCTGCTATTGGATTCCCTGCTACTCTTCGCGCTTCTTCAAGGAAAAAGGCTTGATATTGCGGATGCAAGTTGAGTTCCGGCTCATCTATGATGAGGAATTGAGTGCGATCGTCATACAAGTGGGTCAAGAGCACTAACAATTCTTTGATGCCATGGCACTCTTCCCGGTCCAGCCTGTAAAGGGTGTTATTCCCTCGGCGTCTCGCCCTAGGTATAAGACGACCAGAATCCCACTCAAGGATGACTTCTCTATTGAACAGATGGCTAAGTGTTGCTTCCACTTGGATGAGCAAGTCCATCCGCTCCTCTAGCAAGACAAGCGCATCAATGCCGGCCCCTAAACCGCCCGCTTGTTTGAGATATCCAAATTGGTTCTTGGCCAGACCTTCTACAAATGGGTCACCCATGAATTGTGCAAATGCGTGAATGCGCTCCATTCCAGTCAGTCTGTCTGTTCCGAGTAAGCGTGTCCGAAAATTCTGCCCTTGCAGTTCGCCATGCAAGCTTTGTACGAACTGAGACTTGCCACTACCATTCGGCCCGACAAGGAAATTGATCTCGCCAATGTGGCTAGTTTGGAATGACTTTGACTCCCATGGTGGAGGAAGCTGAAAATTGAGATCAATACTTATCATCGCTGGTGAATCCTCATTTCTATGTTGGTGAGAGAAACTCTAAAGCATTATACGAGCCGCCCTCCTTTTGATGGGGAGCTTTACCAAGGCGTTGAGTATTTCACCGTCAAATATTGAGCTTCCCCCAAAAAAGAAACCGACCCCCCACCGGAGGGTCGGCCCCCTTCTCGTGCTTCTTTAATCCTTATGCGCTCAACCGGAACGGAGGGTACCGGTCCGTCGTCAGCAGGAACGCGTACGCCACGACCCGGTAGCTCCATCGCATCACACCTACAACGAAGTTGAACAGCGCTTGCGGATACTGCCCCAGCACCAGTATCGACAGCCAGGCCAGAACCGTCGCCACGATAGCCAGCACCCACAGTATGGCGAGAATTATGTAGTGCGGGATCGCCAGCAGCCACTTGAAGATAGGCAGGATACGGTTCAGCTCGGTCTCGGCATTCGGATACTCGATCTGCAGATGCACCGACTGCTCCTCGTCCGTAGACGGATACTCGTCCCGCAACACCAGGATGAACGACTCGATCCTCGTGGTGAACCGGCTTAGCTCCAGGTTCCAGTCGAACCACCACTTGGGGTACTTCTTTCGAAACACGATCATCAGCAGCGGCCCGATCCACAGGACGCCGCCGGCATAGAGAGGCGCAAACGACTCGGTCAGTTCCGCGTCTCCCATGTCGATGTGCCCGCCTACCGCCGCGCCCACTATGACGATGGGTATCGCCAGGATTAGCCGCAGCAACACCGAAAGCCGGTTCCTCGACTCCGGGTAATCGACGGAAAACTGGACCGGATAGTCGGAACTCGCTCCACTTTGAGCCATACAAAACCCCCTATTGGAAATTCAGGACCCCAGCCTCCACATCACCGCCGCTCAGCATAGCAAAAGGGAGGCTTCCTGCCTAACTGCTCCAACCCCCCAAAAAGAAGGGCCGACCCCCCATTCAGGCGGGCCGGCCCCTCTGCGCCGTGTATCTTAAATCAGGTGGTCTATGCTTCCGCTTCGACCGCCTTCAAAGACTCGTCGATTATCGACACTATCTCGTCCGCCTCGTCCCGGGTCAGGGTGAGGGGCGGGGCCAGGTAGAGGTACGGCTCCGTCCGGGTCAGCATGCCCCGGGCCTCGAGCTCCTGCACCAGCTTCTTCAGCTTCGGCGCACCCTTCTCGAACGGCTTGCCCGTGGCCTTGTCCTCCACGAACTCGATCGAGAGCATCAGGCCCTTGCCGTGCACTTCGCTGACTATGGAGTGCTCCTTCAGCGTCTCCAGCTGCCCCTTGAGGTACGCGCCCGTCTCCGCCGAGTTCTGCACCAGGTTCTCCCGCTCCATGATCTCCAGGTTGGCGACTGCCGCCGCCGCCCCCGCCGGGTGCCCCGAGTACGTGTACCCGTGGGTGAACGTCTTGTCCGCATCGCCCTTGAAGGCTTCGTAGACCTTGGGTGTCACCATCACACCCCCGACCGGCTGGTAGCCGCTGGTCACGCCCTTGGCGAAGGTCATCAGGTCGGCGGTCACCCCCCAGTGCTCCATCGCGAACATCTTGCCCGTCCGCCCGAAGCCCGTGATCACCTCGTCGGCAACCATCAGGACGCCGTACCGGTCGCAGATCTCCCGCAGCTTGGGCCAGTAGTCGTCATCGGGGACCTTCATGCCCTTGGGCACGGAGATAGGCTCGGTGATGAAACCTGCTATCGTCTCGGGGCCCTCGAACTTGATCAGGTCCTCGACCTCTTCCGCCGTCTCCCCGACAAACTTGGTGTCGATAAGCATCGGGTCCCAGATGTCCCGGTGCACCACCGGCGAGCTGTTCATGCTCAGCGCACCCATGCTCACACCGTGGTACGACCCCCGCCGTGCGATGAACTTGGTGCGGCGGGGCTCGCCGTTGTTAACGTGGTACTGGCGGATGATCTTCAACGCCGTATCCACCGCCTCCGACCCGCCGCTGGCTAGGAAGACCCTGTCCAGGTCCCCGGGTGCCAGTTCGGCCAGCTTCTCGGCCAGCTTGATGGTCGGGACTGCGGGGTACATGAACGTGTTGGCGTAATGGACCGCGCTCAGCTGGTCGGCCACCGCCTCCGCAATCTCCGTGCGCCCGTGGCCCACGTTCACCAGGAACAGCCCGCCTATCGCGTCGATGTACGCCTTGCCGTCGCTGTCGGTCATCCGGATCCCGTCACCCTCGACGATGACCTGCGGGCCACCTTTGCTAAGCAGGTCGTTGTACTGGGTGAAGGGCATCCACAGGTGGTCCATGGCGGCCTGTTTCAGGTCGCCGAAATCCACATCGGCATAAGTTTTGCCGTTTGACTTGGCCATTGGGTTCCTCCTTAAAAGGTCCGTCACCGGAACAATTGCGGGCATTATACACCCCACCACCCACCCCGCCACCCGAGTGGCCTAAAGACTCCGGGTTCCCGGTAGTTTGGACATCCTTTGGTCCAAAGTCAGAACTTCCAAATCAGCGTGGTAGTAGCCGTCAACTATTAGGCGATCGAAGAGACCGGCGCCGCCAGAATCTTCAAGTGCATCAATTACTGGCCGCCCGTTGAGAGGAGAGACAAGTCCGCTTTGCAATGTTCTCGACAACTCGGCGCGGGCGTCTGCCTTAGTTATTCCATAGTGGATTTGCACGACAACATATGCCTCTCCGATAACTTGGTTCGAGGCAAATATCTCTGCACCCTTATCTTCAACTAAAGCCCTGAGTTTCCTTAGGCAATAATCGAAGTGATCCGGTGGCTCTCCAGTAACTAGTCTAACCAGGACGGAAGTGTCAATCCCGAAATGCCGGGTCATAACCTTCTTCCCGGAACTTGTCGATGTCAAAGGGTGGATGGCCGGGTGGAATCTTGTCTCTTAATCCCCCGAGCATCGACTCGTCAATCCGCTTCGGGCGAAGGATGTACCCATCCGGGCTCTCTTCCAACTCCAGCCGGTCACCCGGCCCAACTCCCATCGCTTCCAGCACCCGGGCGGGAAACGTCACTTGTCTCTTTGCAGTAATCTTTACTAGCATGACTGTTCCTTACCAGAATATTACATTAGTAAGGTGATCAAGTCAACGAAACACTTCTACACCCACCCCCGACCCCAATACGAAACTAAGAAATACTTGGTATCATGGCGGTCAGGTAAGATGTTGAGCACAGGAGGAGACCCGTGGCAGCGCTAAAGGTCCTGACCGCCCTATACCTGGTCCTGGTGGGAGCAGCCGTCGCCGTCCACTTCATCGTCGGCCTCTTCTACGACCCCGCCCTGGAAGGAACAGGCGCTACCGTCTGGCGAATCCTCGACCCCTTGATGGTGGCCGGTGTGTTCATCGTCATGCTCCTGGCCCTTGGTGCCAAGCGCCGCCGGGACGCCGACCCCGACAACGCCTCCATCGACCGACACTACCTCGAGGCCAACTTCACTTACTACTTCTCCGTTGTCCTGCTCCTGGTCCTCCTCTGGAACTGGATCTCCTCCGAGTGGGTCGAGCCCGCCCAGGACATGTCCCTGCTCTGGATATTCATCGACACCACCGTTCCCCCGCTCCTCGGCGCCGTCGGTTCCCGGCTCCTGCGTGGCGACTCCGCCTTCGATTGCTTCCCGAAACAATAACTCTTCCACCTTTTGACTATGTTTAAGAACATTCCTCTAAGCAGACGCCTGAGCCTCGGAGTAGCTGCCCTGCTGGTCGCCATTGCCCTCTTCGTCATCTTCCGCCCCGAAGGGGACAGGACCCTGGATATCCTCTACTGGCAGGCCCCCTCCACCCTGAACCCTTACCTCTCCGGCGGATTCAAGGACCGCGACGCCGCAGCCATCACCCTCCAGCCCCTGGCCTACTACGACCCCGACGGCGCCCTCGTCCCGGCCCTCGCCGCCGATATCCCGACCGTCCGCAACGGCGGCATCTCCCAGCACCTGACCTCCATCACCTGGAAGCTCCAGGACGGCCTGAAATGGTCCGACGGCAGCGCTCTCACCGCCCACGATTTCGTTTTCACCTGGCGCTACTGCATGGACGAGGCCACCGGCTGCACTGCGGCAAGCTCCTTCGTGGACATAACCTCCGTCGAAGCCCCCGACGACCTCACGGTCAGGATCAACTTCCACGCCCCCACCCCCTACCCCTACTCCGCTTTCGTCGGCGCTGGGTTGCCTGTCCTTAGCCGGGCCCAGTTCGCCGACTGCGTCGGGGCCGCTGCTTCCGGCTGCGACGACCAGAACTTCGCCCCCCTCGGCCCGGGCCCCTACCGCGTCGTCACCTTCTTCCCCGACGATCACGCCGTGTACGAGCGCAACCCCCACTATTACGGTGATAAGCCCTACTTCAAGAGCGTCATCCTCAAGGGCGGCGGCGATGCCCTCTCCGCCGCCAGATCCGTCTTGGAGGAGGGAGAAGCCGACTATGCCTGGAACCTGCAGATAGATCCCGAGTCCCTCGCCGAGCTCGAATCCGTGGGCAAAGGTAAGGTCGTATCCGCCTTTGCAAGCCTCGTGGAGCGCATCGTCCTTAACCAGACTAACTCAGACCCTGCCCTCGGCGAAGACCGCTCAGAGTACCTGGAAGGCGCTAATCCTCACCCTTTGCTTACCTTCACCCCCATCGCCCAGGCCATGTCTATGGCCATAGACCGCACCACAATCTCCGAGCGGCTCTACGGTTTCGCCGGCAAGTCCGCCTGCAACCTCATCGTCGGACCCCCGGCCTACGTCTCCACCGCTAACGACGCCTGCCTGACTCAGGACATCAGGGGCGCCAACAAGCTCCTGGACGACAACGGCGTCATAGATATCGATGGTGACGGCATCCGGGAATACGACGGCATTCCCCTGCGCTTCACCTATCAGACCTCCACCAATGAGGTCCGACAGGAGACCCAGGCCCTCGTACGTGGTTGGTGGAGGGAGATCGGCGTCGAGGCCGAGCTAATCGACCATGACGCCGCCGTCTTCTTCGGCGGCGACCCCGTGGAAGACAAAGAAGCCGTCTATTCCCGCTTCTTCGCAGACCTCCAGATGTACGCCACGGGCCCCGACATCGACCCCCAGCAGTACCTTGTCGGCCTCACCTGCGACCAGATCCCCGACCAGGACAACGGCTGGGGCGGCAGCAACGTCCCCAGGGCCTGCAACCCTGAGTTTGATCAGCTGGCCGAGGAGCTCGCACACACCCCCGTTGGCCCCGACCGCGCCGCCCTCGTCAAGCGTATGAATGACATCCTGGTCCAGAGCTACTACGAAATTCCCCTGGTGAACCGGGGCATCGCTTCCGCTTACCTGCTCACCCTTCACGGCTTCCGATTCAACGGCTGGGACAGCGAACTTTGGAACATCGCCGAGTGGCGCCGTTGAACGTCTTCCGGCTCTCATCTATTTCCATGCCGTGTGGGTTGTCATTTGTGACGCGATTCGCTATATAATGGTAACCCGCAGAGCCACAGCGGCTCAGGAGGAAAGCTTTCTCACTGCCTCTGCGCAGGAGGACATCGATGAATGTAGACTTTGAGAGACAAGACGGCAATCTGATAGCTTCCGTTGTGGGTAGCGTGGACGGCACCAACGCAGCGGAATTCCAGGCAACCCTCCAGGGAGCGGTCCAGGACGAAGACAAAGGAATGCTTCTGGACTTCGAGAGCCTGGAGTACATCAGCAGTGCCGGCCTCCGAGTCCTCTTGCTGATTGCCAAGGAAATGCAGAGGAAGGCGTCCAATTTCGCCGTATGCTCCCTCTCGGGCCAGGTCCGGGAGCTCTTCACCGTCAGCGGCTTCGACCAGATTATTTCCATCCACAACAACCAGAAGGACGCCCTCAAGTCCTTCAACTAGCCCCCGACCCGCATCTGAACAACAGCAACGGGCGCCCGACCTATGCCGGGCGCCCGTTCTCTTTGCCCTTCTTGTTACGCTGCCCTAGTACAGGTGCGGCTGCATCGAGGATATCACCGTCAGCTCGATGTCCCTGATCGCCTGGGACATCGCCTGCCCGATTATGTCCAGCTTCCTCACCTGCTCTATACGCCCCGCCACCTGTCCTAACTGCCGCTTGGACAGCAGCTCCCGGAAGATCCCGCACGCGTCCACCAGGCAGATGATCATTATGTCCCGGGGCCCGGGTATCATCTCGCTGAACAGCACCTCCATGATCCGGAGCTTCACCTCCCGCTCCGCCTCGCCGTCCACCATCGGGTAGCGCCGGGAGCGGAACATCCACATGAACCGGTCGTCCTGCCGCTCCAGTATCCCCTCGTTCACCAGCCTGTTCAGCGCCTCCTCCCGGACCTCGGGGCCCTTTTCGGCCAGGTGCTCCAGCCAGTAGCGCGTGTCCTTCTGCTCGGAAGCCGCTATCTCCGCCAGCGCCGGGTCCAAAAGGCTGTCCCCGACAGGCGAGGAGTCGACGAGGATCAGGTTCTCTAGGTCCGTGTCGATCCGGTTCTCCATGGCCAGGTCCATCAAGATGCCACCCGCCAGGGCGTAGTTCAGCGACCACCTCGGGATCCGAACGAACCTGCCGTCCTCGTCATCCAGCAGAATTAGGATGATCTCTTCAGCAAATCTAAGCACTTTTACTGTCCTCTTCCCGCCAGGAACGGGGCAGTTTGACTAATTTTATACTACCCGCCCCCTACCCGCTACCTTTCGGCGAGCTCCTGTATCATCTCCATCGTGAGCTCCGCTGACTGTGCGATTGGCTCGTACTCCAGGTGCTCCACCGTGTCCCGAGGCGAGTTGATATAGGTCACGTCGTCGGCGAACAGGAACACCGCCTCCACCCCCGCCGATATAAAGGCCACGTGGTCGGACCCGTACCCTGGGGGCAGCTCGAAAGTCAGCACCTCGATCCCGACTCCCGCCCCCGTCTCCACCGCAAACTCCACCATCGCCTCCGACCCGATGGCCGTCAGGGCCCCCGCCCCGACCACGTCCAGGTTGATCATCCCCATTATCCGGTCTAACTCATCCTCTTCCAGCCCCCCGACATACGCAAAGCTCCCGTTCAGCCCCGTCTCCTCCGCCCCGAACATCACGAACCTCAGGTCGAAGGGCAGTTCGTCGTCGGCCAGCTCTTCCGCGATGGTAAGGGCCACGGCCATACCCGAACCGTTATCATTCGCGCCCTGCGTGTCGGGCGTTGTGTCGTAATGTGCCCCAACCACCAGCACCTCGTCATCCTCTATGTCGTTGTTAAGCTCCGCGATGATATTTCTGGATGGTTGCGGGAACAACGGCGTCTTGTTGACTCGGGCCTCGACCTCGACACCACTCTCCACCATTCGCGCCAGGCCGTTCCCCTCCTGCACCCCGATGGTTATCGCCGGAATGCTCGTCTCGTCAAGTATCCTGTCCCAGATCGCCGTCCCCCCCGCCTCCCGGCTGAAGAACACCACTGCCTCCGCCCCCGACTCCGCCGCCCCTTCCACCTTCTCCCTCAGCGTGATGTCACCCCCCATTTCGATGAGCACAATTCTGCCCGTCAGGTCCACCCCCGAGAAATCCTCTTGCGTACCCTGCCTCGCATAAGCCAGGGTGCCGTCTATCCCGTAACCCTGCACCCTTCGGGTAGAAGGGTCGACCGGGAAGGCAAACATCCACACCTCTTCTCCGGGCGCCCTCCCGAGCAGGATGCGCCCGACATCCGACCGCTCCGGCACCCGTATCATCAGCCTTACAGCCTCCGAGATTTCGATAGCCTCGAACTCCTCCAGCCCCACCTCATACCCCCACCCCGAGAACCGACCCGTCAGCCATTCCGCCGCCCGCAGCTCCTCCTCCGTCGCGCTCTCCCGGGGGCTCAGCTCCTCCGCCAGCATCAACGTCGTCTCCCACGCCCTCTCCCCCAGAGAAGTCTCGGACTCCGTAGCCGGGGCCTGGGTGGGGGCGACCGCCGTGCTAGGCTCAGCAGTAGCAACAGGCGTCGATGTAGGAACAGCGGTCGGCATCGGCGCCTCCCCCCCACACCCCACCACCACGGTCAGGACCAGCAGGCCGATAAGGACCGGCAAGGCAGGCCCTAAAGCTCGGGTTTTCTTCGAAGACTCCATACATAGAGTCTAACGATGGGCCGGGGGTGGGGTTACTCCGTTCGCACCCCGCCATCCCCGCCCCCTCCCCCCAGTACTGAACTAGAGTCAGACCCCATGTGCTAAGGCACATGGGGTCTGACTCTGTTCTTTTCTCCCCCTCTCCTTTAATGGCCCTAAGGGAGAGGGGGACCAAGAGGGTGAGGGTTCCTCTCCCGTGCCCCCTCACCGATCAATTCCTGATTAGGCCCAGCCTCCTCAGATCATCCTCATTCCACTGGACCCCTCTCAGAATTTCTCTAAGGGTTTTCCTAACTAGCGTATCTCCACCCCTGTGGTAGTGTATGACCGCCCTGCGGCCGTCGGGATGCCGGTAGACGCGCGACCCCGTCCGCGTAGACCTCCGAAGGGTGAAGCCGTCTCTCTCAAGCGCCGCGATTATCTCGCGTACGGGCGTGTTCCTGAGCAGGAACGACACCCGACCCGGGTCGTTCACAACGTGACTGTTACTGCGGGAGCGTCCCCGACGCGCAACCTTCCATCCGGACTGATATCGCCCGCCTCCACCATATCCTCCAGGTAAGCCTGGGCCGCCTCCTGCAGCGCTTCCAGGGCCTCTTCCGCCGTGTAGCCCCAGGTCGCACAGCCTGGCAAAGCGGGGATGCCCGCTCCCCAGCGGCCATCCTCGTCCTGCTCCATTTCAACGCTGAAAACGTAGGTTTTCATTCTAACTGGCGTGCTCTCCGCCGGAGCCCGAAAGTACCCGACCCGTACCGCAAAGCTATCTGAATTCCCGCCCTCCTGTCAACAGACCTGACCCCTAATCCTCCCGTCATCCCGCCCCCCGAGCCGGAATCCCTCCCTCCCCTCCTCCCCCAGTACCAAACTAGAGGGAGGCGCATGTGCCATGTACATGCGCCTCCCTCTGTTTATTCCTCCCCCTCTCCCTTAAAGGCCCTAAGGGAGAGGGGGATACAGGGGGTGAGGGTTCCCTTCCCCCACCCCTAGAAATACTTATCAATCCCCCCGTACCCTATCTGCCTCCCCTTCTCGCTCGCCCTTATCAGGGGGGATTATATACAATTCTACCCACGACCTATTAGGTCGGCGTAGCGTAGCCGTTTCCCATCCATTCCTTTGATCAGGCTCTTTACCTGATCGATCGTATCCCGTTCACGGGCGTTGTGACGCCCCGCAAACTCGGTAGCGTACCGACCGGCGTGTTTATCGCTAATGTGGTGATAGGTGCCGGTGATTCCACGTTTCAGCATTCCCCAAACGGATTCAATGCCGTTAGTGTGAACGTCACCGACAACATAATGACCGGCGGTGTGATTGACGCTACGGTGATTGGGTAGCCCCACGTACGCCTTAGCATCGTCGGTGTAGACCATCGCCCCGTCCTCGGTGTGCGCCTGGACGAATCCCTGCAACGTGGCCTTGTCGGTTGCTGGGGCGACCGCTAGCGAAACATGGTTCGTCTCCCTGTCTTTCATCCCGACAATGGCCGTCTTGCCGACCGCCCCGCGCCCGGCGTTCAAACGCTTGGAACTGTGCTTGTTCTTTTCCTTGCCGCCGATGTAGGTTTCGTCAACCTCGACCGGTCCCGAGAATAGACCCTTGTCGGATTCCCACGCCTTACGTATGCGGTGTTCCAAGTGCCAAGCTGACTTTTGGGTTATCCCTAGGTCGCGGTGTAGTTTCATGGACGATACGCCCTTTAGGGACGTGGACATGAGGTAGGACGCCAACGCCCATTTCGTCAGCGGGATATTGGAGCTGTGCATAACCGTTCCGGTTTTCACCGAAAAGTTGGCCCGGCAATCGTTGCAACGGAATGGCGCGGGTTTGCGGGTGGGGCGATCCTTAACGTTCACCGATCCGCAGAACGGACACGCTACGCCGTTCGGCCAACGTGCCTCAACGAACATGCGCTCAACGTCGGATTCCCCGGCGAAATGGGTGACGGCTTGGACTAGTGTTAGTCCCTTGCGGTAGTGCTTTCCAGGTGCTCGGCTAGCCATAAAATCCCTCCTAATATGGGTAGAATACTACCACAAATAGGCGGGGTTTGGCAAGTTCTAGGTAGCCCTATAGGCTATTAATTCGGTAGCTTTAACTACGCCTACCTTTTGACCACCGGCTGTTAAGACGTACCAGCTACCTTCTCGCGTGATAGAGTCGGCAGCGAATGTGACACTTCGTCCGTCCTGTAGAAATACGTCAATGTGCGACTTCATAGTTATTTCTCCGGCTTTACCGGTTTTACTAGGGCCTTGATGATGTTTTCGAACGTGTCGGGTATATGGGCGGGGGGTTTGGGGGGTCGACCTTTAGGCATTAGGGTTTCCTCCCAGCATTCTAATCACTTCGTCCACCTTCGCCTCGACGCGGTCAACCTTGCCTTCGACACGCGTAATATCCGCTTTTAGTTCATTCTTAATTTCCAGCATCCGGTCGATAAGCCGTTCGACCGTGCTGGTCGATATAGTCATTATTGAATCCTCCGATTGTCTAATACTTCAATTATATGCGCCGTCGCGCTAGTTCAATAATTCCCGTTTCCGTATGTCGAATTCCGACCTATCCAGGAACCCCCGGTCGACTAGGTTCGCCAACCGTTCCAATTCATCAATCGTCGACGCTGTTTCGGTAGGCGATACGTCGCCGGGTTTCTCGGGTTTGTCGTCTAAATGGGTCTGGACGCAATGAACGAATGGGAAAACCGATTGCTTGTCTTGTATGTCCTCTATCCGGAAACTGGACGCCCCGATCCCGGCAACTTGGACTCCGGCGGCAAACATCCCTTTGCTGTTCGAAATTGATTCAACCTGTGCATAGTTGATCTGCATGGTCTCGGCGCTTCCGAATATCCCGTGGTCCGCAAATATCACCCGCTTGTCGGTTGCGACGGCGACACCCTTATGACCATGTAGCCGGTGGGTGTCCTGCCTGAACGTCCCTCCGACCATCGCCTCTACTAACTCTCCCTTAGTGAGAATGTCATAGAGCATCCGGCGTTCCCCGGTGAACTGTTTACGGCCCCATGACGTAGGTCGGGTCGACTGCCATTGATCATCAATACGTTGACGTTCCTGGGCATCCTCTAATTCTTTGCCTCCCAAGTTCATAATACGAATAGCTTCTGGTAATCCTTTCTTGTTACGGGCTTTCTCGATGGCCTTATATCGACGTTCCGCTTCCTGCTTAATCTGTGTGTCTTCAAACCACCCCACACCACACCCCCTTTCGGCTAATTCAACGTTCCGGCATTCCGTTAGTCGAATCGGCTTAGTCAGGTCATAAGAGCCCCCTTGCGGCGAGGATCGGGCGTCTCACCACAAGCTGCCGGTCTCCCATGTATGCCGACAAGGGGGCACGAATGCCCCTACCTCGCCATGCATACATGGTTTGCAGGATTCAGCCGTGGTGAGACTTGGGGGTATTTTGACCCCAACGATTAAAGTTTGTCAAACGGGCCTAGACCGACTGTGGGTAGAATTGTATATAATCCCCTTATCAGGTTCTCCAGCCGACTCTCAAACACCTCCGGCCGAGACCTCGCGATATCTATATATGCCACCCGGATCCGCTGGTAAGCCGGAGAGCATCCCTGGAAGTGCCTCCACGCCTCCCCGTTCGCCCGGATCGCCTCCATGATATCCGTGGGAAACACGAACTCCTCATTCAGAACGTCCTCCACCGACTCCCGCACCGATGGATGCAGCAAGCCCTGCTCCGCCAGCCACCTAAGCCTCTCCTTGTTCTGCTGGGAGTACCCGCTCCCGGGCCTCCTCGGCGAGAAGCGCTGCACCGCCCGCAGAGGGTCCAGCTTCTTGATGATGCTGTCTATCCACCCGAAGCACAGCGCCTCCTCCACCGCATCGTTGTACAGGATCCGCCCCTCCCCCGACCCCTTATTCGGATAGACCAGCCATATCTCCCCCGCCGACTCGAAATTCGCCTCCAGCCACCCCCGCCACTCCCCCCTCTCGACAACATACAACGTCTCCCCTATTTCCATGGAAAAACTATCTCATTAGCCCCGCAACTAAATCAAGCATGGAAAAGCAAGTCAGGGTTCGGGTGGAGGAGCTGGGCGCGGGCTGCCTGGCCAATCCATCGCACCCTTCCACTCTCCTCCACACCCCTCACCATAGCCATCGTCCATCCTTGCTGAAAGTTTGCATCTTTATTGATACCCCGCTATAGTGCCTTTAGCTACATTCAACCCCGACAATGAAAAGGTAAGTGATACTTGTGATTGTTCGTAAATTTCGCTGGTTCGGCGCAGTTGCGGTCCTGCTGGCCGTCCTCTTCATAGCCGCCTGCGGCGCAGACCCGACACCCACCCCCCAGCCCACCCCCACGCCTGAGCCAACAGCCACTCCTGTCCCTCCCACCCCCACCCCCACCCCAGAGCCGGCCATGATGATGGACGACCTGGAGATAACCCCCGCCACCACTGGCCAGGATCTCGTCTCCCGTATCTCCGAGGCCGAGACCGCATGCCTGAGCGGCGCAATGGGCGATGCCAACTTCCAGCTTTTCCAGGGTACGCCTCTCCTGTTCATAGCCGCCAACGAGGGCGCCTACACCCTCTTCGCTACCTGCCTGGAGAACGACAACCTGGTGTCTCTCGGCATCAACTTGATGAGCGCCAACCTGGGTGGCTGGTCCGATGATTCCCTGGCGTGCATCAATGACATTTCAGGGTTCCATCCCGAAATGATCTACCTCGCCATGGAAGTGACGGATCAAGTGAGCACCGACGCCCACGCCGGCGAAGTCCACGCCATTTTGCTGGACATGTACGAATGCCTTGATGTCATGGAGCGGGCGGCTTTCCTGGTAGCAGTGATGTCCGGCTCCATTGAAGAGACCCCCTTCTCCGGCCAGGACATGCTCAATATCCTCTCCGACGGAGAAGTCGAGTGCCTGCAGGCCAACCTTCCGGAGCAGTTATTCGCCATGATCGCAGCGGCTCCCTCGGTGGCAGGTGGGGAACTCTCGGATGCGCCGCCTCAGTTACTGGAATGCATCTCTCCCGAGAGTCTTGCCTTCATACCCACGGAAATCATGGCCCGGGGCATGGGCGCAGCAAGCGATGAGTCCCGCGCTTGCGTGGTCGCATTTGCCGCCGAGCACGGTCACTACATTGAATTGGTGCGTCGCGTCGCAAACAATGCCGAGTCCCTGTCACCCGAGGAGTTCACGGAGATAGCCGAAGATGGCTTCAAGCTCTTCAGCTGTCTCACAGACGAGGAACTGGCCATGTTCCAGGAGACCTACGCATCCCTCCTCGTCCCCTAGCCCCGAAACAAATCAAGCCCCAAAAAGCAGGCCAGCCCCCGACACCCGGGGGCTGGCCTGCCTGTTTACATGCTCCCCCCACCCCCTCCCAGCCCCACCTGCAATCTAAGTCTCCCATTCCAATCCCAGGCCCCTTGCATCCTGGTATATGCTATCAGTGACCGCTCCCGACGGGTCCTTCAAACAACATAACCTGAAGGAGGTCTGAACATGGGCACAATTGCCGTGAATCGGCTGGCGGGCCTGTCCCTCATATTCGGCCCGTTAATCGCTTTCGTCTTCTTCCTGGTGGAGCCCGGCGGACTGATCATAGACAGCGCCGACGTGTCAGACGCTGCCGGCACCATAGCCGCAAAGAGTGGCAACGCCGTACTGACCAATATAACCAACATGGGGATAATCCTTGGCATCGCCCTGATCCTGTCGGGCCTCTACGCCCTGATGAGGAACGTCACCTTGAAGGGCAACGGCAAGGGGTTGGTCCAGATGGGCTTCTTCATCCTCCTGGTCGGACTGACCGGGTGGATCCTGTCCGCCGGTGTCGACTTCATTCTCGCCGACGCCCAGACCGACGCCCAGGTTGCGGAAAGCATTTCCGTCTTCAACGTCGGCTTTGCCATCTTCTACGCTGGCGGAATTGCGGTGGGGTTTGGCGGTTTCATCTTCGCCCTGGGCCTCTCCACGAGAGACGACTTCAACCGGATAATCTCCCTGCTGGCTTCCCTCGTCAGCCTGGCGGTTATGGTCTTCTTCATGATTGCCATACTCAGCAACGACGCCCATGACACCTTCATCACCCTGGCTCGTAGCTTCTACGTGCTGCTGGTGATCTGGTATGGCTATCTGGGCCTCGGCCTGACCAAGCGCCCCGACCCCGACCTCTGGCAATAGGCATACTGGAAAGAATAGCCCCCTGCCACCAGTAATGAACTAGAGAGAGACGCATGTGCTTAGCACATGCGTCTCTCTCACCATTCCTTCATCCCCTCCCTCTCCCCCGTCATTCCCGACCCCGATCGGGAATCCATCCCTCCTGAATAATCGCCTATACCTAAACAATTCACCCCTCCTCCCTCCAGTACTGAACTAGAGGCGGGCGTTGGCGCTTCAGCGTTAACGTCCACCTCTGTTCTTCTCTCCCCCTCTCCCTTATAGGCCCTAAGGGAGAGGGGGATCAAGGGGGTGAGGGTTCCCCAGGATGATCTAAGCGTAGATCATGGTATGATTTATAAAACATGAAATTCATATGAGGTATAACATGCGTATATCCGAACGAGGTCAAATCACCATCCCCAAACGCTTCAGGGACCAATTTGGCATGAACACGGACGTCGAGGTCGAGATCACCCCAACAGAGCATGGCCTCCTCATCCAGAAGCGCACGTCGGCAAAGCATCCCGTCCAGCGCGTCAGCGGAATCCTTACCGGCTTTGAGGACGTCGACCAGTTCATTGAAGATGTCCGTGGAAGATGATCACCGCAGTCGATACCAATGTCCTCCTGGACGTCTTCGTATCTGGCGGCCCTCACCATGCCCAGTCCCAGCACGCGCTCGCCAACGCCTATGACAGCGGGGCCATCCTTGCCTGCCACATAGTCTATGCAGAGCTTGTCGCAGCCTTTGGCAACCGCTCCTCCCTCGACTCGGCCCTCCGGGAAATCAACGCAACCATTTCTCCCATTGACACCGCCATCGCCTACGAGGCGGGAATCCGCTGGGCCCAATATCGGCAAGCCGGTGGGCCGAGAGGACGCATTATGGCCGACTTCCTGATCGGTGCCCACGCGGCCGCCAAGGCCGATGTCTTCTTAACTCGGGATAGAGGCTTCTATCGCACTTACTTCCCCGAACTGAAAATCCGCCAGTAAGCCACCCAAACCCTTTCTCCCCCCCACCCCCATCATCCCCACCCCCGACCCGGAATCCCCTCCTCCCCAGTACTGAACTAGAGGTAGACGTGGGTGCATCGCACCCACGTCTGCCTCTGTTCTTCTTTCCCCCTCTCCCTTAAAGGCTTGTATAGACCGGGGAGAAGGGTAACAGTTGTTCGGAGAGATAGGTAACACATTCTACAGGCCTAGATCTATGGCAGCGATGGGTTGTATGGAGAAGAAGACGTTCCAGGTTCCATCTCTGGCCCCGGGTCTCAGGGCCACGCACATTCCTCTGAAGGGCTTGCCTACACGAAAGGTCTTTCCGCAGAAGTAGATGCGGCCGTTAGCATCGACAGAACGTACGTGGTCGTCTGCGTCGTACTCGACGGGTGGAAGGGTCTCGGGGAAAGGGCGAGAGCTGATGGTGTATCGGCTGGCAGGGGTATTAAGGTCTAGGGCATGGTGAGGACGCTGGAGGTTGTAGAAGTCTCTCCAGCTGTCGAAGCTGCTCTGACACTGAGAGAGGTCGGTGTAGCTGATGCCCTGGAGCAGTTCAGTCTTGAGGGACCTGTGGAAGCGTTCAAGCTTGCCGAGGGTCTGGGGGTGGTAGGGCCTGCTGTGGATAACCCTGATTCCCAACCGGAGCAGCCATACGGTCAGAGGTGTGAAGGGATGGTCGAGGTCTTTACCCCAGGGAGACCCGTTGTCAACCAGGATAGTGTGGGGCAAGCCATAGAGGCGGAAGATGGAGATGAGATGGTCACGGACAGTCTGAGTCCTCTCGTCTGCGCAGGCCCTGACACCCAGGGAGAACCGGGAATGGTCGTCCAGCACCGTCAATGGATGGCATCTGCCACCCCTGGTGACCGGGATGTGTCCCTTGAAGTCCATCTGCCAGAGGTCGTTGGGTCTAGGGTGCTCGAAGCGGCGGTAGGCCTTGTGCTTGAGGCTCTGCGCCGCCTCTATAAGTCCGTATCTCTTGAGTATGGCCGTTATAGTGCTCTTGGAGGGGACGCCGGTGTGCCCCCTGTCCTTGAGCATCTTGGCCAGCACATGTCCTCCCTTGGTGGGGAGCTCTCTTCGCAGGTCCACTACCAGCTGTTCCATCTCGGCGCTGGTGCGGTTGGGGGAATGATGAGGGCGCCTGGGGAGATCACCCAGACTCCCCTCTCCGCCCTCCAGATGACGCCTCAGCCACTTGTAGCCGGTCTTGCGGCTGATCCCAATGCGCAGACACAGTTCACTCATGTTCACACCCTCGGACTGGGCCAGACTGACAAACTCTCTTCGCTGAGACATGACGGTCTCCACTTTCCATGGCATGGGCATTCTCCTCATAAGGATTTCCATGCCTATTGGTGTAACCCATGTCCCCGAACATGTGTAACCTATGTCCCCGGTCTATACAAGGCCCTAAGGGAGAGGGGGATCAAGGGGGTGAGGGTTCCCCCGGAGGGGGGCTCCCCTCCCGTAGGGGCGACCGGCGGGTCGCCCTGGGGCGGTGGGCGGCCCACATCTGCCAACCCTCCGCGCATGCCCCCCAATACCCGCGCCCAAAAACCCTTGACTTCTATTACACCCGTGCTAAACTGTTTCGCAATGCGAACTGATATTCAGTAACTTAAGGAGGAACCAAAAACCCAGGGAAGCCCCCGAGACCCGACCCCGAGGACTCAACGCCCTGGCCCATCCCAACGGCCCTCGCGCAGGCCCGCGGCACAAGCAACCGGCGCCATCTCCTCAACACGGGTCCCGTGCCCCTTCCCTGGTTTCCAGGCGATGGATGGTCCATCGACTCATTACGGGTAGGCTACCTCTCATAGAGACCCCGCCCAACGCGCCCCCTGATGGGGGTACTTGCGAAACCGGCATCGACCTGGCCGGCGGAACAAGGACGGCCCCACTTTGTCGGGCCTAGGGGCTTAGAGCCCTTGCGGGACTCCACCGTCGTCGACATAGACGACGGAAGCGGGTTCGGCGCTTCCGCCTCAAGCAGAGGCGGAGCGCCATGTGACTCCACCGTCTTAGTCATATACGGCGGAAGCGGGTTCGCGTTCCCTGCTCATAGAGCGGTGGAGTGCCATTGGTAGACGGGCATGCGCCCCACGCCGAGACGCTCTCGGTCGGCCCCGGAACCAACTTGAAGACCTGTGGGGTTGCGCAGGCTGGCCTCCCGCCCCCTGTGCCCGAGTCCCGGACCTTCCATCGCCGACCCAAAACCCAACAGGCAGAACAAAATGCAGACCCAGACCCCACAACCGAACACCCCCATCCCCGCCCGTCTAACCCGTCATTCCCGAGGAGTCGGGAATCCATCCCTCCTGAACAACCACACCCAACTACGCAACTCACCCCGACCCTTCTCCGTCATTCCCTCCCTTCCCCCCAATACTGAACTAGAGGCAGAGGTCGGCGCTGTCCTTCTTTCTCCCTCTCCCTTCCCCCCCAGTACCAAACTAGAGGCAGAGGTCGGCGCTGTCCTTCTTTCCCCCTCTCCCTTCCCCCCCAGTACCAAACTAGAGGCAAGCGCCTGCGCCATGGCGCAGGCGCTTCCCTCTGTTTTTTCCTCCCCCTCTCCCTCAATGGCCCTGAGGGAGAGGGGGATCAAGGGGGAGAGGGTTCCCTTCCCGCACCACGCGAAATCCCCAGAAAACCCTCTAGGCGTCATTCAATCAAACCAGCTACGAGTTCAATCAACGTTCAATCATTCTTCAATCAAACTCAATCGACTTCAATCAACCCCCCACCCGACTATAATGTGTCGGCATCACATCCCCCGACACCACCATGACTGAATCCAAACCCTCCCTCGACTTCGTCCGCTCCGCCGTGGAGGCCGACAACGCATCCGGCCGCTTCGGTGGGCAGGTCATCACCCGCTTCCCCCCCGAACCCAACGGCTACCTCCACATCGGCCACGCCAAGTCCATGTGCCTCAACTTCGGCCTCGCCCACGAGTACGGCGGCCGCTGCCACATGCGCTTCGACGACACCAACCCCGCCAAGGAAGAAGAGGAGTTCGTCGACGGCATCCTCGAAGATGTCCGATGGCTCGGCTGGGACTGGGGCGAGCACCTCTACTTCGCCTCCGACCACTTCGACAAGCTCTACGAGTTCGCCATCGACCTCATCCAAAAGGGCATGGCCTACGTCGACGACCTCGATCCCGACCAGGTCCGTCAGTACCGAGGCACCCTCACCGAGCCCGGCGTTGAGAGCCCCTACCGCAACCGCTCCGTCGAAGAGAACCTGACCCTCTTCCAGGGCATGAAGAATGGTGAGGTCGACGAGGGCCGGCGAGTCCTCCGGGCCAGGATCGACATGGCGTCGGGCAACATAAACATGCGGGACCCGGTCCTCTACCGCGTCCTCAAGACGCCCCATCACCGCACCGGCGACAAGTGGGTCGTCTACCCCATGTACGACTTCGCCCACGGCCAGTCCGACTCCATTGAAGGTGTCACCCACTCCATCTGCACCATGGAGTACGAAGACCACCGGCCCCTCTATGACTGGCTCCTCGACTCCCTGGACGTCTATCATCCCCAGCAGATCGAATTCGCCCGGCTCAACCTCAGCCACACCGTGATGAGCAAGCGCAAGCTCGCCCAGCTGGTCAATGAGGGCCACGTCCGCGGCTGGGACGACCCCCGCATGCCCACCCTAGCCGGCCTCCGGCGCCGCGGCTACACCCCCGAGGCCATACGCCGCTTCTGCGACCTGGTCGGCGTGGCCAAGCGCCAGAACGTCATCGAGATATCCCTCCTCGAACACGCCATCCGCGACCACCTCAACGCGACAGCTCCTCGGGTGCTGGGCGTCCTCAACCCCCTCAAGGTGGTCATAGAAAACTACCCGGAGGGGCAGGTTGAGCGCCTGGACGCCGTCAACAACCCCGAAGACCCGACCGCCGGCACCCGCCCGCTCCCCTTCTCTCGCGAGCTCTACATCGAGCGAGACGACTTCATGGAAGACCCGCCCCGAAAATTCTTCCGCCTCGCCCCGGACCGCGAGGTCCGGCTCCGCTACGGATATTTCATCACTTGCAAAGAGGTGATAAAGAACGACACTGGCGAAATCATAGAGCTGCGTTGCACCTACGATCCCGCCACCCGGGGCGGCCAGTCCCCCGACGGACGCAAGGTCAAAGGCACAATTCACTGGGTCTCGGCAGCCCACGCCATCAACGCAGAGGTCCGACTCTACGAACACCTCTTCACCTCCGAACGCCCCGACGAAGAGCCTGACTTCCTCTCCACCCTCAACCCCGACTCCCTCCACGTCATTCACAACGCCATGCTCGAACCTTCCGTCGCCGACGCCAAACCCGGCGACCGTTTCCAGTTCGAGCGCCTGGGCTACTTCGCCGCAGACCCCGAATCAAAACCCGGCGCCCCGGTCTTCAACCGCACCGTCACCCTGCGCGACACCTGGGCCAAGATCAAGTCGGGGGGCAAACCTCGGAGGTCCTAGCGCATCCTTCCTGGGGGGCGCTCACCCTGAGCGGAAGAGTTTATCCTGAGCGTAGCCGAAGGGAAGGGTCGAGCGGGGGTGGTCCGCGTAACGCCTTTTCGCCAGGTGGGCTTGGCCCCTACCCGCCCTTCTCCTCGATCAACCGCAAACGCCTGAGCAGCGAGACCGCCCGGTCGTACACCGGCTTGTCTACCATCACCCCACCCATGTTCACCGCCCCCAACCCCTGCCTGGTTCCCTCCTCGTAGGCCTCCACCACGTTGCGGGCGTTCTCGATCTCCGGCTCCGAGGGACGGTATATCCGGTTTACCGCCGCCACCTGCGACGGGTGGATGCAGTACCGGCCCTTGAATCCTATCGACTTCCCGTGAAGCGTGTCCGCCTCGAAGCCCTCCGTGTCCCGGAAGTCGGCGAAGACCGTGTCCAGGGGCATTACGCCCGCGGCAGTGCAGGCCGTCGCCACTAGGTTCCGTGCGTATTCCAGCTCCCGACCCTCCCGTGTCCTCTCCATCCCCATGTCGGAGGTCAAGTCTTCCCCCCCGACCGAGGCAGCCGCCACCCGCTCCGAGGCGGTGCACAGTCCGTGCGCGTTGATAAGCCCCTGCGCCGTCTCGATCCACGGGAATATCTGCACCTGCCCGACGGGTATTCCCCGGGTCTTTTCGAGGATTGTCAGGTAGTGGTCGACCCGCTTGATGATCTCCGGATCGTCGGCCTTGGGGAGACCTATGGCCTGTAGGTCAGGAATCACCACCGCGTCCAGGTCGTCCTCTATAAACCCCGACTGCAAGGAGTTCACCCGCACGGCCATCAGGTAGCCCGTGCGCCTCATCCCGGGCATTGCGTCCCGGGCCATCTCCCGGCCCTTCGGCTTCTCCGCCAGCGCCACCGAGTCCTCCAGGTCCAGGCAGACCATGTCGGCGCCCGCGTCCGGGGCCTTTTCGATGAACCGCTCCCTGATTGCGGGGACGAACAGGGCGCTGCGGACCAGAAGGGCGTCGGACTTAGGCATTGTCGGGGATTAGGACCATCTTGCCCATTACGTCGCCGTCCTCGATGGTCTTCTGAGCGACGGCGGCGTCTTTCAGGGGCACGGCCTGGCTCGGCAGGGGCTTGATCTCACCGCTCTCCACGAACTTCATCGCCTGCAGAAACTCGCCCTTGGACCCCATGTGGGATCCGTAGAAGTTCATCTGCTTCATCCACAGGTGGCGGATGTCGGTCGGGCCCATGAACCCGCTGGTGGCGCCACAGGTCACCAGGCTGCCTCCCCGTTTCAACGACAATACGCTGTCCTTCCAGGTCTCCTCCCCAGTGTGCTCGAAGACTATGTCTGCCATCCGCCTGTTGGTGATCGTCCGCACCTCGTCCCGGATCTTCTGGGTCTTCCGGTTGATGGTCGCATAAGCCCCGAGATCCTTTGCATACTCAGCCTTCTCCTCAGACCCGACCACCGCAATCCCCTTAGCGCCGTACAGGTTGCAGACCTGGATCGCCATGGACCCGAGACCCCCCGCCCCGCCCCAGATCAGCACGAAGTCGCCGGTCTGGATCCGGCACCGGCTCACCAGCATGCGCCACACCGTCATCAGGATCAGCGGCAGGGTCGCCGCCTCCTGGTAGGAGATGTTGGCGGGTTTGGGAATCAGGTTCGTCTGGTCCAGCTTTGCGTACTCTGCGTCTGCGCCGTCCAGCGGCCCCGTTTGAAAGCCCCAGATCCTGTAATACCGGCAGAAGAACTCCTGCCCGCTGGTGCACATCTCGCAGGTGCGGCAGCTAATGCCCGGGTGCACCATCACGTCGTCACCGGGCTTCAGGCCCTTCACCTCGCTCCCGACCTCCTCCACCACCCCCGAGGCGTCGGAACCCGACACGTGCGGAAGAATGATCTCCATACCCGGCAGGCCCCGTCGTGCCCAGATGTCGTTGTAGTTGCAGCCTGCCGCTTTGACCTTGAAGAGCACGTCGTTTGGCCCGACCTTCGGGTCGGGGATGTCCTTGTACTGGAGAACATCCACCCCGCCGTGCTCTTCGAACATTACTGCCTTCATGGTTTCCTCCGCGTTGCGTTCCGGTAGTTGAAAAGAGTTGTGAAGTGGGGAATACGGGTCTCGATCACTGCAGTTGTTAAGGATAGCTTATTTGGGGTGGAGGGGCAATTTGGGCCCCTTCCCCGTTTGACTCCCCCCACCCCCCGATGCTACGCTGATAGTACGATCCGATGCACACTTTAGGGGAGGAATGGTTGTGGCTCGTGTAACCGCAGATGTTCGGGTCTCCTCCACCGACCTCGGACTCGCTTCCTCGGACCTCATCGCAATTTACCGCGACATGTTCACCGCTCGCGCCGTCTCGGAGCGGTTGTGGCTACTGGGCCGGCAGGGCAAGGTCTATTTCCTCGTCTCCTGCGAAGGCCATGAGGCTGCGCAAGTGGGCAGCGTCTACGGCATGAGGCCCGGGACCGACATCTTCGTACCCTACTACCGTGACCTCGCCGTGGCCCTCGCCCTCGGCTCGGAGCCCATCGACATGGTCCTCCATGCCCTCGGCAAGTCCGCCGACCCCTACAGCGGCGGTCGGCAGCTTCCCGGTCACTACAGCAGCAGGGAGCGCAACATCGTCAGCGGCTCCAGCTGTGTTGCGACCCAGATCCTGCACGGGGTCGGGACTGCCTTCGCATCAAAATACCGAGGCGAGGATGTGGCCTCCATCACTTACTTCGGAGACGGCGCCACCAGCAAGGGTGACTTCCACGAGGCCATGAACTTCGCCGCCGTTCACAAGCTGCCCGTCGTATTCTTCTGCGAAAACAACAGCTGGGCCATTTCCGTGCCCCAGGACAAGCAGATGGTCGTCCAGGATATTTCGAAGAAGGCCGAGGGTTACGGCATGCCCGGCGTCTCCGTCGATGGTATGAACGTCCTCGACGTCGTCCGGGCCACGAGGGACGCCCGAGACCGCGCCCTCCGCGGCGAAGGCCCGACCCTCATAGAGGCCAAAGTCCACCGCTTCAGCTCCCACAGTAGCAACGACGACCACCGCCGTTACCGCACCCCCGAGGAACTCGCCGCCGAACGCGAGGCCGACCCTGTCGCCCGCTACAGGGACCTCCTCATCAACATCTCCGTTCTCGATGAAGCCCGAGCCTCGCAGATAGAACAAGACGTCATAAACGCCCTTGACGATGCCGTAGATGCAGCAGAGGCCAGCCCCGACCCCACCCCCGACAGTGCCTACACCCACATCTACTCATCGGAGGGGATGTAGCGTGGCCGAGAAGACAGTCCTCGAAGCCATCAAGGACGGCCTCGCCGAGGAGCTTGAGCGCGACGACAGTGTCGTCATCATGGGTGAGGACGTGGGCAACATGGGAGGCGCCTTCCGCGCCACCGAGGGCTTCCTCGCCCGCTACGGCGAGCGCCAGATAATAGACACCCCCCTCGCCGAGACCTCAATAGTCGGCATCGCCATCGGCATGGCCGTCAACGGCATGCGCCCCATCGCCGAAATCCAGTTCGCCGACTTCATGTTCCCCGCCTACGACCAGATCGTCAACGAAGCCGCCAAGTTCCGCTACCGCTCCAACGGCGAGTTCAGCGTCCCCATGGTCATGCGCACCCCCTACGGCGCAGGAATACACGGGGGCCTCTACCACTCCCAGAGCATTGAAGTCCAGCTTGCCCACATTCCTGGCCTCAAGGTAGTCGCCCCGAGCACCCCCTACGACGCCAAGGGTCTGCTCAAGTCCAGCATTCGGGACCCCGACCCCGTCATGTTCCTCGAGCACAAGCGCACCTATCGCCTCATAAAGGGCGAGGTTCCTGAGGGAGACTACACCCTCCCCATCGGCCAGGCTGACATCAAGCGCGAGGGCTCTGACCTCACCATCCTCACCTACGGCCTGATGCTCCACTTCTCCCTAGAGGCGGCGGAAGAACTAGCTGGGGAAGGTGTCAGTGTGGAGGTCATCGACCTCAGGTCCCTTCTCCCACTGGACAAGGAGACCATCATGGAATCGGTGAAGAAGACCAGCAAGGCCCTCATCGTCTACGAAGACAACCTCACCCTCGGCTACGGCGCCGAACTCTCAGCCATCCTCGCCTCCGAGGCCTTTGAATACCTGGATGGCCCCGTGATGCGCGTCGCCTCCCCCGACATCCCCTCCATGCCCTTCCACCCGGCCATGGAGTTCGAGGCCCTGCCTAATCCCGCCAAGATCGCCGACGCCCTCCGGCAACTCGCCGCCTATTGACCCCTGCCCCCGACTTTCAGAGCAGAAGGGACCCGACTTGCCCGTAACCGTAACCATGCCCGAGGTCGCCGAGACCATAGTCGAAGGCACCATCAACAAGTGGCTGAAGCAGACCGGCGACCCCGTTGAGCGCTACGAGTCTATCGCCGAGATCGTCACCGACAAGGTCACCCTCGAACTCCCGTCGCCCGCCACCGGCATCATGGGCGAACTCCTGGTTGCCGAGGGCGAAACCGTAACTATCGACACCCCCATCGCCATCATCCATTCCGATGTACCGCTAGAGTCCCCCGATCCCATTGCCGCACCCGAGCCTGCGTCGGCTGGCACTCCCACCCCGAGCCCCAACGGCCGCGCCGCCCGACATTCCCCCTTGGTGAAAAGACTCGCCGAGGAGCACGGCGTAGACCTGTCTTTGATTAGGGGCACGGGCGCCGGGGGCCGCATCACCAAGGCCGATGTCCTGCAGGCCGCCGGGTCCCGGGCCACCAGACCGGCCACCGTATCCTCAGATAGCCGCGTAGACCCCGTGCGCCGGGCCATCGCCCAGAGAATGACCCAGAGCTCCCACGACATACCTCACGTCTGGACGATGATGGAGGTGGATGTCTCGGGGCTCGTGGCCGCTGTGAAGGCGCAAAAGGAAGCCTTCCAGCAACGGGAGGGTGTCAACCTCACCTACCTCCCCTTCGTCCTCCAGGCCGTGGCCCGGGCCCTCCGCTCCTCCCCCGAGATCAACTCCTCATGGCAGGACGACAGGATAGTCCTGAAGGACGAGATAAACCTCGGCATCGCCGTGGCCCGGGACAAGGGCCTCATCGTCCCCGTCCTCCGCAACGCCGACACCCTGTCCCTCCCGGACCTCGCCCGGGAGGCGAACGCCCTCGCACAGAGGGCTCGAGACGACAAGCTCACCCCGTCAGACGTGCAGGGCGGCACCTTCACCGTCAACAACACCGGGGCTCTGGGCTCGATTCTGAGCATGCCCCTCATCAATCCGCCCCAGGCCGCCATCATGACCACCGAGGCCATAGTCAAGCGCCCTGTGGTCATCACCGACGATGCCATCGCCGTCCGCTCCATGATGAACCTCTGCCTCTCCTTCGACCACCGCCCCCTGGACGGCCATCAGGCCCTCACCTTCCTCGGCCAGGTTAAGGGGCTGCTAGAAGAGATTACAGCCGAAAACCAGGTCTGAAGGGTGTCCGGCCTTCGGGCGGCTAGCCTATCTCTAAGGTGGAGGTTATAGGGCGCTCCTGCTAGAATCGTTGGCAATAGAGCTAACTATGTCCCTTGCCGATACAATGATCGCCATGGAGCGCTTCTATGACTATGCAGGCTGTCGAAATCTGTAACCAATGTGGCAGATCCGTCTCATTTGGATCAGGACTATATGTTGACCGAGTCCCAGACTTCAACGATGAGGTCACTCGTCTCTCCTTTGGTTCAACATCCCCAACGGGTGACTACTGGTGTAGAGACTGTGACTCCAAGTCCAGCGATGACTGTGACGTGGAAGTCAGGACTGTCAACTAGGGACATGCTCCATGTCTCTCTCCATGATGTTTGAAAGCATAGAGTAAGGGGCCTTTGTGTCTATAAAGGTCCATGAAGCACAAGTAGAGGATGCGCTGGCCGTCCGCCCAGAGATTTTTGCTAATGTCATTGGCTTAAGTGGACCAGTAAGCCTCCTTTTTCGGCAATACTCCCTGCCTTCGGGAAGATTGGATCTGCTCTATACGGCAGGCAATGAGCTTCTCCTAGTAGAACTAAAAGTAGAACCTTGCCAGACCTCCTTTATCAAGCAGGTGTTGGGATACGCAGGTGACCTTCACGATCTGCAAGGGCGGGATTCTCTAGTCCAGGCCACGATTAGGCCGTATTTGCTTTGCCCTTCCTTTTCGGAGGGACAAAGACGCCAGTGTGAGCGTGCAGGGGTTACCCCTGTACCTTACTCTCCTGAAGAAGTTCTTCGAGCTTTCTTTTCGCGCCTGCATAGCATTGCCCGTTTTGTTTCGATTAAGCCCACCGACCACGGAATATGGAACATACGCCTCATACACCGAATACTCTATGCGTTGGTACGTCCTTCCTCTATAGCTCATTTGGCAGCACTGACGGCATTGGCAGACAAGACAGTGGGAAACCAACTCAGATTCGCGTCAGATCTGTCCTTGGTCAAACGGGAGACAGAGAAGAAATTGTGGACTCTTACCGACCTCGGCATTAGATACGTAGCCGAACAGGATACACGCTTTAAATCTGATGCAATGACAGAAGGCCAGCGCCGGTTACTTCGAGATCACATAGTTAAAGACCCGTTCGCCAGCCCTACAATATTCGGAATCTATTCTATTTTGGATTGTTTATTTTCTCTTTCGCGGAATGTCTATCCTGTTGAAGAGTCCATGTTATTGCCTTACTTTCGCGACACGTGCGGCAAAATGACGCAATGGAATGCACAAAAATCAATGACTCACGGTGTCGGTATGTATTCCAATTACGCCATCGAACTCGGTCTTATGGCAAAGGCTGACAAACGTTATCTAATCACACCCGATGGCATCAGATTCGTATTATTGCTCCAACTACACAAGGGCATAGCAATGGTAGACGCCGTTGGCCAGCCTGAGTTCTAGCACTCAAGCCCATAAACTCACGAAGTAGTCCTGCTCAAAGTTCGGCGTCATGTTGAGTTGTACCTAACGTGGTCGGTGTCTTGGATGCCAATCTACCGATATCTCCCCATTACAGGATGAATTGAAAGGAGAGGAATCATGCCAACGCCCAAACTGATAGAGGTCACCGTGGAAGATATCACACTGTCCAGGGCGGGAAAGACCCCCCTCTGTCCCCTAGCGCTCGCCTTGTCCCGCGCTTACGCCCCACTTGAGCCCGTCGTGGATTTGTACGAGATAAGCCTCTTCGATGGCAACAAACTTGTGCGTGTGTTCGAGAATGAACCTGACGTCACAGAGTTTGTCGAAATGTTTGATGCCAACGGTTATGCGCATCCAACGACTCTTGTGGTTGATGAGGAGTTGGTCTATCTGAAGCAATAACCATTGAAAGTGGGTAGGAGTAGAATAACTCCCCAAAGATTCGACAAAAATGCTCACCTTATACGTCGAATAGGAACCTCGAAAAGACGGAAGTGACGAACTGAGTAAGCTCTCAACCTCACAAACGTCTCGAAGATGGTTCTATTTGTCCCCCTACCCCACCACCCCATCCAGCCACTTCCCCACCCCCCTCGCCAGTCCCGGCATCACCCGGCGGTTCAGCACTAATCCCCAGTGCGATGCTCCCTCCGCCTCCATCAACTCCTCCCCCAGCCCCATCCCCTCGTACAGCGACTTCGGGAATACCCGGTCATCGCTTCCCGCAACTACCAGCAACGGGCACGACATCGACTCAATGACCACCCCCGCCTTCCGTTCGTCTCTCGCCGTCCGGGACTCCTTGGAAAGGGACCCGAGCGCCACCCCCCGCTCCTCCTCATCCAGATCGGGCATCGCCGGCTGCTTGGCCGGGTCCATGGTCTTTATCCCGTAGACCTCAGACCCGTAAACGCCTCCACGAATCCGCACGCTTTCGTTTCGCTCCCTGGTTGGTGGTGTCGGAGATAGCGCCACGCACGCCCTCGCCCGACCCTCCGCTGCGAACTTCAGAGCCACCAGGCCACCCATGCTCCACCCCATCACCACCGGCTTGTTTGGCAGCGTCTCAGCCACCTTCGTTACGTCCTCCACGTAGTCGGCCATCGTAGCCCCGTCCACCGAGCCCCCGCTCTTTCCATGCCCCCGCAGGTCTATGGCATGATTGCTCCACCCCGTCCGCGCCAGGGCCTTTTGGAAGAATTTCCACGCCGCCCCCGAGTTCGCAGCCCCGTGAATTAACAGCACATGCGGCCTCGCCGACACTATCGCCGCACGGACGAACGTCGCGGCTGGCATATCGGGTGGGTTTTTCTCGGAGTCTGTCATGTTAGTCCTGGCTCGGGTCTATGGTATTTTCACCCCGACGGCCCACACGTAACCGTCCGGGTCTGCGATCATGGTCTCCCGCCACCCGTGGGGCTTGTCCTTCGCCTCTTCAACTATCGTCGCCCGTGCCCCTCGCGCCCGTGCCTCGACCTTGTCCGGGTCCAGGCCCAGCGCCCTCAATTCCGCCCCCACCCCCCTCATCACCCCCGACGCCAGGGGGTCGACCCACGGGTGCTCTTCGTATGTGTGGTCGGCATGCAGCATGAAGTCCACCCCGCCGATCTTCAGCGCCGCAAAGTCTTCGTCCCAGTACACAACTTCCGCCTGAAGCACGTTCTCATAAAATTCCACCGACCGCGCCGGTCTGCGGACCAGTAAATTGAGTGAAAGCGGAGGAAGACTCCGACCATATTCGTCGGCGGGCATCCAGGGGGTTTTGGTCGACTTCTGCATGTGTTAGCTACTCTCCGGACGGTAATCTTGACAGAATCTCGACCTGCTGACTAGTATTCACCCGTTATGCCCCTCTACGAATACCGCTGCTCCGATTGCGGCCACCAGTTCGACATGCTCAGACCCATGCGCGAAGCCGACGAACCCGCTGTCTGCCGTGCCTGTAATAACGGGGCCCAGAGGGTGCTATCCGTATTCGCCTCCTTCTCCTCTACCGGCGACGAGGGAGCAGCGCTGCCCATGGCTGGAGCAGGCGTTGGCTGCGGAGGGTGCTCCCCCACCGGATGTGGCTGCGCCCACTAGCCGGCCCGACTCTCCCTCTCCACCCCCACCCGACGGCTCATCCGCCACCCCAGTCCCATGCTTACCAGCAGCAGCGCTTGCCCTATCGCCATCAGCGCCACAAAGAGAGTAGCGTCCCGGAAGAACGGCTCCGGGAACATGGCAATCAGATTGTGGATGCGAGGGTTCAGCCTCCAGAAGTCGTTGGCGAAGCTCAGCTGGTGAAAGGCCAGGAACAGCGACTCGAACCCGAATACCGACCCTATCCCCAGAGCCCCGATAATCAGCAGTGTCGCCACCCCTCCCCAGAACCCCACCCTCAGGATTCCTCCTATCGACTCTTTGCGCCTCAGCCAGGCATAGGCCGCCACCGCCGCTAATAGGTACCCCAGCGTAATCCACTGGAACATGTAGACGCCCTGGATCAGCCCCTTCACGTCCTTCATGTGGATGATCTCCCGCTCGGTGAACAGGGGCACGAGCTCTCCGTAGATGACGGCGTCTATGTCGATTAGCTCGGCGTCATCGTTGAAGTAGTCCCGTATCTCCCCCCCGAGCCTCGACAGCTCTTCCCGCTCTATCCCCGTGCGCAGGCTGATGTCGTACCTGTCGAATCCGTACTCGTACAGCCCCCCGGCGTTGATGGCGAAGCGGAGGCTGCTGGTTACCAGCAGAATGGGAATGGCGACTATGGCAAGGGCCGCGGCGATTCGTAGGCTGACGAGGAGAGCGCGATTGTCGGGTGTCATCGAGCGGATGGTAGGTATCCGGCAATTTTGTTGTCAAGGAGTCGGGCTGGCCGGTATAATCGCACCCGGCCCCTCTGGGCGGGGGAGGAGCCTCATGCCCCTCAACGACGAACGTTCCAACTTCGACACCCTTACCGATATCGTGGCAAAGCTCCGCGCCCCCGGCGGCTGTCCCTGGGACCGCAAGCAGACCCACCGGTCCCTCGGCAAGCACCTCGTAGAGGAGTGCTACGAGGCCCTGGAAGCCTTCGATGAAGACGACCCCGCCAAGATCAAGGAGGAACTCGGCGACATCCTGCTCCAGGTCATGCTTCATTCGCGGATCGCCGAGGACAAGGGCCTTTTCAGCGTGGACGACGTGATTTCTGTCCTCTCAGAC
This sequence comes from Dehalococcoidia bacterium, assembly GCA_965203145.1. Classification (GTDB taxonomy): domain Bacteria; phylum Chloroflexota; class Dehalococcoidia; order Plut-88900; family Plut-88900; genus Plut-88900. Next base: position 818,111 of record OZ241876.1, read on the forward strand.
AAGCTGGTAAGTCGTCACCCCCACGTCTTCGGTGACGACGACGCAGCCACTGCCGAGGACGTCGAGGCCCGATGGGAGGTCCGCAAGCGCAAGGAGAAGGGCCGCAAGTCCGTCCTGGACGGAGTCCCGAGTGCCCTCCCCGCCTTGGCCCACAGCCAGTCCATCCACCACCGCGCCGCCAATGCCGGTTTCGACTGGGATGACGTGGGCGGCGCAATGGAAAAACTGGATGAAGAGATCGCCGAGCTAAAGAGCGCCTCCAGCCCAGAAGATCTGGAAGAAGAGCTCGGCGATGTCCTGTCTACCCTCGTAAACGTGGGTCGCAAACTGGACCTCGACATGGAAGCGGCCCTCCGAAAGTCGAACCGGAAATTCATTAGACGCTTCACCCGCATGGAGGAGCTCTGCCTCGAGCGCAGCCTCGATCTGGCGGAGATGAAGTTCGGGGAGTTAGAAGCGCTCTGGCAGGAGGCCAAGGGCAATTTGGCCCTGGAGGAAAGAGCCTATGGGTAACAACGGCAGCGGCAGCCTGCCCCTCGCAGGGGTCAGGGTGTTGGATATGAGCCAGGCCCTGGCGGGTCCCTTCGGCTCCCGGATCCTGGGAGACCTGGGCGCCGAGGTCCTGAAAATAGAACAACCGGCAGTGGGTGATTCCAGCCGACGCTTCCCGCCCTACTACCTGGAGGGTGAAAGCGCCTACTTCCTCGGCATGAACCGCAACAAGAAGGGCCTCACCCTCAACCTGAAGAGCGACAAGGGCAAGGAGGTCTTTCGCAAGTTGGTCAAGGTCTCCGACGTGGTCTATGAAAACTTCAGGCCCGGCGTCCTCGAAAGGCTCGGCTTCGGCTACGAGGCCCTGAAAGAGATAAACCCCCGAATCATCTACTGCTCGATCTCGGGTTTCGGCACCTCCGGCCCGTTGAGGGATGGCCCCGCCTTCGATGGCATGATCCAGGCCATGGGCGGTGCTATGAGCGTGACAGGTTTCAAAGGCGGGCCTCCCGCCCTCATGGGCTACCCCATGGGCGACGTTGGCGGCGGCCTCTACGCTGTCCAGGGCATCCTCGCCGCCCTCTACTCTCGAGAGCAGAAAGGCGTCGGACAGGAGATAAGCATCAGCCTCTTGGACGTTCAGATCGCCCTGCAGGCCCACGTCGGACAGCTTTTCCTGGTCTCCGGCAACCTCCCGAATCCCGTGGGCAACAGCCACGAGACCAACGTCCCCATCGGCGCTTTCGGCACCAGTGATGGAGCGTACGTTCAGATTAGCTGCCCGACCCAGAAGTTCTACGAAAACCTGGCCGACATCATCTCCCGCATGGACGGCTTCGCTGACCTCCCCTCCGACCCCCGCTTCGCCTCCCCCAACCTCCGCCACGAGCACAAGGCCGAGCTGGAGGAGATTATCCAACGAGCCTTCTCCATGAAGTCCGTTGAGCAGTGGCTCAAAGAGCTCTCCGAGGGCCAGGTCCCCGCCGCCAAGGTCAACAACTTCGCCGAGGCCCTATCCAACCCTCAGATAATCCACCGCAAGATGGTCGTAGAACAGGAGCATCCCGTCAGCGGCCGGTACAAGGCCGCCGGCAACCCCATCAAGATGTCCGAAACAGAAGACGAGACCTTCGACCCCGCCCCCACCCTTGGCCAGCACAACCGCGAAATCCTGACTGACCTCCTTGACTACTCCGCCGACGAGGTCGACGCCCTGGAGAAAGAGGGAGCCATCTAGCCATGACTGAAGACGCTGCCACCCACCCCATCCTCAGCGAGATCAACCGAAACGAGCTCGTGGAACTGGGGAAAGACCTCATCCGCATACCCAGCAAAATAGGCGAAGAGACCCCCGCTGCTCGCTGGACCGCCGAGTACATGAAGTCCCGTGGCCTTGAGGTCGAGCTTCAGGAGGTAGAGCCCGGCTGGTACCAGGCCATCGGCGTGGTAAAGGGCTCGGGTGGCGGGCGCAGCATCATGCTCAACGGCCACCTGGACAGTAACCCCATCGCCTCAGGCTGGACCCGAAACCCCTACGACCCCTGGGTAGAGGGCAACCGGCTATACGGCGCGGGCATCAGGAACATGAAGAGTGGCGTCGCCTCCATGATCCACGCCGCCGACGCCATCTTAAAGTCGGGCGTGAAGCTCAAGGGCGACGTGGTCGTCGCGTGCGTCCTCGCCGAGCTCCAGGGTGGCCTGGGCACGCTCCACGCCATTGAAAACGGCTACAAGACCGACGTTGCCGTCGTCACAGAACCCTACGGCGCCCACCAGGTCTGCACCAAGCACGGCGGTATGAGCAAGTTCTCCCTCCACGTCAAGGGCCGACACCCCCACGGCGCCGATGTCCACGGCGTCGACGCCATTCCCAAGATGATGAAAGCCATCGAGGCAATTTATGCCACCAAGCTAACCCATGCCCCCTGGGTGATAGAGGGCCTCCCCTGGCTCAAGATCGGCTCTATAATCGGCGGCCGCGGCGAGTCCTACGACATGCGCTCAGTCAGCCGAAACGCCGACCTCTGTACCGCCTTTATCGCCGTTAGCACCGTCCCCGGCATGACCGCCGACACCCTTCGCACCGATTTCGAAGGTACCCTGAACAGGCTCAAAAGCGAAGACCCCGACTTCGACTACGATCTAGTCCACCCCATCGAGCGGAAGTTCAACACCTGGATCCTGGACCACCCACCCATGGACATGGACGAGGACGAAGAGATCGTCAAGGTCGTCTCCGAAAGCTACCGCCGGGTGACGGGCAACAACGTCAGGCAGGTCGGGCCCCCGGAGTCGGCCCTCTCTGCCCGCTACGGCGACGACGACGCCCACCTCTGGCTCGCCGGTATCCCCGCACCCATCTATGGCCCTTCCGGCGGCTCCTACGGTGTCGACTATTCCGACATCGACGAGATGGAGCTCTGCAGCCGGGTCCTCGCCCTCACCGCCGAGTCCATATGTTCTTAGGTGGTGTAGGCAAGTTGGGAGTCAGGTGCTGAGATGACCCGTGAAGTTGAAATCGTCGACGGGCTGGCGAAGGAGCACGTTGACGATGCACTCGGAGTCACCTATGAAGCCTTCGCAAAGAAGTTTCGCATCGGCTTCAGGAGCGCAGAAGATCTGGTCCGGCTCTTTCGGGGCTCCGTGGACAGGGGCAGCTGCATTACCGGAATAGTCGATGGTCGGCTTTCGGGGATTCTGGCCGTCAAGACGAAAAACCGGACGTTTTATGATCTGGGCATCCGCTCCCTCTTGACCACATTCGGCCCCTTGAAGACCATGCGGGTACTGTTCAACCTGGGTCTACTGTCATTGGAAGACTCGGTTAAGGCTAACGAGTTCAAGGTGGAAACCATAGCCGTCTCCCTCGACTTCCGGGGCATGGGCATTGGCAGTGCACTCATGATGAAAGCTGAGGAGCAAGCCCGATCTTTGGGCATGCGGAAGATGACACTCGACGTGATTTGCGAGAACACGGGCGCCATACGCCTCTACGAGCGGCTGGGGTACAGGATTACCCGTACCGAAAAGGGCTTCCTGGTCAAATTGGCTGCCAAGTCGAATGCGGTGCACCGGATGGAAAAGCACCTCGTAGGCGCTTGATATGTTCCTCCCCCGACTCCTCATAGGCAAAGGCCTGCAAAGGCGCATCCTGGCCATGGCCTTCGTGCAGGTCGCTGAGATGGCCGTTTCCGAAAACGTCGGCGTCCTCTCCGGCCCCTCCGCCCGACGCTGGGCCGACTCCCTCGCCAAGTCTGCGGGTTCGTCGGGCCTGGGATCTGGCCTCGCCTCGTTTCTCGGCCCCCGGCTGGCTGCAAGCCTTTTGCGTCAAACGCCCTTGGCGAACGTTGTTGGTAAGCAAGACGTGAATGTGGGCACAGCCCCCGCAATGAGTTCGCTGACCACAGCCCTGGGCATTCTCGGCAAGGACGACTCGAAAGACCTCAGAAAGAGCCTGCTTCCCCAGTTGTTGGACTCTATACCCGGAGTAGGCACTGCGAAGGAAGTTGCCCTGCTGGACGGCAACCTCCTCTTCCACGAACCCTCCGTCTACCTTCGCCACTCCCAGCGCGTCTTCAACGACGCCCTTTCCATCCTGCCGGTAGAATTCGCCGCCCTCGTCCTCGCCGCCCGCTCCCTCTTCAAGGGAGAAAAGGTCAGGACCTTGGAGCCGAAGGATCAGCCCCGGGACTGAACAGCGGGCACTTCTCCGAAAAATCGCAAGGGCAGGATGGGTTCAACCGGGGATCGAACTCCTTATTCGCAATCGATTGCGAGACCGACGCTACCGTCTCCTCCGCCTCCCTCAGCGTCGACTCGTCCCGCGCTTCCACTTCCACGTTCGTATTGGAGCGCAGGTGATATAGCGAGAGCTTCTCCACCGGCAGCAGCCACGTCCCCTGCGCCCCGAGCTGGTACATGCTCAGTTGAAGGCTCCCTTCCACCTCGCTCGTTGTGATGTCCCGCTTGCCGCTCTTGTAGTCCAGGATGTTCAGACCACCCGTTGGAGATATGTCCACCCGGTCTATGTAGCCCCTGAACGGCACTCCCCCGATGTCCACCGTGAACCACTTCTCCGTCGCCAGCGGCATCCGGTAGTCCCGGGAGTTGAGCTCCCAGAACCGGACCAGTATCTCCCTGCCCGTCTGCTTGTCCGCCGCCTCCTTCTTCCGGCTGAAATACCCCGCCGAGCTCCACGCCCGATCGTAGAACTCCAGGAACTCCTCCAGCGTCGGGGCCCCCTGCCCCCTCTTGAAGAAGAACTGCGCGCACCGGTGCAGCGTATTCCCGAAGCTGAAATAGAAACGAGGCTTGGTGGGCAGCTTGTCGATGTACTGGAACCTGTAGAATAGCGGACAGGTCTGATATGCTGATATCTGGGAGTAGCTGAGGGGTCGCACCGGGCGAGTATAGGAATCACAAGCGCCACGGGTCAAGGCTCACAGCCGGCGTTAGTGCCGTGCGAGGTAGGTAGTCCCCTCTCCCTTGATGAGAGAGGGTTAGGGTGAGGGTGAAACGAACCTCCCAGACTCAGGCCTGCGGAGTCCCCCAAAAGGAGATAACCAAATGCCCAAGACCTTCAAGACCCCCCAGGACTACATCGAAAGCATCCGCGACGGCCGGGTCATCTACGCCGACGGTGAGAAGATCACCGACGTGATGGACCACCCCGTCACCCGACACGGCGCCCTGTCCTACTCCCGACAATATGCTCGCTTCCACGACCCCGCAGTCAAAGATATCTTCACCGCCCCTGACCCCGAGACCGGCGAACCCGTCGACCTCTTCCTCACACCCCCCAGGTCCGCCGACGACCTGCTCAGGAGGGCCAAGGCGCTGGCTCTCTCTGAAGAGCTGGGATATGGGGGGGCTCCCGCATTGAGCGATGCCATGCTTTCCCTATTCATGGTCTCCCAGGAAATCGCCGAAGCCAACCCGATGTACAAGGCCAACATCGATAACTTCTACCGTCGCTTTCGCGAAGAAGACCTCATCATGGCAATCGCCATGTCCGACACCAAGGGCGACCGTTCCCTTCACCCCGCCCAGCAGTCCGACCCCGACCTATACGTCCGAAAGGTGGAAGAACGAGACGACGGCATCGTCATTCGCGGCATGAAGGCCCACATCACGGGGGCCGCCTACATGCACGAACTGGTGGTGATGCCCACCAAGAAGATGAGACCCGACGAGTCGGAATACTCCGTGACCTGCATAGTTTCCCCGGGTACCGAGGGCGTGAAGCTGCTCATGAGGCCCCGGCGCATGGTGGGCTCAAACTTTGAGTACCCGGTCAGTCACGACGAGCCGGGCGCCGAGTGTTTCGTCTGGTTTGATGACGTTTTCGTACCCTGGGAGAGGGTGATCCAGAACGGGGAAGACTGGCTCTCGCAACCCATTGCCCGGGGCTTGGGCCTCCTGCTGCGCTATTCTGCCCTCTGCAGCATGAAACACACCGCAGAAGTGCTGGCGGGAGCGGCTTACCTGCTGGCCCAGTACAACGGCGTCGAAAAAGCTCCCCACATTCGCGACCACTTCTTCGAATTCGCCATGCTGGCCAGCGCCATGGACGCCTTCGTCACTTCCGCCGCCATGACCTGCACCATGTCCGACGGCATGGCAATACCCAACGGCGTGATTACCAACGTGGCCAAGTACATGTTCACCGACAAGCTAAGCGACATGTACAAGCACCTGATAGACATCGGTGGCGCGATTATCGCTACCCAGCCCTGGGAGAGCGACTATAACAACCCCGAACTTCACTCCGCCTTCAGGAAATATCTGTCTGGTGGGGACAGGGCCACAGCCGACCAGCGCATGAGGCTCTACAATTTCGTGCGTGACATCGCTGCCGATGAATATGCCAGCCACTTCCTGATGACCGAATACCACGGCGCAGGCTCGCCCCAGGCCCAGAAGATGATGACTATCTTCGGCTATGACTTTGATGCCGCGGCGGAAAAGGTCAGGCGCCTGGCCCGGATAGAGGAGTAGGCTGGCTCAACCCGTGAATATCGGCGACCCGTGATGGTGGACCATCAGCCACCTGTCGCCCTGTAGCGTGTACAGGTTCGTGGCTTGCACTAGGCCCATGTTCTCCTGCCCGCCCGACACGCTTCGCAGGTTCTCCGTGCACGTCACCCGGGCCCACAGCCCCGACACCAGCACCTCCACCCCCGTCAGGTCGAACTCCATGTAGCGGGTGTTCCTGAAGATCACATCCCAGCTCTCCCGCACCTCCCCCCATCCCGACTTCAGAGTCCAGCCGGGGTGGATCACCTGCGCAGTGTCGTCCTGCACCCACACCCCGGCCATCTGCTCAATGTCCAGGCTCTCAAACGCCCGGTAGAACCGCTCATTTGCCGCGGTGACTTCGACTATGGCATCTCCCTCGGAAACCATGACGCCCTAGCTTGCAGTCCGGACTGGATAAGGCGTCTTCACCATCCCCCCAAACTTCGCCCCATCCGCGCTAAACAGTTCCGGGTGGAAAATCTGCGCCAGGATCTCCAGGCCGTCAACCACCCGGGGCCCGGGCCTGTTGAAGTACGACGACCCGTCCACCACGTACACATCCCCCTTCCCCACCGCATCCAGCCCGTGCCACTCATCGGGGAAGTTCGTCTTCTCCATCTCATCCAACGCCCGACCAGCGCTGAACCCACAGGGCATCACCACGATCAGGTCGGGGTTGTATTCGGCAATCCGCGGCCAGTCCACCTGGAAAGAAGGCTTGCCCGCAATGCCCAGCCCATCCTCCCCTCCCGCCATAGCCACCATCTCCGGAACCCAGTGCCCGCCTATGAACACCGGGTCCAGCCACTCCATGCACAGCACCCGGGGCTTGCTTTGCGCCTGTGAAGCAATCCTCTCCACCCTCTCCACCCGAGCCCTCAGCCCGCTAATCACCTCCTCCGCCCGACCTTCGACCCCCGCCATCTCCCCCACTATCCTGATAGTGTCCAGTATCTCCCCAACGGAGCTCGGCTCCAGCGAAACTACCCGGGTGTCGCACTGCAGCATTGATGCCGCTGCCTCCACCTGGTGATAGGACACGGCGCAAACATCGCACAGTTCCTGGGTCAGGATCAGATCAGGGCTTGCCTCGTCCAGCAGTTCCTGGTCCAGGTTGTAAATGCTGCTCCCGCCGTGGACCAACCCCGTGATAGCGTCGTGGATATCCTTCCCCCTCATAGACTCCCCGTTCACCACGCTCGATGTCACCGAGGGAATAGTTGCCGTCTCCGCCGGATAGTCGCACTCGTGCGTAACCCCCACCAGCGAGTCCCCCAGCCCCAGTGCGAACACTATCTCTGTGCTGCTCGGCAGCAGGGAGCATATCTTCACGCCGCCGCCCTCGCCGCCGACACCTCTTTCTGGAGTCGTGCCAGAATTTCCGCAGTGTGCCCTGCCTCCATGTTGTCCACCGTGTACACCTTCTCCCCCGAGATTCCGTCCACCCCTCCCGCATCTATCCACTTCTTCACCATCTTGAACTCTTCATCGACAGTGGGAAGCAGGTCCTTACCCGTTAGAGCAGAAAGACATGCCACGAGACCATACCCTCCCCAGTTTGAAACACTGGCAATGATCAGGTGGTCGGCAGGCGTTGTCGCCGGGTCAGGCACCAGCGTCGAGACCTCCGGAATGTGCTCATACACCGACCCCATTCCTATCTCGTTGCCGCCGTCTCCAATCGCCACGGTCCTGTCCACCGCCTGGAACAGGTAGTCAAGCTTCGCCGTGTTCTCCGAGATATCCACTCCTCTCATGTTCAGGTACAGCTTCGACTCCCTCGTCATCCCCGCCCGCTCTATCGAGATCGCTAGCCCCGGCTTCAACTCCGTCAGGAGGCTCCTTGACTCCAGCTTGCTGATTTCGTGGCCTGCAATTGCGAATTCCCGGACCTTCTTCCTGGCCCCTCCCACCAGCTTTCGCAGCATCGGCGCCGCTCCATCGGTGACGTAGGTCACCTTCCTCCCCAGCTTTTCCAGCGCCCGACCTATCGCCACCGCCCCCGGAGGTCCGTCCGTCTCCCACGACCCCTTCACGTAAAAGCCCGTGAGTATGATCACCGGCCCCTCCGACTCCAGCACGTACTCCGCCGCCCGACTGCAGAAGTCGGCGGGCAGCTTGCGCCTCAAGCGGGAAACGCCCCGCGTGTCCCGGCTCAGGATGATGTCTTCTATAGTCATGGATGTGCCGCCTACAGAGCTGCCGTCGTCTCGTTCGGAATATCCGTCACGAACATGTAGCCCGGAGCGTGGGTAATCATCAGCGACGGTCGAGACTTCTCTGCCACTGCCTGTGGAGTAACCCCGCAAGCCCAGAACACAGGTGTCTCGTTCTCCTTGAACTCCACCGGGTCACCGTAGTCGGGCTTCGAGATGTCCTTTATCCCGATAGCCCCCGGCTCCCCGACGTGCACCGGCGCCCCGTGTACGTCCGGGTACCGGGACGTCACCTGCACCGCCTTGACAACCTGCGAGTGGGCTACCGGCCTCATACTCACCACCATCGGCCCAGAGAACACCCCAGCGCTCTGGGTCTCCATGTTCGTCACGTACATCGATACGTTGGACCCCTGCTCGATATGGCGCATCGGGATCTGCGCCCGCATCAACGCCTCTTCGAATGTGAAGCTGCACCCCAGCAGAAACGACACCATATCGTCGCGCCAGTACTCTGCGATGTCCGGCACCTCGGCTTCCAGCACTCCGTCCCGGTACACCCGGTAGGCTGGCAGGTCCGTGCGTATGTCCGCCCCCGGCGCCGACGCCCGAGGCTCAACCTGACCAGGCTCCAGCACCTCGATCAGGGGACACGGCTTCCGGTTCCGCTGGCAGAACAGCAGGAAGTCGAACGCATATTTCTTCGGAAGTATCGCCAGGTTCGCCTGCGTATAACCGGGCGCAACGCCCGCCGTGACCCCCGCAAACGCCCCCGACCGCGTCTCGGCCCTGAACTCCGCAGGGTTGTTGTGGTTGTTCATATGGAGTGCCCTCCTCTCCGCGTAATATACCACCCTCCCCCTCCATCCCCAACATCCGGGGTGTGATTGGGAGGGCAGGGCGTGTTAGCATTGTCGTATGAGCCTGAGTGTGTCCCAGACTATTCCCGGTGACTTGCCAGCCCGAGGCGCTGCTCTCTACGAACAGAAAATCCGCCCTCTCGTTGAACCCCGAGAGAACGGAAAATTCGTGGTGATTGACATATTTAGCGGTGATTATGAGGTCGACATCCGTGATGCTGACGCCACAAGTCGTCTTCTCGTCCGCCGCCCCGATGCCATGACTTGGGCCGTTCGGGTCGGCCACCCGACTCCCTACGTCTGGCTTTCCAGGCAACAGCCTTTCAATGATTAGAGGTCGGGTAACCGTCGACGGGGCCCCGTGGGTTCGTATTGAAATCCTGGACGAAACAGGTCAACCTCGGCCTATAGCAGCCGTTTTGGACACCGGATTCACTGGCGACCTATCGCTTCCTTCCTCAAATCTGAGCAGTTTTGGATTGAGGCCGGTTGGACAGCGCATGTTTCGACTCGCAGATGGAGGAACATCCGTGATGAATACTTATGCAGGATCCGTGAACTGGCATGATCAATTTCAGGATGTTCTGGTCGTGGAATCTGAGGGAACAGCAATGGTGGGTATGAACCTGATTTGGGGCAGCCGGGTTACTTTAGAGGCCCGAGAAGATGGAGACATTGTCATCGAACCCCTTTCCTAGTCCAGCCTATATTAGTAACTAGAAAGAAATGACCACCAACCGCCTCGCCCAAGAATCCAGCGCCTACCTCAAAAGCGCCGCCCACCAACCCATCGACTGGCACCCCTGGGGCGACGAACCCTTCCGCCTCGCCGCCCGACAGAACAAGCCCATCCTCCTCGACATCGGAGCAGTATGGTGCCATTGGTGCCACGTCATGGACCGTGAGAGCTACGAGGATCCCGATGTCGCCGCCATCATCAACGACCGATTCATTGCCGTTAAGGTTGACCGGGACGAAAGGCCCGAGGTCGACCGCCGATATCAGGGTGCTGTCGGGGCCATCACGGGCCAGGGCGGCTGGCCCCTCACCGCCTTCCTCACCGACAAGGGCCAGGTCTTCTACGGCGGCACCTACTTCCCCAAAAACGACATGCACGGCAGGCCCGGCTACAAGACCCTCCTGGCCCGGATCAGCGACCTCTACAGGGACGACAGGCCCTCGGCCCTGGAAAACGCCCGCAAGATTAAGGAGCACCTGGGAAAGCTCACCGTACAAGGCGAGGAAGGCCACCTCCTCCAGGACTCGGCCATCGACGCCGCCCTCGAGGCCATAGGTCAGGGCTTCGACATAGTCCACGGCGGCTTCGGCCGGGCCCCGAAATTCCCTCACACCTCCGCCATCGAGCTTGCCCTCGCCCGACACTACGCCTCCGGCGAGGACTGGCTGAACATCATCATCAACAAGACCCTGGATAAGATGGCCCTCGGCGGAGTCTATGACCAGCTTGGCGGCGGTTTCCACCGCTACTCCGTCGACGAACGCTGGATAGTCCCCCACTTTGAGAAGATGTCCTACGACAACTCGGAGCTCCTCAGGAATTACGTCCACGCTTATCAGGCCACGGGCTCCGACCTTTTCCGACGGACCGCCGAGGGGATAGCCGCCTGGATATCCGAAGTAGCCTCCGACCCCGACCGCGGCGGCTTCTACGCCAGCCAGGACGCCGATGTCGGACTCGATGACGACGGCGATTACTTCACCTGGACCCTACGGGAAGTCGAGGAAACCCTCCCACCCGAGGACGCCCGCATCATCTCCCTCCACTATAACGTAGAGCCCCGCGGCGAAATGCACCACAACCCCGCGAAGAACGTCCTGTTCGTGGACGCCTCCCCCGACGCCATCGCTCGACGCCTTGACCTCGAAGAGGACTACGTCACCGAACGCATCGCCGCCGCCAAAGAGACCATGCTCCAGGCCCGAGCCCTCCGAGCCGTCCCCTACGTCGACACCACCGTCTACTCCGGCTGGAATGGCATGATGGCCTCGGCCCACCTGGAGGCTTACAAGGGTCTCGGGTTGGAAAGCTGCCGAGATTCGGCACTGAAGGCCATCGACCGGCTGGTAGACGAGGCTTACAAACCCGGTCGGGGCTTCTTCCACAGCCTCGTTGACGGCGAGGCCAAGGTCGATGGCCTCCTGGACGACCAGGTCCACATGGCCCGAGCCCTCCTCGACGCCCACGAAGCCACCGCGGAATCCAAATACCTCACCCTTGCTCAAGAGCTGATGGACTTCACCATCGAACACTTCTGGGACGACATCGAAAGTGGCTTCTTCGACCTCGCAGACTTCAAACGGGGCTCGGTTGGACTGGAAGAAGCCGACAAGCCCATACAGGACTCCCCCACCCCCGGCACCAACTCCTTAGCCGCCCTCACCCTCGACAGGCTCTACTATCTCACCCATCGTGAGGAATATCGCGATAAAGCGGAACAAACCCTGAAGCTCTTCGGCCCGGTGGCCGGCCAGTACGGCCTCTTCGCCAGCACCTACTTCCTCGCCCTCGACCAGCACCTCAACCCCCCCGCCCACGCCGTAATCGTCGGCCCCGACTCAGACCCCCTCACCCTAACCCTCTGGAAGAAGGCCCTCTCCACCTACCGACCCCACAAGATCGTCTCCCTCTACGACCCCGACAAGAGCGACCCCTCCCTCCTCCCACCCGCGGTCCAGGGCATGATGTCCAGGGATGACGGGCCCCAGGCCTACGTCTGTGCCGGAAACACCTGCGCCCTCCCCACCAACGACCCCGCCGTCCTGGAGGCCAACCTCAGGACCTTCGGCCACCCGCCCCGTTAGCCCTCCTCCCGCCTCCCGACCCTGTCCACGAATTCACACTCGACCTGGCCTTTCCCCGACTCTGCCACCAGCTTTGTACCCGGCTCCGCATACTTCTTCCTCACGTACCCCAGCGCAGCCCTCCGCCCCGACACCGCCACCGGCGCCACCGACGTGATCTTCCCCGCTTCCTTCCCATCAACCGTCAAGGTCGTCCCGGGCTCCGGCGCTGCGCCGTCTTTAAAGCTCAGCGTGGACAGGTACCGCTTCACCTTCTCGTATGTGTTCAACCGCGCCACTACTTCCTGCCCGACATAACACCCCTTCGTGAAGCTCACCGCCTCCCACAGCCCTGCCTCCAAAGGGTTCACTTCCTCCCCCAGCTCCGCACCGTACACCGGGACCCCAGCCCCGACGCGGAACACTTCGTATGTCTCTGCATCCATCTCCACCACCCCCGCCCCCACCAACGCTGAACACACGTCTTCCACCCCATCCGAGGGCGCAATTACGTTAAGCACCCCCCCCAACCCCACCCCACCCCTGTAAACAATCACTTCTACCCCCGCTATCGTCGCCTCGACGCAGTGATAGGCCGAAAGTTCATTCACATCCATCCCCGATACCTCTCTCACCTTGTCCCCTGCCCTGGGTCCGACCACCGCTACCACCCCCTTCTCCTCCGTCACGTCCTCTAGCTCTATCTCCTCCCCGAACGTGAACTCCTCAATCCAGTCGATGACCCTCTGCTGGTTTCCGGGTGAGGTGAGCACCAGCCAGTGGTTGGCCGCGTACAGTACCGTCAGCAGGTCTACCACCCGCCCCTTGTTCGTCGTCAGCACCGTCCCCACCCCCCACCCCGCCGGCCTTTCAACAACCTCATTCGTCGAAAGACGGTCCACCAGGTCCAGCGCATCCTCTCCCGTCATCCGCAGCACGCCGGGCATCGGGGGCCGGGCCACCGCCGCGGACTCCTCTGCGGCACGCAGGGCCATATCAGTTGATGTAAAGTCTGCCGTTTGTGTCATGGCACTCGTCGTCCCGGGATTTGTATATCAAATCCTAAAAGAAAGGGGCCTTCCTATCAACCGGAAGACCCCCGAGTCGCCTAGTTTAAGTGGCTTGCGCCTACACCGAGAAGGAGTTCCCGCACCCGCACGTCGTCTTGGCGTTCGGGTTAGTGAACTCGAAACCCTTGCCGTTCAGCCCGCCGGAGAAGTCCAGTACCGTACCCCCGAGGTAGAACATGCTCTTGAAGTCCACGAACAGCTTCACCCCGTGCTCCTCGATAACCTTGTCGTCCTTTTTCGGCGTCTCGGCGAAACCCAGCTTGTAGGTCAGCCCCGAGCACCCCCCGCCCTTCACCGACATCCGCAGCCCGAAATCGTCGAATCCCTCCCTCTCCGCCAGCTTCTGCATCTGCTTCGCTGCCTGTTCGGTCACGTGGATTGTGGGCATCGTCGGTGCTGTAGTCATGTTTGTCTTCCGGTTCTTGCTTGGCTTTCCTCTACCGAGATTTTAGGAAGCCCGACGCCGCAATGTCAAGAACGCCGCCCCGACGCCAGGTTCCCCCGCCTGCTCGGCAGGAACCTCTCCGACCCCCCCAGGGGCAGGTGTCGGGCGTAAATGCTAGGCTCGGACGACAGGAACCGCAATGCCCACCTGTACGCCGAGTCGGGGTTCTCCGCCGGCTGTCTCCCGTACCGGTAGTCGTGCAACGCAATGAAATCGTCCAGCTCCCCGATAAGCGTGTTCAACCTCTCCAGTTGGTCTTTAAGGAATGCCCCTCCCGCCTCCCCACCCAGCATCCCCAAGGCCTTTGTCTGATGCCCGAGGCACAAGAGGTCCCGCGCCCCGAACTCCCTGATCTGATCAACCGCTTCTTCCATCACCCGACCCTCCAGTTCCCCCCATTGCACGCACATCGGGCAGTCCTTTTCCTTCGTTTGCCCTTCGGATCTCTCCGCAGGATCAAGATGAGCAAAGAGCCTGCTGTCTTTCCCCTTGGTCCCTCGGTAGTGTGCTAGGCAGAAATTCACTCGCCCGGTCTCGGGCGCAGCCGAATCCTCTTCCAGCCTGAGCAGCTGCTCACAGACCGGACACCGCTCCGATGCATTGACGTAAATACTCTCCGACTTCACCGGCACCGGAAACATACCCGGAATCGGCAAAACCGCCGCCTCCACCCGCCTTTCTCTGGCCTCCCTCGATAGACCCGCGTTCTGAAGCTCGTATAACCGGGACCGTGCCTCGGGTTTGCGCACCGCTGACACCATGCCCTCGAAATGCGCCCGACAAAGCGGAAACCCCGATTCAAGCCAGTCCGGCGGCTTGTCAACCGTGGCAGCCAGGAGCAGTCGCGCCTGAGCCCTCCGCCCCGCACCCTTCGCCGTCTCACATGCCTGGCACTCCCGACCCAGATCAAATCTCCACGGCGCTGTCCCAATCCATCTCTCCCCCGACCGCCCACTCTCCAGCGCCCTCTTAACTACCTTCACCAGGTGCTGGAAAACCATCGCCACACCCAGCGAGTTCTTGATCACGTTCCGCGCCACCTCTACCGAGCGCCACAGGTCGGCCGGGCAGAGCCCGCCGGCAGCTATGAATTCCTCCCGGATGTCGGGGTCGTTCACATGCTCCCACAGGAAGCTCCAAATCCAGTTGTAACGCGCCTCCCCTTCGAAAGTGCAGATGACACAGATATCCCGCTCACATGCCTTTTCCAGCTGCGCCGTCAGGTAGTCGTTAGGCAGCGACCGCCGGAACACGAACGAGAGGAAGGAAGGCAGGCCGTGGCTCACGGATAAAAGAGCTTCCGCGCTTCCCGACGCAGCTCGGCGCGGAAGTCCGGGTGCGCCACGCTAATCAATTCCTCGGCCCTCTGCCTGAACGTCTTGCCGAACAGGCTCGCCACCCCGTATTCCGTCACCACGTAGTCCGCATACCCCCGAGGCACCGTGATCGCAGTCCCCGCCTCGTGTTGCGGCACGATACGCGACACCACTCCCTTCATCGCAGTCGACCTCAGGCACGTGATCGCCCGACCCCCTCGCGAGCTCAGCGCACCCATGTGAAGCTCCGGCTGGCCCCCGGTACCCGCTATCAACCTCCCTCCGAACACCGTTTCTGCAGTGATCTGCCCCGTCAGGTCTATGGCTATCGCACTGTTCACCGATACCATGTTGTCATTCGCCGCCACGCTGGCCATGTTTACCACGTAGGAGGTATCCCGCAGCTCGAACATCGGGTTATTGTGTGCGAACTGGATCTCGTCCTGCGTGCAATTGGAAAGCGACGAGGCCACGTATTTCCCCGCGTGAAAGTTCTTGCGCTTGCCCGTAACCACTCCATTCCGCACGAGGTCGATCAGGCCCCTCGGTGACATCTCCGAATGGAACCCGAGGTCACGCTTTTCTTCCAGCACCCCCATACTCGGTAGCAGTGTAGACGGCGTCCCACCCCCAACCTGAAGGCAAGACCCGTCGGGAATAAGCTCTGCGACCTGCCGGCATATTGCCAGGGCCACAGGCTCCGGCTCACTTTGAAATCCCATCGATTCAGCCCATCGCCGCATCGCCTGTGATTTCATCTTCGTAAGCTTCGGAATTAGCTCGTAGCGCCTCAATGGTTCTATCCGGCTGGATATGGCCTTTAGCTCCTCCTTCGCATCTCCGTCCTCCATGCCCCGGATAATCGACTCCATCTCTTCATCGGGCATCGCCCTCGACGAGTTGTCTACGAACCGGTCAATCTCGGATACATGGATATAGTTGGTTCCATACGTCCGGATGTAGGTATCGTTGACCTCTGCCAGCACCACCTTGGCGTGCTTGGCCAGCTGCCGCTTGTACCACAGGTACGGCCCGAAACTGCAATACCCGTTCTTGTCCGGCGGCGTGACCGTGCACATGAAAACGTCGACGGGAGGAGCGTCACTGCGGCCGTCGTTTATCGGCTTGTGCCAGAGAGAGAACAGTGAAGGCAGGTAGTCTCCCCTCTTCTCGTCGATCATCATCCCACCCCCGCTCATCCCCACGTGGACGGTCAGCGTAGTGGATAACGACCCCTCCTGTCCCGGCTCATACCACGGCATGTCGTAGGCCGGCTCGGACATAACAGTCTCAACGCCCCTCAGCTCGGGCCAGCGCTTCCCCAGTGCCGGTGGCAAGACCGAAGGCGTCGGAGACATGGCAATCTCCACCCTGTCCCCTGACTTCACTAGCTTCACCGCCTCGTCCGCGCTGACCAGCTTCCGCTTGTAGTGCTCTTGCCAGTCCATCAGGAGATCACGGGTAGAACAGCTTCTGTGCTTCCTGCCGCAATTCGGCCCGAAAGTCGGGGTGGGCGACGTTGATTAGCTCCTCCGCCCTTTGCCGGAAGGTCTTGCCCAGCAGGCTGGCCACCCCGTATTCCGTCACCACGTAGTCCGCAAACCCCCGGGTCACCGTGATTCCCGCTCCGGCGTCGTGTTGCGGCACGATCCTAGATATCACAGCCCCCATCGCCGTAGACCTCAAACACGTGATCGCCCGACCTCCCCTGGAGTTTATGGCCCCCATGTGCAGCTCCGGTTGCCCCCCGGTACCCGCAATCAACCTCCCCCCGAACACCGTCTCGGCGGTTATCTGGCCCGTCAGGTCTATCGCCAGCGCGCTGTTTATGGACACCATGTTGTCGTTGGCGGCCACGTTGGAGATGTTTACGACATAGTGGGAATCGTACAGCTCGAACATAGGATTGTTATGGGTGAACCGTATCTCGTCTTGCGTACATGCCGTCAGCGCCGACACTATGTACTTCCCCGGATGGAAATTCTTCCGTTTCCCTGTGACCACACCCTTCCTCACCAGCTCCACCAGCCCCCGAGCAGACATCTCCGAATGCACCCCCAGGTCATGCTTCTCATCCAGCACCCCCATCCCGGGGATCAACGTGGATGGCGTACCCCCACCCACTTGCAGGCAGGAACCGTCCGGTATCAGCTCTGCTGCGTACTGCCCGATTGTGAGAGCGATAGGCTCCGTTTCACTCTGGTAGCCGTAGACCTGCGCCCACCCCCGGATCGTGGCCCCGTCCATCATGGCCAGCTTGGGGATGAAATCGTACCTACGCTCGACCTCGATCCGTTCCGAAACCGCCCTAAGCTCCCGACTCCCCTCCTCGTCCGGCATCCCCTGGATGATTTGCTCCATCTCCTCGTCGGGCATCAGCTCGGGAGAGTTATCAATGAACCGGTCTATCTCCGAGACGTGGATGTAGTTCGTCCCGTGTGTCCTGATAAACGTGTCGTCTACCTCCGCCAGCACAACCTTTGCGTGCCTAGCCAGCACCCTCTTGTTCCAAAGGTGCCCCCCGAAGCTGCAGTACCCGTTCTTGTCCGGCGGCGACACGGTGCACATGAACACGTCGATAGGCGGCGCAGTCTCGGGCCTGTCAATGTGCGGCTTGTGCCACAGCGAGAATAGAATCGGGTAGTAATCGGCCCGTTTCTCATCGATTACCGGCCTCGCGCCCCCCATCCCCACATGGACCTCCAGCGTCGATGAAAACGACTCCTCGAACCCCGGCTCGAACCAGGGCATCGGGTACGTCGGCTCCGGCATCACCGTCTCGATGTTCCGTAGTTCTTCCCTGCGCTTATGAAGCGCAGGCGGTAGCAGCGAGGGCGTCGGAAAAATGGATATCTCTACCCTATCCCCCGACTTCACCAGCCCCACAGCCTCCTCCGCCGAGACTAATTTCCGCCTATATTCCTCTTGCCAGTCCATGTTTATATCTATTCAAAATTTATGTTACTTCATTATATGATTATGCCCGCGAAGTAACCCAGTCAATTTGCTGACAGCGGGCTGGGCAGCCCCCGAAGTGTGCAGGCCCCACCTGTCCCGCATTCTCATTCCCCAAATATCCGTAAAAGTGGAGGCAATAATAGGATGAAGAAGAGACGTATTGCACTTCCCGTCATGGCTATAATAGTCATGGTCACGCTGGCCGCCGTTAGCGGCGGGTTCACCTTGGACAACACGGCTCTGTCCGAGATGAGCCTCCCCCTCCCCGCCCCCACCAACGTGCAGGTGGTCAATGGCGACAATCCTGGCGAGGTTGTGGTGTCCTGGGACGAGGTTCCTAGCGCCTCCGGTTACCAAATCCAATGGGTGAACCAGAACGCCGCTTGGGACACTCACTACGCCGGCCATGACTGGCAGCGCCTCATCCTGTCCTTTGACGTTGCAGGGAGCGAAACCACTTCCCATACTTTGATGGTCAGCAACCCGACGACCGGTGCGGTGCAGTACCAGTTCAGAGCAGGCAGCAAGGGCGTCTCCAACGCAGAACCCGCAACTTGGTCGGTGTGGCAGGGGCTGGAGGTGCAGGGAGACGCCGACAAGGACCTTCAGGCTCTCGCCGCCGCGATTCGTATTTCAAGGCTCGCCGGGCAGTTGGTTGCCTTGTCCGGCCCCACTACCACTTCTATGACCCAGGACGCCCTCGACCAATCCGGGGCAGCCATAGCTGCCCACAAGGCCGACCTCGCCGCTCAACTGAAAGTACTGGCCGGAACCGGCTATGACGCTCGGGCCGGCGAGATTGAAAGATTAGTCAACAACTTGGGATCTAACGCGGACCTTATCCAACAGGGCAGAGGCCCATTGCTGGCTGAGCTCCTTTTGGGGATTAGAAACCGGCAGAGCGTAACTATAGACAGCACCATAAAAATAGTACCTGCCGCCGAGACCAAACTCGATGACGAATTCTATGACCTTGTCACCGGTTCCAATGATGCAGGATCAACCGATCTCTCCATCCAAGACTTCCTCCGCTACACCCACTTAAAAAATTTGGCGACAACCTTGGACCTCGCAACTCCCACGCTCTTTGGCGCCAGCACGCAGGATAATCCTGCCCTGGCCGGCCAACTCCACGAACTTTTTGATGGGAGGGCTGCCGCCGCTGCCCGCGACATTGAATTTCTGAAGGAGCTTGAAGACCCTCGATTGGCGGACGTGCTCCAGCTCATTGAGGAAATGTTTGCCCGCGGGCAGGGGGATAACAACCTCTGGGATGGCTTGTATCGTCGGCTTGGCTTGATAACGCGGGAAAGAGTCCTGGTGCGAACGTCGCCAACATTCAGCAACAGTTGCTCGGTGAAATTAATGGCCTCGTGGCCGACGTTCAGGGCGACCCACAACCGTCGACAGCCCCCCTGGTCGAAGCTGGCGAGCCCGGCATTACTGACAATGAGATTAAGTTCGGGCAATCGGCTGTTTTGACGGGGCCCACTGCCGCATTGGGTGAAGGGATGCGACTCGGCGTCCAGGCTGCCTTCCACGAAGTGAACCAAGCAGGCGGGATCCATGGCCGACAGCTGACCCTCAAGACCCTCAACGACCATTACGAACCCTTCTTTGCCTTTTCCGCCACCAGTCAGCTGGTCAATAGGGACCGTGTATTCGGGATGATCGGCGCCGTGGGCACGCCCACTACTCGTGCTGCCCTGCCCTCGGTGGAAGCCGGCCATGTTCCTTTCGTAGGAGCGTTCACCGGAGCCCAGCTGATCCGGCGCGATGATCAGACTTACGTCCTCAACGTGCGGGCCTCCTACCACGACGAAGCCAGGGCAATGGTGGATTCCCTGGAAGAGATGGGCAAGACCAAGGTGGCGGTCCTCTATCAGAACGACTCCTTCGGCCTTGACGGCCTGATAGGCGTGGAAAAGGCGCTGCAAGGGCGCGATGACATGGAACTGGTGGCCTCCTGGTATTACGTCCGCAACACCTCCGCTGTGAAGTCGGCAGCCTATCGTATCGCCAACGCCAATCCCGACGCAGTCATCATCGTCGGGTCTTACACTCCGGCGGCCGAATTCATCAGTTACACCCGCCTCAGGCTTGCCGATGCCCCCATCTTTATGGCCGTCTCATTCGTCAGCAGCGACGCACTCAAGGACCGCCTTGAAGAACTCGACCAATCCCTGGCAGACGTTTACGTGACCGAGGTGACGCCTTCGCCCTACGATGAAAGCAATCCCTTGGTTGCCGGGTATAAAGCCGCCCTGTTGGCATTCGATCCCGAGGCGGAACCCGGTTTCACCTCCCTCGAAGGCTATATGGCAGGACGCCTGGCCATCGCACGGTTGCAAGAGTGCGGCCCCGATGTCACTCGGGAATGCTTCCTTGACGTCTTTGATGAAACCACAACTGTAGACATAGGCGGCCTCCAACTCGAATTCGGGCCTATGGATAACCAGGGCTCTGACAACGTGTCCCTGATGGCCATTCAGCAGGAGGACTAGCGCTTACTGTCCCACGGGCATCGAACGTTGGACCCGCGCCATCGCGCTGCGGTCAAAGCGGTTTTATCCATAGGGGCGAATAACCATTCGCCCCTATGGCCACATCATCCTCTCCGCCTCCCGACGCAGCTCCCCCCTGAAGTCCGGGTGCGCAATGCTTATCAGCTCCTCCGCCCTCTGCCGGTTCGATTTCCCCATCAGCTGTGCCACCCCGTACTCCGTAATCACAATGTCCGCAAACGTCCGGGGAATCGTCACGATTGCTCCCTCTTCAAGCTGCGGCACTATCCGCGACACCGACCCCTCCAGCGCCGTAGACCTGAGCAGAATTATCCCCCGACCCCCCTTAGACTGCGTAGCCCCGATGTGGAGCTCCGTCTGGCCCCCGGTCCCCGCCACCAGCCGCCCCCCGAACACCGTCTCCGAGTTCACCTGCCCGTACAGGTCCACCGACAACGCATTGTTGATCGTGCACATATTGTCTATCTGCGAAATCGCCGCGATGTTCACCACGTCGTGGGACTCCAGCAGGTCTAGCTTGGGGTTGTACTCCGCCCACTTTTGCTCGCTGATATTCGTCGCAGTCAGGGCGCTCAGCCGGGCCACCCCCGGATGAGTGTTGGTGTACTTGCCGGTTACGATCCCCTTCTCGATTAGGTCGATCATCCCCGGCGCGCCCATCTCCGAATGGATCCCGAGATCATGCTTTTCATCAAAAGTCCCGAGCCTGGGAAGCAACGTCGAAGGCGTCCCCGCCCCGATCTGGATCGTCGCCCCGTCCGGCACCATCTCCGAAACATACTCCGCCATCCGCCGGGGCACGGGGCCCGGGTCCGATAAGCCGGCATAGAAAGCCGCCCACTGCTTCATCTGCGATAAGTCCAGGTCCGCCAGCTGTGGAATAAAGTCCCGACGCCTGTCAAATTCCAGCGTCGCCGCAATCTCCCTCAACGTCTCACGCCTGTCTCTCTCTTCAATCGCCTTGACGATGCCTTCAAGCTCCTCGTCGTACATGGGAGGAGGTGTGTTTTCCACGAAAGCGTCTATCTCCGACACGTGGATGTGGTTGTCGCCATACGTGCGGATAAACCGCTCATCGACCTCCGCCAACACGGTTCGGGACAGCCTCGTAAACGTGCGCTTGTTCCACAGGTCCGCCCCGAAGCTGCAGTAGCCGTTCTCGTCGGGAGGCGACACCGTGCATAGAAACACATCCGGCGCCCGATAGTTCGGCCGGGGATCGGTGGCCGGCTTGAACCAAGTCGAGAACAGCACCGGCGAATAATCGACCCGCCTCTCATCCATGGCATCAACCGCCACGGTGCCGATGTGAATTTCGACGGTGACTGAGAACTTGTCCGAGAAGGCGTTGTCCAGGAAGCCGGGATCGTACTCCGGCTCAACCATCGTGACGTCCAGGTGGCCCAACTCCTCCCGACGCCCCACGATCGCATCTGCAATCCGCCGGGGCATGGGCAGGACGCCCGTGTGGACCAGATCCCCTGGCCGTACAAGCCTCGCCGCATCCTCCGCAGACCCGAGCTTCCGCTTATAGTCCTCCCGCCAGTTCATCACCGCCCCCTTTTACGCTATGCCGCGGGCCTTCTCGTAGGCGAGAATCGCATCCTCGTGTTGCAGTGTCAGGTCTATCTCGTCCAACCCGTCCAGCAGGCACCGACGCCGGAAGTCGTGGGTCTCCTTGTCCTGGTGGATTACAAAGGGAAGCTCGAAGCCCTCGCTATCGAAGAGTGCGCACGATTCCAGGTCAATAGTCAGGGAATATGACCCCGGCGCCTTCGCCCGAGCCCTCGCCATCACCTCTGACACCTGCTCCTCACTCAGCAGCACCGGACACAACCCGTTCTCGAAACAGTTCTTGTGAAAGATCTCCGCGAACGAAGGTGAAATGATCGCCTGGTACCCGTGCTGGTGAATTGCCCACACCGCATGCTCCCGCGAAGACCCACACCCGAAATTAGGCCCCGTCACCAGGATCCCTGCGCCCTGGTATTGAGGCAGATTCAGCTCGAAGTCGGGATTCGGCGACCCATCCTCCCGCCGACCCCAATCAAAGAACAAGAACTCCCCATACCCCGTCCGCTCAATCCTCTTCAGGAACTGCTTCGGAATCACCTGGTCCGTATCCACATTCGTACGGTCCAGAACGGCCACATTTGCTGTCAAAGTCGTGAATGCTTGCATACTTCTGATAAACCTCGGGTTTAGTAGTTAGTTTGGGGCTTACATACAATTCTACACACGTGCCTTACTCCCAAGGCCAGATGGGATTGAGCAGGGTCTTTTATTACGTTCCTTGCAATCATTAAGGGTTATTCATCTGTCATAGAAACAGGGGTGGGTTCTAGTAATGCCCGCGCAGCCTTGAAGTGCCTTACGTCAAACACAAAGACATTTTCGGCAGAGAAAAGATGCCCCACGCCTTCTAGTTCGCCGTTAGTTACAGTTACTTCCAGTAGGTCGTAGGTCTCCAGTAGGCGCAACAACCCGGAATTAACTTGAGCGTTGGGATGCCCCATTAACCAGTTGAACGTTCCCCCATGTGCGCGCAAGTCAATAGCTTCACGCATATCCTTTGGGCCTTCCTGGGGAACAAACACCCAAGAGCCTACTATTTTCTCGTATTCTTTTTCGATATCAAAATCACCATCTCCGTCTATCCCCGTTGTTGTGGCTTGCCAGAAAAGAGATGTCATACCCGTTGCGATTACCGTTGCTCTGACTGGTTCAAGTACCGGCTCTTGAAAGCCCATAAGATGGGATAACACTACATTAAGGATTTCACCCTGCTCGTCCGCCGAGTCGTTGACAGTAACCCATAATTCACCAGGGGCGGATTCAATGTCAGGACGACTGCGAGTTGTAACCCCGACTTTTAAGCCAACCGCATGGGGGTCTTCTCCTGGCAAAAACCAGTACCCGTAAGTGGGGTTATAGGAGCGTCGGATAGGCTGTTGGGTTAGCCACGACTTAAATTTCGACCAAGTGTTGCACATAACGTTTTTAATTCAGCGAAGGAGTTAAAGCGGGGATTGTCTAAAAGTGTATATGACTCCCGTTGCTTTAGAGTGTCAGGGAAACTATCTCATCATTTGCTTTGTTTACGTGGTCGAAGTCGGTTAGCTCCAGGCAAAGCTCTATAGCCTCCGTGATGTTGGCCAACGCCTCCTCCCGACTATCCCCTTCACTGATGCAGCCCGGTATCGCAGGTACGAATACCGTATAACCGCCTTCGTCACTGGGCTCCAACACCACCCCAATTCTCACTAAAGTTGCCCCTCGCCCGCCAACCTAACGGCTTCGCCGAGTGCCCTGTCGTCGCCCGGGTTCACGTGTCTCTCACGTTGTCGGCCGTTGGAGTCTGTATCGATCACGTAGCTATTGCCACTCTTTACGGTTTGTTTAACAAGGGTCACGCCGTCTGTGTAGAAGTAAATACGTGCCCCATTCGGTTTGGTTGTAGCCATAAGTCAACTCCGCAGTCGATTAATCCCAGTCCCGAATATCGACAAAGTGCCCCGCAATCGCCGCCGCCGCCGCCATCGCCGGGCTCACCAGGTGAGTCCTCCCACCCTTGCCCTGACGCCCCTCGAAGTTCCGGTTCGACGTCGAGGCACACCGCTCGCCCGGCTGCAGGATGTCCGGGTTCATCCCCAGGCACATCGAGCACCCCGCCTCCCGCCAGTCGAATCCCGCGTCCTTGAATATCTGGTCCAGCCCCTCCTGCTCCGCCTGCCGCTTGATCACAAAGGACCCCGGCACCACCATCGCATACACCCAGGGATCGACCTTCTTGCCCCTCGCCACCTCCGCCGCAACCCGCAGGTCCTCTATCCGGGAGTTCGTGCACGACCCGATGAACGCCCGGTCTATCTCGATGTCCTCGATAGCCTTCCCCCCCTCCAGCCCCATGTATTGCAGCGCCCTCTCCGTCGCCTCCTTCTCCGCCCCCGACTCCATGGACCCCGGATCAGGCACGTTACCCGTCACCTTGGCCACCATGCCCGGGTTCGTCCCCCACGTAACATACGGCTCCATCGACCCCGCATCTATCTCGACTAGCCGGTCATACTCCGCATCCGCATCCGTTGGAAGCTCTCGCCATTTGCTGACCGCCTCCTCCCAGGCCTCCCCCTTCGGCGCAAACCGACGCCCCTTCACGTAGTTGATAGTCGTATCATCCGGCGCAACCATCCCGATCCGTGCCCCAGCCTCTATCGACATGTTGCACACCGTCATCCGACCTTCCATCGAAAGGTTCCGTATCGCCTCCCCCGTGTACTCCACCGCATACCCCCGACCCCCGTCTATCCCTATCTCACCGATGATCCCCAGGATGATGTCCTTCGCGCCCACCCCTCGGGGCAGGCTCCCCGTCAGCCGTATCTCCATCGTCTGCAAATTCGCCTGCTGCACGCACTGCGTCGCCAGCACGTGCTCCGCCTGCGTAGTCCCGATTGCCATCCCCATCGACCCAAAAGCCCCGTGCGTCGACGTATGACTGTCCCCGCACACAATCAGCATCCCCGGCTGCGTATACCCCAGCTGCGGCCCGATAACGTGCACGATGCCCTGCCCGTCGCTGTGTACGTCATAGAACGGCAGGTCGTATTCCTTCGCGTTCTGCTGCATCGTAGCTATCTGCTGCGCCGCAATCGGGTCTTCCGTCGGCCGGGAGCGCTCCCACGTCGGTATGGAGTGGTCGACCGTCGCCACCGTAAGCTCCGGCCTCCGCACCCCCCTCCCCGACAACCGCAGCCCCTCAAAAGCCTGAGGGGAAGTCACCTCATGCACCAGGTGCAGGTCCACATACAGGATCGCATCCTGCCCCGGGTCCTGGTGCACCACATGCGCATCCCAAATCTTCTCGAACATCGTTTTAGCGGCCATACTCAAGAACCTCACTGCAAGGGGAATGACCAGAATTATAGCAAAGCCCCAACCCCACTCCTCCCGTCATTCCCGAGTAGTCGGGAATCCATCCCGCGGGGCTGCAGGGGCCTGTCCCCTCCCTCCACCCGTGCGCTACCATACCCCAAGTATGAAGCACCCGTGCGTATACATCCTCGCCAGCCGACCACACGGTACCATCTACATAGGCGTCACCTCCAACCTTGTGCAGCGCATCTGGGAGCACAAGAATGACCTCGTCGATGGATTTACCAAGCGACACTCTGTACACCACCTCGTCTGGTACGAAATGCACCACACCATGGAAACCGCCATCACCCGCGAGCGCCAACTCAAAAAGTGGAACCGCCCCTGGAAAATCCGACTTATCCGCCAGACCAACCCCACCTGGAGAGACCTCTACCCCGACATAATCTGACTCCCGCAACCCACCCCCCTCCCCTTCCGTCATTCCCGAGTAGTCGGGAATCCATCCCGCGGCGCGGTGGGGCCTGTTCCATCCCCCCACTCACCCCCCACCCCCGAACCCCACCCATGCCGTCATTCCCGAGTAGTCGGGAATCCATCCCTCCTGAAAACTCCCCTACGCCGAGCCCATCAAACTCCGGGCGGGAGGGGGGCCCCATCCTCCCTAATCGCAACCCCCTTAATCTAGTTGTACTCTTAAGCCTTTACAATTCCAGCCTACATTCACATTATGAGGCAGTTCGGTTGTGCAGTAGAGTGTAAAGAGTAGAAGGTGATGCTAATGACCGAAGTATGGTAGCTAACCCCCCAGCCACCGCCGTTATCCACATGATATGACGGAGTTCTGACATCCAATCAGGGGTAACACTCTCCGTCGTAAGAATCGTTGCGACAGTAGTGGCCACCAAAACTGTTACGAGAAAAGGAAATCGCCCTGATAGGTCAACTGGCACAACCGTATTTTCATCATATTGCAATCCGCGTTTTTCAAGCATTGGACGTGCATATTTCGGCACAAGTGGCCGCAATCGTTCTAGCCAAACGTACTGGCCAACGATTCTAAGCAGAAACACCACACCTATCCCGAATAAGTATGACCACAATCTGCCTCCTACGAAGGTCCCGAAAATATAGACTGCTGTGGCAATCCCTAATCCAATGATCATTCCAATTACGGCATTCACTAATAGATTTATTACATGTGCGCAGCGTGGTTTGCTTACGGCTAGACTGGCAACCCAGTAATAGCTATTGTTAGTTCTATTGGATGTCTCTTTGTTACGTGGCATAAATCTCTGTCTAGCCTGTTAAAGAAGTCTTGGATCGCACCCCCCCTACCCCAACCTCCCCTGCTCGCCCTTCTCCTGCATCCGAGGCGCACGCCTATAGCCCGGGGGCTGATTAGGCAAATCGAAATTTTCCCCTTCCAACAAAGCTCTCACTGTCCGCATCTGTATTTTGGGGAAATCTCTAATCTGCAAGTCTGAGTAGTAGAACCCCGCACTCACAGCCTCCAGCTCCATCTCCCGGGTCGGCTCCTCCAACGTGATGAAAAGCCCCATCGCCGCCTTCTCCCGTTCCATCGTCCCCTTCAAGTCCCGTATGTGCGGCGAAGACACCTTCCCGCTCTTCACTTGCACCAAGGCCCTCTGCAATTTCCGCTTCTGCCCATCCACGAAGTGCACCACCCCGTCTATCCCCCTGTCGGCCCCCTTCTTCTCATCACCCCTCGGCAACGCCTCCAGCAGCGACATCGCCCAGTACTGGAACTGGAACCTGTCCTGCTCCGCCAACGCCTTCGCACTCCCCACGTCCACCGGCTCACCCACCACCTCGTAGTCCTTCCCGGCGACAAGCCCGTACCCCGTCTTCAACCGGTTCTTCATAAGCGCGACTGCCAGATGGGTAATATCGATCCCAATCCACTTACGATTCAACTTCTGCGCCGCCGCCACCGCCGTCCCACAACCGCAGAACGGGTCCAGCACAACATCCCCTTCGTTAGAGGAGGCCTCGATAATCCGCTCCAACAAGGCAAGAGGCTTCTGAGTTGGATAGCCTAGGCGCTCTTTACTGCTTCCCATTAGCGGAGGAATGTCCTCCCACGTGTCCTGCATTGGTATTCCCGACATTTGATCCAAATAGTTCTTGTAGCTAGGTATGCCATTCTTAGAGTGCACCAGGATGCCGTCGTCTTGTGCCTTTTGCATCCGCTCACGAGTCCATTTCCAAACTCGGATAACCCCGTTCCATTCATAGGTCAAATTCGGCCGATTAGAGTTCGGGTTGATACAAGATACCAATCTATAACGCCTACCCGTATCCGGTTCTGTATACCTGTAGAACTGTTCTATGTACTCAGGTCTATGTGCTTTGAACGAGCGGTTCCATATCGCTTCACGCGATGCGGCATAGAACAAAATCGTGTCTCTAGATCTGCCAAACATCTGTCTAGCGTTGCCATGTGGCAGTGACCTTACCCACCCTATTTCGTTCCTAAAGTTTCGTGGATTGAATACCGAGTCCAATAGCAATTTAAGGTAGTGACTCGCCGTCGGGTCACAATGTAGATAAATCGAACCCGTAGGCTTCAGCACCCGGTGTAGCTCCACCAACCGGGGCGTCATCATCACCAGGTACGCCATCATCGCATTCCGGCCTATGAAGTTCAGGAATGCCCCCATCATCTCCTTCACCTTCGCAGACGCCGCCGGATTACCGATGATCTCCTGCTCAAACGTCCTCTCCGACTCCCGCGTCCACTCCCACGTATCCGTAAACGCCTTTATCTGCGCCGGCGACTCCTCTCCCGTCCTCTCCTTGAACAGCACGTTGTACGTCGCATTCGAATTGAACGGCGGGTCCAGGTACACCAAATCCACCGACTCATCAGCCACGTACTGCCTCAAAATCTCCAGGTTATCCCCGTAATAAAGCGTATTCGTCATTTCATCTCGATTTGAGTACGTTAATTCCATCCCGTAGCGGTCGGGTATTCCGTTCGCCCTGAGCATAGTCGAAGGGTCTCAAGAATGGAATGGGTGGGGTGCCCCACCTCCCTCCGCCATTGCGGCCCCCACCCCACCCCCGACCCGGAATCCACCCCTCCCCCACCAAATCAAACCAATCCATCAATCCCACGAATCACAGTTCAGAGATCCCCCCAAGAAGCCGCACATTTGCTCTTGACACACCTGTCCGACCGTACTATCATACCCTGCGTCCGATCGAACACTAACTCACATCAGCAAAGGAGGAACCAAAAACCCAGGGAAGCCCCCGAGACCCGACCGAGGACTCAACGCCCTAGCCCATCCCAAGACCTCTCCCCTCCCGTAGGGAGGCGACCGGCCAATCGCCCCCCTCGTGAGACAGGCAGGTTGCGGCACAAGCGAATACGTCATCCCCGAGACGTCGGGGACGCCATCTCCTCACCCCACGGGTCCCGTGACCCTTCCCTGACCATCCAGGCGATGGAAGGTCCACAACATTAAGCGGCACGCTCCTCATATAGGAGCCCTGCCGAAAAACCTCGGGCCTTATGGCCCTTGGAAAAATCTCCCCCGTCGTTCCCCTCGGAGATTCCCATTAACCCAGCGACGGCAGCGAGAAAACGTGTTCCCCACCCCTCCGAGTGGGTCGAGCCAAAGTGAAAAACTGGTGGTAGAGATGCCCTCAGGCGAGAACCCCTCGCTTGTCTGCCACGTAACAACAGGAACACGGGGCTGAACCAGGCTGGCCTCCCGCCCCCTGAAACTGAGTCCCGGACCTTCCATCGCCGACCCAAAACCCAACAAACAAACCGAAAACCCCGCCCCCACAACCGAATAATCCGCCGGGTCGCCACCCCCCCAACAATCCCCCATCCTTGCGCCTCCACCCACTGCGTGGTAATTTCTCCCATTGCATAGACCTGACCCGCAGCACAGGAGACCGCAACACCGGATGCCCCTCAGATACGACCCCGCCGAAATAGAGACCAGGTGGCAGGACCGCTGGGCCGCCGACGCCCTCTACCGCGTCCACGAAGACCCCGACAAGCCCAAGTGGTACGAACTCACCATGTTCCCCTACACCTCGGGGAACCTCCACATCGGCCACTGGTACGCCATGGCCCCATCCGACGTCCACGCCCGCTTCCGGCGCATGCAGGGCTACAACGTCCTCCACCCCATGGGCTTCGACGCCTTCGGCCTCCCCGCCGAAAACGCCGCCATCAAGAACGGCATCCACCCCCACATCTGGACCATGCGCAACGTCGAAAACATGCGCCGCCAGCTCAAGCGCATCGGCGCCGTCTACGACTGGGACCGTGAAGTCGTCACCTCCCTCCCCGACTACTACCGGTGGACCCAGTGGCTCTTCCTGCAGCTCTTCAACGCCGGCCTCGCCTACCGCAACAAGGCTCCCGCCAACTGGTGCCCGACCTGCCAGACCACCCTCGCCAACGAACAGGTCCTCCCCGACGGCACCTGCGAACGCTGCGGCGCCTCCGTAACCCGCCGTGACCTCGAGCAGTGGTTCTTCCGCATCACAAAGTACGCCGACGAACTCCTCGACTTCTCCAGCATCGAATGGCCCGACCGCATCAACACCATGCAGTCCAACTGGATCGGTCGCAGCCAGGGCGCCGAGATATCCTTCGGCATCGAGGAATACGGCCTCGACCAGAAGGAGATCCGGGTCTTCACCACCCGCCCCGACACCGTATTCGGCGTAACCTTCATGGTCCTCGCCCCCGAGCATCCCCTGGTCTCCCAACTGACAACCCCAGACAAGTCCGCCGAGGTCCAGGCCTACATCGAAGAGACCCGACGCCGCTCCGAGATCGAACGCCTCTCCGCCGACAAGGAAAAGACCGGCGTTTTCATCGGGGCCTACTGCACCAACCGCCTGAACGGCGAGAAGGTCCCCATCTTCATCGCCGACTATGCCCTCCTCACCTACGGCACCGGCGCAGTCATGGGCGTCCCTGCCCACGACGAACGGGACTTCGCCTACGCCAAGAAATACGAGCTGCCCATCAGGACCGTGATCGCCCCGCCCGGCTGGGGCGGCGAAGACCTCGTCGAGGCCTACACGGGGCCCGGGGAGATGGTCAACTCCGGCCAGTTCGTCGGCCTGCCCAATCAGGAAGGCAAGCAGGCCGTCATCCAGGCCATGGAGGAACAGGGCATCGGCGGCGGCACCATCTCCTACCGCATAAGGGACTGGCTAATCTCCCGCCAGCGCTACTGGGGAGCCCCGATACCCATGGTCTACTGCAACGACTGCGGCATCGTCCCCGTCCCCGAGGAAGACCTCCCCGTCCTGCTACCCGAAGACGCCGAGTTCCGGCCCACCGGAGAGTCCCCCCTCACCTTCCACGAAGCCTTCGTAAACACCTCATGCCCGAAGTGCGAAGGCCCTGCCCGACGTGAGAC
Source organism: Dehalococcoidia bacterium (assembly GCA_965203145.1). Lineage (GTDB taxonomy): Bacteria > Chloroflexota > Dehalococcoidia > Plut-88900 > Plut-88900 > Plut-88900. The sequence goes on from OZ241876.1 coordinate 849,051, forward strand.
CGACACCATGGACACCTTCATGTGTTCATCGTGGTACTTCCTCAAGTACGCCTCTCCCAACTCCGGCGACTCAGCCTTCACCCCCGAGGACATCAAGCACTGGCTCCCCGTCGACCAGTACACCGGCGGCGCAGAGCACGCCGTCATGCACCTCCTCTACGCCCGATTCTTCGTCAAGGCCCTCCGGGACATCGGCCTGCTGGACTTCGACGAACCCTTTGTCAGGCTCTACAACCAGGGCATCATCATCAGCGACAGGCAGAAGATGAGCAAGTCCCGGGGCAACGTCATCACCCCCGATGAGTACGTCGACACCGTCGGCGCAGACGTCGTCCGCGGATACCTCATGTTCATCGGGCCTTGGGACCAGGGCGGCGAGTGGGTCGACCAGGGCATCAACGGCATCGTCCGCTGGTACAACCGCGTCTGGGACCTCGTAGAGAAGAAAGCCCCGCAGCTAGCCAGGGGTCAGTCCTCGAAACAGACCGCCCACATGCTCCACAAGACCGTCAAGAAAGTCTACCAGGACCTCGACCGCTTCCACTTCAACACCGCCCTCGCTTCACTCATGGAGTTCACCAACCACCTGACTCGGGCCTGGGACGAAGGTGCCGTCGACAGCGAAACGTGGAACGAGTCCATCAGAGCCCTGCTCCTTATGCTTGCCCCCACCGCCCCCCACCTCGCCGAGGAGCTATGGGCCGCTCAAGGCTGCGACTACAGCATCCACAACCAGCCCTTCCCCGCGTGGGACGAGTCCCTCGCCGCCGAGGAAGAAGTGACCCTCGTGGTGCAGGTCAACGGTAAGGTCCGGGATCGCCTCACCGTCTCTGCCGCCATCACCGAGGATGAAGCCAAGGAAGTAGCCCTCTCCAGCGAACGAATACGGGCCTTCATGAAGAACGGCCCCCGCAAAGTAGTCTACGTCCCCGGCCGCCTCGTCAACATCGTTGCTTAGCCCCCGGAGACCCCACCATGCCCATAATGGACCACTTCAGTGTCGCCGTTTTCCCCTGGGGCCGTAAACCCCCGACCATGAACGAAGTAGTCGAAGCCGCCCAGTTCGCCGAAAAGCTCGGCTTCTACTCCGTCAACGTCCCCCTCATGAACGCCATCCCCGACGCCGGACCCTTCGGCCGCTTCGGCAACAAGAACATCCTGGATGCCCGTGTCCTCCTTCCCGCCATCATTGCCGCCACCTCCAAAATTCGCATAGCCGTCGACTCTATCCCCCTTCCCTACCTCCCGCCCTTCGACTGGGCCAAGTACTTCGCTAGCCTGGACGTCATATCCAATGGCAGGGTGATAGTCGGAATGTGCCTGGGCATGGTCGATGAAGCCTTCCACGCCGTCGGCGCCGACCGCCGCAAGCGCGGCGCCATCGCCGACGAGCAACTCGAAATCATCACCCGGCTCTGGACCGAGGACGAAGTTACCTATGACGGTCAGTTCTACAAGCTGAATGGGGTCTCTATGGAGCCGAAACCCGTGCAGAAACCCTATCCACCCATCTGGTGGGGCGGTCGTGCCGTCTCCATCCCCCGAGCCGTCCGCTACTGCGAATACATCAACCCCCCATGGCCTACCTTCGACGAGCTGAAAGATGTTTACCTTCCTCGTATCAACGACGCCCCGATGGGCAAGTGGGGCCGGAAGCCCAAGGTCAGCGCATGGATCTACTCCCAGGTCACTGAGGGCCGGGACCTTTCCACCTCCGAAATTGAAGACTACTTCTCAGGCCTTATGGACTTGGAATATGCCGTAGACATTGGCGCCGTAACCGTCGCCGGCTCCCCCGAACAGAGCGCCGAGCGCATCTCAAACTACCTGGACGCCGGCCTCGACCACTTCGTTTTCGACTTCATCCGCCACGGCGTCGAACCCCACGATACTCTCATGCGCCAGATGGACCTCATGGCCAACAAAGTCGCCCCACTCCTCTAACCCCATCCATCCCCTCCTATCCCTATGCCCTCCAGGGGATCCAGGGCGCGCCACGCCACCCCGCGTTGACCCGCCATTTCTCCAAAATGTATACTCAAAATTCAGCCGAGGCCCCGCTTTTCTCAGGAGGAATGTGATGACCCGCTCCGTAATCATCGATGCCGACAGCCACATCATGGAACCCGCCGACCTCTGGCAGGAGTACATGGCCCCCCAGTTCCGTGACCGTGCCCTCCGCATCAACGTCGATGAGTTCGGCCTGGAGTACCTCGACATCGATGGAAAGGTCAGCATCGGATACAACGGCGGCACCCTTGGCAGGATTGCTGGCATAGACCAGACCCGGGAGTGGATGATGGAGCACCCCACCCTCCCCTACGGCGAGATAAAGAACATAGCCCCGGGCTCCGTCGACCCCCACGCCAGGATCAGACACCTGGACAAGGAAGGCGTCGACAAGACCTTCCTGTTCCCCACCCTTGGCCTGGGCTGGGAAGCCGAGTGTGAAGACCCCGCTCTCTCGGCCGCCTACTGCACGGCCTACAACCGCTGGCTAGTCGACTTCTGCTCCCCCTACCCCGACCGCCTCTTCCCCATCGCCCACATTACCGTCCGGGACGTGAACGAAGGGGTAAAGGAGCTGGAAAGGGCAGCCAGGGACGGCATGAAGGGCGCCTTCATCTGCCCCGCACCCATGAACGGCATCCGCTACAGCCACGAATACTACGACCCCTTCTGGGCCACCGCACAAGACCTGGACATGCCCATCACCTTCCACGTGGTCCTGAACCCCGACTACCCCGGCCGCAATTCCTACCCCGAAGACGAGACCGGCCTCGGGCCTGTCTTCTTCAACAACGTGATGACCTTCGCTGATCCCCTCATCAGCTTCACCTGCATGATGGGCGACGGCACCTTCGAAAAGTTTCCACGACTCAAGCTTGCCATGGTCGAAATCGGCTGCACGTGGCTGCTCCACTGGCTCGACATGATGGACTTCAAGACCGACCGCTTCAGCTTCGACATGCCTCACACCATGACTCCCAGCGAGTACTTCAGACGACAGGTCTGGGTCAGCGCCGAGCCCGTAGAGAAGGGTATTGGGGCCGTGGCCCAGATGGTCGGCACCGACCGCCTGATGTGGGGTTCGGACTGGCCCCACCCCGAAGGCCACACCGACCCCCTCAACAAGGTAAAGTCCAACATCTCCACCCTCCCTGAAGCCGACCAGAATAGGATACTGGGTGAAAATGCCCTCGCAATGTACGGCCTGAACGTGCCGGCCCCCGCAGTTGGCTAGCCGGAAGGAGCATTTGCCATGTCACCAGGAACAGTCGTAGACTCGGACAGCCACATTGTAGAACCCGCCAACATGTGGCGTGACTACATTGACCCCGCCTACCGATCCCGCGCCATGTTCATCAACGCTGACGACCAAGGCCTAGAGTACCTGGACATCGACGGCAAGATGAGCAGCGGTTACAACGGCGGGGCCCTCGGACGCATCGCCGGCGTCGAAAAGGACCCCGAGTGGGTCAGGGGGACCTTCCCCCTCCCCTACGCCGAGGCCGCCAACCTCGCCCCGGGCGCAGCCTACCCCGAGGAACGGATCAAGCACTTGGACAGGGAGGGCGTCGACAAGACCTTCCTCTTCCCCAGCCTCGGCCTGGGCTGGGAAGCCGAATGCCAGGACGCCGAAATCTCCGACGCCTACTGCCGTGCCTACAACCGCTGGCTTGTCGACTTCTGCAAGGACCACTCGGACCAGCTCTATCCCGTGGCCCACGTCTCCGTCAGGGAGGTAGAGCTTGGGGTGGCCGAGCTTCATCGCGCAGCGAAGGAAGGAATGAAGGGCGCATTCATCTGCCCGGCCCCAGTGAACGGCATCAAGTACGGGGACTCCTACTACGATCCCTTCTGGGCCGCCGCCCAGGACCTGGACATGCCCGTCACCCTCCACGTCATCTTCAACCCCGACTACATCGGCAAGCACCTCTACCCGGACTACCCGGGGCTCGGGCCCGACTTCTTCGTCGAGTCCATGGTCTTCGGCGACCCCTTCCTCTCCTTCACCAACATGATGACCGAAGGCGTCTTCGAAAAGTTCCCCAACCTGCGTATCTCCATGGTCGAGATCGGCTGCACCTGGATAGCCCACTGGCTGGACTTCCTCGACTTCAAGTTCTCCCGTTTCGGCCACGAGTCCATCCTCACCATGAAGCCCAGCGAGTACTTCAAGCGCCAGTGCTGGATCAGCGCCGAGCCAACGGAGAAGGCCCTGGGCGCCATCGCGCCTATCGTCGGGACCGACCGCTTCCTCTGGGGCTCCGACTGGCCCCACCCCGAGGGCCACACCAACCCCGTCAGCAAGGTCAAGTCCCACATCTCAGACCTCCCCGAGGCAGACCAGCGCAAAATCCTCGGCGAAAACGCCCTAGCCCTCTACGGACTCACGACGCCAGCTCTGGCTGCTGGGTAGAACCGCCGGTTGCGGATCTTCAAAAGATCGGGCTGAGACTTATAAATCTGCTAAAATCAACTCGGAGGTGACTAGCATGACGATGTCAAATGCAAATTCCGCTCAGGTTGAAAGGCTGCGTTCAATGGTCGCCTCTTATGAGAAGCTAGACCCTGACTTCATTTACGAACTCGATATGCTCAACATTACAATTGACGAGTACGAACGAATGCTCGCTGAAGATGAGCCTCGAGTTGTCACTACCGATAACACCGTCAGATAGCGTTAACCAGTGACTTGGGACCAGGTTCGACTCGAAATCGTTCAAGCTGGCCAAAAGGCGAAACGGCCTCAGCACGATCCGATAAGGCGTGCAAAGATCGCAGCGGTTGAGAGGGTAACTGGAATACCCCTAATCATTTACGCTTCGGACTTTACCGATATTGGAAGAGCTGGGCAAAACGGACCTGGTGTACAAATACATGCAGACGACAAGACGGGCTTCCTCCAGGCGACTTCCGACATTCCAGATGGCCCACTAGATGTGCTGCTCCACAGCCCTGGTGGTTCTCCGACGGCGACGGAGTCGATAGTCCACTTACTCAGAGCCCGTTTTGACCCGATCCGATTTATTGTCCCTCACACAGCCAAGAGTGCCGCAACCATGCTCGCGCTTTCAGGCAATGAGATCCTGCTTGGACAGGCCGCGGAACTGGGCCCGATAGATCCGCAACTACAATTTGTTACGGATCAACGTCCCGTTAGCGTACCGGCAAGAGCCGCCATTGACCAATTTGAGCGTGCCGCATTGGATATTGGCAAGGACACCGGAAAGATGCGGGTCTGGTTGCCAATTCTCCGACAGTATGGACCTGCATTCTTGCAAGAATGCCAGAATGCAATAGCCCTTTCCGAAACTCTGGTAACCAATTGGCTCAGTCAATACATGTTTAATGGGGAGGACTATTCATTCGAAAGAGGAAAGAGGATCGCCCAGTGGCTAGCTAACCATAACAATTTTCACAGTCACTCTAGACCTGTGTGGATGGAGCAACTCTTACAGGTTGAACCGTCGATGAAAATAAGCTTGTTGGAGGACGTGAGCAAAGGACTCGAAGATGCTGTAATGGCCGTTTATTGGGCTATAGACGTTACATTAAGTGAGACCGATGCTATAAAACTCATAGAACATCAGGCTGGTAGTGCTTACATTAAGCTGATGCGAACAGCAGTTATCGGACCTTCCATTCCCCTTCCCCAGCCTCAACCCGCACCACCGAATCGGGAGCAACGCCGTCAACAGAGGAAAGGCAGACGCTAGACCATCTTATTCAGCATCTCTGAAACATGGTCTATGTTCACTTTGTCTCCTACGCAAACCTCGGCATAACCTCTCGCGCAAACGTCCTCATCATCGCCACGAACCTCGGCAAGTTTTCCGCCCAGCACCTCATCCCCAGCGCATTCACCCCAGCCTCCTGGTAAGACTCAATAACCTTGCAGATCCGGTCCACCGACCCCACCAAGGACCCCGCCAACCCCTCTTCGAAGGTGTGGATCTCCGTCACCAGTGTCTTCCGAGTCATCGCCTGTGCCGCCGAGTCCTGGTCTATGTAGAGCGGAATGTACCCCGTCACCTGGAAGTCGACATCCCCCCTCCCCACATCCGCCGCTAGCTCCCGGATCCGCTTGATTCCATCGGCCATTACATGAGGTGGACCCTCTGGTATCCACCCGTCGCACCGCTCTGCTATGCGGCGTATCGCCGGTTCGTACAGCTTCGGCTGTCGAGTCGGGCGCGGGTACACGACACCACCTCCGTAAAGCACCGGCACCTTTGGCTCCGTCCTTGGAAAGTACGATGCATTCTCGAACGAGATATTCGGCCCCTGGAAGTCTACGTGCCCGCCCTGGAAGGCAGCGTTCAGCACGTCGATGTACTCGTCCGTGATCTGGTTCTTCTCGTCGTAGGGAATCTGCATCACCCGGAAGTCGCTGGGGTAGTCCCCAATCCCGACACCCAGCATCAACCTCCCTCCCGACAGGGACTGCAGCGTCATCGCCTGCCGGGCCAGCACCCTCGGGTCCCGCAGAGGCAGCACTAATATCGCCGTGCCCAGCTTCACGTTCTGCGTCATCCCAGCAACCCAGGTCAGTGTGTTTATCGACTCGTAGAAGTGAGGCTCTATCCCCTCGCACTGCTCAATAAGCCCCGACCCCCGGTGTAAGAACCAGTCCGTGTCGTAGGTTACATGGTCGTGACACCACACCGAGTCAAAGCCCAAATCGTCGGCCTCCAGCGCCACCCTCCTGATGGCCTCTACCCCCGCCAGCGCCCCCGAGTGGGGCAGCATAATCCCAAACTTCATGGTGTTACCTCCAGGTTCCTACTTCACCCACAACCTGTGCTCCAACCCGTCCGTTAGCGTTTCACAGCCCTCTTCCGTTACCAGTATCGTGTCGCTGTTCACGGCCCTCTTCACCCCGTCCAGGCCCTGCAGGGCCACGTGGCCCGCCAGCAGGTGGAAGGTCATACCGACCTGCAGCGGCCGTGTCTCGCCCTCTGTCATGCTGATGATGTGCCCCTCCCCCCAGTCGGGCGCAAAGGCGATGCCTATGGAGTACGCTGCCCGACTGTTCCGCTTGCTCCCGACACCCATCGCCTCCTCCAAACTGTCCTGAACCAGCCTGTGAATGTCCCCGGCCGGCACCCCAGGCCTTATCGCCGACTTCGCCTCAGCCATCACCTTTGCACACACCTCCCGAGCCCTCAACAGCAGTTCGGGCGGGTCCCCGAGATATATCTGCTGGTACGTCGCCGCGTGATACCGGTTGATGCATCCTGGCATCTCGATGGTAACGCTCTCTCCGGCTTGCAGGGTGTTGCGATACCAGGTCGAGTGGGTCATCAGGTCTCGTGACCCCGTTCTAATGAATATGGGCAGGCCCGTGTACTCACTGCCCGCTGCTATCTGGGCCCGGTGAATCTCCGCCGCTACGTCGTTCTCCGTCACCCCGACCGCGCACGCTTCGATCCCCGCCCTCAGCCCCGCCTCCGCCGTCCTCGCCGCCTGCCGGATATATTCGATCTCTTGCTCCGACTTGACCATCCGCCCCTCCTCCACCAACCCCGACCCATCCACGAACGTCGCATCGGACAGCGCCGCCGTCAGCCTCTTCTCGTCCCTTGAGGTCAGGAAGAATGAATCGTACTGCAGCCCGACCCGCTTGTCCGCCAGTCCCCGGTCTACCAGCACAGCCCGGGTGTGATCAATCCAGTCCTCGTGGTCTTCGTATGGGCGGCTGTCCTCCACCCAGGAGAAGGGTTCGATGTTGGAAGCCTCGTTTAGCCGCGTCACGAAGCTCGGCTCCCTGTCCAGCCCCACTATCAGAGTCTGGTACCAGTAGTAACCTGGCGTCTGGTACCCCGATACGTAGTACAAGTTCTCTGGCGAGTTCACCAGCAGCACGTCGATCCCCCGCTCCTCCATCCGACCCCTAAGCGCGTCCAGCCGAGCCTCGTACTCCTCCAGCGTGAAGAACTGATACTTCGGTTTTCTCATCTTCACTCCTTACCCGTTTACAGATAACTCCTGTATATTTTCCCTGGGGCGGCGGGGCCGCTCATCCTGAGCGCACTCGAAGGGTCGAGCGGGGGGCGGGGTTCACTCCCGCCATTCCGTCTCGCTCACCCTCACTTCACAAACAGCTTCTGCTCCACCCCACTCGTCAACGTCTCACACCCGTCCTCCGTGACAAGCACCGTGTCGCTGCACAGGATGCCCCCCAGCCCCACCACCCGGACCCCGGGAATCAGGTGGAATGCCATACCGGCCCGAAGCTGCCGCTCCTCGCCCCGCATTATGCTCAGGATGTGGCCCTCTCCCCAGTCGGGCGCGAACGCTATGCCTATGGAGTACGCCGCCCGACGTTCCAGCTTGGCCCCCAGCTCCGCCGAGTCCAGCATCTCCTTGATCTCTTCGAACAGCTCCCCCGCCACGACCCCCGGCTTGATCTTCTCCTTGGCTTCTGCAAGGGTGTCGGTCACCACGTTCATCCCTCGTGTCATCCACTCAGGCGGGTCCCCGATGTAGACCTCTCGCATCATCGCTGCGTGGTAGCGGTTTATGCACCCCGGCACCTCGAAGAACACCACCTCGTCCTTCTCCAAGGGCCTCCGGTACCAGGTGGCGTGGGTCATCGTAGACCTCACCCCCGACGCTATGAACATCGGCAGGCCTGTGTACTCGCTCCCCGCCTTGATCTGCGCCCGGTGCATCTCCGCCGCCACGTCGTTCTCCGTCGCCCCGAGCCCCACAGCCTCGATTCCCGCTAGCGTGGCCGCCTCCGCCGCCCGGGCCGCCTGCCGCATGTACTCGATCTCCTGAGGAGACTTGATAAGTCGTCCGGCCTCCACAAGTCCCGTGCTGTCGATGAACCGGGCCTCGGGCATCAGCGTTTGCAGCTTCAGATAGTCCCTCGCTGGCAGGAAGAAGCTGGCTAGCTCCATCCCGATGGTCTTCCCCCCGAGACCCAGGTCCACCAGCACGTCCCGGGTCTTCTCGACCCAGTCTTCGTAGTCTTCGTAGGGGCGTCGGTCCTCAACCCACCCCAACTCCCGCATGTTCGAATCTTCCACCCGACGGGTAATCGACACCGGCTCCCGGTCCATCGGCACGACCAGCGTCTGCCACCAGTAGTACCCCGGCGTCTGGTACCCCGAGAGGTAGTACAGGTTTTCGGGGGTGTTGATGAGCACCGCATCCACCCCCAGCCCCTCCATCCGACCCCTCAGAGCATCCAGCCTCCGCTGGTACTCCTCCAACTCGAAATACTGCCAGTTCGGTTTCTTCATCCCTTTCTTTACCTACAACTCCTAAACTCCATTCATCCATTGGGTGGGGCCGCTCATGCTGAGGCTCTCGAAGTATGAGCGGGGGGCTGGGGGGCTTGGCAGAGGCTTAGGGTGAGGGATCACCCTTAACCCCCTACTTCGAAAACAGCTTCCTCTCAACGTTCCCCGTTATCGGCTCGCACCCCGACTCCGTAACAAGCACCGTCTCGCTCACCCCCACCGACGTCAGGCCCGGTATGAAGACCGCCGGGATCAGGTGGAACGTCATGCCGGGACGCAATTCCCGGTACTCGCCTTCGTTCAGGCTGATGATGTGGCCCTCCCCCCAGTCAGGTGCGAAGGCTATGCCGATGGAATATCCCGCCCGGTGATTGAGTTCTACCCCCAGCCCCGCGTCCCCAATGACGTTCTTGCATACCATATGGGCATCGTGAGCCCTGACCCCCGGCTTGATGAAGTTGATCATCTCCTCCAGGGCCGTAGCCATAACACCCGTCGCCCTTACCGACGCCTCCGGCGGGTCCCCCAGGTACACGTTCCGCATCTGCGATGCGTGATACCGGTTTATGCACCCCGATATCTCAAGGAACACCGTGTCCCCCGCTTGTATCGTCTCCCGATACCACGTCACGTGGCCCAGGAACGACCTCTTGCCCGCCGTTACGAACAGCGGCAGGCCCGTGTACTCGCTGCCGGTCTTGATTTGCGCCGCATACACCGCCGCCGCTACCTCATTCTCCGTCGCCCCCACCGCCGACGCCTCTATGCCGGCCACTACCCCCGCCTCCGTGGCCCTCGCCGCCTGCGTGATGTACTCGATTTCCTGCGGCGATTTGATCATCCGGCCCTCTTCCACCATCATCGAGCAGTCCACCCACTGTGCATCCGGCAGCATCCCCTGGAGACGTTGATAGTCCGAGATGGTTATGAACCAGGAGCCCATCTCCACCCCAATCCTCTTCGACCCCATGCCCAGATCGACAAGTGTGTCTTTGGTCTGCTTTACCCAGTCGTCCGAGTCACCGTAGGGTCGGCTGTCCTCCACCCACGTCAGATGTTCGACGTTTGAGTTTTCAAGGAGTCGTGTGATGAACACCGGCTCCCGGTCCATCGGCACTATCAGGGTCTGATACCAGTAGTAGCCGGGCGTCTGGTAGCCCGTCAGGTAGCACAGGTTCTCCGGCGTGTGTACCAACATGCAGTCCACGCCCTTGGCCTCCATCCGGGCCCTCAGCGCATCCAGCCTGCCCTGGTATTCATCCAGCGTGAAATACTGCCACGTAGCCTGCTTCATTGTCTCTTCTCCCTTCCATCCGAAATGATTTCCAACCCCGAGCCCAGAATCCGTGCGTCAAGCCTGACCGGCCTTCTTCCTTTTGACCGACCGCCCCAGCGCCACCAGGAACATCACGCTCAGCCCTTCCGCCCTCGGCCCGAAAAACTCGACTACCTCATCGTCATAGAACGTCAGGCCGCTGGCCCCGAATCCCGTGCCGTAGGCCACCAGGTACAACCGGCCCCCTATTATCCCCGATTCCAGCTCCGCCATCCGGTACCCCCGGTTCCCGTTCGCTCCCAGGACTTGGTTTAAGTCTGCAAGCATGTAGACGTTAACGCTGGCATCGGCAGGGATATTCTGCTCAAGACCCAGATATCCCGCCTCCCTACGGAAGTCTCCCTCCTTCAGCAACTCCAGCGCATGCTGCCCTCGGTGGTACAGGTACGCACCCGGGGCCAGGCCGTCGACCGCGTTCACGATCAGGAAAAGCTGGTTGAGCGATGAACCGCAAGACGGTAGGAAGTCTGCGTCAATCCCCACAGTCGAATAGTCCAGCGCCACAGCTAGCTGTTCCAGTGCAATCGACTCATGTGCGAACGCCCGCGTCGACCCCCGTCTTACAATCGTCTCCTCCAACGTCCTGTCCCCCAACCCCTCCCCACCCCGGGGCAAAGTGATAACTTCTCCCACTTCTCTATCTGGTTCCCTTGTTGGTTTCCCATTCCTCATGCCTCTCACCTCATCCGCCATTGCGAGGGATGAACTCTCGTGAAAATCATAAATAGCCGGGTACTCCACCATCTTGGGGGAAAGGGGCTCAGTGAGGAAATTGAGAGGTTCGATGGGAGGTGTTTCCCCGACCACTTGACCCGGCACCCGACCCAACGGCACCAATGCAATCACCGACTCCTTCTCCGCCTCCAACCCGAGCAATCGGTGCACCTCCTCGTCTACAAAAGAAGTCACAACCCTCGCCGGGACTCCCGCCCCCGACGCCGCAGCCAGCATATTCGCCAGCAGCGTCCCCGAGTCCCAGAACGCGTGCCGGTACGCCCGGGCCCCGTATTTCCAGGCATTTCTCCAATGGGTGTCGGCCAGAACCACGGTCACCGGCGCTTCTGCCACTGCCGGCTCCTCCCCCGATGCTTCTACCAGCACCCGCCGGAAGTCTCCCTTCCGCAATTGCACCAACCCGAAGTCGTGAGGCCCGAAATGGTAGGTCCCCGCTTCTAGGCCTGGCATGTCACCGCAGACCAGGTAAAGGTCGATGTGATACAGCGCACCCGTGCAGGCCGCCGCCCGGAAGAAGATCTCGCCTCCTGTGTACGGCATCCTCTTCGTAATGCCCGCGGAGAAATACAGGATGCGGGCCAGCAGGCCCAGGTCGGGGACCGACTCCCCTTCAAGAGATACAGGGGAGGCACCTAGCGCCTCCAGCAGTCCCGCCGTTATCGGGCTCCCGTCCCTCGGAAGCCGGATGCTCTCTACATCCTTGTAAATCTTGAAAGGCAGGGGCTGGTTCGGCCAGTCCAGCCCGTGGCCCCCGCGCACGCTCCAGTAAGTATGCTTGGTGGCGTTGTGGTATTCCCAGGCTGCCGAAACGTCGCGATTGCCCATAGTGTCGTCAGGAAATAAGGACTCGGGAGGAGTACTGTGAGTATATCAAAATGCACCGTACTCACACTGCCTGTGCTGGGCCTGTCGAAGCATGAGCGAATCTAAGGAGATTACCTGCGAGGTTAAGTGCGGGCCGTCTTAGACCGGCGCCCGAAGGTGCCGCCACCCCATCGACTGCTCGTAGGCGTAGGCCAGCCTGAAGAGCGTCGGCTCCCCGAAGGCCTTGGCCATGATCTGCATCCCCACCGGCAGCCCGAAAGAGAACCCCGCCGGCACCGAGATCGCAGGGATACCCGCAATGTTCGCCGGGATGGTGCAAATGTCGCTCAGGTACATCTGCACAGGGTCGTCGGTCTTCGCCCCGAGCTCAAAGGCCGGAGTCGGGCAAGTCGGCGCTACCAGGGCGTCGTACCGCTCAAACGCCTCTTCGAACTCACGACGTATCAACGTCCTCACCTTCTGCGCTTTCAGGTAGTAAGCATCGTAGTAGCCCGACGACAGAGCATAGGTCCCGAGCATTATCCGCCGCTTCACCTCGGGCCCGAACCCATATTGACGGGTCTTCTCCATCGCCTCCCACATGCTCCCTGCATCCTGCGCCGAGTAGCCGTACTTGACCCCGTCGTACCGGGCCAAATTCGCCGACGCCTCCGAGGGAGCAATGATGTAGTACACCGCCAGTGCGTACTTCGTGTGGGGCAGCGATACATCCCGGTCCACCTCCGCCCCAAGCTCTTCCAGCTTGGATACGGCCCTTTCCATCACGTCGATGACGTCTTCTCCCATCCCCTCCACGAAATACTCCTTCGGCACCCCTATGCGTATCCCCTTGATGTCCGGGACCAGGGCTTTCGCGTAATCCGGCGGTTCGAAGGGAACGGAGGTCGAGTCCCGGGCGTCGTGTCCCGCAATCACGTTCATCACCAGCGCGCTGTCCGTCACGTCCTTGGTAATCGGGCCTATCTGGTCCAGGGAGCTCCCGAAGGCGACCAGCCCATACCTGCTCACCGCCCCGTAAGTAGGCTTCAGCCCCACCACCCCGCAGAAGGACGCCGGTTGGCGGATGCTGCCTCCGGTATCAGATCCCAGTGAGTACATCGCCTCCCCCGCTGACACCGCAGCCGTTGCTCCCCCGCTGCTCCCCCCCGGGACCCTACCCAGGTCCCACGGGTTTCGAGTCGTGAAGTACGCCGAGTTCTCCGTCGAAGACCCCATCGCAAACTCGTCAAGGTTGCCCTTCCCCACCATAACCGCCCCCGACTCCCGCAGCCGCTCCGTAACGTGGGCATCATAGGGCGGCACGAAGTTCTCTAGCATTTTGGAGGAGCACGTGGTTCTAATGCCGTTCGTGCACAGGTTGTCCTTCAGCATCATCGGCACCCCGTCCAGGGGCCCGATCCTTCTTGCAGCCCGTCTCTCATCCGACGCCCGCGCTTCTTCCATCGCCCTATCCCCAGTGACCGTGACGAAAGCCTTGACCCTCTCATCCACTCCCTCAATGCGGGCCAGCACGGCCTCCGTAAGCTCTACAGAGGAGATCTCGCGGCGCGCCAGCAGTTCGGATGCGTCGTGGATGGTGAGAGCGTGGAGAGGTTGCGAAGCGTTCATGGTGCGGGTCAGCCGAGCACCGGCTTGACCCTGAAAAAGTCGTCGTCCCTGCGGGGTGCGTTGGCCAATGTGTCTTCCTGGGGCAGGGAGGGCCGCTCCTCGTCGTCCCTGAAGACGCTGGATAGGTCCACGGTGTGGGAGGTAGGGAGAACATCCTCGGTGTCGACCTCCCTCAGCACGTTGAACTGCTCCAGGATGTGCGACAGCTGCCCCCCGAAGATCTCCAGGTCCTCCTCCGTCATCCCTACCCGCGCCAACCGGGCAATGTGCTCAACTTCTTCGCGCTTTAGAGGCATGGTTTCACCGGACGGCCAATTATATCATCCACTAGGCCCGTATCCCTCATGGTAGAAGTAACGAAGGGCACTGGTACAGATCATCGTGATTGGTGTTTGGGGAATGGGGCGTGATTGAGTAAAATACAACTTCGGTGTCAATCAACTTGCGCCACAGTGCTCCTGGTGTCCGTGATAGGAATAAACCAAAAAGGCAGGAAAACATGTCCCTCTACGTATACCTCCACTTCAACGGCAACTGCCGCGAGGCCTTCGAGTTCTACCGCTCCATCTTCGGCGGTGAGTACGACATCTTCACCACCTTCGCCGAAGGCCCCGAGGACATGCCCATCCCCGAGGCAGAGCGCAACAATGTCATGCACGTCTCCTACAGCATCGGCAGCAGCGTCCTCATGGGCAGCGACGTCCCCTCCGCCTTTGGCCCTCCTCCCGTGTCGGGCACCAACTTCTCCATCTCCTACATGCCCGCCACCCGGGAGGAAGCCGACCAACTCTTTGCCAAGCTCTCCGAGGGCGGCGTCGTAACCATGCCCCAGCAGGACATGTTCTGGGGCTCATACTTCGGCTCCTGCACCGACAAGTTCGGCATCAGCTGGATGCTCAACCACGACCCCAGTTAACCCCGACTCTGCAGGACGCGTGGAGATGTCCGGTCCCCTCCCACTTAAGGAGACCCTTACATAACTTGATGTCCGGCTCTCCCGGAACTCTTAGCAGTTTAGCTGTAGGGGTGGGGCAGAATCCGCTCATCCTGAGGTGACTCGAAGGGTCGAACGGATTCTGGGTGGGCCAGTGAACATCGCCCACCCCCCAGTACTGAACTAGAGACATACCCGATGCCCTTCAGCGCATCGGGTATGTCTCTGTTCTTCTTTCCCCCTCTTCCTTACAGGCCCTAAGGGAGAGGGGGACCAAGGGGGTGAGGGTTCCCTTGTGGGGCTGAGTGGTTGCTCTCAGCCCCGCGGCACCATCGCACACCCCCCACCCCGATGTTGTATCATTCCCCCGGCCCCCGAGCCTCTGCTTGCCACCAACCTTACTGCCCGAAGGGACAACCGCAAATGCCCGATGAAAACAATCAAATCCTCGACGCCGTAATCGTGGGCGCGGGCCTCGCCGGGCTCACCACCGCCTACCGACTCAGGGACAGGAACATCCTCGTCCTGGAAAAGGAGGACGTATGCGGCGGACGCACCATTTCCCGCAAGATGGGCGAATACGTCTTCAACACCGGCGCCCAGGTGGTCCTTAACGACGAAGGCGAAACGTCCAGGCTGGCCCGGGAGATCGGCGTCGAGAAGACCCTTATCGACAAGACGCGCATGCCCATGCACATGAAGGGCAGGCTTATCACCGCCCCCCTCCGACCCCGCACCCTTGGCGAACCCCTCTTCCTGTGGCGGCTGCCCATCCCCATCACCGAAAAGGTGAAGATGGGCCTCAAGGTCCTTCGCACGCGCAACCGCTACAGTGAACTCGTAGACCAGGAACCCAACCCCAACAACCCCAAAACACAAGAACTCTGCGCCGAGACCCTGGAAGACTTCATGGGCGCACATCACCCCGACATCCGGGCCATCTGGGACACCCTTTCCAAGGGCGCCAACACAAAAGCAGCGGACGAGGTGGCCGCATTCCAGCCCATCAACACTTTCCTGCACTTCGCCGAGGACGAGTACTACGTCACCGGCGGCACCTGGGAGCTCACCAAGGCGCTCTGGGACCACGTAAGAGACAAGACCGAGACCTCCGCCACCGTTGATGAAATCGCCCACGAAAACGGCATAGTTCGCGTGAGCTACGACCACGCAGGCCAGCGCAAGACCGTAACCGCCCGACGCTGCGTTATATCCATACCTGGACCCCTGGTCCCGAGCATCGTCAAGGACATGCCGGATTGGAAGCGGGAAGTCATGGAGCAGGTCGACTTCGGATCCATGACCTCCGCCGGGTTCCTGCTCAGCGAGAACTCGGAGAAGTTCCTTGGCGAGGGCGTTTGGCGGGTGCCTATCGTCGGCAGGAAGATCATATCCGTGACCAACCCGACCTTCACCTTCCCCCAGGAAGTCAAGCAGCGCACGGGCCAGGGGCTCCTGCGGGTATATACCGGCGACAAGGTCTCCAAGGAGCTCCAGCAGATGTCCGACGGCGAGGCCCTCGAAGTCCTCACCGAAGATCTAATCTCCGCCTTCCCCGACATCGCCGGCAAGATAGTCGAAACCTCCATCAAGCACTGGCCCCACGCCATCAGCCCCTGGCGCATCGGCCGCCTGGAAATCGCCGAAAGGATCAAGCAGCCCACGGGCCGAATCCACTACTGCGGCGACTACACCGTGAGCGGTGGCCTGGAAGCCGCCGTCCTTTCCGCCCAGCGCGTCCTCCGGGAACTGCAGCAGGAACCCGCCGCCTAACCCATGCCCGACTCACCCACCACCCCCGACTCCCTCCTCGACGTTGTAATAGTTGGCGGTGGCCTCGCCGGCCTTACCGCCGCCTACCGGTTGCGTGACCGGAACATCCTCCTCCTCGAAAAAGAGGAGATTCCCGGCGGCCGCACCGAGTCCCGCACCCTCGGCCCCTACGTCTACAACGCCGGGGCCCAGGTCGTCCTCGGCGACGACGGCCCCCTCGCCACCCTCGTCGACGAGATTGGCGTCAAGCGCACCCTCATCGCCAAGTCCAAGCTGCCCATGTACATAAACGGCAAGCTGGTTGCATCCCCCGGCGAGCTCGGGCTTCTGCTCAAGATGCCCATTCCCCTGTGGGATAAGGTCTGGTTCGCCTGGCACATCTGGAAGACCCGACGCAAATACAAGTCCCTTCTCGGCGCCGACTTTGACCCAACAGACCCCAAGGTCATCGAACTCAACTCCAAAACGGTTGCAGAGTTTATGAGCAAGGCCCCCAGGTCCGTCCGCGAAATATGGGACGTTTTCGCCGTCACCGCCAGCACCATGAGCGCCGATGTCGTCACCCCTTACCACGCCCTCATGGTCATCCTCTTCTTCATGGCCGACGAGTATTTCGTCGAGGGCGGGACCCACCAGGCTACCATCACCCTCCACCGGCTCCTCGGGGACAAGGCGCTCCTCGGCGCCGAAGTAACTGAGGTCAAAGAGCTTGAGGACCGGGTCCAGGTAACCTACGACCGCGGCGGCAAGAAAGAGACCGTCCACGCCCGACGCTGCATCATGGCTACCCAGGCGCCCTTTGCCCTCGAATGCATACAAGACCTCCCCGACTGGAAGCAAGACGCTCTCGCCAAAATTGAATACGGCTCCATGACCACCGCCGCCTTCCTCGTAGATGACCTCTCCGAGAACCTCATCGGAAGGGGTGTATGGCGGGTGCCCGTAGCTGGTCAGAAGATCTGCGCCATCACTGACCCCTCCTTCACCTACCCCGACGAATACAAGAGCAAGACCGGCCAGGGCATCCTGAGGGTCTACACGGGCAACGCCGTCGCGAAAGACCTCATGTCCCGCTCCGACGGCGAGGTCTCGGAAATCTTGCTTGACGACCTCATCGACATGGTCCCCGAAGTCCGGGGCAAGGTAGTGGAGTCCGACGTCGCCCACTGGAACCACGCCATACCCCTCTGGAAACCCGGCCACACCGAGATCTATCCCCTCCTCCAGAAGCCCGTGGGCCGGCTCCACTTCTGCGGTGACTACACCAGCCCCGGTTTTACCAACGGCGCTGTCCAGTCCGGGGATCGGGTCGTAGCCGAAATCAAGGCCCACGACTAGGGTTCCCCAAAAGCCATGACTGCCGCCCAACCCACCCCCGAGGACAACCTCCGGTTCAACCGGGGGACCTTGGGCAGAGACTTCCTGAGGGCCACTCACACCGTCACCCGGGAGATGCTCCTCGGCTTCTCACGGGCCATCGGAGAGACTAACCCCCTCTTTGTCGACGAAGAAGCCGCCGCCCGTGGCCCCCACGGCGACATCATCGCCCCGCCCGCCTTTGTTGCTTCCTTTATCCGCCTCGAAGAACCCCCCGACCTCAACCTCCAATTCAATGGCACCGTCTACATGGCCGGCCAGTGGGTCGAGCCCCTTCTCCCCGTCCGTCCCGGCGACACCCTCACTTGTACCGCCCGACTTGCAGACGTCTACCGCAAGACCGGCCGTACCGGAGACATGGCCTTCATAGTCGTCGAGCACAGCTTCCACAACCAGCACGGCAACCTCGTAGCCCGAGCCGGCCGCTCCCACGTCCGGCGCCGATAGGGTGCATCCTGGAGGTTGGGGTATTCCGCTCGCCCTGAGCGGAGTCGAAGGGTCTCAAGAGCGGAATGGGGTGGGGCATCCCGTCCTATCCCCCGTAGCGGCAAGTCTCGTGCCTGCCCTCCCTGGTGGTGCGGCCGCTCTTGCTGAGCCCCGTCGAAGGGTATGAGCGAGGGGAGGCCCATGCCTGTCCTTGCGTCCACATCTACCCAGCCACCCACCTCTGCCCTGTCATCCCGAGGCCCCGCGAGGGATCTCGGACTTAGCCACTCACATTACCAATTACTCCGGCGTTCTAACGGACAGGTGGCAATTCGACGTGCGATGCAATACAGTGAGGCTAATAAATTAGTTTTGCTTTATTGCTTTGCCATTGATGACAACACCTGAAATCAAAGTCAACATGTCCCCCTCCCACCCCGGCGACTTCATCCGTACTGAAATCATAGAAGACCTGAGACTGAGCGTAACAAAGGCCGCGGAAGTACTCGGTGTGCACCGGGCTGCGCTCTCGGACCTTCTCAACTCTAAGTCGTCCCTATCCCCCGAGATGGCGTTAAGAGTTGAAAAGGCCTTCGGCACGAGCATGGACATGCTTCTCCGAATGCAGGCCTGATACGACGCCGCCCAAATGCGCGCCCGAGCCTCCGATATCCACGTTGAGCGCTATCAGATAGCCTGAGCCCCTAATACACCACCCCACCCCCCACCAACCCTTCAACCTCCCCCCGGTTCAGCCCCAGTAGCTCCTCCAGCACGTAGCCGTTGTGCACCCCCATCCTTGGCCCGGGCCGGGTCATCGACAACGGCGCCCCTGACATCCTCCACGGCTGCGCCGGCATCTTCGCCCGACCCTGCACCGGGTGCTCGTCCCACGTGAAGAATCCCCGGGCCGCCAGGTGTTCGTCGTGATACAGGTCGGCGTTGGTGAACGTGGCTATGGCCCCCACCCCCGACCCCTGTAACACCCTCATCACCTCCGACTTGGAACGCCGTCGCGTCCACCCCTCCACGATCTCGTCCAATGCATCCTCATTCTCCTTCCGAGCCGACACCGTGGCAAACCTTGCATCTTGGGCCAAACGCTCCATCCCAGCGGCCGAGCAAAACCTGCCCCATTCCTCCTCGCTCCCGACCGCTATGCTCACCCACTCGTCATCGCCGGCGCACCCGTACACCCCGTGCGGCGCCATGCTCGGGCGCCGGTTGCCTGTTCGACCCGCTTCCCTCCTGTTCATCGCGTAGTCCATCAACTTCTCAGGCTGAAACCCGATGGCTGTCTCTTCTTCCGAAAGGTCAATGTGCTGCCCCTTCCCGGTCTTCAACCTGTAATGTAGCGCCGCCAGCACCGCCGACGCCCCCGCCACCCCTCCTGACGGGTCCGGCATCTCCACCCAGTCCGACACGGGCTCCGACTCGGGATAACCTACAGTGCTCATCAGCCCCGAGATGTTGGAAACGTGCATCCCGTATGTGACCCACCGGGACCTCGGGCCATACGCCCCAAACCCCGACAGCGACGCCATAACTACTTGTGGATTCACCTTGACCAACTCCTCGTATCCAAGGCCCAGGCGGTCGGCCACCCCGGCCCGGAAGTTCTCCGCCGCTATGTCCGAGATTGCGACTATTCGCTTGGCAAGCTCCACTCCCTTGGCTTCTCTTAAATTGAGCGTCACACTCAAGCTGTTCCGGTGCATCTGCGCGAACCACATCGCCCTGTCCGGGCTTTCGATGCTGTCCTTGAAAGGGGGGTAGTAACGGGCCAGGTCCAGCTTTGCCTCGCTCTCTATCTTGATGACCTCGGCCCCCATAAAGGCCAGCAGCGACACGCAGTGAGGCCCCGCCCACGACGCCGTAAAGTCCGCCACCCGCACCCCGGCCAGCGCACTCTTGAACCCCGATATCTCCCTGGCTGAACGAGTCAAATCGTCCCTTCCCGCCTCAGCCGCTTCAGTTCATCCCGCCCCACCCCCAGCCACCTACCGTATATCTCCTCGTTATGCTGGCCCAGCAAGGGCGCCGACACCCCCGTCCCACTCTCCGTTTCCGAAAACCTGAACGGCGCCGACGGATACTCCAACCTGCCCGCCACCGGGTGCTCAACTTCTTCGAAGAACCCCCTCTCCTGCAGGTGCTCATCTCCATAGATGTGCTCCGACGTCACCCCGACCGGACTGGCTGGTATCCGATGCTCTATTGCTCTTTTGACCACCCAGTCGACGCTCTTGTCCTCCAGCCACTCCATCATGAACGCGTTGATGATGTCGTAGTTCAGGCGTCTACCCTCCACAGTGTCCGCCCAGCTCTCCCGACTCCACTCAGGCTCTCCCAGCATCTTAACCAGCCCCTCCCACTGGTGGTGCTCTATAGCACTGATCAGCACGTACCCGTCCCGACACGGCAGCACACCCGAGGGTACCGACGCAGGTATCGCCACGTCTTTCCCGTGTATCCGATGCTCCCCGTTGTACACGGGAAAGGCCCCGTTGAGGATGAAGGCCATCGCCTCCTGCTCCGACACGTCGATGTGCTGCCCCTCCCCACCCATGTCCCGGAAATACAGCGCCCCAAGAGTAGCCGTCAGGGCGTTGTAAGCCGCCTGGAAACTGGCAAGGAACCCGGGCCCCGACACCAGCCGACCAGGCACCCCGTCAGCGCCTCGTTCCTTCCACAAATACCCCCACCCTCCGGCGTGCCACCTGTTCAAATCGTGGGTTATGAAGTCCCTGTAAGGCCCGTCCTGCCCGAAGGGAGTTATCGACACCATGATCAGGCCCGGGTTCTCTTTCCTGAGAGACTCGTATCCCAGCCCTAACTCTTCCATCCGACCCGGTGGCCCGTTCTCCACCACCATGTCCGCCTCTCCCACCAGCTTCCTGAACAACCCGGCCCCCTCCGCGGACGTGATGTCCAGCGTGAGCCCCTTCTTGTCCAGGTTCATAGCCAGGAAAAGGCCGCTTTTTTCGGGGTTGGGCTCGTCGTTAGGGAAGGGTCCGTTGGCCCGTGCCCCGTCACCCTCAGGCGGCTCCATCTTGATCACCTCCGCCCCGAGAGCCGCCATCAGCCGCGCACAATACGGCGCCGACACCATTTGTCCCAGTTCCACCACCCGAATCCCGTCAAGTGTTCTGTCTTTCATAGGCGCGTCGGTATCGGTGCCTAGTGATACTGGACTTTGCTGAGGCGACGCCTGGCTAGGGGTATATGCCCCGCGTGTTGTGTGCCGCCGCCACCCGACTCACCCCCTGGATGTAGGCCCCCATCCTCATGCTCACCTTGTTCTCCTCTGCCGTCGCCAGCACCGACTCGAAGCTGTGCTTCATAATTGAGTCCAGGCGCTTCTCCACTTCCTGCTCCTCCCAGAAGTAGAACTGCAGGTCCTGCACCCATTCGAAGTAGGAGACGATGACGCCGCCCGCGTTGGCAAGAATGTCCGGTACGATGAAGACGCCTTTGTCCACCAGGATCTTGTCGGCTTCCGTAGAGGTGGGCCCGTTCGCCCCCTCTACGATGATCCTGGCCTTCACGTTGGAGGCATTGGCCTCCGTTATCTGGCCCTCCATCGCCGCCAGCATCAGGATATCGCAGGGGAGCTCCAGCAACTCTGCGTTGGTTATCCGGTCCCCGTGCCTCGAGTCACGAAGGTTGTGGGTATGCTCCTTGTCGGCAAGCATTCCGTTCACATCCAGCCCCGAGTCCCTGTACACCCCGCCCGACGCATCGCTAATGGCAACTATCTTGCACCCCTGCTCCTGCAGCATCCTCGCCGCCACCGAACCCACGTTCCCGAACCCCTGCACTGCCACCCTCGCCCCTTCCAGGGGCATGGAGAGGTGTCTTGCCGTCTGCTTGGCCATGTTCATGCAACCCCGTCCCGTCGACTCCACCCTGCCTCGCGTCCCCCCCACGCTGAACGGCTTCCCCGTCACCACCCCCGGCACCGAGTAGCCCCGGTGCATGCTGTACGTGTCCATTATCCACGCCATGATCTGGGCATTGGTGTTCATGTCCGGCGCGGGGATGTCGCCTTCGGGGCTGATTATTATAGATATCTCGGTGGCGTAGCGTCTGCTCAGCCCCTCCAGTTCGCGTATCGAAAGCAGCTTCGGGTCACAGGCCACGGCGCCCTTGGCCCCTCCGAATGGGATGTCCACAACTGCGCATTTCCAGGTCATCCACATGGCCAGGGCGCGGACTTCGTCCAGGCTGACGTCGGGGTGGTATCGAATGCCGCCCTTGGCCGGGCCCCGGGACATGCTGTGCTGCACCCGGTATCCCGTGAATACGTGGACGCTCCCGTCATCCATTCCCACGGGAAAATTGACTATGAGCTCTCTCTTGGGGTGCCTCAGTATCTGCCGGATGTTCTCGTGCAAATCCAGGAAGTCAGCCGCGGTCTCGAACTGCTCCAGCGCCGTTGCAAGGGCGCTGCCTTCTTCCGGCTTTGAGGTCCTGTCTGCCGCTGCCGCCGTAGTCACCCCAAGCTCCTTTCCCGTGGCCCTGGTCCCGTGCCAAAACCGGCGCGAGTATACAGGAAAACTTGGCCGAACCCTCTGCCAAAGGGCTCTACGCCGCCAGCTTGTCCCTAAAAGCGTATAATCCTCCCATGTTCGCCACCATCGGCCGCAGTTGGCAGCTCTACAAGGTATGTTGGAGGGTCCTCCTCCACGACAAGGAGCTGCTAGTCTTCCCCCTGATATCTACTATCGCCCTGGTCATCACCGCCGCCATGATCTTCGGCTCAGGCATGGTCTTCCGTGCCGCCGACTCCGTAGATGGTGAACTTGCCCTTACCCCCATCGACTACCTGCTCATGGGCATCTTCTACTTCGTCAACTACTTCATCATCATCTACTTCAACGCCGCCCTTATAGGCGCGGCCCGCATCCGCCTCCGAGGCGGCGACCCGACCCTCCGGGACGGCTTCCGAGCAGCCAATTCCAACCTCGTCGGCATCCTGGGTTGGGCATTTATCTCTGCCATCGTGTCCCTGATCTTCTACGCCCTGGAAAAGGCGGCAAGGAGTCGAGGCGGTATTGGAGCCTTCGCGTTCTTGATCGTGACCTGGATACTCCGTGGCGCGTGGTCGGTCTTCACCTACCTCGTGATTCCCGTGCTGGTCGTGGAAGGCGTTGGCCCTATCGAGGCCATCAAGCGGTCGGCGGCATTGCTCCGGAGGACCTGGGGAGAGCAGTTGGTCAGCAGGTTCGGCTTCGACCTGATGGTCATTATCGTAGCCATACCCATCGTCCTCGTCTGCCTGGCTATCGCCTTTATCATCCCCGCACCCGCGGGCATCGTCATCGCCGTGGCCCTTGGGGTGGTGGGGCTGGGCGCCCTCATATTGGTCACCGCGGCGCTGAAGGCCATCTATGTAGCCGCCCTCTACGAATACGCCACCGACGGCGTCCTCCCCGACTCCTTCCCCCGGGAAGTAGTCGCCGATAGCTGGGCCCCCAAAGACGGGCCCCAGTTCAGGACCTACCGGCCCTAGTTCACCGCCGCTGTGGTAGCCACCGGCCCGCTGCAGCGCACGAACTCTCCGTAGCCCGGCTTCTGCAGGATCTCGCCCTCCTTCATCACCACATTCCCCCGCACCATCGTCATCCACGGCCGACCCTTCTGCCCCCAGCCTTCGAACAGTTCAAGAGTAGAATTGGACTTAATGGTGGACATTGTCCTGATGAATGTCTGTTGTGTTTAGCTATAAATACTATATAATCTACATGGACAATGTCTTGGACACTGACCTATAACTAGTCACAACTGCCAGTATGCCTGCTTGGAACGTTCATTTCAAAACATACATACGTCTACGTGACCCGAGCTTGGTCGAAAAGGTCGCCCGAGCACACGCTCTCGCGTCCGTTATTAGAGGGATACCTATACCTCCACACCTGCAGCAGCGACTCGATAGCCTGAATATCGTGAGAGCTGTGCGGGGAACAACCGGTATTGAAGGAACCGAGTTGTCAGAAGAAGAGGTGGAAAGAGTACTGCAGGCGTCCGAAGGGGAACCAATCTTACAGCCGTCACGCGCACGAGAAGAGCAAGAGGTCCGTAATGCAGCCCAATTGATGTTCCACGTTGACGACTTACTCCGTGACAACCTCCAGGTGCCGATAACCGAAGAGTTGATTTTGAGGTTTCACCAGATTATTACCAGGGACATCGAATATCCGCATAATGAGCCCGGCAAATACCGGTCATTTTCCGTCCACGCCGGCACATACATACCCCCAAAAACTGGAGACGAGATTCGCGCCCTCATGAGCCAATTTATCGATTGGTTGAACACGTCTCCCAGGAGTAATTGGGATCCTATCGTCCGCGCGATAGTAGCCCACTTTTACGTCAATAGCATCCATCCATTCGGTGATGGTAATGGACGTACCGCGAGAGCAGTTGAAAGCTATCTGCTTTACCAGGCCGGAGTAAATGCGCGGGGTTTCTATTCTCTTGCGAATTTTTACTACCGGAATAGAGGTAGGTACGTCGAACTCCTGGACCATGTCCGGTTCCAAACCGGAGGAGACCTTACCCCCTTCATCGATTTCGCACTAACAGGGCTGGTGGAGGAATTAGAACTCGTTCACAGCGAAGTTATAGACCAGGTCAGGGCCGTTTCATTTAGAGACATGGCAAGGGAGACACTCCTTATTGAAGGTAAGCTCGGAAAGCCCGCCGGAGAAAGAATGTTTAACCTCTTGGCATCCTTGACCACAGAACCTGTACCGCTCAAGGCGCTTCGCACTGGAAATCATGCTCTTTCCGGTTTGTATGCAGGACTAACCAAAAAGACTTTATCAAGAGACGTCAATTTCTTGAGCCAACATCAGTTGATCGAAATAATCGATGGCAATTTAACAGCTAATGTGGAATTAATGACACAATTTACCCCGAGCAATCGCTACCGAATATCACCCATAGGTGGCGTGTCTCAGTAAACGCTTATCGGTGGTTATGCAACTGTAGCCACCGGCCCGCCCAACGGCGCCATAGGCCCTCCGCAACGCACGAACTCTCCGTAGCCCGGCTTCTGCAGGATCTCGCCCTCCTTCATCACCACCTCCCCCCGCACCATCGTCATCCACGGCCGACCCTTCTGACCCCAGCCTTCGTACAGTGTTAGCCCCGCATTGCTCTTCATATCCGATGCCGTGATCGTCCGCTCATAGTTCGGGTCTATCAGCAGCAGGTCGGCATCCGACCCTATGTTTATCACGCCCTTCCGGGGGTACAGCCCGAACACCCGGGCCGGGTTCTCCGCCAGAGCCCGAGCAATCCAGGTTATCGACATCCCTCTCTTCACCACTCCCTCGCTGTACATCAGGGGCAGCATCGTCTCAACCGAGGCGCTTCCGAAGGGCACGGTATTGCCCTGCGCGTCCTGGAACACGTTGTCCCACCCCGACTCCTTCTTCTCCTTGTGCGTCGCCGAGTGGTCGCTCGCAACAATCGAGATCTGTCCGCCCTGGAGTCCGCCCCACAGCGCCTCCTGGTCAGGCCCGTCTTCCGGCCTCAAAGGAGGCCCGATCTTCGCATGAGGCCCCCACTTCTCCATCTCGGCATCGGTCAGGAGAAGGTACTGGGGACAGGTCTCGGTCCAGATCCGTTGCCCCCGCTGTTGTGCCTCCTTGATCTTTTCCAAGCCGCCCTGGGTGCTCAGGTGCACCACGTAGGTCGGGCACTGGGTCATCGCTCCCATGTTGATCGCCCTGTTAATGGCCTCCGCCTCGGCCCAAGGTGGACAGGACTGGGGGAAGTACCGCGGGTGCGTGCACCCCTCCGACATGAACTTGGTCTGCAGGTAGTCCAGCACGTCTCCGTTTTCGCAGTGAAGCTGGGTCACACCGCCGTGACTCCCGATGACGTCCATGGCTTGCAGGATGAAGTCGTCGGAGCACATACGGTACTTCCGGGTCTTGTAGGTCATGAACATCTTGTAGGAGGTGACGCCCATGTCGAAAGCCTCGGGCAGACCTTCCAGGATGTAGGGCTGCTTATGCAGGATGAAGTGGAAGGCATAGTCCAGCACCGACCCCGCCTTCGCCTCCTCCTGGTTCCGCCGGAGGGCATCGGGAATCGTCTCCCCGTTCAGGTCGTCATAGATGCAGAAGACGATAAGGCTCGTTATCCCCGAGTGCGCGGCCGCCAGCGGTGCGTTTACCCAGTCGTCGCACTTCAGGGGATCGATGTGCATGTGGGCGTCAATCGCGCCCGGCAGCACGTACTTTCCCGAGGCATCGATGTATTGCCCCGCCTCCGGCAGCAGCTCCTTAGGCCCGAGCGCCACGATCTTCCCATCCTTCACCGCAATGCTCGTCCGAGTCACGTCCTTCGACGTAACAACCTCGCCGTCATGCACGATTACGTCAACGTACCTGCTCCCCATTGTCGTCCCTCCTGAAATTGGCGCCTTTGCAAAGGCCCGGTTATGACAATTCTAGTCCACGAATCTCGTTATTTCATCTGCGGAGGGAATATACTACCCTATACCCGGACCCGGATGCTTGAAGAACTTCCAGGTTCAACCAAAGGGGGCACTCATGGCAGAGCTAGGAAAATTGGTCGAGTCCGTCACCATCCCCGCCCGACACGGCCGCGCCGTCATCGCACGCGGGGGTCAGAAAGTTAAAGTAACTGATGTCGAGGGCAAGCAGGTCTGCGACTTCTTTGCCCTTCGGGTGTCGGACCCCGCCGTCTACCTCTCGGGCGTCTACACCCGGAGCACCATCGCCCGTGTGCGCCCCCGAGTAGGCGACACCCTATACGACAACCATCGCCATGCCATCATGGCCTTCGTCGAGGACACCACCATCGGCATCCACGACATGCTCTACGCCCCCTGTGACCCCCAGAGGTACCTCATCGACTACGAAGTCACCGAGCACCGCAGCTGCAAGGAGAACGTCCTCGAAGCCCTCGCCACCCTCGATGTCCACCCGCCCGTGACCCCCGAGGTCTTCAACATCTTCCAGAACAGCGGCCCCGACGACGAAGGAAACCTCTCCGTCAAAGAGCCCGTCTCCCGGGCCGGAGACTACGTCGTCCTTCTGGCCCTCGACGACCTTATCGTCGCCGGGTCGGCCTGCCCTCAGGACCTGAACCCCTGCAACGGTTACAACCCCTCCGACCTCCTGCTGGAGGTCTACGACTAGGCGCAGGGCCCGACCCATGAGAGCCATGTCCTTCGACGCCCCCGCACCCGTGGAGCGTCGACCCCTGCATCTCACCGACGCGCCCACCCCCACCCCGGGCCCCGGCCAGGTCCTCGTGCGGGTCTCCGCCTGCGGAGTCTGCCGCACCGACCTCCACGTTATTGAGGGAGAGCTCCCGCCCAGGAAGTCTCCCCTCACCCCCGGTCACCAGGCAGTTGGAACGGTGCAAGCCTTGGGCGAAGGAGTGGAAGCGCTTGAGATCGGCACCCGTGTCGGTATTCCCTGGGTCCACCGCACCTGCGGCCGCTGCAAGTTCTGTGCGCGAGGCCGTGAAAACCTCTGCGAAGACGCCCATTTCAACGGCTACACCGTCGACGGCGGCTACGCCGACTATCTCCTCAGCGACCAGTCCTTCACCTTCCCCATCCCCGACGCCTTCCCAGACCTCCAGGCCGTTCCCCTGCTCTGCGCCGGTGTTATCGGCTACCGTGCCCTCCGCCTCGCCGATGTCCCATCAGGTGGCAGGCTGGGACTATACGGGTTCGGGGGATCGGCCCATATAGTCATCCAGCTAGCCGTCCACATGGGGCTGGAAGTCTACGTTTTCTCCCGCAGCGAGGAGCACGGAGCCCTCGCCCGAGACCTCGGCGCCACATGGGTCGGGACCGCGCAGCAGAGCCCGCCCCACCAGCTCGACTCCTCCATCATCTTCGCACCCGCCGGCGAGCTGGTCCCCCTCGCCCTTGAACACCTCAAGAAGGGCGGAGTCCTCTCCCTCGCGGGCATCTACATGACCCCCATCCCCACCCTCGACTACACCCGACACCTCTACGACGAAAAAATCATACGCAGCGCCGCCAACAGCACCCGTCAAGACGTGCAAGAACTCCTAACCCTCGCCGCCGAAGTCCCCGTCCGCACCCATGTCCAACCCTACCCCCTCGAATCCGCCAACGACGCCCTGATTGACCTAAAACAAGGCCGAATCAACGGCGCCGCCGCTCTAACCCTCACCTAGCATTCTCTCCCTCTTCATCCGTCATTCCCGACTCCGATCGGGAATCCATCCCTCCCCCCAGTACTGAACTAGAGGCAGAGGTCGGCGCTATAGCGCCGACCTCTGCCTCTGTTCTTCTCTCCCCCTCTCCCTTACAGGCCCTAAGGGAGAGGGGGATCAAGGGGGGTGAGGGTTCCCTTCCCACCCCTCACGCTCTAAAAATACCACCCCATCCCCTTGTGCATCCCCCTCAAATACGCAATCTGCCCCCCGTGTACCAGCGCCTCGTTCACCATGATCTGGATATGGGCAGCCATAGGAACAGTGCCGTCTCCCATCATCGCCGGCACCTGCCGGTCCAGGTCCTCGGGGGTGAGAGGTGCCAGGAAGTTCGCCACCCTCTTCTCCGTCTCCCCGAAATACTCCTTCAAGGCATCCACCGACCCCACGCTGAACGTCTCCAGGTCCCCTGCTTTGTGCCCGTACCCCATCCCCTCCGTCTCCTCCGATATCCCGCACTTCTCCGACCACCCCTGCTCCCATAGCTCCTCCGACCCTTCCAACGAGGATATGAAGCCGTCCTCCACCCGGCACAGGTGCCACAACAGCCACGCCATCGAGTTGCAGTCCGCACTCGGCCTCCTCGAAACCTCCTCATCCGAAAGGCCGTCAAAAGCCTTCCTGACCATGCTCCTGTTCTGCTTCAACATCCTCGTAAGTAGCTCGTTAACTTCCATATCTCTCCTCCTGAAATCGAGTGTAGCCGAGACCAGAGTCTAGCATAGCGGACCGAAGCAGCACCGCCATCCCACCTCCCCGAGCCGAAATCCATCCCCAGGGGTGGGGGTTCCGTTCGCCCTGAGCGGAGTCGAAGGGTCGACCGAACGGAACAGGGCGGGGGTCCCTCTTCCCAACGTGGGCTCGCTCACCCCGACCCCGAGTCGAAAGTCCAGCGGGAGGCGGCCCACGACTGCCAATCCGTCACGTAAGCTCTCAACCACCCCCTGTTCCCCTGTCATTCCGATGCCCCGCGAGGAATCTAGGACTTGCCCACTCACGCCTTTTACCTCTTCCCCCTTTCCTTTCCCCAGTACTGAACTAGAGGCAGAGGTTGGCGCTTCTGCGCCAACCTCTGCCTCTGTTCTTCTCTCCCCCTCTCCCCCTCGAGGGACTCGGGGCAGGCTCTTAGGGCCTGTAAGGGAGAGGGGGATCAAGGGGGTGAGGGTTCCCCTGTGGGGCCGAGGGGCATCCCCCCTGAAATTGCACATTTGCCCTACCTGAACCCCCGTGCTATACTACTCATCAGGCCACCGACCTCGTACCTCGGGGCCCATCACAGGAAAGGAACAAAGGAGTCTTATGAGCCGCAACAGCCTGATCAGCTCACGTCCCACCCGGGCCCTGCGCGAACGCCCGGCCACCGACACGCGCCTCAGCCCCTCATCCTTTCCTACCAGGCGATGGAAGGTCCATCGACTATACGCGGCAAACCCGTCTCTTGGGTCCCTCCCGCGTCTGCGCCCCCTTAATGGCGTACTCACCCCCGGCTACAGGCCAGGGGGACGACCCGACACCCTCGGGTCCCCGGAGGCCAATGCGCCCCGGCTCGACTCCCCCGTCGCTTCCTTCGGAACTCCCCCATACCACGGCGACGGGAAGGAGGATACGCCCGACCTCCTCCGAAGGGTCGGAAGCGTCTGGGGTTCTTACCCCTTTCAGGACTCCCCCGTCTTTCCCCTCGGAGACCCCTGTTCACCCAGAGACGGCAGAGAGTTCGCGCTCCCATCCCTCCGAATGGTAGAGCGCCTCCCGCATACGGACAGGCCGCAAGGGGAAACACCCTCTAGCCCTGACGACTTGCGGGTCTGGCGCAGCTTGGCCCCCCGGCCCCTGCGCCCTGGTCATGGTCCTTCCATCGCCTACCCCACCCTTCCCACCGCCCCGACCTTTTACACCGTCATTCCCGACCCCGATCGGGAATCCATCCCTGGGGCTGGGCCGCTCGTGCTGAGGCTCTCGAAGTACGAGCGGGGGGTGGCCCACACCCGACTGTCACGTCTCGCCAGTCATCCCCGCCCACCCTATGCCGTCCTCCCCTCCCACCAGTATCAAACTAGAGGCATACGCCCGCACCCGGGTGCGGGCGTATGCCTCTGTTTTTTCCTCCCCCTCTCCCTTAAAGGCCCTAAGGGAGAGGGGGATCAAGGGGGAGAGGGTTTCCCTGTGGGGCTGGGGGTATCCCCTCTCCGTAGGGGCGACCCGCCGGTCGCCCTCCCCCCTGCGCCACGCGAAATCCCCGGAAATCCCTTTAGGCGTCGTTCAATCAAACCAGCTACGAGTTCAATCAACGTTTAATCAATGTTCAATCAACGTTCAATCAAAACCGCGCCCCCACAGCCGCATACCCCGTCGGCGCCCGGCGCCCTCGCCCCTAAGCCCCGTTTATCGGCGGGCTCCCGTTTCCCTCCCCGCCCGACACCTCATGTGGGTAGACCAGCTTCCTCACCGGGTAGTTGATCTCTATCCCTTCTTCGCCAAACCGCTTGTGAATGCCCCGGATGATCTGGTCTTTGATCAGGAACTGGTCCACGTAGCCCTTCACCTTGAAGATCACCATGAAGTCAATGTTCGAATCCCCGAAGTTCCTGAACCTCACCGCCGGCTCGTAGCTCATGTCCGCCTTGTCCGTCTTGCTCAGAACGTCGTTGGCGACCTCCAGGGCAACGTCGTTCACATGCTGCAGATCGCTGTCGTAGCTGACGCCCCCGTTCACCAGCGCATACACAGAGGGGTCGGGCCCCTGGTAGTTGGTCACCACCGACTCCGAGAGCTTCCCGTTCGGAATAATCACCCGGTTGTTCCAGAATGTCCGTATCTTCGTCGTCCTCCACCCCACCTGCTCAACCCATCCGGATGGCCCGCCTTCTACTTCTATGAAGTCCCCGACGGATATCCCGCTCTCGGTCACCGTATACGTTCCCGCTACGAAGTTGGCCAGCGTGGGCTGCACCGCCAGCGCCACAGCCAACCCACCGATGCCCAGACCGGCGATCAACGGGCTGATGTTCAGACCCTGGGCCTGGAGCACCAGCATTACCACCAGCCCGAATATGACCGCATTGGTCACCCGCTCTATCAGCGGCAGTATCCTGTCGTCCCATGTCGTCTCCGTCCTGCTCGCAATCTCGGCGCCATACCAGGAGATCAATGCGTGTACCAGGCGGCTGACCAGGTATCCCGCAACCACTATGACGGCGGAGAGGAGGCCCCTGTCCACCTGCTCCTGGTGAGTGTCAAGGAAAGTCGAGGCAGTCAACCCCGCATACGCCCCGAATAAGACCACGAACAGGAACACAGGCCGTCCCACGGCGTCGACAATCTTATCGTCCAGCGAGGTCCCGGTCTTGCCCGTAGCCCTCCTGACTATCCTCGTGACGATGAAATACACGAGAAATCCCGCGATTATCGACGCCCCAAAGTAGGCCGCCCCGAACGCCGCCTCCAGCCCCGCCGACCCTATCGCAAACTCCGGCAGAAGGTTTGTAGCCTGGTCCTCTGTCATGGCATCTTTCCTGAACGCTTGGAATCCTCGGACGACAGCGCCATTATACCCACCCCGACATCCCTGTCGAAGCCAATACCGGGATTTCCGCCACTGGCCAACCTCATTTATGGCACGCCCCAACCCCCTAACGGTAGAATAGGGCCCACAACCGACCGCATCGAAAGCGTCTCCGGAGGACCAAATGCCCGAACCCACCCAGGACATGGGACTCGTAACCACCTTCGCCCCCGAGGCCCTCGGCAAGCCCGGCAAGCGCACTTTCCGACTCATGGTGAGTTCCGAACTGGGCACCGCCTTGATCTGGCTCGAAAAGGAGCAGCTTCTGGAGCTTGGTCTCCACCTGAAGAGAACGGTGGGGCTCCTGGAAGAGATCGAGGAATCCCAGCCCCTGAGCGCCTCCTACACGGTAGTCGAAAACCCCGACATTCAGTTCAAGCTGGGCAAGCAGGCCGTGGAGTTTGACGAAGAGGACGGCATATTCCGCTTCTGGAACTACGATGTCGAGGTCGAGGAGGATGTCGCCTCCCTGGTCTTCGAGGCTACGGTCGCCCAGGTGATGCAATTCGCTGATGAAAGCCTCAGGGTCTGCTCCTCTGGCCGGCCCATCTGCCCCCTCTGCCACGAGCCCATCAACCCCGACGGCCATTTCTGCTCCCGCTCCAACGGCCACCCTGTCAACGCTGTCGAAAGGCTGCAATAGCATGGCGCCGGAGGACGAGGGGACCGATGCCCCCGTTCAGCCGAGCATCGATCCCTCCCGCCACCACGCCATCTGCCGCGACCTCACCCGTGCCACGGCCGACAGGTGTGACCAGGTCCTGAGGGGCTCCAACTACACCTTCCTCGTCGCCCTCTCCCTTGACGGCAAACCTTTCGACTACGGCATCTACAAGCCCCGCCGCGGCGAGAACCCCCTGTGGGACTTCCCCATAGGCACCCTGTACAAGAGGGAGGTCGCCGCTTACGTGCTCAGCGAGGCCCTCGGCTGGCACTTCATCCCCCCGACCGTCATCTGGGAAGGCCCCTATGGCGAAGGTTCGCTCCAGCTCTTCATCCGGGACGCCCACAAGACCCACTACTTCGACCTCCGGGACACCCACCCCGAGGACGTGAAGCGCATCGCCGTCTTCGACCTGCTGGTCAACAACACCGACAGGAAGGGCGGCCACTGTATCAAGGACCCGGGAGGCAAGGTCTGGGGTATTGACCATGGCCTCACCTTCAGCATCGACCCCAAGCTAAGGACGGTCATCTGGGACTTCGGCGGCGAGAAGATAGACCGCGAGTGCCTGGACTCCGTGGCCCGGGAACTCGCCCGCTTCCACACCCCTGATGGCCTCGCCAGCCGTCTATACGGTCTACTCGACGAGGAAGAAATCGAATGGCTGGCCAGGAGAATGCAGGAAGTACTCAGTGAGCCGGTGCTTCCCGTGCTGCGCAGCCGGTGGGAAGTCCCCTGGCCCCTGGTCTAAGCGTGCCCTCGGCCTAATCGTTCCCCCCGAAGACGCCCTTCACTTTCTCGATGAACGTCTCGTGTCGGGCGAACCTTGCTAGGTACTGCACCAGCTCTTCATTGCCCGCCATTATGGGGGAATTCCAGTTCCGCAGACGGGGCCCGGGCCCTTTCCCCTCCGCCGTGTCCCGCCTAAAGGTGGAAAATTCCTTCCACTGCTTCCGCTCTCTCTCGTATGTCAGCACCGATCCCCCTGCCTCTTTTACCAGAACGATTCCCGCTGCAACATCCCATATCCGCGGTGCTGTGAACACCGAATACTGGAACACCCCACTGGAAGTCAGCGCCATCTCGTAGGCAAGGCTCCCCGGCCCCCTCCCTTCCCCGATGGGTGCGCTCGGTCCCGCATTCTTCGTGTACATCATCCGGAAGTCCCGGTGGAATATAGCCAGCTGGCCGGGCTGGGGTGCGGGGTTCTGTTTAACGGCCACGGGAATGTCGTCCTTGAAAGCCCCTTGACCCTTGCAGGCATGGAAAAGCACCCCATCGGGCTTCGCCGGCCACGGCGTCCAGATGCACCCGACCTCCGGCACACCGTTGTGAAGCACCCCTATGGAGACCGCGTAGATCGGCAGGCCGTTGATGTAATTGAGCGTGCCGTCCAGGGGGTCGAGCACCCAGATGAACTCCGACTCCTCGGTCTGCTCGTCAGTGCCCTCTTCACCCAGGATCCCGTGGCCCGGGAACCGGCGGCCTATCTCGGCCTTCAGATAAGCCTCACTCTCCTTGTCCGCTGCCGATACCAGGTCAGACTTGCTGCCCGCCTTCCCCTCCACCCCTCCCACGTTCCCGAAATGGCTCTCCAGTATCTTCGCTGCCCCTCTGGCCATATCAATGGCCTCGTCCCGGACCTCCGTGAGGGAAACGTCCTTCGTTGACATCAATCCCTGGCGGGAATCTCCGACCCGGGGCTGTTGCCGAGGAGCATGTCTCGAAGAAGCTCAATGGCGGCATTGGACGCCGACTCCCGGTTCTCCGCTCTGTCCCCCGAAAATCGCCTCTCCACGCAAACGTCGATGTCCTCGCCCGCCACGGCTACGTAGAACAGGCCCACTGGCTTAGCCCTTGTTCCTCCAGTCGGGCCCATGACCCCCGTGGCGGCAACGGCGAGGTCCGTTCCTATGAGGCGTCGGGCGCCCTTTGCCATCTCTCGGGCCGTCACGGGAGAGACCGAACCCTCCATCACCATCACGCCCTTAGGAACGCCCAACACTCCCTCTTTAACCTCGTTGGCATACGCCAGCACCCCCCCGAGAAAATACCTGGAACTCCCCGACACACTGGTCAGCTTGGCTGCTATCAGCCCCGAGGTGCACGCCTCCGCCACCGAGACAGTCAGCCTCCGCTCCTTCAGCGCCTCTGCCACCTGCTCTACTATTGATGCGCCTTCCATCACGTCTCTTTCGTTGGTTACGAACCAACTTCCACACTGACGTCCGTGGGGTTGCCGCTGTTGGTGTCGTTCTGGTCCTGCGGGCACGCCGAGACACATATCCAGCAGTCCATCTCCATCCTGAGAATCACGTAGTCACCGGCCTTGGTCTGCGGAGCAGCTACGCCCATCCGCCCGTCGGGGAACACCGGGAAATTGGTGAACAGGTTGACCGGCTGCGGGACCTCGACGCCCGGCACCCCGATCTTCTCCATCTCCTTCTGCAGGTTCTCCTCGCAGCTAGCGTGCCACCCCTCCACCCCCAACTCCCGGTATCGGCTCGGGTTGCACGCAGCGAAAAGCAGGTCATGGATGCCGGGGCTGTGGTCCTCCACGAAGGTGATAATGGGCCGACGCTCCTGTGTGTAGAACGCCTCCCCCTCTATCGGGAATAGCCTCTCGATGGAAGGCCGGGTGTGGTGCGCGCTAAGGAATTCCTTGACGTTTTCGACGTTGAAGGCGAAGAGGTCGACCGCCTGGCCGCCTCTCAGATCAATCACCTTGATCAACTCGCCTTTAGACACCCTGAACGCCTTGCCCTCTCGGGCGGGGACGTGATAGTCCAACCGTTTATTTGCCAGTTCCGTCATCCCGATTCCTCCACTGAAAGCATGTGTATCTCACCGGACAGTTTAAGGATAGCAGACTCCACATGCACCCCCTTGTAGCCAATGCGTCCCTTGGTTACACTCCTCCAATGCCGTTTCATATCCGTGATTAACACTGATAACGGCCAAACTGCTACCCGAATGGACACCCTTCAGGAATTTGCTGCA
This sequence comes from Dehalococcoidia bacterium, assembly GCA_965203145.1. Taxonomy (GTDB): domain Bacteria; phylum Chloroflexota; class Dehalococcoidia; order Plut-88900; family Plut-88900; genus Plut-88900. The sequence goes on from OZ241876.1 coordinate 884,787, forward strand.
GCCGATTATTGGGACGCAGGCCACATGGGCTGCGGTGAGGTCATCATCCTGCTCAGGCAGCGCATCCAGCCCCTCGCCCCGGGCCAGGTCTTTAAGCTCACCACCCATGACCTTGGCGCCCACGAAGACATCCCCGCTTGGTGCCGGCTCACCGGCCGCCGACTCCTCAAAGCAGACCACCCTCACTACTGGATCGAACAAAAATAGACCCTGAAAGGAACCCAAATGTCCGATAAGTTCTGCGTCAGCCTTACCCATGCCAAAGACAACCCCGACAAGGCTACTGTGGCCTTCGTAATCGCCAACGCCGCCCTTGGCTCGGAGAAAGAGACTATGGTCTTCCTCAGCACCGAGGGTGTACGAGTCGCCCAGAAGGGCTACGTCGACGACATCCACGAGGACGGCTTCCTGCCTCTCAAGGACCTGATGGAAAGCTTCGCATCCTTCGGTGGCGACATCTTCGTCTGTGCCCCCTGCTTCAAGAAGCGCGGCCTCGACGAGAACTCCCTCGTTGACGGTGCGACCATAGTCGGTGGAGCAAAGCTGGTGGAGTTTCTCTCCGACGGCAGCCCCTGCGTCTCGTACTGATAAGCCGCAAATGAGCCCTTCATGGACCCCGTAGACCGCCATCCCTACACCCCGGACGTCAGCTTCGACGGCGGAGACCTGGACTGCGGCAGCGGGCTCCTGCTCCTGATTCGCCGCCACATCGACCCCATGGAACGCGGCGGTTTGCTCGAAATCCTCTCCACCGACTCCACAGTCGAAGTGGAGCTCCCCGCTTGGTGCCGGATGACCAGCAACGAAATGGTCTCCTGGACCAGGGTCAACGGCCAGCGCAGCTTCCTGGTGAGCAAGGGCCCATTCTCGGGCGGCCGGGCCGCAGCGCCCGTTCAGGCTGTCCCCTCCATAGGGGAACAACTCCGAGTGGAGGTATCCATACCCGACCACCTCCCCCCACCCGCCCCCGCCCCGAAGATCGCCCCATTGTCCGTAATGGGTATCGGCAGCTGGCCCCGACCCCGGTGGATGCTCCAGGCCGTCCATGACCGCTTGGAGGGTCGGCTCGACGAGGAAGACTTCCAGGCCACCGCCGACGACGCGGTCCGACTTTCAATCGACGCCCAGGTCCGGGCCGGCGTTGATGTGGTGACTGACGGCGAACAGCGACGGGACAGTTACGCCAGCTTTGTCGGGGGCCTCCTCGACAACTGCCAGCTGATTCCATTGACCGACCTGACCGCAATGGTCGACGACCCGGAAAAGTTCGAAAAAGAGCTTCGAGCCCTGGATGTCCCCGCTGGCGAGGTCCGACACCCCGTAGTCTACGGAAAGCTGGGTAGAAGCCGTCCCCTCGCCCTCCACGAACTGAAATTTGCTCGGGAGTGCACTGAGAAGCCCATCAAGATTGCCCTCCCTGGCCCCTACCTCCTCACCCGCACCATGTGGCTCGACTGCCTCACCGACCTCCCATACCAGACCCGTGAAGACCTCGCCCAGGACGTAGTTCGAGTCCTCCGCGAAGAGATTCACTTCCTCCTCGCCTCCGGCGCAGCCCTCGTCCAGTTCGATGAACCCGTTCTCACCGAGGTCGTGTTCGGCAACGCAACCGGCAACCGCACCTTCATGTGCGGCGCCCTGAGCGAAAAGCTCCCTCCCGACGCCGAACTGGACTTCGCAACCAACCTCCTCAACGAGGTTGTCTGCGACCTCCCCACCGACCGCCTGGGCCTCCACATCTGCCGCGGTAACTGGACCCGTGACGAGTCCGCGGCACTCTCAGGAGACTACAGGCCTTTGTTGGACCTGCTCAAGAGCGCAAAAGTCGGGACACTCTTCTTGGAACTGTCCACTCCTCGGGCAGGAGAGGCCTCGGTGCTGGGCATGCTGCCCGAGGACAAACGCATCGGTATCGGCGTCGTTAACCAGAAGCTCGACACCGTGGAGACCCCCGAATACATCCGCCCGAGCATCGAGTTGGGGATAGACCTCTTCGGGAAGGAACGCCTCCTCCTCACGCCCGACTGCGGGTTCGCCACCTTCGCCGACAACCCCGTCGCCTCCGCAAAAACCGCCGAAGCCAAACTCCGCTCGATATCCAACGCCCGGGACCTGGTCACTACCCCATGACTGGCCCCTCTGGCTCTTCCCCCGCTAACGACGAGCAAATCCAGGTGCAGGGGTACCAGGGTTTCCGAGCCCCGGAGGGCCACTCCGGTCAGGGCACCCTCATCAACACTTCACGGGGCAACATCTTCAGCCTCTTCCACCCGACCCAGACCATGGATGCCGCCGTCGTATGGGTCTGGGGAGCAGGGGGAGGCGTCACGGGCCCCGCCGATGGCATCTACGTACGCCTTGCCGAAAAACTGACCGCCGAAGGCATTGCCTCCCTACGCCTCGACTACCGTTTGCCCAACGACCTCTATGAATGCGTTCTGGATACGCTGGCTGGGGTTACCTTGTTGTCGGGCGTCGGTTTTAAGAGAGTGGCCCTGGTCGGGCACTCCTTCGGTGGGGCCGTAGTCATCGCCGCAGCACCGTACAATGACAAGGTGGTTGCCGTCGCTGGTCTCTCAAGCCAGAGCGCCGGTGCACAGCGGGTGGCCGACATAGCCCCCCGACCCCTCCTCCTGATTCATGGCACCGACGATGCCATCCTTCCACCCCGCGCCTCCCAGTTCATCTACGACCTCGCCCAGCAGCCCAAGGAACTCCGCTACTTCGAAGGCACGGGCCACGGCCTGATGGAATGCCGTGAAGAGCTGGATGAGCTGCTATTCGGCTGGCTCAAGGAGAAGCTGGAAGTGCCCGATCAGGCCTCCTGATTGCAAACGTCCAGCGCCGTCGCAGCCATCACCCTGGCTGCGGTCACCATATCGCTGATGCGGATGTAGTGGTCGGGTTCGTCTACGGCAGCGTCCCAGTTGCCCCCGGGGCCGTATAGGACGCAGGGGATCCCGGCCTGCCACAGGTGCGTAGTGTCGTTCCCTGAATAGGAATTCGGTAGCTTGCTCCCGACGTGCGTCAGCTCCCCGTCCGTCACCGCCTTGTACCCCCGACCCACCGCTTTCACTATCTCCTCGTCGGTGGACATATTCATCGGCTCCATGATGGTGCGGAGGACGCGGTACTCGGGATCGGGTGGCATCTCCAGTTCGTATTCGAAGTCGGGGTCCGACTCCTTGATCCCGTCCAAAGCCCGCCGCACTTCCTCCAGCACCCCCGTCGAGGTCTGCCCCGGCACCATCCGGCCATCCACAATTGCAGTGCAGAAATCGGGGACGAAGTTGGGCCCGTTGATAACGTGGTTCCTGCCCTGCCCCCCGATAATGGCCCCCACGTGCAGCCTGGGGAGGGAGGGAAGCGCCGGGAAGTGGGTGTGGGTAAGCTCCAGCCCATTGATCGCCTCTATCGCCTTGGACATCTTTTGGATGGCGTTGATGCCCGTCTCCTTCTGGCTGATGTGCCGGGACCTCCCGAGAACGTGCACTGCAATTTCCAGCCATCCGGCGTGCACGGTCAGGACGGTATCCGCGTCATTGGGCTCAGCAACTATCGCCATGTCGGGCCGATACCCGTGCTCCAGCGCATATTCCGTCCCGACTCCCCCCTGCAGCTCCCCCACCACGCACGCCACCTGTATATCGCCCTTGTGTTCCGCCTTCGACCGACGTATGGCCTCTGCCGCCGCTATTATCGATGCCACTCCACCCTTCATGTTGTAGATTCCAGCGCCGTACAGCCGGTCGCCTTCCACGCTCGAAGTCCAGGGGTCTCGCTTCCAGCCCATGGATAGCGGGTCCTGGTCGATATGACCGTTCAACATCAGCGTCTTTCCCCCACCCGACCCCTTCAACGTCGCTATCACCTGGTAGCGTCCCGGGTCGACCTCCTGCAGGTCAACATCGTATCCCCAGCGCCGGAAATTCGATGCGAGAAACAAGGCGATCTGCGACTCCTCGGTCTTGAAGCTGGGTATGTCGATTAGCTTCCTCGCGAAGGAGACGAGCCAGTCCTCCTTCACCCGATTGGTCACTCTTTCCAAGGTTTGCGTAGCCATAATCAGTCTCCCGGCTATGCGGACAGGTTGCATACTTCAAGGGCAGTCAAAGCGTGTGTCTTTGCACACTCGACCATCTCGCTGACGAAGACGAACGTGTCGGGCACGTCATCGAAGGTTCGGTCGCCCCCGGGGCCGTTGAGCACGCATGGGATGCCCGCTTTCCAGAGGTGGCAGGTATCGTTCCCCGCATATGAACGGGGAAGTATCGCCCCGACATTCTCCGGCGGTGAACCTGTGTGCTCTTCCATCGCCCGGGCCACCGCCCCGACTATGAACTGGTCCCTCGGGATGTCTACAGGGTCCATGGTGACTGCCACACCCTTGTACTTGGCGGGTGGTGGAATCTCTACTTCCCACCTTAAGTCCGGGTCCTCGGCGCTAAGAGCCTCGAGAACTTTACGTACATCCTCTTCCACGGTCTCCGCGGTCTGACCCGGGACCATGCGTACGTCCCAGATGGAGGTGCAGAAGTCGCTGACGTAGTTGGGCCCCTTCAAGTCCTGCTCCCGCCCCCGACCCCCGATAATTGCCCCGCAGTTGATACGCGGCAGACCCGGCAGCTCGGGGTGGGGCGTGTGCCTGAGTTCGACCTTGTCCACCGCATCGATTACCTTCATCATCTTCGCTATGGCGTCGATCCCCTGCTCCCGTACCGTGATGTGCGTGGAGTAGCCCAGGGTGTTTATGGCCATCCCGATAACACCGGCGTGAGTGGTCATAATCGTCCGTGACCCGAAGGGCTCGGCGACTATCGCCATATCTGCCGTGACACCGCTTTCCAGGGCATGCACCGTCCCGACACCCCCCTGAAGTTCCCCAACCACGCAAGCCACCACGATATCCCCCTTCAACCCCACACCCGACTTCCGTATCGCCTCCGCCGCAGATATCATCGACGCCACGCCGCCCTTCATGTTGAAAGCGCCGCCCCCGTAGAGCCGGTCGCCCTCCCAGCTTGGACTCCAGGGGTCTCGGGCCCAGCCCATGGCCAGGGGGTCGATGTCTATGTGACCGTTCAGCATCAGGCTCTTCCCCCCGCCCGACCCCTTAAGCGTCGCTATCGTCTGGTACCGACCCGGCTCCACCTCCTGCAGATCAACCTCGTACCCCCGACGCCTGAAATAGCCCGCCAGGTACCTGGCAACCTTCTGCTCCTCCGTCTTGAAGCTCGGGATCCGCAGCAGGTTGCTGCAAAGGTCTACGACCTCCCGGTCCCTGATCTTGGAGAGGACTTTCTGCTTTGCGCTTGCATCCATCGAATTGCCTCTTCTGTACCTCGTCCTACTTCTCCTCGTTGCACCAGTCCAGCGCCGCCATCGCGTACGTCTTCGCCAGCTGCACCATGCTCGGCACTATGACGTAGGAGTCGGGTTCGCCCTTCTGGTCCCGACCGTTCTCCGCCCCCATCAGACACACCGGTATCCCCGCCTCCCAGATGTGGCAGCTGTCGTTGCCTGCGTATGACTGCGTCAGAATAGCCCCGACCTTATCCGGCGCCCGACCCGACACCCTCCTGTACGCCTTCTCCAGGTTCTGCACTATCACGTTGTCCTTAGGAACGTCCAGCGGGTTCATGAACTCGGTCATCACCTTGTACTCGGGCGGAACGGGTGTCACGATTTCGTATTCGAAATTCGGGTCCTCTTCCTTGAACTTACTCATGACCCGGTCCAGGTCGGCCTTCACCGTGACGTGGGACTGGCCGGGGACTATCCGGGCATCGACTATCACCGTGCAGTAGTCGCAGGTGAAGTTCGGCCCTTTCAGATCGTGGTTCCTCCCCCGACCCCCGATAATCGTCCCACAGATGATCCTGGGGAGATCTGGCAGGTCGGGCCTGTGTTCATAGGTGAAGTCCACGTTCTTGATTGCCGGGATGGCCTTGGTCATCATCTCCAGCGCATCCACGGCCAGGTGAGACCGACTCACGTGTTGCGACTGCCCGATTGTGCTGATGGCCAGCTCGACCACACCGGCGTGGGTCGTCATGATGTTGTCCCCATCGCCCGTGGGTTCAGCCACGTACGCCCCATCCGTCCTCAGACCGTTTTTCAACGCGTAGACTGTCCCGACACCCCCCTGCAGCTCCCCGACCACACAGGCCACCACCAGATCGCCCTTCATCGGAGCCTTCGCCTTACGAATCGCCTCTGCAGCCGTGATGATGGCGGTCACGCCGCCCTTCATGTTGTTGATCCCTGCGCCGTACAGCCGGTCACCCTCCCAGCTGGGTGTGAAAGGCTCCCGCACCCAGCCCATCGCCAGGGGGTCGATGTCGATGTGCCCGTTAAGCATCAGGCTCTTCCCCCCACCCGACCCCTTCAACGTTGCTATAGTCTGGTACCGACCCGGCTCCACCTCCTGCAGGTCGACCTCATACCCGCGACGCTGGAAAAAGCGAGCCAGGAACCGGGCGACCTTCTGCTCCTCGGTCTTGAAGCTGGGTATGGAGATTAGGTCGCTGGCCAGCTTGACGGTCTGCTCGGTCTTGATCTGGCGCAGGACGCGCTCCTCGACGGCATGGTCAACCATTGCTACCTCCCGAGACGGGTGAATTCATAATCAGAAAGACCCTGGTACCTCTCCCCAAGGCCGCCGCGAGTATAGTCTCTCCCCCCAACTATAAACAAGATAAACGTTGCCTCTCCCTATGCCATTTCGATGTCCAGCGAGGTCGAAGATGCGCCTGAGGCGTGAATCTGGGGTGGGGGTTCCCCTCGCCCTGAGCAGAGTCGAAGCATGTCCTGAGGTTCTCGAAGGGGGGTCAAGAGCCGAACAGGGTGGGGGCGCACCCTACCGGTTACTCGTACCCTCCGTCCCGTCTATTTCCACCGCCTCCCGGATTATCTGCCCCACCTCCGGGTTCTCTAACTCCTCTGCAGTCCTGATCTTGACGTGCCTCATCCTCTTCCCCGTCCCCTCGATCAGCCCGTCCGGGTTCGGGAGAAGGGCCCCTTGCCACAGCCCCAGCGTGACGTACTTGTCCGCCTGCGTAGCTATGTAAAAGGTCCTGACCTTCTTCTCGAAGCAGGGGTTGCCCCACTTGATGGATTCCCGTAAGTCGGGCCCGGCCTCCAGGAACATCCGGCGCAGTTTTATGGCAATCGGCCTGAGGCGCGGGTCTACGTCGGACAGCCAGTCGTCAAAGGTCTTCTTCACCGACATGGGTTTCGACTCAATTTGAGTCCGGGACAAGCGTCAGCAGGAACTGCAACACCAGGTTTGCCGCCAGCAGCGAGGTTATCTCCGAAGTGTCGTATGCCGGGGCCACCTCCACCAGGTCGAAGCCCACCGCCCCGATGCCCTTGAGCCCTTTCACCAGTGCCATCGCCTCACGGCTGCTCAGGCCCGCGACTTCAGGAGTCCCGGTGCCAGGGGCGAAACCCGGGTCCACGCTGTCGATATCGTATGAAATGTGCACCGGCGTACCCTTCGTCGCCGCCTTTATCCTCTCGATTGTCGTATCGACTCCCGTCGCCCAGAACTCTTCGCCCGTGATAACGGTGATCCCAGCCTCCCGGACGTTATCAATGATTCCCATGGCAGGGCGACCCCTTATCCCCACCTGCACCGACGTCTTTGGGTCCATGATCCCTTCGTCCGAGGCGATCCGGAACATGGTGCCATGATGGAGGGGCATGTCCTTGGACGGCTCCCAGAAGTCGGGGTGGGCGTCGAAGTGCACCAGCGATATCTTCCCGTGCTTCTTGTACAGCGCCCGCAGTATGGGCAGCGACACCGTGTGGTCGCCCCCGAGACACACCGGGAACACGTCATGAGAGATGATCTCCGATACGGCGTTCTCGATGCGCCTGACCGCCTCCTCTATGTACCCGTAGGTCAGCTCGATATCGCCGTAATCGACAATCCGGAGGCTCCTGAAAGGCTCCCGAAGTTCCGCCTCGTCCAAACCATGCAGCCCGACGTGCATCGACGCCGTCCGTATCCCTCGTGGCCCGAACCTCGCCCCCGACCGAATTATCGTTCCCAGGTCCAGCGGTAGCCCGACCACCGCCACGTCGGCCCTGGACAGGTCCCGCGTGCCGGGTACTTGCATAAAGGTGCTGGGGCTGCCGTACCGGGGCCCGTCCTGCCAGGCCTCGGGCATCAGCCGGTCTTCAGATTTGCCCATGTATAATGACTCCGATGCCGCCTATTTCCCTTTCGGGATTCCGAGGGGAATGTTAGCACACGGGCGACAGTCTCAGCCCCTTGTTGGTCGGACGGAGCGAGGAGGGATGCCATGTCAACGACCACCCTTTCCGGAGGCTATGTTTCCGCCGACGGACACATTGTGGAGCCCAGGGACCTGTTCACGTCCCGAATGGACAGCAAGATGGCCGCCAAGGCCCCCCACATCGAGTCCCGAGACTCAGGCGACTTCTACGTGATGGAGGGGTTCGGCGAGTTCGCCATCGGACTCTCGGGCGAGGGCACCGCTGCCACCGACAAGGCCGAAGGCAAAGAGATCCACATGGCCGGCCTCCGCTATGAGGACACCCGACCCGGTGCCTGGGACCCCGTCGAGCGCCTCAAGGACCAGGACCTCGATGGCATACGAGCAGAGATTATGTACCCCGGCGTCTTCGGTCTCTGGTGCTACAACGCCTCCGACGCTGACCTTCACGTCGAAATCGTCCGCGTCTACAACGACTGGATCGCCGAGTTCAGCGCCTCCTCACCCGACCGCCTCATGGGCGTCGGCATCCTGCCCATGCGCGGCTCCACCGAAAGCAAGATCGCCGAGGTTGAGAGGTGCGCTAGGTTGGGGCTGAAATCCGTAATGCTTCCCCTGGAAATTGAAGGTGGATACGTCAACATGGAAGGTGGCGACCGGCTCTGGGGTGCCCTACAGGATGTCGGCCTGCCCTTGGGGTTTCACGTCGGTTCAAGCACAAAGTCTGTTAGCGCCGACAAGTACCGCAGTATGGGCGTCGGCGTCGCAGTTATTGAGCAGAAGATATGCGCCGTGGCCCGTGGCCTCACCGACCTCATTCTTTCCGGCGTCCCCCAGGCCTTCCCCAGCCTGAAATTCGTTATGGCCGAAGGCGGTATCGGCTGGATCCCGAGCGTCCTGCGCCTCAACGACCACTGGTGGGAGGATCACCGCCACTGGATGGAGCCCAAGCTGGAAGAGCCGCCCAGCAGCTACTTCTTCCGACAGTTCTGGGCCACCTTCGAAGATGACCGAGCCGGCCTTCTAACCCGCGAGCTCCTCGACGTGGACAGGCTGATGTGGGGCTCCGACTACCCCCACCCCGAGGGCGTATTCCCCTTCTCCCGGCAACAGATCGCCAAGGACTTCCACGACATCCCCGAGCACGAAACCGTCAAGATAGTTGGCGAGAATGCAGCGACGCTGTACGGGCTGAACTAGGACGCCCAGGTCTCGGGGATGGGGCCGGTGGGCGGATAACCTCCCTGCTCGTCATGCGTCTCATCCCCCACCAGCGGAGGGTTGAACACCGCCATCAGATAGACCTCGCTATGCGCGCTCATCCGGTGCCGGTCCCTCGGCCCGACCACGTACAGGCTCCCCGCCGCCAGGTCCCACTTCTCTCCCGTGTTCAAGTCTTCCATCGATCCCTCGCCCTCGATGATGTAGTTCGCCTCCACGTGGTTCCGGTACCACAAGTCTGCCCCCGACTTGGCTGGCGGCCGTGCCGTGGATATGGTGAACCCGCACCCGTCAGACTGCGTGAGGTATCGCCGCGCCTCCGTCCCTACGTGCTTGATGCTCACCTCCCGTGCCTCATCCCGCGTCCTGACGTACATGGTATGGCCGTCGGGGCCTTGCCATGCCGGGGGGATGTCGCCCGTCGGGGGGAAGGTCCCGTCCGCATCGTGTCTTTCGTTTCCCAGCACGGCCGGACAGAACACGCTGACCAGGTGTACGTCGCTTTTCGCAGTCAGCCGGTGCTTGTCCCTCGGCCCGACCATGTACAGAGACCCTCTCTCCAGTTCCCAGCTCTTCCCCGAGGTTACGTCGTCTAACTGGACCACGCCGTCGATTATGAAGTTGGCCTCCACGTGGTTCTTGTACCACAGGTCAAGGGAGAAGCCCGCCGAGAAGTACGCATCCGACAGCGAAAAGCCGCAACCGTCGGCCTTGGTCAACATCCTCAAAGACCGCAGTGACTTTTCCCCGTCCCTCCGCACCATTTCGTTCTCCGTCCCTGCGATATCCTCGTGCGTCCTTACGAACATGATTCCACCTGCAAATGAAGAGGCCGCTCATACCCGACACAGCCAAGTATGAGCGGCCACGCTATCTCATCGACTGTGTGCTGTTGAGCTACGGGCGCCAGGCCTCCGGGATAGGCCCCGTGGGCGGATAAGCGCCCTGGTCGTCGTGGGTCTCTCCGCCGTAGAGCGGCGGGTTGAATACGCTCATCACGTAGAATCCCGTGTTTGAGGTCAGCTGGTGTGGGTCCTTCGGCCCGACCACGTACAGCGTCCCCGGCCCAACGTCCCACTTTTTGCCCGTGTTCTTCTCCTCCAGGGTGCCTTCGCCCTCGAAGATGTAGTTCGCCTCCACGTGGTTCTGGTACCAAAGCACGATCCCCTGGCCTGCAGGCGCTCGCGGCGTCGAGATAGTAAAACCGCATTCTTCGTCGTGGGTCAGGTAGCGGTACGCCTTGGTCCGACCGTGGCTGATCCCCACCACCCGGGTCTCGGACAGCCTCCTCACAAACATCGTGCGGCCGTTCTCACCCTGCCAGGCCGAGGGGATGTCCCCGGTTGGCGGGTACGACCCGTCGGCGTCATGCCTCTCGTTGCCCACCGTAGCCGGGCTGAACACGCTCACAATGTGGCAGTCGGTCTTTGCCGTGCCCCGATGCCGGTCCCTCGGCCCGACCACGTACAGGTCTCCCGCGCTCAGAGTCCAGCTGTTGCCGCTCGAATGCTCCGTCACTTCCATCTCTCCCGACACCAGCAGGTTTCCCTCCACGTGGTTCTTGTACCACAGGTCCGCACTGAACCCCGCGGAGATACGCACATCGGAAAAGGAGAAGCCGCAGCCGTCCTCCTTGGTCAGCAGGCGCCTGCCCTGCAGTCTGGCCCCGTCCCTCTCCACTAGCATCTCTTTGTCGGTGCCGTTGAGGTCGTCGACTCTTCTGACGAACATGTTTACACCTCCGTACTTGGGCTTACGGCCTCCAGGCCTCGGGGATCGGTCCCGACGGCGTGTATGTTCCCTCCTCGTCGTGCGTCTCGTGCCCCACCAGGGGTGGGTTGAACACGCTCAGGAGGTATGTGTCGCTGAACTTAACCGTCTGATGCCTGTCCTTCGGCCCGACAAAATACATCGTGCCCGGGGCCAGGTCCCACTTCTCCCCCGTCGTTAGGTCTTCCACCGTGCCCTCGCCCTCCAGGATGTAGTTCGCCTCCACGTGGTTCTTGTACCACAGCACTATCCCCTTGCCCGCCGGCGAGCGGGGCGTCGACATGGTGAAACCGCACCCCTCCGGCTGGTTCAGATACCGGTATGCCGTCGACTTCCCGTGACTGATCCCAACCACCTTGGTGTCCGCCAGCCGCTTCACGAACATTGTCCGGCCATCCTCTCCCTGCCACTCGGGGGGGAGTTCTCCGGTGGGCGGATAGGAACCATCAGCGTCGTGGGTCTCGGTACCCAGCGTGGCGGGATTGAAGACGCTGACTACGTGGACGTCGCTGTTGGCCGTCAGCTGGTGCCGGTCCTTCGGCCCGACCACGTACAGGTCGCCCGCGCCCAGGTCCCAGCTGTCGCCGTTAACCAGGTTCTCCACGTGCAGGTCGCCGCTCACCACCAGGTTCCCCTCAACGTGGTTTTTGTACCAAAGGTCGATCACCCAGCCCTCCGATATCCTGACGTCCGACATGGAAAATCCTGCGCCGTCCGCCTTTGTCACCAGGCGCCTCGACTGTAGCCTCTTGCTCCCATCTGTTTTGACCATCTCTTTGTCTGTGCCGGCCAGGTCCTCCAGCCTTCTTACGAACATAGCTTCACCTCCAGCGTTGTTTTCATCCTATCGGGGCGTGGGGAGAGTCTACCCCAAACCCCACCCCCGAGTCAGGCCCCTTCCCGCCAGCCCGGCGCCTGAGGGGCAAAACCCCCGTGACCCGCGCGGGCGTGGTGTAGAATTGCAGATATCTCTCAAAAGCGGAAAGCTGAATGCTTAAGCCCGGGGCATTAGCCCCCGATTTCAACGCCCTCCGCCACGACGGCCGGGAGTTCCGGTTCTCCGAATGGAGGGCCGGCAGGCCCGCCGTACTCTATTTCTACCCCAAGAACTTCACCGCTGGCTGAAACCGCCAGGCGCAGGGCTTCCGTGAAGCATACGAAGCCATCAAAGGATACGGAGCAGACCTGGTCGGCATCAGCCCCGACCGCCCCGAAAGTCACCAGCGATTCCGCGCCTGCTTTGCCCTCCCCTTCACCCTTCTCCCCGACCCCGACAAGAAAATCATTCGCCTCTACGGCGTCGCCCGCAGATTCGGACTCGGGGTGTCCCGCGTGACCTATCTCATCGACAGAGACAGCGTTGTCAGGGGCGCCTTCCACCACGAATTCCGGATCGGTAAGCATGTTGACGATGTCATGGAAGGGCTGAAGGCCCTGGATAAAAGTGGATTATTGGAGGCTAGGGATGGCCTCGCCCGAGCCCCGGGAGTCTAGTCGCCAGATGTACACAAGCGACTGTGCAAGATTGACGAACACGAGTTAGACGGGAGGTTGGAATGTTAAAGGTAGGAACAAAGGCCCCGGACTTCGAGGCCGTGCGCCACGACGGAGAGAAGTTCAGACTCAGCGATAACCTCGGCAGTCAGCCGGTGGTCCTCTACTTCTACAACGGCGCCTACGGCCTCCTCTGACGCATCCAGGCTAAGGGCTTCCGTGATGCAGTAGAAGCCTTCAAACAGCACAACGCCCTCGTAGCTGGAGTCAGCCCCGACAAGCCCGAGGTCAACGCCCGATTCCGGGAAGACCTCGGCCTTGAGGCCATACTCCTCTCGGATCCCGACAGAAAGATAAGGAACGCTTACCAGTCCATGCGGGTCCTCGGAGGTTTCAGGACGACCTACCTGATCGACGAAGAGGGCGTTATCCGCTCAGCCAACGAATACATCGTTGTGGGGATAGGCCGGCACGTGAACAGGATCATCAAAGAGCTGGTTACTATGCGTGAGGGGAAGAAGAGTTGACGCCCTCTATCCGCCTCACGAAGTCCCGGATTGCCTGGAAATATCCGTCCGTGTCCACGTACATGATGTCGTTGTGCCCGGCGCCGGGAATCATGAAGAACGTCTTGTCTTTTGAGGCCATGGCATCGTAGAGCTCCTCGGCGTGGGAGATGGGCACCAGGTCGTCCCGGTCCCCGTGGATCGTAAGCAGCGGGGTTGCGATTCCCTTGACCCGGTCCCAGTGCTCCTGAATGAGCTTGGCGATGTCAGGTCTATCCGCGATGCCAAGTCTCGTAGGCATCCCCCCGACGTTCGCCGAGCCGCTTTCCAGGATCATGCCCTTGATATTCTCCCGGGCCCCCGCCGCAATCTCCACCGCACAATACGCCCCCAGTGACCTCCCCATCACGTAGATGGAAGGGCTGTATTCCTGCTCTCTGAGCATTTTTTCCAGCGCTGCGAGCGTCGTGTAGCTGTCCTCCGCCAATGCGCATATTGACGGCTCCCCGTGGCTTTTCCCGTAACCCCGGTAATCGGCCACAAACAGGTTCAACCCGATATGGTTGTACAGCGACGAGATGCCGTCATACTCCGGCGCTACCTCTCCGTTCCCGTGAAAGAACAGTACGGTGGGGCTTCCCTTGTCCTCTGGGTAAAATCGACCGCACAGCTCGACACCGTCATGCGACGAGTACGTGTGGTCTACGGCGCCATTTGATGGGGGTGAGGCGTCCGGGCGGGGGTAGAACATATAGTGGCGGATAATCGGTAGGTCGACCGCCGAATAGTCGAGCTTGTTCAAATCTGCGGCTCCTTGGAGAGGGCTCGGGCTATATTACGTGATAGCGGGCTGATAAGGAAACGGCAATTTTCACCGCCGCAGTGTCCGACCCCGTAGCGCTAGTAGCGCCAGCGTCATGCTTACCACCCCCACCCCCAGCACCGCCGCCAGGCCCTTCAGCAAAGCCTCCACGTCCCACCCGACCAGCAGCAATGACCTCAGTCCCTCCAGCAGATACGTCACGGGATTATAGGTGGCAACGGCGGACAGCCATCCCGTCATCGCGTCCTTGGGCAGAAACGCCGTCGTGAGAAAGGCGAAGGGGAAGAAAAGCAGAAATGATGTGTTTACCGCAGCAGGGTTGCCCGTCTTGAATGCGATTGCGTATGGGAACCCCGTGTACACCAGCCCCCATATACCCGATATCAGTATGAAGACAATCACCCCCACCGGCCCGCTTTCAAACCTCACCCCGACTATGAACCCCAGCGCAACCACGGGCAGCGTAAGCGTCACCACGAGGACAAAGTCGGCGACCATGAGTCCGAACAACAATGCAAGGCGGTTTATGGGGGTGAGGGATAAACGGTCGAAGTATCCCGACTGTATGTCCAGCACGAGGGTTGGCGCTCGGGAGATGCCCGTCACCGCGAAGATGATGGCCACCGGAAGCTGGAATGCCTTGTAGTCCAGGCCCGGCAGCGTCTCGGCCAGATCCTGCAGCGCCCCGACATTCACGATGAAGAAAAACACCGGAATGATCAGCGCAGGGACCACGCTCTCCGGGTCCCGCTTGGTGGCGCGAAGCGCCCGGCGCGCCACGGCGGCAACCTCGTTGACGAAGCCCGCTTTCCGCGCCTGTATCTGAGTGCTCGGATCAGCCAGTGTCGCCATTAGCCTTCGTTTACCCTGACCCTCTCCCGTCAATGGAGAGGGAGCTAAAGGCATCGGCGTCCAGGCGATTGCCCGTAGCCTGTAAAAACACGTCGTCCAGCGTCGGCGTCCGCAGTGTCAGCTCCTTCACCCGGGCCCCGGTCCGACTCAGTGCCAACGCCACGTCGCTCATCGCCTCCACCCCGTTCGTTACGCCGATGCTCAGTACGTCGTCGTAGATGTCCACCTGCTCCACCTGCGCCACCATCCTCAACGCCCGGGCCGCAATCGCCGGGTCCCCCTCTATCGTCGCCACAATAATGTCCGTCCCGATGGTCCGCTTCAGTTCCGCCGGCGTCCCTTCCGCCACCAGCTTGCCCAGGTTGATGATCCCGACCCTCTGCGCCAGGCTGTCGGCCTCCTCCAGGTAGTGGGTCGTCAGGAAGATAGTCACCCCCAGGTCCTTGTTGATGCTCTTCACTTCCTCCCACACTCGCGCCCGACCCACGGGGTCCAGGCCCGTGGTCGGCTCGTCCAGGAACAACACCTTTGGGTTGTGCACCAGGGCCGTCGCCAGGTCCAGCCTCCGCTTCATCCCCCCCGAGTAGCCCCCGATAAGCCGGTCGATTGCATCGCCTATGTCCATAAGAGGCTCCAGGGCCTTGATCCGCATGTCGACCTGCTTCCCCGACAGCCCGTACAGCCGACCCTGCAGCTTGATAAGCTCCCGGCCCGTCTGCTTGTTGTCCAGGGATGCGTCCTGCAATGCCGCCCCTATCAGCAGCCGCACCTCCCTCGCCTCCGAGACTATGTCGTGCCCCGCTACCGTCGCCCGACCCTCCGTAGGCATCAACAGCGTCGTCAGCATTCTCACCAGCGTCGTCTTCCCCGCCCCATTCGGCCCCAGGAACGCGTAAATCTCCCCTTCAGATACGGACAGGTTGATCCCATCGACAGCGCGAACGCCGCCGTAGTCGCGGACTATCCCCTCCGTATGTATGGCATGCTGTTCCATGGCGCGTGCGTGTCGGCCAAAAGCCGCTAGATTTTAGTACGGCAGGCGCGTCGGGGCTAGGGGTAGAACATCTTTTGGGAGGCGACGTGGAGCTCCCCCCGGAAGTCCGGATGCGCAATAGCCGCCAGCTCCCGAGCCCGCTCCCGTATCGATTTCCCCAGCAACCTCGCCACCCCATACTCCGTAATCACGATATCCGCAAACGTCCGCGGTATCGTAATCACCGCCCCCTCCTCGTGGTGCGCCACTATCCGTGACACCGCCCCACCCACCGCCGTCGACCGCAACAGCGTGATCGCCCGACCCCCCTTCGCCATCACCGACCCCATGTGAAACTCCGGCTGACCCCCCGTCCCGTTGTACAGCCGCGCCCCGAAAACCGTCTCCGAGTTTATCTGCCCCGTCAGGTCTATCGACAGGGCGTTGTTGATCGAAGTCATGTTGTCGTGCGAAGCGATGTTGGTCATCTTCAGCACTTCTATCGAATCATGCAGCTCAATTAGAGGGTTGTCCGCTGCCCAGGCGATCTCGTCCGCCTTGCAGCCGTCCATGCCCGTGAACACCGCCTTCCCCCGGTTCATCGTCTTCCGACTCCCCGTGATAACGCCCTTCCTGATCAGGTCTATCACCCCCGGCGCCCCCATCTCTGAATGCCACCCGAGGTCCTTCTTTTCATCGAACACCCCCAGCTGCGGCATGTACGCGCTCGGCGTCCCAATTCCTATCTGTATCGTGTCCCCGTCCCGGATAATCTCTGCCAGGAACTCACCTATCCGGCGCACGTCCTCCGCGGGCCTATCGAGCCCCCTCGCCCGACCAAACTCTCTTATTTGGTCCGCCCGACGCACCACCAGCATCGGGAGCACCTCCGCCAACCGCTCCTTCGGTAGCGCCCCGGCAATGTTCCTCAACTCCGCCTTGGCCTCGTCGTCTACACCCTGGTCGATGATGACGTCCGTCTCCTCCGGTGATAGCACTGGCGGCGTGTAGTCAACCAGGTAGTCGATCTCCGACACATGAATGTAGTTCTGCCCGAACGTGCGGATGCTGCTCTCGTTGACCTGCGCTATCACCTTCCGGGCATACTTCGCCGACTGCCGTTTTCCCCAAAGGTCCGACCCGAAGCTGCAAAACCCATTCCTGTCCGGCGCCGACACCACCGTCAGCAATACGTCCACCCTTCGAGTCTCCTCCGGCCGCTCCCGCTGCGGCTTGATCAGCAGCGAAAAGGGTGCCGGAAGGTAGTCTATGCGCCGCTCGTCCAGGGCCGGACGGGCCACGGGGCCCAGGAATGTCTCCGGGATGGGGAGGAACGAGTCCTGCCACCCCTCCTGGAACCACCCCGGATCAAAGGCGGGTGAGACCCCCCGTATCACTACCTCCGAAAGCTCATCCCTGCGCGCCGCCAGGGCATTGAGAAGGTGTCGGGGCGGGGGGTGCCTCGTGACCAGCACCACGTCCCCCGACTCCACAACTCGAGCCACCTCCTCGGCCTCTACCACCTTGTCCGCGTGCGCCCGACGCCAATCAAAAGACTCAGATGCCATAAGGGTAAGGGGGTCGCTACTCGGGGTAGCAGATCAGCTCCAGTAGGTTGCCGTCGGGGTCCAGGAAGTAATAGCACCCGTGGTCTCCCCAGTCCACCGGCCCGTGCACAGGGATCCCCTCTGCCGGAAACCGCTCCTGCGCCCGAGCGAAATCATTCTCCCCAACCCGGAACGCCCAATGCCCCCTGCCCCGAGGCTCCGTCAACTCCATCGATTTCGGTGGGAGGTCGGCCCGCTCGAACAGCGCCAGCTCATTGTCCCCACATCTCATCAGCGACATCGTCCCGAACCGCGCCTGGAATTCCATCCCCAGCGTACTTGTGTAGAAGGCGAGGCTGCGCTCCATGTCGCTAACCTCTATCCCGAAATGGTCCAGCCCCTTTAGCTCGATCATCTGCTTCCCAAACCGGCAACTCCGGCCCGCATCTTGGCAGGCTTGACAAAAGGTCGCCTTGGCGTAATATGCGTAGCCGCAGCAGTGGTCTAGGATACTTGCCGCCAGGCGCAACGGCAATGGCCCAGGATATCACCACTTCCACAGTGTCATACCAGTCCCAGGGTGAGGAAGTCACCGCCTACCTCGCCCGACCCTCCTCCCCGGGACCCCACCCCGGCATGATCGTCATTCAGGAGTGGTGGGGCGTCGACGCCCACATCAAGGACATCACGGATAGAGTCGCCCGTGAGGGCTACGCAGCCCTCGCCCCCGACCTCTACACCTACGCAGGCCACGTCGTCACTAAGGACGCCGACGAAGCCGCCAAGCTCGCCGAAGACCTTCGCTACGACACCGCCATGCGCTACCTCAAGGGCGGCGTCGACTACCTGAAGTCCTCCGAAAACGCCCACGCCGACAGGATAGGCGCCGTCGGATTCTGCTTGGGTGGCAGCTACGCTCTACTGCTGGCCTGTGGGGACACGGGCATCGGGGCGGCCGCAGCCTTCTACGGCCAGATAGTCAACGACGAACCCAGCGAAAACAGTCCCGTCAACCCCATAGAAATGGTCCCTCAAATGTCGTGTCCCTTGCTCTTCGTCCACGCCGGCCTCGATGAGTGGATTACCGTCGAGCACGCAAACAGGCTTCGGGAGGCCATGAAAGTGGCGGGAAAGGAGGGCGAGGTCAAGTCCTATGCCAACGCCCATCACGCCTTCTTCAACGACACCCAACCCGACATCTACAGCGAGTCGGACGCCCGGGACGCCTGGGACCGCACCCGAAAGTTCTTCAGAAAGCACCTGGGCGGGTGAGGGGAGCCGGGGGTAACTTCTTGGACGCAGATTCGTTAAATCCTATGCCGTGGTCGGACGCGGCTTGCCTTGTCATATGAAACGCCCCGTGCAATAATTCACTTTCGAGCCGATGCGCAGAATTCTGGATATAGTCAAGAATTTCAGGCTGGTCTGGCGCCTCTTCTGGGACCAGCGCGTCCCCCTGATGCTCAAGCTGGCCATACCCATGTCCCTGGGTTACCTGGCCCTTCCCTTCGACCTTCTTAAGGACTTCATCCCTGTCGTAGGCCGCCTCGAAGACTTTATCATCATCGCCATCGCCTCCCTGATCTTCGTCCGCCTCTCGCCGCCCGCAATCGTACGAGAGCACCGCGAAGCCATCTGGGGGTCCAGCCTCAAGGAAGGCGATAAGGTCACCGAAGGCGAATATCGCATCCTCAATGACGACGACGGTGACCATGACCCGGCCAGAAACGGGTCCTGATCTTTCAACCTTCTCTTAGAAACAAACCCATCTAGCCCGAAAGCCTCAAGGAACCAGGAGAAAAGATATGGCCCGAAGACCAGGCGGGGGCGATTTCGACCGGATGCTCGACGCGTTCGGCCCCGCCGCCCGCAACATTTCCAGGCGCTTTAGGGGCCTGGGCCTGATTATGGTGCTCCTGGTGATCGGCCTGATCCTAGTGATCTGGCTCGGCACCGGCATCTACCAGGTTGACACAGGACAGTTGGGAATAGTCCGGCGGTTCGGCCAGGAAGTCGGCCAGACCAGCCCCGGACTGCATTGGCACTGG
Organism: Dehalococcoidia bacterium; assembly: GCA_965203145.1. Taxonomy (GTDB): domain Bacteria; phylum Chloroflexota; class Dehalococcoidia; order Plut-88900; family Plut-88900; genus Plut-88900. The sequence continues at coordinate 904,264 of OZ241876.1, forward strand.
CCCGCACCCATAGAGCGGGTAGACAAAGTCAGAGTGGAAGAAATCAGGCGGCTGGAAGTCGGGTTCCGAGTGGTCGACCCCGGACCCCCCGCCACCATCACCCCCTTCCCCGTCGAGTCCCTCATGCTCACCGGTGACGAAAACCTCGTCGACGTGAAGATGGCCATCCAGGCCCGGATCAACCCCGGTTCTGTCGGCACTACCCAGATCGAATCGGACGCACTCGTACCGCGTCGGGACAGGGGCGCCTCCGCCTTCCTCTTCAACGTCTTCGACCCCAACGGCTCGCCCGATCAGGTCACCCTCAGGGACGCCGCCGAGACCGCCCTTCGTCAGGTCGTCGGCGAAGGCTCCCTTGATGAAGTCCTTACCGAAGAACGAAGCCTCATCGAAGCCGAAGTCCAGGACATCCTTACCGACCTCATGACTCTTTATGGTACCGGCTTGGAAATCGTACGTGTCCAGATCCAGTCAGTGGACCCGCCCAGCCAGGTCCAGGCCGCGTTTGACGACGTGGTCGCAGCCCGTGAGGACAGGGTCCGGCTCATCAACCAGGCCGAGGCCTACAGGAACGACATCGTCCCCAAGGCTCGTGGTGAAGCCGAGCAGATCGTCCTCAACGCCGAGGCGTCCCAGAGGGCGCGCGTTGCGGAAGCCCTCGGTAAAGCTGCCGAGTTCGAAGCCATCCTTACGGAATACCGCCAGGCGCCTCTCGTGACTCGTTACCGGCTGTACCTTGAGACCGTTGAAAAAGTCCTGGCGGAGACCAATGACTTTTTGCTCACCTCCGAAGGCGGCGGCGAGGAAGTGCTCCCCATCCTTAACCTGGGCGGAGCGACTGACAACCAGACCACGACCAACGCGGCAGCAGCGACTACTACGACGGAACCTTCCCAGTAGCAATGACCGCAGCAAATCTATAGGAGCTCGAGTCGAATGCCTAAGGGCCTTAAATACGCAATCGGACTGGTAGTCCTGATCATCATTGCGGTGATTGTGATACCCCAGTTTCTCTATACCGTGGACGAGACCAACCAGGCCTTGATCCTCCGGTTCGGAGAATTTAACAGGCAGGAGTTGTCTCCCGGCCTCAAGACCAAGATACCGTTCATCGAGACTGTCACCAAGTACGAAAAGCGCCTCCTTCGCTTCGATGCGCCCCCCGAGACGCTGATTACCCTCGACAAGAAGAACCTGATCATCGATGCCTACGCCAGGTACAAGATCACCGACCCCAAAAAGTTCTTCGAAACGGTAATCAATGAAGCCGGCGCCGACGCCCGACTCCGGGACATCATCTCTGGTGAACTCAAGAAGCAGATCGCTTCCTACAACCAGTCGGACATCATCATCAACCAGAGGCGCACCGGCGAAATCGAAGGCGTGCCCACCATCGTACAGGCCGTGACCGACATCAGTAAGCAGAGCGCCCGTGACATCGGCGTCGAAATTATCGACGTCAGGATCAAGAGGGCAGACTTTACCGAGACCATTCAGCAGAGCATCTTCCAGAGGATGAACGCAGAACGTCAGCAGGAAGCCGCTCTCTTCCGAGCCGAAGGGTCCGAGTTCGACTTTAGGATCCGGGCCTCGGCAGACAGGACCCGCACAATCACCATCGCAAACGCGATGCGAGACTCCGACATCATCCGTGGTTGCGGCGAGTCCGTGGCCGTGAAGATCTTCGCCAGCGCCTTCAACAAGGACCCGGAGTTCTACAACTTCCAGCGTAGCCTGGAAGCCTACTCCAAGGCGCTGTCCGATCAGGACACCCTGGTCCTTGACGCTGACTCCGAGCTGTGGCGCTACCTCAACAACTTCGAGGGGCGGCTGGACGGCGAGCTACCGCCACTCTTCCCGGGTGCAGATGCCGAATCCTCCCTCGAACAGACCTCTGACGCAGTGGTGAACGGCGAGTCCCTTGTTGAGGACTACTCCACGGAGAGAGTCACCCAGCTGATATGGGACTGTGAACGCCGCAGCGGGTTTATCCAGGACGTATCGGGCATGGTTGAAAGCGCTGAGGTGGTCTCCGTCTTCGAGGCAGGCCTTACCACCACCTCCATCGAGTGGGTAGTCGCAGGCCGCACCTTCTCCCTCATTGATTTCGAAACCGAGATCCTGGGCGACGCAGCCCTGTCCGGCACCCTCCCCAGCGACATAACCGAAGACGATGTCGCAGGTAGGGAAGTCGATGTGGTAATGCGCCGTGAGCCCGACGAGTCCCTCCTCGCCATCCAGATAACCTTCAAGTAACCCACAAGGTTGAACAAGGCAAAATAGGGGCCGACCCGTCCATCGGGTCGGCCCCAAGCCTTCACTCCGGATTTGGCGTGAGCGGGTTCGGCGCCCGGGCCCGGGAAACCACCGACTTCACCCTCTTCTCAAACGCCGAACGCGACAGCAAAATCCGGTGCTCACACTTCACGCACCTAGCCCCGATATCCGCCCCCAGCCGCGCCACCTCCCACTCGTACCCTCCGCACGGGTGCGGTTTCCGCATCCGCACAACGTCGCCTATCGCAAACTCCTGGGGCATGGAGAATCGCTTAAAGTCTGGCCGCCTCGGCACGGCACTGGTTGATGCGATTCCTCAAATCAAGGGCGGCGTACCTTGCCCGCTCGGCGAAGTCCGGCCCCTTGGACGCGTATATCACCTGCCGGGACGCCGAGATCAGGATGCCACCCCCCCGCCCGTCCAGCCCATTCACCACCGACGCCCGCAAATCTCCCCCCTGCGCCCCGATGCCCGGGATGAGGATAGGCAAGTCGGGACACAGGCCGCGGACCTGCCGCAGTTCCTCCGCATACGTAGCCCCCACCACCAGCCCCACCCCTCCCGAGACGTTCCACTCGTTGCATCGCTTCGCAACTTCCATGTAAAGCGGCCACTCCTCCCCATCCGGTCGGGTGATGGGCAGCGATTGGAAGTCCCCTGACCCTGGATTTGACGTTCGGCACACCACGAAGACCCCTCTGTCCACATAGTCCAGGAACGGGGTCAGCGTGTCCCCGCCCATGTACGGGTTGGCGGTAACCGCGTCGAACCCATAGTAGTCAAACAGCGCCGACGCATACGCCCGGGCCGTGTTCCCTATATCTCCCCGCTTCGCATCCCCAATCACCGGAACGTCACCGCCGATGTGCTCAACCGTCCGCTTGAGCGCCTCCAGCCCCGGAGGCCCGAACGCCTCGTAGAATGCTAGGTTCGGTTTGTAGCAGCAGACCGCATCCCGCGTCGCATCCACAATCGCCCGGTTGAACGCGAAGACGTCATCGATGGGCATGAGCCGGGGATCGGGGTCCAGCCCCACGCATAGAAGGCTCTCATTGGCTTCGGTGGCCCGCCGTAGCTTGTCCACGAAACTGTTGCTCTGCATGGATTAACCGTATCACATTGGAATGGGTGGTGGGAGGGGCGTAACGGGTACAATCATCTCCATGAAGACCCCACCCGACCTCCGCCAGGCCCTTTTCAAGGAGCGCCTCAACAGGTTCGCCGCCCGAGTCGAGGTGGATGGCAAAGAGGCCCTGGCCCACGTCCCCAACTCCGGCCGCCTCAGGGAGCTATTCGTCCCCGACGCCCAGGTCTATGTCTCACCCGCTTCCTCCCCTCACCGCAAGACCACCTTCGACCTCCGTCTCGTCCGCATAGACAACGTCCTCGTCTCCTGCGACGCCCGGCTTCCCCCATCCCTGGTCGCCGAGGCCCATGCCCTCGGCAAACTCCCCCAGTTTTCAGGCTACTCGGTCATCGAGAGGGAGGTGACCTTCGAAGAAAGCCGCCTCGACCTGCGCTTCTCCGGCCCCGAGGGTCGGGTCTACGTGGAGACCAAGTCCGTGACCCTCGTCTGCAACGGCAACGCCCTCTTCCCCGACGCCCCCACCACCCGCGGCGCCAAACACCTCCGCACCCTCATGAAGGCCGTCGCCCAGGGCCACCGCGCCGCGGTCATATTCGTGATCCAAAGACTTGACGCCCAGCTCTTCACCCCCTACAAGTCCGCCGACCCCGACTTCGCCGCCACGCTGGAGCAAGCGGCAGAAATGGGCGTTGGCGTCTACGCCTATGGGTGCCGGGTCACTATGGATGAGATCACCCTCGGGGCGCAGCTGCCGGTGGAGTTGGGATGAGCAGGGACGCAGGTGGTCCTCTGGGTCAGATCTATGGTCTGCTCCTCGAAGGGTACGGCCCCCAGAACTGGTGGCCCGCCGACACCCCTTTCGAAATGATCATCGGCGCAATCCTCGTCCAATCCACCGCCTGGGCCAACGCCGCCAGGGCCCTCGACTCCCTTCGAAAAGCCAACGCCCTCCACCCCACCACCCTTGCCCCCCTCTCCGAAGCCCAGATCGGCGCGCTTATCCGCTCCTCGGGCTTCTACACGGTTAAAGCGCGTCGGATAAAGGCCTTCGTAGACCATCTCATGGAACGCCACGACGGGAACCTCAACGCCATGCTCGCCCAGGACCCCGACACCCTCCGCCGGGAACTCCTCACCATCCACGGCATCGGCCAGGAGACCGCCGACTGCATCCTCCTCTACGCCGCCGGAAAGCCTAGGTTTGTAATCGACGAATACACCCGCCGGATTATCGGACGGCTGGGCATCGGCCCAGACCCTCTAGCTCCCTACTCAGACCTCCAACGCTTCTTCGAAGAATCTCTGCCCGCCGATACCCAGATGTTCGCCGAATACCACGCCCTCCTCATCGCCCTAGCAAAAGATGTCTGCCGCAAACACCCCGACTGTTCCCGATGCGGCCTCAACCAGCTTTGCAAGTACGGGAGTGGTGGGTGAAGCTCCGTCCCGACCTCCCCCTAACCCAACCCCGCCACGAACCGTTCCGCCACCATCACCACAGGCAGGTTTGTGTTCGCCCGAGGCACGACAGGCATGATAGAGGCATCGGCGACATAGAGGTTGTCCAGCCCGTACACCTTCCCCCTCGCATCCACTACCGCGTCAGGGTCGGACTCCGCCCCCATCTTGCATGTCCCGACCGGGTGGTAATAGTGCGCACTGTTCCGCCGCACGTCCTCCACTGAGACTAGCCTTGCCGTCTCCTTAAGCTCCTTTCCGATCAGCTCCGCCAGTGGCCCTTGCCCCGCAATTTTCCTCGCCAGCTCTATCCCGTCCATCACCACCCCAATGTCCGAGTTCTCTGGGTCGGTGTAATAGCCGGTGTCGATGTTTAGGGCGCTGTTCGGGTCGGCATCACGCAGAGTTAAGCGACCCCGGGACTTGGGCGCCATGTTCGCCACGGCTATCTTGAACCGCCAGTGCCCCGACTCGTCACGGTCGATAAAGGCAATCGGAGCAATGTGAAGGTCGAAAGCCTCCTCGCATCCCGCGCTGCGAGCCTTCGCCAGGCTCTGCTCCGCAAACACGGTTTTCCCCTCTGCGATGAATTCGTCCATCAAAGAGTTGAAGAGTCGGGTGCTGCGGTAGTTAAGCCCAAAGGCCGGATGATCGTGCAGATTCCTCCCCACCCCCCGTAAATCAACCACCGTTTCAATCCCCAACCTCGCTAGCTCACCCGCCGCCCCTACACCCGACCTCATCAACACCGCCGGAGACCCGTACGACCCCGCACACACCACCACCCGCCCCGCCCCGACCGTCGCCGTCTCCCCGCCAACGATGCAGTCCACCGAAACCGCACGGCGCCCTTCCAGGTTGATTCTGCTGACCGGCGCGTCGCCCGCCACGGTCAGGCGTCCGTTATCACGCACCGGGTCCAGGTATCCAAAGGATGCGTTCCACCGTATGCCTTCCCGGATGTTGACCGGCGAAATCGCTGCGCCGAAGTTCTCGTCAATGTCGTTCAGGTCGTCGATGACAGGGACCCCCGCCCCGGCCATCGCTTCCAGACATGCGGCGTGAAATGGCGTCACCTCATCCGCAGAAAACTCTCGGACTCTTAGCCGCCCCGACGCCCTTCTGAAATAGGGAAGCGCCTCCTCCGTCGACCACCCAACGTTTCCCGCAGCTGCCCATCCGTCGTAGTCAACGCGGCTCCCCCAAAGCGCAATGCAGCCGTTGTGCGATGAACACCCACCGATAACCTTTGCCCTTTCGAGAGCGTGACCCGCCCGACCGTTGGAAGCGGCGCTGGTGTAGGCCCAGTCGTGGGTTTCCGCAACGATCCGGCCATCGAGCAGGTCGGCGGGCCATCGGCCTTCGGCAAAGGGGCCGTAGTCGGGGCCCGCCTCCAGCAACAGGACCGACTGGTCTCCCCTCTCAGCGACAAGCCCGGCTACGGCTGCACCCGCAGTGCCTCCGCCTATAACTACAGTGTCCGCGTAGCGAGGCAGCTGCGTAGATATCATGATGTCAGAGGATCGATCTCCGTACTGCAGTCCAATGAATTCAGGACTGTCTATACAGGAAGCGTCGGCGAGCCCCTACATCAATGGGAAGGCGCTCCTGCTGTTTGCCCCACCGATAGCGATAATGCCGTCAGCGTTGTAGCCGCCGATGGCTACCACCCCCACCGAGTTGACGCCGCCTATCGCCACCACGCCAACAGCGTTCACACCGCCCACGGCCACGAACCCTACGGCGTTCACGGGGCTGATAGCTATGAGCCCCACAGCATTCAAAATGGCAACCGCCACGCCCCCGATGGCGGTGAACCAGGCCGCTGCAATCATCCCGATTACGTTCTGACCAACGCCAATGAGCTCGACAGTGAAGAATAGGAATTTCTTGGCTTCAGGCATCACTCGCTCCTTCTTCTGGAACGTACTATACGCTACTTCTGTAAAATCGGTCAGACGGTCACCGCCTCCCCCATCGGCGACACATCGTAGCCCCCCAGCGCTTCTACCTGGCGCCGAGGGTAGGGCTGCTTCAGCGTCTCGATGAAGGCCTGCACCGCCGTCAAGTCCATGAAGTGGTTGGGTATCACGAAGTCGTAGCGCTCCTGCCCTAGCGACACGAAGCCCAGCCCCCGGGCCTCCGCCGCCGACCTCACCCCTATCCCCGCATCCGCCAGGCCTGTCGCCACAGCATCCGCCACTGCCAGATGTCCTTCCACCGACCTCTCATAACCCCTTATCATCTCCCCTCCCAGCCCCGCCCGTGCCACGAGCCTGTCCATCAACGCCCGGCTCCCCGACCCCTCCTCCCGGTTGATGAACAATATGTCAGGCCTCGACAGGCCTTCCACTCCCGATATCCCCTTCGGGTTGCCCGCCGCCACAATCAGCCCCTGCTCCCGGATGGCAAACGTGATCACCGAGCACGGAAACGGCGCCCGACGCCGCACCCACGGCACGTTGTACTGCCCCGTGTCCTCGTCGAACAGGTGACACCCGGCCACGTGTGCCATCCCCCCCGCAAGATATCTCAGCGCCGTGTTGCTGTCCTCTCCCAGCCGCACCATCCGGAAGTTACGCAACGCCAGGTCCCGCGAAAGAAACGGTATCGCCGGGTCGCCGCCCGCCAGCACCAGCGTTTCCGCCTCTTCCAGGGGTGCCAAGAGCCGCACCGACACCCCATCCCGGGAAGTTGCACTCAGCGCAATCCCGTCCGCGGGCGCCATCGTGTAGCTGGTAGAGTTCCGACCCAGTAGCGGCCGCGCAAACCTCCTACCCCCTACGTTGAACAGCTGCACCCTCGACGGCAGCGCCGACGGTGGGGACGCTGGCGTCATCTCCGCAGTCACCGTTCCTTCATCCTCGGCAGGCAGCGAGAATATGGACTCGACGCTGCACCCCAGGGCCCGAGCCAGCCGCAGCGAGACCTCGGTGGACGGCACCGACTTCCCGCCCTCTATCGCAACGTAGGCCTGCCGGGACACCCCGGCTTTCATCGCCAGTGCCGCCTGCGAAAGACCCGCCGAGACCCTCGCCGATTTCAGGTTATTCGAAAGACTGGGCATATCTCTGCCGATTGTAAAGTAAACTTATCTAATTGACAATTACAATTGGCTTTCATAGAATGCGGCGACTTCACAAGAAGAGCCGATTCGGGAAATGGCGCGCATACCTGGCAATATAAACCGTCCACGGGTGCGGGGACTGGCACTGCTGGCCCTCTTGGCCTCCTTCGCTACCCTGCTGGCGGCGACCGTCTGCTTCCAGGGCGCTGAGCGCTCCCTGGTCCTCACCACCACCACCAGCACCTACGACTCCGGTCTCCTCGATCACATCATCCCCCCTTTCGAGAAGGAGCACAGCGCCCATGTCAGGGTTATTTCAGTGGGCACCGGCCAGGCCCTTGCCATCGCCGCCCGAGGCGATGCCGACGTCGTCCTTGTCCACGCCCCCTCCCTCGAATTGCAGTTCGTGGAGGAGGGCAACGGCGTCGACCGCACCTACGTCATGTACAACGACTTCGTAGTCCTCGGCCCCCCCAACGACCCCGCCCAGGCCTCGGGCCTAGCCAACGCCACCGAGGCCTTCCGCCGCATCGCCGCAACCGGCTCCAAGTTCGCATCCCGCGGCGATGCGTCGGGTACCCACGTCAAGGAAACAGAAATGTGGGCCGAGGCCGGCGTGGAGTCCGTGGAAGCCGAGGACTGGTATCTCTCCCTCGGACAGGGCATGGGCGGCACCCTTACCACTGCCAACGAGCTCGGCGCATACACCCTCACCGACAGGGGCACCTTCCTCGCCCGAAAGGAACTCAACCTCGTCATAGTGGCCGAAGGCGACCAACGGCTCTTCAACCCCTACCACGTCATCATGGTCAACCCCGACAAGTACATCCAGGTCCAGTCCGAGCTCGCCGACGCCTTTATCCAGTTCCTGGTCTCCCCTGACACCCAGCAGCGTATCGCTGACTTCCGCAAAGACGAATTCGGCCTCTCCCTCTTCAACCCCGTACACCTGGGGGAGATGCCGTAACCCCCGGTTCCACTCTAGCGGCGTGACCCTATGGAAGAAATAGCATCCGGAATCTGGCAGGCCCTCAAGCTCATCGGCAGCCTCGACCCCGAGGTCCGGCGCATCGCCCTCTTCTCCCTCCAGGTCTCCGGCCTCGCCCTCCTACTCGCCGCCGCCGCTGCCATACCCTACGGAATATGGCTAGCCTTCAGCCGCTTCCCCGGCCGCCGAGTCCTCATCGGACTCACCTACTCCGGCATGGCCTTCCCGACCGTCGTGGTCGGCCTCATCGTCTTCCTCCTCCTCTCCCAGCAGGGCCCCTTCGGCATCCTCGGCTGGCTCTTCACCCCCTGGGCCATAATCGTCGCCCAGTTCATCATCGCCTTCCCCGTCATCGCCAGCCTCACCATGTCGGCCATATTGGCCATTAACCCCGGCATGCGGCTTCAGCTCAGGAGCCTCGGTGCAACCCGCACCCAGGCCACCCTCGCCCTCCTCGGCGAAGCCCGCGTTTCCATGGTCATCGCCCTCGCCGCCGCCTTCGGACGCGTCGTCACCGAGGTCGGGGCCGTGATCATCGTCGGCGGCAACATCGCCGGTAATACCCGAGTACTCACCACCGCCATCGTTCTGGAGACCCGTAAGGGCGAGTTCGCCGCCGCCATCGCCCTCGGCCTCATCCTGCTCCTGATCTCCTTCACAATCAACATCATTGCCACCCGACTCCAGGGAAGGGCCCTCGCCCGATGAACGACTTCATCTACACCCTTGACCGGCTCGTTAAGCGCTACGGCGAGCGGGAGGCTTGCAACATAGAGTCCCTGGAAATACACCGGGGCGAGGCCCTCGGCATCATCGGCCCCAGCGGCTCCGGCAAAAGCACCCTCCTGCGCCTCCTCAACTTCCTCGAACCCCAGACCTCAGGCACAATTTGCTTCCTCGGCCAGACCTACGACGCCCGTGCCTCGATTTCCCTCGACGTCCGCAGGCGAATGACCCTGGTCTTCCAGAGCCCCCTCCTCTTCAACACCTCCGTGCTCAACAACGTCGCCTACGGCCTCAGGCTGCGCGGCGTGAAAGACGCCAAAACCCGGGCCGCCGACTTCCTCGAAAAGCTCGGCATGGAGTCCTTGGCCCGCGAGCACCCTTCAACCATCTCCTTCGGCGAGACCCAGCGCGTCGCCCTCGCCCGGGCCCTCATCCTCGAACCCGAGGTCCTCCTCCTCGACGAGCCGACCGCCAACCTTGATCCCTACAACGTGGCCCTCGTCGAAGATCTCATGCAGCGAAATGTCAGGGAGATTGGCACGACCATCGTGCTGGTCACCCACAACGTCTTCCAGGCCCGACGCCTCGCCGACCGCACGGCCCTCCTCCTGGACGGCAAAGTCGTCGAAGTCGGCCCCACAGAACAGCTCTTCTCGGAAGCCCGTGACCCTAGGACTCGTGCTTTCCTAGGCGGCGAGATGGTCTACTAGCCCCGTCTTCGCGAGCCAGAGATCGCCCGAATCTCGGAAGGGGTTATTCTTCCCTGAAAATCTCGTCGCCGCGCTGGAGACGCACCGCAATGTTGAAGGTCTGGTTCACCGCCCTGGGGGTCGGGTAGTGAGCAGCCAGGAACCTCGCCGCTCCGACCAGGACGTGTCGGGCCGCGGGCGTCCCCCTTCGGTCCAGGTACTGTTTCATGGCAGCGTCAACTATCTGGAAGTGGTGGAACGTCGAGTCCTCCCGCAGCATCGCGTGGCCCAGCACCGCTAGAATGCCATCCGGGTCCCCGCTCCCCGCCACGTAGTCCGTCACGATTCGTGCAGCCTGCTCCACCTGCTGCTGGGAGTCCATCGCATCCAGCAGCTCCGTCCCGAGATCACCGTCGGGATTTGCGCCGTTGGGCTCGGGGATTCGCCGTGGTGGCATGTTCAAAAAGCGGTCAAGGTAAATGCTCATCGCCGTGTCGAACACCGCCCGCAGCAGCTCCACCGACGGGGCCCGTTTCAGCGCCTGGTGCAAAGCGTTTGCCGCTGTCAGGGTGTTGTGGACGGTGTCCCAGTCCCCGAACTCGTTGGAAGTGTGGAACCGGGCCATCCTCAGAAAGGCGGCATAAGCCACCGCGCCGCCCAGCCGTTCGGCAGTCGCCCCCTCGCGTACAGCTTCCTGCAGCGCCTGTATCGTTGCCGATGGATCGTCCGCAAGCATCCTTTCCACCAGCCCCGACTCCCCACCCCACTCACCCCGCAACCCTGCCCCCTCCTCCCAGAGCTCGGGCAGTGCGCGCCGCGCCTCCCAGACCATCGAAGAAAGATCAATGGGGTTCCTCCACGCATTTAGTTCCTCGCTGCGCCGGGCGCTGGCGATGCCGTGAACGAGGCTCGTCAACACCTGCGCAGCATGTTCCCAGCCGATGTGGTTCAGCAGCTCGAAGCCCTTGTTGCAGAAGTCCAGGACGTGGCCTCCGTCCAGGTAGATCCGGTCCGTCGTCGCCGCGAAGACCATGTCCGCTATCTCGCCCTGTGAAATGCCCAGCTCTATCGCCGTGCGGAGGCACCGCTCCGCGCCCTCTTCATCTCGCACCTCGATAAAGCCCCGGAACCATTCCTTGAACACGTGGGGCCGAGTCTCTCCCGTGGGAAGCGGATCCACCATGAAACGGGGCGGTCGCCCGGCGCACTCCGTGGCCACCTGCCTGATGCCCTGGTACAGGGCCAGGGGTCGGTCATCCGGGTAGAGGTAGTCGAGAGCATTCGCCGAACAAGTCATCATCGTCAGCGCCTGCCCCCACCCGACATCCGAGTACGTCGTCCCGAACCGTGCCGCAATTGTCAACGGGATTCGGTAATCTGTGGGAGATGATTCCAGCCCCAGCACCGACTTCGCAATCACCAACCTGATGTTGTGCTCCATCCCGTCTTCCAGCCGCCGCGACCACCTTTCCACGGGGTCGGCATCCGGCGGGCTGGGGTCTACCCACACCCGACCCTCCGCAACCGTAACCGGGAACGCCCGGACGTCGTCGGCAAAGGGGTCGAATGTCCCGCCGCTTGAGAGATCGAACCGGGCGTGATGCCAGTGACAGGTGAGAATCCCATTGCTGACCGTGCCCCTGTCCAGCGGGAATCCCATGTGAGGGCACCGGTTGTCCACTGCGGCAAACCGGTCCCCGAGAGGGAAGACTGCAATAGCATGACCGCCTCCCGTGACGACCGTGCACCCTCGGGCGCGCACCTCCTCGACTGTTCCGGCGCACAGAAGCCGCTCCGCGGTCGTAGTCATGGCATACCTCCCCCTGGGATGTCACTGGCGGACCCTTGAAATCAGCATAGCATGAACTATCAAGAATTCCTCGATAGGCGGGCGTTTGGCTCGGAATCCGCTCCGCAAATTCAGCCCTTGACCTGAGATAAATCCTCGTGTTAGAATGAAATCCCCTTATTGGGGAACATTTCCTCCTTTGATGGATGAGTGTTCGAACTAGGGCCGCCTATCGAGAGATAGGCGGCCTGAGTTTTTGTAGAGCGGGGCAGCCCAAATATCTTCCGCCGAATAATCAAATTGCCCGCCCCTGTGGTAACATTCCCCCGTCCCCACCCCACCACCCAGGAGGCGCCCCAATGATCTACGAAATGCGAAGATACGAAGCCGCGCCCGGCAAGATGCCCGCCCTCAACGAGGTCATGGAAGACCTCGCCGTGCCCGTCTTTGAAAAGGTAGGCATGAGGCTGGTCGGGGCCTGGACCCCCGTCGCCGGCGACTACACCAACGCCCTCTCCTACATGCTCGCCTGGGAGTCCCTCAACGAGCGCGAGGAGAAGTGGCAGGCCTTCTTCAACCACCCCGACTGGCTCGCCGGGCGTCAAGAGGTCGGCAGGAAACACGGTGCCATCGTCACCCGGGAGTTTCACACCTTCTACGGCCCCACCTCCTACTCCCCCCTCAAATAACCCATTCCCTGTCCCTGCCGTTGCCCTCCCCTCCAACCCAGCCCCCTATATTCCCCGTCATTCCCGAGGAGTCGGGAATCCATCCCCGGGTGGAGAAGGGGTGTCCGGTCCCCTCTCCCGTCAAGGGAGAGGGTTAGGGTGAGGGTGAAACAGTATAGAAGAATACCTATTGTCCAAGCCGAAGACGCCCATGAAAACCACCCCCCTCCACCCCGCCCACCTCGCCCTCGACGCCCAGATGATCGAGTTCGCTGGCTGGGACATGCCCGCCCGCTACGGCTCCGCCATCCAGGAGCACCACGCCGTACGCTCCCATGCCGGCATGTTCGATGTCTCCCACATGGGCAGGCTCTTTCTCCAAGGCCCCGACGCCCTGTCCCTCGCCGACTCCGTGGTCACCGCTGATGTAACGGCCATCCCCTCCGGCCACGCCAGGTACTGCATGGCCTGCAACGAGTCAGGCGGCATCCTAGACGACCTCATCGTCTACCGCCTCCCCGACGCGCGAGTTTTCATCGTCTGCAACGCCTCCAACCGCGAGGTCATCGTAAACACCATCCGGGACAAGGCCCCCGAGTTCCCCAATGCCGACCTCGTAGACCGCACCGAGGAAACGGCCATGATCGCCGTCCAGGGCCCGACCGCCGTCTCCATCGTCCAGTTCCTTCTCCCTTTCAACCCCGAGTCCGCACCCCTCTTCTCCATCACCGTAGACGCCCCCTCCGACACCTTCATAGCCCGTACCGGATACACCGGTGAGGACGGAGTCGAGATCATCGTCAACGCCGACGCCGCCATTCCCACCTGGGACCGCCTCGCTGGTGCCGGGGTCGCCCCCTGTGGCCTCGTCGCCCGGGACAGCCTCCGCCTGGAAGCCGCACTCCGACTCTACGGTAACGACATGAACACCTCCGTAAACCCCTTCGAGGCGGGCTTGGGCCATTTCGTTGACCTCACCGTCGGCCCCTTCACCGGTAAGGAGGCCCTGCTCAAGGTGAAAGACCAGGGCCCCGACCGCCGGCTTGCCGGTTTCGTCATGGACGCCCGAGGCATCCCCAGGCATGGCCAGGCTATTCTCCACGAGGGCCAGGTCATCGGCGAGGTCACCAGCGGGGGCCGCGCCCCTAGCCTTAACTTGGACATCGGTATGGGCCTGGTCCCCGTGGCCCTTGCCCGTAAAGGCACAAAGATCGATATCGACATCCGCGGCCGCCAAGTCCCCGCCACCGTCACCCCCATGCCTTTCTACTGCCGCCCCCGCCCCTAGTAATGTGTTCCAATTCGTTTGTGAGCCAGAGATTCCGGTACAATTGCCTTGGAGCGCATAGCTAGAGGAAACGACGATGAAGGTGACGGAACTGCAACAAGCCATCCTGGACCTGTCCGACACTGACTACGCGGAACTGGTACGCTGGCTTCGGGACCAGGACTGGGAGCGTTGGGAGCAGGAATTCGACCGGGACGTCCGGGCCGGCAAGCTGGACGCCTTGGCAAATGAAGCTCTGGAGGCAAAGGCTAAGGGCCAGCTCGAGGCCCTTTAGGTGCACCGGACTGACCCTCGCTTTCGTGAGCTACTCCGGGAATTGCCCGAATCGGTTCAACGGATTGCTCATCGGAACTTCGATCTCCTGAAGGCAAACCCCAGACATCCTTCGTTGCGGTTCAGAAATGTTGGACGCTACTGGTCGGCTCGCGTGGGAGCTTCCTACCGCGCAGTGGCAGTCAGAGAAGCGGGGGACTTCGTTTGGTTCTGGATTGGTGACCACGATGAGTACATGCGTGTGATTAGCCTGTAGAGTTTAGGAGGTTGCTAACCCCTATGCCCTTCTACCGCCGCCCCCGCCCCGACTCCTAGCCCCTTGATGTTTCCTGCCATTTGGCGCAGAATGACATTGATGCCCCGCGTACCCTCCTCCGCGCGGCTTGTCGAGGTGATGTGAAGATGAATCCTGATGATCTCAAGTACTCCAAAGAGCACGAATGGGTCAAGGTGGAGTCGGACGACGAAGCCCTCGTCGGCATCACCCACTTCGCCCAGGAGCAGCTAGGCGACATCGTTTTCGTCTACTTCCCCGACGACCTCGCAAACCTGGAGCAGTTCAAGTCCTTTGGTGAAATCGAGTCCCCCAAGGCCGTCTCTGAGCTCTTCGCCCCCATCAGCGGCGAAGTCTTGGAGATAAACACGGAGCTCCAGGACCGCCCCGAGCTTGTCAACGAGGAGCCCTACGGCGGCGGCTGGATGCTGAGAGTCCGCCTCTCCGACGCCTCAGAACTCGACCACCTGATGACCTCCGACCAGTACGAAGCCCTGATCGCCGAGGAAGCCTAGCCGACCCACTTCTCCCCCTCATGTCATCTCCCTACATCTCCAACACCGACGCCGACCGCCAGGCCATGTTGGAAGCCACCGGCGTAGCCTCCGCCGCCGACCTGTTCTTTGAAATCCCCGAGTCCCTCCGGGACCCCGACCTCAACCTCCCCGCCCCCCTCTCGGAATTGGAACTGATTCGAGAGTTACGCACCCTCTCCCTTCAGAACGCCAACTTGGAAGACTACGCCTGCTTCCTGGGTGCGGGGTCTTACAACCACTATATCCCCAGCGTGGTCCGTCACGTCACGGGCCGCAGCGAGTTCTACACCTCCTATACCCCCTACCAGGCCGAGATTAGCCAGGGCACCCTCCAGACCACCTACGACTTCCAGTCCATGGTCTGCCACCTCACGGGCATGGACGTCGCCAACGCCGGCATGTACGACGGCTCCACCGCCCTCGCCGAGGCCGCACTCATGGCCTGCCGCCTCACCCGGCGCAGCAACGTGGTTGTGCTCGACACCGTCTCATCCATCTACCATGACGTCATAGCCCACTACATGCGCCCCCAGGGCATCGGCATGACCGTCCTCTCCCCCGACTCCCTCGCCGTCACCGACGCCGATGCCTGCGTCATTGCCCAGTACCCCGACTTCTACGGCCGCATCAACTCCCTGTCTTCCTGCGCCGACGCCACCCACGAGGCCAAGGCCCTCTTCGTAGTCTCCGCCGACCCCGTCGCCCTTGCCATGTTCAAGTCCCCCGGAGACTACGGCGCAGACATCGTTGTCGGCGAAGGACAGACCATCGGCTCGCCCACCACCTTTGGAGGCCCCTACGTCGGCCTCTTTGCCGCCAAGACCCGGCACCTGCGCCAGATGCCCGGCCGCATAGTCGGCAAGACCACCGACGACCAGGGTCGCGAAGGCTACGTCCTAACCCTCCAGACCCGGGAACAGCACATCCGGCGCCAGACCGCCACCTCCAACATCTGCACCAGCGAGGCCCTCGTCGCCCTCGCATCCACTGCATATCTCACTGCCGTTGGCCCTAAGGGTCTGGCCCACGTAGCCCGGCTCTGCTACCACAAGGCCCACTACGCCGCCTCCCAAATCGCCGAACTGCCCGGCTACTCATTGGCCTTCGATGGCCCCTTCTTCAGGGAATTCGTCGTCCAATGCCCCAGGCCCCCCTCCGAGATCAACGCTGTCCTCCTCGACTCCCAAATCATCGGCGGCCTCGACGTCAGCGACTCCATCCCCAACGGAATGCTCCTCTGCACCACCGAAACTAACACCCGAGACCAGATAGACCGCCTCGTCGATGCCCTCAAGGACCTGGCCTAGCCGTGACTGACACCAACCCCACCCTACCCAACCGCCCCACCCTCATGGACCTCGACTCCCCCGGAGCCCGTGGCACAACCCTCCCCGAGCTTGACGTACCCGCCTCAGACTTGCCGGACGACGCCCTCCTCCGCGGCGATCTGGACATCCCCGAAATCGGGGAATTGGGCCTCGTCCGCTACTTCACCGGTCTCAGCAAGCTCAACTTCGGCATCGACACCGGTTTCTACCCCCTCGGCAGCTGCACCATGAAGTACAACCCCAAGTGGCACGAGGAAGTCGCCCGGCTCCCGGGCTTCGCCCAGGTCCACCCCCTCCAGCCCCCCGAGTCCGCGCAGGGCGCCCTTGCCATCATGCACGGCCTCCAGGACCTCCTCGCCGAGATCACGGGTGCCAGTGCCGTCAGCCTGGCCCCCCTCGCAGGTGCCCACGGCGAAATGGCCGGTCTACTTATGATCCGCGCCTACCACGAAGAACGAGGCGAGGGCGACACCCGTAAGAAGGTCCTCATCCCCGACACTGCCCACGGCACCAACGCCGCCTCCGCCAAGATGTGCGGCTACGAGGTCGTCACCGCCCCCTCCGACCCCCAGGGCAACCTCGACGTCGAAGCCCTGAAAGAGCTCGCCGGCCCCGAGACCGCCGGCCTCATGCTCACCCTCCCCAGCACCCTCGGCCTCTTCAACCCCCGCATCCTCGATATCTGCAACGCCATTCACGATGCCGGGGCCCTCGTCTACGGTGACGGTGCCAACCTCAACGCCATCCTCGGACGTGTCCGTTTCGGCGACCTCGGCTTCGACGTGGTTCACTCCAACCTTCACAAGACCTTCAGCACTCCCCACGGCGGCGGAGGCCCGGGCGCCGGGCCCGTTTGCGCCGCCGACTCCCTCGCCGACTACCTACCCGCCCCCGTCGTCTACAAGGACGATTCCGGATCTGGCCCGCAATACCGGCTCGGTCGGCCCTCCAAGTCCATCGGCAAGATCAGCGCCTTCCACTGCAACTTCGGCGTCGTGCTCAGGGCCTACGCCTACATCCGGCTACTCGGGGCCCCCGGCATGAGGGAGATTAGCGAAAACGCCGTCCTCAACGCCAACTACCTCTCCACCCGACTTCAGGAGGACTACCTGCTGCCTCACAAACGCACCTGCATGCACGAGGCCGTGTTCTCGGCATCCAGGCAGAAGGCCCTCGGCGTCCGGGCCCTGGACATCTCCAAGCGCCTCATGGACTACGGCTTCCACCCCCCGACCATGTACTTCCCCCAGGTCGTCCCCGAGGCCCTCATGATCGAACCCACCGAGTGCGAGAGCAAGCGAACACTCGACGCCTTTGTCGACGCCATGAAAGCCATCGCCCGTGAGTCGGAGACCGACCCCGACCTCGTCAACACCGCCCCCCACACCACCCCCGTCTCCCGCCTGGACGAAGCCCAGGCCGCCCGCCACCCCGACCTCCACTGGTAGCCCCAATCCCGTCATTCCCGAGCAGTCGGGAATCCATCCCCTTCCCCTACGCCGTCACCCCCGCAAACCTCCCCATCCCCAGCGAGCTGATATCCACCAGCTTCGCCTCACCCTCCGTGACTAGCTCCGCCATCACGATTCCCACTGCTGGCGACAGCTTGAACCCGTACCCGTTGAAGCCGCCGGCGAAGTACAGCCCATCCACGCCATCCACCTTGCCCAGGATCGGCAGATTGTCCGGCGTGTTCGTGTACAGCCCCGAGAAACCGGTAAACAGCTCGGCATCTGCCAGCGACGGCATTAGGGAACTCAGCCTTCCCCAGATCCTCTGAGTCTGCTCCATGGTAGTCCCCTGGTCGAAATTCTCGGGATCGTTTACGTGCTCGTCCTTCTGTATGTCCCCTCCCAGCATCAGGTCGGGGCTCTCCTCCCGCATGTAGGTCATTTCTACCAGGTCGAAGATTACCGGATGCGTGACCGGTGTCTTGGGCCCTTTCTTCAGGACGAACACTTCATGTCTGGTAGGTTGCAGGGGCAGGTCGTAGCCCAGTTTCTTCATCAGCCCTCCATTCCACGGCCCCCCTGCCACGACAACCGTGTCCGTGGCTATCCGACCCTTCTCGCTGATCACCCCCCTCACCCGGCCCCCCTCTATCTCCACGTCCAACGCCCCGTTCCCCAGCGATATCTCCGCCCCCATCCCCCCCGCCGCCGAGGCAAAACCCTGCGCTACACCCGGCGGGTCCCCATACCCTGATCGTGGCTCGAAGCCAAGGAAGTCGACGTCAACGGGTTCAAGGTGTGGCACTATCTCTTTCAGATCTTCTCGGCTTAACTCCTGATTCTCGAAGCCCAGTTCGCGCGCCTTGGCGAGACCCGACCTTAACGCCGGTACATACTCTTCTCCCGAAAGAAATAACACACCTACTTCCCTCCACCCCGACTCGGCCCCCACCAGCTCCTTGAAATTCCTGAACCACTTCCGGCCTTCCTTGGCCATGAGCGATATCGGCAGTGCGCCCTCGTCGCCGTGGGTGAACAGCAGAAGGCTGAACCCCGTGCTGACCCCCGACGACTTCCCCGTAGACCCCGCCCCCAGCCCCTCCTTCTCCAGCAGCACCGTATCCTTGACCCCCCGCGTCGCCAGGTTAAAGCAAATGCTCGTCCCTGCAAGCCCACCCCCGATTATCACGGCTTCTGCAGTGCCCCTCATAACTCACCTCTTTTACTGCTGGCTGCGACTTTCTCTTTTATGTACCCAAAGCGAAAGGGCATTTGGCTGACATCAAAACTAAAAGAGACGAGCCATCCTAGCCTCGTCTCCTTTACTCGAATCCTTGCGCCGGAAGCTTGGTCCCGGCCCCACTAATTCAATATTTGCGATCCGAGTCCTTTTCGTCCTCTACGTACGGAATCCCCAGGTCGTCAGAAAACGTGTACCACTTTCTGAACAACAAGAAGAGAATTATCAACACCGCCGCAACGATTATCAGGAGTTCCATTGCCCGTTCTCCCTTCTTGAGTAGTAGTTGGCCCCATCGAGTGAAGATCACAAAGATGCTAAGTCACACCTTCTGAGAGACTCGGTAAAACAATGATGTAATCCCACCTTGGATATGTCAAGGTGCGAAGCCAATTGGACCCGTCTTACCTTTCCCACACTGCCTCAACTGACCACCAGTACGATGTCCCATACGATTAGCGTCAAGCTCAGCCCTAGCCAGAGGGATACGATGGTCCAGAACAGCCACGGGTTCTCGGAACGATGAATAGGCTCGACTAGAAAGGTCACCCCCGTGAATAGGCTTGGTCCTGCCCAGAAGAGAAAGAGCAACCCCCAGATAAAGTTCAGGTCGAAAATGAAGGCCAACACCACTATCGCCAGGGCCACAAGCGTTAGCCAGCGGATTCTGCCGCTCGCCCGACTCCTGGCCCGCCTGTCGAAGTTCAAGGTTTGCGCTCCACGTGCCTCGGGGGAGGCTCTTCACCAAGCATCCGCCACCCGAGATAGTGGTGAAAGTCCACTACCACCCGCTCCAAGGGTACCAGCTTCCCGCCTTTTGAGTGCCGGGCCGCCATCCCTCTCTGCGCCCGTTCGCATATGGCCCGGTCCTCTTCTAAGAAGGCGCTTGCGTACCCGCCATATACCATCCGCGTGATGACGTCGGGTTTCCCCTTTGTCAACGACCCCGTGAGCACTCGCGTCGAATTCGGCGTAAGTGGGTGCGCAACCAGCCAGTCCCACGAGTCCCGGGTCACTACCCCCACAAACGACGGCGGAATTGAGACCAGCGTGTAGTGGTCTCCTCCCGTGTCGCTGCCCAGCAGACTGCCCAGAAGCTTTCCTGCCAGACCTGCCCCGCCCCCCTCCACGATCGCCCCTCCCGTCACCGTCCACTTCGCCGACCCCTCGATATAGTATGCACCCCGTGTCGGCGTGATCTTCTCAAGTGTATTGGCATGCACCTGGAAGAGGTGGTAGCTCTCTATGCCGTTCTCTACTATCAGCTTCCAGTTGGCTGCCCAAACCTCGGGATCGCTGAAAGGTGCGGCCACCCTGAACGTCTCCATGCCGAACTCTTCTAAATGTGACTCGATTCCCTTCAGCCGATTCGCCAGCGGCGGCGTCCGTTCCTCGAGGCAAATGAAGACTACGCCCATCCACACCTCAACGCGGAAGGAGGGCAGACTGTGCTCCCCCGAGTCTACGCTGACTCCGCGGGAAAAGGGCGCGCCCCGAAACTGTCCCGCATCGCTGTAGCTCCACGCGTGATACGGGCAGACAATCCGACCCCCATCAAGGCGATCGATCCCCGGCTCCATAAGCAAGGTGCCCCGGTGTCGGCAGACGTTCGATAGTGCACGCAGTTGGCCGTCGGAACCCCTCACCAGCAGTACCGGCTCACCCCCGATATCCAGGGCTAGGCAATCTCCCGGTTCGGCCAGCGACGCTTCTGCGCAGACTGCCACCCAGTCATTACGAAATACGCGCTCCATTTCCAGATCGAAGAACCCTTGGTCACGATAGGCCGCAAAAGGCAGTGAACGCGCCTCTTCCATGGGCAGCATCACCGATTCGAGCATGTTCCTCGCGGCTTCGACGCTCACCCGGTCCATGGTATCGGTCATGGCCAACCCTCTCCCAGGCCCCTGCCCCCAAACCTCCCCACCCCCAGCGAGCTAACGTCCACAGTCCTCGACTCCCCCTCTGTCACCATCTCCGCAACCACTATCCCCACCGCTGGCGATATCTTGAACCCGTACCCGTTGAACGCTCCCACCAGATACAACCCCTCCACCCCACCCACCCTGTCAATTACCGGGTAGCCGTCCGGCGTCTCCGTGTACATCCCCGCATAGCTCGTGAACAGCTCCGCATCCGCCAGGCTCGGCATCCGGTGGGCGACCTTCTCCCACGTCGACCGGGTTAGCCCCATGTCCGTACCCTGCTCGAAGTTGTCCGGCTCCGCCGTATCGTCGTGCTCCACGTCCCCCACCAGCGTCAGGTCGGGGCTTTCCTGGCGGAAGTACGTCAGGCTAGGAAGGTCGAAGACCACCGCGTGCTCCGAGGGCGCCCCTGGCCCGCGCTTCAGGAAGAAGACCTCGTGCCTCGTTGGCCTGAATGGGACCGGGAATCCCAGCTTCGCCATCAGCTGCCCTCCCCACGGCCCCCCGACCACTATCGCCGTGTCCGTCGCTATCCTCCCCTGCTCCATCACCACCCCCCTCACCCGACCCTCCTCTATCTCAACGTACAGAGCTGCATTCCCCAGCACGATCTCGGCGCCCAGCCTCCCCGCCGCCGACGCATATCCCTGCGCCACCGCCGGCGGGTCCGCGTACCCGGCGTGGGGTTCCAGGCCTATGCAGTCGATATCGTCAAGCTCCAGGTAAGGCGCGAACTCCTTTGCCTCCTCCCGACCGATAGTCCCTCCCTCAAACCCGAGATCTCTGATCAGTGCAAAGCTCGCCTCCACCGGCTCTTCCACTTCCTTCCCCCCGAGAAACAGTACCCCCGTCTCCTTATACCCCGCGTCCACCCCAATCATCTCCTCGAAGTTGCGTAGTATGTCCTGTCCCACCTTCGCCAGCCTGGGAATGGTGTCGCTAAAGGCGCTCTGCTGCGTGAACAGCAGGAGGCTGAACCCCGTGCTCACCCCCGACGACCTCCCCGTAGAACCCGCCCCCAGGCTGGACCGCTCCACCAGGATTGGCGCCTTCACCCCCCGTTCGGCCAGGTTATAGCAGATGCTGCACCCGTTAACCCCACCCCCGATGATCACCGCCTCAGCGCTGTTTCTCATGTTTCGCTCCTGTAACTCAAGGCCTACTCATCCACTATCGCAATCGCCTCCACCTCGATCACCAGCCCGTCATAAGCCAGCCCCGCCACCCGCACCGCCGTCGCCGCAGGCCCGGGGCTCGGGATGTACTTGTTCCTGACGTGAGTCATCTTCTCCCAGAACTTCCGGGACTCGTCGCCCGAGGAGTTGTCCACGTAGTACGTGTTCAGCTTCACTATGTCCTTCATCTCCGCCCCGACCTCCCGCAGCACCGTCTGGACGTTCTCGAACACTATTCGGGTCTGCTCCTCGATGTCGAAGGGGGCCAGCGGGGTCCCGTGCTCGTCCGCCGCTATCTGCCCCCCGACAAATACCATCTTCCCCACCTTCCACCCCTGCGAAAACGGCACCGGCATGCTCCAGTACCAGTGTCCTTTCGGCATAATCCTTATCTTGTCCATACTGAAGTCCCTCCCTGGCAAATTTGGTGCGCTCTTGATTCCCTACAATACTCCACAACATCGCGCCCTTGCCACCTGTTACTCACTTTGCACACCCTTGCCCCGCCTACCCTGTTCGCGCTAAAATGACCACCGGAAAACAGAAGCCGACAAACACCTAATCGCGGTAACGGACCTTTAATTCAGTCCAGAGAGGCTGGCAAGGAGAACAGGGTTGCCGCAGCCGATTTCGGCCAACTCCCTTGCCGCCCTTTGGCAGGGGTATTTTTTTGGCCGACACCGTCCTCCTGTCCGCCAAAGACATCAGGAAGGCCCTGAAAAGGGTCTCCCACGAGCTCGTGGAAGCTCACGCCGATACGTCGGGCCTTCTGCTGATCGGGATTCTCAGCCGCGGCGTGCCCCTCGCCCGACGCATCGCCCGGAACATTTCCACCAACGGGAACGGTCAAATACCCGTCGCTGCCCTGGACACGAGACCCTACCGCGACGACCTTCCCAACCCCGTTCCACCCTCCAACGGCAGGAGCCTCACCATACCGGGAGGGGTAGCCGGCCGGAACGTGGTGCTCGTCGACGACGTCCTCTTCACTGGCCGCACCGTGCGCGCAGCGCTCGATGCCATTGTCAAACTGGGTCGGCCTCGCTCAGTGCAGCTCCTCGTGCTCATCGACAGGGGACACCGTGAACTCCCCATCCGCGCAGACTTCGTCGGCAAGAACATCCCCACCTCCCTCGACCAGACCGTCAAGGTCCGGGTGCAGGAGATGGACGATCGAGACGAAGTGGTGCTGCTCGGGGCCCATGCCCCATCTAAAGGCGCTGAACGCGTCACAGGAGGCGTGCAATGACCATAGACCTCCTGGGCCGGGACCTCATTACCGTCGATGACGTTTCCAACGACGAGGTCGAGGCCGTTTTCTCCCTTGCCGACCGAATGCACGCCGACATCCGCGGCCACTCCAACCTCTGCAAGGGCATGGTCATGGCCAGCCTCTTCTACGAGCCCAGCACCCGGACCCGCCTCTCATTCGAAACGGCTATGCACCGCCTTGGCGGCAACGTTGTCACTGCCGTCGATATCAACACCACGTCCATCGCCAAGGGCGAGACCCTCGCCGACACCGCACGCGTAATCAGCAGCTACGTCGATATTATCGTCGTCCGACACCCCTGGGAGGGTGCGGCCCGGGCCCTTGCAGACTACGCCACAGTGCCGGTGATCAACGCAGGCGATGGCAGCCACGAACATCCCACCCAGTCCCTCTGCGATCTGTATACCCTGAAGCGGGAGAAGGGTGACATCCGTGACCTGACCGTCGCTCTCTGCGGCGACCTGAAGAACGCCAGGACCGTCCACTCCCTGACCTACGCCCTGGCCCGGTTCGGCGCAAACATTATGTTCATGCCCAGCAAGGGCTACGAGATTCCCGACTACGTCAGGGACAGGCTGAACCGGGAGTTCATGGGCACTGTCTCGGAAGGGAAGGCAGGGGACACGGGGGCTTTCAAGGAAATGGACGCTATTTACCAGACCCCCACCCAACCCCACCTCCTTGCGCCCCACTCCAAGGAGGGCCCCGGGCCGGGTTCGCCCAAATCCAGGGGAAGACTGGACGTTGTATACGCCAGCCGCATGCAGAAAGAGCGCCACGCCGAAGATGAAACCCCGTCGGCCGACGGCGGGCTAAGGCTCGATAAGCGCTTCATGCAACGGCCCCGGTTCCGCAACGCCCTCATAATGCATCCCCTCCCCAGAGTTGACGAAATCGACTACGCCCTGGACGAAAACCCCCGAAGCGTCTACTTCAAGCAGGCCGCTTACGGGGTGCCCGTGCGGATGGCCCTCCTGGCATCCCTTCTGGGCGTGTCCCGGCCCCAAGCCCGGGCCCACCACGGCAGCTTCGCATACCCCATGAACTACCCGCCCTACAAGTCGGAGGAAGGGATCAGGTGCCCGAACCCGACCTGCGTTTCCAACAAGGAGAGCACCTACATAGTCCCCGAATTCGCTCGCGTTGACGAGAGACCCGCCGTCCTGCGATGCCGCTACTGCCAGCGCGACACGACCGCAGAGGCCGCAGGCAGCCGCAGGACCAAGGTCTTCCACAAGGCGGGCTTCCACCCCTCCCGACGCCTACACACAGGCAATCTTGTCTACTTCGAGTCCTTTGAACAGGCCCTTGACCTCGGCTACCGGCCCGGGTACCGGGTCCCCAGCCCCGAAATGGAGAACGAACGGCAAAGTGACCCCGACTAACTCTTACCACAACACCAACGCTGCCTCCTGGCTTGTCCTGGAAGACGGCAGCTCATTCGAAGGAACAATCATTGGCGAGGACCGCGAAGGCTACGGCGAAGTCGTCTTCAACACCAGCATGACCGGCTACCAGGAGATCCTTACCGACCCCTCCTACGCCGGGCAGATAGTCATGCTCACCTACCCGCTTATCGGCAACTACGGCATCAACCCCGAGACCGTGGAGTCGAAGAAGATACAGGTCAGCGGCCTCGTGGTCCGGGAGGACTGCGACCTGCCCAGCCACTGGAACAGTGAAGCTACCGTCGCCGAGTTCCTCGCCTCCCAGGGTGTCTCCGGTATCGCCGGCGTCGACACCCGCGCCGTCACCCGGCGTCTCCGCTCCAGGGGCGTGATGATGGGCATGATCACCAGGGATGATCCCCGTGCTGCTCATGAAAGGCTGGAGAGCCTCCCCAAGTACGACTCAGTTGACTACGTTTCGGAGGTCTCCACCCCGTCCCCCTATACATGGGACTCAACTCAAGACCCCGACTCCCCTTCCCACGAGATAATCGCCCTCGACTACGGCCTGAAATACAACATCCTCCGCATACTCAACAGTCTCGGGTGCAGGGTCACGGTAATCCCCGCCGCCACCGATGCCGAGGACATCCTTCAGATGGACCCCGACGGCCTTCTCCTCTCGCCGGGCCCCGGCGACCCCGCCCTCCTCAGCCGGATCTCCGACACCGTGCGGGCCCTGGTCGGCGTGAAGCCGATCATGGGTATATGCCTTGGTCACCAGATGGTCGGCAAAGCCTTCGGGGGCAACACTTTCAAGCTGAAGTTCGGGCATCGGGGAGCGAACCACCCGGTGCAGGACCTCGTGACGGGTCGGGTTCACATCACTGCCCAGAACCACGGGTATGCACTGGCCTCCGATTTCCCTTCATCCTCCGTCGAAGTAAGCCACATCAACCTCAACGATGATACGGTTGAGGGCCTCGCCCACCGCGAATACCCAATAGTATCCATCCAGTACCACTCCGAGGCCTCACCCGGCCCCCTGGACAACGTCTACCTCTTCAAACGCTTCCTCAGCATGGTCAATAACCAGAAATAGAATTCATGCATCAACAGATGATGTGTTAACATGATGTACATAAATGACGCGTGTATGAGGTGCCATGCATCATGAGAACCACATTGAACATAGAAAGCAAACTCCTTGAATCAGTGGTTGAAGTCACAGGGGAGAAGAACAAGAGCAAGGCCGTCAATACGGCTCTCAAGGATTTCATCCGTCGCAAGCGCGTCCAGGAGATGTTCGAATACTGGCGTAATAACCCAATGAGCGACGAAGACTACCAGGAATACTTGGAGAACAAGAAAAAGCAGTTAGCAGCTGACGAGAGACGCCGAGCGTTTCTCGATTCGTTAAGGTACGGTTCACCTTGACCGTACTGCTGGACTCCTCCGTACTTATTCAGGCCCAAAGGATGCCCGACTCCGAAGCCTCCGTGCACCTGGGCTCGCTCCTCGCCTCCGGCGAAGCCGTAGTGACCGGCCCGATTGTCATGGAATATATACAGGGGGCCCTGAGCCCTGAGGAGTTGGACACCCTTACCGAACGGATCATTTCTCTCGATTATTTGGAAACTGACCAGATGGTCTGGGTGACAGCTGGCCGACTTAGCAACCGACTGCTGCGCACAGGTCTTTCCCTTACCGATGCCGACGTTATCATCGCCGCCACCGCCATCCGACACAACGTTCCCCTCTACACCCTGGACAAGGGCTTCATCCGAATACCTGAACTTGAGCTATACGAACCGTCATTGGCCTGAACCTCCGGACCTGTAATGTACAAAACAAGGGACTTCAACCAACCGTGACCAACCTCTCCCACATCACCGCCATCTCCTTCGACGTCGACGGCACCCTCTGGGATTTCGAGACCTTCACCCGACGGGCCCTCTGGCAAACCCTCGAAGAACTTGCCCGGTTCGACCCCCAGGCTGCATCCGGCCTCAACGTCGACATGATAATTGACATCCGTGACCAGACCCACGCCGATATGTGGGGCACGGTAAACGACCTCGACGCCATCCGCCGGGAGTCCATGTGTCGAGCCCTTAGGGAAGTCGGCAGACCCAACGATGAACTGGGCTCCCACCTGACCGACTTTTACTTCCAGCGTCGCAACGAGGCCCGGACCCTATTCCCCGACGTCCGCCCGGCGTTGGAACAACTGGCTCCTCACTTTAAGCTCGGGCTCCTGTCCAACGGCAACAGCCGAGCCAGCGTGCTCGGCATCGAAGACCTCATCTCCTTCGAGGTCTTCTCCCAGGACTACGATGCTATGGACAAGCCCGACCCCCGCATCTTCCAAATCACCATGCGTGAGGCCCGCTGCGAGCCCCACCGGCTTCTCCACGTCGGAGACTCCCTTGAGAACGACGCCTGGGGCGCATTTGACGCCGGAGTCGTTCCTGCCTGGCTGGACCGCAACTCCACCAACCCCCAATCCCTGCCTTTTGCCGTGATCACTTCCCTGTCCGAACTACCGTTGATGCTCCTGGCGGAGCACGCTATGGAGCGCCGTTAGAATGCCCACCAAACCCTCCAAAGTCCTCGTAATAGGTTCCGGCCCCATCGTCATCGGCCAGGCCGCCGAGTTCGACTACGCAGGCACCCAGGCCTGCAAGGCCCTCCGCGAAGAGGGCGTGACCTCCGTCCTGGTCAACTCCAACCCCGCAACCATCATGACCGACGAGGACATCGCCGATATCGTCTATATCGAACCCCTCACCGTAGAAGTCGTCTCCCGAATCATCGAACAGGAGCGCCCCGACGGCGTCCTCCCGACCCTCGGCGGGCAGACGGGCCTTAATCTCGCCGTCCAGCTCGCCGAGTCCGGAGTCCTGGAAAAGTTCAACGTTCGCATGCTGGGCACGCCCCTCAACACCATCCGCAAGGCGGAGGATAGGGAGCTCTTCAAGCAGCTCCTGCGCGACATCGGGGAGCCTGCCCCTCCCAGCGCCACCGTTGAGACTGTAGAAGAAGCCTTGGCTGTGGGAGAGAGGCTTGGACTGCCCCTGGTCATAAGGCCCGCCTACACCCTCGGGGGGACGGGTGGGGGCATCGCCCGCACCCGGGATGAGCTCGCCACCGTAGCTGCGGGCGGCATTGCCGCCAGCCCCATCAATCAGGTGCTCATAGAGGTATACCTGGAGGGCTGGAAAGAGCTGGAATACGAGGTGATGCGCGATTCCGCCGACAACTGCATCACCATCTGCAACATGGAAAACATCGACCCCATGGGCGTCCACACCGGCGACAGCATCGTAGTAGCCCCGAGCCAGACCCTCTCCGACCAGGACTACCAGATGCTCCGCTCCTCCAGCATCAACATCATCCGCGCCCTCGGCATCGAGGGAGGCTGCAACGTCCAGTTCGCCCTCGCTCCCGGGCCCCTCGTCGCCGACGCCTTCGGCCAGACCGGCGTCAACGGACGGGAATACTACGTCATAGAGGTCAACCCCAGGGTGAGCCGCAGCTCCGCCTTGGCCAGCAAGGCCACGGGCTACCCCATCGCCCGGGTCGCCGCCAAGATCGCCGTCGGCAAGACCCTGGATCAGATAGGCAATGCCGTCACCGGCAAGACCAAGGCGGCATTCGAACCTTCCCTTGACTACTGCGTCGTCAAGATCCCTCGCTGGCCCTTCGACAAGTTCGCCTCCGGCGACCGCAGGCTCGGCACCCAGATGAAGGCCACCGGCGAAGTAATGGCCGTGGACCGCAGCTTCGAGGCCGCCCTCCAGAAGGCCGTACGCTCCCTGGAGTTCGGCCAGCGCCGCCTGTTATGGGAGGACCGCGAGTGGTCGGGCGAGAACGGCAACGGCGCAATCCCGACCGACCCCAGTGACCAGCGCATCTGGGCCCTCATGGCCCACCTCCGCCGGGGCCTCAGCCCCGACGACCTCTCCCGGCGCACCGGCATCGACCCCTGGTTTACCAATAAGCTCTACAACCTCGTATACATGGAGAAGAGGCTACTGAAAGAGCCTCTCACGCCTGCCTTGATGCGCTCCGCCAAGCGCCTGGGGTTCTCCGACGAATACATTGGCACCCTCGCCGACCGCCTCCCCGAGCAAGTGCGCTACCTCCGCCGCCTCTGGGGCGTCCTCCCCGTCTACAAGATGGTCGACACCTGTGCCGCAGAGTTCGCCGCCGAGACCCCCTACTTCTACAGCTCCTACGAGCAGGAGAATGAAGCCGAGGCCGTCCCAGGCCGCAGGACCGTTGTCATAGGCTCAGGACCCATCCGTATCGGCCAGGGCATCGAGTTCGACTACTGCTCCGTCCACGCCTCCTGGGCCCTCAAGGAAGAGGGCGCCGGCTCCATCATGGTCAACTCCAACCCCGAGACCGTATCCACCGACTTCGACACCAGCGACCGCCTCTACTTCGAACCCCTGGACGAAGAGGGACTCCGGGACATCCTGGAAAACGAAAACGGCGGAGAAGGAGAGGGTGGGGATTTCCCCGAAATAGTGGTCCAGTTTGGCGGTCAGACCGCCATCAACCTCGCCGAGCCCCTCCACCGCGCCGGTGCCTCCATTCTCGGCTCTTCTTCCGACACCATAGATACGGCGGAAGACCGCCACCGATTCGAAGACTTCCTCAACCGGCTCGGCATTCCCCAGCCCCCCGGGGCCGCCATCACCTCCGTAGAGGCGGGCTTGAGCGTAGCCCAGAGCATCGGCTACCCGGTGCTGGTGCGGCCCAGCTACGTGCTCGGTGGCCGCGCCATGGAGATCGTCCACAACGCCACCGAGCTCATCCGTTACGTGGCCGGGGCCGTCGACGCGGCGCCCGACCGCCCCATACTCGTCGACAAATACCTGGAGGGTATGGAAGTCGAGGTGGACGGCATCTGTGACGGCGAGCAAGTCCTCATCCCCGGCATTATGGAGCATATCGAAAGGGCCGGAGTCCACAGCGGCGACTCCATGGCCGTTTATCCCGCCCCCAGCCTCACCCCCGCCCAGAGAAAAGCCATAGTCGACTACACGGTCAGAATAGGCCTTGGGCTCCAGGTGAAGGGACTCATGAACATCCAGTACGTTGTCATGAAGCCCTCCGACTCCGATGACAGCGAGGACCCCCTCGTCTACGTCCTCGAAGTAAACCCCCGGGCCAGCCGAACGGTGCCCTTCCTTTCGAAGATCACCGGCGTGCCCATGGTCCAGGCCGCTACCCGCATCATGATGGGCAAGTCCCTCGCAGAACAGGGCTATAGCACCGGTTTATGGCCCGCCAAAGAGATAGTCGCCATCAAGGCCCCCGTGTTCTCCATGTCCAAGCTCATCGGCGTCGACACCTACCTCGGCCCCGAGATGAAGTCCACCGGCGAGGTCATGGGCATCGACCACTCCCTCGGCCCGGCCCTCGCCAAGGCACTCATGGCCAGCGACCTTATGCTCCCGCCGGAAGGTGCAGTCCTCCTCAGCATCGCCGACCGGGACAAGGCCGAGGCCCTGGACATCGTACGCACCTTCCACTCCCTCTCCTACAAGCTCTACGCCACCCAGGGCACCGCCGACATGATCGAAGCCATCGGCCTTCCGGTCACCTCCGTCGCAAAGGCCGGACAGGGCTCCCCCGACATCGTGGACATCATCCAGGACGGCACCGTAGACGTAGTGGTGAACACCATGACCGGCCACCGTACGCCGCTCCGGGATGGCTTCCAGATCCGCCGGGCCGCAGCGGAACGGCGAATCCCCTGCTTCACCTCCCTCGACACCGCCCGAGTAACCGTGGATACCCTCCTAAACGGCCCCCGTAACGTCTCCGTAAAACCCCTGGGCGCCTACCTGGAATCGAGCCCTGCATAATGCAAGACACCTTCGCCAAAGTCCTCGCCAACCAAACCCTCGCCCCGGGCGTCCACTGCCTCTGGGTGGACTCCCCTCCCGTCGCCGAAAGCCGCACCCCCGGTGAGTTCGTCATGGCCGAGTGCGGAGACACCACCGACCCCCATCTCCGCAGGGCCATTAGCATCCACCGCTACGGCCCAGACCTCCTCGCCGCCGACCCCACCTTCGCCTCCGACTGGATCACCCCCGACTCCGTGGCCCTGCTCTTCAATGCCGGCAGCCCCGCCCGGAACTGGCTCGCCGGCCGTGCCCCGGGCGACGAGCTTAAAATGCTCGGCCCTCTGGGCCATGGCTACCGTATCGAACCTTCGGCGCGGCGATTGGTAATGGGCGGCGGAGGTACGGGGCTTGCACCCCTGATCGCCCTCGCTGACCAGGCCATGGCAGCAGGTAGGGAAGTAACCATCGTCTCCGCTGCCCGCAACGCCTCCCTCCTCTACCCCAGTGACTGGGTCCCCGACGGCGTCACCATCATCGAAGTCACCGAGGACGGCTCCGCCGGCGAGACCGGCCTGATCACCGAGGCCCTTCCCGCCGCAATGCAAGGCGCCGATCAGGCCTTCTTCTGCGGCCCCGTCCCCATGTACCGCGCGATATGGGAGACTTGGCGCGCCCATGACATCTCCACCCCCACCCAGGTCCTTTTGGAGGTGCGCATGGCCTGCGGCTTCGGCATCTGCTACGGCTGCGCCGTCGCTACTCACTCCGGACGCAAGATGGTCTGCACCCAGGGCCCGATGTTCGACCTCAACGAAGTGAATTGGACCGAGCTGTGACCCGACGCCCTCGCCTGGGCCCGTGGCCCGCGTGGCTCGCCCTCGTCTTGACCCTGGTTCTCGTGGCTGTTGCCTGCGCAGGGAATGAAGAGCCTCCTGCCGACACCCCCACACCCCCGCCTCCCCCCTCCCCAACCCCCACGGCAACCCCGGAGCCAACGCCCGTGCCCACCCCCACCAAGCAACCGGAGGAAGCAGTGAACCTCATCGCCTATGTCGGGCAGGACGACAACATCTACACCATCCGCCCCGATGGCTCCGACCAGCAGATAGTTTCGATACCCATGGCCGGGGAAACGGCGTCATTGGTCGGAGGTGGTTTCTTTGACAACCACACCATCTACAACTGGCCCACCTGGTCCCCCGACGCCGCGAAGCTGGCCTTCACTTCCTACTCCGCCAACGGAGACTTCCCCGGTGCCCTCTGGCTGGTCGATATCCCCGGCGGCCTCCCCGACAAGGTTTTCGAAGACCCCGAGGACACCATCGGCCGCTTCGTGGCCCAGCGCAGCCCCCACTACGTCTACTGGTCTCCCCAGGGCGACAGGCTGGCCTTCCTCGCCCCCACCCCCGAGTCCCTGGTTCTCCACATGATCGAAATCGGAGACCCCCACCACCCCGAGACCGTATCCTTTGGGGCGCCCTCCTACATGGCCTGGTCCCCCGATGGCCGTTTCCTTCTCCACCACCTCGTGCAGGACCTCGACCTCGTCGACACCCGCAACAACTTTGCCAGGGCCTCCCTCAACGCCGACTCCTTCTCCTACAGGACCCCCGCCTGGAGCCCCGACAGCACCCGTATCGCCTACGTGAACGATCTGCAGGGTGGCGAAAAGCTTGTGGTATCCGGCGTACAGGGAACATCGGTGACGGAGGTGGACAGGGTCGACGCGCTCTCGGTTTTCCTCTGGTCTCCCACCGCCAGCGAAATCGCCTATACGGAACTGGGGCCGGGGCGCAGCCTCGGCATACCCACCTACGCCGGACTCAAGATCTTTGATGCAGATACTGGAGATAAGAGACAGATCACGACCCGCGAAGTATTGGCATTCTTCTGGTCCCCCGACGGTTCCAGGCTGGCCTACGTCACCGTAGATCGTTCCGCTTCCACCATCTCCTGGTATGTCAACGACCGCTCCGGCCACTCCGAGAAGAAGCTCACCGACTTCATACCCTCCCACGAGCAGCTCTTCGTCATGTTCGCCTTCTTCGACCAGTACGCCTACTCCAACCAGCTCTGGTCCCCCGACAGCCAGGCCCTCGTCTACTCGGGCCGGGCCCCGGATTCCAACGGCTCGGGAGGAAGCACCATCCAGGTCATCTCCGTCGATGGAAATGCCCCCCCGCTGGTCATCGCTCCCGGCAACCTCGCCTTCTGGTCACCCCGGTAACATCTTCCGAAATCGTCCTATAATTTAGTCACTAACATCCCGCCTGGAGGTATTTGGCAATGGCGATACCCGACGAGACCAAGGTCAAAGAGCTGGTCAAGGATCACTACGGGAGCCTCGCCCGAGGCGCGACCGGCGAGCTACCCCAGGCGACCGACTGTTGTGGGGCAAACGCCTGCTGTGAGACGACGCTCTACAGCGCGGAAGAAGTAAATACCCTCCCCACCGAGGCCGTACAGGCCTCCGCAGGCTGCGGAAACCCGACCGCCCTCGCCTCCCTCAATCAAGGCGAGACCGTAGTCGACTTCGGCAGCGGCGGCGGCATCGACTGCTTCCTCGCTGCCCAGCAGGTCGGGCCCGAGGGTCGGGTCATCGGCATTGACATGACCCCCGACATGATCGCCCTTGCCAACAAGAACCGCGACAAGCTCGGCCTCTCCAACGTCGAGTTCCACCTCGCCGAGATGGAAAACACCCCCCTGGAAGACGCCACCACCGACGTCATAATCTCCAACTGCGTCATCACCCTCGCCCCCGACAAGGACGCCGTCTTCCGGGAGGCTTACCGCATCCTCAAACCCGGCGGCCGCATGTACATCTCCGACATGGTGCTTGCAGAAGCCCTCCCACCCGAGATTCAGTCCGACATGTCCCAGTGGGTAGCTTGCGTAAGCGGCGCCGACCTGAAGGAGCAATATCTGGCCCGTCTGGCGTCCGCCGGATTCGCAGAAGTCAGGGTCATGAAAGACACCCAGTCCGCCGGCTACCCTCCCTCCGTCCGAGACATGGACTTCATAGCCGTAAAACCCGGCTAAGTTCTCATTTACCAAGCACCAATAGCCCCTTCCCCAATTGTCATTCCGATGCCCCGCGAGGAATCTGGGGTGGGGGATGTCCAGTTCCCTCCCCTTCCCCCTAGTATTGAACTAGAGGCAGACCCTGGCGCTATTGCGCCAGGGTCTGCCTCTGTTCTTCTCTCCCCCTCTCCCTTGATGGCCCTAAGGGAGAGGGGGATTAAGGGGGTGAGGGTTCCCCCTCCCGCAGGGATGGCCGGTCACTTGGTAATAAAGTGTGACCGCTCACCCTGAGCGACCATTCGAAAAGTCGAGCGGATTCTGGAACGGGCTCCTGGTGCAAGGATGTTACACAAACACCTGCCGGTTGGAGAAGACTCTGGACGGCTATCCCACCCCCAGCCCCGACTCCCTGACCGAAATCGTCTTAGGCTTGTTCGGCGGTGGCGCATCTAGAGCAACCTCGTACAGGTACTCCCCCGGCGACGCCAACATCGACCCCGTACTCGCCTCCGCCCCCCGCCTCCCATACCTCCCCCGTACGGCTCGCACCAAGCCCGTCTCCCCGACCAGCGTGGAGTCCACTGGGTAATACCTCACCGTCACCCGGGCCCCTGGGCTGAAGATGGGAGGGTCTCCCTCATCCTCATGTTCCTGGAACCGTCGGGCTCTGAAGTTCTCCAGGAAAGTCACTGGCTGTCGGGTGGCGGCGCTACCGAGTAATAACCCGTGAGCAGAAGGTCCAGCTCCAGCATCAGGATCTTGTTCCAGGCTATCGCCGCCCGAGCCGCGTATTCCTTGTCCTCCAGGTCTTCGAGGAGAATCGTGCTGACTGCCGTCTGCGTGAAGCTCATCGTCCCCACCATGAACGGCCCCGGCACCCGACCCATCGGCTTCTGCATACGATGGCTGTGGGCAATCCCCATCGCCACCATGTGCCAGGCGAAGGAATAGTCCAGCTTGGCGTCGGCGGTGCGGGCCAGCCACCGGGCCAGCCCCTTCCGCCGGTTTTCGACCCGCTCCTCGTCGATAGTTCCGTCGTCCTTGCGAAAGAAGTTATAGGTGCCGGGCTGCTCCAGCAGGTGGTCGTATACAACCTTCGTTACCTCGTCGGCATGGGCGATGACCGTCGGGCCCGTGGCCCGTATCAACTCCGCGTCCTCCCCCGTGAACCCGATGAACTCCGCCATCTGCAGGAGATGGACGTCCATCTTTCGTCCCGACTTCCGTGTCACGGGGGCTTGCATACGGCCAGTGTACTATACGGCGAACCGATGAACACCCAGCTTGACACCAATGCCCCCGACCCTATGATGAAACATCCCCTATTCGCCCCGACGAGTCCAAAGACTGGAGAAAAACCATGACCCCACCCAGCCTGCCCACCGAAGGTGAAGTCCTCTCCTATGCCGAGACCTGCTCCAACTGGGGCCGCTGGGGCCCTGAGGACCAGCTCGGCACCGTCAACCTGGTTACCGATGAGAAGCGTCTACAGGCTGCATCACTGGTCAAGGACGGGGTCTCGGTTTCCTGCGCGTGGACCATAAAGACCGACCTCCCCGGCGAGCATATGTCGAAGGTCCTCCACTACATGACCGCGACGGGGGAGGCCGGAGACGACGCCACCTGGTCCGGCGATTTCATGGGATTGGCCTATCATGGCAACTGCATCACCCACGTCGACGCTCTTTGTCACGTCTTCACCGGTGGCAAGATGTACAACGGCCATCCCGCCAACCTCGTGAACAGCGAAAACGGCGCAGAAGCCGAGTCCATAACCCTCCTCTCCCAGGGCGTCGTCACCCGGGGCGTCCTCCTGGACATCGCCAGGCTCCGGGGCGTCGACCGCATCGACACCCCCCTCCCCATAACGCCCCACATGCTGGAGGAAGCAGAGTCCGCAGAAAACGTGAAAGTAGAGTCGGGCGACGTCCTGCTCATCCGCACCGGCCACCTCGCCCGCTACTACGACGGCGATGTTACCGACACCTCCGCCCCCCGCCCCGGCCCCCACATATCCTGCCTGCCGTGGTTCAAGGAGCGGGACATCGCCATGCTCGGCGGCGACCAGAACAACGAAGTCTCCCCCTGCGGCTACGAAAACCTCGGCGAGCCCGTCCATGAAATCGGCATCCCCACCCTCGGCCTCTGGCTTATAGACAACATGAACCTCGAAGAAGTAGCCCGGGCCTGCGCCCAAAGAAACCGATGGGAATTCATGCTAGTCATAGCCCCCCTCAAATTCCACGCCGCCACCGGCTCCCCCGCCAACCCCATAGCGGTTTTTTGAGGCGTAATAGAGGTAGGGTTTAGAGGACAGCAGGAATATGTGTGTCACTAATCTATTGAACGATTACAAGGATTGGATAAAGTCACAGGAGAGGTATTAGTCTGAATCGAGCAGATTCTGCTAGGTGCAACGGCGCGACCAGTATCTAATGTATGGAAGGGTGCGTAATTGAGAAAAGCGGGCGGCATTGTAGCAATCATCTCTGGAATACTGAGTGTATTCGCAGCCTTCATTACGATACTGTTCGGAGGAGTTGGGGAGCTAATTGGTGGGGATGGTGCCGAGACGCTCACTTATTTGGGCATTGCCGGACTTGGTATCTCATTTCTAGTAATCGTGCTCGGTGCAGTGGTTTTTTTCGTGAACTCAAGGACACCGGGAGTTCTTCTTATGCTGGCAGCAATTGCCGGAGCCATATTCGGAGGAACTCTCGTAGCTGTCTTTATGATTCCTGTCTTTGTCGGCGGTATATTGGGATTGTTCATCACAAAACCCAGACCTCTCCCAGAGTCTTCCGGTATTCCTAAGGCCACCCCCGCGGATGGGCTCCGCAACCAATATTGCTCCAATTGTGGCAACTCATTGGGGGTAGGAGACAATTTTTGTCAGCGATGCGGGGAGGGAAAGTCGGACATGCCAAAACCGGCGTCCCAGGCCATGCAACCCAAAGGACTGTGTCGACGCCCTCTCGTAATTATCGCAGGAATAGTTGGATCTACCTTTTTGTTGCTAGTGGTTATAGGTGCAATTGCTTCGATCGTTGAAGAACCACAATCAGGCACCGACAGCACAGCACAAACCAGGCCAGCCACTACTCCTAGCGCAACGTCCACTCCCGGCCCAACTCCGATAATCGTAACGGCCGATTCGCTTCAACGCCAGAAGGAAGCGAATAATGTTTTTTGGGATGACCGTTATTTGGATAAATTAGTCCAAATCTCTGGAACCATCAGTTCCATAACCGAAGCGGGGAGCTACGTTGATGTCAAATTCAGCACTGATAATCCTTTTGTTGATGTGGTCTGCAAGGTGAAAAGTAGTCATAGAGCAGTGTTTCATTCGCTGGCAGAGGGCAAGGTGGTTAAAGTGCAGGGACGCGTAAGCGACGACGGCATCATTGATATAGTAGTGAAGCACTGTGAAATTCTGGATACATCTGATCAGGTAAGCACAGAAGACGGAGAAGCTCCCTCCAACGGAGAGCAAAATCCCTTACCTAAGTCGGCGACAAGCATATTTGAGCAGTACGAAGGAGTGGCAGAAATTGCCGCAACTCTCACTGTGTATATCGGGGTGCGTAACGGCTCTGGATCCGGATTCCTATACCGGCCACCTAATTCTAATGAATTTGTAATCCTGACCAACGCCCACGTGGTCGAATTCAACTCCTCCGTGGAGGTTTGCTGGCCGGCAATGCAGACGTGTGTCTATGAAAAGGTGCTTGGTATGGCTCCTGACGAATTGGATGCCGCTGTCATAGAGTTCCGAGAACTCCCACAAAATGCTCTCACCGACGAGGATGTGCGGTGGTTCACCGACTATTATGAAATGCACGTAGCGTCGTCCAGCACCCGGTCCAAACACTCGTGGGTTAAAGGCGATGTGGTTTACGCCTCGGGATACCCCGGCGGCCACTTAGCCCAAACCACTGGGGTTATATCTGATCCGCTGGTAACCGAGGGTGTAATTTTGGCCGACTCATCATCCGGGGCTAGTGCTGGCTCGTTCATTCAGCATGGAGCCAATATAGCCTCAGGTAGTTCTGGAGGCCCTCTGCTCAACTCCAACTCCAATATCATCGGCATCAATACAGCCACTAGCCTTATGGTTGAGCGACAAGGATTGGCCACTCCCATAGACCGGGTAATTGACTGGCTAGAGAAGGAGCAAATAGGACAGAAAGCCTCCGCACCCACTCCTTAAGGAGGGGCTTCACCCACCCCATCCTCCTCATTGTGCTGACCCTGGATGTTGGTTAACATTTCCCCCAATCGCCAGGCGACCCGTTAGCCAAGGAGACAGGATATGACCGCTACATTCGTGGACATAGACGGCCACATCACGGAGCCCGCAACCCTCTGGCAGGACTATATCGACCCCGAGTACCGGGACCACGCCATCAAGATCTCCAGGGACGAAAACGGGCTCGAGTACGTGGACGTTGACGGCAACAAGGCGTTCTTGGCCAGGGATGGGGCCTTCGGGGCCCTGGGC
The DNA here is from genome assembly GCA_965203145.1 of Dehalococcoidia bacterium. Classification (GTDB taxonomy): domain Bacteria; phylum Chloroflexota; class Dehalococcoidia; order Plut-88900; family Plut-88900; genus Plut-88900. The sequence continues at coordinate 942,554 of OZ241876.1, forward strand.
GCCATCGGCAAGGACGTCAGGCCCTACCTGGAACCCGGGCGCATCTCCTGGGACGAGGCCATGGTCCCCGGCGGTTACATCGCCTCCGAACGGGCCAAGGTCATGGACGAAGAGCGGATTGACATGACCCTGGTCTATCCCTCCCTCGGCCTGGTCTGGGAGTACGACTGCGACGACCCGAAAGTTGCGGCGGCCAACTGCCGGGCTTACAACGACTGGGTGTTCGACTTCTGCAGCGGAGCCCCGACTCGCCTCGTCCCCGTGGCCCACATCCCCATGGCCGACGTCGACGAGGCCATCAAGGAGATGAATAGGACCGCCGCCCTCGGCGCTAAGGCCATGATGCTCGGCTCCGACTGCGAACCGGGAAGGCCCTACGGCCACCCCTACTTCGACCCCCTGTGGGCGGAAGCCGAGGCTCTGGACATGCCCATGACCATTCACCCTGCCACCGGGCGCAATTCCGTCTCGGCGGTGGCCTACCCCAACATCGAAGACCTGACCACCTGGTGGATCTTCCTCTACGGCGGCGAGACCGTAAAGCTGAACTTCAGCAGCTTCTTCAACCATGGCACTTTCGACAGGTTCCCGGACCTGGATCTGGTTATCCTGGAATCGGGGATAGGCTGGCTGGTCTGGTGGCTTGACCGGATGGACGAAAAGTTCGAGATCAACGGCTTCACCACCCCCATGAAAGAAGTCCCCAGTTCCTACTTTAAGCGCCAGTGCTTCATCTCCATGGACCCCGACGAACGTCTCGCCACGTTCAGCATAGAAATCCTCGGCGCCGACAGGTTCATGTGGGCCTACGACTTCCCCCACTCCGACTCCATCCTCGACCCCGTAAACGAGCTTGAAAAGAACCTCGCCGACCTCCCTGAAGAAGACCGCCAGAAGGTGTTTGGGCGGAATGCAATAAAGCTGTACGACCTGGCAACCTAAAAAGAATCACCTTCCCCCCTTCAAAGCGACATAAACTTCGAAATTTGCGTTGTCCCCACCGTGGATGTGGAGTAACATTCCCGACAATCATCGGACACCCCGTTAGTCAAGGAGTCAGCAGATGAACGCCACCTTCGTCGACATAGACGGCCACATCATGGAGCCTGCCAACCTTTGGCAGGACTACATAGACCCCGAGTACCGGGACCACGCCCTTAAGATCTCAAAGGACGAAAACGGCCTCGAGTACCTCAACGTGGACGGCAAGAAGTCCTTCTTCGGGCGGGGCGGCGCCCTCGGGGCCCTGGGGGCTATCGGCAAGGACGCTAGGCCCTATCTGGAGCCCGGCCGCATCTCCTGGGACGAGGCCATGGTTCCCGGCGGCTACATCGCCTCCGAGCGTGCCAAGGTCATGGATGACGAACGCATAGACATGACCCTCGTCTATCCGTCCCTCGGCCTCCTCTGGGAGTACGACTGCGACGACGTCAAGGTCGCCGCAGCCAACTGCCGGGCCTACAACGACTGGGTCTTCGACTTCTGCTCCGAAGCCCCCACCCGGCTCATCCCCGTCGCCCATATCCCCATGGGTGATGTCAACGAGGCTATCAAGGAGATGAAGCGCACCGCCGCCCTCGGCGCCAAGGCCATGATGATGGGCTCCGACTGCAGCCCTGGCAGGCCCTACGGCCACCCCTACTTCGACCCCCTGTGGGAAGAGGCCGTCGCCCTGGACATGCCTATGACCATCCACCCCTCCACCGGCAAGAACTCCGTGACCGCCGTCGCCTACCCGGACCCCGAGGACCAGACCCCCTGGTGGCTCTTCCTCTACGGCGGCGAGACCGTCAAGCTCAACTTCAGCAGCTACTTCAACCACGCCACCTTCGACAGGTTCCCCGACCTGAAGGTCGTCATCCTGGAGTCCGGCATAGGCTGGCTGGTCTGGTGGCTCGACCGCATGGACGAAAAGTTCGAGATAAACGGCTTTACCACCCCCATGAAGGAGATACCCAGCACCTACTTCAAGCGCCAGGCCTTCATCTCCATGGACCCCGACGAGAGACTCGCGCCGCTCAGCATAGAAATCCTCGGCGCTGACAGGTTCATGTGGGCCTACGACTTCCCCCACTCCGACTCCATCCTCGACCCCGTAAATGAGCTGGAGAAGAACTTGGGAGACCTGCCGGAAGAAGACCAGCGGAAGGTATTCGGCGGCAACGCCATGGAGCTTTACAAGCTGGCCTCCTAGAGCCCGACTTCAGCCCGGCCCCGACCGTCCGCCCTCGCAAAGAACTGGGAGGTAAGCAACCGTGTCCGCGCTCAGACTTATCGACATAGATAGCCATGTCCTCGAACCCCCCGACCTCTGGGTCAATAACATCGAGCCTGAGTACAAAGACCGGGCCCTCCGCTTCGAAAAGGACGAGAAGGGCTGGGAGTACATGTGCGTGGACAACGCTCACCACCACGGCTACTTCCTGGACGGTGGCATTTTCGGAAGAGCGGGCGCAGGCCAACCCAACCCCCCGCACCCCATCGAGGACTACCTGACCCCCGGCAAGGTCGGCTACGCCGAGGGTCGCCCCCCCGGCGCCTATGACCCCGATGAGCACGTCAAGGTCCTTGATCAGCGCGGCATAGACACCGTCATCCTCTACCCGACCCTCGGCCTCACCTGGGAGACCGTCTGCCCGGATCCGGCCCTCGCATTGGCCTACGCCCGAGTCTACAACGATTGGATCGCCGGGTTCTGCGCCACCAGCCCCGACCGCCTCGCCCACGTCGCCCACATTCCGCTAAGGGACATCGAAGGTGCGGTGGAAGAAGTACGCAGGGTGAAAGGCCAGGGGGCCAGGGGCCTCATGATCTACGGCCGACCCACCAATGGCGGCTCCTACGGCGACTCTTCCTTCGACCCGCTCTGGGACGTATGCCAGGAGCTTGACCTGCCCGTCTCCCTCCACGCATCGGGCAACCCTAAGTACTTCGGCAACGAGCTCTACCCCCAGGCCGACCACACCGTCACCTGGTGGGTCTATATGTGGGCCGCCGAGGACGTGAAGTTGGGCTTCACCACCTTCTTCCAGGGCGGCGTCTTCGAACGGTTCCCCGGTTTCAAGCTCGTGGTCACTGAGTCGGGTAGCGGATGGCTGCCCCACTGGCTGGAGCGCATGGACGAATACTACGAGATCTTCGGCTTCACCACCGGCATGAAGATGAAGCCCACCGACTACTTCAAGCGCCAGTGCTGGATCGACATGGAGCCCGAGGAAAAAGAAGCCCACAGACCCATCGAACTCCTCGGCGCCGACAAATTCCTCTGGGCCGGAGACTTCCCCCACAGCGACTCCAGCGCCGACCCCGTAGGCGAACTCAAAGAAAACCTCAGCACCCTCCCCGAACCCGACCAGCGCAAAATCATGGGCGAAAACGCCATCGCCCTCTACAACCTGTAGCTGCCGCCACATTCCCCTCAAGAACCTTTGCAATCCCTCAGCTGTCCAGGCGCCGAGAAGCCCGAGGGTATGTAAATCCCCTCCCGGCCCGCCGGGACCTGGATCCCGAATTTAACCATCAGTCTGGCGGTTCCTATCGCATGGGGTAGGTTGTAGTATAGCCTTCGTAGGTGAGAGATTGGGCCGTCCCGAACAGACTTGCAGGAGGCCACATGAAAACCATAGAGATGGACTTCTCGAAGAGATGCTGGGAGGAGGATGGCAAGGTTCACAACCGCTGGCACCCCGACATCCCCCCCACCCTGGAGGTCGACCCCGGGGAGGAGGTCTACCTCCAGACCCGCGATGCCCTGGACGGCCAGATTACTCCTGAATCAACGCTTGAAGACGTCCCCAACATCGACGGCGGAGTCGTCCACCCCATGACCGGGCCCGTCTACGTCAAGGGCGCCAGGCCCGGTGACCTCCTCGAGATCGACATCATAGACATCGTGCCCGGGACCTTCGGCTTCACCGGCATCCTGCCCCACTTCGGCTTCCTCTCCGATCTGTTCACCGACCCCTTCCTGGTCAAGTGGTCGATGGACGGCAAGCACGCGGTGTCTGACCAGCTGCCCGGGGTCCGCATCCCCGAGGCCTCTTTCATGGGCACCATCGGCGTTGCCCCCTCCCGGGCCCTTCTCGAAGAGTGCCGGGAGCGCGAGGCCCGCGCCGCCGAGGCCGGAGGCGTCGCCGAACCCCCCGACAAATCGGGCGCCGCCCCCACCTGGGAACCCGTCGCCTCCGAAGGCCTCAGGACCATCCCGCCTCGGGAGAACGGCGGCAACATGGACATCAAGCAGCTTACAAAGGGCGTTCGCCTCCTCTGCCCCGTCTTCGTCGACGGCGGCATGTTCTCCTGCGGCGATGGCCACTTCGCCCAGGGTGACGGCGAGACCTGTGGCACGGCAGTCGAGATGGCCGCCGCCATACACGCCCGCTTCCGCATAAGAGAGGGCGCCGCCGAAAAGGGCAACATCCGCTTCCCTCTTTTCGAGTCGGATACCTACTGGACCTCCCCCGAGATGGCGGCCCCCAAGCGCTTCATCGCTACCACCGGCATGCCAATAGAAAATGGGCGCAACGAGTCCGGCAACATCACCCTCGCCACCCGACAGGCCCTGCTCAACATGATCGACCTTCTTGAAGGCCGTGGCTTCACCCGGGAGCAGGCCTACTGCATCACCAGCGTGGCCGTGGATTTCAAGGTCAGCGAAATCGTGGACTTGCCCAACGTCTGCGTGTCTGCCTTTCTGCCCCTCGATATCTTTGAAGGTTAGGGAGTAGCCGATAATGAAAAGCATAGAGCTGGACTATTCGAAAAGGTGCGGCGACGAGCCCGAGAAGTGCCACAACCGCTGGCACCCCGACATCCCCCCCGCCCTGGAGGTCGACCCCGGGGAAGAGGTCTACATGCAGACCCGGGACGCCTCCGACGGTCAGTGCACCCCCGACTCCACTTCCGAGTCCCTAATGGGTTTCAGCCGTGACGTCGTCCATCCCCTCACGGGCCCCGTATACGTCACGGGCGCCAAGCCCGGCGATCTCCTGGAAATAGACATTATCGACATCATTCCCGGCACCTTCGGCTTCACCTCAATCAAACCCGGTTTCGGCTTCCTCGCCGATCTCTACACTGAGCCCTTTCTTGCCAAATGGTCAATGGACGGCAGGCACGCTATATCTGAGCAGGTCCCGGGCGTCCGGGTCCCCGAGTCCTCCTTCATGGGCACCATCGGAGTAGCCCCCTCCCGCGCTTTGCTGGAGGAGTGTCGAGAACGCGAGGCCCGCGCCGCTGAGGCCGGCGGTACGGCCCTGCCCCCAAACAAGATTGGTGCCGTCCCCTCCTGGGATCCCATCGCCTCCGAGGGCCTCAGGACCATGCCACCCCGCGAGAACGGCGGCAACATGGACATCAGGCAGCTCACAAAGGGCGTACGTCTCCTCTGCCCCGTGTTCGTCGAAGGCGGTATGTTCTCGTGTGGCGACGGCCACTTCGCCCAGGGAGACAGCGAGTGCTGCGGCACCGCCATCGAGATGTCGGCGGCTATACATGCCAAGTTCCGCATAAGGGAGGGCGCCGCGGAGAAAGGCAACATACGCTTCCCCTTGTTCGAGTCGGACACCTACTGGACCTCCCCCGAGATAGCCGCACCCAAGCGCTTCATCGCCACCACCGGCATGCCCATCGCCGACGGCAAGAACGAGTCCGGCAACGTCACCCTTGCCACCCGACAGGCCCTCCTCAACATGGTCAACCTGCTCATGGACCGCGGCTACAGCCGGGAGCAGGCCTACGTCATCTGCAGCGTCGCCGTCGACTTCAAGGTCAGCGAAGTCGTCGACCTCCCCAACGTCTGCGTCTCCGCCTTCCTCCCCCTGGACATCTTCGACTCGTAGCACATCCACCCACCGCTCCAATTGCCACAGTCGTCATTCCGGCCTCCGAGCCGGAATCCATCCCCGGGGTTGGGCAGAAGCCGCTCATCCTGAGCAGCGTCGAAGGGTCGAACGGCTTCTGGGTAGGGCTCCTCGATTGAAGGGCAGGCCAGTTTTGGGTAGAATCGAGCGGCAGGAAGCATCTTGGACTCTTCCCACTAAGTGACATTTGTATAGAGTCGGATGGTGGGGCTGAGGGCGCTCATGCTGAGGCACTCGAAGTATGAGCGGGAGGTGTATTGGGGACACGGGCAATAGAAGAGGTGTAATCAGTGGTTGCCCAAGTCCCTGGTCTCAAAAGGCGACTCACAGGAGGAATTTCTTGAAGTTTGACAGAGTTATCTCGGCCGACTCCCACGTTGTCGAACCCACCGACCTCTGGTGGAACGCCATCGGCTCCAGGTTCGGCGAACGTACGCCCCGAATCGTCAACGAGTACCTGGGCAAAAAGGGCCGCTTCTTCTACACCGGCGCCCAGTACCTCAAGATCGACGAGACCGAGGGCGAGATGTCGAACATGGGGGAACTGGGAGACGCTGGCAAGGACCCGGCCGTACGCGTGCGCTTCCAGCAGGAGGCGAAGGTCGAAGCGGAAGTCCTCAACCCGACCCTCATGATGCTCGCAATGCAGGGCAAAGACCGCGAGGTCGTCCGAGCCGCCTCCCAGGCCTACAACGACTGGCTCGCCGAGTTCGTCTCCTACAGCCCCGGCACCTTGATCGGTATCGGCGCAATCCCCATGGAGGACGTCGACTGGGGCCTCGCCGAGTTGGAGCGTATATCCAGGAAGGGCCTCAAGGGCGCAATGATCAACGTCGTACCCCCCGAGGGTTCGAAACCCTACAGGCACAAGTACTACGATCCGTTCTGGGCCGCGGCCGAGGATGCCGGCATCGCCATCACCCTCCACTCCATAACAGGCCGGGTCCCCGACCCCCTCCACTTCCACACCAGGGAAGACATGGAACGGGCCCCGAGCACATGGGTTGACCTCTTCCTTGAACTCACCACAACCCTCGCCGACGACTTCATCTTCGGCAAGATCCTGGACCGTTTCCCCAAGCTGAAGCTGATCTGCGCCGAGTGGGAGATATCCTGGGTCCCCATGTTCATGTTCCGCATGGACCAGGTGCAGGGCGCAGCGGCGCACCGGATGCCCATGGAAAAACTGGACCTGCTCGCCAGCGACTACATCAAGAATCGCATGTGGCACGGAATGATCGATGACCCCTTCGGCCGTGAAGCTGTACGGCACATCGGGGCGACGGCGTGATGTGGGGCTCCGACTTCCCCCACATCCGCTCCATAGGCCTCGACGCCCACGCCTCCCTGGAGCGCATCCTCGACGGCCTCACCACCGAAGAACAGGAGAAGCTGATCGGCGGCAACGTAGCCAAAGTCCACGGGCTATAGAGCAATCCAGTCCCCTCTCCCTTGAGGGGAGAGGGCTAGGGTGAGGGTGATCCGGGTTTCAATAGGAATTTTAGACAAACTGTTCGTTGACCAAGAGCGAATATCAACCAACAGGAGAAACCAAGATGGCCAACCAAAACGTAATGTTCAGCCCCCGACGCCTGGGGCACGCAAACCTCTTCGTCGGAGACCTGGAACGCTCGTCTGAGTTCTATACCAACGTCTGCGGCCTCAGCGAGGTCTTCCGTGAGCCCCCCATCAAGGCCATTTTCCTGAGCAACGGCAGCTCCCACCACGACGTGGCCTTGATCGAAGTGTCCAAGAGGGCTCGCAAGGCGGGCGACGGCTCGTCCCTGATTTCCGAAAAGCGAGGCATGAGGCCCGGCCTCAACCACTTCGGATGGGAAATGGAGAACGAAGCTGTCCTCCTCGAGGCCTACGAACGGGCCCTGGAGTCCGGTCTCCCCATCCACCGCACCGCCGACCACCAGGTCTCCCACAGCGTTTACCTCTTCGACCCCGAGGGCAACTACCACGAGTTCTACGCCGACGCCGCCAAGGACTGGCGAGAAGTCTGGCAGCATGGCAACACCGAGGTCCTGACCGTCAAATGGACACCCGACAACGCGGAACGCAGCACAGACCCACGCTACGCCATAAACCCCGACCTCGTACCGCAACCCGGTGCGATAATCCCCAGCCGGCAGGTCGGATATGGAGTAATCGTCGCCGAGGACTACGCTGGCCTGGTCAACTTCTACAAGGATGTGGCCGGCCTGGAGGTCGCTCATTCGGCGGATGACGGGTCATACACCGTATTCACAGGCCCCCTGGGCCGGCGAGACCTTGCCATAGTCCCCTTGACCGAGAGCCGCACCCCCGGCATGCACCACGTAGGCTTCGAGCTTCAGTCCGAGGACGAGTTGGAAGCTGCAGAATCGGCAGTTCGGGCCAAGGGCATCGAACCCGAGGCCAGCATCGACTCCCCCACCAAGCGCAGCTTCTTCCTCCTCGACCCCGACGGCATCCGCCTGGAGTTCTACGTCCGCCGGGATGGCCCCTGGCAAGTCACGCCGGGAGTGGATGTGGCTTATCAGCTATAGGGAAACGCTCCCGGCGCTGGCCGTGTCATCTATGGCCGCTCCGATAATTGGTATATAGACGAACTGAGAAAACAATGGCTAATCTACGTCAGATATCTCTAGCGGTCGCATTGTTCGGCATACTGGCATTGGCGGCATGTGGTGGAATAGAGGCGCCCAGCGAAGTGGGAGCGCGGGCTACGGCCATCCTTGCGGGACCCGACGGGGACAACATGGGTACGGTGACATTGACCCAGGGGCCCAACGGAGTACTTATCTCAGCTGAGGTTATAGGGCTCTCGCCCGGTGCCCATGGCTTTCACATACATGAAATGGCCGCGTGCACGCCCGACTTTGCGGCAGCCGGTGGTCACTTCAACCCCAACAACCAAGGCCACGGCTTTATGACTGAGGGCGCGCCGCACCCTGGTGACCTGCCGAATATCCACGCGGGCGAGGACGGCCTTGCCCGGGCCGATTACTTCACCAACGCCATAACCCTGGACGACGGCCCCGACAACTCCATATTCGATGCCGACGGTTCCGCTATCATCGTCCACGCCAAGCCCGACACTTATGGCGATGACCCGGGAGCCGGCGACCGTGTGGCCTGCGGCGTCATTAAGCGTGATAAGGGATGATTCGAACCGGGGAGGGGTTGGATTTACTGTTCTGCTGATGGTGGACTTTCAGCCCTGCGCATCCGATTCCAGCTAGACTCCGGAACGACGGGCGTCGAAGCATGAACTTCTCCAACTTAATATCCAGCGTCGAGGCCCATGCCGCCGGCTGTCCCCTCAGGGTGATAACCGGCGGTTTTCCTGTGATTCCCGGAAACACCGTCGTGGAGAAGACCCGGTACCTCCGCGACGAAATGGACCACCTTCGCACCGCCGTCCTCTTCGAGCCCCGCGGCCACTCCGGCATGTGCGCCACGGTCATCACCGAGTCCTCCATGCCCCGCGCTGATGTCGGCATGCTTATCCTTGAGCCCCAGGGCTACGTCCCCATGTGTGGCCACTGCACCATAGCTACCTGCACCGTCCTGGTCGAAACGGGGATGGTGCAGGTCGAGGAGCCGGTCACCAAGATAAACCTCGAGACCCTCGCCGGCCTGATAGAAGCCCGGGTCTCGGTGGAAAACGGACGCGCCAGGTCCGTGACGATAAGGAACGTACCGGCCTTCCTCTACGAAAAGAGCGTTAAACTCCAAACGAAGGAGTTCGGCGAAATTGTGGCCGACCTCGCCTACGGTGGAATGTACTACCTGCTGGTCCCCGCGGAATCGGCGGGGCTGACACTGGAAGAAGGCGAACTGGACAGGATCATAGCCTCCGGCATAAGCATCCGCGATGACGCCCTCGAACAGCTCGACATCGTGCACCCGGGGCTCGATGATGGAGAACAGTCTCACTACGGCGGCACCATGCAGGTCCAGTTCTACGGCCCCCCGACCCACCCCGAGGCCCACTCAAAGAACGTCGTCGTCATTCCCCCAAACAGCATCGACCGCTCTCCCTGCGGCACCGGCACCTGCTCCCGACTCGCAACCCTCTACGCCGATGGCAAGATCGGCTTGGGCGAGGAGTTCGTCTACGAAAGCTACATCGGTACGCTCTTCAGTGTCCGGGCCGTGGAGGAAACAATGGTCGGAAACTACAAGGCCGTAGTGCCGGAGCTAACGGGCTCGGGCCACGTGACGGCCATGCACCAGTTCGTTCTGGACCCCGACGACCCCCTGAAACACGGCTTCCTGATGACCTAGCGCCCGCCCCCCGGACGACAAAACAAGGAATCACATATGAAATTCGGTATTTCCTACGCCTATTACCAGGACGCCAGGCAGGTTCGGGAGTTCGCCCGACTCGTGGAGTCCTCGGGCTACGACTCCCTCTGGGTCACCGAGAACGTCCACAGCGGCCCCGAGGCCCTGGAACCCATGGTCGTCCTGAGCCAGTACGCCGCCTACACGGAACGCATCAGCATTGGCCCCGCGGTCGTGTTGCTGCCCTTGAGGAACCCCGTCGGCTTCGCCCACGCCGTCGCCACCGTAGACCACCTCTCCGAGGGCCGGTTCATCCTCGGTGTCGGGGCGGGAGGCAACGCCGTCGAGGGCTATGAGGCCTATGGAGTCCCCGTCGCCGAACGCGGCAAGCGTTGCAACGAGACCCTGGAGATAATGACCAACCTCTGGACCGGCAAGCCCTACTCCTTCGACGGCCAGTTCTCCAAGTTCTCCGAATACGCCCTCGGCGCCCGACCCTACCAGCGTCCCCATCCCCCCATCTGGCTCGGCGGCGACGCCCCGCCCGTCCTCCGAAGGGCGGGCAGGTGGGGCGACGGCTTCTTCCCCGCCCACACCCACCCCGCAGAAACCGCCGAGATGTATCGCAAGATAGACGAATACCGACGGGAGTGGGGTCGGGAAGACATCGAATTCACCAACGCCATCTACTTGTACGTCCACTTCGCAGAGTCGGGCGAAAAAGCCCAGGCCGAGGCCCGCGCCACCCTCGAAGAACGCTACACCTACCCCGTCTCTCACGTCCACGCCGGCGTCAACTCCGTGGTGGGAACGGTGGAGCAGTGCGTACGTGCGTTGAAAGAGTACCAGGCCATAGGCGTGTCCCACGTCATACTGGACCCGGCATGCGCCTTCGACCAGTTGCCGTCAACGGTCGAGAAGGCGGCCCGGGAAATCATGCCCCATTTCAAGTAAGGAGAACCCATTCCCATGGCTGACATAAAGTTCGGAGTGACCTATTCGGAAAGACCCGACTTCACAGACCTCCCCTCCTACGCCCGACGCGTGGAGGAACTGGGCTTCGACTCCATCTGGGTCACCGAAAATATCTCCTCTGGAGCCCCCGCTCTGGAGTGTTTCACCGCCCTGTCCTTCATGGCCGCCCACACCAGCAAGCTCATGCTCGGCCCCTCCGTGATGCTCCTCCCCGTTCGGAACCCCATCCTCGTGGCCCAGACCGTGGCCAGCCTCGACATCCTGTCCGGAGGACGAGCGGTCCTGGGCGTCGGCGTGGGTGAAGTCACCCCCGATCTGGCGGCCCACGGGGTCGACTTCCGGGAACGGGCAAGCCGCTCCAACGAGGCCCTCGAAATCATCAAAAGGCTGTGGACCGAGGACTTAGTGACCTTCCACGGCAAGCATTTCGACATGGACAACTACCAGCTTATCCCCAGGCCCGTCCAGAAGCCCCACCCCCGCATACACGTGGGCGGCGGCGCAGCCACCGTCGTCCGCCGGGCCGGCCGCTTCGCCGACTCCCTCATCCCCGTAAGCAAGACGCCCGCCGAGGCCAGGGCCATGTTCGAAAGTGCAGAACAGACCGCCCGGGACTCCGGCCGCGACGCCTCAACGATGACCAGGGTGATGCACCTCTTCCTATGCTTCGCCGGCAGCTCAGAAGAAGCCGCCGGCATAGCCTCCGGAGTCTTCACCCGACGCTACAACAGCCAGACCAACGTCCCCCCCGACGCCCCCCACCTCCTCGGCGTCCCCGACCACATACGCGATACCCTCCAGTCCTTCATAGACGTCGGCGTGACGGAGTTTGTCCTGAACATCGTGTGCCCCCCGGAAGAAGGAATACACCAGGCGGCGAGGTTCGCCCAAGAGGTAATGCCCCATTTCAAATAACAGGAAAGTCCTCTGATGGCGGAAATCAAATTCGGGGTAACTTATTCAGAGAGGCCCGACTTCACAGACCTCCCCGCCTACGCCCGACGCGTTGAAGATCTCGGCTTCGACTCCATCTGGGTCACGGAAAACATCTCCTCCGGCGCGCAGTCATTGGAGTGCTTCACCGCCTTGTCCTTCATGGCGGCTCACACCAGCAAGCTCATGCTCGGCCCCTCCGTTATGCTCCTACCGCTCAGGAACCCAATCCTCGTAGCCCAGACCGTGGCCAGCCTCGACATCCTGTCCGGGGGCCGGGTTGTACTCGGCGTCGGTGTGGGCAACGACACCCCCGACCTTGCGGCCTACGGTGGCAACGCCCGCGAAAGGGCCAGCCGCTCCGACGAGGCCCTGGAAATCATCAAAAGGCTCTGGACCGAGGACTCCGTGACTTTCCACGGCAGGCACTTCGACCTGGACGACTACCAGTTAGTCCCTAAGCCTGTGCAGAAGCCCCACCCCCGGATTCACGTGGGCGGCGGCGCAGCCACCGTCGTCCGCCGTGCCGGCCGCTTCGCCGACTCCCTGATTCCCGTAGGCACAACCCTCGACGACGCTAGGGCCATGTTCGAAGGCGCAGAGCAGTCCGCCAGTGACTCGGGCCGCGACGCATCTGCGATGACCAGGGTCATGCACATCTTTCTCTGCATAGCCGGCAGCACGGAAGAGGCGGCTGAAATCGCCTCCGGCGTCTACACCGTTAGAGCCAACATCAAAACGGTAGTCCCCCCCGACTCCCCCCACCTCCTCGGCGCCCCCGATCACATACGGGACACCCTGCAATCCTTCATAGACATCGGCGTAACCGAATTCGTCATGAACCTCGTCTGCCACCCGGAAGAAGGAATACACCAGGCAGAACGTTTCGCCAAAGAAGTGATGCCCGGGTTTAGGTAGAGGGAAATCCTTCAGGCAAAGGGATTTACGACCCGCACTCCTGTCGGTTCGAAATGGCGAACGTTGCGAGTAACCACGGCTAGTCCGTGCTCAAGGGCTGTGGCGGCAATGAGCAAGTCCGGCCCCGAGTGGCCAAGAGCCGCAGACAACCGACCCCAGCGGAGCGCCGTGGCAAGATTAATTGGGATTATTCGATCGCTGTACGATGACAGGACCCGATCCAGCCAGCTAGCAAGCTCTCGACCGAAGACAGGATCGCGTTGCCGCTGTCGGGCAATTCTACGCTCTATTTCTCCCAAAGTTATGACGCTCAAATGCAGGGCTGTTGCCTGTTGACCTCGAACCCAGCCCACTATTTCAGGATTCCTATCTTGCCTCCGAAGCGCCGAGATCACGTCGGTGTCAAGGATAAACATCATAGGTCCACTGGGCGTGGCGGAATTGCTTGTCGTTCTATTTCCTCGTTGTCCTGCGGTATTGCCAAAAGCAAATCAACAAAGCTTGGAGCGTTAGCCCTGTCTGCACGACATAGACGTTCGTACTCCTCTGAGGCCAGTACCACCACCGCAGGTTGACCGCGTCGGGTCACTCGTTGTGGTTCTCCCGCTAGCGCAGCGTTGACTAGGGCACTGAATTTATTCTTGGCGTCCTGTAAAGGCCACTCATTCATAACAATCACCTGGCTAGATTAACTGGCTAGATTAACTGGCTAGATTAACTGGCTAGATTAACTGGCTAGATTATAACATCCCTGGAACTGCGTTGGAAACAGGTATTTTCCCAGCGACCAATTAGTTCTACCACCATTCTGCCATTACGGAGAAGCCGGTGACGAAGCCCTCCCCCCGTTGCACACCCCCGACCCCTCTGATATTCTCTCCTCGCCCTTGGACGGGGCTTTCACCATCAGGAGGTATCCCATGGCCGGCGCCACCCCCGAGACTATCGCGTACAGATCAGAAACATCGCGGTCCAAGCAGCTCTACGAGCAGGGCCTGCGGGTGCTGCCCGGCGGGAACAGCCGGCACTCGGTTACCATGAATCCCTACCCCATCTACGTCAGCCGGGCCAGCGGCTGCAAGCTCGTCGACGTTGAAGACGAGGAGCGCCTCGACTTCATCAACAACATGACCTCCCTCATCCACGGCCACGCCCACCCGACCATCGTCGAAGCCGTCAGCAAGCAGCTGGAAATGGGCACCGCCTTCGCCATGCCCACTGAGCCCGAGGTCGAGCTCGCCAACCTCCTCGTAGACCGCATCGACTACATAGACAAGCTCCGCTTCTGCAACTCCGGTAGCGAGGCGGTCATGTTGTGCATCAAGGCCGCCCGGGCCCGTACCGGCAGATTCAAGATCGCCAAGATAGAAGGCGCTTACCACGGCAGCTACGACTACGCCCAGGTCAGTGAGGCCGCCAACCCCAACGACTGGGGCGACCCCGTGTTCCCGACCAGCGTGTCCGAGCCCAGCGTCTCTCCCAGGGTCACCGAGGAAGTCATCGCCATGCCCTGGAACAACATCGACGCCTGCGCCTCCATAATCGAGCGCCACAGGGACGAGCTTGCAGCAGTAATCATCGACCCCCTCCCCGCCGCCCTCGGGTGGGTGCCCCCGGCCCCCGGCTTCTTGGAGCAGATCAGGAAAATCACCCAGGACTTCGGCATTCTCCTGATAGCCGACGAGGTGATCAGCTTCCGGATCTCCTACAAGGGCGCCTGTGACCACTTCGGCATCAACCCCGACCTCACCGCGCTGGCCAAGATAATCGGCGGCGGCTTCCCCGTTGGCGCCGTGGCCGGCACCGACGACGTCATGGAGGTCTTCGACCACCGCTCGGGGCACAAGGTGCACCACGGCGGCACCTTCAACGCCAACCCCGTGACCATGACCGCCGGCCTCACCGCCATGAAGATGATGACTCCCGAGGAGTACGACCGCATCGGCGAGCTCGGGGACTACGCCCGGGGCAAGCTCAACGACCTCATAGTGAGGAAAGAAGTCCCCGCCCAGGTCACCGGCATCGGCTCCCTCTTCTGGTTCCACCTTGGAGACAAGAAATGGAACGACTTCCGGGAGTTCGAGGCCTCGGGCCCGGGCCAGGAGACCTTCAACAAGTTCACCCACGAAATGCTTGGACGGGGCATCGTCTACGCGGGCCGAGGCCTGGCTTGCATCTCCACGCCCATGGGCCACGAGGAGATGGACGCATACGTGGACGCCGTCGACGCCTCCCTGGACGCCGTCGGGTACTAGGAAGATAGCGGAAGCTCCCATCCTCGAACATAAGGAAGTAAGTGGGCGTCATGTGTGGCCGGTGCATATGGCGCCCATGCTTTAGGCGACGACACGGCAATTCATGGACTCCTGGCTGAAAGACCTCAAAGTCCTGGACGCAAGCAATGGCATCGCCGGCTCGTTCTGCGCAAGGCTCCTCGGCCGCTGCGGCGCCGAGGTCCTGAAACTCGAGCCCCCGGCCTCCGGCGACCCCGCCAGGACCCTCGCCCCCTTCTTCAACGACATTCCCTACAACGAAGGAAGCGGCCTCTTCCTCTACCTCAACAGTGGCAAACGTAGCCTCACCCTTGACCCGACCAACGCCGCCGGCCGCCGCATCTTCCAACACCTCGTTGACGAGACAGACGTACTCGTAGAGAGCTTTCCTCCCGGTCACCTCGACTCCCTCGGCCTTGGCTATGACGCCCTCAGCACAGCCAACCCCGGCCTCATCCAGATTTCCCTGTCCGACTTCGGCCAGTGGGGCCCCTACTCCGCCTACCGTGCCAACGATCTCATACAGAACGCCGTAAGCGGCCTCATGTACCCCACCGGCTTCCCCGACCAGCAGCCCGTGCCCTCCGGCGGCTACCTGCCCCAGTTCATATCCGGCATGGCCGGGGTCATCGCTGCCCTTGCCGCTCTCCACGGCAGGGAAGCGTCGGGACAAGGGCAGATGGTCGACCTTGCCATGCTGGAGGTCGCCGCCAATTACCTCGAGACCACCCTCGTCCTTTACACCTACCAGGGCATCGTCCGGGGCCGCACCGGCAGCACCCTCTCGCCCCCCACCCCCCTCTGCGATATGTACCGGACCCGTGACGGCTACATGATCGTCACCTCTCTGACCCAGCAGCAGCGCCAGTCCCTCTTCGAGATGATCGGCCACCCCGAGCTCGTGGACACCTTCGAATCAGCCCTGTCCAGGGCCATCCCCGAGGAAGCCAAGCAGACCCTGTGGGACTCCATCGGCGCTTGGCTGGGCGAGCAGGACACGGAGGAGGCCTTCGAGCTTTCCCAGCTTCTGAGAATACCCTGCGCCAAGGTCGACACCGCGGAAAACCTCTTCAACGACAAGCACCTCAACGAACGGGGCTTCTTCCAAAAGCTCGACCACCCCGACTTCGGAGAAATCAGCTTGCCGGGCACCGGCCTCACGGTCGAAGGTGAACCGGCCCCGCCCCCCGCCCCGGCTCCGACCCTCGGCGAAGCCAACAGGGAGATCTATCAGCACAGGCTGGGCATCTCCGACCGGGAGCTGGCAATGCTTGGCTCGGGGCGGGTGATCTGACATGAACGTCGAGACAAAGAATCTGCCGCTCAGGAACATCAGGGTCGTCGACCTGACCCGCTACTGGGCCGGGCCCTACGCCACCCAGCTGCTGGCCTCCCTCGGTGCCGAAGTCATACGCGTCGAGGCCACCGTTTACGTGGATGCCGTCCGGTACATGCTCCCCCCCGACGGCATAGAAGACACCGAGGATCCCCACAACCGCGGTTCCTACTTCCACATGGGCAACCGCAGCAAGAACAGCATAGCCCTGGACCTGCAGACGGAGCGGGGCCGGGACCTCCTCCTCGGTCTCGTGTCCATCGCCGACGTGGTGATCGAGAACTACAGCGCCCGAGTAATGGGCAACCTCCGCCTCGAATACGAAGACCTCGTAAAGGTCCGCCCCGACCTGGTTATGATTAGCATGCCCTCCTTCGGGAGGTCGGGACCCTACAGGGACTACGTCTGCTTCGGCGAGGCCCTTGAAGGAATGACCGGCCTTTCCCACATGACCGGACACCCCGACGGCCCGCCTGTACGCTCCTCCGGGGCCTACACCGACCCGGGGTCGGGGATGTGGGGAGTCTACGCCATACTTGCCGCCCTTCAGAGGCGGCAGCGCACGGGCCGCGGGGCCCGGATGGACCTGTCCCAGCAGGAAGGATTTATCGGCATCCTCAGCGACTCGGTGCTCGACTACACCATGAACCGCCGCATCAGGAAACGCCTCGGCGCCCGACACCTCTCCCGCGCCCCCCAGGGCGCCTACCGTTGCAAGAGTGAAGATGAGTGGGTGGCCATCTCAGCCGAGAGCGACCGGCACTGGGAGGCCCTGTGCACGGCGATGGGACGCAATGACCTCCTCCGGGAGCCCCGGTACCGCCATATCCTCGGCCGTTTCCGGCTGCAGGACGAGATCGATGAGTCAATCAACTCCTGGACCTCGGAGCTGGGGGCCAGGGAGGTAATGGCCCGACTCCAGGAAGCCGGGGTGCCCTGTGGTATCGTGAGCAAGGCCAACGACCTCTTCGAAGACCCCCACTTCAAGGAGCGCGGCTTCTTCGAGATCACGGATCATCCGTCCGTGGGCAAATACCCCCACTTCGGGATGCCATTCAAGATGTCGAAGACGCCCGGGGGCAGTCATTCCCACGCCCCTCTCTACGGTGAGCACAACCGTCGCGTCTTCTGCGAAGTCCTCGGGCTGGAGGAGAGCGAATACAACCGGTTGTTGGAAGGGCGTGTATCGGCCGAGGCCCCACTGATCGGCGACTAGCACCAGCGGAGGATTGCATCATGGGCGATAGTTCAGACATTTCCGGCGAAGTTGCCATAGTTACCGGCGCAGCCCAAGGCATCGGGCGCGGCATTGCTCACGTCCTCGCCGAGGCCGGGGTCAAGATCGTGATCGGTGACATCCAGCCCGCCGACAGGACCGTCTCCGAGATTCGAGACATGGACGGCGAGGCCGTAAGCATGGTCATGGACACCAGCAACCCCAGGGAAGCCGACTCCCTCGTCAATCTTGCCCTGGACCGGTTCGGCCGACTCGACATCCTGGTCAACAACGCCGGCATCGACGCCCCCAGGGGCAACGCCTGGGACCTCCCCGACGAGGAATGGCGACGCACTATAGACGTGAACGTCAACGGCGTCTTCTACTGCTCCAGGGCCGCCCTCGGCCCGATGATGAAGGCGAAAAAGGGATTCATCGCCAACATGAGCTCCCAGGCCGCTCGCGTCGGGGAGCCCGGGATGTCACCGGCCTACAACGCCAGCAAGGCGGCGCTCCTCGGCATGACCATGGAGTTCGCCCTCCAGGGCGCCGACTACGGCATCAGGGTCGTCGCCCTCATGCCCGGCGCCATCGACTCCCGTGAGCCCGGCTGGTCCGAGGAGCGCAAGGCCGAGGTCCTCGTCGAATACCCCCTCGGCATCGGTACCCCCAGGGACATCGGCGAGATGATTAGACACCTCGCCAGCCCAGCGTCGAGATGGGTGTCGGGAACTGCCGTCCAGCTTACCGGCGGCTATCAGAGAGGCAAATCATGGTTTTAGACTACGAAGTCCGCGACAGGGTCGCCTACATCACCATGAATCGACCCCAGGCCATGAACGCCATGAACGAGGAGCTAA
This sequence comes from Dehalococcoidia bacterium, assembly GCA_965203145.1. GTDB lineage: Bacteria > Chloroflexota > Dehalococcoidia > Plut-88900 > Plut-88900 > Plut-88900. The sequence goes on from OZ241876.1 coordinate 961,204, forward strand.
AGCAGAAGCTGCGCTCCGCCATAGAAGAGGTTGACCGAGACCCGAACGTCTGGGTCGCCATAGTCACGGGCGCAGGCGACAGGGCCTTCAGCGCCGGGGGAGACCTCAAGGAATACGTCACCCGGGAACTCGAAGGCCCGGGCCAGCCCTACTCCATGTTCAAGCACTACGATCAGCCGATGTCCGTGAAGCCCTTCATCGCCGCGATCAACGGCTACTGCCTCGCCGGTGGCCTCGAGCTGGCCATCGCCTGCGACATCAGGATCGCATCCGAGACCGCCTCCTTCGGCTGCCCCGAGCCCCGCTGGGGCCTCCTCCACGGCTATGGCGCCCTGCGCCTCCCCAGGATCATCGCCATGTCCGACGCCATGGAGCTTCTCCTCACCGGCGACTTCATCGACGCCGAAAAGGCCCTGCGTATCGGCCTCGTGAGCCAGGTGGTGCCCCCCGACGCCCTCATGCCCACCGCCGAGTCCCTGGCCCGGCGCATCTGCGAAAACGCCCCTCTCTCCGTACGCGTCACCCGGGACCTCGCCTATCGCGGCTCCAACATGCCCCACAACGAGGGTCTCCACCTCGTCCACACCCTCATGTCAGCCCTCTACGAAAGCGCCGACAGCAAAGAAGGCCCCAGGGCCTTCTCCGAAAAACGAAAACCCAACTACCAGGCCCGCTAAGAAAAATCACCCCCCACTCCCCGCCTCCAATCGGGAATCCATCCTCCCGGACAGCGGAGCAGAATCCCCGTAGGGGCGACCGGCGGGTCGCCCTCCCGCATGGGAAGGCCGACACATCTTCAGTCCCTCACATAACTCCATCGCCAGCCGACGCCCCTCACTGTCATTCCGAACGGCAGTGAGGAATCTGGGGCTGTGCGGTGCAGGTCTCCCAACCCACCTTGGCATTCAACCCACCCAACCCCCGTCCCATTCCGATGCCCCGCGAGGAATCTCTCACGCCCATAACTGAATCCGCACCCTTACCCGTAGGAGCGTCCTTCGTGGACACCCTCCCCGGCGGTGGTGCCGCTCGTGCTGAGGCCCTCGAAGCGCGAGCGGCGGTCGGCCCGCATACCACCGACCCATCGTCCTATGACGAAGACCCACCTCCCCAACCCCGCATCGCCCGAGGCCGCCCCCCTCCCTGACCCCAATAACCCGCCCCCAAAAACCGAATGCCCGAGATGACTCTTGCCTACCCCCACCCCCTTTAACCCGTCGTTCCTGCGGAGGCAGGAACCCATCCCTCCAGAACAACCACCTAAGACCCCGCAATCCACCCCTTCCTATTCCCTCCGTCATCCCGCCCCCGAATCGGCTGCAAGATGCGCCCACAGCGTGAATCCGTCCTTGCCCCTTCCTTATGCGTCATCCCCTCCCTTCTCCCCAGTATTGAACTAGAGGCAGAGGTTGGCGCTTCAGCGCCAACCTCTGCCTCTGTTCTTCTCTCCCCCTCTCCCTTAAAGGCCCTAAGAGCCTGCCCCGAGTCCCTCGAGGGGGAGAGGGGGATCAAGGGGGTGAGGGTTCCTGTTCCTATCCCGCTCCTTAAACAATCAAAGCCGTGCCTGAAACCCCAAAACAATCGAACATCCTACACCCCTCCCACCTCCCCCCGATACGGAATCGAAGAGCTCGCCCCCGTCCTCTGCACCGACACCGACGCCGCCCTGTTCGCAAATTCCACCGCCTCCGCTAGCGACGCCCCTTCGCTCAGCCTAGCCGCCAACCCCCCGAGGAAGCAGTCTCCGGCTCCCGTCGGGTCCACCGCCTCCACCTCGACGCCTGGGTGCAGGGTGTCCCCATCCGCAGTGACCGTAAATGCACCAGCCTTTCCCAGCGTTACTATGACCCGGCCCGCGCCCCTTGCCAGCAGCCTGCGCGCCGCTGCCGCAATGTCATCCCGGTCCTCGGGCGTCTCGGTCAGACCCGACATCTCCGCCAGCTCCGTCTCGTTCAGGCACAGGATGTCCACCAGTGATAGCAGGGCATCGGGCAAAGGCCGAGCCGGAGCCGTGTTCAGGATGGTCGTGACCCCTGCCTCCCTGGCAATCGACAGGAACCTCTGTACCGCCTCTACGGGCACTTCAAGCTGGGCCAAAGCGACACCCGCTTCCGCGATAAGCCCGGACTGCGAGTCCACGTCCCCGGCAGACAGCCGGGAGTTAGCCCCCACCGCCACCACGATCGTGTTCTCCGCCTCAGCATCCACCGTGATGAGAGCCACCCCCGTTGGTAGGTCGGCACGCCCAACCCCCTCCGCCCCGATCCCCTCCTCCCCCATGAACCCCAAGAGCTCCTCGCCGAACGGGTCTTCCCCCACGCTCCCGAGCATGAAGACCTGCCCAGACCCGAGACGCCTTGCTGCAACCGCCTGGTTCAACCCCTTGCCCCCCGCCACCCGCGTCAGCTCCAAGGCGAACACCGTCTCGCCCGGCCGGGGCATTCTCTCCGCCGTGGCTATCAGGTCCATGTTGATGCCCCCGGCTACGACTATAGGCTTGATGTTAAGATGCTCCTTTACTGGGGCTCGGACCCGCACAATATACCCCAACCGACCCCCGCATAGCCCCGCAATTGGAGGTGCTTCAAATGCCTGGACCCATCATCCTCGACGTTGACGCCGGCGTCGACGACGCCCTCGCCATTCTCCTCGCCCTCGCTTCTCCGGAGGTGGAGGTGGTCGGCATTACCACGGTCAGCGGCAACGCCCATGTCGACAACTGCACCAGGAACGTGCTGCGTATCCTCTCCTTCGTGGAGGAGAAAATGAGGCCGCCTGTTTTCAAGGGTGAGTCTGCGCCCCTGGTCAAGGACCTCTACATGGCCGCCGCAGTCCACGGCGAGGATGGCCTTGGCGACTTGGGTGACGACTACTACCCTGACCTCGACTGGGACCTCCTGTCCGACACGCACGCCGTCCAAGCCCTGGCTGACATGGCCGCCGACAAGCCGGGCGAGGTAACTGTAGTGGCCACCGGCCCCGTCACAAACGTCGCCCTGGCCATCCGGCAGTTCCCCGACAAGATGTCCCAGGCAGCAGAGATCGTCATCATGGGTGGTGCAGTCGACGCCCCCGGCAACATCGAACCCCTCTTCGCCGCCGAGTTCAACACCTACGTTGACCCCGAGGCCCTCGACGTCCTCCTCGAATCGGGCATCCCCCTTACCTTCGTCCCCACCGACGCTACCCACGGTATCGGCCTGATGAGAAGCGCCGCCCGGGAGTGGTTCGTCGACAAGGGCGGCAGGGCCGGCCGGTTCGCCTTCGACTGCTGCCAGTTCTACATGGACTTCACCCAGGCCCAGAGCGGCTTCGACGGCACCTACATGCACGACCCCATGGCCACCGCCGTTGTGATCGACCCTTCCCTGATGACCGACGCCCCCCGTCGCGTCCACGTCGAAGTCAAGGAAGGCCTGACAAGGGGAATGACTGTGCCCTACCGGCCTCCGGCAAACGTGGAAATCGAGCCTAACTGCCGGGTAGCGTCCAGCGTGGACGGTGAGCGCTTCATCGAAATGCTGCTATTGCGGATCGGTGGGCTGGCCTAGGTCGTCTCCTCGTACCGAGCCAGTACGAACAGCAGCGAGCTCAGCCGGTTCAGGTACCGGGGGATCTCCGTGTTGGTCAGCAGCCCAGAGTCCATCAGCTCCACCGTCCGCCTCTCCGCCCGGCGCACCGTCGACCGGGCCAGGTCTATCGCCGCCCCCGCACCCGACCCGCCGGGCATGATGAACTCCCGTGGCGGCTCGATCTTCTCGGTCAGGGCGTCGGTCGTCTCCTCCAGCTTGTCCACCATTTCGGAGGTGACCTTCTGGAAGTGTTGCAGGAACTTGGGGTAGAACTCCGTGTCTATCGCAATCTCCCCCCCGACCGTGAACGCTTCCTTCTGAAGCCCCAGCAGTATCTCCCTCACGTCCTCCTTCACAGACAGCGCCCGCCCCAGCCCCATCGCCGACACAGCTTCATCCAGCGCTCCGTACGCCTCGCACCGCGGGTCGGTCTTCGATACCCGGCCGCCGTAGAGCAGCCCCGTCTGGCCGCCATCTCCGAATCCCGTGTACATAGGAGGTGTCTTGGGCATGGCCGAATTATAGCAGGGGGTAGGTTCAGGGTTGGGCGTCGGGATGTAGAAAAGGCGAACGGGCTAAAGGGCCAGGCACTCCCTCAAATGCGTAAGCGACAAGTTGCCGCCACTCAGGATAAGCACCGTCTTTCGACCCCTGATCCGTTCCCTCAACGCCTGCGCCGCCGCCAAAGGCGCGGCCCCCGCACCCTCGGCCAGGTTGTGCGTCTTCTCCAGCATCTGCACAACCGCCCGGCGTATGTCGTCCTCCGAGACCAGCACGTAGTCGTCCAGCAAGTCCCGGATCACGGCCTGAGACCCCTCAAATGACACCCGCACGGAGATCCCCTCCGCAAAGGTGGTAGTGGGGGATTCGACCAGACGACCTTCTTTCCATGACAGATACGGTGACAAGGAAGCTTCCGAAGAGACGCCAATGATCTCAAGGTCGGACTTGATAGCTTTGCCCGCTATGCAAAGGCTGGAGGCGAACCCCGCGCCCCCTATTGGGACTATCACCACCTCGGCATCCGGAAGGTCTTCCAGGATCTCCACCATGCACGTCCCCAGCCCCGACACAAAGTCATGGTCTTCTGCGTCGTTGAACAGCCGGTAGCCCTTCTCCTCGGCTATGGTCTGCAGGTGGTCCCGGGCCTCGTCGTAGTCTGCGCCATAGGTCATTAGCTCCGCCCCGAAGTTTCGGATCGCTTCCGCCTTGCCGGGGTTCGGATTCGAAGGCAGGGCAATCGTTGCATGGCACCCGAATAGCCGGCTCGCATACGCCACCGACTGCCCGAAGTTCCCCGTGGACGCTACGGCCACACCCTTCTTAAGCTGCTCGGGGCTCAGGTTCGCTATGGCATTCAGGCCGCCCCTGATCTTGAACGACCCGATGGCCGTGTGGTTCTCATGCTTGACGTAGGTCTCTGACCCCAGCAGAGCGTCCAGCCCCGGGTAGTGGTGCAGAGGCGTCGGGCTCATATACCTCTTCAGCAACCCGTGAGCCTTAGTGATTGCCTGGATATCGGTGGAGTATTTCATTAGGTGGCACCAAGCGAAGTCTTCAATTCCTCTAAGGACGCATTGCCTCCCGACTGAATAAGCACCACCTTCTTCCCCTTTAGCCGGTCCCTCAGCTTTAGCGCTGCTGCAAGGGGCACGGCGCCCGCGCCCTCAGCCAGGTTATGGGTCTTTTCCAGCATGAGGACTATGGCCTTGCGTATCTCATCATCTTCAACCGCTACGAAATCGTCCATCAGTTCGCTCATGATCCGGAACGGGATCTCCTCGGTCACCTTGACCCCGATACCCTCTGCGAAGGTCGTCATGGTGGAGTCGACCAGTTCGCCCTTCTTCCATGATAGGTAGGGCGAAGCGGCCTGGGCGCTGCACACACCGATGACCTCGGTGTCCGGCTTGAGACCCTTCACCGCGATAGACACAGCGGAAGCCAACCCCCCACCCCCGACCGGAAAGATCACCACGTCCAGGTCTGGAAGCTGGTCGAGGATTTCCAACATGATCGTGCCGCTGCCGGCCATGAACCGGGCGTCGGTGGAGTCGCTCACGTACTGGCAGCCTCGCCCCTCCACGATCTCCCGGATGGCCGCCGGGTCCGAGTCATACACCGTGTCGCTCAGCACCACTTCCGCCCCGAAGGCCTTTATCGCCTCCATCTTCGACGGGTTGGGGTTCTCCGGCAGCACCACAATGACCCTGGCCCCGAATATCTGCCCCGCATACGCCATCCCCTGGCCAAAGTTCCCCGAGGACGCAAGCACCACCCCCCGCTCCTTCTGTTCCGGGGAGAGCAACGACATGATATTCAGCGAGCCCCTGATCTTGAACGCCCCGAGCCTCGTGTGGTTCTCGTGCTTTACGTAAGTCTCCGACCCGATCAGCGCATCAAGGCCCGGGTAATGGTGCAGGGGCGTCGGGGACATGTACTTGGAGAGCAGGTCGCGGGCGCGGTAGATATCCTGGAGGGTGGGTCTAGTCATGGTGGGTAACTGGGGGTGGTGGGGGTTAGACCTCTGTGGGGACCAGGCGCCAGTCGTAGGGGGCCTGGGACATGACCTGCGGCCCTTCCTTGGTGATGAGCAGCTGCTCTTCCAGCTTCACCTGCTCCGTCCCGTTCTCCCGCCCGAAGCTCGCCTCCATGCAGATCACCATGTTCTCCTGCACCTCACCCACGTCATTGCCGAAACCGGTGTCGTCCATGTCCGGGAAGTACAGCGCCGGCCATTCGTCCGACATCCCCGCCCCGTGGGCCAACACCACGTAGCGGTTGCGCTTGTACTCGTCCGGCACCTCTGGCATCGAGTTGGCGATGTCCTTGAATGCAGCGCCTGGTACGAACTTGGGGATGCCCGTCTGAACGAAGTCGTATGCGCGCTTGTAGGCGTCAAGCTGCTCCTCGTTAGGCTGGACGTCGCCGCAGAGATAGGTGCGGGAGATGTCGGCGAAATAGCCTAGTGGCCCGGCCATGTCCGTGTCCATCGCCACAAGGTTGCCCGGGAGTACGACTCGCTCGGTGGCCTCTCTGTGCAGCCAGGGGTTCGTATTCCCCCCGGAGGCCAGCAGCTTGCCGTCTATCCGCTCGCCGCCGTATTCCAAATTGGTCCCCGACATAATGGAGTACAGCTTGTTCTCCGTGACACCCGGCTCTATGGCATCCCTGACCCGGGACACCGCCACGTCTGCAATGGCGCAAGCCTGCCGGATGGCTGCTATCTCGTCGGGAGTCTTTATCGCCCTCGCCCAGCCCACCGGCGCCAGCGCGCCCTCCACCCGGATCCCCAGTTCCGTGAGTGCTAGGACGCTGTCGGGGTCCATGCGGTCTATCCCCAGCTTCTCCCCGGCGATGCCCAGCTCTTCGAGCACGGTCTTGAATTCCGCAGCCCATCTCTTGGTGGCTTCCGGCGTGTAGGTGCCCAGCTGCCAGAACTCGAAGGTGTTTATCCAGCGCAGCTCGATCTCATCATCAACCACGGCCGAATCCAGGCGGCTGGGCTGAAATATGATGGGCTTGCCCTCCCGGGGCACGAGCACCGACTTGTTCTTGTGGCGGAGCATGAAGCTCTCCATCAGCCGTGTCCCTGTGGCATAGCGCATATTGACCGGGTCCCACAGCAGGATTGCACCGAGGTCTGCCTTGGCTATTTCGGCCTGTAGCCGGGCGATCCGGTCCCGGCGCATTCGCTTGACGTCGATTCTCTCCTCGAAATCGACGACCTGCCGACCCGTAACGTCCTTTTCGTGAAACTGCTTGGGCGCCATGTTCAACCTCCGGGATCGGGAAGCGGGACCTCTGCTGCTTAGTTCATGAAACGCCAGTCGAAGGGCGCCTGGGAGATGATCTCCGGGCCGTCCGCCTTGATCAAGAGCTGCTCCTCCAGCTTCACCTGTTCGGAGCCGCTCTCCCTCCCGAAGCTGGCCTCCATGCAAATGACCATGTTCTCCTTGATCTCGCCGTCATAGTTTCGTGGTTCGTCGGGGCGCGGGTCCTTGAAGTAGATCGCCGGCCATTCGTCCGACATACCCGCTCCGTGGGCCATCAGGGGGTAGCGGTTCCGGTTGTACTCCGGCGGCATGGTCGGCGCCTTCTCCGCAACCTCTACGAATGAAGCCCCCGGAACGAAATAGGGAATGGTGGAGTAGATGTAGTCGTAGGCCCTCTTGTACGCGTCCATCTGCTCTTCGTTGGGGTTTCCATCTCCGCACAGGTACGTCCTGGAGATATCTGCGAAGTAGCCCATGGGCCCGGCCATATCCGTATCTATCGCGACCAGGTTGCCCGGCAGGACCAGCCGGTCCGAGGCGTCCCTCTTGATCCACGGATTGGTGTTGCCCCCTGCCGTAAGCAGCTTGCCGTCTATCCGCTCCCCTCCCTTGGACAGGTTATAGCCTTGGAGGACGGCGAACAGGTCGTTCTCTGTGATCCCGGGCCTGATGGCCTCCTGGACCTTCGCCAAACCCACGTCGCCGATGGCGCATGCCTGGCGGATCAAGGTGATCTCGTCGGGCGTCTTGATCGCCCGCGCCCGAGACAACGGCTCCAGCGCGTCAACCAGCGCAAAGCCCTTGTCCAAAAGAGCGTTGATGGTGAAAGCGTCCAGCCTGTCGATTCCCAGCCGGTTGGAGGAAATGCCCAGAGACGTTAGCGTGTCTTTTAGCACCTGCGCCCACCGGGCGGTTCTGTCCCCGGTGTAGTCCCCCAAAAGCCAGAACTCGACCATTTCTGCGGGCACCACCTCGCTACTATCAGCAAGGGTCTGCCCCTGGATCTCATTGGAGTCGAAGAATACGGGTCGGCCCTCCTGGGGGATGAGAGCGTGAGTGCCCTTGAACCGGAGGGCAAAGGTCTCGTTCATCCGTGTCCCGATTGCGTACCGTATATTCACCGGATCGAAAAGGAGGACGGCTTCGATGTCCGCGGCGGCCATTTCGGTCTGGAGCCTGTGCAGCCGGTCCTGGCGCAGCCGGCCGATATCGACCCTCTGCTCAAAGTCGACTACCTGGGTGCCGACAAGGTCTTTCTGGTGGAGCATTTTCGCCTGGGGAGCCAAAGTGAGCCTCCTTTACGATACGGGCGCCTTCGGGGACCGTGCGATTATATCAGAGCAGCGAGTTATACTAGGTTTAAGGCACGCGCCTAATTCAAGATGCGACAAAGCCCGGAGGCAGAGCGTTGGACATAGACGTTGCGGCAGCGGACCGACTGCTTACTACAACCAGGACGGTGAGAAAACGGCTCGATTTCGACAGGGAAGTTGAACCGGATGTCCTCGAAAAATGTATCGAGATTGCCATGCAGGCACCCACGGGTTCCAACCAGCAGCACTGGCACTTCATGGTCGTCACCGACACCGAGAAAAAAAGGGTAGTCGGAGACTGCTATAAGAAGGGCTACTTCCCCTACCGCGAAATGAGGGACGAGGACCCGCCAGCCTACGCTCCCGACGACCCGAGAGCCCAACGGGCGCCCCTTATCCGGGACTCCGCTACATACCTGGCTGAAAACATGCACAAAGCGCCCGCGCTGGTGATCGCCTGCTGCGATGGCCGCGTGGAGAACGAAGGCGTAACCGCGCAGGCCAGCATGTATGGCTCCATACTGCCGGCGGCCTGGTCCCTGATGCTCGCACTGAGGGCCCGAGGCCTGGGAGCCGCATGGACCACCCTCCACCTTCCCAACGAAAAAGAAGTGGCCGACCTCCTGGGCATCCCGAACAACGTGACCCAGGCCGTCCTTCTACCCGTGGCCTACTATACCGGCGAGGGGTTCCGGCCCGCCAAGCGGCTCCCGGCCCGCCAGATGATCTACTGGAACTCCTGGGGAGCCACCCGGTAGTCAATCTACAGATTATGAGACTGTCCGGATCAATTGTGAGGTAGTAGATTGCAATACTATACCGTCATGGGTATAGTAACCAAACATGGAGCCGGGAGGGCAACGATATAAGGACGCTCATGGATGCGAGGTTTGGCTGACAGATGAGAGGCTCCGTCACATATTGCGGAGACATCCGGAAATGGCCTTTCATCTACAGCACATCGGAGACACATTAGAGAGACCCGATACAAGTAAGGAGTCGAAGTCAGACCAATCAGTGACCCTCCATTACCGGCTTTATGTCGATAGTCACGGTAGAGAAAGACACGTCTGCCTAGTGGTGAAGCAGCACGAGGCCCGTTCATTCATCCTGACGGCATACGTCACTCGGAGAGTCAGTGGAGAAGTACAATGACTGACAGGAAAGTATCCATCTGGTATGACAATCAGGGCGACATGCTGGAGGTGCTGTGGGCATTCAGAGAAGGGTACTTCACACCTACTTTTGATGACCGTATCCTGAAGCGGGTTGATGAGAGTGGTGAGGTTATTGGGTTTCTGATACACGGTGTGAGTACATTGAAGCAGACGAACCCCCTGGAGTTTGAACTGGTTTCGGAGGTGAGTGAGAGCGGGATTGGGGGTGTCACGGTGCGCCAGGCTGCTAACGAACTGGGAGTCTCCGAGCGCAGGGTACGTCAACTCGCTCGGGCAGGAAGGGTCCGGGGCGCTATGAAGGTGGGGCAGGGTTGGTTGATTCCGAAGCCCGTGCGTGTAGCCCCCGGCGCCCGGGGCCCCATTGGAGTTGCAAGGCATCGGGGCTAGAGATTCCTTCGGATTGTTTACAGCTCCAGTTTAAGCCGCACTTATTCCCATATAGAGTTTGTTGACGTTCGTAGTGTCCTGTATCCAGGGACACGATGCAGCGGGATCTCAACATGGAGTTCACAATGAATAGAGGGGAGATGTGACATGGCGGAATTTTTTGGGACCCTCGAAAGAATCGCAGCCGACTTGTATCCGTGGCGCTGGCCGATCCTGGCCGCAATCCTCGTGATTGGCGCAGCGGTGACCTACTACGCCTATAGACGCGAGGTCCATTTGGCGCTGTGGAGACGCAGAAAGCTCACTGCAATCATCGCCACGCCCTTCCTGATAGTCTTCGGGTTCCTCGCCTGGGGCCTCGGCTCCCCCCTGTTCATCGACGAGACGGTGGAGGAAGAGTTCCCCTTTGCCTATACCGCAGAGGTGCCCGAGGGAATGGAGATGGAAGACATCGAGATGACCATGGCCGTGGTAGCGGCCATGGACGACGAGCCCATGATGGAGGCCATGCCCGAGATGATGATGGAGGAAGAGGAGACCGGCGAGGCCGTCAAGCTGAAGGAAGGCAACTTCCGGGACGCCGACAGCTTCCATAGGGGCAGTGGCCAGGCCATCATCTACCGGGGCCCCGACGGGTCTCACCTGCTCAGGCTCGAAAATCTGGACGTGACCAACGGCCCCCGGCTCCACGTCCTCCTCGCCGTCCACGAAGACCCGATGGAGGTCAGCGAGATCAAGGACAACGGCTACTATGATCTGGGCAGGCTGAAAGGAAACATCGGCAACCAGAACTACGAAATACCCGCCGACGTGAACGTGGACGCTCAGATGAGCGTGATAATCTACTGCAAACCCTTCTCCGTGATATTCAGCGTCGCGCCCCTCATGAACTGATGCGAATTCCGGTTAAACTATGATAAGTGCAAAGACACATGCAAAAGATATACACGCCCCAATTCACCCCGGGAAATCCTGAATGAGGAGTTCCTGTCGCCGATGAATCTCAGCCAGTACCACTTGGCGAAGAGCATCGGAGTAGACCCGAGGCGCATCCACGCAATAGTCCACGGTGAGCGCTCCATAACCTCAGAGACCACCCTTCTTCTCTCCCGCTTCTTCGGAAACTCCAGGGAGTTCTGGATGGGCCTCCAGGCTCAGTACGATCTGGATATGGCGGAAGATCGCCTCGGCCCGAGGCTCGCTTCCATAGCCGAACACTCACCTCCCTATCAGACTCGACAAGACCCCAAGACTGGCTAATAAGACCCCCAATCCGCATTTTGGATTTATAATCCCCTCCGGGCCCCTGTAGCTCAGAGGATAGAGCAGCGGTTTCCTAAACCGCGTGTCGGGTGTTCGAGTCACCCCAGGGGCACCAGCCTCCTACCATTCTCAGCCTTCCGCTAATCTCTTTTCCGTAGGCGGGGATATAATGTCCACCGCGCCCCGACAACGCACCTGCCGCAAGGAGGCCCAACAATGAAGTTCGTGGACATAGACGGCCACATCCTCGAACCCCCAGACCTCTGGGTCAAGAACCTGGAACCTGAGTACCGGGACCGCGCCATGCAGTTCAAGAAGGATGACGAAGGGCTGGACTACTGGGTCATCGACGGACAGGTGCACGGCAAGCTGGTGAAGTCCACCTCTGCGAATCTCGCCACCATCGGCAAAAGCGCCCAGTGGCGCAAGGAGCACATCTTCGAAAAGCACGACATTAGCTACGACGACGGACGGGCCATGGCACCAGGGGCCTGTGACCCGACCGAGCGGGTGAAGCTGATGGACAAGGAAGGAATCGACGCGTCCTTCCTGTTCCCGTCCCTGGGCCTATCCTGGATGGCTACTACGAAGGACCCCGGCCTTTCCGCGGCTTACTGCCGCGTTTACAACGACTGGATCATGGACTTCTGCAGCGCCCAGCCCGGAAGACTCTACCCCAGCGTACTGCTCCCGTGGACTGACGTTGGAGAATCGGTCAAGGAGCTCAAGAGAACGTCGGGCTGGGGACCCCGTGCCGTGATGGTGCCGTCTTCGCCGCCGAAGGACATTGCATACGGAAAGACATACTGGCACCCGCTTTGGGCTGAGTTCCAGGAGCAGGGCGTCCCTCTGAGCCTGCATCCGGCCTCCGGGGGAACGGGCGTCTCGGGAATTCTGTATCCGGAGTTCGCTATGCCCAGCTGGTGGACTTTTTCTACCAACGGACTGGACGTCATCCTGGGATTCACGAGCTTCTTCCAGGAGTCAGCTTTCGACCGGTTCCCGGAAATGAAGGTATTGGTGCTGGAGTCGGGGTGCGGCTGGATGCCCTGGATGTTAAACAGGATGGACGAAAGGTTTGAGGTGCTGGGGTTTACTACGCCGATGAAGGAGAAACCCAGCTTCTATTTCCATCGCCAAGGCTGGATTGACATGGACCCCGACGACGAAATCGGTGCCATGACAATAGGCCTTCTCGGCGCCGACAAGGTAATGTGGGCCTACGACTACCCCCACTCAGACTCACCAATCGACCCTGTCGTTAACCTCAAGAAGACTTTGTCGGTGTTACCCCAGGAAGACCAGAAGAAGGTGGCGGGAGAGAACGCCATAGGGATCTACAACCTGCAGTTGTAAAGGTAAGTTGCTAGTAAAGGTGGCAAGCCACCGAGTGACCCTCTGAAGTCGCCTTGAGCACCGGCGTCACCTCCCGACACACATCCATGGCAAAGGGACACCGTGGGTGGAAAGAGCACCCCTTGGGAGGATCTATCGGGCTGGGGACGTCTCCCGTTAGGACGATGCGCTCCCGGGACGCCTCTACCACGGGGTCTGGTATGGGCACGGCGGATAGTAAAGCCCGGGTGTAGGGGTGTTTCGGGTCCTGGTACAGCTCATCCCGACCCGTGATCTCCACTATCTTCCCCAGGTACATTACCGCAACCCTGTCCGAGATGTGCCTCACCACAGACAGGTCGTGGGCGATGAACAGGTATGTCAGGTCGAATCGCTCCTGCAGGGAGCCGAGCAAGTTGATGACCTGCGCCTGTATTGACACATCCAGCGCCGAGACCGGCTCGTCGCACACTATGAAGGTCGGGTTCACGGCCAGCGCCCGAGCTATCCCAATCCTCTGCCTCTGCCCGCCACTGAACTCGTTGGGGTAACGGTCCATCATGACGGGATTGAGCCCGACCACCTCAAATAGCTCGGCAACCCTTCGCTTTCTCTCTTCCTTGTTCCCCTGCTTGTGGATGATCAACGGCTCTTCGACAATCGACCCCACAGTCATCCGCGGGTTCAGCGATCCGTATGGATCTTGAAAAATCACCTGCAGTTCCCTTCGCAGGGAACGCATCTCCTTGCCGGACAACTCCGTCAGGTCCTGGCCCCGGAACCGCACCTGCCCCCCAGTCGGCTTGAGAAGCTGGAGGATGCAACGACCCAGGGTCGTCTTGCCACTCCCGCTCTCACCTACCAGCCCCAGCGTCTCTCCCCGCATTATCTGGAACGACACCCCGTCCACCGCTTTGATATCTCCTACCTTCGACTGGAAGATCACCCCTTTGCTGACGGGGAAGTGCATTTGAAGGTTCCGGACGTCTATTAGTAAGTTGGGGTTTAGGGTGGTCATGCCACGGGCTCCGGAGCGCGAGCGGTCACGTCCACCAGGCAGGCCGCAGAGTGACCTGTGCCCTTCAGCCCCAGGGGTGGGTCCGTGTTTACACAGGCGTCAACGGCGAAAGAGCATCGGGGTCGGAAGGAGCAGCCTGCCGGGCGGTGGGCAAGGTCGGGGGGAGCGCCTTCGATCGGTACAAGCTGCTCCCTGATGTTCTCGTCAAGCCGGGGCACCGACGCCAGGAGCCCCAGTGTGTACGGATGCCGCGGCGTCCCATAGACATTTCGCGCCGATGAGCTTTCGACAATCCGTCCGGCATACATCACGTTGACCGTGTCCGCATAGCGGGCCACGACCCCCAGGTTGTGAGTGATGATAACCACCGCAGTTCCTCGCTCCTTGGAAAGCCTGTTTATCAAGTCAAGGAGCTGGGCTTGTATCGTTACGTCTACGGCAGTAGTGGGTTCATCGGCAAGTAACACCTTTGGCTCGCAACTGAGGGCCATGGCCACCATCACCCGTTGCCTCATGCCTCCGCTCATGCGGTGAGGGTAATCGTCCAGCCGACGCCCCGGGTCCGGAATCCCGACCTCCTCAAGCAGCTCACCTGCTCGCGTCCACGCAGCCTTCTTGGAAAGACCCAGGTGCATCTCCAGGGCCTCAGTAAGCTGACGCCCGACGGTCAGGACCGGATTCAGGGACGTCATTGGCTCCTGGAACACCATTGCGATGTCCTTGCCACGACGTCTCCTCATCTGATCCTTACCGAGCTTTAGCAAGTCTTCGCCTTCCAGCAGCACCTCCCCCTCCACGATCCTGCCTGGGGGCTCGGGCACCAGGCGCATCAACGAAAGGGCGCTTACCGTCTTGCCGCACCCGCTCTCCCCGACCAGCCCCATCGTCTCCCCCGCCTCTAGCGAATAAGAGATGCCGTCCACAGCCTTGACCACACCGTCCTCGGTGTAGAAGTAGGTCTTTAGGTTCTTGATCTGCAGAAGGGACGGCATGGGACTCTTGCTTGCTCGCTAGAGTGATCTTCCTAAGGGGAGCGCTACAGGCAAGTTTACCAGCGAATAGGGTATGAACGGCAATAAGACACCTTTACCGGTTCCCTCCTGTGGTCACTTGACTACCGAATTCAGGAAGCCCTTGAGATCCCGCTCGTAGCGTTCGGAGTCCACGTTCCAGGACCCACCGTGAGGGGTGTCTAGGTAGACGCTGTAGGTAACGATGTCCCGACGTAGCTCCGCCAGTTCGTTGCTAGTGGCGATCGGAACCTGTCCGTCGTTCTCTCCATGGATAAGAAGAATCGGCCCTTTCAGCCTGTCCGCATTCTTTAGGTAGTCCATGGCCTCCCAGTCCACTCCGTAACGCCAAGAGCTTATCCATTTCATGGGAGCGGTTACAAAGCCGGGCAGGTGTAGCTTTCGCGCGCCATAGTCCACCGTCGCTTTGAAGTCCAGTACGGGAGAGTCCAGCACCACACCCGTCACCCGACCGGCCAGCGGAGACTCGTAGAGGAATTTCACGATAACCCCGCCGCCCATGCTGATGCCTATTAGCACGATGTTGCGGGCATCCGGCTGGGAGAGCACATACTCCGCCGCCGAATGTAGGTCTTCCCACTCGGTCGCGCCGAACTGGTGGATCCCCCCCGGGTCCCGAGGCTGGCCTTCATCATTGCGATACGTGATGAACAGAGACGGGAGCCCGATGTCGTGCAGGATGGGCACAAGAGCCAGCCCATCTTCCGGGCCCCCGCGATGACCATGTACGAAAATGACCCACGTGTCGCCCTCTCCTTCGAACTGCCAAGCGTCCTGAGTACCCAACGACGTTTCGTATCGCACATCTTCGTACTTGATGCCAAAGGCCAGGAAGGGGTCCTGCGGATAGATGTATCCTGACACCAGGGCGGAGTCGGAATTCGGAGAGTGCCCATCGGCCAACGTGAATCGGCGCACCACTAAATCCCCGCCCTCCTCCACGATTTCTCCGATCATTCCGCTTCCGCCGTCCCACTCGAGCCCCCACTTTCCGGCGTTCTTCCACCTGCCCCCTTCCGGGCCATCTTCCAGCCTGACCAGCCCTTCTTCTACCACGGATGCTGTTAGGTTGTGTTTGAAGGGCTCATGTCGCACCTTCAGCGCTCGGTGGTTCAGCACCCCTGAGTAATACCAGGCTGTGGCGAATACCGCGGCCAATATGAAGGCCAGGACCGAAATGAGAATTATCAGCATCTGCTTGCGGCTTATTCGCCGACGCATGAGAGACAGCAGGTTTGACAATTGTCACTGCCTGGCATCCCCCAGTGTATGAGCAGTACCGGCGCTTCCAGCCTGCACGCATCCTCAAGATGGTCCATTGGCGCCCAGTCCATCTCGAAGCGCAGCGAGGTCACCCATCTCAGGGGATAAGTGGCAAAGCCACTTTAGCATATCGCTGATGGGCCACACAGGACTCTTTCGATGAGTCGGGGCCCGGCGTCAAGCACCATCTCGCCGGCGTTGGTCGCCACAGTAGAAGCCTCCGCATGGCAAACGGATTTGGTGCACCGTGACGACACCCTGATATCACCTTGTTAATCGAGCATCTGGTTGCTTGATGCCCAATGCCCCAACACTTTGTGTCCGGATGAAATGGACAGGTTGGCGCAGCGCCAGAAGACTAGCGGCCTATTGTGTCGGCTCTCTGGTCAAGGCGGACTCCGAAAGACCAGCTATCCCCCAATCCGTCGGGTTTCGGGTGGCCAACCGGCCACCCGAAACCGCATAGTCTCATTGAGTGAGTTTGGCCCCCGGTTCATCTCAGCGCCGCAACAAGGGTTTCCACGTTTGTTCGCACCATGCCGAGGTAGGTGCCGGCTGGGCTGCCTTTTTCACCTAGGGAGTCCGCGTAGAGCTGGGCAAACACTGCTCCAGTCTCATTTGCCAGGGCCTCCGGCAGCTTTCCGCTGACCGTCGTTTCGCTGAATACCGCCGGCGCATTGTGCTCCCGGATCACCTCGACAAGTTCCGCGAGGTGCTCCGCTGAGGGCTCGACATCAGGGGCCAGGGAAGGGATCAGGGCGCCGATGACCTTAAACCCGTAGACATCCGCAAAGTAGGCGAAGGTGTCATGGGACGTAACCATCAACCTGCGTTCCGGCTGTATTAACGCAACCTGCTCCAGGGTCCAGGAGTGCACCTCGTCCAGCTGCACCCCGTAGTCTGCTGCATTCTGGAAGTAGAAGCCTGCACCCTCGGGGTCCAGGGCCGCAAGCCGGGCCGCAATATCGTTGACTGCCAGCTTCACCCGATTCGGATCGAACCAGAAGTGGGGGTCCAGAGGGCCGTGGTCGTGGTCATCGTGGTCATCCATGGCATCGTGGTCATCTTCGTCGTCGTGGTCGTCGTGGTCATCTTCGTCGTCGTGGTCGTCGTGGTCATCTTCGTCGTCGTGGTCGTCGTGGTCATCTTCGTCGTCGTGGTCGTCGTGGTCATCTTCGTCGTCGTGGTCGTCGTGGTCATCTTCGTCGTCGTGGTCGTCGTGGTCATCTTCGTCGTCGTGGTCGTCGTGGTCATCTTCGTCGTCGTGGTCATCTTCGTCGTCGTGGTCGTCGTGGTCATCTTCGTCGTCGTGGTCGTCGTGGTCATCTTCGTCGTCGTGGTCGTCATGGTCATCTTCGTCGTCGTGGTCGTCATGGTCATCTTCGTCGTCGTGGTCGTCGTGGTCATCTTCCATCGCATCGTGGTCGTCGTGGTGATCGTGAATCTCGACGAACTCCAAGGGATCGACACCTTCGCCAAGCGCGACTACCCTGGATGGATCCACACTGGCGTTATGCACGAGGTCCCCCAACCAGCCGGCCTCAAGGCCAAGACCGATGGACAACACAAGGTCTGCGTCGGCCACTTTGGCAACGTCGCCGGCTCCCGGCACTAAATTGTGCGGGTCGCTGCCCGGTGTGTGGAGGCTGAATACCTCAATCCCATCCCCGCCTACGACCTCGGCCCAGTCGGCTACTATGTTGGAGGTCGCAACCACCTTGATCGGCGGTCTTGAAGGAGTGGCAGTCTCCTCGTCGGGCGCCGTATCCGGACTCGTTGTCGCGGTAGGGTCTGGGGCGCTAGTAGAAGTAGCCGTGGGCTGCGGCCCTTCTGTTGGCTGCGCCGGGCCCTCGTCCGAGCAGGCGGCCAGAAAAGCTACCGCTAACAGGACAAGGGCTAAAACAAATGTCTGCGTTGGAAAGCCCATGCGCTTTATGATATTTAATATCATTATATTAATTGGTTCTCCTTCCGAATTAACAAAGCTATCTATCGCTCCTAACACCTAATTTGCAAGCAACAACGGGATACAGTATCAGTACGTAAACACCATTGTCAACCCCTAGGCACTCTCGAAGTGCTACATGTATTCCGCGGTGTGTTTAAGGGGGAGCGCCGTTTTAGAGTCGGTCTGTCTCAGAAGCCGTCGCTTTCGATGAGCAAGAGGATCATCGAGTTTTTCTCGTCACCGGGAACGACCGCGCACTGGCAGCAACTCACTAAAGAATTGGTTGAGGCAAGGGCGCTCTCATACGCCATGCCCATAGCAACTAAATAGAGATGCGGAAATGGACCGGTGCGATGGGGGTACTAGGGGGAAACGTGTAAAGCAAAAAGAAAGAGCAACACGCCGCAAAGAGGTATGGTGAATTCATACCGGCAGCCCTGTATGCAAGAGCTTCCACTGACCGCCAAGGCATCACCCTTCCCACCTCCGCCCGGTTGAAATCTCCCAGAGGGTTTACAGACCGAAACGAGTAACGTGTTGGCAGGGAACACGTTTGCCGGGTGAAAAGCTGGCGATCAAGCGGAGCAGCAGGTTACAGGATCGCTGCCGCCTGGCATCCCCTAAGGACGATGAGCCTGCCCGGAGCTAAAGTTCGGCTTCCTTGACCACCTTGCGGATGCCCTTCCCGATCCGGTCCAGCGCCGACTGGTAGATGAACCGGTCCCACCCGATGCAGAAGTGCCGCACACCCATCTCTATATAGCGCTTCGCCTGCTCCGGCTCCGCGATCTCTATCCGAGGCGGTACCCCGTGCTCGATCGACTTCCTGATCACCAGCTCTTCAAAGGGGCGAATCTCGTCCGTGAACATGAGCCCGGGCTGGGCCCGAGAAAACCCAAAGTCGGCGGGGCCCCACTGTGTCATATCCACCCTCCATTCCCTGGCCCTGCTCAATATTGCATCGATATCTTCCACTGCGACGTTCTTTTCGATCATGATGGCAATCACCACCGACTCCAGGTCCTCCATGTAGGCCTCGGGCTGGAATCCCGACAGCGCCGGCCGCCGGATCTTCACCCCCATCAGGCCTCGGCCTTTAGGGGTGTCGGGGCGGATATAGCGGCAGACCGTATCCACGTCCTCCGGGGTCCTGATATCGGTGAACAGGATAGCCTTGAAGCCCGCGCCCCACGCTGCCTGGGCCCAGAATCCCTGGGCCTCCTGGTCCAGCTTTATCATCAGGGGCAGATTGCCCGCCTGTCCCGCCCGGGCCATGTGATAAAGCTGCCCCATGTCGAAGGTCGAGTATTCGGCGCAGTATTCCGCGTAGTCGAACAACCCCGTGTCCCCGATGATTTCGGGTATGTCGGGGTCAGGAGATAGGTAATGGGTGCCGATGGTCGGTTCCCCGGCAGCCAGCTTCTTTCGGAAGGTATTGGGCATAATCATGGTGGCAACTCCTATATCAGGTTAGATGATTGGTGCAATATCCCCGCGCGATTAGGATACGATAGGAAGAGGGTAGCAGGGCCTCCCATGCTCGATTTCTTGTGAGCATCGTCTGCCTATGATACCCTCATCTCACTCCTGAACGACTCTTGGCGGCCCTGGTAGCGTTCGAGGAAATGGGGGAGATTTATGGCCGAATACGACCTGGTTATCCGCGGTGGGACTATTGTGGACGGGACGGGCATACCCCGGTACCGGGCCGACTTGGCGGTCAAGAACGGCCGCATAGCCAGGATTAGCGGCAAGATCAGCTCTGGAGGCGCGAGGGAGGTCGACGCTAGCGGGTGCATTGTCGCGCCGGGCGCCATCGACATGCACACCCACTACGACGCCCAGCTTAACTGGGACCCATATGCCTCGCTGTCCGGCTGGTTCGGGGTTACTTCATTGACCATAGGCGAATGCGGATTCGGTTTCGCCCCAACCAGGCCCGAGGACCGGGACCTGAACATGCGGATGATGAACCGCATCGAGGCAATCCCCCTGAAGTCGATGCGCCTGGGACTGCGCTGGGACTGGGAGACCTTCCCTGAATACATGGACAGCCTGGACAGGCAGGGCCTGGGCGTCAACGTGGGCCCAGTATTTCCCTTTTCTCCCATGCGCGGCTATGTGCTCGGAATGATGGAGGCCCGGGAGAGGACTTCCGTAACGGATGCCGAGCTTAACCGGATGAAACAGATCTTTCACGAAGCGATGAAGGCCGGGGCATTCGGCTTCTCCTTCAATAAGAACCTGGAAGACCGACCCGAAGACGGCGGCTCCCTTCCCAGCCACGTCGCTTCTACGGAAGAGTTCCTTGGCCTTTCCGAGGTGTTGGGGGAATTCGGCGTGGGTCACATGGGCCTCACCATGGGCCTGGGCCTCAGCCCCGAGGAACGCGCCTCCGTCCTCGACATGACCGCCGAAATGATGAGATTGAGCGGCCGGCCCTTCAGCCTGCTAAACGCCAACGATGATGGCGCTGACTGGATGGAAGCGTGCCGTCGGGAGGGGCTTCCCCTCGTCATGCAGCAGACGAGTACGGCCCCTGCCATGGAGTTCAGGCTGTCGGAATTCAACCTCTACGACTTCATGCCCAACTGGATCCAGCCGCTGGTGGGAACCGTCGAGGAGCGGTCCGCCAAGTTAAGGAACCCCACCACCCGGGCCGCGATGAGGCAGGATGTCGAGGAGGCTAAACGGTCGGAGACTGCGCTGTCGCCGGCCTTTCGCATGACCAACTGGGCCAATATGCTCGTGCTGCAGGTGGCGGAGGAACGGAATGAACAGTACGAAGGAATGACCGTTCAGCAGGTGGCCGACATTCAGGGTAAAGACCCTCTCGACGCCTTCCTTGACCTTGCCCTCGACGAGAATCTCGAAACCGAGTTCATCCTTCCTCCCCAGGACACCCCCGAGGACGTGGAAGTTCGCCGACCGGCGCTTCTCGATCCCATTTCTCACATATCCGTCTCCGACGGCGGCGCCCACACCATATTCAACACCCACAGCACCTGGCCCATCTACTGGCTCACCTTCTGGATCCGTGACCGGGACCTCATGACCCTGGAGCAGGCCCACTACAAGATGAGTGCCCTGCCGGCCTGGATCACCGACTTCAAGGGTCGGGGTACGCTCAGGGTGGGCAACTGGGCCGACATCATTGTCTACAACCTGGATGAACTCGGCTTTGTTTACGACAAGCCCATCTTCTCCAACGATTTCCCGGGTGGAGAGCGTCGGCTGATCCAGAAGCCCACGGGTCTTCGCTATACCGTCGTAAATGGCGCTGTGACCTTCGAAGATGGCGAGTGCACCGGCGCTCTGCCCGGCAAACTGCTCCGCAGCTACGACATGGTCAGTTAGTCTGTTACAGGAGATTTCAGGCAGGGTGCTCGTGCCCCCGCACAACCCTACCCTTATCAAGATAGCCCAATCGACTGAAGGAGGAGTGCAAATAGCGTATAAACCACGGTAACTCGAGTATCGAAGCAGGTCGCGAATACTAACGAGCCGAATAGCTGAACCGGATGGAGGATATTAATGTTTGAAGCCGATAAACTGAAGCGCATCAGGACGACAAAGGGGTTAGCCTTTGGAATCCTGGCCCTTCTATTGATAGCCATGCTTGTCGTGGTCGCCTGTGAAGGCCCTGCCGGACCCGCCGGCCCTGCCGGCCCCGCTGGCCCTGCCGGCCCCGCCGGCCCTGCCGGAGACACCGGACCCGCCGGCCCCCAAGGCCCGCAAGGCCCCGCAGCAGGCGAAGACCCCCTGCCGACGGCGACCCCCATTCCTCCCACCCCCGTCCCCCCGACCGCCGTACCGGCTCCGCCCACGGCCATGCCCGAGCCGGAATCGATGTTGAGGCCGAGGGACCAGTGGACGGTGGAAAACCCGGCAACACTGGCCGAAATAGAAGCGGAGCTGGAGAAGCACCGGGGCAAGAGCATCATTGCCCTCGGGCCGGGAGGCGCCTTCACGGCCGCAGTAAGACAGGGCTACTTCATGCCTTTCACGGAACAATTTGGCATCGAAGTGATCGAAGATACACCCACCCCGAATCTGGCTAAATGGGTAGCGGCTGCGGAAACGGGCAACATAAGTTGGGACGTGACTACCCTCGGTGTCGCGGACGCCACGGCTCTCATCAAGACCAACTCCCTGGACGAGCTGGACTTGAGCGTGATCGACATCCGGGACGTGCTGGACATCATTCAGAACCTCTCTCCCTACATGACTGGCGGAGACGTTACCTGGTCCATCGTCATGGCCTACAACACCGACAAGTACCCCGAGGGCACAGGCCCCGAGTCCTGGGCCGACTTCTACGACCTGGAGAAGTTCCCCGGCCGCCGGGCCCTTCGCCACGGCGTGGCCTGGGGCGGACATGTCCAGTTCACCAGGCTGGCCCGTGAACCCGAACTGCTGCACACTGCCGAGGGTCGGCAGGCCGCCAACACCCCCAGCCGTGAGCAGATGGAAGAAGACTTCGCCTGGTTTGACGAGTGGACCGACAATGCCGGCAGCGACATCATCTACTGGTCATCTGGTTCGCAATGCCCCGAGATGCTCATAAGCGGGGAAGTGGAAATGTGCAGCGCCTATAACGGCCGGATCTACGATGCGGCCAAGGAAGGCGCACCCATCCGGGTCTGCTGGGAATGCGGCCACATCATCAACGTGAGCGGACACGCCCTGCCCAGAGGCATGAAAGAGCTGTATCCCGAAAGGTACGAGCTGGCCAACCTGTACCTGGCCTGGGTAACCTTCCCCGAAATCAACGCGCAGCTGTCCAAGTACATCTCCTACGGGCCGGTGAACCGGAAGTCCATTGCGATACTGGACGGCCCCGAATTCGACGATGTACGGGACCATCTGCCCACTTCCGGGGCCAACGCCCCCTACGGCATCGTCCTCGACGAGGTTTACCTCGGACAGAACCTCGCCTGGGCTGAAGAGCAGTACATCATAGCCACCCAGTAAAGGAACCCCAGCTGGATAAGCTGCCTTGAAACGATTTGCAGTTGTTGATAAGCGGTAAGTAAATGAGGGCGGTGGCGCCTGTTAGTCGGTGCCACCGCCCTCCGTGTTGAGGTCGATTCCATTCTTCCGGCAGACGCTTTCCCATCAGCGCCTGCACCCCTATTGCTGCTTGAGTGGAATCGTGGCCGTGACACACGCTTCATCGCCGTACACCCCCGTCGTGTGCCCCTGGCCCGTGGTGTCTTCTACGAGGCGGGCATCGCCGGGCCCAAAGACATGCCTGCTCCCGTCTCCCAGACCAATTTCCAGCCGCCCCGAGAGAATGATCACGAACTGCCGCCTTGGCGCAGGATGCCAGTCCAGGTAGTTGCCCGCAGGCTGTACCTGGAAACTGATCTTCGTAGCCTCTACACCCTGGGTCCAGACAGGCGCCTCCGATAGGCTTATGGACGCAATATGGGACTGGCCGTCTTCCCCCGTATACAGTCGATAAGTGCCCATTGCTGTCTTTCCTCCCTCCAGCTTACCCGACTTTGTGGCAAGGTCTCGCTGTCAATTTGATAGTATTGCGTCGCACCGCGTGCCTTGCTGCCAGGAGCTATCTTCTCACACTTAGCAACGGACCAACGACATGAAATTCGGCGTGATGAACTCCCACTTCGTTGATCCTCTCAGGGCGGTACACTTGGCCGTATGCGCCGAGGCCGCGGGATACGACTCCTTCTGGAACACCGACTTCGTTCTCGGCCCTCATCCCGACTCGATGGCGCTGCTGGCCGCCGCATCCCAGGAAACTGAGCGAATTACCCTCGGCACTGCGGTAATGGTGCTGCCCTACCGTAACCCGGTCCTTTTTGCCAAGTCGGCAGCTACCGTGGATGCACTATCGAAAGGGCGACTGATTTTGGGGCTCGGCGTCGGGAGCAACAAGAGAGAATTCGACGCCTTGGGCCTCGATATCCACCAACGTGGGAGGATGACAGACGAGAAGCTGGTTTTGCTGCGTCGACTGCTTTCAGGGGAATTAGTGACCCACCAGGGAGAATTTCATCACTTGGAAGAAGTAAACGTAGGCCCCGGATCTATCCATAAACCCCACCCTCCTATATGGCTGGGCCCACTCTGGAGAGACGGGCTGGTGGAAGCGACTCTCAGGAGGACCGGAAGGCTGGGCGACGGGTTCATACCGTCCTCCGTGCCGGCCTCCCGATACGCAGAGACGCATGAGAAAGTGCGGGCTTACGCGGAGCAAGCAGGCCGTGACCCGGATGCTATCGAGTTTGCCGCCATCCTCTGGTTCTGCCTGGACGACAACCGGGAGCGGGCATGGAAGACCCTTGAAGCGGAGTCAAATCGCTGGAAGACTGATAGGCCCACCATCCGGAGGCAGGCAAACGTGTCGGGCCACGCGGAAGACTGCGTTGAAGCGATACGGGAGTATCTGGATGCAGGCGCCACGCACCTCGTGTTCAACGCGGCAGTCCCGCCCGAACGCGCTATGGAGCAGTACGAGCAGTTCGCTCGTGAAGTCCTGCCTTTGGTGAGAGAAACTGCCCTGGCAATTTAGACGTTGACAGGCCCTGGGGTAGGACGACCTCCGAATAAGCGCTGAAGGCCCAGTTTGTCCCTTGCCTCGTCCGCGGGCATAAAGCGCTTGTGCAAATTAAAGAAGTGGCGACCCCGACCGTACAAAAGACAGAACCTTTTCTGTGAGGTTCGGTCTATCACTATAGCGAAAGGTGCGTGTTGGTCATTCGTGAGTTCGAGTCAATGTTAGTTGATCATGGATTTTGGACAGAGGGGCCGGCCTCCTAGCGTAAGCAATTGCCCCCAACGCCAACGGGCGACGAGTACAGTTCTATCCAAATCGATGGTGAAATGAACCCAATCGGCTTGCGATAGTTTGTTGGTCTCAGCACTCCCAGACCGTACGCTGGAGTTCCCGGCCTCTCCATTGCTCTACTCTCAAGGTAAATTCTGCTACGTCTGGAACATGATACTCCACAACCATTTCGACGATCTCTGGATTAGCTTTGCCGAGAGGAAAGTCCTCTATGGTCTTGAACGTCTCGGGGCCCCTTCTGCGACGAGGACCGAACGCGGTAACCCCTGTATTGAAATCAGCAAGTGTTATCCTACTACTGTGACGCTTCAGGAGCTCGCTCGTGCTCACCGTCAGCACATCGTGAACTTTGTTCCTGTACGGACGTGCGTTCAAAAACCTAAGCAATCGCTGTTTAGTAGCCCAAAAGAATGACTTTCCGTTCAACAAACGGTACCACTCGGATGCGGTCATTCTGTCCAACTGGGGGATCAATGAGCTGGGATCCATTGGTCCTTGATCTCTGATGATTGCTATTCCGTGGTCTGGATGTGAAATAGGAACACTTGTGGGGCGCCATTCAGATTCGATGGTTGAACGATCTGGCTCCTGCACCTGGAACAAATCAAGCAATGCGGAAGTGCTCAGCAGACCATAACACCCGATGCTTGACCAACTGTCGAATTCGGCCATATGAAAGACCTCGGGATATTGGGCAATGATTTCCTTTGGGGATGCCATACAATGTCACCAAAATCGTCTGTCGATGATGCTTCTGGGATTAAACCCCGTACCTATGAGGGAAACTCGGGCTTCTGAAACCCTTTCAATTTCCTCAATGAAATTTATCGTACCTTTGTCAAGCTGCTCGAAACGTTTCGCAGAGCGATTTTTGACGGTAAGATAATCCGTGAAGGTGAGAGCGATGTCCGTAGGGCGGTTTAGGAGGGACGCTTTTCTCAACTGTTGCCAGTCGAATTCCCCGATACGTCGCTCCCTCCCTGTTGTCGAAGTGCGTTCAGTTTTCTCAAGCTCATCTAACTCCAGCCCGGATCTTACAGCGATTTCTGCTAAGGAAATCTCTTGGGACATTGGCCCGGACGTCCCATCGTCTGGGTTCTGGACTCTGATCGGGTAAGTTCGACAAATCATTACCACACGCCTGACCGTGGTAGGAGGTATGCCGGCCTCCGCCAAACAACCGGAGACAGTTGTATCCCGGGACGTTACGTACGGGTAATCGCCGTGATATAGGCTGAGCGCGGTGCCTTGTGTGCCTTCTAAGCATACCCTACCATTCTCGGCCAAAATGTGCTGTAAGACATCCACGGCGCTGCGTATAAACGGCGCCAGCTCCCGGAAGTGCTTTGCAAGCTTTGTTTCCGGTTTTCGTTCAAGTATCCTCCGAGAAAGGGCCGCGCCAGCTCCTTGTCCCGTGGAACCTATGCCGGCGACCAATGAAGCTTCACTTTCGATATCTGCTTGCGAGATCACCATTGCATAAGGATCTATGGCAAGCCTTTTATAATCCACACCACACTGGCCTATTTCCTCCTGCAGCTTATCGACATTCAAGACAGCGCCAGGCCCAATTAAGAGTTTCGCACTCTCGTTTCTCCTGGTGCCAGATGGTAACTGATGATGTGTATAAGGTTCGGGAAGTTCGAACACTTTATGGCCTGCGTTAGGTCCCCCAACCCGGACGAGAAGATCGTACTCCGGTGATAGATAGGCAGCGATTTGACCCTTGCCCTCGCTCCCGTATTGTCCACCGACTATGACATCTACGTATCCCTTATTTCCTTCGCCGAAGAGACCCAAGTGGCAGGCAACCCGAATAAGGACGTCTTCTTCGGTACATCGATCCGAATCAATCACGACATCTGCAATATTCTTGAGACCATCCACTAACGATTCTGTTTGATTAGCACGCACCTTTTCATAGTCAGGAGCAACAGAAGTCCCAGCGCTGATTTCCCTGTGCCGGTATCTATCCTTAAGTACGGGTAAGGGGGCAGTCATGTGTATGTGAGAGACCGATGCGCCGAAAGCGGACCTAATGGCATCAATTTGCCCCCGTATCCTGACAGAGTCGACTATTACATCCCGATGGGCTTGGTCGTTCCGCAATTCGCGCGCTAGACCCTCTAGTACCCATGCACCACCCGTTTCGGTGTCTAGGAGATCCCCCTTGATCTGAAGATCCGTCCGCCCTTCCTTACCCCTATTCCCAAGAGCCGATGCCAGCCATTCTCGGGTTCTCAACACCCGCATCCCGAAACGATCTGCCAATCGTTGAGCAAGGGTAGTCTTGCCGGATGCTATGGATCCGGACAGCAGTATGATTCGGTTAGCCATTAACTGGTCCCAAGTTGCGGGCGCGAAGAAAACGCATCAAGGTTCAACATTCCTTGAACGTGTGAAGGAAGAAAATCGGGGAGCGTATAAACGGAAACCGGGATACCCTTTCTGACCAGGCCTTCATCGATTAGCTCTCTGACTAATTCCCAGTGGCCGCCAGCTTGGCCTGTCCCAATTCTAGGCATGTGAACAGTGGCACTTTGCTCGTAGGCGATCTCTCGCAGACGTTCCAGAGCGTCCTTCAGAGCAGCGTATCGGATTCGCCGACCGCGTGACCTTCCGTAACCATGTTGAGCCACCATATGCACAATGCTCACGTCATCGTCGACTCTTGCAAGGTGAACATTGCCCAGCGATAAATTGCTCCGGTCCTGCTCTACCCATGCACGGAAATCATCCTGAACGAATTGCCATTCCTTCGCTACTTCTAGCGCGAACCCTCCTCCCCAATTTGGGGTCGCATCATTGACGATGTGAGCGATGATGCGTTTTCCGGTTCCCCCAGGCTTTCTTGCGTCTCCCACCAGATAGGTAATTTGCAACACCTTGGGTTGTAGCGCATTCTCAGTGGTTAGAACGCCCGCCACCCGGGGGAATCGATCTCCCGGAAACGGCGGAATCCCGACGCACTGCACGTCAAACACAGGGAAGTCGGATCTCCAACGTTCTGAGCCCTTAGCTGTGAATCCGATAGCGGTGCAATCTCCAAGGATAGTGCCTGACCTGACAGAGAGATTTGACGGAATCTTGAGATCCCAACTGCGCGAGGGAACACTGTAGTCAATCCTGAACCCGTGGTCGTCTGAGGTGCCGGCAATTCGCGCAGCCGCAAAAACGGCACAAGGCAGACTGGTAAGTTTGGCAATCCTCAGCAGAATGGCTTCAGTTGAGACATCGAATGCGAGACGCAGTTTAAGGAGGTTGTCTATGTCAACGCGCTCCTGTTCCAGGTTGGTATAGCCTAATGGCATAAGAAATTCTGCGGCTGCGATGTTACAAAGCAGTTCAAGTTGCCATCCGTCCGTTCTCATATAAGCTATCGGAGCTCGGTTCCTAACGGACTCTGCACAGTCCGGGAAAAGAGTGTGGGCGATTTCGTGGGCGACAGAGTAACGTATCCTGCCGTGGGGTCTCTTGGGATTGAATTCAATTCGTAATCTTTCCGAAAGGGGAACTATACGAGCATCGGCCACATCGTCATTCGGCAGCACACTGATCCCGAGCAGCTCCGCTAAAATAAAGGGGTCGTAAGGCGGACCCTCCCAGCCATTCTCGGTGGCCCGCACTACCGTTTCTCGGGCCTTGGTCTGTATTACTGTGACCGGGTCGTCACCTTGGGCCAACGCAATAACAGAGGGGTTGGTCCATCGATG
The DNA here is from genome assembly GCA_965203145.1 of Dehalococcoidia bacterium. GTDB lineage: Bacteria > Chloroflexota > Dehalococcoidia > Plut-88900 > Plut-88900 > Plut-88900. The sequence goes on from OZ241876.1 coordinate 989,818, forward strand.
TTGCTGATACGCCATGGCTATTGAATCCCCCAAGGAAGGTTGTGAATCTCTTTCGAGGAGCCCCCAGGTTCAGCGGATTATATACTCAAATGGCCGTCGGATTCGTATCTAGTGTCCTGAGTCTGTAATTTGCCGCGCAATATTGGCAATGGGATATCTTCTTGAGCATTGACAAAGAGGGAGGATATAGATGGGTCGACCAGCTCAGCCTCTGATCCTGGAGGGCTAGCAATGCCAGACACTGGAACAGTGGGGCCTTAGGCCGAAGACGGCTCAGGTCTTGGCACTTCGGGCGCGAATCATTCTGGGCTGTGCGAACGGAGAGAGCGATACGGGGATAGCCGTCCAGTTGCGAGTATCCAAACCTACGGTTAGGAAGTGTCGGTCAGGGTTCTTGGAGTAGCGTCTGGACGGGCTTGTGGATGAGCCCCGCAGCGGACGTCCCCGGACTGTAAGCGTTGCCTATGTGGAACGAGTACTGGCCCTGACCTTGGAGACGATGCCAGAGAACTCCACCCATTTGAGCACCCGGTCAATGGCCCGCTGTTGTGCCTTGAACCAAAGCACAGTCAGTCGTATCTGGCAAGCCTTTGTACTGCAGCCGTACCGGACCGAGACCTTCAAGTTGTCGGAATACCCTATGTCCATCGAGAAGGTGCGTGAAATCATGGGCCTGTAGCTTAGTCCGCCGGACCGGGTGATGGTGCTGTGCGTAGACGAGAAGTCGCTGGCCTAGGCGCTGGACCGCATGCGACAGCTGCTTCCCATGCGCCCTAGACAGGCGGAGGGACGCACCTACGACTGTCTACGTCGAGGCACCACGTCGCTGTTTGCCGCACTGGACACTAGGGCGGGTAAGGTGATCGGCCAGTGTTATCGCAGGCACCGAGCGATGGAGTTGCACAAGTTCCTCGATCAGACCGAGGCCCAGATGCCTTCCGACCTGGAAGTGCACGTGATAGCCGACAACTACGCCACCCACAAGACGGCACTGATACGGAACTGGCTCACCAGATGTCCCAGGTTCCACATGCACTTCAAACCAACCAGCGCCTCCTGGCTGAACATGGTGGAGCGTTGGATCGCATTGCTCACTGACAAGCCGCTACGGCGGGTGGTGCATCGAAGCAACAGCGACTTGGAAATAGCCGTTTACCGGTACATGGAGACCATTAACAGGGATCCCAAGCCCTTCATCTGCACCAAGACGGACGATGAGTTATTGGCAAACGTTGTACGCTCTTGTAACCATACTTTAGAGTCAGGACACTAGGATGGCAAAGAGCCGCCTAGTCGAAGTGGAGCATCTGGGGGCAATAGGCAAACATCCAGTAACGCACTTAGAGCGTACTGAAATGTCTGTTGTTCGGGGAGAGGCGTTGCAGTCGGAGCGTCCAAATAGCGCCAATGCTCAAAGTCGTCTTTGTGAAGTGCTAGAAAATCATCCAAGCGGGCAGGCGGTGATGTTTGGTCTGGCTCGCTGCGCTGATAGAGCATGAAGCGGGTATTTGCTCGCTGCCTTACGCGCGATGGAAGCTCGGCGTATAGGTCAGCAAGGTCATGTATTCGACGTGGCATCTTGCCCGGACATTCCTTAGCTAACAGACCTTTTAGGGACAACTCCGTTGCAAAGGGCAACAGAGAATTGATGACCATATGCCGACCTAGCTGGGCTGGCTTAGGCTTGGATGTTATTGCTGGCTGTAGCGATTGAAGTTCGCGAATCACCCATTGCAACGCCGTTGCTTGATTGCAAAAGGTTGAAGTGCTCGTATTGCGCTCCTTCGTCACGCTATCGCCTAGCTGTGCCCTGCTTCTATTGGGCGAGCCTTGTGGACCGTGCCAACCGAGACCGATGTTGATACTTACGGGCAGGTTTTAACATGGCGAACTAGGCAAGCCCGCCGCCGATTTGTTTTCCGGCAGCCTTTGCTCCAACGCCAAGCATGCGATTACAGGCTTCTCGGCCTTCTCGTCTCGACGTGCCGTAAAGTACCTACCACGCCTTAGTATAGCAAGAGCAGGTACAGGCCTACGAACTAGCCCCAGCAGCTTGAGTTGTTGATTGCAGCTTGAGAACTTTAGTTTGTCATCCACCTCCCCGTTCATCAAGAGATGCCTTGACTTAGAAGATGCTCGTTGTCAAACTCTGCACACGTTTTTTGTTTGGGAGAATCATGACCGACTCGCAACCACACCAAGACCGTTTTAGGCAGAGGCTTGACCAGTGAGAGGACCCAGTGCAGAAGTTTGGGCGTGAGCACGAAACTCCGCGAGGTTTCATGCGCTCTGCAATTCGGACTCATGCAATAGATCGAGTCGGCACCGAGTACACGGAGCATTTGATCAACATAATCTCGCAGCTAAGCCAAATCCTCCTTCTGGACACAAGGCTGGACAAGCTGGAGAAGTTGCTTCCTTAGGAAAGCGAAGTCGGGAAGAGCATTAGGCATAGCAGCAACAGAGCTGCTGTTGCCGATAGAGTGGACGGCAGACTCGTTATTCCAATCCATCTGGGAGCAGTGCAGTTCATGAATGCACGGAGAGCCAAACCACTCTATTGCATGCCTCAAGGCACTTTGAGGCAGCAAGACGCTGCCCGCGCTGAGTAACGATACCTAGTTGAGGTAGGCAAGATGAAACTGGATGAGGTAAGTGCGGACGTAGCAGAACAGTTGGAGCAGCAGGCTGAGTTGGGCGTGCATATTGAGAATGTTGATAATGTTCCAGAGGAAGGTCCCTCTTACGGTGGTGTATGGCACCGTATATACAATGTTACTGCCGTCTTCGCCGACCTAAAGCGTTCGACGCAGCTAAACTCAGAGAGCAGCAGGCAAGGCGCGGCCTATGCGTATACGTACTTCATTCGTGGTATGACTGTGATTCTAAACCTCTTTGGTGCTAGGTATATCGACATACAAGGCGACGGCATCTTTGGTTTATTTAGCAACGCCAATTCAACCTTTGACGCTATAGCTTGCGCTGAGACCATGCGCACACAGACAGAGCGCAAAGTTGCCGCGCGCTTCAACAAGGATGTCTCCACAGACTGGCAGCTTGAGGCAGGTATCGGTATTGATAGAGGCACTCTGTTGGTGCGGAGATTGGGGTTGCGCGGTACCAAGCAAAACGAAGTATGGGCAGGCAAGCCGGTAAATGTGGCAGCCAAACTGAGTTCGCTGGCACCGGGCAATCACGTTGCGGTTCCTGATCGAGTGTATAAGCTATACGAAAATGCGTCCAAGCTAAGAAAGCGAGCCTTGCTGTGGTCCTGCGGATGCGATGGGTCATCGGGCGACGGCGCTGGGCTGGATATACCGGCTGGTTGCACTACGGCCCTGTGGAAGCCCAAGTTCACCAATGCCACGTACAGTTTGGATTTCGACCGATACTATCTCTTATCCTCTCCGTGGTGCGAGGTACACGGGGCTGAGTTCTGCGAAGCTATTCTTAGAAACCGACGCCCATAGATGCCGTGGAAGAGCGCATTAAGCTACATCACGAAACGCTGGCTCGACTCATACGACTTACCAGAACAGCCGATGCCAAAGCTGCACCTGTGCTGGCATTGCAATTAGCGCTGGCTGGAACGCTGGCAGCACGCTTCGACCCTTTGCAAAATGCGCTAACAGGAGCAGATGGCACGGTGCAACAAGTGCTGGTAAGCGCAGCTTTAGCTCTATATGTTGGTAGTACCGTCGCAGCGGTCGTTTTGGCTATTTGCGTCTATACACCGCGCAATCCCAGAACATCGAAGGGCATCCTTGTTTACTTTGAAGATATTGCAAATATGCCTCGCGATCAGTTCATACAACGCAGCACCGCGATGACTCTTGTAGATATCGAACATCAGGTCTTGGACCAAGTGCACAGAGTTTCTGAGGTAGTCAGCGAAAAGATGAAACAGGCGCGCCGCTCGCTGCGTTTTGCCTTAGGTGGGAGTGCCGTATGGTTGGCATTGCTGTTGTACGGAAGCTTGGCTAGCTGAAGTGTGGCCTATCTTCGAGCTGCAAAGCCGCTTGGCACGAGTAAAGAAGGGCGCCGAGCACAACAGGCCTGGACTGGCACCCAAGTCCATTATGCACCTCGCTCTCCGGGTGACCGAGACTCACGAGCCTAGGACGCACCTCCGATGCCAAGCTGACTCGCCAAGTCGCCGGCAAGTAGCCGCGATTGGCTTGTGGGCGCCACATGTAGACTGACAACCTGCAGGGATCGGTGATTGAAGTCAAGATAACAGAGACAACCGGTCCCTCACAATTAGATGCTGCACTACAAATGCTCCAGATGTCGCCCGCCAGGGGCAGAATCAGAACGGGCGCGGACAAATGGTACAACATGGGAAATTCGTATTGGACTGCCGGGACTTGCACATTACACCACACGTGGCAGAAAGAAGGCATTCGGCGATAGACGGACGGACTGCTCAGCATGACGGATAGAGGTTGTCTCAGCGAGGGCGCAAACGAGTTGAGAAGGTGTTTGGCAGGGTGAAGATGGCTGGAGGCGGTCGGAAGTTGAGGTGCCGAGAAGTGCGGTGCAACCAGATGTAGGAGGAGTTGATGGTAGCCGGATACAACCTCGTCCCCCTGGCCCGAATGACACAGAGCCCAGCGTAAACATGGCTCTGACGGCGCTGGTGCTGAGCTCACCTGGGACAATCCCGGACATGGCACACCGTCACTGACCCAGATCAACGATCACTTGGACCGACAGATTCCTCATCGGGGACTCGGCCGCTACCGAAAACAGCCTTCTTCAACATCCTGCTAACGGCGCGAGCGGATTCCGAATACATAGCCCCATGGTGTTGCTGCACCAGCGTAGAAGCGAAGCCCAGGTTTTCTTGGCGGGGGTTGTATTTCTATTTCACCAGTGCCGCAATCGGTGAGCATCGACGCAAAAGTCCATCAATGAAGGCGGCTACACCGAGGGTGGGATTAGGCTTCAGCTACGATTCGTCTATCATTTGGCAATTCTTCCCACAATACTTACCACGTTAAAAGGGGCAAATATGTCGCGCACTGACAGTTTCATTGGATGGCATGTTATCACGCCTTCTACTTTGAATACGGCTGAAGCGGCTGGACCTGGATGACCTACGCATCTCAATGCCGGATCTAGCACCGTAGAATCCCACATAGAGTACGAATCTTCCAAGATAGGCCATACGACACTGTAGACAGAACTTTTCAACGGGTGGCATCTATGCTAGTTAGTGCACTCGCAGATCCCAGGGAATCTTTGCCGGTTTAGATACGGTCGGGATCATCCGACCGTGCCAAAGGCAGAACCTTTTCGGCGAGGCTTAGTCTATCACTCTAGTGGTCATAGCCAATGGACGAGAGAGTGATTCTAATCCAACCCAGATGGGTAATACACGCGTCTCTCTTGTGAGAGGCAGGAGCGAAATGATTGTTACGTTAACTCTAGCAACCTAAACCGTGACAAAGCCGCACGTTCTGGAGAGTCAATAGCCGAGGCGGGGATTGGACTGATAACACAGCTTGCCACAAGGCAATGCTCTTTTGTTTAGCGCCCAGAGCAACGAAAATCGCTGGAGGGTCGTCAGTCAATGATGTCTTTCGCAATGGTAAGTGTTCCACCGACTAAGGCCACAAATGGAACGCTTATATAGTCAAACGCGTCTTTAGCATCCACCTCGTTGGTTATCATTAGGAAAAACAGGCCAATTATTGAGCCGTAGGCAAAGGCCAGCAACAACAAGACATTCAAGCGCAGAGGTGGAGCCTTAGAATCGCTGGGGGTGCTAGCTGTAGATGCACCGCGACGAATGTGCCTCAAAAGGTAGGCTAGCACCACAAATGCAACCACCACCAAAAGGGTAAGTATGATTATCCAAATCTGCATAATGAGGCCTTATGGGATTTATTCGAATTCTCTACACGTAAACGACCCGAGGTAACAACCTTCCTTGAGGGGTTCGGTGGGGCATTTATCTACCGTTTGCCAAAGCGCTTCGAATTACGGCACGATAGGTGCAAAGTTCTGTGTCATTGTGAGCGTACACCCTCTGCCTTTTCCTGTTTAGCCACTGGTAATCGGTGCTCTTATCCGTAGGCTATCCGGGGCTGGCGTTGACAACGATGTCAGTTAGGACGGGCAACCCTTGATCAAGCATTAACCGCCAACGAGCGTACATCTCACTGGCAGTATTTTATCACAGTCGCCAGCGGCTAGAGGGTTCTGCTGCCCCTCACGCATTTGCGGGCGTAAGTTTGGCAGTTGCGCCTTTGGTGAGTAGGGCCCTACCAGTGTACCTGCGATGCTCTTGAACAGCCGCCTGTATCCTCTGCTTAGCCGAGTACACCCCCAGCCAGTCGGGACCCTTCCTTGAAGTACGCACCACACGGGTCAGACTACACGCTGCCCTTTTGACTAGGTTCTCACCTTTTCCATCTTGATGACGACCCTGCACTTGCGGGCCTTGTGAACAGGGTTGCGGGTTGTTTCCTCCCTGTGCCTACGCCTAGCCTCGCGGGCCCCGTGAAATGACAGTCAACGGCAAGACGTTCCAGTACAAGGTATCAGCCACTCAATACCATGACCAGCGATGGCAGGGGGATTCGGGCCTGGAGGTGAACTATTACAGGCGGTTGAGGAAACGCCGGTAGCACCACGCGACAGGCGACGGGCCCACCCCATGTACGGACCGATCCTGGTTTGCTAAACTGCGGCCCGTGTTCAACCTCGACATAGACCGGCCCACCGGTACCGGCAAGCTCCACAATGAATCGGCCCGGGACCAACGGTACATTCCCCAGGCCAAGCCTCTCCGGTATGGGTACTGGAAGCACTTTTTAGCCAGGAGTGCGGCCCAAGCCCACAGCACCGCAATAGGAATGGTGTTTGAGGACTGTCGGCGGTGCTTTCCGCCAGAAGAAACGATGGGTTAGTGCAGGTTAATCCCGGTCGTTACCAACATTCACAATGAGTGGGTGCGCTCCCATTGAGGGCCGTCAGCCCGGACGGGTTTACAAGGAAAAGGCGTTCGCGCGCCAGACCCGTCGTCGGGTATGCGGATGGTTGCGTGATTACATAGTCTTCGTTGTCGCTCTCTGGTTTGGCCTGGGTGCAATTTTCAGTTACCGGGATGTGACTGAGGAAGATACTAGCCTTTTACTGGGGTTTTTCGCATCGGTACTACTGGGCATACCAATTGTGGCCATAGCAAGGGGCTTGTCATGGTTCTTGCGAGAGATGTGTATTACTTACCGTCTTAGGCAACGGCACCCCAAGATCTATGAAACCATTCTTGACCGCCTATCACCAGACAGATTACTTGTGAAGGCGGTGAAGGTCCTTGTGTTGTGGCTAGTGAAACGGGTGAAAGCCCGAAGCGTAAGCCGATTACGCAAACCGGCAACTCCACCCACAGAAGTGCCCTAACCCATTCATCAGCTTTTCCGATAGGTCAACGCGTAATGAACGTCTTCGGGCGTCCAGTATTCAGGGGTTTCTATGACATGCATCTCTCCGGGTTGAATAGGGCGAGCATCAAAGCAGTCCCTGAGTTCCTGTAAGAGAGTCGGTTCGGGAATCACGGGCTTGAGATGGGCGGCTGGATCGTTGAAACTGTACTTGGTTCTTCCTTTCACTAAGGGGGCACAAGGACCACGAGGGCAGGCGGGTAGTAGCCTGCCCTCACCACTTTACGAAACTGCTGAATGTTTGACAAACTTACTTAAGGAACGCTCCATCATGTTAGCCGATACAAACCTCTATCAACTTCTACTCCTGGCCTCTCGTTCAAAGCCCCCGTACTTTCCGATGTGCAATTTGATTATTGAGATTCCAGAATGTGAGGGGGGCCGAGAAACTGCGCCTGGGGATTGACGTAACGGTCATTTCGCCCTTGCCTCCTTGTGATAAGAGACAGGTGTGTCAGATTGTCTGGCGACGGAACAAGGCTGTGAACACTATTTCATCAAACCTACCTCAATTATTTGCGGGACGACGACCCTCCTAGCAGGGCGGATACTATCGCTCCACCTACAGCTCCACCAACAAGGCCAATAAACACCCCGCCGAGCGCCCACTGGCGGCTTTCTTGAGCGCCCAAAAAGCCCCCCGCAATCGCACCAAGTATTGCTAAGCCGATGACAATTATTAGTATAAGCCAGCTATTCACAACGCTCTCCAATTCTCTCCATTGTCCAGTTCCCAAGGCTGACACAAACCCTTGAACTTTATGTCGACGTTCAGAATCTATGGGTTAGAGATAATCACGAGCATTAAGTCACTCTAAACGCCGCCGTCTATGATTCTGACAAGTTGTGGTTGAGGGGTCAACAACTGGTTTGCTGGAGATAGTAGCCTACCCGCCCGGTAGGGTGCAGTAACAAGAGAGTATCCCCCGGTAGTTGATGCCTTAGACGACGATCCGGTAGCTGGCGTTGGCGAGGCGGTCCAGGGCGTAGTTGCCGATCATGGGTTCATCGACAAGACTGAGGTATTCTTCGATGGCGCGGTTGGAGGTGATGACGAAGCTGGAGACCCGGAGCCGATTGATAATCAGCTCGTAGAGCTCGCTGACTGATGGGGAGTGAGACAGTGAAGACTCAGGTCATATACGATGAGCTGACCGGGCTAACGTGACCTGGGGGCTCTATTGTCTCCGGGCAAATGTGATGGTCTGGCTATCGGAGCTGGTCCCAGTCAGTTGCGAGCCCCTGAAGGCAAACAGCTCCGCCTCGACTAGAAGTTCAATATACAGAGACTCCTGTATGAACAACTCGTTGCTTGGACACCGTCTCTCAGTCCAGCTAAGCACTTTTGTGGCGAAGGATGACCCCGCGAGGTGTGCACCTCACCCTATAGGAGTTGCATCCGGTCGGCCACTGATGCCACTCTCCTAAGTCGGAGTGTTCAAGTTAGCCCGACTCTGAGGCCAAAAAGTTCATTTAGCCGAATCTCTGAGAGATTAAGGCGGTATGGCGTCCTTGGAAGGATTTGAGGCTAGCTTGAGGAGCCTCCCTCCCACGGCCTTCCTAGTGCCATATTGCCGATACCAACACATTGTTCGCAGGGCAGTTTATTGCCCGTTCCCGGTACTTTCTCCAGGAATTGCCCAAACCCGCAATCGGGCATGAAATGATACTTGTCGCCCGTAGCGCTGTGCCACGGACCAAGGACGGCATCTGGCGATTCTCGCTCCAACACTAATCTCGCACCTGACGCAGCGACTACCCGCCAGCCTTCCCGCGCAAGTCCGTTGATCTCGTTTTCCTCCGTTCCTTCGACGACCTTATATTCAAACACCTTTGCCTCCTATCTTGTGAAGTGCCACTATGTACTATAAGACTGCCCCGCGTGGTTGTTATCGGCAAAACTAAATAAGACAACTCATGACTTCTTCTCATCCGCTCGGCCAGACCGACACAGAGCCAAGCCTGAACGCGGTTATGATAAAACCGGTACGGCACTCACCATGGGCATAACGGGCATCCCACGCCATCACTGACTCAGATCAACGATCACCTAGACCATCAGACACCTCGTCAGGGATTCGACCGCTACAGAAAACAGCCTTTTTCAACTCCCTGCTAGCTGTGTGCGACTCGATATCCCAGATTGCTCGGACTGAGGATAGTGGGGCCACTGAGCAAGTCGATGAGGTCGGAGGATTGGACCGAGTCGATAGAGATACCTTACATCGACGGTCAGAACCTATTTGATCCTACGACAGGCACACTCGTAGATCGAGGTCGGTCTACACGCGATTCGATCGCAGATATTTCTGTCGAGATCCTCACTCTCCAGATTCAGGAGAGCAGGGCATCCGCAACGGCGCGGGTCAATTCTCTTATACGGGATGACACTCTTGGATGGCGTCTATGTTATCCAGAAATTCTTGCTCCAAGCATCCCAGATAGAGGGCCGCTGTGTAGGAAGACAGCATCTGTCGTTTGTAACACGCTGCTACTAATCCAGCAAATCTGCCTCGACGCTGAGAGGAAACTGAACGCACCGGGAAATAGTCAAGCGTGAAGTCTTCTGCAGACCGCCAATCCTCAGATGGTCCAGGCAACTCAGTCTGCTCCGGCAGGGAATCCTCTCTATAGTGAGCATTGAACACATGATAGCGTGCGGCAGTATAGCTGATCCCAAAAGTTTGCATTACCTCACCGACATCTCTTGCTTCCATCGGTGTTGGCGTCATATCGCGCACTGACTTAGGCGGCGCAAGAAACGCTATGGCGAAGGCGTTGGCCCTCTGTTCGACATAGTCCGGGTTCGGATCTTCTGGATTTGCGAGTGTGCCAAGATATGAATCTATTCTCAATCGCTTCAATTCCTGGGTTGGGTCGTGCAGGATATGACCGAGTTCATGGGCCAACGTCGCGCGGCGAACCCAGACATTCGTGTTTTCACCCAGGGTGTTCAGGACAAAGCCACGAACATCACTTCCATCTACGCCCTTTGTTGTGATAGTCGCACCAGCAATCGAGGGTTGTAGCTGTGCCTGCACCACGGGAATACCTAGATCTTTTTCTACGAGGTCTCGCATAGAAGGGATTGGCTCGCAGTTCTCCAACTCCAACTGGGCGCGGGTCTTTTCTGCCAAGTAGTATCCAACTCTCCAGGCTGGGTTCTGCTGCGACCCGTAGTCGGTAGATGGTTGGAAGGTAATTTCAGCGTCTGATTGGCCTAACCAATTCATCAGCATCCATTGGACACGAATCACCGATGCAGCTTCCGCAAATACCAACGCGGTGCCCGCCGAAATTGACGGAGAGTCCGTTGCAGCGGGTTGTTGAAGGGTCTTTAAACGGAAGGCTAGAGGCCGGTCTGCACATCCAATTTCGTCAAAAGCCAGAAGCCGCTCGTCCAGTCCAAGAACGAAAGCGACGGTTTCCAAATCCCTGGTCGGCAGGCGACTCGCTTGTTGTTCTGCTTGCCTGACAAGATCAGCATTGACACCCGCAGCGCCCGCTACGGACTCAACCGAGAGTCCAAGATCTTTTCTCCGACGATAGAGTGTTCTTTCGATCGCTCCGGTTGATTCCAGCAAAGCTGCACCACTGTATTCAATCGACTCATCAAGTATATCTAGCCCGTAACTCTGATACGCTTCCCAAGCTGTGAGTATGTGCCCGAGCGGTCTTTGTCCTTCCTTCAGTGGACCAATCTCGAAGTTGCTTCGGACAAAAGAACGTCGCGATTTTAGGGCTGCCACACCCACATCCTTTGCTGTAGTTGGTCCAAAGACCCTAGCAATTCGATCTGTGCTGCTAATCATAAGAGTCGCCTCGGACTATTTCTAAGTACATCCCATCCGAGTGATGTGACAGTGTATCCGTAAGCTTCAAATACTCCTACTGCGTCGTCAAGTTGTTCAGGATGGATCGGTTCGTATCTGCCTGAACCTCCTGAGACAAAAAGTGATTCTGTGGTTTGGAACCAAAGTTCGCCTCCAGCGTAGGCTGGACGCCCACCCGTTAGATTAGTGTGCTTCGGCATTGCCGATTGTAATCCCAAACTTTCTATCGGAACTTCCTTGATGAACGGTACCCCCTTTTCGTCGATTACCCACAAGTATCTATGGTGCCCTTTGTCTCTCCTAGACTTTGGGGGAGCCCCATAGTCAACATCTTGGGCTGGGGCATAGCCCAGCAGTCGGAAACCAGACTCTTTATCAAGCAACCGACTTTCATGCGCAAGGACTGGGACGGGCAATCGGGGTTCGCGCGCATCATATTGCTGTCTGAATTCAATTAGCGCATTTGGAATCCCAGGCAATGGACAGGAAGTTTCCTTTTGGCAAGAAAGTCTATCTTGGTTATGGTCTTTCCTTGTGTCGTCCAACCTTTCATACATTGTTAAGGTTGCAGCATTCGTATGGATTCTACCATAGGTCCGCGAACTTCCGGTTTGGCGGAGGGGAGATGCCATGTGCATCATCAAAGCGTTGGACCGTCGATTAAGAATTTGGTTCAGGAAGCCGCTCCAATACTAGTCTGGATGGGCTACAGTCGCTGTCCGCTCCTGTAGTCTCTACCAGGGCACTGATCGGCCATCCCCTCTTTGTGAGCTTGCAGCCGCAATTATCTAATATGGCTAGCTCTCCGATAGATCGGTTTGAAACTGAATCCTGACAGTGAAGCCTTGTAGCCCCTATCTGAGGACAAATCACCTCATGATAACACCGGTTACGAGCAGTACGACAACTATCACGCGGAGCGCGATGATCCCTTCCTTCGTCTCCCCGTGATCGGCTATCTCCTTCCGGTACGTGCCTTCCATTTCCGCATACCACTAAAGGCTCGAAGATACAGTAGCCCCAGCCTCGTCTCGCTCCGACTCTGGTACTCGCCCAACCAACTCTCACGCCAACTGGTGAAGCTCATCCTCTTAGACAAGGGGCCGAGCCGCCCACAGTTGCTCACGTACTCGAACTTCTCCATACGCACGTAGACCCATCGACCATCTCTGGTCGCCTCAGCCCCTTCCCTCCTGATGGTCCGGCGAAAAATACTAGGGATATCTCCACCTCATCTACCGCCTCGGTTTTGTCACATAGCGGACCTGCTCAGCTATCGCTCTCGTCCTCGCAATTAGGAAGACGGCGCTCAAGCCCTTTGAGGAAGGGGCGGCACAATGGAGCACACCGCAGACGCTCGCATATGGTGTATTCCAACTGCATCATGCTATCGTGCTTCATTGGGCACTACAAATACCATCCATAAACTACTGAATGACGATTGCCGGATGCGCTTTGATTGTATTTGATAGCTGTTCTGAGCTCTCGATACCTCTAGGATTCCTGTGTGCTTTGAAGACTCGTCAAGTAGCTCCGTCAAAAGTCTCTCGACTTCGTCCCTGTCAATGAATTTGCTGATGAATTTGCGTCTAATTCGAGCGCTAGAACTGGCACAAACGACCTCAAAGGCACTAATGCAGGTCATCTCTGTAATTCGAGATAAGAATGCCTCCTGAGAAACCCCAAAAGCCAAATGGCCACTCAGTATCCTATGAGGAAGGGCAGTTCTCTTGGGGCTTTCGAGATATTTGTTCAAGTCACTCTTGGGGATCAGGAGGCCGGCGGCAAATTTGTTGCACCAAATCTCCTCGCGACTATTTCTCTTGTGTTGCGACCTTATAGGTACATGTGCTCGGCTCTTGGAGTCGAACTGGACCCTACCTGCATGCATGTTTGCCAATGTCCAATGCCCCAACTCATGAGCAATTGTAAAACTCTTCCTTGCAGGGGGGTCATTCCTACGTACCATTATGTCGGCACCCAGAACCCCCAACGACACCAGGTACCCTGCTTGATCCAAGTCTTCCTCAATCACTGCGAGGTTAGACCAGAGCGAACAGACTGCCTCTAGGTTCGTGGGAGGCCGAGCGTGTCCAGCAGCTCTTAGAACCTCTTCGGAAATCTGCTCAGGGTCAGGCATATGGCCCATAGACGTCAATCTTCTTCTAGATTGTAGATCACTCGAAGCAACATGCGTCGAAGTATCTTCTTCTGATCCCGCGAGCTCATTCCATAACGAGCTGCAACTCTTCCAAGCATCAATTCTTGAAGCAATGCAAGCATGCGCTCGCTTAAGTCAGGTTCCACTAAGTCGGCTACAGTGGTCTTCAACACTGTAGCAAGCGTTCGCAATTCTAGTAGTGTCGGATTCGACACCCTGTCGATATTTCCTTCGATCTGACGGATCTTTTCTATGGTCAATATATCCCCTGAGTAGTGAGCAATGTCCTCTCTAGTTAATCCAGATTCCTCACGCAAAATCCTGACTTTATTGCCTAACATATTCTTCTTGAAATCGGAGAAAGCTAGCTTACGCTCTTCCATAATGGGCCTAATCTCTACTAAGCGTTCTCGTAGCTCCTTCCGAAGCTGTTCAAGATCATTGTAGGTAATAGTTAGCTTGACTGCTGGAATGCCGGTAACCATCCGGCTAACTTGGGTATCCCCGCGAGCTACAATGATCATGGGTATGAGCGCTTCGAGTGCAAAGTTCAATTCCTGGCCAGCACCGGTACTGGCGTAGTCTGCGACATGGATTACTAAGTCGCTGCTCAGTACTCGTTCCCTGTCTCTTTCAAAAACGTATTCAGGAGACACATCAGGATTGCCTATAGGGTCTGTGGCTGTTCGAGGCTGATATAGGGCAATATCAAGGCCTTCACACACGGTCTGAGCAATTTCTGATAACGCTTTGAAGTCCTTGCGCTGTTCCGGAGTCAAGCTTGTAAGGGCTGATGCCAGATATGCATCCAATGGCAATGGAGCCGCTTGACGCTGATACAAGATCATCGCCCCTGTCTCGTCAGCTTCCGTTATCTGCACGATCGAAGTCTCAACCTCACCAACGTACCTATCATGCCGCTTATTGAATTCATCAAGGGTGATTTGCTTGAAGTGTTCACCCAGAATCTTATGGGCATCCTCAGAGTTCACCATATTTACCTCGCTTATGGCATGCTATCTTGGAGCCAGGTCTCTCCAATACACTTCTTGATATCACGTACTGCGATTTGTACGTGTGATCGATCATAAATTGCCGAGTTTGGATACACAGGTCGACCTTCCGAGAAGGCTGCACGAACACACGAGATTTTGATTCCATGTTCGCTCAGCACTCCTATAGTATAGTTTAGTACCTCTCGGTCCAGTCGATGAGCTCCTGTAGTTTGCTCAGGCAAGGTTCGTCCTGAGTTTCTATGGCTCCTCAGGTAGGAGTTGTATGTATCTGACATCACTGAGTACCAGCCTACATCCAGCAGATCAATACAGTCGACTAGGTGAATTGTTGCCCCTATCATGGCAGCAGAGTTCCCATAACGCTCGACTGCCCACTGCCAAGCCCTCTGAGGAGCATCTTGAAAGAAATATACGCCATCACCAAGCCAGTCGTAGGCATTTCGGCTCATTTGGAATCCATCTTGCATGATACGTTCTGCCGACTTTGAATTCGTTCCATGGAATCCTGAAACAATCAAAACACAACCTCAAGGCAATGTTTCTTCAAGCATGTGATGACAACTATAAGAAGTCAAACAGAATAAAATAGGCTCAGAGTTGCAAAAGTGATCAGCTTCTTATCTTTGTATCGTTGGATATGTCACATCTATGAGTGTCTTGTCTAGCCGTTGCCACCCTCTGTGTAATCCCCGGCCCGTCATTTCGCGCGTTGTTCACCATAGTGGAGACCTCGTAGGCGTCCAGGGCGTCGTTAGGGCTGGGGATGAGGATATCGGTTAGGCATGAGGCTTGCTCCAGGTGCGATTCAAGCCAGATACCCTCCAACTCACGGGGGAGTATGACGGGCATACGGTTGTGTATGGGGGTGAGGAAGTCGTTGGCAGTAGTGGTGATGATGGTGCACGAAAGTACGACATGGCCCTGGGGGTCCTTCCACGTTTCCCAGAGACCGGCCATGGCGAAGGGTTCGCCAGATTTCATGATTATTCGGAAGGGTCGCTTGCCGGTCGGTGTCTTCTGCCATTCGTAGTAGCCGTCGGCCAGGACGAGGCAACGTCTTTTCTTGAGGGCGTTGCGGAAGGCCGGTTTCTCGGCGACGGTCTCGGCGCGGGCGTTGATCATGCGGGCCCCGATCTTCGGGTCCTTGGCCCAGAAGGGTATCAGGCCCCAGCGCATGAGGGACGCTTCCCTACCCTTGACATTTCTGACCGTTAGGACAGATTCGGTGGGGGCTATGTTGTAGCCGGGGTCGTAGCTGAAGTCAGAGCCGTCGAACTCGAAGCGCTGGGCGAGGTCTCCAATGTCGGCTATCAGGGTGTATCTACCGCACACGTCAGGAATTCCTCCCGGCCGATTATCCCACTCGTAGGGCGGTCACCTCAATGCCAGTCATGGGCGGCAGGCATGCGGGTGCCGACATCCAGCGTCTTCACACTGGAGAGGGTCACATTGGTGGTGCCGTCATGGCGGGAGACGACTCCCCTGGCCAAAAGTACGTGATTGCCCAACTCTCTCTTGTACCGGGCGAAGACCCGGGGCCAGACGATGAGCTGCACGTCACCGGTCTCGTCCTCAATGGTCACGAATACCGTGCCCTCCATGCCCCTAGGGTGCTGCCGGGCCACGGGCCAGCCGGCCACCAGTACCTTCTCGCCCTCGGGGAGGGAGTCGATGTCACGGGCGGGCAGGACATCGGGACTCAGGGTCGGTCTCACGAACTCCATGACGTGTCCCCCGGGGTATATGCCCATGACGGCGTACTCTCCCGCCATCTTCTCCTTTGGGGTGAAGTCGGCCAGGTTGGGAATGTTGGTTCCCGAGGAGATGGACATGGCTCTCTGGCCGTTTCTCGGGGGGCGAACGGGAAGGCCGGCATCCCACAGGGCCTCCCGTCGGCTGGCCGTAACGCCATCGAAGGCCCCGGCCATAACGAGGGAGTGGACAGCCTGGGGCTTGAGGCCCGTCCTCCGCACCAGGTCACCGGCGCCCAAGTAAGGCCCGTGCATCTCTCGCTCTTTGACTATCACCCTGGCTGACTCCTCTCCCACGTCCTTCACCTTGCCCAGGCCCAGCAGCACAGAGTCGTTGTGAGGGATGCACTTGATTTGGCTGCGGTTCACGCAAGGGTTGAGGAAAGGTACGCCGAAGCGTCGGGCGTCCTCCTTGATGGTCTCGACAGGGTAGAACCCCATGGGCTGGCTGTTCATGAGGGCTACGAAGAACTCCAGCGGGTGATGGCACTTGAGCCACGCGGCCTGGTAGGCGGTTACGCCGAAGGCGTGGGAATGGGACTCGGGGAACATGTAGTGGCCATTGACCTTTTCGAAGATCTTCTCGGCGGTTTCCCTGGGGACGCCGTTGGCAACGGCCTTCTCCAGGAACCTCAGACGGTGCATGGCTACGAGGTGTTCGCTGTTGGGTCGGGTGAAGGCGCGGCGTATCTCGTCGGCCTCCGAGGTGGTCATACCCGCCACATCGGATATGAGCTGCACCACCTGCTCCTGCCAGACGATGATGCCGCAGCCCCTCTCCAGAGCCCGGCGCTCCAGCGGGTGGTCGTAGTCCCACTCCGCGCCGTGCCGGTACCGGTCCACGAACTTGGACACTGCACTGCCCTGTACCCCGACCCCGGGCCTGATGAGGGCCACCTGGTAGGCCAGGTCCAGCAGGTTTTTTGGCTGCAGCCTCTGTCCCATCTTCAGCTGGGCCGGGGACTGGAGCAGGAACACCCCCTTTGACCTTCCCTCGCCAAGCATCTCGTAGACGGCGTGGTCCTCGGGGTCTATGGCCGAGATGTTGGGCCTGCGGCCCTCTCGCTGCTCAACCAGGTCCAGGGCCTCCTCAATCTGGTCGAGGACGGGCAGGGACAGGAGGTCAATCTTGGCGAACCCTGCATCGGCGGAGCTGTCCTTGTTCCAGTCCATCATGTAGCGGCCCTCGATGGCGCTCTCCCGTATGGGCACCATCTCGGGGAGTGGGGAGTCGCTGAGCACCATGCCGCCCACATGCTGTCCCAGGCTTCTCGGGGCGTGCGTCAGCTGGGGCGCCAGGTAGAGAAGGTCTCGCCAGACTGGGGCGTCCACTTTTTTCTTGAAGGCGGAGAGTTCAAGCATCTCTGCTCGAAGGTCTCGGGCATCGTGGGAATGGAGCTGCTTGGAGAGCATCCGCAAATCGTCTTTGGGTAATCCAAGGGCTTTGCCCAGGTCCTGGATGATGCCTTTGACCGAGTAGGTGGACACTGCCCCCGCAAGTACAGCGAACTCGGGGCCGAAGTGACGGTGCACGCGTTCGATCAACTCGTCTCTCAAGGCTCTTGGGAAGTCGAGGTCGATGTCGGGGAGGGTGGTCATGTCCTCGGGGATGAAGCGCTCCAGGATGAGGCCCCAGCGGAGGGGATCGACGTGGCTGATGCCGATGAGGTAGCCGACCAGCAGGGCCACCGAGGAACCTCGACCTCGACCCGGCGGTCTCTCCTCAAGGGGGGTCTCGGGGTGGGCCAGTCCCTTCTCCTCCATGATCTTCTGGGCCAGCAGTACGATCTCCCTGTAGAGGAGCAGGAACCCGGCCAGCTTGTGCCGGGCTATGAGCCTGAACTCCTCACCCAGACGTGCTTCGATCTCCGAAGCTACTGTCCCGTATCGACGTAGAGCAGCCTCGGAGCAGAGGCGCCTGAGGTAGCTGTCGGCGGTGTAGCCGGTAGGCACCGCGGGCTCGGGGAGGGTGTAGCCGAGGTCCGAGGCCAGGTTGAACTCGCACTGCTCGGTGATCTTCAGGGTGTTGGACAGGGCGTCGGGGAGATCGCTGAACAACTCGGTCATTTGACACGGTGATTTCAGGTGCAGGTGGTGGTTGGGCTTGATATGGGGAAGGGCCTGCTCCATGGTGGTGTTGAGCCGGGCGGCGACGAGGGCGTGCTGGAGCCGGTACCGCTCGGGGTCGTGGTAGTGGACGTCGTTGGAGGCGACCAACGGGATGCCGATGTCCCGGGCCAGTGAAATCGAGTGCCGGGCAAGGTCGGCGTCACCCTCCAGGAAGTTGCGCTGAAGCTCGACGTATACGGAGTCGGGGCCGAGCCAGTCCATGTATTGCTTTAGTAGGTGTCCGGCTTCTCCGCGCCGACCCTGTATCAACAGGTTGGATACGGGCCCTTCTCGACCTCCGGTGAGCAACACCAGGCCCTCTGAGTGATGGGCCAGATGCGCAGGGTCCAGTTTCGGCTCCTTCCTGTCCACGGAGTTGGCCAGGGTGAACAGCCGGGACAGGTTGGCATAGCCCTGACGGGACTTGGCTAGCAGGACGAGTCGTGTCCCGTCGATGAGAGACAGTTCGCCACCGGTGATAGGCTGTATGTCTAGGCTGCCAGCAAGCCGGGCGAACTCCAGGGCACCGCAGAGATTGATGTCGGTAAGGGCTAGAGAATAGTAGCCGTGCTCCCTGGCTCGGGCCAGAAGCTCGTGGGCATGGGATGCCCCCATTCCGAAGGAATAGAAGCTCTTCAAGTGAAGCTCGGAGTAAGGGGAGGTCATGGCGATATATCGGGGCTAGGCATTCTGCCGGTACCAGCAGCCGGCCCTCTCGTCCCGGAAGAGGGTGAGTTCCACACCGTCCTCGCCCCTCAGCCGGTAGTAGGTGCGGGTAAGGGGTCGGGACATCCACCAGAGGTCGAACCCCCACTCTTCCTCGATGCTGTCCACCCGCCGCCAACTGCTTCCGACTCGCACCGACGTAGGTTCTCGGCCCTGACCCTCCTCCACGACGACGGGCACTGGCCCCGACACCGGCTTCAAGTCCTCGACCCCTGAAGGGTCGATGGGGACACGCAGGGTGCGCATCTCGGGGGCGGGGTGGCGGGACACGGCCTCGACGACACGGTATAGGGCGGGCTTCCCCCCGATCCGTGCCCGCAGGTCTCTCTCCACCTCGACCAGTTGCCGCCTGCTCGACTCCCGTTTGTCGGGGAGGAGGCCCATCTGCACGCCGGACTCGCCGGCGAGGTTGTCCAAGGTAAGAGTAATATCCTCGACTGCACCCTGGGGATGGTCGTTCTCCATACGGGCCTTGATAATGGAAAATGCCCGTGCTCGACTCCCTGCACCTCTCTTGAAGGAGAACTCGGCGGTCCAGGTCGGGCCTTCTTCCGTCACGCACTCAAGAAATGCCCTGCCCGCATACCTGCCCTGCATGGAAGGTCGGGAGTAGGCCCTTTCCAACAGGGTGTCCACCATCGTGAGAAGGAGGTCCATGGACGCATAAGAGAAGGGCAGGGATGTGTGCTCGACTATGGCCTCGGTGCGAGCGAGGGGGATGAGGGGGGAGTCGTCGATGCCCCTTGAGAGATGCCAGGCCGTCTGGCCCTCGGGCCCGAACCGGTCCACAAGAGTTGTCTCGCCCAAGGAGGCTACATCTCCCATGGTATGCAGGCCGAATCGGTGTAAGGCGACCTTCAGGTCGGTAGATACGGGGAGCAGGTCTACTGGATGCGGGGCAAGGAATGAGGCCGGATCTGTAGAGACCTTAGTGGCGCGTAGAGGGTCGCTGGTGATGGCGGCAACGAAGGCGGGGAATTTGGCCTCGGCTACGCCTACTCTCGGGGCAAGGTCCTGGGGAACGGCGTTGAGCAGGGCATTGACGAGACGGGCTTCGCCTCCGTAGAGGTGTTCAAGGCCGTCCAGTCTGACGTAGGCCGTACCGAGGTCAGCGCCTTCCACCCGATCACTTATTTGCTGTAGAGAGGTGAGAACATGAGTAAATACACTGCGGTATCGGGGCTCGTCGGCTTCGAGGACGAGGGCATCAGGGTGAATGGAGAGGGCCTGCTCCTGGGTCATGCCGGGGAGTACGTTGGGGGTAGAGGGTGAGGAGTCGAGCACTCGCGATTTTCCCCGTGAACGCTCTACGATAACGGCGGGTCTGTCCTTCAGGTCTGGACATCGCCGTAGTTTGAGCTTGGCTCGGATGTGGGTGATGAGCAGGCAGGCGATCTTCATGGGAGGTCTGGGAACGGATGAGGAATATATAGAACATGGGTGCGGTTGTCAAGAGTGAGAATCCCAGCCGTACAGATTCATTGGAGTACGTTTCAAACCAGGCCGAGGTCTTTTAAGTCATGTCAGCCTTTCGCCAGTTTGAGTCCTAGGGGGTGGGGTGAGTGTTCGAACTACATCAATAATTGTACGACTGTCCCGTAGGATTAAGGGGAGAATGTCACAGTTTGGGAAGGCCCCCCCCAAGCAATACCGTTCTTGAGATCCCCTTCGACAGGCTTAGGCGGGACTCAGGAAGAACGGACCCCCCCTCCCTTAGGTTCAACGTGGATTATGGGGACGTTTCAAGAGCCCGGGGGACAGGGCTGAATCGTTGATGGTTGGCGGAGCAGGGACATGGGATCGGGGGTGGGGGTAGGGGCGTCCGCTGGGAGGGCTGTTGGGGTGGGAGCGGCTCCCGAGGGAGGGGATGGGGTAGGGGTGGCGCAGAGGTCTACGGCAGGGACGGGAGACACGGCCAAGGCAGTGGCGAGGTCGGATGCGTCGTCGGCGATTCGGACGGCCCTGGCAGCTCCACACCCCACCATTACACCGACTATCAGCATTAGAGCAAATACACAGACAAGCTTACGTATCATCTTGCGTAGATTAATCCCTAGGCCTCACGAATCAGTCTTACTAATCCAACATCATCTCCGTCTTTAACGGTACGAGGCCCTCTCGCCGTATCCTCGACATAGCGTTGACCGTCATACACGGAGCGAAGCACCATGATTTCGCCCTTGTCTACAATGCGAACAATAGCTCCATATCGTCCTTTAGCAGGTCGTTTCATACTCGCCTCCACATTCTTAGCTTTATCGCCGCATCGGCGTGTCTTTAACCCCCCGGTAAGTAGAGCGGTTATGCGCCTCATGGCATCGGTAAACTGTCGCATCGCGCAGCATCCCGAAAAGCGGGTTGGGCGAGGTACCGTGGACCAGTGATATCACGGAATCACGGGCCTTCATCCGGTCCTTCGTCAAGGAGATAGAGGTGAGGCCCGGGAGAGCAGTGATTCACTACACCATACCCGCGCCGGATGACAGCCCCATAGGGGCAGCGGACACCGCAGAGAGGGCGCCTAACGGCGGTGTTATGACTACGGTGCGGGTTGTTGGCCCGGGTAGACCTTGGGAAGTTTCTAGTTGTGTACATATCGCCGTCTCCCGTAGCCGGCATAGCTTCCTGCGCCAATGCTGCCAGGTCAATTACGGTTTACAACCCTACTTCCATACTCGTTGGTCGGGTCCCTGTAGATGGAGTGGTAGTGACCGCCGCCGTCGACCTCCCCTACAGTCGACAGTTCGATTATGAGTGTAGGGCCTTGTATGCGGCAATATATCGAGTCCTTGCCGTCCGCAATTCCGTTCCATGTAAAGTAAGTTTCGTTCAGGTCCGCTTCTATCTCGACGAGTCTAGCCTGGCTACTGGCATCGTCGAGCATAGCCAGCCACAGGGCAACCGTATCGAGCAGAGACTGTCTACGGGACTCGTCCCAGTCGGAGACGGGAGCCCCTTCCAGAGCCGGTATGACACCATCCTTGCCCGCGCCTGCCCACGCCTCTTCGGGTCTCGTTGCCACAGTGGCGAGTCTCCGCGTGTCCTCGTCCAAGGAATTGAAGAACGTCAGCCCCGCTTCGATAAAGGGGTCGAGAGGCGCCACGGTAGTGCCGCCGTCCGTATAGGACGCCGGCTCGACTCCCAAGAACGTGGGAGACATGTAGCTCCTGCCGTCCACCAGCGTAACGTTAATCGCAAGATGATGGCCTCCGAACTGCCAGCCCCAGGCTTCGGACTCGGATGGCTCGCCAAAGAAGGCGAGCCAGTAGTTGTCCGAGCTCCACTTGAATTTGGATGCGCGGACAGATCTTGAAAGTTCCCTGTCTGCCCCCACAATGCCCAAAGCGACCGCGTATCCATGTTCGCTCAGTGCGGTGGAGAGGAAGCCCATGAGGGCGGCGGTCTGCTCGTCGTTGAGATCGCCAACCCGGACTCCGTTTCGGTCGAACGCCATTATGCCAGTGGGCAGGTTCGACCAGTTGGATCGAACAGGGTCTGCGAAGTCGTAAATGGCAACCGACCTGTGTGCCTCGCTGAGCGTGGCGAGGAAGGCATTGGCGGCTTCCACTACCGATATGCCGGGGGTCGCGGGTTGGATATAAGGTCCAGGCCAAGGAGTCTTGGGTAATTGCTCTCCATTCGTAGCAGGATCAACCATCTCTTTACCTCCTGGAAAAACCATAGGTTCCTAGGAGATCGTTTACGTGTGTACCAACACTGTAATCGATCTATAGTCCGGTTCTGGAGGGTCAGGGACCACTGATGTTAACGTCCGCCCCCAGGATATTCTGCCAAAATTGACCAGTTGCCACTATGACTGGAATGCATATTGTACTGCCTGGCCCTAGACCTAGTATTCGCCATAAGGGTGTCCTTCATATCCATCCGTTTGGAGCCGCACGAAAGGAGGGTTGTTCGACTCCGTCCACGTCGGCTGGCAATTCTTCAAACCTGTTCCCGGGACATGTAAAGGGGCCTCGCATGATTGGCGACTACGAAAGGCCGTCGCACCTCGTGACCCGGATATCGAGAACCGGCCGGAGCAGTGGCAGGCCCCGGCCGGTTCCAACACACCCTTCGCAAGATCGTCGGGAGGCTTGCCGTCCCGTTACTGGGAACTTCCCATCTGGTTTCAGAAGTGGATGGGGAAGGTGTAGACCTCGCTGAGGACCATTGTCTCCGCCAGTCGAGCGATCCGAAGTGGCGGGGCGGCATCGGCCCTTTCCACACGGCCCGTTTCCACAGTAGCGTCTATTTCTCTGGGGACCACCGGGGCCCCTACAAGGGTCTCCGTGTCCTCAAGCCCGGGCAGCGCTCTAAGCACCCTATTGTCTGCTATTGCGATAGCCATGATGACCTCCATTGAAACTAACCTGTAACCCACTGTATGAAGGTTAGCAACGAAATACTAACCTGTCAATAGGCTGTTAAAGGTTATTTTGAGGCTTCTATCGTTGCTCGAGCCTTGAAAGCTACTGAATAACCCGCTAATATCATCTTATTGGTTATTGTGTGAGCTTCCCCAATGGACGCGAGGAGAGGCAATGGTCACCGGCGCCCCTGAATCTACCAACGTATTGACCAAAACCCATGGGCCAAGACATCAGGCCCACTGGAGTAGTACGCCATTGTGCCTTGAATTTACCCGTACCTTGATCGGCCGGTGGAATGGTCGGGACAAGGATCTCCTCAACAGCTATGCCGACCTGGTGACCTGGTGCAAAGATGCAGACCTTCTCACCGAAGTCGAGGCGGAGCGCATGCTGTCGGAGGCGCAGGGCAGACCGGAGGAAGCCGCTGACGCCCTGTCCGCGGTCAAGGAATGCAGGGAGACGATCTACGCCGTCTTCCTGGCCATCGCCCAGTCCGTGGTGCCCGGAGAAGAAGCCCTGGAGGAGTTGAACGGCCACATAGCCGACACCTCATCCAGGTCCCGCATAGTGGCTGCAGGAGATGAATTCATCTGGACTTGCACCAGGAACTGTGATTCTCTCGATCGCATCGTCTGGCCTGTCATACGGTCCGCAGCCGCCCTGTTGACCTCAGAAGACAGGAGGCTCATAAAGTGTTGCGCTTCCCACGAATGTCGCGTCCTGTTCTTCGACACGAGCCGAAACAAAAGACGACGCTGGTGTGATATGAAGACCTGCGGAAACAGGGCCAAGGCCCGCAGGCACTATCGGAGGAAACGGTCACTCCCCAAGTAAAAGGAACGCACGTGGCCAACGTCGATTGTGCTGCCCGCGGCCGCCACGGGGAAAAGCACCAGGACCAATGCCGACGCTAAGCCGACCCGGACCTTGCCCGAACCCCCTATCTCCCGCCCTCTCCTGAATGCGTTTGAGAACTCGGCATCCGCTCTATATCCTCTCCACCCTACCTACGAACAGGATGGCCTCCGTCTCCCGGTCCCGGATCAGGAAGATGAAGGACCTGTCCACCGTGACGGTAATTGGGTTCTGGGGGGCGGATTCCGCCTGCATTACGACGCCCGTAGCCGCGGCCGCCTCGGTACCCGCTTCATCCACCGACACGAATGCCTTGTGGACCACCTCCCGGATGTAGAGGCACCCCGGGTCCCCCGCGAGGCAAGACCGGCCGTCCATGCCGGAGAAGTCGGAGGAGGCGATGTCGAAGGCGTCCGGCATCCCCATGGACTTGAGGGTTTCGCCCAGCCGGAACTGGGACTCGAACTCGAACTTCGGCAGGTCGAGCGTAACATAGCGGAACCCGAGGTCCGCTATAATCCGGTCCACTAGGGAGGCGTCCAGGGAGTCCTCGAACTCCCGGAACCTTCCCCTGTCCGGGACTATGACGGTCATGGACATCTCATGCCCGACGTAGGGCAGGTCCACGGCCTGGTATCCGTCCCCCGCCGCATAGCCGAAGTCTTCCGATGTTCGCATCATCGGGACGTCGATGCTGCTCCCGTCCAGCAGGTGGAAGGGTTGCGGACGCGTGTTGGCTTCATTAAAGGGGAAGGCCCAGGAAGCGTTGAAGTAGATGGCGTTGGTCAGCACCATCCTAGTAAGCGAGTTGATAACATCTGGTGGGATTAGGTCCTTGATCCTGTCCTCCGTGCTCTCCGCGACCCAGTCATTGATAGCTGTCCTGGACCCCTCAGGCGCGGCGATGAAATCCGTGGGCCTCACGCCCGCGCCGTAGCTCTCTGCCAGGACGTCCAGAAACGTCTCCCGGAAGGGATGGCCTTCCTGCCCCCAGACCGCATTGACGATGTTCAACCTGAACCCTTCGCTTTCCTTGCCGCGGGTGGCGATCTCGAGGTCCAGGTCGTTGAACGTGGGGTGAAGTCTGTCCTGGGGTAGGGAGAATCCAAGCGTGTCCGCCATCTGTTTCTCCGTCTGTCCTCCGGCCCCAGCGAAGGTCATGGCGAGGGCCAGCGAGATGCTGTGGGGCGAGTAAAACAGGTTCCCGTCCCGTCCTCTCAGCGTTTGGTACAAGTTGAAGGAGAAGGCGCTGTTGCCATCGACCACAGCCGCCAGGTCAGCGTTCGTTGCCGACGGCGCGGCCCGCTCTTTGTCCGAGCGGATCTCGGATGATTGATCCTGGGTGGCAGGACTAACTGGTGTGGCGGACGGCGGGATGCTCGTTGGGACAGGAGTGCTTGAATTGGTGGTGTTCTGTGTAACTGTGGGGCTTGTCGGCGAGATGGGCTGTGGTTCGTCGCCGCAAGCCGTCAGCCAGACAGCAGCCGTCAGGCCCAGGGCTATAAGAAGTACAAAAAACCAGCCCGACTTCCGCGGCCTATTCAGGCCATTGGCGCTCTCACCCATGTTTCACCTCCTCGTCAGGTCTCATTTCAGAGTTTCAGCACCTTCGAGAGGAACTGCTACGAGGTTAGACGTTTCCAACCGAGAAAAGGTTCCCAATCGCGACGTAGCCACAAACCCGTACGTGGTTGTAGGCCTTGAGAGGGGCGCTGGGCTTCATTGTTCGCTCTCCGTATCCCCCTTTGGCATCCGGTAGCCGACCCGGGGCTCGGCGAAGATGTACTTCGGGTTGGCGGCGTCTTCTCCCAGCTTGCGGCGAAGTCTCATCAGGTGGGTGCGCAGCACCCGCAGGTTTCCCGGCTTTCCCGGACTCCACACCCTCCTCAGCAAACGGTCATGGTGCACCACCCGGCCGGCGCCCATTGATAGCTCCGCCAGCAGGTCGAACTCGGTGGGTGTCAAGGACACCGTGCTCCCTGACACTGTTACCCTGCGCTGGGGATAGTCGATGGTCAGGTCGTCCAGCGCGAAGGGCTCCGCCACATCGTGGCGCTCCGGTTCCCCGAACCGGCGCAGGGCCGCTCTCACCCTGGCCACCAACTCCGTCGGCGAGAATGGCTTGACGATGTAGTCGGTGGCGCCCTGCTCGAGCACCCTGGCGACCACCTCGTCCCTGCCGTAGGCCGACAGGAAGATGATCGGGATGCGGGAGACGGACAGGATGTCCCCCATCAGCTCCTCCCCATCGCTCCCCGGAAGCATCAGGTCCAGCAGGGCCAGGCTGGGGCTGTGTTCCCCCATGAGCGCCAGCGCCTCCTCCGAGTCTCCGGCCACCACCGCACGGTAGCCGGCGTTGGAGAGAGCGTCCCGCACCGACCTGAGCACCATCGGATCGTCGTCCACCACCAGGACTGTTCCAGCAGGTGGTCCGCTGCTCTGAGAGAGGATGGGGCGAGGGAGAGGCTCGGCGTCTTGGACAACCTGCAGCGTGAAAACGAAACGCGCTCCCAAGCCCGGCCCGGCGCTCTCGGCACGTATGCGGCCCCCATGGGCCTCCACTATCCCCTTGCAGATGGCCAGCCCCAGGCCGGTATCGCCACCTGTTTTACCGTACTCCCGGCGGGAGAATTTTCGGAACAGGAGCGGCAGGTCCTCGGCGGGTATTCCACGCCCCTGGTCGGCCACCGAGACCTCAACGTGCGCGCCTGTGGAGGCGGCGCCCACCCGGATGACTGAGTCCTCGGGCGATTGCCTGGCCGCATTGGAGAGCAGGTTGCCGACGACCTGGACGATGCGTCTGCGGTCCGCCATCACCTGGGGCAGGTCCGGCGCTATGTCTATGGCCAGATCGTTCCTGTGTCCGGCGCTGATGAAGGCGTTCCGGGCCCGGTCTACCAGCAGGGCAATGTCCACCGGTTCCGGGTCCACCGACAGCGTCCCCGTCTCGATGCGGGCTACGTCCAGCAGTTCGCTGATGAGATCCCGCATGCGATCGGCCTGGTCGACGATGATCCGGTGGAACTGGCGCATTTCGGCCGGGTCCAGATCCTGAGCCGCGTCCAAGAGGGTGGTGGCCGCACCCCTGATGGAGGTCAGGGGCGTCCGTAGCTCGTGGCTCACCATGGCCAGGAACTCGGCCCGCAGCCGCTCCTGCTCCTCCAGGGGAGCCATGTCCTGTAAGGTGACGACGAAGGACGCCACCTGGTCGTCGGCCGAGTGGATGGGGGATGCGTTGAGCAGGACGCTGACGCTACGCCCGTCTGGGACCCTGAGCACGATCTCCTCGGCCCGCACCGTCTCCCCCGAGCTAAGCACCTCGGCCAGGGGCAGCTCCCCGAGGGAGAACTCCCGCCCGTC
The DNA here is from genome assembly GCA_965203145.1 of Dehalococcoidia bacterium. Classification (GTDB taxonomy): domain Bacteria; phylum Chloroflexota; class Dehalococcoidia; order Plut-88900; family Plut-88900; genus Plut-88900. Next base: position 1,017,453 of record OZ241876.1, read on the forward strand.
TGCGCGAACGAAGGTCACCACCTCCAGCAGGGTCTCCGGCCCCTGGCCCTCGTCCAGCAGGCTGTCCACTATGCGCATGGCCTCCCGGTTGACCGACACCGGCGCTCCCGTCCGGGCGTCGAGGACGACGACGCCCACCGGCGAGGTGTTGACCAGGGTCTCCAGGTCGGCCCTTGCCTGCCGCTCCTCCCGGTAGGCGCGGGCGTTGGCGATGACCAGCGCCGCCTGCGAGGCGAACATCACCAAGGTCTCCTCGTCCTCCTTCGAGAACTCCTGCCCGTCCTCCGTGTCGCCCACGAAGACGTGGCCCACCAGGACGCCCCGGTGGAACATGGGCGCCGCCATGAAGCTGTAGACCGGAACCACCGGCGTCGGAGGCGTGAGGCCGAGGCCCCCCAGGTGCTCCACCAGGTCGGTCAGGCGCAGGGGCTCGGAGATGCCGGTCAGGGCCTGGAAGATGCGCAGGCCGTCCGGCATGAGCCAGAGTTGCTCCGACTCCTCGCCGCTCAGCCCCGACGACAGGAAGTCCTCCAACGCGCCGTCATCGCCGATGAGGGTCATCACGCCGTGGCGTGCGCCGGTCAGGGAGCGGGCCGAGTCCAGCGCCCCCTGGAGCACCTGGTCGAAGTCCAGGCTCTCGTTGATGCGCAGGCTGGCTGCGCTGAGGCGCGACAGGCGGTCTCCCTGAGGTTCCACTCTTTGGAAAGGTTGGCCGTAATTCTCCAACTGTTCACCTCCTGTGGACGGGACCTGTTTGGGCCAATACTAGCAAATAATACCGAAAGACACCACATAGTTAGCAAACTGATGGATAGCTTTACCCAAACGTTACTTGCAAGTCTCTACCCTATTAGCCGGGTATATGTTGAATCCGAAGCCTCAACTATGCGTCGCAGAAGGCGTGCCGGTCGCCGAGATTTGCCAGTCATGTTCGTTGTAGCTACATCGGCGATTGCCGTTCTGGCTGGCCTGGTAGGCCAGCATTACCTGGTGGAGGAGAGACGACTTACCTTTGGTTTGATCATCTGGGCAGCAGCTTTGCTTGTGTTCGTCGGCGGCCTGTGGTGGAACAGGCGCGCCCACAGTGGCCTCGACGGTCCGATGGCAGAAGGCGACTCAGGCGATGAGCACCTCCATCGGCGCATGGAGATCATTTTGTTCATCATCGTCATTGGCGTTGGTGTTTTTCTTCGTGTCTTCAAAGCTGGCAGCTTTCCGCCCGGGCTGAATCATGATGCTGCCTGGAACGGGCTATACGCCATTAGGATCAACCGAGAGGGCATCTCGTCGCCCTATGTGGCCGAAGCATGGGGCAGGGAGACCATGTTCCACTACATTATTGCCTTCTTCCATCTGTTCGTCGGCCCATCTCAATCAGCCATATGGCTAGCTGCGGTGGCGGTGGGAGTCGGCACGTTAGTAGCCTTCTACTTCCTGGTCCGGCGTCTTTTCGGGTCCAAGGTTGCCGTGGTGTCAACCATTCTCTTGAGCATCTCCGGCTGGCATATCACGATGAGCAGCGTCGGCTGGCGAGCGATCCTGGTTCCTCTCTTCATAGCGCTCATCTTCTACTTTCTGGCCAAGGCGGTCGAAGAGAAACGCATGCGTGATTTTGTGTTGGCGGGAATGCTCCTGGGACTGAGCCTATACACGTATGACGGCGCCAGGGTGCTGCCCTTGGTGGCTGCTGCCTACCTGCTATATCGGATCGTCAGAGACCCGATGCTCATCCGGACCAACTACGTTCACGTGATGATGTTCAGTCTTTCTTTCCTTCTCATATGCGCTCCCCTAGGTTGGTTCGCCCTTAACAACTGGGACAGCTTTACGGGAAGGGCGAGTTTCCTGTGGATCGGCTCCCAGATCGAGCAGTCAGGGAGCATCCAACCCCTTTGGACGAACATCAAGAATGCGCTGCTGATGTTCAACTACAGGGCGAACGGCGACGACTTCTTTCTGGAAGAACCCCTGCTCGACGTTCCTGTGTCCGTCCTCTTCGTGTTGGGCTTGGTGTACTCCCTCACCAAGTTGAAACAACCGGGATATTTCCTGTTGGTGGCCATGCTCATACTCATAGTGGCTGTTGGGATTGCAAGCGTACCCAATGGAAACAGGGCTATAGGAGCAGTAGTGCCCGCGACCATCACCGCGGCAGTCATACTGGTCACTGGGTGGCGATGGCTGAGCAGCATCTATCCCCGCTACAAACACCTGTTGCTTGGTGCACTGATCGGGGTCCTACTGTACACGGGGTACACCACGTACGATAGCTACCTTGGCCCGGACCGCAGGGTGCAGTGGGGATTCTACCCGGAGGCCACGCAGGTGGGACATTACATGCACCGCATTGCTGCCGATTACAAGATTCATGCTGCTGCGGGCAACTGGCCTAGGGACACCCTCACCTATCTCAGCTATCAGGGAGAGGGCGACCCTTTTGAACGTGTTTACGAATACTACACGGATGCTACCCAGCTGCTGAGCATACGACCCGTACCCGATGGCCGGGGGACCGCGTTCATCGTTGAAGCTGTCCCGGAAAACACTGCTGTTGTGGAGACCTTAGCATTCTGGTTCCCTAGTGCCCATGTCCATGATATACCCTATCCCGACGGCACCCCGGGCATTGTCGCCTACGCCTTGCTTATCCCACCGATCCCTGATCCGTAGAACTTTCTTAAAGCACCGCGATTGCAGTTGCCTACTGCGTTGGGAACAGGAAAGGCGTGCATGCGGACCGGGATGGTTTTGAGAGAGCTTCGTGGACTTTCTTGTCAACATCGTAGGTGTTGTATAAGGCGGCCCACATCTGTCTCGTATCGAATCTGGGACCTCAATCCCAGATACTATCCACTAGGTATACATGGTGTTCCTGGGTTTGGGACACTTCCAGACCTCATTGTCGGGCTTCTCTCAGGCATTCGTGGGCTGTCCCGGTGGCCATCTCGCACTAAAGTGCGATGGCTCCTTTACTCCATGGCAAATGTGGGCATGTGCCATCTCATCTATCCCGCTTGGAGGGCAAATATAGCCGGATATGGGTATACACCATATTCGCCAAGCCACTTGAGCGCATCTGCATCGCCACGGCCCGCAGCACCGCTTCGACATCCAGGCCCTCGCTGATGCGGAGACTGGATTGGCTGAGCCGGGAGAGTCGTTCTCTTGTTAGTTCCTGTCCCCGGACCAGCTGGCAGTCGTTCGCCGACTTTTCACATCGTCGCAAAGGCCAGATTGGGTTAATTCGAGTGAATTGGCCTGAAAGACATCCCTAAGTTATAAAACTGGCGATTAACTTTACCCACAAGTTATGAACAAATCTCTATGCTTTTGTTGAATACGTGTCGAACTCTTCATCTTGAAAGGCACTCATCGGGTAATGCGCAACCGAAGGACGACCGGAGCGAAGACTCGGTTAAGGCCCCCAGGGGCCGGTCAACTATGGCTGAAGGAAGTTCTGAGCGGTAGAGCCTGTCCGGTTCCTCGACCGGAGTCGGTGACAGGGCGTGACAGGTGGGTGAAAGGCTATAGAAGGAGCGAAGATACGCCAAGGGCAGGAGCGGTACCACGATGAAAGCTCATTGCGCCCGTGTCCTGTACACGCTGGTGATCCTTGGCATTGTGTGCGTGGCCGGGTTGTGGGGCGTAGGGGTCTTTGCCGACTCGCACGATGCTGGGGATGAGGACCAGACTGAATGCCCCTGGTGTCAACCGAACCCGCCTACACCCAAACCGCCCACCGCGACTCCCAGGTCGAGGCTGCCTTGCAACAGTGGGCCTTTTGCACCTGAGTGCACACCTACGCCCAGACCCCAGCCACCCACTGCTACCCCCACGCCCAGACCGCAGCCGCCCACTGCTACACCTACGCCCAGACCTCAGCCGCCCACTGCTACCCCAACACCCAGACCCCGGCCGCCCACTGCTACCCCCACGCCCAGACCTACACCTACTCCCACGCCTACCCCTACACTTCGCCCACTGCCTGAAGTGGCAGCGCCCACCACGATAAATCTAGTCATGGGTGCCGGGGTGCAGCCGAGCTGTTCATGCACTGCACAAATGACATGGAACCGGCCCACTGGGGCGCAATGGTTCCAGTACCGAGCCTCCCCTGTCGGTCCTGAGAGTGCCAGCACACCTGAAGGGCCTAGAGCGTCCGATACCGAGCACCTGTTTACCGGTTTGCACTGCGCAACAAATTACGACTTCCAGGTGCGAGCACAGGGCAACGGACGTTCGTATTCCTCCAAATGGAGCGCATGGAAGTACAAGCGAGCCACAACCCCCGCATGCCGTGACAGTGAGCCTACCCCCACTCCTACTCCACCACCCACGGCTGTTCCGACAGCAACATCCACGCCCCTACCCCGCAGAGACGTAGCGGCGCCTTCGGGTCTATCGGTGGAGATGACGGGGAGTTCCACATCCAACAAAAGCTGCTCTGCAAAGTTCTCATGGGATGTGCCGACGGGCGCAATTGCCTACGAGTACGAGGCTGCCCTGGTAGGGGTGGAGGGGCAAACCCCGGAGGTGCCCGAACGACCTCCCCATGGCCCTGATAACGAGTGGACATTCTATGGCCTGTGGTGCTCCACGGAGTATGACTTTCGGGTCAAGGCACGTGGCAACGGAAGCAACATCTGGCAGGGCGACCGCCTGGATGTAATCTACACCAAGACATTCAGCGGCTGGGCTACCACCAGGGCCACCACGGCGGCATATACCCCGCCTCCCAGTCCCACGTTCACTGCGTCGATCTCCTACAAAGCTCGCCCGATTGAACAGGCTGAATGGAGAGTCCTTGATTATGGTGATGTGGTAGTGGAGATAAGGAATGCTGCCGGACAACCCATTCCGAGATCCTACAGTTTCAGACTCGTAGTCGATCCTGTCGACACGGGGTTTCAGATAGACGAGAGCAACGGAATATGCAATTGGATCACGCCTTCGCATCTACGCCCCAGTCAATCCGCGTGGTTTAGCCCATCCGGACCACCGCGCCCGGCCAGCGCACCAGTAAGCGCAGAAATAAAGCTTGTTCGATGCGGACTGGGGGAAGAAATAACAACAAACACCGGTGGGTATATGAAAGTGGAAGGGAAGAACGGTCCTCAGGGGAATGTCTTTGAGGTGATGAAGACAAATAAAATAGAGCAAGCCTGGCATGTGCATAGGCGCAATCAGAACTCCAGCCCCAAAATCATCTACGAAGAGAGCTTTGGTCCGCTGGAGGGAGGCTTCCCAACAGGAGGAATCGTACCCATAGACTACGCTCCCAACCTGCCGAATGCTAGGCAAGCTCTAGTCCTCGCCAAGGACAAATGGAATGATGTGAACGCGGGTGTGACATTTGAACCTAAGAGCGGGAACAGCACGCGCGATGTACACATTAGGGGGTATTGGAGCCCCGACAAAAAGGATGACGGCTTTTGTGGGGAATCCATAGCCTGTGCCGGTGGAGGAACCTATCCTCACCTTAGCCGGCAAACGCTCTGGATCGAGTCCCCGCCTAGGGACGGTGAGGATATCGAATTAGGACGATTCAAACGGTGGACCAACGATCCCATTGAGGCTGGTAGGAACCCCGAAGACTTCAAATATCTACCGGCCACAATAATGCATGAACTCGGACACACTGCCGGGCCGGGGCATCCGCCCGGTTTCGTAGATGCCATAATGGTCAATACGGGACGACTAAGCACCGGCAACCAAATTACAGAACCGCAAGACTACGACAAAGAAGCGATGAAGGCTATCTATCAGCACAGCCATCCACAGAGTCTGCAATGAAGAGAAATACAGGACGACTGAGTTTCCTTGTTTTGGCCGCAATGCTGCTGTTGCTCAGCGCCTGCGGAAGCACACAGGATGTGACCCGAGAAGCGATGGACACTCCCAGTTCATACCCGACCGCCCAAACCTCGGCGCCGAGCGTACAGACCTCGACGCAATCTCCCCACTACGGGGCTGCAACCGCCTCAATACACGAGCGGATATTCCACTCGGATGTGGTTGTCAGGGCGACACTGTTGTCTGCTCAGAACAACAGGCTGCGGTTCAGGGCGGTAGAGTACCTGAAGGGGTCCGGCCCGGAGGAGATTGTTGTTCGGGCCAACACCACCGGGCGGGATACTTCTTGGGACAACCGGGAAGCTGTGCTCTTCCTAACGGAGCCCGACGCGGGAGCAGAAGGGGCATCGGGAGAGGCAGCGGGGGATTATGGATTTACCGTCACCGACAAGAACTACGCTGGGGATTATGCGGCAGGGTACACGCTAGGCACCAGGAACCCGGTATGGCTGCCGGCCAGCACGGTCACCGAAGCCTCAGGAGAATCCACCAGCAATCCGTCCTACCTTTTGGGCGCGCCGGCGCCTGGCAAACCCGATGATCCCCCTCTCACCCTAGAAGTACTGCGTTCCACTATTGCATGGATGAATGCGAGGAACGACGCAGAATACCAGCGGTGCATTCGATGGGCAGTGGGGCATGAAGCGTTTTACAGGGATTGGGCTGCATATTACCAACCTTGGACATACCCAGAGCACAGCGCAGAGGTTGAGTCCGGAAAACCCGCAGGCACTGTAATCTATGCTTCCAGGGAAAGGGGTGAAGGATATAGTAGGTTCTGGCAAGAAGGTCGGGATGCCATCCTGTTCCGTGTTGACATCGCAGACGACGATGAGGACACATGGAACGGGTACGATGCAGACCTGACAACCGCCAGACCCTTGCCGAGAGGTACATACAGCGTTGTCAGTCACCGTAAGTTGTATGAATATATAGCCTGTGATTACGACGTTATCGGTGGTGGGGTACAGTGGACGGTCACCGTCACCGCGCCCCCCGGCACCCTCCACGAGGCCTTATTCGACCCTGAAACTCTAAGCTCGGGGGTGGGGCTTGCCAATATGCCCGGCAACTTCAGGGTGAGGGGCACAAGAACCTCGATCACAGGGCTTAAATGGTACGACGGGCAGGTCGTTCTAACGCTGTCACCCTACGCTTCTCTCAGCGGGTATGAACTTGCGTTCATTGAAAAGAACGGCACTACCGGCACAACGCTGGCAGTGCCCGATGCCACGGTGGACATCGGGGCGGGGACCTACACATGGTCGGTAGTCTCTGCACCGTGGATCGCAGGGGATGAGCTGATGCTGCGCATAGCGAGTGCGAGCAGCGCTCCTACTCCTACTCCAACACCGACCCCTACCCCAACGCCCACGCCTACACCAACACCAACACCAACACCAACGCCGACACCCGGTGATGGTCCTACGCCGATACCCACCGCCACGCCAACACCCACGCCCACACCTACACCCGGACCGGACACTTCGGACGTGGTGGACCGGTACGACACTAACGACGACGGGGTAATCGATGATTCGGAAAGGCGGCAAGCCATCAGGGACTACACCGACGGAAAGATCACCTACTCGGAGATGTTGGAGGTCATACGCGCATATCTGGCCTCCTCCGGCTGAGTCCGGTGCCACGGACGATGGGGGACTGCAACACTGATGCTGGCCTGGGTTCAAGGGCAAGGGAGGCCAGCGTACAAGGACCTGAAGGGTGCCGGTGACGGCCATGAGTTGTAGCTGGATACATCCGAAGAGGCTGGGGGGAGTGCGGGCACGAGGTAAGCGTACCCCGGGTGGTCTCTGGCTTGGAGTCGGGGGGTAGGGAGGACGCCTTTCACAACGTCGCCGACACGGTGAAGGGACTGATGGGTGACTGTGACCGTATCACTACAGGAGGCCGAGACCGGATAATGAAGTAAGCGGGAGAGGCGCTCGACTCCGCATCACCATGCCGGGGTGGGGTTATCAGGGCAGCGTCGAAGAGGGGGCGTGGTCGACATAGACCACGCCCCCTCTCATTGGTCATAGGCTGGGCGAGCCGTGGGGTTTCGTTGAGGGGCGTGGAAGGCTGTGCTGAACCGGGGCTGATAGGGTTGATTCCAGCGAGTTGGCCTGAAAGACATCCCTAAGTCATCAAACTGGTGGATAACGTTACCCACAAGTTATGAACAAATCTCTATGCTTTTGTTGAATACGTGTCGAACTCTTCATCTTGAAAGGCACTCATCGGGTAATGCGCAACCGAAGGACGACCGGAGCGAAGACTCGGTTAAGGCCCCCAGGGGCCGGTCAACTATGGCTGAAGGAAGTTCTGAGCGGTAGAGCCTGTCCGGTTCCTCGACCGGAGTCGGTGACAGGGCGTGACAGGTGGGTGAAAGGCTATAGAAGGAGCGAAGATACGCCAAGGGCAGGGGTGGTACCAGAATGAAAGCTCATTGCGCCCGTGTCCTGTACACGCTGGTGATCCTTGGCATTGTGTGCGTGGCCGGGTTGTGGGGCGTAGGGGTCTTTGCCGACTCGCATGACGGTGAGGATGAGGACCAGGCTGAATGCCCATACTGTCGACCGGAGCCTACACCCAAACCGCCTACTCCGACACCCCGGCCACCCAGGAGGGAGCCTTGCGGCCCGCCTCCTCATGGCCGGTATTGTCCCCCGCCCACGGCTACCCCCATTCCAAAGCCTCCTCCCCCGCCCACGGCTATTCCCACTGCAAAGCCTACACCTCAGCCCACGGCTATCCCCACTCCGAAGCCTACACCTCAGCCCACTGCCATCCCCACGCCAAAGCCTACACCCCCGCCCACCGCTATCCCCACTCCGAAGCCTACACCCCCGCCCACGGCGACTCGCGTACCCTACAACCGCTGTGGGGAAGACAGTGCGGAAGATCCAAGCCAGCCGGACTGTCCGCAGACGCCTACGCCCGTTCCGCCCTGGGTCCGGACACCGACACCCACGCCTACCCCCGAACCCACGAGCATATCCCAGCCGCCCACACCTGCACCCACTCCTACTGCCACGGCCACGCCGGGGTCGAGGCTGCCGAATATTGGATACCAGAAGGACAAGGTCGTACAATACCGGCTCGACGGCTCCGTAGACGCTGACACGCGGGAGGCCATCACGCGGGCGGCTAACGCTTGGAACATGGCGGTCTTAGACACATTCGGGGGTGAAGGCGGGGCATATGCCTGTGAAAGACCGACACCTCCCCGGCCGCGCAATGATCCGACAGTTTGCCCAGATGGCATACCCAATGATGATGGCAAGACCCTGACCATCAAGGTTGTGACGGACGAAGCGGCTGTGGATACCGGACAGTGTCGAACCTTTTTGATAGCCTGCGTAGAACCCAACGGGATGGAGGACAAACCCATCCCGGACCAGACCCTGTACATACAAGAGACCCCCTCCATTACACTCGCAGATGGTGGACAGGTGGCGGGAGTGTGGACCAACGATCCGAGGGAGCATCGCCAGCCGAATGACGAGGGAAAGGTGCAGATATATCTGCCCGGCATAATGAAGCACGAGTTCGGGCATCCGTTTGGTCTGGTCGACTTGGGCAACCTCAGATACGTAGATAACCCTGATCAATATGTCGACTACCTGATGCATGCGACCCCGGCGAAACTTGATAAAGCGATCACCGAGGTCCCTAACCTGGACATCCGGTATCTCGGCGAAAATCACAAAGACAGATAAACCCGCTACGATAGAGGCACGGAGAGGCAAGCAAGAAATGTCCCACACCAAGCGATATCAGACGGCATTGACTGTAGCGGCTTTGGCAGCCCTGTGTGTGGTCATGCTATGGCTCGGGTGCAGCGCTCCTCCTGAATCCCCGACTCCTGAGCCAAGCGGAAGCCACTTTTACGAAGGACCCTTCCGTACCCGCGAAATACCCATGGACGAACTGATTCTTGAGGCTCAGGTGGTAGCACGCGTCCGGCTCATCTCGGTAAAGCAGGTCGTGGAGCCCCGCCAGTATTTCCCGTGGGTCTCGCCCACCCCCGATCCATGGTACACCCCGGCACTGGAGTTCAAATTGGAGGTCCTGGAGTATCTCAAGGGCAGCGGGGGCACGGAGATAAAGGCGGTGGCGGATGACGCCAACTACAGATACAGGACAGCGGCCGAGGCCGCGGCTGCGGGATCGGATATCCTGGCCTGGCGGGACACACGGTGGGACGACCGGGAGGCGATAGTTTTCCTGAAGAAGCTAGATGGGTTTCCCGCCACCCTAGCGAATGCCGACCGGTACTGGCTGGGGTATGGCAGGGTCTGGTTGGGCGAAGAGGGGTATACGGTGGCGAGCAGGTGGGCAAAGAAGTGGCTACCGGATGCTGCTGCCCAGACCACAGAGAGCAGTGAGGCGGCTGGCGCATCGGGAGGCGAGCAGAAATTCTTCATAGAAGCCCCACCGGCCCAGGCAAACGAAAGTGGGCAAACGGGTTCCTCTCAGGCCAAGACGATCTCAATAAGTGAGTTGAAGGCTCTCATCAGCAGGTTGCAGGCCGAGGTCGATGCGGGCGGCGGCGTGCCGGGGTATGAGGAATGTGTAATCCGCAAATACGCGTGGCCCCGCGACCTTGAAGTGCTTGACCACCTTAGGGAACCCCGGCAATTTGCCGAAGGGATAGCCTCCGGCCTTGCCGCTGGGATCGCGGTGTACAACGGGGATAAAAAAGGTGACCGCGCAGAATTTCATGGGCCGACTGAGCCTGCGTTCTATGACAACCTCGTGGTGAAGTCAGGGCAGGACGCTGACCTATTCGCCAACCGGTGGCCCTTCACCGCCGTGACGGAGCGGCCCTTGCCTGCCGGTACATACAGGTTCTATTGGGCTGATCAGAGCTACATTGAATCGCTGTGTGATGCCATGCCGGAGGTTGTGAGGACCCGCGATGAGGTGATTGTTACCGTCAGCCCGCCTCCCGGGACCCTGCATGAGGCTCTGTTTGACCCGGTGGGCCTGGCCTCGGGTGTGGGGCTTACCAGCATGCCCGGCAGCTTTAGTGTGAGCGGCAGGAGCGCGTCAATCACGGGTCTAAAATGGCACAACGACGCCGTGACACTCTCTCTTTCGCGTCATGTGCCGCTCGCCGGTTACCAGCTTGTGTTTCTGGGCCTGGACAGCTCTGCGGCCGTAACGCTGTCTGTTGACGATGCCACGGTGGACAGCGGGGCGGGGACCTACACATGGCTGGTGGTCTCTGCGCCGTGGATCGCAGGGGATCAGCTGATGCTGCGCATAGCGAGTGCGAGCAGCGCTCCTACTCCTACTCCAACACCGACCCCTACCCCAACGCCCACGCCTACACCAACACCAACGCCGACACCCGGCGATGGTCCTACGCCTACGCCGATACCCACCGCCACGCCAACCCCCACTCCCACACCAACACCCGGACCGGACACTTCGGACGTGGTGGACCGGTACGACGCCAACGACGACGGGGTAATCGACGATTCGGAAAGGCGGCAAGCCATCAGGGACTACACCGACGGAAAGATCACCTACTCGGAGATGTTGGAGGTCATACGCGCATATCTGGCCTCCTCCGGCTGAGTCCGGTGCCACGGACGATGGGGGACTGCAACACTGATGCTGGCCTGGGTTCAAGGGCAAAGAAGGTCGGCGTAAACGAACGTGAAGGGTGCCGGTGACGGCCATGAGTTGTAGCTGGATACATCCGAAGAGGCTGGGGGGAGTGCGGGCACGAGGTAAGCGTACCCCGGGTGGTCTCCGGCTTGGAGTCGGGGGGTAGGGAGGACGCCTTTCACAACGTCGCCGACACGGTGAAGGGACTGATGGGTGCCGGTGATTACAGCCCGGCGATAGACCGAGACCGGCTGACGGGTGCAAGAGTTCCATTCCCTCGACTCCGCATCACCATGCCGGGGTGGGGTTATCAGGGCAGCGTCGAAGAGGGGGTGTGGTCGACATAGACCACGCCCCCTTTCATTGGTCATAGGCTGGGCGAGCCGTGCGGATTCGTTGAGGGGCGTGGAAGGCTGTGCTGAACCGGGGCTGATAGGGTTAATTCCAGCGAGTTGGCCTGAAAGACATCCCTAAGTTATCAAACTGCCGGACAACTTTACCCACAAGTTATTAGTAAATCTCTATGCTTTTGTTGAATACGTGTTGAACTCTTCATCTTGAAAGGCACTCATCGGGTAATGCGCAACCGAAGGACAACCGGAGCGAAGACTCGGTTAAAACCCCCAGGGGCCGGTCAACTATGGCTGAAGGAAGTTCTGAGCGGTAGAGCCTGTCCGGTTCCTCGACCGGAGTCGGTGACAGGGCGTGACAGGTGGGTGAAAGGCTATAGAGGGAGCGAACATACGCTAAGTGCTGGGGCAGGAACGGTACGACTATGAAGGCTCATTGCGCCCGTGCCCTGTACACGCTGGTGATCCTTGGCATTGTGTGCGTGGCCGGGTTGTGGGGAGTAGGGGTCTTTGCCGACTCGCGTGACGGTGAGGATGAGGACCAGGCTGAATGCCCATACTGTCGACCGGAGCCTACACCCAAACCGCCTACTCCGGCACCCCGGCCACCCAGGACGGAGCCTTGCGGCCCGCCTCCCCATGGCCGGTTTTGCACCCCAGTTCCCCCGCCGCCCACGGCTATTCCCACTCCAAAGCCTACACCTCAAGCCACTGCCATCCCCACTCCAAAGCCTACACCTCGACCCACGGCTATCCCCACCCCAAAGCCTACGCCTCAACCCACTGCTATCCCCACTCCAAAGCCTACACCTCGACCCACGGCTATCCCCACTCCAAAGCCTACACCTCGACCCACGGCTATCCCCACCCCAAAGCCTACGCCTCAGCCCACGGCTATCCCCACTCCAAAGCCTACGCCTCAGCCCACGGCGACTCGCGTACCCTACAACCCCTGTGGAGAAGACAGTGCGGAGGATCCAAGCCAGCCGGACTGCCCGCACACGCCTACGCCTGTACCGCCATGGGTCCGGACACCGACACCCACGCCTACCCCCGAACCCACACCCTCTCCTACTCCTATCCCCAAGCCCACTGCTACCCCTACGCCCACGCCTGTTCCAGTTGACCCAGGGCTTAGCACACGCATAATAGGCTTTCAGCAAGACGGCCTCGTACAATTCACCTTCCCGGCTAATATGTGCGGTAACAGGTCAGCGGAGACGTGCAATACCATAGTATCGGGAACTTATGAGGCAGCAGACGAATGGAATGATGTCCCCTATGACTCGAATGGCGGGAATGTCCTATTTTGTCAGCGTCCACGAGACCCCACACGCGATGAAATAAGAGCTAGAACGTGTCCATCGAGCGTCTCCACGGATGACGGATATACCGTGACAATTAAGTTAATAGATGGTGAGAGGACGAATGATTGCGTCCAGGCTAGTGCACTTGCTTGTTTTAAGACCGATGAAAAAAACGCCGCTAATGAGCCAATAAAGGACGCGACAGTGTTCATCAAGGAACCGGCTTTCATCTTTGGTGAGAAGGACGATGGGACTTCGTTACGCGTCCGATGGACAAATGACCGCTATGAACACAACATGAAAGTTTGGAATGACGACAGGACGGAGGTGTTGTATTCGGTCTACTTGCCAGCCATCATAATGCACGAATTAGGTCATTCTGCCGGACTCGATGAATTGCGTGATCTGCCTGCCGAGGACTATGGACACTATGTCATGCATCAAAGCGTTGAGACCTTCAAGAACTTAATCACCTCCGTCCCCAATGCGGAAGCCCTATGGCTTCACCATAACCAGCGCAGCAAGCAACGGGTCGTGAAATCCGGGAAGTATAAGGGGAGGGTTGTGGGATGATTAGGCTACAAAAATTCAGCGCTCTGATGATAATAGCACTCCCATTACTAATCTTGCTTTACGTTGGTTGTGGGTCTGGAGACAACGAGCATTTGAAGGCAACGGAGACCAGCAAGGAAACGGGTACGGTGTCAGCGTTTGATGGCACCCCATATTTTGGGCTTGTCTCTATGGAGGAGCTAGTCCTTTGGTCGTCGGCCATTGCGCGTGTTCGGTTCAACTCGGTAGAGCAGGGCGTTGAAATACTGAGATGGACATTTCCCAGCGGGAACCAGCGGGACGAATATACTGGAGCACTGGTCATAACCTTCGATGTACTGGAATACCTAAAGGGAAGCGGCGGTCAGCAAATCGAAGTCGTGCTTTACGACAGAGACAAATCGCGATACAGCAGAGCGGAGGTAGAGTCGCTAAATGAAGACTTGCTCGCATTCCGCGATAAGCAATGGGACGACAGAGAGGCAATCGTTTTTGTCAAAAGCGGACAGTTTGTTCCCAGCACCGAGAACGATAGCGACCGATACTACATGGGGGCCCTCCGTGCCCAAGGAGAACTCGCATACACTGTGGATAGCAGGTGGGCAAAATCATGGCTCCCGGATGCCGCCCCTCCGTCCACCACCGAACAGGAAAGCGGACAGGACAGCGGCGCTTCTGGCGACTCTCAGCAGTTCTTGACGAACGTTCCAAACGGAAGCGGGGCAACTGAGCAGGCCGGCAACCAAGCGGAGACCATGACCCTGGGCGCAATCAAGGCATTCATAAAAGCCGTGGAAGCTGAGGCTAATGCCGGGGGCGGCACCGCGGACTATCGTAAGTGTGTCCAGCGAAAGTACGAATGGCCGCGCGAGGTCGCTGATTACAAAGCATGGGTAGAAGAGCAAGGGTGGGACTACAACAGACAATTTGACAAAGCAATTGGGTCGGGAGACCCCGCCGGAACTGAGGTTTACGAGGGAGGCGACGTTTTGATTCTCAGTGATGAGACTCGAACCACCGAGCCAACGTATGCGGATGACCTAGTTGTGATATCCGGCCAGGATGCTGGCCTTTTTGGACATAAGTGGCCTCTCGTTGCAACGACAGCGCGGCCCTTGCCGGAAGGGGAATACCAGTTCTATTGGGCAGAACAAAGCTACATTGAAGCACTATGTGATGCCATGCCGGCAGACCACAAGACCCGCAACGAGATAATAGTTACCGTCACCGCGCCCCCCGGCACCCTCCACGAGGCGTTCTTCGACCCTGAAACTCTAAGCTCGGGGGTGGGGCTTGCCAATATGCCCGGCAACTTCAGGGTGAGAGGCACAAGAACCTCTATCACAGGGCTTAAATGGTACGACGGACAGGTCGTTCTTACGCTGTCACCCTACGCTTCTCTCAGCGGGTATGAACTTGCGTTTATTGAAACGAACGGCACTACCGGCACAACGCTGGCAGTGTCCGATGCCACGGTGGACAGCGGGGCGGGGACCTACACATGGTCCGTAGCCTCTGCCCCGTGGAGAGCAGGGGATGAGCTGATGCTGCGCATAGCGAGTGCGAGCAGCGCTCCTACTCCTACTCCAACACCGACCCCTACCCCAACGCCCACGCCTACACCAACACCAACGCCGACACCCGGCGATGGTCCTACGCCTACGCCGATACCCACCGCCACGCCAACCCCCACTCCCACACCAACACCCGGACCGGACACTTCGGACGTGGTGGACCGGTACGACGCCAACGACGACGGGGTAATCGACGATTCGGAAAGGCGGCAAGCCATCAGGGACTACACCGACGGAAAGATCACCTACTCGGAGATGTTGGAGGTCATACGCGCATATCTGGCCTCCTCCGGCTGAGTCCGGTGCCACGGACGATGGGGGACTGCAACACTGATGCTGGCCTGGGTTCAAGGGCAAAGAAGGTCGGCGTAAACGAACGTGAAGGGTGCCGGTGACGGCCATGAGTTGTAGCTGGATACATCCGAAGAGGCTGGGGGGAGTGCGGGCACGAGGTAAGCGTACCCCGGGTGGTCTCCGGCTTGGAGTCGGGGGGTAGCGAGGACGCTTTTCACAACGTCGTCGACTCGGCGAAGGGACTGATGGGTGCCGGTGACCGTATCACTACAGGAGACCGAGACCGGATAATGAAGTAAGCGGGAGAGGCGCTCGACTCCGCATCACCATGCCGGGGTGGGGCTGTCGGAGCAGCGTCGAAGAGGGGGCGTGGTCGACATTGACCACGCCCCCTTTCATTGGTCATAGGCCGGGCGAGGCGTGCGGATTCGTTGAGGGGCGTGGAAGGCTGTGCTGAACCGGGGCTGATAGGGTTGATTCCAGCGAATTGGCCTGAAAGACATCCCTAAGTTATCAAACTGGTGGATAACGTTACCCACAAGTCATGAATAAATCTCTATGCTTTTGTTGAATACGTGTCGAACTCTTCATCTTGAAAGGCACTCATCGGGTAATGCGCAACCGAAGGACGACCGGAGCGAAGACTCGGTTAAGGCCCCCAGGGGCCGGTCAACTATGGCTGAAGGAAGTTCTGAGCGGTAGAGCCTGTCCGGTTCCTCGACCGGAGTCGGGGACAGGGCGTGACAGGTGGGTGAAAGGCTATAGAAGGAGCGAACATACGCCAAGTGATAGGGCAGGAGCGGTACCACGATGAAAGCTCATTGCGCCCGTGTCCTGTACACGCTGGTGATCCTTGGCATTGTGTGCGTGGCCGGGTTGTGGGGCGTAGGAGTCTTTGCCGACTCGCATGACGGTGAGGATGAGGACCAGGCTGAATGCCCATACTGTCGACCAGAGCCTACACCCAAACCGCCTCCTCCGACACCCCGGCCACCCAGGAGGGAGCCTTGCGGCCCGCCTCCTCATGGCCGGTTTTGCACCCCAGTTCCCCCGCCGCCCACGGCTATTCCCACTCCAAAGCCTACACCTCAACCCACTGCCATCTCCACGCCAAAGCCTACACCTCGACCCACGGCTATCCCCACCCCAAAGCCTACACCTCAACCCACTGCCATCCCCACGCCAAAGCCTACACCTCGACCCACGACTATCCCCACGCCAAAGCCTACACCTCGACCCACGACTATCCCCACCCCAAAGCCTACACCTCGACCCACGACTATCCCCACCCCAAAGCCTACACCTCAGCCCACTGCTATTCCCACTGCAAAGCCTACACCTCAGCCCACGGCCTCCCCCGTGCCTACAGCCACACCAAGACCCAGAACCTACCCTACACCCACTCCTGTTCCCACACCCACTCTAGACGCCAACCTTGTAAGAGAGGCGGAGGGTTTTCAGGAAGACGGTCTCGTTCAATTCACCTTCGGAGCCAATATGTGCCGCACTGACATATCAGCGGAAACGTGCAATGGCATAGTATCGGCAACGTATGAGGCTGCAGACGAATGGAACCATGTGCCTTATAACTCCCAGGGCGGCAATGTGTCCTTTTGCCAGCGCCGACAGGACGCAACACGCGATGTACAGCGAGCTACAACGTGCCCAGCAAGCAACTCCACTGACGACGGGTATACCGTGACAATTCAACTTATAGATGGCGATACGGACGACCAGTGCGGTAAACCAGCGTCGCTGGCTTGCTACAAACCAGAGGAACAAAACGCCAGCAACGAGCCAAGAAAAGACGCAACACTGTACATCAAAGAACCTGCCTACCTCTTAGGTAGAGCTCTTGATGGGCAACCAATGCGTGTCCGGTGGACAAACGACCGCTACGAGCACAACATGAAAACTTGGAGTGACGAGAGCAGGACGGAGGTCGTGTACACACTATACTTGCCGGGTGTGATAATGCACGAGTTTGGGCACGCCGCTGGACTCGGTGAATTGCGAGACTTGCCCGAAGAGGACTACGGCCACTACATCATGCACCTTGGAACCGAATCTGTTGAAAAGCTGCACACTTCCATCCCCGATGCAGATGCCCAATGGCTTCACAAAAATCAACGCCGCAACTTGCAGCGAGTAGTCAAATCAGCCAAGTACAAGAAGGGAGTGGCGGCATGACTAAGCTGCGCAAGCTCGGCCCTCTTTTGACAATAATGCCCCTACTACTTGCCTTGCTCTACGCTGGTTGCCAGCCTACAGATGACGCACCTGCCAATACACAGCAGCCGAGTGAGGCAACAAATGCGCCGTCAGGCTGGGGCGGGTCCAGCGTCTCCTATTTTGGCCTTATTTCCATGGAGGAGTTGGTTCTTGGGGCGACGGCTGTAGCGCGAGTGCAGTTTAGCTCAGCAGAGGACGGCATTGAAGTGGTGAGATGGACATACCCCAGTGGCAACCATGTTGACCAATATGCCCGTGCAGTAATCGTAACCTTCAATGTGCAGGAATACCTGAAAGGGAGCGGCAGTCAGCAAATCAAAGTAGTGCTTTTTGATGTGGACAGGCTGCAAAACACCAGAGCGGAAGTGGAGGCTCTAAACGAAGACCTCCTGAGCTTTCGCGATACGCAATGGGATACCCGAGAGGCAATAGTCTTTTTGCATAGCGGGCAGCATATTCCGAGCACCGTGAACAATAGCGACAGGTACTACATGGGGTATCTTCGCGCCCACGGAGAACTCGGGTACACCGTTGATAGCAGGTGGGCAAAGGCATGGTTGCCGGCTGCTGCAGTTAGTGGGCAAGCCGAGAGCGCTTCCGGTGACGCTCAGGTTTTCTTGACGAGCATTTCTAGCAGCAGCATGAGTGAAGCGAGCGGGCAAGCTAGCACTCAGCAAACTATGACCTTGGGTGACATTAAGGCATTTATAAAGACTCTGGAGGACAAAGTTACTGCCGGGGGTGGCACAGCTGACTATCGCGAATGTCTTCAGCGAAAACACAGTTGGGCAAACGATGTTGCTGATTACAAGGCATGGGTAGAAGCGCAGGGCTGGAGTTACTTTGAGCAATTCAACAAAACCATTACCTCAAACGACCCTGCCGGCACCGAGGTTTACCAGGGCGGCAACGTTTTGATTCTCAGCGCAGCAGACAAGGCTACTGCCCCCTCCAATGCAGACGATTTGGTTGTGATGTCCGGGCAGAACGCTAGCCTCTTTGAACACATGTGGCCCCTGCTTGCAACAACAGCGCGGCCCTTGCCAGAGGGTGATTATAGGTTCTATTGGGCAGAGCAGGGCGACATTGAGGCGCTATGTGATGCCATGCCCGAAGACTACAAGACCCGCTATGAAGTTCTGGTTACAGTAGCCTCTCCCGAGGGCACCCTGCATGAGGCGTTCTTCGACCCTGAAACTCTAAGCTCGGGGGTGGGGCTTACTAACATACCCGGCAACTTCACGGTGAGCGGCACGAGAACCTCTATCACAGGGCTGAAATGGCACAATGGCGCCGTGATACTCTCTCTGTCGCGGCATGTGCCGCTTGCCGGTTACAAGCTTGTGTTTTTGAGCTTGGACGGCTCTGCGGCCGTGACGCTGGCAGTGCCCGATGCCACGGTCGACAGCGGGGCGGGAACCTACACATGGTCCGTAGCCTCTGCCCCGTGGAGAGCAGGGGATGAGCTGATGCTGCGCATAGCAAGTGCGAGCAGCGCTCCTACTCCTACTCCAACACCAACGCCGACACCCGGCGATGGTCCTACGCCTACGCCGATACCCACCGCCACGCCAACCCCCACTCCCACACCAACACCCGGACCGGACACTTCGGACGTGGTGGACCGGTACGACGCCAACGACGACGGGGTAATCGACGATTCGGAAAGGCGGCAAGCCATCAGGGACTACACCGACGGAAAGATCACCTACTCGGAGATGTTGGAGGTCATACGAGCATATCTGGCCTCCTCCGGCTGAGGTGGGCGGCCTGCAGGTAAGGGAGCGGTCATGACCGGCCCCGATGCTGTTCTCGTCCAGAAAGATATAAGACAGGGAGGTGGTTGCGGGGCAAATAGAAAGGGTTCTCTTTGAAACTAGGGTTTGACCCCCCTACGCGAAAATTGCTGTCCCCTCGGGGACACACAACCGCTTGCCACTGTTTAGGCTTTTCTGAGTCGGGGCCTTTTCCGAGTCGGCCAGAAGGTCACGTTTCTTTTCCCGACTGCGCTTAGGCTCGCCTATGGGCCGTCCACTCTTTCCCGCCAATGCCAGAGTCGCCCGACCACGCGAACGCGTTCGGGATCTACCCAACTTCTTCTGCTCGAATCCCGGGATATCTTGGGGCCGCGTGGCTTTCGGCACCTTCCCCACAGCTTCCACAGTTCGGGCCACGTCCTCCCAATTGGAGAATGTCGGCGTTGCCCTTGCCCTGCTCGCGGGGGTTGCCTTGCCGTCCAATGAGAGGAGGGGCCGGAAGAACTTGTAATCCAGCACGCACCCGTTAATGTACTGTTGGGCAGACGCGACCCGCTTGAACCTTCGGAATACCTCTTCCCTCTCCTTGACTGTCCCGTTCAGCCGCTCGATTAGGTTGTTGTTTAATACGGGGCGATGCCGTCCGTCTGGAAGTTCTCAACCCTGCCGTCAAAGGTGCTCCTGATTGCCTTTGGGTATGACGTCATCCTGTCCGTGCGGATGCGCTTGGGATAGTTGACGGCGGCGTTCCTCGCCATTCGCATGACCTTTGAGGCGGTCCTAATATCCCGCTCAGGGGCAAGGTGGGCCGCTATGATGTATCGGGTCTTAGCGTCCATGACAAGCCATAGCCAGTAGTGATGGCCGTCAATGGTAACGTCCGTTTCGTCCGCCGACCATTCGGGACCGGTCTTGGCCTTGATGTCCTTTGTCTCGCTTACCGCTTCATCCGCGTACGCCTGCACCCACTGGTAGATCGTGCTCTCAGTAGGCGGGGGGATATCAAAGGTGTTCTTCATCTGCCTTGCGACTTCGCGATGAGAGAGTCCGTCGAAGTACCGCCCGAGAGCCGCGCCCACCTGCTTGATGGGATACTGTTTGCCGTTGCTGGTACCAGGGCCGCGAAACTTCTTCTTGCACTTCTTGCACATGTAACGCTGGTAGTTGCCCTGCATCCCGACCCTGATGACGTTGCCGCCGTCTCCGGTCGGGCATTCGATGCTGTAGGTTATAGTCTTGGAAAACTCTGTCATGGCGTCCTCGATATTAGCACAGCTTAATGAACATAAGGGCGGGCGGAAGTCTCCATAATTCTCTCTCCGACAATTGAGGCCTGTGATTATGGCAAGTCGTCGGAGTCTCTAGGCATGAGCAACGCAGGGCAATATTCCATAAACGCTATAGTGCAAAGTTGCCGATTTCATCGAAAAACAGGTACCATCTCATCGACCTTTGTGATCGAGAGAATCGCCTGCACCTTCCCATCAAGGAAAAAGGAATACCTGCAGTTGAGGCGATTATGCTCGACTTTATCGGCTCTTATGCAGAACGTCTCAGCGGGTTTGTCGTGATAGCCCGGGACTTGGGGACCTGAAAGGGTGATCCTGTAAGTATTCACATTGCTGCCTTCCACTCGGTGTTCTCCTTTCCTGCCTCTTCCCTAGTAGCTCTGTAAGAAGTTAGCATGGAAGCGATTCAGTTGTCGTTTGGGCTCTCATCGTCATGCTTTCCTCTAACCTAATCTTAGGCTTGTGCCTGCTAATCCTAGAATGGCGGCTATACAAGATATAACAATTACTCCCCACCCAATTAGTTTCACCCACACACCCCAATCTCCATACCCCGCCTTCACCAGCAGGCAAAGCGGAATAAATCGTCGGGCGATTACCAACCCACCCACTAGAGCGGCAATGGTAGAGCAGAGGATGTCGCCGGGAGTTACCACTAGGCAAACCTCCCCGTCCGCTCATACCACGCCTTATTCCATGCGTTTTCCGCATGGGGCCTTCCCTGATTATCATTGGGGTCTGGAATGCCCTTCCTCACATTCGCATTCGGAGGGACTTGGTTAGGACTTTCCACGACATAGTAGGTGTTGACGGAGCGATTGTCTGTGTGAGAAGGGGTTAGGTTGCGGGTGACTGAGGATGCGGTGTTGGCAAGTCCTTGCCATAGCTTGCCAACTACATATTTGATTGCGAAGCCAATTACGGTCGCAAAAGCAAATAGGAAGAGAACCATGCCCCATGAATACAGCTCGTGTATCAACTCCGAATCTGGGCATCCGTATACTCCAGGAATGTTCTGTTAAGCTTCCGGGCAACTACTGGGGGGCGTAATCAGAGCCACAAAACCAGCCGCCAACCCAAACATGACAGAGAGACCTATTGCGTGAAAGAGAATCTTGCCTATCAACTCACACTCCTAACAGGTCTCAGGCTATAGGGCGGTGAGCGCACTCCCGAACTCGGCCATAGTATCTTCGGTGTTGTTGCAAAGTAGCGTTTAGCCTAGCCCGCCCATCCAGTAAGTTCGTAGCGGTCAATCTCGCCATCCATGAGCGCATATTCAGCATCCAACCAGACCTCGTGATTATCGTAATCGGGTGGCATACGGACGGGAATAACCGGAACTGTGATGAACTCATCACCCTTTTCAATTGGATTCTCCCGACACTCAATAGCTTTCAGCCAGGCCCATGTAGTAATTTCGGGCATGGCATCCGAGCCAGCCCCTTCTGGAATAAGGTGTAATTCCTCACAATCTCCACACTGAATAATGACTCCCCTGCATAGGGAGCAAACCCTAGCCTTTCCCTGTGTTCCATCACGCAATATAAATTGGGCATCTGAAGATTCAATCCAATTGTGTTTACACATCTGTTTGTTAAGCCTATCTGGCTAATAATGTCCCAATACGCTACTTTGCAACAAAACCGTATCTTCTGCCCTCAATTACGGCGCGATGGGCAGAGTCATTTTCCCCAAGGTCAAGTAGATGCTCAGCCTTAATGAGGTATACCCACTGGCACACGCACCGATGCACAATGCGGGAGCCGTCGGATGATGAAGGCTTTCGGTTTAGGACATACCGCGCCATATAAGGCAATTCTCCCTTGCCCAAGACTTGAACGGGGGGGAGGTTATCGGCTGCGAATGGCCTGACTCTTAGACAAACTCCAATCGATCATGGGCCACCAGATGGCCAGGGCGGCGTTGGCGTAGAATAGGGCGTATGCACCCAGCCGCGACACGATATCCGGCCCAGACCTTGCCTGCGCCCGCATGTGGACAAAATTGCCCGCCAGGGCGATGACTATGCCCACGGCGGAGATGATGTTGAGGACGGTCCAGGTGGGCTGGGCGTCGTAGAGGGTGTCGAAGATGAAGTGGGCGGTGTACAGTGCCGAATACGCCAGCATCAGCCCACCGGTTATCCGTACGATCATGGTCATGACAATCCTCCTCAGAGTTTTCGCTGGCAAGGCAAGGTTTCAATTCGCGTCGAGGAACGGCCCGCCGTGGAGCCGCCGGTACACGTCCAGGAACGCCGCCTCGCGGTCCGGCGGGGTGTGCTTGAGAAAGATGCGATAGACCTGTTCCTCGGTTGGGTAGTACTCAAAGTTCAGGTACCGTTCGTAGAGCTCCCGCATAGCAGATGAGAATGCGGCCAACCCCATGGCGTCATACAGGTGGGTCAGGAAGTACTGGCCCAGGGCGTAGCCGCACGGGTCCTGGAATTCGCTGGGCTCCGCCAGCGCGGCGATGGTGGCGACGCCGTTGTTCACGCACCATACCTTGCCCGCGTACTCGTTGCCCTCGAACAGCGGCACCCTGCCGTCCCATTCCTCCGTCCCGTCCCACGCCTTCCGGTAGGCCCGTACGAAGTTGGCGCCGCCTTCGAACAGCCAGTGCGGACCAACCTCGAAGGCCAGGTGATAGTGGGCGACCTCGTGGTAGATGAGGTCAGCGTGGGCAAACTCCTCCCAGTCGCTTCCTATGGACAGCACCATGGAGTCTCTTAGGTTGACCCCTCCGAATCCGCCACCGTACTTCTCGGCGTTGACCTGGAGCATGATGAGGTCGGTCACCGGAAACGGGCTGGCCATCACCCGCTCGACCGCCTTGGCGCCGACCTCCATCGCCCCCAGGACGTCGCCTTCGACCGTGTCATGGCCGAATGACCAGAGGCCGACCGTGCCACTGCGCGGCAGGTCGACGGACGCTACGAGGGTGGACCGTTCTTCGAGCAGGTCGGTGTAGAGAGCGCCCTCCCCGGCCACCTTCCCCAGGACGATGATGAACGCTCGCTCATCCGGCGAGAGGCCGTCTGCGAACCACTCCTGGGCCTGTAGGAGTTTGAGGCTGGCCGGGTGCTGCCACGTCATATCGCCCAGGACATTGAGCGTGTGGACGTTGAGCGTCCGCACCGGCGTCTCTGCGCTGTGGGCGAACATCCGGCGCGCCAGGGCAGGGTCCCAATCGTAGAGATGCTGGAGGCCGTAGACGGCGCTCGATTCCAGGGGGCCAAGGCCGTCCTGGATCCACGGCGCGCGGGCAAGCTCCATGCCAAGCTCGGCGTCCTTGAGCCACACCTCGATAATGGGCACGACGGCAAGTGGGTAAGGCGGATCGTCGTACCACGGGAGCAGTTGCGACAGAGCGGCGCGGGCCGTCTCCTCGGGGGTGAGCGCTGGTGTCGGAATGGGTGTCGGTGTGGGAGTCGCTGTCGGCGTAGGCGGTGCCGGTGGCGTGGGAGTTGGTGTTGGCACGGGTGTAGATGTCGGCGAGGGAATGGGAGTCGCCGTTGCCGTTGGCAAGGGAGAGGACATCACTGTTGGATTGGGAGACGGTGACGGAGTGGGCTTTGCCGATGGCGCGAGGGGTGGGGCTGTGGTCGGAGTGAGCGTCGCCGTTGGGGTGAGGGTTGGCGGCGTCGGCGGGTCGGTGCAGGCCGCCGTCACCTGGAACAGAAGCGTAAGGATCAGCGCCGACGCGAGGCAAGCGCGAACCCTGCCCGGAAGCGTCATTCCCCACCCCCCGTCTCCCCCGTCGCCATCCGGTAGCCCACGCGGGGCTCGGTGAGGATGTACCTGGGGTCGTCGGCATCGTCGCCCAGCTTGCGACGGAGCCTCTTCACCACGTTCCGTACCAGCCAGGACTCGCCGACCCGCTCCGGTCCCCAAACCCGCTGGAGTAGCACGGCGTGGGTCAGCGTGCGAGGGGCGTGGACCGCAAGCTCGTAGAGGACCGCGTACTCCGTGGCCGTTAGATCCACCGGCTCCCCGTCCAGCGTCACCCGGCGCAGGGCGTAGTCGATGCCCAGCCCTCCGGCGTCGTAGGGTCCAGACGGCTCGCCCTGGAAGGGGTCAAGCCGCTTCCTGAGCGCCGCCCTGATCCTCGCCGCAAGCTCCGTCGGCGAAAAGGGCTTGACCACGTAGTCCACCGCCCCCATGTCGAGGGCACGGGCGACGGTCTCATCCTGGCCGTACACCGACAGGAAGATGACGGGAACGTCCGTCGTCTTGCGGATGTCGTTCATCAGCGCGATGCCGTCCCTTCCCGGCAGGACCAGGTCCAGCAGGACGAGGTGGGGCTTCTCCTCCGAAAGGAGCCGGGGCACGTCAGCGGGATCGCCGGTGGCGACGGGCGCGTAGCCTGCCCGCGTGAGGACGTCGCGGGCGTACCGCAGGTCATGGGGGTTGTCGTCCACGACCAGGACGCGGACTCGGGGCGGACGCCCCGAGCCTGTGGAGGGGGGTTCGGAAGCCGGAATCGCTGGCTGCTCGACCACCGGCAGGGTGAAGGTGAACTTGGCGCCCAGTCCCGGCCCGTCGCTCTCGGCCCATATGCGACCCCCGTGGGCCTCGACGATTCCCCGGCATATGGCGAGTCCCAGCCCCGACCCGTCGACGCCCGATGTCGCCACCCTGCCGGACGCCCTCGTAAATTTGCGGAACAGCTCCGGTAGAAGATCCGCCGGTATGCCCCTGCCCCGGTCGGTAACGGAGATGGCCACGTGCACCCCATCCCGCACCGCGGTCAACAGGACCGGCGAACCCTCGGGGGAGTACCCGGCGGCGTTGGAGAGGAGGTTGCCCAGCACCTGGACGATGCGCAGCCTGTCGGCCATCACCATCGGCAGGTCCGCTGCCAGATCCATGTCCAGGGGGTTCCTCGCGCTTGCGCTGCGGAACAGGCCCCCGGCCTCGTCCACCAGTGGGCGCAGGTCGGCGGGCTCGGGGTCCACCGGGAGGGTGCCCGTCTCGATGCGTGCCACGTCCAGCAGGTCGCCGATGAGAATGCGCATGTGCTCGGTCTGGTCCTGGATGATGCGGTGGAACTGGCGCATCTCGGCCCGGTCCAGCCGGGACGACTGCGCCGCCAGGGTGTCGGCGGACCCCTTGACGGACATCAGGGGGGAGCGCAGCTCATGGCTCACCATGGCCAGGAACTCGGCCCGCAGCCGCTCCTGCTCCTCCAGGGGGGCCATGTCCTGGAGGGTTACGACGAAGGACGCCACCTGGCCGTCGGCCGAGTGGATGGGGGATGCGTTGAGCAGGACGCTGACGCTGCGCCCGTCGGGTACCCTGAGCACGATCTCCTCGGCCCGCACCGTCTCCCCCGAGCTAAGCACCTCGGCCAGGGGCAGCTCCCCGAGGGAGAACTCCCGCCCGTCTGCGCGAACGAAGGTCACCACCTCCAGCAGGGTCTCCGGCCCCTGGCCCTCGTCCAGCAGGCTGTCCACTATGCGCATGGCCTCCCGGTTGACCGATACCGGCGCTCCCGTCCGGGCGTCGAGGACGACGACGCCCACCGGCGAGGTGTTGACCAGGGTCTCCAGGTCGGCCCTTGCCTGCCGCTCCTCCCGGTAGGCGCGGGCGTTGGCGATGACTAGCGCCGCCTGCGAGGCGAACATCACCAAAGTCTCCTCGTCCTCCTTCGAGAACTCCTGCCCGTCCTCCGTGTCGCCCACGAAGACGTGGCCTACCAGGACGCCCCGGTGGAACATGGGCGCCGCCATGAAGCTGTAGACCGGAACCACCGGCGTCGGAGGCGTGAGGCCGAGGCCCTCCAGGTGCTCCACCAGGTCGGTCAGGCGCAGGGGCTCGGAGATGCCGGTCAGGGCCTGGAAGATGCGCAAGCCGTCCGGCATGAGCCAGAGTTGCTCCGACTCCTCGCCGCTCAGCCCCGACGACAGGAAGTCCTCCAACGCGCCGCCGTCGCCGATGAGGGTCATCACCCCGTGGCGTGCGCCGGTCAGGGAGCGGGCCGAGTCCAGCGCCCCCTGGAGAACCTGGTCGAAGTCCAGGCTCTCGTTGATGCGCAGGCTGGCTGCGCTGAGGCGCGACAGGCGCTCCCGCAGCGCCTCGTTCTCCCGGTCCCGCTGGTCTGATGGCATGGTCTCTCCCCTTCCGGCCTGGGCGTGGGCACTGCCTACGGCCCCGGCGCATCACAAATCGGACAGCATGATACACCATATTACTCAAAGTGAGTCTTGAAGGATACGTAGATGATATAGCTGGTTTGGTAGAGTTTTGCTGGGGCTGTGCGTCCCCGTCCCAAGGGGACTGCGCTGGCCGCCGCCCGAGCCGAAAGAGCCTGTTGCTGACAAGGAGGCACGATAGCCATGTTCGACACCGGTAGCGACAGCAGCAATAGGGCGCGCCGCCCTTGGCAGGCCACGCCTTCTACCTCCCTCGATTTTCACACGCTGAAAACCGAGGGAGAACCACGATGACACGCGCCTCAGTCTTCCGCCGCTCCAAGCTCCTTCTGCTGGCCGCCGCGCTGGTGGCGCTGGCGGTCCTCATGGTGAGCGACGCACGGCCCGCCTCCGCCGACCACACCATACCGACGCCTGTCCTGACGCCGGTTCCGGGCCTGGACAGCGTGACGATAACGTGGGAACATCCCATGCCCAATGTGCGATTGAGAGCCGCGTTCCTCTGGAAGGAAGCGGAGTCCAGCACATGGCAGACCGGTACGCCATTCTTCGACCTGCCGGCCGATGCACTCAGCCTGTCCCGCACCATCACGGACCTGAAGACCGGGACCACGTACGATTTCGCGCTCCACATCTCCGACAGCTACGGCGAAGTGCACCTGGATGCGGAGCGTGCGTACGTGCAGGTGACGATCGGCGCCCCCCATGCGCCCGTCATCTCCGTGCAGCCGCTAAACCAAGTGGTGGACCTGGACGTGACCTGGAATGAGCCGGAGGACAACGGCGACACCATCACCGGCTATGACGTGCAATACAAGCGCAGCAACGCCGAAACGTGGATGGACGAGGGCGTCAGCTTTCCCCACGGGCACACCCGCCGCGCCTGGATCGGCGATCTGGACGTGGGCGTGGCTTACGACGTGCGTGCGCGGGCGAGCAACTCACGCGGGGCGGGTCCGTGGTCGACTATCGCGACCGGCATGCCCGTGGGACCGCCGGCGCCAGCTTACCGCGGCGCCGACTCCGCGGTCGGCTTCGCTTCCGCCACCTACAGCGGAACGGAGGGCGACGCGATCACCATCGAGCTGCGTCTGTCGCTGGCCCAGCCGGAGCCGGTGCGCTTCCAGGTGCGCCCGGAGTACGGCAGCGCCGCCGACTACTGGTCCGACTACAGCCTCGGCGCCTGCTCTTCCGGCGAGGACTCCTGTGACTTCGGAGCGGGGATCCTGGACGTGGAGATACCGGCGGGTGAATTCAGCTACAGCTACGACATCCGCACGGAGGACGATCACCGGGTGGAGGGCGACGAGACCTTCACGCTGACGGTCTTCCCGCTGAGCTCCAACTCCGAGACGGGCGACACCTCCCAGACCGCGATCACGATCACAGACAACGATGAGGCCGGCGTAGTGGTGAGCGAGGAGGGCATAACCGTCGACGAGGACACCAGCGGCTCCTACACCGTCAAACTGACCTCCCAACCCGATGGCTACGTGGCCATCTACGCGGAGAGCGCCTTCCCCTGCAAGGTCAACGTCTCTCCCGGATTCGTCGAACTGGGTCCGTCCAACTGGAACCAACCGCAGACCTTTGCGCACGTGCGCGCCTGGCACGACTACGACGCAGCGGACGAGGAGGTGGTCATCAGCCACCGGATCGAGGCGGGAAGCCGGGACGCCGAATACGCGGACGTGGAAGTCGACTCCGTGACGGTCAACGTGACCGACAAGCACTTGCCGGGCGTGATCGTCGAGACCGCGACAGTCGAGACCGGCGTTGGCGGAACGGCCCGCTACCGGGTCTATCTCAACGCGGACCCCAGCCCGGTCTACGGGGAACGCCCCGCCGGCTGCTACGACTACACGGAGTCCCACACCGTGACTATCGAGGCGACCAGCAGCGACACGAACATCGCGACCGTCAGCCCGGCCTCAGTCACCTTCACCGCCGACGATTACGACCCCAAGCACTTCACCGTAACCGGCGTGTCCGCCGGCGACGTCGCCATCACCCACGCGGTCTCCGGCACCGATCCGGACTACACCGACGGAACGATCATCGTCCAGAGCACGGCGGTGACGGTGCCGGCTCTCCAACAGGGCCCGGCGGAGCCGCCCTCGATGCCCCAGGGCGCGACCACGGAGGGGGTAGTGAGTCCGTTGCCGGGTCCGGTCCTGGAGATGGAGCTCGCCGCCGCCGCGGACGGCCTGACCGTGAGCTGGAGCGCCCCGGAGACCGGCGACGCGCCGACGCGCTACATCGTGCACATCAAGCCGGTGGGCGGCGGCAAGGGCGCAACCAAGACGCCCAAGCCGGGCAAGACTTCCGTGACGTTCCGCGGCGTCGAAGAAGGCCAGACCTACAAGGTCTTCGTACGGGCCGTGAACGAGGCCGGCAAGGGGCCGCGGACCTACGCCATCATCACCCTGCCGGAGCTCCGGCCGGATTAGGAAGCAGAAGGGCGAGAGGCGAGCATGACCGTCGGCGCGTTTGCCCGATAGGAGAGTGACAGATGGCGAAACCAGCTTCAAGCACAACCGTGGGAGTGAACGCAATGGATGCGTCCATTCTCCAAACTCGCCGTCGGATTACGGCGTTGGCCGTCCTCGGGTTGTTGGCGCTGCTGGCCGTGGCCTTCCTCTTCTCGTCCGCGCCTTATGCCCATGCGGACCACGAGGATGGGCACACCGGGACTGACCAGGCTCCCGAGGTCCCCTTCGAAGACGAGGACGTCGAGAGTGCATTGGATGGCTCCAATGTCTTCATTGTCGGCTTTGCAAGCGGTGTGACGATAGACGACAGGGCCTATACCGCAGGCGTGAAGGACCAGCACTCATCCGCGCTGCCCGAGGCCACAACAGATGACACAACCGAGACGCCCTTGGGCCCGTTCACCGTGAGCGTCGCCTACACCGCCACGGGCCTGCCGGACGGGCTCTACCTGGACGATTCCCGCGTGATCCGCGGCACGCCCACCGCCGCCACCAGCGAGCCGGCTCAGATCACCTACAGCGCCACCGGCACCGTGACCAGGAGCAATGGCGAGAGGGGCGGCTCCCATACCGTTTCCCTGACATTCCAGGTGACCGTCAACTCGCCGGTCTCATTCAGCGCGGAGACCGTGGAGTTCTACCGGATGGAACTGATCACCTATGACCTGACCGAGCAGAAGTGGTTGCAAGCGGGCAGCGACGGCAAAGTGCTCTTCCCGGCGGCCTCCGGCGGCACGGGGACCCTCACCTATAGCCTCGTGGAGACCAGCACGGGCAGGCCCCTCACCGAGGCGGCGAGCGGCGTCACTTTCGACCCGGCCACGCGCAAGTTGGGCGGCGTGCCGCCGTCGTTGGACTTCTGGTACGTCACCTACAAGGCAGAGGACGAGAATGGCAGCACCGCCTCCTTCTCCACCACCGTGTTCAAAAGGGTCGGCGGGCTGTAGCTGGCCGAGGCCCGAATCGTAAAGAGACCGTTGCTGAAGAGGAGGCGCGATAGCCATGTTCGACACCGGAAGCGACAGCAGCGGCAGGGTGCGCCGCCTGCTGAGGGCGGCCACTCCCGCTACCCCCCCCCCCCCCGAACTCGCGTTCTGCCCGGCGGTCACGGCAGGCCCCTGATGACGCCGGGCCTGCGCCGGTTTCCCCGGCCTGCCCCCGACGTCCGCAGGCTGGCGCTTGCAGCGCTGGTGTTGGTGGCCGGCCTGGTGGCGGCGCTCGTCTCGACGCCCACCGCCGGCGCCGCCGCCCCCGCATCGAAACCCTGGTTCTATTCGCAGGCGCCCGCGCACCTCGGGTTCCAGCTCTACTGGTACGACGGCTACCCCGACACACGCGACGACCCCTCGGTGACCGGCTATGACGTCCAGTACCGGGAGAACGGCGCCACAACCTGGCTCTCCTGGTCGCACAGCGGCACGGTGCGGGCGGTGGAGTTCTCGAACCTGACCGCCGGCACGGAGTACCAGGTGCGCGTGCGGGCGACGAACAACGACGGCAACAGCCCCTGGTCCGAGATCGAGGACGTGAGCGCCGTGACCAGCCTTGCCTCGACCGTGAACCCGCCCTTCCCGGTGCAGGTCGTTCCGGGCGACGCCCAGGTCCGCGTGACCTGGGGACGGCCCTCGCACACCGGCGGGCAGACGCTGACTGGATACGTGGTCCGCCTGTACAGCGACCCCGAAACGCAGCTGAGACGCATCCCAATCAGCGACCCCGCCGCAACCTCGCAGGTGATTGGGAGCCTGACCAATGGGCGCGAGTACTTGATTGACGTCTATGCGACCGCAGGGGCGAACGACGAAGGCGGCCGGTCCGTGCTGGTGCCGTTCACCCCCTCCGGGACGACGCGGACGACCGGCGTGGAGCTCTCGGCCGAGACCCTGGCCGTCGCCGAGGGCGGCTCTGGCACGTTCACCGTCGCCCTCACCGACGACCCCGGCTCGGACCTCACCCTCTCCCTGGTCAATACGCAGTACTTCGGCCAGTACGGCGACTCCGGCGCCGTCTGGGACAAGGACGCGGCCACCGTCTCCCCGCGCGCGCTGACCTTCACGGCGGGCACGTCCGGCAACTGGGCCACGCCCCAGACCGTGACGGTGAGCGCCCCCCAGGACGCCGACGGCCACGACGAGCAGCTGGCCGTCCTGGTGCTGGTGGAGACAACCGCCGGGTCCGGGGATACGAACCCCGGATACGAGCCGGTGGGCGGCGCGGGCGCCAGCGTCGACGGCATCTTCGTGACCGTCGCCGACAACGCCGAGACCGGCCCGCCGGCCAACCTCCAGGCCCTCGCCGGCAAAGCCCAGATGAATATCCAACAGGATGGCGAACCTGTCGAGGTGGGGCGCTGGCTGGTGCGCTTCTCCTGGGATGCGCCCGGCGGGTCGCAGACGGTCACGGGCTACGACCTCCAGTGGAAGTTGTTTGACGGCACCTGGCCTGTGGGCGTGACCTCCCTGGGCGCCTCGGACACGAGCCTCATCATCCGGCCCAGCGTCGGCGACAACGCCGACGAATCGGAGGACACGGCGCTCCACTTCCGCGTGCGCACGCGGACTGCCGACGGCGTGAGCGGGTGGGAGACGGTGTGGTTCTCCCTGGCCGACCCCGCCAACCTGGTTGCCGACCTGCAGGTGAGCCCGGGAAGCGCCGGCGAGCTGCACCTGTTCTGGAACGCGCCCGCCTTCTGGCCGGTCACGGGCTACGACGTGGAGTACAAGGTCGCCGACGCGCCCGACTCCCAAGCAGCCTCCGACCCGGAGAACGGCTGGATCGACTTGAGCCACACCGGCACGGACACCTTCGACCTCATCGAGAACCTGAAGGACAGCACCACCTACGCGGTGCGGGTGCGGCTCACGAGCGACTGGGACTTCTCCTGGGTGGTCGCCGAAGGCACCACGGCGGGCACGGCGCCCGCCATCGGCGGGTCTGAAGGCGGCGGCGGATCCGAGGGTAGCGGCGGCAGCGCTCCCGACCCGGAAGAGGTGACGCGTCCGGAGGAGGGCTCATCGTCGGAGGAGGACGGTTACGCCGCCCTCATCACCAAGATCAAGGAGTGGCGCGACGACCCGTGCTGCGCCCACAACAAGGTCCACACCGACCGATGGGACCGGGCGCTGCTGGCCTTGGGGGAGACGGTCGCGGACGCGTCGCTCACGCCCATGACGG
This sequence comes from Dehalococcoidia bacterium, assembly GCA_965203145.1. Classification (GTDB taxonomy): domain Bacteria; phylum Chloroflexota; class Dehalococcoidia; order Plut-88900; family Plut-88900; genus Plut-88900. Next base: position 1,050,106 of record OZ241876.1, read on the forward strand.
CCGATGAGGCCCAGGGCTACGCCGACAGGGGCTGGACGCGCTGGGTGGAGGTGACGGAGGCGCTACGGGAGCTGGAGTCCGCCGGGCAGCAGCAGGACCCACCGCCGCAGCAGCCGGAGCAGGACCCGCCGCCGGAAGAGCAGCAGGGCGAGGAAACGTCCAGCGGGCCGCCCGCCGTGGCCGCGCCGCTGGACGACGTGAGCCTGGAAGGACCGGCGCCGCGGGAGATCGCCCTGGACGGCGTGTTCAGCGGGAACGACCTGACCATCACCGCCGCATCGTCCAACTACGGCGTGGCGTCGGTGTGGGTGGACGGCTCGACGCTGACGGTGGTGGGGACGGGCACGGGCACGGCGACGATCACGGTGACGGCGGAGGACGCCGACGGCAACACGGTCAGCGACGAGTTCGAGGTGACGGTTTCGCCGGCCTCGTAGGGCGAGACGCGGGAGCAGTTCCAGGCCACATACATCTGCACGGGCGTCCGGCTGTGCTGGGCGCCCGCCTTTGCTTTCCCCGGTTGGCGCCCCGTTTCCGGCCCGGAATAACATCTACTGATACATTACATTACACAACATGAGACTCATAAGATACGTAGGTGATACGGGCCGTCTGGTAGAGTCCTACTGGGTCTGTGCGTCTCCGTCCCAAGAGGACGGCGCTGGTTGCCGCCTGAGCCGAAACAGACCGTTGCTGAAGAGGAGGCACGATAGCCATGTTCGATACAGGGAGCGACAGCAGTAGGGTCCGCCGCCTGCTGAGGGCGGCCATGCCTTCTACCCCCCCGATTTTCGCACGCTGAGAACCGCGGGAGCCCCACTATGATTCGGTCCTCCGTATTCCGCCTCTCCCCGCTCCTTGTGCTGGCCGTCGCGCTGGCGGCCCTGGCGGTCCTTCTCGTCCAGGAGGCCCCACCCGCCTCCGCCGACCATGAGCACACCACCACCGTCTGGGACACCCTGCTGACGCAGTCGTCGGACACCTCCTACCTGGGCTGCAACAACTACACCAGCGGCATGGAGTGCACGAGCTACCTCCGTGAGGACGAATTCACCTACGACGGCGTGACCTATGCCGTCACCCAGGTGGGCGTGGGCAACTCCGTGGCCTCCATTGTATTCGACAAGGCGGTCCCCACGTCCTGGCGGTCCGAGGCCGAGCTCTGGCTCCACAACACCCCGTTCACGTTCGAGAACGCCACAGTTTCCAACAGCGGCAAGACCTTTGCCTGGGGCGACTTCGGCACGACATGGGGCAGCGGCAACACGGTGCGAGTGAGGCTGGACGCGCCGACTCCCCCCATCTGGTCCGCCACGCTGACGGTGCAGGACCTTTCCGGGGTTGGTGCAGATCCCGGTTGCAGTGACTTAGTTGCTAGCGCGCAGAGTGACCCCAACTTGGCGTGCTCGACCGCAGCCGCGCTCACGGATGATGATTTCATCTATGACGGAGAAAGCTATGAAATCAAACAAATCACGATTAGTTCCGGCGAACTCACCTTCGAACTGGACAAGACATTTCCCCCCGGCCTGGCGCTGACCGTCGCCGGCAGAACGTTCCTCTTGAGGGACGCTCGCCTGACTGTCGGTGACCAACCCCGCGCCAATGCATCGTGGTCTTCCACGGGCCTGAGCGCCTGGTCCGTCGGCGCCACTGTGTCGCTGAGCCTGTCGGGGCCGGCGCTGCCCTACGGCGCCGTGCTCTCGACTGACGAACTGGACGTCACCGAGGGCGGCACAGGCGCCTTCACCGTCGCCCTCGCCAAGGACCCTGGCGCCGACAAGACCGTCCACCTGGTGAAGACGCAGTACTTCGGCCAGTACGGCGACTCCAGCGCCGTCTGGGACCAGAACGCGGTCACCCTCGACGTAGAGACGCTGACCTTCACCGCGGGCTCATCGGGCAACTGGGCCACGGCTCAGACCGTGACGGTGACCGCCCCGGAGGATGACGACTCCTGTCACGAACAGCTGGTCGTCCTGGTCCTCGAGGGCACGAGCGGGGACTACACGCCGGTGGGCGGCTCCTACAACAGCGCCACCGGCGTCTACGTCACCGTCACCGACGACGACGGCGGAGCGTGCGGCGGCATATAACAGAGTATGGAATGAGCGTGCCGGATACCGACAACATCACCGACAGGAGGACATAGCAGGATGAGTAAATCGACCGGATCCCACAGCCCAACGCCGCCACTTGAGGGCGGCCATGCCCGTCACCCCGTCTTCCGTCTTGCCCTGCTTGTTGCAGTCCTGGCTGCCCTGGCGGTCTTCTTTGCGCCCGGCGCACAGCCCGCTGCGGCGCAGCAGGAGATCGTCTTCCACCACATCGCGGGCCTGAAGGCGTCACAGCTCAGCAGCGGCCTGGGCTGCAGCAACGCCGGCACCGCGACATGCGACAACGTGAGCAATCTCACGGATGATGAGTTCTCGTACAACAGCGCGGACTACACCATCACCGGCGTCGTTCTCACCGGCGGCGTTCTCTCGGTCATCTTCGCACAGGCTCTCCCGTCGGACCTCGTCTCGGCCCTGACGCTGAGAGTCGGCACCGAGAAGACCGTCGGAGGCAAAGAGGTGGTCGAGTTCACGGCGCATGCCTTTGCAGACGGCAACCTCGTCTCGGCCAACAAGAACATAACATGGTCCCACACCGGCACCTGGGCGGTGAACGAAAACATCCACCTGGTCATCACCAGCTCCCAGGACTTCGCCACGCTGACCTTCGGCAGCAAGACGATAGACGACAAGACCTTCACCGCCGGGGCCGAGACGCCCAAGCGCGGCCTGAGCCTGGATGAGGTTATCGACCTCAAGCTGCCCATGGCCATGGGCGGCGGCTACACCCACACCTACACCGCCACGGGCCTGCCCGCCGGCCTCTCCATGGGCCGCGACCTCATCATCCGCGGCACCCCGGAGGCGGCCACCTCCGAGGCGGTCGAGGTCACCTACACCGTCACCGACGAGGCCAACAACACCGCCAGCCTGACCTTCGACGTCTCCGTCGCCCCGCCGGTGGAGTTCGATGCAGAGGAGCTCAGGGCCTTCCTGGGGACCGTCATGGAGTACACCATCGGCCAGGACGGCGGCATCAGCGAGACGCTGCCGTCGGCCTCCGGCGGCCACGGCGGCCTGACCTACCACCTGACCTACCAGGACGATGAGGGGGTGGTGAGGACCATCGACGCCGACGCCCCGGGCTTCTCCTTCGACGCCGCCACCCGCAAGATCAGCTCGGACAGGCCCTCCGAGACGGCGTTCTACGCCCTGGAATACCGGGCAGAGGACGCGAACGGAGGCCGGGCGGACGCCTACAGCAGCCTGGCCGTGCGCGCAGCCCCGACGCTGAGCGCGATAGCGGACCAGGAGTTCACCGTGGGCGACGCCGAGTCCATCGTTCTGCCGAAGGCGGAGGACGGGTCGCTCAGGGGATGGGTCCACCTGGAATACACGGTGGACCCGATGGTCGAGGGACTAGCGTTCAGCGGGGGATGGGACCGCAGGCTCTCGGGCACGCCCAGGTTCCCCGGCGACACCCTGGTGACCTACACGGTGACGGACGCCAACGGCGTCAGCGACAGCCAGACCTTCACCATCACCGTGGTCAACGGCCCGTCGGCCCCCACGTCCGCGCCGGCCGACGTGGAGGCGGGCCAGGCTTCGAGCCAGGGCACCACCGCGGTGGTCTGGGGCGAGGTGACGGGCGCGACGGAGTACGTGGTCCAGGTCATTGAGGACGGCGGCAGCTACCCGGACCAGCCGGTCAACTCCACGCCCGACGGCGCCAGGCTGACTTTCCGGTCCGCCTTCCCGACGCAGGTCCTGGTCATCGCAATTGGCGACGGCGACTACAAGGTGCGCGTCGCCGCCAAGAACGCGGACGGGGTGGGCCCCTGGTCGTCTGAGGCCAGCTTCACCGTGAGGATAGGAGGAGTGTAGGCGCGCGCGACGCCGGGGAACCGGCAACGCGGCGCCCTGCAGATCATCATCGGAGCATAGTTCACCGAGGGGAGTAAGCGCATGTTGGCACATAAGCGCCTGACAAGACTTCGTCTTCAGCGGGGGGCCGCCCTTGCCCTGCTTGCGGTCGCGGCGCTGCTGGTCGCCTTCCTCGTACAGAACGGGCAGCCCGGGCCGGCCTACGCCCAGGACGCCTGCACGCTTCCCGGCGAGGCGCAGAACTTTTCGGCGACCGCCGGCCACGCAAGGCTGACCCTGACCTGGGATGCGCCGGCCTCGTGGGGCGGCTGGGATGGGGACGGACGGCGTTACTACGTCCTGCGCTGGCGGCAGGAGAACTCCGGCTGGGACTGGAACGTCATAGGCAGCAGCATCAACAGGAACCCCCCCACTGATGCCTACACGTTCAGCGGCACTTACCGCGAGAATCGGGGAAGCAACCCGTCGGGCAACCACACCGTCACTAACGGGACCGCCTACGAGTTTCAGATACAGGCGGTCTATAGCACGTATGACTGCTCGACCGTAGGCGGCTACGACGCGGAGACGTCCGGTACGCCCGTGGCATCCCAGGAGACGCTCTCGGACGACGCCACCCTCAGCGGGTTGGAGCTGGATAACGCCACGTTCGGCAGCGACCGCAGCGAGGCTCCGGTGGGTCTGGGGAAGGACGTCATCTTCGCCAGCGACTTCACGGAATACTACGCCCTGGTGCTCAAGGAGATCGACAGGGTCACGGTGAAACCCACCGCCACGGCGGGGAATGATGCGACCATCAGGGTCTGGCTGAAGGACGGCCCGCGCGGCCACAACGTGGCCAGCGGCTCCTCTAGCTCCGCCATAGAGATAGCCCCCAAGTCGGACAACAGCGTGCCCCACGAGATCAACGTGAGGGTGACAGCGGAGGACGGCGTCACCACCAAGATATACCGGATCAGGGTCTGGCAGCTGGACCCCATCACCTTCGGCGACGCCGCCATCGACGACATGAATCTCACCGCCGGCGCCGCCGCTCCCGGGGGCGATTCGGCCATCGTGCTCCCGGAGATAGCCGCCGGCCTGCACAACACCTTCACCTCCGTGACCTACACCGCCGCCGGCCTGCCGGCGGGCCTCACCTTTGGGAGCAACGACCGGGTGATCGGAGGCACGCCTCAGGCGGCCACCACAGGCCCGGTCACCGTCACCTACACGGCCGAGGCCGCCGAGACCGGCAGCTCGGCATCCCTCACCTTCCAGGTGACGGTCGCCCCTTCGGTGGCCTTCGACGCAGCCCAGCTTGCGGCCTTCAACGACACGGCCCTCCTCATCGAGTACACCATCGGCCAGACGGGACGCATCAACGTGACCCTGCCGTCGGCCTCCGGCGGCCACGGGGGCCTTACCTACAGCCTGGTCTACGTGGACGAGGTGGAGGAGACGGTGGTCGTGGATGGAGTGCCACAAACCAATACGGCCAAGGTGGAAAGGAGCGTCAATGATGAAGCCCCGGGCTTCTCCTTCGATGCCGCCACCCGCGTCCTCACCAGCGACACCGGCGGGAGCGAGCCCGCCGCGACGGCCTTCTACTCACTGAAGTACAGCGCCGTGGACGCGAACGGGGGCAGTGCGGTCGTCAAATCGCACCTTGCTGTGCGCGACGCGCCGTCGCTGCCGGAGATAACGGACCAGAACCTCACCGTGGGCATAGAGGCCTCCATCACTCTGCCGGACGCATCTGGGGGCTCCCTGGGGGGTCTGACCTCCCTGGACTACACGCTGGAGGGGGAGGTCGAGGGACTCACCTTCAGGGCATACGACCCCGTAACCCTCCAGTGGGACCGCAAGCTCGTGGGCACCCCTGAGTTTGCGGGCAGCGCGGAGATGACCTACACCGTGACGGACGCCAACGGCGTCAGCGACAGCAAGACCTTCACCGTAACCGTCGTCAACGGCCCCACGGCTCCCTCGTCCGCGCCGGCCTCCCTGACAGCGGGCCACGTTACAGGGTCCACCGCCGCGGCGCGCTGGGACGCCGTGACCGGAGCGACCAGCTACGTGGTCCAGGTCATTGCGGCGGACGGCAGCTTCCCGGACAAGCCCCTCGACTCCATGCCAGACGGCGTCGCCCTGAGCTTCCGTGCTGAGTTCCCGACGCAGGCGGTGTTCTCCGCAATCGGCGCGGGCGACTACAAGGTGCGCGTCGCCGCCAGGAACGACGACGGCGTGGGACCCTGGTCGGCCGAGGTCAGCTTCACCGTGAAGGTAGGAGGAGTGTAGCCGGGCCTGCCTGCGGGCAAGGCCCAGCCTGCTAAGGAGATGAATATGGTGCATACAAGAGGCTTGACAGTTCACCGTTGGACTGCGGCGTATGCCTCCCTTGCGTTGGCTGCGCTGGCGGCCGTACTGCTGTACATGCTCCTCACTCCGCCCGCAGCCGCCCAGGAGGGAGACACCTTTAGCGTCTCGGACGTGACGGTCGTCGAGGGCGGTTCCGCCGACGTGACCGTCACCCTGAGCAGCGCGGCCCCGTCGGGCGGGGTCGCCTTCACGGCGGCCGCCTCCTACGCGACCACCGGCACGGGCATCGCCGCCGAGGCCGACGTGCATTCGGTAGCCAGCTCGCTCACCATCGCCCAGAACGGGACGAGCGGGACCCTGGCGGTGCGCGCCAACAAGGACACGGACAACGAGGGCGCGGAGACCTTCACCGTGACCGTCACCGTCACCACCTCCGGCTGGAGCGCGGCCTCCGGGGACAACACGGCCACCGTCACCATCCACGATCCGGTCCGCTTCACCCCCCGGACGGAAGACCCCAGCGCTTCCAAGGCAGGCATAGGCGTAACCCCCGAAAAAAGCAATATCGTCCTCTACTTCAAAGTCGGAGACACCATCAGCGTGCAGTTCCCCGCCGCCCACGCCGGCACCGGCGAGGGCCCCTACGTCTACGCCCTGGGAGGCCCGGAGCGGTTCTATCAGAGCGCCCAGAGACGCTCGTCGCCCGACGGCCTCACCTTCGACGCCGCCACCCGCACCCTCTCCGGCACGCCCACGGGACAGGACGGCGACGGCGTGACCACGCTGGGCTCGAACCGGATCATGCACTATCACGTCTGGGACGACAGCGGGGAGGACGGCCCCGACGGCGACGCTAACACCGAAGACAACCATGATGAGCTCCGGGTCAGGATCCACATCTGCCCGTCCGACTCCGCCGCGGCCGCCGACGGCGCCACCCCCTGCGTGAAGACCGCCGAGCTGTATTCGTTAGCAGTCAGCCACGGCGACCCCGCCACTCCCGTCTCCCTGTCTCCCACCTTCGACCGTGACACCGGGACCTACTCCGCGAACGTGGGCACAACCGTCACCGCCGTCGACGTCTCCGTCCTGCCCGAGGACCTGAACATCCAGGGGGTGACGATGACCGTGAACGACGTGGAGTTCGAGACGGACCTCTCCGGCCGCACCTACACGGGCGAAGCAAGCCTCAACACGGGCCTGAACGTCATCGGAGTCGAGGTCACCTCCGATGTCAACGCAGCCCACGAGACCGGCGAAGACAATGTCCCGATTCCCGTGACAAAGACCTACACGGTCAATCTGCAGCGGGGGGACCCCCCGGACCCGTTGACCTTCGGCAGCGCGACGATAAACGACAGGACATACACCGTCGGCGCAGACGTGAACCAGACATACACCGAAGCCCCTGACCAGGGGCTGCCCAAGCTGCCGGAAGCCGGTGGGGGCGGTCTAATCGTGACCTACACGGCCACCGGCCTGCCGACAGGCCTCTCCATGGGCCATGACCGCGTGATCCGAGGGACGCCCACGGAGGCCACCACCGGCGAGGTCGTCGTCACCTACACCGCCGACGATGGGAGCAGCTCGGTTTCTCTCACCTTCGGCGTGACGGTCGTCCCGCCGGTGACCTTCAGCGAAGAGGCACAGAAGTTCATCAACTCCCGGATCATCGCGTGGAAGAGCGGCAGAGGCTGGCTGAGCGGCACCTCCACCATGGTGAACGAGGCCGGCATCTCCACCCCCACGTACGTCTCCACGATCACCTTCCCGACGGCCTCCGGCGGCCACGGGACCCTCACGTACAGCCTGCTCGACAACAGCTCGGGGGAGCCCCTGGCAGACGAAGCCAGCGGGATCACCTTCAACATCACCACCCGGAAGCTCGGAGGAACGCCGACGGGAACGGCGGTGAAAACATGGGCCGTCACCTACGTGGCCGAGGACGAAAACGGCAGCCGCGCTTACGGCTACCTCGCGGTCTACGCCGGCGGCTATGGAGGCCTCTAGCCCGCGCGCTGACTGTCATGGAAGGAGCCTCGTTGCAGGCACACACACCAGAGATCATATTCCCAGGAGGTTAATGTGAAAAAGGGTTTCATCGCGTCAATGACGTTGGTTGCCGTTATTGCCCTTGTCATCTCCGCCTGCAGCGGCGGTGACGATGGGCTGACCCGCGCCGAAGTCGAGGAGATAGTCCGGGAGGAGATGGCCTCCGCGTCGACTCAGACCGATCCCGCCTCGGGTGTGTCCTCCGACCAGGTAGAAGGAATCGTCAACGACGCCATCGAGAAGATGGTCCAACCGGAGCCGGGGCTGACCCGCGCCGAGGTGGAGGAGATAGTCCGGGAGGCGATAGTCTCCATCCCGTCCAAGTCGGCTCCCGCCGAGTACACCCAGCACTTCGTCGGCAACGCCATCGCCAGGTACGAGGCCCAGGGCCTGGACGCCACCCTCGCCCACTACAACAGCCCCCAGAGCGTGGACGGCCAATGGTACGTCTTCATCATCGACCAGAACGACCTGGTGATCGGACATCCCGACCCCGAACGCCTGGGTCTCGACCTGAAAGGCTGGGTAGGCACCGACGCCAACGGCTACGAGTTTGGGCCTGAAATGCTCTCTGCAGACGAAGAGGGCAAGTGGGTGTCCTACGTCTACCGCAACCCGGAGAGCGGAGGCATAGGTTCAGGCGACTTCGAGTTGAAGAACGCGTGGGTGATGAAGCGCGACGGGCTGTTGTTCGGGTCGGGCTGGTACATAGACGCCGACCAGTTCACCAGGATGCTGGTGTCCGTGGCGGTGGACAAGTACCGGGATCTGGGGCTGGAAGGGACCATTGCCTACTTCGCCAGCCCGGGGAGCGCCCTAGCGGGGCTGGAAGCGGCCATCGCCTACTACAACGCCGCCGAGACGGTTGACGGCAGGTGGTTCGCCTTCATAGGGGGCCCGGACGGGGTGATCGTGGGGCACTCCGACATCTCGCTGGTCGGCGGTGACACCCAGGACCTGTTAGGCGGGGAGACCTTCCATGCCACCGCCGAGGGCGGTTGGGTGGAGTCCGAGTCGCTGCGCGTGTGGGTGGCAAGCTACGACGGCTACGTATTCGGCTCCGGCTGGAGCCGCGACGAGTAGAGCCGGCATGACGCAGACTCTCCGCCGCTCCCCGCTCATTTTGCTGGCTGTCGCACTGATTGCCCCGGCTGTCTTCGTCGTCCACGACTCTATGCCCATAGCTCAGGCCCAACTCGACTCCACTGACGGCATCTGCGACCGCACCCAGGAAGTGCAGAAAGCGATTCTGGACAATCTAACAGGTGTCAGCGACTGTGCAAATGTGACGGACTCGCACCTGGCCGGCATAACTGAGCTTATCGAATGGAGCTTTACAACCTCGCAGGCCATCAAACCCGACGATTTCGCAGGGCTGAGCGCGCTGACAGACCTGGAGCTTATCAGCGACGAAATCTCCGTCCTTCCCGAGGACGTATTCGAGGGACTTGACAGCTTGGAATACCTGCTGATTTCCATCGGTAAACTCCAGTCATTGCCAGAGGACGTGTTCGACGGTCTTGGGAGCCTGAAAGAGCTGAAAGTAGGCAAAAGGTCATTCCGTCTGGCAGGTGAGCCGCCTGTGCCCGACCACCAGCTGAGCTCGCTGCCGGAGGACGTGTTCGATGGGCTCGACAGCCTAGCGACCTTGAATTTGGTAAACAACCAACTGGGTGCGTTGCCGGAGGACGTGTTCGACGGGCTGGACGGCTTGGAAGAGATCGATCTGCACGGCAACCGGTTGTCGGCGTTACCCGAGGACGTATTCGGCGGCCTGAACAGTCTGGAGACCCTGAACTTGCGCTCCAACCGGCTGAGCGCGTTGCCGGAGGATGTCTTTGACGGACTCAGCAGATTGGAGGTACTGGCGCTGAACCTAAACCAGATAACCGCGTTGCCGGAGGATGTGTTTGGCGGTCTCAGCAGCCTACAGAAACTGTTACTGGACCAGAACCAGATAACCACGTTGCCGGAGGACGTCTTCAACGGACTCGGCAACCTGGAGAGCTTGGTCTTGTACAGAAACCAGATCAATGGACTGCCTGAAGATGTCTTCGATGGTCTCAGCAGCTTACGATTCCTGAATCTCGCCGTTAACCGCATCGACTCTCTGCCGGAGGATGTCTTCGACGGGCTCGGCAGCCTATACACACTGTTATTGGATGGCAACCAGATAGATCGGTTGCCCTCGGACGTGTTCGATGGCCTGTCTCTGCTCGAAAGGCTGGAACTGAATAGCAACCGGATTGCCGAGCTCCCCGATGGGACATTCGACGGTATCAGCAACCTTCGCCAGTTTTACCTTCGTCCCAACCCGGGTGCCCCGTTCACCTTCACGGCGGAATTGGAACAGCAGGGAAACAACGCTGTGGTGGTAAGGGTGGCCAAGGGTGCTCCCACCGACATGTCGGTAACCCTATCCGCTGAGGGAGGCAGCCTTTCCAGCGAAACCGCCACCGTAGCCGCCGGGAGCACGACAAGCTCACCGATTACCGTCACTCAGAGCGGTAACGGTGCAGTGACGGTCAATGTTGATTCAGCCGCGTTTGTGGGCGGACTTTGGGACAACCAGTACTTTAACCAGGGCCATGCTCAGACCGGACTCGGCGACAGCCTGACCCTTGAGCGGATAGGTGGCCTGTAGGGAGGGAGATATGCAGCGCAACCTTTTCCACATGGGCTTTCGCCGAGCCGCCAGTTGCCGGGGGCGCTTCCTCATGGCCATGGCCATCGTCGCCGTCGCCGGGGCGCTCGGTCTGCTCTCAATCCCGTCCGCCGCGGCGCAGTCCCCTACCACCCTGACGCTAACGGTGGCGAAGGACACGGTGCACGAGGACGCCGGCAGTGTCACCGTCACCGCCACGCTGGACCAACCGGCGCCCGCAGGCGGCGTGCGGGTGACGCTGAACTCGCGCCCCCTCACGTCCCGCGCCCAGGTCGGCTACGACTTCTCCCTGCCGCCAGCCTTCACGATCGCCGAGAACCAGACTTCAGGGACGGCGGACGTCACCATCCTCAACAACCAGCTTGTCGAGCGGGACAAGCCGCTCGTCCTAAACGCCACCGTCAACGTGGCGGGCATCACGGTGCAAGGCGTCACCTTCACACTGGTCGACGACGACGTGCCGTACCTGACCGGCCTCTACGTGCACCCCAGCGGCGACATCGAGGTGGATGACGACCCGAACGCCGTCAGGCGTCTGCTCATGACGCCGAGCTTCTACGGCACCACTTTCGATTACTCGACGCGGGTGAACCCGGATATTCCAAGCGTAACGGTACGGGCCACCGGCGCCCAACCCGGCCTCGTCAAGATAGGGCTGCGGGGCTCGACACTGGCCCAGGCTCCCGTCAGCTCAAGAAACCATGCGGTGAGCCAGGCCATCCCTCTCGTGGACGGCGAGAACGTCATCGAAGTGCAGAGGACCCTGTACGACAAGTCCTCAACCTACACCATAACGGTGACACGGGGGTTGCTGCCGTCCCCCGACTTCTCGGTGATCCGGACCGCGCGGAACGGCCTGCCCGCCCTAACGGTCACGTTGGCGGAGCAGCCCCTGGCCGGGCAGGAGATGCGGGTCCAATTGCGGGAGTCGACATCCGACGATTGGCCAGATGCGGCGGGGAGCAACCTGCTGCCCGAGGGCGCGGGCGGCGGCCCGTTCTCGTCGACGTCCAGGAGCATCCTGGTCACCGGGCTGTCCAAGGACACTGCCTACGAGGTGCGGGCGCACCTGGTAGAGCTCACCGGGTCCATCTCAGAGCCCGACATCACCGTCATCAGCGAGTCCAGCGCCGAGGAGCAGGTGGCGGCCATGAATCCCGCGCCCGCGCCGACGGGGCTGACGCTGACGCCCACGCCGCCCGGACAGGGGTTCTCCCGCGCCATCTCGGCGAGCTGGGACGCCGTGTCGGACGGCAGCCCGACGATGCGATACCATCTGCGCTGGCGGAAGGCAGACCAGACACCGGAGGCGGCGTGGAGCAACTTTGGGCCGTTCTTCGGGACCACCCAGTGGACCTCGACCCTGGCGGACGACGGCGCCTACGACGTGCAGGTGGCCGCCGACAACGGGATCAATCCCATCACCTGGTCGGAGACCGTGCAGGCGACCGTCAGCCACGCAGGGGGAGTGTAGGGCATTGCTGACATCCCCCTTGATCTGTAGTCAAGTCTCAGAGCGGCCGGGCCCGGACGGGAGCCAACGAACGACGGACTGGAGGTGATTCGATGAAGCCGGACGAGGCCATATCGGTTCCGCGCCGCCCGCGGAGACCGGCTATGCCCGTTGCCCATGCCCGGGACCGCAGCTCCAGTCTGGCCCTCCGCCGTTCCCCACTCCTTCTGCTGGCCGCTGCGCTGATGGCGCTGGCGGCCTCCCTCGGCCCCGGCGCACGGCCCGCCTCCGCAGAGGACTCCTCCGTGCTGGTGAGCAATATCGGACAGGAGCGAAGGACGGCGTTCGGCGGCTTCACCACCAATGGCTGGGTAAACCTCACAGGGTTCGTGACCGGAAACAGCGCCGTCACCCTGGAGAGCATCGAGACGGTGATACGAAACAGCGTGAGCGAACAGGGCCGAGCGGCCATCCGGGCGGTGCTGTATCACTCCAATACCGCCACCACTAGTCTCAAGCCGTCTCACTGGAAGTTGGTGGAACTGACGGTCCCGGCCACCGTGTCAGCGGGCCGAGTGACCTTCACGGCCCCCGAGGGAACCACCCTTGAGGCCAACACCAAATACTACTTCGCCCTGTACACGACCACCGGGCTAAACATATGGCCTGACGCTACGGACTCCGATGCCGAGGACAGTGGCGCCGCGGCGGGCTGGAGCATAGATGACACCACCTACTACACCAATGCGAATACGCCGGGCGGACGATGGGTGAAGAACACCAACAATTCCACCCCTGTCTTTCGCATCCAGGTCAAGGGCGTCCCCATTGCCGACGCCGACGACGAGCAGGTTGGTGGACTGTAGCCAGCGTCCTCGAACCCCGCCATCCAAATGAAGAGTAGTGATATGCCCGTTACCAACCCTGCACAAAAGTTCTAGTATGCCCCTCCGCCGATCTCCTCTTCCACTGCTGCTGGCAACTGTGCTGATGGCGTCAATAGTCTTGTTCGGACCGTCGCAGCCCGCCGCCGCCGACCATGGCGAAACCAATTACTGGTCCGCGACGCTAACCGTAGAAGACATGGGAGGCGCGCGCTATGGGTGCGATAACAGCAGAACTGGCAATGAGTGCAGCGCGGCGCTCACAGACGGCGATTTCACGTACGACGGTGAGAATTATGAGATCGTTTCAGTCCATCTCAGGCGCGGCACACTCAACATCACCCTCAACAAGTACATTCCCACCGAATTCAATGCCCTGACCCTGCGCGCCGGCACCGCTAACCTCGCCCTCGCGGACAACAATGCGGCCGCTCTGGAGTCAGCGCAGTGGAGCAGCACCGGCCTTGACTGGTCTGAAGGCGATACGGTCGAGCTGAGCCTGTCGGAGCTGACCCCGACCGGCGTGACGCTCTCAACAGACACCCTGGCCATCACCGAAGGCACCGCCGGATTCGGCACGTTCACCGTCGCCCTGTCCGCCGACCCCGGCGCAGACACAACCGTCAAGCTGGTGAGGACGCAGTTCTTCCAGTCTGACGTCGGCCAATCCGGCCACGTTTGGGACCTCAACGCCGCCACCGTATCCCCGGATGCACTGACCTTCACCACGGGCTCATCGGGCGACTGGGACACGGCCCAGACGGTGACCGTGACCGCCCCGGAGGACGACGACTCCTGTCCTGAGCAGATGGTCATCCTGATCGTGGTGGAGGCAACTGCCGGGTCCGGGAATGCGAACCCCGACTACGAACCGGTGGGCGGCAGCGCCAACTCGGTCACCGGCGTCTACGTCACCATCTCCGACAACGACGGCGGAGCGTGCGGTGGAATATAGGCAGGTAGTGGAGTGAGCATTAGCGGCAAAACACGACGCATTGCATTGGATGCGGGGCCTATTGTTCCCATCATTCGACTCTCACGACTCCTCCTGCTGACCGCTGCACTCATTATCCTGGCGGCCTTCTTCGTCCACGAGTCCCGACCTGCCAAGGCGCAGCAGACCATCACCGCCTGGTCCGCCACCCTGAGGGCAGGGGCCATCATGACCAATGTCTCCGGCTGCTGGAACGGGAGCTCGTTCATTCACTGGCGGTGCTCCAGGACGGTCTCGCTCACGGACGATGATTTCTCCCATAAAGATACCAGCTATAGCTTCAAGAAGATCACCTTCGACGCATCAACGGACACCCTCGAGGTCAACCTGGACAAGTCTTTCCCGCAGGACATCCGCACGTCGGGGACACTACAGGCCGGCAGCAGCCAGTTCTCCTTTTCCGACGCTGCTTACTCCGACGACGACAGGACTGTGAAATGGAGCAACACGGGCCTGGACTGGTCGAATGGCGACAGGGTCCAGCTGAGCCTGACGAGGCCTGTAGGCAACGATGACTTGGTCCTCCTCAGCGCATCTCCTGCCACCCTGCCCAGGGGCGGTGATCGGGAGGTGACCGTATCGCTGCGGAGGCCAGCGCCGCGAGACCTGCAGGTGGTGATCACGCCCACGGGCACGGTGGACTATGAGCTGTCCGCTCCACACAGCGAGACGGCCAGCTTCAGCTTCCCGGAAGGCGCGACGAACCCCGGCAACACTGACGGGCCCGGAAGATTCTCCATCTCTGCCTCCAACAGAGCCGCCGTGGGGGAGACCATCGTCCTAACACCAGCCAGCCTCAACCCCGGTATCAACGGCCCTTCACTGACGCTAACTGTCGAAGCGGGAGGGCTCTAGTTGGAAGCTGATCACCCGTGCCGGAGGCACCGGCTCCGAAGTACCCGACCATGGGGACACGGACCCGCTTGGGATTTCTTCCGAGTCTGGGAGTTCCCCTTTTCCGGCGATCTTGGATTTTTACGTTAGTCATCGCCGTCTCGGGCGTGCTGCTTTCCACAATGGCCCCGAATTGTCCCGTAGGCAAGAACACATATGCCCAGGAGGTCGACTCCTCCCTGTACTTCGCCGAGAACGGTACGGCTTCGGTCGCCGTCTTCAAGGCCCATGACCAGGACGGAGACGCCATCGAATGGTCTCTGAGCGGTCCCGATGGGGACGTATTCACCATAAAGCACGGTGTTCTGGCCTTCAGAATTCCCCCCGACTACGAGGAGCCGCGGTCTGCAACAGGTGGAAACGTCTACAGGGCGATCCTCATGGTAGGGCACAGCACACACGATGTGGCAGTAACGGTGACGGACATGGACGAAGCCGGAACCGTGAGCATAGACAGGCCGCAGCCACAGGTTGACCGTCCACTTTTGGTCAGCTTGCTGGACGAGGATGCCGGAGTGTCGGAACAGGTGTGGCAGTGGGCTAGATCCGGGGACGGAATGACCTGGACGGACATCAAGGGGGCGGCGTCTCCGGTTCGGATACCCAGACCGGACGACGCGGACATGTACCTGCGCGCCACGGTCACCTATTCTGATAAGTTTGGATTACACAAGACAGCTTCGGCGGTGAGCGCATACAGGGTGGAGACCAGGCCTCTGGCCAATGCCGCACCCACGTTCGCCGACCTGGACGGTGACGAAAAGACCCCCTACATCGACATCGCTCACTCCGTTGAGGAGAACGCGGCCGCGGGTACGCCTATTGGGACAGTGTATGCTACTGACGCAGACCACGATGTCCTCTTCTACGAACTGCTGGAAACCCCCGACCTGAGAGACGGCAGCGGCAGAGCGCGGTTCACCATTGACAGCTTGTCCGGCCAGTTGAGGATCGGCAAGGCGCTGGGAGCCGATGGGGGTGAGCGTGAGGACGAGGACTCGACGAGCTTGGCCGGCAGCCCTGCCCTTCCTGCAGGCGAGGATGCGGGTGAAGCCGACAATAGCAAGTACGTCCTGCGGGTGAGGGCCAGCGACCCATCGACCGCCTTCGACACGGTCAACGTAATCGTAGCCGTCTCCGACGTGAACGAACCTCCTCGCTTTGTCGACGAAAACGCGCCGACATTGCTGAGGGTCAGGGAGAACGTAGATTTTCCGGTCATCACGTTCGGGATAGGCGACACGCCTCTGGATGCCGACGCCTACACAATCGTCGACCTGGACGTTGACGAGACCGACCCTCACCCCTACGACGACAGGTCTTATTCTTATTCCGTGTCGGGCCCCGACAGCGATGCCCTTGCATTCGACAGTGACAGCATTCTGAGTTTCAGACCGGAGCATAGGGTCGACTACGAAAAGCAGGCTTCCTACTCGATAACAGTCGTGGCCCGCTCCGGCGAGGGTCTCCGTCGGCTGTCCGCCACACTGGACGTGACAATCGAGGTGGTGGACAGGGAAGACGCCGGGGAGGCGTTCCTGTCCCAGAGGGAGCCGCAGAAAGGCAGGATGGTGCATGCCCGGCTCAGCGACCCCGACGGCGGTGTGCAAATAAAGAGGTGGGTGTGGGAAAGGTCGGACAAGATCACGGTAGATGAAGGCGGCACCCCAACGGCCGAGTGCCTTGACGACCCCGGCACCGGCATCGATGCAGTAGGCGGCTGGACACGGATAGGCGGGGGTTCGACGGGCTACACCCCTGAGGGGGACGACGTGGGAAGATGCCTGCGGGCAACGGTGACCTACACGGACAACTTGGACAATCCGGCAGGTATGGGTGACGAGCGGCTGACGACGGTGACAGAAGCCCCTGTGCAGAGCAATCCCCCTGCCAATACCGCTCCCCACTTCCTGGATGGAACGGACAGGACGAGCCGCAGGATAGCCGAGAATACCGAGGCCGGTCACGACATCGGAACGGCGGTCAGTGCCCACGACGAAGACGGCGACCTGCTGATATATACCTTGGGAGGCCCGGATGCCGCGTCCTTCGACATATCCAGGAACAGCGGCCAGTTGAAGACGAAGGCACCCCTGGACTACGAGGCCGGGAGCAGGCACGAACTGGTCGTGACCGCCACGGACCCGTCTGGTGCGGCGACCGGCATACAGGTCGATGTGTACGTCAGAGACGTGGACGAGCCTGCGCAGATAGCCGGGCCCCGGTCCATAACCTACGCAGAGAACGGATTGTCTGCGGTCGCCACCTTCAGCGCCGATGACCCGGACGGCGGTGTCATCAGGTGGTCGCTGGGCGGGCGCGATGAGGACGTGTTCACCATAACCGGCGGCGTACTGACCTTCAGGGATCCCCCGGACTATGAGTTTCCCCGGTCCGCCGTAGAGGGTGTGCCCCTGGCAGAGAAGAACGTGTACAGGGTCACCGTTGAAGCATCGGGAGGCGCGCACGAGGTGACCGTTACGATCAAGGACCTGGACGAGGAAGGGGCGGTGAGCATCAGCAGGTTGCAGCCGCAGGTCGAACGGCCCTTCTCGGCCAGCCTGTGGGACGAGGACGAGGGGGTGGCCGACGAGAGGTGGCAGTGGGCCAGGTCCGGGGATGGGGAAGCCTGGGAGGACATAGAGGGAGCAACATCGCCGAGGCGGAGCCCGACGGATGCCGACGTGGGCATGTACTTGCGCGCTACGGTCACCTACGCCGACCGGTTCGGCGAGGGCAAGACCATCTCGGCGGAGAGCGCATACCCTGTTGAGCCACTGACCCGTGCCAACGCTGCACCTTCATTCGCCGACCAGGACGATGATGAATCAACTCCTTACGTCGACATCGTGCGGTCTGTCGCCGAGAACAGGGCAGCCGGAATACCCATAGGCGCTCCGGTGTCGGCGACGGACGCCGACGAGGACGTGCTGTTCTACGAGTTGCTGGATACCCCCGACCTGGAGGACGAGGACGGCCACGCGCGGTTCACCATCGACAGCGCCTCCGGCCAGATAAGGGTCGCCGAAGAGCTCGGGGCGGACGCCGGGGAGCGGGAGGACGAGGACTCCACAGATCTGTCGGGCGAACCCGCGCTGCCCGAGGGCGAGGACGCGGGAGCTGCCGACAACAGCGAGTACGTCCTGCGGGTGAGGGTGAGCGACCCGTCGACGTCTGCAGTCACGGTGAACGTGATCGTAAGGGTTGCAGATGTAAACGAACTCCCTACCTTTGACGAGGACGCACCCACGTTGCTGCGGGTCAGGGAGAACGCGGACCCGCCGGTCATAACCCTCGAGGACGGCGAGACGCCGGTGAGCGTAGACACCTATTCCGTGACCGACCAGGACGGCGTCGTCCCCGGCCCCGACGGCTACGATGACACATCGTATACGTACTCGGTGTCGGGTCCCGACAGCCGTGTCTTCGCCTTCAACAGTGATGGCGTGCTGAGTTTCAGGCCGGGCCAGGCGCCCGACTATGAGAAACAGGGCTCCTACTCGATAACCATCATGGCCCGCTCAGGCAGTGGCATCCGCACTAAGACTGCCACCCGGAACGTGGCCATCGAGGTGGCAAACACGGAAGACGCAGGAGAGGTGCACCCGTCCCAGAGGCAGCCGCAGGTGGGATACGAGATCACGGCCACGCTCAGCGACCCCGACGGGGGTGTGCATCTAACCAGATGGGTCTGGGAACGGTCTGGCGAGACCTCGTCGAGCGCGTGCGGAAGCTACACAGGAGGCTGGACTCCCATAGAAAGAGCCTTGTCTCCGGTCTACGTCCCGAGGCCGGCCGACGTGGCAAGGTGCTTGCGGGTAACGGCGGTCTACACGGACGATTTGGATGACGCCGACCAGCGGGCAACGGCCGTGCTGGAAGCTCCGGTCAGAGAGCCCAGGCCTCCGACACCGGACTCCGAAGCGGACGTAGGTTTCGTCAACGCCGCGCCCGCGTTCCCCGACCAGGACTACTTCACCGAGGGAGACCAGTCGGACAGGACGAACCGGACGGTGGCCGAGAACACGAAAGCGGGGCAGGGCATAGGAGACCCGGTCTTCGCCTACGACGATGACGGAGACCTGCTGATCTATACCCTGGGCGGCGAGGATGCCGGGCACTTCGGCATATCGAGGAACGACGGCCAATTGAAGACGAGGTCACCCCTGGACTTCGAGACGAGGAACAGCTACACGGTGGTGGTGACCGCCACCGACCCGTTCGGGGCGGCGGACAGCATAGAGGTGATCATCAACGTCACCGACGTGGACGACCCAGCGGTCATAACGGTGAAACCGGAAGCGGACGACGATGAGCCCTGAGTCTCGACACACGAAGAGAGAGGTGGTCTTCCGTGGATGAAATTCCCTGGGCCGGCGGTCCAAGGGCGTTCTCCAACGTTCTTGCCCCCGCGAATGGTCTAGTTTCGGCCAACTCCACCACATTGGGTGGAAAGACATCGTAATGTCATGAAATTGCAGGATATCTTTAGCCACAAGTCGTTTGCAAATTCCCATTCTGCTTAGTTGGATGGCTGTGGGAGTTTTCATCTTCAAATGATAGTCATCAGGCAGCAACCGACAGAAGAATACTGGTACGAACACCCAGCGAACGGCCCGACGCGACGTTCAGCCGGATTGAGCGTTGGGATGTGCTACGGGAGTTCTGACTGGAACACGTTTACCGGCGCCGGGGAGCCCTGGTCTCCTATGTCAGGAAATAACGCTCATAGACGGCGGCACTAGCCGGTTCAAAGGCCTGAGTGCCAGCAGGCAGATCATCAGCGTGGATGCCACCGAAATCTAGGCCCCGACCTTCCGTTAGGTAATAGGCATGATAGCTACGATGAACATTTGAAAGGGGAATCAAATGGGTAAAGACGGCCGACACGCCATCTTCCGGGCTTTGGAATCAGACTGCGATGAACACAAAAGGGTAGTTCTCGCGATTAGAAGTCGCTATGAGCAGGCCGGAAAGCAGGTCTTTACCGAGAGGCGGTTCAAGAACTACCAAATTGACGTGCAGGTGTGTGATGACCTGATGGCCGATCCCTCCGTGTTGATTGAGGTGGAGACCGAAGCCCTGGTCAGCTCACAGGAAGCGAAGACCCAATGGGTCAACTACTCCCGGGCCTACGATAAGTGGTCGCTGGCGGTACCGACCACACGAGTAGCAGAAGCCGAACGTCTGCTGGGAGATAACCAGATTCACAACTGTACTGTTATCGGCTGGTGGCGCACGGAGAGGGGTTACAGTTTTTCCGTCTTGCCCGGGTTTGATTAGGAGACAGCCTTGCAGTTTCCCGAGTTGAGAACGCCAGGCCGGTATTGAACTGAAAGAAGGGTCACATATGTGCAGCTCGGTGCAGCCCATACGTCGAACGAATGGAGAGCCGTATTGACGTCGACGTGAGAGAGCGGGGCTTCCAGAACGCAAAAAAGCCACGCATCAATTGATAGAGCGTCCCTCCTAGTCCCGCTTTCGATCCCGTCCTACCTCCTGTGCCAACCGGACGGCAAGCTGTCGGCAGTCTTCCGCGTCACCTAGTTGGCCCTCGTCCTCGAAGTTCTGGACCATGACCTCCAGGATGTCTTCGGCGAGCGGTATCGACAGGACCTTGCACTCCTGGCAGACGGCGCCGACCTCACTGCCGCGCAGCCGGTCCTCCAGGTAGCCCCTTATACCCCTTCGCTCAAGGTAAGCGGTATCCCTAAGACAGAGGGACTGCTCCATTGCGGCACCCTCGTCGAACAGATGCATCTCGAACACTTCGTGTGTAGTCAACTGAAAACTCCCTTCGGTTTCCATGATCGCCTTCAGTGGATTGAAGCTGTGGAGTCTCATCATTTTTCTTTCCTTCCTGATTTTGCCTCAAATGCAAAAAGGGCTCACATATGGATTCGGGCGGGGGAGACCATCGCCGTAGATGCGACGGTCTCCCCCGTACTTATGGGGCCGGTGTCCGGTATCGACCTCCTCCCGGGGAGCTACCCCTAGAACAACTGCAGCGTCTGCTGCTGCGCCTGCTCAGTCTCCGAGTCGGGGGGTGCTGAGTCCTGGGCCGTCCCCTGCTGTCGCCGGTTGCGCCTTTTGGCCGGGGGAGCCGGCCGTATGTAGGCGGGATACTTGGGAGCCTCCTCCCACCTGGCCTTGGCCCGCTCGGTCACGGCAGGGACCTCCTGGGCCAGCCCCGGCAGGTCATGGTCCTCGAAAGTCTCGATGTGCGGGTCCGCCGATGGCTGCTGCACCCCGATGATGGCCCGACCCCCTTTGACGGACACGACGACCTTCAGCTCATCTGAAGGGGCGATGTCGTTTCCGCCATCGCCGGCACCCTGCGGGTCCTGCACCGTCTTGTTGCCGGGCACCTGCTTTTCTGCGTCGCCGGCACCCTGTTGCCCTGCGGTCCTTTCAACCTCGGAGCCATTCACTTCGATGATCGACGTGGGCGGGTCATCTACCGCATCGTCGAAGAGACTGTCGGCAGCCCCCGGAGCCTCCGGGCTGGTGATTTTCGTTCCGACCTCGTCAGCCATTTTCTACTCCTTTTCTATGTTTCACTTCTGACCGTTCCGGACCCGGCCGTTAGGCTGCCAGTGGAGTCGTCCTCTTGATCTCGCCGAGGGTGGTCGGTTTCCAGTAGAGGTCACGCTCGACGGCGGGAACGCCGCCGAAGACGGTCGTTTCCGCCAACTCTGTCAGGTCGAAGTACCCGATTTCGCTCTCGAACCCCTCGACGAGTCCGAAACACAGGCCGTTCTCCGCATCCCACTCGGTGATGTACCAGGTCCAGCCGTTGTAGGGGCTGAAGAGCTTGGCCCGAGCCACGACCTCGTCGTAGTCCTCGACGTTCTCGTTAGCCCCGATCGCGGGGATAGTGTCTCCCAGTTCCTTTGTCATGAGCTTGTGCCTGCGAAGCCCGCTGTTGGGGTCCTGCCAGATTGTTGTAGTCATGATTTCTCCTTTCATATCTCTACTATCCGAATGGGTTTGATTGCGCCGATCACTCGGCGTCCAGCCCCATCACCCGCGCCACCGCCTCCGGTGTGACGTAGGATGGGGTGACCGTGCCCAGGTCCATGTCCAGGTAGAGGGCCATGAAGGGGCAGGTGCCTGCCGCCATGCGGCGGACCACCTGTAGGACCAGGGACGCCATCATCTGGTTGATGGTGGGGTCCTGGTCGGTGAGGTCCAGGGCGGCGGCGCAGTCTACGTCCGGCGGCCTGGTGGAGACTGCCGTCAGCAGGTCGGGCCGCTGGAGCGTGGGCGCGGGGGCCAGGTGGCAGGTCTCGCCGGTAAATGGCGATTCTTCCAGCTCGATCTTCTCGGCGACGTTGCCGATGAGCACCTGTCCCCAGTTGGTGTCGTTGCCCGCGTCGATGAGCCAGCGTCGCGGGTCTCCCGGCAGGCACTCGGCCATCGCCCTGCGTGCGGCGGCATTGTCGGCACATCCTATGATGAGGGAGTCCCCGTAGGAGGGAAGGCCGGGGTAGCGGGGCTCCTCCTCGCGGAAGGGGTATACCGAGTAGCCGACGCGGCGGTTGTAGGCCCGGGCCAGCCGGTCGGCCAATGCCTGGCTCTTGAACTTCCCGACGTCTCCTGCATAAAAATTCTGGCGCAGCAGGTTGTGGGGCTCCACCCGGTCGTGGTCGACCAGGACGATGGTGGCCTGCCGACCCTGGAAGAGGCGGCAGAGGCCCTCGGCGACGAACCCTCCCGTCCCGCCGCAGCCGACCACCGTTATCCAGGGGTTGTCCAGCAGGAATGCGTTGTCCAGGTGGTAAGGCATTCGAACACCTCCTTGTCTGTTGATTTATTTGAATCCCGCTCTGCGCCCGCCAGCCGGAGGCCGGGAACCGGCCCGTCGAACACGTCGCGCCACTCCACCGGGGCAAAGTGGCCGTAGACGCCGACCCGCAGGCGCACCTCCGGTTGAGGCTTATCGAGGCGTCCCACGACGCCGTAGACGCGAAACCCCCGCTCGTCGCCGTCGTCGGTGCCAGAGAAGAAGGCCCGCGAGGTCCCGTGGGAGTGGAACTCCGCCACCACCCCGGCGGGCGGGGTGTATTCGAGGGACGTGGCCGTCCCCTCCTGTGGCGGGACCACCAGCCGGTAGGAGTCCCCGTCCCTGCGAACGGCGAACAACCGCTCGGTGTCAGGGTCGTCCAGGAACCAGCGCAGCCCCACCCCGAACAGGCCTGCCGGTATGGGGCCGTGGACGAGATCCACCTTCTCCGAGATTGGCGCCAGACCCCGCACCTCGCAGTGTGCGACCCGTATCCGGGCCGTGAGGGCTGCACTCCGGGACTGGACGTAGACGCCGCCCGACCCCAGGACGTAGTCGTATCCTATGCCCTGTGATCCGGACAGCCCGGTGGGGTAGTTGACCAGGTGGCCCACCGGACTGAGTGCGTCACCAGCGGTATCCAAGCCGTCTCCCCTCGGAGACCGCCATGGCGTGGGCCACGGTGCACTGGGGAACCAGGTCCTCAACCGGGTACTGGGGTTTTCCATCGAGCTCCTCCCATAGCGCTTGAAGGTTGTCCGGGTGCTTCTTCGACCGGTCGCGGGAGTCTCCCGTGAGGGAGAAGAAGGACCGGAAGAAGGATTCGGGAATCTGGCCGACCTCCTCCGGGAACCTGTGGCTTCCGGGGCAGACCCGCCCATCGCTGAAGACGTTGAAGGCGGGCATCCGGTAGAGCTGCTGGTCCGGGTCGGTCGGCCTGCTCAGGGCGGCGTAGACCCAGGGCGCCCGTGCCGGTGAGCAGACGAAGACCAGCCCCGGCATGGGTAGCCTGAGCCGTGCGGGGGGCTTGAACGCCTCCCGCTGCAGGGCCACGGGCCAGACCTGGGGAGGCCGCCACAGGGCCACCGACCGCCCGGTCTCGCCCTGGCACCACCAGAGGGCCTCCTCCGGCAGCAGCCCCGAGGAGAACCCGAGGTGCCGGGTGAGGGCATTGGCGATTCCGTCGGCCGACACCGTCCTGACCCACGTGGTATCGTCCTCGAACCCCCGCATGAGGATGGTCTCGCCGTAGATCTCAAGCTGCAGCCTGAGCGGGTCCCTGGGCACTTTCACCTCGCCCGGCAGGGACCACCGGGTCACGTCCATGTCTCTTGTCATCCGTTGTCTCCTTATCCTTTTCCTGTTTGGGCAGCCGTTCCAGTACGAAGTCCAGCAGCTGGGCGAAGCGGGTGGGGAGGTCCTCCTCCAGCCAGCCGGCCAGGGCGCACACCGAGTCGATGAAGGGGTCGGCCCGCCTCCACTCCTGGGTGGCCAGCCGGATGAGGTCGTCGTCCCACGGGTCGGAGAACCCGTTGTAGCCCCCGTCCTCGTAAGTAAAGTCGAGGAAGAAGTTACCGGTCTCAGCCCACATCCACGAGCAGGCCCGGGCCGCCGCCTCGAACTCCGTCCCCCTAAGCGCCCCCGTGAGGACGTCCAGGGGGATGCCGCCCTCGGGTATCCGGGTGAGGGTCTCTTGGGGGATGCGGGATGAGGCCGACTCCAGCCAGGCCACCCTGATGCCGTCTGGGCCGTCGTAGTAGATGTCGGCGGGCCTGGCCAGCAGGGCCAGGGCCGATATGCCCTCGCGGTATCCGTCCCACATCCCGTGGACGCCCTCGTAGCCGAAGCCCATGAGGTCGTAGGGGATGCCGTTGCGAAGCCAGGACCAGGGCGGCTCCTCCCCCTCGGAGTCCGCCCAGAAGTCTATGAACGGGGCGTAGAGGGGGAAGTGCCGTTCCCTGAACAGCTCGGCGAAGCGCACCACCCTCTCCCGGGCGTCGGGGGCGGACAGCATCGCCTCCACTTCCCCGGGAAAGAGGCGGCGAACCAGGCCCGTGAACCAGGCGTAGTCTTCGGCGTTGCCGACCAGCAATACCAGCTCCCTGAGCGACGGCGGGCGCCGCAGGAGCAGGTCGGCCAGGCCGCTTAAGCGTGGAGGGGCTGCAGCTTCCACCTGAGCGTCTCCCAGAGGCGGCCGGTGGCCGAGGCGTAGTCCTGGGCCTGGGCGCAGGCCGTCTCCATCTCCTGCTGCCTGGCGGCCGCGGCGTCGAGGTCGAGGGAGCCGTCGGGCCGTGTGAGCTCCGCCGTGAGCTCGATGATCCTTAAGGCCACCGGCGGCGTCTCCGCCAGCAGACCCGCAAGGGTGAGGTTGTCCATCTCTGCCCTCCTATGTTCCGGCGTGGACGGAGGCGCCCTTGGTGCCCACCCGCCGCTGGAACTCGTGGACGGTGTCCTCGCCCCGTTTCGTCTCCTTCACCGAGGCGTTGGCTATCTCCCCGTAGAAGTCGGCCAACGTCGCCTTCACCTGGTCGACGCTCATGCTGGGGTCGGGGTCGGGGAACTCTCGGTCGTCGTACACGAATATCCTTGCCATCGCTCTTTCTCCTTTGCGTGTGATGCTTCGGGCTCCGTTGTTCCGTGTGCGGGGAAGGATGCCGCTAGCCGAGCGGCGTACCCTCCCCGATAACTGCGGCCTAGCGTCCTGCGCCGACCGTCTCCCTCTCCCGTTCCTGCTCCATTGCCCACTCGAACATGGACATGGATGTGGGCTGGGGCTTCCCGTTGCGGCCCCTCGGCCTCGCCGGCTCCACGGCCAGGAACTGCGTCCAGGAGAACAGCGTCTGCCGGGTCTCCGCTTCCTCGGCGTGGTGACCGTCGGTCCCGTTGACCGGGACAAGCTCGACCGTTGGGCCGAGTCCGAAGTGGTCGTCGTGACGACCGTTCCCGCTGCCGTTGACCGGGATGACTCCCGGCTCGGGCTCGACGGCCCTCCAGCCGTCGTCCACCAGCAGCTCCTCCGAGGCGGCCTCGGCGTTTCTCGCCCGGGCGAAGGCTTCCTCGACCGTCTCGCCACCGGCGTCCTCCCGGTCGCCGCTGACGATCTTTCTGGCCAGGGCCATTATCAGGTCGTCGCCGTCGTCGCCGTAAGCGGCCAGGCCGTCCTCGGGTAGCTCACCCTCGACGGCCAGGGAGCTTTGCAGCTTCTTGGCCACCAGCTTGAGGGCGTCGGCCTGCAGCGTGTTCCGGTAGGACATGAACACCACCTTGACCGGGCGGGTCTGGCCGATGCGCCACGACCGGCGGGACGCCTGCCTCATGACGTAGACCGAGTAGTCGGTTTCATACCAGCAGATGGTGGGGAAGTCGATGAGGTCCAGGCCGGTCTGCACCAGCCTGGGGTGGCAGACCATCACGTCGATGCCCTGCCCGACCTTCTCGGCCACCCACGCCTCCCGCCTATCCGGGGCCACGGCGTCGGCCTTCATAACCGCCGTCCTGAACCCGTGCCGGGTGAGGATGTCCTCCATCCGCCCGGTGATGTCCCGGGTCCCGGTGTGGGTGGCGTAGACCAGCACCCTGCGTCCCGCCAGCCGCTCGGCGGCCACCAGGTCCACCAGGGCCTTCTCCTTGGGGTAGAGCTTCTCTTCGGATAAGGGCGGGACCTGGACTATTACCTCGCCGGTCTGGGGGTCGAAGACCGTCTCCCCCCTGGTGCAGCCGTCGGGGTAGGCCAGCAGGGTCTGCAGGTAAGTAGCGAGGAGCCGTTTGGAGCCCTTCTTGAGGGCGTCGGACAGCTTCTTGCGGAGCTTCTCGAAGACCCGGTTGTAGGCCGTGCGCTGGGAGTAGCCCGTGAAGTCCTCCTCGGAGTCCATGCCGGAGAGGAGGATCTGCTCCTCGTAGGCAGGCAGCCCCGAGGCCACGTCGGAGAGGCGCAGGAACACCGTGTTGCCGATGATGTGGAAGAGGGCCGAGGGTACGAGGCCCGGCCTCTCCCTGACCACCTTGCGGTAGCCTTTGCGGCGGCTGAGGCGCCCGTCCTCCGTGGAATCGTCGTCGCCATGGCTGATGGAGTGCTCCTCGAAGCCGTAGCGCTTGATCCAGCGCCCCTCCTCGGAGCGTCCGAACTGGGTCCTGATCTCGGGGGAGAACCGGTAGAGGAGGTGGAAGATGGTGGAGGAGTACCCTCCCAGCAGGGTGCCCGTTAGGCTGAGGGACCTGCCGCAGGCGTCGGCCAGGATGCCCGCTGCGATGCCCTGGGCCGAGCCGCGACCCTTAAATTCGTGGACCTCGTCCCCGATCAGCAGGTCGAAGAACCCCTTCATGTGGTGCTTGACGTAGTCACTCAGGGGGTAGCGCCTGGGGCCGGAGTTGTCGGCCTGCCAGAGGGGAGAGCCGCACGTTTCGCAGGCGTGCTTGCGGCGGCCCAGCACCCTGTCGGTGAGGGGCACGCCGTCCTTGTCGACGATCTGGGCGGTGCAGTCGGGGCAGCAGGGCACCCGGAAGGGCTCGCCCGTCTCCTCGTCCCGCACCAGCCTGAACCCGTAGGTTGCCCAGCGTCGGACGACGGCGGCCTTCCAGCGGAAGGACAGCTTGGCCCGCTCCCTGGACATGATGGCGAAGAGAGGGCCGACGCCGGTGACGAGGCGCAGCCTCTCCAGGTCTGTGATGGAGCCGACTATGACGGCCCTGGCGAAGGGCACCGTCTCCTCCACCTCCCGCTTCCACTTCCGCACCAGGTGGGGCGGACAGAGGACCAGTATCCTCCTGAACCCCGCCTTGTATGCGGCGGCGGTGCCTATGAAGGTCTTGCCGGTGCCCATCTCGCCCACCACCGTGGTGCCCCGGTGGGTCTTGAGCGAGAGGGCCGCGCCCCTTATGGCGTCGGCCTGCGCGCCCAGGGGGGTGCGGAGCAGGGGGGGCAGGTCGTGGCCGCTCTCGGGCGGCCTGTAGAGGGGAGGGTAGGACTCCACCACCCTCTTGGCGATGGACTCCCTGAACGTATCTATGAACTCTCCGAGGTTCATTTCGGGTCGTCCTCCTTTCCGTTATGTGCCGGAGGACGACACCCTGAGCAGGGCACACTACGCCCCCAGTTCATGCCGTGAGGCGGAGACTGGCGGTAGAATGCAGTGTGCGTCACCCCTACTGGGGGCGTTATAACTCAGGCAACGCCCCCGGGCGCTTGCTTGGATCTGAGAGGTGCGCACCAGCGCCCCTGTTCTTTGTGATTCCGGATGAGCGGTCTATGCCGCCTTCAGCGCCTCTCTTCGGGCTCTCTCGACGGCCCTGTGATCCTCGTAGCAGCGTCCCCGCAGGTGGTATGCCCTGACGGGGGAGGAGACGGCCATGCCGAATCCGTTGATGTCCACCGAGGCGGTCTGCATGGCGGGCTCGCCGGGAAGTATGGGCTGGCCGCAGCGAGCGCAGGGTTCGAGGACCATGAAGGTCTGCATCTTCTTCTCCTTTCCTTATAGAGGTGTATTGAGTGGTGTCCGCTCTAGGCCGCTATGTCGGTGATCTCGCCGTCGCCCAGGTCCAGGGCCGTCACCGTGGTCACGAGCCGCTCCCGGTGGACCTCCTTCTCGGGGCTGTCCTCCACCTGTACCATTTCCTTGGCCGTCCTGCCCTTGACCAGGATGCGCCTCCCTTCGGACTCGAGGCACAGGTTGTCTAGGAACCCCGCCGCCACCAGCATTGCCAGGTGGCCCCGGCGCAGGGGCATCAGGGGGCGGGTGCGGGCGTCCCCCTCGGGCCAGATGGCATCGGTTACCCTGGTGTTGGACCAGAGCCCCGACGTGCGGGCCTCTCCCGCCGCCGCCACGGGATCGACCGTACGGGTGGCGAAGAGTATGTCGCCGGAGGGGGTCAACTCGGGTGAGTATGCGGCGTAACGTTGGCGGGACAACTCCTCGGGTTCCCCGTAGGCCCACTCCCTGACCTGCGCCTCCGCGTGGGCGTTGGGGCTGGGTTCCCTCTTCCGGTAGGCCATGAGAACCACCTGGTCGAAGACCTCCCTTTCGGGTTCGGGGAAGGCCCAGCACCGGATGGTCCCGTAGTGGGTGGACAGGTAGCGGGCGGAGACCGCCAGACGGGCCCTGGGGACGATGAAGATCAGGAGGCCGTCCTCGGCCAGGTAGCGGGTGCAGTGGGTGAGGAAGCGGTGCTCGACCCTCTTCTCATCTCCCGCATCGAAGTCATACGGTGGGTTGAGAAAGAGCAGGCCGAAGGCGCCGTTGGCCATGGAGGTGCCGAACAGGTCCGTGGCCAGGACGTGGTCCAGGCGTTCCCGAGCCTCCTCGGCCCGTTCTTTGTGCAGTTCCACCCCAAAGGTCTCGATGGGCACGGTATCTCCGGGGCCGTCGGCCAGGGTCCAGGCCAGCAGTGCCGCGGCCTCCCCCGCGCCGCAGCAGGGGTCGAGGATGCGCAGGGTCTTTCCCCTGTTGTAGTAGCCTGCGCCAGGCATATCGATCAGAGTGGCGATCATCTCCACCACCCGGTCGGGAGTGGGGTAAAAGCCGCCCTTCGCGAGGGCTGCAAGTCTCATGTCGTGTCTCCTTTCCTGTGTGTGTATCAGGCGGCCATCCCGGTGTCCGCCCGGCCTTCCTTCTCCAGTCCGATCACCTCTCCCGTTGCGAGGCTCCTCTGGAAGCAGAGCACCTGGTGCGTGCCGATGTAACGGGCGCAGGCGGTGCAGTAGGCCGTTATCAGCTCGGCCCGGCTGGCGACGGTGACACGCCGCACCAGTACCGAGCCGCCCTCCGGAAGGGTGTGGCTGTAGAGCCTCAGGTTAGGGTCTTGCCTTTCCGCCTCCGTCGCCGGCCTGAAGAAATGGGGTTGGCCCGAGCTGGTGAGGTGTTTCGAACCGTCGTGCCTGCAGAACCGGCAGGTCCTGCCGTCCGGGCAGAACCGTTCCCAGGCATCGGAGTTGCGCCTGATGCGCCGCCTGTTCCTGCGCTTGGCGGGCCTGAGCGTCCTATCCATAGCTCGTCTCCTCCGGCAGGGTGAGGAGACCCAGGGCCACGGCGTCGGACAGGTCGTCCCTGAGCGTCTCGGCGTCGGGGGAGCAGGCGTAGCCCGTAATTCCCGTGGACTGCAGGGGCCTTATCTCCCCGTTCCGCAACCCCCTTCTCCAGAGCCACGGGGCCCAGGTGCTGTGCAGGGGCAGCGGGCTGCGCCGGTCCAGGAACCGGTGGTGGAGGGCCGGGGCCTCTTCCTCCGAGCGGGCGATGAGCAGGAAGTCGTCCCGCTCGAACCTGTATTCGGCCAGCCGTGTGTAGACCATCGCATGCCAGCCTCCCGTGGTGGGAAGCCGGGCTATCTTCGTCGTCCACGTGCCGATTGTCCGGTAGGGTATGGAGCAGCGGAGGTAGCCTCCGGATAGCTCCGCCCCGTCTGCACCCCTTATGAGGTGGGCAACCTCCGGGGGCTGCTTGAGCAGGGACGCCCAGATGGCCTTCAGCGCCGTCTGGGAGCCGACCATGGAGAGGAACCACAGGTCTCCCGAGTCGGGGTCCCGGGCGAAGGCGTCGGCGGTGGCCGAGAACCCCGCGGCACTCACCGTGTACAGGTCGGCTGGTTCGATCGTATCCAGGCCGGTATGAGGTGTGACCATGTTCGTATCCTTTCTTATATGTGTGGTGGGTGAATGGACCCGCTAGTCGGGGAGGCATCCCTCCTCCTTGAGGCTGGCGAACCCCTCGCTGCCGATGATCACGTGGTCCAGCATGTCGATCTCCAGCAGCTTTGCCGCTCGGTGGAGGTCGGCGGTGATGACCCTGTCCTGGGCGCTGGGGGTCACCTCCCATTGGGTAGGGACGGCGCCGCCGATGGCCGGATTGCTCCGACTGGTTTGCGCCATCCCTCCCACCGAACCGGGCGTGCCACTTTCACGGCACCCGGCTCTCCATTAGACGGTTTGTAGTTGGCTTGAACGGTGTGTGGCTGTATGGCACGTCCGGCAAAGCGTGACCAGGTTATTGAGTGCGTGGGATTTCATGCCTTTGGTGTGGTGGACGGCCAAATCCGTCTTGGTGCCACACTGTTGGCATTTCATGCCGTCACGCACCATTGCCCTGAGTCGTTGTTCGGCATGGCCGAGGGGATGGTCACGCTTGTAGCGACCGACTCCTACGGTTGCCGTGTAGATACGCTCATCTGGGCCGGTTGCTCCCTGGGGGTGGTCACCGGTGGCCTCGGCGTTGCCGGACAGGTAGGGGTGCGGGAAGCCCGCTTTACCCTTCTGCGGGTAGCGTTGCCGGGCAAGCTCGGTAGGGGTGGGGAGCCATTGGTACACCTCCAGCGTGTTGCCGCCTTCGTGTACCTCCGCATGCCAGCGGGTTCGACCATGGAGCTGTCTGGTCTTTTCACGGATGAGCCGTCCCTTACGGCTACCCTTATGCTTCGCCAGCAGCCAGTTGAGGTAGCGGAACCATGTGAACCGCGTGATGTCCTCAACGTCGGCCAAGAGGCTGGTGTACCGGTAGTATTCGGCCCAGCCCCGTACGATGGCATTCAGGGAAGTCAGTCGGGTGTACTCGTCCATCCAAGTCCAGTTTCTGGAAGTCAGGCCTTTGAGCTTCTGTTTCACTCGCTCCTGTGCTTTGGCCGTCGGGCGGAGATGCACCACCCGTCTGTTGCCGTTTCGTCTGCGCTGGATGTGAAAACCCAGGAAGTCGAAGCCGTCGTTGACGTGGGTGATCAGCGTCTTTTCCGCCGATAGCGTCAGGTGGAGCTGGTGCTCCAGGAACTGCTGTATGGCCGCCTTGGTGGCCTTGACCTCGGCCCTGGTGCCGTTGCCTACGACCACGAAGTCGTCGGCGTAGCGCACCATTTTGTAGTTGCCGAGACCCGCCTTCCTTCTCCTTTGTCGGGCGTAGGGAGTGAGGTCCCACCGTGCCGCCGCCCACTGGTCAAACTCGTTGAGGTAGACGTTGGCCAGCAGTGGGGATATGACCCCTCCCTGCGGCACACCGGATTCAGTGTGGGCGAAGAGGCCCCCTTCCATCACGCCCGATTTCAGGAACTTCCAGATCAGGTCCAGTAGCGCCCTGTCTTCGAGTCGCCTCCGCAGCAGCTTCATGAGCGTCCGATGGTGGACGGTGTCGAAGTAGCTTTGGATGTCGCCTTCAATCACGTAGTAGTGTTTGGCCTGGCTGTTGAACAGGGGCATGAGGACTGCGATTGCGTCCATGGCGCAACGACCTTTGCGGAAGCCGTAGGAGTGCGGATAGAAGTCCGACTCGTAGATCGGGTCCAAGATGGCCCGAAGTGCTTCCTGCACGATGCGGTCCCTGAGGACGGGTATGCCCAGCGGGCGCTTCGTGCCATCGGGCTTGGGTATGTGGACTCGCCTGACGGGTTGCGGCTCGTACGTCTTGCGCTTCAGTTGGTCGATGAGCATCTTCATCTGACGCTCGTAGTCCTTCCTGAACGCTTCACGTGTCGTTCCGTCCACGCCGTCGGTCCGGCTACCCGGTCGTGCCAGTACCCTTTCAGCCGATATGTGCATCCAGTGGTCCCAGTGCAACAGGTCGTACAGGTTGGTGAACCTGTGGTCTGGATGCTCACTCGCCGTCTTTGCCAAGAACCTTTGCTTTTCTGCCATCTTCGTCGGGTTCATACATCCCTCCTCTGGCGTAGTTCACTTGTGTTCTGCACTCGTCTAACTGCCCTCCTTCGCCATGTGGCCGGCTTTCCCGACCTCGAACTACTACGAGGGCTCTGTCCCACGTCCGGCATTGGCCGCAAGCTGGCCTGCTCCGGCGCTGGCTCCTTATTGACCCGCAAGTTTCCGGTGTGGTCTGATGCCACCGGGAGGTATGTCGCATGAACAACGCAGCCAAGTCCGTGGCCCGCTGGCTAAGGGAGCGTTGGTTCCCTATCCTTGTTGGATGTGCCATCGGGCTCGTTGTAGGAGTGTCTCTTGGCCTTGTGTCCTGCTACGTGCTCACCCCTGACTACCCGAGCAGTTCTATGCTCAAGCTGTGCCCGTAATCCGTCTAATGCGGTAAGGGCATTGTGGAGACCGCACTGTAGCTTGCAGGCTGTTCAAGGAGTGGCTCCATTGCCGGGGAGCCGAACGTGGTTCCCAAGTTCACTTAGGTTGCGTCTGCGTGTCGTGTTAGGTCCTGCCTGTACGCCTGGCACGGCTCTCTGCCGTGCTCGTCATCGGGAAGATGCCGGGAGTATGGGAGTGCGGCATTTCTGTCCAACCGAGACTATCCCTATCCATCGGAGACAGGGATTCCGATGACTCCACCCTCGCCCTACCGTGAGCGGGTGGTTCAACCTTCGACGCTTCAGTCGGCAATTTCTTGTGTGACCATGACGACACTCTGGCTAGCAGCGCACGGCGTTGTAGGGCGGCCGCCGCCACATTGTTGGGAAGGCTTCAGACACGGTTCTGCTTCGGGTCCCCGTGCCTGCTTCCCTAGCCACCGGCCCACTCCGTGGCCGGGTTCCAGGGGAACATTCAACCTAAGCGCTTCTTGGCGCACCACTCGGGTGGTTATGGGCCAGTATGAAGTGGGGCGCCGATGCCTCGACGGCGGGGCGGAGAACCTCGGCGGGCCTGATCGCCACCGAGGACACGTTGCCCTGGTAGATCACCCGCTGTCCCATGAGCCGGTTCTTGGTGTCCAGCAGAAGGACCCGCAGCTGCTCCTGGGCCAGTGGGACCATTTCGGGGGCGAGGATGCGGTGCACGTCTTCGGGGGAGGAGACGGATGGGGCGTTCCCGACGGGCTCGGGCCTGGTGTCCACGCCATATCTGGCGGCCAACTCCGAGAGGAGGTTCAGGTTACTTCTGAGGGCATCAAGTATGGTATCGTTCTCGATGTGGGTCTCGTTTCGCCTCATGTACGTTCTCCTTTAGGTGAAAAGGGGCTTGGGACAAGAGCGGGGCTGCTCCTCTCATCTAGGAGCAGCCCCGCTGTGCACCCGCTCGAAGCGGGCGTCTTCAGATTGGTTTGTCGCTGGTTCGCTAGAAGGGCAAGTCCTCGTTACCGTTGCCCCCCGACCCGTTTCGGGAGTCGAGGAATATCACCTCCCGGGCGTGGACCTCGGTACGGCGACGGCGCTGACCGTCGTCGCTCTCCCAGCAGTTCTGCAGCAGCCTGCCCGACACGTAGAGCCGGTCTCCCTTGTGCACGTACTCATTCACGGCTTCCGCTTGCTTGGACCAGCAGACCACGTCGTGCCAATCGGTCTCGCTGTTGCCGTCCTGCTTTCGCCGGTCGGTGGCCAGGCTGAGGCGGGTAACGGCGGTGCCGCTTGGGGTGTAGCGCATCTCGGGGTCTGCTCCGACCCTGCCCAGGAGCTCAACCTTGTTCACTGTCCTTGACATTACTGTCCTCCTCGTCGGTAATGGCGTGCGGGCAATGCCGCACCGTGGCCTCGAACACGGCGGGGCCGCTTCCCGCAGAGGGGAAGCGGCCCCGTGGTGCGCTCCCTGACGGGGAGCGTCTATGCGGCCCGTGCGAATTCGGCGTCGTGCTCGGCAACCGAGGGACGGATCAACACGGTGGGGCTTTCATTATCGGAACCTTCTCCCGCCTCCTTCACGAACCCCTTGAGAACGTGGGCTATGCCGTCGCCCAGGCCCTTGATGAACACCGGCCTCTCATCTATCCGGTTCAACCGGGGCTCCATGCCCCCTACGCCCCGGCACTGGTCTACGATATCTTCCACCGGAGTGCCCCTCCTGAGGTGCAGGGAGATCAGGCGGCAGGCAAGCTCGGTGACCCCCTGCTCGAAGGTGCCGGACTTTCCCATCCTTCCGAACACCTCGAAGGGTGCTCCGTCCCCGTCCAGGGCCACCGTCAGGTACAGCTCGCCGTGGGAGGTGTTCAGCACCGCGGTGCTGCTGGGGAGGGTGCGGGGCCTTGCCCGCATTTCTCTAATCATCCGGAGCCTCCTCTCTTTCGCAATGGGGACACCGGACCAGCCGGATTCCGAACCGGGCCTGTACGTCAGCGGTGTACTTCTCGTGAACCCGCCGGAATACCCGGTGGGCCTTCCGAACATCGCCTCCGCCCGGAGTCATGAACCCGTCGGCAACCTCTTCGATCTCCTCCCGGAGCCCGTGGTTGCCGATCCGGTCCACCTGGTACCAGAGCATAGCCAGGGCCTCGTCCATCTCTTCGATCATTGTGGCGCTCTTTTTGGCCATCCATTACCTCCTTGTTGGTTCCTGTAAATGAAGAGAGGGGCCACCCCAATCGGGATGGCCCCTCGCCGCGCTCCGGCTCTCTAGGCCGCACGCCGTCTCTCCCGGAGCTTTCGCTCTGCGCTCTCCACCAGGGGAGTCAGCTCCGCCTTGGTGAGGTCGTCCATGTCCTTGCCTGCCCTCTCCTTTACCATGCTCCGCACCAGCTCTTTGTCGAACCCCTGCTCGGCGCCCAGGTCGATGAGCTTCTTCCTGAGGACGCTCAATTCGGAGGCCCCGGTGCCCCTTCCCGTCTCCTGTCGGGGAGCGGAAGGCGGGGTGGTTTTCTTGGGCTGGGCCTGCGGGGACTGGGACCCGTATAGGGAGTTCCCGAACTGCGCTCCGAAGCTCCTGAGCGCCCTCTTCATGCCATCCGTAACTGCTCCTTTAAGGGCGGTGTCGTGGCCCTCGGGGTTCTCCTCGGTCACGGCGTGGAATCCCACGTCGGTGCGGGGCTGGGCGCCGGCAACCGTGACCCTGACCGGGGCGCTGTAGGCATGGGATACGCTCACATCGCCGGTCTTCGTGTCGACGGTCTCAACACGACGCAGGGTCACGTCCCCAATGAGCTCGTACCCCCATCCCCCGAACCCGAAGATCCGGTTGGCCTGGTCGATGGCGACGTGGCCTTCGATGTAGTCGTAGGTGCGTCCGGCCCGTCCCTTGCGCTGGGACAGAAGGGCCGGGTCCAGCGGCTGGGATAGTGCTTGCACGACCCTGGGGGAGAGCCCGTCCCACGACAGCTCGTGTTCTCCGATGATGGTGGGGTCCCCGTGGACTCCGTTGGCGGTGCCGTTCGCCTTCGTTCCGTTCTGCATTTCAGTTCTCCTTTCAGGTGTTTTCCAGGGGTCCAGGCGGGGCTTGGGAGGAGCCCCGTAAACGTCGCCTGCCACCAAAGGGTGGTGGCAGGCGACGGTGCGGGTTCGGTGGGAATGTCCTACGGGGATTGGACGCGGAGGGTTGCGGTGAGACAGGGAGAAGGGGGCGAAAAGGGGAAAATCTAAGTGGGGGGTTACTGCGCCATACGGGGCAAGGATGGTCCCCTACCGGGCGGCCTGGGCCGCCCTTTCGAGCAGTCGCAGGAAGAGGCCCCTGCCCGCGGCAAGGGTCGCAAGCTCGGCCACGTCTCCTATCCCCTGGGGAAGGGTCAAGACGACGGCCCGGCGCCCCAGCAGGTCCTTGAGTGCGGCTGCCGCCTCCCGGCCGGCATCGTCCGAGTCGAAGGCCAGGAAGACCCGGGGGCAGCCCATGAGACCTCCCGCCACCCTCTCAAGGCCCTTCGTCCCCAGGGCGGCGCAGGCGGGGAGGCCCCAGTGGGCCAGGGTCAACCAGTCCATCAGGCCTTCGGTGAGTACCACCCAGCGGGGAGCCCGTCCCAGCCTTCCCAAGCCAAGCACCGGCTTGGGGCCGGGCGGGGCCTGGAACCGGGGCACGGCGCCCGGGTCGACGGCCCTGCCCCCCAGCCAGCGGACGAGCCCGCCGACCAGGTCAGGCACGACGATCATTCCCGTGAACCTCTCGAAGCCCCGGCCCAGAAACAGGCCCGACTCTTCGAGGCTGTTCTCCCCGAACCCCGCCGACTCCAGATGACGCCGGAGGCCGCGGCCCGGTGCGTAGCCGACGCCCAGCCGGAAAGCCCCGTCAAGGCCAATCCCACGGGAGGCCAGGTATCCCCGGCCCTCCGGGCTACGGCGAAGCTCTCCGGCGTAGAACCGCGCTGCCTCGGTCAGCAGTGCCGGGTTCCGGGGCGGGGGTGGGCTCCAAAACGGGGGTGAAGGTGCCCGTCTGGTCCGGGGCTTTTCCCTGTCCTCGGCGGCGCCGCCCAGGCGCCGGATGGCCTCTGGAAGCCCGATTCCCTCCATTCTCTGTACGAAGTCCAGAACGTCTCCGCCAGCGCCGCAGCCGAAGCAGTAGAACCGCTCCGAGTCTCCGTACACCGTGAAGCTGCCCTCACCTTCCTGATGGAAGGGACAGACGCCCTGCCGGACCCTGCCCCTGCCCCGGAGCCGGACTCCCGACTCCTCCACCAGGTCTCCCAGGGGGTGGCGGGCCTTGAGGGCCGGGATGTCGACACGGGCCGGGGCTAGGACCATGACCCGCCCCCCTTGCCCACGGGCCTTAGGCCCCGCAGGCTCCCTCGGGAGACCACCTTGCCGGGCAGCCATCTCATGCCCAGGACGGCAACCACTTCCAATGTTGATCCGTCCCCCGGGACCAGGGCCGCGGCCCGGCCGGCCCCTGGGCTGTAGACTAGCGCTCCTTTCCTGCCGAAGCGGCGCCTCACCAGGTCCCGCCACTCGGAGTACGCCCAGCACGCCTCTCTCACCGGGGCATTGGGGGTATCAACCCTGGACATCACCGCGAGGGCCCCTTCAAGGTCTCCGGCCTTTCTCATGCGCCGGGCCTCGTGGATGCTCCAAACCACCGCCTGGGCCGGGACCTGCGCCACCTCTTCCTCCACCCCGAACAGGGCCTCGATAACCCTGTCCACCAGCTCCTCCAGCCTGGTCTGGGACCTGCTCAACTGACCGTCGATTGCCATTGCCTGCGTTGTCATCACGGACTCCTTTCCTTACCAGCGACTTGTTTCTCTTGCTTCCGTTCTACCTTCGGCCCATGAGCCTGAGGACGTGCCGGCCGACCACGAACCAGGTGAACATCCCCAGCCCGTTGAGGGCGAAGACCTCCACGCTCCACGTGATGACCAGCGGCGCCAAGACGAGCACGGCCAGCAGCGGCCACTTGAACCTCATGACGCACCTCCCCACCTTGAGGGCGGCGCCCATGACCCTTGCGAACACTCCGAGTACCTGCATTTGGACCTCCTCTGCTGCGCCTCTCACCGGCATCCTCGGTGCGAGACGTGTGGTTATCAGGGACTGAAAGTGGACGCGGACCTCCCCGGGCAGGATGCTGTGCGCTGGAGAGTACCGGGGGATTGGGGGTAACCGTGGATGGGTGCCGGTGTCTGGAGAACTAAGGGGAATTGGGAGTAGGTCCGGCGCCTGGGATACCCGTGCCCCTTGTGTTCCCGGCGGAACGGGGCGTGACTAACCGGCCGGGGAGCGGTGTCCACCTCGGCTGCGGTCTCAGGGGGCCGAGTCTGTTTGTGTTACCCGGCCTGTTCGGACGTGTCCTCCTGGGCGGGCCTTCGGGAGAGCAGGGCTCGATCCTTCAGGTCTTGACCCGTGGGCGGCTGTTCGGAGAGCAGGGCTCGATCCCATGCAGCGCATCCCGGATTCGGGAGACGAAAATCCTCCAGCGTTTCTAAGGCTCGAAATGCTGGAACAAAGCCATACAGCAATTTCAATATCGCGCACCATAGACTTCGAGGGAACCGCCTAGGAGGCCCATTCTGGCTTCGGCGCCGTAATCACTGCCAACAGTTGACCGGGGTGTTGCATGCGCCTAGTTTCGCCACCGGCCGAGGGTAAGCGCCCTGCGGACCCACCCGCGCAGCACGGCCCGCTTCCGCTGCGCTCTCAAGAGTTCCAGGGCCCTGGCCTTCGCCCTCACCATGTCCCGCCGCTCGGAGTCGTGCCACGGATACGTGCTGGGCGGCAGGGTGAGCTGAAACCTCTCGATCAACTCTATCTCCATCTCCAGCAGCCTCACCCGTGCATCGAGCCCGGCCACTCCCTCTCCCCCAGCCCGCGCGGATGCAACGGCATTCCTCCACTTCGCCACCAGCGGCGCCGCCTCTCCGTATACATCCTCATCCCCCGGCTCAGCCTCCGGGGTTACCACGTCGGGATGAAGCCTCCAGGGTGGGCTCGGCGCCCGTTCTTCCGCTTTGGATTCTGGGGCTATCACGGTCTTACCAGACCCAACCCCGGCCTCAATCGTCGCCAGGCGCTTCTCCAGGGCCCTTAACCACCCGTCGCAATCACTTCGAAGGACATCCACATCCCTCTGTCCCGCTTTCTCAATACCCTCCAGGGCCGAGTCCAGTTTGTTTTCCAGCCCTGACAGCCTCCCCTCCAGTGCATCCATGCGCTCCCCATGCCTGGCCGTCTCCGACTCCAACTCGGATTTGAGACTCGCCTCCAGGGCCCACTCCACCCGCCGGGACAACATCCCCTCTCTGAGGCAGGTCGCCACCGTCCTCGGGTCCAAGCCCAGCTCCCCGGCGGCGCCCTTGAGCGTCTTGTCCCGCACCAGCCGGCGGAGCAGGGTCATCAACCTCAGGTTGTGGACGTCCTCCACGACACTAGTCCCCCTGGCAGCCGGCTTCGTCTCGCCGGTATCTCTCGTACTGTTCAAATTGCATTTCTCAGGCACGGACTTTGCACCCGGGTCCCGACTCTTCCTCGAAGGGAATTGCATTTCTCAGGCACGGACTTTGCACCCATCCCGTGGAACCAGCCCCGGAATGCTACTGCTGCCTCCTGTTGGCCAAAACGGCCGGAACCTTGAGTTTTTAGCTTTGATCACGACAGCCAATCGACCTGTTACAGAACCTCAATCTCTGTACACGCCCATGACAGCACGCCGAGGCCCGTTTCTCCCATGCCCCAAAACGGAGGTCATACGTGACCTCCCCTGTACGGCATGGCGCAGGGTTTTCCCCTTCTCCACACTCGACTGCAGACCTTCAGCCCGTCCATTTAGGAGGAGACACGGTTTGTCACCCCGGTCAGTCGGAAAAGAGATCGTTAAAGTAGTCGCCCTGGCAGGAGCCCTCGCCATGGCCGCCCTGGGGGTGATGGCGGCAGTAGTGCCGGCAATGGCCCAGGACACCGGCCTGACCCTGGTCAACGCGGACCGGGAGTTCGTGGAGCGCAAGAAGGAGGGGCACTTCATCGCCCGGCCCGTCTTCAGCAGGGAGCTGGACGAGCTCTACTACGCCATCCGGGACGCCGACACCGGGGACTGGATAACGCTGATGTACAGGGTGCAGGGCGGGGAGAAGAGGCTGAACGACGGCTGGGAGTACTCCTGGGAGTACCCCGCCCTCGACGGGCAGCCCGACCTCGACCCCGACAAGTCCTACCTGCTGGTGATCGGAGTCCCCGCCGACGCCCGCGGCGGCCCCTATGTCTTCCACGACATCATCCCCATCTACGAGCCCAGCAGGATCTGGGACAAGATCCTGAGAGCCCTGGACCCCGGAAGGTGGGCCAAGGCCTTCGCCCGCTGGGTCATCGAGGGCGTGCACGGCGGCCTGTGCGGCGTGGTCGAGCGGGCCACCAGGACGGACCTCGACAACTGCGGGGGAGGCGGCTGATGGGAGACATCCTCACTGGAACTCCCCCCGGCCTGACCTACGAACACGCCGTAGTGCGGGAGGCCTGGTTGGTGGTCTGGGGAATAACCTCCGGGGCCCTCATCGTTATCCTGGGCTGGATGGGGCTGAGCCTGATCATGCAGCACCACCTGGGGCATGCGAGTGCGGGGTGGAGGGAGATGGTGCCCCGGCTGGTGCTGGGCCTGGTCGCCGCCGCCACCTCCTACTGGTGGTGCGCCCTGGTCATTGACGTTGCCCACGCCGTGTCCAAATACATCGCCGCGGCATTGAACGTAAACCCCGGAGACCTGCTCAGGGCGCCCCTGGAAACCTTCCTCAGGACGGTGAACGCGGGGAGCGTGGGCATGGCGCTGCTGGTGGCCCTCCTGTTTGTGGTCTTCGGGTTCTTCATTCTGTATGTCCTGGTGCAGATGGTGCTGCGCCTGGCCCTCATCGACATCCTGCTGGCGCTGGCGCCCATAGCCCTGGGCCTCTGGATCCTGCCTCACACCTCGGGCTGGGGCAGGCACTGGCTGAGGCTCTTCCTGACCACGGTGTTTCAGCAGGCGATCCAGCTCATTGCCTTGGCCATGGGGTTCGGGTTCCTGAGGCAGTTCGCTGCCATAGAGGCCTTCGAGCCGGCCCAGGACCTGGTGTGGAAGCTGCTGCTCTCGATTGCCTTCGTCTACATGGCGACACGGGTGCCCTCGATGCTGGGGAACGCCGGGACCTTCGACTCCTGGGTGAGCACCCTCTACTTCGGCCTCTCGCTGCCGGGGACGGTTCTGCGGTCCGCCAAAAGCATCGGGCTCATCGCCGGTGCGGTGGGCGGGGGAGGCCCCGCAGGTGCGGCCCTGGGTGCGGTTGCCGCCACCGCGTCCGGTCCCGGCCTGGGAGCAGCAGCCTCCGGGTTCCGGTCCGCGGCCGAGGGTGCAGCCCCGGCAGCCGGAGCGGCGCCGAGGAGCAGCGGCGAGTGAAGCGGGGGAACCGAACGAATTGACCTCGATGGAGATAGAGAAGACATGAGATGGCCAACACCCGACCGGAGGTGCAGCGATGGGCGAGTAGACCGGAGCTCTTGAAGCAATTGCAGCCGCAGTAACAAACAGGTCCCGGCCGGCTCTAGAGCCCCCGGGCAGCAACAAGGAGAGAACGGATGGAACAGTTGACCCAGACGATTTCGAACATAGTGGGGATCATGATGGGCGTGGTGGGAGCCGTCGCGGTGGCCTACCTGGTCTACGGGGCCTTCCTGTACATGACTGCAGGGGGCGCCCCGAACCAGATGGAGAAGGGCAAGACGGCCATGATGACCTCCCTGGCGGGCGTGGTGCTGGCCCTTCTGGCCTACGTGATAGTGAGGCTGGTGATGGGCGCCATCGTCGACCCGGCGGTGGAAGTCGACCTCC
Organism: Dehalococcoidia bacterium; assembly: GCA_965203145.1. Classification (GTDB taxonomy): domain Bacteria; phylum Chloroflexota; class Dehalococcoidia; order Plut-88900; family Plut-88900; genus Plut-88900. Next base: position 1,091,917 of record OZ241876.1, read on the forward strand.
CGCCCCCCGGTACGCCGACACCCGACCCCAACGCCTAAGCAGAATGCAGAGGGAGTAAGAGCCATGAGAGAACATGAAGTGCCAACCCACGTGCAGGCCGAGGACCGGGTGCTGCTGTGGTTCACCTTCCCCCAGCTGGTGGCCATGACGATGGTGGCGGCCCTGGCCTACGGGGCCTACCGCTACGCTCCCGTGGGCTCCACGGAGCTCAGGATCGGCGTGGCCGTCGTGCTGGGGCTGATGGGTGTGGTGATGATCGTCGGCAAGGTAGGGGGACGAAGGCTGCCCCTGGTGGCGGCCGACCTGCTCAAGTACCGGCTGGTGAACAGGCGCTACGCGGGGACTCCGGCCCAGCTGGTGCGCCCCGAGCCCCCCGCCCCGGCCCAGACCAAGCCGGGCCCCATCACCCTGATGGTGAAGAGGGCGAGACGGATTGCCCACCGCCGCAACGGACGGATGCCCTTCTGTCCCCTTGCCTGGTTCGGAAAGGGCCGTAAGAAAGACCCGGCACACGAGGAACGGAAGAAAAACCCGTCACGGAAGGGTCGGAATTGGAATAAGAGCAAGGGCCGCAGGCGGGGGAGTGGGAACAGGAGCAATCGCCCGGCACTCAGAGGCCGTAAGGCGAAGAGGAACAAGGACTGGAGGAGCTTCGCGGCTGTCCTGGCCGTCGCCGTCGTGGCGGCGGCCGGGGCTGTCCCCCTGGCAGCCATGGCCGACGGCCACCATCCCGAGGGGCTGGGGTTCGAGATCGCCGAGCCCGTACCCGGCAGGAGGGTGTTCATTGAGGGACTGACCGTTGAGGGAGACCGCGCCATGGTGACGGTGAGGGGCGCCGCCGATGTTGACCTGAGGGTGCGGGCCTACGGAGGCGCTGGCGGCAGGGTCCTCGTTCACCGGGAAATATCCGACCTGGGGAAGGGGGAGCGGAAGACCTACACCCTGCCCCTTTCAGGCGATGCGCCGTCCCTGACCTTCTCGTGGAGGGACCGGCTGGGCCAGACGGGGGCCGTCTCCGTCAAGGGCGGAGAGATCCCGTACCCGTTGCCCACGGTAGAGGGAGAACTCTGCGACCTGAAGGTCGCGTCCCTGGGCTGGAGCCCAGGTTGGGTCCGGGGCACGGTGGAGTCGGAGTGCGAGGACACAGCCAGCGAGGTGGTGTCGCTCCCCATAGTCTCCGGCCACGAGAGCGTGACGGTGGACGCGGCTACCGATGCCGAAATAACCGCTATTGAAGGAACCGTCACCACTACTGTAGGTGGCGCCGTTTCCGTCGAGGACCTGGTTCCCGACGGTTTCACGCGCTTCCGGGTGCCCATATTCCAGGGGAAGGCGCTGTACCGGGTTAGCATCAAGGTGCAGCTGGAAGCGGCGCTGAGCATCGAGCGGCCTCCGATGGTCTCGCTCGACCACCACCCGGAGAGGAAAGAGGAATTCACGCAGGAGGTCAAGCTGTACCGGCCCGGTACGAGCAGGACGGTCTCGGAGACGGTACACGTGTCCCATCCCGACGGGACGACCACGCAGCAGGTGATCTCGGCGAACCTGTCCATTCCCGGGGCCACCGTGACCAGGGACGCGACCGTAACGGTGACCCACGAGGAGCACGTGCGGGCCGAGGTTACCGAGAGGGGTCCCATGACCACGACGAGGAGCGAGCCCCTGGAGATGACCTCAAGCATCGGCGTCGACGACCCGTTCGTGGCTCTCAGGATACCCGAACCTGAGCCCGAGCCGGAGCCGGCGACCCAGACCCCCGGTGACCTGAACGAACTGAAGAAGCTCTTTGAGATCCTTGGCTGGGAGTGGCCATGGTGAGAAGGGGTCTACCGATAGCCCTCGCCGCCGCAACCGGACTGGTGAACATGGGTGCGGCAGCCGACATCGAGAAGGGCAACATGCTCTTGGCCTTCGTCGATGTCCTGGACGCCATGGTCTATGCCGCCGCGGGGCTCTGCCTCTTCGCCGTGGTGTGGGCGGGGTTCCTGCTCATGGCCGAGGGCGCCGATGATCGCGGCTCGGGCAAGGCCCGGGCCTCCGTGGCCCTGGGAGTTGCGGGCCTGGTGCTCACCCTTTCGACAAAGGGGATCGTCCTGGTACTGGTGAAGATCGTGGCCCCGACCCCATAGCCGTTCGAGGAGAACACTCCGTTGAGAAATATCTTAAGGAAACTGTCTTCGCTGGCCCCCCGTCCCAACGCCCTTCGAGACGGCAAGGACCGGAAAGCCCAGGCCCCGGCGCCGAAGCCGCCCGTTCCCCTGAACCCGTTCTACCTGCTGTCCCACCTGGAGGAGGACGGTCCGGTGCGGCTGGACGGGGTGAAGCTGGGGATCTGCGAGGTGATGGGCCTTGAGCTGGACGAGCCGCGCCTGGGTTCCTTTGCCGGGGCCCTCAACGCCCTGGACTTTCCCGTGCAGCTGCTGGTGAGGCAGCACCCCCCGGTGCTGAGCGGGCTGAAAGAGAAGCTCTCCGAGGCCGAGCCACGGGACCTGCCGCCGGAGACCCGCAATGCCGCCGAGTCGCTCCGGGGGCTCCTCACCAACCTGGAGAGCAGGGAGGGTGTGCTTGACCGCAGGTTCTACGCCGTCTGCCGGCACGACCGGTCCGAGGAGCTGGCCTCCCTCCTGACCCGCTTGGGGCTCTCCGTTCAACCCCTGAAGGGTCGGACGCTGCGTATGTTCATGCTGGCCTCCACCCTTGGCGGTTCCCCCAGGGACGTGGACGAGGACTCAATTGTGAGGGTTGAGGTGGGCCGCAGGGAGATGCGCATCAACGACTCGCTGGTGCGTTCTCTCCACCTGGTCAAGTGGCCCCGCACCCTGGCCCCCGGTTTCCTGCAGGCGCTCATGACTGCGGGCATCCCCATGGACCTCTCAATCCACATGGGGCCCATTCCCACCGACCAGGCATCCCGCACGCTGGAGTGGCAGAAGGTGCGGTTCGAGTCGGCCCGCTCCCTCTCCTTCCGAAAGGGCCGGAGTCTCTCCCCGGAGGCGGAGATCGCCCTGGAGGACATCACGCGCCTGAGAGACGATGTGCAGCGGGGAAGGGAGAGGCTGTTCCTCTCGTCTTTGTCCATATCCATTCACGCCAGGGACATGAAGGGCCTGGACGAGATGACCCACAGGACGAAGGCCCACTTCGCCGCCACGTTGGGGAAGCTGGACGCCCTGTCCTTCCGCCAGAGGGAGGGATACCTGTCCACCCTGCCCCTGGAACTCAACGCCGTGGGGCTGTGGAGGACGCTGGACACCTCCAGCCTGGCCCGGCTCTACCCCTTCTCTCCCCCGGACCTGGACACCCGTAGCGGCACCCTGGTCGGCCTGGACATGAGCGCCAGGGCGCCCATCGTCTACGACCCCTGGGACGGCACCCACCTCAACGCCAACACGGCCATCCTGGCAAGGTCGGGCAGCGGAAAATCCTTCGCCACCAAGCTGGGGGTGTTGCGGGGGCTGTGCCGGGGGGTGAGGGCCTACGTGATTGACCCGGAGGGGGAGTACGCCGACATGGCGCGGGCAGCCGGAGGTCGCGTGCTGTCCCCCGGGGTCGAGGGACAGGGGATGAACCCCTTTGTCATAGACCAGAACGATACCGAGGAGATGCTCCAGCGCATCGGAAGCCTCAGGCGGCTGATCGAGGTTATGGTGGGAGAGAGGCTGGGCGCCGAGCGGAGGGCGTCCCTGGACCACGCCCTGGCGGGCTACTACGACCGGCCCCGGGAGCGCACCGGGTTCGGCGACTTCTACGCATACCTCAAGGAGAACGATGGGGGAGACCCCGCTCTCGCCAAGCTGCTGAGGCCCTTCTCCACCGGGAGCCTGCGCCACCTCCTCTCCGACGAGGGGGATGACCTGCTGCACAACGAGGCCCTGGTCACCGTGTTCGACCTGAGACTGCTGGAGCCGGAGCTCAGGCCTGCCGCCACCATGGTCTGCACCGAAACGGTGTGGTCCGCGGCAGCCCGCGACCCCAGGCCCCGGCTTCTGGTGGTGGACGAGGTGTGGAGCATCATGCAGCACCCCGAGGGGGCGGCGTTCATGGTCTCCATGGCCAAGCGGGCCCGCAAGCACAGGCTCGGCCTCCAGTTCATCACCCAGGACGTCCAGGATTTGCTCAGTGAGGACACATCCCGCACCATCACCGGCCACTCAGGACGAGCGCTGCTTCAGAATGCCGCCTTCAAGCTGCTCCTCCAGCAGGACGCCGCAGCCATCTCCACCGTGGGTGACGCCTTCGACCTTCCCCAGGAGCTTCAGAAGTGGCTGCTGTCCTGCCCCAGGGGAGACGGGCTGCTGCTGGCCCGGGGCAACCGGTTCCCCGTGCGCATCGAGGCCACCCCGGAGGAGACGGAGATCATCGAGTGGAGGCCGGGAGGGCACTAGAGAAAGGATATGCCGATGAGCCTGAACCTCCTGAAACTGCTGTCCCGGGATGGAGACCCAAGGGTCCCTGTCCTGTTGGCGATAACCCCTCCCCGAACCGGGGAGCGCTCGCTTTTGGGCGTGGAGAACATGCTCTCCTCCATCGCCGTGTCCGAGCCCTTCTCGCTGGAGCTGGCCGGGGACGCTCACGGCGTCACCCTCATGGCCCGCTGCCTGGACGACGAGGTCGTCCGGAGGCAGGTTTCCTCCCACTATCCCCAGGCCCGGATAGAGGAGATGTCCCTGGATAATGACCCGTTGCGGCTAAGGGACGGCGAGCAGGCATGGGGCATGACACTGCGGTCCTCGGGGCCCGAGCACGTTCCGCTGCGGGTATTCAGGGACGGCGACCTGCTGGACCCTGGATCGGACCCTCTGATCGCCCTCCTGGGCGCCCTGTCCAATCTCAAGGAGGGAGAGAGGGTGGTATCCCGCCTTCTATTGCGTTCCCTGGGCCCCGAGTGGTCGCTGCACCACTCGGAGATGGTCCACTCGGCGCCCTCCCCTCGTACCGTAACCACGTCCCGCTCCCCGGCAGAGGGAACGTCCGGGGGGCCCGGCCTGGGCATTGTCGTTCTGGGCCTCGGAGCCCTGGCCGCATACCAGGGCTACAACTGGGTGCAGGTGGGGGATATCTGGAAGACTGTGCTCCTGGGGACGGGAGCGACTTTACTTCTGTCCGCCGGGGGCTGGGCATGGGGCCGGTGGAAGGCCTCGCGCTCCCGGGTCTTCGACCTCCTGCTCATCAGGGAGAAGGTATCCCGCATCGCCTTCGATGCCGAGTTGCGGGTGGTTGCCGTGCTTCCCGGCACGGAACCGGGCGAGGGGAGGGAGCGGGCAAAGGCACTGCTCGGCCCCATGGCCGCCGCCTACAGGCACTTCGACCACCCTGCCGGGGCCAGGTTTAAGGTGGGTGAGGTAAGGCCCGTATCCTGTGACGCCGCCCTGCATCCCTCCGGCCCCGGCCTGTTCGGCAGGCGCAGCGTCCTGGGGGTGCGGGAGGTAGCCGCTCTCTGGCATCCACCCGGCGCCGGGGATGAAACGCCGCTGGTGGAGCGGACCGGGGCCAGGGTGCTTTTGCCCTCCCACAGGAGCTTCGCCGGCGGAGCCCCCGTGGGCGACACGACCGCGGGCAGGCCGAGGCCCGTTCACTTCCCTGACGACCTGCTCCGACGCCACCACCTGTACGTTGCGCGCACCCGCATGGGCAAGTCGACCCTCATGCACCATGTCGTTGTCCACAAGCTCCGAGAGAAAGCGGCGGGCAGGGACGGAGACGCCATCGTCGTCATCGACCCCCATGCCGACCTGGTCGCCGGGCTGCTCAGGCACGTCCCGGAGTCGTTGGCGGACAGAGTCACCCTCATTGACCTCGCAGACCCCAGGGGAGCCCCCGGCATCAACCTGCTGGATACCCGCATCTTCTCCGACCGGGACCGCACCGCGGACTCGGTGGTGCGGGTCGCGCGGGGCCTGTGGGAGCAGTGGGGACCCAGGATGCAGTCCATCCTGGAGCAGGCGGTCAAGACCCTTCACGAGGCCAACGAGCACCCGGACACCGACGAGCACAATCAGTACACGATACTGGACGGCCTGCGCCTGCTGTCCATCGAGTCGTTCCGCAACTCCGTCATGAAGAGGGTGGACGACCCCTATCTCATCGAGTGGTGGGCCCGGGACTTCGGCCGCTGGCATACCCAGTACAAGGCCGAGGCCCTGGCCCCCGTCCAGACCCGGCTCTCCTACTACGCCTCATCCAGGCGGGCCCGGGCCATCCTGGGCCAATCCCGGTCCACCATCGACCTGAGGGAAATCATCCTCAATGGGGGCATCCTACTGGTATCCACCGCCCAGGGCAGCGTAGGGAGGGACGTGGCCGCCCTGGTGGGCGCCTCCCTCCTGAACCTGGTCGACTCCGTGATAAGGGAGCAGGGAGGGATGGCCCCGGAAAAGCGCCGTGGCGTCCTTGTGGTGGTTGACGAGATGCAGTCTATGCCCGGCGTGGACTACGAGTCGATGCTGTCGGAGCTGGGCAAGTTCGGGGCGTCATTCATCCTGGCCACCCAGAGCCTCGCCAAGCTGGCAGACCTGTCCCCCACCATGCGGGATACCATCCTCGCCAACGTCGGATGCCTGTCGGTGTTCCAGGTGGCCGGGACCGATGCCCGTCACCTGGTATGGGAGCTTGGCAGAGACCGGGTTACCGAGGACGACATCACCTCGCTGCCCGTACACCGGTGCTACGTCAGGGCCACCGTGGGAAGGGAGAGAACGCCGGCCTTCTCCATGACCGTAAGGAAACCCGAAGATGGCGATGACTCCGTCGCCTCCCGGATCCGGGAAGCCGCCGGGCGATACCTGACCGGCTTCGGGGAGATCGCCGCACAGCAGGCCGAAGGACGAATGCGGGTGGAGCAGTATCGAGAGGGCGTTGAGGCCATAGAGAAGGAAAGGAAGGCCGGAGAGAAGCAAGAAGCGAATCTTTCGAAGAAAAAGGACCGCAGCGACGTCCGGAGCAAGCACTTCCAGCCTCCCACTGGGACTGCCAAATCTCCCGCGACGGACGGGCAGGCCGGGGGATGAGTATAGTGGAGCGAGAACTCCTGCGACTTCTGGCGGAGATGCCCTTCCTGGACCGGCTGGAGGTGGTGGCCGTCTCGGGATGGTCTAGGGGCGCGGTGTATCAAGCCATGGATACCCTCGAACGGTCCGGGCAGATCGCCGCCTTGTCCCACGCCACCCAACTCATCTCTCCGACCCGCCGGTACTGCCTCACCACACCGGGTATCTACCGGTTGGCGCACGAGGGTGGAATGCACGTTGACGAGTTGCTCCGCACCCTTCCCGTCTCCGAGCAATGGCGCCGGCTCCTCCTGGAACGGCTCGACCCCGCGGCCTCCATTTACCGCCTGGTCTCGGCGGTCTCCGCCGTCGCATATCCCGTCAGGCTCCGGTGGTACAGGGCGAAGCCCATGGACGCCGCCGTACGGTTGCCCGACGGCAGGGTGATCTACGTGGTGAGGCAGGGCCCGACCACCGAGAGGACCGCCTTCTCCAAGAGGCTCTGGAGGCTCCGGAAAGAGGGACGACCATCCGCCGTATTGCTGGTGGCGCCCGACGAGGTGCGGCTGCGCCACGCCGCAGGCCGGCTCTCCGAGTCGTCCTTCCCGGCCTATCTCGCCCTGGAAAGGGACGTCGTATCCGCGGGAGAGAGGGCATCCATATGGCGCACGCCGTCCCGCATGGCCCCTCTCGATCTTCGCACCGCACTGAGCTACACGACACACGCCGACAGCCTCCCACCGGAGGAGCCCCCGGTGCGGGCATCCCTTCCCGGAGAACTGTCCTCGAAAGGCGAAGCGGACTGCATGCTGCCGGTGCTCCTCAAGCCCGTCGAGAAACGCGCACTCGACCTGCTGCACGACTGGCCCTGGCTGAACCCATCGCACCTGGCGGCCCTCCTGGGGTTGAAGAGGTCCAGGATGTCGGAGGCGATAGCCCGCCTTTTGGATCTTGGCCTCGCCTCCGATAACCCGGTGATGGGTCAGCGAAGGCTGGCATTGACCGACCGGGGTATCGCGGTGCTTTCCCGGCGGGACAGGGCTTCCGTGGGGGCCGCCAGGAAGAGGTGGAGTTCCTCGCCCGTCCACGACGACTCTCCCTTCGAGTGGCGTAATCTCTACGGGAGACGCAGCAGGCAGCTTCTGAGGAACCTGGAGCACACCGAGTCCGTCCACTGGTTCCTGGCCGTCCTCGCCAGGCAGGCCCGCTGCCGCTCCACCGAGATAGTCCAGCTGGACCCGCCCCGCCAGGCCTCGAGGTACTTTCGGTACGAGGACGGGATGCGCTCCGTCCAACCCGATGCCTTCGGCGCACTTCGCAGGGGCAACCGTGCCCTGTCCTTCTTCCTGGAATGGGAGCGCAGGGCGGTGCGCCCGGTCACCATGGCGGCGAGGCTGGCCCCCTACCTGCGCTACTACTCCAGCCGCAAGCCCACCGACCAGCATGGCTCTCAGCCCGTCGTGTTAGTCGTGCTGGAGGACGAACTCGCCAGGACTCACTTTCTGAAGAACGCCGGGGGGGAGATGAAGAGGCACGGAGTCAGGGTGCCCCTGCTGGTCTCGGACAGGGACTTGCTGGAAAGCGAGGGTCCCCTGGGCGCTGCCTGGAGCACACTCGATGAGCCGGGACCGATTATGCTTGGCCAAACCGGACAGCCACTCTGCTCATGGATGTCCTGATGCATAATGGGGTCCTTGAATAACTATTATCTCGGTGCTGCGACTTGGAATCCTTGCGGGGCTTCTCTCCCCCATCCCCAAACTAAAGGCACGGTGGATTCACATTTCAAGTGCAATACTCTGTTCAAAAATATTTCGGCCGGAGTCCTGTAATCGAGACACTTGCGGGGGGTATTGTTGTAGGCCTGAATGAGCTGTATAAACCGGTGCTGAGACAATGCTGCGAGGTCGGTCTTGCGGGGAAGGGAGCGCCGGAGCCTACCGATGGCGTTCTCGACGCCACCCTTCTGCCAGGGGGAGTGGGTATCACAGAAGAAGGTTTCGATACCCAAATCGTGGAGACGGTAGTGGAGAGCGAACTCGGTGCCGTTGTCGAAGGTGATGGTCCGCCGCCAATCTGGGGGGAACTGAGCCAGGACCTGGGACATAGCGGCGGCGATGGGTCTGGAAGCCTTGCCAGGTGGTCTAAGGGCAATGAGTAAGCGGGAGTAACGTTCGTGCATAGTCAACACGGCATGGCCATAGATTCTGAACAGCATCAGGTCGGCCCCCCAGTGGCCTGGAGTGCGGCGATCAGAGACAGACTGAGGGCGTTCGGTGATGGGGCGACGCATAGCCATGAAGGAGGCTGAGCTGCCGCCTCTGCGGCCTCTCCACCCCCGCTTCGACTTGGCCCGGGGCAGATAGAGGCGCCAGCTGTAGTCCTTCTTACGGGCCATCTGGCGGTAGATGAACCTGTAGATGCTCTCGTGGGAGATGACTGTATTGCCTGACTCCATAGCCAGTCGACCCGACACCTGCTCCGGTGACCAACCTTGCTTGAGTCGGGATAGGACCTTGTTGCGCAGTGGGCCATCCCGTTCCAGCCGAGAACCGCGCCACCGCCGGGCATGGGCTTGTATCCCTGGGTCTTTGAACCATTGCGCTTCAGCTCCCGAGCAACTGTAGATGGCGAGCGATCCATACTTGCCGCGACTTCGCGGACCGAAAGTCCCGAGGCTCGTAGTCGGGCAATCTCACACCTTTCTTCAATGGTGACATGTCCATAATGTTTTCCCATGACAACACCTTAACCAAGTGTTGCACTTCGTTTGTGAGTCTAGGCACATGCATCTGCCTTTAGCCTTATCTCCCCCTCTCACTTACACGCCCCAAGGGAGAGAGGGGCCAAGGGGGTGAGGGTTCCCTTTCTTATTCCGTCATCCCCGACCCCTTATCCGTCATTCCCGTCTAGGATAGGGAATGCATACCGGTGCAGGGGGATGGGGCCTGTTCCCTCTCCCTTGAAGGGTGTATAGACAGGGGAGAAGGGTAGGGTGATGCCAGAGGTGGAGACGCTCACCCTGTGCCCCGTCGAGGGGTCGAAAGAGGACGGCCCACGACCCTCTAATCCGTCATACTAGGCATACCACATTCCGCGCTCTTCCCTGTGATACCGATGCTTCGCGGGGTGATAAGATACGCCCCGGATCGAACCTTATAGAGGAGTAATAGATGACACAGGAACCAGATCAGGAGAATAGGTGTCCTCGATGCGAAGGGAAGTTAAAGGTCAGGAAGACCTATCAGCCGGGTGAGTCGGGACCTTCATCCCCACCTGATATCACGCGATGGTGTCCGAATTGCGGCTACCTCTCGTTCGCGGTGAATTCCATAATGGACTGACCTCTTGAGCCCCTCTGGGCTGAGTAACACCGTATATGATTCCCACTTTATTCGCCATTCCCCAAGTCATCCACCGTTCTCCCTGAGGATCTCCATCGACGCGCATGAAATAGCGCCCCTATCATCCATGCAAGACATATTGCCATTAACGAAACGGCACTCAGGTATGTCCACTTCCAGACTGTTGCCGTTACAGGCGAACCTTCGGCAAGGTAGAACATTGCGCCTATAGTCAATGCGGGTAATGCTACTACAGGGATGATAATCCGAACTATTTCAAAGCTACGCCTGTGCCATTTGGGCAAGTCTTTGATTTGCATTGGAGATCCGGTTCTTGCATCACGTTCCAACCACAGTACAAACTTTTCGAGCTTGTCACTGACTACGCAGACGACTTTGTTTATCTTCTTTGTGAGCCATGCGAACAAGACTAGCAGACCAATGAGCTCGAATACACGAACCTGATCTGCCGGAGACTCTCCATACAAGTCTACAACCAATGCAAGGAACAGAACCACGGCAATTGTTTCGAAGAAAGCAGCCATGAATATCAGAGGGCTGAACCCGTCTCTTTCACCTAGCTCTTTACTTGTCATGCACTCCTCCCCTTCTTATGAATCCGGGACCCGATCATTGTTGCCATACCAAAAACCCCTATCCCCAACAACATCCCTTCAGCAAACGATCGACTAAGGTCCTTCACCCAACCCCCCAACCATTCCGATGCTGCGCGAGGAATCTAACGCGCCCCCGCCCCCAACCCACCCATGCCGTTATTCCGGCCCCCGGGCCGGAATCCATCCCCGGCGTGGGGCTGCTCATGCTGAGGCGACTCGAAATATGAGCGGGGGGCCATGACTGACAATCCGTCACATCCTTCTAAAAAACCTACCCTCGACTCCCACAGCACACTGGCCGGACAGCGTAAAATAAAACTCTGCAACCGGTCTCACCCGCTATTTCTACAAGGCTAGGAGTTCACCATGCTCGAATTACCACCTCATCCCTCAGAAGTCCAGCACATGGGTTTGCCCGATGATATCGATCAATGCGTGTTAGCCGTTGACACTATTACAAACAGTGAGAATCCCCCATCAAAGGCTTCAATTGTCACCTGGAAAAAGGACCTTGCAAATGCACAATATCACCACTTCTTCCTGTTCTGGAACTGGAATGATGTTCCCCTAACGGTTGTCCATTCCAGTTTCGCAAGTGGCTATGGAGGCGGAGGACCACACAGATTCTCCGAGGCCCTGTGTATGATTCTCTATAGAGAAATACCTACCAACGAGATTGTAGTTAGTGAATCTGAATTTAAAACCATCGAAGATCGCATACTGACAGTAGAGACCATTGAACGGCTCCGCGCCGTCGATGGCGCACCCTTGGATTTCTCTTCGTTCTACATCATGCCAAGGCATAGGGAACAGACAGAAAGCGAGTTCTGGGCCGAGCGGCATAACCCCAAACCAGTATTTGACTTCTTGGACCCCGAGTTATCTAAGCGATGCCGGAGGCTGTATTCTGCCGATCCTGAGAGTGCTGTGTTCACGGCTTTCAAGGTGGTTGAAGAAAGGATACATGCATTAGTAGGCGAGTCGAACAATGATGAGGAAGACTTCACGGGATATAAACTTATCCAAGAAGCCTTAAGTCCTAAGAAAGGCACACTAGCTGATAAGAACCTCTCTTATTCGGAAAAAGAAGGAATGCACCTGATGTTCAGGGGAGCATTCCAGTTTATAAGAAATCCCAGAGCTCACCGGATAGTGGATAATCAGGACACACAGCTCAGCATTGAGTTGATATATCTCGCAGACCTTCTCCTGCGGATTCTTCCGAAAGGACCTTATACCGGTGAAAAGGCTTCCGAGTAATCCTCTTACCCCTCCCCCAGCCGCGCCATCAGATAAGCAATACCCCAATCCCCCTTGATTCGATTGCAGTTCGGACACGGCAGCTGCAAATTATCCAGGTGTTCCAGCCCTCCCTTACCATCCCGGAGGCAGCCATTTCTCGTGCCCGAAGCCGTGGATGGTGGCTACCGCGGCCTCGGAAAGCGGGTATTCCCAGTGCCGGAAGAACCCGACAAGGTCGCGCTGCACGATGGCGCTGAACCGGATCGCGAAACCGTCTAGCGCACCGCCATACGTCGCGCGCGGATATTTCGAGTCGTAGTAGCTGTGGAAGACCTGCTTCATCGCGTCCCAGCCGAACTGATCTATAAGCTGGCGGTACATGCTGAGCCTTTCAAGAGAATCTGCCGTGGGCCACCGTAAGCTGGCCAGCGAGGCATGATCCACGGTGCTTTCTTCCGGGCTGGCGAGAAGGGTCTTGTCGCCGCCGCCGAAGACATAGTAGTTCAGCGTGTACATCGTGAATAGGTTGACCGCGACCTCGCCTATCTCCTCATAGGTATTCCCACTGCCCCAGTCCTCGGTCTGCCACTGATGGCCAAGTTCGTGGCCAAAGAGCCACCAGCCCACACCGTGCGCCGCCGGGGAATAATCTCTTGGCGGGGGAAATGTATCCGAGGCTGGCCCCTGGTCCGGCAGCGTGGCAATCCACGCGCGGCCTTCCGCCGTGCCCGGCACCAGAACCTGAACTTCGCTCTGAAACGGATAGTTGATACGCAACGGTCCCGAGTTAGCGAAGCCGTGCCCGACCTGGGGATCGAAGATCCAAGTACTCTCGTAGGCGCGTAAGACAGGCTCGCCGGCGAGCTCCGCATGGTGCCGCTGGAACATGTCCCAGAACACCGCCACTTCCTCGGGATCGTCGATGCCGCGAGCGTTCGCCGCCGAGATCACTAACCGTATGCCGCCGGGCTTCTGGATAATGGCCTGTGGTGCTCCTAAGTCCAAGGCTGCGCGCCACTCAGAGGCCTTCGACTCGCCTGACGTGTATACGGCCATGGGAATCGCACCCCGAACTGTGATCGGAACTTTACCTGAATAGTCGGCGGGAATCATAAGCGCAATTGACCCCCCATAGGCGTTCGTGATGGCGGTGTGTCCGTCCACGATGCGGAACTCGCGGCGAAGATAGGGCGCCCGCTTCCAAACGGGCTGGGCCGCGTACCCATGTCTCAAGTTGTCATGCAATTCGCCCACCGATACCCTCAGGTCTCCTGTAGCGTGCTGTGCAGGAACTTCGATAGTGACGAGTGCGCCCGGCGGAGCATAGAAGCCAAGCGGGATGTGACGCTCGCGCCGGTTGGCATTCGTGGGAAATTCATGCCACGTGGCATCTACCGTGACGTTTGCATCCACGCGTCGAGCCCCTGCCGCCGGCAGACCTGGGAATTTGGACGCCCACGGATGCATGTCGGGCCACTCGTACGGGCCCAGGGTCTCAGCAACCACGGCGGATAGACGGGCTGTCGAGGTCGCACTCGAGGTGGGCAGCGAAGGAGTCTCGCTCACCAGGCGAGCAAGCGCCATGTCCAGTTCCTCGATGCGTCCGCTCTCCAGAGCCGCATTGAAGAGCCCTGAGAGAAGTGTCAGTTTGGTCGCGTCGAGCGGGCCACCGCTTATGTAGTCTGTCCATACGACGGAAGGTTGGAGACTCAGGTCAAGATTCGTAGTGGCGGACTCGATATCATGAGTCGAGTCCTCGTTGAACGAGATGCCGCAGCCGTGTAGAAGAGCATTGGCCGTAAGCAGGCCGTGGGGCTCTTCGATCCACAAACTCCAATGGTATGCAGAGGCGGCAATGATCAATCCACCTCCGCGCTCTACGAACGACCGAAGCGGCGCTACGGATTCACCAGTTAGGCGCACTGTGCCCCATTCGTTGGCTTGAACCACAGCAACATCGACACCGTTCAATGCCCTCGCACTCCAGTCGCGTTCCCAAAATCCTGGTCCCTGGCCCACCACATCCACATCGTCTAGTCCTTGCGCCTCAAGCACGTCCGCGATCCGCTGATTGTCCGCCAGCACCCGGATAGGTGCTTCTATGCTTCGCCCCGCCCAGCGCACCGCGTTGGCGAGGAGGCGGTCGGCACTGGAGTTACCTAGTAGCGTCGCCCGGTCGCCAGATGAAATGAAATCCTGTCCGGAAAACGCCACCACCCTGCCCTTGCCAAGCTGTGACCTCGCCACGAAGACCAGTTGTCCCATGTCGCCGTGTCCGACAATTACTGGGAAGACATTGGGATTCAGACCAATACGCAATGTGCCGACCGTCTCGGTGGAGCTCTCGGTCCCTCCCACGGTCATATTCACAAACGGGCGATTCGATAAACCGGCGGTAAGTGCAGCATGGTGATGCACGGGATCGTTCGACAACACGGTCACTTTAGTTGTGTTCGCCAATTCTCCGGAGGCTGCGGTGATTGTCAATGCTCCCACGCCACTAGTGAGGACAAGTCCGGAATCGTCTACGGTCGCGACGGTCGTGTCGCTCGACGACCACTCGAATGCGACGTCCGGCACTTCGTTACCCCGAGCGTCCAATGCTGACGCCTCCATGCGCTCTGTGTCCCCCACCCACAACGTCAGGGAACTCGGCGAAACACCAAGCGTCGCTACAGCCTGTTCTACAACGATTTGAGTACTGGCGGACGCAGACCCCGCCTGCGCCAGGATGGTTGCAGTTCCATTCCCAATCGCTCTTACCAGACCGGTGCGGTTCACTGTCGCCACTGAAGTGTCGTCACTCGTCCATGCAACGAAAGCTCCCGATATGGCTTGGTCGTACTCGTCCAACACCTCCGCTTGCAGACGCAAGGTGTCGCCTAATGCTTTCAATGTGTCTGCCGTCGGCGTCACCCTAACGGCACTGGGAGTCGGTTCAGGCGTTGGTATGGGTGTCGGGGTCGGTGTGGGTGCGGGAGCCTGCGTAGGAATAGGCGTGTAGACGGGTGTGGTTGTAGGACTGTGTTCCGGGGTCGGAACAGACATCTGTGATGTGGTTGGAGTGGGCTCCAGACGGCTTACTGGGGAACTGGTCGGCTCTTTCGCACTGTTCTGTTCAACGTTGGATGTTGAGGATGACGAGCAGGCAAGTGTGATGACCAACATGGTCAGAAGTAGGCCGGCAGCAAATTTCCATTTCCCCTCGAATCTGGTGTGGCGTACCCTGGATATTTCTTTTCGCAATGACCCGTGCTCCAACTAAGGATTTGGGTCATCGCTACTTCTCGCCGGTCCACCACATCCTTACCAGATACGCGATTCGGGCACAGACTCCCCGAGTGTCTCCGCCTAGGGCTGGCAATTCTGCGTAGATTCCAATGGCCCGACAGAAGTCACTCTTGACCCTAGGTGTATCGTATAGAACAGAGGGTATTACAGACGTATTAGTATCGCCGTAATATATATCATTAGATATGTAATCTTCACTTAGCAGGAGCCAGGGTGCCATTCCCGGCTAGCCTTCCAGTGATTGAAGGAAACGAAGTCGTGCCTGTGCCCGTTCAGACACAATTTATGGAATTCGGCCGCTTAGCCGACCAAGAGGCATCAGAGCATGGCACGAGGCACGACGCATGGACGGCGCGTGGTGGGACCAACACTTAGGAGGTGATATGCGGGCAGTCCAAACCGAAGCGCGGCCATGGTCTGCCAGCGGGTGCTCAGCGTGGCGTAATGTCCCTGATTATCTGGCCTACTGTTCTTGATTATTTCCGGGATAATTCACAGTATTGGGAGTATGCAAATGTCCTATGAAGACGGACGGGCGGTGGTATCTCGCCTGACGGGTTAACGCTCCCAGGCTTTACGAGCATAGCCACTGAAGCAATAACCAAGTCCCAGGTTGGGCGGTGGTGCGTTTTCAGGTTTATCCGCTCGCCACGCTGCCGAGTGGGAAACCGGCAATATCTTCAAAGGCATTCTTCCTGCCTTTACCCTGTCTTGGCGAGTAGTCAGACTAACATTGATCTGACGACGTCGGATCTCCACAGTCTGGCAAAAGGTGGTTAAGCAAGCCCAACTGTAAGGCCAGTACCAGCAGGCGGTATAAGTGTCCACTGTCCGGCTTAGTCCCGGCTCTCCAGCGGCGAACACTGCGGGCATTGACCTTGAGGCTGCGGGCCAGACCCCTCCAGGTCAGACCCGACGCCTCCTTCAATCTCTCCAACCGGTCGGGGAAATCCGTTGGGAAATGCGATGGCTCGGGGTTGTAGACCCACTGCTGCCGCCTGCCCACTAACCTATCGCTTTCTTCCTCGGATGACGGTCACGTCCTCGTCCAACAGGTCCGCAAGACCATTGGGCACGCGTATCGCCAACCTGACCAGGGCCAGCATGGCGCCGCCCCCCGGGGCTCCGCCCTTCCGCCAGCGCAGTAGTTGGCGGCTGTCCACTCCCATGCCCAGCGCCATGCCCTCCCATGTGAGGCCGGCCCTTTCCTTCAGGGATGTCATACGCTCGATGAAGTCCTCGGGTATCAGGGCAATGCCCGGGGGAATGTGCACTTGATGCCGCAGCGTCTGAGGTCGGTTACTCATCAGCGCTCACCACGATGAACAGGTCCTCGAACGCGGGGCAGTCCAGGGCCTGCTGCAGACGGACCCGCATACCAGGAGACGGGCTTCGCTTTCCGCTTATCAGCCTGGACAGATAGGCCGATGAGATGCCGACCCTGCGCGCCATGTCATTCTGGGTTATGTTGAGGCGTGCCAACCGATCCCATACAACCCTCCGGTTGACCTTTACAACTGGGCGTTTATCCGTCATTTCCTTCCTCCTGCATATCAAGCACCGTTCCCGCCTCAGTCCCACCCTTGTCTGACCGGCTGGAATCGGTCTTCTCGCCGTTCCGCGCCAGCACTGCGAGGTGATGCCGCACGATCATCCGGGCCAATATCCGCAGGCCCCGAAGCCGCATTTCCTCCTGCTCTCTTGTGAGTCGGAACTTCTTCATAACCCTTGCTATTGCCACATCCGTCCGGCGATGCGTGGTCTGTTCCTCCGGTATAGGTCTGGTGTACAGTTGACAAAATAGAACACGCAAGCTATGATGCTGTAGTGTAACAATAGTACATATCAAGTTACAAGGTGGTTTTGACGCGTAGCCGTGTGAAATACGATAATGCTGCCAATTGTGGAACAATAGTTGCCACTGCTATGGGACATCAAGTATGCTGACCACACCATCGCATACACGGGAGCACACTATGGATGAAGATACCGACCTCCGGGACGAGGACATTGGACAAATGTTGAAGCGTCTTAGAGGAGATGTCAGCCTCAGGGCCGTTCAGAGGCAAACGGGCATTTCCAATGCTTACCTCTCTCAAATAGAGAAGGGGATGCGCCAGCCGGGGCCGAAGGTCCTCCAAAGACTCGCGTCCTTTTACGGGGCGAGCATCCAGGAACTCTTAAGAAAGGCTGGCTACCTGGAGAGGGAGGGCGAAGTGCCAGGGTTTGACGAGGACGCGGAGGTGGAGAGGGCCTACCAATACGTTCTCGGCGACCCGGTGTTTCGGGTCGGCACCCGGCCCAGGGGACCCCTGACCGTGGAGTCCAAGCGATTCATAGTGGAGCTCTACGAGAGATATTCCGGAAAGAGGCTCCTGCGATGAACTGCGCCATGCTCGACGACTTTTGTATGAGCCTCACCCGCACCAGGATTCCCCCCGATAGGCTCCAGCCGGCCGAGGTGGCCCGGAGGTTCGTGGCATTCTTCGGACTCTCACCCTTTCCAAGGATGGATGAGATGGTTCAGGTGTTGAGAAGGGCTGGTATCGAAACGGTGGCTGACGCCAACTTGGACAAAGGGCTGAGGGGGATACACCTGGGAACCAGTCACGGGTCCTACGTCATTCACTACGACGCCTCCGAGTCGAATGGGACGCAGGAGCACACGGTTTTCCACGAAGCCTACGAGATCGTACGGGAAAGGCTCAACGACCTGTATCCGTGGGTGGACCGGCCGGAAGGCAAGGTAATGTGCCGCCAGGCGGACCGATTCGCCGCAGCGGCGTTGATTCAGCCCGCGCTGTTCTCCCTTTTCGCCGAGACGACCGGCCTGGATGTGATGGCCCTACAGCGCGTGTACGGGCGGGCCTATTCTTCCCTGACTATCCGGCTGGCAGAGGTAATGCACCACCAACCATTGCTTGCAGTACTGTATGAGCGCAGAGGTACGGATGAGCCGCTCAGGTGGGCCGAGAATCCTTCACCCGAGGAGTTCACAGCCACCGTGGTGGCGAGGACTCCGGGTTTCAGGTTGAGGACAGTCAAAAGGCCTCTCTCTAGCCTACGAGGTCTGCTCCCCCGAAAAGGCTATCCCCCTATACAGTGCTCAGTGGCAGAGAGGGTGATTCTGACGGGCAAGCCGGTGTACGTCGAAAGGGTCACGGGCTACGATTTGTGGAAGGCCGACGACATCACTGTGGCGGCCAGGCTTGTGAGCTGGCATGGACGTTTGGCCAAGATTGCAGTTGTGGCCGTACCTTTCCGCGACCGGAAGGTCCTGGCCCCCCAGTTGACTCATGCTTCCTTCGAGCATATTCCCCATGCTCACCAGGTGATCTAGTAGGAAGTTGACAGGGCCGATGTTACGGGCATGTGTTCCGCTCAGCAATAGCCGTGGTCAGTTGCTGCCGGATGATGTACAGTAAGACAGTGTAATACCACAGGGAGCAAAAAAAGAGAGCATGACCACACCGCCGAGGAACACTAGGACCATCACTTTCTCTCTGTCCCCGGAGATGAAGGAGGAGGTGCAGCGGGTGATGAGGGAGGAGGGCCGTACCATGAGTGAACTCATACGCCAGGCCCTCCGCAACTACATTGAGGAGCGGGAGTGGATCATGTCAATCCGACGCGAAAGGGTAAAAACAAAGGAAAAGGGAAGGGAAACCAAGCGATGAAGAAGCACCATGAACCAATACCGGCAGCGCTGTACGCAAGGGTATCCAGTGACCGGCAGGACGTCGACCTATCCATTTCCGCTCAGCTGAAAACTCTCAGAGAGTTTGCTGACCGGAATGGCTATCGCGTTGCAAGAGAATACATCGACGAGGTGCAGAGCGGGAGGTCAGCAGACAGACCCAGTTTTCAACAGATGGTCGCTGATGCCAGATTACAGAAGCCGTTCAAAGCTATATTGGTTTGGAAGTTCTCCCGATTTGCAAGAAATCGGAAAGATGCCATCGTCTTCAAGTCGATGCTCAAGCGATATGGGGTGACCGTTATTTCTATCAATGAGCCTTCAACGGACACGCCAACAGGTAGGCTCATGGAAGGAATTATCGAAAGCCTGGATGAGTTTTTCAGTGCTAATCTCGCTCAGGATACACTGAGAGGAATGCGAGAGAGCGCTAGTCGTGGGGCGTTCCTTGGGTCTCGTGCTCCCTTCGGATATACAAGAGTCAAAGTAAAAGTAGGGGAGCGTGAACGTCCAACTCTGGTGCCCGAGGAATCCACGGCTCCAATTGTCGCGGAAATCTTCCAGGGTGCCCTCCGTGGCAATGGCCTTAAGGACATTTGCCGGGAACTGAACAATCGCGGAATTACAAATCGCGGTAAACGCTGGACAAACACTACTATGCACTACCTGCTGACTAATGAAGCCTATTTAGGAGTATCGATTTGGGGCAGGACCACCAAGGGTGACCATGCGATAGACCCAATAAGAGTAGAGGAAGCGTGGGACCCCTTGGTATCTAAAGATGTATTTGACCAAGTGCAACAGGCACTTCGCGGGCGCGCTCCCCTTAGGACGAGGCCTAGGCGGGCTGGAAGCAAATTCCTCTTGAGCGGATTGCTTTGCTGCGGACGCTGTGGCAAATCATTCATAGGTCAACACGCAAAGGGACGAAGGTTCGCCTACTACGTTTGCGGTACGTTGATTAGACAAGGAGCAGGGTCATGTCAGGCTAAATACTTGAATGCCACGAAGATGGAAGACTTCATCGTGCGCAAGATCAAGGAACGCGTTCTTACAGATGCCACGCTGAAGGAAATAGTGACCTTGATTGCAGAGGAGATGGATCAACTAGCCAGCGAATTGGATGGCCGCCTCAAGCTATTGGAAGAGGAAATCGCTGATGTAGAGAGAAGGCTCGGCCGTCTTTACGACGCTCTTGAGACCGGCCAACTTTCGATGGGAGACTTGTCTCCCAGAATCCAAACTCAAAGGCACCGACAGGATCAACTGGCTGCCGCATTAGATGATGTGCATGCGCAACTAGCTCGCCGAAAGACCGAGTTGCCGGGAACCGAAGAGATCAAGTATTACGTCAAGGACTTGCGTGCGTTTCTTCAGAAGGAGGAGTTGCCAGAGAAGCGACACTTCATAAAGAGTTTCGTAAAGGAGGTCAGAGTTATTGAGGGAGAAGCGACCCTGACCTACACCGTTCCCATGCCACCTAACGGACTCAAAACAGAGTGGGACTCGGTTCTGTCTATTATACAGTCTGGCGACCCCGACCGGATTCGAACCGGCGATCTCCACCGTGACAGGGTGGCATGTTAGTCCGCTACACCACGGGGCCGAATACCGAATAAACGGCGCGAACGGGAGCCAATTATAGCGCAGGGGCATGCCTTGTGACTAGAGCAGCTTCACCCTGCATAATCTCGCTAACCTATCTGGATGTTCCCCTTCCCTCCCCGTCCCATCCCGCGGGCGGGGGTTCCGTTCGCCCTGAACGGAGTCGAAGAGCCTGCCCCTGCGTAGGCAGGGGGTCGACCGAACGGAACGGGGCCGGGCGTCCAACCTCCCTCCCCTTCCCATTCCGAGGCCCCGCGAGGAATCTCAAACGCCCTTCACTAAACCCACCTCATTCTTTACCACTCCCATCCTTCCATCGCATCCCCCTTGGTAACGAATTATCAGAAATTTGGCACTGCCAAATTTCTGATAATTCAATAAAACAGGGCGGGCGGTTGGGACTCATATTTGTCCCGGGGTGGCGGGGAGGGGTCCCCTCTTACCGCCCCCCATTCCCCCCAGCCGAGCACCATCCCCTCCCTCTTCCCCAAGCGTTGAACTAGAGGCAAACGCTGGCGCATCAACTTTTGCCTCTGTTCTTACCTCTCCCTCTCCAATGCGAGCCTTTAAATGACTGTCATTCCGATGCCCCGCGAGGAATCTGGGGCGGGGGTCCTCCGTCCCCCAGCATCAAACTAGAGGCAAAGGTCGGCGCAGGCCCTTCCCTCTGTTTTTTCCTCCCCCTCTCCCTCCCTGTAGAGGTGCCCCTTGTGGGTACCCTGCACCCCGCTCTCCTCCATCATCCCCACCCCCGACAAATCAGACCAATCCAGCAATCCCGTGAATCACAGTTCAGATATTCCCTCCCAAAGCCGCACATTTGCTCTTGACACACCTGTCCGACCGTACTATCATGTCCTGCGTCCGATCGAACACTAACTCACATCATCAAAGGAGGAACCAAAAACCCGGGGAAGCCCCCGAGACCCGACCCAAGGCACCGCCCCTGAGAAGTCGGGGGACTCAACGCCCTGGCTCATCCCAGCGGCCCTCGCGCAGGCCCGAGACACAAGCCAGGGACGTAATCCCCTCACCACGGGTCTCGTGCCCCTTCCCCATCCATCCAGGCGATGGAAGGTCCACAATATTATGCGGCAGGTCCCTTGCACGGGACCTTTGCCCAAATGTGCCCCGCATATGCCGGGCCAAAACCCTCGGGCCGTTAGGCCCTTGGAAACATCTCCCCCGTCGTTCCCTTCGGAGATCCCCTTTAACCCAGCGACGGCAGCGAGAAAACACCCACCCACCCCTCCGAGTGGGTCGGGAAAACTGAAAAACTGGTGGTAGAGATGCCCTCAGGCGAGAACACTTCGCTTGTCTGCCATGTGACACAGGAACACGGGGCTGAACCAGGCAGGCCTCCCGCCCCCTGAAACTGAGTCCCGGACCTTCCATCGCCGACCCCCTCCAAAACACACAAAACGAAAATGAAAACCCCACAGTTGAATAAGAATCCGGTATACACCAACCCGCTGAAAGTGGGTAGCACATTGACAATCCCCCTCGCCGATGCCTAGAATCGCGGCGCCTTCAAACCCAAGTCCATCCATTCCGGTTTGGGAGGTGGCACAGACCGGCTCTAGGCGACGGAAGCAACCGATGAACAGCCGAGGAGGAGACTAACTATGGCGAAGAACGGTTACAAGGTTCTGGACTCGGACCTCCACGTACTGGAACCCGCGGACCTTTACACCACCTATATGGACCCCAGGTGGGGAGACCGAATCCCCAGGGGAAAGAGGCCCTACCCCTACGGGGGAGTCCGCTACACGACCGCCCAGGGCGAAAGAATCCGACGGACTCAGGCCACCAGCACCCCGGACATCGACTCCCAGGTCGCTCACAGGTTCACCGTGGGCAGTGACCAGGACTTCAACTCGGCGTCCCAGCTCCAGGCCATGGAGATGGAGGGCATAGATGTGGCCGTCATGTTCCGCACCCTCCCCCTCCACACAGACGACGCCCACGAACCGGAGTACGCCAACGACCTCAACAAGGCTTGGAACGACTGGATCACCGACTTCTGTAAAGAGGATCCGGCCAGGATGAAGGCCGCAGGCCTCATCACCCTCCACGATGCCACCCTCGCAGCTCAGGAGTTGCGCCGGATAGCCAATGACCTGGGCCACGTGGCCTCCTGCTTCACACCCGAACCGGTCCTCGGGCGACAGCTGCCCGAACCCTACTTCGACATCGTTTGGGAGGAGGCACAGGACCTCAACCTTCCCGTGACTTTCCACCCCAGCTTCTCCCCCAACCAGGTCCACTGGTCCAACCGTTTCGCAACACTCGACAGGCTCACCTGGCTGGTGGAGACCTTCGACCAGCCCATGGAAGACATGCTGGCTACCATTTACATGACCGCCGGCGGCATCCTTGACCGCTTCCCCAAGCTCACCGTCGCCATACTCGAAGGCAACTGCAGCTGGCTTCCCTGGCTGCTCTACCGCCTGGACGAACGCTACGAGCTCTACGAGGGCCTGGATGGCGTAATCAATCTATCTGAGAAGCCCAGCGACCTGTTCAGGAGACAGTGCTTCATCTCCGTCGACGTTGATGAATACTTGGTCAACGACGTGATCAGGCACTTCGGGGACGACCACCTCGTCTTCACCACCGACTACCCTCACTCCGACTGCAAGTTCCCCCACGCCATCGACACCTTCTTCGAAATGGACGGCATCAGCGACGAGTCCCGCAAGAAGATTCTCTGGGACAATTGCGCCCGTTTGTACAACCTGAACTAGCTGATGGAGCCGGAAGCAGAAAGGCCCGGGGGCTCAGCCCCGGGCCTTTTCTTTGTCCTTTGAAGTTGCAGTCAGTTTCCGTAGACAGGCGTGCACCATGTTCCATACTTCTCGTTCTTGCCCCTGATTATGTCCACGTAGGTGCTGGCAAGTTGCCGGGTCACGGGGCCGACCTTGCCGTCGCCTATGGCCCGATGGTCTATCTCTATGACAGGGGTGATATGGGCGGCGGTGCCCGTCAGGAATACCTCGTCGGCGGCATAGAGTTCGCTGCGGTCAACCTGGCGTTCCACGGAGGGCATGTCCAGTTCGTTCCGGGCGATCTCCATAACCGTGCTGCGGGTGATTCCCAGGAGCACGCTGTCAGACGCAGAGGGAGTGGCTAGGGCGCCATTGTCCACTACGAACAGGTTCTCGCCGCTCCCCTCGCAAACGTGGCCGTCCTGCGTGAGCATTATGCCCTCGTCGAATCCGTTGAGCATGGCTTCGGTCTTGGCCATGGCGCTGTTGACGTAGATGCCCGTGACCTTGGCCCGGGGCGGGATCATGGTATCCATGGGCCTCCGCCAGCTGGAAATGCAGCAGCGTATCCCATCGTCGCCGCTGAAATAAGGCCCGAAAGGTGCCACGAAGATGAAGAAATCATTCTCTACATCGTGGGAGCGAACGCCTAGGACCTCCCCGCTCTGGTAGACCATGGGCCTGACGTAAATGTCCTCCTCGAACTTGCACATGTCGACCAGTTTCAGCGTAATGTCGAAAAGCTCGTCTACCGAGTAGTCCAGCCTGAGGTTCAGGATGCGGGAGCTCTTGTGCAGCCGCTCGTAGTGCTCCTTGACCCGGAAGAGATATATCTGGCGGTCCTCTTCGTTCCAGTTGCCCCGAATGCCTTCGAAGACCGCTGTACCGTAGTTGAGGGCGTGGGTCATAATCCCGACCTTGGCCTCGGACAACGGTACAAAATCTCCTTTGAAGAAGGCGAAGGGCGGCATTGACTGGTCCTCCTTGTCGGTCACAGCGCGGAGCGCAAAGTGGCTGTAATGATAATCACTTTTGGGGGGAAAGACAAAGGTCGGTGGAACTAGCCTGACCCGTTTTCCGGATGGTTGGGAAGCTCCCGGAGGTAGCGCTGGGCCATGTCAATACCGACCTGTTTGAGTAGCTTCTTGTCCTCGGCCCTGGTCTCGGCTTCCGGTACCTTCAGAAGGGTGTCGCCGCCGTAGGTGTTTATCATCTTGCCCGCCATTATGCCAATCTCGGGCGGTGCTTCCCCGTTCTTCAGCATTCGCACCCGATGCCTCAGCCCCTTGCGATACATCGTTATTCCCCGGTCCTCGACCCCCAGATGCTCAAGTGCGTGGACGGAGATGGGCCTCTGGCTGACCATCGCCTCGAAATCGCCCGGCCCTCGCTGCATGTCATCGTACTCCCGGCCGCCTCTGTTTGCCCGCTGCGCCAGAGAAAATCGCCTCTCTGGAGGAACTTTTCCTCCGTCGGGCACTATGTAAAAGTCGATCTCCACACAGTTGTAGTCGTCGACGGGGACGGCCCACATTATGGTGGTGGGCAGGTCGTGGAACTCCTCTTCGTCGGGTCCCCACTCGTAGGGCAGGGTCGGGGGAGCTCCCAGGACGCCCGCGTTGGGCCAAACATACTCGATGTTGCGCACCCACACGGTGTCGGGGCTCACCCGACGCACATCCATGGTTATCACGCCCGTGGGGCTTTCCACAAATCCAAGCTCTCCGTTGATAGCCAGCTCCTCAATGGGCACTCCGCTCTTGTCTACGAACTGGATGCCCGAGATGGTCGCGTGAAGGAACTCCTCGTGGATGGGGTCCAGCAGGTTGTCGACCACGTGCATCCAGTTGCAGGGCTTCGGATTGGGGACAATTCCGTCCTCGGTGGGCATCAGGTGCACCCCGGGTTCCAGGTGGTGGCCAGGGGCTGTGAAGATGTCGAAGTTGGGAAACTCGGGGGTTTCGTCGGGGGGACCCATGTAGGCGAATACCAGCCCGCAGTACTCGATCGCTGGATAGGCCCCGTGGCACAGCCTGTCTTTGAGGGTACTGTTCTCGGGCTCACCGGGGGTTTCAAGGATGGTGCCGTCGGCATCGAAGAGCCAGCCATGGTAGCAGCACCGGATGCCCCTCTGCTCAACCTTCCCGTACTCCAGCGAGGTCCCCCGGTGCGGACAGTGCGCTTCAACGATCCCGATTCTCCCGTCCCCGTCCCGGAACGCGACCAACTCTTCTCCGAACCGAGTGATAGCCACCGGCAGGTCGGTTATCTGTTCGCTCAGTAGTAGGGGTTGCCAGAATCGCCTTAGGTACTCGCCCATCGGCGTCCCCGGCCCGACCCGCGTGAGCTCCTTATCATCTTCGGGAACGTCCCTGTGTAAGTATCCGCCATAGGGTTTTGTGAGAAACGGCGCCTTCTTTACTGGCATGACGACTCCCTCCCAATCGTTGTCCCGACCGATTCCCGACCACCACACCCCGGCCCCTATCTTACATTCCCGCTCACCATCGTCAACCTGTCCCCGGAAGTAGGGCATGGTTTCTTGCCAACGCCGACAGCACCGCTCTGTGTACAGGCGTGTGAATCGGCCCACCGGGCGTGAGCACACTGGACACAACCGTCAGCTCTCGAACGGGGAACTCCAGACCGTTACTCCCCGCTATACTTAGAGCACCCTCATCAATTTCGACCATTCCCCTCCCCCTCGCCCGACCTAGGGTAACGTGAGGCTTGAAGGACCGGCTCTCTACGGCGAATCCCTTATTTGATAGGGCATTCTGCAACCGGCGCTGCAACTGGAGGAGAAGTTCGATATCGCCTTCAAGGCCCAGCCACAGGACTCGAGGCCGGCGCAGGTTGGGAAATATCCCCAATTGCCCAGTGCTCAAGCTGAAGGCCGTTGAATCCAGGCCTGTGTCGTCAACCAAGTGCGAAAGCAAGGGTAAGCGAGCATCCGGCACATTGCCCAAAAAGGCTAGGGTGAGATGAGCGATATGAGGGTCTACCCACTTCATCCCCCTGGCCACGACGCCCTTCAACCTCTCTATTTGGCCGGAGATCAGATCCTTCACCTCGCTGGGCAATTCTATGGCGATGAATGTACGGGTCGAATCCGGTGCCGGGCCTCGGGAGCCGGACTTATTCACCATCTGTTCCCTCCCGCGCTCTGTCCAGGAAGAGCTTGAGCCCGCGAAACCAGTGGAGGATATCTTCCTTCTGGTAGTGAGCATTGCGTCGGCTGGTGGAAGGAACAACAAATATACGAGTGCAGCCAATGCGCTCGGGTCGTGGCCCTGGTTTGGCACTCTGCCCGAAGCAGTGCGCATAGGCCGATATCCCGTTGAAGCAAGCAACCAGCGGCTGGTATTGCTTCAGCTTCTCTATCAAGGTTGCGGCCCCGACGGCAAACTCAACCTTTGACAGGTCGGAAGCTGCATTGGAAGGCCGTTTGGCTACGTCCGTAAACCCGATTCCCCGCTCTATCAGCGATACATCCATCTCCGGCGTGACACGCCCTTCAACTATCCCCGACTCCCCCAACGCCCACCAGAACAGGTTGCCGGGCTTGGCGTAGTAGTGGCCCTTGGCCGCGGAATAACTCCCGGGATTGATACCGACGAAGACCAGGCCAAGGCCCGGCTGCAAGAGGTCGGGCAGTGTGGATATAGGGGTGTTCTCCACGGAACTAATAGTACAGTGCTCCGTTTCTTATGTCAGTGGTAGGATGTCATTTGGAGAAAATACCGAAATGCGAACTCTAGCACTTCTTTTCTTCGTTATAGTTCTACCGTTGACCCTGGCTTGCTCCAACCTTCCCCTAGAGCCGCTACCGGTGGAAGAAGATGCCAGGCTGAAGCAAGAGTTGCATGATCGGTCCTTTCGCCAGTTCGAGCCTTCCAGGGACGCAGCGCAGAGAAAGGCTGTCATCATCGAGTTCTTCGACGGCTTAACCCTCTGGGCCCAATACGCGGAGGGGGACTACGCCAAGAAGGAATGGGAGATCTCTTCGCAGGACTATCGTATCTTGAAGTCGGGCGCCTCGGAATACGAGCTTCAGTTTGTAGCCCCGACCTCTCGGCAGCAAATCCCCACCGAATGTCAGGATTGCATACAGCTATCCGGAGTGTCAGTGTCGATTAGGGGCCTAAATACCGCCGAGATCTCCGTCAAGATCAATGATCCCGAGGACAACCTTCCTTCACCGTTTCCAGTCTTCAACAGCTGGACAAAATTCCAGGAAGACGAGTATTTCGAGTGAGGTACAAGAGACTAAAGGCTGAGTAACTTCTGTGCATTACCCCCCAGCACCGCCGCCTTCACTCCATCTGCCAGCCCCTGCCTCTCCACTTGGTCCAGCAGCCTCCTCTGGCTGACGAGCGGATAGTCAGTGCCAAACAGGACCTTGTCCGCCCCGACCAGATTTACGGCGTTGGAGAAAACGTCAGGGATGTATAAGAATGGCGAGGCCGCAGAGTCGAAATAGACGTTGCGCAACGCCTCCGACACCTCCGGCATCAGCGCATAGAACGGCAGCCCCCCTCCCCAGTGGGCACAGACAATCTTGGCCTCCGGGTACGATTCGATAAAGCGGCAAAGCTCGTCCGGGGTGACGGTGCCCTTACCGGCGTAGACATGGCCCACGGGTTCAGAGGAGTGAGTCAGAACTATGAGGTCTCGGGCGATCGCTGCCTCCATGAATGGTCGCATAACCCGCTCGTCGTCCAGTCGGTAGCCCTGGGCGTAGGAATGCAGTTCACCGATGCCCCGTGCCCCGAGGTCCGCGCATCTCTCGAGTTCCCTGACTGCCACGTCTCCGAGAACCGGATTGACCGTGCAGAAGGGGACTAGGCGATCGGGAAAAGCCTTGGCCGACTCCAGGATGTAATCGTTGGCCTCCACTGCGAACTCGTGCACCTGCCATCCCATTCCTAGCGTCACCGCCATGTCCACTCCGTCCCGGTCCATTCTTTCGATGAGCAGCTCGGCGGAACTGAGTCGGGCCCTGGGATCAGAGTACAAGTGCTCGAAAGTAGCATCTCTTTCGAGGTAGGGGGTGCGGTTATTGCGCACGCTGTCGGGGAAGATGTGGGCGTGAAAGTCGATGATCATGGATAGATTCTAACCGTCAAAGACGCATCTGGCCAAAGGCGAGTTTGATCTCCAAAACGTGTGCTGCCGCGCCTGGATATTGAATCCCCCTGCCCTAGCGCCGATAATGTAATCAATGAGCAGCAGCACATATAGCGTCACCCTGATAGAGGGCGACGGCATCGGGCCCGAGGTGGCGGAGTCTACGGTGAGAGTTCTGGAGGCCGCCGGGGCCCGGATTGACTGGGACAAGCAGGAGATAGGGATAGCGGCCAGGGAAAAACACGGTGTGCTTCTCCCCGGGCCCGTCCTGGCATCTATTCAAAATAACGGCGTGGCCCTCAAAGGCCCCGTTACCACCCCCAGCGCCGAGGGTTATCCAAGCCTTAATGTGACCCTTCGGAAGAGCCTCGATCTGTTCGCCTGCCTCAGGCCCGTCAAAAGCCTGCCCGGCGTACAGAGCCTCCACCGCGACGTTGACCTGGTTGTAGTCCGTGAGAATACCGAAGACCTCTACGCCGGAGTAGAGCACGAAGTAGTTCCCGGCATTGTTCAGAGCGTAAAGGTGGTCACGAGGGCGGCCTCAACCCGGATAGCCCAGTTCGCCTTCGAATACGCGGCGGCCAATGGCCGGGAACTGGTGACGGCGGTGCACAAGGCCAACATCATGAAGCTGTCCGACGGCCTGTTCCTGCAATGCTGCCGGGAAGTTGCTGCCCAGTACCCCCACATCGAGTACAGGGAAATGATCGTCGACGCCGCCTGTCAGCACCTTGTCCTCAATCCCGCACAGTTTGATGTGCTGGTGATGGAGAACCTCTACGGCGACATCGTTTCCGATCTGACCGCGGGGTTGGTCGGGGGGTTGGGCATGGTGCCGGGCGCCAACCTGGGAGACAACTGCTCAGTATTCGAGGCGACCCATGGCAGCTGGCCCGAGGCCGCAGGTAAGGGTCTCGCCAACCCCACGGCCCTGATCCTTACGAGCGCCATGATGATGAGACACCTGGGCGAAGACGAGATCGCAGAGCGGATAGAAGGTGCCCTTATGGCCGCATACGTGGATGGGCGAAGCCTGACCTCCGATCTCGGCGGCTCGGCCTCCACCGGCGAGTTTACCGACAAGGTCATTCGCTGCCTGCCCATCGGTGTCGCATAATCCGCCGGCAATGCTTACGAAGCGCATAATCCCGTGCCTGGACGTAGACCGGGGTAGGGTAGTCAAGGGCGTGAGTTTCGTGAACCTCAGGGATGCCGGAGACCCGGCCGAAATGGCGGCCTTCTACGACGCAGAAGGCGCCGATGAGCTTGTCTTCCTCGATATCACCGCTAGCTCCGACTACCGCAGTACCATGATCGACGTGGTAAACCGCGTGTCGGAGCAGGTGTTCATTCCCCTGACCGTCGGCGGCGGCATAAGGTCAACCGAGGACATGCGCCGCATCTTGGACGCAGGCGCTGACAAAACTGCGGTTAACACGGCGGCAATCCTGGACCCGACGATAATAGAAGAAGGCGCTCGGGCTTTCGGGAGCCAGTGCATAGTGGCCGCAATAGACGCCAAGCGTGTGGACGAGGCCCGCTCAGAGCGGGAAGACGGCCTGGACCTGGGCCCCGACTCCCGGTGGGAGGTTTACACCCACGGCGGCCGCAACCCCACGGGCATTGACGCCCTGAAGTGGGCTGCTCGTGTTGCCGACCTCGGAGCCGGCGAGCTCTTGGTCACCAGCATGGACGCCGACGGCCAGCAGACGGGCTACGACCTCGAACTAAACCGGCAGATCTCGGAATCGGTCCCCGTGCCGCTGATAGCCAGCGGCGGAGCCGGGACCCTGGACCATCTGTATGACGCCCTGACGGAGGGCAAGGCGGATGCGGCCCTGGCGGCTAGCATCTTCCACTACGGGACGTACACCATAGCCCAGGCAAAGGAGTTCTTGATGGCGCGAGGAGTGCCCAGCAGACCTGCTGTGCAGGAAGGAATCATGGGATGATCAAGCTCGACGACAAGGGACTCGTGCCCGCCATAGTCCAGGACGCCGGAACGGGACGCGTGCTGACCCTCGCCTACATGAACGAGGAGTCGCTCGAAAGGACACGGGCCTCGGGGCAGGTGTGGTTTTACAGCCGCAGCCGACGGGAACTCTGGCACAAGGGAGAGACCTCCGGGAACTACCTAAACGTCCGTGGCATCAGTGTTGACTGCGATGGAGATGCACTGCTCATTGAGGCCGACCCCATGGGCCCGGCCTGCCACACGGGAGAGACTAGCTGCTTCTTCAGCGAATTGCCGAAGGAAGCTGCCGAGTTTAAGAGGACCGACGGCAACGTAATCGCTGAGCTTTTTCAGTTGATCGAGCAGAGAAAGCGGGATATGCCAAAGGGGAGCTACGTAAAGAAGCTTATAAAGAAAGGTCCAGGCAAAATCGGCAAGAAGGTCGTAGAGGAAGCCGGTGAAGTGGCTATAGCCGCATTGTCCGAAGGCCGGGACCGCACGGTTAGCGAAGTAGCCGACCTCTGGTTCCACAGCCTGGTTCTTCTGGCCTCTGTAGACGCCACGCCCGACCAGGTATTCGAAGAGCTGCGATCCCGGCAGAAGTAGGATGCGATGACTACTACCCGAGATAACAGTTGGGGAAGATGGGGCCCCGACGATGAGCTCGGCGCCCTCAACCTCCTCACCCCCGACCGGATGTTGAAGGCCTTCCAGCTAGTCAAAAAGGCCAGGATATACAGCCTTGCCGTGCCCCTTGAGCGGGACGGGCCGCAGTTGCCGGAGTTCCATAAAACCTGGAAGACCCACCACTTCTTGACCATGGAGGATCCGGAGATCAGCTTCGTCGATGACATGGTTGCGATGGAAGTCCATTCCGGCACCCACATCGACGCCTTGGGCCACGTCTGGGCCGAGACCCGCATGTATAACGGCCACCCAGAAAGCGAGATCTCCAGCCGGGGCGTCGGCAAGAACGGCATCGAAAACGTGCGGCACATGGTGGGCCGGGGGATCATGCTGGACTTGCCCGCCTCCATGGGCATAGAGCACATCGAGCCCGATTACACCGTAACCGGCGAAGACTTGGACCGGGCCGCCGACGCCCAGGGCGTTAATATCGAGACCGGGGACATCGTCCTAGTGCGCACCGGCTGGTACACCCTCTTCGAAAAGGACAGGGATCTCTGGAAGTCCCGGTTCCCGGGCCCCGACGGCAGCCTGAAGCCTTGGCTCATCGAAAGAGACATCTGTGCCCTCGGCGCCGACCACCCGACCGTCGAGGCGAAGCCGCCGGTCTACAACTCTGCGCCTTTGCATCGATACGCGCTGAGGGACCTTGGCATCTACCTAATGGAGAGCCTGGACCTTGAAGAGCTTGCACGGGACCGCGTCTACGAGTTCCTGTTCGTCGGCGCCCCGCTGAGGATGACGGGAGCCTCAGGATCCCCCTGGAACCCCCTTGCAATAATCTAAGGCTAGGGAGACACGACCCATCTCACCGTCCAGCGTCCTCTCTCGGACATCCCGCGTCCCCATTTTGTCATCCGGAGGCGTCGCGAGGAATCTGCAGAGGGGTCTGTCCTAGGCCTAAGACGCAGCGACCAGTGCCCCGTTGGCCTTGATCCTCTCCCCCGTCGCAGGGTCGACTTCGTCTGGGCCGGGCAGGTCTAGCTCCGTCGCCATCTCCCGCACGGCGGGTATGACCTCTTCCTTCATCAGCCGCAGGCTGCGCATCTGCTCCTCGTGGGTCATCGCTCCGTCACCGTCCCAGAAGAAGATGATGCCGGGACGTAGAGTTTCCAGGACGTAGCGAATCTTCGGCAGTACCGTCTTAGGCGTGCCTGCGGTGATGCTGTAGTTCTCAATCTGCTCCTCGTATGGGATGCTCTCGACTCCGCCCCGGTACTTGGTGGCGGCATGTCGGGTGGGCAGGACCCGCCTGCGGGAGGTCATGCCGGGCAGGGAGGCCAAGGCCAGGTTTGTGGTGCCCTCATTTCCTGCCAGGAAGGGGTTGCTCGGGCCTTGGACATACTTGCGGGCGGCCTCCTCGGCAAGCTCCTCCGTCTCATCGACGTGGACCTTCCAGAGGTATCCGATATTTTGCGGCCCCGACTTGTAGCCCACCTCCGCCGCCCGTTCGTGGTATAGCTGGAAGGCCTGCCGGGTCGGCTCCAGCTTCGTGGCTAGCATGATGTAGGGGATGCGCTTCTCTGCTGCCCACATCAGCGAGTCCCGGCTCACGACCCCCGGAAGCCAGATGGGCGGGTGTGGTTTCTGGTACGGTTTCACCCACGGATTGACGTAACGGTAGTGGTAGTGCTTCCCCTCCCAGCGGAACGGCCCCGAGGTTGTCCACGCCTTGACTATGAACTCGTGGGCCTCCTGGAAGCGTTCCCAGTTGTAGGCAGGTGGAATGTTGTGAGAGACCATCTCCCGACCCGTACCCCGGACCCAGCCGGGTATCAGGCGTCCGTGGGAGATTAAGTCGATCATTGCCAGCTGTTCGACCAGCCAGAGGGGGTCGTCCCAGAGGGGCAGGATGTTGCCAAGGAGGACGATCTTGGCTTTCTTGGTTATTCGGGCCAGAATTGCGGCCTCTACGTTGGTGGCCCCTCCCATGCAGAAGGGTGTGGAATGGTGTTCGTTGAGCATCAGGCCGTCAAAGCCGCATTCGTCAGCGTATATCTTCTCGTCCAGGTACCGGTTATACAGGTCGGCCCCAACCTCCGAGTCGTATATTTCGTTACTCAGAGTCAGGTCCTTTATGGGCAGCCCCGTCGCCCCGAAATACCCCGACTTTGGGTCCTGGTACGGTCTTTCAGTAAAGTGGCCTATGAACATCGCATCCTCCTGCCCGCCGGAAAGATTCCTTGCGGCGGAATGTACACGTGGTGGGAGCCCTACCCGCCCCCGAGGAAGTCAAGGACGACAGACAGGAACTTTTCCGTTGCCTCTACCTCCGGCCTGTGTCCCGAGCCATCAATTATCCTGAGCTCAGAGCCGGATATGGCTTTCCTGTATGCCTCGCCCGCACTTAGCGGGACTATCCGGTCCTGGTCTCCCCACACCAGCAGCGTTGGTATCGTAGCGACCCGGCGAAGCAGGCGAGGGAGGGCCGGATCGTGCATGTAGGGACGCCAGCTCAGCCGCACCGACTGCTCCCGGGCGACTTCCCATGCCTCCGCAAGCTCGGGGGAAGGAGTAGGAGGACAGACAGAGGAGAATTCTTCGACGGCCAAGGGGTCGGCGACAGTGAGTTTTATGTACTCGGATGCCGTCTCCATGAACATGTCGAAGATCTCCCCCTCCGGCGGCTTGATCCCCGCAGCCCCCACCAACACCATCTTCCTGAAGTGGTGAGGACACAGGGCGGCAATGGTAGCCGCCAACCACCCCCCGAGGGAAAACCCGACCACGTTCGCATCCCGTATACCCAGCTCATCAAAGGCCTGGAGATACCAGCCGGCCATGTCCCTCATCGTCATTATCCAGTCCAAGCGCGGCGACTTGCCATAGCCGGGATGGGATGGCGCCCAGACCTCGAAGTGCTCCGACAAGGCCTCCTGATAGCGAAGCCAAGCATGCTGACCCATCTCGTCGTGGAAGATGATGAGTGCTGGCCCTGCACCGGCCTTGAGCACTTGCAGGTCAGTACCAGCTACCGAGATGAGGTCTTCGGTATAAGCAGCCGTTGCCTGTGGCATGGCGCCACTATTGGGGAACGCAACGTGGATGTCAAGACAGCAGCGAGAGGCCTAATCCCACATCCCAGTGGAGAAATACCTCTCGCCGATATCATTGAAGACCGTGACGATTCGGCTGTGCTTTTCCCTCTGGGCAACCTGGCAGGCCCCCTGCAGGTACGCCCCCGAAGACTGGCCCACGAATATCCCGCGAGACGCCAGCAGCCTCGACATTTCGTGGGCCGCATCGACGTCTATATCGATTCGCTCGTCAATAATGCTCTCGTCCAGGATCTCCGGCACTATGGCACCCTCTCCCAGGGGCTTTAACCCCTCCACACCCCGCCAGTCCCCCGGGACTATGCAGATCACCTTAACGTCGGGTTTCTCCTTCTTTAGCCGCCTGCCGACCCCCGTAATCGTCCCTCCTGTGCCCACCCCCGCTACGAAGTGGGTGATGTCGGGGGCTTGGGAGAGAACCTCTTCTGCGGTGCCTTCGTAGTGGGCGCGCCAGTTGTTGTCGTTCTTGTACTGGTCGCAGAAGAAGTAGGCGTCCGGGTCCTCGTCATATCGGCGTCGGACCTCTCGCAGGCTTTCGTCGTAGCCTAGAAGGGAGTCGGTTAGCACTATGTCGGCGCCGTGGGCCCGGATGCGCTTCTTTCGCTCTTCACTGGCGTTGGCCGGCATCACCAACTGTACTCGGCACCCGAGCGTTGCGCCTATCATCGCGTAGGCTATACCCGCATTCCCCGACGTGGAGTCTAGGATGGTCTTGTCTCGAGTAAGCTCCCCGGCAATCATTGCCTCCACCAGCATGCGCAGGACTGGTCGGTCTTTGATGGACCCCCCGGGATTTAGCTGCTCGTACTTGGCGAAAATCTCGGCTCCGCCAGTGTCCAGAAGAAGGTCCAACTTGACCATCGGCGTGTTACCGATAGCCTGGAGTGAAGGGTACGCGTCGAGAAAATCCCGGAAGGCTTTGGGCTGGGGCAAAAGGACCACCTCGTTCGGCTTGAGAGTTTACCATCAATTTTACATGGGTGGGGGAGACGCCACCGGGTGGCGGCGCAGCCGGTTATGAAAAACCGCCTGGTCGGCGGTCGCTGGGAATTTCGGAACGGTGGTCGAGGGGTTAAGGCACTATCAGACTACTTATCCTCTCCCGTTTCCTCGTCGTCCCGTTCTTCGTCTTCATCCATGTCCAGCGAGTCTTTCGGACCGTCTACTATACGGATCCCCTCCGGCTCGGCATCATCGAGCATGTCCTCATCTGGGTCGTCATATTCCTTTTGCCATGTGCGCGCCTCTCCGGAATCATGGAGCCCGACTCTGCCTTTGACGTAGGGTCGGAAGCCGTCCGCCGACTTGGACGGGAAGGACTTCCTGCCTATCTGGGAGGGGGACACCAGAGCCTCCCGAAGCATCACCTTCACTTCGTCTTCCCCGGCGCTGGTTACGTGCCCCTGGTACCGGTTCCCACCCCTAACCAACTCCGCGAGGCGTACTGCAAGCTTGGTTTCGACCTGACCAACATAATCGCCATTGGTGGTGTAGATGAACAGTTTACATTCCTCCATGCGCAGCTCTATGGGCTGACCGCTCACAAGTCGTTTTACCGTTTCCCTGTCCCCGAGGCTTACAAGGGGAGTCACAGCGGACTTGCCCGTGTCCTCGATGAACTGCTGGAGGGACACCTCCGCAGTGGCTGCAGGAGTCCTGGCGCTCTCCTCGGAGAGACCCTCCAGCTTTTCCAGGTTCTTGCGGGCTATGCTGTTGGAGGGATCAAG
This sequence comes from Dehalococcoidia bacterium, assembly GCA_965203145.1. Classification (GTDB taxonomy): domain Bacteria; phylum Chloroflexota; class Dehalococcoidia; order Plut-88900; family Plut-88900; genus Plut-88900. The sequence goes on from OZ241876.1 coordinate 1,128,021, forward strand.
CCTCAGGGTCTCGGCGAAGGCATCCCGGGCCCCGGGGTATCGACCAAGCTGGACCAAAGCCTTGCCCATCCGGTTCCAGGCCCCGCAGTTGGATGGGTCCATGTCCAGGATATGGCGGTTGACTTCCAAGGCGTCGGCCCAGCGCCCCTTTGTCGCTAGGTCTATGGCGTTTCGGGCCAGCACTGGGTGCAGCTTTCGGGTCGTTGCCGTGTTTTGCATGATGGGTTCCATCGCACTGCAGAATGATAATCAGGGATTGCTAATCTTTAGGGACCCCGGGGACCGGTACGGTGTGCCGGGCTGGAAATCTAGGAGACCAAATTCCGGTGCTCTACGAGCATGCAGCGGTCCATAACCACGCCCAGACCCGCATCCAGGGCCTTGCCCGCAGCCTCTTCATGAACGATGCCCAGTTGCATCCAAACGGCCTTGGCGCCTATTTCGATAGCCTCGTCGACTACCGGGGGAACGTCCTCGGACTTGCGGAATATATCTACGACATCCACCTTGTCGGGGATTGACGTGAGATCGGGGTATACCTTCTCACCGAGAATGGAGTCGGCACGGGGATAGACGGGGATAATGCGATAGCCTTGCTTTTGCAGATATTTCGCCACTTCATGGCTGTCCCTGTGGGGCTTGGGAGAAAGGCCGACCACGGCTATCACCCTGCTCTTTTCCAATATGTCTTGAACCGTGTTCATGGGATTTCGCTCGGAGTTGGGGCAATTTTGCACACACATTTTTCGCAGTGCAAGGGGTTTTTGACGCAATTTTTCGTTTCTCCGGCCCGGCTCGATAGTGCTGTATTACACTGACTCGCAAAGCCCGATTGGCTCAGCATTCACTGTGGGGAGGAGAATAGCGACCTCGAAGAGCGTTGAGCCTGATGGCAGCAAGGTCTGCAAGCATGCGAAACGTATCCTGGACAGGACGCACCTTGCTGCCCGACCTGTAGTGCCACACTATCGGCACTTCCATTACGGGAATGCCGAAGCGGCGGGCCAGGTAGAGCACCTCCACGTCCGATCCGAAGCCGTCCAGACGCTGCTGCTCGAATAAGGCCTGGGCTCTGGCCCCGGCGAAACACTTGTATCCGCACTGGGTATCTGTGAAGCCCGTACCTCCCAACCGCACGAGCAGGTTGAAGGCCTTCCCCATGAGTTTGCGAAGTGGCGGGTCACCCAACCTGCGGGCCCCCGGCGCCGACCTGGATCCGATGGCTATGCCGGGGCCCTCGAACTCGGGCGGAAGAAAGCGAGACAGCTGATCAATGGGCATGGACAGATCAGCATCGCACTGGAACCGGTACTCCCCCGACGCTGCCTGCATCCCGACCCTGACCGCGTGTCCCTTCCCCCTGTGAGCCCGAGAAATCAACCGGATGCCCTGCATTCGGGATGCCGCATCCCTGACCAGGTCTGCAGTCGAATCCGTGCTGCCGTCGTCTACTACAATGACTTCCCAGCAGTAGACCTGTCCGGTGAGATAAGCAGATATCTGGGTAAGGGAGTCGGCGATCCGCTCCTCTTCATTGAAGGCAGGGACTATCACGGAGAGGAGGGGGGCAAGGGTCGGGGAGGCTATAGCTCCGCCCCTTCCACGTAGAAAGCGTCGTAAAGCGCCTGGACTGCCTTCGTAGTGTCTGCCCTGTCGACTATACACGTGATCCTTATCTCGGAAGTGGTGATCATCTGGATGTTGATCCCGGCCCTGTACAGCGTGGTGAACATCCGGGAGGCGTATCCGGGGGCGTACTGCATCCCGTTGCCTACTATGCTTACCTTGCCCAGCTCTCCATTGGCGACGATCCCCCGCCCCCCGAGCTCCTCCGCTACCGGTTTGACGATCTCCTGCGCCGCCGCCAGGTCCCGACGCGCCACCGTGAACGTGAGGTCGGTTATATTGTCCTCGCTGGCGTTCTGGACGATGGTGTCGACGCTGATGCCGGCCCGGGCCAGGGGCTCGAAAAGGGAGGCGGCGATGCCCGGACGGTCCGGGATGCCCATTACGGTGATCTTGGCCGTGTCCAGGTCATGGGCTATTCCGCTCAATCTGTTTCTGGCCTCCATGGGTTCGCCTCCGTGGATAAGAGTACCCTGCTCGCTGGTGAAGCTGGACGCGACCAGGATAGGTATGCCATAAAAGGCCCCGAGCTCCACGGCCCGAGGGTGGAGAACCCCGGCGCCGTAGCTGGCCAGCTCCAGCATCTCGTCGAAGCTCAGATCTGTGAGTTTTCGGGCATTGGGGACCACGCGTGGGTCGGCGGTGAAAACGCCGGACACATCGGTGTAGATTTCACATCGCTGGGCATCCAGAGCCGCGGCCAGGGCCACGGCCGTAGTGTCGGACCCACCACGGCCCAGGGTCGTGGTCTCCATGTCCGTGGTCATACCCTGGAACCCGGCAACTATAACTATGTTGCCCTTACCCAGTTCCCCAAGCACGCGCCCCGTTTCCACCTGCTCGATGCGCGCCCGGCTGTGGGAGGCGTCGGTATGGATCCCGGCCTGCGCCCCACTGAGGCTTATCGCTTTCGCCCCAAGCTCCCTTAGCGCCATGGCCAGCAGGGTGCAGGATACTATTTCACCGGTGGATAGGAGGAAGTCTAGCTCCCGGGGGCTGGGGTCGGAGCTGACTTCATTAGCCAGCTCTATTAAACGGTCGGTTGTGTTCCCCATGGCCGACACCACCGTCACCACCTGGTTGCCGGCATCGGAGGCTGAGACTATGCGTTTGGCAACGTTGACGATGCGGCTGGAGTCGGCTACCGAGGTGCCGCCGTATTTCTGCACCAGCAGGGACACTTCTTAGACTTCTCCCTCGGGAACAATAGACACCCCCAATGTCGAGGGACGCGTGACGTGAGTCTCGGCCTTCACCCCCTGCTTGCGGGCCTCCTTGAGCATAGCTTTTGCTATCGACTCCTCGTTGGAATCGACCATCGCCAAAATGGTCGAACCACTACCGGACAGGAACACTCCACTGGCGCCCGCCTCCATGGCAGCCCCAAATATGCCGGTCATGGGCGGGAAAAGGGGAGCTCGGTACTGCTGGTGAAGCACGTCCTGAGTTGCCAGGCCAAGGTGCTCGGCATCGCCTCGGCTCAGGGCCAGTGCCAACAGAGCGACCCTTCCGATGTTGTGTACCGCATCTTGCATTGGGACGCTGGCAGGCATTACCCCTCGGGCCTCTTCAGTAGGAATTTCCACGTCCGGTACCAATAGAACGGCGCGGAGCCTCTCATCCACGGGACATGGGACGGAAGTCAGGTTCTCACCCTCACGCAAAACTATCTGGCAGCCACCGAACAAGGCCGGGGCCACGTTGTCCGGGTGGCCCTCTATAGCGTCCGCCAGGCGTAGCAACTCCTTCCCGGGCACCGAGCCACCTGTTAGCAGGTTGGCAGCCACCATACCTCCGGCGATAGCTGCAGCACTGCTCCCGAGCCCCCTGCGCAGAGGAATCTCATTGTGGCACTTTACAGCTAGTGGCGGCGGCTCCAGTTTCAAATGGTCGTAGACTGCGGCGATTCCTCTGTAGACCATGTTGTCGGGGCCCGTGCTCAGCTCCCCTGCCCCGTTTCCCGTGATCCTTATCGAAAACCGGTCAGAGCGCTCGATTGAGATTGTGTTGAATAGCTCCAGGGCCATGCCCAGGGAGTCAAATCCAGGGCCCATGTTGGCTGTTGTAGCCGGGGCCCGGACCGTGATCTTGTCAAGCACGCCGCTCATTAGCGAGGTATTTTAACCCATACATCCCAGCTCGGAGACAGGATAAAGCTTATAGGGGGGAGGAGCATGAGGCCCGTATACTGGACTCGGCGAGTATCGATGCTCTTGGAGGGGGGGCTATGGCTGGTTATAATGGGTCGGTATTCTCCCTCGGGGCGTGGCGCAGTCCGGTAGCGCGCATCGTTCGGGACGATGAGGTCCCGGGTTCAAATCCCGGCGCCCCGACCATCCACCTCCTCCCAACCCTCAGGTCCAGTTGCTTCGACGCGAAAGGAAGGCATCCGATGGATGAGCTCTACTACCAGTCAGCCGTGAGCATGGTGGAGGCCTTGAGAAGACGGGAGATCTCCTCCAGGGAGCTTACCGAGGCCCACCTGGCCCGCATTGAAGAGGTGAATCCCGCCATCAACGCCGTGGTGTTGCTGGATGCGGAGGGAGCTTTGGTAACGGCAGATGAGCGGGACCGGGAGTCGGCGAAAGGCGAAAGCCGGGGTCCTCTTCACGGCCTGCCCATCACCATCAAGGACTCCCTGGAGACGGCAGGTATGGTCACGACCGCTGGGACGGAGGGTCGAAGGAGAGTTGTGCCCGAACGGGACGCGACCGTCGTGGCCCGGCTGAAGGAGGCCGGCGCCGTGCTGATGGGCAAGAGCAATACCCCGGAACTGACCATGACCTGGGAGAGCAGCAACTTCGTCTACGGCCGCACCAATAACCCATACGACCTGTCCCGGAGTCCCAGCGGCAGCAGCGGCGGAGCAGGAGCCATAGTCGCGGCCGGCGGCTCCCCCCTGGACATGGGCACCGACAGCGCAGGCAGCATACGCATGCCCGCTCACTACTGCGGCATTGCCGGTCTGAAACCGACCCAGGGCCGTGTGTCCCGAGCGGGACACGTGCCTCCTCACGGCATGGGCGCCACCGGGCCCCTGAACCAGGTGGGACCCATGGCCCGCTTTGTCGAAGACCTGTGGCTGGCTCTACCGGTAATATCAGGGGTGGACGGCAGAGACCCGGCCCTCGTGCCTATGCCCCTTTCGGGCCCCGAAACGGTAGACATGAGTGGTCTGCGATGCATCTATTTCACGGCTATCGAAGACGTTGTGCCGGACCCGGCCACCGTCAAGGCCGTTGAGGATGCGGCGCAGGTGCTAAGGGAGTCGGGAGCCGAAGTCAGGGAGGGAGAGGTTCCGGGGATGGCGAAGGTGAGCGCGCTGTGTGACCGGGTAAGCGCCGCCGACGGCTACGCCTGGCTCCGACGCCAGCTGGAAAAGGCCGGGACCAAAAAAGTGGACCCGGTGCTGGTGCTCCGCATGACTAGGGCCAAGCCCATACCTTCAGCGGAGCTTATGGACATACTGGAACAGTTGGACAGAATCCGTGGGGAGATGGTGGCCTTCATGGAAGGCTGCGACCTGGTGCTTTCACCGACCGGCTCTGCCGCGGCCCTGCCCCACGGTGAGGCCAACCAGGACGATTACCCAGACGCCATCTACACCCGGCCCTACAATCTCACAGGCTGGCCTGGATGTGTGGTGAGAGCAGGAACATCACCGGAGGGCCTGCCTATCGGGGTTCAGCTGGGTGCCATATCTTGGCGGGAGGATATTGTGCTGGCAGCCGCCACCGCCGTCGAGTCGGTGCTGGGGGGATGGAAGCCGTCGACTCTGCTCCCTTGAATTCCCCGGCAGACCACCATACCGCATTCATTGACAGCCGTATTAGGGGCGTTTAGGCTCAACTGCATTAGTAGCAAGGGGGTTGGTCATGGCTAGGAACGGTTTCAAGGTGATGGACTCCGACATGCACGTCATCGAGCCCAAGGACCTCTGGCAGGACTATATAGACCCCAAGTACGCTGGACGGGCGCCTAGGGGCTTTGACCGATATCTGGGAGACATGCAGGTGCTGGTGGAAGGGCACCTCCATCCCGCCGACGCCGGCAGCGTATCCAAGCAGATCATTGAAGCAAACGACCATCACGTGGTCTATGCCGACCCTCTCTCCAACGGCTGGGACTCCGCTTCCCAGGTCAGGGCAATGGATGCCGAGGGCATAGATGTGGCCTTCCTGTACCCCAGCCGCGGCCTCTTTGCCCTGGCCCTGGATACGATGGATCCGGGCCTAGCCGACGCCATCGCCCGGGCCTATACCCGCTGGATGAGCGATTTCTGCGCCATCGCCCCTCAGCGCATGTTGGGGGCCGCCATGATCGCTCCATTCGACGTTGAGTCGGCCGTGGACGAGGTGCGCCAAGCAGTGGACGCCTTCGGATTCAGGGCCGCCTTCATGCGCCCCAATATAGTTAACGGCCGCAACTGGCACGACCCCTACTACGACCCCATGTGGCGGGAACTCGAGGCCCGGGACGTCACCCTCGGGTTCCACGAAGGCGCAACCACCGCAATGAACCAGATAGGCAATCGTTTCCCGGACTATTCCATGTATCACGTCTGCTCTCACCCCATGGAGATGATGATCAGCGTGGTCGACACCATAGGCGGCGGGGTTATGGAACGGTTCCCCAACCTGCGGATCGGCTTCCTGGAGGGCAACTGCTCCTGGCTGCCCTGGTTGCTGTGGCGGATGGACGAACATGATGAGCTCATGGGCATGAATAACGGCGCTGGGTTGACCATGACCCCCACCGAATACTTCAAGCGGCAGGGGTATGTTTCCTTCGAGGCCGACGAGTTCCCTGCCCGCTACCTGTCCGAGTTCGGCCTCGGGGACGTCGCGGTCTTCTCCACCGACTACCCACACAGCGATTCCAAGTACCCCCACGCTACCGAGGCCTTCCTGGAGATGCCCATCGGCGAAGAGATGAAGAAGGCCGTCCTCTGGGACAACTGCGCCCGGCTCTACAACCTGAACTGACCTTCAGGAACCCGGAAGCCCCTTTAGCCATCGTACGGTTGAGTCGGGGCTAAACGTGCGCCAGCCTCGGCGGCCCGCGTTGTGCATCGGTCAAGTGGACTGTATGGGGTTGCCGCGAATATACGGAGAGGCTTCCCGTTTGTTGACAGTCTTTTTCGGGGGTCTTACGCTTCCCAAACACTATACAAAGGGGGTTTGATATGGCCAGGAACGGCTTCAAGGTTATGGATTCGGACATGCACGTCATAGAGCCTAAGGACCTTTGGCAGAACTACATCGACCCCAAATTCAGGGACCGCGCGCCCCTGGGGATCGACAGGTTCCTGGGCGACATGCAGGTGCAGGTCGAAGGCGTCCTCCAGCCCTACGAGCGGGAGGACATGAGCACAGGCATGGTCGAGGACCTCAACTTCCACGAGGTCTACGCCGACCCCTTCGCCAACGGCTGGGACTCGGCCTCACAGCTGCGGGCCATGGACGCCGAGGGCCTGGATTACGCCGTCCTCTACCCCAGCCGGGGTCTCTTCGTTCTCGCCATGGACACCATGGACCCCGTATTCGGGGACGCCGTGGCCCGGGCCTACAGCCGCTGGATGAGCGATTTCTGCTCGGCTGACCCGTCCCGGATGTCGGGGGCGGCCATGCTCTCACCCTTCGACGTCGAGACCACCGTGCTCCAGGTGCGAGAGGCCGCTGAGAGTTACAGCTTCAAGGCAACGTTCGTGCGGCCCAACGTGGTCAACGGCCGCAACTGGCACGACCCCTACTACGATCCCATGTGGCGGGAGCTCGAGGCCCGGGACGTCACCCTCGGCTTTCACGAAGGCACTCCGACAGTGATGAACCAGATCGGCAACCGCTTCCCGGACTACTCCATGTTTCACATCTGCTCCCATCCCATGGAGATGATGCTCAGCGTGGTGGACACCATCGGCGGCGGCGTGATGGAGCGCTTCCCCAACCTGAGGATCGGCTACCTGGAGGGCAACTGCTCCTGGCTGCCCTGGCTGCTGTGGCGCATGGATGAACACGACGAGCTGCTGGGCAAGTACCAGGACGTGGAGCTCACCATGAGGCCCTCGGAGTACTTCAAGCGCCAGGGCTTCGTCTCCTTCGAGGCCGACGAGATAACCGGTCGGTTTCTCGGTGACTCTGGCCTTGACGGGGTCGCCGTCTTCTCCACCGACTACCCCCACAACGACTCCAAATACCCCCACGCCACCGAGGCCTTCCTGGAGTTGCCCATCCGCGACGACCTGAAGAAGGCCGTCCTCTGGGATAACTGCCGCCGACTCTACAACCTCAACTAGACTGAATCAACTAAAGAGAGTCGATAATCATCGTTCGCTCCAGTTTCTCGAGCGAACGATGATTGCATTTGAAGGAATCAAGCGCCCGTTGGGCTCCCAGGCCGGACGGTGCTAGGCGGTGGCTGGTCGGGCCATGGGCAGGTTCGGATGTACCTCCAGGTCCCACCCCGACCTCTCCCCTGAGAGTAGGCGCCGGTAGCCGCAGGCCGCTATCATTGCCGCATTATCCGTGCAGAATACCGGTGGCGGACAACTCATTTCCACCGGACTGCCTTCGGCCATGGCCAAACGCAGCGCCCCGTTGGCTGCCACCCCGCCCGACAGTAGCACCTTTTCTACACCCTCGCGTCGGGCGGCCTGGGCCGTCTTTTCAACCAGTACGTCTACCACCGCTTCCTGGAACCCCGCGGCCACGTCCGCTAGAAGAGGGTCCGGGTCCTCGGTATCCACCCGGTCGTCGATGCTCTCCACAGCCAGGCCCATGTCCTTGGATGCCCGGATCACAGCAGTCTTCAGGCCGCTGAAAGAGAAGTCGTCGGTTCCCTTCAGCCAGGCCCGGGGGAAGGGTTTTGGCTGGCTGCCCTTGCGCGCCACCCGCTCCACCACCGGCCCCCCCGGGTAGCCGAGCCCCAGCACCCGCGCCACCTTGTCGAAGGACTCTCCTGCGGCGTCATCCCGGGTGCGCCCCAGCAGGGCGTAATCACCGTGGTCCCGCATCAGGACCAAGTCCGTGTGCCCTCCCGAGGCGATGAGGCAGAGGCAGGGAAGCTCGGGGCCCTGGTCCGCCGGGCCCTCCTTGACCAGCCAGTTGGCGTACACATGGCCTTCCAGGTGATTGACCCCCAGGAGGGGCAGGTCGTGGGACAGGGCCAGTGCCTTGGCCATGCTTACCCCTATGAGCAGGGATCCCGCCAGTCCAGGTCCCTTGGTCACCGCTATGGCGTCGATGTCGCCCCACCCCACCTCCGCGCGCTCCAGGGCCAGGTCGACCACGGGGACTATTTGCAGCATGTGCTGTCTGGAGGCGACTTCCGGGACCACGCCCCCGTACCGGGCATGGATGTCCACCTGGGTGGAGATGACGTTAGATAGGACCAGGGCCCCGTCCTGGACCACGGCGGCCGCGGTCTCGTCACAGGATGTCTCTATGCCGAGTACCAGCATGGCAGGAGATATTATAACGCGTTGACCGTCAACAGACGGGCCACCCCATCCCCATCACGACACTGCTGCCAGGGTCTTGGAATAGGGTACGGCACGGCCAACGGGGCAGCCCGCACACCAGCCGTAGCGGCACGGCCCCTCAATGAGGTGGATGAGGCCCTGCTCCCGGCGGGCCGTAAGGGGTACTTTTAGTGTTCTCCGAATACCCAGCTGCATGGCCATGTCCTTCACCTTCCGGTTTCCTTGGCCCGCGGGCGCCAGGGCGAACAGCTGCAGCGCAGCGCGGGATAGTTCTTCGTTCCTGCCTCCAAGGGCATGGAAGAAAGGCAGTGCCACGTTGACTACCATCTCCCGGGCCCGCTCACGACCTATGAATGGAGGTGCAACAAGGAGCTCCAAAAGCAGCCCCGGGTCCCGGTGGTGCGCCGCCAACAGCGTCGCCCGCTTGAACCCTTCCATCAGACCCTCACCCGCGAACCGCGCCAGCACCTCTCCGGCCCCAAGTATCCTTCTGGCCGGGTGGTTTGCGGGCCTGACTCCGGCCAGCCGCCACCAGGAGCCGTCCATCTCCCTTCGGAGGGGTAACCAGTGCCACAGCTCCCGCGCCGACGCCGGTGCTGCTTCAAGCAGACCAGCCACGCCCAGCAGCCAGGCGGTTATCGCACCGGAACGCTCTTCGTCGGGCAGGGGATAGGCCAGGGCCTCAATGGCGGACCAGGGCAGCAGCCTTGCCAGTTCAAGGAAGGACTCCCGGTTCCTGCTGTAGCCGAGGGCCCGCATTAGGCCCCTGAAGAGGACCTCCTCCGGCGCCAGCCCGTCCAACTCCCCCTCGAAGCGGGCCGACTTTGCCGCCAAACGTTCATCTCCTACCCCATCCAGGACCCGCCCCAGCCCCTCGGGCCCCAGGGCCCGGGCCCGATCACAGCAATCCGCAGGGCTCAGTGGACCGGCCTTCCAGTCGGTCCCTTCCCCGTTGAACGCAACACACCCCTTAAGGGAAACGGTTTCGATATGCTCTCCGTCCTGTCGCTCGGTCCACAAGGAGTCGGCATCCCAGACCACGTGAAGCACCACCCGGTTGTAGAAGGGGTCTCGGTGGTGCCCGTGGGAAATCCAGTCCCGGGCCCGGACGTGAACCTCTACGTCCCCACGCATCAGCCCCCGCCCCTCCACGTGTACCGAGGCGTCCAGGAAGTCTGGTCCCTCGGCGCCGTTCAGCCGGCCCGGAAAGACCACCTGGACCTCAGCCCCGTTGACGGTCCGGATTCTGCGCTCTTCGTACTCCCGCCGCACCCACACCCTGTGTAGAAGGCCTTCGCTTGCAGGTCGCATTGGTCCCGTTCCGGCAATCATCCGGCGCCGCCTGCCTCCAACTCCGGGGGATGGCTGGTTCTATACTCGGGCCCCGCTTCCTCCGAGACCATTCCGAGGAGGGTAACCGAAGCCCCCCGAGGGGTGTAGAGGCCCGTCTCCCACTCGCTGACTGTCTGCTGCCGGACCCCGAGCCGCCGGGCCAGCTGATGCTGGGTAACCCCGAGCCGTCGCCGCAGCTCCCTGACGCTCTCTGCATTCCACGCACGGCTTCCGGTCTTTCCCTCAAACATGAGAATATTATACACGTTTCCGTGTAAACCATGATGTTTGTGTTTGACTTGATTTGCGCACGGTGTATAGTATCTTCATCCGAAAGTGGGGGCGCCCGGGGTGGCGGGGCCCGCACCACGCGGGTGGAGACACGCACCGACATGCAACATACTCGCAGGCAGATCCTGGACTGCATCAAGCTCAAGGGCGGCATGAGCGTCGATCAACTGGGCCGCGAGCTCCAGATCATGCCCGTCACCATCAGGGCCCACATCAACGTGTTGGAGCGGAGTAACCTCGTCAAGAGAAAAGAGCTGCGCACCGGCAAGGCGGGCAGGCCGAGAATCGTGTATTCCCTCACCGACGCCGCCGAGGACCTGTTCCCCAAGGACTACGACCACTTGGCCGCCAGCCTAATCAGCAACATACGGGACCTCTACGGCAACGACTCGGTGAAGCAGGTGCTGAAGCGGGTGGGTGTGGAGATGGCCCGGTCCAACGCAGATGAGGTCAAGTCGGAGGACTTGGCGGAGCGGATCAAGGGCGCCACCCGGGTGATGAACAAGATAGGCTCTCTGGCCACTTGGCAGAAGGACCAGCACGGCTACTCCGTGACCGCCCACAACTGCCCGTACCTTCACGTTGCCAACGAGTGCGCCGACATTTGCAACATGGAGGTTGCCTTCCTGAAGGAAGTCCTCGACCGCGAGGTGATGCTGGAATGTTCGGTGGTGGGCGGCGCACACAACTGCAGGTTCTTCATTGAGGAGAGCTAGATAAGGGACAACAGATGAACTCTCAACCCAATGGCGCCAAAGCCCCTGCCGGCAGGGGCTTTTCCTATGCCCCTGCCCGATGGTAAGGGAGGTCCCCACGAAAGAGAAGAGGATATTCGATGGCCGACTTTGTGAACGTGGCAAAAACGACGGACTTGGGGCCCGGGCAGATGCTCCTGGTGGAGATCGACGATGAGGAGGTAGTAGTGGCTAACGCCAACGGTGAGTACTACGCCTTCAGCGCCGAGTGTCCCCACGCAGGTGGGCCGTTGGACGAAGGAGAAATGGAAGGAAAGGTGGTGATATGCCCGTGGCACGGGGCAGAGTTCGACATCACCACCGGAGAGGCCCTCACACCGCCGGTACAGGACAACATCTACACCTTCCGGGTCAGGGTGGAGGGCGAAGATGTCCAGGTATCACTGGAATAGGGTCGGGGGCATCCTAATGTTGCCCGCAAGGTCATCCTAGGGCGTTGAGGAGTATTCCGGCCAGCCCGAGGAACAGCAGGAAGCCGCAGATATCCGTAATGGTGGTCACGAATACCATGGAGGCTACCGCCGGGTCTATCCTGAAGAGCTTCAGGCCCAGGGGCACGGCCACGCCGCTTATCCCGGCCATTATCATGGTGCCGAGCATGGCTATTGCCAGTGCCATACCCAGCACTATGTCTCCCTTCCACGCATAGGACGCCACCCCTACCATCAGGCCCAAGACGAGGCCGTTGGTCAAACCCAGGGCAAACTCCTTCACCAGGGCCTTGCGGGTGTCCTTGAATGTGATGTCCCCCAGGGCCAGCCCCCTGACCATCAGTGTGATGGTCTGTGCACCCCCCACCCCTCCCTGGCTTGCCACCACCGGAATGAAGGCCGCCAGGATCACCATCTTGGCTATGGTCGACTCGAACAGGCTTATGACCACCGACCCTATGCCGATGGTGGCGAGGTTCAGCGCCAACCAGGGCAGACGGTTCCGGACGGAGGTGGAAACCGGGGTCCCGAGCCGCTCCGGCTGGGACAGCGCCGACAGGCGGTACATGTCCTTGGAAACTTTTTCCTCTATGGAGTCCACGGCCTGGTCCATGGAGACCGCTCCCAGGAGGGTCCCTCGCTCGTCGGTCACCGGTATTGAGGGGAGGTTGTGGCGCAGCATCAGACGTGCACACTCGTCCTGCCGGGTGCCGGGCGCCACGAATATCAAACGGGAGTCCATCACTTCCCGCAGGGGAGTGGCCGGGTCGGCCATTACCAGGTCGGTCATGGATACCGCCCCCGTGAGCCGGTCCCACATGTCGACCACGTAGGCTCGTGCTGCGAGCTTGGGGTCAGGGCGCGACGCTCTCAGAAAGTCCAGCGCCTCCGAGGCGGACATCCACTCCTTGAAGGCGACGAACTCGGGCGTCATCAGGGCCCCCGCCGTGCTCCCGGAACTCTCGATGAGGGGGAGCAGGGAGTCGGATTCGGGGAAAGCATCGAGGACTTTTTGGGCAAAGGTTGGGGGCAGGGCGCGTAATACTTGGGAACCGGCCATAGGACCGGCGTGCTCGAGCCAGAGGGCGATCAGAACGGGGTCCGCCCCGCGGATGAGTTCCAGCGCGTCCTCTACGTCCAACACAGACAGCACCCGCCCCGCAGCCTTATGGGTCAGGCCCGAGAAAAGCAGTTGGCGGGAACGGGCATCCAGCTGGAACAGTACCGAGGCCCTGTTGCCGGGCTCAAGGGCCTCCAGGGCCGACACCGCATGGCTCAGCTCGCGCTGGTCCAGGTGGGTCTTGATCTCATCCACCGATGATGGCGTTGTGTCTATCTGTTCCAGCATGGGAAGGACGGTCTCCAAAAACAAAAAGCGGCGGTCAAGTAGACCGCCACCTACAATTCAGATTTGGATTCAGTTGTAGTTGCCTCGCCGCTCCCCGGCCCTTCTGGGCTCCTCCCTGGCGAGGCTTTTGTCAAACCCAATTTGGTTCTGAACCGATTCTTACATACGGAATGGGATTTGGCAACAGTTTATTATCCCAAGTCCCGATATGTCGGCGAGAGGCCCGGAGAATGGTAAGCCGGTCGCGAACAAGAAGACAGAAGTTGGGGCCCCCGCCAGCGCCGGGGGCCCCAAAAATCCCTATTCAGTTGTAAACCGGGCCTAGTTGGTCAGCGACTGCTGCCAGGCGACCCAGCGTTCACCCATAACGTCGCCTATCTGACCATCGTGGTTCTCGTCCTCGATGATGGCGTAGGGGACGTTGGAGGACGAGGTGGGGAGGTGGTCCCGGACCTCATCGAATTCCGGGCCGTCCAGGATGGGCACTGCCGCCAGGTTCATGGGGCCGTAGCTGATGTACTTGGACAGCTCGGCGTTGATCTCCGGGAAGGAGGTCCAGGCCATGAACAGCTGCGCCAGCTCGAAGAGGTTGGCGTCCTGGTCTTTCAGGCCCCTGGGGGCGCCCCAGGAGTCGGTGTTGATCATGTGGCCGCAGGTCCAACAGATGGTGATGGGCTCACCCTCTTTGACCTCGGCATCGAAGATCCTTCCGTTCCAGGCGGTGCAGAAGTCGATCTCCCGGGCAATCAGGCCCGAGGGGCAGTCCACACCCGCACTCCACCAGAACTTGATCCTGGGACCGATGTCGTCCAGCAACTCGTACGCCCTGTCGATCTGATCATCGGACAGAATCGTGAGGGACGCCCGTCCTTCGGCAGTCTCCAGGAGTTCTGGCTCATCGGCAAGGAGGGCGAACCGGAGGCTGGTCTTCCAACTCCATTCCGGAGAGGCCAGCGAGCGCTCGCCGGGGAAGTTATCCCAGTCGAACACGTCGGCCATGGTGGTCGGGTGTGTGCCGCCCCAGAGTTCATCTACGGCCTCCAGGCTGTAGGCAACCACGTTGGACCAGGTTATGCCACCACCACCGAAGTATGGCGACCTGCCGGCTTCCAGGAAGTCCCGGTTGTCAATGATGCTGAAGTCCAACTCTTCCAGGAATCCGTCGGTGGCGGCCTGCCAGGCTGCCTGTCCACCGTAGTCCAGGACGTGCCACTGCAGGTTGCCCGTTTCGACCTGGGCCCTGACCTTGGCGTAGTTCATGGTGTCGGTGACTATTTCGACGCCGAACTGCTCCTGGAAGGGGGCCATGTAGGCGTTCGCCTGGGCTGCCTCGTAGGCACCGCCCCAGGTGGCGAAGACGAGACTCTGGCCCCGGAATCTTTGAAGCTCGTTCTCGATCTCTTCCCGGGTGGCCGGGTTGTCGACGGTCCATTCGGACATGGCCCGGGGCCCTGCGGGCGGTTCGGGGGTAGCCGTGGGCTGCGGTGCAGCCGTGGGGGCCGGTGCGTCCGGCTCGTCCGGGATGGCCGTGGGGGCCGGTGCATCCGGCTCGTCCGGCTCATCCGGCATGGCGGTGGGCTCCGGCATGGCGGTGGGCTCCGGCTCTGAAGGCGCCGGCTCCGGCGTGGCCGTCGCTGCCTCGCCACAGGCTGCCACGACCATCAGAACAATCAAGGCCAGCCCCAGCGCGGCTATCATCAGCCTGCCGCGGCCGGCTCTCCTATAGCTATATCTTCCTAGCTTCATACAAGGTCCTCCTGTTTTCCTGTTGGACTCTGATGAACGCCGATTGGGACTAGGGTAAACGGGAAACCTGCGACGGGACTCTTCACCTCAACGGCGGGGGGGGGGGACCGCCGCAAGACCCGCTAGGGTGGAGCTAGGATAGTGGCGAGGGTTGAGGCTGTCAAGTTGGCGGACTGCTTCGGTAGATTAGCGCCATACGGGTTTCTATTCAGTTGTAGGGTTTTGGGTTTGGGTTCTGTCCGTTGGGTTTTGGGGCGGCGATGGAAGACGCACCTGGTGAGCCGGTGGCCTCCACTCTCCTGCGGTGTTCCGGCTGTCGGGGGCCATGGAGGATCCGCTCCACCACGCAGGCGGAGGAACTTGCAGCCGGCCGCGCCCTCTGCTTGATACGATACTCGAGCTGTCCGGGCAGACATCCGAGCCTTGACCCTCTCCCACGCAACTGCTTGCGCAGAGGGGGCCAGTGATCCAGCTGTGGCCCCCGGGAGTTCAAATTAGCCTATCTGGCGCGCACCCTCGGGTCTGGGCGGTCCAGCAAACCCCTCACTTGATATGGCGCAAGCTCGCCGACAGGCCAACCCCCGGGAACCGGTCCCGGCGGGGTAGAGCCGGCCTGCCTTTCCCCTTGCTTGATATGGCGTAAGCTCGCCTACGGGCCAACCACCGGGAGCCAGTCCCGGGCGGGGATAGCCGGTCCGTCCCACCCCTAGCTTGATATAGCGTAAGCTCGCTGCTAACCAGCCACCGAGAGGGAGTCTCGGCGGGGGAATGGCCGGTCCGCTGTGGCTTCTATCCAGGGCGTCTTTCCATCGCCTGGGGGACAGGGGAAGTGGGACGGGACTGGGGTGGAGGAGATGGCGTCTTTCGCTTGTGCCGCGGGCCTCTCTTTTATCCGTTCTTAAGACCCTTCGACAAGCTCAGGGCGGACGGAACGGAGAAGGCCGTTGGGATGGGCCAGGACGTTGAGTCCTCCGGGCGCCGGGAGAGGAGATGGCGACTTTCGCTTGTGCCGCGGGCCTCCCTTATTTCCGTTCTTAAGACCCTTCGACAAGCTCAGGGCGAACGGAAGAGAAAGGCCGTTGGGATGGGCCAGGGCGTTGAGTCCTCTGGGGCGCCGGGTTGGTTCCCCTGGGTTTTTGGGTTCCTCCTTAGGGTAGGTATCGGGTCTAGACTTAGAACAAATATAAAGCTCAAACGTTTGCACGTCAAGGGGCAGTGTCACATTTTTCTGGGGGAGGGGATGGATTCCCGATCGGGGTCGGGAATGACGGAAGGGGTCGGGAATGAAGATGGGGGAATCGGTGGTGATGTCACCCCTGTATGTGAACGGGGCCACGGGACGCGTCACGTCTCGATCTATTGGGAGAAGCGGGGGATGATGTGCTCCCCGACCTTGCGGAACATCCCCATCTTGTCGATCAGGGTGTAGGCGGTCATAGACATGGTCTTGATGCCGAGCTCACCCAGCCTCTCTATCTTTTCGCACATTTCCGAAGGGGGGCCGGAGATGTGATAGAAGTCGATGAGTCGCTGGGTGACGACCTTCGAGTGGGGCGCGTCCACCCTCTCTGCCACGTCCGGGTCAAGGGCGTTGGCAAAGGCCCTGGAGTCGTCGATTAGCGCCCGCACCGAGCCTGGCTCGTTGGCTTCGAGGGCGTCCCTAAGCTCGGCCACGTCATCGTCGTCCCTCTCCAGCATGTCGCAGAGGTCGGCGTAACTGGAGGGGTAGGCGGAGGTCTCCCGGCGCGCGGCCTCCTTAGAATCGGCGACGTAGAGCATGGTGCGGGCCCAGGTGTCGATCTTCGATACGTCCCGACCCGCCCGTTCGGCCCCCTTGCGCAGCTGTTTCATCTCCCACTCAACATAAACGGGGTCCACGCAGAGGGAGATCAGGCCGTCGGCGATCTCGCCGGCCAGCTGCATGGTCCTGGGCCCGTGGGCCGACAGGTATATGGGCAGGGGCTCCCCGATCCAGAAGGACTTCATCCTCACTCCCTGGAACTCCGCCTCCTCCCCGGCCATGAACTTGCGCATGAAGTGGACGGCCTCCCGCATGACGGCGTGGGTTACTTTCCTGCGGTGCTTCACGATGGGATTACCCGTTCCCAGGCCTATGAAAGCCCGGCCATCCGACATCTCGTTGATGCTGGCCGTCATGTTAGCGATGACCGAGGGGTGGATGGTCACGGGGTCCACGACTCCCTGCCCGATCCTGATCCGGCTGGTGGCCATAGCGGCCAGGGCCATCATGATGTGGACGTCCCGGGACCTGGGCGGGGAGTCGACGAGGGTGAGATAGGAGAAGCCGCTGTCCTCGACCACCTTGGCGTGCTCTCCCACGTTCTTGGTGGTGAGGGTGCCCCCCATCCCCACCCCGAAGCGCATCTTCACTTCAAGCCTCCTGGCCCCGGGCTTCTACCCCGGCCAGCTTCTCCAGCACCTTTACGTAAGCCTGGGTGCCCTCGTCTCCGTAGCCCTCGTTCTGGAGGACGTGGTAGAACTGGTGGATCAGGCTGGTCAGAGGAAGGGGAAGCTGCATCTCCCGTCCGGCGTCGGTGATCAGGCGGAGGTCCTTATGCATCAGCTTGACCATGAACCCGGGGTCGAAGTCCCGTTTAAGGAGCCGGGACCCGAGGTTCTGGAGCTGCCACGATCCCGCTGCCCCTCCCGCCACCGCCTCGAAGACGGGGTCAAGGTCTATCTCCGCCTTGGCCCCGAAGACCAGTCCTTCGCAAACTGCCGCCAGCGTGCCGCCTACTATGATCTGGTTCACCAGCTTGGTCACCTGACCCATACCGTTGCCGCCGGTGTAGATGATGGTCTTGCCCATGGCCTCGAAAACGGGCATGCACCGGTCGAATACGGCCTTGTTTCCTCCGACCATGATGGACAGGGTGCCCTGGATCGCTCCCCATGAGCCGCCGCTTACCGGGGCGTCGAGCATTTCCACGCCCTTCTCCCCCAGCACCTTGGCAATGTCCTGGGTGACCTGGGGAGATATGGTGCTCATGTCTATGACCACGGAGCCCGACGCCGCGCCTTCGATCACGCCTCCCTCGCCCCGTATGACCTGCTCGACGTCCGGGGAGTCGCTGACCATGGTTATAGTGATGTCGCTGTTTCGGGCGACATCGGCGGGGGTGTCGGCCACGGCGGCACCCGACTCTCCCAGCTCCTCGGCCTTGCTGCGGGTCCTGTTGTAGACGGTCAGGGGGAATCCCGCCTTCAGGAGGTTAGCGGCCTGGGCCTTGCCCATGATACCCAGCCCTACAAACCCGACTCTTTCTTTATCCGGCATCTGTTACTCCTTGTGTTCGGGGCTACTGGATCTCGGGGTCGAAGTCCATGCCGATGTGGCCATCGGCCTCCAGCCGGGCATATTCCTCGTCCGAAATTTTCAGTATTTCCTTGTAGACGTATTCGTTATGCTCCCCGAGACGGCAGGGGGCGTTTCTCACCACTGGAGGGGTGCGGGACATGTTGAAGATAAAGCCGGGGTAGTTGTGGGTGCCGGCCTCGGGGTGGGTGATGCGGTTGAAGAAGTCCCGCTCCTTCAGGTGGGGATCGGAGTGGGCGTCCCCGGCATGCATCACGGGCCCCGATGGTACGCCGTGCCGCTGAAGGAGGTGAAAGGCGTCGTGCTTGTCGTACTGGACCGTCCAACGGGAAAGCTCTTCCTCGAGCTGATCGGCGTTCTTCCACCGGGCGTACTGGTCCGAGTAACGTTCGTCCTTACACCAGTCGGGGTTGCCCATGGCTTCGCACAGGCCCTGCCACTCCGCATCGTTGGAGACTGTGATGCTGATCCAGTTGTTGTCACCCTTGGAAGGAAAAGCTCCGCATGGCGCAGACCCGAACATGTTTCGGTTCCCCAGAGTCCCCTGAACCCGACCGTTCAGTGTGTAGTCCATCACCGCTTCGGAGAGGAAATTGACCGCATTCTCTGCCTGGGCCAGTTCGATTAGCTGACCCTTGCCCGTGCGCTTACGGTAGTGCAGGGCAGCCAGGACGGTGAAGGCGCCCTGGACCCCGGCCGCGTAGTCGCCCATGTAGATGGCGCTGTTGGTGGAAGGGTCTGAGTCCCGGTAACCCCGAATCAGGGAATGCCCGATGACCGATTCAAGGTGCACGCCCAGCGCCCGGTAGTTCCTGTAGGGCCCGACGCTGCCGTAGGCGGGGACGCGCATCATGATGATGTCAGGGCGGATGGACTTCAGCCAGTCGTAGTTGATGTCCAGCTTTTCCATGGTCTCGGTGACGTTGTTTTCGTAGAAGATGTCGCACTCTTTGACCAGCCGTTCGAGGATCTCACGGCCCCCGGGACGTCCCAGGTCCAGGGTCATGCTCTTCTTGTTGCGGAAGAGATTGTTGAATCCCGGGCACCGGTTCCAGGGCCGGGGCCCGGGGTCGCTGTCGGGATACCCGCCGAGCATGGGCGGAAGCTGGGGCAGGGACTCCTTTGATGGCCGGGCAACGAATCCCCGGGTCATGGGCTGCCAGTGATGGGTGTTCTCGACCTTGATGACTTCTGCACCGAGGTCGGCGAGGAGCTGGGTTGCGAAGGGCCCGGCCCAGACGACGCAAAAGTCCAGGACGCGGATGCCTTCAAGGGGCAGTTTGGCTTTGGTCTTCGCTTTCGTGACCATTGCCTAAATTACACCTCTCTCCCGAAGCCTGGTGAGGTCGTCCCGGCTGTAGCCGAGGTGGCCGTAGACCTCCTCGATGTGCTGTCCAAGCTCGGGAGCGGGGCGGCGCATCTGGCGCGGGGTCTCGGCCATGCGGGTCGGGGCCCCGGGATAGGAGACCGGACCGGTGTGGGCATGCTCGAGCTTCGGCCAGAACCCCCGCCCGACAAACTGGGGGTCATCCAGCAAATCACTCATGGAATAGAGAGGTCCGCAGAGCACACGGGCCTTCTGCCCCTCCTCCCAGACCTCCCGCTTGGTCCGTTCCATCAGCCAGGGGATGAAGAATTCGTTGAACTCTTCATTGAGGTCGGGATCGGCGCCGGCGCCCGGTTCCAGCCACTTGGGGTCCTGGAGGAACTCGGGGTTGCCGAGCATCTTTATTACCCTGGGAAAGAGGTGTCCGCCCCCGGCCATCTCGATGTAGCCGTCGGCGCACGGCAGGGTGCCCGAGGCGAAGGCGGCCCCCAGCCACCCCGCCTGCTGGACACTAATGCGGCCGGAGTAAGCGTAGGCCATGAGCGCGGCGTGCCGGCGGTCCACACCGCCCAGCTGGGTCTCGAAGATGGATATGTCGAGGTGCTGCCCCTCGCCGTCCCTGTCGGCGGCCCAGAGAGCGCCCATCGCGGCGGTGGCGGCCGCGGCCCCGGCCTCGTACTGGGCGACGTTGCCGCCCTGCTTCAGAGGCTCCCGACCCTCCATCCCTATGGAGTGCATCTCGCCTCCCATCCCGAACAGCACCAACTCCGATGCCTTGTAGTCGCGGTACGGCCCCGTCTGCCCGAAGTTGGTGATTGAAGTCATGACCAACCGGGGATTGATCTCGGCCAGGGCGTCGAAGCCCAGGCCCCAGGAGTCCATCACCCCGGGGGCGTAGTTTTCGACCAGGATGTCGGCTTCCTTGACCATTTCGTGGAGGATAAACCTGCCCGAGGTAACCTTCAGGTTGAGGGTGACGCTCCGTTTATTCGTGTTGAGCTGGAGGAAGAGGCCGCTCTTTTCGTGGTGGGCGTCGTCTTGGTGGAAGGGCCCGAGATGGCGGGCAGGGTCTCCGCCGTCGGGCCTTTCGAACTTGATGACGTCGGCGCCGTAGTCGGCCATCAGCTTTGTGCAGAACGGCCCGGCGATGTACTGAGTTAGATCGAGAACCTTAACGCCTTCCAGGGCTTGGTCAAACATGGCTGGCAACCGTTGGGAATGTCTGATTTGTGGATAGCATGTACTGAATCGAAGGGTCTCGTCGGCGGGGACAATGTTAGACACGCGCCGAGGGCGATGTCAACGAGAGGACGTAACCCTGCGTGCTATAATCCTCGACCAAGTTTCCCAACCGGCCCAGACACCCAAGGGTGAAGCTCATGCACCTGGAACTGGCCTCATACGACGTCAAGGATGTTGTCTTCTCGGACGCCAACGGGCTGGTTGACGGCGTGCTTCACGTGAAGAAGGCCGCCCTGCTGGAGCACCTCGCCCAAGTCTCGCCCTTCGAGGCCCTGGAAGTAGAAATTGCGAGGCCGGGGGAGTCGGTGCGGATAGTCCATGCCCTGGACGTGGTGGAGCCGAGGGCCAAGGCGCGGGGACCCGAGCGTGTTTTCCCCGGCCTTCTCGGCCCGCCCCTGGGCGCGGGTGAGGGCAGGACCCTGCGCCTGAAAGGGGTGGTGGTGGTGGGCGCGGCAGAGCCCTTCACCGGAGAGGACCATTGGGCCTTCCGAGAGGGAATCATCGAGATGTCGGGGCCCGGGGCGGAGCTGTGCCCCTTTTCCAGGACCGTGAACCTAGTGGTCAAGTTCGTCCAGACCCCGGGGGACGAGGTCCGTGAGAAGACCAACTTCGGCGTCGACGCCTGGGACGAAGACGCGAGGCGCGCCATTGGGGCGTCGAGGCTCCTGACCGTGAGGGCCGCCGAGTACCTGGCGGGCATCGCGCGGGACGTGGAACCCAACGAAATGTCTGAGTACGAACTTGGCCCCGTCGACCAGGGTCTGCCAAAGGTGGCCTACATTCACCACAACACCGGCGCCGCCCTCTACGGATGGTCCGACTTCACCTACGACCACGCCATGCTGCTCCACCCGAACGAGATGATGGACGGCGCCCTTGTCCTTTCAACCCGGTTCGTGGAACCTGCCATCCGGGACTGCACCTACTTCCATCAGAATAACTCCATTGTCCGGGAGCTGTATGAGAGGCACGGCAAGGACCTCAATTTCGTGGGGGTGGTCTTTTTCTCGGGGTTCGGGCCGACCATGGAACTGAAGGAGATAGAGAGCGACAGCGCCGTAAAGCTGGCCCACATGCTCGGTGCGGAAGCAGCCATCGTGTCGCCGTTCAGGTCCGGACACAGCGGTGTCGCTTTTATGATGGTCTGCCAGAAGTGCGAGCGTTCTGGGATAAAGGTCTCGGTGGGCGTGTCGCAGCTGGTGCCCGGGGCGGGGGAGCCGGGCCTGAACCACTGGGTGCCCGAGGCCGATGCCATGGTGGCCTCCGGCAACGACCGTGAAACGATAAAGCTGCCCGCAGTGAAGAAAGTTATCGGCGGCACGGATCTCCTGAATGGTCTGGGCCCCGCCGACGCCGAGCTTGAGATAGAGGTCAGGAGCCTGTACGGCCTCTCAGCGCCCATGGGCCCGACCAGGCTCGCGCCGGAGCTGTACTAGGGAGGAGAAGGGATGAAGCTCGAGCTGGCCTCCTTTCAGGTAGACAACGTGGCCCTTGCCCCCGAGACCCATCTCTCCAACAAAACCCTGTTTGTAAGCGAGGGCGAGCTAAAAGACCACCTCCTCCCCGACCCCTTCATCCAGGACATCCGCATCGACGTAGCCAGGCCTGGAGAGAGCGCCCGTATAGTCAATGCCATAGACGTCGTGGAGCCGCGGGCCAAGGCGTCGGGTGCAGAAACCGTGTTCCCGGGCCGACTGGGCCCGCCGATGCAGGTGGGAAGTGGCACGACCAACAGGCTTGCGGAGATGGCGGTGGTCGGGACCGCGGAGCCCTTCGTCGGAGAGGAGTACTGGTACGCCAGGGAGGCGATAATCGACATGTCTGGGGCCGGGGCTGCCTACTCGCCTTTCTCGGAGACCGTCAACCTCGTGTTGCACTTCATCCCGAGACCGGGGGGAGAGGAACTGGACCCAGCAAGACGCAAACAGTTCGTGGTCGACACCCGCACGCGGGAAGCCGAGAACCGGATGAAGGCCACCCGAAACCTCACCCTTAAGGCAGCCAGGTTCCTGGCCAAAAAGGTGAAAGGGATGATCCCGGACTACACCCGCACCTACGAGCTCGGCCCGGTGGACCCGTCCCTTCCCGGCGTCGTCTACCTCTGCAAGAGCCTTTCCGCCGGCATTTACGGCTCTTTTTCCACGACCCGGAAGTGGGTCGTTCCCATGCATCCGAACGAGATGATGGATGGCGCCGTCGTTAACTTCGGCTTCCTGATTGCGGCCAACTTCCGCGACTGCACCTACGCCTACCAGCGTAATGCTGTCGTCGAAGAGTTGTATTCTCGGCACGGGGTAGACCTCAATTTTCGGGGCGTCCTCTTCTACTCGGCGTTCCCCTACACGCTGGAAGAAAAGGAACTGGAGGCTGGAAGCACGGTGCGGACTGCCAAAATGCTGGGCGCCGACGCCGCGATTATCGCGCCCCTCAGCGACGGCCACCCCAGCGTCGAGACCATGATGATCTGCCGGCTGTGCGAGGAGGCCGGAATCAGTACCGCCATTGGTGCGGGAGAGATGACGGCAAACGAGGGTGACCCTGGCTTCACTCACTGGGTACCCCAGGCCGACGCCCTTGTCTTCGCCGGCGACAGCCATACCGAGCTTGCCCTCCCCGCCGTGGAAAAGGTCATTGGCGGCACCCGGGTACTGCACGGCGACCAGGACGCAGCGGGGGAGATAGAAGTAGAGGCCCGGCAGATGCTCGGGGCCAGCAACCCCGCGGCCCCCACAAGGCTCTTCGGACGGCTACACTGACCGGCTGCGTAATATGCGGCTCGAACTCGTCTCCTTCCAGGTCAACGACGTGGTGTTCTCCCCAGAAACTCGGGTTGAGGGAAAGACCCTACACGTCAACGTGAGCGAATTGAAGGACCGGCTGTTGCCTAATCCCTACATAGAGGACATCCAGGTGCATGTTGCCAGGCCCGGAGACCGAGTTCGTATCGTCCATGCAATAGACGTGGTGGAACCCAGAGACAAGGTGTCGGGGCCCGGGGCCATATTCCCCGGCCGCCTGGGACCGCCGGAGCAGGTGGCAAATGGCACGACAAACAGATTGGCGGGGATAGCGGTGGTGGGAACGGCCGAGCCCTTCACGGGGGAGGAATACTGGTATGCGCGTGAGGCTATAATCGATATGTCCGGGCCTGGAGCCTCATATTCACCCTTTTCCCAAACGGTGAATCTTGTCCTTCACTTCAGCCCAAAGGCTGGAAGCGGGGACTTTCGTTCCGCCAATAGTGACCAGTTCGAGGTGGACAACCGCACACCCGAGGCAAACCTCACAATGGAAGCCACCCGCGACCTCTGCCTCAAGGCCGCAAAGTACCTCGCCGGCAAAGCCCGGGGCCTGACTCCCGACTACACCCGGACCTGTGAGTTAAGCCCCGTCGACCCCGGATTGCCGCGTATCGTCTATATTTGCTGCAGTTCGGCCAGCATTTACGGCTCATGCTCGGCAAGGCGGGTCTGGGCCGTACCCCTGCACCCCAACGAGCTGATGGACGGTGCGGTGGTCAACTCCGGGTTCCTGCTGGCGGCGAACTTTCGGGACTGCACTTATGCGTACCAGCAGGACGCCGTGGTGGAGCAGCTTTACTCCCGGCACGGAGTAGACCTGGACTTTCGGGGTGTAATCTTGTTCTCGTCCTTCCCCTACACGCTGGAGGATAAAGAGCGGGAGGCCGGAAGCGTCGTGAGGACTGCAAGGATGCTGGGCGCCGACGCTGCGATTATCTCCCCGATCAGCGAGGGCCACGGCAGCGTTGAGACGATGATGGTCTGCCGTATGTGCGAAGAGGAGGGCATCAGGACCGCGGTTGCGGTGGGAGACATGACCGCCGAAAAGGGAGACCCGGGCTTCACCCACTGGGTCCCGGAGGCCGACGCCCTCGTCGCAGCCGGAGACAGTCATCACAAGGTCAGGCTCCCTGCTGTAGACAAAGTTATAGGCGGCGCCCGTGTTCTGTACGGCGACCAGGAAGCGGCAGGTGAAATAGAGGTCGAGGCCCGGCAGATGTACGGCGCCAGCAACCCTGCCGGGATGACGAGGCTGACAGGAAGGCTATATTAGGCTTCAGCTTAATTATGGGCAGCAAACTTGTCTAATATCATCGGCCCCCTGTCCGACCTGCGTGTTCTGGACCTCTCACGGGAGCTCCCGGGCTCACATTGTGCCCGCGCCCTGGCTGCGTACGGGGCGGAAGTGGTCTACGTGGAGGCACCCCGTACCGGCAGTGAACTTCGTCGGGTGGCGCCCTTCTACAAAGATCTACCTCACTACAATCGCGGAGCTTTGCATAATCACGTGAACCTCGGGAAGCTGGGCATAACCCTGGACGTGGAGTCGGGGGTGGGGAAAAGGGTGCTGAAAGAGCTGGCAGAGGGGGCCGATATTCTCGTGGAGGACCATCCTTCAGGAACAATGGAGGCCCGGGGCCTGGGTTTCGAGCAGCTGGCTGAAATCAACCCCGGAATTGTCATGACTTCCCTCAGCAACTTCGGACGCAAGGGTCCGTACAGGGACTACAAGGCTTCCGAGCTGATACTGTCAGGGTTATCGGGCCCCATGTACATTAGCGGCGCCCTGGACAGGGAGCCGGTGAAGGCCGGCGGCAGGATTGTCCAGTTCCAGGCCGGCATGGTCGCAGCGCTGCTCACCATGATGACAGTCCGGTCCCGGGACCGCACAGGTGTCGGGAGTCGTGTCGACCTTTCGACCATGGAGACCCAGTCCGGCACCGCCGACCGCTGGATACCCGTCCTGGCGCTTTATTCTCAAACAAGCGCCATAGCCGAAAGGACAAGGGGCATAGTCCTGGCCGGCGCCGGTGTCGTCCCCACCCGAGACGGCTACATCAATACCCTCAACCCCACCACCCCCAGCCGCCTCAAAAGGGTTCTAAACATGGTAGGCAGGCCCGAGCTCGCGGACGCCCTGGAATTCGTAGACCCTGTCCGGAGCCTCGCCATGGTGAACGAGGAGTTCCTGCTCTGGTCGCTCCAGCATTCCACCGCCGAGGCTGTAGACGCAGGGATGCGGCACGGGGTAATGGTCGGGCCTGTCCATACCCACGAGACCCTCCACCGGGATGCACACATGCTGGTGCGTCGGCCCTGGGTCCAGGTGGAGCACCCCGAAATCGGGGAACAGGCCTTTCCCGTCAGACCCGCACAGCTATCCGCCACCCCGATGCAGGTATCGAGGCCCGCGCCCCGGCTGGGGGAGCACAACCGGGATGTCTACTGCGGAGAGATGGGCTATTCCGGCTCGGAGTTGGCCCGTCTGGGGCGGATGGGGGTGGTTTAGATGGCCGGGCATACCCTTCCCCTCCAGGGCATCCGAGTGGTGGCCATAACCCAGGCCTGGGCCGGGCCCTATGCCGGCACCCTTCTCGCCGACTGGGGCGCGGAGGTGATCCAGGTCGAGAGCAGGGTGCGATTTCCCGTCGGGACCCGTGGCCTCACCGTTGACCACAGGGGCGTAGTACCCGAGGAAGAGCGCATGTGGTCCAGGGCCTACCCGGATTGGGACGGCGGCGAAAGGCCCTGGAACCGCTACGTGAGCTTCAACGCCCTGAACAGGAACAAACTGGGCGCTACGCTTGACCAGGCTATGGAAGGGGGTCGAGACCTGCTGCTGGACCTGGTCTCCATATCGGACGTCGTCCTCGAGAATCATCCTCCCGCCCTCCTGGACGATTTTGACCTCGACTACTCCCACCTTCGCAAGATCAAGCCCGACCTGATTATGGCCAGGATGCCGGGTTACGGACAGACCGGCCCCTATCGGGACCTCAAGGCCTGGGGGTCCCACATTGAGGGATTCATCGGCCATACTTGGGTGCGCAGCTACTCGGACATCGACCCATCGCTTAAAGACGACGTGTATCCCTCCGACGCGGTGGCGGGGATTACCACCGCGTTTTCGATTCTCATTGCCCTCCGGCATCTGCAGGCCACGGGTGAAGGCCAACTAATCGACGCCCCTTTATCCGAGGGCCTCATCCCCTTCCTCGCCGAGGCCTTCGTGGACTACACCATGAACGGGCGTGTCCAGTCGGCCATTGGAAACGCGGATATGTCCATGGCGCCTCACAACGTCTATCCGTGCCTCGGAGACGACCAGTGGGTCTCTATCAGTGTCGGAACGGATGAGGAGTGGGAGGGTCTGGTACAGGCGATTGGACGCCCATCATGGGCCTCAGACCGGAAGTACTCCCACGTTCTGGGCCGCTGGAGGGGCCAGGAGGAGATTGACGCTCACATTGCCGACTGGACCCGGGGCCTGACGTCAAGGGAGGTCATGGAGACGCTCCAGGCGGCCGGTGTGCCTGCTGGAATGGTGCAGAACACGGCCCAGGCCCACGCCGACCCCCAGCTTGAGGCCCTCGACTTCTTCCAGGATGTCACTCACCCGGAGGCCGGAACGCACAGGTATGCGGGAATCATGGGCCGCATATCAACCCACCCCAACCGTATCCGGCGTCCCGCGCCGTGCCTCGGCGAGCACAACGAATACGTTTACCGGGAACTGATGGGTCTCAGCGCCCAGCGTTACAGGGAACTGGAAGAACTCGGCCAGATCGGAGACGACTACCTGACCGGGTCCCGATAATCGGTGCTCTGCTACTGCAACCTTCGGATCGTGCCCACGCCCTGCTCGGCGAAGCGGGTCAACCGGAAGTCGTAGAGGGAGAGCGACGGCGTCCCGTCTAGGATAAGCTCCGACATCAGCTTGCCGGTGATAGGGCCCAGTGCGAAGCCGTGCCCGCTGAACCCAGTGGCCAGCATTAGGCCCTTCACGGTCGGCGCTTCACCGAGGACGGGGAGGATGTCGGGGGTGATGTCTATCAGACCCGCCCACGTCTTCACGAAGCGTAGACCGCTCAGGTGGGGCATGTGCTGGAAGAAGCCCCTGCGCATGCGGCGTATGGTCGCCCAGTTAACCTCCGGTTCCACCCCGACGGTTGTCGAGAAGAACTTCCGGTTCTGGACCGTGCCGGGCACATGGCTCAGTACGTCGTTAAGGAGCTGGCTTCCCACGTGGAAGGAAATCTGTTTCCTGAACTGGCTGAGTCCCGGGAGGAAATACCTGATGTCGGTGAGGGACGTTAGGTCGATGTCATGGTCGGCCTTCAGTGCGGCGCCTGCGCCTAGCAGGATATTTCCGTCAGCGGTGGGCCGGAAGGAAACGGTGGGCGACCAGACAAGGGGCGCTTTGTAGTCCGGCACCGGTTCGGTGATGGTCACGTGGGTGCGGATGATACGCACGGGTACCTTGACGTCGCAGGTCCTTGCCAGGCGGGGGGCCCAGACCCCGGCGGCATTTACCACAACGTCGGCCTCTATCCTTTCGCCACGCTCGGTGACCACACCCTTGACCTGCCCGCCCGAGGTCTCGATGCTCTCAACGGAACATCCGGTGCGCACGGTTGCACCATTCTCCTGGGCGGCCCTGGCGAAGGCCGTAGTCGTCTTGACCGGGTGGGCATAACCGTCACTGGGAGAATACATTCCGCCGACGAACTTGCCGGAAAGGCCGGGCAGGATCTCCCGGGCCCGCTCCCGGGTCACGATGTCCGACTCCAGACCATATTCCTTGGTTATCCTGACGGTGTTCTCGAAGTCAGCCAGCTCCCTGGCGTTTCCGGCGAGAAGTAGGTTGCCGCCGCGGATGAAGTGCGTCTCGGTGCCCAGCTCCTCGCGAAGCTTGTCCCACAGCTTTAGGCTCTCGATGGCCAGGGGCACTTCGGGCGCCTGTCGGCCCTGGCGTCGGACGGCGCCCCAGGTCCTTCCGGAAGCCTCGTCTGCTATCTGGCCTTTTTCCAGGAGAATGACGTGGGCGCCCCGTTTGGCCAGGTTGTACGCGGTAGCGCATCCCGAGATGCCCCCGCCGATGACTATGACGTCGGTCTTAGTGGCCATTGAAAATACACTTTCTCACTTGGACTGGGCGTACCACTTGAAGAGGGGCTGGATTTGACGGACCAGTTCTTCGCCCTCGGGGGTGATGGCGTTCTTTGCCAGCTCTGCGATGGTCTCGGTAGCGCCTGACCGTTCATAAACGGAGCGGGCCTTTTGCAATACAGCCTCGCCGTCCACGTGCACTTCCTGGATGCTGCTCCCCGTGTCGGTCCAGACCAGCTTGACCGGGTCAATGGGCCCGTCGAACTCGATTCGGTCATCCACAATTTCATCAGGGAACCAGAGACGGTGCCCGTTCGCGTTGCCCAGCTCTACCACCTTGGGTTCGATGTCCTCGCTGATCTGCTGGATGCCGTTAAGCCGGGCAAGGGAGGCAGCCAGCCGCATCACCGGCCCGAGCCCCTGCTCGTCGCCCGAGTTCGAGCCGTCGCTCCCTAGGGTCACGTTAACACCCTCCCGAAGCATCGTGCCCACGGGCGTTATGCCGTTCTGGAGCTTCATGTTGCTCAGGGGGTTGTGGGACACCGAGACCCCCCGCTCGCCCAGCAGTTCCACGTCGTCCCGCGAAACCTGTACGCAGTGGGCGGCCAAGGTCCGGTCGGTAAGCAGCCCGAACTTGTCCAGCCTTTGCACACCGCTCATCCCCCACTGGTGCATGGCCGCTTCTCGCTGAACGGGAGACTCCTCAACGTGGATCTCCAGGGGCACGTCCAGGCTCGATAGCACGTCCCTCGCCGCCATCATCAATTCGTCGGTGCACCAGACTGCGTTGCCCAGGGCCAGGCCGATCTGCACACGCTTACCTTTCCAGCCCTTGATGAGTTCAATCAGCGCATCAAGCCTCGGCTCGAAGGGGAGAGGCTCAACCCTGGTCTGGATCTCCTCGGGGAGGGAGTCGTCGGGGATGGCCTTGGGGTAGCCGGGGAAAAAGCGCCGGGTGTAGATCCCGACAGGAAGATTGTCTATGTTGGGAAATACCCAGGCCCGGATCCCCAGGGATTCGTAGGCCTCCGCCACCCCGTATACATTCTCCGCAGTTATGGGAGAGTATAGGTGGTCTATGATACCGGCGTTGCCTGCATTCAGATTCTCCATGCCGCAAGCCAGTGCGCAGGCGACCTGGTCGGAGGCGGAGAGCTTGCCCACGTTGGACGCCAGCCGATAAGCGATCCAGACATCAAAGGGCGCCGACCCCACCTGGCCTTTGTAAGGCATAGAGTGACTGTGGGTGTGAGCGTTGACGAAGACGGGGAAAGTGTTTTCGGGCACGGGTTTATCTCACGAACGTACAGAAAATTATAGCACGAGAGACTGTTCAGTCGGTTCGCTTATGCAGACTCAGCCGACTTCTATTATCAGGTTCCCGTGGGCGTCAATTGACGCCGAGCTGCCCGGGTAGACGACCGTGGTGGTGTCCAGCTGCTGCACAATCGCGGGCCCTTTCAATGCTGCACCCGACCCCAGCGAGTCACGGTCGTAGATCGGGGTGTGCACCAAGCCCCCGGCTTCAGGGAAGTAAGCCTTCCGGGTGGTGTGGGGAGTCGCTGTTCCTTCTGCCGCCGAGAAGACCGCGCCCCCCGGGGCCCGGCCCGGCGCCTGGGACAGCACAACCCTGAAAGTGACCAGTTCGACCAGTTCATCGGAGTCCCGGTGCCCGTAGACCCGTTCGTGGATCGTGTGGAAGTCTTCTATCACCCGCGCTATGGCCGCTTCGTCTACGGTGTCTCCGGCTACGGACACCTCCAGTTCGTAGGACTGCCCGACATAACGGACTTCTACGGACTTGGCGGCATGTATCGGGCGTCCGGGGGCCGCGTCCCTGTCCATCTGTACGCGGCAGTCGGCGTCCAGATCATCAAATACCCGTTGCAGTTCGGAGGGGACGGCATCTACGGCGCGGACCCGGAAAGTGCGTGCTCTTTCGTGCTCCAAGTTGGCCACCAGCAGTCCGAACGCCGACAACACCCCCGGGTTCTGAGGCACGAGCACCTTGCCTGTGTTCGTCTGCGCCGCCAGCCGACCCGCGTGCACCGGCCCCGCACCACCCAGCGCGACCAGCGAGAAATTGCGGGGATCGTAGCCCCTGAATACCGACACTAGGCGGACTTCGTCGGCCATGTGGTTGTTCACAATGGTGTGGATGCCGTGGGCGGCTTCTAGCACATCGATGCCCAGGGGCTCTGCGATGTGGGTACGCACGGCTTCCTGCGCCTTTTCCACGGACAGGCGCATGGTGCCCCCGGCGAAGAAGTCAGGGTCAAGATACCCCAAGGCAAGGCTTGCATCGGTCACCGTCGGCTCCACCCCGCCCTGCCCGTAGGCTGCCGGACCGGGCGATGCGCCCGCACTCCGGGGCCCGACCCTCAGGGCTCCGCTTCCGTCAACCCACGCAATGCTCCCGCCCCCCGCCCCGATGGTGTTGATGTCCAGCATGGGCTGCCGCAGCGGGTATTTGGCTATCTTACCCTCGCTGGAGAGGACGGGCCTGCCCTTGTCCACCAGCGAGATGTCGCAGCTGGTGCCCCCCATGTCCAGGGTGATCAGGTCCGTCAGGTCGCTGAGCTTGCCTGCATGGACTCCGCCGATCACCCCCGCTGCGGGACCCGACAAAACCGTGGAAACCGTGTTAGACAAGATCGTCTCGTCACTGGTGATGCCGCCCCGGGAGTGGATGATGTGGAGCCGGCCCTTCACCCCGCTTTCGATAAGAGCGCCGTTCACCTGCCCTATGTACCGCTCGAGAACGGGCCTCAGGTAGGCGTCGAAGGCAGTCAGGCAGAGCCTTTCATACTCCCGGAACCGGGGATCAAGCTCCGAGGACAGCGAGACCCGCAGGTCTGGAAAGTCCCGCTGGATGATGTCCCGGGTACGCTCTTCGTGGGCGGCGTTGGCGAAGGAGAAGAGGTAGCAAACGGCAACGGCCTCCACACCGTGTTCCTCCACCAAAGTGCGGACGGCCTGGGCTACCTCGGCTTCGTCCAACGCGACATCGACCCCCCCGTCGGGATATATGCGCTCCTCAATGCCGATGATACGGCGACGGGGC
Source organism: Dehalococcoidia bacterium (assembly GCA_965203145.1). Classification (GTDB taxonomy): domain Bacteria; phylum Chloroflexota; class Dehalococcoidia; order Plut-88900; family Plut-88900; genus Plut-88900. The sequence continues at coordinate 1,159,910 of OZ241876.1, forward strand.
GCTAGAAAGACAGGGGTCTCGGGCTCGATGAACACGTCGTACATGTCGGACCGCTTCTGCCGTCCGATAGTAAGGACGTCCTCGAAGCCCTTGGTGGTCAGGATGCCGATAGCAGAGCCCTGGGCCTCCAGGATCGCATTGGTCCCTATGGTTGTACCGTGGGCTATTCGCGAAACATCGGAAAAGTGGGCGGAGGACATCTCCCGGACCCTGTCCGCACCCTGCATAAAGCCGTCCACCAGCCTCGGGGGCGTGGAGTTGACCTTGGTGTACTGCAGTTCCCCCGATTCGTTATCCAACGCAACAACGTCTGTAAACGTCCCGCCGATGTCGATCCCGATAGTTATGGACATAAGCAGTCCGTTCCAGAGAGTATGGTCATGGGCGCTAGTTAATGAATCCGTAAAGCCGGCCCGCGTTTTCGCAGACTACTTTGCGTCGGGCGGTCTCGTCTTCCAGGCCCTTCAGGTTGAATTCGATGGTTTCCAGTGAGTCGGGCCACACGCAGTCGTTGTGGGGATAGTCGTTGCCCCAGATGGCATTGTCTTCACCGATGAGAGAAAGGAGTTCTCCGGCTATTCCTTCCTTCTGGAAGGTGGAGTAGCCCTGCCGGTACCAATACCCGCTGGGTTGCAGGCTTAGCCCCTTAATCCCCTCGCCCTCGTGGTCCATGCGGTCGATGACGTAGGGGATCCACCCCACCCCCGCTTCCCCGAGCACGAACTTGAAGTCTGGATACCTTTCGCAAGCCCCGGAGAGGATGATGCTGCTCAGGTGCTCAATTCCGTCCAGCTGTGCCATCGTCAACAGTATTGTCCAGTAAGCGTCGAAGTACTTTTCTTCCTTGGGTTCCTTCGCCTTGGGCAGGTTCTCCAGCAGGTGGAAGGATATCGGCATGTTGCACTCTACAGAGGCCTCCCATAGCACGTCCCACTCCCTGTAGAAGATGGGAATTGAAGCGAGGGCAGCCCGAAACTCGGCGCCCTTGAGCCCAAGCCCCGCCGCACGACGAAGCTCGTCAGCGGCCGCCTGTGGGCTGTGGTGGGGAAGGCAGGCGAGACAGGCCAGCCTTTCAGGGTTCGCACCGGCGAAGGAGGCCGCCCAGTCATTGTAGATGCGGTAGACCAGGGCCCGGGCTTCCATGTCGCGGATCTGGTCGGGCCCGAAGGCCATGCCGTACACCACCTCCGCGTCAATGCCGTCCAGGTCCTGGTCCTTGACCCGTAGATCGGGGTCGGAGGGATGGTAGACGCCGTTTCGGGAGTCTTCCGAGAAGCCAACCTCCTCCAGCCGCTTCTCCCTGTGGAAGCCCGCGGGATTGGTCCAGGAGTCTGCCCTGAAGACGCCCACCGGGGTCATGATCTTGCCGTCGGCCTTCCACACGGGCCCCGAGGCGGAGTCCTCCACGTGGGGCATCTTGTCCTTCCACTGACCCGGGGAATTATCAACAAACAGGTCGTGGGGCAGCCAATTAAGGTCCACGTGTCCGTCGCCTGAAATTATGCGATATTCCATGTTCCTCCCCCCTGCGATGATCGCCAACCGAGAAGCTACTCTAGCACGCAGATATTGGCCGTATCAAGCTAGACTTTGCTTTGCACGCCGAGGGGTTAGACCTGTGCCGAAAGTCTCCCCCGACAATAGGAATTCTTGAAGTCACGAGGGATATGAAGGGCCGGGAGATCATGTCAGAGGTATCTCTTCCGTGAGGGCGGACTCGCGGAGGACTTCAACCAGGTGTCGGGCCCGACGCCCGGTGCCGTGTTCGATCTGCTGACGGCAGGAAACGCCCATCACGGCAACTTCCCACCCCGGCCCCTTGGCCTCGATGGCCGGGAAGAGCTTCATGCCACCAATCTGCATGGAAAGCTCATAGTGCTCTTTCTCGTATCCGAACGCGCCGGCCATGCCGCAGCAGCCCGAATCGACAACCTCCACCTCGTGGCCCGGGGCGAGGGACAGGGAGGTCTTGGCGGCCTCCACCCCGACCAGCGCCTTCTGGTGGCAGTGGCCGTGGAACAGGACCTTCCGGGGCTGGGCCGAGAAGGCGATGTCCAGGTCCCCCTCCTCGGCCAAGCGGGCCAGGAACTCGTCAATCATGAATGTGTTCTCAGCCACCACTTTTGACCTTTTGTCTTGCAGGAGGTCGGGGTATTCGTCTCTGAAGGCGAGCAGGCAGCTGGGCTCGCAGCCGATTATGGGTGTGCCCCTGGAAGCTGCATCGAAGAGTCTGTTCACGTTGTATCGGGCATTACCACGGGCCCTCTTCAACAGGCCCTTGGAGATCATGGGTCGGCCGCAGCAGCGCACGTTAGCCAGCTGTACCCTGTAACCGGCCAGTTCCAGTAGCTCAACGGCTGCGATCCCCACGCCTGGGTAGTTGTAGGTCATAAAGGTGTCGTTGAAAAGGATGACCTCCCCCCGGTTCCCGGCGCTCAGAGGTTTGTGGCCATTGAACCATTCGTGGAGGGTCAGGCTGGCAAACGGGGGCATTGACCGGTTCTTATGGATACCGAGAAGCCGGTGGTTCAGCGATCGGGCGCCGGGCAGTTGGAATAGCCAGTTGGACAGGGGCGCGAGTGCAGATCCGACCCTGTTTATCAGTGCGATCTCCGAGAAGAGGCGAGAGCGGAGAGGCGTGCCGTTGGCAGCGTTGTAGCGCTCCAGGAACTCGTACTTAAGCTTGGCCATGTCCACGTTGGACGGGCACTCGGCCTTGCAGCCCTTGCACTCCAGGCAGAGATCAAGGGCCTCGTGGAGGCGTTCGCTGATCATGGTCTCATGGGGGAGAGCTCCGGAGAGGGCCGCACGGAGGAGGTTGGCCCGACCCCGGGTGGAATGCTCCTCCTCCCGGGTTGCCTGGAAGGATGGGCACATCACCCCCGCCGACTTCCGGCACTCGCCCATGCCGTTGCACATCTCCACGGCCCCGGCGTAGCCCTCGAAAGAGGAGAAGTCCATGCGGGTGTTGAGGGACTGGGCCCGGTAATCGCCTCCGTAGCGCAGGTTATCCGACATGGGCGGGCACTCGACGATCTTGCCCGGATTCATGATGCGCTTGGGGTCGAAAGCGTCCTTCAGTTCAACGAAAGAATCGTAGATCCTGCGCCCGAACATCTTTTCCGTCCAGACGCCCCGGACTATGCCGTCCCCGTGTTCACCGCTCAATGAACCTCCGAACTCGAGGACGAGGTCGGCTACGGCCTCAGCAATGGACTCCATTCGGTTAATGCCGGCATCGTTCTTCAGGTTGACCAGGGGCCTGATGTGCAGGCACCCGACGCTCGCGTGGCCGTAGTAGGACGCCGTTGTGTTGTGGGCCTGGACTATCTCGTCGAAGCGGCGCCCGAACTCGCCGAGCCGGGTCGGGTCCACGGCGGCGTCCTCGACGAATGGGATGGGCTTGGCGTCCCCGCGTACGCCCATCAGGAGCCCGAGACCCGCCTTCCGCACGGCCCAGGCCTTGGCCTGGTCTTCCTTCTCCAGCAGGTTGACGCAGGCGTAACCGAGCCGTTTTCGCTCCATATCGGCCTTGAAGGCGTCGAGCTTGGCGCGTACCTCGGGCTCCGAGTCGCCGAAGAACTCGACCAGGACCAGGCCCCCGGGGTCGCCTTGCATGAAGTCAATGTAGCGCTTCAAGCCCAGCGACGCCCGGGTCTGGCGGATGATCATGTCGTCGATGAACTCGACGGCGGCGGGAGAGTGTTCGATTATGGCCGACGTGGCGTCGCAGGCCTGGAAGATGTCATCGAAGTGAAGCGCGGCCACGCCCCTGGCGTTGGGGAGGGGCTCCAGTTTGACCTTGGCCTCTGCGATGGTGCAGAGCGTACCCTCGGAGCCAACGACGATGCGGGCTAGGTTGAAAGGGTCCGGGTTCAGGAATTCGTCGAGGTTGTAGCCGCTGACGCGGCGCATGATTTTGGGGTAGCGGGCATCAATCTCCACCCTGTTGATCTCGGCGAGGCGGGCAGTCTCGCGGTACACATGACCCAGGAGCCCGGGAGACGAGAGCCGGGACTCCAGCTCCGTTGCGGTAAGGGGCCCGAGTAGGTGGCGGGTGCCATCGGAGAGGATGGTGTCAAGCTCGATGACCTGGTCGAGCGTCTTGCCGAAAAGGGCGGAGTGGGTGCCGCAGGAGTTGTTGCCAATGCCGCCTCCGACCGTAGCGCGGTTGACGGTCGAGGGGTCGGGGGCGTAGTGGAGGCGATGGCCGCCAACCTGCCGATTGAGCGCCGCTACTACTATACCCGGCTCGACCCGCACCCATCTCTCCTCGGGGTTGACCTCAAGGAGCCGGTTCAGGTGTCGGCTGAAGTCCATGACTATGGCGTTGTTGACGGTTTGGCCGGACAGGCTGGTCCCCGCGCCCCGTGGGAGCACCGGGATACCCTCCCGGTGCGCAAATTCCATAACGGCCACTATGTCATCGGCATTTTCGGGGAACACCACTCCGATGGGCTTCATCTGGTAGATGCTTGCGTCGGTGCTGTACAGCGTCCGTGAAAAATCGTCGAGGCGCACCTCGCCAGATACCCTACGCTCCAGCTCTGCCGCCAGTTCTCGGGCCAGGGAGATGTCGGACTTGGTTGCGAGGGTCACGGCAGTGGGTTCTCTGTGAGATTCGTCATAGCCAGGGCGTCGGTTTATTTTGATTGAATTACCGTATCAGGCACGGGTTTGATTGTTTAACCAGAAATAATTTTCAGTGGTGAGGAAATTGTGAGCGTCCTCACTTGGTGAAAAGGATAGGTCGGGGAGGCGGGGGGACGCAAGGGGAGGTTGTCACATTGGACTGTTGACACCCGAGAATCGCCTCAAACATAATGCGGCCCATCTCCAACTGCACGGCTCGACGGCCGCGTGTTCGATATAGGAGGTCTTGGATGGCAAGCAAGCTCAAAGGCGTTCACTGGATGTTGGCGACACCCTTCCACGAAGACGAATCGGTGGACGAGTCCAGCATTCCAAACCTGGTCGGCAAGGCCCGGGAGTCGGGGTGCGAGGGCGTGGTCGCCCTGGGCGTAATGGGCGAAGCCCACCGCCTTACGGACGCCGAGGGCCGAGGAGTCGCAGAGGCGGTCATCGCAGAAGCCAACGGTATGCCTGTGACCCTGGGAACCTCGGGCCCGAGCACCATGGCGGCCATAGCGCGCACCCGGGAAGCCAAGGAGATGGGCGCTGCGGCGGTGATGATAGCCCCTCCACCCATGCCCAAGTCCAACCTGGACGTAGTCTACTCTCACTACTACCGCATCGCCGAGGCCGTGGATATCGACATCGTCGTGCAGGACTACCCGAAGACCACGGGGGTCCACATGCCGCCCGAGTTTTTCATGCGGCTGGCCGACAACATCCCGTCGGTTCAATATTGCAAGATAGAAGCCCCTCCCACCCCCCCGAAGGTCCGCGCCATCAAGGCGCTTGCCGGCGACCGACTCACAATTTTCGGCGGGCTGGGCGGGCTTTTCCTGCTGGACGAGTTGGCGCAGGGTGGAGCGGGGGCAATGACGGGATTCGCCTTCCCCGAGACCCTGGTCCAGATATGCCGCCATATGGCCGAGGGTGATACTGAGTCAGCGGAGAAGCTGTTCTACCAATGGCTTCCCCTGATCCTCTTCGAGGTGCAGGAAGGGATCGACCTGAGCATCAGGAAGAACGCCCTGCACTACCGGGACCTGCTTGGGAGCCCGGTAGTGCGGCAACCCGGCCCCCGTGCCGGAGAAGCAACTATCAAGCAGCTCATAGAGCACATCGAGCGGATGGGATACTAGAGGGTATCCCCGCCATGAAGCTGCATTATGATGTGATAGTCGCTGGTGGCGGGTCGGCGGGTTGCGCGGCGGCCAACGTGCTGTGCAAGGCCGGGTTGTCAGTGGCGCTGCTGGAGGCGGGCCCCGACTATGGGCCCAAGTCGGAAGGCCGCTGGCCCAGGGACCTCCTCGACCCCCGCTTCGATCCCGACAGCCACGACTGGGGCTACCGCGCCAACCGGCCCGAGGGTCCCAGCTTCACTGAGCTCCGCGCCAGGGTCATCGGCGGGTGCTCTTCCCACAACGACTGTGCAGCGATCTGGGGCGTGCCCGGTGACTACGACGCCTGGGCCAAGGCCGGCAACCCCGGCTGGGGCTACGACGACATCTTTCCCCTGATACAGGCCGTGGAGGGGACTGCCGACGACTCCGTGACGCCTTACCGGGGGACTCGAGGCCCGCTCTACACGCACCGGATGGCCGAAAGCGAGCTTTCCCTCTACCAGCGGGCTTTCATAGAAGCTTCACTGAATACGGGCTATGGCAGGGTGGACGACATGGGAGGTCCCGATCCCGAGGAGGGAGTCGCTTCCTATCACGGCAACGTCAAAGACTCGGAGCGCTGGAACGCTGCCTTCGCCTTCCTCGACCCCGTTAGAAGTAACCCGAACCTCAACATCCTTGACCACACGATGATTGACAGGGTAGTAATCGAGGGGTCAAGGACGCAGGCGCTGGTGGTAAAGGCACGCGGGGAGGACGTTGAGCTCCGGGCAGACACCATCATCCTGTCGGCAGGGACGTACGGGTCGCCATCGATTCTGTTGAGGTCGGGAGTGGGGCCGGGGGACGTGCTTCGGGAACTTGGCATTGGTGAGAAGGCGTATATTGAGGGAGTCGGAAGAAACCTCCACGACCACCCGTCCTTCTACGTGCAATACAAGCCGACGGACGAGGGCTGGCACCAAATAGTGCGCGACCTGGGCGAAGGGAGCGTATACAGGGGCCAGGTGATCCTCCGGGCGCAGAGCCCCGTCTGCCAGGAAGGGCTGCCCTTCGACCTGCACATGCTGCCCTCCCAGGTACCGAGGACGCTGGAGGCCCGCACACTGGAGGGTTTCATATGCCACATGGCCCCCAGGTCGCGGGGACGGATGTGGATAACAAGTCGAGACCCGGCAGCCGCCCCGACAATCGAGACCAACTACCTCACCGACGAAGACGGCCATGACACGGCGGCCCTTGTGTATGCCCTGAAGATATTCCGGACCGTGATGCAGGCGCCGCCCCTGTCCTCCTTCGTCGAGGAGGAGCTGGAATCCTGGGCCCCGCTTCAGACCGACGAAGAGATTGCCGTACAGCTGAGACAGTCTATTGGGAACTACTCCCATGCCTCCGGGACCTGCAAGATGGGTCCCGAGTCGGACTCGGGGTCGGTGGTGGACGCCCGGGGCAAGGTGCACGGGCTCGACAACCTGTACGTCGCCGACGCCTCGATCATCCCGGTAATCCCGCTGGCCAACACCAACCTGACCAGCATGCTTATCGGCATGAAGGTGGGGTTGGGGGTGGCGGGGTAGGTGTGCCGGTTGTAACGCCCGAGGAAGAGGCCCGGCTCCTGGGGCCCGTGCTGAAGGGCACATCCCGAGCTTTCTACCTGACTCTCCGGGTCCTTCCCGGAAGCCTCAAAAAACCCCTGGGCCTCGCCTACCTCCTTGCGCGCACGGCTGACACCATTGCCGACTCCAAGACCGCCTCAACCAAGGAGAGGCTGGAGAGACTCCTGGAGTTCCGGGGTCTGGTGGAAGGAGAGGACGGCGCGGACATGGTCGAGCCCCTTGCCCGGACGGCAGGGGAGGGGCTGGGAGAGGCCGAGAGGGAGCTGGTCGGGGCCATGCCAAAGACTATCTCCATGCTTGAAGGACTGGAGGAGCTGGACCGCTTCCGTGTCCGGCAGGTGGTCGTGACGCTGACCCAGGGCATGGAGCTGGACCTGACCTATTTCCACAAAGATGGGCTGACCGCCTTCGAGACCCCGGAGCAACTCGATGAGTACACGTACCTGGTGGCGGGATGCGTGGGTCGGTTCTGGACGGAGATGAGCATGGCCTATAACCCACGCCTGGGGAGTTGGGATGCGGATGAGATGAGCGAAAAGGGAATCAGGTTCGGCAAGGCCCTCCAGCTGACCAACATCCTCAGGGACGTGCCCAGGGACCTTCGGCTGGGCCGGTGCTACCTGCCGGGTGAGGTCTTGGAGCGAGTTGGGCTCTCTGCGGACGACCTGCTTCAGACTACAAACAGCGATGCGGCCAGACCCGCTCTAATGTGGGGGATCAGTCAGGCATTGGACCACTACAAGACCGCTGCCGAATACCTGCAGACCATCCCGAGAAGGCACTACCGTCTCAGGCTGGCTACTGCCTGGCCCCTGCTGATGGGACTCGGGACCCTGGCAGAGCTGGTGAAGAATAAAGACTGGCTGGCCCCGAGCCGCAGGAGCAAGGTGAGTCGGGGCTGGGTGTACCGGATGATGGTGGTGTCGGGTGTGAAAGTGTTGTCGCACAAGGCGATGAATAGCTGGATATCGGGGCTGCGGGGGGAGGTGCAGAGGGGACTCGGACGTAGAGTTTGAGGAGGCTACTAAATACTGTAGCCTGTCACGCTCTGACCAAGGTCATCCTTCTGCGCATCTATCGAAACGCTCAAAAGGCTTAAGTTACTGACAAACGGTTGCAATAATGCTACCATGTATATGTGGACAAAAGCCTGACGGGGATGAGACGCAATCCCCGCAATGTCCGGTTTAGTGACCTCCGGAAAGTCTGCGACCGCTACTTTGGGGAGCCTCGGCAAAGTGGTAGTCACCTGGTCTATCAGATGCCTTGGCAGGGTGACCCGATGGTCAACATTCAACCCAGGGGAGGAATGGCAAAGGCATACCAGGTCCGCCAGGCCCTGAAGGCAATCGACAAGCTGGAGGAGATTGATGCCTGAAATCGCCGACCAATACGCTTACCGAGTCCTCTGGTCTGAGGAAGACGAGGAGTTTGTGGGGCTTTGTTCTGAGTTCGGCTCCCTCGGCCACCTGGACGACACCCCTGAAAAGGCCTTCTCCGGCATCCGGAAACTGGTGGCCTTCTCGGTCCGATGGTTACACGAGGAGGGCAAGCCGGTCCCTGAGCCGATTGCCACCCGACGCTACAGCGGCACTCTCACGCTTCGCATCCCACCCGACACGCACCGCTCCCTCGCTATGGATGCTGCCGAAGCTGGAGTAAGTATGAACCGGTTGGCTGCAGAGCGTCTGGCATTACGGCGTTAGCAGGTGCCGATAGGGAACCCCGACTGTTTACGGCTTTGACTGGTGGGGAATGCCGCTACTTCGCCTCGGCGTAGTCCAGGTTGAGCAGGAACTTTTCGCCTTCCCAGTCACCGTCGGCGATTTCGACCTCGTGGACGTACATGCTGTCTGCGTCCAGGAATACGGTGTTGCCCGTGGTCTTGACATTCAGCCCGCTGGGGCTCTTGAACTCTAGTCCTGCCTCGACGCTGTCCTGCTCGGCGTATGCCATGGAGATCCCCTGGATTGTTGAAGTTAGGCCACGCCCTGATGGTATGGCTGTCGGTCGGTGTAATATATCGTAGAAGGCGGGGAGCGGCAAGGGGAGGAAATTAAGACCGATTTGGCGAAACGGAAGAACCCGGGAGGACATAACCTTGGCATCATTGACACAGGAGAAATGCGTGGCGTGCCGTCGGGACGCGCCCCACGTGACCGAGGACGAGATCGTCGAGCTTCATCCCCAGGTCCCCGACTGGGAGCTGATTGACGAGGCCGGCATCCCGAAGCTCGACCGCACTTTCAAGTTCGGCAACTTCGGCGACGCCCTGTCATTCACACAGGCGGTCGGAAGCACGGCGGACGCCGAAGGACATCACCCGAGGCTAGTCACCGAGTGGGGCAAGGTGCGAGTCACCTGGTGGACCCACAAGATCCGCAACCTCCACCGCAACGACTTCATAATGGCCGCCAAAACGGACGGGTTGTACGGGTAGCCTTTACCCAGACCTGCTACTGTCAGGAATCGCCCCCTGGGTGGGGCCGCTCACCCTGGGCGAAGTCGAAGGGTCGAGCGGGGGATGGCCTTCAGATGCCATTCTGCCACGCTACGATATTCCCAGCCTACCCCTCAATAAGTCCTCCCCTTCCACCTCCCACCCCGACCCCTTCGGCTCCTCCACCCCGAGTCCACCGTCATCAGCGTGTACAGCACCCCCGACACCGGCAGCAGCAGCGCCCAGCATTTGCCGAGACCGTACCACCTCAACGTCGGTACATATACCGCGGCCATCAAACCCCACCCCGCTACCCCCACCCCCATCATCACCCAGGGCCCCACACTCCCCACCCCGACCACCGACAGCCCAATTCCCGCCCCCACCGACGCCGGAGCAACGAGATAAAGCCAGACCATCCCCAGGACCGTTCCCGCCAACGCAACAGGCGAACGTCGCAGTTGGACGTATGCCGTCCTGGCCACCATATCCCAGATGCCCCTTAGCCCGTCGTATGGCCGTATGCTTCGCACCTCCTGGCTCAACCCCAGCCATATCTTCCCCTCCCCCCTTGGCCCGCGTGCCAGCCTCGCCAGCGCGCAATCGTCGATTACGGCGTCTCTAATCTCAGCAAAACCCCGGGCCCTGATCAGACGCTCCTTCCTCACCAGCACACAGCCCCCTGCCGCAGCCGCCGTCCCCCGACCGTGATCATTCACCCACCTGAACGGATACAGCTTGCCGAAGAAGAACACGAAGGCCGGTATCAGGAGCCTGTCCCAAAACGTCGAGACGTGAAGTCTCGCCATCACCGAAACCAGGTCCAGCCCCTCTCCCTCCGCCCTCGCCACAAGACTTGTCAGCACGTCCGGAGAATGCAAGATGTCGGCGTCGGTGAACCAGAAGTAGTCATGCTCCTCCCCCGAGGCCGCCTCCACACCCTGGTGCAGGGCCCAGACCTTCCCGGCCCAGCCATCGGGCCTCTCCTTCCCCATTACCACCTGGAACGGCGGACTGTCCTTCACCCTCCTGGCCGCCTCTCTCGCCACATCCGCCGTCCCATCCGAGCTCCTATCATCAACCAGGTAGACCGACAGCGGGGCCGGGTAACGCTGCCCCAGCACCGACGCAATGGTCTCCCCTATCAGGTCAGCTTCGTCGCGGGCGGGAATGACGGCTACAACCCTGGGCAGCGCCGACTCTCTGAGGACAACATTAGTGTCCAGGCGCTGGTCTGTGGCCCAGAATCTCCCTCGAAAAAGCGTAAGCCACACCCATCCGAGCAACGCAGAAATTGAGAGTCCCACCCCCACCCAAGCCCCGAGTTCCCCCGTCATCGTTGCAAATCAGTGAAGTCTAGGGATCCGGCCGGTCCGGCACACCCTCAAACGACGCCATCTTGTCCAGGTAATGTTTGGGGTCGGAGGTCGCCGGAGAGTTCTTGAACGCCTCGTCGACCATCTTGTCGTACTTGGGGTCCAGCTCCTCCATCTTCGTCGCCGCCGTCTTGTGCAGGGCAAATGTGGAGAACTTGCGCTCCGCCCCCGACCCCCCGCACGCCTCACACGTAGCCGTCTCGGGTGGTGCGAAGTTCCTCCAGTAGAGGCTCGTCACCCGGCTGCACTGGGGACATGCGTACTCGTACAGAGGCATGGCTTGCCTTAACCGGCGAACAGTGTCTCAACCTGTGCGGAGGCGTCGAAGAAGTTCTGGATAGAGAGGTGATATCGGAAGAAAGACTGGCGCAGAAGATCGTCCTTGGACCGCAGCACACCCCCCTCCCGGCTCAGGTCCAGGGTGTTCAAGCTGTGCTCCCCGTCCGCACCATCGTTGGCCTTGATATTGTCAAGCAGCTCCCTCCACTCCCCGGGCGACATCTCCAGGTAGAAGTCCAACTCCCCCAGCCCCTCCACCCCGACCTCCGACACCCCCTCGCACGCAAACGCCTCGAACTTCAGCCGAAACGCCCTCTCTCCCACTTTCACACCCATGCTCGTATCGCAGTTCCCCAGGGCCCGGAAGCTCCTGCTCCCGTTGACGGCTTTCTTCACCTCCTCGAACCACTCCACGGACGGAAATACCGGCATAAGAATCGCTCCTCCACCGCCGATGTTAAGCGTCCCTTTCTCACAGTGTCAAATGCTCCCGGACCCTACTGAAAGGATGACAGCAGCGGCGCGGCCTGTTAGATTCTTACCGAAAGCTGCAGCCGGAGAAAACCCATTATGCTCGACTCCAAAGTCCAGGAAGCACTCGAAAAAGACCTCGTCATTGACATCACGACCACCGGCCGCAAAAGCGGCCAGCCCCGACGCGTCGAAATCTGGTTCCACAATCTGGACGGCGTCCTCTACATAACCGGCCTCCCCGGGTCCCGGGGCTGGTACGCCAACATCCTCGCCGACCCCTGCATGACCTTCCACCTCAAGGAGACCGCGACCGCCGACCTCCCCGCCCGCGCCACCCCCATCACTAGCGTCGAGCAGAAGCGTGACATCCTCCGCCACATCTGCACTAAACAGGGCACCCTGGATCAGCTGGAGGCCCGGGTCTCCGGCGCCCCTCTCATCAAGGTAGACCTCGAAACGGGCTAACGCCCTTTGTACTGTCATTCCGATGCCCCGCGAGGAATCTGGGGGGTCGGCCCCCGCGTCCACCACCCCCGTCCGTTTGACCCCACCTCCTCACCCCGCTAGCATAATCCCATACGCCGACACCATGTGAGGGAAGGATTAAGCCCATGCCGGGACCCGTCATCGACATCGACAGCCACATCTGGGAAAACCTCCCGGTCATGGCCGAATACCTGGACCCCGAGTACCGACACCTCGCCCTCTCCATCGAGGTCGACGATCATGGCCTCGAGTATATGAGCGTCGAGGGTAGGATGCCCCACAACCTCCTCCTCAGGGAAGGCCGATTCGGCCGCATGGCCGCAGGAAAGTCCATCGAGGAGAAGCGGGATATCTACCTCAAACCCGGCGCCGTCACATACGAGCAGGGGCTGATCAACGTCCCCTCCTCCCACCAACCCGGCCCCCGCGTCCAGGTCCTCGACGAAGAGGGCATCGACACATCATTCATCTACCCGACCCTCGGGCTCCACTGGGAGACCGACGTGCGAGACCCCAAGGTCGCCGGCGCTTATGCCCGGGCATACAACAACTACGTCTTCGACTTCTGCAGTGACAACCCCGATCGCCTCAAACCCATAGCGCACATCACGTTGCTCGACATCGATGAAGGAGTCCGGGAATTGCACCGCATGGCGGGAATGGGAGTTACCGCCGCCCTGATTAGCGGTTTTCCTCTCAACGGCCGCTCCTATGGAGACCCGGCCTTCGACCCCTTCTGGGGCGCGTTGGAAGAGCTTCGGATACCCGTCACATTGCACGTGGTGGGCGGCCTGTATCCCTTCTACAACCCCAACTTCCCGAACACCAGCCTCGAAACCCTCCCCGACGATGATATCTGGTACTTCATACTCCAGGAGCCCCCTGCGGTGCACCTCGGTTTCGGAACCATGATAGCCGGCCGAGTATTCGATAGGTTCACTAACCTTAAAGTTGTTCTTCTGGAAACGGGGAGTGCGTGGATGCTGTATTGGTTCGAAAGGATGGACGGCATTCTCGATGCATTCCCAGGCACCAGCCAAATGTCCATGTATCCAACCGAGTACTTCAAACGCCAGGTATGGACTTCCATGGACCCCGACGAAGAGCTCGCGCCCCTTGTAGTCGAAAGATTCGGCTCCAACAAGTTCATGTGGGGCGCCGACTTCCCCCACGCGGAAGGCATGACCGGTGCGGTAGACGCCCTCCGCGAGAGCCTTGGCCCCCTCCCTCCTGACGCCCAGGCCAACATCCTCGGCCTCAATGCCGTGGACCTCTACCGGCTCTCCTGCTGACCCCTCCCTCCACTACCTCAGTTTGACTGCCACTCCCCCGCCCCATATAATGCCGACCCATAGTTCCCTTCACTGGTCGTTGCAGGAAGGCAATCCCCGGACCCAACTCTCGACCATCCTCGCGACTGTTCCGGAGCCTGCTCCCTGGGGAGGTAGCTTATGGAATAGACCCAGCAGCAGATGAACTGTCTGCGGGGAAGCGCGGCATCTTTCCGAATCCAATCTCAACACGGAGGAGATCTTTAAGTATGCAATTCAAGACCATGACATTTAAGAGCAAGCGATGGCTGGCGTTTGGGCTTCTATCCCTCGCCCTCGTCGCCCTGCTCGTTGCCGCGGCCTGCGGTGAGTCGGCTACCGCGACACCCGAACCCGACGAGGCGATGCCCGAGCCCACCCCCACCGCAATGATGGAGGAAGAGCCCGATGAGCCTTCCGCCGGCTTGCGTCCTCTAAGTGAATGGACCGTCGATAACCCCGCCACCCACGAGGAGATCGAGGCGGCGCTGGCGGCCCACCAGGGCGGCTCCTTCGTCTTCGTCTCCTGGGGAGGCTCTTACCAGGACATGCAGGCCAAGGCGTTCCTGAGGCCCTTCGCCGAGAAATTCGGCGTGAATATCATCGAGGACGGCCCTCCCGACTACGCCAAGGTGCGGGCCATGGCCCACACAGGAAACGTGACCTGGGACGTGGTCGATGGCTCCGGCCAGGCCGGCGTCACCATGGGCCTCGAGGGCGTACTGGAAGAGCTCGACGAGTCCATCATCAACAAGGCAGACCTGTTCCCCCACATCCGTGACGCGCCGTGGATCGGTGGCGGAGGCTCTGCCTACTCCATGGTCATGATGTACAGTACAGACACCTACCCGGACGGCGGGCCTCAGCCCTCCAGCTGGGCCGACTACCTGGACAAGGAGAAGTTCCCCGGCATTCGCGGAATGATTCCCCAGGACTGGAACTGGAAGCACATGGTGCGCTGGCCCCTTATCGCCGACGACCCCTCACTCCTTGAAACCGAGGAAGGCAGGGCTACGCTGTCAGCCATGACCCCAGAGCAGTTGGACAAGGCCTGGAGACTTGTCGAGGAGCAGTGGATCCCAGCTATCGACATCTTCACCTCCGGAATCTACGACTGCCTCGCTTTCCTCGACTCCGGGGAGGTTGACATCTGCCAGGGGGACAACGGGGCCGCATACAACGGCATCGTGGAGGAAGAGTTCAACGTCGCGGCCTGCTGGGAGTGCGGACACGACGTGCTGACCGACAACTGGTGGGTCATCAAGGGCATCAAGGAAGAGGACCCGAAGAAATGGGAGCTCATTAACCTCTTCTTCGCCTGGACCCAACACCCGGAAATTGCGGCAAGCCAGGCGCTCTACCAGCCCTTCGGCCCGACCAACCTGAAGTCGGCGCCTTTCCTGGATGCGCCTGAGTTCGACAAAATAAGGCCGTACCTGCCCACCGCCGACGCAAACCTTCCCTACGCCATCCTCATGGACGAGGCCGCTGACGGGGAGATAGGTGGACCACAGGCGGAAATCTGGTTCGAAGTACAAGGCAAGAACTAAATAGTCCCAAGTCAGTAATCTGTGGGGTGTCGGCCATCCGGCCGACATCCCACACTGATTATTTCCACGCTGGGCGCCATTTCGGGAGGTGATAGATGGACTGAACAAGGCGCGATAGGATCGATTGATACCCTTCGCGCTTACTTTCTTTTGGCATAGATCTGGATCAATTGGCTTGCATTTGGAGGAGACGTACTGACATGAGTTTTTCTTTTCGGATATTTGAAAGTAAGAAATGGGCGATATTCGGGCTTCTCTCCCTCGCCCTTGTCGCTTTGCTTGTAGTTGCGGCGTGTGGCGAGTCCGCCACGGCGACCCCAGAACCCGAGGAGGCGATGCCCGAGGCGACGCCCACAGCCATGATGGAACCCGATGAGCCTTCCACCGCTGTGCGTCCCATCAGCGAATGGACCGCCGATAACCCCGGCACCCACGATGAGGTCGTAGCGGCCCTCGCGGCCCACCGCGGCGGCGGCTTCACCTTCGCATCCTGGGGCGGCGCATACCAGGCTATGCAGCGCCAGGCCTTCCTGGTCCCCTTCGCCGAACAGTTCGGCATAAACATCGTCGAAGACGGCCCCCCCGACTACGCCAAGGTCAGGGCCATGGCCCGCACGGGCAACATCACCTGGGACATCATCGACGGCTCCGGCCAGGCGTCCATCACCATGGGCCTCGAGGGAGTGCTCGAAGAGGTCTACCCCGCCATCGTCGACAAGACAGACCTCTTCCCCCACATCCGCGACGCCCCGTGGATCGGCGGCGGAGGCTCCGCCTTCTCCCACATGGTCATGTGGAGCAAGGACACCTACGGTGACGACGGACCCAAGACCATGGCTGACGTTTTCGACAAGGAGAAATACCCCGGCCGGCGCGGCATTTTCACCCAGGACTGGGCTTGGAAACACCGCGTTCGCTTCGGACTCCTCATCGATGACCCCACCCTCCTCGACACCGAGGAAGGCAGGGCTTCTCTGTCAGCCCTGACCCCGGAACAGCTCGACCACGCATGGCAGGTCGTGGAAGAAGTGATGATTCCCAATACCGATGTCTTCTTCTCAGGAGCCAGCGACTGTCCGGCCCTTCTGGAGTCGGGTGAACTGGATGTCTGCGAGACCGACAACGGAATCGGCTTCGACTCCATAGTCAACGGCGGTCTAAACGCCCACCTCTGCTGGGAGTGCGGCCACGACGTTCTCACCGACAACTGGTGGTCCCCCAAGGGTCTCGCCGAGCAGCAACCCGAGCGCTACGAGCTGATTAACCTCTTCTTCGCTTGGGCCCAGCACCCCGAAATCGCGGCCAGCCAGGCGCTCTACCAGCCCTACGGCCCGACCAACCTGAAGTCGGGACCCTTCCTGGCCGACCCCAAGTTCGACACCCACAGGCCATATCTGCCAACCGCAGAGGCCAACCTCCCCTTCGCCATCCTCATGGACGAGGCGGCGGACGGAGTGATAGGCGGCGCGCAGGCCGAAATCTGGTTCGAGGTCCAGGGCAAAAACTAGTCAACGCTAGCTGAGCCGAAAAACTGAGGGGGCAGGTCTTATGATCTGCCCCCTCAACTTTGGCCACAACCCCGCCTAGGTTACCTTAACCCTCTCCCGACCCCTCTCCAGGTGCACCAGCAGCAGGCTGATGTCCGAGGTCCTGACCCCCGGTACCCGGGAAGCCTGCCCGACCGTCAGCGGCACGAACCTCCTCAAGTTCTCCCGGGCCTCGTTGGAAAGGCCCTTGATCGTCCTGTAGTCCACGTCCTGCGGTATCGGCCTCTGTTCCAGCCTGCGTATCCGCTCGACTTCCCTGCCCTGACGCTCTATGTAGTCCTGGTACTTGGCCTCGATTTCTACCTGCTCCCGTTCCTCCTCCCCCAACCCCTCGTCCCCAAGGCCTAGCTTGACCGCCGTCTGGTACCCGACCTCCGGCCTGCGAAGGAACTCCAGCCCTGTGACTGCCTTCCGCACGGGCGTCAGCCCGATGCTTACCAGGTGAGGGTCTATGCTTCCGTCCTGCGGCAGGTAGGTCTTGCCCAGCCTTTCCATTTCTCTGGTCACGCGGGCACGCTTGTCTTCCACCGTCCTGTATTGCTCCTCACTGAGCAGTCCGACGTCGAAGCCGATGGGGGCGAGCCGGAGGTCGGCGTTGTCCTGCCGGAGCAGGAGCCGGTGCTCGGCCCGAGACGTGAGCATCCGGTAAGGCTCGAAGTGGTCCCGGGTCACGAGGTCGTCAATCATCACCCCCAAATACGCTTGGTCCCGACGCAAAACCATCGGCCCCCGACCCTTGACCCGCAGAGCGGCGTTTATCCCTGCCACTATACCCTGCCCCGCCGCTTCCTCGTACCCCGATGTGCCGCATACCTGACCCGCCAGGAACAGATTGGGCACAAGCTTGGTTTCCATGGTGGCGTTAATCTGGTCCGTCAGCACGAAGTCGTACTCGATAGCATAGCCGTGCTTCAGTATCTCGGCACGCTCCAGCCCGACAATCGACCTGACAAATGCTTCCTGCACATCCTCCGGAAGGCTGGTATTGGCGCCCTGCAGGTACACCTCGTTGGTCTCCCAACCCTCGGGCTCCAGGAACAGACCGTGGGAGTCCTTGTGGGCAAAGCGCACCACCTTGTCCTCGATAGACGGGCAGTACCGGGGCCCGACTCCCTCTATCGAACCGTTGAACATCGGCGCCCGGTCCAGGTTTGCAGTGATAAGTTCGTGGGTCCTGGGGTTAGTGCTCACAAGGTAGCAGGCCATCTGCGGCCTCCACCCCGACTCCGGTGGGGCCGGGTAGACGGGGTTGGGAATTGGGTACTTCATCCCGGAATCATCGCAGCCCCAGAAGCTGAAGTGGAGCGGAGTCGGGCTGCCGGGCTGGATTTTCGCCTTCGAGAAGTCGATGGTCCGGGCGTCCAGCCGAGGCGGAGTCCCCGTCTTGTGGCGTCCCAATACAAACCCCAATTGCTTCAACGACTCCGATATCTCCGTCGCCGCGGGCTCCCCCGCCCGACCCCCCGTGTACGCCCGCTCACCCATGATGATCTTCCCCGCCAGCGACGTCCCCGTCGTCAGGACCACCGTCCTCCCCACATACCCCTCCCCCGACCTCGTCTCCAGCCTGATCCACCCATTCCCACTCAATCCGTCATCCAAAGGCCCACCAATCATGTCATACCGATGCCCCGCGAGGAATCTAGGACTTGCCCCATCACCTTTCTCATCACCAAGCCATTCCCCTCCACCCACTTCAATCCCCGTAACCAGCGCCTCCTTGACCGTCAAACCAGCCTGCCCCTCCAGCATCCTCCGCATCTCCCGCGCATACATCTCCTTGTCCGACTGCGCCCTTAGCGCCTGCACCGCCGGCCCCTTCCCCGTGTTCAACATCCGTATCTGGATGAACGTCTTGTCCGTGTTCCGCCCCATCTCCCCACCCAGCGCATCCACCTCCCGGGCCAGGTGCCCCTTCGCCGGCCCCCCTATCGACGGGTTGCACGGCATCAGGGCGATATGCTCCAGCTTCATGGTCAGGACCAGGGTGTCGCAGCCCATGCGCGCCGCGGCCAGGGCCGCCTCACACCCCGCGTGGCCTGCACCTATCACTATTACGTCGTATGTCTTGGTCATTGCGTTAGAAATATTAGTCGGCTACGTTACGACTGTCTAATTCATCTAAATTGTGACGCCCCACCCCCCGACGCTATAATCCCCCCATGACAACAGAAACCCAGACCACTCCCGCCCCCACCCGCGCCCCGAGCGCCAACAAGGCCAAAGTCGCCGCAGTCTTCACATCCCCGGAGACCGTCCTCGACGACTACGTCCGCCTCGCCGAGCTTGCAAGGATGGAAGACCACCTGCCCTCGGACCTCCCCACCCTCCTCAAGATCAACATCTCCTGGCAGTACTACTACCCCGCCTGCTCCACCCCGCCCTGGCAAATCGAGGGCGCCGTCAAAGCCCTTCAGTCCAACGGCTACAACGACCTCATCGCCGCGCACAACGGCACCGTCGTCGTCGACGCCCGGGAAGGCGAGGTCCGCAACAAGCAGAAGGTAGTCACCGACAAGTACAACCTCCCCAACATGCACCTTGAAGAAGAACCGGTGCGCTGGATCGAGTACCGACCCAGGGCCAAAATGCTCGCCCTCGACGAGATCTTCCCCGACGGCATCCGGATCCCCGAGCCCTTCATCGGCAAGAACGTGGTCCAGCTCCCGACCATGAAGACCCACGTCTTCACGAAAATGACCGGCGCCATGAAGAATGCCTTCGGAGGCCTGCTCAACAGGAAGCGACACTACACCCACTCCGTCATCCACGAGACCCTCGTCGACCTCCTCGCTATCCAGAAGGAGATTCACCCTGGCATCTTCGCCATGATGGACGGCACCTTCGCCGGCGACGGCCCCGGGCCCCGGGCCATGCGCTGGCATGTCAAGAATCTCCTCCTCGCCAGCGCCGACCAGGTCGCTATCGACGCCGTTGCCGCCAGGCTCATGGGCTTCGACCCCATGTCCATCAAGTTCATCCGCCTCGCCCACGACGCGGGCCTCGGCTGTGGAGACCCGAGAGACATCGAGATTGCCGGGGAAGACCTGTCGGGGGTGGACTGGGGGTTCAGCGGCTCGGAGAACACCTTTGCCAGCCGGGGCCAGAAGCTGATCTACTGGGGCCCGCTGAAGCCGCTGGAGAAGCTGCTGCTGAGGTCGCCCCTGGTGCCCTGGGCCTACCTCGCGTCGAACCTGTACCACAACGTCTTCTGGATGAATCTGGTAGGCAAGGGCAGGATCAGGAAGGCGATGAAGACGGGCTGGGGCAAGCTCTTCCTGAGCTACTGAGACCCGCCGCCCTCTTCTTCATCAAAGTCCTCGTCGCTGAACACCCCGACCTCCCGGCCCTGGTACACCGCGACTATGAAGTCACCGCGGGAGGCGTCGGCCGTCATCACCAGCTCTTCATCTATGGTGTCTATCAGCTCCTGGATGCCGTCCTGGGTGACGTTTTCCAGCACGCACAGCGTGCCGTGGACTACGCTCGGGCCGAAATGCAGGTCGATCCGACCCGCCGTGCTCTCGTCGTCGATGATCGTGTAGGTCTCGGACTGGGGCGTGCGGCATTCTCTTTCGAATCGGTAGGGGGCCATTGCCGGTGTTTCCTCTCTGGTCTAGGGCCGGACGTGTCCGCGGCCCAGGATTATCCACTTGTAGGATGTCATTTCCCGGAGCCCCATCGGGCCCCGAGCGTGCATTTTCTGTGTGCTGATACCCACCTCCGCCCCCAGCCCGAACTGCCCGCCGTCAGTGAACCGTGTGCTGGCGTTCACGAACACCGCAGCGGCATCCACCTCGTCCAGGAACCTCTGCGCCGCCGAGTAGTCCTCGGTAAGTATGGCCTCCGAGTGCCCGGACCCGTAGGTCTCGATGTGGGCCAGGGCCTCGTCCATGTCGTCGACTACCTTCACCGAGGCGACCAGGGCCAGGAACTCCATTCCCCAGTCCGACTCCCCTGCCGGCCCCACACCACCCATCCCGTTCAGCAGGTCGAAAGCCCTTTCGTCGCACCGGATCTCGACGCCCTTCTCGCCCCAGGCGCGGGCTATCCGGGGAAGGTATTCGCGGGCGACGGCGGAATGCACGATGAGGGTGTCCAGGGCGTTGCAGGTGGAGGGGCGTTGTACCTTCGCATTGTAGGCTATGGCCACCGCGCTGTCGAGGTCGGCGGAGCTGTCCACGTAGGTGTGGCAGACCCCCACCCCGCCCGCCACCACGGGCATGGAGGCGTTGGAGTCCACGTAGCGGATGAAGTCCTCGCTGCCTCGGGGCACCATCAGGTCGATTATGCCCTTCATCTCCAGCATCTCGCCGACCAGGGCCCGGTCCGTAGAGTCTACGAACTGCACCGCCTCCCCCGGGCCCCCTGCCTCGACCAGGCTGTCCCGCACGATGGACGCCAGGAGCCGGTTCGACCGGATGGCCTCCTTGCCGCCCCTCAGCAGCACCGCGTTCCCGGACTTCAAGCAGAGACAGGAGATGTCGATGGTCACGTTGGGCCGGCTCTCGTAGATCGCCCCGATGAGACCCAGCGGCACCCGGCGCTTCCCCACCTGCAACCCGTTAGGCAGCGTCCGCATGTCGAACGTCTCCCCGACGGGGTCGGGGAGGATGGCGATGCTTTCCACGTCCTCGGCCAGGGCCCGGATACGGTTGGGCGTCAGGAGCAGGCGGTCCAGCAGCGACTCCGAAAGCCCCGACTCCGCGCTGGAGTCATAGTCCTGCCGGTTCGCCTCGACAATCTCGTCCTGCCGCTCCACCAATGCCCGAGCAATGTTCCGCAGCGCCTGGTCCTTCAGCGCACTGGAAGCCCGGGCCAACCCCCGCCCCGCCCCCCTCGCAGCCAGGGCCTGGGCTCTCAAATCTTGTTTCACAGTCGTCGTCATAGCGAAACCTATTATCAGACCTCCACCTTCGACGGGCAAGAACGGCTGGGCATTGCTTAGGTTAACTGTGCTCCTGAAGAGTAACCACTTTGCCAAAGGTGATTCAGGGGATGAGGGAGGTGCATAATGGACGCCCGTGCGAGTTTGGGCACAGTATTGGGACACAAAGCCGCCCACCACGTTTCGCTGTTTTCTTAGTGCACCTCGGCAGCTTACTCTGCCTCTGTAACGTTGGAGGCTACACCTTACCTAGCAAGGTGGAGCGTGAGCTATCACTCGGTGGAGGCCTGACAGATTCAGGTTAAGACTTGCCGTCGTTGCCCTACCTTCAATTAATCAAAAATGGCATTACCGGCAACGA
Organism: Dehalococcoidia bacterium; assembly: GCA_965203145.1. Taxonomy (GTDB): domain Bacteria; phylum Chloroflexota; class Dehalococcoidia; order Plut-88900; family Plut-88900; genus Plut-88900. Next base: position 1,181,990 of record OZ241876.1, read on the forward strand.
TTATCAAGGCTGCAATAATGGCTGTCCCCATAGGCAGAAATAGCCGCCAGAAGTTTTGCCAGAAGCTCAACTCTACATCAGTGATTTCCTTGCGTACCTTGGCAATGTCTTCGGCTGTTGCGACTGTTTCCATTCGCGCCTTTAGGGTTGCAACATCTGTGCTCAACGTGCGAAGTATTTTGGCGTCCTCTTGAGTATCAAAATCGGACCGAGCAGCCTGCTGTTCCTGATTAGGCAACGACGGTGTCTCTCACTTGTTCCAACCAATCCCACAGACTTTGAGACCAATAACCACCGTATGAACCATTGAGCTTAAACACCACACCATGTTGAGGCTCGTGCCCCTCAGCGTCGTCTGTCATGCCCAGCAACTCGCTAAGAGCACCAGCCCTTGCAACGCTGCTCTCTATGAGGACTGTGTGATCGTTCAGTTGGTGTATCTTTGCTGCATTCGTTATGCACGCCAAACTGTCCTCTTGTATGGGTTCGTTGAACACAGCCACAAACAAGCGCCTCTCACTTGCCATAGACTTCACCCCCTTGAGCGTTAATCATTCCAGTCCTCGCTCACTACCTCTCCACCCCTTACTACAGGGCAAGTATCTTGCCGCGCATAGCTAAGCCTACTGCATGTGCATTTCATGGCGCGCTCCTTTGGTGTGTTGACTATTGCTCGTAAAGACGCTACTTGCTCGGCTACCACATTGAGTCCTGTGCGTCAAGCATCAAGTCCGGTATAACAACAGTTTACCTTAAATGAAAACAAATTAGTATATGCACTCTGTCAACCCCTTTTAGTGAATTGCGACATCACTGTACGTTAAACGTCATTTGCCTTAAAGAGTTTTGCCTTAGCATACATAACGGCAACCGCGACAAGGCTCGGCAATATGTTTACAGGCTGAGCCCCAGCTAGATAGCTAGGGCATCGTCCAGATCGCCTCCTTAATTTTGAAAGGACAGCAGACCGCAGGCCACTTAGGCGATCCCGTCATCATCAGGCATTGTATCAACATCGACTGGCAGCAGCAGTACCTTAGCGCCTGCGTTTTTAAATGCCCTCGTGCGTGAGCGGCTTGGTGCCATTACTGCGTCGTTCATTGAGCACAGCTTCCTGAAACTGCACGGCCTTTAGTTTGATCGGTTGCTGTCGCTCAAAGCTTGGCGAATACCCCACTCTGCTCAATGCACCTAAGCGCGGCTTTTTGCCTGTGAGTACCTTAATGCACCGCTGGTGCAAGAGCTTTAAACCACCCCCTACAACAACACCAAGTTGTCCCGATGCACCAGCTCCGCCCCGTACTCATACCCGAGTATCTCGAATATCTTCCCCGACTTCTGCCCCGCTATAGCCTTCGCATCCTCCGCATCGTAGTTCGACAGCCCGCAGGCTATCCGGTTCCCCTCCCCGTCCAGCACGACTAGCACATCCCCCCGCTCAAAGCTCCCCGACACCTCCACCACCCCCGCAGGCAGCAGGCTCTTCCCCCCCTCCACCACCGCCGACGCCGCTCCCCCGTCCACCCGCACCGACCCCCGGGAGTTCAGCCCGCTCAGCATCCACCGCTTCCGGCTCTCCATCTTCGTCGTATGGCTCGGGAAGAACGTCCCCAGCCCCTCGCCCCCCGCCAGCCTCCCTATCACGTTCTCCAGCCTACCCTTCGCTATCACCACGTCCACCCCCGACGCCGTCGCCAGGCCCGCAGCCTGCAGCTTCGTCACCATCCCCCCGACCGCCTTGCTGCTCTTTGTCCCCGCCGCCAGCGATGTTACGGATTCATCGATGGCCTCGACTCTCGGGATCAGCTTGGCCTGGGGGTCGAGCATCGGGTCTGCGGTGTAGAGCCCCGCGACGTCCGAAAGGATCATCAGCAGGTCCGCATCGACGAGGTTCGCCACCATCGCCGAAAGGTTGTCGTTGTCCCCGAATCGTGCACCCCTTATCTCCTCCACTGCCACCACGTCGTTCTCGTTGACAATCGGCTGCACCCCGAGCTCCAGCAGCGTGTTCAGGGTATTGCGCACGTTCAGATACCCCAGCCTGTCCGACAGGTCGCCCCTCGACACCAGCGCCTGCGCCACCGTTATCCCGTGCTCACCGAACAGCCGGTCGTAGGCCTGCATCAGCCGACCCTGTCCCACCGACGCCAGCACCTGCTTCAGCGGCACCCCCCTGTGCTCCGGCACCCGACCCAGTATCTCCCTCCCCGACGCCATCGCCCCCGAGGACACCAGCACCACCTCCATCCCGTCCCGCCTGATCTGCGCAATCTGCCTCACCAGCGAGGCCATGCAGTCCAGGTCCAGCCCGCGGTCGGGCCCCGCGAGCAAGTTGCTCCCCAGCTTGACTACGACTCTGCGGTAGCGTTCCGGCCCTGAGTTGTTGCTCGACTTCCCCATTTGTCCATTTAATGCGGAATCGAGTATAGCACCGGCCTCACAAAACAGTGGTGGGGATGGGCGTTGCCCCTCCCCACCACTTCAAGAATCTGCCAGAGGACCGCCCCTACGAAGTCCCGTTGGACCCATCCTCCTGCGTACTCGCCGCCAGGTTCATGAACGGCTTGAGAACGTTCGTGAACTCCATCGGGAATATGAACTTGGTCGAAGGGCTCGCCCCGATGTCCTTCAGCGTCTCGAAGTACTGCAGGCTCATAGTCTTCGCGTCGACCCCCTGGGCCACCTTGTAGATCTGGTCCAGTGCGTTGCTGAAACCCTCGGCATTGAGGATCGCCGCTTGCCTGTGGCCCTCGGCTTGCAGAATCGCCGACTGCCGTTCACCCTCGGCGTTCAGGATTGCCGCCTGCTTCTGGCCCTCGGCCACCGTTATGTTTGCCTGCCTCTGGCCGTCCGCCTCGGTGACTACGGCCCGGCGTTCCCGTTCCGCCGCCATCTGCCTGTTCATCGCGTGCTGGATTTCGGCAGGCGGGTCGATCTCCCGGATCTCGACTGCTGTGACCTTCACACCCCAGCGGCTCGTCACCTCATCCAGCTTGACCCGCAGGATCTGGTTGATCTCCTCCCTCTTGGCCAGCACGTCGTCCAGCGGAATGTCCCCGACCACCGCCCTCAGCGTGGTAGTCGCCATCCCGACAATCGCCGCCCGGAAGTCCTGGACTTCCAGCACGCTCTTCTCTGCTTCGTGGTCTACCACCTTGTAGTAGATCAGGAAGTCGATGTCTATGGGTGCGTTGTCCTTGGTGATGTTCGTCTGTCGGGCCACGTCGATCACGTCTTCTCGAAGGTCGACCTTCTGAAAGCTGTCGATGAACGGGATTAAAAGCCGCAGCCCCGCCCCCTTCAGCCCGAAGAACTTGCCCAGCCTGAAGGGCACCATCCTTTCGTACTGTTTTACGATGATTACCGGAAATAAGACGGGTGTAGCCATTTGTGGCTCCTTTCTAACTCACGCTTTACGCACTTTGATAGTCAATCCGTCCACCTCCACCACCTCCACCTTCTCTCCCACCCCGATCTCCTCCTCCCCCGCCGAAACCGCACTCCACGTCTCGCTGGGCAACTGCACTGTCCCGACAGGACTCAAGGCCGTCAAGACCTTGCCCGTCTGACCTATCAAATTCCCCCCGACCTGGTTGTACTTCATCTTCCGCGTCCTCACCACCGCCCCGACTATGAACAGGGCGAAAAACGCTATCAGCCCCGACAGTATGCCCACCAGCCAGAGGCTTATCTTGACGACCGGCGCGTCGGGGAAGTCAGGCTCTCCTACGGAGAATAGCAGCAATGTGCCCAGCACGAACGCGATCACCCCGCCCACCCCCAGGAACCCCAGCCCCGGGGCCTGGATTTCGAAGAATATCAGGATGGCTGCCAGGGCAAGGAGAACAATGCCGGCCCAGTTGAAGGGCAGCGCCCCCAGGGCCACCAGCCCGATAATCATGGCGAGGCCCCCGACCACGCCCGGCACTATCAGCCCGGGACTCAGCAGTTCCACGAACAAACCCAGCGCCCCGAAGGTCAGAAGCAGCCCGATAACGTTCGGGTCCCCGACGAACCCGAAGAACCGCTCAGCGAGGCTCATTCCCACCTCCCGCTCCTCCAGCCCCTCCGTCCGCATGGTCACATCGCCCGACGCCGTCTCCGTCTCCCGACCGTCCAGCTGCTCCAGCAGGTCCTCCATGTTCACGGCCACGAAGTCGACGAGGTTCGCTTCCACCGCCGCCGAGGCCGTGTATGCCTCCGCCTCGGTGATGGTCTTGGTCAGGGCCTCCTTGTCTCGGCCCCGCTTTTCGGCTATGCCCTCGGCCATGGCGACGGTGATGTTGGTGGCTTTTTCGGAGAGGGTCTCGGGGAGGTCTTCTCCGTCCGCCGACACCGGCGCCGCCGCCCCGATGGACGTGCCCTCCGCCATCACCGCAAAGTTCGCCGCCGCCGTCACAAACGTCCCCGCCGAAGCCGCAAAGGCCCCCGGCGGATACACGTACACCGCCACGGGCACATCGGCGCCTAGCAGATGTTCAACGATCTTTTCGGTGGACGACAAAAGACCGCCGGGAGTATCAAGCTTGATGACCACCAACGGTGCCCCATCCTCTTCCGCCAGCCTGATCCCCCTGGAGAAGTACCGTTCCGCGTTGGGGTCAATGTTACCGTCGTAGGTGAGGACGTAGACCTGCTCGGTCGGGGCCTGGGCGTGGGTGGGGGTCAGCAGCAACGCCAGCCCTGCAACCAACATCGCCACCGCCAGGGACAGCCTGATGCCCCTTTTCACCCCCATAAATCAAATTATACAACCCCACCCCTCCTCCCCCTACTGGAAACCTTGCATAAGCCGTCCTGCGGGTGGTGGGGCCGCTCGTGCTGAGGCTCTCGAAGTATGAGCGAGGGGAGGGGACGTTGCTATAATCTCCCCAGGGACGGCTTCCCGGAGGTGACACACTGGCCCGCGATATCCACGCTTCCCATTTCTATCGTCTGGGCCGCTGGGTCTACCTCCATCGCTGGCTGATCATTACCTTCTGGGCCGTGGTCCTTCTGGGTTGCGCATTCCTGGCCCCGAGGGTCGAGTCCGTGCTCACCTCCGGCTTCGGCGAGCAGGATACCGAGGCCCAACGTGCCTTCGAAATCCTCGAGGAAGAAGGCGTCCTCAACCAGGCCATCGTCATCCCCGTCTTCTCCCACGACACCCTCACCGTCCACGACCCCGCCTACGAGGCCCGCGCCCAGACCGTTCTCTCCGCGCTGGAACAGTACCCGGGGGTCGCCAGGATCGACAGCTATTTCTCCTCCGCCAACGAGAATCTTGTCTCCCCGGATGGCCGGACCACCTATGCCCTCGTAGGACTCGACATCCCCCTCGACGAAGTTCTCGACGAGGTGCCGAAGATGCGGGCCGTGGTGCCGGAGGTGGAGTTGAACGTCTGGCTCACCGGGGGCTCCGCCATATTCTCAGACATCAACGAATACACCGGCGAGGACCTCAGGCGCGCCGAGTTCATAACTTTCCCCCTGGTGGCCCTGGCCCTGCTCGTCATATTTCGCACCATGGTCTCCGTGGCCGCTCCCATAGCCATCGGCTTGTTGGGGCTGGGCATCACCCTCGCATCCATCTACCTGTTGGGCCTCGTCACCTCCATGTCCGTGTTCGCCTTGAACACCGCCACCCTCCTCGGCGTAGGCGCCGCCATCGACTATTCGCTGCTCATGGTTAGCCGCTTCCGGGAGGAGTTGACAACGAACACCGTTGAGGAAAGCGTCGCTCGCACCGTCGGAATGGCGGGGAGGGCCATCCTGTTCTCAGGCATCACAACGGCCCTCGGGCTCGCCGGCCTCCTCATCTTCGAACTCTCCATGCTGAGGTCCATCGGGATCGGGGGGATAGTGGTGATTGCAGCTTCTGTGGCTGTGGCCCTCACCCTCGTGCCCGCGATCCTCTCGGTGGTCGGGTATCGGATAGACTCTCTTCCCATCCTCCCCGCCCGGCTGTACAGGGGAGGGAATTTCTGGAGGACCCTCGCCGGCTGGGTGACCCGCCGACCCCTCCTGGTGATGATCCCGGTTATTGCAGCCCTTCTGGCCCTCGGCACCCCATTCCTGCAGGTGAAGCTCGGAGTCCCGTGGGCCAGCGTCCTGCCCGAGGAGGCCGAGTCCCGGCAGGGCTGGGAGAAAGTTTCCGAGGAGCTGGGGGAAGGCGCCCTCGTCCCCATATTAATCGCTGCCCAATTCGACGACGAAATCACCAAAGCCGACAACCTCGCGGCCCTTCACGCTTATACCCGTTCCGCCCGAGACTTGCCCGGCGTGACCCGAATCGAGAGCCTCGTCGACATCGAAGAAGGCGTGACCCTGGAACAGTACCAGTCCGTCTACGGCAATGCCGAGGCACGCGCCTCCCCTGAGGTTAGGGAAGTCCTGGACGAGTTCGGCGGCGGCCACACCACCATGGTCCTCATCTACACCGTCTACGAGATGAACTCCGACGAAGCCCGGGACACGGTCCGCAGCCTCCGCGCCTACGACGCTGAGGGGGACTACCTGGTCTCGGGGGCCACCGCCAGCCTGATGGACGCCGTAGAGGCCATGTACGATGCCTTCCCCTGGGCCCTGGCCCTGATAACCGTATCCGTTTACCTAGTCCTGAGCTTCCTGTTCAGGTCCGTGGTGATACCTCTGAAAGCACTGGTGATGAACGGGATGAGCGTCTTCGCCAGCTACGGCGCCCTGGTATTCATCTTCCAGCAGGGCAACCTGGAAGGCCTTCTCAATTTCACCTCCACCGGATTCCTGGAGGCCACCCTTCCCATCCTCCTCTTCACCATCCTATTCGGCCTCTCCATGGACTACGAGGTCTTCCTTCTCACCCGTATCAGGGAAATCTACGATGAAACGGGAGACAACGCCCAGAGTGTGGCCCTCGGCCTCGAAAAAACAGGGCGCATCATAACCAGCGCCGCCCTCGTTCTGGTGCTGGTGGCGGGCTCCTTCACCTTCGGCGACATCATAATCATCAAGGCCCTCGGCCTCGGGATTGCCCTGGCAATCTTCCTCGACAGCACCGTAGTCAGGGCCCTGCTTGTCCCCTCCCTCATGAAAATCCTCGGTGACCGCAACTGGTGGGCCCCGACGTGGATGAGGGGGGTGTTAAGGGGCTAGGGGTGTGAAAAGATCTGGTGAGTAGAGTCAGGCTAAAGTAGATGAACGGGCCAGAATAATGTGAGTAAGAGTGCAGCCGTCAGGGACTTGAATGCGCTCCGACGCACTGGGAGGTATTAACGCCAAACCATCCCTCTCCGATTCCAGGGCATAGTCCCGAAGGGCCTCCTCCGCATTCGCTATAGCCTCTTCAAGCGTATCTCCCATCGCCACGATTCCGGGCAGGTCTGGGAACACGATCCCGTAATCGTCACCGCCACTCTCTATGAACGCTGGGAGTTTGACCGGATACATCATCCATGCCTTTCAAAGTCAGAGGTCATTACCGGACGCCTTTTCACTCGGGGACGGCTCGTCAAAGGGTTGTCCCTCTGTAAGAGCCTTCTCCTGACGCTCCAGCCATGCAACCCACTCTTTGTCCCGCTCAACTCGTGCAGCCTGACTCCCCTCCTGTATCCCTTCCTGAAACCGCCTCTTGGCATATCTCTCATATAGCATTGCAGTTCCCCCCACACTGGGAAGAGCTACTGGCCATTCTTAGATGCTTTTGCGCTCGGTGACGGCTCATCAAACGGTTGTCCTTCTGCAAGGGCCTTCTCCCGACGCTCCAGCCATGAGTCCCACTCTTTATCCCGCTCAACTCGTTCGGTCTGTCTCCCCTCCTGAAACCGCCTCTTTGCATATCTTTCATATAACATTGCAGTTCCCTCCACTAAGGCGTATATCGACAGGCTCAACGTAACAAGGATCGCGGCCATCCGCTCCAAAACGGAGATGGCGCCAGCGACTATTCCTACCGTTTCGCTGTCCGTTGCCTCAAGCCATATCACGAGCCCTAAACAGGCCAGGGACAGCAGGGCAAACAGCCCAAGCCCCAACCCCTCCCGTGACTTATCCAGGTTCACTCTTATTATATCCTGCTACTTTTTCAGACCGAGCCAGACGAGAACCCCCCTCACCCCAGCCCCGACACAAACTTCTCTATCGCACTGTTCACCTCTTCCGGCCGCTCCAGCATCACGCTGTGCGTCGCCCCCTCGATGATCACCGTCCGACAGTCGTCCAGGTTCTTCTCAAGGTACGTCGAGTAGAGGGGAGGCGTCATCTCGTCCTCCGTCCCGACAATCGCCAGCGTCGGCAGTTTGATCTCCGCCACCCGGTCCATGATGTCGAACTGGTCGCAGGCCGTCATGTCGTTGTACGCCACCGCAGGCCCGACCTCGACCCTCCGCTCGGCAATCAGCTTGCGTAGCTCCGGCGCATAGTCCGACTGCTCCTCGAAGGCCACCTTGTTCCAGGGCCCCGGGTCCCGGATGCCCTCCTGGTCCTCCGCAAGGTAGTCGGGGTGGACTCTGAGCCGCGCCCCGCTCCCGATTGTGATGATCGCCTTGAGTTCGTCCGGATAGTTCACGGCGTACTGGAGGGTGATGCCACCGCCCATCGAGTGTCCGCATAGCACCACGTCCTCGTAGCCCTTCCCCCAGATGTAGCCGCGCAGCCATTCAGCGTAGGCCGGGATGGTCTTGCAGGGCGTGCCCTCCGGGTGGCCGGGCAGCGCTATCGCCTCGGAACCTTCGAAGTGTCGGGTCTGGTAGTAGTAGGACTCCGGCGAGCCCCCGGCCCCGTGGACAAACAGCAGCTTCATGTTATTTCCTTCACTCTTGCTGAACGGGATTTACAATTAGCGAATGGGACATGAGACCAAGCACATAGACTTGCTGTCCCTTAGGGCAATTGCGGCTTTATTCTAGCTTTCCTTGAGCGGAATGCCCCATCCGACGCGCTAAAGCTCTCCCCAACTCTTTCCTACGAGCAGATTCACGCTCCAGATATTCGTGTTCATGTACGAACCGATCAACCAAGGATGCAAGCGGCTCTTTGCCCACTTTCTCATCACCTTGGCTTGTCCAGTAGCTACTCGACCCTATACCGTAGTAGGCGCTAACTGCTTCGGGTATATCGTGAACACGCTTTTGCTCTTCGACAACATAGGAATAGGAATATTTGCCGCTCGATTCTCTAATTGCCCTTTCCCATTTCCCAAGACCCGACAGGTCACATAGCATGCCAGCAAAACAGTAGCTATTTCCAAGACGCAAAAATAAAGACGTTTGCCGATACTTCCCCGATAGGATTATCTTTGCGGCATTTTCCCTACGCTCTAGGATTATCGGATCCATCTCGACCTCCACGTATTAGTCATCGACTGACCTCCTATTCACGCCAGCCAATCTACCCAGTTTCTTGAATCATTTGCTATCACTGTGCTCTAACTCATCAGCCTCTTCTTGTCTACTGTCGGAACAAGCTAGGGCCGCAACACTGTCCCCGGAATCGGGCTTCATTATGTGTACACCCTGGGTTATCCTGCCTTGCACGGATACTTCCTTGAGCACAGTACGGAAAACGGTGCCTTGTTTGGATATCACCATGAGCTCGTGGGCACGGTCGACCGCTTTGGCTCCCACAAGCGGGCCAGTCTCCTGTTTAACCTTGAAAGTCAACACCCCTTTCCCTCCGCGTTTGTGAGTGGGGTATGATCTCAATGGAGTCAGTTTGCCCGCCCCTTTGACGGAGACCACCATTAGATGTTGATCTGGGGCTACGATATCCATACCAATAGCCTCATCACGATCTTCGAGCCGTATACCTCTAACCCCACCGCTACTGCGCGAGGCGCTCCTTAGACTCTCAACTCTTGACCTGAGGGCCTGCCCCTGCTTGGTGACCATTATGTAGTCGTCCTCGTCGTTGGCCAGGGTTGCAGATACCAGTTCGTCACCCGGCTCCAATGAAAAGGCCTTGAGCCCGTTGCTCCGGATGTTGGCAAAAGCCTCTAGGGGAGTCTTCTTTATCTCTCCGCCCCGGCTGGCCATCAGGATATAGCCGCCGGCCTGGAAGTCCTGCACCTGGATGGGCGCGGTTATCCGCTCCCCGGGTTCCATGTTTATCAGGTTGTTAATGTGCAGGCCCTTGGCCGTGCGTGACAATGCCTGTGGCACCTTGTGGCACTTCAGTGACGTCACCCGACCCTTGTTTGTGAAGAACAGCAGAATGTCGTGGGTGTCCACCAGCAGCAGGTGCTGTACTACGTCGTCCGCCCGGGTATCCATTCCCGCCACCCCCCGACCCCCGCGCCTCTGTACCCGGTAGGTGTCCTTCAGGATCCGTTTGATGTATCCGCCGTGACTGACCGTAACCACGACCTCCTGGTGGGGGATCAGGTCCTCGTTGGAGAACGTCCCTGCCTCCTCGTCGACTATTACCGTGCGACGGGGATCGGCGTACTTGGCCTTTATCTCCTGCACCTCGTCCCTGATCAGGAACAGGACTTTGCGGGGGTTCTCCAGCAGGTCCTCCAGGTAGTTGATCTTCATTATGGTGTCGGCGTATTCCTCGTCGATCTTCTGCCGCTCCAGCTGGGCGATACGGCGCAGCTGCATATCGAGAATGGCCTGTGCCTGGACCTGGGTCAGGTTGAAAAGCTGGATCAGGTTATTCCGGGCGTCCTCCACTGTCGGCGACTGCCGGATGGTGGCGATAATGGCGTCCAGGTTGTCCAGCGCTATCTTGAATCCCTCCAGGATGTGGGCCCGCTCCCGAGCCTTCCGCAGCTCGAACCGCGAGCGCCGGACTATCACCTCCCGCCGGAACTCGATGAAGTTCTCCAGCGCAGACTTCAATCCTATCACCCGGGGCGCCCCGTCCACCAGCGCCAGCATGTTGATGAAGTACGACGACTGCATAGGCGTGAGCTGGTAGAGGTTGTTTAATACCACGTCCGGGTAGTGGTCTTTCCGCAGCTCTATTACAACCCTTATGCCTTCCCGGTCCGACTCATCCCGTATTTCGGTGATCCCGTCCAGCCGGCGCTCCTTCACGAGGTCCGCAATCTTCTCCACCAGCGACGCCTTGTTCAACTGGTACGGAAGCTCCGTAACGATGATCGAGGTGCGCTTCCCCTTCTTGGACTCCACGATTTCCGCCTTGGCCCGGATCACTATCTTCCCGTGCCCCGTGGTGTAGGCGTTCCGGATCCCCTCCCGACCCCATATCTCGGCCCTCGTCGGGAAGTCGGGGCCCTGGACCGATTCCAGCAGGTCGTCGATGGTTGTGTCGGGGTTATCTATCAGCTTGACCAGGCCGTCGCAGAGCTCTCCCAGGTTGTGCGGCGGGATGTTGGTCGCCATGCCCACCGCTATGCCCGAGCTCCCGTTCATCAGCAGGTTCGGCACCCGAGCCGGTAGCACGGTCGGTTCAGAGAGGCTGTCATCGAAATTGGCCGTGAAGTCCACCGTCTCCATGTCGATGTCGGCCAGCATCTCCGTGGCCACCTGCGCAAGGCGGGCCTCCGTGTACCGCATGGCCGCCGGAGGATCGTTGTCGACGCTCCCGAAGTTCCCCTGCCCGTCCACCAGCATGTACCGCATCGAGAATTCTTGGGCCATGCGCACCATGGCGTCGTATACCGGGCTGTCGCTGTGCGGGTGGTACTTACCCAGCACTTCACCGACTATACGCGCGCTCTTCTTGTACGCGCTGTTGGGGTTCAGGTGCAGGTCGTTCATGGCGTAGAGGATGCGCCGGTGCACGGGCTTCAGGCCGTCCCGGACGTCGGGGAGCGCCCGGGCCACGATTACGCTCATCGCGTAGTCCAGGTACGACCCCCGCATCTCCTCTTCGATCTTGATCGGCCTGATTTTCCCGATGTCGGTTACCATGTTCGACCTCTAGACAGTGATCATGGAGAACCTTTCCGCCGCCTCTACGAGGCCGTGGAACAGGTTCAGGTTCTTGGGGTGGTTTTCGGACTCTCTCTCCGGGTGCCACTGGACCCCGAATACCCAGGTGTGTTCCAGGGACTCGACGGCCTCTATCAGGTCGCCGTCCAGGACGTATGCCGAGGCCAAAAGCCCTCGGGCCTTCTGGGCCTGCGTGAAGCCCTGATGGTGCCTGCTGTTCACCCGCATGATTGGCGCACCCCCGAATATGGCGCCCAGCCGACTCCCCGGCGCTATGTACACGTCGTGAAACACCGACTTCACCAGGTCCGCCGACCTGTGTCCCTCTATCTTCCGCGTCAGCTTGCCGCCCATCACCACGTTTATCGCCTCCATGCCCCGGCACACCCCGAATATGGGCATGTCCCGACCCAGCGCCGCCCTGATTAGTGGGATCTCGAAGGCGTCCCGCTCCTTGTCCGGGGTGGCGTCCAGGAACGGCTCTTCGTAGTAATGCGGGTCTATGTCCTCCCCGCCCGACAGCACCAGCCCGTCTACACCGTCAAGAATCGAGGGGATGTCGGCTTCCGGGTCGGGCCGGAGAATCACCGGCTCGGCCCCGACCTTCTCCAGGACCCTGACATATCGGGCCCCTTTGGCTTTCCTGGATGTGCTTATACCTACTACGGGCATTGGAAAAACGGGGTCATTGCGAAAGAGCCGGGAGGACTTGGGGAAAGTACAAAACTAATCAAAACAGGCACGGAAATACTATCATTCTTCACCCGTTACGTCAACGAAAATCAGGCGGCGCCAGGTCTCTATCACGCCTAACCCAATCCCACCTCACAGGCCCTGCGCGGAGAACGTCATTCTGGCCAATTTAGCGCTTCCCCCCACTAAGCCGACCCCGCACCCCCATCCCATTCCGATGCCCCGCGAGGAATCTGTAGCCCCCTCCCCCACCCGCTCCTAACTCACCCCCGCAAGCCCCTTAATCCTGCCTCCCAATCCCCTCACCCGCTCCAATATCTCATCGAGACTGCCGGACAAGTCCAGAGTGACTACCTGAATTCTCTTGCCGGACATCTGCACCGTATAAGTAATTTTCTCCGCCGGTAACGAAGGGTCCTCGTTGTCCTTGGCATATATCAACATCCCCTCGTGCAGCCCCGACGCCGTCAGGTATGCCAACATCTGGTATATGTCGGCATTCGGTATGCGATCATGTTTGATGCGTTTGTACTTCGCATCCCCAATAAATCTGTACGAGGACCCTTCCCGCCAAACCAGGTCAGGTTTAAGCCTTATCCGCTCTCCCTTATCTAATTCGTCGATGTAGTCTTCCCTGAACGCGGGCTCCGTCACCCCCAAAGCCTCCCTCAGCGCTACCGTCACAAACTCCTGGAACACCACGTTCATGTCCATCAGGAACCCCTGCGCCCGCACTTCCCCCCGCCCCGACTCAAAAGCCCCGTGCCGCAAAATCAACCGGGCCAGCGCCACTACCTGCCTGTAGTGCTCGTTCAACCTGTCAAACTTTACCTCTGGCACGTCTTTAGGTCGGTAATCCACCACGGATACGTTGTCCAGCATCGCCCACGCCCACCCGAGACCCGTCCTCGCCCTCTGCGACCGCAACCGCAAGCCGCCAAGCCGGGCCACCGCCGCCTTCACCAGCCGATTCTCCTCGATGTTGTCCGTGAATTCGTCGTACCGCACCTCCACCGGTAGCCGTATCCCGAACCTACGCCTTATCTGATCATTGAACCGAATGCGTCCCCGCACCGTCTGTAGCGCCTCCTCATGGACCAGATACCCATGCAGCAACCCCCGACCGAACGCTTGCCTTGCTGCATTCGAAAGCGCCAGGGCGAGGGCGTCAGGCAACGAGGATTGCTCAGGAAAATCAAAATCCGTGTCTTGGAATTCCACCTTACCAATGGCATAGCAAGCCAACGACAGAAGTTGTGATATCCCAATCTTCGGCTTTATCACTACCGATATACCAGCTACTTCTACCGCCCCAACCGTCGAGCTGGGCGTCAAGTGATATTCCGCCTCCTCACCAGATGCCGGCGCGATAGTGAGACCTTGGACGCTGCCTTTTAGCGCGTCCCGCTGGGCCACTGTGAGCGGATGCGGCCCACTTTCTTGGTATTCCGCGAGGTTGATCTCATTCATTGCTGTTCATTGCTGTCTGCGTTATCCGCGCCTTCCTCGCCTTTACTGGCTTCCCTTTTCAACTTCTTCAAGTCGAAATCTTGCTTATCGCCCTCTCCCCCGCCAAACCTACGCTCCTCGATATACGGCAATACGCTGTGCTTCCAGATGCGCTCGACCGCGGCATCATCTAGGTCGTCTTTCATGAAATAGCTAGGACCTATGGCTGCGTGTCGGTCATCCTTGAGCTTTTCGTTCACCCTGTCCACAACTTCGGCCACCCATTCCATGTCTGGATTAGTCGCTTTTAGCCATTCGCGGAGAACATTCTTAACTGGCTCTTCGTCTGGGTGAAACAGCTTGAAATAAAACCGTCGCCGCAATGCCATATCCACTAGAGCAATGGACCGGTCAGCCGTGTTCATCGTTGCGATGATGTACAGGTTTTTAGGAAGCCTAAATTCCTTATCGCTATATTGGAGCGCCACAGGTTCATCCCTGTACTCAAGAAGGAAATACAGTTCGCCTAGCACCTTAGCCAGATTTCCGCGGTTGATTTCGTCGATGATCAGATAGTAGTCGTTGTTTAAATCGTTTCGCGCCTTTTCCGCTATTCTCAGCAGAGGCCCATCCCTCAACTCGAAGCCCGATTGCCCGTTCTCCATCTTGGGACGAAACCCTTGCACAAAGTCCTCGTAGGCATAAGAAGGGTGAAACTGCACCAGCTTAACCCGTTCCCCCGACCCAGCTAGGCACCTAGCTAACTTCTTTGCAATAAACGTCTTCCCCGTCCCCGGCGGCCCCTGAAATATCACCTGCTTCTTCTCTTCAAGCAGCGTTTCCATCTCAGTCAAGAATCTCACCGGCAAGTAAACCTCTCTAGCGAGTTCCTCCAAATTTGAAGGTTCTTTTCCATTAGAGTTGGAATGCTCTATTTCTTTGACTAGGCTTTCTCCTTTCTTGGGCTTCCAATACTTGCGAATGTCATCTTCATAGAAGCTAAAATCCCTTCCCAACTCCCTTTCAATGCTGGTACGTATTTGTTGCAGTTGAGAGTCAACATCCTCTGTCGGTTCTGTAATGCGCGTACTAAAGGCATTGACTATTGCATTCTTATGGTCTTCACTGACAATGCCTTCAAAAGTGTCAGGATGTACTAAGTGAAGTAATGCTTGTCGTTGAATGCGTGAGGCATTCTGGTACCTGCTAACCAAACGGCTACGTGGTCGGACGCCCATCAGAAATCGCTTAAATTCCCAAGGGTCATCCAATATGGCTACGAGCCTACTGGACTCCTCTTGCTTTAGTAGTTCTACGAATTCGATCAGGAGTCCAACCTGGAATGCGCGGAACCTGTGATAGGCCGCTCCAGGAGTCGCTATGCCGGGAGTTAGGGCAGCAACAAGTTCAGGACTGATTACTACTGGTGAATCTGACCATTGAAGCACCGTATCTATTACGTTTTTCTCATCCGCCCCATTCTTGGTGTGCACGATTAGGAAATAGAAGTAGAGACACTCCCCCATAAGTTGAAATACAGCCTCGGGACTCCCACTAAGTTGCTCTTTCAACTTCTCTAAGAAACTCCTATCAGTCTCATCCGGGCTATTTAAGAATTTCTCGTGTAGAACCTCCAAATTCTCGGCTGTCCAAATAGCATCCCCAGGCGTGAACAGCGACCCATCCACCCTTAGAGCAGAGTCCACCCACCTCCGTCCCGCATCGTATACCCTCTCGACTCCGTTTCCAGTCCTCCTAGACCCCATATCATTCCCTCCGGTCAAAAAATTGCGGCCCCATCTTACACTCTTTGCTCCCTCCCAAAATCGGACATTTGCCCTATCTGAACCCCCGTGCTATAATAACCCCCGGGCCACCGACCTAGTACCTCGGTGCCCATCACAGGAAAGGAACAAGGAGTCCCATGAGCCGCACCAGCCTGATCAGCTCTCGTCCCACCCGGGCGCTGCGCGAACGCCCGGCCACCGACACGCGCCTCAGCCCCTTTCCCTTTCCTACCAGGCGATGGAAGGTCCATCGACTATACGCGGCATACCCATCTCCTGGGTCCCTCCCGCGTCTACGTCCCCTTAAGGGCGTACTCACCCCCGGCCACAGGCCAGGGGGACGACCCGACACCCTCGGGTCCCCGGAGGCCAATGCGCCCCGGCTCGACTCCCCCGTCGCTTCCCTCGGAACTCCCCTTTCTCATGGCGACGGGATGGAGGATACGCCCGACCCCCTCCGAACGGTCGGAAGCGTCTGGGGTTCTTACCCCTTTCAGGACTCCCCCGTCTTTCCCCTCGGAGACCCTTGTTCACCCAGAGACGGCAGAGAGTTCGCGCTCCCATCCCTCCGAATGGTAGAGCGTCTCCCGCATACGGACAGGTCGGGGCTTCCCTCTAGCCTTGCCGACTTGCGGATCTGGCGCAGCCTGGCCCCCCAGCCCCTGCGCCTTGGTCATGGATCTTCCATCGCCTCCCCCTCCTTCACTCCCGACTCCGATCGGGACCCTATGGGCGGGGGTTCCGCTCGCCCTGAGCGGAGTCGAAGAGCCTGCCCCGAGTCCCTCGAGGGGGTCTCAAGAGCGGAACGGGGTGGTGTCCCGTCCTCGGAGCGGGAGACGGCCCACACCCGATCTTCACTTCTCGCCAGTTATTCCCGCCCCCTGAACCACGCGAAATCCCCAGAAATCCCTTTAGGCGTCATTCAATCAAACCAGCTACGAGTTCAATCAACGTTCAATCATTGTTCAATCAATGGAGCAGTCATCCCGAAACCCAGGGTCTTGCCCCATGCCCTAGAATTGCTGACATGCCGCCTGGCCCCGAGATCCAATACGTCGCAGACTCCGACGCCCTGCAACGGGTCACAACCGAAGTCCTCCGCAGCCCCTTCGTCAGCGTGGACACCGAGTCCAACGGCTTCTTCCGCTACCCCGACCAGGTCTGCCTCGTCCAGCTTGCCACCGACACCGGCTGCTACCTGGTCGACCCCCTCGCCGTTGACACCCCCGACTCCCTCGGCCTCATCCTCCGAGACCCCTCCATCAGGAAGATCCTCCACAGCGGCGACAACGACATCCGCACCCTCGACAAGGAGTGGGGCCTCAACATCGTCAACCTCTACGACACCTCCATCGGCGCCCGGTTCCTCGGGCTGGAGAAGCTGGGCCTTGGCAACGTCGCCGAGGAGGTCCTCGGGCTCAAGCTGGCCAAGGACAAGCGACTCCAGCGCGCCGACTGGGGCCTCAGGCCCCTGTCCGACGAGGCCCTCGCATACGCCGCCTCCGACGTCCTCCACCTCAAGCGCCTCATGGACGAGCTTGTCCGCAGCACCGACGCCCTCGGCCGCTCAGCATGGGTGGAGGAGGAGTGCCGCCGCATCGAAGACGTCCGTTACTCCCCACCAGACCCCCCCGAGAAGTCCTTCATCTCCATCAAGGGCAACTCGGGTCTCGACGGCCGGGGCCTCGCCATCCTCCGGGAGCTGGCAGTCTTTCGGGAGTCCGCCGCCCTGAAAATCGGCCGTCCCACCTTCCGCGTAATGCCCGACAAGACCCTCGTCGCCATAGCCCAGGACCCGACCGTAGACCTCAAGTCCGTCCCGGGTATAGGCCCCTACGGTGTGCGACGTTACGGTAAGGCAATAGCCAGGGCCGTGGCCCGGGGCAAGTCGTCGAAACCTGTGGATCGCCGAGACTTCCGCAGACCCTCCCCCCCGAGACCCTCCCACGAGCAGATGGCCAACATGAAGCAGCTGAAGGCCTGGCGTTCCGGCCACGGAAAGCGCCTCTCCCTCGACCAGTCCCTGATCTGGCCCGCCGACAGCCTTGACCGCCTCGCCCGCGCCCCCTCCACCCTCGACCAAGAACTCAACTCCCCAGATGTCCGACGCTGGCAGGTCTCCCAGTTCGCCGACTCCCTCCGCCATGCAATCAAACGCCTCCATCCCACCGGCTGACCCCTCCCCCTGCCATTCCGATGCCCCGCGAGGAATCTGGGACTTGGCCACTCACCCCCGACTAGCTGCCCCCAACCCCCAGGTTCCCTAGTATCTTCCCAATCGAGTAAGACCGGTTCAGTGCATAGAAGTGAATCCCCTCCACCCCGTTCTCCCTCAAATCCGCAATCTGGGCGGACGCAACCTCTATCCCCAGCTCCCGCACCGACTCGTCATCATCTCCTAGCTGCTCCAGCCGTTCATCTATCTCCCGGGGAATCGACGCCCCGCACAACGCCGTGAACCGACGTATCTGTGGCCCGCTCAGTATTGGCAGCACCCCCGCCACGATCGGCACCCCCACCCCCGACGCCCTCGCCAGTTCCCGGAACCTGTAGAAGTCCGAGTTGTCGTAGAAGAGCTGCGTAATCAGGAACTCCGCCCCCTCGTCTACCTTCTGCTTCACGTATTCGATGTCCGAGTGCAGGTCCGGGGCCTCTGAATGGCCTTCCGGGTAGCACGCCGCCGCCAGCCCGAACTTGAAGCTGCCCTTGATGTGCCTCAGCAGGTCCGTCGCATGGCCAAACCCATCCTCCCTCGCCGAGAACGCAGCCTCCCCCTTAGGCGGATCGCCCCTCAATGCAATGACGTTCTCGATTCCCCTCCCTTCATATCGTGCCAGCACCTGGTGGATCTCATCCCTGGACTGCGCCGAGCAGGTGACGTGGGCCATCACCAGCAACCCTTCCTCGTCCTTGATCCGCACCGCCAGCTCTTCGGTCAGCGCCTTCGTCGAACCCCCTGCCCCGTACGTCACGGACACGTAATCGGGCGCGTGGGTCTTGAGTCGGCCAATGGCTCTGAAAAGGGAATCGATTCCGGCGTCTGTCTTTGGCGGGAAGAACTCGAAGGAGAGGGTGGGCCGCTCAGTGAGGATGTCGATTATCTTCATGCGGGCCCCTTGGCCCCTCTCCCGTTTCTAGCCGGATACTACCGCGATATCGTACTCCATGCCCGAATGAAGCAACCACCGGGCCAGGTAGTCCGCGAAGCTGCGCCTGACTATGACGTCATACGTTGGCACATCGTCAACCTGGATGATCAGCGCGTTCGACTTGCCGATATGGCTCTGGGCGCACCGCCCGGGCCCGAACACCCGAGAGTGAAGGTCCAGCGGGCACCCCTTGTTCAACAAGTCCCGCGCCCGTGGCCCGTGCAGCCTGATTATCGTCTGCCCGCTTGATATGTCGTTCACCGCAACGTGAAGCCCCGACAGCGCCTCCTCCAGCCCGTCTGCCACTCCCTCCCTGCTTTCCGGAGATGAGACAATGAGCCACTCATCGGGGCCCATCCATACGATAATCCTTTCACCGGTCTGGACCACGGTGTTCGGCGTTACCGGGACCCGACCCCCGAGCACTTTCTCCACCCCTCCCTGAAACGCCTCGTCCCCAGAGTTTCCCCTCAGGTTCACGTGGCCCCAGAATGCGAGCTCGCACATCTCTACACTGCGTGACGCGTCGTGCTCGACGGGCGGGTGTTCCGCCAGGAACTCCACCAGAGGAGAGCCCCGACGCATTTCTGTGGACTCGCTAGACATTCTGGCGCTCGTTATTCGGGTCGTAGAACACGGGGTCGGTGACCCTGGCGGTTATGGAATTGCCATCGTGGAGTGGTATGTAGACCCTTTGCCCCATCCGCGCCCTACCCCCCTTCACCAGCGCCAGTGCAATCGGGTGCCCCAGAGATGCGCTATAGTAGCTGGACGTAACATGGCCTATCATCTTGATCGGTATCTGACCCCTCGGGTCCTCCACTATCTGAGACCCGTCCGGGATCATTCGCACCGGGTACTCCGACTTCAAGCCTACCATCTGCTTCCTGTCTTCCCTCACGATGTCGGGTCTGCTCAGAGACCTCTTGCCCAAAAAGTCCTTCCGCCCTGACACCAGCCAGTCCAACCCCAGATCGTTGGGCGTCACCGTCCCGTCAGTGTCCTGCCCCACGATTATGAACGCCTTCTCGGCCCTGAGCACATGCATGCTCTCCGTGCCGTAGGGCGTGATCCCGAACTCCGCCCCCGCCTCCATCACCGACTTCCAGACGTGCGACCCGTAGTCTGCGGGAACGTTGATCTCAAAGGTGAGTTCCCCGCTGAAGCTGATGCGGTAGACGCGCGCCGGGACCCCGGCCACCCTCCCTTCCTGGAAGGATAGGAACTTGAACCCATCCTGGGAGAAGTCGATATCGTCACAGACCTTGGCCACAGTGTCCCGGGCCTTCGGCCCGACAACCGACATCGTCGCCCACTGATCAGTCGTGGATGTGAGATAAACCTTCAGCTCCGGCCATTCCGTCTGTAGCCACTGTTCAAGCCACGCCATGACGTTGGCGGCTCCTCCCGTGGTGGTGAACATGTGAAAGCGGTCGGGGGCCAGCCGCGAGGAGACACCGTCGTCCATCACCATCCCGTCCTCCCCTAGCATCAAGCCGTACCTCGCCCGACCCTCGCCCAGCCTCAGCCAGTTGTTGGAATACATCCGGTTTAGGAACTCGGCGGCGTCCGGACCACGCACGTCTATCTTCCCAAGCGTGGACTGGTCCAGCAGCGATACCGCGTGCCGCGCCGCCAGACACTCCCTGTCCAGCGATTCCTGCATCGACTCCTCGGGCCCCGGGTAGTACCACGGCCTCTTCCACTGCCCCACATTCTCAAACAGCGCCCCGTGCTCAACGTGCCAGGGATGCATCGCCGTCTTCCTCACCGGGTCCAGCATCTCCCCCACCTCCCCGCCCGCTATCGCCCCGAAGGTCACGGGAGCATAGGGCTGCCGGAAGGTGACGCTTCCTACCTCGGTAATGTCCTTGCCTAGCAACTCGGCCAGCACCCCCATCCCGATCACGTTGCCCATCTTCCCCTGGTCGGTCCCGAACCCGAGAGTCGTGTACCGGTTCAGCAGCGGCACCGAGTCGTACCCCTCCTTGGCGGCAAGGGCCACGTCCCCCGCGCTCACGTCCTCCTGCAGGTCGATGAACTGCTTGTGCTCGTGAATCGGGTCTTTTCTTGAAGGCACCAGCCACACGGTCTTAGATGGCTCCTCGGCAACGTCATCCGTTGCGGGCACCGAGCTCCCCACCTGACCATCCCCGAACCCCGCCGCGCGAGCCGCCTCCGCACCGGCGGTTAGTCCATCCCTGATGCTGGATGCCAGGCTAAAGACCCCCGCACACGCTCCCACGCTCCGCTCCTGCTGAGCCGACTCCCCAGGCACAAAGGACCCTAGTGCCTCTTCAAACCGCGTCTTTCCACCCGACTGCGAATGCAAATGGACCGTCGCGTTCCATCCCCCGGACACGGCCAGCAAGTCACAGCGTATCTTCTCCCCTTCTCCCCGCACCCGGTCGCCCTTCTCATTCAACGCCCTCGCCACCACGCCTTTCACCCTCTTCACGCCCTTCACGTCCACAACGGCATGTCCACCCATCACCCTGATTCCTAGGTCCCGCACCCTGGTAGGCAGGTCACCCAGGGGATTGGGCCTCAGGTCTATGACCGCCTTGATTTCCGCTCCCGCCTCTGCCAGGTCCAGTGCCGTCCGGTAGGCATTGTCGTTGTTGGTGAACAGTACGACCTTGCGGCCCGGCAAGACGGCATAGCGGTTCACGTAGCTCGACACTGCAGAAGCGAGCATCACTCCCGGAACGTCGTTGTTAGGGAATATCAAGGGCCGTTCAAAGGAGCCAGAGGCAATGACCACCTCTTTCGCTCGCACCCGCCATATTCGCTGGTTGGGGTGGTGTGGGTGGGATGCTGCCTGCTCAGGCGTGAAAGTCTGGGCTATTGTCAGGAAGTTGTGGTCATAGTACCCGAACACCGAGCTCCGGGTCATCAGCTTCACTTCATCCATCTCCGAAAGCTGTCGTACCGCATCCTGTACCCAGTCAGTGGCCGGCAGCCCGTCGATTGTGCGCCGCTCCGATAACAGCCTTCCCCCAAACTCCGTCCCATCATCGGCGAGGATCACCCGTGCCCCCGTGGCCCCGGCCTCCAGCGCCGCCGCTAGCCCCGCCGCCCCTCCCCCGACCACCAGTACGTCACAATGCGCATTCATCCGGTCATAGATGTCCGGGTCGGGCTCCCGGGGGGACTCACCCAACCCGGCTATTCTGCGGATGAACCCTTCGTAGGTCTTCCACATGCTGCGAGGCCACATGAAGGTCTTGTAGTAGAAGCCGGGCGGCAGGAACCGGGCGAGCTTGCTGTTAATCGCCGCTATGTCCCGGTTCGCGCTGGGCCAGCAGTTGACGCTTTTAAGGACCATCCCATCGGTCAACTGGACTTCCGTGGCCCGGAGGTTGGGTGTCGTCCGGGCCCCCGTCCCGACCTGCAACAGTGCATTCGGCTCCTCCAGCCCCGACCCCACGATCCCCCTCGGACGGTGGTACTTGAAGCTCCGCCCCACCAGGTGCACCCCGTTCGCCAGCAGCGCCGACGCCGCGGTATCTCCTTCATAGCCGCCGTATTCCCGACTGTTGAAGGTGAACCTCAACGGCCTGCTACGGTCTACTCGACCACCCGTCTCCAGCCGGAATCTCTGCCCTTTCCTCACCATCCTAACTCTCACCGTCCGACCCCGGAGGCTTCTCTCCGGCCTTGTATATCGACTTAATCTCGTAGGTGACCGTATTCCGTTCGGCGTTGAACCAGCGTCGGCATCCGGCGGTGTGCACCCATCGCTCTCGGTAAAGACCACTGGTATTCGTCTGCCCGAAGAGATAGTGGGCCCACTCCTCGTCAGAGAGATCTTCCGGCTTCAGTGGCCGGACTATGTGCGCCTCGCCTCCATAGGAGAACTCGGTCTCCTCCCGAGGCCCGCAATATGGACAATCGATGTAGAGCATCTTCCTTGTACTTAGTGCGCTACCGCCGCCGCCCCATGCTCGTCAATAAGCTCTCCGGTTACGAACCTGTCCAGGGTGAAGGGAGCGTTAAGCTCATGGGGCTGGTCGTTGGCGATGGTGTGTGCATAAACCCACCCCGACCCCGGCGTCGACTTGAACCCTCCCGTGCCCCATCCGCAGTTCACGTACAGACCCCTGACCGGGGTCTTCCCGATAATCGGGCTGGCATCCGGGCAAATATCTACCGCCCCGCCCCAATGCCTTAGGAGGCGCAGCCTGCTGAAGATAGGGAACATTTCAACTACCGCCTCTATAGTCTCCTCCACCACGCCGTAGCTGCCCCTCATCCCGTAGCCGCTGTAGGAGTCGATACCCGCCCCGATGATCAGCTCGCCCTTGTCTGTCTGGCTGACATAGGCATGCACCGCATTCGACATGACCACGGAGTCAATGATCGGCTTGATGGGCTCCGAAACCAGGGCCTGCAGCGGATGGGTCGAAATCGGGAGCCGGACCCCGGCCATGTCCGCCAGCACCGTCGTATTGCCCGCTACCGCCAGGGCAACCTTGTTTGCCCTTATCACGCCCCGTGTCGTATCGACCCCCGTGACCTCCCCATTCTCAACTTGTATCCCCGTCACCTCGCAGTGCTGGATGACATCCACGCCGCGAGCGTCGGCGGCCCGGGCATAGCCCCACGCCACGGCATCGTGCCGGGCGGTGCCACCCCTCTTCTGGTAGGACGCCCCGAGCACGGGGTACCGTATGTTCGGCGACGTGTTCAGGATAGGTACTATCTCCGCCACCTGTCGGGTGTTCAAAAGCTCCGCGTCGATACCGTTGAGCTTGTTGGAGTTCACACGGCGCGCCGTGTCCCGAAGCTCCTGCAAGTTGTGGCACAGGTTCAGCACTCCCCGCTGGCTGAACATCAGGTTGAAGTTAAGCTCCTGGCTTAGGCCCTCCCAGAGCTTCATCGCATGCTCGTAAAGGAAAGAGGTCTCGTCCCAGAGATAGTTGGATCTAACTATCGTCGTGTTCCGCCCCACACTCCCGCCCCCCAGGTATCCCTTCTCCACCACTGCAACATTGGTAACCCCGTGGTTCTTGGCCAGGTAGTAGGCCGTCGCCAGCCCGTGTCCCCCCGCCCCGACGATCACCACGTCATACTGTTCCCTCGGCTGTGGACTGCGCCACACACGCGGCCAGTTCTCGTGATGGCTGAAGGAATGCCGTATCAGGTTGAGTAGGGAATAGCTCTTCATTTGCGAAAATCGGGTCTCATACGAAAGCAGACGCGATGATATTTGTACTCCATTCCCACTGTCAATGAATCGCCGACCATAGAGCACGGCAGCCTCGCTCATCCGGAGCAGCGTCGATGGGTGGAGCAGATGACCACCCCCTATTGAATCCCCTCCCCCTTCCCATTACCATACCCCCACCCCCACCCAAGGAGCCACCTATGGCTGGATTCACATGGGAAGACGCCCGAGCCAAGCTCGTGGAGGCCCGTGAGCGCGCCCTTCAACTCGGCGGCCCCGAGAACATCGCCCGACAGCGAGCCGGCGGCCGGTGGACCATCCGCGAACGCATCGACCACATCACCGACCCCAACTCTTTCCTTGAAGTAGGTACTGTTGCCACCCATAAGCGATTCGATACCGAAGGCAACCGCCTGCCGGATACTTCATCCGGCTATGTAATGGGCCTTGGCCAGGCGGACGGCCGGGACGTCGCTGTTGGGGGAGAGGACTACACCGTGGAGGGCGGCGTTCTTGAAATCCACGCCGACCGCCTCAAGGGCGGTATGGGCGGCTTCATAGAGGAACTTGCCCACGAATATCGTATTCCCCTTGTCATGCTCATGGAGGGTGTCGGGGGAGGAATCGGGTGGGAGGCCCACCAGGGCTACGCTCCCCTGGTCAGCAGCGTCAAGGGTTCACTCATATACAAACTCATGGGTGAGGTCCCGGTTCTGGTCGCGGCCATGGGGGCATGTGCCGGGGTGACCGGGGCCCGACTCGCCGCCTCTCATTTCAGCGTCATGACCAAGGCAGGATGCGCCTTCGCCGGTGGTCCTCCCCTCGTTGAACGGGCCTTGGGCCACCGCATTGACAAGTTCGAGCTGGGGGGCGTCGAAGTCCACGCCGTTACTTCCGGTTTGATCGACAACATAGCCGAGGATGACGCCGACGCCATCCGCCAGCTTAAGACCGTCCTCAGCTACCTCCCCCAGAACGTTTGGGATATGCCTCCCTACGTCCCCACGGACGATCCCTCCGACCGCCAGGACGAGGTCCTGCTGAAAATCATGCCCGAAGACCAGAAGGCAGCCTATGACGTCCGGGACGTCATAGAGGTGATCGTAGACCGAGGCTCCTGGTTCGAGATAGGGGCATTTCGAGCCCCGGCCTTCGTATGTGGCTTCGCCCGCATGGGCGGTTACCCCGTGGGCATTCTCGCCAACAACCCCATGCACTTGGGCGGTGCCCTCGATGCCCCGGGCTCCGAGAAGAAGACCCGCTTCATAGACTTCTGCGACACCTTCCATATACCGATGATCTACTTCGTCGATGTCCCTGGTTTCATGATAGGCCCTGCCGCCGAGAGGGAGGGCACGCTGCGCAAGGGGATGCGCGCCTTCCAGGCGCTGGCGGAGGCCAACGTGCCATTGGTCTCCGTCTACCTGCACAAATGCTACGGCATGGCGGGCGCCGCAACCGGCAATGCCGACCGCCTGAACCTGAGGCTTGCCTGGCCCACCGCCGAGTGGGGCGACATGCCCATCGAGGGTGGCGTCTACTCCGCCCACCGACGCCAGATCCAGGCTTCCGACAACCCTTCCGCCCTCATCGCCGAGGTCGAGGCCCGCATGCGTCAGGCAGCAACTCCCTGGAAGACCGCCGAGGTCTTCGGCGTCGAGGAGATGATCGACCCCACCGAGACTCGCGGCATCATCATCCGCTTCCTCAAGGCTGCCCAGGGAGTAATCAAGCATAGCCTCGGGCCCAACCCCAGGTATGGGGCCCGACTCTAGCCAATGGCCTCAACCGCAGCCTCCCAACCGACTGACCAAGGCCGATACCTCCTTGCTGCCACCACCGTGGCGGGCCACGGGCTCAAGCACCTCTACGCTGCCGCCTTCATGATCGTCCTGCCGGAGATCAAGGCGGGGCTCATGCTGACCAACGTCGCCGCCGGGGCCCTGGTCACCGCCCGGGACGTCTCCGCTGGCGTATCCACCATGCCCGCCGGCTTCCTCGCCGACCGCTTCAGCGGAAAGTG
Source organism: Dehalococcoidia bacterium (assembly GCA_965203145.1). Taxonomy (GTDB): domain Bacteria; phylum Chloroflexota; class Dehalococcoidia; order Plut-88900; family Plut-88900; genus Plut-88900. The sequence continues at coordinate 1,208,116 of OZ241876.1, forward strand.
GGCCACGATCCTAACCATCTCCATGGCCCTGCTCGCCATCGGTTATCTTGCCGCCGGTACCTTGGAGAGATACTGGGCGGTCGCCATCTCCATCGTCCTGTTCGGAATTGGAGTCTCCCTGTGGCACCCCTCGGCTCTAGCCTCCCTCTCCGCCCGGTTCCCGACCCGTCGCGGATTCGCCATCTCCCTCCACGGCTCGGGCGGGTCCGCCGGCGAGATTCTCGGGCCCCTCATCGCGGGCAGCCTGCTCCTGGTCATCGCCTGGCCCGCACTTCTGCAGTACAGTTTCATACCCACCGCCGTTGCCGCCGTCCTCGTATGGTTCGCCCTCAAAAACCTGAGAGGGCAGCAGGGCGTCACGTCCATCAGGGAATATTTCTCGACATCCGGCGTCCTCCTGAAGAACTGGGTCTTTATCGCCGTGGTTGTACTATCTGGGTTCCGGTCCCTTAGCAACCACGTCATTACCGTCTTCGTTCCCATCTATCTCAAGGAAGATCTGGACTTCAACTCTTTCGAAGTAGGGATCTATGCTTCCATGCTCCAGGCCGTCGGCATCGTCACCCATCCCATCATGGGCTACATCTCCGACAAGTACGGCCGCAAGGTCGCCCTTGTCCCGGGCATGGTCTTCTTCGGACTGCTCTGCATTGCCCTGGCCTACGCCGCCGAAGGCCCTCAGCTCATCCTAACCATCCTCGCCATCGGTGCTGTGATGTTCACCTTCCATCACATCTTCGTCGCCTACGCCATAGACCTGTCCCCCCCTGGTGTGCACGGCACCTCCGTAGCTCTCATCTACACGGGGTCCATGCTCTTCGGCGGCATAGGTGCTGTTCTAGGCGGTGTCCTCGCGGACGAAGTCTCTCTGCCCTCTACGTTCATCTTCGCCGGCATCGTGGTGATAGTCTCTGCCCTGCTGCTCATCTTTGTCCCGACTCGCCGTACCCCCGACCCCGCGCCCGCCTAGCAGCCTGAAGCGCCATGCCCTCCTTCAAGGAGGTATCGACCATAGACTCCTCGATAGAGCGCCAACCCGGCCCCCGCTTGCTGGCCGTCACAATAGTCGCCGGCCACGCCCTCAAACACCTCTACGGCGCCGCCTTCACAGTGACATTTCCAGAAATCAAGCTGGGCTTGGGGCTTAGCAACTTCGCCGCCGGCAGTCTCGTAATGACCCGAGACGTAAGCAGCGGCATCGCTGCAATGCCCGGCGGCTTCATCGCCGACCGCTACAACAGCAAGCGTCCGTTGATCCTCATGGCTGCCGTCATGCTGATCGCCTTGGGGTACCTTGCCTCCGGCTCCCTGCAGACCTACGTCGCCATAGCTCTGGCCGTGATTCTTGTGGGCGTGGGCACCTCCATGTGGCACCCTTCAGCCATTGCATCCCTTTCAGACCGGTTCCCTCAAAGGAGAGGCTTTGCCCTCACTATGCACGGGGCGGGGGCGGGACTGGGAGAAATGTTGGGGCCCCTCGTAGCAGGAGCTCTGCTGACGGTGGTCCTGTGGCCTCGGCTTCTCCAGTACAGCTTCTTCCCAGCAGCCCTGTCGGCAATCGTCGTTTGGCTTGCACTCAGAGGTCTGAAAAGCCAGCAGGGCGCTGCTTCGGTTAGGGAATATTTTTCAGCCGCCACTCCCCTCTTCAAGAACCGGCGTGTGATGGCCGTAGTAGCCCTCTGCAGCATAGTCAGCATGGGGGACTACGCCATGGCAACCTTCCTCCCGATTTACCTTAGGGAGCACCTGGAGTTCTCTACCGTTAAGGTCGGTGTGTACATCTCCCTTCTACACACCATCGGTATAGCAACCCAGCCAATTTTAGGATTCGTGTCGGACCGGTATGGCCGTAAGACAGCCCTCGTGCCCGAACTGACAGCATTCGGCCTGCTGTGCGTTGCTATAGCCTACGCTGATCCGGGGACCCAACTGCTCCTCGTCATCATCGCCCTCGGCGCAGTTACGTATACCTATCTCCCCATATTTGCGGCCATAACCATGGACCTGTCGTCTTCAGGGGTCCACGGCACCACCGTCGGCCTGGTCTATACAGGGTCAATGGCAGTCGGTGCATTCGGAGCCGTGATTGGCGGACTCATGGCCGACCACATATCCATCCAATCCACCTTCATATTCGCCGGCATCACCAACGTAACCTCCGCCCTGGCGCTCATCCTCATCCCCACCCGCCCCCGGACCTAACTCTCACGCCTCCCCTGTAGGGCCGTCACTCGTAGGCGCGCTCCTGGGTGGTGGGGCCACTCACCCTTAGCGGAGTCGAAGGGTCTCAACAGCGGAATGGGTGGGGAGACCTCGGTGATAGCTACCTTGTAAACCTAGCCGATGCCGACCAACCCAACTATGCTAAAATCGCCCTACACCACCCCCCACGGAGCAACACCATGACCACCGACACCTTTTGGACAGACCTGCGGGAAGAAATCCAGTCCGAGGCCGTCAGCAAGCACCCCATCTATATCGACCTGGTAAACGGTGACCTCCAGCGAAACACCATCGCCGAGCTCTGCGCTCAGCTGAAATTCACGGTCGAGGAGGGCATCTCCTCCCTGTCTCTAATTATCCCCATGGCCCCGAGACACACCCGCATGGAGCTCGCCGAGAACCTGTATGGGGAGCTCACCGGCACCCCCAAGGTCCCGTCCCATTGGGAGCTCGCCATCCGGGCGGGTGCCGCGGCCGGTTTCTCCGAGGAGGACGTCGACTCTCGGCCTATGATTCCCGAGACCAAGGTCTACCCCGACACTGTCTCTGCCTACGCTATGCGCGGCAAGTGGCTGGAGGCCCTCAGCTTCGTCTCCATGGGCATCGAGGACATGTTCACCGAGTTCTGCGACGGCGTCACCAGGGCCCTTATCGAGAAATACGGCTTTACCGAGGCCGAAGCCGCCTACTTCGCCGTCCACGTTGGCGCCGATGAAGTCCACGCCGAAACGGGCTGGACCACCGCCATGTCCATGGCCACCACCCCCGAGGCAAAGGCCTCGATAAGGCGCGCCGCCCTGGAGGGCCGCAACATGTGGTGGAACATGTACTCCGCCGTCTACAAGATGGGCGAAGGAAAAGAAGCCAAAATGCTCAGGCTGGACGCCTAAACTCGAAAGCCTCTGAGGTTGGCACGAGGTCTGGGGCTCGGCCTGGTTGCTGCGAGCACCTCCAGCTTAGCGTTACGGGGCAATGCCGACCTCTCATTCAGCCGTCCTCCTTCCACCGACGCCACCGCCACCCCATTCTGGTAGACCACCAGGTTACCCATCGTCGCCGGCACCCGGGTCCCGGGACTGATGATCCCCACCAAGTTCAATGGGTCGCACGCCGATACTTGGATATACCGCCCCGACCCCTCCTGCCTCCGGGTCGATCGCAGCATCTCTATCGCCTCGGGCAGCGCGAACTGCTCCCCCACGTGCCCCGACACGAGCCGACCACCCCTTATCTTTCCCTGGGCTTCCGCACGACGGTAGATCCTCACCAGTTCCCGCCACGGCGGCGCCATTGGCTCCCGTGCCAGCATCTCGTAGAACACCACCCCGTACCTGCGAAGAAGTTGGAATGCCCTCTCCGTCTCGGCTGAATCACATTCGTCCAAAGGTCTTAATAGCGACCAACGGGTCGTCGAAGGCCGGTTCCTCGCCCGCCTCCTCAAGTGCGCCCTCCGTCTCATTGCAGGGAGCGGACCGTTGTTGACCTGCCTCAGTGGTGTAAACCCGTCCGCCGTGACCCGACCCGCCGCGACTAACTGCCAAAGCCCGTCCTTCACCTCCGATGGAAGCCGTCGGCTCAGCTTCGCAATGTCCGGCTGGAATGATGCGCCCCGCTTCTCCAGCACGTGGAGTATATCCCGGGCCGCGCCCCCCAGCCCCGAGTCATCCTCGGGAGGCGGGTCCAGTAGCCAGTCCAGGTTTTCCCGGAGCCCAAGAGTGATTGGCCCGTTACGCGTCAGACCGACCTTGGAAATTGGCTGCTCGATTGCGTGGTGGCGCTGCGTCATCCTTCCCCACACCACCTCCCCGCCGAAGCACAAGTCGTCCAACATGGAGGGTTCGTATCCGGCAACCCGGGCCTTCAGCAAGTGAGCTTCCCACGCACCCGCAGCCGCCTCGAAACCTTGCAACTGCTCGATAGCCTCCACCAGCCCCGACTCCCCGCTAACCATCCTGTCGGGCTCTGCGTGCTGCCAGCGCAGCAGGAATCGCATAAACACCGCCTCGGAGACCGGCTCGATCTCCCGCCGTAACCTCGAGATCGTCGCTCGGTGTATCCGCGCCAGGATCCGCCTGTCGCAGAACTCCTCTTCGATGGCGCCGGGCCTGAAGAAGCCCCTCAGGACATGGCCTTCGCCCTCCAGCCGGACCAGCGCCGACTTCACTAACCCCTCCGGCAAAGCCAGCCCTTTACAGATTTCCGCCAAAGTCTGCGGCCCGGATACTTCTGTCCTGCCCCTGACCAGCTTCACGGCGGCTTCGCCGGCATCGGCATCCCGGTCGCTTAGAAATCGTGCGGGCGGCGTGGGGTCTAAGACGGCGTCCGGGTAAGCCCCCATAATTTCCCTCACCGACTCCACGGCCACCCACGCCCGACCTCCGTCCCCTCTGCTGAACGTCGTCACCCTGCCCGTCTCGGTCAGCTCTCCCAGCCACCCCTCCACCATCCCACCTTCAACGTTGCCATACCGCTCCCCGATTTCCTTTTCCGAAAGCGGCCCCACGCTCAAAAGCAAGTCATGTAGTTCGTAAGTATCGCGGGCCGGAGGCCAGGCGTCCTCAGCCGCAGCCGCAATCGCCTCGGGGTCTAGCGATGCCAGGTCCCGGGAATCCTCCGGCAACGCCCGCCGCAGCGAGACCGCCCTCGACCTCCGCTCCTCCAATGGAGCGTCGTCCAGGAACGCGTATGGCATGGCATTCAAGATCTGGTGGGAGAACACCGAGGGCTGGGGCGTATCCCGAGCGAATACCTCCACCTTGCCCTGCTCAATATCAGCCAGCAGGCGGGTAAGGCCGTCCAGGTCCATGGCCTCCGTGAGACAATCACGCATCGTCTCGAAGACCAGGGGGTGGTCCGGCACCTCTATGTCGGCCATCGGGGCGTTGTCTTGGCATTGCACCTGCGCCGGAAACACCGAGGCCAGCAGATCATCCGACCTCATCCGCACCAGCGGCGCCGGCACCTTCTTCCCCCCCGAGAACCGCAAAATCGCCAGCGCCCGAGTCGCATTCCACCGCCATCGTGTCTGAAATAAAGGTGCTTGCAAAGCCGCCTGCGTCAACACCTTTTCCACGTTCCGGGGTGTGAGGAAGCTGAACATCTCTTCCAATGGGAAGGATAGGCTCGGGCCCAGGGAGAAGTTGATCCCGTCGTCGGTGGCCGCCGCCTGCAGCTCGAAATCAAAGCTGCGGCATATCTGCTTTCGCAGTGCCAGCCCCCACGCCCGGTTCACCCTCGCCCCGAGCGGCGAGTGAATCACCACCTGTGTCCCTCCGGACTCGTCGAAGAACCGCTCCGCGTAAATCTTCTTCCCCGACGGCACACCCCCCAGCACCCGACGGCCTTCGTCCACGTAAGCCACCGCCTGCTGCGCCGCCTCCCCTCCCTCCCCCGACTCCTCCGTCACCCACTCCACTGTCTCGCCCTCAACTTCCAACCGCTCCTCTATGCCCTTGCGTAGCTCCGTGATCTCCTCCGAAAGCTCCCACGTACGCCCCGGCGCCTCGCCCAGCCAAAAGGGTATCGTCGGGGCTTCCCCCTGGGCGTCCTCCACCCTCACCCTACCGCTCTCAACCCTGCGAATGCGCCAGGGCGTATTGCCCAGAAGGAATATATCCCCCCGCATGCTCTCGATGGCGAAGTCCTCGTTGACCGTCCCAACGAAGACGCCTTCGGGGTCGGCGACAACGTCGTAGTCTGCGGTGTCGGGTATCGCTCCGCCACTGGTCAGAGCCGTTATCCGGGCCCCCCTCCGAGCCCTCAGCGTCCCCCCGACTCCATCCCTATGCAGATGCGCCGACCTCCTCCCCTCCCGAGGCGCCACCCCATCGGCAAGCATCTTCACCACTTCGTCGAACTTCTCCCTGGGCAGCTCCCAGTACGGATATGCCTTCTGGAATGTGCGAAACAGTTCATCCTCGTCCCATTCCTCCGCGACGCAGCTCGCAACTATCTGTTGCGCCAGTACGTCCAGCGGCCACTTCGGAATGGACAAAGTGTCCAGGTTCTGCCGACGCACTGCTCGGGAAAGGGCAAGACATTCCAGCAGTTCATCTCGGGTTAAGGGAAACATCCGGCCCTTGGGCGTCCCGTATATCGTGTGCCCCGACCGTCCCACCCTCTGCATCAACAGCCCTATGGACCGCGGCGACCCTATCTGGCACACCAGGTCAACCTGCCCGACATCAATTCCCAGCTCCAACGACGCAGTCGCCACGCAAATCTTGATCTTGCCCGCTTTCAGGGCCTGCTCAGCCTGGTATCGCCTCTCCCGAGACATGCTCCCGTGGTGCGCTGCAATCGCTTCCTCACCCATCTTCTCGGTCAGCTGGTGTGCGACCCTCTCCACCAGCCGACGCGTGTTCACGAAAAGGAGCGTAGTCCCGTGGCCCTCGGCCAGTTCGATTACCCTCTCCAGGGTCTCGGCCCACAGCTCGTGGCTGGCAATCGGGCCTAACTCTGAGCCCGGCATCTCAATGGACAGATCGATCTTCCTCGAATGGCCCGAGTCCACTATCAGGCAGTCCGGATCCCCGGACTCGCCGATGTTCGCATTCCCGACCAGGAACCTCGCCACTTCCTCTATCGGCTTCTGTGTCGCCGAAAGCCCGATCCTCGTTACTGGCCCTTCCGCCAGCTCGCAAAGCCGCTCCACCGAAAGGCTCAGGTGAGACCCTCGCTTGTCGTCTGCGACTGCGTGAATCTCATCGACAATCAACTTCCTTACGCCCTTCAGCCCCTGCCTCCCGCTCTTGGACGTGAGCAGGATGTAAAGCGACTCCGGGGTGGTTATGAGGATGTGTGGCGGCCTCTTGGCCATGCTCTGCCGCTGGGAAGCCTTGGTGTCTCCTGTCCGCAGCCCGACCCGTATCTCGGGGGCCGGGACCCCCATCCCCTCCGCCTTGACCGTAATCTCGGCCAGCGGCCCCGCCAGGTTCCTCTCGATGTCGTTCGACAGCGCCTTCAACGGTGAGACGTACACGATCTGCGTAACGTCCTCCAGTCCGGAGTCCAAACCCTCCCAGATCAGATCGTCTATGCACTTCAGGAACGCGGCCAGCGTCTTTCCCGACCCCGTAGGCGCCGAGATCAGCGTGTGCTTCCCCTGTCCAATCGACTCCCAGCCTCGGGCCTGGGCCTCCGTCGGCCCTTCAAACTGCCCCTCGAACCACGACTTGACTACTGGGTGAAACCCATCCATTCCCATGCCCGAATGTTAACACACGCCCGCCTAATTCCAATCGAGATTTTGACCATGGTGTCCACTCAGGTTTACAATTCCGGAGTGTTTGAAATTATTGAGAGCGCGTCATTCAAAAACTGGATTCGAGGGCTAAGGGATCGAGAGGCAAAGAACAGGATAAATGGACGCCTGAAGACAGTGGCCTCAGGCAATGTGGGCGACGTAAGTTCAGTAGGCACTGGTTTATGGGAACTCAGGATCCACTATGGACCTGGTTATAGGGTCTATTTCATCAGGGAGGGCCACCGGATTATTGTCTTGCTTAGCGGTGGTGATAAGTCCACCCAGAGACAAGACATTATGCGTTCGCAGACATTGGCCGAAGAATGGAGGAGGCTGAGATGAAACTGCCTGAGGGCTACACTGTTTGGGACCCTGCCAATTATATAGAAGACGAGGAAGATGCCCGACTCTACTTGGAAGCTGTCGCTGAAGAAGACCCTGGTGACGGTTCCCTCATCCGCTCCGCCTTATGTGATGTCGCCCGAGCCCGCAACATGAGCGGCCTCGCCCGACGCGTCGGCATAAGCCGCGCCGGCCTCTACAAGACCCTCTCCCCCGACGGAAACCCCAGCTTCGCCACCATCATGCGCCTCACCCGAGCCCTTGGCGTCCAGGTGGTTCTGCGACCCATGCCTGCGAAGGGACCGGCGGATGAGGAGGAGTCCGAACCTACTAAAACTGAAGCCCCCACCCCCACCATCAGCTAGGCTTAGCCCGAAGCAAGCCAATCCCCCGTCCACGCTTGTGCTACGATTACCCAAATGGACAAACCCATAGTAATAATCATCATCGACGGCTTTGACCCCGAGTACCTCCAGGCCTGCAACATTCCCAATATCGATGAGGTATGCTCCAAGGGTTTCCTGAAGATCGGACGGTCCATGATGCCCTCGGTGACCAACGTCAACAACGTCTCCCTGGTCACGGGCCTCTACCCCGAGTCCCACGGCATCAATTGCAACTACTGGCTCAACTCCGACACCGGCCAGGAGACCTACATGGAGTCCGCCGACTTCATCCTCGCCGAGACCCTCTTCCAGAAGGCTAACCGTCTCGGCAAGCGCAGCCTGATGGTGTCGTCCAAGGACAAGCTACGTACGCTCATTGGCGCACACGCCACCGTGGGCTTTTCTTCAGAAGAACCTCTGGAAGATATCGTGTCCGTTGTTGGTTCCCCGCCCCCCATCTACTCCCTCGAGGTCAACGGCTGGATCGTCCAGGCGGCCGACCACCTGATGGCCGAAAGCCATTTCGACGTTGTCTACATCGCCACGACCGACTATGCGATGCACACCTTTCCCCCCGACCACCCCGAGTCCCAACGCCACATGACCATCCTCGACGACACCATCGGCGAGCTCCTTTCCCACCACCCCGACATCACCCTCCTCCTCACCGCCGACCACGGCATGTCAAGCAAGGACCGCATGGTCGACCTCAAGGGCATCCTCGGGGCCCGGGGCATCGACTCCAACCCCGTGCCCATAATCAAGGACCGCTACGTGCTGCAGCACTCAAATCTCGGAGGCTGCACCTTCGTCTATCTGGACGAAAGAGATGTACACGAGGCCCTCAATATCATCCGGGAGACGCCCGGCGTCCACAGTGCCTTCAGCCGCGACGAGGCCGTTCAGGAATACCACCTGCACCCTGGCCGAATGGGCAACATCTTTGTCAACGCCGAGAAAAACGTTGTCTTCGGTGACGCGAACGAAATTGAAATGCGTGTCGGCCTCCGCTCTCACGCCTCCATCCACGAGCAGACGATTCCTCTCATCGCCTGGAACTCAGACCTCAGCCCCGACGACGTCGAAGAAAACCGCCACCTGGGCCAATACGCACTGACCCGACTTGTTTCCTAGCGCTTAACTGGCATACGCCATCGCCTGGTCCACGATGTCGATCCCGACAATGTCGCTCCATGCCTGTGTGATCTGCTGGAACGCGGGCCCCGGCACCCCAGCCCCGATCTTTATACCGTTCAGCGACACAACGGGAGCTATGTGGCTGGGCGTCGTCGTCATGAACGCCTCGTCCGCCTTGTATACGTCGAACGGCGTATAGTCCCCCTCCTCTGCATTGAACCCCAGCGTCGACGCTATCTCCAGCACCGACTCCATGGTGATGCCCCCCAACACGTGGCGACGGTTGGGTATGTATATCGTGTCCTCGCGCAAGAACAAGAAATTCGCCCCGCTGCTCTCCGCCACGTTCCCGTCGTAGTCCAGCATTAGGGGCAGGGCCTCGGGGTCTATAGCCTTCGCCTCGAAGTCGGCGACCATGTGGTTCATCTTGTTGGATATCTTCGCCTTGGGCGACAAGCTCTGGGGCGGCGTGCGCCGGGTGGCCGGTGTAATCATCCTGATCCCGTCTTTGTACCACTTGGCATACATTCCAAACGCCAGGGGTTCCGTGTAAATCACCACTGTCGGAGGCATGTCCGCCTTCCGGGTCGGCTCCACCACCCCACGGCTGATGATATGCGTTACACCCACGTCAACGGGCCCCGACCTACGGAAATTGGTCTCCACCAGGTCGACGGTTGCAGCCTCCAGGGCGTCTATGTCCATCCGGGGGTCGATCCTCGTGTACTGCAGCGACCAGTACAATCTGTCCAGGTGCTCGCGTAGCTTCCATATCTTCCCATTGAACGTTCGCGCCATCTCGTAGACCCCGTCACCCCATCTGAACCCCCTGTCGAACACCGACACCGTCGCCCGACTTGCCGGTACAAGCTCACCATTCACATACACCAGGGGCTCTTGCGCTGCTTCCATAATGGGCTCCTTCTGCGGGGTGGAGTTTCGAGAGTATTGTGGAGTTGGCGGAAATGCCCGTCAAGCTGAACTGTGACAGTCGTCCCTTGCGTGTCCCGCACCGCCTCCATATCCTTCCACTAAAGTTCCTGTCATTCCGATGCCCCGCGAGGAATCTGGGGTGGGGCCTCAGGCTTGGACATCAATTTTACGAATGTCTTACAACGAAAGACCATTTGCAGGACCCCAAGCTTACCCGTCCGCCGGTTCCCGCAGCCCCTCCGAGAGAAAGTTCTTTCCTTAAACAATCAAACCCGTGCCTGAATTCCGAATTCAATTAAAACGCCGCCATCCAAACCTCCAGGCTTATAATGCATCCGCACGGCCCGACCATTGACATGATGAACAATGAAGAGGAGTCATGAAGAGTACCGCTGAAGTAGTGATAATCGGCGGAGGCGTCATGGGCGCCAGCACGGCCTACCATCTTGCAAAGCGAGGCGTCAGAGACGTCGTCCTCCTCGAACAGGGCTACCTCGCCTCAGGCCCGACCGGCCGTTCCCTCGCCAACCTCCGACCCTACCACGGCGTCGAGGAAACGGTGAAGATCATCCACGAATCCTCGAAGGTATACCTGAATTTCGACGAATTGATAGGCGGTGGGGGCCAATTCCTGAACATAGGTCGCGTATGGGCCGAGCCCGAGTCCAATGCCGACCTTGTCCGTGATATGGTCGCCCTTACCAGCAAAGTCGGGATGAGAAGCGAGTTCCTCGACACCACCCAGCTCGCCGAAATCGTCCCCTGCCTCGTCACCGAAGGTATCGGCGCCATCGTCCACTTCCCAGACGCCGGATACTCCAACCCCGGCGGCGTCACCGCAGCATTCGCCGCCCGGGCCCGAGAAATGGGCGCCGAGATCTGTGAGCAGACCAAGGCTCTGGGCATCAACCTGACCGGGGGTCATGTAGCCTCCGTAGAGACCGACAAGGGTACCGTCTCCGCACCGGTTGTGGTCAACGCTGCGGGGATCTGGGCCCCGACTATCGGCAAGATGGTCGGCATCGACATCCCAATCACCCCGACGCGCGGCCAGGGCGTAATCTACCAGCGACACTGGTCCATGCCCGAGTTCCGCCCCATCTTCCACGACGGCCGCACCGACTACATCTTCCGCTGTGAGCCCGGCAATCTCATCAACGTCCTCAATACCCTGGAGATCCGCGATGAAATCGAGGTCGTAGACCCCGACACCATGCCGGAGGACGCCGCACCGGAGCTTGTGAACCGGCACCGTACGGAAGGCGCTGTAGCCCTGCCCGCCCTGGAAAAAGCCACCCACCGCGGCGGCTACTCCTGCGCCTATGACATCACCCCCGACGACTCGCCCATCTTCGAGGAGAGCGAGCAGGTAGCAGGCTTCTACAACATGTGCGGCTGGAGCGGACTTGGAATGCAGCAGGCCCCGGTGGCCGGAGACCTGATGGCTGAGTTGATAACCACGGGTAGCACCACCCTTGTGGACATGTCCATCTTCTCCATGCGCCGCTTCCGCGAAGGCAGGTCCCTGGCCTCGGCCTGGCTATTCAAAGACATCGGCCTTCACTAGGCCAAACAGGAGGAACAGCAATTGACAACACCCCTTCCAGACAACGCCCGAGCCCTCTTCAACGCCAAAAACTTCGCCCACGTCACCTCCCTTATGCCCGACGGTTCCCCCCAGGCCTCTCCCGTCTGGTGTGAGGCCGTCGGTGACGACGTCGTTATAAACGTCGATGCATCGACCATCAAGGCAAAGAACTTCCGCCGGGACCCGAGGGTCGCCGTCTCCATAGTCGACCAGGACAAACCCTACGAGGCAGTCTTCATCCGGGGTAGGATCACGGAGATAAGACCCGACCCCGAAGGCAAGCACATCGACGCCCTGGCCAAGAAATACCTGGGCCTGGATGAGTACCCCTTCCACCAGCCCACCGAGGAACGCCTCACCATCGTCATCACCCCCGACACCGTCGGCAGCCTCCACAGCCCCCTGACCGACGGCTAGGGTCTATTCCAGGACTGCGACGGCCTCCACCTCGAGCATGTACTCGGGCTTGAAGAATCCGGCAACAACGGTTGTGCTGGTGTAGGCCCCGGGCTTGAGGTATCGGTCCCTCTCCCTCCTTACCGCCGGGCCGTGCTTCCGGTCGATCAGGTAGGTCTTTATCCGCACGACGTTGTCCCAGCTAGTGCCCGCTCCCCTCAGGATGTCGTCTATGTTCTTGTAGGCCTGTGCCGCTTGCACTTCGAAGTCCCCCACCCCCACCGACTCGTTATCTGAATTCCTCGCGACTTGCCCCTGTACGTATAGTGTGTTCCCAGCCCTCACCGCATGGGCCACGCCCGGAGAAACCGACACCCCCGGCACCGTGAATGACTCCCGAGACGCCATCGACGCTATGATCTCTGCCTCTATCTGCCACTCCGCCCCGACCAATGAGCACACCACCGAAGTTGCAGCGACTTGGCCCGGACGGTGGTAGCGATATCTCACATCCCGGTACTGGTCAATGATGTCATGCCGGGTCACGTACCCGTGACTCCATACCACGTTCTCCCAGTCCGCTCCATTGGCCTTCAGGATGTTGTCGAAGTTGGTGTACACGGCCTCCGCTTGCGCCCCAAAGTCCCCCACCCCAATCACCTTCGCTTCATGCGACGCCACGTCTCCCAACCGTCCCCCCGACAGCACCGGCTGCTTGCCGGCGATGGGCTGCTGACCGGTAACGTATATCGTGTCTCCCACCCGTACCGAATGCGGGGACCCGAGAGGCACAAACGTATCTGGCACGTTGCTGACGCAGTGCTTCGGCTGCCCGATGTATGCGATCACGTCCACCTCGATAAGCAGGTCGGGATCTAGTAGGGGCATCCCCACCGTGGCCCCCGCCCTCTGGTAGTAGGGAAGGTACTGGAAGTGCACCTGTCGGGCCTTCTGCCTGTCCTCGGGGTTGGCCAAGTAGCAGTTGTACTTGACCACATCGTTCCACGTCGCTCCGCCCGCCGCCAGGATAGCCTCGATATTTTGATAAACCTGGTGTGCCTGGGCTTCCACGTCCCCCTTGCCCACTATCTCCCCGTCCGGCCCCCGGGCAATGATCCCCGACGTATAAAGCACATTCCCCACCCTGACCCCGTGCGCAAACTTCAGCGCCTCCGTGGAATAGATGCCTGGGGCTGTGATCTGCTCTTTCTTCATTGCCAACTCCTGCTCAGTCGGGGTGTGGGGCAAACATATTGACGTTGATGTCGGGTGTCAACTAGCTTCTTGTTCAAAACCCCACCCCCGACTTCACCAGCAGGCTCACCGACGCCGTCAGCATCATCGCCGTGAGCACGGCTATCAGGGCCTTTTCAGGGATGCGCGTGGTCAGCCGGCTCCCGACTATCACCGCCGGTACAGCCCCGAGGCTCATGAATAGCACCGTGCTCCATCCCACGAGGTCCTGGCTCAGATAGCCCAGAGTCCCGACCACCATCAGCACCAGGGACACCCCGATAGTTGTCCCCACAACCTTGTCCGCGCTGATCCGGTACAGGATAAGCACGGGTGCTGTCATCAACGTTCCCGCCCCTATGGATGTAGCGCCCATTATCAACCCCAGCCCCGCCCCCAATCCCGAGCCCGCCACCCACCTCCTCGGGCTCAGGGAAGCGACACTGTTCTCAGTGTGGTGCCGTCTGAGCCTTAGCTGGAGGAAGAGGAGCCCGGCCCCCGCCAGCACCAGCAGCCCGATTATCAAGTTAACCCAGGCCTCCACCGAGTCCCCGTACTCGGTGTAAAGCCCCGACAGCAATGCCACACCCGCAATCGCCCCCGGCACCCCTCCCAGGAGCAATGAACCGCCAACTCGGTAGTTGAAGGTGCCCTGCCGGCTGTGCTGCACAAATCCCGCCGACTTTACGATGGCCGTGAAAGGAAAGGTCGTGGCTATTGCTTCAACCGTGGAGAAGCCCAGGAAGAACACCAGGCTCGGCACAGCCAGCGCTGCGCCCCCTACCCCCGTCACCCCCACGGCGAATCCCAATCCCAACCCGAGGATTATTTCAATAGCAATGTCTATGGGAACCCCTTATGAAAGGAAAAGCTGCGATGCATCGATGACCGGCATCGAGATCATTCTACCCCTTGGCGGAGGAGAGCCGTGAGGTCATGGGATTTGGGCAAGGATGTCTATCTGGTGAGCGATGTATACAAGCTCCCGGGACTCGACCTGCGCCCGTCGCTCTCTGGCCCACTGGACAAGGGCCTGGGCATCGATCTCTTTTCTACCCTGGAGCGCGCCTTCCACCGTATCGATGATGGCGTGAAGGAAGACCTCCTCGTCTCTGGTGTAGCCTTCGTCCGTCGGAAACACCACCCAGTCCGACGCCCCCGCATCCAGTACCCGCGCCCCTGTCTTCCTCAGCCCGGAGAATAACCGCCGCCCCGTCCGGCTGTCCCCCGAACGCTTCCCACCTACTATCCTTTCGTCCATCGTCCTGTGATAGACGTCCTCTATACGCCTGTCCAATTCTTCGTCAATTGACGGGTCGAAAATCGTCCCAGCGTCAAAATTGATGCACAGATATAGCAGTCCGTGACTCTTCAGAGAACCGGCCATTAGGGGCAGGGCCGCGTCCAGGTCCACCAGGTCGAGGAATGCCTGTGCAATCACGAGGTCAAACGCCGAACGGGTCTCAAACCTACTAAGAAATTCGAGGGCATTCGCCGTCTCAAAGGACAGATCGAAACGCATCCCCTCTCCCCTCAACCGTAACCCGCGTTCCCCCATCCCCTCCACCCCATGCCCCGATTGCACTGCCCACTCCCGCAACCACTGCATCGCCTCCTCCGCGTTTCGCGTCTCCATCTCGACCGCTGTGTAAGTACAGTCCGGCAACAGCCCCCGCTCGATCACCCTCTGCACCATCTGCCCGATGCCCGCTCCAAGCTCCAGTACATCCAAGGTGCGTCCCCGCGGCAGGGCCCCGGCCAGCGTATCCCAGACCCGTGGGTTCAACGATCTGTCGTCTACCGACTTCTTTGCGGCGAGGTATCGATGGTATTCGGGCGTCCCGGGTTCAGGCATTATCAGCCCTCAGCCGGCCATTTCCAGCAGGAATTGCCGGACAGTTTCTGCGCTCTGTTCCCAGGTCGGGTGGTCTCTATAAGTCGTGAGGGCGGCTTGGCCCATCTCGGCAAGCAGCTTTCTGTCTTGTATTAGGCTCATCACATGCTGCGCCAGCCCCGATACATCGTCAGGTGGCACGAGGAACCCGTTCAGGCCATGCCGGATGGTCTCGGACGCTGCGCCTGCGGTCGTCCCCAGTGCCGGAATCCCGAAACCCATCCCCTCCATGTACACGATCCCGAACCCCTCATACGAAGACGGGACGGCCAGCACATGGCTCTCATTCAATAGACTTGCGAGGTCGGCGTCATCAATAGCGCCTCTGAATGTCACCCTCTCTGCCAAGCCCTTTTGGGACATCGCTGTCCGTATCCTCGATGCATACCCGGGATCGGCATCCGACCCCACCACGTCCAGCCGCCACCCCGGCCCCGAGATAGCCAGCGCATCAACCAAGGTGTGCAACCCCTTCCGCGGAATCAGGTTGCCTATGAACAGCAGCCGCAGCGGCCCCGTTTCCAAGGCCCGTTCCATCACCTTCTGCGCCGTGATGTCCGGCTTAAGGCGGTCGCCGCCGGGATAAGCGATGACGTGGCCCTTCATATCGCCCAACGTATTGGCCACATCACGCCGGGTTGTACGGCTGTTGAAGATGAAGGCGTTTACTGTCTCAAGATAACGTGTCTCCACCCAGCGATAGAACGGCATGGCCCACCCGGGGTGCGACTCTTTGGATCGGAGGTGATGAACGATAGATACCTTGGGAATCCCCCACAGACTTCGGTTCAGCCGAAAAAGCGAGGGGTGGTTCAGTTCGTCCTGTAAAAGGACGTCCAGTTCCAGCCCTCTGATTTTTCTCTGTAACTGCTTCGAGAAGTTATGGGTAAGCAGCCGCGGGTAGCTGTCCCAGGGCAGTGATATCACCTCCACCTCGTCCCCCGACTCCCGCAAGTGCTCTACTATCTTCCGGTCGTATAGGAACCCCCCCGACATCGTCGAAAGCGGTCCGTATATAACCAGACCGACCCGCATCAGAGTTCGAGACGGTAGGATGCCCAGGCGTCCGCGTCCTCGTACATCTTCACCGTCACCGCCGAGAGGCCCTTGGTCTTAATGGCCCCGGCCAGCGACTCACATGCTATGCGTGAGAAGTGCTCGATGCTCGGGTTCAGGCCCTTGAATTCCTCAAAGTCATTAAGGGTTCGGTCTCTGTATCGGTCCACCAGCGCCTCGAGGTTGGTCGTGATATCCACGATGTCCACCAGGTACCCATGCTCGTCCAACTCTGGCCCCTCTAGCATCACTTCGATTGCGTAGTGGTGGGAATTCAGCTCGTTCTCAGGACCCCAGTCCCCGCCCACTAGGTAGTGCTGGCCTATGAAGTCCCGTTTTACGGATACCGTGTACATTCGCTCTCCTCCGGTGTCGAAATCAGTCTTCGTAGGTGAAAAGGACCTGCAACGCGCTTCCCGGGTCCCGGTCCAGCAGTTCGTAGGCGGACGCTGCTTCCTCCAGGCTGAAGGCATGGCTCACAAGCCGGGACGGCCTAAGCTTCCTGATCATTGACCATGCAACATCGAACCTGCGCGCCTTTGTCCACCGCCCCGACCACTCGGGTGCTATCGTACTCACCTGGCTGCTTATCAGCCTCACCCGGTCCCGGTGAAACCGACCCCCCAGGCCCAGATTAGCGCTCTTCGTCCCATACCAGGACCCGACCACTATCCTTCCCCCATATCCGGCTGCTTTCACTGCCGTGTCCAGTGCCGCCGGATTCCCCGACAGCTCGAAAGATAAGTCTGCGCCCCGGTACCCCCGACTCCCCTGCAACGCCTCCATCAGTCCCGGCTCGTCGGGCCCGAGGCTCGCCGTGGCTCCCAATGCAAGAGACTCTTCCCTCCGCTCCTCGTACTGGTCCACCGTAACCAGGCTGGATAGCGGTGTCATCGAAAGCAGGGCAGAGACCAGCAACCCCACCACCCCTTGCCCGAATACCGCAACCTGCTCCCCAATGGACGGCTGGCCGTCCATTACGAGGTTTACTGCGGTCTCCATGGTCGGCAGGAAGACGGCGTCCTCCGGCTCCATGTGTTCGGGGGCTTTAATCAGGTCCGACGCCGGGCAGACGAAACCACTCTCGTGAGGTCGGAAGCAGAAGACCAGGTCCCCCATCCCTACTCCCTCCACCCTTGTTCCGACTTCCTCCACCCTCCCGACCGCCGCATATCCGTACCTGACGGGATACTGGACCCCTCCACCCAGCGCGGCAATAGATTCGTCTAGCTCGAGTTCTGCCGGCATCTGGCCGCGGTACAGGAGCATCTCGGTGCCGGAGCTGATGGCCGAAACCAGGGTCTTTACGAAGGCTTCACCTGGCCCCGGCCTCCCGAGCGTCGACCGTTCCACTTCGACGCGATAAGGGGCCGCAAAGACTAGGGCCGAATGGGACATGGGGTCATTCTCCAGAGGGGCCGCCCCAGACGGGGTCCCCCCAGATGACCATGTCTTTGCCCACCTGTTTGTAGCCAGTGTTGGACAGCGTCGGAAATTCGGCGTACGCGCCCTCCATGGGCTTCACGGCTCGCATCCCGCCCAGCACGACCGGCGCAACTGTCAACACCACGTGGTCGACCAGCCTCTCAGTCAGGAAACTGGTTATCACACGGGCCCCTCCTTCCACCATTACGCTTCCCATAGCCTCCTCGCCCAGCCGTGACAGCAGCGCAGGCAGGTCTACCCATCCCCGGTTGTTGGACGGAAGACAAATAACCCTTGCCCCCGCACCCTCCAGCGCCTTCTTCCTTTCCGGGGACGCCTGCTCCGTTGTGGCAATCCAGGGTCTTATGTCGTTCGCTCCCAGGAGTTGCGCGGTTAGTGGGAATCGGAGCCTGCTGTCGAGTATTACCGGCTGCGGCTGGGCCCCCTTGGCCAGCCTTACCGTCAGCCCCGGGTCATCGGCCAGCACCGTGCCGATTCCCACCAGGATCGCATCGTGGACCCCCCGGACGCTGTGGGTCATTGCCTCCGACTCCGCTCCACTCAACCTTATGGGCCGGCCGGGGTGCATGGCGATGCAGCCATCAAGACTCTGGGCGTACGACAGGGTCACGGTCGGTATCCCCGACTTGCCGTTCCTGTTCACGTGCCTCAGCAGCGCAGGTGTTGTGCCATTGCTCTCGGTCCCCACCAACCCGGGCAGCGTCGAAAGGTCAAGCAAGTGCCCCAGCTTCGAGGCCTTGGTCTCGATATAGTCCTTGTTCTCGATTGTGATGCGTGGCTGCAGTGCCTCTCTGGAAGTCACGTCGATCCCGAACTTCCTCAGCCCGTCTATCTTGGAAGGGTTGTTGGTTAGCAGCCGCACCGACTTCACGCCGATGTCCTTTAAGATGAGAGCTGCCACCTCGTAGTCTCGCTGGTCCGCCTGGTGCCCGAGGGCGATGTTTGCATCCACCGTGTCGTACCCGACATCCTGCAGGTTGTAGGCCTTCAGCTTCTCGAGGAGTCCTATCCCTCTTCCCTCTTGACGGAGATAGAGGACCACCCCTCTCCCTTCGGACGCGACTCGCTGGATGGCCAGGTTCAATTGACTCCCGCAGTCGCAGCGCATGGACCCCAGGACGTCACCGGTAAAACACTCGGAGTGGACGCGGACCAGCACGTCCTCGCCTTCTGCAACGTCTCCCGTGACAAAGGCAACGTGCTCTTTATCGTCCCGGTTGTTGGAATAGTAATAGAGGCGGAACTCGGCAACCGGGGTCGGGATCCGGGTCGAGACTTCTCTTTCAATGGTCAGGGCGTGCATGGTTATCTGAGGTTTGAGTGACTTGGAATATAGAGGCTGCTATATAGACTGTCCGGCGAAATTCCCCACTGGTCGGATATCGGGTCTCTATGTTCGTGGTTATCGTGGAACGCCGGGTTTATAGTCTGTTACGCGCCTGACTACACAGTCAGGTGGGCGTCGCCTCCAGGTCAATTATGGTACTCGTTGAGTTGAAGTGTCAAATTCGGCGCCCAAATATTCGATTCCCGAGAGGTTGCGACTAAACAAATACAGGCTGCGTCCAGGCCCGCGTCCCGTCCGAGCATAGCACCCTCGCCCGCACGTATCCCTCGTCGCCGCGAATGACATAATGTGCCTGCGTCCCGCCCACTCGTTCCCTCACCCGACCTCCCCGCGTCACGAATTCGGTGTCGTAGGCGAAATGCCATTCCTGGCAAATAGATAGATCTATCCCATCCTCAGAAATGCTGAGTTCGTCCAGTGTTACACCCGTCGAGCAGTAGAACTCCCCGGACTCCAGTGCATTTACCACAGCGTCCCGATCCAGCGTCGGGGCATCCACAGCCACCCAACCCCGCCCCGGGTTGGCGAGGCTTGGCTTGAAGTCCCCCTTGAAGTGGTGCGAGTCGTCGACGGCCACGCCGTAGATAGGCCTGCCTGCGGTCAGGACTGCATCCCATATCTCCTCGCAGCTTGGCCGGCCCCCGCCTCCGTAGTTGTTGACTACCGTGTTCCCGTTGAATATCTCCAGCAGGTTTGCCCCCGAGACCCGCACAATGTGCCGGTCGTCGTATGCCCACGTGTAGTTGGGATGGTTCAGCGAGACAATGCCTCCCGCAGCCCGTATCGCATCGATGTTGGCTTGCAAGGTTGGCACGATCTCACCCGCGTCAACGGGCTCCACGTACCCCCTGATCCCGATGGCCCCCAAATGAACGGAGGTCTCTCCCCGGTTCAGCTCCACCGAGACCTCTTCCCCGGGGATCATCAGCGGCCCCTCTGCATCCCTCGCCCCATGTTCCAGGACCGTAACGTGGTTATGGTCGGTCAGTACTAGGAAGTCGTACCCGTTGCGTTGGTACCATCTGACCACCGCTTCCGGGTCGGAGTCGCCGTCGGAGCGGTTGGTGTGGGTGTGGATATTGCCCTTGAACCACACCGGACTAGTTGTGGCATCCCCTGGCTGGGATGTCCCACACGGCTTCCACGGCCCCGTTTCTTACCGCCACGTATTGGTCCCATCGGTTGGTCAGCATGTCCTGCTGCCCGCTGATAAGCGTCAGCTTGTCCCCGACCTCTGGCATAGGCCCTCCGTCACACCTGAACACGACGTGCTCTTCGTGCAGGGCCTCGGGTACTAGGTGCGGCGTATCTTCGACGAAGGGCATTACGCCTCCCGGTGAGGCCAGCGCCCGTGTCCCAACATCCGCCACAACAGTACCTTCCCGGGGCGTGCTCACCACCGTGCACAGTATCTTAGCCGCGTACCGCAGGTCTTCCATGTAGTCGAAGTTGTGCGACATCAGGGCGTACGTGCCCCCCTCCACCTCCGTAACCCCGGGAATCGTGGCCGCAACGTCTATGGTGAACGTCTCACCAGAGGAGACCACCTCCACCGGTATCCCCTCGGCCTCGATAGCATCCTTAACATCAAGGCACTGCTGGATGTATTTGCGGCCCCAGATGAAACGGGTCTCGCGGTCGGGGGAGCCGTCCAGGGTCTGGTGGCTCATCACTCCTTTGAAGTCGATGCCCGGCAGGGAGTGTGCCAGCTTGGCCAGCTCAACCCCGTGCTCCTTGCCCCGAATCCCTCCCCGCCCCATTGATGTGTCCACCTCTATCACGACCCCTATGCTGACCCCCCTGTCCGATGCGATGCGGGATAGGTTTTTCACATTTTCGGCGTTGTCTACGGCAACTGACACTTTCGCCCGCTCGGCCACTGAGCATAACCGAGTGATCTTGTCCTCGGTAACAATCTGGTTAGGGATCAGGATGTCGTCTATCCCTCCTTCCACCATCACCTCCGCTTCGGCTACCTTTGCCGTGCATACGCCCCCCACCGTGCCCCCCTCCCGGATCTGCAGGTGCGCCACTATGGGGCTTTTGGTGTTCTTGACGTGGGCCCGCATCTTGCAAACGCTGTCCTTATACGTCTCCGCGACAAACCGGTAGTTGTGCTCCAGCGCCTCCATATCCACCAGGAGGCAGGGGGTATCCAGGTCTTCTACCGATGTCCCGACGAGCGGTCTGTAGCTTTCCAAGTTACTCCTCCGTTTGAATGAGGGCTAGCGGTACAGCCCCCGACCCGTGATCTGCCAGACCGCCTCCAGGCGACCGTCCCTGACGGCATGCATGTAGTCGAAAAGATTGGAAGTGGTTCCGATGTCCGAGGGTATGTACCAGACGTGGTCGCCCATCTTCAAATGCTCGGCTTCTTCGTCGGCAAGGGCTAGGCTCCCGTGCTCCGCGCTTAACGACTTCAGGCTGGCATTGAAGCTTGCATCTAGGTGGGCCAGCCCGAAGTCCGCGCCTGCCGCCTTCTGACCCGTGTCCGTGATGGCAAGACCCGGCTCCGGTCGGCCAATAACCGTGGCCATCACCCGTGCCGCGGGCTCCAGGCCCGGCTTCTGTGCCGCGTACCGGCTGTCCAGGAGGGCATATGCACCGGCGCAAACTTCGGTTATACCGGGAATGGCGCCCATGATTTCGTAGTTGTGCGTTCCTCCCGCCGACAGCACTTCCACCCTCAGCCCCGACTCCTCCGCCAAGCCCTTGGTTTCCACCATCGCCGAGGCCACTTCCCGCGTCGCGTCCTCACCAACCACACGTCCCTCGTAAGTCCCAAACCCGACAAACTCCAGCCCATCCAACCCGTCAATCGCTTTGGCGAGATCCACGGCTTCAGAGCCCGGTGTCACGCCGCAGGAGTGCAGCCCCGTGTCTATGCCCACAACGACATTGAGCCTGACTCCCAGCGAGGATGCAACCGCAGAAATGGTTTCAGCGTTCCGGACATTGTCCACGTAGACCCGCATCGAGGCGCGCCTCGCCAGCCGGCACAACCTTTCGATCTTCACCTTCGTCACTATCGGATTAGCCACGTAGATGTCCCTGACTCCCGCGTTGGCGAAGTGCTCCGCCAGGCCCACCGTGTTCACCGACACCCCACCCACCGTCCCCTCCGACGCCAGCTGCATGCTCGCTATCGCCGGACACCGGTGAGCCTCAACGTGGGGCCTCAGCCCCGAGTCCCGCCCCCTGAAGAAGGAGTGTACCGTCTCGATGTTCTGCGAAAGTGCATCAAGGTCGATTACGAAAGCAGGAGTATCCAGCTCTTCAACGGGGGTGCCGGGGGCCTTGAAAATCGGACGTTCCATGACTGCTTATTCAACTCTCCGATTGGGGATTAAGTGCTTCGGCACGCTCGCCGAGAATAGCATACCGACCCTGGAGCGTCCATAAACCTCCACACAGGGATGGACTATCCGCAACCCCTCGCCTTCATGGTCTGAAGTATAGGCACCTCATCCAGCTTCTCCCCCAGGTCCCCCCAGATTATTCCGATTGGCCTGTGGAACTCGCCTTCACACTTCACAAGTTCGCTGGGCATGCCTATGTAGTCCAGGGAGATGTCGTGAGAGGTCATGGGCAGGTCGTCCGGCAGCAGCTGGACAGGGTGGACCGTCGTCACTATTGGCGTCTTTTTGCTGATCAGCCCGAGGCTCAAGGCCACCGCATACTCCAGGTCCGAGTAGCCCCCGCCCTTCCCCAGCCTCGCGCCCTTCCTGTTTACCGCCACCGACCCGCAGACTATCAGGTCGATTGGCCTCATCTCGTCCGGATGCACCAATCGGCCCAGTTGAGTTGCACCCTTGATGCTGCTGGCCAACCGATAGTCGGTGAAACGGCCCGGGTCCAGCTCCACGAAGCACTTTTCATCCCTGAGCCGGGGAACGGCCATGTAGACCGTCTTGCCCTGCTCCAGGGCCAATCTCCGCAACGGTCTCTGGGGCAGGTCGGGATTCGACTTGATCACCTGGGCGTTTTTCCATACGTCCAGTTCTGCTAACTGTAGATGCGCCCTCCCCGCCCCCGTGAAGTTCGGGATCCGGCCCACGGCACCCGGGAAAGCCGCCACACCGGCATCCCTCATTGCCTGCCAGACCGCCTTTCTTATTTCGTCCTTCTCGCGCACTCGATTCACCGTCCCAATTATAGTCTCAGCCCTTAGACGAACCAGGTTGTAATATACTCGCCGCCATGACCGTCCCCTTCGAGACCACCGTCATAGGAAGCCTGCCCAAGCCCCGCTGGCTCTACGACTCGTCGGCCTTCTCCACGAATCCAAAACAGATTCACGGGAAAGGCGGAGCTTGGGCCTACTCTGGTGAGAAACTCCGAGAAGCACAAGATGATGCAACCAGGCTGGCCATCGGTGTACAGGAGTCGGCAGCTCTGGACGAAATAACCGACGGAGAGCAGAGACGAGAGTCCTATCTCAGTTACGTGGTACGTAAGCTGGAAGGGTTCGACTTCGAAACCTTTGGAGAAAAGTGGGTCAGGGGCGGTAGACGCCTCGCCCAGGTCGGCCGGTGCACGGGCCCCGTGTCCTGGCCCGACCCCATGCTCCGGGAAGACCTGCTATTCACCCTCTCCTATTCCCGCATCCCGGTCAAGGTCACCCTTCCCGGCCCCATGACCGTCTGCGACTCCATCCTTAACGAATTCTACGGGGACGAAGAATCGATGGCCTTTGCCGTCGCCGAGGCCCTGAACAAAGAAGCCCATGCCTTGGCTGAGGCAGGCGCATCGACAATACAATTCGACGAACCGGTCTTCAGCCGATACCCTGACAAGGTCTTGGACTGGGGCATCGAGGCCCTGGACAGGTCCGCGCACGGCATCGAGGCTGAGACTGCAGTCCACATCTGCTACAGCTACCCCCTCCCCGGCGTGCCCCGCCCCATTGTCCCCAGCTACCCCACCATTCTCCCTGCCCTCGACTCATCCTCCATTGACCAGCTGGCCCTTGAGTTTCAGTCCCCGATGCTCTCGTTGGATCTACTATCCCTCTGCCCGACCAAGACAGTTCTCTTTGGATGTATCGCAAACACTACCGAAGAAGTGGAAAACCCCGAGGACCTGGCCAATAGGCTCCTTGAAGCAGCAAAGCACCATCCCGCCAAAAAGCTAAAAGCCGCCCCCGACTGCGGACTGGTGCCCCTAAGTGGATGGTCGGCGAGAGAGAAGTTGAAGGCGATGGTGGATGGTGCCCTACTGGCTCGGGAGCAGCTGGCTAGCTAGACTCCCAGGGGTTGAAGACGGTAACACCGACTGATTGAAAGTCAGGTACGTTCCTAGTGGCGACTGCTAGGTCATTTGCCTTCGCAACCCCGGCGATGAAAGCGTCCGGTATGCTGATCGAATTGCCGGAGCGTGCCGACTGCACTCGAAAAGTAGCTGCCAACTCGGCGCTTCTGCGGTCTAAAGGAAGGATACGGTCTTCATATTGGGCAACGAGACGAGACAGGTTTGCGCGTAGCCCGGCGCGCCGCCGACCCTCCGCTAAACGCTGTACTCCATATTCCAGTTCATGAATAACAACCGATGACAACCAAAGGTCGTGTCGCTCTGTAAAGAAAGTACTTACGCTTGGGTGCGGAGCTGCACGTATCACCTCGGACACGACGTTCGTGTCCAAGAGGTATCCATTCATCAGTAATCTATAAAAGGGATTGGCCTGTCAGGGCCCTTACGGTTCGGAAGTTCAAGTTCAAC
The DNA here is from genome assembly GCA_965203145.1 of Dehalococcoidia bacterium. Lineage (GTDB taxonomy): Bacteria > Chloroflexota > Dehalococcoidia > Plut-88900 > Plut-88900 > Plut-88900. Next base: position 1,233,061 of record OZ241876.1, read on the forward strand.
CCCACAAGGCATGTTCTCGATCAGCCACTGACCAAGCGGCTTGCGGGGAGGAGACTTCTCCTCTCCCGACTCCCGATCGGACTGACCGTTCTGTCCCTGCCACACATCCTCCGGAACCACCACGTAACATTTGCGCGTCCCGATGCGCTGCGGCCCCTCCTCTTCGGAGCGGCGTAGCACTTCGGATAAGCGCGCCTTGGCTTCAGCTACAGTCCAGACCCGAGGATCTGCTTGAGTCACGAGAATCGCTCCTGTACCTGTCTAGTGTCCTTCCATTATAGAACGACTCTAGACTATAGAATCTGTGACAGGAACAGCTTGGTCCGATCGCTCTGCGGGTCGTTGAAAATCTGGTGGGGGGTCCCTTCCTCCATTATCACGCCCTCGTCGAACATCATCATCCTGTTCGCCACCTCGCGAGCGAAGCCCATCTCGTGTGACACCACGATCATCGTCATCCCCGACTCCGCCAGCTCCTTCATCACGTCCAGCACTTCCTTGATCATCTCGGGGTCCAGTGCCGAGGTCGGCTCGTCGAAGAGCATGATGTTCGGCTGCATCGCCAGCGCCCGAGCTATCGCCACCCGCTGCTGCTGCCCGCCCGACAGTTCTTTCGGGTACTTGTAGGCCTGCTCCGGAATCCCGACCCGCTCCAGCAATTCCATGGCAATTTTCTCTGCTTCGGAGGCGGGCAATTTTCTTACCTTGGTCGGGGCCAGGGTGATGTTCCTCATTACCGACAGGTGCGGGAACAGGTTGAACGACTGGAAGACCATCCCGACGTCCCGCCGGATCGCATCGATGTTCCGCACGTCATTGGTCATCTCTATCCCGTCAACTATGATTTGCCCCTTCTGGTGCTCCTCCAGCCTGTTGATAGTCCGGATGAACGTCGACTTACCAGACCCCGAGGGCCCGAACACCACCACCACCTCCCCCTTCTTGATCGTCGTTGTCACTCCGCGGAGCGCGTGGAACTGTCCGTACCATTTGTGTACGTCTTTACAAATGATTATGTCTTCGGCGCCGTTCTTGCTTTCCATGGTAGTCATCTTCAACCCCCGACCTTGTAAGCCCGCTATCGTTCTCCCACTCCCAAATGCTTCTCCACCTTCCGGCTGACGTAAGACATCCCGTAGCAGAACACCCAGAAGCATAGGGCTATGAATATGAAGAGTTCTTCCTGCCTATCCAGGTATATGACTTCTCCACCTACGGTGTACGATTGGATGAATGCACGACCGAACTCCAATATGTCCAACATGCCGATTATGGTGACTAGAGTCGTGTCTTTGAAAAGGGAAATGAACTGCCCGACAATCGCCGGGATAACATTGCGGATGGCCTGCGGCAGCGAAATGAACGTCATGGTCTGCCAGCTTGGAAGCCCTAAAGCTCTCCCTGCCTCCGCCTGTCCCGGATGCAGCGCCTGCAGCCCTCCGCGCACGTTCTCGGCCATGTACGCCGCGCTGAACAGCGTGATTATTATCCCCGCACGAAACAGTCTGTTCAGGGGAAAGTCCTCCGGGAAAGCCAGCGGCACCAGCACGGACGACATGAAAAGGAGCGTGATGAGCGGCACCCCTCGGAAAACCTCTATGAAGGCCACGCATAAGGCCTTCACCACCGGCAGCCGAGACCGCCGCCCGAGCGCCAGTGCAATCCCGATGGGTAAGCTGAGCACTATGCCCACAACCGCCAGGAGCAGGTTTAGCATCATGCCGCCCCAGTAGATAACGGACACTGGCTGCAGGCCCGGGACCCCGGGTATCCCCCTGAGCAAGACCAGGATGAGTATAAAAACAGCTATGCCAAGAAGCACGACGCCGCGTATAGACCCGAGGGAAGTGTACTTTCCCAGCGCCCACCCAACCCCGACCGCAGGGATGTTGGCAACCAGCAGCAACCGGACGTCCATCCCCATCTTCTCGAAGTTGTACGGGAGGAAAGCGAATGCGGCCAATGCCACGGTCGCTACGATGGCGATCTTCCTGGCCGTTCCTCCCTGGGAGATGCCCCACGCCATCCCGACCAACACCATCACCAGCAACAGCGAGGCCTGCGGCCGCCAGAAGCAGTTTTGCCCCGCACATGCCTTCTCGGTGTTGTATTCCCCTATTGCCAGAAAGCCGTCGAGGGTGGAGATAACCGTCCAGTCGGCGTCCACCAGCACCCACCTGAGTCCCCACCACAGCCCCACAATCACCAGCACCCCCGACACCACGGTCAGCACACTGTTGAACCACGAGCTGAACAGGTTATCGTGCGCCCACCCCACCGCCCCCCTGTTCAGGAGAGGCGGCGGAAGGACGGGGGCAGGGCCGCTATTTGCGTTAGTCGACATCTGAGGAAATCGCTCTTCTCTTCCCGGTCAGAATGATATCCGTCGGTTATATATGTTTCCGATTAAGGAGTAGGTCAGGCTCATGGCGAGGTAGGCGGCCATAATCAAAACGAAGATGGACAGCGCCGGCGCCGTCTGGGTCATGGTCTTTGCCACGTTCGTCAGGTCTGTGTAACCGATTGCCGCCGCCAGGCTGCTGTTCTTGGTCAGGTTCAGGTACTGGCTGATCGTGGGCGGGACTATCACCCGCAGGGCCTGGGGGAAAGTCACTTCTCTGATCGTGCCCATGGCCGAAAGGCCCAGGGACCTGGATGCCTCCGTCTGGCCCTTCCCCACCGACTGTATCCCCGCCCTTACGATCTCCGCTATGAAAGAGGCCGTGTACATCACCAACCCGATCAGCAGCGCCATTATCCCACCCGACAACTCGAACCCGTCGCCCCGCAGGAACCGCCCGAAAGCCCCTTGTGGCTCGGGAGTTGTCAGGTTAAGAGGAAATCCCCCGTTTATCGCCGTGATAACAAACCATCCCACCAGCCCCACCAGTATCGTAGCCCCTATGCCCGAAATTACCGGATAAGATACCGAGCCGGTCTGCTCCTCCCGCCGTGCCATCGCCTTGTGGACCAGGTATCCCGAGGCCAACGCTATCACCGCCGATGCCAGCCACACGAAACCTTGGGCCACGCCGTCCCCCGTCACCATCGGAATGTACAGACCCGCGTTGTTCAGGTAGATGATGCCAGCCAGATCGTAGCTTTCGCGTACGGTGGGCAGCGCTAGCACTATGTAGAACCAGAAGAAGAGCTGCACCAGCAGGGGCACGTTGCGGAAGAACTCGATGTACACCAGGGCTATCTTGGATACCAGCCAGTTCCCCGATAACCGGGATACCCCGATGAATATCCCCAGCGCCGTTGCCAGGATTACCCCGATGATCGATACGAAGATCGTATTCGTCGCCCCCACCACAAGGGCGTATAGGAATGAGTCGGATGACTCGTAGGGCAGGAAATGCTGGCCTATGGGCGTCTGGTATTCCCGGCTGAGAAAGCTGAAACCGAACGGGATATCCCGGTCGCTTATCGCATTACCGATATTGGTGAAGAACCAGGCCACTAGGGCAACTACAATCACCCCGGAGACGATCTGCACCGTCCACTGGATTACCTGGGCATGGCGCCAGACCGGAATGCCCTTGTAGGTCAGGCTGTTGAGTCGAGATGTAATGGCGTTGCGCAATGTAGCCAGTCCAGTAACAGGCTGATTCTATTACATCGGCAAGACTTTTGCCCGTTTTTGACAAAAAGCTGAGGGGCGGCCCACATCCGTCGGCCGCCCCTCGTATTTGCTTCTACTCTATGGTGCTCAAATCTTAACGCAGAGGCGCTGCGTAGATCTGGCCGCCCTTCGGGCAGTCGGTGCACGGGGCGTTGGACCACAGTGCGTTCCGTCCGCCTTCCCGGGGGAGGTTGATGCCGTCGGGGCCCAGGTTGCGGTCGTAGATCTCGCCGTAGTTTCCAACGGCCTTGATTACGTCCTGCGCAACAGTCTGGTCCAGGCCCATGGCGTCCTGTCCGAAGGATCCCTCTAGGCCGAACAGCCTGTCAACCTTGGTGTCTCCGGTGCTCGATGTGGGCACGCTGCCCGAGTCAACCCCGTAGGCCTCCGAGTAGATCAGGATGCCCATGACCGTCTTCACGATGTCGAACCACTGGTCGTCCCCGTGAGGAACAACAGGCCCCAGCGGCTCTTCCGAGATTGTGTCGGGAAGAATCGTGTGGGCGCTCCGGTCAGACAGCGCAGTGCCCAGCGCGGCCAGCTGGGAGTTGTCATTGGTGAAGGAGTCGCACTGCTCGTTCTCATAAGCAGCGACCACGGCGTCCGTGTCCTCGAATGTCAGCGGAGTGATGTTCAGGTTGTTCTGGTTGGAGAAGTCCTGGAGGTTCAGTTCTGTCGTGGTTCCCTGGGTAACGCAGACCGTTGCGTCCTTGAGCTCCAGGGCGCTGGAAATGCCTAGAGAATTGGGGACCATGAAACCCTGTCCGTCGTAGAACATGGTCTGCACGTAGTTGCCCCATTGGGCGTCTCGGGAGGTGGTCCAGGTCACGGTTCTTACCAGCAGGTCCACTTCGCCTGATTGGATCGTCGGGCCCCGCTCCGCTGCGGTGATAAGGCGGATTTCTATGGCGTTCGGGTCCCCGAGCACCGCGGTGGCAACCGCCCGACACAGGTCTATGTCGAATCCGACGTTGTTGCCGGCTGCGTCAAGGGATCCGTAGCCCGGTACGTCGTTCCTGCTGGCGCATATCACTACGCCCCGTTCCTGTATGGCGGCCAGCCTCTCGCCCGTGGCCATCTCCGCGACCATCTGGTCAGCCAACTCCTGCGCCCGGGTCTCCACGTCCTCCTCCGACAGCCCGCCGCCGCAAGCGACAACCACGGCCAGGAGGACGCCGAGTACAAGCATCCCAAATAAGCCTTTATATCTCATGACTAAAATCACTCCTCTCCTTTCAGGCACCCATTTCGAGCTTTTTTTGCTCACGGTTTTTGATTGTATCAAACTAGGCCATAAATTGAAACAATGATATTCCAATCAGGACCCCTGCTCCTCCTCCAGTAACAAAGTTGAGAGATGCACTTGTGCCTTTGGCGCAGATTCATCTCTCCGTTTATTCTTCCCCTTCTCCCTTAAAGGAGACCTTTGCATAAACGTCATTCCCGACTCCGATCGGGAATCCATCCCTTGAGGGCGGGGCATTCCGCTTGCCCCGAGCTGAGTCGAAGGCTCTCAAGAATTGAGGGACCCGTACTTCCGACGATATTTCCAGATCTAGGCAGCGGTGGAGTCACGTCCCCAGCCCTGGGACGCCTCCAGGCCGACACTTAAGATAGGGGCTTCTGCCGGCCGCGGTCCGACCGTCTAGAACGGAACCGGACTGACCGACCCTGTACGGCCGGGCCGGCGACACCCTACGGGGTCACCGCTCCAGGTGCGTCTTCCATCTCCGAACCCCTTCCAAAACAATCAAAACCCCTCCCTCCACCAGCGAATAAAGACCCCGTGTTTCTCTCCGTTTACCGAGCGGGTACACAATGTGGACAAGCCTCACCCGACTGTATATCATCCCCGTGCCAAGGCTAACAGCATGTCGGAAAAAGAACACAACCGCCACGACCACGACGCCCATGATCACCACGATCACGCCGGGCATGATCATGGAGAAAACGGCCATGACGGCCACGCGGACCACGACCATCACGACCACGGGCATGACGAACACGGCCACGATGACCACTCGGGCCACGACCACGGGCACGGCGGCCACGACCATGCCGCCGAGCTGAGGGGCGCCAGCAAGCGCAGCCTCGCCCTTTCCCTCTCCCTGATATCCAGCTACATGGTCGCCGAGATAGTGGGCGGCATCCTCTCCGGCAGCCTAGCCCTCCTCGCCGACGCCGGTCACATGGCCACCGACGCTCTCGCCATCGTAATGGCCCTTACCGCCATGTGGTTGGGCGAAAGGGCCGCATCCGCCACCAGGACGTTTGGCTATTACCGGACCGAGATACTAGCCGCATTGGCCAACGTTGTCGGGCTGTGGCTTATCGTGGCCTGGATTTGTCTGGAGGCCTACCATCGCTTCCACGAAATTAACGTTGGACATTTGGACATAGAAGGTCCTTTGGTTCTGTATGTGGGACTTGGAGGTCTCGCAGTCAACATAGTGGCGGCTTTCTTGCTGCACCGGGCATCGGGACACAGCCTGAACGTCGAGGGTGCATTCCAGCATGTGCTCGCGGACCTGCTGGGATCGGTAGGTGTAGTGGTTTCCGCGTTGCTAATCATGGGGTTCGGCTGGACCATCGCCGACCCCATCATCAGCATAGTCATAGCCCTGCTAATCCTGAACGGCACCCGGGGCTTGATTGGCAGGGTAGTCAACGTCCTGCTGGAAGGCACCCCAGAACACCTGGATGTCTACAAGCTCTGCAGCGACATCGAGGACATCCCTGGCGTTACTTTCATCCATGACGTCCACGTCTGGACAATCACCTCCGGAATGGTCGCCTTCACCGCCCATGTGCTCATAAATCCCAACTACCCCGGAGACAGGGATGAGCTCCTGAGGAGCATCAAGGACCTCGCCCATGACAACTTCGGTATCACCCACGCTACGATACAGGCAGAGGAATCCGTACTGGGATGCAAGGAAGACCACCACGTAGACCACCTCGTTTCCCGGTCCCGTTTCGGCAACGTTAGAAAGAAGTGGTTCCCCATCTAACACACCATCCTTAGCAGCGGGCCTCTAAACGCAGTGAACGCAAAAGCGCCGACCCAAACAGGTCGGCGCTTTTCCTTGCCAAGGTCGCTGGACCTTGGCGGATTTTCTGGCTATTTCGGTCTAGTGGCCGTGGTGCTCGTGTCCGTCGCACTCGTGCGGGTCATGTACGTGTCCGGCTTCGTCGCCATGGTGCTCGTGCGTGTCGCACTCATGCGAGTCGTGGCCGTGGTCCTCGGCGTGGTGCTCGTGCCCGTCGCACTCGTGAGCGTCGTGGACGTGCCCGGGCTCGTCACCGTGGTGCTCATGAGCGTCGCACTCATGAGAGTCATGGGCGTTTGCCATAGTATTTACCTCCTGAGCTTTTTCTCCAGCATGCCAACCCCCGGACTGTCCGGGGGCCCGGCTGAAGCTATGAGATACAAAATCTCATACGTGTCTCAGTAAGTATGTCATAGGTGTCTCATTAAATGCAATAGGACATCAAAACCAATTTTCCATGCCCTCGCATCCCCGTTGCAAAAACTCCCCCATCGAGTCGCGCGCGCTCAGGAAAGCTCCCTGGATTATCTGGCATATGACGCCGGTTGAGAAAGCCCCGACGTGAATTCGTGACTTCGCCCGACTACCTGGTCGCGAATCGCCTCTTCCCCACCGCCGTCAACGCAAAGACTCCCGTCGCTACCAGTGCCATTGCCGGCCCCGAGGGTAGGTCCACATAGTAAGAGAGGTAAAGGCCCGTAACTGCCGATGCGGCCCCAATCACTGCCCCAAGCACCATTACCTCCACGAACCTCCTGGCTATCAGGTAGGCGGCGGCCGCAGGCGTTATCAACATGGCCATAACCAGCACTATTCCTGCCGCTTGAATCCCGATAACTATGACCAACGCCAGTAGTGCCAGGAGCACGTATTCAACCACCCTGGTCCTGATGCCCACCACGGCCGCTCCCACCACGTCGAACGTCGTATAGACCAACTGTCGATGGAAGGCGTACAACCCCGCCAGCACCAGCGCAGTCAGCCCCAGGGAAACATAGACGTCAGTCTGGGAAACCCCCAGCACCTGCCCGAGCAGCAGGTCCTCTATGTCCACGTTCACGTTGGTAGCCACGGATAGCATCGCCAACCCCAGGGCAAACATACCCGCAAAGATGATTCCGATCGACGTGTCTTCGCTGATACCCGTGCGCCGGCTGACACCGCCCATTAGTACGGCTATCAGAATTGCTGCCGGCACCGCGGCGAAGAAGGGGCTGAAACCTAGCATGAATGCCAGTACCATGGCCGGCAGCACGGAGTGGGCCAGGGCGTCGCCCATGAAGGACCGACCCCTGGTGATCACGTATGCGCCCAGTATCGGGCACATCACCCCAACCAGCACCGACACAATGAGCGCCCGCACCATAAAGCTGTACTGGAAGGGCTCTGATATGTAGTCCATTACTGGCCGCTGGTTTCCGGGCCGTAGTGATTCGCGGCGAACTCGATGCCATGCGACCCGTATAGCTCCATCACTACCTCTGGGGTGAAGGCCTCTTCTGGAGGACCCTTCGCGCATATGTGGTGATTAACGCAGAGGATCTCGTCGAATCTTTGGGCCAGGTTTGTCAGGTCGTGGGTTACCAGCACCACTACCCGGCCCTCGTCCCGCAGCGTTTGAAGCACCTCTATGATCCCCTCCTGCGCCCCGACATCCACCCCGCTGAACGCCTCGTCAAGCAAGATCACGCTCGCCTCCTGCGCCAAAGCCCGACCTATGAATACCCTCTGGCGCTGCCCCCCCGAAAGCTCCGTGACCAAGGACCTGCGGCTGTCCCACATGTCCACCCGCTTCAGGCACTCACACACCATATCCCTGTCATATTGGCCCGGCTGCCGAAACCATCCCAGGTTGCAGCACCTGCCCATCATCACGACGTCGTGGACCGTGGCCGGAAAGGCCCAGTTTATCCTGTCCCTTTGCGGGACATAGGCTATGCCTCCCTTTTCGGCAGCAGAGCCGTGAAGCTGCACCGAGCCCTTGCTCAGAGGCAGCAGACCGACTATCGCCTCTAGCAGCGTGCTCTTTCCCGCTCCGTTCGGCCCGACTACCCCCATGAGAGTGGCCGCCCCCACGGAGAAAGTCACGTCCGTCAGCGCCGTATGACCGCCGCGAACTACAGTGACGTCATCGACACTTATCCCGGGACTGGAAACTGTCTTTACCATCTCGGGTCCGCTATCCGCACCTTGTTGAAAGCCCCTACTTCAGTGCGCCAACTATCCTTTCCACGTTGGCCCTGACCATGTCCAGGTAAGTCTCCGCACCGCTTCCCTCGGCACCCAGGGAGCCCGAGTACAGCCTCACCAGCTCCGCCCCCGACTCAGCAGCCAGCGCCGTGGCCAGCCGTTCACTCACCGTCGTCTCGCCGAACACCGCCGGTACCTTGTATTTCTCCACGGTCTCCGTCAGTTCGGCCATGTGCTCTGCAGATGGCTCCACTTCCGTGGTGGTGCCGAGTATGACGCCTATCACCTCGAAACCGTACCTGACTGCAAAATATCCGAAGCTGTCGTGGGAAGTCAGTAGGAGCCGGTTGGAATCGGGCACCGCACTGACCTGCTCTTGCGTCCATGAGTCCAGCTCATCCAGTTGGGCCTTGTACGCTGTCGCGTTGGACCAGTAATCGTTGGCTCCAGCCGGGTTCTGCGTGGACAGATGCTCGGCTATCAGGTCCACTGCCAGTTTCACCCGCAGCGGGTCGAACCAGAAGTGGGGGTCCTCCACGCCATGACCGTGATCATCGTGTCCTTCCTCCTCACCCGACACAAGGTGTTCGATCTCCTCAATGGCTTCTTCCGTGTCCATCGCGCCGCTTTCTGCCTGCGCAATGATGGCCAGGACCATTTCAGCGACTTCTTCCTCCTCTGCGTGGTCTTCTTCCTCGCCGTGGTCTTCACCCTCCTCTTCCTCTCCCTCGTCATGGTCTTCATCCTCGCCTTCCTCCTCCTCGCCATGGTCTTCACCCTCCTCTTCTTCCTCTTCGGCGTGGTCTTCATCCTCGCCGTCCTCCTCACCATGCCCCTCCTCTGCTTCCTCAAACTCAGCTATCAGCGCTTTGATTTCTGCAAAAGCCTCCTCGGCTGTGAGTTCCCCCTCTTCCACTTCGTGAATGGCTTCCCCTATGTGCTCCAGCAACTCCACTTCTTCGCGGTGGGTTTCGGCAAACTCAATTGGCTCAATTGCGTCGGTCACTTCGATAATGGAAGACTCGTCCCGAGCCGCGTTCTCCAACAGTTCGTGCAGCCATTCCCCCTCAAGCCCGAGACCAACGCTGAACACCAGGTCGGCATCCGCAATCCTTGCAACATCCCGGGCCCCGGGCTGGAACCCGTGGGGGTCGGCGCCCGTCGGGACAAGACTGAACACCTCCACCCCGTCGCCGCCCACATTCTCGACCCAGTCAGCCACAAAGTTAGTGGTTGTGACCACCTGGACTTTCTCCACTTCCTCTTCTTCAACCTCCGCTACTTCAGTGGCCTGCTCCACTTCCTCGACATCCTCGACTTCCTCTTCTCCCGAGCAACCCGCAATGCCGGCAAAAGCCAGAAGACCGACCAACATTAGCGCCAATAGCGCAATTGAAAACCGGCCTTTAATGGTATTGAATGTCATTGTTTGAACCCCGCTATTGAGATTTAATCTCTCTGCTTTAGTGCTCAGCGACATTTGTATCTAGCTTAAACACAGCTGGTTATGCTAAAGCTGATTGGTTAAGTTGTCAAGAAAATATCAAAGTTTCAGCTCAATGCTAGTTAGGATAAGAGCCTATTACTTATTGCGAAAGAATCTCAATAAGAGATTCAGAGCCCTAATACTTGACATCCTCCTCTGGCCCGGCCCAAAAACCTGCGTTCATCCCTGTACTCGTGCCATTGCATAGCAATCAGGCTTCTCAATTCTCCTAACGACGACGGTGTATAATGTGCATGCGTGTCCCTTAGGGAATTGGCACCGAGACCTTTTGGATATGGGACCCACAGCAGCCCCCACAAAACCCTCCCCACCCCCCCGCCGTCCCCCCTGGCTGAAGGTGCGCCTCAAGACCGGCCCCAACTACATGGAGCTGAAGTCCCTGATGCGCAAAATGTCCCTGAACACGGTCTGCGAAGAGGCCAACTGCCCCAACATCTTCGAATGCTGGCAGAACCACACCGCTACCTTCATGATCCTGGGCGATGTCTGCACCCGGGCCTGCCGCTTCTGCGCTGTCACCTCAGGCAAGCCCACCTGGAACGACCCCCTGGAGCCCGAGCGCGTGGCCCGGGCCGTCGAGAAGATGCGCCTCTCTCACGTGGTCATAACCTCCGTGGCCCGGGACGACCTCCCCGATGGCGGGGCATCCGCCTTCGCACAGACCATTTCCAGGACCCGGGACCGCAACCCCGACACCCGCATCGAGGTCCTCATACCGGACTTTGGCGGCTCCGAATCCAGCCTGGACACAGTGCTGGCCGCGGAACCCGACATCCTCAACCACAACATCGAGACCGTCGCCCGGCTCCAGAAAGTCGTCCGCTCTCGGGCCACTTACGAAAGGTCTTTACAATTACTGGAGAGGGCCAAAGCCAAGTCGCCGGGCAAGCTGACCAAATCCGGGATCATGCTGGGTGTCGGGGAGGAGGTGGAGGAAGTAATTCACACCATGCGTGACCTCCGAGATGTCGGCTGCGACATATTGACCATAGGCCAGTACCTCCGCCCCTCCGAGTCTCACCTCCCCATCAGCCGCTACTACACCCCCGAGGAATTCGCCAAGTTGAAGGAAGAGGGCCAGGGGATGGGGTTCCGCCATGTGGAATCTGGGCCCCTGGTGCGTAGCTCATACCACGCCCACGAGCAGATCTAGGTAGTATCCTGTAGACATGGCCAGTTACGACATAGCAATCATCGGCGGAGGCCCGGGGGGCTACGTGGCTGCCATACGCGCCGCGCAGCTTGGCATGAGCGTCGCCATTGTGGAACAAGAGGAGCTCGGGGGGCTCTGCCTCAACTGGGGATGCATACCCAGCAAGGCCCTCCTCCGCAACGCCGAGGTCCTGTCCCTGATGCACAGGGCCAACGAGTTCGGCTTCTCTTTCGATAATCTCACCGTGGACTACGGCAAGGCCGTGGACCGAAGCAGGCAGGTTGTTAAGAGGCTGGTCGGCGGTCTTAAGTCTCTGATGAAGCGCTATGGAATAGCCACTATTGAGGGATACGGCTCGGTGCCAGGCCCCGGGCGGGTCTCGGTCGATGGCCGGGAAGAAATCGAAGCTGCCAATATCATCGTTGCCACCGGGGCCCGTAATAAGGGCCTTCCCTCCCTTCCCGTCGACGGTGAACGCATAATCACCACCAGGGAGGCGCTTTCGCTGAGAGAGGTCCCGGGACGTGTTGCCATAGTCGGGGGAGGGGCGGCGGGCGTCGAGTTTGCATACCTCTGGTCCACCTACGGCAGCGAGATTACCCTGATAGAGCTGCTCCCCCACTTGGTCCCCAACGAGGACCCCGAGATCAGTCAGGTGCTGGAAAAGTCCTTCCAGAAGCAGGGCATCAACATTATGACCGGCGCCCGTGTCGAAGCTTCCGAATTCACCAACGGCATAGCGACCCTGACCGTCTCCAAGGGTGACGACACCACTGAAGTTCACAGCGACAAGGTGCTGGTGGCCGTGGGCCTTGAAGGGAATGTTGAGGGCACGGGACTGGATTCCCTGGGTATCGAGATGCGGAACGGCTTCATAGCCACAGACGACGTGATGCACACCAACCTTGCCAATGTCTACGCCGTCGGCGACGTCACCGGTGCCCCCCTCCTGGCCCACACCGCCTTCGCCCAGGGCCACATCGCGGTCGAGACCATTGCCGGAAACCCCACCACCCGACTGGTTGCCGAGAACATACCCAGGGCCACCTACTGCCAGCCCCAGGTCGCCAGCGTAGGACTCACTGAGGCCCAGGCCCGCGAACGCGGCATGGAAGTGAAGATTGGCAAGTTCCCGTTCATGGCCAGCGGCAAGGCCCTCGGGCACGGGGACAGGGAAGGATTTGTCAAGGTCGTTGCCGGCCCGGAATACGGAGAGATCCTGGGCGCTCACATGATCGGGCCCGAGGTTACCGAGCTGCTGGGAGAGGTCTCAGTGGCCCAGGCCCTTGACGCCACCATCGAGGATGTGGGCCTCGCAATACACCCCCACCCCACCCTGTCCGAAGCCCTCAAGGAAGCCGCACTGGCCGCCATCGGCCAGGCAGTCCACATGTAGAGGTTCACGGGAGGAGGCCATGAAAGTACTCAGCAAACCCATCATGGAAAAATGGCAGTATACGGACCTCCTCCGGCAGATGCTGCTCATCCGCAGGTTCGAAGAAAAAGCCGCCGAGATGTACATGAGAGGCAAAATCGGCGGCTTTCTGCATCTCTACATCGGAGAGGAAGCTATTGCCGTCGGCTCCATCTCCACCCTGCAACCCCAGGACTACATAGTCAGCCACTATCGCGAACATGGACATGCCCTTGCCCGGGGCATGGAGCCCCGCCGGGTCATGGCCGAGCTCTTTGGCCGGTCCGGGGGTACCAGTAAGGGAAAGGGTGGCTCCATGCACCTCTTCAACGCCGAACTGGGATTCCTCGGGGGCTATGCTATCGTCGGGGGTATGATGCCCATCGCCGTCGGGCTCGGGTTAGCGGCCCAACACCTGGGCAATGACAGCGTGACCCTCTGCTTCTTCGGCGATGGCGCCGTCAACGAGGGCGAGTTCCACGAATCCCTCAACCTTGCCGCCCTCTGGAACCTTCCAGTAGTCTTCCTCTGCGAAAACAACGGCTACGGTATGGGGTCGCCTATACAGGACACCTTCGCCGGAACCGACATCTTCCGCTTCGCCCCTGTCTACGGCATGAACACGCCCGGCAAGATAGACGGTATGGACGTCTTCGAAGTTATGGACGCCACGAGGGAAGCAGTGGACCGGGCCCGCAAAGGCCAGGGCCCGACCTTCATCGAGGCCATGACCTACCGCTTCCGCGGCCACTCCATGGCCGATCCTATGGTCTATCGCAAGAAGACCGAGGAAGAGGAGTGGCGCAACAAGGGCCCTATCATCCGTATGAAGCGCCACATGGAAGAACTCGGTTTGCTGGATGAAGCCGAGATGCAGGCCCTTGAAGCCGAGATTGAAGGGATAGTGGAAGACTCCGTTGAGTTCGCAGAGTCCAGCCCCGTACTGCCCCACGAAGCCATCTACGACGACGTTTACGCCTAGCTTCAAGTTATGGCATCCATCACCTACAGAAAGGCCATCAGTCGAGTCTTGAAGGAGACCCTGGACTCCGATCCACGCGCCTTCATGATGGGCGAGGACATCGGCACTTATGAAGGCGCGTACGCCGTGACCCGCGGCTTCCTCGACAAGTACGGCCCCGAGCGCATCAAGGACACGCCCATATCAGAGTCGGTGATCGTTGGGGCGGGCATAGGAGCGGCCATGGGCGGCGCCCGACCCATCGTAGAGCTGATGACCATCAATTTCAGCCTTCTGGCCATAGACCAGATAGTCAACAGCGCCGCCAAGCTCCACTACATGTCCGGCGGTCAGGTCACCGTGCCCCTGGTCATACGCACCGTCAGCGGTGGCGGCAACCAGCTGGCAGCATCGCACTCCCAGAGCCTGGAGGGCTGGTACGCTCATGTTCCAGGACTCTTTGTCGTAGCTCCCTCCACCCCCTCCGACGCCATGGGCCTCTTCAGAACGGCCTACCGGGACCCCAACACCGTGATGTTCATCGAACACTCCCTCCTTTACGGGGCCAAGGGTGAAGTCAACGACGACCCGGACTTCACCATCCCCTTCGGCAAGGCCGACGTGAAGCGTGAAGGCGACGATGTCACCATCATCACCTATTCCCGCATGACCCATGTCGCCCTGAAGGCAGCGGAAAGGCTGTCCCATGAGGGCATTGAGGCCGAGGTAGTAGACCTCCGCAGCCTCCGCCCCATGGACACCGAGGCCATAGTCCAGTCAGTCCAAAAGACCAGCCGGGCAGTCGTTGTGGAGGAGGGCTGGAAACCCATGGGCATAGGCGCAGAGGTATCGGCGAGGATCATGGAGAACGCCCTCGAATACCTGGATGCACCCGTCCAGCGGATAGCATCCCTGGACGTCCCCATGCCCTACGCCCGACCCTTGGAGCAAGCCGTTATGCCGGACGAAGACCGGGTCATTGAGGCCGTTCACCGCCTTTTCTAGCCACACAGTCCATTCCATATCGTCGCACTTGCAGCTATTTCAAAGGAGGCAGACCCTTGGCCACTGACGTGATAATGCCCCAGATGGGCTTCGACATGGAAGAGGGCACGGTTGTCCGGTGGCTGAAGGCCGAGGGCGATCACGTTGACAGGGGCGAGCCCATAGTCGAGGTGGAAACCGACAAGGCCACCGTTGAAGTGGAGTCCTTCGCTTCCGGCCTCCTGCGCCGCATCGTCGTCACTGAGGGCATCACCGTCCCCGTAGGCCAGGTCATAGGCATAATCGGCGCCGCGGACGAGGAGATCTCCGACCTGGACACAACCTCCCCCTCCCCACCCCCGACCGCAGTCGAATCCTCCAAACCAGACCCGGCGACTCCCGCCGTGGAAGCTCCTCCTGCTGCTGCACCCAAGGGTGACCGCGTCCTGGTGTCTCCCCTGGCCCGACGCATCGCCGATGAGAAGGGTGTCGATCTGTCCACGGTCACGGGCACCGGACCTAAGGGCCGGATTACCAAGGAGGACGTCCTCGCCGCGGCCGAAGCGTCCAGCCCTGCTCCGGCCCCCGCACCCACGGCTGCAGGTGAGGTCGTCGAGCTCTCCCGGATGCGCCAGACCATCGCCCGGCGCATGACCCAGAGCAAGCAGGAAATGCCCCACTTCTACGTGACTGCCAGCATAGACATGACTAAGGCCATGGCCCTGCGGGAAGAGCTAAACGAGCTGTGGACCGGCGAGGCCCGCCTCACCGTCAACGACCTGATAATCAAGGCCTCGGCGCTGGCGCTGGCCAGGTTCCCGGCCTTCAACTCTCACTACGCGGCCGGCGTCATCAAGCCGGGCCCTGCCATCAACATCGGGGTGGCCATAGCTCTGGAGGACGGCCTCATCGCACCTGCCATCCTGGATTGCGGAAGCAAGACCCTGAAGGAGATCTCGGTGGCCAGCCGGGACCTCAGCACCCGCGCCCGCAACGGAGTCCTCAAGCCCGAGGAGTACACCGAGGCCACTGTCGCCATCAGCAACCTCGGCATGTTCCAGGTTGACAGCTTCATAGCCATCATCAACCCTCGGCAGAGCGCCAGCATCGCGGTCGGGAGTGTCACGAGCCAACCCGTAGTGCGGGACGGCCAGATTACGGTTGCCGACATCATGCAGTGCACCATCTCCGCCGACCACCGGGTGGTTAACGGCGCAGAGGCCGCCCAGTTCGTCAACGAGATCAAGGGCTACCTGGAAAAGCCCTCCAGCCTCCTTCTGTGACCCTTCGTTCCAGGGCGGTGAAGGGCTTCCATTTGTCCCCTCTCCCTTGATGGGAGAGGGCTAAGGTGAGGGTGATTTCTCCAATGAAGATCAAGTCCATCCATGCGGCCCCCATTACCAACGACAGGGTCCTGTGCGGCCCCGAGATCCCTAAGGCCGACTGGTATAACGATGCCATCGGCCGGGGTGGAATCTGGACCCCCAACCGTATACCGCCCTGGGGACACCTCGCCTGTGTCGTCACCGCCGAGGACGGGACCTGGGGCCTGGGCATGACCAGCAACGCCGGACCCGTCGCCTCCATCATCAACGACCATTACGCCGCCTTCCTGACCGGCGAGGACTGCATGGCCACCGAGAAGCTCTGGACCCTGATGGCCGACTCCTCCGTCCACTACAGCGCGGCCGGCATCGCGGGGTACGCCATCAGCGCGGTGGACCTGGCTCTCTGGGACCTGAAGGGTAAGCTGCTGGACACGCCCGTCTACTCGCTCCTCGGGGGGCCGACGAAGGATGCCATATTCTGCTACGCCACCGGCGAAGACTTCGAGTGGTACAAGGAGCTGGGGTTCCGGGCCGCAAAGCTCGGCCTCCCCGCCTCCGACGCCCATGACCCCTCCTCCCTCAGCGAGGTTGAGGAACCCATCGCCGCGGCACGGGAGGTCCTGGGCCCCGACCGGGACCTCATGCTGGACTTCTACGCCGCATCCTCCAACCAGGACTTCATCGTTCGCCTAGCCGAGAGGTTGCGTCCCTATCACCTCAAGTGGATCGAGGACTACCTGTTGCCTGAGGACCTGGAAGGATACCGCTCTGTGAGGCGTCGCCTGCCGTGGCAGACCCTGGCCTCGGGGGAGAGGTGGTATGCTCTGGCGCCCTTCTCCGCCGCTGCCGCCGGGCACATGGTCGACATCATGCAGCCCGACATCCGCTACGCAGGGGGCATGACCGCTTGCGTAAAGATTGGCCACCTGGCCGAGGCCGCCGGAATACAGGTCATGCCCCACCTGGCCGCGGGCGACTCCTACGGCCAGCACCTGGCCTTCGGTATGGCCGTGTGCACGTGGGCAGAGTTCCTTATCATCAACGCCGCAGGTGAGCCGATGCACGACGGCTACCGCACGAATCCGGGAATGGCCTTCCCCAGGGACGGAATGCTGGTGCCTTCGGACGCGCCGGGGTTCGGCATCGAACTTTCGATGAGTGACATCGAAGAAGCCACCCGCTAACCGGACTCCTGTCGTCATTCCCGACTCCGATCGGGAATCCATTCCGCGGGGTTGGGCCGCTCGTGCTGAGGCTCTCGAAGTATGAGCAGGGGCGGACGCATCTAATCTGGATATGTATCAGATGCCGTCTGTGAGCAGATTAGCGCTTCTTAGAGCTTGTAGATACGGGCGGCGTTGCCCGCCACGATCTTCTCCTTCTCTTCCTGCGTGCAGTCCACCAGAGTGGTCTCGATGAACTCCCGGGACTTGGGGAAGGTGCCCTCGGTGTGGGGGTAGTCGGAGCCCCAGAGGATGTTGTCGACGCCGATGATGTCGCGGTGGGTGATGCCCAGGGCGTCCTCCTGGAAGTCGACGAAGCAGTTGGAGTGGAAGACGTCGCTGGGTACCATGTCGTTCTTCAGCCTGAACCCCGCCCGTCCCGCCGCCCGTTCGTTGTAGCTGTAGTCCATGCGCTCCATCCAGTAGGGCACCCAGTTCAGCTCGTGCTCGGCGACCCCGACCTTCAGCTTCGGGTAGCGTTCGAAAACGCCGCTGAGGATCATCTCGGTCAGGGAGACCCGGACCCAGAAGTCTGCATTGTCCAGCATCAGGTTAGCAAAGCCGAAAGCGTCCAGCTCCCGGTCCCATCCCCGGCCGGCCTTGACCCTGGCCGTGGAGATGTGAAGGCCGAGGGGCATGTCCAGGTCCTGGGCGGCGGCCCACAGGGGCTCGTTGGCCTCATCGAAGTAGGGTCGGGCGGACATGTATTCGGGAATGGCCGCTCCGACGAAGCCCATCTTCGCACAGCGTTCCAGCTCTGCGACGCCGTCCGACACGTCGTCGATGTTGATGGTTGCGACGCCCTTGAGGCGTCGGGGAACGGCCTGACAGTACTCGGCGGCGAAGTTGTTGTAGGCCCTGAGGATGGCTGAGAGCAGGTCGCTTCCTTCAACGAAGGCGTAGAGGAAGATGGTCAGGCTGGGGTAGACGACACCCACGTCTATCCCGTCCAGGTCCATGTCCTTGATGGCCTCTTCGGGGATGTAGGCACCGAGCCTGGCGTTCTCCCAGGAGTCGACGGTCTGCAGTGAATCGGCGTCTTCGAACCGCCTTCCGGCCTGGCTGGCCATGCTGGTGATGTTGAAGGTGGGCCGGTCTTCGACGAACCAGAAGGGCCCCATCTCCGTGTCCCGCATGGCCGGGGCCTGGTTTTTGAACTCGGGTTCCATCCTTTCCAGCCAGAGGTCCGGAGGTTCGACGATGTGGTTGTCCGATGAGATTACCCTGTAGTCCGCCATGGTCTTCCCTCCGATGGTGCGCTTTCCCTGGGGCGATTATATCGCAGGGGCCGTTGCGGGGGGTTCAGGGGGCGACCTCCCCAGCACCGAACTAGAGGCCGAGGCGCGTGCAGAGCACGCGCCTCGGCCTCTGTTCTTCTCTCCCCCTCTCCCTTACAGGCCCTAAGCCTGCCCCGTACTCCGATACGGGGGGAGAGGGGGACCAAGGGGGTGAGGGTTCCCGTGAAAGTGCAGCGCGGATTTGCTCCCGCAACCTAACACCGGCGGGACTCATATTGCTCCCGGGGCACTAGGCGATGAGGGTTCCCCAAGGGGCCGGGGGAAAACTCCCCCAAAATGCTCTCTTTGCCTCTTGACTACTACTATATACGTTCTATACTAATGTTCAGACCCAATGTCTACATCCAAACTTCACAACAAACCATTGTCAATACACCTTCGCCCCTCCAACGGGGCGCCCGCTCAAGAGGCGGCTGATCTCCCCCCGGGGCCCGACCTGGCCCCGGATGCCCGCGGCCCTGCGCCGCGGAAGAACCCCCGGGGCCCGGCTCCTCAAGGAGCACTCCTCCGGACCCCGGATGCCTGCGGCAACCTACCGCAGAAGAAGACCCGCACCCCCGCTCCTGTACATCAGGAGCGCAGTCGACGCGGAAGACCGTACCCGCAAAACCGCGACGGGTCCGGTAGTGCCGGCCAAGCCGAAGGCTCGTTGCCGCGTCTGGCCCCCGAGGGCCGGGGCTTCGAGCAGGAGATAATTCTCCTACGTTCCATGATCAACCGCCTCTTGAGCAGGCGCCCCCTGAATCACACCTACATATCCCGCTACATGCGGCTCCTCATCCAGGCCCAGACCGCCCAGGCCAAAGCCCCCAAGGAGCTCACCGACGAACAGGAAGTCGACTCCCTCATCAAGAAGCACTTCCACAAGGAAGTGGATGATGGTAGTACCTCCTACTATGACCTCCTCCCCGTGCGCACCGCTAGGCCCGGGGACAAATGGTGGCCCTGGAGACAGCTGGTGTCCATCGATGAACGGCGCCGGGACGGCCTCATCGATGAAGAGGACTCCACCATGATGGATGCCATGAAAAAGGCCGAGTCCAGCTACTACGGACTGTCCGACGATGATCTCTCCGACGACACTGACACCTTCGATGATGACCCCGACGACGATGACTATGACCCCGATGATGACGACCCCAACCCCGACTACGAAGACCTCGATGATGAACACCCACCCGACTTGACCGTAACCCCCAACCCTCCCTCCGTCATTCCGGCCCCCGAGCCGGAATCCATCCCGCGGGGCGGGGGGCCTACCCCCTCTCCCTTGAGGGAAGAGGGTCGGGGTGAGGGTGATCCCCTCCCCGGGACGGAATCCGCTCATGCTGAGGCTGTCGAAGTGCGAGCGGGGGGAAGCCCGCGTCCCGACCACCCATCACCCCCCTCACTCAAACCACGCATCGCCCGGGGCCGCCCCCCTCCCTGACCCTGTTGAAACCCTGCCCTAAAACTGAATACCGCAACCCCCCGAGCCTGCCTTGGAGTAAGCATTGAGAAGACCGAGAAGACTGAGAAAATCTAAGGGATACAGAAGACACCTTGAAGGCCTCGTAGGCATGCGCACGCGCTTCACCGCCGTATTGAGAAGGCGCTACAGTGGCCCCCGCCGCGTCTTGCTGGTAGACGTCCGGAACCCCGAGACCGGCGCCCAGGTCACCGACCACCTCTGGTTTAACGAAGGAAAGTGGAGCTCTCGCATACGCCCCCGCTACACCATCGCCTTCGACGCCCGCGTCGTCCCCTACCTCAAGGGGCGCGGCCCCGCCAAATTCCTCGACTACAGGCTCGAACGCCCCACCCAGGTCCAGGTCCTCAGCCGCCACCCCCGCTCCCCCCGAAACTCATCCCGCCCAAACCGCAACGCCCGCAGGCTGCTGATACCCCAACCCTCTCCCCGGTCTGAACCAGAGGCCCTCCCCCTCTCCCATTGTCATTCCGAACGGCAGTGAGGAATCTGGGGAGGTGAGGTGCAGGTCTCGCAATTCACCTGGACATTCCGGGCATCACCTCTCCCCTCCCCCAGTACCAAACTAGAGGCAAGCGCCTGCGCCTTGGCGCAGGCGCTTGCCTCTGTTGAACTCTCCCCCTCTCCCTTACAAGCCCTAAGAGCCTGCCCCGAGTCCCTCGAGGGAGAGAGGGGGACCAAAGGGGTGAGGGTTCCCCGTTGGTTGGCTGTATCCTCGCCAGGAATCCATTCCACCCAACAGCCAAGGTCCCATCTCGTTCCCTCCCCCTCTCCCTTACAGGCCCTAAGCCTGCCCCGTACTCCGATACGGGGGGAGAGGGGGACCAAGGGGGTGAGGGTTCCCTGCGTAGTCAGGATCGGATTTTGGGAAGCAAGCCCTTGGCGGACAAGCCATCCCCCACCCCCTATGCTACAATCCCCCAAAACCCTCTCCCGACGGCTCACACCATGCTTTACATACTCCTCGCCACCCTCACAACCGACGGTCAGCGCAAGCTCATCGACAACCCTGACCTCATCAATCAGGTCGCCAAAGAGATCAACGTCCCCAACGCCAGCCTCCTCTCCCGATACATGGTCCTCGGCCGGTACGACTTCGTTCTAATCGCCCAGGCCGACGACCCCGAGTCCGCCGCCCGCCTCTCCCTCGAATTCGGCCTCCGCGCCGGCGTCCACACCGAGACCCTTCAGGCCATCAATGTAGACCTCCTCGCCGGCTCCACCGAAGACGACATCCTCTCCGCCATCACCGAGACCTTCGCCCCCGCCGACGGCGCTCCTCCCACCCCCGACACTTAACAGAAAGGGCCAACCCATGACCACCCTGGACTTCGAAGTATCCGAGTTCGAAGACCGCCAGACCAGGACCCGCGCCGCCATGGAAGAGGCGGGCATTGACCTCCTCATCGTCACCCACCCCGTCCACATCCATTGGCTCATCGGCAGCCGCATCAAGGGCTACCAGGAATTCCAGGCCCTCCTCTTCACCCTCGAACCCTCCGACAACCTCCTCCTCACCCGCTTCGCCGACGTGGTCGAAGCAGCCGACCTCTCCCTCTCCAACGACGTACGCGGCTGGGGTCGGGACCCCGGCGACGACGCCATCCCCATCCTCAAGTCCATCCTCGAAGAGAAAGGCTACCTAAACCGCAAGATCGGCCTCGAAGTCCCCGAGACCTACCTCAGCGTCCACGACTACCTCCAGCTCCGCGACATCCTCGCCGACTCCCTCGTCTCCGAACCCACCGGCCTCATCGAGAAGCTTAAGCTCGTCAAGTCCCCCGCCGAGCTCGTCTACATCCGCAAAGCCTCAGACATCAACGACGCCGTCCACCAGACTTGCATCGACACCCTCGCCGCCGGCAAGACCGAGTTCGAAGTCGTCGCCGAAATGCACCGCACCATGATCGCCAACTTCGGCGACTTCACCTCCAGCCCCATGAACTTCGTCAGCGGTGAGCGCACCGTCTACTCCCACGGCTTCCCCTCCGAGCGCGTCATGCAGCACGGAGACCTCGTCCACCACGAATACGGCGCCGCCTACCGGCGCTACACCTGCACCATCGGCCGGGTCCTCTGCATCGGCGAGCCAACGGCCCGCATGAAAGAGGTCTACCAAGTCGTCCGTGACGCCTGTGACGCCCAGATAGCCGCCATCAGGGACGGCGTCCCCGCCTCTGTCCCCCACGAAGCCGCCAAGAAGGTCATCGGAGACGCAGGCATGGAGGAAGGCCGGTGGCACACCAGCGGCTACGGCATCGCCCCCAGCTTCCCCCCGAGATGGTCCGAGGACATCCAGATGGACGGCACCACCGACGAACCCCTCCGCAGCGGCATGGTTCTCTCCATCGAACCCCCCGTCTTCCTCCCAGAGGAAAGCCTCGGCGCCCGCATCATCGACAACGTCCTCGTCACCGACACCGGCGCCGAAATCCTCTCCCAAACCTCCCGAGACCTCACGGTGGTGTAATGGCTGGCTGCTTCAACGCACTACATCGGCCGAGGATTAAAAGATGAACGCAACCCCTCAACTGTTTAAGATAGACCCGAAGGACAAGCAGGGTCAGGCGATAAAGGAGACTGAATTCTCCCATCTGGGTTTCCAGGAACGGCGGGATATACAGGAATGGGTAGCCGCCAACCCAAGCATTCTGGGAGAGGATTTGCTGATAATCGGCAAGGAATTTAGCAAATTCGATGGAACGAACGAAAGGCTGGACCTACTGGCTGTGGACTCGGACGGCAAGCTTGTCATAATTGAGCTAAAGCGTGATGACTCCGGGGCTGACGCCTACTGGCAAGCAATTAAGTACGCGAGCTATTTCCAGAAAGCCAGCGCAGAAGTCGTAATTGACATACTGGCAAACTATGATGGTATGTCCACCGAGGATGCAGTGCACAAATTGCGCCAGCATCTCGACGAAGACGATCTAGGTAGCCTGAACAACGACCAACGCATAATCCTTGCAAGCCATCGCTTTGCCCCTGAAGTTACATCCGCCGCATTGTGGTTGAACGGTAAATTGCCCAACCTGATAACCTGCGTACAACTGACGCCATACTTGGATGGTGAATCCATGTACGTTCATGCGAATACCATCATCCCTGTGCCTGAGGCGGAAGACTATATGGTACAGGTCGGCAATAGACAGGACGAAGGTGGCGGACCTCCCAGTAGCTTTGCGATTAAGCTAACGCAAACGTACAAGAGGAACAAAAACGACTCTGTCACTTCATTCATGCGACAGATGAGTGCCCTTGTAATGAGTGAACTCCCTCAAGAAGTTCGCCCAAACAAGAAAGGCAGATGGGCCGGAGATGCAGGGAGTTGGCGCTACTACCACTTCTGGTATTCGGATCAGCCTTGGGGCAATTGGCGCTTGTCCTATAGGGTGAAACTTTTCTTTGACGACCAAGCGCAGCCTAGCAGGGTGGATGTGGAGTTGGCTTACCTCTCAGATGGTCTCAGGACTAGGTTACAGGAGAGGAATGTGATTGGGAAACTATCTGACAAGCTGAAATCGATGGGAATTAACTCCGAGCCAACTCTGGAAGAGACGCGGGTTCTGGCGACCCATGCGGCCGCGTCCCTCGACGATGAACTCGCCGAAAGGCTTTCTAATACGGTACAGACCTTTATCGAAACGCTAACCCCTATCGTTAATGAGTTGGAGGAGGAAAGCAACGAAGAAGAGGCTTGAACATCGTCAGTTAGGTATCCTAAGCCGCTGGATAGCTTGACCCTACCCCACCCCGACATCCACCGCAAACCTCTTCACCTCCCCACCCATCCCCGCCACCACCGCCCGACCCGCCGCCACCGACGCTGTCCTCGCCATCTCCACGTCAACCTCGAACGCCTCACCATCCACCGTGATCGTGTACCGCCGCCGGGCAACCGCCGTACCCAGGTACTCCTTCACCCTCTCAACTCCGGCTTCCTGCTCCCTCAACGCCTCGTGCGCCTCCTCCAGCGTGACCTTCTGGAAGCGCATCTCGTCACCCGGCATCCTCTGGGCTACCTTGCCTATGTCTGCGCTTATCACAGTCGCCGGCTTCGTGTAGCCCCCCGACGTCCCCCGGTCCGCCATCAGCACTATCGGCTGCCCGTCCCCCGACACCTGCACACCCCCAAACGGGATCCCGTCCGATATGATGTCCGGCCCCGATACGTGCTCTATCTTCGGCCCCTGCAGCCGGTACCCCATCCTGTCGGACTGTGCCGACACCGTGAATGCCTCTCCCAGGAGCGTGCCCAGACCCGCCTCCGTGAACCTGTCATCTTGTGGCCCCAGGATCACCCGGATGGGCAGACTCGCGTCATACCTCGGCACGAGGCTCCGCGGTATCCGTCTCTCCGACATCCCACCCGACGAGTCCGGCAGCCGCGTAACCAGCATGTCCCCCGCCTTCAGCGCCCGACCTTCGAACCCCCCTATCCCCGCCTTCATGAACGTCGACTTGCTCCCCATCACCACCGTCACGTCCAACCCACCGGCCACCGCCACGTATGCCCGTGTCCCCGACTCCTGTCCCCCGAAAGAAAGCACATCCCCCTGCTGCACCCCCGCCGACACCCACGTAGGGATCTGCAAACCATTGATACTCGGAGATAAGTCCGCCCCCGTCACCGCTATAACCGCCGCCGACCTGAACCTCAGCCTCGGCCCCGACAGCGTCACCTCCAGGCAAGCCTCGTCTTCCGGATTGTCCACCAGCAGGTTCGCCAGCCGCAGCGCCACCGGGTCCATCGCCCCCGACACCGGCACCCCGTGCCTCAGGTACCCGAACCGACCCACATCCTGCACCGTGGTCAGCAGACCGGGCTCGATAACCTCGATTACGCCCATCCTCTGATCACCCGGCCTCTCGAATCGTAACCTTGTACGTCCCCGCCTCTACCTCCCCCTCGATCTCCCTGTACCTGCTCTCGTCGATGGACGTGAACCTCACCAGGTCACCCGCCATCACCAGCGAAGGCGGCTCCCTCCCCGGGTCGAACATCCTTATCGGAGACCTGCCTATCACCCTCCACCCTCCCGGACTCGCCAGCGGGTATATCCCCGTCTGCCTCTCCGCAATCCCCACCGACCCCGGGACCATCCTCACCCGGGGCGTAGGTAGCCGAGGCGTAGCTATCCTCTCCGACATCCCGCCCAGGTACGGGAACCCCGGATTGAACCCGACCATGTACACCAGGTAGTCTGACCCCGTGTGGACCTCAATCACTTCCGTCTCGCTGATTCCGTTGTGCGAGGCCACGAAGTCGATGTCCGGGCCGTACTCCCCCCCATAAAGAGTCGGAATCTCTACGATCTTCGCCCCACCCAGCTCCGCATCTTTCAGGTTCCCGTACAACCCCGTAATCTGCTCCTTCAACGTATCGGGGGCCACGCTCAACGGGTCATAGTAGACGAGTATGGAGCGGTAAGTCGGAGCAAGCGCCTGAACACCGGCAACGTCGGCCTTGTCTATAGCGCTGAGAAGGTTGCGAATGCCCTTGTTTACCTCGGGCGTAATCTCGTCGCCCACCTCTACGAACAGCGACCGGTCACCGCCGTTCCGAAAGCTGAGTTCGCTGAAGAGTGGCATTCCTTGGATTCTGCGAATAGGAGAGGACCTAGCAGAAGGTACCCATCGGCGTCACCTCCACCCCTGACTCCTCAAACCGCCGCCTGATCGCCGAGGCCAGTTCCACCGCTCCCGGGTTGTCCCCGTGCAGGCATATAGTATCCGCCTCCACCGGGATCTCCTCGCCCGTGATAGCCGTGACCGTGCCCTCCTTCACCATCTTCAAGCTTCGCTCTACCACCACCTCCGGATCATGCAGCACCGAACCCTCCACCGACCTCGCAACCAGCGTTCCATCTGCATTAAAAGCCCGGTCCGCAAATGTCTCCTGGGCAATCCTGTTCCCCATCTCCTTCCCGATCTTCACCCAGTTCGTCCCCGCCAGCACAACCAGGATGATCTCCGGGTCTATGTCCAGGATCGCCTGGCATATCCCCTTTGCCAGATCGTCATTCTTCACCGCAGCGTTGTACAGCGCCCCGTGGGCCTTCACGTGCTGCAGCTTCGCACCCCCGAGAAACCCCTGCAGAGCCCCGACCTGGTACTTCACGTAAGCCCGGGCCTCTTCGGGCGTCGCAGTCATGTTCCGCCGCCCGAAACCCAGCAGGTCCGGATAGCTCGGGTGCGCACCTATGGCCACGTCGTTTTCCTTCGCTAGGTTCACCGTGTGCTGCATCCACACCGGGTCCCCGGCATGGTATCCGCACGCCACGTTCGAGGATGTGACGTGCTTGATAACCTCCTCGTCCAGTCCCATCTTCCACGCCCCGAAGCTCTCTCCCATGTCGCAGTTGAAGTCGATTTTGGCGCCCATAGCCCTTGTCCCCCGAATGCAAAAACTGTGTATCTGAATATAAGCTATCCTACAAGTCGCCCGCTTTTAGTGTCAATGAACATCCATCCCTCGGACCTTCGCCCATGACCGAAAACCCTCTTGAATCCCTGATCATCGAAGAGGCCCGACGCTCCGGCCCCATCACCTTCGCCCGTTTCATGGACCTCGCCCTCTACCACCCGACCCTCGGCTACTACTCCGGCCCCGACCCCATAGGCGCTTCCGGCGACTTCTACACCAGCCCCGGGGCCCACCCTGCCTTCGGCGCCCTCCTCGCCATCCAGCTCGCCGACATGTGGGACAAGCTCGGCAACCCCTTCCCCTTTCACGCTATCGAACTCGGTGCTGGCTCCGGTACCCTCGCCACTGACATCCTCGAATTTGCCCCTCACATCTCCCCAGCTTTCTCCGAAGCCCTCCAATACGTCACCATCGATAGAAGACCCGTCCACACTGTCCCAAACGCCCACCACGTCAGCTCCGACGTCCTACCCCTCCGAAACATTACCGGCTGCATCCTCTCCAATGAATACTTCGACGCCCTCCCCGTCCACCGGGTCACGATGCAGAACGGCAGGCTCCTGGAAGTCTACGTCGGCCTGGAAGATGACGCCCTCGTTGAAGTCATCGACGAACCCTCCACCCCCCTACTCCAGCAAAGATTGACCGACCTCAACGTCACCTTCGCAGAGGGTCAAAAGGCTGAGATTAACCTCGCCCTTGATACCATCGCCCACTCCCTCTTAGACTCCCTCCGCTCCGGCTACATCCTCACCATCGACTACGGCCACCCCGCCCGAGACCTCTACTCCCCCTCCCGACTCTCGGGCACGCTTGCTTGCCACTACCAGCACACCCTGAACACTCAGCCACTCCGGCGTATCGGCCATCAGGACATCACCGCCCACGTGGATTTCACAACCCTTGCCAACACCGGGGGATGCTACGGACTTGAATCCGGCGAATTGGTTACCCAGAGAGATTTCCTGGGCAACCTAGGCATCGTGACACTAAAGGATTGCCTGAGAGACCAGGGCCTGACCACCACCCAGTACAACGCCAACCTCATGGCCCTCGGCAACCTCATAGACCCCGACGCCCTCGGCGGCTTCAAAGTCCTAGTCCAGTCCAGGGGCGTTGGATTGGAAAATCTGTCCGGCCTCGGCGGCCAGGGCCGCACCTTCACCAGCGATCTCCCCGTTCCCCTCCCCACCCGACGCCACCTCAACCTCCTACGGGGCAAATACCCTCACCTCGCTTGGGAAGTCACCTAGCTGTAACCAGCCTTCTTCCCGCGCCACCCCAGTTGCCTAGAACCCCGCTATATCCTCCCCGCCGTCCACCCCGATAACGTCGCCGTTGATCCAGTTCGTCGGACCTGTTGCCAGCATCGCGATAGCCGCCGCTACGTCCTCCGGTGTCGTCATCCTCCCGCTGGGGTTATTTGCAGTTGCGCCCGCTATCAGGTCCTCGTGGCCCGGGATCTTCCTTAGTGCTGGCGTATCCGTTATCCCGGCCCTGATCGCATTCACCGTGATCCCCCGACCCCCAAGCTCCATCGCCAGCTGCCTCACGTGCGACTCCAGCGCTGCCTTAGCCGCCGACACCGCTCCGTACGTCGGCACCACCCGGTGAGACCCGGCGCTCGTCAACGCATACACCCGACCCCCCTCCCCCATCAACCCCCGATGCACCAGGTCCTGCATCCAGTACACCAGCGAGTTAGCCATTACGTGCAGCGTCATGTCCATCTGAGCCTGCGTAAGTGAGTCTTTCGGGTCTTCGGTGATATATGCTTTCAGAGTCCCGAATGCCAGCGAATGCACCAGCACCTTCACCGACTCCCCTTCCCCCAAGTTCTCCTTCACGCTATCCAGGACGTTTGCCCTCTTGGCGTCGTCCGCAGCGTTCGTGTTGAAGAATAACGCCCTCACCCCCGACTCCTCGATCTTAGCTGCTATAGCCTCGGCGTTTGCCAGCGTTGCCCTCCTGTCCAGGTGGACTCCCGCAATGTTTAGCCCCTTTTCTGCCAGGGCCAGCGCACACGCCCCCCCGAACCCGCTGGATGCACCCAGCACTATCGCCCAGTCCCGACTGTTGTTACTAGCGTTCAATCTCCGTTACCTCCGTATCACGATGCCTGACTATCTCCACCGCCGCCCCCTTGAGCCTTGCCCCCTTTAGCGGAACATCCGGCTTGCTCACCCTCACCTTTATCTGCTCGACAGCAAAGTTCTCAATCACTCGCCTCGCGACTTCCCCGGCGACCGTCTCAATGAGATCGCGCGGCGGGCCTTCAACAATTTCTTTGACTACGCGAAAGACGCGGCTGTAGTTAACAGTGTCTTCCAGGTCGTCCGTCTCAGAGGCCTTTCTCAGGTCGGCGGAAATCTCCACGTCGACTATGAAACGCTGCCCCTGGCTTTTTTCGCTCTCATTGACCCCGTGATAGGCATAGAACTCCATGCCTTCCAGCAGGATCTTGTCACCCTGCAATGGAGCCCCTACGCCTTGGCCAGCCTGCCGTCCAACCCGAGTTCCGAGGCCACGCCCTGCATCGCCTCGATGATCGTAGCTATGTGATCATCAAGCTCGATGCCCAGTTCGGCCGTTCCGTTGGTGATGTCTTCACGAATTACGCCCCGGGCGAAGGACTTGTCCTTCAGCTTCTTCTTCACCGACCTGACCTTCACGTCGTTTATGTTTTTGGTCGGCTGCACGAGAGCTACGGCGTTCACCAGGCCGACCAGTTCGTCGCACGCGAATATGGCCTTGTCCATGTTAGCCTTGCGCTCCAGGCCCAGGTAGTCGGCGTGACACTGAATGGCGTATATGACTTCTTCCGGATACCCCCGCTCCCGCAGGATTTTGGACCCTTCCATCGGGTGCTTGTCGACGGTCGGGTGTACCTCGTAGTCGAAGTCATGCAGAAGCCCGACAAGCCCATACACATCTTCATCCTCCCCATATTTGCGGGCGTAGGCCCGCATCGCCGCCTCCACCCCGAGCCCGTGCTTCCGCAAGTTCTCGCTCTTCGTGTACTCGTATAGGAGGTCTAGCGCCTCCTGTCTCGTCTTCATAGGCTCACGCTTGAGAGCGATTGTTGGACTGCAGGCTGCCTAGAGCGCAGCAGCCTTCGCAGCAAGCGCTTTGACGTCGGGCAGACCGCCCTCATAAACCTCCGCCGCCTGCACCACTCCCTGCTTGTCTATCAGGAAGCACGCCCTCTTGCTAATCCCATTCTCGGTCATGATTCCGTACAGATCGGCAACCGCGCCCTTGGGATGGAAGTCAGCCAGCAACGGGAACCACAGCCCCCCGAGGGTCAGGTCGTACACCTTGTGGGCAAAAATGCTGTCTATGCTCAGCCCCAGCACCTGCGTGTTGGCGTCTTCGAAAGATTTCTTGGCCGCCCGAAGGGTAGCCAGTTCCGTGCTTCAGCCTCCGGTGAAATCAAGGATGTAGAATGCCAGCAGTACGTTCTTTTCGCCCTTGTACTGGCTCAGTGTGACCTTGCCTCCCTGGGTTGCCTGAAGGGTGAAGTCCGGGGCTTCCTGCCCGACCTGGACCTGCTCTGCCATTGTTCTCTTCCTCCCTTGGTGTTGACGTTTGGGGCTGCTTGCCGCAGCCGCGCAATAATATCACAAAGGACATTATTCAGGTTTACCTCCAGTGCCCCCGTTTGAGAGTCGGACTCGCTGGATGATATCTTATGCTCGTACCTGCCACGAGCCCTCTTACTCTAGTGCGGGTGAAGGTTAAACCCATGAACACCCAGGTTTCGGTTGAAAAGAAAAAGTTGGCGTCATTATGCAGGTCGGAAGGCATAAAGCGCTTGGCTGTATACGGCTCCGCCCTCGGTCCTGACTTCACACCTGAGAGCGACATCGATGTTTTGGTCGAATTCGAAGAAGGCCGCACTCCCGGATTGCTGGGTATAAGCCGCTTGGAACGAAACCTTTCTCCCCTTTTTGGTCAACGAAAGATCGACCTGCGCACCCCCCAAGACCTGAGTATCTATTTCCGCCAAGAGGTGATGGAAAAGGCTGAGGTGCAGTATGGACAGACTTGACGAAATTCGACTGCGGCACATGCTTGACGCAGCCCAGGAGGCCCTATCCTTCAGTGAAGGAAGATCACGCTCCGAACTCGACGAAAATCGGATGCTTGTCCTCTCGCTGGTTAAAGAAGTTGAGATTATCGGAGAGGCGGCCTTCAGAACTTCTGAGGCCACTCAGACTCAGTTTCCTGAAATCCCTTGGGCCGATATGATAGGCATGCGCCATCGACTCGTCCACGCCTACTTTGATATAAATCTAGACGTTTTGTGGCGCACGCTGGTGGAGGACATTCCTTTCCTGATACCAGCGATAAAGAGCGCGCTAACTAGGCGCTCATGTTAAGTGAGAGGTCAGGGACTACGGGGAAGCGTCTGCTTGGCTAACCCCGCTCCTCCAACGGCACATACTCTAGGTCCATCGGACCCGTGTACTCTGCCAGCGGCCGGATCAGTATGTTCTTCTCGTGCTGCTCCACCACCTGAAGCGTCCATCCCGGGATCCGACCCATTGCAAACAGCGGGATGAACAGGTCGTCCGGGATCCCGAGAAGGTGGTAGATCGAGCCCGCGTAGAAGTCCACGTTCACGAACACGCCCCGCTTCCGGTACGGCGCCATCGCCTCTTCCACCCGGGTCAGGATCTGGTACCACTCAGGTTGGCCCATCTTCTGCCCCAGTGCCCGAGACCTCTCCCTCAGGTGACCCGCCCGCGGGTCCTCAGCCTTGTACACCCGGTGCCCGAACCCCATGATCCGGCCCCCGTTCTTTATCGTGTCACGTACATACGTCTCCGCGTTGTCCGGAGACCCGATGGCCTGTGTCATCGTCTGCGCCGCCTCCGCCGCACCCCCGTGCGCCGGCCCCTTCAGCACCGCAATGCCCGTCACCACCGCCGAGTGCAGGTCCGAAATCGTGCTGGCACACACCCTCGCCGCAAACGCCGACGCGTTAGTCCCATGCTCCGCGTGCAAGATGAAGTCCACGTCCAGCAGCTTGGCATCCTCTTCGGTTGGCCTTTTCCCATGCAGCATGTGCAGGAAGCTCGCCGCGTGCCCCAGGGACGGGTCCGGAGTCACAGGGTCCAGGCCCTGCCTTATCCGGTGGTGCGCCGCAACAATCGTCGCTGCCTGAGACGTCAGCCGGATGCCCTTCCTTATATTAGCCTCCGATGAGTTGTCATCTACGTCAGGGTCAAAAGCCGACAGTGCTGACACCCCGGTCCGCATCACGTCCATCGGGTGGGCGTCCTTCGCCAGATCGATTACCTGGTAGACCGCATCGGGTATCTGGCGGCTGCTCTTTAACGACTCGTCTATTTCGCTTAGCTGGCCGCGGGTGGGCAGGGACCCGTGTAGGAGCAGGTAGGTCGTCTCTTCAAATGTCGACTTCTCGGCCAGGTCGTGAATGTTATATCCACGATACAGGAGCTTACCGACCTCGCCATCTATGAAAGATGCCGCAGACCGTTCGAAATATATGCCCTTCAGGCCCCGATGTAGCTGGATCTCTTCTTTGGCCTCGGCCATTGCTGCTCCCTGAGTACCCTGGCTTTTATTCAGTCAGCCCCGACACCCCGGCTTCCCGCGCTGTCGCACTGCCTGATTTATCTTCTATTTCCTCTTTGTCGCACCCATTCAGCCCACCTTACCCCCGCGTCTTGCCAACTTCCGACTTATGCCTTGCGGGCAAACGCTTTGCTGGGATTGGGGTGAGGGTGTTGACTACAGGTGCCAGCTTCGGACTCTATCATCGCGCCCATCTGAGTGTCAACCGCAAGCACGTCCCCGGCACGCCTGCAAATGACGTCGGAATACACCGACACTTGCCTTCTCCACTCCCTCCTTTTGTTTCCCCCAAAGTTGACAATCTGACTCCCCGATGTTAGGATGCTCCGGCCCCTGACTCCTCGTCAGTGGGAAAACTTGCGTGTTGGCGGGCCCTTGTTCCCACCGACAATAAGCGCGCACAAAACATGGAGTAGTGGAAAACCTGCAAAGGCTCGGCCCGGTGCCCGGTTTCGTTCCCAATCGGGTCGACTAGACAGGAGAGAGGCAATTGGAGACTAGAGACTTTGTAGTCCGCTTCGCCGGTGAGGGCGGTCAGGGTGTGGTCACCGCAGCCGCAGCCCTCGCCCAGGCCGCAGCTCAGGTGGGCTACCACGTCCTTACTTTCTCGACGTTCCCTTCCCAGATTCGCGGCGGCCCCACTTGGACCCAGGTCCGAGTGGCCACTTCCCCCATTCTCAGTTCCGGCGACGCCCTTAACGTCCTAGTCGCCTTCAACCGGGAAGCCTACGACACCCACCGCGAAGAAGTCCGTGACGATGGCGTCGTCATATATAACACCGGCGACTTCTCCCTCGAAGAGGATGACCAGAGCGTAGGCCTCCCATTCGAGGAGCTGGCCCGCTCCACCGGTAACCTCCGGGCTGCCAACTTCGTCGTCGTCGGAGCCCTCGCCCACCTCGTTGACATGCCCCACGAGTATCTCGCCGAATTCAACCGCAAACGATATACCCGTGGTCGCCCAAACGACGAGGAGATAATCGAGTCCAACAACAAGGCCCTCCTCCTCGGCAGGGAAGGCGCCGCCAAGAGCGGCTTCAGCCTCGGCACTCTTGCCCCGGCCACCAGGACCGAGGGCGAGCAGATACTGATTAACGGCAACCAGGCCCTCTCCATGGGTGCCATCGCCGCTGGCTTGGACTGCTTCATCGGATACCCCATCTCCCCCGCCACCTCCATTCTCGTTTTCATGGAAAACAACCTCATTGGAGACGGCAAGTTCGCCTACCAGGCCAGTTCGGAGATCGAATCAATCAACGCCATAGTCGGCGCAGGTTATTCTGGCAAGAAGGCTATGACCTCCACCGCAGGCCCGGGCTTCAGCCTCATGAGCGAGGGTCTCGGCTTCGCATGGATGGCGGAGATCCCCTGCGTCGTCGTGGATGTTCAACGCGGTGGCCCTGCCACCGGACTCCCGACCAAGACCGAGCAGTCAGACCTCCTCACCGCCATCCATCCCGCCCACGGCGACATGGAGCTTCCCGTCATCGCCCCCGGCGACGTTTCGGAGTGCTTCGACGCCGCGGTAAAAGCCCTCAACTGGGCCGAACGGTACCAGGGCCCCGTGGCCATCCTCAGCGAGCACAACCTCTCCGAGAGAGCCCAGAACATCCCCAGGCCCGACATCGACTCCGTCAACGCCGAGACCCGCCAGGTCTACACCGGCGCCAACGGCTACCTCCGCTACGAGGCCGCCCACGTCTCTCCCATGCCCCTCCCCGGTGGCCCCGGTCCCTACGTCGCCAATGCCAGCGAGCACGACCCCTACGGCGACACCACCCACCGCCCCGACCGCCACATCCACATGACCAACCGCAGGTTTAGCAAGCTGGACTTGCTCAAGGAGAATGAGTTCGAGGTTGAAAACGCCGACTGCCCCGTAGCCCTATTGCCCTGGGGCGGCTCCAAGGGCCCGGCCCTCGAGGCGTATCGCCAGCTAGTCGCCGGTGGAGTCGACCTGGGGTGGTACTACACCATGAACATCAACCCTCTCCCCCCGGCTCTCCTTGAAGAGCTCAGGAAGAAAGAGTTGATCATTGTTCCGGAGCTCAATTACTTGGGCCAGTTCTCAATGATTCTTAGGTCAAAGGGCGTCAACGCCGAGTCCATTACCCAGATCACCGGCCTCCCCTTCAAGGTGAGAGACCTGGTACAGTGGATCGGCGACCGAGTCCGAGTGGAGTCTGAAAGGACAGTCAAGGTATGACCACCCTGAAGCAAGCGCCGAGAAAAACCCCCAAGGTCAAGAACCCCGAATACGACTTCAAGTGGTGCCCCGGCTGCGGTGACTTCGGCGTCCGGCGTGCCGTCGAAATGGCCATCCGCGAACGGGCCCTCAGGGACGAGGCCCCTCTAACCGAGACCGTAATAGTCGCCGGAATCGGCTGTTCCGGCAACCTCGTCCACCTGGTCGAGGGCGAGCAGCCCTTCGGAATCCACGGCGTCCACGGACGCACCCTCCCCCAGGCCTTCGGCATCAAGATGGGCCGCCCCGAGCTTAGCGTCCTCGTAGTCGCCGGAGACGGCGACTTCCTCAGCATCGGCGGTGAACATATCGTTCCCCAGGCCCAGCGCAACCTCGATGTCTGTGCCGTTATCATGGACAACGGTGTCTACGGCCTCACCAAGGGCCAGAGCTCCCCGACCACCGACCTCGGCGTCAAGACATCCAGCACCCCCTACGGTAAGATCGAAGGCTCCGTCGATCCCCTGGACCTCTACCTCACCGCCGGTGTCTCCTTCATCGCCTCCGGCTTCTCCGGAAAGCCCAAGGACTTGGCCAGCCTCATTGTGCAGGGCATGGACCACAAGGGCTTTTCTATAGTCCACATCCAGTCGCCTTGCACCGAGTACAACGACACTTACGAGCTCCTCAAGGGCAATGCCAAGCAGGGCATCAAACCCGCCCTTTGGGCCCTCCCAGAGGACTATGATTCCTCAAACAGGCGGTCCGCCTACGATGCCATTCACGAACCCGGCATCCCCGTAGGCGTCCTCTACAAGGACCCCGACTCCGTCCCCATGCAGGACCGCCAGGACGAGATCCGTGGCAAGGCCCGTCAGAGGCCCCTCTCAAAACTCCTCGACGGTTTCAGGGTCTAATAAGGCCCCACATATAGTTGAGCCTCTTTGGGCCGCTGAAAAGCGGCCCAAAGTCTTTTCGTTATGCTTTCCGAACATAGAGAAACCCGCACAACCGCGGACCTGCTCCAGGTCTACGACCTCGGCCTCGTCGACTATCGGACCGCCCTCGCCCTCCAGACCGACCTCCGTGACCGCCTTATAGCAGGCCAAATCCCTGATACCCTCCTCCTCCTCGAACACCCCCCCGTCATCACCCTCGGCCGCTCCGGCAACCTCTCTAACGTCCTTGTTTCAGAATCTGAGCTCTCTACCCGGGGCATCCAGTTCATCCACACCAACCGAGGGGGGGACGTCACCTACCATGGCCCGGGCCAGGTAGTCGGCTATGCGATCATGGACCTCACCCGACACGGCACAGACCTGCGGCAACACCTCTGGAAGCTGGAAGAAGCCCTGATTTCTGCCCTTGCAGGCCTTGGCGTCGCCGGGACCCGGCGAGACGGGGAAACCGGCGTCTGGGTCGCCCGGAACAAGATCGCCTCCATAGGCATTCACGTGAAACGCTGGGTAACCATGCACGGCTTCGCCCTCAACCTCGCCCCCGACTTTGACCACCTCTCCCTCATAAACCATTGCGGCATCACTGACGCCCCCATGACCTCCATACAAAATGTCCTCGCACGTCCTGTCCACCCACCCCGCGTCCACCACGCCCTCATAAACTCCTTTTCCCAAGTCTTCAATCTTACTCCAACTAACTCCCCAAATCCCTTGCCTCTTTCCCCGTAGGGGTGACCGACTGGTCCCCATACCCTCACTGTGACATCCACCCCTCCTCCCGGTCCTCTACCCGCATTCCTCCATTTTCCTCTTGCGCACTAAATCCTATGTAGTTAAAATCTCCGTCGGTTAGCACTCTAAACAGCAGAGTGCTAAAATTATGTGCAAACGGAGGATCCGAAAGGAGGACCCATATTGGCAAGAACGTTTGAACCGCTGGGCGATGGAGTTCTGCTCAAGCCCATGGAAAAAGAAGAGGTCACGGCAAGCGGCCTCGTTCTCCCTGACACCGCTAAGGAGAAGCCCCAGGAGGGAGAGGTTATCGCCGTTGGTCCAGGCCGTCTCGGTGAAGACGGCAACCGGGTTGCCATGGAGGTGGCAAAAGGCGACGTAGTCCTCTACCGCAAGTACTCCGGCACCGAGATAAAGGAAGGTGACGACGAGTACCTGATCGTTAGGGAGTCCGACATCGTCGCCAAGATATCCTAGGCCCTTCTAACCAGAAGGCCAGGAACAGTTACGAAAGGAGCATAAATGCCAGCCAAACAGTTGGAATACGCCGAGGACGCAAGGGCTTCCCTTCGCAAGGGAATCGACGCCCTCGCCGACGCGGTTAAGATCACCCTCGGCCCCAAGGGCCGCAACGTCATCCTCGACAAGAAATTCGGTCCCCCTACCATCACCAATGACGGCGTGACCATCGCCAAGGAGATCGAGGTCGAGGACCCCTTCGAGAACATGGGCGCTCAGCTCATCAAGGAAGTCGCCACCAAGACCAACGACGTCGCCGGTGACGGGACCACCACCGCTACCGTTCTCGCCCAGGCCATGATTCACGAAGGCATGAAGAACGTCGCAGCGGGAGCCAACCCCATGGCCCTCAAGCGCGGCATGGAGTCCGCTTCCGGCGCCGCAGTCGACGAGCTCAAGAAGCTCTCCATCGCCGTTGCCGGTAAGGACCAGATCGCCCAGGTCGCTTCCATCTCCGCCGCCGACACCGAAATCGGCGGCCTCATCGCCGAGGTAATGGAGAAGGTCGGCAAGGACGGCGTCATCACCGTCGAGGAGTCCAAGGGCATCCGCTACGAGATCGAGTACGTAGAGGGCATGGAGATCGACCGGGGCTACATCAGCCCCTACTTCGTCACCAACTCCGAGCGCATGGAAGCCGCCCTCGATGACCCCTACATCCTCATCACTGACAAGAAGATCTCTGCCGTCGCCGACGTTCTTCCCGTCCTGGAGAAAGTCCTTCAGGTCAGCAAGAACATGGTCGTCATCGCGGAGGACGTGGACGGTGAAGCCCTGGCCACCCTCGTGGTCAACAAGCTGCGCGGCACCATAAACTGCCTCGCCGTTAAGGCCCCGGGCTTCGGCGACCGCCGCAAGGCCATGCTGCAGGACATCGCTATCCTGACCAACGGCACCGTCATCAGTGAAGAGGTTGGCCGTAAGCTCGACTCCGCCACCCTCGAAGACCTCGGCCGGGCCCGACGCGTGGTCTCCGGTAAGGACGACACGACTATCATCGAAGGTCGCGGCGGAGAGGACGCCATCCAGGGTCGCATCAAGCAGATCAAGGCCCAGATCGAAGAGACTACCTCCGACTTCGACCGTGAGAAACTCCAGGAGCGACTGGCCAAGCTGGCCGGTGGCGTTGGCGTCATCAAGGTCGGAGCCGCCACCGAGGTTGAGCTCAAGGAAAAGAAGCACCGCGTAGAGGACGCCCTCTCCGCCACCCGGGCCGCGGTCGAGGAAGGCATCGTCGCCGGCGGCGGCGTATCCCTCCTCAACGCCCAGAAAGCCCTCGCCTCCGTGGTAGAGGGCCTCGAAGGTGACGAACGCACCGGCGCCTCCATCGTTGCCAAGGCCCTCGAGCAGCCCATGCGCCGCATCGCCGAGAACGCAGGCCAGGAAGGCTCCGTCGTCGTCGACATGGTCAAGAAACTTGACCCGTCCAACGGCTACGACGCCGCTGGCGACGACTACGGCAACATGGTCGACAAGGGCATCATCGACCCCCTCAAGGTCACCCGGGCCGGCCTCGAAAACGCCGTTAGTGTGGCGGCCATGGTCTTGACCACCGAGTCTCTCGTAACCGAGATCCCGGACAAGACCCCGCCCATGCCCCCCGCCCCGCCCATGGACTACTAGTCCACAGGCACAGGGTCCCAAACCCGAATAGCAATAATGGGCCGACGCCCAGGCGTCGGCCCATTATCTTTGCCTTCTTTGTGGCCTGCCTGATCTCCTCGCAGTGTCAGCCCTCGTGGGCGCTTTCCCTGGGGTGGGGCCGCTCACCCTGAGCGGAGTCGAAGGGTCGAGCGACGGGCGGTCCGCCAATAGCTGCCCGATCGCGTAGGTCTCATTCCAGCCACCCCTCACCACCCCACCCCTACTTCAACCAGGGCTTGATCAACAGCTTACCGAACTGCCGCCTCTCCTCCATCATCTGGTGCGCTTCCTTCGCACCCTCCAGCGGGTACACGCTGTCGATCGCCGGCCTTATCCTCCCCTGTGCAACCACCTTCAACAGCTGCGCCAGTTCATGCCGGGACCCTAGATACGACCCAATTATCGTCAGCTGCTTTATGAACAGCTCCTGGATGTTGATCCGCCCATAAACACCCGTGTGCGCCCCGGACGTCACAAGCCGGCCGTTGAACGCCAGGCACCCGATGCTCCCCTCCCACGTATCCGTCCCTATGTGCTCCACAACAATGTCCACCCCCCGCCCCTCTGTCAGCCCTATCACCATATCCTTGAAATCATCTTTGGAGTAGTTGATAGTCTTGTCGGCGCCTATCTGCCGGGCTCTCTCCAGCTTTATGTCCGACGATGCCGTCGCTATCACCCGTGCCCCGGCCATCTTCGCTATCTGGATCGCCCCACTCCCGACCCCGCTGCCCGCTGCCTGGACCAGCACGTCCTCACCGCTCCGCACCTTCGCCCGCGTTATAAGCATGTGCCAGGCCGTGAGGTAAGCAAGCGCTACCGACGCTGCCTGGTCGTAGGACACTTCGGGTGGCAGCGTAATCAGGCTGGAAGCCGGTGCCGTCGTGAACTCCGCGTATCCGCCCGGGATGCTTGCTGCTTGGAGGCACATCCCCTCCTCACCTATCCGGCACGGCTCGCAGTTGCCGCATGGGAATCGTGGAATCACCGTCACCCGGTCCCCGGGCTCGAAGTCCCTGACCAGTTCCCCAACCTCCACGATCTCACCCGCCACCTCACGGCCCGGTATCGCCGGCAACGGGATGTTCGCCCCAATGATGCCCTGTCGCAGGTACAGGTCCACGTGGTTCACACCACACGCCCAGACCTTTATAAGCACATCCAGCGGGCCGATTTCCGGATTGGGCGCCTTGCGGACTTCCAGGACTTCAGGGCCGCCGTGTTCCTCTATCAGTACAGCTCTCAATCCGGCTTGCCCCTCTTTTTCCTATGTCTGGCTCCCCATAGGGAACACGCTCGGACGGGTGGCCTCGAACCTGGGCTAGGCTACACCAAGCTCTGCTTTTACCAGGTCCACACCCCGTTTCACCGCTTTCAGCTTGTCCTTCGCTTCCCCCACCGTCCTTGTCTTCAGGCCGCAATCGGGATCGACCAGGACCTTGTCGGGCGAGAACTGGGTCAGGATGCGGCGCAGCCCATCCGCCACCTCTTCCGGCCCCTCTATCCTGTGGCTGTGCACGTCCACCACTCCGGCGGACAGCATCTTCCTGAACGGGTGCGTGGCGAACACGTCCAGGAGCTGGTATCCAGCGTTCGCCATCTCAAGATCGAAGATGTCTACCGGCATGTCCAGCATCCGCGGGTAAATCTTCGCAAAGTCTCCGTAGCAAATATGCGTAATCGTCGTCGCCGAAAGCCCCTCTGTCACCACACCCATCGCCCGGATCGCCACGTCTATCTCCTCTGGCCTCGTGGATAGCGCCGGCTCGTCTATCTGGATGTACTTGGCCCCCGCCTCCTCCAGGTCCCGGGCCTCATCCCTCACGAACTCCGCCACGTTCATGATGAACGCTTCCCGGTTCGGGAAATACTCGTCGAAAGACCAGTCGCAGATCGTATACGGCCCCGTCAACATCCCCTTCACCGGCTTGTCCGTCAGGCTCTGCGCGTATTTCCAGGTGTCCAGCGTTACCGGCCGCTTCCTCCTTATCGGGCCCGTGGCAATCGGCTTGCGGTAGTACCGGTTTCCGTATGACCGTACCAGCCCGCTGATGCCCATCCCCTCCAGGTTCTCCGCGAAGAACGTGACCATATCCCCGCGGTCCATCTCCCCGTCCACCAGTATGTCAATCCCGATCTTTTCCTGTGCCTCAATCCACTCCCGGGTCGCCTGCAACTCCAGCTCTCGCAGCTCCTGCCGGTCCATCTCCCCCCGCGACACCCGACCCCTCGCCTTCCTCAGGTACGGCGGCTTGGGGAAACTCCCCACTGATGTAGTCAACAACGGGCCCATCTAACTTACCGCCTCCTTTAGCGACGCAGCGCCTTCTGCCATTCGCCTTAACTTGGCTATCGCCGTCTCCCGGGGCAGGTAATCGAGCCCGCAGCTTGGTGTTAAATGAATCCTGTCCAAAGACACCCGGTTAGAAACATCCATGACGGTCTTGGCAATCTGCTCCACCGACTCCATACGCACGTTGCGCGCATCCAGGATTCCCAACCCCAGCGTCTTGTCAGTCGGGAACCCGTCCAGCAGATCGAAGTTAGCGGAGCCCATCACGAAGTCCAGCCCAAACCCATCGAAATCCAGTTCGAAGAACCCATCCAGCCCCGACACGTCCCCGAACCACGTATACAGCATCCGCTCAACGTTAAGGCCCCGGGTGAACCGCTCCATTACCTGCATGAAGAGGCCCCAGTCCTCCTTGTTCCTCACGATCGCCGGCTCATCCACCTGTAGCATGGGCACTCCCTCACCCTCCAGCGCTAGGGCCTCCTGCCTCATCGCATCGGCCAGTTCCATCGCCAGGTGCGCAAGGTCTCGGTGGTGCTCGGAGCGGGACAGCTTGGCCAGTGTGTAGGGGCCCGTGATAATGGCCTTAACAGGCAACGACGTGCAACTCGTCGCAAACCGGTAGTCGTCCACCGTTATCGGCCCTGTCCACCCCACCGGCCCCTTCGCCACCGGCTGCCGGTAGTACGTGTTCGTATCGAAATAGCGAAGCAGTCCCGTCGCCTCGAACCCGTCTAACTGCCGCGCAATATAGGTCTGCCCGTCGTCCCACCTCATCATCCCGTCAGTCACCATATCCAGCCCCGCGCTGGCTTGTTCTTCTATGACCTCCCGGGTGACTTCGTCCTCTGCCCGCGCCAACTCCTCGGGGGTAATCTCTCCCCTGTCGGAGCGAGCTATGGCCCTGCGGAGCTTCTGGCCATCGGGCCCTCTGCCAATCTTTGGGTAATTTCCTACGGCTGTGAGTTTCATTTCCCTGTAGCGGCTGGCAATCCTATCACAGGCATGTCCCGGTCACAATAAGATCGCTCTGGTTCCCTGCATCTAGTAGACTGCTCTTTAGGTTTAGCATGACTCGATGACGTTTAGCTGCGCAGGTCCCTCAAAGACTCCTCCGCTACCGCCAGAGTCCTGTCTATGTCCTCCTCCGAGTGTACCAGCGACACGTACATCTTCGGACCTCCGGGCACCGTCCACACCCCCCGACGTATCATCCCCGTCTTGAACCGGTACGCCATATCCGCATCCGCCGACCATGTGTCCCGATACCCTTCCACGGCCCTGTCCGTGAACATCACGTCCACTATCGACTCCTCCTGGCACACGAACATCGGCACTTCCAGCATCTGGCTAAGCTCCTTCAACCCGTCGCCCAGCCTCTTCCCCATCACCGACAACCGCTCATACTGGCCCGGCCTGTGCAGCACGTTCAGCGCCGCCCGACCAGCCGTCATCGATACCGGGTTCCCGCTGAAAGTCCCGCCATACATCGCCACCTCCCCCTGGCTCGCTGCCTCCGGCGTGAACGGGTAGAACAACTCCTCCCGACCCACTATCGCCCCGATGGGATATCCACCACCCATTATCTTTCCTAGCGTTGCCAGGTCCGGCGTTACGCCGTAATACTCCTGGCCCCCTCCCCACGCTAGCCGGAACCCGGTCACCACTTCGTCAAAGATCAAGATTACTCCGCACCGGGTTGTCACTTCCCTCAAGCCCTCCAGGAACTCCACCTTCGGCGGAATGTTCCGCTGAACAGGCTCGACGATCACCGCTGCCAACTCATCTTTGTTCTCATCGATCAGCCTCGCGGTCGTCTCCAGGTCATTGAAGGGCGCCGCCAGCACCAGCCCCGACAGCGCATCCGGTATCCCCTGTGAGTCCCGGGGCGGATTGGGATACTCGAAAGGTTCCTTGTGAGTTCCTCCCCATGCTGTATAGTCGTGAGTCCCGTGGTAGGCCCCCTCCATCTTCATGATCTTCTGCTTGCCCGTGATCGCCCTGGCCAGCTTCAGGGCCGTCATCGTCGCCTCGTTCCCCGACCCCGTGAACTTTACCCTCTCCGCACACGGCACGGCATTCACCAACGTCTCCGCCAGGTCGATCATAGGCTCGCTTAGGTTGTAGTACTGCGACCCGGCCCCCGCCTGCGCCTCAACCACTTCCACCACCTCCGGATGCGCGTGCCCCAGGATCAGCGGCCCCGACCCCATCACGTAGTCAATGTATTCCTTCCCATCCACGTCCCAGAACTTGCTCCCTTCCCCCCGTGCCACGATCGGCTGGAGTTCGCGCGGCAGAGACCCGTGCGTCGTGTGGTGCATCGTGCCTCCCGCCAGGAACTGCGAGGCCCGGCTCATTAGCTCCGCGCTAGACTGTCCTTCAGACATGATTTCTCCTTCTGGACATGGGGTGTGGGACGGCAGAGAGTATAGCACGACCCATGCCTGACTCTCGACGAATGACCGTTAGTCTGCCCCGAGCCGCGACCCCTAACCTTCCCGTTGAGGCAGAGCCGCCAATCTGTCCAGAAACCCCGCCGACCTCACGTCCCTCTCCAGCTGATACCGGATGTAACGGCTCAACGTCAGTTCCATCTCCCGTGCCAATCGCTCCGGCGTCACCTTCTCAGTAATCGCAGATGCATCTGAGTTCCTCAAGTACCTGAACGACACCACCGCATCCCGAGACATCGGAAACGCAGACCCTTCTCCATCCGCACACTCCGAACACAGCACCCCACCCGACCTCGGGCTGAACCAGGCCCCTCCCCTGAACTCCGACTCCCGACACGACACACAAGAGTCCAGCTCCGGCGCAAATCCGAGGATGGACAGCAACCTCAACTCGAACCTGCGCAGCACAAGCCCCCCGTCCCGGTTCACGGTAAGCGCATTCAGCGTCTCGAGGAAAGCCTCGTAAAGCTCCGGGCTCGCATCCTCCTCCCCCGTAAATAGGTCCAGCAACTCCGCAACATAGAACCCCTGCGCCGTCCGCTCCAAATCGTCCCGCAGTCCCACAAAACTGTCGATCGGACTAACCTGGCTGATTACATCCAGGTTTGTCCCCCTAGCTATCAGCAACGACACCCGTGACAGCGGCTCAACATGCCCCCCAACCCGACTCTTCGGCTTCAACACCCCCTTCCCCACCACCCTCAGCTTCCCCACATACGGGCAATACACCGTAATGATTTTGTCTGCATCCCCTAGGTCCTGGTGCCTCAGCACCACCCCCTCAGTCTTATATACCCGCGCCCTGACCATACCCGCATTATACGTCCTGCCCGCGCCTCCAAGCGTCATCACCTATCCACATGTCATCCCGACGCTCCGCGAGGGATATAAAGCTCCAGTCTGATGACCACATACATCCTAGCCATCCACCGCCGCCCTCGTACCCTTGGGAGGGGCCGCTCATGCTGAGGCCACTCGAAGTATGAGTGGGGGGGACGACCACGCTTATCGTTTACATCACGACCGCCCAGCCCCACCCGCGCCCTTACGTGTCATCCCGAGGCCCCGCGAGGGATCTAAGTCGTGTGCATAGGAGATACCACCGCTTAGCCTGACTAGCCTTCGTATATGGGGGAAGTAGCGCGAGCCCAATCAGGATGCTCAGAAGTCTCGACTAAGGACCTAAGTGGAAAGGGAATGAGCAACAGATTCGAGACCCGGCCCCTCCCTACAACTCCTGCCGCCCCTCCAGCGCCCGAGCCAGCGTCACGTCATCCACGTATTCCAGGTCCCCCCCCGCCGGCAGCCCCCGGGCCAGCCTCGTCACCCGTATCCCCAGCGGCGAGATCAGCCCGTTCAGGTACATGCACGTCGCATCCCCTTCGATATTCGGGTTGATCCCGAGAATGATCTCCTTCACCTGCCCGTCCCGCAGCCTCTCCAAAAGCTCCTTCACCTTCAGGTCCTCCGGCGTGATCCCGTTCATCGGCGATATCACCCCGTGCAGCACGTGAAACAGCCCCTGGTACTTCCCCGACCTCTCGATTGGCAGGATGTCCAGCGGTTCCTCCACAACACAGATCTGGCTCCTGTCCCTCCGGAAATCGCCGCACAATGGGCAGACCTCAGTCTCCGCTATGTTCTGGCACGATGCGCATAGCGTAGTCAGTTCCTTCACTGCCATGATCGCCTCTGATAGCGCCCGAGCCTCCTCGTCCGGCAACCGCACCAGATGATAAGTTAATCGCTGCGCCGTCTTCGGCCCGATTCCCGGCAGCCG
Source organism: Dehalococcoidia bacterium (assembly GCA_965203145.1). Classification (GTDB taxonomy): domain Bacteria; phylum Chloroflexota; class Dehalococcoidia; order Plut-88900; family Plut-88900; genus Plut-88900. Next base: position 1,277,861 of record OZ241876.1, read on the forward strand.
GTGAAACGCCTCTATTAACCGCGTAACCGCAGGTGAGGTCGGAGAACTGGCCATCGACCGCCCCGCTCCCTACATCCCCGGGATATTGAGGCCCGCCGTCAGACCTCCCAGGTGGCTCGACGCCAGACCCTGCGACTTCTCGATCGCCTCGCTCACCGCCGCCTGCACCAGGTCCTGCAGCATCTCCACGTCCTCCGGGTCCACCACGTCCGGCGATATCGTTATCGACTTCATCTCCTGCTTGCCGTTCATCACCACCTTCACCATGCCCCCTCCCACGCTAGCTTCCACCTCCTTCTCCGCCAGCTCATCCTGTGCCTTGGCAAGCATCGCCTGCACGTCCTGCATCTGCTTCATCTGTCTTCGGAATTGCCTGTTCATTGTTTGCTCCAGGTAAGTGCCGGTTGCCGGTTCCTAGCCCTTCTCAATGATCCGCGCTCCCATCTCCAGCGCCGCTTTCACCAGCGGCCCGGGGCCCTGCTCCGACACCGAAGCCACCGATACGTCATTGCCGCCTGACGGTGCCTGCTGTTGGCCGTACCCGCCGTTAGCAGGAGCAGGCTCCCGGATCTCGGGACCCCCATCTCGGTAGGTCGGGGCTGGGGTGGGGTTGTTCTTGCCCACCAGGTCGCACCGGATCCGGTACGGCCCCCCGAATACGTCGTTGACCTTCTTCTCAACCAGGTGCCGGTACTTCGGGTCGTCGATCTTGTTCTTGTGAAACTCGTGGTAGAAGCCGATTACCAGCGTATCGCCTTCCAGGGCCACCGGTTCGCACGCGCTTCTCAGCAAGGCATCCAGGCTCCCCCTTGACCCGACCCCCCTCAGCGCATCTACCAGCGCCGGCCACTTCTCCTTGAAGTCGGATATGTCCCCGCTCTCCTGCGAAACTGGTGCCGACTGCAAATCTGCAACTTTCATCGGCCTCACTGGCTCTTCCAACTCAGCTGGAGCCTCGGATGTCCCATTGTCGGTTGCCGCGACAGCCGGCTTGGCTTCCGCCGCCCGGGGCCTTGGCTTCACTGGCTCGACGGGAGCTGGAATGCCTGCTCTCGGCGTTCCAACCGTTGCCTGTTTTCTCGCTGGCTCTCTCGCTGCCACCCTTGTTTCCACTGATGTCGACTCCGCCGCGCCTAGCGCCACCTCGATGACGGCCATCTCGAGGTACATCCCCCCCGACGAGTCAGTCTTCACATTCGCCCTGCTCCAGGATGCCAATGCCCTCTGCAAAGTCCCGATGTCGCACCTCGAAGCCTGCTCTCTCGTCCCTTCCAGCTCCTCCTCCGGCATCTCGATCACGTCCCCGGCCCCGGCCTTTATCAACAGCAGACGACGTAAATGCTCCTGCATCTCACGGTGGAAGTGCCTCAGGTTCAGACCCTGCTCCGCCACCCCGTGCAACGCCCGTAGAGCCCCCGGCAGGTCTCCCGCCAGCATCCCCTCGGCAATCTCAACGATCGGCAGCCCCGACGACACCCCCAACAGCTCCTTCAGGTGCTCCGCCTCGATGTTCGTCCCATATGAGACGATAAGCTGCTCCAGCAGGTTCTCCGCGTCCCGAAGGCTCCCTTCCGATGCCCTCACTATCGACTTCATCGCCCAGTCTCCGATCGTCACCCCCTCGTCCTCGCAAAGCTCCCTCAACCGACCCTCTACCGCCCCCTGGCTTAACCGCCGGAAGTCGAACCGCTGGCACCGCGACACGATTGTCACAGGCAGCCTGTGCGCCTCGGTGGTTGCAAGGATGAAGATCACATGCCCGGGGGGCTCTTCCAGCACCTTGAGCAGAGCATTGAAGGCGGGTGTGGTCATCATGTGTACTTCGTCTATGATGTAGACCTTGAACGGCGCCTCCGCCGGAGAGTAGTTCACCCGCTCCCTCAGCTCCCGCACCTCGTCAATTCCCCGGTTCGACGCCGCATCGATTTCGATAAGGTCCAATGCGCTTCCCTGGCTCACCCCGACGCACTGGGCGCACTCATTGCACGGCTCCCCCTTCCCGTTCCGCGAGCAGTTCACCGCCTTCGCCAGGATCCGCGCCGTGCTCGTCTTACCCGTCCCCCGGGGCCCGCAAAACAGGTATGCGTGCGCCACCCGACCTTGGGCCAGTGCATTCAAAAGCGTCCGCGTGACGTGCTCCTGCCCCACCACCCCCGCCAGCGTCTGCGGCCGCCACTTCCTGTACAGCACTTCCGAGACCATCAGCTTCGCTCCGGAGATAGCGAACTTCTCTCAATTCCCATCTTGCCCAGCGCCCTGGTCTCCATCTCTTTCATTAGCTCCGCTTCGGAGACTATTTCGTGGTCGTAACCCAGAAGGTGAAACACGCCGTGAATCGTCAGGAACGCAATCTCGTCCCTGGTTTCGTGCCCCAACCCCTCGGCCTGTCGCTGGGCCTGGGGATAAGAGATTATCACTTCTCCCAGGTCCTGCTTGCCGCTCGGTGGGCTCACGAATCCCCCCTCCCCAACCTCCCCGCCCGTCATCGCGAACGACAGCACGTCCGTCGTCCCCTCCTTGCCCCTGAACCGTGCATTAAGCTCCGCCACCTCCTCGTCCCCCGTCACCGCCACCGACACTTCAGTGGCGTATCTGGCACCCTCTATTTCCAGGGCGCAGGACACGGCTTTCTCTATCAATGCGGCGTTCAATTTGTCGCGATAAGAGGGCTCGATGAGAAGGCTTAGATCAAGGGAAGACATGCTACCAATGGCCGGAATCTGTGCATCGATAATAGCACAGGCCCCCCGCGCCGAAAACCCCAACTCCACCTCCAAAGTGACCCCCTCTCCCCTCCCATTCCAATACCTCCTTAACTGCAGGGATGTCCCTCGTGGGCATCCTCCCCGGCGGACGGACCACCCACCCCGAGCTGCGTCAGAGGGCGTGAGCAGGGATTGATAAACTCTCTCCAACCCGTCACCCTTGCCTCCCCTCTCACCTCGACATCCCCCTTTCCCATCCCGATGCCCCGCGAGGGATCTGTAGCGCCTCTCCCTAAACACAGTTCGCTACTTACCATTCTCATCCTTCCCTAGCATCACATCCCTTTCACGAATCAAACCAATCCATCAATCCCATGAATCACAGTTCAGATATTCCCCTCCAAAGCCGCACATTTGCCCTTGACACATCTGTCCGACCATACTATCATATCCTGCGTCCGATCGAACACTAACTCACATCATCCAAGGAGGAACCAAAAACCCAGGGAAGCCCCCGAGACCCGACCCAAGGCATCGCCCCCGAGAAGTCGGGGGACTCAACGCCCTGGCCCATCCCAATACCTATCCCCTCTCTTGTAGGGGCGACCGGCCAATCGCCCTCCCTCGCGAGGCAAGCAGGTTGCGGCACAAGCGAACGTCGCCATCTCCTCACCACGGGTCCCGTGTCTCTTCCCTAACTTCCAGGCGATGGAAGGTCCACAATATTATGCGGCAGGTCCCTTGCACGGGACCTTTGCCCAAATGTACCCCGCATATGCCGGGCCAAAACCCTCGGGCCTTATGGCCCTTGGAAAAATCTCCCCCGTCGTTCCCCTCGGAGATTCCCATTAACCCAGCGACGGCAGCGAGAAAACACCCACCCACCCCTCCGAGTGGGTCGGGAAAACTGAAAAACTGGTGGCAGAGATGCCCTCAGGCGAGAACCCCTCGCCTGTCTGCCATGTGACACAGGAACACGGGGCTGAACCAGGCGGGCCTCCCGCCCCCTGAAAACCGAGTCCCGGACCTTCCATCGCCCACCCCCTCCAAAACAGACAAAACGAAAACCGAAACCCCAAAACCGAATAACCGACCTCAACCGCCATTCCCGACCCTGATCGGGAATCCATCCCACGGATGGGGCCGCTCATGCTGAGCGTAGTCGAAGTATGAGCGGGGAGGCGAGGCTAGAGTGAAGAGCCAAGTGTTGATTTCCCTTAAACAATCAATCCCGTGCCTGAAACCGCAAAACAATCAAAACCACGCAACTGAAGAAAGCCCTGGCGCATCACTAATCTGTCGGGCCGGTTCACTCTGTTGACAACCTTGACAAAGGGTGCTATCATGGCAGGTCGAATGCAGTACTGCGTGGGCCCCTGCCCCATTCCTAGCTCAGCCCCCCCAGCTGACCAATTGTACTCACCCCTCACCTAGTTTAGGCATAGGTATTTTAATATCCGTTTGCCTTGGAGGTTCTAGCCGCGATGGTCTCCACTCTCCCCGCGCCCGAAGCCCTCGACCGCTCCCGTGTCTCCTTCGCCAAGCTCCCAGAAGTCCTCGAAATCCCCAGTCTGATCCTCGTCCAGCTGGACTCCTACGAATGGTTCCGTAAGGAGGGCCTCAAGGAACTCTTCGAAAAGGTCTCCCCTATCTCCGACTATGCCGGCGGCAGGTTCGACCTCCACTTCCTCGACTACGAGTTCCGGGACCCTACCAAGGACAATGACGCTGACGGCGAACCCCTCCCTTGTCCCCTGGGCAATCCCGACTGCCGCAAAAAGCACTTTCCCAAGTACGACGAGAGTGAATGTCGTATGCGGGACGCCACATATGCTGCTCCCCTATATGTAAAAGTGCTGTTGGTGAACAAACAGAAAAACGATGAGAGGATAGAGCAGGAACTTTTCATGGGGGACATACCCCTTATGACGTCCCAGGGCACCTTCATCATAAACGGTGCCGAGCGCGTGGTAGTCAGCCAGCTCGTTCGCTCTCCCGGCGTTTACTTCACTATGGACACTGACCCCTCAACCGGCCGAGGCCTCTGCTCCGCCAAGCTCATCCCCAACCGGGGCGCGTGGCTCGAACTGGAGACTAGCAACAAGAACCTCATTTCAGCCAAGGTTGATAGGAAGAGGAAGATCCCCGTAACCACCCTGCTTCGATGCATCGGCTACGGTGAGAATGAGTCCCTTAGAGAGCTTTTCAAGGACGTAGACCTTGATGATGAACACTCTTACATAGAAAGGACCCTCGAGAAGGACGGCGGCATCGAGTCCCGGGAAGAAGCCCTCATAGAGCTCTACCGTCGCATTCGCCCCGGCGAGCCCCCCACTGTCGAAAACGCCGAAAATCTCCTCAAGGCCCTCTTCTTCAACCCCCGCCGCTACGACTTCGGCAAAGTTGGCCGTTACAAGGTCAACAAGAGACTCGGCACCGAGCTTTTGAAGTCCGCCGGCCTCGATGACGAAGAAGCAAGGAAGATCTACCCAGTCGTTGCGCCCGGTGTAGTCGACGAGGATGCCATCCGCTCCCTCCTCCCAGAGGAGAAAGCCGATAAGGTTATCGAGGTACTCGGAAACCGCGCTCTGAACAACGAAGACCTCCTTGCCATTGTTCGCAAGGTTATTCTCGTCAACCGCGGCAAGGACACCGTCGACGACATAGACCACCTGGGCAACAGGCGGGTGAAGGGCGTCGGTGAGCTTATCCAGAACCAGTTCCGCATCGGACTTATGCGCATGGAGCGGGTCGTCCGGGAGAGGATGACGCTGGCGGACCCGGACATGGTCACGGCCCAGGCCCTAGTCAACGTCCGGCCCATCGTAGCCGCCATCAAGGAATTTTTCGGCGGATCGCAGCTTTCCCAGTTCATGGACCAGACCAACCCCCTCGCCGAGCTCACCCATAAGCGCCGCCTCTCAACCCTCGGCCCCGGCGGACTATCCAGGGAACGCGCCGGCTTCGATGTCCGGGACGTCCATCACTCCCACTACGGCCGCATCTGCCCCATCGAAACCCCGGAAGGCCCCAACATCGGCCTCCTTGGCTCCCTCGCCACCTATTCCATTATCAATGAATACGGTTTCATAGAGACTCCTTACCGCAGGGTGCTAACGGAAGTCCCCTGCGATTCCGAGGAACTGCTGGGCAAGACCCTCACCGAAAAGGTCATGGGCGCCGACGGCAAGGCAATCGCTAAGGCTGGCAGGGTGATTTCCAAGGCCTTGGCCACCAGAATAAAGAAACTCGAGGGCGTCACCGTCAAGGTCCAGCCCTTCGTTTCATCAAAGATCGACTACCTTGCTGCCGATGAAGAAGAGCAGTTTGTCATTGCCCAGGCCAACTCGCCCCTTGACGACCAGAACCAGTTCACCACCGACAGAATCGAAGCCCGTTTCGGTGAGTCCACCAGGATAGAGACCCCCGAACGCGTCGACTTCATGGACGTGTCCCCCAAGCAGATCGTCAGCGTGTCCACCTCCCTGATTCCCTTCCTGGAACACGACGACGCCAACCGCGCTCTCATGGGCTCCAACATGCAAAGGCAGGCCGTCCCCCTCCTCCGCCCCGAGTCCCCCCTTATCGGTACAGGCATGGAGGCCTACGTCGCCAAGGACAGCGGCCAGGTCTGCGTCGCCGCCGCCGATGGCATCGTAGTCTCAGTCTCCGGGGACGCCATCATGGTCAAGGAAGACGAAGGTGGCCTGCGGGAGTACTCACTTCTCAAGTTCATGCGTAGCAATCAGGGCACCTGCATAAACCAGAGGCCCATCGTCCGCAAGGGCGACAAGGTGCGTAGCGGCCAGGTCCTCGCCGATAGCTCGTCCACCGAGAGGGGAGAGCTCGCTCTCGGCCAGAACGTTCTCTGCGCCTTTATGAGTTGGGAGGGCTACAACTACGAAGACGCCATCGTTATCAGCGAACGAGTCGTCAGGGAGGACAAGTTCACCTCAATACACATTGAAAAGCACGAAGTCGAGGCCCGGGACACCAAGCTCGGCCCCGAGGAGATTACCCAGGACATACCCAACGTCGGCGAAGAAAGCCTCGCCGACCTCGACGAGGAAGGCATCATCAGGATCGGTGCCGTGGTCGGCCCCGGCGACATCCTGGTCGGCAAAATCACCCCCAAGGGTGAGACCGAGCTCACCGCCGAAGAGAAACTCCTCCGTGCCATATTCGGCGAAAAGGCCCGTGAAGTGAAGGACACATGTCTGCGCGTCCCCCACGGCGAACAGGGAAAAGTCATCGACGTTAAGAAATTTACCCGCGACGATAAAGACGAGCTGGCGCCCGGCGTTAATCAGATGGTTCGAGTCTGGGTAGCCCACACCCGGAAGATCGCAGAGGGCGACAAAATGGCCGGACGCCACGGCAACAAGGGCGTCATAGCCGTCATCCTCCCCGAAGAAGAAATGCCCTTCCTCCCCGATGGCACCCCCATCGATATCGTCCTCAACCCCATCGGTGTCCCCTCCCGGATGAACCTCGGCCAGATCCTGGAGACCCACCTCGGTCTCGCCGCCCAGGCCCTCGGCTTCAAGGTCACCACACCTGTCTTCGACGGCGCCAGCGACACTTCAATCGAAGATGCCCTCTCCAAGATGTGGATCATCGACCGCGCCGAATCCTCCCTCTCCCATCCCGGAAACGGTGCAGGTCCCCAGAACGGACAGGTAGCTATCGATTGGCTGAATCAGAAAGGTTTCGACGGAGCTCAGGTCATGGGCGATGACAGCCCTGGCTTGCCCAGAGAGGTCTGCTTGAAGCTCTGGTTCGAGGAACTGGGTGTCGATGTTTCGAACGCCGGCCCCGACGAGCTGAATTCCAGGCTCACCCAGGCCATCTCCGACCAGGACCTCATACCCCCCTTCTTCGGTAAGACCCTCCTCCGCGATGGCCGCACCGGCGAACCCTTCGACCAGCCAATAACCGTTGGGCCCATCTACATGATGAAGCTTATACACCTGGTCGAGGACAAGATCCACGCCCGGTCCACGGGGCCCTACTCCCTCATCACCCAGCAGCCCCTGGGTGGTAAGGCCCAGTTCGGTGGACAGCGCTTCGGAGAGATGGAGGTGTGGGCCCTGGAGGCCTACAGCGCCGCCCATCTTCTCCAGGAAATGCTGACCGTCAAGTCCGACGATGTTGCCGGTCGCGTCAAAACCTATGAATCAATAGTAAAGGGCGAGGACGTATTCCAGCCCGGCGTGCCCGAGTCCTTTAGGGTCCTCCAGAAAGAACTCCAGAGCCTCGGCCTCTCCGTCGAGCTCCTCAGCGAAGAAACCGAGGACTCCCTCCTCGATGACGGCCTGGACGAGTCCGAGGATGGCCTGTCCGGAGAGTTGGACATCATGGCCCAGCTCGGTCCCGATCCCGACGAATCAGACGCCGAACAGTCCGAACAAGAAGAGGTGTTATAGCCCATGGTCACTGACATCAAGGGAGTCGAGACTGAGAACTTCAATGCTATCCGCATCTCTCTGGCTTCTCCGGAGCAGATCATGCAATGGTCTTACGGCGAGGTCACCAAGCCCGAGACCATCAACTACCGGACCCTGAAGCCCGAGAAAGACGGTCTCTTCTGCGAACGCACCTTCGGCCCCACCAAGGACTTCGAATGCTACTGTGGCAAGTACAAGAGAGTCCGTTACAAGGGCATAATCTGTGACCGTTGTGGTGTGGAGGTCGCCCGGTCCAAGGTCCGGAGGGAGCGCATGGGCCACATCCGCCTGGCCGCACCCGTCAGCCACATCTGGTATGTAAAGGGTACCCCCAGCAGGCTTGGTCTTCTGCTGGACGTATCGCCTCGCACCCTGGAGCGCATCCTCTACTTCGCCCAGTACACCGTTACCAGCGTCGACACTGACGCCCGTGACCGTGCACTCAAAGACGTCGCCGAGACCGCAGAGCTCGAAAAGGAAAAGCTCGCCCAGCAGACCTCCGAGGCCATCGAAGGCGTACAGGCCATAGCCGCCAGCGCAAAGGCCGACCTGGAACGCCGCCGGGACGCCGAGCTTGAGTCCCTCGCCGAAAAAACACAGGACGAGGCACACCGCATCCGTGAGACCGCCGAGGAACTTGAAGCCCAGCTCTCCGAGATGATGGGCAAGACTTCGGATAATGCTCTTACCCTCAACGGCCACACCATCGTCGAAGAAGGCCAGGAAGTCTCGGAGGCTAGTCTGGACGCCCTGGGCCAGGCCCTCGAAGCCAGGCTCGAAGAAGTTCACGCCGCCGCAGAGACCGACAGAAACGCCGCATCCTCCGGCTACGAAAAGCAGATTGGCGAACAGTCAGATCGTGCCGTAGAGCAGATCAACGATGTTAAACGGAGGATGGCGGAGGAGCGCGACACCCTAAAAGCTGACTCCAAGAAAAAACTGGACGAGCTCCAGGAACTCAAGCCCCTCATGATGCTCACCGAGGCCCACTACCGGGAACTCAAGGAACGTCATGGCGCTATCTTCACCGCCGGAATGGGCGCCGAGGCCATACTGGAAATCCTCCAGAACCTCGATATGACCGAGCTCCGGGAGAACCTCAAGACCGAGATCAACTCCACTTCCGGCCAGAGGTACAAGAAGGCCACCAAGCGCCTTCGCGTCGTCGATGCCCTCTATAAGAGCGGCAACCGCCCCGAGTGGATGATCATGACCGTCCTTCCCGTCCTCCCCCCCGACCTCCGACCCATGGTCCAGCTGGACGGTGGTCGCTTCGCCACCAGCGACCTTAACGACCTCTACCGCCGGGTAATCAACCGAAACAACCGGCTCAAGAGACTCCTCGAACTTGGCGCACCGGAGATCATCATCCGCAATGAAAAGCGGATGCTTCAGGAAGCCGTAGACGCCCTCATCGACAACGGCCGCCGTGGCCGCGCCATTGCAGGCAGCCACAACCACAAGCTGAAGTCCCTTTCTGACATGCTCAGGGGCAAGCAGGGCCGATTCCGCCAGAACCTCCTCGGCAAGCGGGTCGACTATAGTGGCCGCTCCGTAATTGTTGTCGGCCCCAACCTTCGCCTCGACCAGTGCGGCCTACCCAAGCGCATGGCCCTTGAGCTTTTCAAGCCCTTCGTCATGCAGCGCCTCGTCATGAAGGGCCTTGCTCACAACATCAAGAGCGCTAAGCGCATGGTCGAACGCACCAGGCCCGAGGTCTGGGACGTTCTCGAAGAGGTCACCCAGGAAAGACCCGTCCTCCTCAACCGTGCCCCGACCCTCCATCGCCTCGGTATCCAGGCCTTCTGGCCTGTCCTCATCGACGGCAGCGCCATTCAGCTTCACCCCTTGGTTTGTACAGCCTTTAACGCCGACTTCGACGGCGACCAGATGGCTGTTCACCTTCCCCTCTCCCGGGCCGCCGTCATTGAAGCCGAGCACGCCATGCTCAGCACCAAGAACATGCTCTCCCCCAGCTCCCGGGAGCCCATCACCGCCCCCACCCTCGATATCGTTCTGGGCTGCTACTACATGACCCTCCTCAAGCCTATCCCTGAGGGCGAACGTCGGATCTTCCGCAGCCACGAAGACTCGCGCCTCGCCTACGATCTCGACCAGATCAGCCTCCATCAAGAAATAGAGATCTCCCAGGGCTGCGGTGAGAGGCTTGTCACCACCGTGGGCCGTATCCTCTTCAACGACATCCTTCCCGATGAGATCGGTTTCCGCAACGAGGTCGTCGACAGGAAAGTCCTCAAGGAGATCGCTGCCGAGTGCTACCAGCTAATCGGTTCAGAAGCCACCGCCATAGTCCTCGATGATATCAAACGCCTCGGCTTCAGCTATGCAACCACCTCCGGCATGAGCATCGCCGCCACCGACCTCAAGGTACCCGAAGCCAAGGCCGAAGTACTCAGTGAAGCCGACGAACGCATCGCCGAGGAAAAGGCCCAGTACGATATGGGCCTCATAACCGACGATGAGCTCTACAAGAACTCCGTCGAAATCTGGAGCCAGGCCGACTCCAAGGTGCAGGAAATCATCCAGGAAGTACTCCCTTCCTACGGCTCCATCTACATGATGGCCGACTCCGGGGCCAAGGGTAATATCTCCCAGGTCAAGCAGATGGCCGGCATGAGGGGCTTGATGACCGACCCCAGGGGCCGCATCATGGACCTTCCCATCCGCTCCAGCTTTAAGGAGGGCCTCACCGTCCTGGAGTACTTCATCTCCACCCACGGGGCCCGCAAGGGTCTCGCCGACACCGCCCTCCGTACCGCCGACAGCGGCTACCTGACGCGACGCCTAATCGACGTTGCCCAGGAGGTCATCATCACTGAGGACGACTGCGGCACCGCCTCAGGCATCTGGATTAACTACGACCCCGAGACCGCAATCCTGGGCTCCCTCTCAGAGTGGATCGTCTCTCGCTACACCGCCGGACCCGTGCCTAATCCCGAGACGGGAGAAGTCATTGTAGACAGCGGTGCCGAGATTGATGAGCGTGTTGCCAATGAAATCGAGGACGCAGGCGTCACCCGAGTCTTCGTCCGCTCGCCCCTTGGCTGTGAGGCCAAGCGAGGCCTCTGCAAGATATGCTACGGATGGAGCCCCGCCAGGGGCGACCTCGTCGAAATTGGCGAAGCTGTGGGCGTCATTGCTGCCCAAAGCATCGGAGAGCCCGGCACCCAGCTGACCATGCGTACCTTCCACACTGGCGGCGTAGCAGGCGGCATGGACATCACCAGCGGTCTGCCAAGGGTGGAGGAACTCTTCGAGGTCCGCGCTCCCAAGGGCCAGTCCATCCTCGCCGAAATGGACAGTATCGTTCAGGTCGAACAGGACGAGGACACCCGCAAGATCGTCACAGTAAGCACGGAACAGTACACCGAAGAATACCCCCTCCCCGAAGGGTACAAGCCCCTGGTCCAGTCCGGCCAGCACGTCGAATCGGATACTGCATTGGCGGGCCAGCACTCAGAGGAAGACCCGGAGACCGTCCTCCCCGACAAGGTGATCCTCGCACGCACCCCCGGAACTGTGGAGTTCGAAGATGACCGCATAGTCGTCACCTACGAAGAGCAGGACCGTCGGGAGTACCCCGTTCCCGCCACCACCAGGTTGCTCGTAGAAGAAGGTGAAGCGGTTTCAGCAGGCCAGCAGCTCACAGAGGGGCCCATTAACCCTCAGGACATCCTCAGGATCATGGGAACCGACGCCGTGCAGCAGTACCTCGTCCGGGAGGTCCAGAAGGTCTACAAGTCCCAGGGTGTGAACATTAACGACAAGCACATCGAAGTTATCGTCCGGCAGATGCTCCGCAAAGTCCGCATCGACTCCCAGGGTGACACCCACCTCCTTCCCGGCGAACTCGTAGACCGGCAGGTTTACTTGGAGGACAACGCCAACGTCCTCGCCGAAGGCGGCGAGCCCGCCATAGCCCAGCCCATCCTCCTCGGCGTCACCAAGGCCTCCCTCAACACGGAGAGCTTCCTCGCGGCCGCTTCCTTCCAGGAGACTACCAAGATCCTCACAGAGGCCGCCCTGCGCGGTAGCAAGGACCATCTGCTCGGCCTGAAGGAGAACGTGATAATCGGCCGGCTCATCCCCGCCCGACTCAACATCCCAGAGCTCCTTGAACTCGAAAAAGAACCCTTGCCTGAGCTCGGTGAAGGCCTGCCTGTTCCCTCCGGCATGGATGACGGCCAGGACTTCTTCGATTCCTGGAGTTTTGCTGGCAATTTCTCCGATAACTAGATGACAACAGCCGTAAAGAGGGACCTTTCGGTCAACCTCGCTCCTCTGCATCCCAGCGGGCTGGTGATAACCAACCCCGTTATCGGTGCGTCGGGCACCGTTGCCTACGGCAAGGAGTTAGGACAGGTCTCGGACCTTTCTCGGATTGGTGCCATAGTCTGCAAGGGCATCACCCGACGCCCCCGCCTCGGCAACCCCCAACCCCGCCTCGCCGAGACCGCATCGGGCCTCCTTAATACCATCGGCCTTCAGAATGTCGGAGCAGAGGCCGCCGCAGAGGACCTCGCTCCTGTCTGGGCAACCTGGCCCATAAAAGTCATCGCCAACATCTCTGGCGAGACCGCCGCCGAGTTCGGTGAAATCGCCCGCATCCTGGACGGCCGACCCGGCATCAGCGCCCTGGAAGTGAACATAGGCTGCCCCAACGTGGAACGCGGAGGTCTGGAATTCGGCGTCGACGCCCTTGCCGCCGCCCGAGTCACCGAAACCGTCAAAAAGTCCTCCTCCCTTCCCGTAATGGTCAAGCTGACCCCCAACGTCACCGATATCACTCAAATCTGCAGGGCCGTCGTGGACAGCGGCGCCGACTGCATCTCGCTTGTGAACACCTTCGTGGGCCTCTCCATAGACGTCCCCAGGCGCAGACCCGCCTTGAGCACGGTGACCGGCGGCCTATCGGGGCCCGCCATCAAGCCCTTGGCCCTTGCCATGGTCTACAAGGCTGCGGGCGCAGTGGACGTTCCCGTTATTGGAATGGGCGGCATCGCCAATGCCCAGGACGCCCTGGAGTTCATCATGGCAGGTGCAATGGCCGTGCAAGTCGGCACCGCCAATTTCACGAATCCCACAGCCTGCATCGAAGTCGCCGACGGCATCCGCAAGTACATGGAGCAGGAGGGATTGGACATCCTCTCCACTATCGTTGGAGCCGCGAGGGTCTAGACTTCTCAGTCCCGAAACGGCCTTTATCTCCCATGGCTTTGTGATAGAATTATTGACACTTTCATGTTGAATACCCGGCTCTCGACTCATTCCGACTGAAAGGCTTCAAGGAGGGGCAAAGATGGACAAGGGGACTTGGAAAGTTAAGGCAGGGCTCGCCCAGATGCTCAAGGGTGGCGTTATCATGGATGTCGTCACTCCCGAGCAGGCGAAAATCGCCGAGGACGCCGGCGCATGTGCCGTTATGGCTCTCGAACGGGTCCCCGCCGACATCCGGAAGGACGGCGGCGTCGCTAGGATGTCGGACCCCAGGATAATCAAGGACATCAAGGATGCTGTAACTATCCCGGTCATGGCCAAGTGCCGTATCGGCCACTTCGCCGAGGCCCAGGTCCTTGAAGCCATCGCCATCGACTATATCGACGAGTCTGAAGTTCTCACCCCTGCCGATGAGAAGCACCACGTCTGGAAGCACAACTTCCGAGTCCCCTTCGTCTGCGGCTGCCGTAACCTCGGCGAGGCCCTTCGCCGCATCGACGAAGGCGCCGCCATGATCAGGACCAAGGGTGAGGCCGGCACCGGTGACATCGTAGAGGCGGTCAATCACCTCCGTTCCGTCCTGGGCGGCATTGACCAACTACGCGAACTGGACGATGACCAGCTCACCGTTGCCGCCGAGGAGATGCGTGCCTCCCGAGAACTTGTCGCCGAGGTCCGGGAAACCGGCAAGCTCCCCGTCGTCAACTTCTGCGCCGGTGGTGTCGCCACCCCCGCCGATGCCGCCCTCGTAATGCAGCTCGGTGCAGAAGGCGTCTTCGTCGGCTCCGGTATCTTCAAGTCGGAAGACCCCGCCCCTCGCGCCAGGGCCATTGTCGAAGCCACCACTCACTACCAGGACCCCGATATCGTAGCCCGCGTCTCCGAAGGCCTCGGCGAACCCATGAGGGGAATGTCCGCCAAAGACCTCCCCCCCGAGGCTCTCCTGGCTTCCAGGGGCTGGTAGCCACACGGAGGTGTTCCTTCTCGTATGGAGAAGGTAGGAGTCCTGGCTATCCAGGGAGACTTCGCTGAGCACTGTAAGATTTTCAGGGACTTGGGTGTCCAGGCCCCCGAAATCCGGTTGCCCGACCAGCTTGACGATGTCAATGCCCTCGTCATCCCCGGTGGTGAAAGCACCACCATCACCAAGCTCATGGATATCTATGGCTTGGTGGACCCAATCAAACGGTTCGTACGGTCGGGCAGACCGCTGTGGGGCACCTGCGCTGGCATGATCGTCTCCTCCCGCCACGTCGTCGGAGATGTCTTGGTGCCTATGGACCTCATAGACCTGGACGTCAGGAGAAACGCCTTCGGCTCCCAGATCGACAGCTTCGAAGCAGACTTGCCCGTACCTGCCATCGGAGACCCTCCCTTCCACGCCGTTTTCATCCGCGCCCCGTGGATCGAAAGAATGGGCCCTGACGTCGAGCTTATCTCCAGTCTGAACGATGGCACTCCCGTCGCAGCTCGCCAGGACAACGTCATGGTTACCTCCTTCCACCCCGAACTCACTGAAGACACCCGGTTCCACAACATGTTCCTGCAAATGGGCCAAGGTTGAAGGGAGCTTCTCAGCGCGAGAGCACTCAGAATACTGTCGATTCCGGGGAAGATGATAAGGACTTTCAACCCGTTCGATCTCATCAGGCTGACCATCTCCGGCATTGGTAACCTGCAGAATCTGGCCAAGCCTCACAGGGAGTTGGGTCCTGTCCGGTTTCGGGTTATGGACCTTGCTTCCATCAAGCCGCTGCTGGGATTGGCGCCTCGCAGATATGCCTATGTGCAGACTAGAGGATTGAAGATAAGGGGAGTCGCCCTCGCTCAACACCTGGGAGGCTCTACGATCTGGGAGGTCATCATCCTCGCCGCCCCCCCCGACTCCCGAAACTCCATAATGGATCTGCTCAACGGCCTGACACTGGGCGCAGGGCAGAAAGGCGTAGACCGCCTTTTCTTGAGAATTGTGGGCGCCAGCCCTTGCCGTGACGGCGTTAGCGCCGCTGGATTCTCATTCTACCTCCAGGAATACCTATACCGGCGTAACATCCGGAACACCTCCTCCACCGAGCCCGACATTCCCGGCGTTGCATTGCAGCCCGTGAGCCGGGGCAACGAATTCAGCGTCTACCAGATCTACAACGCCGTCTTTCCCTATCATGTTCGCGAGGTTGAGGGACAGACCCTGGAGTACTGGAAACAGACCCGAGACCGCAATTGGCAAGGTCGCAATGCCGGCCAGTTCCTGGTCCTCCACCATGGTCAGGTCGTCGGCTGGGTCGGCACCCGGGAGCAGGGACGGTTTGGCTATTTCAATATCATGATAAGGCCCGGGTCTCCGGTCTCCTTCGAAGATGTGCTGCCCATGGTCGAAAGTCGCCTGTCCCACTTGGACACCTTGCTATGCCTCGCCTCGGAATTCGCAAACTCCTTGATGGTCGCTATGGAGGCTCGCGGCTATACTTTAGTTGAGGAGTACTCTAGGGCCGTGCGACGAGTCACCGCCCGGATTAAGAGGCCGTCCCTGGTCCCTATAGGTGCCGAATAGCAAACACTAAGGGATGACTGTGCTAGACAAGCAAATCACCGATGACCTGGAAGCGCTGCTTGAAGCCCTTCCCCCCCACCTCCAGCGACCCCTCCGGCTAAGGCCCGACTCCAAAGATCTCCTGGAAGTGGTTATGGACCTGGGTCGCAAACCGGAGGCTCGTTTCCCCACCGGTGAGGCCTGCCTCTGCGACTCTGAGGTCTCGGATGACGACCTTGACTACGTCGTCCAGCGCATCGGCAGCTTCGGCGATGACAACCGCGCCGGCATCGAAAGGACCCTCCACCGCATCTCCGCCCTCAGAAATCGCAAGGGCAAGATAGTGGGCCTTACCTGCCGGGTCGGCAGAGCCGTATACGGCACCATTACCATCATCGAAGACCTGGTCAAATCTGGAAAGAGCATTCTTCTCCTTGGAAGGCCCGGCGTCGGCAAGACTACCATGCTTCGAGAAGTCGCCCGGGTCCTCGCCGACGGCATGCGCAAACGTGTCGTCATCGTCGACACCTCCAACGAGATCGCCGGAGACGGTGACATTCCCCATCCTGCCATCGGCCGCGCCCGACGCCTCCAGGTTCCCACCCCCACCCTCCAGCACGCTGTCATGATAGAAGCGGTGGAAAACCACATGCCCCAGGTCATCATCATTGATGAAATCGGCACCGAGCTTGAGGCCACAGCCGCCCGAACCATAGGAGAGCGGGGAGTCCAGCTTGTGGCCACCGCCCATGGCAACAACCTCGACAACCTCATCCTGAACCCGACCCTCTCTGACCTCATCGGCGGCATCCAGTCCGTGACCCTCGGCGATGACGAAGCCCGCCGCAGAGGTACTCAGAAGTCCATCTTGGAACGCAAAGCCCCCCCGACCTTCGACATTATCGTCGAAATCCAAAGTTGGGAAAAAGTCGCCGTCCACCCTGACGTCGCCGCCACGGTAGACTCCACCCTCCGCCAACGGCCCGCCGCCCCCGAAGAACGTTGGCTTGAAGAAGACGGGACCGTCGGCAAGAAAGCCGCCGTCCGCGCCGAAGCCCCTGCCCCCTCCCAGTCCCCCGAACGAAAGCCTAGGGCCCTCGCCGGAATCTCTCGCATTTATTCCTTTGGCGTCAATCGCGGACGTCTGGAAAGCGTCATTAAGAAGCTCAAGCTGCCCGTAAGCTTGGTGGAGGGCTTCCGTGACGCTGATGTCGTGATAACCACTAAGACCTACTACCGCAAGAGGCCCCAGGCCCTCAGAGCCGCCGAGGCCGAGGGTGTCCCCATCTTCGTATTGCGCCGCAGCAGCGTCACCCAGATTGAACAATACCTGATGTCCGTATTCGGCCTCGAAAAGCAGGGAGACGGAATCAATGCCGCTATCAGGGAGGCAGAGGACGCGGTCCGAATGATCGAGACCGGAGAGGAGACCGTGGCCCTCAGCCCCCAGAGCAGCTTCATCCGCCGCCTCCAGCATCAGACCGCCGAGCGCTCCAATCTCTCATCCTACAGCGTTGGCACTGACCCTTGGCGCCACGTCAACATCTCTCGACCCGGCAGCGTGCCGTCCAGGAGAAACCCGGCCCCCTATTAGACAGGCCGTCACATCTAATGAGACTGTTCATCTCTTTCGAAGGTGGGGAAGCCACGGGCAAGTCGCTTCAAGCGCGACTGCTTCTTGGCCGCCTCCAGCGCATGGGATACAAGTGCTTCGCTGCCAGCGAGCCTGGAGGGACGCGGCTCGGCGAGTTTTTGAGGCCATTTATCAAGGGCGAGACAAGCCTTACTCCCGTCTCGGAACTGTTCTTGTTCTCCGCCTCTAGGGCCCAATTGGTTCACACTCACATCGAACCGAAGTTACAGGAAGGGACCATCGTTATAGTTGACCGTTACATTGATTCCACCTTGGCCTATCAGGGTTACGGATATGAGGACACCAGGGGTCGTCCCACACTCGAACAGATCCAGGCAATGAACGCTATCGCTGCCAAGCACATCATGCCCGACCTTACCATCCTCCTTGATATGGACCCAAGTGAAGCCCTGTCCCGGAGGACGCTTCAACTCTCCTTTGGTAGTGGCGAAGAACCGGCCATGACCAAACCGCGGATATATGACGAAGGGCAGAGCAAATTCGAAAACAAGGCAATTGCGTTTCACAAAAGAGTCCGTGATGGCTACCTGAGGCTGGCAAGGAGAGAGCCTGAACGATGGTTCGTCATTGACGCCCGGCAATCTGTTGACGCCATTGAGATGACTATTTGGAACAAGGTAAAGCTTCTGATAGATGACAAAACCACAGACGAGCGCGAAAACCAGAAAAATCTGGAGAATAGAAGGCTAATCTGAGCCCTGGCAATAGACCAAGAAAAAAAGCGGCCAGGATCGATTCAACTCGGATTCGTTCCTTGGGCCCCTTCCTTCACCCCAATTTTGAACTCGCCGTCTGGGCCCTCGCCGGCCTTGTGATAGGTGTCGCCCTCGGCGTTACAACTGTCGTCGCCATCATCATTACCGTTCTCGTACTCGCAGCCATCGCCCGACTCTACTTCGAAAAGACCGAGAGAAGCATCCGACCAAGCATTGGCATGGTCCCCGTCTTCATCGGCTGCTACGGCATCGGCCTGTTCATCAAGGCCCTGATCGGCTGACTATTCCCGGAGCGCCCGGCCTCACCAATGCTCCTCTTTCCTTGACGTTCAACCCTCCTCATTGGTATATTTCAGACCGATTCCGCTTCTCGTACGGACAGTTTATCTGCCCCGGGCTGACACCTCTGGAAACGGCTCTGAGCGCGAGGAAACGACACTAACTCCCGCTCCCGGGCCCTCGATACCGAAATAAGGCAAGTGCCGGAACAATACTCCCTCGAATACACCGCAGTCCTCATCGCCGTTATAGCAGGGACTTTGATGGTGCTATTCGGTTTCCTCGCCTCCATGCTCCTCTCCCCGAAGAGCAAGTCCGAGGCTAAGGACACCCCCTACGAATGCGGCATCCCCCCCGTCGGCCGCTTCTGGTCCCAGATCCACATCCGCTACTACATCTTCGCCATTCTCTTTCTTGTATTCGACGTTGAGGCCGCCTTCCTCTTCCCCTGGGCGGTCATCTTCAAGACCAACGGCCCAATAATCTTCTACGAAATGATGCTCTTCATCGCCATCTTGCTCTTTGGCCTGCTATATAGCTGGCGCAAGGGGATGCTCCGATGGAAGTAACCCCCGGCGCCCGACGCAACTGGCCCGGAAAGAGCCTTTTCAAGTCCGCCGCGCCCGGCGTGATCACCGCCAAGGCTGATCAAATATTCGCCATGGCCCGCAAGTCCTCCCTCTGGCCCTTGCAGTTTGGCCTCGCCTGCTGTGCCATCGAGATGATCAGCACCTTCATGTCCCACCATGACCTGGACCGGTTCGGCATAGTCCCGTGGCCCTCCCCCAGGCAGTCCGACCTCATGATCGTAGCCGGCACCGTAGTCAAGAAAATGGAAGACCCCATCAAGCTCCTCTACGAACAGATGCCGTCTCCCAAGTGGGTCATTGCCATGGGTAGCTGCGCCAGTGCTGGGGGCCCTTACCAGAAGTCCTACTCCGTCGTAATGGGCGTAGACAAGATCATCCCTGTGGATGTCTATGTCCCCGGCTGTCCCCCTCGCCCCGAGGCCCTTATGGACGGCATCATCAAACTCCAGGAAAAGATCATGCGTGAACGTGGGGAGGCCGGGACTTAGCAATGCCGCCGAAAGGCAAAAAGGGTCCCCCACCTCCTCCCCCAGACCCCAGGGCGCTCGCAATCTTGGAGCTTCTCAAAGAAGTCTTTCCCGAGTCGGAGCCCGTCCTCAACCTTAACCAAGTCGAAATGCCCATTGCCCCCAACGATGCCGGACGCATCTGCCTTGCCGCTAAGCAAGACCCGAGGCTTAGCTTCGACCTTCTCGGTTGCCAGTCCCTCGTCGAATACGACGAGACCTTTCAGACTGTGTACCACCTGTATTCCACGGCCCTGAAGCACAGCGCTGTATTCAAAGCCGACGCCCCGAAGGACAACCCGGTATTCGAATCAGTGTCTTCGGTTTGGCGTGCCGCCGAATGGTTTGAGCGGGAAAACGCCGAACTCTTCGGCGTTGTCTATACCGGCCACCCCGACCCTCGTCCCCTCCTCCTCTGGGAAGGGTTCGAAGGATTTCCCGGCCGCAAGGAATACCCCTTCTCCGAAATCCAGATCCCCGACGACATCAAGGTGCCACAGTGACCATCGACCAATCCCTCGACACCGTCGACATGATGCTCAACATGGGGCCCCAGCACCCCAGCACCCATGGTGTCTTCCGTATGGTCCTCACCGTCGACGGAGAGAACATCGTCGACGTCCAACCCCACATAGGCTATCTCCACCGGGGCTCGGAAAAGCTCTGCGAGGCTGAGGACTACCGCCAGATAGTCGACCTCTTCGACAGGCTCGACTACGTCTCCTCCTTCAACAACGAGCTCCCATACGTCATGGCCGTTGAGAAGCTCATGGGCCTTGAAGTCCCCGAGCGCGCCCAGTACATCCGCCTCATCATGTGCGAGCTCAACCGCATAGCCAGCCATCTCCTCTTCTACGGCGCCTTCGGCGCCGACTGCGGTGCAGTCACCCCCTTTCTCTATGGCTTCCGCGAGCGCGAGCAGATGCAGTCCCTCTTCGAGTCCGTCAGCGGCGCCCGGATGATGCACGGCTACTTCCGTGTCGGCGGTGTTTTCCGTGATCTCCCAGATGACTTTAACCAGCGCCTCGACTCCCTCCTCCCCATGCTCGAAAAAGGCATCACCGAGTGCGAAGCTCTCCTCTCCAAGAACGAACTTTTCCTTGAACGCACCCTCGGCGTAGGCGTTATTGACGCAGAGACCGCCATCGACTTCGGCGTCACAGGTCCCAACCTCCGTGCCTCCGGCTCGACCTACGATCTGCGCAAAGACGACCCCTACCTCATGTACCCCGACTTCGACTTCAACGTCCCCATAGGCGCCTCCGGTGACTGCTTCGACCGCTACATGGTCCGCATGGAAGAGATGTGGGAGTCCCTCAAGATAGTTAAGCAGGCCGTGGCCCGGATACCCCAGGGCCCCATCATGGCCAAGACCCCCCGCACTCTCCGCCCCCCCAAGGGCGACGTCTACGTCCGCACGGAAAACCCCCGAGGTGAGATGGGTGTCTACCTTGTCAGCGACGGCAAGGACAAGCCCCATCGCATAAAGATGAGGACCCCTTCCTTCTGCAACCTCGTAGCCCTTCGGCACATGCTCATCGGCTCCTACGTCGCCGACGCCGTGGTCATCCTCGGCTCCATAGACATAGTCCTGGGAGACGTTGACCGTTGAGTTGGCAGGACGTACTGTTCACCGTACTCAAGGTACTGGCCGTCATCGGCCTGATAACAGTCGTAGTCCTCGCTTTGACCTACCTTGAACGCAAGGCCTTGGGCCGCATCCAGATGAGGATGGGACCCATGCGCACCGGCTTCCACGGCATATTTCAACCTATCGCCGACGCCCTCAAGCTCCTCCTCAAGGAAGACGTCACCCCCTCCGTCCGAGACAAGTCAGCCTTCTGGATCGCTCCCCTCATCGTCTTCGTCCCCGCCTTCATCCTCTGGATTACCATCCCGTTCACCGAAGACCTCGTTGTCCGTAACCTCGAATATGGCATCTTCTACATAATCGCCGTAAGCGTCGTTGCCATCGTCGGCATCCTCATGGCCAGCTGGGGCTCCAACAACAAGTACGCCCTCCTCGGCGGCGCCCGAGCCGCCGCCCAGCTTATCAGCTACGAACTACCCATTATCCTCGTCATCCTCGCCGTCGTCATGCTCGCCGGCACCCTGGACATGAGGGAGATTGTCCACGCCCAGGGCAGCTACCCATACATCTACCTGCAGCCCCTTGGCCTTGTCATCTTCCTGGTAGCCGGCCTCGCAGAGCTGGGACGCACCCCCTTCGACATCCCCACCGCCGAGTCTGAAATCGTCGGTGGCCCCTACGTCGAGTACAGCGGCATGCACTGGTCCATGTTCTTCCTCGCCGAGTACGCCAACACCTTCGCCATCGGGGCCTTGGGCACCGTCCTCTTCCTCGGCGGCTGGAGCGGTCCCCTTCTCCCGGGCGTCATCTGGTTCGCCATCAAGACTACAGCGATAATCATGGCCATCTTCTGGCTCCGCGCCACCCTCCCCAGGTTCAGGATCGACCAGCTGATGACCATCTGCTGGCAGTTTCTCATCCCCCTCACCTTCGTCAATATCCTGCTCACCGGCATTTACGCCTTCTACGGTTGGCCGTCCTGGACCATGTTCCTGATGTCCATAGCTCTGTTGGTCGTTAGCGGCGGCGTAGTCAGGCTGCGGCAGAGGGCCCGTACCGCCAAGTTCGAAGAGGCCCTCAGGGCCCGCAGGGAGAAGCTCGCGACATGATAGGTGTATTCAAGGGCCTCGCCACCACCATCAGGACCATGATCAGGCGCCCTGTTACCGCTCAATATCCCGACGAACACCTCCCCGTCTCCGACCGCTTCATGGGCTTCCCGGGCCTCCTCTGGGACGAGGAGATTGGCGAGTCCAAGTGCGTCGGCTGCCAGGTCTGCGCCCGATACTGCCCCACCGACTGCATGTACGTCACCATGAAGCCCAACGAGAACTTCGCCGCGGGCACAAGCAAGCGTAAGAAGATGGTCGATGACTTCATGCTCGACATGTCCCGCTGCATCATCTGCGGGATCTGCGTTGAGGTCTGCAACTTCGACGCCATAGTCATGACCCAGGAGCACGAGATCGGTCAGTACGGCCGCCGGGGCCTCTGGGCCGACCTCGACGCCCTCCACGCCCTCGGCAACGCGTACGAAAAGGAGCACGGCCCCGCCTACCCAGACTCCGAAGTCGACCCGGAGGCCGACGAGGAATAGTGACTACTGTACTCGTCTTCTTCTTCATCCTCGCCGCCATGACCATGATCGGTGCCATCGGTACCGTCACCGCCCGCAACGTCGTCCACGCCGCTCTCTTCCTCATCCTTTCCCTTCTAGCGGTCGCCGGTCTGTTCGTCCTTCTCCTCGCCGAGTTCCTCGCCATCGTGCAGGTCCTCATCTACGGCGGCGCAATCACCATCCTCCTCCTCTTCGCCCTCATGCTTACCCGGGCCCGCGAAACTGCCCTCAAGCTCGACAACAACCAGCGAGTCCTCGCCTTCCTCGCTACCGGTGCCATATTCGCCGCCCTCACCGTCATCTTCCTCCTGTCCGACTGGCCCGACCCCATCCAGGACCCCCAACGTCCCGGCTTCACCGGCATTGCTGAGGTCCTCTTTCAGCAGTGGGCCATCCCCTTCGAGGTCGCCTCCCTCGTCCTCCTGATCGCCCTAATAGGAGCCATAGTCATCTCCCGCCCCGGCCCCGAGGAGTAGGAACCTCAACCCTTGATTGCCATCGAGTATTACCTTGTCCTGGGCGCCGCCCTCTTTGCCGTCGGCGTCTATGGAGTCCTCGTGCGCCGCAACGCCGTCCTCATCCTCATGTCCATAGAGCTGATGCTCCAGGCCGTCAACATCAACCTCCTCGCCTTCTCCAGCTACCTGATCCCCCGGGGAGATACCGAACGCCACCTCGGCTTCATCTTCGCAATTTTCGTCATCACCATCGCCGCCGCGGAAGTAGGGCTGGCCCTGGGCATCGTCCTCCGAATCTACAGGAACCGCTCCTCCGTAAACGTGGACGAGCTAAACCGGATGAAATGGTGACTTCAACTTTATGAGCGACGCTGGAATGTTCGGACTGCAGTGGGCATGGCTGGCCCCCGTAGCCTGTATCGGAGCCTTTGGCATCCTCGCCCTGTCGGCTCTATTACGACGTTCCCTACCGAGTAGCGGAGTCCTCCTTGCCGTCTGTGCCATCGGCTTCTCCTTCGTCCTCTTCTGGTTCCTCCTCAACTCCCTAATCAACGGCGCCGAACGCGACTTCACCGTCTCCTGGTTCGACGCCGGAGGCGGCGCCTTCAACCTCGGCCTCACCCTGGACCCCGTCGCCATGGTCATGATGGGCGTCATCACCTTCGTATCCCTGCTGGTCCAAATCTACTCCCTTGGCTACATGCGCGGCCAGCCCCGACTCGCCTGGTACTTCGCCGTCCACTCCCTCTTCGCCGCTTCCATGCTCGGCCTAGTTCTCACTAACAGCCTCCTCGTTCTCTATATAGGCTGGGAACTGGTGGGCATCTGCTCCTACCTCCTCATCGGTTTCTGGTATGAGCGCCGCTCCGCCGCCGAGGCCGCCAAGAAAGCATTCATCACCACCCGTATCGGAGACGTGGGCCTGCTTGTCGGCATCCTGCTCCTGTATTACAAGTTGGACACTTTCCATATCCCCGATATCCTCAGAGCGGTCGAAGCTGGAGCGCTGAGCGATGGTGTGATGACCCTCAGCGCCATCCTCATCTTCCTCGGCGCTATGGGTAAGTCGGCCCAGTTCCCCCTCCACGTCTGGCTCCCCGACGCCATGGAAGGCCCCACCCCCGTCAGCGCCCTGATCCACGCCGCCACAATGGTCGTTGCCGGTGTCTATCTCGTTTCCCGCATGCTCCCCCTCTTCGAAGCCGCCCCTGCCGTCAGTGAGCTCGTCATCGCCATTGGTCTGGTCACAGCCGTCATGGGGGCAACCATGGCCCTCACCTCCAACGACCTAAAACGCGTCCTGGCCTACTCTACCGTCAGTCAGATTGGCTTCATGATATTGGCCTTGGGCCACGGGGCCCTCGCCGCCGCCATGTTCCACCTGGCCACCCACGCCCTCTTCAAGGCCCTCCTCTTCCTTGGAGCCGGCAATGTCCTCCACGCCGTCGGTGAGCACTCAGACGTAGACATCCGACGCCTCGGCGGCCTCCGCTCCCGTATGCCCGTGACCAGCGCTGTATTCATCATCGCCGCCCTCGCCCTCTCCGGAATCCCTCCCCTCAGCGGCTTCTGGAGCAAGGACGAGATCCTGCAGGCCATCTGGAACTACGGCAATCCTGCCACCCTTGTCATCACCATTGCGGCCTTCTTCCTCAGCGCCCTCTACATGACCCGGCTCGTCTGGCTCGTCTTCTTCGGCAAGCTCAAACCCGAGAACCAGTCCGCCCATGAGGCTCCGGCCGTAATGACCGGCCCCATTGCCCTTCTCGGTATTCTAACCCTCGTCTTTGGCTTCACCGCCCCCGACTGGCTGGACAACGTCTTCGGCCTCCCAGGGAATGCCACCGGATTCGCAGGCTTCGTCCTGGATAAGGCCGACAGCTTCCACGAGCACGTCGTACTCGCTGCCATATCCTCGGTAGTTGCTCTCGTTGGCATTGCAACAGGTCTCGCCCTGTACAGGCAAGGCATGAAACTACCTGACACCGCAGACCGAGTCCTCGCCCCCGTCCGGACCCTCGCCACCAACAAGTACTACCTTGACGACGCCTACCAGTGGGCAATTGACCGCGTAGTCTTGGCCACAGGCGCCGCCACGGCCTGGTTCGACCGCTACGTCGTCAACGATACGGGCGTCGACGGCTCAGGCAAGATCACCGCCCTCGCAAGCCGAGTCCTGCGCCGTCACCAGACCGGCCAGGTCTCCAATTACATTCTCGTGATTTCGGCAGGCGCCCTGATATTCGTGGTGGCCATTACATTGGCCGCATAGGGAAACTCAACTGGACGGCAACATCCTCATAGTCCTTCTCTTCCTGCCCGCCGCAGGTGGCGTACTCGCCGTCCTCATCCCCGAGAACAAGCGCGAGTGGATGAAATACTCCATGGCCGCCATCGCCGCCGTGACCCTCGCCCTTTCCATCTACCTATTCGTCGCCTACGACAACGACCTCGGCGGTTACCAGTTTGAGACCGATAAATACAACTGGCTCCCGGGCCTCGGCGTTACCTTTCACTTGGCAATGGACGGCATCGCCGCCCCCATGGTTCTCCTCACCGGCATCGTCATGGTTACTGCCGTATTCATGGCCTGGAACACCGAGCCCCGGGCCAAGGACTTCTTTGCCCTCTTCATGGCCCTGGTCTGTGGTGTATATGGCGTATTCCTCTCACTGGACCTCTTCTTCCTGTTCTTCTTCTACGAACTTGCAGTCGTTCCCATGTATCTGCTCATCGGCGTGTGGGGCAGCACCCGCAAGGAGTACGGTGCCCTCAAACTCGTCCTCTACCTCGTAGCAAGCAGTGTTCTCGTTTGGGTAGGCCTGATAGCTATCTATGTCCACGCGGGCATGGGCACCTTCAACCTGATCGAACTTGAGCAGGCCGGCTTCGACTCCACCTTCCAGAAGATCGTGTTCCCACTATTGATGTTTGGCTTCGGCGTCCTCGCAGGCCTGTGGCCCTTCCACACCTGGTCCCCCGATGGCCACGTCGCTGCCCCGACCTCCGTCAGCATGCTCCACGCTGGCGTCCTTATGAAGCTCGGGGCCTTCGGCATTATCCGCGTCGGCTTGGACCTCCTCCCCGAAGGCGCGCAGGACTGGCAGCTGGTGTTGGTCATTCTGGCCACGGTTAACGTCGTATATGGGGCAATGTCGGCCCTCGCCCAGCGAGACCTGAAGTTCGTCATCGGCTATTCCAGCGTCAGCCACATGGGATACGTCCTTCTGGGCATCGCGACCCTGCATCCCCAGGGCCTTACCGGAGCCGTCTACCAGATGTTCTCCCACGGCATAATGACGGCCCTCTTCTTCGCTCTCGTCGGCGTAGTCTACGACCGCGCCCACACCCGAGACATCTCCGTCTTCCAGGGTCTCTCCAAGCGCATGGGTGTCACCGCCTCCTTCTTTGCCGTTGCAGGACTAGCCTCCCTTGGTCTCCCAGGCCTCAGCGGATTCATCGCCGAGTTCCTCGTATTCGTGGGCCTTTTCAAGACCTACCCCGTGGTGGCCGTCTTCGGCATCATCGGCGCAGCAATCACCGCCGTCTACATCCTGCGCCTCATAGCCAAGGTCTTCTTCGGCCCCCTCGACCCCCGCTGGGAATCCCTCCCCGACGCCTCCCGCCTGGAAAAAGCCTCCATGCTCTCCCTCGTCGCCGTGCTCATTTTTGGCGGCGTATATCCCCAGCCCTTCACCCGGATCATCGACCAGGGCATAGGCCCCATTCTCGATAGGGTGGCCGCGGTAGCATGAACGTCGACTTCGCACTTCTCGTCCCCGAGTTCCTGCTTGTCGGGCTCGCCTTCGCCCTCTTCACCGTCGATCTCTTCATCCCCAATGACAGGAAGGGCATCCTTCCCTATCTCGCCGTTGCCGGACTTCTTGCCACAGCCGGGTCTGCCTTCACCCTCCTCGGCAACGAAGGGTCCCTCTACGCCAACATCTACGTCGTCGACAAATACGCCATCTTCTTCAAGGTCTTCCTCCCCGTGGTCGGTGTGGTCATGGTTATCGCTTCTCGGGAGTTCGTAAAGAAGCATCTGGAGAACCCCGGCGAGTTCTACAGCCTCATCATGGTCTCCGTACTGGGCATGATGCTCATGGTCTCGGCCAACGAGCTCCTTACCGCCTACATCTCCCTTGAGCTCCTCAGCTTCTGCCTCTACATCATGGCCGCCTACGCCAAGCGGGAGGCCCGCTCCAACGAGGCCGGAGTCAAATACATCTTGGTCGGGGCCTTCTCCTCGGGCGTGCTGCTCTACGGCATGAGCCTCATTTACGGCGCCCTGGGCACGACCATCTTCGAAGGCATGGCCGACGCCCTAAGCGCCGGAGAACACCTCGAGCTCGCCTTCCTCACCGGCCTGGTCCTGCTTATAGCCGGCTTCGGTTTCAAGGTCGTCGCCGTACCCTTCCACATGTGGGCCCCCGACGTCTACGAAGGCGCCCCCCTCCCCGTTACCTCCTATCTATCCGTTGCTTCCAAGGTCGCCAGCTTCGCCCTCCTGCTGCGCCTCTTCGCCGTTGCCTTCGAACCCGTCATCGACGATTGGAAGCCCATCGTAGCAGCCATAGCAGCCCTCACCATGACCGTCGGCAACGTAGTGGCGATCTCCCAGAAGAACATAAAGCGACTGCTGGCCTACTCCAGCATCGGCCACGCCGGGTTCCTGCTAGTCGGCATAGCTGCACTCTCCGAAATGGCCTCCACCGCCCTCGTCCTCTACCTCGTCGGCTACGCCGCCACCACCTTCGTCGCCTTCATCTGCGTCATCATCTACTTCAACCTCACCGGCCACGAAAAAATCGAGGAATACGCCGGCCTCGCAAAGCGCTCGCCCGTGCTTGCTCTCGCCCTGACCATCAGCCTCTTCTCCCTTGCGGGCCTCCCCTTCTTTGCCGGATTCACCATAAAGTTCTACATCTTTGCTGCCGCCGCCAAAGAAGACCTTATCTGGCTCGTCGCCATCGCCGTGGTCAACAGCCTCATCTCGGTCTACTACTACCTCATGGTCATACGCCAGATGTACATCAAGCCCGCCCCCGAGGGCTCAAAATCCCTCACCATGCCGAAGATAACCGGAGCATCCCTCCTGACCCTTGTCGGCGTAGTCTTCCTCCTCGGTATCTACCCCCAGTCCATCACCGGCCTCATAGAGAAAGCAACACCCGCCCTGTTTGGGTAAGAAACTGATCTCAGAAGCCAGTAGTTCATACCCATACCCGCTTGACCCCCTCCCCACCCCCCAGTAACATTCTTTACAACCCTTATTTCCTTTTGCATCTCTTGGGAGGACACACGTAATGGCCCAGTCTCAATCTGCCCTGCTCGAAGTCAAGCAGTACTACGGCAGGGTGCAGAACTATATCGATGGTGCATGGACAGACTCATCAACCGATGATTGGCTTGACGTCCAGGAACCCGCAAGCGGCCGGGTCATCGCCGAAGTTCCCCTCTCCACCGCGGCTGAGGTAGACGCCGCCGTCGCGGCGGCTCAATCCGCCTTCTGGTCCTGGCGAGAGACCCCTCCCCCCGACCGCGTGCAACGACTCTGGGCCTACAAGAACCTCATGGAGGAAAACCGGGAGGAGCTTGCCCGCATAGTTAGCCAGGAGAACGGAAAATCAATTGGCGATGCCCGCGGGGAGGTCCGACGCGCTATCCAGAACGTTGAGGTCCCTGCCGGTATCAACTCTCTCATGATGGGCTATAACCTCGAGGACATAGCCCGTAGCATCGACGAAGACTGCGTCCGGCAACCGATCGGGGTTTGTGCGGGCATTGTTCCCTTCAACTTCCCCGCCATGGTTTCCCACTGGTTCCTTCCCTATGCCGTCGCCTGTGGCAACACCTACGTCCTCAAGCCCTCCGAACAGGTGCCTCTGAGCATGTCCTTCTGCTTCGGCCTCATGGACAAAGCCGGCTTTCCGAATGGCGTAGTGAACTTGGTGCACGGAGCAAAGGAAGCCGTCAACGCCATCCTTGACAACCCCGACGTCCGCGCTGTCTCATTCGTCGGCTCAACCGCCATCGCCAGGTACGTCTACGAAAGGGCCACCGCCAACGGCAAACGGGCCCAGTGCCAGGGTGGTGCCAAGAACTTTATGGTCGCCATGCCAGACGCCGACGTAGACAAGACCATAGACAACATGATCGGATCCCTCTACGGCGGCGCCGGCCAGCGATGCCTTGCCGGTTCGGTCGTCCTTGCAGTCGGTGATGCCTACCAGCCCATCAAGGACAAGCTCATGGAAGCCGCTACAGCGATTAAGGTTGGCAACCCCCTGGATGAATCAACGGACATGGGTCCGGTGATTAGCGAGAAACATCGCGAGAAAGTGGTGGGGTACATAGACCAGGGCGTCAAGGAAGGTGCAAAGCTAATACTGGATGGACGTGACGTGTCCGTAGAGGGCTTCCCGGAAGGCGCTTTCGTAGGCCCGACTATCTTCGACGAAGTAGACCCCAGCATGACCATCGCCCAGGAGGAAATCTTCGGCCCCGTCGCCTCCATCGTTCAGGTCGACGACCTTGAACAGGCCATGGACATAATTGAGGCCAACCGCTACGGCAACGCCGCCAGCATCTTCACCTCCAGCGGCCGCTCCGCCCGGGACTTCAAACATCGCGTCCGGGCCGGCAACATAGGCATCAACGTCGGTGTCGCCGCCCCCATGGCCTTCTTCCCCTTCAGTGGCATGAAAGAGTCCTTCTTCGGTGACCTCCATGGCCAGGGCAGGGACGCCATCGACTTCTTCACCGAAAAGAAAGTCGTAATCACCCGCTGGTTCTAAGTAGCCGTCGTCTTGCTCTAGCTTTGAAAGAGAACGGGGTCAGCGCCTGACGCCGACCCCGATTCACATCATCTGAATGTGGCCTCTATCCGACCACTGGGCTCAGAGCAGGCTTCACGACCGGTACATCCTCGACCACCAGTGACCGCCCCACAACCTTGAGAGCCTTTTCCAATTGGGAAAGGTGCGTACGATACAGCGGGTCTAACAGTTTTCGCGTAGCCTTCTCCGTGAACCCCAGCCTTACGGCAAGGTCACTTCTAGTCATGCCCTGCTCCCTCATGGCGTTGTAAACAGTTAGCTTGGCTGCCACCAGTGTAGGAACAGGAATCATCACCTGCCCGTTAGTGGGCTGGCTTGGATTCGGAATATCCTCGTCATCATCAGTATAGAAACTGAGGGCCACCCCGAGACAATCCTCTGCCATTTCCACCGCTTCATCCCAGGACCACCCGCCAGTATTGGCGCCGTACACATCTGGAAAACTCACCACATATCCTTCTCGCCCAGTCTCTCTCAATTCCTCTTCATCAAGTGCTATATTGCAGGGATAGACGTACCTCATGGTCTAGAAATCCCTCCTTTCGATATTCAGATCTTTGAGCATACTTGCCAAGAGACCCGGGCCGATCTCACCGTACTTTAAAGTGGTACGGTACTGGTCTATGAAGACTGCACCGTGGCTACCCTTGCCTTGGTCAGGGTGAAAGCTAAAGCCCAATCGATTCTTCCTTGCGTATCGCTTAGCCTTCTTCAGGAATTCTCTGTGTGTCACGCGTTAATGTTAGCATAATATTGGTAATCATATCTCGTAACCCCCAACAGCAAGGGAACACTTACTTTTGCCCTTTGGAGTTGGCCACCCCACCCCCATACTAGCACACACCCCTCCCCCCACCAATTTCCATTGTTGGTACAATGGCCCTGGCCCGAGGTTCTAGTGTGGGGTTCAGATTCCACGATTAGACTTGCAGAGGAAATCATATGGCTAGCTTGAACAACACCCCCGATTTCGACGCGGTAGTAATCGGGGCCGGGTTCTCGGGGATGGGGATGCTGAGACGGCTTAGGGACGACATGGGAATGTCCGTCCAGGTCTATGAGACCGCCAGCGGAGTCGGCGGAACATGGTACTGGAACCGTTACCCGGGCGCCCGTTGCGACTCCGAGAGCTACACATACTGCTTCACCTTCTCCAGGGAACTGCTCCAGGAATGGAGTTGGAGTGGCAGATACCCCGAGCAGCCCGAGATCCTGACCTACCTCAATCATGTCGCCGACCGCTTTGACCTCCGGCGCAGTATCAAGTTCGACACCAAAGTCACCTCCGCAACCTTTCTTGAAGACAGAAATCTCTGGCAGATAGAGACCAATCGGGGAGATAAAGTCACCGCCCGATATTTCATCACCGGCATTGGGTGTATATCTACTGGCAACATTCCCAGGATTAAGGGTCTCGACTCCTTCCAAGGCGACTGGTACCATACAGGTAACTGGCCTCACCATCCGGTCGATTTCTCCGACAAGCGAGTTGCCGTGATAGGCACCGGCTCCAGTGGTGTGCAGTCAATACCCGTGATAGCCGAACAGGCGGGCCACCTCACCGTATTCCAACGCACCCCCCAATTTACAGTTCCCGCCCGACACGCTGCCATAGACCGTAAGTTTATCGAGGAAGAGGTTAAGCCCAACTACGACGCCATCATCGAACGAGGAAAATGGACCAACGGCGGATCACCCATGACACCCGACTCCGGCTCCGCTTTGTCCCTTACCGAAGAGGAGCGCAACAGAGTATTCGAGAAATTCTGGGCCATAGGTGGCAACCACTTCATCTATGGCTCATTCGACGACATCCATAGCGACAGAGATGCTAACGACATCGTCGCCGACTTCATCCGCTCCAAGATTCGTGAGACGGTTAAGGACCCCGAGACCGCTCAGAAACTCCTCCCCCTTGACCACCCATACGGATCGAAGCGGGCTCTCATGGACACCAACTACTTCGAAACTTACAACCGGGACAACGTCGACCTCGTGGACCTGCGCCAGACCCCTCTTGAGGAGATAACCCCAACAGGCATACGGACGTCGGAACAGGAATTCGACTTCGATATCATCGTCTTCGCCACCGGCTTCGACGCCATGACTGGCACCTTCATGAAAATCGACATCCGGGGACGCAGCGGCCTGACCCTTCGCGAAAAATGGGCCGAGGGCCCGAAAACATACCTTGGTTTACAGGTGGCAGGCTTCCCCAATATGTTCATGCTCACGGGCCCCGGCAGCCCCTCCGTACTCTGCAATATGCCGGTATGCATTGAGCAGCACATAGACTGGACCGGAGACTTCATAGGCTGGATGCGGGAACATAATCTGGAAACCGCGGAAGCCACCCCCCTGGCCGAGGAAGAATGGGGCGCTCACGTCAATGAGGAGGCCGAAAAGACCCTCTTTGTCCATGCCAACTCCTGGTACCTGGGGGCCAACATACCCGGAAAGTCCCGCGTGTTCATGCCCTACGCCGGCGGTCAGGGCAAATACCGCAAGAAATGCAACGAGGTGGCGCAAAACGGTTATGATGGATTCGTGCTCGGGCCAGCTACGGGACAAGATCGACCCCTTCACGAAAAAGAGACGGTGATAACGGGATGAATCGGGTTTCCTAAACCGTCCTCACCCCGAATCTCCGTCGAGCAACGACGGAAGAGTCCAACTCTCCCATCGTTGTTGTCATCGAAGCCAAGCGTATACACCCGACCAAATCCTTTGCTGGTACAATGGCCCGTGTCCCGGAGATGTTTAGCCGGAAGCGGATCGAAGATGCTGAGTCGCAGGGGGAGTCGTATGACGAGCTTTGACAATGGTGGCGATTTTGACGTAGTTGTGATCGGTGCTGGGTTCTCGGGATTGGGGATGCTGCGACGGCTCAGGGACGAGTCAGGCATGTCCGTCCAGATTTACGAAGCGGGTACCGGCGTCGGCGGCACCTGGTACTGGAACCGTTATCCGGGCGCCCGCTGCGACTCCGAAAGCTACACCTACTGCTTCACCTTCTCCAAGGAGCTACTCCACGATTGGCAATGGAGCGGCAAATACCCCGAGCAACCCGAGATCCTCACTTACCTCAACCACGTCGCCGACCGCTTTGACCTCCGGCGCAACATCCAGTTCGAGACCCGCGTCACCTCCGCAACTTTTTTGGAGGACAGAAACCTCTGGCAGATAGAGACCGACCGGGGAGATAAAGTCACCGCCCGATACTTCATCACCGGTATAGGCTGCATCTCCACGGGCAACATCCCCAGGATCAAGGGCCTCGACTCCTTCGAAGGCGACTGGTATCACACTGGCGGCTGGCCCCACCATCCCGTCGACTTCACCGGCAAACGTGTCGCAGTCATTGGCACCGGGTCCAGCGGTGTCCAGTCCATCCCCGTCATTGCTGCTCAGGCTAAACACCTCACCGTGTTCCAGCGCACCCCCCAGTTCACCGTCCCCGCCCGACACGCTTCCATCGACACCCGCTTCATAGAAGAGGAGGTCAAGCCCCACTATGATGAGATCATCGAGAGAATGAAGTGGGCCCACGGCGGCGCTCCCCAAATACCCATGGGTCGTTCCGCGTTGGATTTCTCGGAAGAAGATCGACGGGCTATCTACGAAAAGGCTTGGGCCGCCGGAGGCAACGACTTCGTCTACGGCTCCTTCGGCGATGTCATGACCAACAAGGACGCCAACGACACGGCATCCGATTTCATCCGCTCCAAGATCAGGGAAACCGTCAAAGACCCCGAGACCGTTGAAAAGCTCCTGCCCCTGGACCACCCCTACGGCTCCAAGCGCGCCCTCATGGATACCAACTACTTCGAGACCTACAACCAGGACAACGTCTACCTCGTTGACCTCCGCCGGACCCCCATCCAGGAGATTACCCCCAGGGGCATTCGAACTTCAGAGAAGGAGTTCGAGTTCGACGCCATTGTGTTCGCCACAGGCTTCGATGCCATGACCGGCACCTTCATGAAGATCGACATCCGGGGCCGGGACGGCATCACCCTCAAAGACAAATGGGCCGAGGGCCCGAAGACTTACCTCGGTCTCCAGGTCGCCGGGTTCCCCAACATGTTCATGCTCACGGGCCCCGGCAGCCCCTCCGTGCTCACCAACATGCCCGTTGCCATCGAACAGCACATAGAATGGGTCGCCGACTTCATAGACTGGATGCGTGAACGGGACCTCGAGACCGCGGAACCCGACCCTCAGGCAGAAAAAGACTGGGATGCCCACGTCCAGGAGGAGGCCAACAAGACCCTCTACATGCAGGCGAATTCCTGGTATCTCGGGGCAAACATTCCGGGCAAACCCCGGGTATTCATGCCCTACACCGGAGGCATGGGCACCTACCGCAAACGTTGCAACGAGATCGCCGAGAACGGCTACGAGGGTTTCGTCCTAGATGCAGTGCCGACTAAAGGCGCAGCTGTTGGATAGCGCTCAGTGAAAGAGCGCGAGTTCAGAAATCAGGAGCTCGGGGGCCGACACCCCGCCGCCTGCACCTGCGCTGGCTGCACCCGCCGCCGACTCCAAAAAATCGAAAGTGGCGGCAACCCCCTGAAGAAAGTTCTGGACTTCCTGCTCCGCAGGCGCGGATAATGCCCCGCCAATGAACAATTCAGTAATCCGCACCCAGGGCCTCACTAAGCGATACGGCCCTATCATCGCCGTAGACAACCTATCCATGGAAGTGCCCCGAGGCCGTATCTTTGGCCTCCTGGGCCCCAACGGCTCCGGCAAGACCACAACCCTCAGCATCCTCCTCGGCCTGACCAGCCAGAGCTCCGGCAGTTTCAACCTCTTCGATGATAGTGCCCCCCACACCGACGCCCTACACCGCATCGGCGCAATCGTCGAGACCCCCGCCTTCTACCCCTACCTATCCGGCCGCAACAACCTCGCCTATTTCCAGGCCATCTCTGCTAAGGGAGACCGCCAGGAGCTGGACCGGCTCCTAGACACCGTCGGCCTCGGCACCCGCGCCAACGACAAGTTCCACACCTACTCCCTCGGCATGAAGCAGCGCCTCGGCCTCGCCTACGCCCTCCTCGGCGACCCCGAGGTCCTTATTCTCGACGAACCTACCAACGGTATGGACCCCGCCGGTATGGCCGAGATCCGTGACCTCATCCGCAGGCTCGGTACCGGTGGCCGTACCGTCCTTCTTTCCAGCCACCTTCTCCACGAAGTCGAGGCCGTCTGCGACAGTGTTGCAATCCTCTCCAAGGGGAAGCTTATCGCCCAGGGAGACGTTTCCGACCTGCTTGGCGCAGGCGCTCAGGTCCAGTTCCGCACCACCGATGACGCCAAGGCCAAAGAAGTGCTTTCAGCAGTGGACTGGATCAAGGGGCTTGAAGAAGAAGAGGGCTACCTGGTAGCCAACGCCCCCAGCGAACGATCGGGAGAGCTGACCGCAGCCCTCAGCGGTGCGGGCGTATACGTCACCGAGATGCGACCCCGCGCCAAGACCCTCGAACAATACTTCCTCGAGGTCACCGGCGAGACGGACGGAGAACTAACTTGATACTCCACCTTCTCTCCCTGATGCGATGGGAGTGGTTCAAACTGCGGCGCAGGTGGATCCCCTGGGTATTGCTCGGGATTTTTACTGTCTTCACCCAAATGCTCGTTTGGATAGGCTACCTCGTCTTTCGCTCCGAAGGCGAAGTGGGGGCTCAGGAACTCTTCCTTCTCCCCGGTAGCGTAACCCTCGGCATCGGCTCCATGTTTGGAATCGCAATAGTTTTGATGGTGACGCTGTCCTCGTCCGTGGTGGGGACCGAGTACGGATGGGGCACTCTGCGCACCGTCATCGCCCGGGGCCCGGGCCGCTGGCCCTTCCTTCTTGCCAAATTCTGCGTCGTCGTTTTGGCGGGCCTGGCAGCCCTGGCAGTTGCCGCGGTCTTTATTGGAATCGGTAGCATAGTCACCACGGGCCTTACCGAGAACGGCAGCGAGTTGACCTCTTCCGGAGAGTGGTCGGAGGCCGTACTTACTATCTTGAAGGCCGCCTACGTTTTGGTTCCCTATGCCCTGCTTGCCGCTGCCCTCACCGTCCTCACCTCTTCGGCGACGGTCGGTCTCGCCATCACCGTGGGATATCACATTGCAGAGCAGATCGTCGTGCCAATCCTCATAATCTTTGTGGACGGCTTCGATGCTGTTGCTGGCTTTACACTGGGAATAAGCGCCAACACCCTCGTCAGCCAGGGAGGGGCCCAGGAATTCATATTCCTCGTTACAACTATCGCGGGCGGTGAGTTGCCGGGAACCACCCAGGCATTCCTGGTGCTGTTAGGCTACAGCATCTTCTTTGCCGCCGTCGCCCTCTGGCTATTCCAGAAACGGGACATCACCGGCGCCAAGGGCACCTAGCTCTCTCCCCCAACCAGCCTTCCAAGACTCCACGTTCCCTTCAATGTCATTCCGATGCCCCGCGAGGAATCTGGGGCGGGGTCCGGCCCTGCCACGTAAGATTACAACCCGCTTTAGGATGCTCCACCTACAGAGTCAGCTTGCCTACCTATGACCGGAGACTAGCCGGCCATTGCGCTCGCAGCCGCCCCCCGCCCCGCCATCCTCCCAAACACCGACCCCGCCATCAGCCCCGACCCACCGGCGTAGTTGTAGTAGAACAGCCCGCCCACTAGCTCTCCCGCCGCATACAGCCCCGGAATCGGCGCATCCTCCGTATCCAGCACCCGCGCCTCCGGCGAGATCTTCAACCCCCCGAACGTGAACGTAATCCCACAAGTCACTGCATAGCCAACGTAGGGAGGAGAGTCGAGCCTTTGCGCCCAATTCGACTTCGGCGGCTCTACCCCCACCGTCCCCTTCCCGTCCAGCACCGCCGGATTGAACTCTCCCTCCATCACACAGGAATTGAACTTGCCGACAGTCTCCACAAGATTCGCGCCGTTAATCCCCAGGGCCTCGGCCAGCCCCGCAATCGAGTTTGACTCTGCCTTCGTCACCCGGGAGAAATAGTATTCGTCCCGCAGCTTTCCCGACACCTTCGCATCAAAAATCTGGAACGCCGCCCGGTGCGGCTGCTTGAGAATCTCCCGACCATACTTGGCGTAGGTGAAGTTCCGGATGTCCGCGCCCTCGTCTAGAAAGCGTTTCCCTTCTGTATTCACCACTATCCCCAGCGGGTATGAGTGCTTCTGGAACAGGTCCGCCACGTTCCGGTCCCCGAAAGTCGGGGCATTCAGGTCCCAGGCCACAGCATGGCACGAGCTCCAGTGGCCGTAAGGCTGCGCCCCGATGTCCAGAGCCATCCGGATCCCGTCGCCCGTGTTGAACCGGGTGCCCCGGACCTTTGCCAGCTCCCACCCGGGTCCCAGGTACCGCGTCCGCATCTCCGGGTTCGACTCGAAGCCCCCGCACGCCAGCACCACCGACCCCGCCTCCATGTCACGCAACCCATCCTCCGTCCGCACCGACACCCCCGTCACCCGACCCGACTCATCCGTCAGCAGGCCCTTGACCTTCGCCCCGTAGACGACCTCCACCCCCCTCGCCTCCGCCATATTGAACAGCTCGTCCACCAGCCCCTTCCCTCCCCCCACCGCCTCCGTGATCAGACCTCCGTAGAATTGCTGCTTCCCCCCGACCTCGAAAGACTGCCGACCGTACATCAACACGTAACGCAGCCCTTGCTCCCGCATCCAGTGCACCGTAGGATGTGCCTCCGATACCAGCGTTTGTAGCAAGTCCGCATCCGATAGCCCCTCCGTCACCCGCATAATGTCCTCGTACATCCTGGACTGCGGGTAAGAACCTATCTCGATGGACGCAGCTTCCTCGTCATTCATCTCGGGAATGAGTGCCCGGATGTCCTCCAGACCCTGATAGGGGAACCGGAACCCGCCGCCCGTGAAATAGGAGTTTCCTCCGCGGAGGTGTTCAGGGGCCTTTTCCAGCACCAGCACCCGGGCCCCCTGCTCCCTTGCCGAGAGCGCAGCGCACAGTGCCGCATTACCCGCTCCAACTACTATTACGTCTGCATCTCTCAAGCCTTCATCTCCTGCTAACTACTACGCCGCCCCGTGCCCCGGAGCGGCGTAGATTTTGGAGCCTATTGGTTATTCGGCTACTGCCTCGGCAGCCCCAGCCCCCGGGTCGCTATGATGTTCCGCTGGATCTCCGACGTCCCGCTCTGGATAGTGTCGGAGATGCTCTTCAGGTAGTTGTTCTCTATCCAGCCGTGGGAAGGCGCCTTCGCCGACGCCGGGGTAAGCTGGCCGTGCAGCCCCAGGATCTGCATGCTCGCCTGCATGATCCGTTGCTCTATCTCCGTCCCGAAGGCCTTGCCCATAGAGGCTTCCTTGTTCGGCACCTCTCCCTTGGACTGTATGTAGGCTATCTGGTAGGAAAGCATGTAGGACAGCTCGACGTTGATCGCCATCTCCGCTAGCTTGTTGCGCACCACGGGCAGGTCGATGAGGTTCTTGCCGTTGGCCTTCGTCTCACTGGCGAACCTGCGGGTCTCGTCCAGCGCCCGACGCGCCACCGCCGCATACTCCACCCCCGACCTCTCGAAGTCCAGCAGAGTCATTCCTGCATACCAGCCCCGGTTCACCTCTGCCACCACGTTCCCCTTCGGCACCCTGACGTTGTCGAAAAACGTCTCGTTGAAGTGGTGACCGCCCGTCATGTCCACGATCGGTCTCACCGAGACACCCGGCGTCTTCATGTCCGCCAGGAACATGGTGATGCCCCGGTGCTTGGGAGCTTCCGGGTCCGTGCGGGCCAGGAGCAGGATCCAGTCCGCAACGTGCGCCTGGGATGTCCAGATCTTCTGGCCGTTTATCACCCACTCGTCGCCTTCCAGCACCGCCCGGGTCTGCAGTGACGCCAGGTCAGATCCCGACTCAGGCTCCGAGTACCCCTGCGCCCAAACCACTTCACCCCGCGCAATCCCGCCGATATGCTCCTTCTTCTGCTCCTCCGTTCCGTGGACCATGATGGCCGGCCCGATGTACCCGATGCCTTCACCGTCCCGGCCGGGGGCGTGAGCGTAGGACCACTCGTCGGTGAAGATCACCTGCTGCATCACCGAGGCGTCGGAGCCGCCATATTCTTTAGGCCAGGAGAGCGCCAGCCAACCCTTGTCGGCCAGCTTCTTCCGCATACCCATTTCCACGGCATGGGCCTCTTCGCTGCCGGGGACCAGGTCCGGGTCTTCCTTCCATTCCGCCGCAAGGAAGTCCTTGACCTCCTGCCTGAATGCCTGCTCTTCCGCGGTGAATTGAAATCGCATCTATATCCTCCTGGCTTTGGGGAACAAGCCCAATCATAGCGGCATGGGACATACTCGACAAGCCTGGATGTAAGTAGCTTCTAATGCCCACCCCCGGACTCCCCTGTCATTCCGATGCCCCGCGAGGAATCTGGGGCGGGGTCCATCCCCCCAGTACCAAACTAGAGGCAGAGGTTGGCGCTGAAGCGCCAACCTCTGCCTCTGTTTTTTATCCCCCTCTCCCTTAAAGGCCCTAAGAGAGGGGGACCAAGGGGGTGAGGGTTCCTTTCCTGCCCCCTCTCCTTCCCTGTAGGGGTGCCCCTTGTGGGTACCCTGCATCCCACTCTCCCCCATCATCCCCATCCCCGACCCGGAATCCCCTCCTCCCCAGTACTGAACTAGAGGCAGACGTGGGTGCAACGCACCCACGTCTGCCTCTGTTCTTCTTTCCCCCTCTCCCTTACAGGCCCTAAGGGAGAGGGGGATAAAGGGGGTGAGGGTTCCCTTGGGGGGCCGGGGGATATTCCCCCCAAAACGTGACGCTGCCCCTTGACATGCAAACATTTGAGCTTTATATTTGTTCTAAGTCTAGACCCGACACCAACCTTAAGGAGGAATCGAAAACTCAGGGGAACAACCCCGGCGCCCGAAAGGACTCAACGCCGTAGCCCATCCCAACGGCCCGCACACGGGCCTGCGGCTCAAGCGAATGTCGCCATCTCCTCTCCTGGGCGCCTGGAGGACTCAACGTCCTGGCCCATCCCAACGGCCCTGCTTCGCTGGGCCCGCGGCACAAGCGAAAGACGCCATCTCCTCCACCCCAGTCCCGACTCTTCCCCTGATCCCCCAGGCGATGGAAAGACGCCCTGGATAGAAGCCACAACAGACCGGCCATCCCCCGCCGAGAGACCGTCTCGGAGGTTGGTCTGTAGCGAACTTGCGCTATATCAAGATAGGGGTGGCGGGCCGGCAAATCCCGCACGAGAGTAGCTCTCTCGGAGGTTGGCCCGTCGGCGAGCTTACGCCACACCAAATCAAGCACAGGGGTAGCTGGGGCGGCCAGGACCCGTGGTTGCGCCACGTAATAGAAACTCCCGGGGGCTAACTGCCCGATCACTGGCCCCCACTTGCGCTCTTAGGCGCCTGGGAGCGGGTCAAGGCCCGGCTGTCCGCCCGAACAGCCGGAGCACAAATCGAGCAGAAGGGTGCGGCCGGCTGCAATCTGCCCTCGCGGCGGACCTCCATGGCCCCGGACAGCCGAGCACCGCATGGTAGGGACCACCGGCTCACCAGGTGCGTCTTCCATCGCCGACCCAAAACCCAACAGACAGAACCCAAACCCGAAACCCCACAACCGAATAAAGCCTCGATGCGTCACAACCTGCCAAAAGAACGTAGCAACTCGCACGAATCTCCGACGGAGAGTATCATTCGCGGTATACGGGACCCGTGGCCCGCCCTATCGTGGGAAGGCGTGTGAAACAGATATGAGCGCCGTGATTATCGATGGACGCCGGATCGCCGAAAACGTCCGGCTGGGCGTTAAATATGGCGTCCAGGAGCTCAAGTCCAAGACGGGCGTGGTTCCTGGCTTGGCCGTCGTCCTGGTCTCCGATGACCCAGCCTCCGGCAGGTACGTTGCCGCAAAAGAGAGGGCCGCCGAGGAGTCCGGCATCTACTCCCAGACCTTCAAGCTCCCCGCCAGCACTTCCGAACCCGACCTCCTGGACTTCATCGAACGCCTCAACCACGACGACCGGTTCCACGGCATCCTCATCCAGTTCCCCGTCCCACCCGGCATCGACATGCTCAACGTCATCAATGCCGTGGACCCCATGAAGGACATCGAGGGCCTTCACCCCCTGGATGTGGGCTGGCTCCTGGCCGGAGAGCCCAGATTCGTGCCCTGCACCCCCGCAGGCATCCATCGAATGCTGGTCTCCATTGGCCACCACCCGGACGGAAAGCACGTAGTGGTGGTCGGCGGCAGCCTCATCGTCGGCCGACCCCTCGCCGCCCTTCTTCTCCAGGAAAAGCCCTGGGCCAACGCTACCGTTACCATCTGCCATCTCGGCACCACGGACGTCCCCAGCATCACCCGCATGGCCGACATCCTCGTGGTCGCTACTGGCAACCCCCAGGGCATAACCGGGGACATGGTCAAGAAGGGCGCAGTTGTAGTGGACGTCGGGATACACGCCATCCCGGACCCGACCAGGAAAAAAGGCTACCGTATCGTCGGCGACGTGGACTACGACTCCGTGAAGGAGAAGGCCCTTGCCATAACCCCCGTGCCGGGGGGCGTGG
Source organism: Dehalococcoidia bacterium (assembly GCA_965203145.1). GTDB lineage: Bacteria > Chloroflexota > Dehalococcoidia > Plut-88900 > Plut-88900 > Plut-88900. The sequence goes on from OZ241876.1 coordinate 1,319,598, forward strand.
GAGTGATGACCGTCGCCATGCTGATGGTCAACACCCTGAAGGCGGCCAGGCTTTCAGCCGAGCCCGTGCTGCCTCCCTTCAGGATCGAGGACTACATGCACATCCGCCCCAGGTACGATACCGCTCACAAGTACCTGACATACCGGGACCCTACCAACCGATAGCGTACCCGTCCCGACGAGGGTCCGCCGCCCCGAACAGCGCCCCTGTCGCCGGGTCCCGACGTATCATCACCTCGCTCCCCGACGCACCCCAGTCCGAGAGTATCTCCAGCTCGTGTTCCTTACCCTGAAGCGCCTTCCTGTCCTCTTCCCCGAACCGACCTTCCAGTTGCAGCCGGTCATCAAACTCCCGCGGCTCCGTCGACTCCGTGTTGTTCTGCAGGTGCCTCCATCTCGGCGCCTCCACCGCCTCCGATACATTCATTCCGGAGTCCAGGACGTGGGTGATAACCTGCATGTTGGTCTGGACCTGGGTGTCGGCGCCCGGGGTGCCGCAGACCAGGACCAGCTCGCCGTTCGTCATCGCATCCTCCTCCCCCTCGAACACCATCACCGGGTTCATCGTGTGCCTGACCCGACGCCCGGGTGTAAGGCAGTTGATATGGTCGGGGTCAAGGTGCCAGTAGGTCATCCGGTCGTTGAGCAATATCCCCGTTCCGTCCACCACCACCCCGGACCCGAATGCCGTCTGCTGGCTCTGAAGCTGGCTCACCGCATTACCCCACCTGTCCACTACCACGAAGCATGTCGTGTCTCCACCCCCGTCTCTTACCGTGCCCCGTTTTGCCACCTGTCTCTCCTTCGCCGGTCCGTCCTGATACTGGTACGGGTCCCCAGGAGCGACCTCCCTGTTCACCCTCCTCCGGTCTATGAGTGATGCCCGCTCCCACGCGTACATCTTGGAGAGCAGCCCTTGAATGGGTATGTCCAGGTAGTCAGGATCAGCAACGTATGCCTCCCTGTCGGCGAAGGCCAGCTTCTTTGCCTCCACCATTACGTGCACGGCCTCGGGCGTATTGCACCCGAGATCCCGGATGTCCATATGCTCGATGATGTTCAGCTCCTGCAGCAGAACGTGTCCGCTGGAGTTCGGCGGCGCCTCGAAGACCGTATGCCCGTGGTAAGTGGTCGAAATAGGGTCCTGCCACTCCCCGTGAAACCGCCCCAGGTCCTCCAGTGAGAGAAGGCCGCCGTTCAACCGGTTGTAGTGGACTATGGCCTCGGCTATTTCGCCCCTGTAAAACACGTCTGCCCCGCCCGATGCTATTACCTCGAACGTATCGGCCAGGTCTCTCTGGTACAGTATCTCCCCCGCTCCCAGGGCCCGACCCCCAGGTGCAAATATCTCCCCCGAGACAGGGTGGCCGCACAGAAAAGTGTCATCCGAGATATCCTTGGCGAGCTTTCGGCTCACCGGAAAGCCGTCCCTCGCCAGCCCGACCGCCGGGGCAAAAATCTCCGAGACAGGCAACGTACCGTGCCTCTCGTGGGCCGCTAGCCACGCATCCAGCAACCCCGGCACCGACACCGATAGAAGCCCCTTTTCTGGAATGCCGGCATCCGCATACCTCTCCCGAGTCGCCGCCAGGGGCGCGGGCCCCGTGCCGTTCGCGACCTCTATCTTCCCCAAGTCCCGACGGTAGACCATGATGAAGCCATCACCCCCTATCCCCGACATCTGCGGCTCCACAACGTTCACCGCTGCCGCCACCGCTATCGCCGCGTCAACCGCATTCCCACCCTGTTGCAGTATCGAAATACCCGCTTGTGATGCCAGCGGATGTCCCGAGGCCACCATTCCGTTCCGCCCCATGATGTCGGGCCTGTGCGATTCAAACTGTACGCCGTGTGGAGAACTTGGCATATCCTGGCCTCCGGGAAGCTAGAGTTGGACTGGATTATAGCGGACACTCCCTATTGCGATGCTTTGCCCTTCCCTTCCTCAGCCAAAGCCTGACCGATGGATGCAACTATTTCAGTTGACTTGACTGTATCTGACAAAGGGCGCTATTGCCCTTTTTCGATAGCCTGTTTTGCCCTCTCCATAGCGGAGTTGTATACTGAAATTATTGAGACCTTTCTAAGGTCGCCTGGAGTGCCGAGTCGATGCTCGGAGGAACAGATCGATGACCCTGACGAAGGGCACTGAATCCACTGCCCTAAGCTTGCCCGAGGAGCTAATCATCATGCTCCTCAATGAGGAAACCGGCTATTTCCACCAGGTGCCGGGCTGGGACTTGAATTGTGCTATCGCCGGCGCCGTAATCGCCGAGCTTTCCCTGCGTTCCCGTATAGACACCGATATGGAGTCCCTGTACCTCCTGGACGACACCCCTACAGGGGATTCAACCCTCGACCCCATCCTCAAGGAAATTGCTGACGAGCCTGTTCGTCATAACGCGCAGTACTGGGTCGAGCGCCTGGCTCCTCGCGCCGAATCCATCATCGATCTCACCTTGGACCGCTTGACAGGGCTTAAAATCCTCGAGCACCACGATGGCGAGTTCTGGACACTATCTCGTTCTGCCTGGAGCGGCGGGTCACTCAGTGACTCGAGGAACGGATCCGCCACGGAGTTCGTCAGGACGCGTATTGACAGGATCATCTTCGAAAACGAACTACCCGACCCACGCGACATCATCATTATCTGCCTCATCAACACCTGCGACGTTTTCCGCTTTATGTTCCAGCTGGACGAGGAGTCAGAAAAGCGCATCGGGTTCATATGCAATATGGACTTGATCGCCCAATCGATTGCAACCGCTGTATCCCAAAACTTCGCAGGCCCTTTGTTGAGACGGTCCGCGCTTACCAAGGATATCCCGAGAGTATCCCTGCGCAAAATGCTCTTCAATCCGCACCTTCGCAATGGGAACATACCGGCTCTCTTTGCTGACCTCGCCAAGGAGTATGGCCCTGTTTTCGAGGTCCGTCCCCCGTTTTCCAAGTCTATGATCTTCCTGGCCGGCCCCGAGACGAATCACTGGGTGCATCGCCGTGGCCGAATGTACCTGAGAGCCAGGGACTATTTTGAGGGTCTCGAGAAGGTCTATGGCGCGGCCGGGGTGTTGCCTTCTCTGGACGGCGCCGACCATTTCAGGCTCCGTAAGTCCTTGTCGTCTGCCTATTCCCGAAAAAGACTGGCAGATCAGATGGATGACCTGTTCGGCCATGCTCGTAGGCACATGGCCCAGTGGAAGGTTGGGGAGTCCTATCCTGCAACCGGCATGAGCCGCTCCATGATAAACGCTCAAATCTCACCCCTCCTGATCGGCGTGGAATCCCAAGACCTCATAGACGACTTGCTGAAGTTCAAAGAACGGGCCCTTGCCGTTCACATCCTGAAAGTTATGCCCAAGTTCATGCTGAAAACTCCCGGCATGAGGCGTCGTGCGAAGAAAATCGAAACCTTGCTTGAGCGCATCCAGCGTGTGCATACCCCGGCTCAGCGAGCCGGGCAACATCGAAACCTTGTGGACGACTATCTGAGCCTCCACGCCAGCGACCCCCAGTTCGTGCCAGAGTCCAACCTGCGGTTCAATTTCACCGTGGCTCTGGTGGCCAGTGCATACCTTGGCGACGCATTCAGCTTTGCCTTATATGCTATGGCTTCGCAGCCTGAAATGTACGCGAAAATCCAGGCCGAAGCCGACGCCCTGTTCGACAATGGAGACCCGGGTCCCGATAACTTTGATCCCTCCTCAATCGACGTCACCCACAGATTCCTAATGGAATGCCTGCGCATGTATCCCATCGTTCCGATGTCCCTGCGGCACGTGATGAATGCGTGTGTTGTTGAAGATTACGAATTGCCCGTGGGCTCAAGGGTCGCCATTGCCCAGACGGCCTCCCATTACATGAGCGATATCTTTCCCGACCCCTTCAAGTTCGATATAGACCGTTACCTCCCGCCGAGAAATGAGCACCGCAGTCCCGGGTACGCACCCTATGGACTCGGAACTCACACCTGCCTCGGGTCCCGGTGGATGGAACTACAGCTTGCCGTTAACGTCCTCATGGTGGCGCATTACTTTACGCTAAAGGTGTCGCCTCCCAATTTCAAGTTAAGAATCAATCCCTTACCCTCGTTGAAACCCAGCAAGAAGCTGAAGTTTCTCATCGCTGATCAGCGGCGGGATTTGAACGTTTAGGTCACTCTTGCCCGACGTGAGCGAAGGAGGGGCCTAAAGGGGTTTGCGGGCCAGGAAGCAGTACAGCGGTGTGAATACTCCGGCCCTTCCACCTGCGACATAAGCATTCGCGGTCCGATCAAGCAGCCTCACCACTTCCGAGGACCCCTTGGGGAACATCCCCAGCGTCTCGGCCAGCTTGGACATAGCTATGAATAGCTTGCGTCCCAGCGGAATCCTGCGCAGGGCGTTGCCCAGCGTTCCATGCCGATTGTCCATCGGTAGATACCAAGGCGTGATTGGTCCTTCTCCCTCTACAGCCCGGTCCTTGCCCTCGATAACTTCAAATCCCGCCGATTCCAGGTCCCGATTCACCTCTCCCATAGTCGCTATATCCTTGAGCGCGATGCCACGCATAAGTTCCCTTTTGATGGCCTGGTGCCGGCTGTCTTCGGGGTCGAACTTGTTCGTCATGCACATCTCCTGGCCCCAGAAGAAGGCCCCGGGCTTCAGCACGCGGTAGATTTCCGCGAATGCCCCCGCCTTGTCCGGCGCATGGCACGTAGATTCAATCGCGTAGCCCCGGTCGAACGTGTCGTCTGCAATGGCGCCCATGTCCATGAAACTGCATGCAAGGTAGTCAACCATGTGGTCGAGTCCCGCCTCTTGATTCAATGACCTGGCCTTCTCCAACTGGACTTCGCTTCTATTGATCCCCGTGACCTTCACCTCTGCCTCCCGGGCCACCCGGCGCATAGGGCCCCCAATCCCACACCCGACATCGATCACATTCATGCCTTCACGCAGTTCAAGCTTGGCGATCATCAGCCTCTGGTGCCGAATCTTGGATTCCTCCAGGGTTTCGTCGGGAGCCAGGGGGGCAAAGTGGAGGGACTCGCCCCAACCGAACACCATGAACTCATTGCACAGGTCGTAGTATTCCCTCACGGTTTCGGTGTGGTCGTAGTCCGTCGAGTTGGCATCCCTCCCGTCGGCCCTTTTCATCCATCCGTCGAAGTGGTCAACGCGTCGGTGCACGTCCGACCCACGGTACGCGGCCTTCAGCCCACTGGATAGTTTACGGAGTTGCACTAGCCTGTTTTCCTATGGTGATTCCTGTTCCTGCTCATGCCGCCGGTGGATATCATCTATAGCCACGTCCAGGTCTGTCCACATCCGTTCCACCATGGAGCGCAGCCGCATGTTCTGGTATGCACCCCAGACTGTCATCGCCGTCGGCACAACCAGGATCGATACTATCAACGAATAGACTATGGTTATCGCCGCCGTAATCCCGAAGTCCCGAGACGCATCCAGGGGTGAGAATACCAGCACCCCCAACCCCAGTCCCGTGGTCAGCGCGGATCCCAGCAGCGCCGACCCCGTTGTTGCCAGGGTCTTGATAGCCGCCTTCTCCGGGCTCCTCAGCCGTGCGAACTCTTCCCGGTACCGGTGGATTATGTGGATCGTGTAGTCCACCCCAATCCCGATGGACAGCGCCGTGATGATCGACGTAACCAGTGAGTACGGGATGTCCAGCAGAGCCATGGTGCCCAGTACCCAGATCAATACCAGCACAATCGGACCCACCGCGAACACCGCCAGTATCGGCTGGCGCAGCGTCACCCAGAAGAAGATCCCCAGGACGGCCAGGGCTACCCCGACCGTGGTGGTTATCGCCTCCGTCTGCCGGTTTGTGATTGCATCCGTGACCGTCACGGAGACCAAACTCAAGGAAGTCGCCGTGATGGCCTCGTCGTCACCCGACCAAAGCTCCTCAATCTCCTCCTGAAGGACCTTGTTGGCCGCCGGATCGTCGTTGAATGCCGGGAACTGGAACAGCATCGTGTCTATGCCATCGGGATTGTCCACCAGCACGTGCGCCGTAGCCGGGTCCAGCTCCTCCATCCGGTCAATCAACTCTTGCATCTTTATCGGGTTCAACTCGAGCCCGGCATCTGCATCCCGGTACAGAGATGCCAATGTTTCATCAAACTTGTCGCCTGGGGCCCCGCTGTCGTGCGTCCAGTCCCTTACCAGCAATTCGTACGAGGACACTATCGGCCCCGCGGCCGCCTGGGGCCGACGCCATTCATCTTCGAAAGCGCGCTCAAGGTCTCGCATGTTCAATAGCGTGCGCGTCTCCGTCGCCTCTGCCTTGACGATCACGCTCACCATCTCTGTAGATCCTCCCACCGACGCGTCCAGCGTATCCATGTCGGTCCTCAGCTCCCCACCCCTCGGCAGGATGTCCCGAATGCTGAACTCCGACTCGATGTCCGTGGCCGCAAACCCGAGCCCCACTGTAATCGCCAGCACCACCAGCAGGAATGGAGCGGGCCGCCTAGTTACGTTCCTCCCCAACACCTCAGCCAGCCTCTCGACCCCCGGAAGTGCCTGGGCAATGGGCCGAGGCGGCTTCAGCTTTCCTCGGGCCTCTCGCCTCCTGTCTATAATCGTCCTGCCTGCCGGGACGAAGGTAAGCATCACAATCAGGCTTAGCCCCACCCCCAGCCCCCCGATGATCCCGAAGTCTCCTACTATCTCCACCGTCGAGAACAGGCTCACCAGAAGGCTCGCGATCGTCGTCACCGCAGCCAGCACCAGCGGCAGAATCACGTTTCGCAGTCCCGTCCGTATCGCTGGCGTCACTGCCAGGCCCGCGGTGCGCTGCTCCCTGTAGTGCGAGATCATCTGGATCGCATAGTCAACTGTAAGGCTGATCACGATGATTGGTACCATCGTTGTCAGTGAGTTCGGAGGCCCCGTTATCCCCAGGGCATTAGGCCCGAGCCACCCCTCCGCCCCGACAATCCATATCAACGCTACCAGCAGCCCTACCAGCGTAAGCAGCAGGTCCGTGATGGTGCGCACGAACAGCAGGAGCAGCCCCGCAATCAGCAAAAATGCAATCCCAATAAGCGGGAGCATTCCCGTTTCCGTGGCTTCCTTGTATTCGTCTTCGATTATCACCGGGGAGAGGCTGCTTACCTCCAGGCGCCCTTCGCTCCCTACCGCCAGCTCGTGTATCCTTCGCTCCGCATCCTCGACCCGCTCGTCACCCGTGTCCCGAAGCCGGATGTTGGCTATCGAGATCTGAGTGCCGTCTGTGTCCGTACCCGTCAACGCCTCCAGCGCACCCTTGATCTCAGGAGGCCCGGTCACCGCCTCTATTCTGGCTTCGGTAACTGACTCAAAGTCCTCCACCTGCAGAAGGACCCGTACCAGGTCCGTCGGCGCAATCACCGGGTCTGTGGGAGCCAGCAGCCCTGACACCGCTGGGTCCCCGACCACTTCGTTGATTAAAGCGTCCATCTGTGACAACCCGTCGGGCGTCAGCGCGTCGCCGCGGAAGATGAGCGTCACCACGCTAGTCTCCCCCGACTCCCCGAACAGCTCATCTATCTCGTTCATCGCCTCCGTAATGGGGCTGCCCTTGGGCAGGGTTGCTTCGGTTTCGGGAGGAGGCGCGCGGCGGTCCGCGCCCATCGCCAGCAACACTGTAATGATCAGCAGGATCAATATCGTTATGTATGGACGGGCAGTAATCACCCAGCTAAGCCAACCGAGGATTTTGTTCATCGTTTACCCTTCCGTATCAGGCGTCCACGGGTATCGAAACACCTGCCTTCCGGATCCGTTCATTTGGCCTATCCCTAACGACATCCTTCCAATGCTTCTTCTCTCGAGGCCCGGGCTCAGTCCAACTACGATGCTCCCGACTGTATCCTTGCCATACCTTCGGGCTCGCCTGCCATCGACCCGTTCGATTCGAAGGAGTCGGCGTAAAACTGCTTGCAGTATTGCCTGAAGGGTATGATCTCCCCATCGGAAAGACATAGGCGCGGCTGGGCCCGGTAGCGCTTACTGCTCCAGATGACCACGTCTTGCATCACGTCCCCGCGCTGAAATCCCGCAACGAATCTGTTGAATACCGGGGCCCGATATCTCACCGGCAAGAACCCCAGGCCCGCAAACCACCGTTTCGGCTTCCTTATCTCCTTCGCCTGTGACACCAGAGACAGGTCGATCAGCTTGCCGTCCACGGGCGTCGCCAGTATCCACAGGCGCGTATCCACCCCTATCGACTTCTCTCGGATCTCAACGTACGAATACCCGAGCCCGTATATCTGCGTATTTGCAGATACGTCCAGGGTGACCTTCCCGATCTTCGCCACCCTGCGCTTACTCCTGAAGTCAAACCGGCTCTCAAGGTAGTGTCTATCCACCAGGAGCTTTCCCGCTCTCTTCACATTGCCGTATCCATGTATGTAGCGGAGGTGCGCCAGGTCCACGGAGTTTTCCGTCGTATCCTGCGGATGGCCGGGAAACCGGATTGTCTGGATCTTGGTTCTGGTCCAGCCTGTCTGGTCGGGTTCCTTTTGTGGAAGGTCCCATTGCGGCCCCCGCCCCCCGATTCCCCACCACCCCAAAATCAGCCCCGCTATTTCTCGTGTCTCGAACACCCGTAGCTTAGCTGTCCTGGGAGGCTCGGCGAACGGAGTCGCGACGCATTGCCCCGTGGCGTCATACTCGAATCCGTGAAACGGGCATACCAGACGACCTTCACTGATACACCCTCCGGCTTCCCTCCCTAGATAAGCGCCCAGATGTGGGCAGTATGCCTCGGCTACGCAAACCCGACCCTTATCGTCGCACCAGGCTACAATCTCCTCCCCCATCCATGTCCCTTGGAGGAGCTTGGCCTTTTCTATAGCCTTTCGGCTCGCGATGAAATACCACCCCTCCGGGAAGGGAGAGGGGGGTTCGTCCAGCATTGGGGGCCTGTGTCGGGTCGTTGTCAACCTGCGCACCTTGCTTTTACGGTCGAGTTGGCCGTTGCCTTATCCGCCAAGGCTATATCTTGCCTTAGTCGTACTGTTTGGACTGCGCGAACTCTATCACGCCCAGTTTCAGGTGGGCAATCTCAGGCGTTTATTGGCGTATTCACCAGCGCAGGAGCGCATCATGCGAAACCGTAGGCTTCCTCCGTATCCTCAACGCGCATCAGCAGCGCCGGCAAAATGGAGAACAGCGCAAGGAAACCCGCTATCATGAACAGGTTCTGGAAGACTGTCACACCGGCCTCTATCAGGGGAGCTTCCGTCTCCTCGAAGGTTTCCCCCAGGGTCACATCCGCAGTGAGCGTGTAGAAACGCTCTATGCCCCACGCCGAAAGGGCTGCCAGCCCCAACGCCATCCCGACCATCCGAGACGCCGTCACCAACGAGGCCGCCGCTCCCCAGTAGTCTCTCGGCGCCGCGCTGAGGGCGCTCACAGTGATCGGTGGGATTACCAGCCCGAACCCCAGGCCCGTGATTACCAGAGGCGCCGTAAGCCTGAGTTGCTCAACCTGTGTCTCCCAGCCGCTCATGAACAGCAGGCCGGTGCCAATGAATGCCAGTCCCGTTATGCATACCGCGCGTACACCCGTCCAGCGGAGGATATAGCCTCCCACTATCGCTCCTACGGGTATAGCGGCTGTGAGCCGGAACAGGTGCAGAGCGCTCACCCAGGCCGGTTTCTCCATCACCGTGGCCGCCATTAGCGGCACCGCTACCAGAGAGATTATCAGCGCCACCCCTACCAGGAACTGGGTCGCATTGGAGGACAGGAAGGCCCGGGAGTTGTACAGGAATGAGGCCAGCAGTGGCTGGGGTGTGCGTCTTTCCATTACGATGAGCACCCCCACCAACACGACCCCCAACGCAATCATGAAATACGGGACTATCGACTCCCCGGAAAAGATCGTCCTCTGGGAGAGTGCCAGGCTCAATGTGGTAAGAGCTCCTCCCAGGATCAGCGCTCCGAGGTAGTCCATTTTCGCCGAAGGGTTGGCCCGGTTCTTCAGGATGGCCAGTAATGCGATTAGAAAGAAGCTCTGCGGGATGTCCAGCCAGAATATCCACCTCCACCCGATCCACTCGATAATCCCACCGCCATACAAAGGCCCCAGCACCGACCCCGCCTCCGCCGACGCCGCAACCAGCCCCAGGGCCACCCCCCTCTTCTGCGGCTCGACGGTCCCCACTGCCATCGCGAGCCCTATAGGAACCGTGGCCCCACCCCCCGCCGCCTGCAGCACCCTCGCCGTTACCACCCACGGAAAGTTCGGAGCCACCGCCACAAGCGCCGACCCTATGGAGAACAATACAAGTGCCGCCTGGAACATCCTCACCCGACCATGAACGTCGGAAAGCCGCCCCGCTAGCGGCATTGCTACCGTATAGCTCACCAGGTATGCCGTTACAATCCAGGAGGCCGTGTCCAGGTCCGTAAGCGGGATCTCTAGGTCCACCATCACACTGGGCAGTGCGGCAACCACTACGGTCTGGTCAAGGGCGGTGGAGAATACCCCCAGGCAGAGGATCCCCAGGATGACCGACTGCGAAGAACCAAGGGCCATCAGGCCCGACCTGGCTGACTTCACGGCTGCGAAGCTGTCTCCGGGACCTGGATTTCCACCGGCAGGTTGATATCGCGTATCTTGATCAAGCGGCTTGTTTCAGGGGCGTCGTCGGCGAAGATTTTGCCCAGGATTTGGAACTGTGTGATCGCGTGGTCCTCTTCGCTGAACCAGAAGCCCAACCTGAGCTCGTGACCCGGGTCTACGGACGTAATCAGTTCCCCCAGGTCCTCTGACAACGCATCTCCCTGTACCCGTATACTCTCTACCCCGCCAATCGACTCCCGACCCGTTATCTCCGTATTCTCCATCGCGGGCAGCACCCGGGCCAGGATTGCACCTATACCCCCAAAGTTGAACGGTACCTGCTCCAGTGGCAGGGGCAGCCATGGCGCATCCGCCGAGAACTTGATGAATGAGTCCTCCCCTACCGCCGTCATCTCGATTACAACAAATCCGAAACTGGGATTCTCCACGTTCACGTACATCTTGAAGCCGTCCGGCGACTTCACCTCCCCCTCCACGCTCTTCAGGGTCATCCCGAAGAACTCCTGTCCCGACTCCTTCTCATCCACCATCTCAAACTTGACAGTTGAAATCGCTGCCAGCTTCTCCTCTGCGCTGGCGACCAGTTCATCCAGGGTAATCTCAGGCCTAGGTGTTGCTGTTGGCTCAGCCGTGGCGGGGGGCTCCGCTTCAGGCTCGGCCCCCGACCCGCACGCCGCCGCCAAAACCAGCAGACTCATCAAGAGAATAGTGACGGCAACCCTTGAACGTATAGCCTCGGACAACTTCATCTGCTGGTCTCCATATAGATTAGCCTTGTAACCACCCTAAGGCGCCTTTTCTTAGGTAAAAGGAGGTGCGATGTTTTTCAGAGGGATTCGCTGTACCTCCACTCCACCCCCCGGGGACATGCCAACCCCACGGCATTATTGCAGCTTCCACAGCCGTTAAGCGCGTTGGAGATGCTGTTGTTTGCCGCTTGTCGGTATGCAAAACAGCCTGATTCGTATTCAACGAGAAGCGCAAGCAGACCGGACCACCGCCGAAACAGTATCCAGAACCTGCTTTCTTGTCAAACTGCGCCCCCTCCCCACCACCCAATTGCACATCCCTGCTATCACGACTAGACTCACCTCATCAACCAAACCTCCCACGGAAGGCGGATAATCAGCCATGCAGATTCCCTTCGGAGTCATCGACGCGGACGGGCACATCATTGAAGACCAGGCCAGAATCCGGGACTATATGCCGGAGCCCTACAACGGCTTCCTAATGGACAACCTCCCCGACTCCCAGGGCCGAGTAGGCCACGGCAGCGCCATCACCAACCGCGCCTTTTCCGACTCCACGCTCGGGGGCAGGATGGGCGGGCTGGGCCCGAGTGGCTACCCCTTCCCAAAAGACTGGCTCGAGGCGCTGGACTGGGGCGGCATGGAGATGACCTTCCTCTTCCCCACCGTGCTCCTCACTTACGGCACCATCTGGGATCCCGACTACCTCAAGGCCCTGACCTACGCCTACAACTGCTGGGTCTCCGACGAATGGCTCAGCGTCAGCCCCAAGCTCAAGGCCGTCTCCCTAGTCCCCCTCACTGACGTAGACGCAGCCACAAGGGAGATGCGACGCACGGTCACCGAGTCGGGTTTCTCCGGGGTGATGCTCCCGGCAGTCGGCTTTGGGGGCTACGGAGAGCGCCGTTTCGACTCCTTCTACGGAGAGGCCCAGGCCCTGGGCTGCCTCCTTGCCGTGCATGGCGGCACCTCCGAGTATATGAAGTACAGCAAGTTCATCCAGCGTCATACTACAGCCTTCCCGATCTCCAACATGCTTCAGACCGTCCACATGGTCTACGGCGGCGTCTTCGAAAGGTTCCCGACCCTCAAGGTCGGCTACCTGGAGACAGGCTGCACCTGGGTCCCCTTCTTCCTCGACAGGATGGATGAGGAATGGGAGAAACGAGGCTGGCTAGAGACCCCTGACTGCAAACGCAAACCCAGCGAATATCTCAAAAGCGACAGGGTCTGGTACCACGCCGAGCCCAGCGAGTCTCTCGTTCCCCAGGTCGTCGACATCCTCGGCGAAGACACCCTCTTCTACGCCTCAGACTGGCCCCACTGGGACAACGAATACCCCGAAAGCGTCGAACACTTCTGGACCCGGGAAGACCTCTCAAAAGACGTCAAGCGCAAGATCCTCCGTGACAACTCCCTAGCCATGTACGGCGTAAACGGCTCCTAAGCCGACGAGTCAGATGCCTGAGGTTTGACCTCAGCTAGGCCTTCTACCACTAGTTGGTCTATTACAGGCTTTATCTCCTCAATAAAGCGCTTTAGTGTAGCTGCCAGTCTGCCGCGAGCATCATCGTCTAGCTCGACTTCTCCTAGTCTAAACACCATGTTTTCGTCGTCGTACGTCAGTTCACTTGTAAAGCTGACATCTGCATCTTCAAGAACTTCTTGCAGACCAGTTAAGCCCTGATGAGCGAATGCGATGCTTGCTTTCCAGATGTGCGTCTCACTTTCACGCGATAGCATCGCGCTGAAGCAAAAATCATAGTTACGCCATGGCGGAGAGTTTGAGTACCATAGCCTGTATGCTCGGAATGTTCGATGCCCGGTGGCGAAAATACTCTTCCTATTGGGGGTTAACTCTCGTTGTAGACTGGCCGTTGCATCAATCGCTACCGCCCTTAGGAAGTGGGTGATGTCATCATTTTTCTTCCAGTCTTTGGCAGCACGCATTTTGTCTGACAGGCTACTCCTGTTTGGCCTTGTACCTTTTTCAGTTGTTCCAACGGTCACGGCGAAGCGCTCTGCGCCAGGCACTGGAATAATCGTGTTCGCCTGCAAATAGAGTGGTCCGTCCTCCTCTTCTTGGTATGGAGTCAGCTTAACGCAGGTCACTTGATTGTTTGAAATCGACTTCTCATTTAACCATAGGGCTGCCGAGGTTACCTGGGGTGCGAATCTATGGCTTGCAAGCACGATACGCTGATCGTTGTTGAGACTATTAAGGTTATCTTCATTGAGATGATTCCTTAGCTCTTCCTCGGCAGCTTCCTCTGACAGGTCATCCCTGTATTCAGCAAACATTCGGATGATGTCTTGTTGCTTCACGTGTTGGAAATAACTTGCATATTTGATGGCCTGCCAATGGGCATCTGTTCCGCTGTCATCACGCTTTAGCTCTATGATTACTAGCCTGCCATCCTTATCCACTGCCAATAGATCTAATCTATCGCCGATTCCATCAAATCCGCTGAACTCCTTTCCGATTATTATGAGGTCATCACCCAAAATGCTGGGATTGTCGGCAACCCATTCCTGAATGTCCAACCTCTCCCGCAATCCCAAGTCTGAGAAATTCACCTCTTTCATGACTTCAGATTTCTTGGTGTTCGTGTCTACTCGGAACAATTGAGGCTCTGTGCCCATGATAATGCCCTTCGCTCCTTATGTAGCTGCTCCCAGCTTCTCCAGCACCCACTGGTTGAACTTGTAAGGCAAGTGCTCCTGCACCGAGTACACCCCCTGCAGGTGCGCCCGAGACCTGATCGCCCTCTGCACCTCTTCGCAGATGTCGTAGTCCTGCTTCAGCACTCGGTCCAGGAACCCCACCGTATCGCTCGGATCAAACCCCGACGCCTCCACTACTGACTCCTCGAAAAGCCAGTCCACAGTTAGCCGGCTGGTGGTCGCGGTCACCGGCCACTTGTAGAAGACAAAGACCTGGTCCGGCAGCAATCCAAAGAATACGTTTGGATAAATCGTCAGGCTCCGAAACTTGGCCTTGTCCTCTTCGGAGAGAGTGCTGAGCATCGGCCGGGCCCCGAATCCCGTGTCCGAGTATGTCGTCGCCCCTTCGATGAGTGGCGCTCCGTCCCGGGCCTCTTGCCCTATGACGCCGCTCCTGAATGTGGGGTGTATCTCGCACAGCTCCGGGTGCACGCCCGGGCAGTGGTAGCACTCAACGTTGTTCTCCAGCACCAGCTTCCAGTTTGCCTGGATCTCATAGACGTTCCTATGCCCGATTCTCAAATTAGCCAGGTTGTACTTGGGCAATTTGTCCTCCAGCACTCCCAGATCCGGTTCGAAGGGCTCGGGGTTCTCAGACATATTCAGGAATATGAATCCCTCCCACAGAGCGATTGAAACCGGGTAAAGGGATAACGGGTCCCGGTTGAATGATGGTGGAGCAGCCAGGTTCGGCGTGGCTACCAGTTTGCCGTCCAGGTTGTAAGTCCACCCGTGATAGCCACACGAGAAAGCGCTCCCCCTCGCCCGCCCCCTCTCTTTTGAGCACAGCCGGTTCCCGCGGTGCCGGCACACGTTGTAAAACGCCTTGACCTCCCCCGACTTTGTCCTCACCACGATCACGCCCTGGTCCCCGATCTCCCGGACTATGTAGTCGCTGGCATTGGAGACCTCCTCCACCCGTCCCACACCCACCCACGAGTCGTAGAATATGCGCTCCTTTTCCTGCTCGAAGATCTCCGGGTCGTAGTAGTAGGCACTCGGGAGAGTACGGTTCAAACCCGACGTTCCAGTGAGTTCTGCCACCATGGCGCTGCTCCTATCTCCAATAGGGCCGGTGCTGCTTGGAAACCGTCCGATTTACTCGTCTATACAGAAGCACCCAAGCATTTCAACCTGAACCTGTTCAAGGTTCTGAAAGGGGCTTGGGTGCCTCAATGCGCCTTGTTTAGCTTGCCTGCTAGTTGTACAGCTTAGATCCCTGTATTCGGGTGGTTACTCCATTGTGCAATACGAACCGACCCCAGGTTTCGGGAGCCTCCCCTACTCGCCCCAAGGGTTGGGCAATCCTCTCAGGAGAAACGTACCGACCAGTCCAATCGCCCCGATTAGGACGAGGAAGAAAGCTAGCTCGTTACCGATGCCCGGGTTGCCCGCCAACAGATTGCCGTTGTCCGGATCGGAATCTACCAGGTATCCACCGAATGATATAACTGCTCCGGCTATTATCATAATGGCGAACAGCCCCAAAAGCGCCTGTGAAATTGACATCCCGGTTACTCCCCCCTGTCTGTTGTGGGGGTTATGGTAAGGCCGACAGACACGGGTGTCAATTCCTCTACGAAAGTGCTCTTGCTATTTGGCAACCGCCGGCCAACGCCTGTCCATCTGGCACCCTTCCAGCGCCTTTGCAACCCTGAGCAGCGTGTGCTCCTCGAAATGTCGGGCCACAAGCTGTACTCCTATTGGCATACCCTCGGTGCTCCAGCCGAATGGCACATTCATCGCCGGAGACCCCGTCAGGTCCCAGGGCACCGTCGCCCGAAGGCTGTGCCTTGCCCCCATCGTCCTCCCCCCGATCACAAACTCCTCCCGACCTGCCTCGTACGCCGGCATTGGCGCCGTCGGGCACAGGAACACGTCGTAGCGGCTGAAGTACTTCCCCACTTCCCATTTCAGCGACTCCCAGTTAAAGCTGGCCTCGAGGTACTCGTCTAAGGTCTTGTCGGGCGAGTCGATGTAACGCTTGCGCAGCAGCGGCGTGAGTTCGCCCTCCCGCCCCCCGACTATGGACATCAAAAGTGGCTTAGCCTCAACCGGGTAGACCACCGACGAGATAACCTGCGCATCATTATTCCCCAGCCCCGGGATCTCCACCTGCTCTACCTCTAGTCCCAGCCCTGCCAGTGCTTCGGCTGCATCCGCGATCACTTTCTGGACCTGTTCCTCCACCGCCGTCCCACCAGTCGGACTCCACCCGATCCGCAGCTTCGGCAGAGGCCCGTCCAGGTCTGTGTAGTCCGGCACCGGTACCGGTGGTGCATATATATCCTCGCCGTCGGGACCCGCCATAATGCCAAGCTCCAGGGCCACGTCCTGGACGTTCCGGGCCATAGGCCCGACGTGGATAGCCCTGAACAACGTCTGTGGCACGACCCGGGTGTACGGCACCCGACCCA
The DNA here is from genome assembly GCA_965203145.1 of Dehalococcoidia bacterium. Lineage (GTDB taxonomy): Bacteria > Chloroflexota > Dehalococcoidia > Plut-88900 > Plut-88900 > Plut-88900. The sequence goes on from OZ241876.1 coordinate 1,336,074, forward strand.
ACGTCGGTTTCAGCCCCGCCAGCCCACAGAAGCTCGAGGGCTGTCTTATCGACCCCCCCAAATCCGTCCCCACCCCCAGCGGCGACATCCCTGTTGCCAGCGCGGCCCCCTCCCCCCCGCTCGACCCCCCAGGCGTATACCCGATCTTCCACGGATTATGCGTTGCCCCGAACAGAAGGTTGTTCGTCTCCCACCACAGTGCAAACTCCGGCAGATTGGTCTTCCCCAGCAGGATCCCGCCCGCGCCCTTCAACCTCTCATAAACCGTAGAGTCCTTCGCCGAAATGTTGTCCGCAAGTATCTTCGAACCCTGCGTGGCCCTCAGGCCCGCCACCTCCACGCAGTCCTTCAGCGTGAACGGCACCCCGTGAATAGCCCCCAACTCATCCCCCCGTGCGATAGCCGCGTCGGCTTCCCTGGCCTTCTCCAACGGGTCCGGCGCAAACGTAACAATCGCGTTCAGAGTCGGGTTCAGCCTCTCAATCCTGTCCAGGTGCGCCCTCACCACCTCCTCTGACGAAAACCTCTTGTTCCGAATCCCCTCCGCCAACTCCGTCCCCGAAAGCCAACAAATCTCCTGCTCCATATATCTAGCTCCTAGCTTCCGCTTTGGTATACTCCGCAAAGAATATGCCACTCAAGGTCTATTCGGCAATCACGCCCTTACCGCTTCCCCGCTGAATCTTCCCTACCTCGGTAATTGCTTTGGCATTGCCCTCCATGTCGTATTAAGAGGCAGGCACCTGAATTGAGCATTACACGCCTAGCAATTGGATTCATTGTCCTGATTCTAGTCCTCGCCGCCTGCTCACAAGACGCGCCCACCCCTCCCCCCGACATTGATGCCACCGCAAGAGTAGCGATGGAGAGGACTGTGACTACTCAGCCTGCCCTTATTCCTATCCCAACGATTGCCCCTGTGAGTACGCCAACGCCTTGGCCTACGCCAACCCCGACCGTTCCTACACTGATATTAAGGCCGCTGTCAGAGTGGACTGCACAGGAACCCGCCACCTTTGAGGAAATCGAGGCGGAGCTACTCAACTATCGGGGCCGAAGCCTGGATGTGCTTTCTTGGGGTGGTGCCTACGGGGCAGCCCCGCGGCAGGCCTACTTCCTACCCTTCCAGGAGAAGTTCAACATCCAGATAGCTGAGCACCACGTTCATTACAGGGGTCAGACCTTTGACGTTATCGATTTGAGTGCAAGGCAGGTCTACCTGAACGGCCACACGGGCGATCTGGAAGAACTGACCCCGGCTATCCACAACCGCTACCTCTCTGACTTTCCTCAGGCTGTAATCACTCCCTGGAGTGGTGGCGGCGGAGTCCTCTGGTCCACCGGCCTCGCTTATCAGAAGAGCAAGATCGATGAGCTTTGGGGCGGCAAGAAGCCCGAAGACTGGACCGCCTTCTGGGATGTTGAGAACTTCCCGGGTACAAGGTGGATGGGAAGAAGGGTTAACGAGAACATCTTCTTTGCTCAATTCAACCGTACCCCAGAGATCCTGGACAGCGTCGAGGGTCGAACATCCATCGCCAAGCTCACCGAGGAGCAGGTGGACCAGTCCTTCGAAGAGCTGCAAAAGATCAAGCCTCACATCCAGTTCTGGTGGAATGCCGGCGCCGACTGCCCTACAGCCTTGCTGAACGATGAAGCTGACATGTGTACGGCGTGGAATGATCGTATCCGGGACGTCTTGTTAGAGCCGGGCGGAGACAACATCCACTATTGCTTCGAGTGTGGATACGTCAACCAGACAGGCGTGTTCGCCATCATGAAGGAATCCACCAACAAGACCCTGGCAGAGCTGTTCATCTCCTGGACGGCTGAGCCGCACATCAACGTCGATATGGTCAACTACATTCCTTTTCGCCCCTTGAACCGGCAGGCCCTTTCGTTGATACCGGAAGACCTACCAGCAGATCTAGTGGCTACTCTCCCCACATCCCCCACGGCGCTTACAAAGGCCGTTCTGGTCGATGAAGATTGGTTGGGCGCTAACCTGAATAGACTTAACGAGAGGATGTATGAGTTACTGGCAGACTATTGACCCATTGTGACTCGGCAACCCAACCTTTTAAGGTGCCAAAAATCTGACGAACAGGTTGCCCCGAATGTGATTCTTATGGGTAAGCCTTAGTGCAACGCCGCCGAAGAAGCCGCACCCTTCTCATTCACCAGCCGCCCATCCCGGAACCGGTCCAGCGAGAACGGCTTTATCAGGTCCGGCGCTTCCCCCGAGTCGATTAGCTCCGCCATCATCTTTCCCGATATAGGCGCCGCCTTGAACCCGTACGTCCCCCACCCGCAGTTCAGTAGGAACCCGTCAATCCCCGACACCTTCCCCATGATCGGCGCATAGTCCGGTGTCATGTCGCATATCCCCGTCCACTGCCTCAGAATGTTTACGTCCTTCAGGAACGGGAACATCCTCAATGCACCCGCCGATAGCTCCTCAATCATTGGGAACGTCGACTTGTAGGAATAGCTGGTGTAGTGGTCTACCGCCCCGCCGATAACCAGCTCTCCCCTGTCCGTCTGGTAGACATAAACGTGAAAGTTAGTCGATGAAACCCCGATGTCCAACAACGGCTTCAACGGCTCGGTTACCATGGCCTGCAGGGGGTGAGTTACCATCGGCAGGTCTAGCCCGACCATCGCCGCCACGCTCGAAGCCCATGCCGCCGTGCAGTTCACCACCATGTCCGTCTGAATCGTTCCCCGGTTCGTCTCCACCCCCGTCACCCGACCGTTGCTCCGGTTAATAGCGGTGATCTCGGTGAACGGGTGAATCTCCGCACCCTTGCGGTCGGCGCCCCGCGCGTAGGCCCAGATAACGGCGTCGTGCCGGATCACCCCGCCGGGCGGATGGAATAGACCAGCCAGTACCGGAAGGTCCTTCCCCTCCCGCATGTCCAACAGGGGCGCTAGTTCTCGAATCTCGTCCCGCTCGACAATCCTGCTGTCCACCCCTAATGCCGCATTAGCATCCGCCCGAAGCCTCAGCGCATACACCGACGATTCCGTGTGCGCCAGCTCCAGCCGACCCATCTGGCTGAACAGCAGGTTGTACCCCAGCTCCTGCGACAGGTCTTCGTACATCTTCACGCTTTCGTTGAAGAACGGAATGCCCTCGGGGGTTACGTAGTTGGCCCGGATAATCGCCGTGGACCGAGCGCTCGCCCCTCCCCCCAGGTACCCCTTGTCCAGCACCGCAACGTTGGTGATCCCCTTCTGCCCCAGGTAGTAGGCAATGGCCAGCCCGTGCACCCCCGCCCCGGCTATTACGATGTCATAGCTCTTCTTGAGGGGCTCGTCCCTCCACATCCGCTCTTTCTTGAAAAGCTGGAACATTACGCCGGCACCACCCTCAGGCTCCGCTCCTGCGCCGTCAGCGACTCCCAACCCGTCTCCGTAACCAGTACTGTCTCGCTGAATCCCACCCCACGCTTCCCCGGCACGTGGATCGTGAGAGGTGTGTGGAACACCATGCCCGGCTGCAGCGGCTCGTCCACGCCCTCGGCTATAAAAATCAGGTCCTCTCCCCAGATCGACGGCACCCCGATCCCGATTGAATACCCGAAGTTCTCGATGAAGAATGCCTCCTCAGTCACCGGCCCGACCGCCTTCTTTGCCTCCATCGCCACGTCGTGGGCCGTGCGGCCCGGCTTGATGTTGGACGTCAGCACCTCGAACGTGCGAAGCATCGCGTCGGACATCCTCCTGGTCAGATCGTCAGGCTCACCGAGCGTCGCCGTTCGCATCATCAGCGCATCGTATCGCCTGTACGAAGCCCCGAGCTCCATGTAGATGAGGTCGCCGGGTGCGATTGGAAACCGTGCGTGGAAAGAATGGTGAAACCCCGACCGATGCCCCGTCATGATGTTCTGCCACTTCGTGAAATACTCACTTCCCGCTCGGATCATGACCTCGTGGCACGCTGCCGATAGGTCGTTGTCCGTCTTGCCCGGTGCTATCTCTGCCATCGCCGCCTCCACCCCAAGCACCGTCAACCGACCCGCCTCCCGGATGTATTCTATCTCCGCCGCCGACTTGCTCTTCCGAACCTCGTACACCAAACGGGAAGCATCCACAAGCGAGGCGTTAGGCAGCATCTCCGTCAGCCTGCGGTGCTGGTTTACGTGCAGCCCCGACAACCCGGTCTCTACCCCAGTGGCCTTACTCCCCAGCCCTCGACTCTTCACGATCTCCGATAGCAGATCCATCGCCCGCGCCGCATCGTAGTAGTGGTAAAGCTCGACGTCCCTCACCCACCCAGTGGCGAACACCGCGCCCAGTTCCACGTCCGCTATGTGGATTGCCGGGTCTCCATCCATTGGAAGCACCAGGCAGGCATACCGGTTCGGAATTATTGTGTTGTATCCCGTCAGGTAGTACAGGTTAGGAAGATGCGTGACCAGAAGGACGTCGATTCCCCCATCACCCATCAGCTTGCGTACCTTGGCTATGCGCCCCTGGAACTCCTCCTCGGGAAAGGGAAGCTCAGAGGGTGTCGGGTTTTCTTGTAAGAACTTTAATGGGTCCATCAATTGGCCTCGCTACCAGGGTATCCCCGGGCTGTCTCCCGAGATCCGTTCAAATGCCTCGACCCCGACCGGCCCCACCCCCACACCCTTCCCACCATGCACCATCGCCTCCCACATGTACTCCCCGTAGTCCCGGGTCACGTACAACTGGTAACCGTACTCCCCCGACACATCCCCGCGAACTATCAGCGAATGCACCTCGGCCGTCTTGACCTGAGCGCAGGCTCCATCAAGAAATCGATCGGGGTCCAGGTCCAACTCAACTATCCTGGCGAGGGCGTCTCCCACCCTTGGCCCGACCACCCCAATCCCCGCCCACGCCGATGTCAGATCAATCATGTACGCACAACTGGCCAGTTGCTCTTCCAAAGCCTCCGCCACCGACTCCCGTGCCCCAGCAGAAGTAAACACCATTGCATCGTCGTACGTCAGTCCCGCTACAGTCACGGACTCCCGACTGTCCTCACTGGCCGTCGGGCTTGGACACCTTACCGCCTTGCCCACGACGAGGGGTTCCGGCAATGACAGTGCTTGGGCCACTCCGGCCAGCACGTCGGCGCCCTGGAATGACAGTTTGCCTACCGGGCTGATGTCGAAAATGCCCCCGCTTTCCTTCACCCTGGCTACTTCTTCTTCCCCCGCCGAGTAGCGACCCGGGAGTTTCCATCCGTCCCTGTAGATAAACTCGGCCCCCAGGTCTCGGTGAGCGCCGTGCATGGCCGTCAGCTTTGCAATCGCCGTTGTCATCGATTTCGTCAACCCCTGTCTACTCCCTCAGGTGCACGCCTTCCGGGTCGTAGACTGGCGCATGCCGGACGCGAGCCCAGGCCATCCCGCCCGGCGCCCGGATCTCCAAAAGCTGCCCTTCAGCGGCCAATCGGTCGGGCACCCATGCCAACCCGAAGCCCTTGCCAATCGAAGGGCTGAACCGGGAGCTCGTGACTTTACCCACCGGCCACCCGTGCTCCAGCACCGGAGTCCCGTCCTCCGGCACCGCCCCGTTCTCCATAACGAATCCCACCATCCGGTTCCGGTACCCCCGCTCAAACACCTGTTTTAATGCCTCGCGACCAATGAAGTCTTCCTTCTCAAACTTGACCGCCCACTCCAGGTCCGACTCCAGCGGGTTCGACATCACATCAGTATCCTGGCCCGGAATCAGGTGCTTCTTCTCCAGCCTGAGCACCCGTTGCGCCTCCACCCCGAACGGCGCAATCCCGAACTCCGCCCCGGCCTCCATAATCGACTCCCAAACGTGTTCACCATATTCTGCGGGGAAGTGCAGCTCCCACCCCGCCTCCCCCACGAAACCGACTCGCAGGAACAGCGCCGGCACCCCCGCCACCTCCCCCCGGGCGCTGCGCATATACCTGAACTTGTCCCTGGAGAGGTCAACCTCAGTCAGCTTTTGCAGTGTCTCCCGCGCCTTTGGCCCCGCCACGTTCACCGCACCGAATCCAGGCGTCACGTTCGCTACATAAGCGCACATCTCAGTCCCGACTGTCCACCACCGGAACCACTCCTCAACAAGGTCAATGTTCCCCGTACCCGTGGTCACGTAGTAATGGTCGTCCGCCAGCCGGGTCACAGTGCCGTCGTCCATGATGATCCCGCTGTCGGAGCAGATTACCCCATACCTGATCCTGCCCACCCCGAGATTCGAGAAGTAGTGCGTGTACACCCTGTCCAGCAGCGCCGGTGCATCCTTCCCCACCACGTCCAGCTTTCCCAATGTGCTCACGTCAATGATACCGACCCGGGTGCGTACCGCTTCTATCTCATCAATCGGGTTTCCGTAGGAGTGTGGCCTCTTCCACTGCCCGACCTCCGCCATCTTCCCCCCGGCCCTCAAGTGAGCGTGATGTATCGGCGTCATTCTGAACGGCATGTGGCCCGGCCCTGCAATCGCTCCCAGTGGCGTCGGGTGGAACGGTGGCCGAGGCGTAGTCCCTCCCACCGATTCCAACCCCCGACCCGTCGCCTCTGAAATCAGGTACGTGTAGCTCTTGTGGCACATCTTCCCCTGGCACGGCCCCATCGAGACCGTGCTGTACCGCTTCAGCGACTGTACGTCGGCGAATCCTTCGTCGATCGCCTGGCGTACGTCCTTCTCGGTCACGTCTTCGCACAGGCACACGAATCTCTTGGCCCGCCCGAACCTCTTGCCCACCGTGCTGCGGAACGGGGAAGAAGACAGCTCTCCCCTGTGCACGGACTCGGCGAGGGTAAGTTGAGATGCCAGGTCCTCCAGGTTATCGTCGCAGCCATCCGCCCCCGACGCCGAGGCCGCCTTAAGCCCCGCTATCCTGCCCTGTAGGAGATGCACCTCCACGTCCTGGAAACCCGTCACGTCGCCGGCTGCATACACCGAGTCCGGCAATTGCGAAGGGACCATCGCCCCCAGGACTTGGTCATAAGTGAGCTTGGTGTCTGCTTGGGAGAGAAGCGCGGTCACGGGCTCGGGGTTGGGGGCCAGGCACAGGAAGTCACAGTCAACGCTCCTTTGCGCCCCCTCCCGCGTGCTTTCCAGCAGCACCGACTTCAACCTCTTGCCGCCTTCCGCCTTGACTACCTTCCACCCCTGGAGCAGCGTAACGTTCCGCTCCCGGAAGTCCTCCGCAAACGGGCAGGTGTGACGCATCCGGGAGTCGACCACTATATGAGCGCCTACTCCCGCATTCAGCAGCTGCGCCGCTGCCCTCAAACCGTCATCGCAGTTGGTGAATATCACCCCTCGGTTGCCGGGACTCACACCATACAGATTCACCAGCCTCAGGGCTCCACTGCTGAGCAAGACCCCCGGCAGATCGTTGTTCGAGAACACTGGCGGCGATTCCTGCGCTCCCGTGGCCACGACAACTTGGTCGGCCCTCAGCTTCACAATCTTCTCACCCTGGTGAACGGTGATCATGTTTCCCTGGTAAAGCGCCATCGCCGACGCCCCCGCATACACCCGTATCCTCCCCGAGGCCTCCACCAATTCGGCAAGATACCTGGCCATCTGGTACCCGAGAGCTGCATAGTCCTCTCCTCCCCCACCCCCCTGCCCCTCCCCAAACCTCATCAATGTATCCGGCACCGTGTGCGGCAAAGTTTCATATCTCAGGTGCCCCCCAAGCGATTCCCCTTCATCAATTAGCGCCACCCGGGCCCCGGCGCCCGCCGCCGCGAGCGCAGCGCTCATACCCGCCGGCCCTCCTCCGATAACCGCCACATCCGTATAGGCGTTGACGTGCTCGTACTCGGTGTCCGGGACCCGGCTCGTGTCCACCGTCCCTAGCCCCGCCACCCGACGAATTACCGGCTCGGCCAGGTGCCACGCTGCCTTGGGCCTGACAAGCGTCTTGTAGTAGAACCCGACCGGCATCAGCCGATCGAAATGCTGCAGGGCTGATAGGGCGTCGTTCTCCACCGAGGGCCAGGCATTCTGCCCCGTGACCCTTTCGACATCCTCCGCAGCGCATGCACAAGCCCGGACGTTCGGTGTTCCATCCACGTTCATCATGCAGTTCGGGCACCGACCCGAAACGCACAGAAGTCCCCTCGGCCTGTGGTACTTGAAGCTCCGCCCGAAGATGTCTATGCCCGAGGCGTACATGGCAGAGGCAACCGTGTCCCCCTTGAAACCCGGGATCCGCCTGCCCTCATACTCGAAACTTATCGGCTTGGACCGGTCTATGATCTGGGATGGATGGGGTGGAAGCCTTCGCTCTGCCATTTCAGCTCCCGTTCCCTAGGGTCTGCCCGGGCCCCTCGCCCGGCCAGAACGTCGCCGACACCTCGTTATTCAGGGTGTTGCGCTCTGCCTGGAACCACCGTCGGCACCCGTACTTGTGGTACCACCACTCCCTCTGCAACCCTGCCACGTTCTTACGCACGTAGAAATACGCCGACCAAGTCTCCTCGGAGTCCCCCGGCGAGGGGCGTGCTGTGACCTCTCCCCCGTATCGGTAATCGTTCACAGAACGGGAGCCGCAGTTTGGGCAGTTCAGCAGGAAGGACATGACCTCATCCGCGGCCGACCGCTGTCCGTGAATAGGTTGGAGGACTCGATGGGATGAAGGCGTTGAGGCGCAATAGACCGGATAGACCGGCACCCTAGAACATCGTGAGGTACCGGTCCACCTCCCATTGGCTCACCTGTCGGTGGTAGTCGGCCCACTCCGCCTCTTTCACCTTTATGAACTCGTCGTAGATCGGCCCGAGCGCCGCCTGCACGACCTCGTCGTTCTTGAGTTCGTTTAGGGCCTCGGGAAGGCTCTGGGGTAATACCCGGATCCCGCGTCTCTGAATTTCTTCCATCCCAAGGGCGTAGGTGTTTTCAAAGTTGGCCTTGCCTGGGTCTATCTCGTTCTTCACCCCGTCCATCCCCGCCGACACATATGCCGTGAAAGCCAAATACGGGTTGCACCCCGAGGACATCGTCCGGTCCTCCAGGTGCCCGGGGCCCGCCGTCCGTATCATCTGCGTCCGGTTGTTGTCCCCGTAGGAGATGAACGCCGGCGTCCAGGTAAACCCGGATCTCGACCCCGTCAGCGCCGACCCCATCTGCAGCCGCTTGTAGCAGTTCACCGTCGGAGAATTGATCGCACACAGGGCCGGTGCATGCTTCAGAATTCCCCCGATGAAGTGGTAGGCCATCTTGGAAAGCCCCAGCCCCTGCTCATCATCGTGGTCTATCAACACGTTCTCCCCCGACTTCGCATCCGCAACATGAAAATGGATGTGCCCCCCGCTTCCTGTCCTGTCCGCAAACGGCTTGGGCATGTGAGTGGCGATGACATTATCGAAACCGAGTTCTTTGAAGTGCTCGCGTGCCACTTGGCTCGTCATCATCTTGAAGAACGTGTAGCGGTCTGCAGTGGTCAGTGCGTCGGAGTAATCGAAGTTGATTTCGTACTGGCCGCTTCCATCCTCGTGGTCCGACTGATACACACCCCAGCCTAGGCCATTGAGTCCGTCGGTCATCTTCTTGAGATAACCTAGTACCCCAGATATACCCTTGTAGTCGTAACAGGGCTTTTCTAGGTTGTCCACCTTTGCCGGATCGAAGATTTTGATCTTCTTGTTCTTCTTGCGCTGTACGAGAAAGTGCTCAGGCTCGATCCCGACATTGAACACGTACCCCTGTTCCCTCAGTTCCCCCAGCACCTTCTTCATGTGCTGCCGGGGGCAATATGGGTGGGGCTCCCCGTCCACAAACAGGTCGGAAGCAAACCGAGCAGTTTCCCCATCCCACGGTAGTCGTGTATAGCTGTCCAGGTCGATACGGGCCAACATGTCGTGATCGTTGGGTCCCTGCCCCATCCCGTGCAGCGAGCCCCCCGCAAACCCCGCCCCCTCATCAATCACGTCGTCAAAACTGGACGCAGGCACCAGCTTCACCTTCGCCGCCCCGTGAATGTCGACGAACTGGGTCAGGATGTACTTGATCCCATCCCGGGTCATCTGCTCGCGTATCTGCTCTCTGTTGGCCATCCTTAGCTCCGGTTTGGGTTCTGGAAATATGCTCGTGGTGAGAAAGATTAGTCGAAGCCGAACACCTTGTCCGTCCCGACCAGTGGGATCCGTGCCATAGCCGACGCCTCAATCGTCAGCGCCGCCATGTCCTCGGGCTCCAGGCTGTGTACGTCGCTCTTGCCCAGCGACCGCGTGATCAGCGCCAGCTCCATCGTCATCGCGTTCAGGAAATTCGCCACCCGTGCCCCGGCCTCATCAGGGTCCAGCCGTTTCATCAGCTCCGTGTCCTGGGTCGCTATGCCCACCGGGCACTTGCCCGTCTGGCAGTGGTGGCACATCCCCGCCGGCACCCCGACTTCCTCTTCGAAGTTTGCTTCCGGTATGTCCCGGTTGCAATTCAGCGCTATCAGTGCCGCAATTCCGATCGCTACCGCATCCGCCCCTAAGGCCAGCGCCTTCGCCACGTCCACCCCGCTCCTGATCCCACCCGACGCTATCAACGCCACCTTGCCGTACATCCCAATCTCTCGCAGAGCCTCCCGGGCCAGCACAATTGCAGGCACCGTGGGGATCCCGGAATGGTCCAGCAGAATCTCCGACGACGCCCCCGTCCCGGCCAGCATGCTGTCTATGACTATTGCATCGGCCCCGGCCTTGGCTGCCAGCTTCACGTCGTCCTTCACCCGACACGCCCCCAGTTTAACGGTGACCGGCACCCGCCAGTCCGTCGCTTCCCGCAGTTGCTCGATTTTGATCGGCAGGTCATCGGGCCCGAGCCAGTCCGGGTGCCGGGTCGGCGACCGTTGGTCGATGCCCGTGGGGAGGTCCCTCATCTCCGCGATGTGGTCCAGCACCTTGACCCCCATCAGCATCCCGCCCGTGCCGGGCTTCGCACCCTGGCCCACGCAGATTTCTATGCAGTCGGCCATCATGATGTGGTGGGGATTTACCCCGTAACGGCTCGGCAGTATCTGGTATATCAGCTTCTCGGAAGCTTCCCGCTCGGCCATCAGCATGCCGCCGTCGCCCGTACACGTTGCCGTCCCCACCTCCGACGCACCCTTCCCCAGCGCAATCTTGGCGTTGCGGGAAAGGGCGCCATAGCTCATGCCCGTGATGTATATGGGAGTCTCCAGCACCAGGGGATTCTTGGCGTTGCCTTCCCCAATGATCACCTTAGTGCTGCATTTCTCCTTGTACCCTTCCAGCGGGATCCGGGTCAGACCCGTGGACAGGAAAGTAAGGTCATCGAAGTGCGTTACCTTCTGAAACGATGAAAAGCCCCGTATGCGGTATCGTCCAAGGTCTGCCTTGGCGTGGATATCCTCCATCACCCAGGGGGAGTAGATCTGGCTGCTGTTCATTACCATGGCGTTTCCCTTATACGACCCTTTTCTCGAACCGCTCAAGGGCGTCGAAATGGTATAGCTTCTTCGCCGAGACTACCTTCTTGAACTGGAACCGCTCCGTGATCCCGAAGCTCTCGAGCGTTTCCCACACCCGCAAAAGCTCGTCTTCCGAAGGCGTTTCTTCTTTGGCGTCGCTCCCCAGGGACCCGATTTCCCCCGCCACGTAAATCTCCCCCTCGTACATCGAGTCCCCAACCGCATCCCCCACGTCCCCGCAGATGATTATCCGCCCCTTCTGCATCATATAGCCCGTCAGGAAGCCCGAGTTTCCACGGATTATCAGGTCTCCACCCTTCATTGAAATCCCCGCCCGGGCCCCGGCATCACCCCCGACAAACAGCTGTCCTCCCCTCAAAGTAGCCCCGACCGAGGCCCCCGCATTCCGTGTCAGCGTGATGCGCCCGTTCATCATGTTCTCGCCCAGCGCCCAACCCGCATTACCATTGATGGTTACATCCGGGCCGTCCAACAGGCTGGCGCACAGGTACCCCACACTCCCGTCGACGGTGATCTTGCAGTCCTGCAGCACCCCTATTACTAGGTTGTGCCGGGCCTGCGGATCAAGAATGCGTACTTCCTGGCCTTCTTTCACCAGATCTTTAACCTGGGAGTTGATTTCCCGGATGGTCATGTCCCGAGCGTTTATATCAACCAAGTCATTACCTCGTTCTGCTGAGGTTCGACCCGCTCTATCTCCTCATCGAACACCGACCTCAACGCCACCTCCTCCGACGCCAGTGCCACCACCTCGTCCGTTTCCATCAGCACCAGCGGTTTCAACGCCAGCGGGTCCTTCGCAGACCCCATCCCCTGGTCCGTCGAGACGAGGTAGGTGAACGACCCGTCCAGGTCGTCAAGAGAATCGTAGAGGGCTTCCTGCAGTTTGGCCCCCCGGGCCAGCTTCTCCGCCAGGTAGACCGCAATCAATTCGGAGTCGTTCTCCGTCTGGAAGCGGTGTCCCTGGTCCTCATACTGCCGTTTCATCTTGTGATAGTTGGTAAGCTGCCCGTTGTGTACAACTGTCACGTCTGGGAATGGGTAGGCCCAGAAGGGGTGTGAGTGGGTGATGTCCACCCGGCTCTCCGTAGCCAATCTCACATGCCCGATCCCGTGCGTCCCCTTCATGGTCCCCACCCCGTGCTTGTCGCCCAGTTCGATACCGGTCCCCACGTCCTTTATCACTTCCGAATTCTGTCCCATGCTGTGAATCGTCACGCCGGGAAGCTCATAGAGCGCGGCCGCCAGGACGTTCACGTCTCCTTCATAATTGACGTTCAAGCGCAGGAATTCTTCCGTCGACTGCCGATTCTTTACAACCCCGCCCTTCGCAATCACCGACTCCTCCACCGCCCTGAAACGCGCCCGGTAGTCGTCCTCGGGGTCTGCCCATATCCTGACTATCAGGTCCGACTTTGAGTCTTCCCCCGCAACCGTAATACCCGTCGAATCAATGCCCCGGTGCTTCATCGCATCCAGCATCCTGACAAGCTCTTCACCTATCGGCGCCAGCCCCGAGGCTCCCGCATGCTTGTGCATTATTCCACTTATACCGCACATCTCTTATCTTCTCCCGGGCGCGGTGTCGTGGGAGTTCACACCGGCGTTACATTGAAATTCGTGCCACCCCGACAACGCGTCATTATATATGTGGGAAAATTGGCGGGCAAGGAAAAAGCGGCCCGTGCTTGGCCCTACACCCTCTTGGAAGGCCTCTCAAACACCCTGAACTCCACGTCAATCGAAGTAGGGTGCAGCGTCAGCATCGCCACCGACCCCGGCATCATGAAGTCCGGGTATCCGGGCCCCGGATTCACGATAAGCGTGTTATCGACATAATGCTCGACCCGCTCGTGTGTGTGTCCGTACAGGATGATGTCCTGCCGCCCCAGCTCTTCCAGTATCCGCTCCTCAATCCCGTCTGGCTCCATCCCCCACCACGGGTGGATCACCCCGAACCTCCACTGCCCGATCGCGAAGAACTGCTTGTCTGGCAATATCCTCCGGGTCTCGTCCTTGTCCGTATTGCCAAACACCCCTACAAACTTGGGGTGGTCGTCAATCAACTGGTGGACCAGGGTCGGACCCGTAAAGTCCCCACTGTGCACAATCCAGTCGGCCTCTTCCAAGGCATCTTGGACAACTGGATGAAGCTCGCCCTTCTCCCGAACATGAGTGTCCGAGAAATGAAGCAACTTTATTGGACTGTGCGGCATAAAACTAGTATAGCCTGTCGCTTCAAGAACCAGCGGTTCCAGGCGCCAGCGCCGACGCCAAAACCCGCTCCAGAAAAGCCATCTGCGCCGGCGTAAACGGCGCCAGCCTCGGTGACGGACACGCGTCCAGCGCCTCTTTCATCGCCGTACTCACCCGAGCCTTTATCTCTTTGCTTGCGGATTCTGCACTCAACACCCGACTCCTTGCTTAATCTATCTGCATTCCTCAATCGGCACTTCGATTTGCCGGTTCCTATACATTGGGATCGCCGACACGTAGTCCTCGTCCTCCCCCGCCCTCTGCATACCCGGCGGCAAGTCCCCGACTACCGCCCCAGGCACCCCCATCACCACCTTCCTGTCCTCCACTTCTGCCTTGGGAGCGACGATCGATCCTGCCGCTACTACCACCCCCCTCCCCAGCTTCACCCCGTCCAGCACCACCGCGTTCATAGCCACCAGCACCCCCTCCCCCAGCACCGCTCCGTGAACTACCGCCCCGTGACCCATGCGGCACTTGGGCCCGAGGACCGTCTCGCCGTGTATAACGCAGTTGTCCTGCACGTCTGAACCGTCCTCGATTCGTATGCTGTGATCGTCCCCGCGGATTGTCGCGTTCGGCCCGATCCAGCAGTTCCCCCCAATAGTCACGTCCCCGATTATCACCGCTGTGGGATGTATATAAGAGGAGGACGCTATCTTCGGCCGTTTTCCTTCGAGTTCATAAATGGGCATTCGAATATCCTGTGTTCTCGAGTTGCGCTCGGGGCATTGTATAACAGGGCCCCGACCTACGTGAGATGTATAATGAAAACTGGAACTCTATTGGAGGGCGGGGCATAACCATGAAGTGGGCATCAGCAATTTCCGAGAACGAATCCCTCAAAAACGCCATCCGGGAGGCGACCCAGAAGGTTAAGGAAGACCTTGGAGACCAGGACCCCGACCTCCTCCTCGCCTTCGTCTCCAACGTACACCAGGGCCAGTATGGCAGAGTCCCCTCCTACATCGCCGACACCCTACCCATCGACAACCTCCTCGGCTGCTCCGGCGGAGGCGTCATCGGAGATGGCAAGGAGGTCGAGAACCGACCCGCCGTGTCAATAACCGCCGCCATCCTCCCAGACGTTCACCTGAACCTGTTTCACCTCGAAGACGGAGACCTCCCCACCCCCGACGATGGCCCCTCAGCTTGGGAGGAAATCGTCGGCGTCAAGGCCGAAGACACACCCCACTTCGTCATCCTCCCAGACCCCTTCACCATCCACGCCGACAGCCTCGTCGAAGGCCTGGACTTCGCCTTCAACCAGGGCGTGAAGATTGGCGGACTCGCCAGTGGCGGCATGCGCGCCGGCGCCAACGCCCTCTTCCTCGGCCCCGAAGTCCATCGGTCTGGCGCCGTGGGCATGGCCATGCACGGCAACCTAAAAGTCGACACCATAGTCGCTCAGGGGTGCAGGCCCATCGGAGAGTCCGGCGTGATAACTAGGTGCAACGGTAACCTGCTCATGGAGCTGGATGGCCAGAGCCCCCTGGAATTCCTGCGCGGTGTCTTCGACCAATCGGATGACCACGACCGCCGGCTTATCAACTCGGCCCTTCACCTGGGTGTCGTCATGGACCCCCTCAAGGACCAGTTCAGGCCCGGCGATTTCCTCATCCGAAACGTCATGGGCCTCCATCAGGAGACCGGGGCCCTCGTCGTAGGAGAAATGCTCAGCGAGGGGCAGGTCGTCCAGTTCCACGTCCGGGACGCCGAGACCGCACGCCACGACCTCGAAGCCGTCATGGACCGCTACGTCGAGGACAACGAGTCCCCATCAACATCCGGCGCCCTTCTATTCTCGTGCCTGGGCCGCGGAGAACACCTCTTCGGCCGCCCCAACCACGACAGCGACATCTTCCTCGACCGTATCTCCCGTGCCCCCCTCTCCGGCTTCTTCTGCAACGGCGAGATAGGCCAGGTCGGCGGCTCCACCTTCCTCCACGGATTCACCAGCTCCTTCGCCATGTTCAGCCCCACCGCCCCTACCCCTGTTAGCGAAACCACCTCTGACGCCGGCATCTCGGAAAAGTCCTGATAGAGGAGGCGCCTTCATGTCCCAAAGCCAGCCTTCAGCCCCGATAGTCCTGAACGTCCAACGCCCCGAAAACCTCTCCCGCCTTCATCTCCTGCTCAAGACCTTCTTCGGCTTCATATACGTTGGCATACCCCATGGCATCATCCTCTTCCTCCTGGGTATCGCAGCGTGGGCCCTCTCCCTTGTTGCCTTCGTTGCAATCCTGATCACCGGCCGGTACCCGAGAATCCTCTTCGACCTTGTCGTCGCAGACAGCCGTTGGACCTTGAGGGTCGCTGCGTATGCCGGGCCTTTACTGGGCAACTTCATGGTCGACAAATACCCCGCCTTCTCCCTTAAAGAAACCCCCGAAGATCAGGCTTTCCTCCGAGTCGAATATCCCGAGAGGCTCTCTAGGCTCCACGCTGTTCTCAAGCTCCTTCTCGGCTGGCTCTACGTCGCCATACCCCACGGCATCATCCTCGCCATCTACGGCATAGTCCTGCTGATCGCCCAGTTTTTCACATGGTTCATTATCCTGTTCACAGGCCGGTACCCCGCACCCGTCTTCACCCTGGCCGAGGGCTATCTGCGCTGGGCCGCCCGCGTCAACCTCTACCTCTCCTTCGTCCGGGACGAATACCCCAAGTTCAGCCCCGCGCCCTAGCCCCGAATAAACAAAAGCGTCGGCTCAATAGGCCGACGCTTTTTCTGTACTCAAGCCGGACGTTAAATCACCACCCCCGCCTCCTTCAACCCCACAATCTCCTCCCACGAATACCCCAGCCCCAGCAGCACATCCTCCGTCGACCCCCCGAACTCCGGCCCCCCCGTTTCCGATGCAAAGCTCTCATTGTCCACCCTGTAGGGCGACGCCAGTTCCCTCATCAGTCCGTGTTGGGGATGCTCCACCTCGACTATCGATCCCGTGGCCTCCAGTTGAGGATTCGCCGCAACTTCATCCACACTCGATACCGGCTCCCAGGGCAGGTTAGCTTCGTCCAGACACCTGGCCCAGTAGTCTCGCGCTTGCGTTTGAAAGTGCGCTTCCAATATGGCCGTTAGTTCGTCACTGTGTACCGCCCTGTCCTCAAGTGAACCATATTTCGTTTCCTTGGCCAGGTCGGGCCTGCTAATGGCAGCGCAGAAAGGAAGCCACGCACGGTCACTCTGGAGCATGCAGAGTTGCATCCATTTGCCATCGGCGCACTGGTAGTATTTCACCAGCGGATTGATGTTTATGTATTCAGCCAACGACTTTAGTGGTCTGCCCGAGATAAGCATCGACCAGATCGACTCCGCACTTCCCCAGATGCCTGCGTTGTACAACGAGGTGTCAACCACGCTACCCTTTCCAGTGCGCTCTCTCGCATAAAGCGCCATCATTATCCCGCCGAAGAGGAATGTCCCCGTACTGACGTCGCCCAGCGAGCAGGCCAAGTCAACCGGCGGCCCGTCTGCTGGGCTGAACACCGACATCAACCCCGAACGCGCCCAATAGCTCAACATATCATAGCCCGGTCGGTCTCGGTCTGGCCCCTTGACCCCATAACCGGTCAGCCTTCCATATATCAGCTTCGGGTTGATCTCACTCACGCTCTCGTAATCGATTCCCAGCGAAAGGGCCGTCCCCGAACGCAGGTTGGTCACTAGAATGTCCGACTCTTTCACCAGCCTTCTGAAAATCTCCTTGCCCCGCTCAGCCCCGAGGTCCACCGCAAGGCTGCGCTTGCCTCGATTTATATGCTCGAACACGTAGTTGATTGAGTCGGGCGGTGGGTCGGGCTCTGGGATCCATCCCCTCGTCGGGTCCCCGCCCGTCTGAAGGTGCTCCACCTTGATAACCTCCGCCCCATAGTCTCCCAGCATCACCCCGCACGTCGGCCCCGACACCCAGTTCGCGACCTCTATCACCTTCAACCCCTCAAGCGGCTTCCGACTCAACACTCAATACTCCTAATTTACTGTGCAATGCGGGATGGGCAAATGGTGGGGGGAGGTATCCAATCCCCTCTCCCTCGAGGGGTGAAGGTTAATCCCCCGGCGTTGGGGTCACATGCCGTTTCCATTAGGTGCGACTTCCGAAGTTACCCGCCCTGTTCCTTACGTCATTCGGCCCCAGAGCCGGAATTCATTCCTTCGGGGTGGGGCATTCCGCTCGCCCTGAGCGAAGTCGAAGGGTCTCAAGAGCGGAATGGGAGTGGGGTCCCAACGCCCACCCCTACAACATCCCCTTCGTCCGCACGTCCTTGAACGACTCCTTCATCGCATCCACTATCTCGTCGATATCCTCGTCCGTATGCGCCGTCGAGATGAACCCCAGGTGGATCCCAGGCACCACCACCCCCTTGTCCAGCAGGTGCAGGTAGAACTCTATCTCCGCATCGTGCAGCGATGAGTCCACGTCCCGCGAGCTGTTTATAACCCCCCTCTGAAAACGCAGGTAGAACAGGGACTGCGCGCTCATCATCTGCGCCGGCAGCTCCTCGGCGACGCAGAACGCATTGATCTCATCCGACAACCGTGTCCCCCGCTCCATCAGCTGCGAATACAGCTCCGGGTGCTCCTTCAGGTGGTTCACCGCGGCGTACCCCGCAATCATGCTGATCGGATTTCCACTGAACGTCCCCCCCGAGAATATCCGTCTGGGCCCCGACCTCCCGCCTTCACTCGATTCCCGCGTTGGCGTGAACACCTGCATGATCTCGTCTGACCCCGCCAGCGCCCCTATCGGCGCCCCTCCCCCGATGACCTTCCCGTACGCCGCCAGGTCCGGCACGACGTCAAAGTACTCCTGTGCCCCGCCGTAACCCAGCCTGAATCCGGTAATCACCTCGTCGATAAGGAAGAGCACCTCGCATTCTTTACAGACCTGCTGTAGCTTTCTCAGGAACTCCCCGTGGTCCAACCTCGGGTTGGAGCTCTGCACCCCTTCGATCATCACCACCGCAAGCTCATCTTTTCGTTCCCGGATAATCTCGAAGGCCTCTTCCTCCCTGTACGGCAGAAGCACCACCTGCTCCGTAGTCTCTAGGGGAATTCCCCCACCCAGCCCCCGGGCTACCGGCCGAGTCCTTGAGCTTTCTCTCCGGGCCCCGGCCAGCACCTGATCGTGGGCCCCGTGATATCCCCCGTCGAACATCCCGATCTTGGTCTTGCCCGTGTAGGACCTCGCCACCCGCACCCCGTACATCGTGGCCTCCGTCCCGGAGTTCATGAACACCACCTTGTCGGCGCATGGCGCGGCCTCGACAATCAGTGACGCCAGTGGCTCTTGGTACGGGTTGTGCAGCCCGAAATGCAGCCCCCGACCCACCGCCTCCGATACCGCATCCACCACCACGTCCGGCGCGTGCCCCAGGATGTGCGGCCCGAACCCCATCGTCATGTCGATGTACTCGTTCCCGTCCACATCCCACATCCTCGACCCTTTCGCCTTCTCGATGTACAGCGGGTACGGCATGTCCACCGTTCCCACCACCTCCTGCGCCACCACTTCACGCGTCCGCTGGAACACCTCCTGTGACTTCCGAGTCCTGCTCTCCAGCCTCTCAAGCACGCTGTCCATGTTTACACTCCCAACTGCCAAAGCCGCGCAATTTCACTCCGATATTCGACCGGACAATACTATGTTCCACGCTATTTCTAGTCAACGAAATGCTCGACACCCTCCCCAGCCCCGTCCCGTTTGCCTCGCGATGTTACCCTGAGACAATCCGGCAAATAGCGCTTTACCGATTCCCCGGGGAGATCGACTAGCCATGTTCACCATAGTCTTGTCCTGGCCCGTCAACGATCAGGAACTTGAAAAGCTCTACGGCTACGTCTCCGACGCGTGTCGGATAGTCTCACCCAGGTCCTACGACCTGGATGACCTTCTCGCCGTCGCCCCCGACGCAGATGCCATCGTAGGCGGTTTCATCCCCGAGAAGATGATCGACAACGCACCCAATGTCCGGCTGGTCCAGACACTCCATTCCGGCGTAACCCACCGCTCCCTTGTCGGTGCCGACCTCGGATTCTCCTTCAACGCCCTCCGCGCTAGGAACATCCAGCTGTCCAACGTGGCAGGGGCCAACGCCGTCGCCGTGGCGGAGCTGGCCTTCGCCCTGACCATAACCCTTGCCAAGCGCATCCTTCCAGCCCACCGGGCCATCGCCCAGGGCGACTGGTATCCATACACCCGGGACACCATGGGCTGCGAGCTGGCCGGCAAGACCATGGGCATCGTCGGCCTGGGCGCCATAGGTATCGAACTCGCCCGACGCGCCAGGGCCTTCGGTATGGCAGTCCTCGCCACCAAACGCACCCCCTCCCCCGACCTCGCCCAGGACCTCGGCCTCGACTTCCTCGGCAGCCCCGAGGACCTCCCCCGACTCCTCCAGGAGTCCGACTTCGTAGAAATCTGCGTCCCCTGGATGCCCACCACCGATAAGCTCATCAACGAAGCTGCCCTGAAGCTAATGAAGCCGACCACCTACCTCGTAAACATCGCCCGCGCACGCATCATCGACGAAGTGGCCCTGCACAAAGCCTTGACCGAAAACTGGATCGCAGGCTTCGGCACGGACGTCTGGTGGGACTACGACATGATGCCTGAGCCCGGGGACGCAGTCCCGTTCATCCACTGGGGTGTCGCCAACCCCATCGTCTCCCGCATGGGCATCCACAAACTCGATAACGTCGTCATGACCGGCGACCGTGCCGCCTTCAACCCCGAGACCCTCGAAAACTTCCTGAAAGTCGGCCTCCAAAACGTCGACGCCTTCGCCCGAGGCCTAACCCCTCCCAACCTCGTAGACCTCTCCACCCAGGCCTGACTACCCCACCCCTTCCCCCTCCAAAAACCGCCTCAGCACGTTCCCCGTCACCTGAGACACCGTGTTGTCGTATTCGTTGTATGACAGGCTCCCGCACCAGCTTATAGACCCCACCGAGAACACCCCGCCCCCCTTGGGATAAGGCACGTACACCATGTCCGCCCTCACCAGCGGGTTTATGCTCCCTCCCTGCTTGGAGTCCGACTGGTCCACCTCCTCCACGACGTGCTGGTACGAATCGCTGAACTCCGACGCCGTCGCTAGGTGAATAGTGTGTGGTGGAGTCCCGAACAACGGCTCCATCCTGTCCAGCTCGAAACCCGCCGCCCCGTACTCCATCACCAGCGAAGGAAAGTCCCCGATCAGCTCGTCATCCCCGATTCCCTCGAATATGAACGCCGCCCTCGGGTCCCGACTCCCGGCTTCCCTTTTGTAAGGTGCGTTCACGTCATTCCCCTGCGAAGTAAACCCGATCCCCAGCATCCGTTGCGGCGCCCGACCCCTCTCCCTCCAGATTCCCCCCGGCTCTCCCGTAAAGCTGATGTGCGCCTCACCCGCCCTGGCCCGCCACGTCTGGGTTCCGCCCGTGCGCCGGATCTCTATCGCATCCCCGTTCTCCGGGTCCAGCTGCGTTACCCAGTAGAACCCGTTTCCTCCAAGGTACATCAGCCTGCCGCCCTCCCGGAGGTAAGCCTCCATCGCGTCCAGCATCTCCGTCGACCAGTATTCCGGGTGCGAACCCGTCATGATTACCTTGTATGGCTTGAGAAGCTCGACTCCCTCCCTGTGCAAATCATGGTCCGTGATTACGTCGTATGGATGCCCCTCCGACTCCAGCCAGTCCACCAAATGCAAGTCCGCGCTTAGCTGGTGCGGACTCCCCTGCCCCCGGGCCAGCCCCACCGAGTAGTATCCCGGCCTCATGTTGACTATCGGCCTCAGCCACGACGAATAGCACACCCCCGACCCATCAGTATGCGAGTTGTACAGGCTCGTCAGACCGTTATCGACTATGTAGTGGTCCTCTGGCTTAACCGGATACTTGAAACCGGGCAAGAAGTAATCCCCGAAGTTACCGGTGGTTTCATCCGTGTTCCGGCCGTCCCCGTAAGCCATGTAGCTGAAAGTCGGGACCAGGAACGCCGCGGGTGCAGTTGGGGCCCCTGTTTCCGGCCTCACAAAAAACGGTACGTAGTCCGTGGCGTTCCCGGTCTGCAGCCGGGCCGCGTACACCCCACTCCTCATCCCCTCCGGAACAGTGAACTCGAAATCAACGTCCCAGTTGGCGTCACCCAGATCATCATCGTGGAAATGAATAGCCCCATACTCCTCGGGCCTCAGCACGAACGTGTTCTCCCGACTGCTCCAGTTGTACCCCGTCATCGCCCGAGCCGGCCTGTTCACGATACGGCCATGCAACCCCCGCCCCGACCCATCCTTGACCTTCATCGACACCATGTCCCGCCAGAAGTCCCACTCCCCGATCAGGCTGTCTCCCAACCCCGAGTCCTCCATCCCCCTCTCCACCGACCCCAATTCCTCGACCCCCAACGCCGCATTGAATAGCCGTGGCCTGTCTATCTTTCCGTTGAAATGCCCGTCTGTTAGCAGCTTGCCATTATCAGTCCCGTTATAGAAAGCCGCCATGATCAAAGCAGCATCCGTCTCCCCCACCCCCGACCCCACCCTCCCTGGCTTCACAACCTCCTCCAACCCCTCCCCCGGCCACTCCGACACCGGCGCCTGGTACAGCACAACATCCCCACTCTCCCCATCGAAACTGGCCCCCACGAAATACCACACCCACCGGTGCAGCGGCACACCGGTGCTCACCTCGCCCGTCTCACCATCCCCACCCCCGACCCTGAAGCTCAGACACCCCGACTCATCAATAAACAACCCAAACCCCTTCCCCTCCTCGCCAGACCACTTCGTCAGAATCCCCTGCAACCCCTTGTCCGGCGTCGTCGGCCAGATCCACGCCGTCATCGTCACCGACCCCAAATCGTGAATCCCCGGCCCATCCGGCACCACGATGCAAGACCCCTTCCTGATCACCTGCTCCCGACCCGCATACTCCCCGCTCACCTCCGCATCAAACTCCTCCACCCTCACCCCCGGCCCCGACGGATTAGCGTCCCCATGTATCAACCTCATCACATCCGCCCGATAGCTCGGCGCCCTACAGCTCACCATAAACCTCACCGTCTCCCCCACCCGCACTCCCGGCCTATCCGTATACCCAACTACGTCCATATCAACCTCCCGCTGAGTCACATAGAAGATCGGCTAAGGCCATTATATTAAGCTGGACGTCTTAAGAGCGTGGATACTGTTGGTGCCTAACCAGGACCCCAACACTGCTCTCCCACCATTTCTGTGATGGCCGCTTCCCTACCCCGCTCTAAAAGCCCTAGCCCTCCGTAGTCTTGGCCACGGCCTTGGTATAACGCCGGGCCCGCGCAAAATCCTCATCAGTCCACATCCACGTATCCGGGTCCCGCGCTATGCCGGAGTTGATTGCGGTCTCCTCGCCGTATTCAGCTTCAATCTGGGAATAAGTCATGTCGCTGGCGACGATTTCTTGGAAAGTAAGCTTCGGCTTATTCGGGTCTCCAAACTCAACCGCACCACGCTCGCACATCACCTGCGCATACTCCTCAAAGGGAAGGTTGTCTATGTCGACTTCATCGTAACCGTTCATACTTTCTCCTCTCCCCTGCGTTGGACCTGCGTAGACTTATGATTCTTCTGATATCTCCCCTGCAAGTGAATACTACAGTATGAAGTCGGTCAAATATGTATCCGAGGACCATCCAACGATCCTCACCATAGCGGTTGCTCGGTTCGGAAATGGCATTTTCCCAATCGAAGTTCTCAATAGCCCCAAAATCAATCTGGTGTTTATCTAGATTGGTTAGACGTTTGGTATCATCCCAGTCATATCGCACCCATCCATTGTACTACTCCAAAGCGTTTTCAACTATACCAGTGTGCTAATCCAAGGATGGCCTCCGATTTCGACACCTATCTGGGCAGAGCCCCGAAACCGTTCAACTACTTCCAGCGCGGACCAAAATAGAATGACCTTGGTGCCGAAGCCCGGACTCGAACCGGGACAGGGTTTCCCCCAGCGGTTTTTGAGACCGCCGCGTCTGCCTATTCCGCCACTTCGGCCCATCACGTTTGCAGGTAGAAATAGCTGGTGCCGAGGGCCAGACTTGAACTGGCGACACACGGATTTTCAGTCCGTTGCTCTACCAACTGAGCTACCTCGGCATCAGCCCAGTATCTTAACACACCCCCCATCCCCAACCAATCGAATTGGCCCCCTGCTATGCTATAATCGGCCCGCCAGAGATCATGGCCTTCCTCGTCTCAAGGAGCAGACTGTGCCCAAGACCCTGAACGTCTCTTCCCTCTCCCCCGGACACGGCAAGACCTCCATCATCGCCGCCCTCGCCCGACACTGCCAGTCCATCGGCCAGACCGTCGATTGCTCCGCCCCCGACCCTATTAAGGCCCTCTTGGGCATCTCCGACTCCCCTCTCAAGCCCGACATCTTCCTCACTGAATCCTCCGACTCCCAGGCCGACGCCTCAGTCTTGGTCGCCGCCTTCTCCGGTGACCTCGACCCCGACGCCGTCAAGTCCGCCGCCAACGCCCTCGGCGAAGGCTTCCTCGGAGTCATCATCAACCGGGTTCCGACATTCGGCGCCCGAGCCGCCGAAATTGACCTCAAACCCACCCTTGAAGCCACAGGCCTTACTGTCCTGGGCCTCGTCCCCGAATCCCGGGCCCTTTACGGCATCACCGTCGACGAGCTCATCAAGCGTTTGGATGCCCGCTACGCCCTGCAATTGGAAAGCGGAGACGCCCTCGTGGAGCACGTTATGGTCGGCGCCAACGTCCTGGACGCCGAGGACTTCCCCGCCGGCCCCGAGTACTACGGTCAGCGATCCAACAAGGCCGTCATCGGCCGCGGCGACCGCCCAGACTTCCACTGGAGCGCCATCGACACCCCCACCCGCTGCGTCATCCTCACCGGCAACTTCGAACCTATTCCCTACCTCCTCGCGAAGGCCGAGGAACGACAGGTTCCCGTTGCCGTCGTCGATAGAGACACCCTGGACGTAATGGACACCCTTGAAGAAATCTTCAACGGCCCGACCCTAGACTCCCAGGCCAAGCTCACCGTCTTCACCTCCCTCATCAAAAGTTCCATCGACACCTCTGCCCTCGACTCAGCCTTGGGCGTAAGCTAGCTCCCACAACAGTCTGACCCCCATAGACCCGCTCCCCATCCCTTCTCCGACATCCAACCCCCTCCCCATCCGTCATTCCCGACCCCGATCGGGAATCCATCCCCCTCCCCCCAGTACCAAACTAGAGGCTCACGCGGGTGCGTCGCACCCGCGTGAGCCTCTGTTCTTTTTCTTCCCCTCTCCCATCGAGGGAGAGGGTTAGAGCCTGCCCCGGAGAAGTCGGGGGGTGAGGGTGATACAAGTGCCGAGAGACCAGGCATGCAAAGCCCTCTTAGTGGCCCTAAGAGCCTGCCCCGAGTCCCTCGAGGGGGAAGGGGGTAAGGGTTCCCCAGTGGGGCCGGGGGCATCCCCTCCCGTAGGGGCGACCGGCGGGTCGCCCTGGGGCGGTGGGTGGCCCACGCATCTACGGATTCTCGCATGCTTCCACCACCAAACCGCACCCCTCCATGTCATCCCGAGGCCCCGCGAGGGATCTCAAGCGCCTCTCACTGGACCAACCCTCGCCCTAACCACCCACCCTCCCAACACCCCCTTCTCCCCTGTCATTCCTGTAAGTGTTAGGTAATTCATTGACAGAATTACAGGGCGTTAAGGGTTTCCAAGGGGGTCTTTCCGTCCAGGGCCTGGTGGGGTCTCTGGGTGTTGTAGTAGAGCAGGTATTGCTGCAGTTCATCCTTCAGTTCCGAGACGGATTCGAAGGTAGTGTCCCCCAGCAGGTCCTCGTTAAGAGTTCTCCAGAAGCGTTCTATCTTCCCATTGGTCTGGGGCCTATAGGGGCGGGTGTAGCGGTGCTTGATGCCCAGCTCCTTCAGCATCCGCTCCATGGGGTGATGGTCAGTATTGGTGGGGGAAGCCATTTCCGGGCCATTGTCGGTCAGCAGGGCCTCGAACTGGATGCCGTACTCGGCGTTGAGGAAGTTGATGGACTTCAGTGTGGCGAACATGACAGAGAGGCTCTTAATGTCACCGACCACCTCGGCCCAGGCCAAGCGAGTGCAGGCATCGATGAGGGCCACCAGGTAGTAGCGGTGCTTGGTGCCCAGCACGGTGTCCCGGCTGAGGTGGTGGGTGTCGAGGTGGCCCAGCTCGCCCGCCCGGGTCTTGATGATCTTACGCTTGGATTGCTGCATGGGTTTGCTGAGCCTGTTAAGGCCGTGGCGTCTGGTGATGGCGTAGATGGTAGAGGGAGCAGGAGTCTTGTCTTTGAGGATGGGCTTGAGTATGGCATATATCTCGTAGCGATTGATGCCTTTACACCGCTCGTTAAGGACCTTCTCTTCGATGAGGGGGATGGTGCGTCGGCTCTTCCACCTGGGGCCCCTCTTAAGGGGCAGCAAGGCGCTCTCAGAGCGATCGCGAAGGAACCGGTTGTAGTATTTGGCGAAGGTCTGACGGTTGGTGCCGTGGAAGGTGTAGAAGTCCTGGGCGAACCTGAACTGAGAGTGCTTCCTAGCCTTGACCAGTTCGTATTCCCGGATAAGGAACCTCCACTTCTGGGTAAAGCTCCTTTCTACTGTTTTGTCTTTACTGTTGTTTCGCATCTTCGCCTCCAGATTAGTGTCTCCCTTACACTAATTCTGTCAGCGAATTACCTAACACTTACAATTCCTATACCCCGCGAGAAACCTCAATCGGCCCCCCTAAACCTGCTTCGTCCTTTGACCTGCACATCTTTCCCTGGCATCCCCCATTGGCAAAGACATATCAAAAATGCACTGCATTTTTGATATGTCAATAAAACTGGGCGGGCGGGTGGGACTCCACTTAGTCCCGTGGAGAATCGGGAGGAGCACTCCCCCTCCCCCCAGTACCAAACTAGAGGGAAGCGCCTGCGCCATGGCGCAGGCGCTTCCCTCTGTTTTTCCTCCCCCTCTCCCTTACAGGCCTGTATAGACCGGGGAGAAGGGTAACAGTTGTTCGGAGAGATAGGTAACACATTCTACAGGCCTAGATCTATGGCAGCGATGGGTTGTATGGAGAAGAAGACGTTCCAGGTTCCATCTCTGGCCCCGGGTCTCAGGGCCACGCACATTCCTCTGAAGGGCTTGCCTACACGAAAGGTCTTTCCGCAGAAGTAGATGCGGCCGTTAGCATCGACAGAACGTACGTGGTCGTCTGCGTCGTACTCGACGGGTGGAAGGGTCTCGGGGAAAGGGCGAGAGCTGATGGTGTATCGGCTGGCAGGGGTATTAAGGTCTAGGGCATGGTGAGGACGCTGGAGGTTGTAGAAGTCTCTCCAGCTGTCGAAGCTGCTCTGACACTGAGAGAGGTCGGTGTAGCTGATGCCCTGGAGCAGTTCAGTCTTGAGGGACCTGTGGAAGCGTTCAAGCTTGCCGAGGGTCTGGGGGTGGTAGGGCCTGCTGTGGATAACCCTGATTCCCAACCGGAGCAGCCATACGGTCAGAGGTGTGAAGGGATGGTCGAGGTCTTTACCCCAGGGAGACCCGTTGTCAACCAGGATAGTGTGGGGCAAGCCATAGAGGCGGAAGATGGAGATGAGATGGTCACGGACAGTCTGAGTCCTCTCGTCTGCGCAGGCCCTGACACCCAGGGAGAACCGGGAATGGTCGTCCAGCACCGTCAATGGATGGCATCTGCCACCCCTGGTGACCGGGATGTGTCCCTTGAAGTCCATCTGCCAGAGGTCGTTGGGTCTAGGGTGCTCGAAGCGGCGGTAGGCCTTGTGCTTGAGGCTCTGCGCCGCCTCTATAAGTCCGTATCTCTTGAGTATGGCCGTTATAGTGCTCTTGGAGGGGACGCCGGTGTGCCCCCTGTCCTTGAGCATCTTGGCCAGCACATGTCCTCCCTTGGTGGGGAGCTCTCTTCGCAGGTCCACTACCAGCTGTTCCATCTCGGCGCTGGTGCGGTTGGGGGAATGATGAGGGCGCCTGGGGAGATCACCCAGACTCCCCTCTCCGCCCTCCAGATGACGCCTCAGCCACTTGTAGCCGGTCTTGCGGCTGATCCCAATGCGCAGACACAGTTCACTCATGTTCACACCCTCGGACTGGGCCAGACTGACAAACTCTCTTCGCTGAGACATGACGGTCTCCACTTTCCATGGCATGGGCATTCTCCTCATAAGGATTTCCATGCCTATTGGTGTAACCCATGTCCCCGAACATGTGTAACCTATGTCCCCGGTCTATACAAGGCCCTAAGGGAGAGGGGGATCAAGGGGGTGAGGGTTCCCCTGGGGGTTGGGGGGTATTCCCCACAAAACCCGCGCCCAAAAGCCCTTGACTTCTATTACACCCGTGCTAAACTGTTTCGCAGTTCGAACTGATATTCAATAACACAAGGAGGAACCAAAAACCCCAGGGAAGCCCCCGAGACCCGACACCGAGGACTCAACGGCCTAGCCCATCCCAATACCTCTCCCCTCTCTTGTAGGGGCGACCGGCCAATCGCCCCCCTTGCGAGGCGGACAGGTTGCGGCACAAGCGAACAGCGCCATCTCCTCACCTTCACGGGTCCCGTATCCCTTCCCTGGTAGTCAGGCGATGGAAAGACGCCCTGGATAGAAGCCACAGCGGACCGGCCATTCCCCCGCCGAGAGATCCTCTCGGTGGCTGGTTAGCAGCGAGCTTACGCTATATCAAGCTAGGGGTGGGACGGACTGGCTATCCCCGCCCGGGACTGGCTCCCGGAGGTTGGCCCGTAGGCG
The DNA here is from genome assembly GCA_965203145.1 of Dehalococcoidia bacterium. Lineage (GTDB taxonomy): Bacteria > Chloroflexota > Dehalococcoidia > Plut-88900 > Plut-88900 > Plut-88900. The sequence continues at coordinate 1,364,518 of OZ241876.1, forward strand.
AGCTTACGCCATATCAAGCAAGGGGAAAGGCAGGCCGGCTCTACCCCGCCGGGACCGGTTCCGGGGGTCGGCCCGTCGGCGAGCTTGCGCCATATCAAGTGAGGGGTTTGCTGGACCGCCCAGACCCGAGGGTGCGCGCCAGATAAGGTAATTTGAACTCCCGGGGGCCACAGCTGGATCACTGGCCCCCTCTGCGCAAGCAGTTGCGTGGGAGAGGGTCAAGGCTCGGATGTCTGCCCGGACAGCTCGAGTATCGTATCAAGCAGAGGGCGCGGCCGGCTGCAAGTTCCTCCGCCTGCGTGGTGGAGCGGACCCTCCATGGCCCCCGACAGCTGGAACACCGCAGGATAGTGGAGGCCACCGGCTCACCAGGCGTCTTCCATCGCCGCCCCAAAACCCCACCAGACAGAACAGAAACCGAAACCCACAACTGAATAGCAATCCGGTGTCTCCCCTGCTTCCCCAGCAGGCACGAACAGTTGCCAGCCTCCGCCACGATTTATATAATGCGTGCTCTGCACGTACGCAAATCCACTACGGGGGGCGGGTGATTGAATGTCCTGGGTAACCACTTACTGCTGGAACTGAAGAACTGTGACAGCGTCCTGCTGGACGACTTGCACTTTGTTAGAGACGCCCTCCTCTCCGCCGCCGAGCTTATGGGCGCCCGAGTCCTTGGAGAGTCCTTCCACAAGTTCCACCCCCAGGGCGTGACCGGCGTCGTCCCCATCTCCGAGTCCCACCTCTGCATCCACACCTGGCCCGAGCACCGCTACGCCGCCGTCGACGTCTTCACCTGCAGCCAGACCTTCGACCCCCACCGCGTCGCCGAATTCCTCATCGACAAGTTCGACTGCAAGGACCCGTCTTTGATGGTCGTGAATAGGGGCATTCTCGCCCCCGTCCCGGTCTCCGTCGGCTCCTAGCTAGCTGGATTTCAAGTAGCGAAAGTTCGAGCCATGACCCGGGACCCCAGCACCTGGTTCAGAGAGTCGGTATCCGAGGATCTTTACCAGGAAGCCAAGATCTCCGACATTGTCTACTCCGGCCGGAGTCCCTACCAGACAATCGAGATCATAGACACCCTCCCCTTCGGCCGCACCCTCGTCCTCGATGGCAAGACCCAGTCCTCAGAGACCGACGAGTTCATCTACCACGAAATGCTCGTCCACCCGGCCATGATCACCCACCCCAACCCCCAGCGCATCTTCATCGCGGGCGGCGGCGAGGGTGCCACCCTCCGGGACGTTCTTTGTCACAAGAGTGTCAAGCATGCCGTCATGGTAGACATCGATGAGCAGGTGGTCGAAGCTTCCCGCCGGCACCTTCCCGCCTGGCACGTCGGCGCCTTCGACGACCCCCGCACCACACTCCTCCACCAGGACGCCAGGGATTACCTCGAAAACACAGACTCTACCTTCGACGTTATCTTCATAGACCTCTCCGATCCCGTCGAAGGAAACCCCTCCGCCCTCCTCTTCACCGAGCGCTTCTTCAAAGTGGTCCGTGACCGGCTAGCCCCCGGTGGCATCATGGCCCTCCAGGCGGAGACCGTTGACTACCTCCGCACTGCCGCTTTCACCGCCATCTGCCACACCCTCGCCCAGGTCTTCGAGAAAGTCCTGCCGTACCACATCGTCATCCCCAGCTTCAGCGGAGACTGGGGGTTCGCCACCGCCAGCCGGACCCTTGACCCGACAACCCTCTCCGAACCCGACGTAGATTCCGCCCTCGCCGCCCGCCTCACCAAACCCTGCCGCGCCTACGATGGCAACACCCACAAGGGCCTCTTCCTCCTCCCCCGACTCCTTCGCCAGGCCCTCGCCGTCGAGACTCACGTCCTCACCGAATCCAACCCCCTCATCGTCCCCTAACCTCCCTTCCCCCATCCCATTCCCATGCCCCGCGAGGAAGCTAGCGCGACGTACCATACATCGCGATTGTCATTGCCATTCTACGCTGTCCCCTATCCTCTTCCCCACTGACAAACGAATTGGTGGAAGCGCCGCACCGCGGCGCTTCCACCAATTCAATAAACCAGGGAGGGCGAGCGGGACTCCAATTATTCCTGGGGTGGGTGAGGGTCTCCCATCTCCACATTCTCTGCGGGAGTTGGCCGGCTTTAGGCCGACTCCCCCTACTCCTCCATCCCGAATAACCGAGAGCTTTGCGCCCGGATATACCTCTCACTCAAATGATTCAACGCCCGACGCGCCAGTGTAAAATTCTCCGACAGCGTCGCCATCACCCCCCCGAGCTCCGGTATATCCAGCTCCCTCGCCGCCAGCCCGTAGAACGCGCTCCCCTCCCGCTCGTAGTCCGCCATCGTCCGACGGTGTGCGAAACGCCTCCGCCTGGGGCTGCGAATGGCCTGGTGTGGGAACACCCCCGTCATGAACAGCGCAATGTCCGCCACCCGACGGTAGTAGTCGGGCCGCTCCTCCGGGTCCGCGTGCCGTGCCGCATAGATCATGTCGTCCATGTCCATGCTGCTGAACCGTCGCTTCCTCAGCCGACCCCTCTCCAGCGAATACACAACCGTCGAATACGTCCTGGCAAACGACGACATCATGTCCGCCAGGTACTCCCGGGAAGGCTCCTCGTCCAGCAGGTCCGCCACCCGCGACGACTCGAACACTGGGATCACCTCCCCACGCTCCCCGATATCGTTGATGTACGGCTGGTTGTCCAGGTCCCGACGAGTCTGCTTCAGCAGTATCGTGAACAACAGCCGCGGCGAGATGTGCACCACAGCCTCCTCGTCATCCAGCACCCGCTCCACCAGCCGCGGGTCGCCGATCATCGCGTCCAGGATATCCGGCTTGTCCCGGACCGCCTCCGCCACCCTGTCCCGCTCCCGAGGGTCCGGGGTTACCGTCTCGACAACGAATTTCAGGTCGGTGTCCGAGAGTATGAACATAGGGTTGGGGGTGGAGCGGGCGAAGAGATTCGAACCATCGACCTCTGCTTGGGAAGCAGACAGGTCATTTCTACCACTGGTGCCGGTCTCTCAGCTACGAATCACCGACGAGGCCTCCCCGACTTTAGTCTAGACAGGGTGTCGGATTGTAGCCTCCTGTGATGCTTGCTTGTCCAACTCTACATGCTTGTCCGTCAGACATCAAGGCCATTGCCGAGGGCACAGGGGTTGATAAGGCCGAGCTATGTAGCAGGTTGGTTCGTGCCGCATTATCCAGTGTCGCTCCTATCCTTAGTCGTGAGCTCCGCTCCTCTCCCCTTTCGAGCCTCTGGAGAGGGTGTATCAACGGCGGCAGAAGAGGCTGTAGCCGTGAAATCCTCCGGTGTCGTGTCTGCGCAACCCGCATCATCCGGCGAGCACCAGCGCCAAATTCATCACTCCCGGCGCGGCCATTGGTTTTGTGTTTCGGCATTCTCGTCTTCCGTCCTAAGGTTGGCGTTTCATCCAGCGGCAGCAGCCGCCTTATCGACGCGTGCTCTGACGCCAGCGTTTCCGATTCAGGACGGCGTGACGCTCTCCGATGCCACTTAGGGCTAGCGGTACCAGCGGTCGGCAAAGGAGTACTGGTAGCGCGCCAACTCCTCCTCGGTCAAGCATGCCACACCACCACTGACAACCTGTCAGTCGTAATACCCTTATACTCATTGGCTCAGCATCTTCCTCCACGGGAAGCGCTGCCATGCTCGATTGGGAGATCGGGAATACTCTCAAGGAGACTGCCGACTAAGAGCGCCAGAGCCCACGCGGCACCCAACTACCGGCCCCGCTCTGAGCAAGGGGGCCGCACCGTCGGTAGACAATAAGGACAACCCGTTGACTGCTTGAAGTAGCGGTGCCTCGCTATCGTTACAGCTGGCTCAGCCGCGATAAATGCCCCTAGGTAGATTGGGCTCTCAATTAGCGGGAAGCACTGGCAGTCTTGCCGGTGTATCCTTCGATACCCATCGGCCTGCGGGTTCGGGTTGAGGTAGTAGTTCTGCATGGTCTCAGTCCAGCGGATTACACCGCTGGCAGCAATAGGGTTTGAGTGACCGATCTCTGCTCCAGTTGACTACCCAGTTGAGGGCAGAGGTCTTGGCTTCACAGGGATGCTGTTCACCTTCACTTAATGCATTGGATGATGGTTACTGTCAGGGCAGACGTGTCTGTGGACCGCCACGAAACCCCCGAGATTATCGATAACAGATGTGTATTCCTGCGATATGTACCTCAGATGATCCAATTTCGGAGCTCCGCCAGATGAATTCATTTGCCAAGTCGATATAGCCCTGCTTCACGCCGACCATCACCGTCCACTGGTCATCGATCTCCCATAGGAAGGCTGGAACAGCCTTCACCTCCAGGGCTTTGGCATATGCGATATCAGTCTCTACAGTATTCGCGTGGGTTGCTCTTCGACACATTCGGTGAACCTGTCGACATCAAGGCCCAGCTGTTCGGCAGTGTTGCATATGCCTTTGTCTTTGAGCGAACCGTGCCGGTAGACCAGCTTTATCCTGCCCTTGCTGAAATAGATGTCTCGCACGTCCATCCCGGATTCGGTCGTCCACCACCGGCAGGCTGGGCATTAAGAATCCCCGAACTTCACCAGGGTGGCCGTAGCATCCGGATTGCCTAGAACGTTTCAGCCGCAGTGAACAGATACGCGTGGTAACGGCGGCGAGGGAGTTGGAGAAGGCCTCCGGGACTTTGGAACCGTGCGAAAGAGTTCCACCCGGCAACGGCGGAAGCGCCTGGGGATGTCCCGAAGGCCCTCATGTGTCTGATGTGTCCTCTAAACTCTTGTTGTACAGCGGGCCCTTCGATTTGAAGTCATTTGACCCAATGAGGTGCTCGAAGGCTCTCTTCGATTCCCTTCTTCACGCGAATGCCATGGAAGCGAGTTAACCAACATGCACCGAAGTGAAATTCAATGAATCCCCCCGGTTGGTTCATACTGTTCATACCATCTTTGATTGTGAGATTGTCTTTAGAGGACTGTTACTCCGAAGGCAGTCACTTAGCATAGGACTCGTGACACCCGCCGCCATATCCTCAATGTGGCCGGTTTAGGCCCGGTCTACTCGGCAGAAAACCATACACAGCCCTCATTTGGACAGACTCGAGAGTAATGGTACCAGTATGAGTATTTCTGTAGCATTACTTTTTTCGCAATTCTATGTAACTTCTTGTAACCTATGGCCAATTACTACATAATTGCCTCAACCGAGTTTCACAGCGGCAGGCCATTGGAGGTAATGAGTTGAACCAGCCGGACGAGCGAGACCGACGGATACGTGAGTTGGAGGGACGCCTTTCCCGCCTGAGCGAAGCCGGACTCCGCATCAACGAGAGCCTGGATTTCGACACGGTGCTGCAGGAGGTGGTAGACAGCGCACTGGCGCTCACGTCCTCGCGCTACGGGGCGATCACCATTCCGGGCGAAGTCTTCCGGCGCCCCACGTTCATCTCCTCCGGTCTCACCAGGGAGGAGCACCAGGGTTTTTGGGACATGCCCGAGGGACTGGGGGTCTTCGAGTACCTCAGTGGGCTTGAGGAGCCCCTGCGGGTCTCGGACATAGCCAGCCATCTTAAGGCATTAAACATGCCGGATTTCCTGCCCTCGGTACAGGTGGATTCCGCACTGGTGGCCCCGATTCGTCACCTGGGGGTAGGGGTCGGCACAATCTATTTGGCCCGTGAGGCGGGTGCTGGGGAGTTCACCCAGGAGGACGAGGAGACCCTGGTGATGTTCGCGTCCCAGGCGGCGCTGGTCATCGCCAACTCCAGTAGGCACCGGGAGGAGCGGCGGGCCAGGGCAGATTTGGAGACGCTGATGGACACCTCCCCCGTCGGGGTCGCTGTCTTCGACGCCGCGACGGGAGAGCCAAAGTCCTTCAACCGTGAGGCCGGTAGGATCGTCGACACCCTCCGCAGCCCCGGCCAGACACCCGAGGACCTGCTAGACATGATGACCTTCAAGCGTGCAGACGGGAGGGAGATATCCCTGCGGGAGTTTCCGATGGCCGAGCTCCTTAGCATTGGCGAGACGTTGCGGGCAGAGGAGATCGTCATGCGGGTCCCTGACGGACGGAGCGTCAAGGTGCTGCTTAATGCGACACCCATCCTCTCCGAGGAGGGTGCGGTGGAGTCGATGATCGTCACACTCCAGGACATGGCGGCAGTGCAGGAGATGGAGCGAATGCGGGCGGAATTCCTGGGCATGGTAAGCCATGAGTTGAGGACTCCCTTGACCTCTATCAAGGGCTCCGCCTCTGCCATCATGGACGCTGGGCCGGATCTCGACCCTGCAGTGGTCCGCCAGTTCGTACGCATCATTGGTGATCAGGCCGAGCACATGCACGCCTTAGTCACCGATCTTCTGGATGTGGCCCGCATTGAGACGGGTACGCTGCCGGTAAGTCCCGAGCCCGCCGACATGGCCGTGCTGTTGGACCGGGCTAGAAATGGCTTCACCCAGGCAGGGGGCAGGAACAAGCTCGCCATCAACGTCGAATCGGACCTGCCACTGGTCATGGCTGACAGGCGGCGTATCGTCCAGGTGCTGGGCAACCTGCTGTCCAACGCGGCTCGCAACTCCCCTGTATCGTCCATCATCAAGGTGAGCGCGGCGCGGGACGGCGTTCATGTCGCGGTGTCGGTGGCAGATGAGGGGCGGGGCATCCCGGCCGAGAGGCTGCCCGACCTGTTCCGCAAGTTCTCAAAGGCGCGATCCGAGGAGCAAGCAGGAGATACGGGTCTGGGCCTCTCCATCTGCAAGGGTATAGTGGAGGCCCACGGTGGCCGCATCTGGGCTGAGAGCGACGGCCCCGGCACTGGGGCCTGTTTCACCTTCACGCTTCCATCGGTCGAGGACTCCAGCGGCGGTGGGGTAAGCCGATTTCCTTCGATATCGACGCCCGAGGTGGGGGAGGTGGAGAGTCGGGTGCGGGTTCTCGCGGTGGATGACGACCCCAATGATCTTCGCTACGTTCGGGACACTCTCGCAAGGTCGGGCTTCGACCCGGTTGTGACCGGGGAGCCGGAGGAGGTGGTCCACCTCGTGGAAGACGAGAGGCCGGAACTCGTGCTGCTGGACCTGATGCTCCCCGGAAGGGACGGAATCGAACTAATGAAAGACATCCTCGACATAGCTGATGTGCCGGTCATCTTCCTGTCCGCCTACGGGCGGGAGGAGCAGATTGCCAGGGCCTTCGACGCGGGAGCCGACGACTATGTAGTAAAGCCATTTTCGGCGACGGAGCTCTCGGCGAGGATCAGGGCCGCCCTGCGCCGGAGAGTGACCTCAGAGCCGTCGGAACCCTACGTTTTGGGCGACCTGACCGTCGACTATGCCAAGCACAGAGTGGTCTTGGCCGGTAGCCCCCTACATCTCACCCCTATTGAGTACCGGGTGCTGGCCGAGCTTTCGGCCAACGCTGGGAAGGTGCTGACCTACGAGCGTCTTCTGGGCCGGGTGTGGGGCGGGAAGGGCGATGACGACGTGCGGCCCATGCGCACCATCGTCAGCAAGCTCCGCCGCAAACTCGGTGACGCCGCAGACAACCCCACTTACATATTTACCGAACCCCGTGTCGGCTTCCGGATGCCGGAGGGGGAGGCGTAGGCCTTGTTGGAATTACTTAGAGGTAGAAATAGTTGAATTCGACGCTGTCGGAGTGCTTGTCACTCATGGCGCTTGTAACGGCAATTGCCCTTATGGCAGCGTCAGCCTATTCAGTCGATCCAACGGAAGCAATTCTACAGAATTCACCTACTGGTTACAAAAACTGATAATAATTAACCCGCAAAGTTATACTTAGGTTACGCTTTTGCTGGCATAATATTCTGGGGTTATATATGGAGAATGGGGGTGCCCGCTTAATTATCGTACAGTGAAATGCCGTATTTTAATTCGCGGTGGCGCTGGCCGTTGCGACGACCACCCCTAGGTCATCCCGCTTTAACGATGATGCTGCGTTCACTTTGACGCTCCGCGTGGCAATTCCGTCGGTGCCTTTCACTTCCTTCTAGAACCCACGATTTGTAAAAAGAGGAGAGCATGGTTGCAGATCCTAAGAGTCAGGAGGCATCGTCGACCCCTGATTACACGATGGGATTCAGCGAAGAGTTTCTGGAATCCCTGCGACGATACACGGCAGAGACCAATGCAGGTTATTTGCTCCCGTACCTGAGGCCAGGCCTTCGGGTGCTCGACTTCGGTTGCGGGCCGGGCACCATTTCGGTGGGGTTGGCCAGGGCCGTTGCGCCGGGCGAGATGCACGGGCTCGATATGGAGGAGTCACAGATTGAGTTGGCGCGCTCAGTTGCTAGGGTGGGAGGTCAAGACAACGCTATATTCCACGTGGGCGACGTGTCGCATCTGGATTTCGAGGACAACTTCTTCGACGTGGCCCACTGCCATAATCTCCTCATGCATGTACCAGACACCCTGGCCGTGCTTACGGAGGTGAAGCGGGTCCTGAAGCCCGGCGGGATCATCGGCTGCAGAGAGATGATATGCAGGTCGAGCTTCACACACCCTGACTTCGGCGTTATCAGACGAGCGTGGGATATGTTTGAAGACCTTCTGGCAGCCGACGACGGACATCCACAGATGGGCAAAGATCTGAAGACGCGCCTCCTTGAGGCTGGCTTTTCCAACGTTCAGGCAGCCGCCTCATTCGACACCTATAACGCACCGAGAGACATCGAGTTCATCTTCCGTCTGGCGGGTGGGTGGTTCCTTTCGCCCGAGATTACCGAGGCGGCCATAAAATACGGGGCGGCAACGGAAAAGCTGTGCAAAGACATAAGGGTAGCCTATGAGAAGTGGAGGGAGCACCCCGGGGCGTTCCTGGGCGTTGCATATGGGGAGGCTGTGGCCAACAAACCGTACGCTTGAGCTGGAGGTCGCGCCGTCTCGGGGGAAGGGCGCACTGGAGCTATCAGGACGATGTCATAGATTCGTATCTGTCGAGTATCTTGGTGGTGACGGCATTAACGGTCTTGATATCGTCTGAGTTGATATCCTCCGTAAGGCGGGCATAGTACCCTTGTATACGCTGGAAGAGTAACGAAGTCTGTTCGCGGCCCTGCTCTGACAGGCTGAGTCTCACCACGCGTCTGTCGTCTCTTAGACGGCGTCTGACAAGCATTCCATTATCAACCAGCTTATTCACCATGCGGCTTACACGGGACGCGTCAATAGGCAACTCCTCGGCCAATTCCGTGGCGATACATTCCCCTCGCTCCAGGCACAATCTCAGCAAGCTGTATTCCAAGGGACTGAGGTTGTAAGCATCCAGCTCGTCCGACAGCACCTTGGTGACCACGTTCAGCAGGCTGGTCACGTGCCTCCCCAAGTCTAACGGCGCGGCCCCCTCTCGAATCTCCCCCGATTGTTCGTGAGGTTCTGTCATCCTTCAGAGTGATGCAGGAAATCCAGGCCAGTATAGGGCATTAACAACATCGATTCGATGGTTATTGCGACCGTTTTTGAGCGACTCTTGCCTTGATTCGTCTGTTCTTCGTGCCGCCGGCATCCTCGATTCCTGTGGTGCAGATTATCTGGGCCGGGGTTGTTCCACGGGGGGATTCCCTTGATATTTGATATCAATGCGGCTGGCAACTGTTGCCGAGAGCATTATTGTAACGCCCCGCATCACCTATTACAAGAATTGCTGGGCGCAACGATTGCACATAGCACATGCGAAATCGCCGAGATCAAGGCAGACACACGAGATCCGCGGAGTAAGTCGTTGACGGACCGGCGACAATGCACCACGCCTGTGACCAATGTCATTTCGACCATGAAGGACGATCGTATGTCTTTCCCCGTCCGACTGCAGAGATACCCGTTTCGACTCCTCGGAAATCTTCTGAAAGGAAAGGATTAAAGGATAGCAGGAACAAAGACGCGTACATGTAGAGACGCTCGGCGTGTTGCGGGGTCGGGCTTCCTACGGACACCTCTCGGGTAGGCCCGATTGCCACCTCGGAGGGACTCCAGGGATTGCGGCGTTCTCGCCCTCACGGGGCGCAACAAATGGCATTAACAGGGGCGATTATGCCAGTCTCGATGAATAGTTACAAATAATTATACAACATCACCATAATCGTGACACGATAGCAACACCAATCCTGATAAAATACGGTACCTTGTTGCCTTGTAGGCGAGAGGTACAAGGTTGTCTCAAGTACGGGTCCGGTTCAGACGGGCTACATTCACGATGCTGCCGGAGGCTCCCATTTCTTCACTCAAAATGTCCCGGAGTAGATTCTCATCAAGGCCGCACGTCCACATCCCCACACCCCTCGACTTTCACACCCGTGTTGTCCTCTATTCCCAACGGTAAGGCGGGTGGCATGAGCCCCGCCAAGCTTATCTGTCTCACCCCAATATCCGGGTCGCCGCGCACTTATTGGGAAGCTGTGATCCGTCATTGCTCTCGCCCCCGTGGTCTTCTTGCTGCTAGGCCGCAGCGCTGCGCAGAGCCAAAACAGACCATCGGTGACTGGGTGGCGGTATTGAAGCGAGAAGAACGAACCGAATATGACTGAAACTGGGGACTGGCGCACATGAATGCACACGTGGCAGGGCCGCAGGTCTCGCAGACCAAGTCCGAATCCCTTACGGAAGTCGAAACGCTTAGACGGGAAGTGGACATGCTGCGAGGCCGCCTCGACAAGCTGAACGAGGCATCTCTCGCCATAATCGGTAGCCTTGAGGTGGAGACCGTTCTCCAGGCGATCATCGACGCATCTTGTATGCTGACCAATGCCCGTTACGGCGCAATCTTGACCTTCGACGACTATGGTGAAATAGAGACCCTATTGACCTGCGGAATCACTCCGGAACAGCGACGCCGGATGAACTATACGCCTCGAGGTTTGGGAATCCTCGGATACCTTAGCGAGGTCGAGGGACCCTTAAGACTTTCGGACATCGCCAGCCATCCCAGGTCTGTTGGATTTCCTGAGAATCATCCTCCCATGAAGAGCTTTCTCGGGATCTCTATGCGTCGTGAAGGCAAGCACTTCGGTAACATCTACCTTGCCGAGAAGCAGGGAGGCGGGGAATTCACACCGGAAGACGAGAAGGTGTTGGCCATGTTTGCCTGCCAGGGTGCGGCGTCAATTGCCAATGGTTATATCTACGGGATGGAAAACCGCGCCAGGGCTGACCTGGAGGCGCTGCTAGACATCTCTCCTATCGCTGTCATGGTGTACGACGCGAAGACTATGGACCTCGTGTCTCTGAACCCGGAGGCGAGGCGCATAGTGCACGACCTGCAGGTTCCCGGACGTAACCAGAACGACCTGCTGAGCGTGATGACTCTGCGGCGTCCCAACGGGCAAGACATTCCCCTTGATGAGAATCCGGTCGAGCGGGCGATTCGCAGCGGTGAGTCAGTGCGCGCAGAAGAGATAGTAATCCACCTGCCGGACGGCAAGGCCATACCTACGCTTTGCAGCGCCGCGCCCATTCGTGCGGAAGACGGTGAGATCGTGAGCATCGTCTCCACACTTCAGGACCTGACACCGCTGGAGGACATGGAAAGGATGCGGGCGGAGTTCCTTGATGTTGTCGGGAGCGAGCTCCGGAATCCGCTGACCACCATAAAAGGAGCTGTGGCCACGGTGCTAAACTCCCCGCCTTCCATCGACCCTGTTGACACGCGCCAATACTTTGACATCATCGACCAGCAGCTCGATCACATGAACACCTTGATCAGTAACATTTCCGACATTAGCCGCATCGAGACGGGAATGTTCCCGCTCAATGCCACACTCGTTGATCTGGTGGCTCTCATTGATGAAGCGAAAAGCACCTTCCTGTCGCGTGGGGGAAGGAACGTCATCACGTTAGACATTGCGCAGCCCTTGCCTCAGGTCACCGCGGACCGGCAACGCATCATGCAGCTTCTGCTTAACCTCTTCCAAAACGCATCCAGGCATTCTTCCGACTGGTCCGCAATCATAGTCAAAGCGTCGGTGGACGAGCCGTTTGTCGTAGTTTCTGTGACAGATGAAGGTGCGGGGATTGACCCTGATTTCCTGCCCCACGTATTCAGAAAATACACCCGGTTTGGTGTCCAGCGCTTAAGCAGGCCGGGGACAAGGGAGAATTTGGGTCTAGCGATTTGCAAGGGAATTGTAGAGGCTCATGGAGGTCGTATATGGGTTGAGAGCGAGGGATTGGGACTCGGTTCAACTTTCAGCTTCTCTATTCCAGCCGTTGACGAACGCACCCCTTCTGTGACGCCGGACGTCCAAAGCCCCTCCCCCGATGAACAGAAGGAGACTCGAGTCCAGAAGCGTGTTCTCACAGTCGACGATGATGGCCATGCGGTGCGGCTGATCCGCGGCAGCCTCTTGGATGCCGGTTACTCGCCTGTCTCGACCAGTAATCCAGTGGATGCAATGCAGCTGGTCAAGACTGAGAAGCCCGATCTCGTCTTGCTCAGCCGCACGCGGCACGCGGCCGAAGGAATCGAGTTCATCAGGCGCATTATTGATATCCACGACATCCCGGTAATCATCCTGACAGACCACGATGGGGATGATTTCGTCACTCAAGGCTTTCAGGCAGGGGTCGAAGACTACATCGTTAAGCCCTTCTCACCAAAGGAGCTCGTCGCCAGGATCAAAGCATTGCTCAGCAAGCGGGCGGCCCTGGTCCATACCGAGATTCGAAAGCAATTCGTGCTGGGAGACCTTGCCATCGATTATATGGAAGGCAGCGTCTCGCTGGGGGGCCGTTTGATACAGCTAACGCCTACAGAGTACAAGCTGCTTCGCGAGTTTTCGATAAACGCTGGAACAGTTCTCAGCCACGATTTCTTGCTCAGACGGGTCTGGAGCAACGACTATTCCACCGATACACAGGTGGTGCGCACCTCCGTGAAAAACCTCCGAAGCAAGCTGGGCGATCAAGCCCGGAGCCCCACTTACATTCTCACCGTACCTTCCGTGGGTTACCGTATGCCCAGGCCCTAGAGGGGCCTCATCCGTACAGTGCCGAGATAACTGTGCTCTAGTCACCCGACATCCGGGTGTCTCTGCGGCCTCAGCGCAGCCTATTTCACCGCACGCAACGATAGAGCGAACCTCACAGGCTCGCTGGTCCAATCCTCACCTGACACCGATCCCCTGTTCGTCTCCTGAAGCTACCGGGTGTCGAACTACAGCCCTTTGACATGCAGTTGTGTGCATCTTGTGATGATACTGTTACATGATGCACACAACAACTATTGCCTGTGCATACAGTTGTTTCACAACATAGTTGTAATATACATTAGTTGTTCTCGGTGCATACCTCCATGGTATGCCGGCTGCCTTCAGTGATGGCACGAAAGTGAAGCCCCGGCGGGCATAAGGGGCGTCACCTCACGACCGATATTTCTGGATATTGCTACTTTAGATCCCATTTGGGGTTGGGGCTTGAAGTGCCCCAACTGTCAACAAAAGAAGGCCATGACAAACGTCAATGATAGCTGTCGCACTCTGTAGTTGTTGACTTATAGCTACAAACACATGAGAGACCGTCTCGGGTTGCATGGCTCTTTGTTCCGCATGGGCGAGTATAACGTCCTTTGCGCTGGTGGCGTTCATTCCGGGTTAGGTGGGACTAGATAGATGCGGCATGTCGTAGATGGTCCCCTCAAGCGCGGAGCCATTCTACGGAGCATAGGTTCATCCCCCCACGAATCTTCACAACCGCATAGCCCCAGACACAGGGCAAGGTGGGCGAGATGAGACCCACTAGGCTCCTCCGTTCTGGATCTCTTGCGCTACGCATTATTCTCTCGGCCGCCCTGGTTTTGCCCGGGATTGTAGGAAGTTCAGCATATGCGGAGGCAGAGGGGCCTCCTCCTGCCGAGCCCACCGAATTACAGATTACGACGACCCCCGGCTCCCTGGAAGTGTCCCTGGACTGGGACGACATTGACGGTGCGGACCACTACTGGGTTCGCTGGCGGGCGCAAGGCCCGGGCCACAAACTGAATGAGGGGGTGATGGTAGAGACTTCGGATGCGGAGATTGCTGTGGAGGACTACGGACAGTGGCGGGTGAGGGTGCAGGCTTGCAGCGAAGTCGAATGTGGGGAACCCTTGGCAGACGACTTTGAGGTGACTTCCGCTCCCAAGCCTACCCCCGAACCAACTCCCGAACCAACCCCTGAGCCGACGCCCGAACCCACGCCCACACCGACGCCTGTACCCACACCCGAACCGACTCCCGAGCCCACACCCGAACCCGCCCCCGAACTCCCGGCCGAACCCACGGGGTTGGAGGTGGCCACCCAGGAAGGTTCGCTGGACGTATCGGTTGATTGGGACGACGTTGAAGGCGCTGCGTACTATCTCGTCCGCTGGCGATTGGCCGGTACGGGCAGCACATTGAACGACGGTGTCCGGGTGCAGTCCTCCGATGCAAGCGTCACCGTCGAAGACTATGGCGATTCGGTCGTGAGGGTGGAAGCGTGCAACAGCGCGGGATGCGGGCCGTACCAGACCTTGCGGTTTGGCGTCGACCCGGACCCCAATGCCATTCCCGCACCCACCCCGGAGCCCCCGGCCAAGGTCACAGGATTAGAGGCAGCCACCCAGGAAGGCTCGCTCAGCGTTTCGGTTGACTGGGACGACGTTGAAGGCGCTGCGTATTATCTCGTCCGCTGGCGTTTGGCTGCTCCAGGCAGCACATTGAACGACGGCGTGCAGGTGCAGTCCTCCTTCGCAAGCATCACCATCGCAGACTATGGCGATTCGGTCGTGAGGGTGGAAGCGTGCAACAGCGCGGGCTGCGGACCGTACCAGACCTTGCGGTTTGGCGTCGATCCGGACCCCAATGCTATTCCCGAGCCCACCCCGGAACCCCCGGCCAAGGTCACGGGGTTGGATGTCGCCACTCAGGAAGGCTCGCTGGGCGTATCCGTTGACTGGGACGATGTCGAAGGCGCTGCGTATTATCTCGTCCGCTGGCGGTTGGTCGCTCCAGGCAGCACGTTGAACGACGGTGTGCACGTGCAATCCTCCGACGCAAGCATCACCGTCGCGGACTATGGCGATTCGGTCGTGAGGGTGGAAGCGTGCAACAGCGCGGGCTGCGGGCAACACCAGACCTTGCGGTTCGGCGTCGACCCAGCCCCCGACCCCGCCTCTCCGAGCTTCACCCTGACCGTTTCTCCCGACACCCTTGCCGAGAATGCAGGGCGGACGGAGATAACCTTGACCGCCTCCTGGGATGGGGGGACCACCCTCCCGACGAGCAGCACCATAGCCGTCAGCCTGTCCGGCACCGCGGAAGACCCCGCAGACTACGCGGCAACGGTCGCCGAGGTGGTGATCCCTGCGGATGCCGCCAGCGGATCATCCACCCTTGTCATAATCCCGGTGGATGACGGGGAGGTGGAAGGAGACGAGACCATCCTGGTCAACGCCGCCTTCGGGAGCACGACCGCCTCTAGCGCTGCGATAACCCTGACCGACCCACAGCAGTCCGCCAACTCCCCTCCAACGTTTGACGAAGGCGCCGGGCCCTTGACCCGTTCGATCGTCGAGAACAGCCCGACCGAAGCAGCTGTAGGTGCCGCGGTGGCCGCCACCGACCCCGACGGCGACACCCTCGCCTACACCCTCACCGGCGCCGACGCCTCTTCCTTTTCTATAGACAGCAGCGGCCAGATCAAGGTCGAGCAGGGCACGAGCATTGACTACGAGACCACGATCAGCTACTCGGTAACCGTGAACGTCAGCGACGGCAAGGACTCGTCGGGCGGCGCGGACACGGCCGTGGACGCCACCGTGGACGTGACCATCGACGTCACTGACGTGCCCGAGACTGCCCTGCCGCTGTACTTCCCCTTTGCGATAACCGGCGTGGTCTTCGAGACACCGGGGGAGATCGACGACGTAACGCTGCCCGAGGCCGAGGGGGGCCAGGGCGAGTTCACCTACAGCCTGACGGGCCTGCCCGACGGGCTGTCCTTCGACGCGGATACCCGCACCCTGAGCGGGAGTGTGCCGGCCGGCGCGCACACCCTGGTCTACACCGCCACGGACGGGGCCGGTCTCCGGGCCTCTTTCAGCTTCACCATCACAGTGGGCGCGGCCCTGCGGACGGCCAGGAGCAGCCAGGAGAACATTGACTCGCGGCGGCCCGACGTCAGGAATCTCTCTGTGGAGCGGGCGCGGTTCACCCAGCCGAAGGCCCCGGGCCTCAGCGTGTCCTGGAACCCCCCGGACATGTCCACAAACCGGTCCGGTGAGACCGACCTGGCCATCGAGGGGTATGAGCTGCGTTACAAGTACACCGGCGCAAGCTTCTGGACGCATGCCAGGGTGGGCAAGGACACGACCAGCACTGTGCTGAACGGCCTGGTAGCCGATAAGGATTACCGCGTGGACGTGCGCACGAAGTTCTCGGGCAACCGCTACCCCGAATGGCGGTACTTCGATGCCCCCCGCACCAACCTGCCGCCGCGGCTGGCGGCGGGCAGCCTCAATCCCACCTACATCCTGCAGTGGGGCGGAAACGACTCCGTTCAGAGAATCGACGACGATTTCACGGACCCCAACGGCGACGCGCTGACCTACTCGGTCTCGTCCTCGCCTGCTGGCATAGTCACGGCCACGATAGAAGACGGTGAAGTTGACGGTAATGACATCAAGAACCTGAGGATACATCTCCTCAACCCGATAACGGGCGCGGCCAATGTCACCTACGGCGCCCATGACGGGTACGGCGGCTACGTCTTCCAGGTCATCAGCGTTGGCGGCATTTCATTCATGACGCGAGAGGTCGCCGAAGACGCCGCCGGCGGCGCTGCCGTGGGCGCTCCCGTGAGGGGAACGCCCTACGGGACCCAGACGCTGTACTACACGCTGACAGGCGAGGCGTCGACCTCCGGCCTATTCGAAATAGACTCCTCCACGGGCCAGGTCAGTGTGGCGGAGGGAGCGAACCTCGACCACGAGGCCAAGTCCTCCTACACCGGCAAGGTGAAGTGGGCCGTAAGCGGCCAGGCCGCCGAGGTAAACCTCACCATCAACGTGACCGACGTGAACGAGCCCCCCCTTGCCCCGGTGAATCCGCAGATCACGAGCATCACCGACACCGGCTTCACGGTGACGTGGCAAGCCCCCGACAACACAGGGCGCCCCGCCATCACGGGGTACAAGCTCGAAGCCCAGGGGCTGACCACGCAGAATACCAACGCCACCGCCCTCTCCGTGGACTACAGCTCGCTGGCGCCCGGAACGACCTACAACTTCACGCTCACGGCGAGCAACGATGAGGGGACTGGCCCCTCGGTGACTTTCGCCGCCACTACCACGGACTCACGGCCCAGGTCCGGGAACTTCACCAAGTACTTCAGGAACGGAGAGAACGCCAGCTTCTCCCGGAACGACTTCCCCTTCTCGTCCGACGAGCCGGACGACGTTCTGGCCAACGTCAAGTTCACAAGCAGGGTGGACATCAGAGGGGGAGTTTCCGTAGTTACCACAGAGGGCGACTTCAAGCTGAAGCAGGCCGACGGCACCCTGGGACCGTCCGTGGCCCCGGACCAGCTCATATCGGTCAGCGACGTGGACAACCTCGTCTTCGTTCCGGTGACGAACTTCGACGGCACGGTCCGCGTGAGGTTCAAGGTGATCGACCAGGAGGGCGACGAGTCCGGGAGCGCCTACATCTTCACCCTTAAGCAGGTCGCCAACATCCCGCCTTCTTTCGGCAGCTACGGCCCCCTCAGTCGTGAGATCCCGGAGAACTCCGCCGGCGGGACGGCGGTGGGCGCCGCGGTGACCGCCACAGACCCCGACTCCGGGGACGTCCTGGTCTACAGCCTGAGCGGGACCGACGCCGGTTCCTTTGACCTGAACAGCGTCACTGGGCAGATTTCGGTCAAGTCCGGCACCGTGCTGGACTACGAGGCCGACCAGAACACCTACGAGGTGCAGGTGAGCGTCAGCGACGGCAAGGACGACGACGGGAACGCCGACCCCGCGGTGGACGCGACCATAACCGTGAACATCGCGGTGACCAACGTGAACGAAGGCGCTCCGCCCGCGGTGGACTTCACCCTCACGGAGGTCAGGGCCACCACCGTGCTGGTGACTGTAACTCCCCCGGACACCACCGGCACCTCGCCGATCAAGCGCTACCGGGTGAACCGCACGAACACTGCTACGCCATTCGACTTTGGGTTTGCATACATTGAATCCGGGACCACCGTTACCTTGACCGGGCTGAATCCCAGCACCACCTACACCGTCAGGGTCTTCGCCCACAATATGGACGGCGAGAACGGGCCGATAACCGCCAAGACGGTGACCACGGGCGCCAACACCCCGCCCACCTCGGCGAATTTCACCAAGAAGGTTACCCGCCATGCCGGAGCAACCTTCAGCGAGAACGACTTCCCCTTCACCGACGCGGACCCGGGAGACTCGCTCAGCAAGGTGAAGATAGTTGCAATGGCTATGGGGGCGGACATCTATGGCAAGCGACCGGGTGAGCTGCGATTCGACGGCACCGCGGTCACGGCGGGCCAACTGGTCCCCGCCGACGACCTGGGCAAGCTCAAGTACGTTGCGCACCCCGACGGGCGGCGTCTCACCATCGGTTCGTCCTTCACCTTCAAGGTGCTGGACGGGGATGGGGCCGAGTCTCCCACCTACACCGCCACGCTGGAACAGACAGCCGACATAGTTCTCACCATGTCGCCCGGCAGCATCACTGAATCGTCGACGCCGTCGTCTGGCGGCAAGGTGACGGTCACCGCCACCCTGACCGGGCCGGTGAGGACCACAAACACAGTCATTCCTCAGATCAGGGTTTACGATGAGTACGACGCGCGCGAGACCAGCGACTACACGGTCGCCAACAACGCACCGCAGCTGACAATTCTGGCCGGACAGAAGAGCTCTTCCCTCACGCTCGACTTCACCGGCATCGAGGACTTCCTTGTCGAAGGCGACGAGGAGATAGAGATCTACGCGGATTGGATCATCAATCTGATCAGTACGGTCCCGAGGGATGTGGTACGCCCTGTCCTGTACCTCACCCTGGAGGACAACGACCACGCGGCAGTCTCCATCACCGGCCCTCCGGGAGAGGTGGAGGAGGGCGAGAACGCCGTGTTCACGGTGACGCTCAGCCGGGGAACAACCAGGCCGCTGACAGTGGCCTGGAGCGCGTCATCCGGCACGGCGTCGGCGGATGATTTCGTCGGTCCGTCGGGCGCGGTCACCTTCCCCGGCGGTTCGCCCGACAACGCCACGCAGACAATCACCATTCCGATCACCGACGACCTGGTCCCCGAGTCTATGGAGCGGTTCTCCGTAACCCTGGGGGCCATTACCGGCAGACCCGCCTCCCAGGTGTCCATAGAGGCGGGCAAGGGATCGGCCAACGCCGACATCGCCGAGAACGACCCGGTGACGGTGAGCGTGTCGGGCGATGAACGAGTCACGGAGGGCGAATCGGCCACCTACACCATCTCGCTCGACAGCGCGGAATCGACCAGTGACATCACGGTGGACTACACCACCACGGACAAGACCGCACTGGCCGGCACCGACTACACCGCCGCCAGCGGCACGGTGACAATTGCCGCCGGACAGACATCCGCCACTGTCACCGTCGCCACCACCGACAACGAAAACGACGAAGCCAACCGCTACTTCGAATTCAGGATGTCCAACCCGCAGGGCGGCGGCGGTCCCACCCCGCTTCTGAGCACCACGCAGTTCGTCAATACCACCATCGTGGACGACGACGGCGACCCCTCGTCCATCCTCCTCAGCGTCGACAAGTCCTCCTTCGGGGAGGCCTCCGCGGCGCAGACCATCAACGTGACCGCCACCATGGAGGGAGGAACCCTGACCACTGACGCTACCGTCGCGGTCACCCTGGGCGGCTCGGCCACGAAAGGAAGCTCCGGAGACTACACCGCCACCGCGCTGGGGAACATCACCATCAGGGCGAACCAGCCCAGCGGGACGGCCAGCTTCACCATCACGCCGGTGAACGACCATGTGGTGGAGGGCGACGAGACCATCGAGCTCAAGGGCGCCGTCGCCCACTTGGACGTGACCCCGGCCACCATCACCATCACCGACGACGACACCGCCACCCTGGGCATCACCGCCGGCGCCGGGCTGGTGACCGAGGGCGGCAACGCTGAGTTCACCGTCACCCTGTCCCACGCCGTGGCCTCCCAGGTGGTGGTGGCTTGGTCGGCGGGGTCCACGGCCACGGTCGCCGCGTCCGCCGACGATTACGACCCGGACGCCGGCAGCGTCATCTTCCCGGCCGGGTCTGCCGCAGGGGCCACCAAGACGATAATCATGGCCATAGCCGACGATGGGACGGACGAACAGCAGGAGACCTTCACCGTGACCCTGGGGGCCGTCACCGGCGACCTGTCCTCCCGGGTGTCCGTGGACTCGGCCAAGTCCAGCGCTGACGCCTCCATCGCTACCGGGGACACTGTGACTGTCACCCTGATGGGGCCCCGGGCGTTCCCCCACGTGAGTAATATCGACTTTGCCGTCTACCAGGTCTTCCTTTCCGGCCCGGTCAACGCCGACATCCAGGTGGACGTCAAGACCTCTGACGGGACGGCCAGTGGGTGCGACGGCGGCGTCAATAGCTGCAGCGGCGGCCAGACGGGCGACTATGTGAAGGTGTCGAGGACCCTGACCATTGGCCCGAGCAGGACCAGCGACAACGGCTTCGGCGTGACCTGGTTTACCGTCTTTGTCTACTTCGTAAGCAACTCCATTGGAGACGCGGACGAGACCTTCACAATATCCCTATCCAATCTGCGTGGCGGCGGCACGACGCCCGTGGTGCTGGGGAACTCGTCGATCACCACCACCATCACGTCGACCGACCTGACCTTCTCGGTCAGCGGCCCTGAGATCGTGGACGAGGGGACCAACGCCCGCTTCGTCATATCCCGCAACGCGGACCTGCACCCCACGCAAGGAGCCAGGGTGAGCTACACCACCAAGGACGGCACCGCCACGGCGGGCAGCGACTACACCGCCGTTTCCGGCACCCTTGAAATGGCCCATGCCATAGGGGATCACACCACTGATTTGTACCGGCAGCGATATTCCGACTGGGAGATACTGGTGCCCATCCTGGCGGACAACGTGGACGAGTCCGACGAGACCTTCAGCCTGGTGCTCTCCAACCCGGAGAGATACAACTATGGCTGGCCCCAAGTAACCGCGGGGCTGCTGGGAACCAGCACGGCCACCGCCACCATCAGGGACCGGGCTATGGTGGTCTCCGTCAGCGGCCCGGAGACGGTCGTCGAGGGCCAGAACGCCGACTTCACGGTGTCGTTGAGCCGCGCCCCAACCGCCAACCTCACGGTGAGCTACCAGACCTACGGCTCGCTCCCCCCGACGCCCCCGGCCACCTCCGGCGACGACTACACCCCCCAGTCCGGCACGCTCACTTTCGTGCCCGGCGAGACCAGCAAGCGCGTGCGGGTGCCCATCTTGACCGACGCCGTCACGGAGCGCATCGAGTATTTCCGGCTGCTCCTGTCCGGCCCGGCGGGCGGCGGCGGGCTGACGCCCACCCTTGGGACCAGCGAGGCCGTCATGGGCATCGTGGACGCCGCCGGGCCCCTCTACGGCGCCACCCTCACGCTGACGCCCGCCGGAGACATAGGAGAGGGGGACGCCTCAGCCACCGAATACACCGTCAAGGTGGACCTTGACTGCTGCACCACCTTCGAAGACCCCATCACCGTGACCATGTCCCTTGGCGGGACGGCGACGGTTACGGACGACTACACAGCCACCACCGTCAACTTGACCATCCCGGCGAACGCCGCCACCGCGACCGCCACGACCAAGCTGAGCATCACGCCGGTGGAAGACGATATCCCCGAGGGCAACGAGACCATCATCGTCAACGGCAGCGCGCCGGGCCTGGCGATCATCCCGACCGTTATAACGCTGGTCGACAACGACGTTGCCTACATCACGCTCAGCGTGGACCCCGAATACGTCCAGGAAGGGCAACTCGCGAAACGGGTCACCCTCACGGCGACACGCAACGGCACGGAGGGCGACCACAAGATCGCAGTCGACGTCGGAGACGGCGGCACCGCCACCGACGGGACCGACTACACGATCTGGACGCTGCCCGGCACCGGTGACGCGGCCGGCCGCCCCATGCACATCGCACCGGGCGAGACCAGCACAACTTTCACCCTGACCTTCACGGTCAACACCGACAGTGAGGATGAAGGAAGCGAGACGGTCTTCCTGTCGGGGACCTCTCCCGGGGCGACCGTCAGTGACGCCGTGGTCACCATCGGCCAGCCCGAGAGCATCACGCTCAGCGTGAGCCCCGACTCCATTTCGGAGGACGCTGCCGCCACGCAGGTGATGGTGACGGCAACCATGAGCGCGGCGCGTGATACGGACACGACCGTAAACCTCACGTTGGGCGGGACGGCGGCTGAACCCGCCGACTACACGGCGGAGAGCCTTGCCAGCATCACCATCCCCAAGGGACAGACCACCGCCGACGGTATGCTGAAAATCACGCCTGTTGATGACACGGTGGCTGAGGGGGACGAGACGATCACCGTATCGGGTGAGTCGGGAGCCCGGCCGGTGACTTCGGCGGATATCACAATCACGGACAACGAGTCCGCCGCCATCACGCTCAGCGCCGACCCCGAGTACATCCAGGAAGGGCAGCTCGCCAGGCAGGTCACCATCACGGCGACGCGGGACAGCACGGAGGGCGAGCATACGGTCACCTTGTCGTTGACCGACAGGGGCACGGCCATCGGCTGGCCGGTTACCGGCGCCGACTATATCCTCTGGAGCCTGTATGACATCACCATCGAGGCGGGTGAGACCAGCGGTTCGACCACGCTGACCTTCACCGTCATCGACGACGATGACGACGAAGGAAACGAGACCATCGTCCTGGCTGGGTCCGCGCCCGGGGCGACCGTCAGCGACGCCGTAATCACCATCGGCAATCCTGAGTCCATCGCCCTTTCGGTCAGCCCCGACACCATAGCCGAAAACGGCGGCGCAACCGACGTAGATGTGACGGCCACGCTCAGCGAGGCGCGCACCGTGGACACGGTGGTGGACCTCTCGCTGGGCGGGACTGCGACGGACCCGGCTGACTACACGGCGACGGGCCTGGCCAGTATCACTATCCCGAAGGGACAGACTACCGCTGGCGGAACGCTGACCATCACGCCCGTAGATGACGGAGTGGCGGATGACGGCGAAACGATACAAGTATCGGGTGCGTCAGGTGCTCGAACCGTGAGTCCGGCTGACATCACCATTGCCGAGAATCCTGCCGTCATCACGCTCAGCGTGGACCCCGAGTACGTCCAGGAGGGCGATCTTGCTGAGCGGGTCACGCTCACGGCGACCCGAGACAGCACGGCCGGGGACCACACGATCAGTCTGTCGGTGGGCGGCGGTACGGCAACCGACGGGACGGACTACACGATCTGGACATTCAACCCCGCACCCCGCATCGCACCGGGCAAGGTCAGCGCAACGTTTACCCTGACCTTCACCGTCAACACCGACAACGAGGATGAAGGTAATGAGACGGTCATACTGTCGGGGGCCGCTCCAGGGGCGGTCGTAAGCGATGCGGTCGTAACGATCGGTCAGCCTGAGAGCATCACCCTCAGCGTGAGCCCAGACTCGATTTCGGAGGGTGACGGCGCCACCGGGGTAACGGTGACGGCGACGCTGAGCGAGGCGCGCGCCGCGGACACGGTGGTGAACCTGACTTTGGGCGGGACCGCGGCGGACCCGGCGGACTACACGGCGACGTCCTTGGCCAGCATCACCATCCCCAGGGGCCAGACCAGCGCCGATGGAACGGTGACAATCACGCCCGTCGAAGACACGGTGCTGGAAGTGGACGAGACCATCACCGTTTCGGGTACTTCGGGCGCCCGGCCGGTGAGTCCGACGGACATCACCCTCACCGACAATTACACCGACGACCCGGCATACCCCGACTCGTACACGCTGACTGCCACCCCCGCTACGGTGGGCGAAGGCGATGGGGCGACTCCGATCACCTTCACTGCGACGATAGACGGCGACAAGCGATTCGCCAGCAATGATGTGCAGGTAATCGTCTTCCCGAACTCCGACAGGGGCACCAGGGTGGCGACCGAAGATTACACCATCAGCGGGCACTACCTGCTCCTGACGATCCCTGCCGGTGGGGCCAGCGCCAGCGGCACGCTGACGATCACGCCGGTGGATGACAGCATCGTGGAAGACGACGAGAGCATCGACTTCACCAGCCACGCCGGCGGAGGCATGACGACCTCGGACGAGCCCGCCATCACCCTGGAGGACGACGACGAGCCTCCGAGCATAACGCTGAGCGTCGACCCTTCGGTCCTGCGCGAGGGCAGCTCCGATACCGCCACCGACGTAACGGTCACGGCGACCCTGGATGGCGGCATAACGCTGCCAGGTCCGGTGAACGTTGCCGTGTCCCTGGCGGACGGGACCGCCAAGAGCGAGGACTACTCCAAGGCCACGGTGACGGTGACTATCCCTGCCGGTGCATCGAGCGGGACCGAGAGCCTCAAGGTGACCGTCACGGGCGACGATAAGCCCGAGCCGGACGAGACATTGCAGGTGACCGGTACGGCGGAGCCATTCACGGTCCATCCGGCGCAGATCACCATCCTCGACGACGACTCCGACCGGAGAGGCATCGTGCTGACCGTGAGCCCGAACAGGGTGCGCGAAGACTCCGGGGCCACCGTTCTGAGCGTAACTGCGTCGTTAGTTGGGATGGAGCCGTTGAAGGACGTCACGACCATCGGCCTGGCGCTGGCCAACGGCACGGCCACGCTGGCCGGCGGCGACTACTCCGCGGCCACCGGTACGGTGACCATCCCTGCAGGGCAGCTACACGGCACAGGCACTTTTACCTTCACGCCAACCAAGGACGCCGTCGTCGAGAGCGATGAGACCGTCCTGCTGACCGCGGCGGCACGCGGGGGCATACAGATATTCCCAGCGACCATCACGATCATAAACACCAGCCACGCGAACCTGAGCATTGACGGGCCGGGCGCGGCGGTGGCGGAGGGGGCCAACGCGACCTTCACCGTCAAGCTGTCGGCGGCGGTCGCCCAACAGGTGAGCGTGGCCTGGCTGGCGAGGCCCAACACGGCAGTGGCGGCCGACTACTCTCCTGCCAGCGGCTCGGTGACGTTCCCGGCGGGCTCGTCGGCAGGGGCCACCCAGACCTTCAACGTCGGAATGACGGACGACAACCTGTCTGAGCCGCTGGAGAACTTCACCGTAGAGCTGGGGGCGGTCACCTCGACCGTCAGCACGTTCGTAGCGCTGAGGGATAATTCCTTCATCGCTGACGCCTACATCGCCGGGAGCGACCCGATCACCGTGAGCATCACCGGCCCGTCCACCGTGGACGAGGGCGACGCGACCACGGTCTACACGGCGTCGCTGTCCGGCGGGACGCCGACGGCTGACCTGACGGTGGACTACGCAACCTCGGACGGCACCGCCGAGGCGGGGACGGACTACGACTCGGCTTCGGGCACGCTGACCTTCACTCCGACGGCGGCGGGTCCCCAGATGTTCACGGTGCAGACCACCGAGGACACCATTGACGAGCCGGACGAGACGTTCACCGTCACCCTCGACGACCCTACGGGCGGCGGCGGCCCCGCGTCGTCGAAGCACGCCACGCAGCACTCCGTCACCACGACCATCACGGACGACGACGCCCTATCCGGCATCACGCTGAGCGCCGACCCCGACACCCTCGAGGAGGACCAGGAGTTGGCCGAGACGGTGACGGTGACGGCGACCCTGAACGGGGGCACCTGGACCGAGGCGACGGTGGTGACCATCGGCACCCTGCAGGGGACGGCGACGAAGGACACGGACTACACGCTGACCACGGCCCTGGCCAGCATCACCATACCGGCCAACTCGATGAGCGCCACGGGCACGATCACCATCACGCCGATAGACGACAAGGTGGTCGAGGCGAACGAGACCATCATCATCCCAGGGACCACCACGGTGTCGGGCCTGACCGTGACCTCGGCCACCATCACCATGAAGGACCTCAACGGCACCACGAAAGATGATCCCGAAGACATGGACTCGACAGACCTCAGCATCACCGGCCCGACGTCGAACGTGGCCGAGGGCGGCAACGCGACGTTCACGGTGACGCTGTCGGAGGCGGTAGCGTCCCAGGTGGCGGTGGCGTGGAGCACGCCATTGACGGCGGACGCGGCAGAGAGCGCGGACCTGTCGGCGACCTCGGGCACGGTGACCTTCGCGGCGAACTCCGCCGCAGGTGCGACCCAGACCATCACCATCACCGCTGCCGACGACATGCTGTCCGAGACGGCCGAGAGTTTCACCGTGACGCTTGGGACGATCACGACTTCGCTGCCCTCGACGCAGGTGGTAGTGAAGAGCGAAGAGAACAGCGCGACGGCCACGATTGCCGCAAGCGACCCCATAACGGTGAACATCTCCGGCCCGTCCACCGTGGACGAGGGTGAAGCAACGGCGGTCTACACCGTTTCACTGTCACCGGACGGCGTCACCCCCACGGATGACCTGAAGGTAGACTACACGACCGCTGACGGCACGGCGACGGCCGGCTCTGACTACACGGCCAAGTCGGGCACGCTGACCTTCACGAATGCGGCTGCGGGCTCGCAGACCTTCACGGTGCAGACCACCGAAGACACGATAGACGAGGGCACGGGCGAGACCTTCACCGTGACCGTCTCCAACCCCTCGGGCGGAGGAGCTACTCCCACTATCGGCACTTCGACCGTCACGACGACCATTACGGATGACGACGCGGTTCCGACCGGTATCACTCTGAGCGCCAGTCCCAACACTCTGGGAGAGGACGACGCAGCCACCTCCGTCACCGTCACTGCCACCATGAACGGCAGCACATTGCCTTCTGATACGGTGGTAACCATCGGCACACTGTCCGGCACGGCGACCAAGGACACGGACTACACGGCCACCTCGCTGGCCACCATCACCATCCCTGCCAACTCTGAGACCGGCACGGGCACACTGACCATCACGCCCACGGACGACCTGGTGGTGGAAGGTGACGAGACGATCACCATCCCCGGTACAACCACCGTGAACCTCACCGTGACCTCGGCCACCGTCACCCTGACGGACGATGACAAGACCACGACGACGCCCGGGGACAAGGACTCAGCAGAGATCTCCATCAGCGGGCCTTCCGCGAACGTCTCGGAAGGCTCTGATGCCACGTTCACCGTGACCCTCTCCAAGGCAGTGGACGCCGAGGTCGAGGTGGCCTGGTCAGCTCCCCTTGGCACCGACGCCGCAGAGGGTGCAGACCTCAGTGCCACCTCGGGCACCGTGACCTTCGCCGCCAACAGTGCAGCCGGGGCGACCCAGAGCATCACCATCACCGCCACTGACGACATGCTCTCTGAGGGAGCAGAGTCCTTCACCGTTACCCTGGGGACGATAACCTCCGACCTCTCCTCCCAGGTCTCGCTCAAGAGCGGGGCCTCCTCTGCCCAGGCCACCATCGATGCCAGCGACCCGATAACCATATCCATCAGTGGCCCGACCACCGTAGATGAAGGAGACGCCACCACCGCCTACACCGTGTCCCTCTCCCCCTCCGGCGTCATCCCCACGGCAGACCTCACCGTCTCCTACGCCACCGCTAACGGCACGGCCACGGCCGGTACTGACTACACGGCCAAGACCGGTACGCTTACCTTCAGCCAGACTGCCGCAGGCTCCCAGACCTTCACGGTGCAGACTACCGAGGACGTCGTGGATGAAGGGACGGGGGAGACGTTCACTGTGACGGTCTCGAGCCCGTCGGGCGGCGGCGGAGCTACTCCCACTATCGGAACTGCGTCGGTGACCACCACCATCACTGACGATGACGACGCCCCGACGGGCATCACCCTGAGCGCCAACCCCAACACCCTCGGCGAAGACGACGCAGCCACTTCCGTTACCATTACCGCCACCCTGAACGGTG
Source organism: Dehalococcoidia bacterium (assembly GCA_965203145.1). Taxonomy (GTDB): domain Bacteria; phylum Chloroflexota; class Dehalococcoidia; order Plut-88900; family Plut-88900; genus Plut-88900. Next base: position 1,392,581 of record OZ241876.1, read on the forward strand.
GCACCACCCGGACTTCGGCGACGGTGGTTACCATCGGTACGCTGGCCGGCAGTGCGACGAAGGACACCGACTACACGGTCACGACCCTGGCCAGCATCACTATCCCGGCCAACAAGGCCAGTGGTACCGGGACCATCACCATAACCCCCACCGACGACACCGTAGTGGAGGGAGACGAGACGATAATTATCCCCGGTACCACCGCCGTAAGCCTGGACGTGAGCGATGCGATCATCACCCTGACGGACGATGACAAGACCACGACGACGCCCGGTGACAAGGACAGTGCGGAGATCTCCATCAGTGGACCTTCCGCGAACATCTCGGAAGGCTCCGATGCGACCTTCACGGTGACCCTCTCCAAGTCGGTGGACGCCGAGGTCCAGGTGGCCTGGTCAGCCCCCCTGGGCACCGACGCCGCAGAGGGTGCAGACCTCAGCGCCACCTCGGGCACGGTGACCTTTGCTGCCAACAGTGCAGCCGGGGCCACCCAGAGCATCACGATCACCGCCACTGACGACATGCTTTCTGAGACCTCGGAGTCCTTCACCGTGACCCTTGGGACGATAACCTCGACCCTTTCCTCCCAGCTATCTCTGAAGAACGGCGCAAGCAGCGCCACCGCAACCATCGCCGAGAGTGACTCCATCACCATCAACATTTCTGGCCCGACCACCGTGGATGAAGGAGACGCCACCACAGCCTACACAGTCTCCCTATCCCCAGACGGCGTCACCCCCACGGCAGACCTGACGGTGGACTACACGACCGCCGACGGCACGGCGACTGCGGGGACTGACTACACGACCAAGTCGGGCACCCTTACCTTCACTCGTACTGCTGCCGGGTCTCAGACCTTCACCGTCCAGACCACCGATGACACCTTCGATGAGGGCACCGGCGAGACCTTCACCGTGACGATTTCCAACCCCTCTGGTGGAGGAGCTACTCCTGCGCTCGGCACTTCGACCGTTACCACCACCATTACGGATGATGACGCCGCCCCGACTAGTATCACGCTGAGCGCGGACCCGTCCACCCTCGGCGAGGACGACGCAGCCACGTCGGTGACCGTGACCGCCACCCTGGATGGAGACAGCACGCTGCCTTCTGACACCGTAGTAACCATCGGCACCCTAGCTGGTACAGCGACCAAGGGGACCGACTACACCGTGAACACCTCGCTGGCCACCATCACCATCCCGGCCAACACGGCCAATGGGACGGGCACGATGACCATAACCCCCACCGACGACACCGTAGTGGAGGGAGACGAGACGATCGTCATCTCCGGTACCACCACGGTGAGCCTAAGCGTGAGCGATGCGACCATCACTCTGACGGATGATGACAAGACCACGACGGGTGACCCCAACGACAAGGACTCGGCTGAGCTTAGCATTACGGGCCCCACATCTAATGTGGCCGAGGGCTCCAATGCCGTCTTCACGGTGACCTTATCGGCGGCGGTATCGAAGGAAGTCACCGTGGCCTGGAGCGCTCCCCTGGACACGGACGCTGCAGAGGGAGCGGACCTCAGCGCCACCTCGGGCACCGTAACCTTTGCTGCCAACAGTTCAGCCGGGGCCACCCAGGACATCACCATCACCGCCACCGACGACGACCTGTCGGAGACCGCCGAGCCGTTCACCGTGACCCTGGGGGCCATAACTTCGACCCTCTCCTCCCAGCTATCCCTGAAGAGCGGGGCATCCAGCGCCACGGCCACCATTGCCGCCAGTGACCCCATAACCGTGAACATCTCCGGCCCGACCAGCGTGGACGAGGGTGACGCCACCACCGCCTACACCGTGTCCCTATCCCCGTCCGGCGTGACGCCCACGGCAGACCTGACAGTTAGCTACGGCACATCCGACGGCACGGCGACGGCCGGTTCTGACTACACGGCCAAGTCGGGCACCCTCACCTTCACTCAGACAGCCGCCGGCTCCCAGACCTTCACGGTGCAGACTACCGAGGACGTCGTGGATGAAGGGACGGGGGAGACGTTCACTGTGACGGTCTCGAGCCCGTCGGGCGGCGGGGGCCCTGCACCCACCCTCGGTACATCTAAGTCGATGACCACCACCATCACCGATGACGATGACCCGCCCACAGGCATCACCCTGAGCGCCAACCCCAACACCCTGGGCGAAGACGACGCAGCCACGTCGGTGACCGTAACCGCCACCCTGGATGGAGACAGCACGCTGCCCTCCGACACCGTGGTGACCATTGGGACCCTTGCTGGCAGTGCGACGAAGGACACCGACTACACTGCGACCTCGCTCGTAACCATCACCATACCGGCCAACTCTGAGACCGGTACGGGCACACTGACCATCACGCCCACGGACGACCTGGTGGTGGAAGGTGACGAGACGATCACCATCCCCGGTACAACCACCGTGAACCTCACCGTGACCTCGGCCACCGTCACCCTGACCGACGACGACAAGGGAACCACGACGCCCACCGATGACAAGGACTCGGCGGAGTTGAGCATCAGCGGCCCGTCGGCGGACGTGACCGAGGGCAGCGACGCGACGTTCACAGTGACCTTGTCGGCGGCGGTATCCAAGGAAGTTCAGGTGGCGTGGAGCACCCCCATTGGCACCGACGCCGCAGAGGCCGCTGATCTTGGCACTACCTCGGGCACCGTGACCTTCGCCGCCAACAGTGCCGCCGGGTCTACCCAGAGCATCACGATCACCGCCACTGACGACATGCTCTCTGAGGGAGCAGAGTCCTTCACCGTGACCCTGGGCACGATAACCTCGACGCTGTCGTCGCAGATATCCCTGAAGAACGGCGCATCCTCCGCTACGGCAACCATCGCCGAGAGTGACCCCATAACCATCAACATCTCCGGCCCATCTTCGGTGGACGAAGGAGACGCCACCACAGCCTACACAGTCTCCCTCTCTCCCTCGGGCGTGACCCCCACGGCAGACCTGGAGGTGGACTACGCCACCGCTAACGGCACGGCCACCGCCGGTACTGACTACACGGCCAAGTCGGGAACCCTCACCTTCACTCAGACAGCCGCCGGCTCCCAGACCTTCACGGTCCGGACCACCGAAGACGACATAGACGAAGGCACGGGCGAGACGTTCAAGGTGACCATCTCCAGCCCCACGGGCGGCGGAGGCCCTGCGCCGAGCTTGAGCACATCTAAGTCAGTCACCACCACTATCACTGATGATGACGACGCCCCCACGGGCATCACCCTGAGCGCCAACCCCAACACCCTCGGCGAGGACGACAGTGCCATGTCGGTGACCGTTACCGCCACCCTGGATGGAGACAGCACGCTGCCTTCTGACACCGTAGTAACCATCGGCACCCTAGCTGGTACAGCGACCAAGGGGACCGACTACACGGTCACGGCGCTTACCACCATCACCATCCCAGCCAACAAGGCCAGCGGCACGGGCACGCTGACCATCACCCCCACCGACGACGAGGTGGTGGAGGGAGACGAGACCATAACCATCCCCGGCACCACCACTGTCGGCCTTACCGTGACCTCGGCCACCGTCACCCTGACGGACGATGACAAGACCACGACGACGCCCGGGGACAAGGACTCAGCAGAGATCTCCATCAGTGGGCCTACATCGAACGTCTCGGAAGGCTCTGATGCCACATTCACCGTGACCCTCTCCAAGGCAGTGGCGGCTGAAGTACAAGTGGCGTGGAGCGCCCCTCTTAGCACCGACGCCGCAGAGGGTGCAGACCTCAGTGCCACCTCCGGTACCGTGACCTTTGACGCCAACAGTGCAGCCGGGGCCACCCGGAGCATCACGATCACCGCCACTGACGACATGCTCTCTGAGGGAGCAGAGTCCTTCACCGTGACCCTTGGGACAATAACCTCCACCCTATCCTCGCAGGTCTCGCTCAAGAGCGGCTCTACCAGCGCCACGGCCACCATTGCCGCCAGTGACCCGATAACCATATCGATCAGTGGCCCCTCCTCTGTGGAGGAAGGTGACGCCACCACCAACTACACCGTATCCCTATCCCCGTCCGGCGTGACGCCCACCGCAGATCTGACCGTGAGCTACAACACCTCCAACGGGACGGCGACGGCTGGGACTGACTACACGGCCAAGTCCGGTACTTTGACGTTCACAAACACGGCAGCCGGGCCCCAGACCTTCACCGTCCAGACCACCGAGGACGTGGTAGACGAATCTAATGAGACCTTCACCGTCACGATCTCCAGCCCGTCGGGCGGCGGCGGGCCAGCGCCGAGCCTGGGCACATCGTCGGTCACCACCACCATCACTGATGACGATGACGCCCCCACGGGCATCACCCTGAGCGCGGACCCCAACACCCTGGGCGAAGACGACGCAGCCACTTCCGTTACCGTTACCGCCACCCTGAACGGTGGCACCACCCGGACTTCGGCGACGGTAGTGACCATCGGCACGCTGGCCGGCACTGCGACCAAGGACACCGACTACACGGTCACTTCGCTGGCCAGCATCACCATCCCGGCCAACACGGCCAGTGGTATTGGGACCATCACCATAACCCCCACCGACGACACCGTAGTGGAGGGCGATGAGACCATCACCATCCCCGGCACCACGACGACTCAGGTGGGGTTGAACGTGACCTCTGCCACCATCACCCTGACTGATGACAACAAGACCACTACGCCCACCGATGACAAGGACTCGGCAGAGATCTCCATCAGTGGGCCTTCCGCGAACGTCTCTGAGGGCAGCGACGCGACGTTCACGGTGACCTTGTCGGCGGCGGTATCCAAGGAAGTGACGGTGGCGTGGAGCACCCCCCTTAGCACCGACGCCGCAGAAGGATCTGACTTAGGCACTACCTCGGGCACCGTAACCTTTGCCGCCAACTCTGCAGCCGGGGCCACCCAGACCATCACCATCACCGCCACCGACGACGACCTGTCGGAGACCGCCGAGTCCTTCACCGTTACCCTGGGGACGATAACCTCCGACCTCTCCTCCCAGCTATCTCTGAAGAACGGCGCATCATCTGCCCAGGCCACCATCGCGGCCAGCGACCCGATAACCATATCCATCACCGGCCCCTCCACCGTGGACGAAGGTGACGCCACCACCGCCTACACCGTATCCCTATCCCCGTCGGGCGTGACCCCCACAGCCGACCTCACCGTCTCCTATGCCACCTCAAACGGCACCGCCACCGCTGGGGAGGACTACACGACCAAGTCGGGCACCCTCACCTTCACTCAGACAGCCGCCGGCTCCCAGACCTTCACCGTCCAGACCACGGGGGATACCTTCCACGAGTCCGACGAGACGTTCACGGTGACGATCTCGAGTCCGTCGGGCGGCGGCGGAGCTGCGCCCACCCTCGGCACGGCGTCGGTCACAACTACGATTGACGACGATGACGGTGCCCTTACCGGGATCGCCCTGAGCGCGAGTCCGTCGACCTTGGGCGAGGACGACTCGGCCACGTTGGTGACGGTGACGGCGACGCTTCAGGGCGGCAGCACCCGGCCATCGGCGACGGTAGTGACCATCGGCACGCTGGCCGGCACTGCGACCAAGGACACCGACTACACGGCCACTTCGCTGGCCAGCATAACCATCCCGGCCAACACGGCCAGTGGTACTGGGATCATCACCATAACCCCCACCGACGACACCGTAGTGGAGGGAGACGAGACGATAATTATCCCCGGTACCACCACGGTGAGCCTAAGCGTGAGCGATGCGACCATCACTTTGACGGATGATGACAAGACCACGACGGGTGACCCCAACGACAAGGACTCGGCGGAGCTTAGCATTACGGGCCCCACATCTAATGTGGCCGAGGGCTCCAATGCCGTCTTCACGGTGACCTTATCGGCGGCGGTATCGAAGGAAGTCACCGTGGCCTGGAGCGCTCCCCTGGACACGGACGCTGCAGAGGGAGCGGACCTCAGCGCCACCTCGGGCACCGTGACCTTTGCCGCCAACTCCGATGCCGGGGCCACCCAGACCATCACCATCACCGCCACCGACGACATGCTGTCGGAGGGAGCGGAGAGCTTCACCGTGACCCTGGGAACGATAACCTCCGACCTCTCCTCGCAGATATCCCTGAAGAATGGCGCAAGCTCCGCCCAGGCCACCATCGCGGCCAGCGACCCCATCACCGTCACGCTTTCCGGCCCGACCAGCGTAGACGAGGGTGACGCGACCTCCAACTACACCTTGTCCCTATCCCCGTCGGGCGTAATCCCCACAACCGACCTCACCGTCTCCTACGCCACCGCCGACGGCACCGCCACCGCTGAGGAGGACTACACGACCAAGTCGGGCACCCTTACCTTCACTCGTACAGCCGCCGGGTCCCAGACCTTCACCGTCCAGACCACCGAGGACGTGGTAGACGAATCTAATGAGACCTTCACCGTCACGATCTCCAGCCCGTCGGGCGGCGGCGGGCCAGCGCCGAGCCTGGGCACATCGTCGGTCACCACCACCATCACTGATGACGATGACGCCCCCACGGGCATCACCCTGAGCGCGGACCCCAACACCCTGGGCGAAGACGACGCAGCCACTTCCGTTACCGTTACCGCCACCCTGAACGGTGGCACCACCCGGACTTCGGCGACGGTAGTGACCATCGGCACGCTGGCCGGCACTGCGACCAAGGACACCGACTACACGGTCACTTCGCTGGCCAGCATCACCATCCCGGCCAACACGGCCAGTGGTATTGGGACCATCACCATAACCCCCACCGACGACACCGTAGTGGAGGGCGATGAGACCATCACCATCCCCGGCACCACGACGACTCAGGTGGGGTTGAACGTGACCTCTGCCACCATCACCCTGACTGATGACAACAAGACCACTACGCCCACCGATGACAAGGACTCGGCAGAGATCTCCATCAGTGGGCCTACATCGAATGTCTCGGAAGGCTCCGATGCGACCTTCACGGTGACCCTCTCCAAGTCGGTGGACGCCGAGGTCGAGGTGGCCTGGTCAGCTCCCCTTGGCACCGACGCCGCAGAGGCCGCTGATCTTGGCACTACCTCGGGCACCGTAACCTTTGCCGCCAACTCTGCAGCCGGGGCCACCCAGACCATCACCATCACCGCCACCGACGACGACCTGTCGGAGACCGCCGAGTCCTTCACCGTGACCCTGGGGACGATAACCTCGACCCTCTCCTCGCAGGTCTCCCTGAAGAGCGGGGCATCCTCTGCCCAGGCGACGATCTCTGAGAGTGACGCCATCACCATCACCATCAATGGGCCGACCAATGTGGACGAGGGAGAGGCGACCGGCGACTACACGGTGTCGCTGTCGGGAGGGACTCCGACGGCAGACCTCACCGTGTCCTACGCCACCAGTGACGGTAATGCTGTAGCGGGCTCCGACTATGAAGATACCTCCGGCACCCTTACCTTCACGCAGGCGGACCACGCTGACAAAACCTTCACGGTGCAGACGACAGAGGACAGCTTCGACGAGCCCGGCGAGACGTTCACGGTGACGATATCGAGTCCAACGGGCGGAGGCGGACCGACGCCCACTATTGGAACGTCGTCGGTGGTCACCACGACGATAGACGATGACGACGAGGCCATCACGGGCATTACCCTGACGGTGAGCCCGACCAGCGTGGGCGAGGACGACGACAAGACGGAGTTCACGGTGACGGCCTCCTTTGGCGGCACGACCACGAGGCCGACGTCGACGGTTGTGATGTTGGCGTTGGGCGGGACGGCCGGGAGCTCGGACTACAAGGTGAACACGACCCTGGCCACCATCACCATCCCCGCCAACGCGACCGAGGGCACGGGCACGCTGGAGCTGACGCCTACTGACGACACGGTGGTGGAAGGAGACGAGACCATCATCATCTCCGGTACCACCACTGTCACGGGGCTGAGTGTCAGTTCTGCCACTATCACCCTGAACGACCACAACGGGACCACGACCGATGACCCCGACGACAAGGACAGTGCGGAACTGAGCATATCGGGACCCGCATCGAACGTCTCTGAGGGCGGCAACGCCGTCTTCACCGTGACCCTCTCCCAAGCTATTGCCAAGGAAGTTCAGGTGGCCTGGAGCGCCCCCCTTGGCACCGACGCCGCAGAGGGTGCAGACCTCAGCGCCACCTCGGGCACCGTGACCTTTGCCGCCAACTCCACCGCCGGAGCCACCCAGGACATCACCATAACTGCCACGGATGACAAGCTGTCGGAGAGAGCAGAGTCCTTCACCGTGACCCTGGGGACGATAACCTCGACCCTCTCCTCGCAGGTCTCCCTGAAGAGCGGGGCATCCAGCGCCACGGCCACCATTGCCGCCAGTGACCCCATAACCGTGAACATCTCTGGCCCAACCATCGTGGACGAGGGTGACGCCACCACAGCCTACACAGTCTCCCTCTCTCCCTCGGGCGTGACCCCCACGGCAGACCTGACGGTGGACTACGCAACCTCGGACGGCACCGCCGAGGCGGGGACGGACTACGACTCGGCTTCGGGCACGCTGACCTTCACTCCGACGGCGGCGGGTCCCCAGACGTTCACGGTGCAGACCACCGAGGACGACATAGACGAGGGCACGGGCGAGACCTTCACCGTGACGATTTCCAACCCCTCTGGTGGAGGAGCTACTCCTGCGCTCGGCACTTCGACCGTTACCACCACCATTACGGATGATGACGCCGCCCCGACTAGTATCACCCTGAGCGCCAACCCCAACACCCTCGGCGAAGACGACGCAGCCACTTCCGTTACCATTACCGCCACCCTGAACGGTGGCACCACCCGGACTTCGGCGACGGTGGTTACCATCGGCACGCTGGCCGGCAGTGCGACGAAGGACACCGACTACACGGTCACGGCCCTGTCCAGCATCACCATCCCCGCCAACAAGGCCAGTGGGACGGGCACGCTGACCATAACCCCCACCGACGACGAGGTGGTGGAGGGCGATGAGACCATCACCATCCCAGGTACAACCACCGTGAACCTGACCGTGACCTCGGCCACCGTCTCCCTGACCGACGATGACAAGACCACCACGGGTGACCCGAATGACAAAGATAGTGGGGAACTGAGCATCAGTGGGCCTTCCGGCAGCGTGTCGGAGGGCGGCAACGCCGTCTTCACCGTGACCCTCTCTCAGGCTGTCGCCAAGGAAGTTCAGGTGGCCTGGAGCGCCCCCCTGGGCACCGACGCCGCAGAAGGCGCTGATCTTGACACCACTTCGGGCACGGTGACCTTCGCCGCCAACTCCACCGCCGGAGCCACCCAGGACATCACCATCACCGCCACCGACGACATGCTGTCGGAGACCGCCGAGTCCTTCACCGTGACCCTGGGGACGATAACCTCGACCCTCTCCTCGCAGGTCTCCCTGAAGAGCGGGGCATCCTCTGCCCAGGCGACGATCTCTGAGAGTGACGCCATCACCATCACCATCAATGGGCCGACCAATGTGGACGAGGGAGAGGCGACCGGCGACTACACGGTGTCGCTGTCGGGAGGGACTCCGACGGCAGACCTCACCGTGTCCTACGCCACCAGTGACGGTAATGCTGTAGCGGGCTCCGACTATGAAGATACCTCCGGCACCCTTACCTTCACGCAGGCGGACCACGCTGACAAAACCTTCACGATACAGACCACCGAGGACGACATAGACGAAGGCACGGGCGAGACCTTTACCGTCACAATCTCGAGCCCCTCAGGTGGCGGAGGCCCGACACCCAGCCTGGGCACATCATCGGTGAGTACCACCATCACCGATGACGATGACGCCCCGACCGGCATCACCCTGAGCGCCAACCCCCACACCCTTGGGGAGGACGACCCCGCTACGCTGGTCACCATCACGGCCACCCTGAACGGCAGCACGTTGCCCTCCGACACCGTAGTAACCATCGGCACCCTAGCTGGTACAGCGACCAAGGGGACCGACTACACGGTCACGGCGCTTACCACCATCACCATCCCAGCCAACAAGGCCAGCGGCACGGGCACGCTGACCATCACCCCCACCGACGACGAGGTGGTGGAGGGAGACGAGACCATAACCATCCCCGGCACCACCACTGTCGGCCTTACCGTAACCTCGGCCACCGTCACCCTGACCGACGATGACAAGACCACCACGACGCCCACCGATGACAAGGACTCGGCAGAGATCTCCATCAGTGGGCCTACATCGAATGTCTCGGAAGGCTCCGATGCGACCTTCACGGTGACCCTATCCAAGTCGGTGGACGCCGAGGTCGAGGTGGCCTGGTCAGCTCCCCTGGGCACCGACGCTGCAGAGGGAGCGGACCTCAGCGCCACCTCGGGCACGGTGACCTTTGCCGCCAACTCCGATGCCGGGGCCACCCAGACCATCACCATCACCGCCACTGATGACAATCTGTCAGAGACCGCCGAGAGGTTCACGGTAACCCTGGGCGCGATAACCTCCACCCTCTCATCCCAGATATCTCTGAAGAATGGCGCTACCTCCGCCCAGGCCACCATCGCTGCCAGCGACCCCATCACCGTGAACATCAGCGGTCCGACCAACGTAGACGAAGGTGACGCCACCACCAACTACACCGTATCCCTGTCCCCCTTGGGCGTGACCCCTACGGCAGACCTCACCGTCTCCTACGCCACGTCCGACGGCACGGCCACGGCCAGGACTGACTACACAGCCAAGACCGGTACGCTTACCTTCAGCCAGACTGCAGCGGGGTCTCAGACCTTCACGGTGCAGACCACCGAGGACACCTTCGACGAAGGCACGGGCGAGACGTTCACTGTGACGATATCGAGTCCAACGGGCGGGGGCGGACCGACGCCCACTATTGGAACGTCGTCCGTGGTGACCACGACGATAGACGATGACGACGAGGCCATCACGGGCATTACCCTGACGGTGAGCCCCACAAGCGTGGGCGAGGACGACGGGAAGACGGCGTTCACGGTGAAGGCTTCCTTTGGCGGCACGACCACGAGGCCGTCGGATACTGTGGTGACGGTGACGCTGGGCGGGACGGCCGGGAGCTCGGACTACACGGTGAACACGACCCTGGCCACCATCACCATCCCCGCCAACGCGACCGAGGGCACGGGCACGCTGGAGCTGACGCCTACTGACGACACGGTGGTGGAAGGAGACGAGACCATCATCATCTCCGGTACCACCACTGTCACGGAGCTGAGTGTCAGTTCTGCCACTATCACCCTGAACGACCACAACGGGACCACGACCAATGAGCCCGACGACAAGGACACGGCGGAGCTCTCCATCAGTGGGCCATCTGCGAACGTAGCTGAGGGTGGCAATGCCGTCTTCACCGTGACCCTCTCCAAGGCCGTCGCCGAGGACGTAACCGTAGCTTGGAGCACCCCCCTGGGCACCGACGCCGCAGAGGGCACCGATCTTGGTACTACTTCGGGCACGGTGACCTTTGCAGCCAACTCCACCGCCGGAGCCACCCAGGACATCACCATCACCGCCACCGACGACATGCTGTCAGAGACCGCCGAGTCCTTCACCGTGACCCTGGGCGCCATCACCTCCACGCTATCCTCCCAGCTATCTCTGAAGAACGGCGCATCATCTGCCCAGGCCACCATCGTGGCCAGCGACCCGATAACCATATCCATCAGTGGACCATCTTCCGTGGACGAAGGTGACGCCACCACCGCCTACACCGTGTCCCTATCCCCGTCCGGCGTGACGCCCACATCTGATCTCACCGTGAGCTACGGCACGTCCGACGGCACCGCCACCTCGGGGACTGACTACACGGCCAAGTCGGGGCTGCTTACGTTCACGCAGGCGGACCATGCGGACAAGACGTTCACGGTTCAGACGACGGAGGACAGCGTCGACGAAGGCACGGGCGAGACCTTCACCGTGACGATTTCCAACCCCTCTGGTGGCGGAGCTACTCCTGCGCTCGGCACTTCAACCATGACCACCACCATCACCGATGACGATGACCCGCCCACAGGCATCACCCTTAGCGCCAGCCCCAACACCCCGGGCGAAGACGACGCAGCCACTTCCGTTACCGTTACCGCCACCCTGAAAGGAGACAGCACGCTCCCAACAGACACGGTGGTGACCATCGGGACCCTTGCTGGCACTGCGACCAAGGACACGGACTACACGGTCACTTCGCTGGCCAGCATCACCATCCCGGCCAACACGGCCAGTGGTACTGGGACCATCACCATAACCCCCACCGACGACACCGTAGTGGAGGGAGACGAGACGATAATTATCCCCGGTACCACCACCGTAAGCCTGGACGTGAGCGATGCGATCATAACCCTGACGGACGATGACAAGACCACTACGCCCACCGATGACAAGGACAGTGCGGAGCTCTCCATCAGTGGGCCATCTGCGAACGTCGCTGAGGGCGGCAATGCCGTCTTCACCGTGACCCTCTCCCAAGCTATTGCCAAGGAAGTACAGGTAGCTTGGAGTGCCCCCCTTGGCACCGACGCCGCAGAGGGTGCAGACCTCAGCGCCACCTCGGGCACCGTAACCTTCGCTGCCAACAGTTCAGCCGGGGCGACCCAGAGCATCACGATCACCGCCACTGACGACAAGCTATCGGAGAGAGCAGAGCCGTTCACCGTGACCCTGGGGGCCATAACTTCGACCCTCTCCTCCCAGCTATCCCTGAAGAGCGGGGCATCATCTGCCCAGGCCACCATCGTGGCCAGCGACCCCATCACCGTCTCTATCACCGGCCCGACCACCGTAGACGAGGGTGACGCGACCTCCAACTACATCGTATCCCTATCCCCGTCGGGCGTAACCCCCACCGCAGATCTGACCGTGAGCTACGCCACCGCCGACGGCACTGCCACTTCCGGTTCCGACTACACCGCCACGTCCGGCGCCCTCACTTTCAAGTCCGGCGCCCTCACTTTCTCGAAGATCGTTGCAGGACCACGAACGTTCACCGTCCAGACCACCCAGGACATCCTGTCAGAAAGGTCAGAGACGTTCACCGTGAGTATCTCTAACCCTACGGGTGGCGGCGGTCCGACCCCCACCCTCGGCACGTCGTCCACCATCACTACGACGATATCCGACAACGATCCTTTAAGTGATCCTCCCGAGAACCGGCAAGATTTGAACGAGCCGGTTGACATCTGGCTGACCGTTGACCCGGACAGCGTGAACGAAGGCGCCGGCAGCACACCATTCAAGGTGACGGCCCAGCACAATGGGGATCCGCAGAGCGCTCCCGTTACGATTCAACTCGCCTTGGCAGGCACGGCAACGCTGGGCAGCTCAGGCGACTATACCGCCCCGACGCAGGCCAGCGTTACCATCCCGGCCAACCAGACCAGCGGGGAGGCGACGCTGACCCTCAACATCCTTAACGACACTGAAACCGAGGGAGACGAGACCATCATAGTCGGCGGAAGCTCCGGGACTCTAGTCATAAAGTCTGCGGTCATCACCATTAATGACGACGAAGCGACTTACCTGAGTATCACCGGCCCCGCGGCACAGGTGGCCGAGGGCAGCAACGCAACCTTCACCGTGACCTTGTCGGAGACCGTGGCCGCAGACGTAACGGTCGCCTGGTCCGCGACAGCAGGGACGGCTGAGTCCTCGGATTACACAGCAACGCCCGGGGCGGTGACCTTCCCCGCCAACTCCACCACCCAAACCTTCACCATAGCAGTCACCGACGACAGCCTGTCTGAGACTGCGGAGACCTTCGGTGCTGCGCTGGGCGCCGTTAGCGGCGCTGGAGCGGCTGGTGTTTACGTTAAAAGCACCGCCGCCAGCGCCGAGGCAACGATAGCCGAAAGCGACCCCATCGCCGTGAGCATAAGTGGGCCTTCAGGGGAGGTGACCGAGGGAGACGCTGGGACGTACACGGTGTCGCTGTCCGGAGTAACTCCAACAGAGGACCTGACCGTGTCCTACGCCACCGCCGACGGCACTGCGGTTGCGGGCTCCGACTACACCGCCGAGTCCGGCACCCTCACCTTCACCCAGACCGACGCTGGGGACAAGACCTTCAAGACCTTCACGGTACAAACCACCGAGGACATCCTGGCGGAAAACTCCGAGGACTTCACCGTCACCATCTCCAGTCCCACAGGTGGCGGAGGCCCCACGCCTTCTCTGGGCACGCCATCCTCCGTCTCCACCACCATCAGGGACAACGACGCATTAATACTATCTCCTTCCATCCCGTCCAACGTAGACATTCAGCTAACCGTCGACCCGAACAGCGTGAACGAGGACGACGGCGAAACCACTTTCACGGTGACGGCGACCCATGACGCCGGTACGACACGGAGCGAGGACACAGAGATTACGCTGTCCCTCAGAGGAACGGCGGACAGCTCAGATTACACCGGCCCGACATCGGCCAGCGTGACCATACCCGCTGACCAGCCCAGCGGCTCCGGCGCCCTTGTCCTAACGCTGATTGATGACGACATTTCCGAAGGCGACGAGACCATAATTGTCGGCGGGACCTCTGGAGACCTGAACATCTCTTCCGCGCTTATCACCATCCATGACGACGAAGCGACGTATCTGAGTATCACCGGCCCTACCGCAGAGGTGGACGAGGGCAGCAGCGCCACCTTCACCGTGACCCTGTCCAAGGCGGTGGATGCCGAGGTTCAGGTAGCCTGGTCCGCCCTTCTGGGCACCGATACCGCAGATGCTACTGACTTGGGGACTACCTCAGGCATAGTGACCTTCCCGGCCAACTCCGCCGCCAATGACACGCAGACCATCACCATTCCCATCACCAATGACAACCTGTCGGAGACGTCCGAGACATTCAGCGTAGCGCTCGGCGCCGTTACCAGTGACGGAGCGGATGGTGTTTACGTCAAGAGCACCGCCGCCAGCGTCGAGGCAACGATATCCGAGAGCGACCCCATCACCGTGTCCATCGACGGCCCTACCTCGGTTAACGAAGGCGACACCACCACCAACTACACCGTCTCCTTAACCGGCGGTACGCCGACGGAGAACCTGACGGTAAGCTACGCTACCAGTGACGGAACGGCGACTGCGGGGAGCGACTACACCTCAACGTCTGGAACGCTCACGTTCACCAACGCTGAGGCCCAGACCTTCACCATCCAGACCATCCAAGACAGCACTGACGAGGGTACGGGCGAGACCTTCACCGTAACCATCTCCAGCCCTAGTGGCGGCGGACACCCTTCTCCCGCGCTGGACACGTCGAAGTCATCGGTCATCACCACCATCACCGACGACGATGGCACAACCCAAAACCCGACTCCCACGCCTCCTACTCCGCCCAATCCTCCCCCGCCCCCGCCCGATGATCCCCGGTTCAGCATTATCGGGCCGTCGGGTCCCGTGGCGGAGGGCTCCAATGCAGTCTTCACCGTGACCCTGTTGACGGCAATTACCCGGGACGTGACCGTTGCATGGTCCGCCACGCCGGGAACGGCCCGGTCGGGAGACTATTCGCCGAGATCCGGTTCCGTTACCTTTGCGGCCTACAGCCCACCGGGCACAACCCGGACCATCACTATAACCGCCACTGACGACTCGCTTTCGGAGGGTGCGGAGAGCTTCACGGTGACCCTGGGCGCCGGCACTCGGACCCTCTCCTCGCCGGTCTCTCTGAGAAGCGAGGCCCTCAGCGCACCCAGCGCCTCCGCCACCATTGCCGAGAGCGACCCGATTACCGTGGAATTGTCCGGCCCTTCCACCGTCCAGAGAGGTGATGCTGCCGTCTATACGGTATCCATCTCATCCTCCGGCGTCACCCCGACTGATAGCCTCACGGTGACTTACTCCACCTCCGACGGCACGGCCAGGGCGGGAACCGACTACACCGCCGCATCGGGCTCGGTGACCTTCAGCCAGGGCAGCACGGGATCTCGGACATTCACAGTGCAGACCGCGGGAGACGCTTCAGGGGAAGACGCGACATTCTCCGTCGCCTTGTCCGGCCCCGCAGGCGGCGGGGGCCCTGCTCCCTCTCTGGGAGTCTCGTCGGTCACTACCACCATCAACGATGACCCTTCCGCGGGGGATCCTAACCCCACTTCGCCGTCAGACCCCACCCCGAGACCGGTCGCCACCCCGACACCGACTGCCACCCCGACACTGGTCGCCACCCCGACACCGACTGCCACCCCAACACTGGTTGCCACCCCAACACCGGGTGTTACTCCGACGCCAGACCCCACCCTGACGCTGAGTGCCACTCCGACACCTGGCGCCACCCCGACGCCGGAGTCTACCCCAACACCGGGCGCCACTCCGACGCCGAGTGCCATCCCGACGCCAGAATCAACCCCGACACCGTATGGCAGCCCAACACCGGCACCCACGCCAACACCTGACTCCACGCCAACACCGGACGCGACAAGCGCCATCGAAGAAGAATCGGAGATCTCCCCCTCGTGGCTTCATCCATTGCCGTGCCTTCTCATCCTGACTGCCCTGCTGGTGCTTCTGATTTTGCTGATCATTGTGATATGGAGGAAGCGGCGAAAAAGGAGGGCGTTGCGCAAAGTGCCAGGGCCTGATTCCCCGTCCTAACTACAGTGCCAGGTGCCGGGCCTCGGGCAAGATTCGCAGTTCGGTATGCTCCGGCGCCACCATGGTGATAAGCCCGCAGTTTGCCTCCCCCTAATGACTCGGTTATGGTTCGACTGTTTCATCCGGGTTGGCAATCGGTCCGGAGAAATCTCCCATGCGGGAAACCCCGGTTTCCTGCACTTGCACTCTTGCTCGCTGGGCTGTTGGTTGCAGGCACGCTTGCAAACGGTCTCATAAGTCCGGCCTTCGCAAATGCCCAGGCCGCCGACTCCTTCATCCAGTATGCCGAGAACGGCGCATCCCCGCTGGGAACCTTTGTTGCCTATGACCAGGACGGGGGCATCGTTGAATGGTCTGTGAGCGGTCCCGACAGAGACCTGTTCACTATCGACGGCGGCGTGCTGCGCTTCAGAGAACCCCCCGATTACGAAGACCCGCAGTCATCGCTGGGTGGGAATGTGTACATGCTGACGGTCAGGGCGGGCAGGGGAGCAAGCTACCTGGAAGTGACCGTCACGGATGTGGACGAGGCGGGAACCGTAATTATAGACAGGCCCCAGCCCCAGGTGATCAGGCCGCTCTCTGCGACTCTGACGGACGAGGATGCGGGGGTAACGATCAGTGGATGGCAGTGGGCTAGGTCCGGGGACGCAGTCACCTGGACCGACATAGAGGGGGAGACATCGCAGCGGCGGATCCCGACTCGCGCCGACGAAGGCATGTACCTGCGTGCGACGGTCACCTACTCTGACAAGTTCGGCTCCGGCAAGACGGCCTCGGCGGTGAGCGCCAACCGCGTGGAGCCGACTGCCCTGGCCAATGCCGGCCCCTCCTTCGCCGTCCTGGACAACGATGAAGACACCCCATACATAGAAGTACTCCGGTCTGTCTCCGAGAACTCGACCGTGGGCAGTCCGGTAGGCCCGCCGGTGTCGGCGACAGACTCGGATGAGGACGTCCTCTTCTACGAACTGCTGGCCACCCCCGACCTGGAGGACGGCAACGGCCAGGCGCGTTTCACCATAGACCGCCTCTCGGGCCAGATAAGGATGGGGAAGGTGCTGGGAGCCGATGCTGGTCAGAGGGAGGACGAATTGACGGAACTGGATGGGGACCCTCCGCTGCCTGAAGACGAAGATGCTGGAACCCCAGACAACAGTGAGTATGTGTTGCGTGTGCGTGTGAGCGACCCGTCTACCGCCTCCGACACCGTGAACGTAATCGTCAGACTAACCGATGTAAATGAACCCCCCGAGTTCGACGACTATCCCCCGACCTTGCTGATAGTCAGGGAGGTGGTCGGAGTGGTCGAGGATAGTACCGCCCCTCCTCCCATCATCGTCTGGTACAGCGGCGAAGACTTGGACGCCGACGACTACGCCGTCACCGACCAGGACGCTGAGGAGGACGATGCCTCCTCATACACATATTCGCTGTCCGGCGCCGACCGCAGCTACTTCACCTTTGTTGGACGCATCCTGAGCTTCGCTGATAACCACAAGCCCGACCGTGAGGAGAAAAGCTACTACCTGATAACCATTGAAGCCCGCTCCGGCCAGGGCGCCCGCAGCCTGTTGACCACCCTGGATGTCATCGTTGTGGTTATAAATGCAGAGGACCCCGGAGAGGTTACCCTCTCCCAGAGGGAGCCGCAGGTGGGTCGGGAGGTGCATGCCCGGGTAAGCGACCCCGACGGCGGCGTTCGCGACATACAGTGGGTCTGGCAACACTCTGAAATCACGGAGGACGAAAATGGAAACCCGTCGGCCGTGTGCCGAGGTGAACCCGGGACGGACGGGGTCGTTGACGACTGGGTGGAGATAGACGAGGCCACATCCTCAGCCTACACCCCCACATCGGGTGATGTTGGCAGATGCCTGCGTGCGGAGGCGACCTACAGGGACAACATAGGCGACAACGAGACAACAGTCGCCGGGGTGACGGAGGCCCCCGTCCAGGCCCGCAGATCAGCCAACGCCGCTCCCCAGTTCTTGGACCAGTCCGGGAAGACGAGCCGCAGGGTGGCCGAAAACACGGACGCTGGTCAGGGCTTCGGGGCGCCGGTCACCGCCTTAGATGACGACGATAACTTGCTCATCTACACCCTGGGCGGCGTGGATGCTGCGTTCTTTGGCGTTACAAGGAACAACGGCCAGCTCCTGACAAAGGCGCCCCTCGACTACGAGGCTAGGGCCACCTACTCGGTGGAGGTGATTGCAACCGACCCGTCGGGCGCCTCCACCGGCATTCCCGTGACCGTCAACGTAGCCAACGAGGACGACCCGGCGCAAATAAACGGAAGCTCAACGCCTACCTTCCCCGAGAACGGCACAGCCCCGGTGGAAACCTTCGTTGCCGATGATCAGGACAGGGGCGCCGTATCGTGGTCTCTGAGCGGTGCCGATGAAGACCTGTTCACGATCGACGGCGGAGCACTGCGCTTCAAGGATCCCCCCGATTACGAGAATCCGCAGTCATCGCTGGGTGGGAACGTGTACATGGTGATAGTCGAGGCCGGCGGGGGAGACCGCGACGTGGAGGTGACCGTCACGGACGTGGACGAGGCGGGAATAGTGAGCATTGATAGGCCCCAGCCGCAGGCCGAGAGGCCACTGTTGGCCAGCCTGTCGGACGATGATGCCTGGGTAACAACCGGAGGCTGGCAGTGGGCTAGGTCCGAGGACGGTGTGACCTGGACTGACATAGAAGGTGCAACATCGCAGAGGCGAAGCCCGACGCGCGCCGACGTGGGCATGTTCTTACGTGCAACGGTTACCTATTCTGACAAGTTCGGTGCGAACAAGATGGCCTCTGCAGTGAGCGCCTACCGCGTGGAGCCGAGGACCCTGGCCAATGCCAGTCCCTCCCTCGTTGGACAAGACCAGGACGAGGACACCGACTACATAGATATCTACCGGTCCGTCCGGGAGAACACGCCCGTGGGAGGGGTTGTCGGAGAGCCGGTAACGGCGATGGATGCTGACGAGGACATACTGCTCTACGAACTGCTGGACACGCCCGACCTTAGGGACGAAAACGGCAACCCGCGCTTCACCATTGACAGCCTCTCGGGCCAGATAAGGATGGGGAAGGTGCTGGGAGCTGACTCCCGGGATCATCTGGACAACCCCGATGAGCGAGAGGACGAGGACTCGACGGGACTGGCGCTGCCTGGCGACGAAGATGCAGGAAACCCGGGTAACAGTAAGTACGTGTTGCGGATGAAGGTGAGTGACCCGTCGACCGCCTCGGCCACCGTCAACGTGATAGTCACCGTCGCCAACGTCAACGAACCCCCCGAGTTCGACGATGCACCGGCCTTGCTGAGAGTCAAGGAGAATGCCAACCCACTGGTCTTCACCATCGGGTACAGCTCCACAGAGTTGGGTCCCGGTGCCTACGCCGCCACCGACGAGGATACTGACGACGATGACACTTCATATAAGTACTCGCTGTCCGGCGCGGACCGTAGCTACTTCACCTTGGACCCGGCTGGCACTCTTCGCTTCAGGACAGGTCACATGCCCTCCTTCGAACACCGGGACTCGTACTCCATAACCATTGAAGCCCGTTCCGGCCTGGGCGCCCGCAGCCTGTCGACCACCCTCGATGTGACCGTTGAGGTGGAGGACGCAGATGACCCCGGACAGGTAACCCTGTCTCAGCGGCAACCCGAGGTCGGGATCGCAATTCATGCCACGGTCAGCGACCAAGACGGCGGCGTGATCATCAGCCGGTGGAAATGGGAACGGTCCGACAGGGTTATCACGACTGTATGCCCTGATGACCAGGACGGCTGGACTCAGATAAGCGGGATCTCATCGGCGGTCTACACCCCACGGCAGGCCGACATCGACAGGTGTCTGAGGGCGACGGCGACCTATTCAGACAACATTGCCGACGAACAGGACGCATTGGCAGTATCGGAGGTCCCGGTGGGAAGGCATCAATCCACCGAGACCCCGGAGCCGGAAGGCGGTTTCGTCAATGCCGCGCCCGTGTTCCCGGACCAGGACCCCTTCACTGAAGGAGACCAGTCTGACCGTGCAACCCGAAGCGTGCCCGAAAACACCGAGGCGGGCAGTAGCATAGGTGATCCGATCAGGGCAATTGACGATGACCGCGACCTGCTTATCTACGCCCTGACCGGACCGGATGCTGCCTTCTTCCGTATATCGAGGAACGATGGTCAGTTGATGACCAAGTCTCCCCTGGATTACGAAATCAAGAACACGTTCATAGTAGTGGTGACCGCCACTGATCCCTTTGGTGCGGTAGACAGCATTGTGGTCACCATCATCGTCACTGATGAGAACGACCCCGCGGTGATAACCATCGCAGAATAGTGATGTCCATGCCGGGTCCCGGGGAATGACTGGTCCGTAAAAAGACGAGACGGCAAATGCGGAGAGAGATCTGTTGCATGACCGTGCGGTAGAGCCAGTCCCGGATTATACGCGGGTCCCACACACTGCAAAGGTCGGCGTACGGGTGAGGAGGCAGGGGAAAAAGACCGACAAAACGGACGGTCTCGTCGGTGTTTTTGCTGCGAAAAAGGCACGTTTGGAGCGGGCGAAGGGATTCGAACCCTCGACCTCCTGCTTGGGAAGCAGACACTCTACCGCTGAGTTACGCCCGCACCTGCCGTTACTTTACGACCCTCGGGTCTGGGGCGTCAAATCCTCAGCTACCTCAACCGCCCCACCGCATAGAACACCCCAACCGCCAGGAACAGCAGCAGAAATATGTCCACCGACAACACATACGCCCTGAACCCCTGCCCCGACAGATCATAGAAAAACGCCGCCTGGATCGCCTTTCCGGCAAATGCGCTCCCAATCACGCTGACCGCCGCTATCACCTGCAGCCCCACCCCCCGCTTCCGGTTCGCCACCCTTGATATCCCCTCCCCAATCGCCACCCCCACTATGATCGACGTGATGATCGAAGCGAACGGTATCCCCCGCAGCAGAGCCCACACCACCCCTCCCCCCAGCGCAAGTCCAAGCCCCGCGCCCGCAGCCTTCAGATAGTAGACCTTGCCTACATCATATATGGGCGAGCGCCGGACGTTCGCACACGCCTTGCACCTCGCCCCGACAGGCGTATGAACAAGACACTTCGGGCAGATAGCCTTGTCACACTTGCTGCAGCTGAGGTAAGTCTCGATGTTTGAGTGCGTTGCACACTGCATGGGATCAGGGGTTAGGACCTGGTCTAAGCCGAGTTAGGCGAGATCGCCCAAGGCAAATGTAAGCTCCCCCGACGCCACCGTCTTCCCGCCCACCTTCGCTTCTGCTTTCGCCTTCCCCACCGCCCCCCTCATCCTCTCTAGCGACACCTCCATCACTAGGGCGTCCCCCGGCCTCACCGGCCTGCGGAACCGGAACGAATCTATCCCCGCAAAATACCCCACCTTCCCCCGGTTCTGCTCCAGGCTCAGCAGCGCCACCGACCCCACCTGCGCCAAAGCCTCCACTATCAGCACCCCCGGCATGATCGGATAGCCGGGAAAGTGCCCCTGGAAGAACGGCTCGTTGATGCTCACGTTCTTCAGCCCCACCGCCCGTGCCCCGGGTTCCAGCTCCGTTATCCGGTCCACCATCAGGAACGGATACCTGTGTGGCAGCAGCTCCTGTATCTCCTGCGTCGAAAGCTCCGTCCCGCTCACCCTACCCGTCCTTCGAATCCCCGATTCCCAACAGCCTGTGCACCGACGACTCCGGCACGTCCACGTCTCCCAGGTCTATGTCGGGCCCCAGCCCCGGGCCGTGATAGTCGCTCCCTCCGCAGGGGATCAGTTCGTGTTTGTCTGCCAGTCGTTTCATCCGTGAAATCATCTCCGGGGTGTACCTGGCGTAGTACACTTCCATGCCCGCAAGCCCTTCCGCCTTCATGCTTGGAACAAGCGACTCGACGTTCCGCGTAAAGCTCGGGTGCGCCAGCACCGCCTTCCCCCCGACCGACTGTATCAGCCGTATCGCATCTCCCGGTTTCAGCTTCTCCCGACCCACGTACGCAGGTCTTCCGTTACCTAGGTACAGGTCAAACGCCTCCTGCACCGACCCCACGTGACCCCTCTCCTCAATAGCCTGCGCTACGTGCGGCCTCCCCACCGCCCCGTCTCCTGCTATCTCCTTCACCCTCTCCCAGTCCACTTCCACCCCCAGCTTCGCCAGCTTCTCCACCATCTCCCGCGCCCGACCTACCCGGCCATCCCTGAACTTCTTCATCTCCTTCTGGAAACCCGAGTCTTCATAAGTGTCCAGGTACCCGAGAATGTGTACCTCGCTGCCTTTCACGTCGGCGCTAAGCTCGACGCCCGGAATGACGGTCAAGGAAGGATACTGCCCTGAGCGGGCCACGGCCCGCTCCAGACCGTCCGTAGAGTCGTGGTCCGTGATTGCCAGGAAACGGAGCCCCTTGCGGGCGGCATGATCAACCAGCTCTTCCGGGGACAGCACCCCGTCCGAAACGGTCGTATGGCTGTGCAGGTCTACGTTCAAGGCTCAGTCTATCTTTCGGTCGATTCGCTCAATGGCCGTGGCCTTCCCCGTAGTCCCGTCGATGTCTATCAGCACCGAGCTGAATCGCACCGGGCCCTTGGCCACGCTCATCCGCTGGTTCATCTGCGTAAGGAACCGCTCAATGATCGGCGGCGGGTCATCACCAATTATCGATTCCGAAGGCCCGACCATTCCCAGGTCCGTCACGTACGCCGTTCCCTCCGGCAGGATCATCGTATCCACTGTCCCGACGTGCGTGTGCGTCCCCACCACAGCGCTCACCCGACCGTTCAGGTACCACCCCATCGCCCCCTTCTCGGACGTGGCTTCCCCGTGAAAGTCCACCAGCGTCACCTTAGGACGGTCTCGTGACCCGTTCAGCAGCCCGTCCATCGCCCTGAACGGGCAGTCGTAGTCCTTCATAAACACCCGACCGATCAGGTTTACCACTAGCACGTCCTGCACAATCAGGCACCCGCGCCCCGGCAAGTCCGGCGGGAAATTTAGCGGCCTGAGTATCGGCGCATCAGTGTCCAGGTATTCGATGATCTCCTGCTGGTCCCAGATGTGGTTCCCGGTCGTAATCACGTCCACCCCGGCCGAGAGAAGCTGCTCTGCGGTCTGGGGCGTAATCCCGAACCCCCCCGCCGCATTCTCCCCGTTCGCCACCACGAAGTCGACGCCGTACTCGTTCTTGATTCCCGGCAGCAGTGTACTGACGGCGCGCCTTCCCGGCTTCCCGACTATGTCCCCGATCATCAGGACGCGCATCTGTAACTCCCCGTTTTGAGGGTGCTTGCGCGTTTAACAATTGCGCTCATCGTCACGGTCAAGACTTGGTGCGAATTGGACGGATACGCCGCCGAGAGGATCAGCGCGCTGTCCCCAGCGCCCGAGTCTCCCGCACCACCGTTACCTTGATCTCGCCCGGGTAGACCAGCTCGTCCTCGATCTTCTTGACCACTTCCCGGGCCAGCCGTGACGCCCCGATGTCGTCCACCTTGTCCGGTTGGACCATGATCCGGATCTCGCGCCCAGCCTGGATGGCGAAGGACTTTTGCACCCCGTCAAAGCTGTCGGCGACGTCCTCTAGGGCGCGGAGCCGTTTGATGTAGTTCTCCACGCTGTCACGCCGGGCCCCGGGCCGCGCCCCGCTTATCGCGTCCGCTGCAGCCACGATGAACGCTTCCACGTTCACCCGGTCCTCTTCGTGGTGCTCTTCTACGGCCTTAACCACTTCGGCTCGGATGTGATACTTCCGGGCAATGTCCGCCCCGATCTCGGCGTGTCCGCCCTGCACTTCGTGCGTCAGGGCCTTACCGATGTCGTGGAGGAGCCCCGCCTTCTTGGCGATGTCTACATTAGCCCCGATCTCGGCAGCTATCATCCCGGCCAGGTGCGCCACTTCCACAGAGTGCTTGAGAATGTTGTGACCGTAGCTATACCGGAACTTGAGCTGTCCCACCAGCCTCACCAGGTCCGGGTGAAAGCCCGTGATCCCCAGCTCGTACAGCGCCTCCTGCCCCGAGGTCTTGATCCCCTCCTCTACCTCCACCTGCGTCTTCTGCACCACGTCCTCGATCCGTGCCGGGTGTATCCTGCCGTCGCTGACGAGTTTCGCCACGGCGACCTTGGCCACCTCCCGACGTACCGGATCGAAAGTCGAGAGCGTCACGGCCTCCGGGGTGTCGTCTATGATCAGGTCCACACCCGTGGCCCGCTCCAGGGCCCGGATGTTCCGACCCTCCCGCCCTATCAGCCTCCCCTTCATGTCGTCGCTCGGCAACGGGACAATGGCCGACGTCGTCTCGGACACCACGTCCGAGGTCAACCTCTGGATCGCAAGGGCGATCGCCTTGCGGGCCTTCATATCGGCCTCTTCCTTCATCCGGAGCTCTAACTCGTAGGCCCGGCGGTCGATCTCTCCCTGCGCTATCTCTTCAGCTTCACGGATAACCCTCTCCGTCGCCTCATCTACGGTAAGGCTGGAGATGGTTTCCAGCTTCTGTAGCTGCAGTTCTTTCAGTTCGTCTGCTTCCGCTGCTTTGCGGTCTAACGACTCCTCTTTATCGCTAAGGGTCTGAAGCTTCCTGTCTGCGGAATCCACCTTGCGGTCCAGGGCTTCTTCTTTTTGGGTTATGCGTTTTTCCTGCCGTCTCAGCTCATTTCTTCGTTCGCGGTATTCGTTCTCTGCCGATTTCCGCATCTGGTGCGCCTCTTCCCTGGCTTCCAGGAGTAGCGCCTTTTGTTTGCCTTCCGCTTCCGTTAAGAGTGCCGACGCCTGCGCCTCGGCCTTCTTCCTTTTGCTGGCTTGCACCAAATAGCGTGCGAAGAAACCTATTAACCCACCTAGAAGAATGCCCCCAACGGCGCACAAGATGGCTACTAATATAGCCATCCTTTCCTCTCTTTCTATGTGCTTATCTGTTGTATGCCATCAGGGTACAGTGGGGCCATTTAACTCAGTATCTTAGGGGTAAGGCCTAAAGGTGTCAAGCAAATTCGCTAGCGGACAAGGCCGCCCAGCCTTGGTGACAGCCCATATTTGGGACCCCTCGGCTCCTCCAGGGCCCCTCTACTACCCGCAGACCTCCAGCGCCGTCGCCGCCAGCACCTTCGCGCACGTCTCCATCTCGCTTATCGACGTCCAGAAGTTGTCCTCCCCCTCCACCGACGAGACGAACCCTCCCCCGGGCCCGTATTCCAGGCACGGTATCCCCGCCTTCCACAGCCACGTCACGTCCCCCGCCGAGTACGAGAACGGGTAGATCGCCCCCACCGCCCGAGGCTTGGTTCCCGTCACCGTCTCGTGGCTTCTCTTCACTATCTTCACTATCTCCTGCCCATCCGGCAGGTCGAACGGCTCCATCACCAGCCGACGCCTCCCCTCAAAAGACGCCGGAGGCGGCACCTCTATCTCGTACTTCAACTCCGGGTCCTCGACCGTAAGTGGGTCGAGTGCCCTGCGGATATCTGCGATTATCGTCTCCAGCGTCTGCCCCGGCACGAAATGCACGTCAATCAGGATAGTGCAGTAGTCGGGGATGTATGGCGGCTCTATCAGGACGTAGCTCTCCCCCCTCCCCCCGATGATGCTCCCCACGTTCAGCCTTGGCATCGCCGGCAGCTTCGGGCTCGGGGTGTGAGTCAGTTCCATGCTTTCCAGGGCATTGATTACCCGGGTCATCTTGCTCACCGCGTTGACCGTATGCTCCTGCACGCTGATGTGCCCCGTGACCCCGTAGGTGTGGATCGCCAGGTGGGCGATGCCCGCATGCACCGTTGCTATGTTCCCCACCCCCGTCGGCTCCGGCGACACGGCCATGTCCGTCCTCAGCCCGCTCTCAGTGAGGAAATAAGTTCCCTCCCCGCCCTGCGTCTCCCCCACTACGCACGCTAGCACCAGGTCGCCCCTCAACCCCACCCCCGAGAGCCTTATCGCCTCCGCAGCCGTGATCATGCTCGCCACCCCGCCCTTCATGTTCTCTACCCCCTGCCCGTACAGCCTGTCCCCTTCGATAGTCGGTACCGTCGGGTCCCGGTGCGCCCCCCGGCGCAGCGAGTTGATGTCCGTATGCCCATTGAGCATCAGGCTCCTGCCTCCACCCGACCCCCTCAATGTCGCGATGGCCTGAAGTCTCCCCGGCTCCACCTCCTGCAACTCGACCTCATATCCCCTCTCCTGGAAATACCCGTCAAGAAAGTGCGCTACCGGCGTCTCGTTGGGCTTGAAGCTGGGGATGCTTATCAGCTGTTTCGCCAGGTCGAGCATCGCCTCACGATCTATGTGTGCCAGGATTAGTTCTTGCTGGGCGTCATCCAATGGAGGTCCCTCCGTTGGGGCCTACGGCCCGGTTAGATGGGGGGCCGCGACGTCGGGCCTTACAGCCCTGTCCATGAAGTCGTTCATCTGGGGTTCGTACCTGTCCCACAGCCGCCTCAGCTCCGAGATCGGTGCGTCGTGCCAGTCCACCCGAAGATCGATGATCGGGAACGGATACCGGTCATGCACCACCAGCGCCGCCGAGTGCTCGTTCTTCCCCACCTCCCCGCCCGCCGCCTTTCCGGCCTCCAGCCCCCTCACCAGCCGCTCCGCCAGGTGCAGGTCCGGGTCTGCCTCGAACCCCTGCCCAATCGCCACCGCCACTTGCTCCGAGAAAAGCAGGTTCCCGACTGCAACCACGTCATCCCCCTGGTACTCGTTGTTCTCCTTGTAGACCAGGCTCCCCGTATGCGCCGCCGTCCCCCCGACCCTGTCCACCACCCCAATCTGCCGGTACTCGGGGTACGCCCCGGCCTTCACCAGTTCGTCCACCACCGCCTTCGCCGAATACCCCCGACGCAGCAGGTCCAGCCCCAGCTTCCCCAGCCGCGGGTCCGTCAGGTTCTGCGATGCCACCGCCCCGACACCTGTCTCCACCCACACGCACCTCGCCCCGACGCAAATGCTGCTTGTTGATACTGCCATCCCCACCATCCCCGTCCGGCTGCAATGTCCAACCAATGAGAACGTCATAGTCTTCTCCCTTTAGCGTCGATAGGCTCGAGCCTACCGTTCCTTCATCACCTCTTCGGAGAGGTCCGCGGCCTTCCTGACCAGCCGCTTCATCGGCGTTGGATCGAAGTTGAAGTACAGGGCCAGCATGTTGGCGTAAGGCGGGCTTTGTGCGAACAGCTGGAACGCCAGCTTGTGCCCCGCCATCGATGAGTCCACCAGGTCCCGGGTGAAGTGCAGCAGCTTTATCCTGTCCTCCATCCCCCAGTCCCGCACGGCATAGTACTTCTCCAGGTATTTCCGAACCTCCGGGTTCTTCCATGCCGCCGTATCCGGTGTAAGCTCCAGCTGACCCCCGGCCAGCTCCCTCACTATCCCGACCATCGCCGGCAGATTGCTGGAACCATAGATGCGACCCGCGTAGATGATCGCCTGGTTCGGCATCATCAAGCCCCCGGGGCTCGGCTCCGCACAGTGCACCGCAGCGTGCAGGTGGGCGTTGATCGTCTCCCGGTAGCACATCAGCTGCGTCAGCTTCTCCCGTACCTGTGGCACGTTCTGCAACCCAGTCTGCTCGATATTCAAAAACGCCGTCCCCAGCAGGTAGTCGGCCCTGAACAGCGTCCTCAGCACGAAGGGAAACACCACGTACCTGTGCAGCGTTCCCCTGATGTACCCCGCCGCCTTCGGCTCCCGACAGAACAGCACGTTCTCCCACGGCACCAGCACGTTGTCGAAAATCAGTAGAGTGTCAATCTCGTCGAACTTCGTAGCTATCGGGTAGTCCTTCGGGTCCTTCCCCACCCCCAGCCCCGTCCTGCAGATCAGCTTCAGCCCCGGGGCATTCATGTCCGTGATGAACCCGATGGCATAGTCCTTCAACGCCTCGTCCCACTGCGCGATAGTCGGCTTCACGAAACCCTGGTTCGCGTAGCACGCCGCCGTCTCGTACTTCGCCCCCCGCACGATGATCCCCTTGTCGTTCTCATCCACAACGTGCAGCAGCATGTCGGGGTCCTGCTCCTGCGGCGGCCGACTCCTGTCTCCCTTCGGGTCCGTGTTGCCGCTCACGTGGAACAGGTCCTGCTCCTGCAGCCGGTTCACGTGCCGTTCCACGTTCTCCGCGAACATCGGGTTGAACGTCCGCAGCGTCTCCCGGGCATCGTACATCGACCACAGCTCGCCCGCCGTGTCGTCCCCCACCCTCTCTACTATCCCCCCGATTTCCGTCAGCACCGTCTCGACATACCGCCTCTGGGCCATCAGGTCTTCTATGGAAGTGGGCGGCTTCAGAGAACGCGCCGCCGGCTCGCCGTTGAAATCGAAGGTCGTGGCATCCTGGAATTCGGCCTCGTTCTGCATGTCGTACATACGAGACCTGACCCTGATGATCGGTTCAAACGCCGGGTGCTTGGTGATGTCCTTTACCAGCTCCCCGTCGTAATACACCTCCCGGCCATCCCTCAAAGACTCCTGGTATTCCTCGCCTGTACGTAGTCCCATTTACAACCTCGATTTTCGTGTGGGCAGATTACGCTGTGCCTGGAAATATGATTCGGGGTTTGGCAAAGACTGTCATCGGCCCTCCCCCAATGGCGCGAATTATCGTAACGTAGCCCTTTCGCCTTTGGCAACACGCCACATTTACCCCCTAGCACCCAAACCTCCCCTCAATCGATCCTGCAAACTCCACTGTCTGCCCCACCCCCACCCCCAACCCCTCCGCCTCCCCCGCATTGATCTCCAGCACGAACTGCATCTCGTTAGAAGGGCTTACTCTTGCAATATCCGCATCCTCGGCCCCGGGCGGTGGTGACGGAATGTCCCGGCTAATCTCCCCTACCCTGCAGTCCGTTCCGATCCACACGAAGTCCAGCGGGAACTGCATCCGTACCATCCAGAACTGCAGCGGCCTCGCCGACTCATAAACGAACAGCATCCCCGCCCCCGACTCCAAAGACTCCCTTCCGGACAACCCCTGCCGCCTCTGCTCCGCTGTCACCGCCACCTCAACCGGGACCCCCACCCCTCCAATGATTACCGTTGGACCTGTGTAAACCGGTGTTGCTGTTGGAGCCGCTGTGGGCGTTGGCTCAGGTGGGGTGGTTGGAGTCGCGGTCGACGACGGTGTCTGTGTTGCAACTGAAGTAGCCGTCGGATTGGGGATGGCCGTGGGGGCAGGGGTTACGATGGATGTGGCAGTCGGGACGACGGTAGCCGTAGCCCTAGCGGTGGGAGCCGTCGGCGTAGAGGTGGGAAAAGCCGATTGCGAAGGGTTGTGCATGCAGCCAAGAGCCAGCGCCAGCAAGAGCGCCGCTATCGCAACAACCCCCAACCCCTTCGAATACCTCAACAATTCACGCCGATGCCCGACTACCCCGTCACGTGCTCCCTCCACCCCGACCCCTCGGTCCTCTCCATGAACTCTGCGTGAATCGCAGCATTGGTGGCTATAACACTCGGCGTCCGGAAGTCCGCCGTCGCACCCGACCCCGTCGTCACCACCCCGCCGGCCTCCCGCACCAGCAGCAGGCCGCACATCACGTCCCACGGCGCCAGCGCATGGTGAAAGTACATGTCCACCCGACCGCACGCCGCCCACGCCAGCCCCAGTGCTGCCGACCCCATGATCCGTATCGTCTGCATCCCCGGCCACATTTCAGCCAGCATCAGCACCGCCCTACGCGCCATCTCCTCGTCATACCCCATGTCCGTCGAAAGCACCGACGCCGCTATCGTTTCCTGCTCGGAAACTCTTATCGGCTCCCCATTTAAGAAAGCCCCGCCACCCTTGCTCGCGTGGAACATCTCCTTCCGCAATGGATCGTAAGTAAAGGCCAGCTCCATCTCTTCCCCACGTGCCAGCCCGACGTTTACCGCAAAATGCGGGTTCTCCGATGCGAAGTTCCGGCTCCCGTCCAGCGGGTCCACTATCCACGTCCACCTCGAACTCCCCTCCACCACCCCCCTCTCCTCCGACAGAATCGAAAACTCCGGAAACTCCTGCTGTAGAAGTTCAAGGATGCGAGACTCGGCCCGGTAGTCCGTGTCCGTCACCACGTTCCCCCGACCCTTGAAATACACCTCTTTCTGCTCCCGAAACCCGCGCACCAGTGTCCGGCTTGCTTTGGCAATAGCCTCCCGGGCGACCTGCTCTGCGGTCTTGCCCGACGCAGAAAGGGGCAGTTCGTTCACCAGGTCCCGGCCTTCAGCCCCATCCTCTCCTGGACTTCTTCAATCGTTGCCCGGGCAATAACGCTCGCCCTCCGCGCCCCGTCATCAACAACTTCCCGCAGGTATTCGGGCCTCTCCGCCAGCCTCCGCCTCCGTTCCCGAAACTCCCCCAGAGACCCG
Organism: Dehalococcoidia bacterium; assembly: GCA_965203145.1. GTDB lineage: Bacteria > Chloroflexota > Dehalococcoidia > Plut-88900 > Plut-88900 > Plut-88900. The sequence continues at coordinate 1,423,513 of OZ241876.1, forward strand.
TTGATCCCTTCGGCCAGCATCTTCTTGCAGTCCACGCACCCCCGAGTCGCCCCTCGACACTGCTCGGCAATGTCCTGAATCTTGTCGGGATTGAACTGCTTGTGCAGCGAAAATACGTTGCACACCTCCGGACGCCCGGGGTCCGACTTCCGCTGCCGCTGCGGGTCCGTAACCGCACCCAGAACCCTCTTTCGCGTCTCCTCGGGAGTCGCCGCAAGCTCGACGTGGTTGTCGAGACTCTTGCTCATCTTGTTGCTCCCGTCCAGCCCGACAATCAAGGCCGTCTCCGTGAACTTCCCCTGCGGCTCCGGGAACGTCGGCCCGAAAATGTGGTTGAACCGGCGCACTATCTCCCGGGCCAGCTCCAGGTGCGCCACCTGGTCCTCGCCCACGGGTACAGTGTCCGCCTTGTATATCACTATGTCCGCAGTCATCAGCACCGGATACCCGACCAGCCCGTAGTTGATGTTATCGGGCTGATTTCGGGCCATTTCTTTGAACGTCGGCACCCGGGTCAGCCACCCGTGCGGCGTCACCATGCTCAACAGCGTGTGCAGGGTCAACACCTCCGGCACATGAGACTGCACGAACAGTATCGACTTCTCCGGGTCCAGCCCCGCCGCCAGCCAGTCCAGCATCATCTCCTTGATGTTGTCCTGCAGCTGCCCCGTGTTCTCCAGCGTCGTCAACGCGTGGATATCCACGGCGCAGTAGATGCAGTCGTAGTCGTCCTGCAGCGCCACGTAGTTCTGTATAGCCCCTAGATAGTTCCCCAGGTGCTGCCGACCCGTGGGCCGGGCCCCGGAAAACACCCTTCCTTTTTTCCCGTTAACCATGCATTTTGTCCATAAAGTAAAAGGTAACCTGTCGAAAGCAGTTGCAGTTTAGCACACCTGTGGTAAATTTCACACATCCTTTCCCATTCCCGTTTCTTCTGGAGGCCAACACAATGTCCATCCGTTCCTTCGAAGGCAAGTCACCCCGCATCCACCCCTCCTCCTACGTCGACGAATTCGCCGTCCTCATCGGAGACATCGAGATTGGCGAGGAGTGCATCGTCCTGCCCGGCGCTGTCATCCGCGCCGACCACGGCACCACCCGCATTGGCAATCGCAGCAACGTCCAGGACAACGCCGTCATCCACACCGGCGGCGTCGACATCGGGGAGGACGTCACCATCGGCCACGGCGCAATGATCGAAGCCCGCAAGATCGGCCACCACTCCCTCATCGGCATCAACGCCACCCTTCTCGCCGACTCCGAAATCGGCGAGTTCTGCCTCGTAGCCGCCGGCGCCGTCGTCAAGGAGGGCACCCGTGTCCCTCCCTACTCCTTCGTAGCCGGCGTCCCCGCCCAGGTCAAGCCCCTGAAGAAAGAGCTCGCCGATCATCTCAAGATGGCCAGCAGCCTCTACACCACCATGGTCCCCAGGTACAAGTCGGGGTTGGGGTAAGAGAAATGGGCATAGAAGCGTTTACTCAGCGAGATGACGGCTCCGAGGTCCCCGTTCCCGTCACCCGAGACGACTGGGACCTTTGGGTCAGCGCAGGCCGTACCCGCAACTGGGTACTCCAGGATCCCCTCGTCGATTGGCTTCAACGCTATGGCAAAAGCCGGGGCTACGTGCCCAGGCAGAAGCTTCCTGACTACGACAAGAACCTGGACTTCATCCAGTTCATCTTCGAAAAGGGCAGAGAGTTCGAAGCCGGCATTCTTCGCCTCCTTGAAAAGCAGTACGACGTGGCGACCGTCGCCTCCGGTTACGAAGATATCCGCAGCCTCGACAAAGCCCGCGAGACCTTTGAGGCAATGCGGCAGGGCGTCCCCATCATCTACCAGCCCGTCCTCTGGGATGCCCGGGACCTGACCTACGGCTCCCCCGATTTCCTCCTCAGAAGCGACGTCCTTCACCGCCTCTTTCCCACCAACCTCTCCGAAGAGGATGCACAGACAATCGCCCCCGACTTGGGAGACAACCCTTGGCACTATCGGGTTGTAGATGTGAAGTTCACCACCCTGTCTCTTAACGCCGCAGGTGACGAACTCGCCAACGGGGGCAGCGCAACGGCCTATAAGGCCCAGCTATACGTCTACAACCGCATGCTGGGCCGACTTCAGGGATACGAGCCCCCCGCATCCTACCTGCTGGGTCGCGGCTGGCATTTCAAGAGCAAGGGCGTCGACTACCGGGGCGACAGCGCCTTGGACCGGCTCGCGCCCATCCCCCAGGGCGGCACCATCACCAACAAGGTCCCCATCGCCTATGCCGTCGAGCAGGCCCTGGACTGGGTGCGTCGCGTCCGCACCGAGGGCCAAGACTGGGAGCTCCTCCCCACCCCCTCCGTCCCCGAGCTCTACCCCAATGTCGGCGGCGTAGATGACGACATGATGCTGGACTCCGGCCCCGCAGACCTGGAGGGCGATGATGAGGACGCGCTGTCCGGCCGCTGGGAAAACGTGAAGAAATGGCTGGCAAACGAGCTCAAGGAGTTGACCTTGCTATGGCAGGTCGGGGTCGCCAAGCGCATTGATGCCCACTCCCGGGGTTTCTATCGCTGGGACGAGCCCCGCCTGACCCCATTCGACGTGAACATTAGGGGCGAAAAACAGGCGCCGGTCTTGCAGATGCTGTTGGATGTCAACAGGAACGACGGACCACCTGTCCTCCCTCGGCGCATCGACGAGACTCGCGATGCCTGGTTCTCCGACCGCAGCTTGGAGTTCTACGTCGACTTCGAGTTTTGCAGCGACCTCAATGACGACTTCTCGAATCTGCCCAGGAAAGGCGGGCAGCCACTGATTTTCATGATCGGCTGCGGTCACCTTGAAAATGGCCGGTGGTACTTCAAGTCACTGGTCGCCGACACCCTCTCCCAGCCCGAAGAATCCCGCATTATCCGGGAGTGGTTTGACCATATGGCCCAGGTCCGCAACCGGCTGGACCCGGGAAATGCCGCCCCTCGCATATTTCATTGGTCCGCCGCCGAGATTACCGCTCTCAAAACCGCCTACAACTCTGCATGGAATAGGCACAGCCAGCCCTCCGATTGGCCCGATCTCGGTTGGTACGACTTCCTTCAGAACGTGATGCGCCGGGAGCCCGTGGTCGTGCGCGGCGCATTGGGCTTCGGCCTCAAGGCAATTGCCAACGCCATGCACGCCCGGTGCCTGATCGAAACCGACTGGTCCGACAGCCCCCTCGACGGCCTGGGGGCCATGGTCGGCGCCTGGCGCTGCGACGAAAAAGCCCGACTTCAGGACATTCCCATGTCCACCTTGGACCTGATGCAAGAAATCGCCCGCTACAACGAGGTAGACTGCAAAGTCATGATGGAAATAGTCCGCTACCTCAGGTCCAACCACTAACCCCATCCCACTCCTCCACGTCGCCAAGCAAGCCGCCCCAACCCCACATCCCCCCACCCCTTCCATCCCCTTCCCATTCCCCCAAGTACCAAACTAGAGGGATGCACGTGCGCCTTGGCGCAGGTGCGTCCCTCTGTTTATTCCTCCCCCTCTCCCTCACAGGCCCTAAGCCTGCCCCGTACTCCGATACGGGGGGAGAGGGGAACCAAGGGGGTGAGGGTTCCCCGTGAAAGTGCAGCGCCGATTTGCTCCTGCAACGTAACACCGGTGGGACTCATATTACCCCCGGGGCGCTAGGCGGAGAGGGTTCCCCAGGGGCCTGGGGGAAAACTCCCCCCAAAACACTCCCTTTGCCTATTGACTACTGCCATATACGTTCTATACTAATGTTCAGACCCAATGTCTGCATCCAAACTTCACAACAAATTACTGTCATCTCCCAAGTCCGCATCCGCGGACTCCCCAGGCGCCAAATCCCGACAACCTATCGGGACCGCTCAAGAGGCGGTTGATCCCTCCCCGGGGCCCCACCCGGCCCCGGATGCCCGCAGCCCTGCGCCGCGGAAGAACCCCCGGGGCCCGGCTCCTCAAGGAGCACTCCTCCAGGCCTCGGATGCCTGCGGCAACCTACCGCAGAAGATAACCCGCACCCCCGTTCCTGTACGCCAGGAGCGCAGTCGACGCGGAAGACCGTACCCGCAAAACCGCGACGGGTCCGGTAATGCCGGCTTAGCCGAAGGCTCGTTGCCGCGTCTGGCCCCCGAAGGCCAGGACATCGAGCAGGAGATCGCTCTCCTACGTTCCCTGGCCAACCGCCTCTTGAGCAGGCGCCGCATCAACTACCCCTATCTCTTCCGATGCCTCAACCTCATCGCCAGGTGTACCACCGTCAAGGCCAGCTACTTCAAGAACGAGTCGGATGAGGAAATCAACAAGATTGCCGCAGGCATGAGAAGGGTCCTTGAGTCCACCATGGCCGACCGTACCCTCGAATACCGGGACTTTCTCCCCATAATCTTGGCCAAACCCGGCGAACGCTGGACCCCCTACAAGGACATCCTTCCCATCCACCCCGAACTGTTGGACTCCATCTTGGAAGTCAAGGATGCCTGGGAGCGGGAACACGGCTCCCCCTTTGTCGACGACTCCTCCGATGGAGAAGAACCACCGCCCTTCGGAATGCGCCCCCTACCCCCTCACCTCTACCAACCTCCCGACGACGACCCACCCCCAGAACCCCCCGTCATTCCAGCCTCCCCGGGAGCCCATCCTCCCATACCAACCCAGGATAACCTCGACCCACCACCCTCCCTGCCTGTGGACCCTCCTTCATCCTTTATGCCTATAGAGATAGGTGGTCCGCACTACGAAGAGATGGACCCATTCCCTTCCCCCATAGACGCGACCGGCCGTTCGCCTGGTTGGGCCGACCCCGTTCAGCCAACCAGCTCAAAAGCCCCCCGCATCGCCCGCGGCCGCCCCCCGCCCTGACCCCATTCACCCGCACCCAAAAACTGAATAACCGAAATCGTCCCTCGTCGAAGGAGGTCCTGCAGGCGGAAGCCCGACGCGCAGCCCCCTGCTATAATCCCCCCATCCCCTCCCACGGAGGCCCTCCATGCGACCCCCCTTCAAGGTCATCGACTCCGACGGACACATCAACGAGCCCGAGGAGATTATCGCCACCTACATGCCTCCCCCCTACGACGCCTACCTCCATGCCTGGAAGGCCAACGCCGACGGCACCGTCTACTCCAACAACACCCTCGTCCCCAAGCAGCCCGGTATGGACCCGACCATGGGTGGGACCCTCGGCACCAACGGGCCCCCGGGGTTCCCCTTCCCTTCCGACTGGCTCGCCATCATGGACGAGGCAGGCGTCGAAAAGACCTACCTCTACCCCACCGCCTTCCTCCCCTACTCAATGCTCGTCGACCCCGACTACACCGTGGCCGTCACCCGCGCCTACAACTCCTGGCTGCACGACCACTGGCTCCAGGCCGACGACCGCTTCGGAGCAGTCGCCGTCATGCCCCTCCTGGACGCCGAGGAGTCTGCCAGGGAGCTTCGCCGGTCCGTAACCGAGCTTGGATTCGCTGGTGCCTTCACGCCTGCGGTCGGCTACGGCCTCATCGGTAAGAAACAGAACCGCCCCTTCTTCGCCGAGGCCCAGGACTTGAATACCACCGTCGCCATTCACGGAGGTCACTCCACCTCTGAATACATTCCCTACACCCGCTTTATACAGCGCCACGCCGTCGGCTTTCCCGTCTCCCAAATCATCCAGATGACCAGCCTAGCACTGGAAGGCATCTTCGAGCTCTTCCCTCGGCTCCGCGTGGCTTTCCTGGAAGCCGGGTGCACCTGGGTTCCCTACATGCTCGACCGCCTCGACGAAGAATGGGAGCTTCGCGGCAAAGTCGAAGCCCCCGACTGCAAGCGCCCTCCCAGCGAGTACCTCCGTGGCAGCAACGTCTTCGTCCACCTCGAACCCGATGAAAAGCTCCTCCCCCAGACCATCGACATCCTCGGCGACGACGCCCTCGTATACGCCTCCGACTGGCCCCATTGGGACAACGACTTCCCCAACAGCATCGACCACATCTGGGAGCGGGAAGACATCACCGAAAGCCAGAAGAAGGCCATCCTCAGGGACAACCCCCTCGCCATGTACGGCATCAACGATTCCGAAGGAGGCGCATAATGCCCCGCTTCCCCTCCGTGGAATGGTTCGAGGCCGTCCGCCAGGTCTTCAACAGCGAGGACGAGTACCAGACCGCCGGCGGCGGCTCCTGCGACGCTGTGGTCGGATTGAGAATCGACGACGCCATCTATGTCCTGGTCTTTGAAGGTTTCGAGTGTAGCTCTGTTCGAGAGGCCACAGAAGACGATCTCTATGAAGCCGACTTCTACCTCGATATGTCCCCTGATGAGTGGCGGGAAATGCTCGAAAACATCGCCGAGAACGGCTCGGCTGACTTGGACCACTCCCTCAACAGCCTCGACCTCAACAAGTCCCCCGATAGCATCGCCCACTCCCTCAACGAAGACGGCTACCGCCTCGACTTCTTCTTCCGCTACAACCAGACCTTCCAGTACTTCTTCGACGCCTCCTCCCGCATCCAAACCCGTTTCTAGGCCATCCAAACAATGCTCGCATTATCCTACGTCTAGACCATCGCAGTTTGCACCAAAATCCCTAATTGACTATACTGTGCCACACAGAGATATGACCGCTATGAAGAGAATAACCGTCTCAATAGATGAACAGACCCACCGCCAAGCGAGAATCCGAGCCGCAGAACTCGGAATATCCCTTTCCGCCCTCGTAAGGGTCTCTCTGGATCGCCTTGTGGCAGAGCCTTTGGGATCTACGACAGAGGACGGTCATAAGTATCTGACATCTTCGAAGAATCGCGGCACATTGAGAGAACTGCTGCAGGAATGGGACGCGAAAGGCATCGGCCTGAAGATATCAGAGAACCTCACTAGAGAAGAACTGTACGATCGCAATGCGCTTCGTTGATACCAACGTTTTACTTTATGCAGCTAGCTTGGAACCCTACGATGCCGGCAAGCAAGCGATTGCCCTCGAACTCCTAGACAAGGATGACTTAGGCCTCTCGGTTCAGGTCCTTCAGGAATTCTATTCGCAGGCTACCCGGCAAAGCAGGCCCAGACCTCTTTCACACAATCAGGCCCTTGAGTTTCTTTCAAGACTCCATTCCTTCCGAGTCCTCCCCGTCACCCTCGAAATCTTCCAATCTGCCGTAGCCATCTCCCAACGCTTCCAAATCTCCTACTGGGACGCCGCCATCCTCGCCGCCGCCCGAGCCCTCTCCTGCGATGTCGTATACACTGAGGACCTAAACCCACTCCAGGACTACCAGGGTCTCCGCGTCATCAACCCCTTCACTTCCCCCCTCCCTTGACCCCACCCCACACCCCGCCCTACACTCCCCGAAACTCAGCGTCCCCTGCTATTCGGAGGAAGTCCCATGCCCACTAATGAGTCTCGAAAATACGTAATCATCGGCGCCGGCATCCACGGTATGAGCACCGCTTGGCACCTTGCCATGGAACTAAAGGCCAGGGGCCAGGGCTCCGGCCGGGACATCCTCGTCCTTGAGAAGAGCCACGTCGGTGCCGGGGCTACCGGCGTAGCCTGCGGCAACGTCCGCAACTTCTACATGACCGAGGCCCTCCACCCCATCCTCCGCCACAGCGTCGACGTCTGGATGTCCGACCCCATCAACCTCGGCTTCCAGCAGGTCGGCTACGTCTCCTGCGGCGAGGCCAACCAGACCCCCGACTTCGAGAAGATGCACAAGTCCCACCAGGCCTCCGATTACACCTCCAACCTGTACGTAGGCAAAGAGGCCCGGGACTTTCTGACCTCAATCTGGCCCGACTTCAAGACCGAGGGCATCGACGTCGCCCTCGACGAGCGCGTCAGCGGCTATGTCGGCACCCGGAACGTCCTCAGCGGCCTGGTCGAGAAATGCGAGCAGCACGGCGTAGAGATCCGCACAGGCGTCGAGGTCACCGGCTACGACACCCGTGCCGGCTCCGTCAAAGCCGTCACCACCAGCCAGGGCGATATCGACTGCGATGCCGTCATCTGGGCCCTCGGGGCCTGGACTCCCAGGCACTGGGCCATGCTTGGCAAACCCTCCCACATCGACTGCTCCTACCCCGACGGCTCCGTGGTCAACAAGGATATGTGGACCTTCTGGAGACTCCGAGAGGGCGAGGTCTACTTCGACGAGCCCTACCTCACCCCCGAGGGCAAGAACCCTCCAATCCTCCACATCGAGAAGATGAGCACCCCCGTATACGATGAGCGCACCGGCGAACAGCTCCGGGACTACCTCTACGTCTACTTCAAGAACGCCAATGAGCGCATGGAAAGGCCCGGCCTGCAAGGCGGCATCACCCCCGTCAAGATCGGCCCCGACGCCGTCGTAGACCCCTACGGCCACGCCAACGAGCTCTACCAGGCCGAGCCCGAGTTCGCCGACTACTTCTGCGCTGCCATGGGTGCCACCATGTCCCGCTTCGAGGGCATCCGCTCCTCCTTCAAGCAGCGCCCCAACGGCGGTATCGGCGCCTTCACTCCCGACAACCTCCCAGTCCTCGACTGGGTTGCCCCCAACGTCTACATGATCGAAGACAGCAACCATGGCTTCAAAATGATCGGCATCGGCAAGCTGGTCTCAAAGCTCCTCATGGGCGAGGACGTCCCCGACCTCAAGCCCTTCGCCTTCAGCCGCTACTCGGAGGGCAAGACCTTCGGCAGTAACAACAGCCACTCGCCGTGGGTGTAGACCAACTCCAGGCCCGACTTGACTCCGGCCCGACCCTCATCCTCGACGGCGCGGTCGGCACCGAGCTCGATAAAATGGGCGTGCCCGTAAACGGGCCCGCGTGGTGCGCCTCGGCCCTCCACACCCACCCCGACACCGTCCGCCAACTCCACCAGGACTACATTGACGCCGGCGCCGACATCATAACCGCCAACTCCTACGCTTCCTCACCCCACAACCTGGAAGCCGCAGAACTCGGAGACTGGGCCGACGAACTGAACGCGCTGTCCGTCCAACTCGTCAGGGAGGCCATTGACAGCACCGCCCCGACCAGGCCGATATGGGTTGCCGGGTCCCTGTCCAGCTTTGGGATATACGCCTTCAGCCGGAGAGACCGACCCCTCCTCCCGTTCCCCGTCATTGAAGAGAGCTACCGACGCCAGGCCCACACCCTCGCCGAAGCCGGCGCCGACTTCCTGCTCCTCGAGATGATTCGGGAGCCCGTCCATGGCGGCGCACTCCTAAGGGCGGCGTTGGAGACGGGTCTTCCCGTGTGGGTCGGCCTCAGCTGTGCCCTCACCCCCGAGGGCGACCTTCACATGCTCTCCGAGGTCGAAGCCACCGCCCCGTCCGACCTCGATTTCCTGGAAACCCTTGAGCAGGTCATGGCCATCGGCGGGTCCCTGCTCGCCGTGATGCACAGCGAGGTTCACTGCATCGGCCCCGGCCTTCAGGCCGCCCGCTCAGTATGGAACGGCCCCCTCGCCGCCTACGCCAACTCCGGCATCTTCTTCGCCGTACCCCAACGCAACTACGGAGACGTAACGGCCCCCGAGGCCTACTTACAGCTCGTGCGGGAGTGGATAGACCTCGGCGCCCGGGTAGTCGGCGGCTGCTGCGGCATCGGCCGCGACCACATCCGCCTCCTCAGCGATACCCTCAGAACAGCGTAGCCCCACGCCCCGGCGCGGTTACCCCTACCCCACCCCCCAGTCGATACCGTTCCGCAGCATCTGCACGTACTCCTCCACCTCCCAGCTCGCCCTGAACGACTTCGGCATCGACTCCGGGTCCTCGATAGTCTCGTCGAATGCGTGGTTGGTCTGGCTGGCCGGTGAATGGCAATGCCCCAGTGCTATGTAAGCCACCCCGCCCTTCCCCACATCCCGTGTGTATGCCAAGACCCGCGTCTTGCCATCGGCCTGCAGTGACGTGTCCTCATCGTAGATGAACCCGTACCCCGAGTGATCGGGCCCCAGCTCCGCTGACAGCACAACCTCCGTCTCATTCGGGTGCTGGATCTCGATCATGTATGGCTCGTCGATGGTCATGAATGATGACGGCAAGCCCTTGGTAAGCGGATTCTCCGCCCCCGACACGTCCACCCTGAACTTCCTGGTCTGCGGATGGCTGATGAAGAAGCTCCCGAGCGTGTCGTGGTGCTCCGACTTGACCATCATCCGTCGCTTCTCTCCCTCCACCCGTTTCGCCCTTCCCCCGCTGGTCCCGTGCAGCCCGAACCACCGACCCCCGTCTTCCATCCACCTGCGTACCAGCTTATTCTGGTCGCCACTCAAGAAAGGGCCCGCTGTATATGTCAGCATCAGGGAAGTGCCTGGCAGCCATTTCTCAATGTCGGTAAAGTCATTCCCGACTGTCGCCTGCACGCCCCTCTCCTCCAGAAGTTCCAGGAGCCGAATCCGTGCATAGTCCATGTCGTGCTGGGCCAGGGCGCCCGGCGGATATCCCCCGGTTATCAGGTGCACTCGACCCGGCTGGACTTCTCTCATCTTCTACTCCTTGCTCCTCTGGGTTTCCGTCGATTCCGTCCCACCCGACTCCGGAGCCTTCGTGGCCTCCCGTCGGGCGTTGGATATGGCCGTATTCAGGTACAGGTTCATTCGCAGGCCCCGGCGGCGTAGTCCCAGCTCATTCATCAACTCTTCTCTAAGTTCATCATCTGTCCGAGGTACGTTGTCCGACAGCACCCACCTGGTCAATTCCAGCAGTTGGGAATGGCTGTACTCTGGGGCGGTGCGGTCCTGGGGCACGTCAGGCTTCGGCCCCCGAGGATCATGTTGTTCAGAATTTCTCGAAGTAGCGATGACTACCTCCCAGCCCTAGTCCTCCAGAGTCGTGATATCCCCCGGATCGAGCCCCAACTCCCGCGCCTTCAGCAGCCGACGCATGATCTTACCCGACCGCGTCTTCGGCAATACCGGCGTGAAGTCTATCTCCGTCGGCACCGCTATCGGCCCGAGATCCTTCCTCACATGCAGCTTCAACGCCTTAACCATGTCATCCGACCCTGACTCTCCAGCCCTCAGCGTCACGAACCCCTTGATCTGCTCACCCTTTATCTCATCCGGTTTCCCGATTACCGCCGCCTCCGCCACCGCCGGGTGTGATACCAGCGCGCTCTCCACCTCCGCCGACCCTATCCTGTGCCCCGCCACGTTCAGCACGTCGTCCGCCCGACCCACCACCATGTAGTAGTTGTCCGCGTCCCGCAACGCTACGTCCCCGGAGAAGTAGACGCCCGGAATGGTAGTCCAGTCCTTCTCAAACCGGGACGCGTCGCCGTAGACAGTGCGGAAGAAGCTCGGGAACGGCCGCTTGATGACCAGCATCCCGCCCTTGTCAGGCTCCGTGATTGGCACCCCCTCCCTGTCCACGATGTCCATCTCCACACCCGGCAGAGGCCTCCCCACCCGACCCGGCTTCACCTTCATAATAGGCATAGTCCCGAGGCACGGCCCCCCCGTCTCCGTCTGCCACCAGTTATCGACGATGTATCCCCACTCGCCGTTGCCGCAGAGGTGCTCGTAAGCCCACCGCTGCGCCTCCGGGTTCAGGGGTTCACCCGCACAGGTCAGCAGCCGCAAGGTGCTCAGGTCATAGCCCTCGGCGTGCTGTTCGCCGTAGCGCATCAGCATCCGGAGCACCGTGGGCGCTGTGAACATCACGTTCACACCGTACTTCTCAATTACCTCGTAGAAAGCGCTCGGGTCGGGGTAGTCTGGTGCCCCCTCACGGAACACTGTCGTGGCCCCGTAGAGAAGGGGCGCATATACGATGTAGCTGTGCCCGACTACCCACCCGATATCCGAGGTGCACCAGTAGACGTCATCTTCCTTCATGTCCCAGAAAGACCGGAAGTGGTAGTAGGTCCCGACCATGAACCCGCCGTGGACGTGCTGCACGCCCTTGGGCTTGCCCGTCGTGCCGCTGGTGTATAGTATGAACAGCGGGTCTTCTGCATTCATCACCTCGGCCTCGCACTCGACACCCCCGCTGGCCAGCAATTCGTCGAAGTCGACCTCTTTCTCCTTCAGCGCCACGTCCTTCGTCTCCCGACGCCAGACAATGATGTGCTTCAGATGGTCAATGTCCTGGGACGCCTCATCGCTAATCCCCTTCAAATCGACCGGCTTGCCCCGCCGGTATCCGTAGTCCGCTGTAATCACGACCTTCGCTTCCGCATCCTCGATCCTCTGCCGCAGCGCCCCAACGCTGAAACCCGCATAAACTACGCTGTGCACCGCTCCCACCCGTGCGCAGGCGAGCATGGAGATCACTCCCTCCGGCGTGAGAGGCATGTAGATGACCACCCGGTCTCCCTTCCCCACCCCCAAGCCCCTCAGCCCATTCGCCATCCGGTTCACCAGCTGTGTCAGCCGGCCATACGTCAGCACCTTCTCCGAGCCGTCCTCCCCCAGCCATATAAACGCCGCCTTGTTCTTCCGGCCGTCGGTCAGGTGTCGGTCCAGGCAGTTGTAGGTGATGTTGCACTCGCCATCCGGGAACCACTTGAAGTTGGGGTAGTCCCATTCGAAGACCCGGGTCCAGGGCTTGAACCAGTCCAGCTCCGACGCAATCTCCGTCCAGAACCCCTCCGGGTCTTCCGTGGACCGTCGGTATTCCGTCTCGTAGTCCTGGATGTTGGCGTTTTCCACCAGGTGCGCGGGCGGCTCGATTTCGCCGGTCTCCTGCAGCAGGTGGTCGATCTGTCTCTGCTCAACCACTATCTTTCTCCCATAAATCCAGCGTTCAAATGGCCCGAAACATGAGCCCCAAAAGTACGTGACATGTTAGCAGTTATCCGCATAGGGTGAAAACGGGGCAGGACTACCACCCCCTACCCCTCCCCTGATAATATGTCCCTGCGCACCCCAGCCCCCTCAGGAGACTGCTATGTCGGAGAAAATAGTCGGTATCGTGAATGTACCCGGAGACCCCCGTGCCATCGTGGACGGCATCAAGGGTCTTGAAGATGCGGGAATCCCCGCAGTCTGGCTCACAACCGGTGCCCCGGGCGCCGACGCCCTATCAATCTTCTCTGCTGCCGCCGCCATCACCGACACCATAAAGATGGGCACTGCCATCACCCCCACCTGGGGGCAGCACCCCGTCTACTCCGTCCAGCAGATCCAGGTCATCGCCAACCTTGCTCCCGGCAGGTTGCGGTTCGGGGTCGGGCCCAGCGGCAAGGGCGGCATGGTCAAAATCTACGGCGCCGACTTCCGGCAGCCCGTCACCAACATGCGGGAGTACATCCAGGTCGCCAGGTCCCTGCTGCAGACGGGAGGCGTTGATTTCCAGGGCACCCAGTACCGGGCCAACGCCAGCATCGGCGCCCCGATTCCCGATGTCCCGGTCATCGGCTCAGCCCTCGGCACCGGAGCCTTTCGTGCTTGCGGCGAAGTCGCTGACGGCGCAATAAGCTGGCTCTGCCCGCCTCCATACCTCCGGGACTACGCCAGACCCGCCCTTGAAGAAGGCGCTCGCAACGCCGGCCGACCCACCCCGCCCCTGATCGCCCACTTCGTCACCTGCCTCCACGAAGACGTGGACGAGGTACGGGCTGCCGTGCGGCAGGACTTTACCTACTTCGCCTCCGCCGAGTATTACATCAACATGTTCGCCGCCGCAGGCTTCCCCGGCATCAGCCGGGACTCCGGCCTCTCGGATGAGCTAATCGACTCCTTCACCTTCTACGGAGACCAGAACGCCATCGCCTCCCAGGTACAGTCCCTCTTCGACGACGGCGCCGACGAAGTCTACGCATCCATCGTCACCCCCGGCCCCGACCCCATAGCCTCCCGCCAGCGCACCGTCACCGCCATTAGTGAGATCAACAAGAGCCTGTAGCTGCCCCTGTCCGCAGCCCCCGTCAGTTATCTGGAACGCTTCCGAGACAGCAGAGGAAGGAGGGACCTCATGGCCGAAGCTCCCATGAACATGGAGAACTATGAGGAGACCTATAACTCCTTCCGGCTGGATGTGCCCGAGTTCTACAATTTCGCCTTCGACGTGGTTGACAAGTGGGCAGAGGACCGCACCAAGCTAGCCCTCCTGACCGTTGACTCCGACGGCATCACCGCCGAAAGCCACTCCTTCTGGGACCTTAAAGTCCAGTCCAACCGCTTCGCCAACATCCTGCGGGCCCAGGGGCTGAAGAAGGGCGATCGCGCCTTCCTGATGCTGCCCCGCAACCCGGAGTGGTACATTGCTCTGCTGGGTATGATCAAGCTGGGTGTTCTGCCCATGCCTGCCACAACCATGTGCACCCCCAGGGACATCGAATACCGCATCAACGCCTCGGACGCCGCCATCGTCATCACCGACGTAGAAAATGCAACAAAAGTCGACCAAGTCGCCGGCCAATGCCCGTCGCTCCAGGTCCTCATGACCACCCGGGGCTCCAGGACCGGCTGGCTCTCCTACGATGACGAGATGGCCAAAGCCTCCCCACACCTGGAAGACGTTGAGCCCACCCGCAGCGACGACCCCCTGATGCTGTATTTCACTTCGGGCACGGTCGGCTACCCGAAAATGGTGCTCCACACCCAGGCCTCCTATGGCCTCGCCCACGTTATCACTGCCAGGTTCTGGCACGACCTCCGCTCCACAGACCTCCAGTGGACCATCTCCGACACCGGCTGGGCCAAGACAGCCTACGGCAAACTCTTCGGCCAGTGGACCCAGGGTGCCGCCGTTATGCAGCACGATGCCAAGGGCCGCTTCGACCCAGTGGTCACCTTGAACATCCTCGGCAACTTCGGCGTCACCTCCTTCTGCGCCCCCCCGACCGTATACCGAATCCTCGTCCTCGAAGACCTGGCAAAGTATGACCTCTCCGGCCTTCGACACTGCACCAGCGCCGGTGAGCCTCTCAACCCGGAAGTCATCAAGCAATGGCAGGACGGTACCGACCTCACCATCTACGATGGCTACGGCCAGACCGAGTCTGTCCTCCTGGTAGGCAACTACCGCTGCCTGCCGGTAATCCCCGGCTCCATGGGCAAACCTACCCCCGGTTTCAATATCTCCATCGTCAACGAGGAAGGCGTTGAGCTCCCACCCGGCGAAGAGGGCCAGATAGCCGTGCGGGTCAAACCCGAGCGCCCCGTCGGCCTGTTCCAGGAATACTGGCGCAATGAGGAGACGACGCAAGGCGTCTTCCTCGGCGACTGGTACTACACCGGCGACAAGGCCTACAAGGACGAGGATGGTTACTACTATTTCGTAGGCCGCGCCGACGACGTCATTATCTCTGCCGGGTACCGTATCGGCCCCTTTGAAGTTGAAAGTGCCCTCATCGAGCATCCGGCGGTTGCGGAGTCGGCAGTCGTGGCCAGCCCCCATCCTGTGCGCGGGGATATAGTCAAAGCCTTCGTAATCTTGAGCCCGGGCCACGTGCCTTCCGATGAACTGGTCGTCAGCCTGCAGGACCATGTCAAGCAGTCCACAGCTCCCTACAAATACCCCCGTGAGATAGAGTTCGTCACCGAGCTTCCCAAGACCATCAGCGGCAAGATCCGCCGCGTAGAGCTACGGCACCGCGAGCTCCAACGCTATGCCAAGGACTGATCGCCTAATGATTACCGGGAGAACGCCATGACCCCTGATGCAACCCCTCTCGTCCCCGAGGCCTTCGGCCCTCTCCAGGGCGTCAAGATATTGTCCAGCGGCACGATCATCGCCCAGCCCTTCGCCGCCCTCCTCGCCGCAGAGATGGGCGCCGAGGTCGTCCAGGTGGAGCGCCCGGGGCAGGGAGACCTGGTCTGGCGCAACCTGGAGTTTCCCCTGGAAGGCCCTAATGGAGTATCGACGGCCAGCGCCTGGGTGCAAGAGCGGCGCAACATGTTTCATGTCACCCTGGACCTCTCCAAGCCCAGGGGCAAGGAGCTGTTTCTTCAACTCGCTGCCCAGGCAGACATCTGGATGGAGTCCTCCAAGCCCGGCGCCTACAAGCGATGGGGCATCACCGACGAAGAAGTTCTCAGGGCCAACCCGAAAATCGTCATATGCCACGTCTCGGGATACGGTCAGAGCGGCCATCCCGACTACCTCGGGCGCGCCTCATACGACTTCATCGGCCAGGGTTTCGGGGGAATGATGCACCTCACCGGCTTCGCTAATCCCGAGCCCCCCGTCCGCGCCGTCCCCTGGACCGCCGATTACATCACCGCCGGGTTCTGCCTATGGTCTTCCCTTGCCGGTTACATCCATGCCCAGCGCACGGGCCAAGGGCAGGTGATCGACCTCGCCCAGTACGAGGCCATACACAAGATTCTCGCCGGAACGATGGTCGCATACTACGAAATGGGTTTGAACCGGGGACGGTCGGGCAACAAGGCCGGCCTGTTCCAGCCTTACGACGTATTCCGGGCCAAGGACGGCTGGGTGATAATCGCCGCTGTCGGCACGCCCTACGACCGGGTATGCGAGGTCCTGGGCCTCGACCCCAAGGAAAAGAAATGGCAGAAAGCCCACCGCGGCGTTTACACCCCCGAGGGACTGGAATTCGACGCCGTCATCCGGGCCTGGGCCGAAGAGCGCACCGTCGACCAGATAGTAGAGACCATGAACGAGGCCCAGGTCGCCTGCTGCCCCATCATGACTCCTGAAGACACGGCCAACGATCCCCACTTCGAGATGCGGGACATGCACGTTGAATGGGATGACGTCCAGCTGGGCCGCACGGTGAAGGGGACGGGCATCGTGCCCAAGTTCTCGGAGACTCCGGGGAAGATCTGGCGGGGCTCGGTGGCCCTCGGCTACGACAACGAGATGGTCTACTCGAAGTTGCTCGGCCTCACCTCAGAAGAGATAGCTTCCCTCAGCGAAGAGGGGATAACCTAGGAAACGCCATGCCAGACGCAACGAGACTCGATAACCAGGTTGCTATAGTCACCGGAGGCGCCCGAGGCATTGGCCGTGGCATCGCCATTGTCCTTGCCGAGGCTGGAGCTTCAATTGTGATAGGCGACCTGCTTGACTCCTCGGAGACCGTGCGCATGGTCGAGGACCTGGAAGGCAAAGCCGTCTCCATGCAGATGGACACCAGCAACCCAGAAGACGCCCAAGCCCTCGTTGACCTGGCCCTGAACACTTTTGGAAGGCTGGATATCCTGGTCAACGATGCCGGAATCGACGCACCCGACGGCAACGCCTGGGACCTGCCAGACGAGGAGTGGACCAGGGTTATCGACGTAAACCTCAGCGGAGTCTTCTACTGCTCCAAGGCGGCACTCCAGCCCATGCTCAAGGCAGGTAGCGGTGCTATTGTCAACATCAGCTCGCAGTCGGCGCGGATCGGCTCAAAGGCGATGTCCCCCGCCTACAACACCTCCAAGGCAGGGGTGCTGGGTCTCACCATGGCCTTCTCTGCCCAAGTTGCAGACAGGGGTGTGCGGGTGAACGCCGTGACACCCGGCCTCGTCCGTTCCAAGGAGTTTGGATGGTCTGAAGAAGAAGACGCGGGCAAGACCGCCGAGTATCCTCTGGGCCTCGGCGCCCCCAGAGACATCGGGGAGGCCGTCAGATATCTCGCCAGCCCCGCCTCCCGATGGGTCTCGGGCACCGCGCTCCACATCGCCGGCGGCTATCAAAAGGGTGTCAGCTGGTTCTAGCCGGCCTACCCCAAAAGGAAATTACACGATGACAACCCCGTTCCCGACAAAGGACTCTCTACGCATCTGTTTCGCCCACGTCGCCTACGCCCTCCACGACACCCTCCAAAAGCGCAACACCGGCATTCACAGCTTCCAGGTATGGGACTACGATTCCCTCGTTGCCAGGGGCGTGGGCCTCGATGTCCTCGTCATTTCCGGCCTCTGGAACAACGACATCCTCGCGAGCGCCCCCACCCTCCGATTCATCCAGTCCATCGGCGCAGGCTACGACCAATTCCCGCTGGACGAACTCCGGAGCCGTGGCGTCCGCCTCGCCAACGCCAGCGGTGTTAACAAGAATGCCGTCAGCGAGCACACCTTCTCCCTCATCCTATCCCTCACCCGACACCTCAAATCCGGGGCTAGGAACCAGAGCGATCACTTCTGGCGGGGCATGATCTCCGAGATACCGAAGCGGGAAGATGAGCTGGCAGGGAAGACCTTGGGGATTGTGGGGATGGGGGCTATCGGGTCCCGGGTGGCGAAGATCGCCAAGGCCTTTGACATGACCGTTCTCGCCACCAAGCGCAACCCCGCCACCGCCGAGGGTCCCGCCGACAAGGTCGTCACCCCAGACCGGATCGACGAACTACTCACCGAATCAGATATCGTCGTCCTCACCTGCTCCCTCAACGACCAGACCCGAAACCTAATCAACGCCGACTCCCTATCCCGCATGAAACCCACCGCCTACCTGGTAAACATGGCCCGGGGCGGATGTGTTGATGAGGCGGCGCTTATCGATGCTCTGAATAACGGTGTGATAGCAGGCGCGGGGCTGGACGTCGTAGATCAGGAGCCTTTGGCGGACGACAGCTCGCTTTGGGATATGGACAACGTGGTCCTGACACCCCACACGGGCGGCGAGACCCAGGCCTACGAGGACAACGTCATCGACATCCTCCTCGAAAACATCGATCGTCTGACCTCCGGCCAGCCCGACCTCTACAACCAGGTCCTCTAGCCTACTCCCATCGAAAAGCAATCGGGCCGACGGAGAATCCGTCGGCCCGACTTTTTTGTCTCGATTCGCCCAGCTTACTGCACGGGTGAGAAAGCCGCCGGCAGCATGAACTTCGTGTTCATAGCCGTGATATGCGGACCAATGGGCGGAGGCCAGTCTCCCGCGGCCACCGCCGCGGCGCGAGTCTCCGATCTATGGTTCATGTGCTCATACGGCCAGATGTGGATTAGCTTGTTCAGCAGCCCCATGTCCGTGGACCCGGCAAAGAACAGCCCTGAGTGCTTTAGCCGGTCGGGTAGCTTGTTCCCAAATGCCTCCATGATCTCGGGCATGGAGCCGGGCACGGCATCGTAGTAACGCATCTCGTAGAGGGGACCGTAGTTGCCGGGTTCTATCGGCTTCTGGAAGGGCCCGGGCACCACGATCTCGCTCTCCATCTTTACTATGAGGTGCCCGCCCTTTGGAGGCCAGTTGGGGTTCTGGGCTGCCGCCGCCCGGATCTCCGACCTCTGCTGAGCATCTTCGTATCCCCAGACGTGGATTACCTGGTTCAGGGGCCCGACCTCCGTATGCCAGAACGCCGCCAGCTTGGAATATTGCTCCCGGTGCGGCAAGGCCTCCCCGAATATCTCCTCAAACTTGGGTACACTGCCCGGTTTAAGGGTGTAGGTGCGAAATTCGTAGATCATGGTTTCCTCCGATGGATTTTGGGTCTAGTGAACAGGCGAGAAAGACGACGGCACCATAATCTTGTTATTCATGGTGACCAGGAATTTTCCCGTAGCCGGAGGCCAGTCCCCCGCCGCGACCGCTGCGGCACGGATCTCACTGCGCTGTTTCATGTCTTCATAGGCCCAGATGTGGATTAGCCTGTTCAGCGCGCCCATCTCCGTGTATCCGCAGAAGAATAGCGGCGAGTATTTCAGCCTACTCGGCAGCTTCGCTCCCCAGACATCCATTATCTCTGGCATGGAGTTCGGCAGCGCATCGTAGTAGCGCATCTCAAAGAAGTTGCCGTGATGGCCCGGCTCTATCGGCTTCTGGAAGGGCGCCGGGATAACTATCTCCGTTTCCATCTTCACTATGTGCTCATCATCTCCGGGCGGGGGCCAGCCGGGTTCCGCCGCGGCCGCAGCCCGCACTTCGTCTCTGTGCTTCATGTCCTCATAGGCCCAGACGTGAATGATCTGGTTCAGCGGCCCTATCTCCGTATGCCAGCAGGCCGTCAGCTTCGAATGTTTCTCCCTGATGGGCAGCGCCTTCGCGAAGTTCTCCTCGAACTTCCCCATGCTCCCGACCTTTAGCACGTAGCTCCTGAATTCGTAGATCATAGTCTCCTCCGAGTTGACTGGTCGATGACTCGAGACTCGGGGAGTTTAGCAGAAAGAGCCCTTGCAGCGGGGGGTGGTAGAATCGCAGCGACATTTAGCCCTCGGAGGCACCCATGTCCAGAGACCTCTTCGACCTGTCAGGCCGTGTTGCCATCGTCACCGGAGCATCCTCGGGGCTGGGGGTCACTTTCGCCGAGACCCTCGCCCAGGCCGGCGCCGACATCGTCATTTGCGCCCGACGCCTCCACAAGCTGGACGAGACCGCCCAAAAGATCCGAGACCTCGGCGCCCGGTGCCTCGTCGTACAGACCGACGTCACCAACCCCGAACAGGTGGATAACCTAGTAGAACACGCCATGGAGACCTTCGGCAAGATCGACATCCTGGTCAACAACGCCGGCGCTTTCTTCCCCGGATCAAAAATTGCCGAAGACCTGGACTTCGAGGCCGTGCAGAAGGTTATGGATGCCAACCTGACCAGCGCGGCTCTTTGCTCCCACCGCGCAGGCCTGAAGATGCTTGACCAGTGTTACGGGCGAATTATCAACATAGCGTCGGTGCTGTCGGTGGTCGGGGGAGTGCCGGAAGACTACTCTTACGCTTACTCCATATCCAAGCACGGGATGGTCGGGCTCACCAAGGCCCTCGGTCTCCAGTGGGCCAAGAAGGGCATAACCGCCAACGCAATCGGCCCCGCCTACTTCGAGACTGAGCTTACCGAATTCCTGTCGGACGAGTTCACGGGCCTCGCCGCCCGTACACCCATGGGCCGCATGGGCAAGCCAGAAGAGCTGAAGACGGCGCTCCTCTTCCTGGCCGCCGATTCCTCCAGCTACATCACCGGTCAACTAATCCTCGTGGACGGCGGGTGGACGGCGTGGTAACTCCTACTGCCTCGGCAACCCCAGCCCTCGAGTCGCGATGATGTTCATCTGTATCTCGTTGGTGCCTCCGGCTATGGTGCTGGAGCGGGTAAACAGGTAGTTCTTTTCTACAAAGCCTCGCAGAGGCACGTGCTTTGACCCCTCAACTAGCTGCCCGTATAGGCCGAGTATTTCCATCGCCGTGTTGAAGGCCCTCTGCTCCGTGCTGGAGCCACACAGCTTGTCGATGGACGCCTCTTTATTGGGCACCTCGCCCCTGCTCTGGATGTGCACCACCTGGTAGGAAAGCATGTAAGCGATCTCCACCTCGATGGCCATCTCTGCCAGCTTATTGCGCACCATCGGGTGCTGAATCAGCGGCTTCCCATCCACTATCGTCTCCGAGGCGAACTTTACGGTCTCGTCGAAACACCGCCGGGCCGCAGCCGAGTGAGATAGCGATGACCTCTCGAAGTCCAGCAGGGTCATCCCGGCATACCAACCCCGGTTTATCTCCCCCACCACGTTCTCCTTGGGAATCCTCACGTTGTCAAAAAATGTCTCGTTGAAAGGATGCCCCCCCGACATGTCGATAATTGGCCTTACCGAAACGCCGGGCGTCTTCATGTCGGCCAGGAACATGGTGATGCCCCGGTGCTTGGGGGCGTCGGGGTCCGTGCGGGCCAGTAACAGAATCCAGTCCGAGTAGTGGGCCTGGGACGTCCAGATTTTCTGCCCGTTGATTACCCACTCGTCGCCGTCCAGCACCGCCCGTGTCCCGAGAGACGCGAGGTCGGACCCCGACTCCGGCTCCGAATAGCCTTGGCACCAGACCACCTCTCCCCGAGCTATTCCACCCAGGTGCTGTTTCTTCTGGTCCTCCGTCCCATGCACCATGATGGCCGGGCCTATGTACCCGATGCCCTCGCCGTCACGGCCCGGGGCATAGGCATAGGACCATTCATCAGTGAAGATGGCCTGCTGCATGTGGCTGGCCCCTGCGCCGCCATACTCTTTAGGCCAGGAGAGCGCCAGCCAACCCTGGTTGGCTAGTTTTTTGCGCATGCTCATTTCTACGGAATGGGCCTCTTCGCTGCCTTCGACGGCAAAGGTGTCATCAGACCATTCCTTGGCAAGAAAGTCCTTGACCTCCTGCCGAAAGGACTGTTCTTCCGTAGTGAATGTGTACTTCATTTTCCCCCCTTATCTGGGCACCACCGACCTTTAATCCACGGCCTCACCCATAGTATCATCGAATCCTTGACGATACGATACACCCTTGACCCGCCCCACGAATAACCCCGATGAGACTCGAAATTGCCAACTTTCCCGTAGAGCGCATCACCCTCGGTGACGAGACTGGATACACAGGCGGCGAACTCCGCATCGACGCTGAAGACATCAGGTCCAGGATGTTGGATGATGCCTACTTCGAAGACGTTGCGGTCCATGTCTCCCACCCCGGAGACTCCACCCGGATCATCCACGCCGTGGACGTTGTCGAGCCCCGAGCCAAGCAGTTGGGGGCCGGCTGCGTCTTCCCAGGCGTCCTAGGCCCACCCTCACAGGTTGGCAGCGGCAGGACCGCCCGACTCAGCGGTATGGCCGTGGTGACAACCTCTGAACCCGCAGCAGGGGAGGGTTACTACTGGCGGGAAGCCCTGCTGGACATGTCTGGCCCCGGAGCCCGGTATTCCCCATTCTCCCAAAACGCAAATCTGGTCGTGGAAGTCACCCCCAAGGTTCCAGGCCCCGAAACTCCCGCCGAAGACCTTGAGATGATTAACACTATCCGCGGGTCGGCATTCAGCCAGCGCCTGAACTTGGCTATCAGGGAAGCGCAGATTGGGCTGGCATC
The DNA here is from genome assembly GCA_965203145.1 of Dehalococcoidia bacterium. Classification (GTDB taxonomy): domain Bacteria; phylum Chloroflexota; class Dehalococcoidia; order Plut-88900; family Plut-88900; genus Plut-88900. The sequence continues at coordinate 1,446,161 of OZ241876.1, forward strand.
CCATCTCACCGAGACCGTAGCAGGCCTACAACCTTCCTCTATCGACACTTACGAGCTTACGGATGTTGACCCGGGCCTCCCCCGCGTCGCCTATTGTGCGCAGGTCATGGGTGAATTCCTTTACGGCCAGTCCATAGGATGGCAGCCTACCTTGCTTCATCCCAATGAACTCATGTACGGCGCATTGTACCGCCCATTCAACACCCCAGGCGCAGTCAGGACGACCATCTACCATCACCTGAATAACCCCCTCATTAACCAGCTCTACCTGCGGCATGGAAGGGACCTCAATTTCCTGGGCGTCCTCCTCGTCCCGGCCGGCCCGGAGAAACTGACAGAAAAGGAACTGGGCGCTGGTTTCGCCACCAAGCTCCTCAGGATGATGGGCGCCGACGGCGTTGTCATATCCTGGATGGGCGGCGGACACCTGGCCGTCGACCCCATGCTGCTCATCAGAAACTGTGAGAGGGCAGGCATAAGTGCAACACTCCTCAGCCCCGAGATGGCCCAAACCCCCGACGACACCGGATTCGTTTACTTCACACCGGAAGCCGAATCCATCGTCAGCACCGGCAACTATGAGCAAGAAGTAGTCCTTCCGCCCGTTGACCGCGTCATAGGCGGCAATGCGATATTCGTGTCGGGTGACGACCCAAGGAATTCGTTCACTACCCGAATCACCCAGATTCTCGGAGCTACCCAGACCTTTGGAATGGGTCAGCTAACCGGTACGGCATATTGAGGGTAGTATCGACACCGGAATCGGGTAGAATAGGGCCAGCCCGTCCCGAGCGGTACCCACTCAGCATTTCAGGGGGAGAGCATGACTACTACCGACTACGAACCCAACGTTGTCCTGGCCACAGGTGAATATGACACCATCGGCACCCGACCCATCAGGCACGACGGAGTTGACAAGGTTACCGGCCGCGCCCGTTACGGCGCAGACTTCCAGACCAGCGACCTTCTCCACGGCAAGATTCTTCGCAGCCCCCACGCCCACGCCCGCATCATCTCTATAGACACCTCCAGGGCAGAAGCCTATCCCGGCGTCAAGGCAGTAGTAACCGCAGCAGACTTTCCCTCCGGCAAGCAGGAGGGCGAGATGCAGATGGGCGAGATCAGCATGAGCCTGCGCTTCATGCGCGACAACGTCCTGGCCAGCAAGAAAGTCCTGTACCCCGGACACCCAGTGGCTGGAGTAGCTGCAGTCAACGCCCACGTCGCTGAGGAAGCCGTCAACCTCGTAGAAGTCGAGTACGAAGTCCTCGACCCCGTGCCCACCGTCCGCGATGCCATCGCCGACAGCGCTCCCCTTCTCCACGACGACCTCAAGACCGAGGAGTTCGGCCAGCAGACCGACAAGGTGAGCAACGTTGCCAGCCACTTCCAACACGTTATGGGCGACGTGGAAAAGGCCTTCGCAGATTCCGACCACGTCATCGAGCGGGAGTTCGACACCAAGACCGTCCATCAGGGCTATATCGAGCTCCACAACGCCACCGCATTCTGGAACCGCGATGGCCGGGTCACCATATGGTGCAGCACCCAGGGCCCCTTCGAGGTCAGGGATGCCACTGCCAGCATCCTTGGATTGGACGTTTCACAGGTCAATCTCGTGCCCATGGAGATCGGCGGTGGATTCGGGGGCAAGTTCGAGCCCTACGGAGACCCGGTTGCTGCACTTCTCTCAAAGAAGACCGGACACCCGGTCAAGATTGTCATGACCCGCTCCGAAGAGATTGAGAGCACGGGCCCGACCCCCGGCTCATATATCAGGATCAAAATGGGCACCACCAACGATGGCAAACTCACGGCCGCGCAGGCCTACCTTGCCTACGAGGCCGGCGCTTATCCCGGATCGCCCGTCGGTGCCGGAGCCCTCTGTGTATTCGGCCCCTACGACATTCCCAATGTCCTGATAGACGGTCTGGACGTAGTGGTCAACAAGCCCAAGACCGCTGCCTACCGGGCCCCGGGTGCCACCAACGCCTCCTTCGCCTCCGAGACCGTCGTAGATGAACTCGCAGCCCTGGTCGGTATGGACCCCATCGACTTCCGGATCAACAACGCTTCCAAGGAAGGTACCCGCAGGGCCGACAGCGTACCGCACCCCAAGGTTGGGTGTGTTGAAGTGCTCCAGGCCATGAAAGACCATCCCCATTGGAACACGCCTCTTGAGGGTGAAAACCAAGGACGGGGCGTGGGCCTCGGGTTCTGGATGAACTTTGGAGGCCCGGCAAGTTGCACCATTAAGGTCAATGCTGATGGCACCGTCGCCCTTCGGGAAGGATCTCCCGACATCGGGGGCACCAGGACAACCATTGCTATGATGGCCGCTGAGACCCTCGGCATCCCCGCTGAGAGCGTGGTGCCCGGAGTTGTCGATACCGACTCCGTGGGCTACACCAACGGCACCGGCGGCAGCAGCGTTACTTTCAAGCAGGGCCTCGCGGCCCACGAAGCTGCCGAGCACGTTAAGCAGCAGATGCTGGCCCGAGCCGCGACCATCTGGGACATCGACCCCGACTCCATAAAGTTCGAAAAGGGCGTTTTCTTCTCCGAGTCGGACCCCGAACTCAAGATGACGTTCGCCGAACTCGCCTCCAAGATCGAGGAGACTGGCGAGCCGGTTGTTGGAGTGGGTAACGTCCAGGCTACCAAGGCTGGCGCATCCTTCGCTGGATCTATTGCCGACGTGGAGGTCGACCCCGAGACCGGCAAGGTGAAGATCCTCCGCTTCACCATGGTCCAGGACGTGGGCAAGGCCATCCATCCCAGCTACGTCGAGGGACAGCTGCAGGGTGGAGGCGCCCAGGGAATCGGCTGGGCCATGAACGAAGAGTATTTCCTCAACCAGGATGGCCAGGTCGTCAACTCCAGCCTCCTTGATTACCGCCTCCCCACCAGCCTCGACCTACCCATGATCGACACCGTGATCGTTGAAGTTCCCAACCCCGGTCACCCCTACGGTGTGCGGGGTGTCGGGGAGGCGAACATCATCCCGCCCGCGGGGGCCCTGGCCAATGCCATCGCCGACGCGGTCGGCGTAAGGCTGGAAACTCTCCCTATGAACCCCACCGCCGTTCGCGAAGCCATCAAGGCCCGGGGCTAGCCATTGGCAGGACTCGGTTTAACGGGGAGCACAGAGTAATGCGATTCGATGGCAACGTCTTCTACCACGGGCTGGAGGTTTATCCCGTCGACCGAATGGTTGAAGAGTGGCGACAAACCGTAAAGCTCTACGACCAGACCGGCTTTACCGGTGTATGGATCGGGGAGCATCACTTCTGGTACGCAGGCTACCACGTCGCCGCCCCGAGCCCCGTGCAAGTGTGCACCCACCTGGCCTCCGTCACGGAGAGGCTCAGGGTCGCGCAGAGCGCCTGCATCCTCCCCGACTACCACCCCATCCGCCTCGCCGAGGAGCTGGCCATGCTGGACCAGATGACCAGGGGGCGCCTGGACGTTGGCATAGCACGGGGCACCAACAGCTCCGCTTCCATTCAGTTCAACATAGACGCCGACCGACGCAACAAGGAGCGCAACTACGCCCTGTTCAAGGAGACCCTGGACATCATGATCAAGGCGTGGACGCAGGATGCTCTCGTCCACCAGGGTGAGTTTTATACGTTCCCGGTCCCCGGCTGGACTCAAAACAACCCTCAGATATACACCGGAGACACCTCCCACTACGGCCCCAACGGAGAGCTCATCGGCCTGGGCGTCGTGCCCAAGCCCTATCAGAAGCCTCATCCCCCCATCTACCAGGCCGCCGACTCCACGGAGTCCTATATCTTCGCCGCAGAGAAGGGAATTTCCGTCACGGGTTTCGCGCGTACTCTTGAGGGAATGAAAGAGGCCTGGACGGCGTATCGGGACACCGCCTCCCGGGTTTCCGGACACGACATTACCATGGGTCAGACCGCCAACGGAGACACCCTCAACATCATGCGCATGTTCTACATTGCCGACACCATGGAGGAGGCAATCAAGGACGCCCGGGACGGCATAAACGCCCACCATGACGTCACCTTTGGCCTTAGCCGCAACTGGAACCGTAGCGGTGTCATAGCCAGGGACGAGGACATAACTCTCGACCAGAAGAACATGGAATGGTTCGATTTCGCTATGGAGAAAGACGCCATCCTGGTCGGTACTCCCGAGACCGTCGCGGAAAAGATCGAAAGGCTCCAGACAGAGCTCAATTGCCGGCACGTAACGCTCTGGCCCAACCCATCCTACGTTCCCTTCAAGAAGGTTTACCGCAGCCTGGAACTCTTCGCCGATAAGGTCATACCTTACTTCGAAAGAAAGGAATCCCCGGCTTTGCAGGTCGCCGGTTAACAGAGGCCCCCAAACAAGAAACCACAGCGAAATTGAAAGGACACCCCATGGCCGAAGATCGAGTTCTGATAGTAGACGGAGCACAACATCACAAGTGGACCCGTGAGACGTTCGAGGACATCCGAGAAGGCGACATCAGCGCCATCAACATCACCCTCGCCATCTGGGAAAACTGCCGGGAGACTATCGCCGAGATCGGGCAATGGTACCGGCGCTTCGACCAGTTCTCGGACCTCATCATGCCCGTCTACACCTCCGATGACATCCGCGCCGCCTACGAGGCAAAGAAGACCGGGATCCTGTTCGGCTTTCAGAACACGTCGCCCATCGAGGACAACATCGAGTTCGTGGCCGTTTTCGCCAAGCTCGGGGTCCGGGTGATGCAGCTCACCTACAACACCCAGAACCTCATCGGCTGTGGCTGTTACGAACCCAACGACAGCGGTCTCACCTATTTCGGCCGGGACGTCATTGCCGAGATGAACCGGCACGGCGTCATAATAGACCTCTCCCACACCGGCGAACGCACCTCCATGGATGCCATCGAAGCCTCTGCCCAGCCCGTGGCCATCACCCACGCCAACCCCCTCTGGTGGAAGGACGTCCAGCGCAACAAGTCGGAGGACATGATGCGCGCCCTCGCCGAGAACGGCGGAGTCATGGGCCTAGGCACCTACCCCAACCTCTTCGCCCCCGACGGCACAGTCGAGCAGTTCTGCGACATGGTCGCCCGCACAGTGGAGTTCATGGGCATTGATCACGTGGGGCTCGGAAGTGACCACAACACCGGCTTCCTCCCCGACGAAAAGCGTTACTGGGCCCGGGGCCGCTGGTCCCGAGAAGTGCCTAAGTTCATGAGCGCCAAGGGCTTCCACAGCCCCAAGTGGCCTGCAATCGACTGGCCCGAGTGGTGCGAAAAGCCCTCAGGCCTTCGCTCCATCCCCAACGGCCTCCGCGAAAACGGCTTCAACGAAGAAGAAGTCACCAAGATCATGGGCGGCAACTACCTCCGCCTCATAGACCAGGTGAGCGCCGCCGCGAATTAAGACCCATCAAGGCTGGGCGACAGTGGAGGACTATAGGTCTACTCCGCGCGTCAAAGCTAATTGTAACGAGGACCACTCATGCCTGACGAATCTTCCTTAATGGCCCACCTCGTCCCGAGGCTTACCCGACAGGTAGAGAATGCCGCAACCGATGCCCTCGCTTACATCCTGAATAGGTCGGACGAGACGATGCAGGCATTGAACGACCTGCTTCGGGAAGGCAGCTTTGCCATTGAACCGGTCGTCAGGGTAAACACCCAGGTAACCTTCCCAGACGGCTCCATTCCCGATATGGCAGGCTACGATAAGAACAACAGGTTACGCCTAGTTGTCGAAGCAAAGTTTTGGCACTCGCTCTCGGAAGATCAAACTGTAGGATACGGCCAACTGCTCGACCAACCCGGCTCGGCAACTCTTCTGCTCATAGCCCCTGAGCCCAGACTCCCAACCCTGTGGGCGGAGATACATCGGCAGATGGAACAACACAGTAGATTGGAACCCATCGAATCTCCCTCGGGAATGCGAAGGGCTAAGGTTATCTGGACGGAACCGAGGGACACGGATCTCCACTTGCTGCTGGTGAGCTGGGTCCGATTGCTCGATAGAATAGGGGTTTCCTCAGAGGACGATGGCGTCAAATCGGACATTCAACAACTTAGGGCGTTCGCCCAATCTCAGGGCGACAAAGGCTTCCTGCCACTTCATTCAGAAGAGATGAGTCCCAGCCTCGCACGCCGTATGTTCTGGTACAACCAGATCATCGACGACGCAGTCTGGAGCAAGGGAATTCACGATGGATGGATTGACTCCAGCGGAACGCGAGCACAGTCACAACGATATGGGTACGGGACATTTTTTCGACTCACTGAGTCGAGCGTAGAGTTCTGGTTTGGGGTTAACCATGTGCGGTGGGCCGGAAGCGGTGACACTCCATTGTGGCTCAATTGTCAGTGGTTGAATCGCCCAGGGCTCAACTTGAATGAGGTTGGCAGGGAACTAAATGTACAATTTCAAGACGATTGGCTCCCTATCCATCTTAAAACGGGCGCGGAATACGACGAGGTTCTGGACGGCGTAGTCTCACAGTTGAAGAAGATAGACGAGATTATCAGTGCCCTTCTGCCAAGTGAACAATAGGCTACCGAAACAGGTTCCGGAAATTAGGCCGGCGTGAAACCCCTCCTTGAAGGAATCCCCATCCCTTGAGATTCGACGGCAACGTCTTCTACCACCTCTTGGAACGTTACCCACCCGACCTCCTGATGGAGGAGTGGAGAGAACAGGCCGATCTGTTCGATCAGGCCGGTTTCACGACCATCTGGATCGGTGAGCAGCACTTCTGGATTGCAGCCCCCAACCCAGTCCTCATAAATACGCACCTGGCAACCCATACCAAACGGCTCCGCGTTGGCCAGAGCGCCTGCGTCCTCCCCGACTGGCATCCCATACGCCTCGCCGAGGATCTAGCGCTGCTCGACAATATGACCCGCGGCAGGCTCGACGTCGGGGTTGCCCGGGGCGTCAACACCCTCGCAGGCATAACCTTTAACGCCGACGCTGACCGCCGGGACCAGGCCCGAAACTACGCCCTCTTCAGTGAGACCCTCGACGTGCTCATCAAGGCCTGGACGGAAGACGCCTTCGTTCACAAGGGCCGGTTTTACAACTTCCCCCCGACCGGCTGGAGAGAGCAGGGGGAGCGCATATATTCCGACGACCCAGCCCACTACTCCCCCAACGGGGAGATCATAGCCATGCCGGTCCGCCCGAAACCCTACCAGAAACCTCATCCTCCCATCTGGCAGGCCGCCGACTCCACTGCTTCCTACGCCTTCGCCGCGGAGCGGGGCTACGCCGCTACCTGTCTCAGCCGCTCCTTTGAAGGAGTCAGGGAGGCCTGGACTACCTACAAGGAGACCGCTTCCCGGGTCTGGGGTCGGGACATTCCCATGGGCCGCAGCGCCGACGGCAAGACCCTCAATGTCATGCGCACCTGTTACATCGCCGACACCCAGGAGCAGGCCGAGAAAGAGGCCCGGGAGGGCATTAACCGCTGGTACGACGTTACCGTAGGCCTGAACGCCAGCCGGGGAAAACAGTCGTGTGTCGCCTCCTGGGAGACGCTGAAAGACCGGGACATGAATGCTGAGTGGTTCGACTTCCTAATGGAGAAGGAGATCATCTGGGTCGGGTCCCCGGAATACGTCGCCGAAAGGATCAACCATCTCCGCACCGAACTTAACTGCGCCCACGTCACCATCTGGCCCAATCCTGTCGGAGTGCCCTTCAAGAAGGTGATGCACAGCCTCGAACTCTATGCCGAGCGGGTCATGCCCATGTTCAACGAGCCAGTGATCAGTGTGGGCCCGTCTAGGCGGGACATCCTTCAGACTCTCACTTGATTGCACAAAACATGGCACTGCTCACTGCCTCAACGCATTCCAGCGATATATCATCCCGTGCCGACAGTCCAGCAGCTCCCCGTAATGGACCTGAATAGAATCGCACCAACCCGCCTTGTACATGCTGCACTGATTTTCTCACTCATCCTGGGGTTGATAGCCTGTTCTCCTGAGCCTACGCCTACTCCCCAGCCTACCCCAACCCCTACCGTATCGCCGACGACGCTAGCTGCGTTTGTGGATGGCTATTATGAGGTCGGCCCAGACTTATCTCCGGGCGCCTACATTGCCGTAAGAGACCCTAGCAGGGACCCGGACAGGACCCAATCTTTGGGCAGAATGACTGTTGACGAGATCGTAAGCGAGTTGTCGGGGGCCACTATCGCGCCCTGCATCTGGATACGACTGAATCACTTCTCACCGGAGGTCGGCCGGACCCCAACGAGGGTCTATGGCAGCTTCATCCAGAACGGTATGATTATTCAGCTTGAACAGGTCAACTTGTTCCGGGATGAGGCCATTGTTGAAATTGATGAATCCGACGAAGCCTTCTACTCAAGCAATTGCGACTTGTGGCTGCCGATTGAGGAATATCGCGTCAATGAAGCGGATATCCGGGAAACCGCTCCTAAATATCGTGCTACCGTAGAAGCGTTATGGGAAGCAAGGGACCAGCAGCAGACAGAATCCGACGAGGACAGTTGACATGACCATGGGAACTATCGGCGTGGAGGTTACCGGGGTCAACGCCGCCGAAAGCGTTCAGCAGATACAGCGCCTGGAAGAGCTCGGCATCAAGGCAGCGTGGGCTACTTCTGGTGGAGACTCTGACCCGATTACCCTACTGGCAGTTGCCGCAATGCGCACCGACTCAATACTACTTGGCACTTCGATCGTACCCACCTGGCCCCGACACCCTATCACTGCTGCCCAGCAGACCAACGTCATAGCTCACCTGGCTCCGGGCAGATTCCGGCTCGGCATCGGGCCCAGCCACTATTCCGAAATGTACGAACCCTTCCGCTTCAACTTCCGAAAACCCCTGACCAACCTGCGCGAGTACCTGCAAATCGTGAAGCCACTGGTGCAACAAGGCTCTGTAGAATTCGATGGCGAGATGTACAGCGCTCACGTCTCTGCTTCTGACTCTTTCCCCGAGCTACCGGTCATGGCCTCGGCGCTCCGCCCCAGGTCATTCAGGCTCTGTGGCGAAGAGGCGGACGGTGCGATAAGCTGGGTCTGTCCGCTAGCCTATCTCAGGGACTCGGCTCTTCCAGCCATGCGAGAAGGCGCACAGGCCGCGGGACGCCCGACGCCCCCGCTTGTCGCCCACGCCGTGGTCTCCGTCCACGAAAACTACGAAGAAGTAAAGGAAGCCTCCCTAGAGGAGATGGCCTACTATCCCACCGCACCCTTCTATCAGCAAATGTTCGCCCTGGCAGGGTTCCCGGAGGCGGAGGAGTTGAACGGCTGGAGCGACCGTATGCTCCAGGAGATAGTCATTTCCGGCTCTGAAGACGATGTCGCACCCAGACTTAAGGCGTTCTTCGCTGCGGGCGCTGGGGAAGTGCTTGTTTCAATCATCTCCGCCGGCCCTGACAAACAGGCCTCCTGGCAACGCTCCGCCCGACTCCTGGCTAGCCTCTAATCTTCCCAATAGGGCGTGTAGCCGGTGGTGGTGAGACGGTCTAGCCCCGTAGCGGTAACTTCGTACATATCCTCGACCTTGACGAAGACTGTCTCGCCGCCGACCTCCACCGAGGTCTCGGGCTCCAGACAGATGACCATTCCCTCTTCCAGCTGTGCATCCACCATCATCATGTCGGGGCGGTAGATGATGGGGAGCTCACACGCCCTCAGCCCGACACCATGTCCCAAGGAATATGGCGTGGTCGGGTAACCCGACCTGGCAAGGAGGTCGTTTACCGTTCGGTCAAGGTGGGACACCCGGACACCGGGTTTGGCCTCGGCCTCCGTGGCCCGGTGGGACTCCATCAGCACTTGCCAGGCCTTTTGCACTGGTCCCGGGGGCTCCCCCACGAAACCTGTCCGGCACATATCGGAGCCGTAGCCGCCCTTCACGTAGCATCCCCAGTCGAAGGCCATAGTCCCGCCTGACTCGAGCTTGCTGCCCTTTGGGAACCAGCCGGCGGTGACCTGGCTCTCACCCTTGATGCAGACGTTATGGGTGATGAATTCGGCACCCTGGGCCCGCATAGTTCCATCTATGGCCGAAAGCACCTCGAAGTCTAGGGCGCCTTCCTGCATGGCCTTCAGCCCAGCCTCACCTCCTGCGGAGGCGATTTCGGCGCTGGAGCGGATCAGTTTCACCTCTTCCGGATGCTTCACCTGCCGGGCCATGGCCAGAGGCATGTACGCGTCCAGGAAAAGTGCCTCGGACATCATCCTCTTCATGCCATCCCAAAGCTGGAAGGGCATTGCATCGACGCCTATGCGTCGGGCCTTGAGGCTACGCAGCTTGCGGGACAGGATGTCGACCCAGATCTCGGCCTGGCTGATGCTGGAAACCCAGGACGGAGTCGGAACGAATTCCGTGATCCAAGGATAGTCAGGCATTGGATTGTCGACTACCTTGTCCACGTAGGGGATGTATAGCGAGGCCTCACCTTCCCGGGTGACTATTGCGGCAAACCAGTCGTAGGCTTCGCAGATGAGAAAGACTCCGAAGTCGGTAGCGTAGCGGATGTTGTCGTGGCCCATGAGAACCAGGGCGTCGACATTGGCGTCCCTCATAACCTGGGAGACTTTGTCCGTCCGGTGCCGGCGCAGGCCGTCCCAGTCGATTTCCGGGTAAGAGTACATGCTCACCTCCCCATGAGTGCCGTCATATGCTGCCGGGTGTTCGTGCCGCTATTCTAGGGCCTTTCTCGTCCGAGAGGCTAGCAGCCGAACCAGTTGTGGGGTTGGGGTTTTGATTGAACATTGATTGAACATTGATTGAATTTGTGGCTGGTTTGATTGAACGACGCCTAAAGGGTTTTCTGGGGATTTCGCGTGGCGCAGAGGGCGGGTAAGGAACCCTCTCCCCCTTTATCCCCCTCTCCCTTAGGGCCTTTAAGGGAGAGGGGGAAGGAAAAACAGAGGGAAGGGCTTGCGCCGCGGCGCAAGCCCTTCCCTTTAGTTTGGTACTGGGGAGCGGGGAGGGGGCACCACCCCAGATTCCTCGCGGGGCATCGGAATGACAGTGTGAGGGGTGTTGGTTTGTGATTACAACCCCACACGCTGGGGAGGGGATCACCCTCACCCCAGCCCTCTCCCCTCGAGGGAGAGGGGGTAGGACTCCTCCCTTCGACTCCGCCCGTGGGGTGGATTCTAGATCGGGGGCGGGAGTGACAGTGTAAGAGTCGGGGCAGAGGGGGAGGGAAAGGCGGTGGAAGGTCCCGGACGGTTTGCGCAGATAGTCGGCGACGCCTGTACCGATGCGGGGTGTCCGCCCCTGGGGACGGTCCACATCAGCGTCGACCCTGCGACAGCCCCATACTTCCGAGGGGACGTGGACGAGACGCGAGAAATTCTCGCTCTGGGGCAGTCTCGTCCACCGGAAGTGCTCTACCACCCTGAGGGATGAGAGCGGGGACCCGTGACCGCCGTTCGTAGACCGGAACTTGCCGATGGTGACGACGGTGGAATCACAGCCCCATACTTCCGATAGGGTATGGACGAGACGCGAGAAATTCTCGCTCTGGGGCAGTCTCGACCACCGGAAGTGCTCTACCACCCTGAGGGATGGGAGCGGGGACCCGTGACCGCCGTTCATAGACCGGAGCTTGCCGGTGGTGACGACGGTGGAATCCAAGAAGGGCGCTATGGCCCGATGGAGCAACATTACACCGTGCTCCTTAGCGTCGCCTGACGGGGCGAAACCGTTGCGCCCTATGTGTGGGGCGCGCACCTGGCAACGGCCCTTGGGTAGGGTGTGTCGTGATTTGTCCTGGGACCTTCCTTGCATGGGGCGGGACGGTGATAGATCGCTGCGAAGACGTAGGCGTTGGGCCTTTGGGCAGCGCTTGTTGTGGGTGTTGGGGTGCAGGACGGGGAATGGAAAGGGAGTGAGGAGGAGGCGCGTGTCGGGGGCCGGGCGGTGGGATACCGCTCGGGTACGACGGGGGCTGAATAGGCCGGTGCGGCTCATGGGACTCCTTTTATCCTGCATTGTGATGGGCACCGAGGTATGGGGTCGGCGCGCTGGGGTGTAGTATAGCACGGGAGTTCATGTAGGGCAAATGTCCCAGTTTGAGAGGTTGGATGGGAGTGGGGATGATGTCACGCTTGCATAGGGGTGAGGGCTTAGACCACAGTGATAAACTAGCCCCGACATCACCTCCTCACAAAGGAGCGTTAAATGAGTATCGAAGAGCGGGCTGAGAGCATCTATCGCGACGCCATCGCCATTGACGGGCTGAATATCAGCAACTGGGAGAGCCCTGCGGTCTACCAGAGCCTGAGCAACGGCAACCTCACCGCCATAAACGCCACCATCGCCGTTTGGGAGGGGTTCGAGGAGACGATGGACCATGTGGCAGGCTGGAAACGGCGTTTCCGAGAAATGCCCGACACCCTCTCCCAGGTCAAGTCGGTTGACGATATCTTCAAGGCCAAGGAAGATGGGACCGTCGGCATAATCCTCGGGTTCCAGAACGCTTCTCCCATCGAGAACAAGCTAGACAGGCTTGAACTTTTTCACGATCTCGGCGTGAGGGTCATCCAGGTCACCTACAACGAAAGGAACCTGCTGGGCAACGGCTGCTGGGAGCGCACCGACGAGGGCTTGAGCAATTTCGGGGAGGATGCGGTGAGGGAGATGAACAGGTTGGGAATACTGATCGACCTATCTCACGTCGGAGACCGGACCACGCTGGAGACGGCCGAACTTTCGGATAAGCCCGTGTCTGCGACCCATGCTAACGCCCGTTCCTTCTTCGATCACGTCCGCAACAAGGCAGATGATGCCCTGAAGCTCATCGCCGAGAAGGGCGGAGTCATCGGGGCCAATGCCTTTCCGCCCTTCCTTCCCAAGAGCTTCGAGTCGACCCTGCAGGACTATGTGGACGCGATTGACGACCTAGTGGACAGGGTCGGCATAGACCACGTCGCCATAGGAACGGACTACACGCAGGACCAGTCAAACTCCTTCTTCGACTGGCTGTTCTCCCAGCAGGGCACCAAGATAAAGCCGCGCCCGGTGCCCTACCCCTCTCCCCTGCTTCATCCCAGAGGGATGGAGACCCCCGACCGATTCGGCAACATCGCCCTGGAGCTCCTGAATCGAGGGTACGGTGAGGACGACATCAGGAAGATACTGGGTGGAAACTGGGTACGGCTGCTGCGGGAAGTCTGGGAAGGCTAGCGTATAATCGCCGTTCCGGCCCGTGTTCCGACACCCGGGCCTCCCGGGCCCGCATTTCGTGCAGGCCCCTCCGCTCGCAGCGTTACCCTCGTCCGAATCGTCAAGAAGTTCGGCATCAGTCCCCATTGGCAGCACATCCTTGATACAGAACGCTCCACCCGCCGGGCGGCGCTGGCTCGTCATCGGGTCCCTGACCTCGGGCCACGCCATCAGCATTTCCATCATCATGACCATTGGGCTGATGCTGCCCGACATGACCGCCGATCTCGGCCTGTCGCCCCTACAGCAGGGTGTACTGGGTGCGTCGGCGACCCTGGCAGTGCTATTCCTCAACATACCCACGGCATGGATTGCGTCGCGGTTCCGACCATGGAGGATGGCGGGCCTGGGCTTGATCGTTGTCTCGGGATTCACTTTCATGCAGGGTTGGGCCCCGAGCTTCCTTCTCCTTCTATTGGGCAGGCTCGCCATGTCCATGGCCTATTCCCAGACTGAAGCCGCTACCGCCCTGCTGATCCAGCAATGGTCGACTCCCAGGCAGGTCGCCCGGACGAACGGCCTGATGATTTCCGGCAGCGACATCATTAACGGCCTCGCGCTGCTCATGACTCCATTCCTGATCGAGTGGCTCGGAGGATGGCGGAACACCATGTACTTGTGGTCGGGTCTTGCCATGCTCAGTGCGCTCAGCTGGATAACGCTGGGTGGGGAGCGGCAGACGCCGGAATACGTGGAGCGGTTCCGGTCTCAAAAAGGGTCTCCACTGGCCAGCATTTTCAAATACAAGCAGCTATGGCTCTTGGGCGTGGGGATGGCGGGTGGTCTGGCTCTAGAGAGCGCCTTCAACGTGTTCTGGCCGACCCTGGCACAGCAGGAATTCGGAGTCGATCCCCGCATTGTCGGGCTAGGGCTTGCGATGTACATGTTCGCCGCCGCCCCTGCCGAGTTGTTCGTGGTCTCACTGTCTTTTCTTCAGAGCCGACAGCTAACGGTAATGGCAGTGACAGGGATAGTGACCATGGTCACCCACATGGCATTGTTGTTTACCGACTCAGAAATCCTGGTAGTTCTCATCAACGTCTTCCGCGGATTTTCCATCTGCTACTTTCCGGTAATCGTTACCATGGCATATCAGCTTCCCGGAATCCGGCCCCGGGAGGTGGCTGTTGGGCTCGCTTTTATCTACACCGTAATGAACGCGGGCGCCGGGCTGGGGCCGCTCGTGGTCGGGGGCATTCAGCAGGCGACAGGAGACCTGCGGTCCGCATTGTTTGTTACCACATTCTTTTCCCTGACCCTGGTGGCCTCGGCTCTGCTCCTCAAGCCGATGATGAGGTCTCGTGCAACCGAGGACTAGGTATCGGGATAGGCTACCCTCAATGCCTGCGTGATATAGTCGCGTTCGCATGCATCTGAGCAATCACCGGGAGGCGCGTTATGAGCAATATCGACAAAATTCTGGAAACCTGCAAGGCCGTGGCGGTGGTGGGCCTGTCCCCTCGACCGGAGAGGGACAGCAACGGCGTAGCCGCGTACATACAGGAAAAGGGTTACCGGATCATCCCTGTGAACCCCTCAGCTACAGAGATTCTGGGCGAAAGGTGCTACCCCGACCTACGCTCGGTTCCAGATCCCGTGGATGTGGTCGATATCTTTAGACGCGCTGAGGAGGTACCGGCGATAGTCGACGACGCTATCAAAATAGGCGCAAAGGCCGTGTGGATGCAGAAGGGGGTGGTGAGTGAAGAAGGGGCGTCGGCGGCTAGGGACGCGGGTCTGATGGTGGTGATGGACGAGTGTATGGAATGCGAGGTGAGGGGTCGAGTGGGGGGTTAGGGCGCGTTATTGAGTCCAATGCACGGGCCAGAGTCTGCCAAAAGAGTCAAGCTGATTCGATGTCAGTCAGAGCAAAGTCAGAGCCCTTGAAAAGCAGCGGTTCTCTAGTAGTTTTAGCAAGTGCATAAGCAAAGCAGTCCCCAAAATTCAGGGATGCAGGGTGATTTCCTTTGCCGAATTTTCGCCAAGCACGTCGGGCTGCCTCCATCTGGTCAGTAGTTACCGGTTCAAGCTCAATCGCAGCATCTTCGAGATAATCGTCAAGGCTATCCCCTGCCACGGCTCCTCTCCGACCCTCCACGACTATCGCGGCCTCCAAAAAGTTCACTACCGACATACGAGACTGCGTAGCCTCTGCTATCCTCTCTTGAAACAACCCACTTTCACTCTCATTGAATAGAATTGCTATCACCGCGGATGTGTCGACAATCATTTCGGCAATCCCCGTTCATCGTAAAGCAATTCACCATGGTCGACTGGCGGGCCTCCTTCCCGCAAAAGCTCGGCACATCGTTTGGCGGTGGCGCGCATTCTCCGCAGGCGCTCTTCCACACTTCTCTCCCGTTTCTCTTTCTCCAGTCGCTGCATCAATGCTACCGTAATAGCCCCAGTCATTGTCTCACCGGTTAGATGCGCTAACTCACTGGCCAGTCGGCAGGTCTCTTCATTCTTGATGTTAAGACTCACGGCATTTTCTCCAGGGTAGAATCTCTTTAACCTATTCTACCATGCTCCTCGTTTGGTGATTCTACCCCCACCCCCAATTGACACCGACACCTTCCTAAAGGTATGTTTTGGGCCGCTTCCGGCCCCCTCCCCAGCCGGCACCAGACATGCCTCAAGCTGACGTCATATTCCACAACGGTAAGGTGATAACCGTCGATGCGCGGGACACTGTCGCCGAGGCCGTTGCAATCAACGGCAACAAGATTTCCGTTGTCGGGGCTGAGACTGAGGTGTTGCGGACGAAGGGAGAAGGGACCCGGGTAGTAGACCTCGCCGGTCGGGCTCTTCTACCCGGTTTCAACGACGCCCACACGCACCTGGAACTTACGAGTTTGGGGCTAGGGCTTGCGGTGAGTTGCCACACGCCGCCGCACGAAAGCATCGACGACATTCTGGCCACCCTGCGTGAGCACGCGGCAGCCACCCCCAGAGGAGAGTGGATTATCGCTCAAGGCAGCCTGTTCCAGGACATGCGCCTTAGAGAGAAGCGCTACCCCGATCGTCACGATCTGGACCGCGTCAGCGTCGAACATCCCATACTTTTCAAGACCAGCTATCACATGGTGGTGGTTAACTCCAAGGTCCTCGAGATTGCCGGCATTACGGCTGACACCCCCGACCCCCAGGGCGGGATTATCGAGCGGGATGCTTCCGGCCAGCCGACGGGTCGCATGAAGGACATGTACCACCGCCTACCGGTCCCTATGCCTGACTACGACACGGTTAAGGACGCTATCCGGCGCACGGGCCACGAGCGATTCCTTGCCAACGGGGTAACCACTGTGCAGGAGAAGTCGGAGACGGTGTCGGGGCTGACGGCTATGCGAGAGCTTATTGACGGCGGTGACATGCCGCTCAGGTTAAGCGTCTACATCCACGTGCCCGGCACCCTGTCCCTCGACAAAGTGCTCGAAGGGGATATTGGAGGGATTGAGTTTGACGATGAGTGGTTCAGGCTCGGAGGCGTCAAGATTTTCAACGATGGCGGGTTCTCGGCCAGGGCCGCAGCCTTAGTGGACCCCTATGAAGGCCACCCCGACATCACAGGCAAGCTCGGATATGACGACCGGGAGCTTCGCAGGATAGTCCGCAAGGTGCACAGGGCCGGGCTGCAACTGCGCATGCATACCAACGGCGATCGGGCCATCAAGCAACTCATCGACGTCTTCGAGACCGTATTCGGCATCCCCGCGGGCGTGGGAGATGACACTTCTCTCCGGCATCGGGCGGAGCATGTGGGCAATGTACTGCTCCGGGATGATTTGACTATTTCTAGACTTGCCAGCGCCAAGATACTCCCGTGCCCCAATCCAGCGTTCATCTACAGCGTTGCTGAGTTCGTGGCACCGTATCTCGGGCCTGAGAGAAGTCATCCCTCCTTCCGCTTCAGAACGCTGCTGGACGCCGGTTTTAATGTGCCCGGCAGTTCCGACTGCACTGGCACCGACCCATGGCTCGTCAACCCCATGTTCGGAATCTGGTGCATGGTCAACCGTCGGACCTACTCCGGCGACCTCCTGGAACCCGAGGAAAAGGTGTCGGTGGCAGAGGCCATACGGATATACACGTGGAATTCCGCCTACTCCGAATTCCAGGAGCAAGTTAAAGGGTCGATTGAGCAGGGCAAGCTCGGCGACCTGGTGGTGCTGGAGCGGGACCCCCTGACGGCTCCGGAGGAAGAGTTGAAGGACATCCGCATCGACCAGACGTGGGTAGACGGCAAGCAAGTCTATAACATAGATGCCGCATAGGAGGCTCATGATGGCAGGCAGAGAAGAATATGGGCCCAACCACATCAAGAACTACCAGCTTGGAGAAATGAAGCCATACGGTAACTATCCCCAGTCTCTTCTGGACACATTCAGGCAAAAGTCGCTCATCGGCCCTGGCGCCCACCTCAAGACGGAGGACGCCCACGCCGGCGTCCTGCAGATTGACCCCGGCACCGACTACGCCGCTCACACCCACGCCTGGCCTGAGGCCTACTACATCATTCAGGGCACCGCCGACTGCACCTGGGGTGAAGACTCATTCGTGTGTGAGCCGGGGACCATTATCTATGGCGACTCCTTTACCTCCCACGCCATGAAAATCACCAGCGAAGAACCCCTGCTTGCCCTGATCTTCAGCTGGGCCCCGGGCGGCGACCGAAGCGTCTACGATGAAGACGGAAAGCTAATCTAAAGAACCTGGAAAAGCAAACTCACCCATGAAATTCAGCTACTACCTGCCCTGCTACTACACCGACAAGTCCAAGCCTGCCGCGGAGCTCTACAAGGAAGCCGAATACCAGGCCCAATACGCCGAGGAACTCGGCTACGATGCGGTCGTAATCCCCGAACACTACTTCATGAACTACCTGGCCGTCCCGAACCTCTTGATGTTCGCGGTCAGGGTCTCGCAGCTGGTGAAGTTACGGATAATGTCGGCGGTGATTCCGATACCGCTCTATCACCCCCTCAGGCTCGCGCAGGACATTGCCTTTGCCGACGTACTATCAGAGGGCAGGTTGGATATCGGCCTCGGGCGAGGGGCCTTCGTTCACGAGTTTGAGCGGCTTCAGATCCCCCGAGACCAGAACCGGGCCATGTTCAACGAATGCCTGGACATCATGATAAAGGCCTGGACATCCAAGGACGATTTTTCTTACGAGGGGGACTTCTGGCAGTTCCCGGAGACCACCGTTCTCCCCCGGCCCCTCCAGGACCCCCACCCTCCGATCTGGATGTCGGGCCAGTCTGACCTCTCGGTACAGTACGCGGTCTCCCACGGCTATAAGCTCATGAATACGCCTCTGCGCAGCGGGTTTGAAGCTCTCGAGGACACCTACGAGGTCTACTCAGATGCCCTTGACGAGTACGGCAGGACGGAGGAGGAATGCCCTCTCCTGATTCTTCGCAACACCTTCGTATCCGAGAACAGGGACGTCCTGGAACGGCAGGCGAACCACCTGCACTACAACCACCAACAGTTCGTCACCGTCTACACGGGTCCCAGTGTTGTCAAGGAAGGCATGATCGAGCCGCAGAACGTCCCCTACGAGCCCTGGGAGGTCTTCGAAAACGTGATTAGCGGCACTCCCGATGAGGCCATCGAAAAGGTCGAGCAGTACCGAGACCTGGGCATCAAATACGTGTGTGCCAACATGAGCTTTGGCGGCACGCACGAGGAGGTGCTGGAATCCATGCGCCTCTTCGCCGAGCACGTAATGCCCGCATTCCCGGACTAGCTGCACGGGCCTGTCGTGTATAATGCGAGCCGAAATCCGAGGCTTGATACAGCACTTGGGCAAGCGTGAAGAGGGAGAGGAAAATGGCGAAATTCAAGGTTGTCCACTACCTGAACCAGTTCTTTGCCGGAGTTGGCGGCGAGGAGAGGGCCGACATCGGCCCCGGCGCACGAGAAGGTGCCGTCGGCCCGGGCATGGCCCTTAACAATGCCCTCGGTGATGCCGGGGAAGTCATCGGCACCGTTTACTGCGGCGACAACTACATCTCCGAGAACTCGGAGCAGGCGACCCAGGAAGTCGTCGAGCTCATCTCCCAGTTCAAGCCCGACATCGTAATTGCAGGCCCGGGTTTCGGCTCAGGTCGATACGGCCTGGCCTGCGGGCAGGTCTGCCAGGCGGTCAAGGAAAGCCTTGATATCCCCGCTCTCACCGGTGTCCACAAGGACAGCCCCGCCGCCGAGACCTTTAAGGGCAAGGTCCTGATGGCATCCACCAAGGACTCGGCCGCAGGAATGGCCGAAGCCATGTCCACCATAGCAAGCCTCGCATCCAAGCTGGTGAACAAGGAGGAATTGGGCCCAGCAATGGAGGAAGGCTACCTCCCCACGGGACGCCGAGTTAACCGCTTTTCAGACAAGACGGCCGCCGAGCGGGCTGTTGACATGCTCATGCGCAAGCTCAGAGGCGAGGACCCCAAAACGGAATGGCCTCTTCCCAAGTATGAGCAGGTCCCGCCTGCGCAAGCTCTCGCCAGCGCTTCCGACTCCACCATAGCCATCGTCACCGAAGGCGGCATCGTACACCGGGGCAACCCCGAGAAACTGGAGTCGGGGTGGGCCACCAAATGGGTCAGGTTCGACACCGCCGAAGAACCGGAGATGACCCCCGACAAATTCCAGAGTATCCACGGCGGCTTCGACACCACGGCTGCCAGCGCGGAGCCTAACCGCATGGTCCCGCTGGATGCGGCCCGGGAAATGGAAAAAGAGGGAGACATCGGCAAGCTCCACGATTACGTTTACAGTACGACCGGCAACATGGGCCCCATAGCCAGCTTTAAGCAGTTCGGGCAGGAGATTGCCGCAGAGCTTTCGTCGGCAGGGGTTCAAGGGGTGATCCTGACAGCAACCTGAGGCACGGGCACGCGTAGCGGCGCTACGCTTCAGAAGGAGCTGGAGAGGGCCGGACTCCCGACCGCCCTGGTAACAACTTTGTTTAACCTCGCAGAGGGTGTCGGGGCCAGCCGGATAGTCAAGGGCAAGGCCATACCACATCCAGTCGGAGACCCGGGCCAGTCCTACGAAGGTGAAAAGGAGCTGCGCAAGGAGATGCTGAAGAAGGCACTCGAAGCCCTTGAGACCGAGGTGGCATCACCCACCGTCTTCTCCACCTAACCGCCCATCTTATGACATCGTCCTCGCAAAGCAACGGTCAAGGCGCCCCCGTCATCAAGGGGGTCGCCTATTGTTTGGCCCACGTTCCCGACCTGGTGCGACTCGGGTCCAAGCCTTCCCGGGACATTCCCGTCGATCCATCAGTTCTAGACCTTATTCACCGCCACCAGCGCGGCTTCGATGACGCCGTGGCCTACCCGCCTCACCAGGTCTTCGTCGGGAACCTCCGTCCCGATGACCTGAAGACCACGCCCAAGCCCTGGTACGAAAACCCGACCAACAGCGCTTCCAGGACCGGCCCCTACGGCGAAATCATGCCACAGGCAGAGTTCTACGGATGGATGAAAGCATCAGACCAGTTCGACCTGATGTGGTTGGAGCAGGGATTTCTCGAAGAGGCCCGGCACGCAATGTCCGGTCATCCCCTGGTCTCCGATGACGACCTGAGCAATCTGGGCAACCCGACCCCGATTTCCGAAATCGAAAAAGCTATTGCAGAAGAAGAGGCCCTGCCCCTATACATGGATAAAACCCGACTCGTAGGCTGTTTGCGAAGAGGCCACGAAGAGGACAAGTCCCTCACTCCCGACTTCCTGATCGAAAACCTGTGCGCCAAGGCTTCAGCGGTCCTCGCTCTGCGGCACCTGCTGAGCACCGTCACGGAGACCCCCGCCGAGAACATAGACTACCTTCTCGGGTGCGGGGAAGAGGCTATCGGGGACCGGTACAACCGAGGTGGCGGGAACCTGGCCAAGGCCGTCGGCGAGATGAGCGGGTGTCTCAATGCCACAGGGTCGGACGTCAAGGCATTCTGCTGTGCCCCTAACCACGCCATCATCGTCGGCGGGGCGCTCATCAAGTCCGGGGTGTTCGAAAATGTGGCTGTAGTCGGTGGTGGTTCCTTCGCCAAGCTCGGCATGAAATACCGAGGGCATGTCACCAACGAAATGCCTGTCCTGGAGGATGTTCTGGCCTCCATTGCAGTCCTTATGGGACCGGACGACGGACAGAACCCCCATGTGCGACTAGACATGATTGGGAAGCACGATATTGCCTCGGGGGCTTCCAACCAGGCCATTACCCAGGCGGTAGTGGTTGATCCACTTAACCAGCACGGCCTGAAGATAACCGACATAGACCGGTTCGCCACCGAGCTCCACAATCCGGAGATAACCGAGCCCCAGGGCAGTGGCAACACCCCGCGCACCAACTACAGGATGCTGGGCGGCATGGCGGTCATGGCCAACGAGATTGATGCCTCCGGCCTGGAGCAGTTCGTGGAGGACCACGGGATGCTAGGATTCTCCCCCACCCAGGGCCATATAGCCTCGGCGGTGCCTTTCCTTGGCCACGCCCGAGATATGATCTTGTCGGGAGAGATAAGTCGGGCCATGTTCTATGCCAAAGGAAGCCTCTTTCTGGGCCGCATGACCCAGCTGGCCGACGGCATCTCCTTCATGCTGGAGCGCAACCATGACTCTTGAACGGGATTTGGGTGTAGACTAAAGCCGTTCAGCCGAAACCGAAGACAAGCCCGTATCTGCATTAGAAATCAGGAGGTGCGCCTTGGAATTCAAGGGTAAGAAAGTAATCGCCATTGGAGAGCGGGACGGCGTCCAGGGCCCGGCCATTGCCGAGGTGGTAAGAAGCGCTGGGGCGGAGGTGCTGATAGAGCAGACCCAGTGCTTCGTCTGAACTGCCGCGGGCGCCATGGACCTGGATGGTCAGGAAGAAATCAAGAAGGCAATTGAAGCCAACGGCAAGGACGACGTTATCGTGGTGCTCGGCTCGCCCGATGCCAACAGCGCTGAACTCTACGCTGAGACCGTGACCCACGGCGACCCCAGCTGGGCCGGGCCCCTGGCAGGCGTTCCCCTCGGTTTGCCGGTGTATCACGTGGTGGAACCCGTGGTTAAGGACTCGGTGGATGCGGGCGTCTACCAGGCGCAGGTTGGAGTGATGGACGTGGCCCTGGAGAAAGACCAGATCGCCCAAGCCCTAGACAAGGTGCGTAACAAGGCATAGAGCTTCCCATGACGGGGAAGGAGGGTGGATGATGGAAAACAGGAAGAGAGTCGGGATGATGATGCCGTCGGCTGACGGCACCGCCGAACCAGACTTCCAGATGGTGCTGGCACCTAAAGGCGTGGCTGTCCACGGACACCGCCTCTGGCAAGGAGACAACCGTCACGATCCAGAGACGCACTTCCAGGAGATGAACTCGGAGATAGAGTCGGCGGCCCGCTACCTGTCCTCCGTCCGCCTCGATGCCATAGCCTACACCTGCACGACGGGCAGCTTCTTCAAGGGCCCCGGGTGGGACCGGGAGATGCTGCAGAAGATCGAAGGAGCGTCGGGCGTACAGGCCTTTGCCACTACGCCATCGGTCGTGAAAGCCCTGGAGTTCAAGGGAGCCCGCAAGATCTCGGCCATTACCCCATATCCTGAGTGGAACAACATCAAGCTCCGGGCCTACATGGAGGCTCGAGGCTTTGAAGTACTGAACGTAGACGCGCACCCCAAGCCGTCATTTGGCGAGATCATGGCTTATGAACAGGAACCCGATGAAATAGTGGAGTACGGCATCAAAAAGTGCGACCCAGACGCCGACGTTCTCTTTTGCTCGTGCACCGACTGGCGCTCCATGGAAGCCGCCGAGCAACTGGAGAAGGAGACCGGCAAACCCGTCGTAACCTCCAACCAGGCCACCCTCTGGCTCATCCTCCAGCACCTGGGCATAGATGAACCGGTCAAGGGATTCGGCAGTTTGCTGGAGACCCCCGCCCCGGCAGCGGTAGCCGGATAGGCAAATTGGACTAACACCCCGCCAAAAGCACATAGAATCGCACGTCGGCCGTGAGAACTCAGTTCTCACGGCCGATTAACTTGTATAGACAGAAGGGATAGAGGTCTCAAATTCTGGTATCATCGGCAAACTGGGGTCCCAGTGAGTGGGGAAGGAGACATGCGTATGAGCCCGAGAAAGAGGATTGGACTGATAATGCCCGCCCAGGACTCCACGAGCGAGGCCGACTTCGCCCTGGCCCTCGGATTGAAAGACTACTCCATCCACGGCCAGCGCATCTGGGACGGATTTGACATCTCCGGCGCCGCTCGCATGGACCGGATGAACGCCGAAATTGACTCCGCCGCCAAATACCTCACCCAGGCTGAAGTCGACGCGGTAGCCTACTGCTGTACCACCGGCAGCTTCTATCGGGGCCCGGGGTGGGACGTGGAGATTATAGAAAAACTTGAGGCCGCATCCGGGGTGCCTGCGGTGGCGACCACGCCATCAGTAGCTGCGGCGCTCTCTCACATCGGGGCCAGGAAGGTCTCCGTTGTAACTCCTTACCCCCAGTGGAACAACGATCGGCTGCGGGAGTACTTCACTGCCAAGGGCTTCGAGGTGTTGAATGTTGATACGCCCGCCGATGCCTCGGTTTTCGGGTTCAATATGTGCAACCATGATCCGGAGACGGTCCTTGAGTTCGGCATAGAGCATTGTCTTCCTGAAGCAGACACCCTCCTTGTCTCTTGCACGGGTTGGCGCTCTCTCGAAGTTGTCGAGGAGTTGGAGGCTCGGACAGGTAAGATGGTTGTGACGGCAAATCAGGCGTCGATCTGGTGTCTGCTTAACAAGATGGGCTGGGACGCTGCAATCACCGGCTACGGCAGACTGTTGGCTAGTCGGGCGCCCGCAGCGGTGGGCTGACGGGCAATCCAAGGGAGTAAGCTCTCTTACCGACGCGACCGATAGGAACCACAAACGAGGCAAGTGATGGCGGCATATAAAGTAATCTCTGCGGACTCCCACCTAAATGAGCCCCAGGAGGTGTATGACCGCCTTCCTCCCGAGTACCGTTCCCGTGCCCCGCGTATCGAGGAGAGAGATGGCGAGAGGTACATTATTGTAGAGGGGCAGGGACCGGCTCGCATCGAAGCCCCAAACCCACTCAATGAAGACGACATGCAACGCTATTGGCGGGACGAAGAAGAGGTTGGCCGTGTCATGCATCGGGCCGGGGGTACGGACATTCCCATCCGGCTAGCCGACCAGGAGACCGACGGCGTCAGCGCAGAGATCATCTACCCCCACGGAACTTTCCACACCTTCTCCTCCAGGGATGCGGGCTTTCAGTTAGCCTTGTCTCGGGTCTACAACGACTACTATCATGAGGTCTTTGGCCCCCACCCCGACCGCTTCGTTGTCTCCGCCGTTGTGCCGACCCTTGACATTGACAACGCTATTGATGAGGCCACTCGGGTGGCGAAGATGGGGTTTCGTTCAGCCTCCATCCCCATCAGCATGCCCATTCAGCCCTACAATGACCCCTTGTACGAACCCTTCTGGTCGGCGATAGGCGACATGGGAGTACCGCTGGCGCTTCACGTCTTCACCGACGGCCCAAGCAACGAGGAGCCGTCAGACGAGGTAAAGCGTTCCCGACCCGGTGAAGACCTGGCCGGTGAGGTAGTCGAGATGGCCGCTGCGATGAAACCCCTCTGCTTGCTGGTGGCTTCTGGCGTGCTTCAACGACATCCTGGGCTGAGATTTGTATTGGTCGAATGCGGCATTGGCTGGCTGGCCTGGGTCCTTCAGACCCTCGACGAAATGCACGAAAAGCGCCACATGTGGATTGAGCCGCGGCTACCGGACAGGCCCAGTGACTACTTCCGGAGGCAGGGTGGAGCTACCTTTGGGGATGATTTGGTCGGTCTCCGGATGAGGGACGTTACCGGAGTGCAGAGCTTACTGTGGGGGAGCGACTACCCTCACGATGAGGGAACGTTTCCCCACTCCCGCGAGGTGATAGAGCGCACCTTCAGGGACGTACCTGAGGAAGAGAAACAGATGATAGTCGGGGGGAATGCGGCCAGGATCTACGGCTTTTCGATGGAATAGCCGGTCAGCTTCTTTCCCACGCAATGCCCCGGATCCAACACCTCATAATCCTAGCGGGACTGGCCGTTCTCGTCATAGCTTGCCGCCAGCCCTCGGCCCCCGAGTTCAAGTTCATCCTGGTCTCCCAGGAGATTGCCATCGAGCAGACTCGCATTACTTTCGCCATCCTGGACCGGGCCAACAGGCCCGTGGAAGACGCCACGGTTAACGTTGCCTTCCAACCCACTGGGAACGAATCACCCTCCGCGTCTTTCCATGCCGAATACCGCACTATCGACCTTAACGCCCCACCCAATGCCAACCCTGAGTGGTACAACCCTGACACTGAAGTCCGCGGCATTTACGCCATAGACAACCCCCCTTTTAACGAACCGGGTGATTGGCAGTTGAACGTATCCGTTCAGAGCCCGGTCATGGATTCGGTAGTACAGGTCAACGTCGTGGTGGAAGTGTTGGAAGAGAGCTCAACGCCCGGCATGGGAGCGAGGGTCTCACCTATTGACCACCCGACCTTTGCGGAGGTCAAAGAGTTATCGGATATTTCCACCAGCCCCGACCCTATCCCGGCAATGTACCGGACCTCGGTGGCTGAAGCGCTGGAGCAAGGCAAGCCGTTCCTTGTCGTATTTGCCACTCCCGCATTCTGCCAGAGCCGAATCTGCGGTCCAGTAGTGGAGACTGTTGCAAAGCTGCTCCCAGTCTATGGGGATGAGTTGGAGTTTATCCACATAGAGCCGTATGACTTAGACCTTATCCGTGGAGAAGGAAAGCTTGCGCCTTCGAAAGAAGCGCGGGCGTGGGGTTTGCCCAGCGAGCCGTGGGTGTTCCTCGTAGACGCGTCGGGGCGGCTCAATGCAAAGTTCGAGGGTATCGTCACTTACGATGAGCTGGACATGGCTGTGAGGGAAACCCTGACCCCGAGCCAGGCCCTAGTGGAGGGGGCACACCCAGATGGCGGCGTCCTCATACCAATTCGTTCCATCACCCACCGCATCTGAATAATCAATCCCCGTGACCGACTGCCCGCTCAGCGCGTTCTCGGCCACGGCGTAAGAACCACCGAACAGGATAAGCAGCACTATGGTCAGGTGGATTATTGGCAGTATGACTAGCTTCTTGTTCATAAGGGATGGGCATTGAACTGAGCGTAGGTGGCTCTAAGGGGATGATATCACGCTGAGGTGGTGGGAACTGGACTGGTATACAAGCACATGCCGTCCGGGACGGCGGATGGGACCGGTTAGCCGGGGGCGTTTGCCTGGGGTGCGGAGCACGCCACCCTCACCTTGCCCGCCCGAGTTCTCAACGCCTTGTGCAGGTCGTCGGGATGCAGCACATAGACGTCGTAGGCCAGCCGGAGCTTGCGCATCAGCCTGATTAGCAGCCAGCTGGCGTCGAAGTGCCACCACCGAAGCCCGTGCTGCGAGGACCGTGGTGAGGCGTGATGGGTGTTATGCCCGCCCTCTCCGAATGCCAGCAGCCCGACAAGCCAGTGATTCGTGCTCCGATCTTTCGTCTCGAAGGGTCGGCTCCCGAAAACGTGACAGACCGAGTTCACTGACCATGTGACGTGATGCGTGAGAAACACCCTCACCAGCCCCGCCCAGAGCAAGGCGCTCCAGCCTCCAATGAGGAAGGGGATTATCAGGCTCAGGGCGCACCAAAGGGCACTGGTGCGGTGGATGAACACTATCCAAGGGTCATCGAGAAGGTCTTTGGCCCACTTGTTGTTGTCGGGCCTCTGCATCCCGAACATCCAGCCGACCTGGGCATGCACAAACCCCTTGAACAGGTTACTGCTCAACTGCGGGCTGTGGATGTCACCGTCCTGGTCCGAGTAGGCGTGGTGCTTGCGGTGAATTGCTACCCAGGATATCGGGCCTCCCTGCCACGACATTGTGCCGAGGATGACCAGCAGCAGCTTGAGCGGGGTGTTCGTCTTGAAGCTGCCGTGCGCCAGGTACCGGTGAAACCCGATGGTCACCCCGAGCCCAACCAGCAGGTAGATAACGAAGAGCAGTGTCAGGTCCAGCCAGTCCACCAGCCGGCCCCAGGCGGCATACATTGCATATACCGTACCGGCTAGGGGGACGAACACCAGTATGCTGATTGCCGCCTTCTGATGCAGGTCTTGAAAGCGGGTCTTGTGCCCCGTTAAGTCTTTGCGAAACGGATCGGCGGTCAGCTTACTTGATAGCACCCTACTCTTCCCGCGTATCCGTAGTTTCTCATGCGATATTGATGTGGACCCGGTCGCTAAGTCGCGTGGGGCCCGGATCCCTAGTCTCGACCGGAGCCCGTCATGCTAGCCGCTAACGGTCGAATGCTTCGTACACTTCCAAGTCGTAGCTAAGGAGGTGAGGCCGCATCTCTGCGTCGTCTGTGTAGACCGACGCGGGAATTTCGTCGGCCGTGGCAGGCTTGATCGCGTCCTGCATCCACTCGCAGTAAACGACGTCGGTGTCTCCGCCTAACATGCCCTTATAGATGGTAGCCTTGGACCGACCATTTTTCTCATAGGCTGCGCAGATCTTGTCCAGAACGGCCGCTACGTCGCCGGCCTTGCCCGGCGCCGTCCTGCATACTCGCCTTACTAGATACATTACCGCTCCTCCTGATATTTCATCCGGTCTATTCCGCCGGAATCTAATGCTATCACAGCCTTCTCCCCACCGACTCTCTACAACCCCAGTATGTTGCCTTTCTCGTCTACGTCCAAGGCCCGCGGAGAAGCCGGCAGTCCGGGCATTGTCACCATGGTCCCGGCCAGCGGATAGATGAATCCGGCCCCCGCCGACGCCCTGACGTCCGATATTTCAAACGTATACCCCGAAGGCCTCCCCTTTAGACGGGCGTTGTGGGAAATGGACAGGTTGGTCTTGGCCATGCAGACGGGCCATTTACCCCAGCCCATATCCTCGTAGGTCTTGAGCCTTCTGCGGGCTGCCGGGGCCCAGGCCACATCGTCGGCGTTGTAGACCTTTTGGGCCAGGGCGAGCACCTTTTCTTCAGTGGTAGCATCTTCCGGGTAGAGGTAGGAGATTTCAGGCTTTTCCCCTTCGCTGGCATCCATTACGGCCCGGGCCAGTTCCAGGCATCCGTCACCGCCCTCGATGAAGCCCCGACTTTCCGCAGACTGCACTCCGTCGAGTCCGTCTACGGCTTGGCGCACCGTGGCTATCTCTTCGTCAGTATCCGCCGGGAAGCGGTTGACGGCGACGACAACCGGCAGGTTGAAGCTACGGATCATCCCGATAAGGTGCAGAAGATTAGGCATACCGTCTGTAACTGCCTTCGGATTTGGTTGGTCAAGCTGCGCCAAAGGAATGCCGGCATGGGACTTGAGGGCCTTGACTGAAGCCACGATTACGGCTGCATGGGGCTCTACGTCGTTGAAACGGGCCTTGATGTGCATGAACTTTTCGAACCCAAGGTCCGCACCGAAACCCGCCTCCGTGACCACGTAGTCTGCGAGGGCAAGACCTAGTTTATCTGCCACCACTGAGCTGCAGCCGTGGGCGATGTTGCCAAAGGGTCCGGCGTGAACCATGACCGGCTGCCCTTCCGCCGTTTGAACGAGATTGGGTTGAATAGCGTACCTTAGCAGCGACATCATGGACCCGACCGCCCCCACGTCATCCGCCGTTACCGGTCTGCCATCGTGGGTGAACCCGACAACTATCCGGGCAATCCGAGCTCTCAGATCTTCAAGCCCCGAGGCCAAGGCCAATATCGCCATTACCTCCGAGGCAGTGACGATGTCGAAACCCGTCTCCCTGACGGGAGCATTGGCCTCACCGCCTATGCCGGTCATTATGGTGCGGAGGGCCCGGTCTTCAACATCAGTGACTCTGCGCCAGGTGATGTTCTCGGGGCCGAAGGCTTCGATTTGGCCTCGTTGGGCGGCGTTGTCAGTAAGGGCAGCGAGCAGGTTGTGAGCCGAGCCGACGGCGTGGGCGTCACCGGTGAAGTGAATGTTGATCTCGTCGTCGGGCATGACCGTGGTTTTACCACCGCCGGTGCCGCCGCCCTTGATCCCGAATATCGGGCCAAGGGAGGGCTCCCGCAGGTTGGCAATCACCTTCTGCCCCAGTTTGCCCAGGCCCTGGGTCAGGCCCACAGTAACCGTTGTCTTTCCTTCACCGGCCCGGGTGGGGGTAATGCCGGTGACTACTATCATTTTCCCCCTGGAGCCCGACATATCGACGGACTCCAAGGGTATCTTCGCTTTGTAGTGACCGTAGGGGACTATAGACGTTTCGTCGAGCCCGATAGTGGCGGCGATCTCTTGAATAGGCCGCATCCCAGTTGTCCTTTACCTATTCTCCGCGTCGGGAGACGATGGGGATCTTCACGTAGGGCTGGTTCTTGGAATCGTCGATGGGACGGCGCTCCAGGAAGGCGGTCCTACGCTCCATGCACTCCTCGGAAGCCAGGAAGTCGGGGATGTGCTTCTGTACGGGCCCGACCTCCGGCCAGATGTGGTCGTTGTACTCCAGGAAGGATATCTTCTGCATCTGGAGGATGACGGGGCTGACGTTCTTTATCAGCTTGATCCACCGGTCCACTTCGGCCCACAAGCCGTCGGGCTCGACGACCTTGTTCACAAGGCCCATGTCGAAGGCCTCCTGGGCAGTGTACTGCTGGCAGACCATCCAGATCTCCCTACCTCGCTTTTGGCCAACCCTTCCGGCAAGCTCAGCGACGGTGTGGCCAGCCGCAGGGCTCCCGACCCGGGGCCCGGTCTGCCCGAACCGCGAACGGGTCGTGGCGATGGTGAAATCGGACTGATAGGCCAGGATGTTGCCCGAGCCTATGGCATAGCCATCAACCGCTGCGATAACCGGCTGGGGCATCTGAGGGACGATGCTGTGCAGGTCTACCCTGGCTGTGCCGGAGTACATGGCGTTCTCAACGTCGGGGTCGTAAGATTGGTCGTTGCCTGTGCAGAAACCGTTGGGCCCGGCCCCTGAGATAACCACCACCCGTATGGAGTTGTCGTCCGCCGCATCCAGGAGCGCGGTGGCGATTTCGTCCATGGTGATGCCCCGCTTGGCGTTATAGGTCTCGGGGCGGTTGATCATGAGCCAGGCAACGCCGTCGTCCTTGTGGTAGACGATATCGTTGTAGGCGTCGGAATTGATGATCGGGTCCCGGTAGTTGGTGAATTTCTGGTCGATCATGTCAACGGCGCCGGAGGCCACCTGCAGGAGTTCACCCGCAGAGTAGTCACCTTGCGCGGGACCGGTGATGGCGTCGGTCCCCATTTCCGCATTCACTCCGCCTCGACCATTCAACCAGCGGGTGTAGCCCCGCATGAAATCGTGGACGGCCGGACAGGCGCCGTGGCTGAAATCGATCTGGTTGCCGGACGATAGATCGTCCACCGTCACCGAGAAAGCATCTCTCCCGTTCCCCCCCGACTTCAGGCTCACGTTGAACCTGACGCCTGCCGGTTGATAATCGTTACTGACCTCAAAATTACAGTTCGCGGACATATAGGGCCACCTCCATTGTTCATCTATTGACCGGGCAATTCCTTCCCGATTGCCGTGCGCACGATGATACCACAGGCACCTGTCAAGAGGCCCTGTGCAACTTAAGCACAGGGCCTCAAGAAATTCGGTCTGTTAGTGGTGCGCCGAGCCTTACGTTAACTGCACGCCCATCAGTCTTGCGGCAGTACCTCCGAGGATGTCTGCGCGTTGCTCGTCGGTGAGGAAATCGCAGTGGCGTCGGAATTGGTCCAGGCACTGAGTATAGGTGCAGAATCTGGCCACCATCGGCATGTCCGTTCCCCAGATGAGCCTGTCCGATCCGATGTGGTCCACACACTCCTGCAGCGCCGACTCCGTTTCCTTCCACGGGTATTCCCACCTCCGCCCGACCTGAATCACTATCACTACCTGCATGTAGCAGTTGCGCGACTGGAATGGCTCCCAGATCTCTTCGGGGAAGACTATTCTCTCTCCTTGCATAAAGGGCATCCACGGGAAGCCGTGGGTTATCATGGCGGTCAGATGCGGGTAGCGTTCCATCCACCGAACCATGATTCGCTGCTGTTCTATGTAGGCGTCGGTCCAGGAAGCCTGATATGTACCACCAGCCGTGCCCCCGATTAACGTGAAGTACACGGGCACGTTCCGTTCGGCAAGAGCGTCCCAGAAGGGGCGCATGAGGCCGCTGTCCCAGGGTTCATCGTGCCCTTCTTCAACGCCGCCGCTGGGGTTGTAGTAGTACCCGGGGATGAACTGGTACCCGACGACTCCTCCCGCCGCCAGCTCCCGGTCCAGTGCTTTGATCGCAGCTTCGGGATCGTTGGGGATGGAGGCCTCTCTCAGGTAGACGGTGCGACGAAACCTGTTCGGGAACCGGGTGGTGATGTCTCGAAGGTATGCGTTCAGGTGGGTCGGGTGTCCCATGGTCGGATATGTGTGCAGGACTCCCATGTCAATGCCGGCGTAGTCCATTTCTGCAAGCATCACCTCAGCTGAACACTCAAGATTGTGCAGCATGGGCGGGGTGTGCTGCTTCGTGTAAATCTCACCCTCGTACTCCCATGCGATATTGCCGTTATGACGGGTCCACCTTATGTCCCTCGGTTGCCCGGTCTCGGGGTCGACCAGCACCGAATTGTCGAACTGCTTCCGGTCTCGCACGCGCCACGGCGGCTGGTAGTGGCCTCCATATTCCGACTGGAGCATCCGCATCTTTTCGGCAAGGGTGTCGTAGCCTTGGGGCAGGTCCATCTGGGGGAAGCAGTAGTTGTGGCCGTCTATGATCATAGTTGCCCTCCGATACGCGAACGCGTCTAGGTGGTCACCAGTCTACAAACTGGGTCAATCCTCGGGGTGTCGGTTAGCCCGGTATACCGGGCAGCTTGTCCGCAATATCCAGCCGGTCGATGGTGGCGCGCACCCGGGCCCAGGTGGCGTCCTCCACTTCGACTCCGTTTGCTTGTCTTTCCTTACGTGTACGCGCCTCTTTCTCGCCCGGGTAAAGAATTTCATCGAACCCCGGCATCAGTGGCGTGTCCTTGGTGTAGTCGATTACCGATTCCACGTCCTTGGCTAACCCGTCACCTTCTCTCAGTCGGCTTACGTCAATGACGATGATTGTTGAGTCCCCTACGGACCGTCCTTGCCCCTCAAACGAGATTGGAGAGTCCTGGCCGAGGGTCCTTCCGAGAAGGAACATGAACATGCTCAGGGCGAAACCTTTGTGCCCGGTGCTCAAACCGCCCAGGGGCAGTATGGTCCCATCGTTGAAATAGTCTTCGGGGTTGCTGCTGGGCCTACCCTCGGAGTCGAGCAGCCATTCTCCTGGCAGCGATTTCGAACGGGCCTGGTAAACCCTCACTTTGCCTACTGCCGTTTCGGAGGTGGCAAAGTCCAGCAGGATCACCCGTCCCCCAGAGTGGGGAAATGCCATCGAGAACGGGTTAGTGCCCAGGCGTCCCCTGGTGCCCCCGTAGGGTGCTACCCCGTAGTCGTTGTCCAGTTGGTTTCCGCCGAACATGATGGCAGCCATGCCCTGTCTCGCTGCCATTTCCGGGTACGTTCCGAATCTCCCTGAGTGAGCGATATTGCACATCGTCACCATCCCGATGCCGTACTCCCGTGCCAAGCGTACCGCCGTTTCTGTGGCAAACTTTGCACCTACCTGCCCGAAGACACCTTGCCCATCTACACTGGCCACAGCCTTGTATTCGTAGGCGATTGTTGGTTCGGCTCGGGGGTCCACCCTTCCTTCTTCGATTCTTTCCACGTAGTCGGGGATTCGGATCAGGCCGTGGGAGTCGTGGCCGGTGAGGTTGGCGTCGGCGAGGTGGACGGCAACGGTGTCGGCCGTATCCTCTGTGGCCCCTGTGGCAACTAGTATTTCGTAGACTACGTCCCTTAGTTGTTGGGCGGTCAGTATTGGCATCTATAGAGCTCCGGTTTCTGGGTCGTTGGTGCTCCGTATTGTACACGCCCCATCCCCCACACCAGGAAATTGAGTAGAATGCCCATGGCAGTCCACCGGCAAGATTGACTGCCTGCTCTCAAGGAGGTATCCAGTGAACAGCGAAGAGAAGCTAACCATGTCCCTCGGCGAGGCGATGTTCTCCCAGAGGGCCATAAGGCGCTTCAGTCCCGATCCGATCCCCGACGAAGACATCCATATCGCCCTGGAGGCCGCAACCAAGGCACCGAATGGCTCCAACCTGCAGCCCTGGCGCTTCATTGTCATCCGGGACGAGGCCCTGAAGGAGAAATTCGCCAAGCTCTACCACGAGGCGTGGTGGGCCAAGCGCCGGGACCAAGGCATCTTCCCGAAGGACATCCCACCTGGCAAGGGCACCATCCAGTCGGCCAGAAGGCTGGCCGACGAGATTGGGAACGCCCCCGTAATCGTGCTGGTGTGTGCTACTTCCCGGGATGTGGGCTCCATGGCGTCGGTGATACCTGCAGCGCAGAACTTACTGCTTGCGGCAAGGGGACAGGGGATCGGTGGGGTTCTTACGACCCTTCATCCGGACGTGGACGATCGGGTGCACGAGCTCTTCAACATGCCGGCTGAGGCCCAGGTGGTCTACTGCATTCCACTGGGGTACCCAAAGGGTCGCTTTGGTCCAACCCAGCGCAAACCCCTCTCTGAGGTGGTGGCCTATGACGGATGGGCCTAGGGCGCAGGGGGAATAGGGCGAGGCGATATAAGGAGCAGACCGTCTCGGCTGGTGGATCAGGAGGCTGGAGCGGGAGTGGGAGCGACTTCAGCCTCATCGGCGGCTATGGCGCCATTGAGCGCGGCGATGGCTACCTCTATCTGGTCATCGTCGGGGCGACGGGTGGTCAGCATCTGAAGAAGCAGCCCGGGACCCAGGAGTACCTTCAACAGCCGGTTGCCTGCATACCGACCATGAATCCTGAGCACCTCGTAAGAGATGCCGGCTATCACGGGCAGCAGGGCAATCCGGGACACGATCCTGATCCACAGCGGCGGGTGTCCGAGGGCCATGAATACCAGAATGGCAATCAGGACGACGAGCAGCAGGAAGGCCGTACCGCATCTCGGGTGGAGGGTAGTGTACTTTCGCACGTTGTCTACGGTTAGGTCCTCCTCGTGCTCCATCGCGTGGATCGACATGTGTTCTGCCCCGTGGTAGGCGAACACTCTCTGGATATCCTTCATCCTGCCTATCAGCAAGATGTAGCCGAGGAAGAGGCCAAGGCGTACGACGCCTTCTATCGTGTTCAGCACCGCCGCCGAGCTTATTCGGTCATCCAGCCACTCGTTGAGGAAGACAGGCCCGACGAAGAACACAGCAATCCCGAAGGCCAGCCCGACGAGCATGGTAGCCCACAGCATGAAGCCAGTCTCCGAGCCTACTTCGACTTTCTTTCCATCCTCGTCTTCGGCTTCGTCGATAGCCACCTGGGCCGAGTACATCAGTGCCCGGGTGCCGATAACCATCACCTCCAGCAAGGTGATGAATCCTCTAACCAAGGGCACCTTTTTGAGCGTACCGGTGAAGAGGCCCTGGATGGGGTCGGTCTTGAGCTGGATTTCGTTGTCGGGGCGGCGCACGGCGATGGCGATGTTGTTCCTGCCCCGTATCATCACCCCTTCAATGACAGCCTGGCCGCCGTAGGGGACCCGTTTTGCCAAGGTTTCTCCTTAAATCAAAAGAGGGAGCACGCAAGCTCCCTCAGGTGACCGGTCAGAACCAATTTTACTTGATGCCGTACCTTCTCTTGAATTGCTCGACCCTTCCGCCGCTGTCCACGATCCTCTGCTGGCCGGTGAAGAAGGGGTGGCACTTGCTGCAGAGCTCCAGCCGGATCTCGGGGAGGGTGGAGCCTGTTTCGAAGGTGGTGCCACAGCTTCCGCAGGTGACAGTGCAGCGCTGGTAGGTCGGGTGTATTTCCGTCTTCATGGTCTGGCCTGATTATGCAGGGGCTATGCTTACCTTCTTGCGGTACTTGGAGTGTCGCTGGAACTCCACCCGGCCGTCGGTCAATGCGAATAGAGTATGGTCTCTCCCGACACCCACGTTGTCTCCCGGGTGTATCCTAGTTCCCCGTTGTCGCACGATGATCGATCCCGCCGTGACCAGCTCCCCACCGTATCTCTTCACCCCGAGCCTCTGGCCCTGGCTGTCTCGGCCGTTTCTGCTGCTGCCGCCGCCCTTCTTATGAGCCATTAGTCTTCGCCTTCACTCTTCGTTGATTGTTTTGCCCTGGACTTCCGGGCACGCCCGACGTTGATTCCTTCAATCGCGACCTTGGTATGGTCCTGCCGGTGGCCGGTCTTCCTGCGGTAGCGGATTTTTGACTTGTACTTGAATACGATTACCTTTTTGTCTCGGCCCTGTTCCAAAACTCGGGCTTTGACCTTGGCGCCGGACAGGGTTGGGGCGCCGATCCTGACGTCCCCCTTCTTGGAGATGAGGAGAACCTGGTCAAATTCTACGGGACTGCCAGGTTCGACAGGCAGTTTGTCCAGAACGAGGGTGTCCCCGACGGACGCCCTGTACTGCCGGCTACCGGACTGGAAGATTGCGTAGTCCTTCATTGCGCTCACGAACGGCCATTTTACTGCAAGGGCGGTCTTATTGTCAAAGCAGGCCATCTCTTTTATAGATAGCGGAGCAGGCAAGCGGGTCACGGATAGAAGAGCCTTTGGGCTGCTTTATGGAGGTCACTTCGGAAGTCGGGGTGGGCTACGGATATCATCTCTTCTGCGCGTTCTCTCTGGGACTTACCGAGGAGTCGGGCGATGCCGAATTCCGTTACCACGGTATCGGCGAAAGTGCGGGGGATGGTGACAACGCCGCCTTCCGGGAACTGGGGGACTATCCGTGACACCTCACCCCCTAACGCCGTAGACCGCAACAACGTGATCGCCATACCACCCTTGGAAAGAACGGCGCCCAGGTGCAGCTCGGTCTGTCCGCCAGTTCCGTTCCAAAGTCGGGTCCCGATGGTCTCCGAGTTAATCTGGCCTGTCAGGTCCACGCTGATGGCGTTGTTAATGGCCCGGTAGTTGTCGTGGGCGGCCACGGTGTGGACATTGATAACGTACTCGGCGTCGTAGAGCTCTATCAATGGGTTCATGTGGGCCCACTGTATCTCACTGGGGCTGGAGCCGTGGACACTGGTGCTGATGAGTTTATCCCTGTGAATGGTCTTGTGGTTGCCATTGATGATGCCTGTCTTTACCAGATCCAATACTCCTGGACATGCCATCTCGGAATGCCAGCCCAGGTCTTTTTTGGAGTCGAATGCCCCGAGCCTGGGCAAGTAGCGGCCCGGCGTGCCGACCCCTATCTGTATGGTGCTCCCATCGGGTACCAGCTCCGCAACGTAGTCTGCGAAAGGCTTGTCCTCCTCCGGAGGGTCGCCCCAGCCCAAGTCCTGGGCTATGGCATGCACTTCGGCGATGCTCTTGCTGCAAAGGTAGGGGACCCATTTCTCTCGCTCCACTCCCGACATATCAGGCAGGAATCTCAACATCGCCGCTTTAACTTCGGCATCCTCCACCCCGTCTATGATTGCCATTGCCTCTTCTACGGTTATTTCAACGGGCGTGTAGTGAACCGATCGGTCGATGTCCGACAGATGGATGTAGTTGTCGCCGTAGGTTCGGATGAAGGTGGGGTCGTGCTGAGCGATGACCTTCTTAGCGGTCTGTGCCCATCTACGGCAGTCCCAGATGCCTGCGCCGAAGCTGCAGTAGCCCAGTTCGTCGGGCGTTGAGACGTGGATGATGGCCGCGTCCGCTTCAAATTGGGGCTCTCTCCTCTCGACGTAGGGCTTGAACTGGTGGGACATGATCATGGGGTAGTAGTCCATCCGCCTTCTGTCGTGAACTGGTCGGGAGAATGCCCCGAGATAAAACTGTCCAACGAGGTCGAAGCCGCCTTCGTACCCTTCCTTAAGCCAGTCCTGCTCCTCAAAGGGGCCCTGGAACATTATCCTGACATCAGACAGTTCACCGCCTCGGGCGGCAAGAGCATTGGGGATGTCGCTGGTGACGCTGGGGTCGAGCATGACCCGGGCGCGGGGCTTCACGATTTCGACGGCCTCTTCGGGGGATACGACGCTTCTGTTGTACCGGGTTATCCAGTCCATAATGGCAGACTGTGTCTCTTACACTGTGTGATCAGGGAATAGCGGCGATGGCGTCTACTTCGCAGAGGGCCTCGGGGAAGCCTCCCATGCTGTCTACGGACACGGTGGTGACCGCAGGCGCTCTCACACCGAACACCTCCCGTCTTATCGCCAACGACTCTTCGAAGTAGGCGGGATGGCTGATGAAGCAAGAGAGCTTGACCGCTTCATCGAGCGAGCACCCGATGGAGTTGAGGGCTATCTCAATGTTACCAAGCGCTTGCCTGAACTGCGCCCCGAAGTCTCCGGGCAACACCAAGTTCTTGTGTTTGTCCCGGGCCACCTGGCCTGACACGTAGGCGAGGCCATCGGCGATAACAACGTTGCTAAAGTTGAAGGGAGGGGGAAGGTCGGGGGAGTTGACGAACTCGGCCTTTGCGGTCGGGGCGAGGGCCACGGCGTCGCATTCAACCAATGCTCCAGGCTCGTCGAGGGCCCGGACGGAGACTACGGAGTCGCCGGGCCAGTCCAATTTGAAAACCTCTTCGCGGATGCGGTAGAGCTGCCGGTAGTAGAGGGGGTTGGCGATAAAGTAGTTAATCTTGACGAGGTGTTTCTGCTCGGCACCTAAACGGGCCAGGCCCTCGTTGATCTTGTCATACACACTGTAAAGCTGGGTGGCGAAGTCCGCTGAGGGCGTCCTAGCCGTTTGGCCGGAAATGAGAATAGTGTTCCCGCACCTGACCTCCTCAGAGAAGGGACCAGTGCGGAAATTTGACCAGGAGATAGACTTGTTGCTCTCAGATTTGAGGTAAGCAGAGGCTTCGATTTCGATCAGGGCGTCGGGGTCCTGAAGGGAGGACACTGCTACTGTAGTCCCGGTGGGGGGCTGGGTGAGGAAGGTGCGGGAGCAGATGCCGTGGAAGGTGTCGATGTCCCGGGGGTTTACGAGGTAAGCCGTGAGTTTTATGACATCGGTGAGGGCGATACCGGCCTGGTTGAGTGTCTGGGCGAGGGACTCGAGGGCAGCATCTGCCTGGGCTTCGAAGTCACCTAATCCGAGGATGGACCCATTTTCGGACTTGGGCCTTTGCCCAGATACGAAAATCCAGGCCCCGGCCCGTGTCTTCTGGGACAGCGCCCCCGACTCCCCTATCCGTTCTACCATCATGGTTGCGCCTTTAGTTTTCAGGCCTTCGTGGAATCGAAAAGCATTGTACAGGAACGAGGGGACGGCGCCTGTATCGGGCATAGCACCCATGTGAGATACTTTCCTTAATCAGCAAGGCAATGGAGGAGGATGCCTCATGTCGGAAATGAAGATCATATCGGCGGATTCCCATGCAATGGAGCCGGACGATATTTTCGAAAGGCTACCAGCCGACCTGCGAGCCCGAGCCCCTCGCGTGGAGAAACGAAATGGCGCATCCTACCTTATTCAGGAAGGTCAGCGGCCCATCAGGCTGGACGTAGCCGCCTCCCGATTGACTGAGGAAGACAAGCGCAGGGAGTTCAGGGATGAAAGGGGAGAGCGAAGTGGTCGGGCGTCGGGGACCGACATCCCGCTGAGGATTGCAGACCTCGAGGAAGACGGTGTGAGTGCAGAGGTCATCTATCCCCAAGCTATTTTCAGCGCCCTAACTGCGCCCGATCCCGGCTACCAGACCGGATTCTGCGCCATGTATAACGACTGGTACCACGAAACCTTCAACGGGCACATGGACAGGTTCGTCCCCTCCGCGTGCATCCCAATGGCGGACATCGAGGGGGCCATAACGGAGGCGAGGAGGACATCTAAGCTCGGATTCCGGTCCTTTTCACTGCCGGTCGGAATGCCAGACCTACCCTACAACAGACCCGACTACGAACCCTTCTGGGACGCCATGGACGAACTGACAGTGCCTCTGAGTTTTCATGTCTTCACCCGGGCAGGGAATCAGATTCCGGAAGACCGTGGTGAAGTCCATTCCTACGGGGCGGACATGATTTACATCGGGCTGGGGATGACCGAAGGCATGAGCCCCATGACCATGCTAACTGCCGCCGGCGTCCTGGAACGCCACCCCGACCTCAACTTCGTCCTCGTAGAATGCGGCATTGGATGGCTTGCCTGGTACCTGCTGGTGCTCGATGAATTATACGAAAAGCGGCACATGTGGCACGAGCCAAAGCTGACAATGAAGCCCAGTGAGTACTGGAAGAGGCAGGGATACGTGACCTTCGGGGACGACGTGATTGGACTGAGGAACCGGGATGTGACGGGGGTCGACTGTTTGATGTGGGGCAGCGACTATCCCCACGACGAGGGCACGTTTCCCCACTCCCGAGAGGTCATTACCCGCACCTTCGCTGATCTACCGGATGGGGAGACGCGGAAGATAGTCGGGGGGAATGCCGCGAAGTTGTACGGGTTCAGCCTAGACTGAGCAAAACGCCCGACACACTGCCATGTCTTCCTCCCGAGGCCAGATTGTCCCTAACGATTTTGAACTGACGCGGGCTCCGGTCCTCGACGCCTCCTTGCCGCCACCTTATTTCTTTACTCCGCCCGAGTTCTATGAGCGGGAGATAGAGAACATTTTCCTCAAGGAGTGGTTGTGTGTCGGGCGGGTTGACCAGCTACAGAAGCCGGGCGATTACTTCACTGTTGACTGGCCGGAGGCGCCCATCTGCGTTGCATTGGACCAGTCGGGGGAGATGCACGCTTTCTCTCCGGTGTGCCGTCACCGCTCGACGCTGGTAGCGTCGGGAGAAGGGAACGTGCGGTTTTTCCAGTGCCCGTATCATGGGTGGACATATTCTTTGTCCGGAGAGCTGGTCGGGGCGCCGGACATGGAGAGGACGCGGGATTTCGAGAAATCGCTCTACTGTTTGCCGCCTTTGAAGCTGTCCCAGTGGGAAGGGTTCATTTTTGTGAATCTGAACCCTGAGGCCGAGTCCTTCGGTCGGCGTTTGGAGAGTCTATCCAAGAGACTGGCGCCTTACGGCATGAAGGATATGAAGCTGTATGACCGACAGCTATACGACCTAGGTTGCAACTGGAAAATCTACGTGGACAACACCGCCGAGGAATACCACGTGAACTACGCCCATGCCCGCTCCATCGCTCCCTACTACCCTACGGAGGTCTTCACTCCCCAGGAGAGCCAGGGGACATGGGAGATGCTGTTAGGTCGACAGCCGGGGGAAGCGCAAACTCTTTCCGGGGAGTCGGCGTTGCCTCCCAACCCCGCCCTCTCCGATGAACAGACGCGGGAGTTGGTCATAGTCATCATCTATCCCAACATGGTTCTCATAAACAACTCGGTGGGCATGAACTACGGCATCACCCTGCCCCTGGGCCCCGACCGCTGCCGGCTGTTGATGGGCAGCTGCTTTCCGGAGGCGGCGATGAAGCATCCAGCTTTTGCAGAGGCCGCCGTGAAACTGGAGGAGGCCAGGGTACAGATAATGAGTGAAGACACCGCCGTATGCGAATCGGCACACAGGGGCATGAAGTCACGGCTTGCGGGTCGGGGGCGGTACAGCTACCGGGAGCAATTGACTCACAGGCTGCACCAGTATGTGATTGACCGAGTCTTTGGTTAGCTATATTGGCTGTCGCTGCACTAGACTAGGCGCCTAGTCGTTGCGGATAAGGGCCGGAGCAGTCTTTACCAGAGGCCATCCTAGTCTTCTTCAGACCTCCGTTCGAACCAGTAATCGGAGTCCTGGTTGAGCTTTTCGCCCTTCTTGAGCTGCCTCCACACATCTTCAACTTCCTGGATGCCCACGGCCATCTGCCTACCCTGAATCCGCTGCCCCGAGCCCGTCCTGAAGGCCGTGGCCTGCGCTATGCCTATCACGTTGCCCTGAAGATCGAAAATCGGGCCACCGGAATCCCCCGGGTCGAAGGCAGCATCAGTCTCGATAGCTTTGAGGAATTCCAGCCACCAAAGCGTTGAGACCGTAGTAAGCACCCCGACCCTAAGGCTAGGCCATCCTATATTCGGGTCTGAAGAATAGCCAACCGCCATAATTGGCTCGCCACCGTCATTTGCATCAACGTCCCGCCGTTTTGTGATGGCCGGAAGATCAATGCTGCTGATGTCCACGGCTGCTATATCCCTAAGGCGATCAGTGCCTACGACCCTAACCTTCTTGCTCTGTTCGTCGCCAGAGGAGTCCTGATAGTAGACGGTGACATTCCGGTAGGTTCCTACGACATGGGCTGCGGTAATCAGCCACCCTTCCTCGTATACCCACCCGGAGCCTGCACGGCTGCCGGTCTCCACTTTCACCACGGAGCGCCTAATTTGAGTAAACAGATCATTCCATGAAGGCGCGGGCGTGGGAGTAGGGGGGAGGCTTATGGGGGTGACGGTGGGGGGGAGGGTTATGGGCGTTGCTGTAGGCTGAGGAGTGGGTGTTGATGGAAAGGTTATCGAGGTGGCAGTGGGCTGGGGAGTGGGGGGAGGAGGGAATGTAA
Organism: Dehalococcoidia bacterium; assembly: GCA_965203145.1. Taxonomy (GTDB): domain Bacteria; phylum Chloroflexota; class Dehalococcoidia; order Plut-88900; family Plut-88900; genus Plut-88900. The sequence continues at coordinate 1,487,978 of OZ241876.1, forward strand.
TGGATGTAGCGGTGGGCTGGGGAGTGGGACGAGGCGGGAGTGTGATAGATGTCGCAGTGGGCTGAGGTGTAGAGGTCGGTTGTGGGGTGGGATCCGGGATGTGGGTGGGGGAGGGTTGTGGGGTAACAGTCGGGGCGGTTTCAAGTTGGGCCAATCGTTCCCTGTCTTCAGTGATCAGTTCGTTAATCTCCTTGAGTTCGGTGAAGCCAAGGTAGCTAAATGTTCCGGCCCCGGCGCCGACAGCGAGTGCCAGAAAAACCAGGATAATTTTGATCAGTACCGATGTGGAAGGGGGAGTTAGTTTGACCAAGTATGGTTCTTAATGCGGGTAGAGGGAGATTAGTCCCCAGTGCGCTCTACGTCCTATGACACGGGCCCTGACCTCTTCTCCAGCCATTACTCCAGCATCTCCATGTACAACGGTTGCATAGAGAGAGTATAACAAAGCATCCGTTAGACACTCCCCAGCCGCTTCGCTATAATTTGAAGTCGGACTAATCCTGTATCCGGGGAGGCGACGCCTGAGAGTCAACACCCGATTCTTCGCCATATACCGGGAACGCGCCGGGTTTAAGGAGGAGGACATTTACCTGGAGGAAGGGGCTACTTCCGCTACGCTGGTGGAGCATCTGTCCGACCTTCATCCCGGCCTGTTCGAAGGTGGAGGAAGGCTGGTGGTGGCAGTGAATGGCGAGTACGTCCCAATGGATCATGCACTGGGAGACGGGGACGAAGTGGCCCTGATTCCTCCCGTGAGTGGAGGACAGAGTTGATCAAGATAACCGAACAGCCCATCGACGCCACCGAGTTCATCACAGCGGTGAACAAGAAGGGAAACGGGGGCCTTGCCGTTTTCCTGGGCACGGTACGCGACTTCGCAGGACCAACTAGACTTGCCTACATGGAATACGACGCCTACAAGGAGATGGCCGAGAAGAAGATGGCCCAGATCGTGGATGAGGCGCTGGTGCGCTGGGACAACCCGGACATTGCGGTGGCCCACAGGGTCGGGCGGCTGGAGCTTCGGGAGCCCAGCGTGATTATTGCGGTCGGGACTCCTCACCGGGCGGAGGCGTTCGAGGCTTGTCGGTATATCATTGACCGGATAAAGGAAGAAGTGCCCATCTGGAAGAAAGAGGTGGACGAGCACGGGCGGGGCGAGTGGGTTGAGGGCTGTGTGCCGTCCGTGAGAGAGCCCGTTTCCCATTAGGGGAGGGATCGCATAGTGGCCTAGTGCGGGCGCCTGCTAAGCGCTTATCTGGGGAGACCTGGATCGTGGGTTCGAATCCCACTCCCTCCGCCACTTTTCAAGAATCTGAATTGCTGTTTTGCCATGCTTGAAACGTCACAAATACCGGGTCTGATGGACAGGTCGGCGCTTATCGTCATAGATATGCAGCACGACTTCCTGGACCCCGGGGCTCCTTACGCCTGCGCCGACGCCGATTCTCTAATCGACAACACTCGTCGCCTATGCGACGTTATGCGCTCCCGGGGAGCGCCCGTGATATTCACAAGAGAAGTGCACCGGGCGAACGGAGTAGACAGGGGTCGGGAGGGGGACTCGGAACCGGTACACTGCGTTGAGGGGACCAGGGGAGTCGAGATAGTACCTGAGCTGACTCCACACGCAGGCGACTACGTCTTGGACAAGCGGCGGTTCAGTTGTTTCTTCCAGACGGACCTGGCCGGGTTGCTGAAGGGGTTGCGCACGGAGCTGATAGTGGTGTCGGGGGTAACGGCGAATGCCTGCGTGCTTACCACGGTGATAGATGCCTACCAGCATGACTTTCACACAGTGACCATCCAAGACTGCGTATCGAGCAAGGTTGGACTGCTACTGGACGAGAATTACGACGACATGATGCGGTTGTACAAGTTCTATTCCAATCCATTGAGGCTGGACACATTCCTGGACATTCTGGAGGACTGACAGGTGCCCGGTTATCACATATGGACCGTAGGCTGCCAGATGAACGAGGCGGATTCCGAGCGCTTGGCCAGCGCACTGGAAAAGCTGGGCTGCGAGCACTCGCCGGAAATAGAGGATGCGGACGTGATAGTGTTGAACAGCTGTGTGGTCAGGCAGGGCGTGGAGGACAAGGTGGCCGGCCGGCTGAACTCCCTGAAGCCTCTCAAGCGTCGAGACCCAGACAAGACCATAGCTTTGATGGGGTGCATGGTCGGGCCCCGGGACGAATCCCTGAAGAAGCGTTTTCCCCACGTTGACGTGTTTATGAGGCCTCAGGGATTCGATCCGCTGATACGTCGCCTTACAGATGACGATGGGACGTGCCTGGACAATCTAGGAACACTGACTCCCGTGCAGCCTAAGATCAGTGTGAACGTGCCCATAATCCACGGGTGCGACAAGTTTTGCACCTTCTGCATCATCCCCTACCGGCGGGGTCGGGAGCGAAGCAGGCCGATTCCGGAGCTGGTAGAAGAGGTGGCGGCGCTCGGGGAGAAGGGTGTGAAAGAAGTGACGCTGCTGGGGCAGAACGTAGATTCCTACGGCCAGGACCTCCCAGACTCCACAGACTTGGCCGACCTTCTGACGGAACTGGACCCCATAGACGGCATAGAGCGCATTCGTTTCCTTACCTCCCACCCCAATGACATGACCCAGAAGCTCATCGACTCAGTAGCCGATCTACCCAAGGTTTGCGAGCACATCAACCTGCCTATCCAGGCCGGAGACGACGAGGTGCTGGAGGTCATGCATAGGGGGTATACCTCGGGTGAGTACCTGGAATTGACGGGGCGGATCCGGGCCACGATACCGGGTGTCTCGATGAGTACGGACATCATAGTAGGTTTTGCTAACGAGACCGAGGCACAGTTCCAGCGGACTGTCGACATCCTGGAAGAGGTGCGGTTCGACAAAGTGCACGTGGCCCCGTACTCAGTGAGACCCGGCACGATAGCCTTCCGCAAGATCGAAGACTCACTGGAGCAGGACGAGAAGATGCGCAGGCTGCACGTGATTGAGGAAGTGCAGAAGAGGATAGCGACGGAGATCAATGAAACGCTGGTCGGGACTGAGGAGGAAGTGCTGGTGGAGAGGCGCAACCGAGGCAAGTGGCAGGGACGCACCCGGACCAACAAGCTGGTCTTCTTCCCTGTGGAGGATGAGGACCTGGCAGGGCGGATGGTCAACGTCAAGATCGAAAAGTCGGGGCCGTGGTCCCTGCAGGGGACTCCAACGCTTGCACCGGTTTCAGTCGGGCTAAGGGGCTAGGCCGACCCCGATGCTGTCCCGAATTCGGCCGCGTGTAAGCGGTGCGTCCCCGGAGTGTGAGAATTGTCGAAGGCAGAAGAGCTACTAGAAACCCTGAGGCAGGCCGGGTACAGACTCACGCCACAGCGGGTGATGATTCTCTCGGCCATAGCGTCGAGCTCGGGGCACATGACGGCGGAGAATATCCACGAACGGGTCAAGAAAAGCTATCCGTTCATAGACATCGCGACGGTATATCGGACTATCCAACTGCTAAAGCGTCATCGGCTCCTGGTCGAGATTGACCTCGGGAGCGGGGCCTATCAGTACGAGTTGACGCAGGACCAGCGACACCATCACATAGTGTGTCGGGAGTGCGGGGATACCCTGGACATCGACCATCATAGATTCCTGGAGCCCGTGCGCGTCGCCCTCCAGCAGGAATACGAATTCGAAGCTGACCTGGACCACTTCGCGATATTCGGGATATGCAGCAACTGTCGTTCAAGCGCGCAGGCGGCCAGCAGTACAGCTAGTTGAGAAGGTCCAGCGGCGCAATCTGCGACAGATAGCGGCTCTTTGGTAGGTGGGAGTGGGTCGAGGGGGCTGCGCCGCTTTGACACCCAGGCATGACGGGCATATCATCCCGCGCGGCAAACCGGGGCGCGGGTATCAGCGTAACTTAAGCCGGACTGGGATGCCGGACCACTTCCAGGTGATTACTGAATCAGGTGGCGGATAGCTCTGGCGAGTGGTCCGGGGCTGTCTATTTCTTGAATGCGTACTTTGTGGCGGGCGCCTATCCCACTTGCCACCACTACACTGCCACGGCGCGAAATCATTTCGATGAAGCTCCGGGACTCGGATATGGAGTTGATAGACCTCACAGGTATTTCGGTGGTTGTCAGCCATGCAAAGCGGTACATGTGCACCACTCTGCGATTGGTCACAAAATAGCTGGTGTGGTGGTTAACCCAGTATCTGAAGATTCCACGGAAATACAGGTACATCGCCACCAGGAAAGGCACGAACGGATAAACGTATGGCAGGTTTGTGAACTCCAAGAGGTAGCCTGCCACTGCGAAAAAGGGGAGGCTCATGCCAATCCTGGCGTAGGCGGGTTTCATGGAAGGATGCCGCAAAGCCAGGGTATCTTCGTAGGGCAACAGGTCCAGCCTGGGCCAAGTCCCGACCAGGGTAAGGTATATCCCTGCTAACGTTATTACCACCCCGACCAACAGAACCGTCAGTGCAGCCCACGCAGGCTGTTCTGAGGCAAGCAAGAGAGCTCCACCTACCACCAGGAACGGAGATGCGACCACCACACTAGCGGTGGTTCGCACGATGACCGAGAAGGAAGAGTCTCCAGGTCTATTCGAGGCAGTTTCCCCTGAAGGTGGTTGAGAAGAGGTCTCGGAGGGACTATCAGGCGGTGTATATGTGGGATCGGTTTGCTGGATACCCATAGCTAAGAACCCTTAAACAGTTGGATGCCGGTCGCCAGCAACGTGACCGCGAGGCCAATCAACGTGAGAACCAATGGATCAAGGAGAATCCCGAATCCGCTGGCGTCCACAGCCGTGGTTGAGTTAATGAAGAACCCCCGCCGAATCTCCGGGACCGGAGTGGGATCCTCCGCGCTCCCGGCGTCATTCGACTGGGGTACAGAGGGAGTTGGCGTCAGCTTCTCGGTTCCAGATGATTCCACAGCGGGAGTCGCCGTAGGGTCAGGCGAGGGAGTCGCTGTTGGCATATGCGCGGAAAGGGGTGTCGTCGTGGGAGAGGGTGCGGGGTTGGACGTTACGGTGGGGATTGACGCGGGTGCGGGAGTAGGCATTGCGGTGGGGATTGGCGCGGGTGTGGAAGTAGGTACGGCAATTGGCTCCAGTGCAGGCTGCACGACGAAGTCCTTGTAATATGCATCTCCATGAGTAGATGCCACCTCAACATTGCCGGCAGTGACATACCCTGAAATGTCGAAGCAGGATACGAACTCTCCGTTGACAAAAAGGCAGCCTTGATCGCCCACGGCAGTTACTCTCAGATGATTTTCGCCGCCTTTTTCGGTGTTGAAGGGACCAGTCAATCGCCCTCCCGTAATGGGCATCGAAGTGTAATGTACACCTCCATCTTCAGTTACCTCTCTAGTGTGGCCAATAACCTGCCAGACCCGTCCCTTGAAGACCTTAATTTGCACGTTTCGAAGAATAATGCCGTATGCGAATCCGCTTGTTTGTGTGGGGTTAATGAATACGACTTCAACGGAAAGGTCATCAAGATACAATCCCTGCGCGATTGGCTTCCAAATCTCTGCACATGGGCTGAAGCAAAATAGCTCTTGGGGGGAATCTTCAACGACAATTGGCGTAGGCGTGGGAGTGGGAGCGGCCCTGTCCTGAGATGCCAAAGACTGTGCTGATGTCTCCCGGCCCGCCGGAGTCGCAAATATAGCCAATGCCACAGCTAGGGTGAGAATCGCAATAGTTAAATGCCATGGTCTCATGTGCTTCACGGTTGCGGTAAACAGTTTGGCAGCACTGGCCAACAGACGTGGTGGAATCAAAGATTGAACACCGCCCTGACGGTCAAGTCCCCCAAGCGGGCCATACAATAGCACACCATTGGTCCAATGCCACACGGCACGCAGTGTTTCTCCACCTTCGTCTTTGACACCCAGGCATGACGGGCATATCATCCCGCGCGGCAAACCGGGGCGCGGGCCCCGGGTCAAGTAACAGGAGAGGAATGACAATGAATCACTGGAAAGAGATCAATGTAGACGGCATTTTTTCGTACAAGGACAACCTGAAGATAGCTCACGCTATAAGGGCGGGGAACACGGTGTACATCTCGGGGCAGGTGGCCCTGGACCCGGACGGGAATGTGGTGGGTGAGGGAGACGTGGAGGCACAGGGCGACTACATCTGGGGTAACATCAAGAAGGTGCTGGAGGCGGCCGGGGCGTCGATGGACGACGTAGTTAAAGGCTTCCAGTTCGTGGTGGGGGCGGAGAACTTTGCGGGGATGTCACGGGCGCGGAGGAAGGTGTTGGGTGAGGACCCGCTGAGGTGCATGACGGCAATAGTGGTGTCGGGGCTGGTGAAGCCGGAGCTACTGCTGGAGGTAGACGTGGTCGCGGAGATTGCCGAATGACCACGATACAGACAGGCAAGAAGCATTGGACCAGCTACACGGTCCCCGGGATCTGGTCATTCCCCGAGCACCAGAAAATCAGCCACGCAATAAGGGTCGGGAACAAGGTGTACATCTCGGGGCAGACGGCCCGGGGCATTGACGGGGAAGCCGAGGGTGGAAGCGACGTGGAGGCCCAGGGGCTGGCGATCTGGAGGCACATCGAGACCATACTGAACCATGTCGGGGCGAGCATGGACGACATAGTGAAGGTCTTCCAGTTCGTGGTTGGTCAAGAGAACTTCCCGGCGATGACCCGGGCACGGAAGGCGGCGCTGGGCGAGGTCAGGCCAAGGGCGGTCACATCCATCGTAGTGGCGGGGCTGGCCAGGCCCGACCTGCTGCTGGAAGTGGATGTAATCGCAGTGCTTCCGGACTAGGCGGGCCGAAGGGCGTAGCCCTGAAGGTCGAAGGTGCGGTCCAGGCACGAGTCTTCGGAGAGGGCTTCGATGCGGCGAGAGAGGGGAGAGGCCTCGGGGGAGGCTTCTGCGGCGTCGGCGAGCTCGGGGGACTCCCATACGAAGATGCGGCCGATCTCCGGTGATCCGGCCTGACCGGTAAAGCGAAGGCCGAGGACGTAGCCCTGCTGGAGTGAGAAGGCGGTGTCGAGAGCTTCGAGGAGGTTTGTGACACGCTCCTCGTTGCCGGGTTTGGGGGTGAAGGCTGTGAGCCTCATCACTGCCATGGGGGTCAGCCTGCTTCCTGCCTGGCTAGGGCTCGTTCGAGTATCCTGACGTAGAGGTCGGCGGGGGCGGCGCCGACAATGGGGTCGCGGCCCTGGATGAGGACGAGGGGCAGGCCAGAGGGAGCTTCGCCATGCTCCATGACCATTTCCAGGTGCTCGCCGATGACGGCCACCTTTTGCTGTCCACCCTCGAGGTCACGGTGGAAGCGGTCGGGGTCCAGGCCTTCCCGGGCGGCGAGGGAAGTTAGCTCGTTGTAGTCGCTGATGTCGATGCTGTCTACGAACATGGCTCGGAAGAGGGCGGTGTGGTAGGCTTGGAAGGCGTCGGGGCCCTGGAGGGCGGCACACTTGGCGGCTTCGAGGGCGGGCAGGCTGGAGGAGATGTAGGCCTTGTCCGGGGCCCAGGGCTCGAAGCGGGCTTGGGGTTCGGCTTCTGCGGCGGCGGCGCGGGAGGTTCGGCTGTGGGGGGTGACGAGACGGGAGTCGGCGCGGCCCATGAGGAGGGCGTAGCTTTTCCATTGGAAGTAGACTCGGGGCCCGAGTTCAGATTTGACCTTGTCCAGCCGCACCGACGTGATGTAGCACCAGGGTCATATGTAGTCGGAGTAGATGGTTACGGAGAGGGGTGTGGTCATGGAGTCATTCGCTTTGCGTCCGGTTGATGGGCAGGGCGACTATAGCACAGGGGGGGCGACTTTTGATTGTTTTGCATTTTCCGGCATGGGTTTGATTAGTTAGTGGGAGCTTTTCTCCTGGTGAGTGAGGGCCGCTCACCCACCAAGAAAAAAGTGACATATCCAAAAATGTAGTGTATTTTTGGATATGTCTTTCCCAAGGAGGGAGGGAATAGGACAGGACGCCCAGCCCTCACCCTGGGATCACCCTTACCCGAGGCGCGGGGCTACTCACCATGAGCGGAGTCGAAGGGTCGAGCGGAGGGGTATGCATATAGTCAACCGTCAGGCAAATGCCTACCCAACCACCGCACCCCAACCCGAAATAACTCCGCATCCAAATCCGACTCCCACTCCGCCCCTAGCAGCGTCAACGCCCCCAGCCTGCCAATCTCGTCCCCCGACTTCGCCGCCAACCCGTTCCCTCCCGTCGCCACCCCGACCCGGTCGTCAATCATGTCAATATAGGGCATCTCGCTAGGCGTCTTGCTAACCGCGCACGTGTCCAGCGTCACCCGGTCGCCCGGCAACGACTGCAAGTACGGAATCGCATCCCGAATCTTCGCCCAGAGCCGGTCCCTCTCCGCCGGGTCTCCCGGCCCGCGGAACCACGCCTTAATCTCCTCCGTGCTCCCGAGACTCCGGTGCCCCTCCGAGCCCCCTATCTTCATCCGGTACTTCCCGTCCCTGTACTGTACCGGCGGCACTATGTAGCAGCTATCGTTCTCCCGACCCGTCATGTAGATCATGCTCGGCAAATCGATGAGGTCCGCCGCCTCCGCCTCCGTCAGCTCGATGTAAATCACGTTCACCGCCAGCACGTCCACCTCCAGCGCCTGAGGCAACAACCCCGAGTCCCGCGTGAACGCTCCCGCCGCCACCATCGCCCTCTCTGCCACATACACCCCTCCCCCCGACGTCCTGACCTCCACCCCACCCGACCTGCTCTCCACCGAGACCGCCTCCTCGCAGATAACCTCTGCCCCGTCCATCTTTGCCAGGGCCACCTCCGCCTCCACTATCCCTCGCGCGCTTATATGCCCCGCGTCGATGGACTGGTACAGCCCCGTGCACTGCGCCTCAAAGCTCAGCTTCGGAAACCGTGACGCTAGCTCCTTCGCCTCCAGTTTCTGAAAGTGCTCCTTCAGATCGACCATTACCTGGAGAGAGTCGGGCACGTATTCCGACAAAGCCCTGTCCATCGGCCCCACCGAAAGCTGACCCACCTCGTGATAAAACGAAATCTCCGTCCGCTCTTCCATCGCCCGGTACCGCCGAATCGACTCCCGCGCCAGCTTTGCCCACACAATGTGAGGATCGAGAATCCTCGTTATCCGACCTTCATCGTAGTGGTCCGCAAATACCCCGTCGTGCCTCGCCTTGTCCCGAGGCTCGTCCGGCCCTATAAGCGCCACCCCGTCCGTCCGCTCCGCCAAATGCCTCGCCACCGCCGACCCAATCATCCCCTTCCCGATCACAATGTATTTGTAGCTACCGTCAGCCATCAGCAGACCTTCCCATTACTATCATTCCAACACCCCGCGAGGTGTCCGGTCCCCTCTCCCCTCAAGGGAGAGGGTGATTCTTAGGGGTGGAATTGCCTCCCCTGTAGGGGCAAATCCTTGTGGTTGCCCTGGGGTAGCGGAAATCCCCTACCCTCGTAGGGGCGACCGGCTGGTCGCCCTGGGTGGGGAGATGGTCACGCCACCTCAACCTCCCCTATATAATCTGCTTGTCCTTCAACTCAACAACCTCGTCCCACGAATACCCCAGTACCTCCGTCAACACCTCTTCCGTGTGCTGGCCCAGCTCCGGTGCCCCACTCCTCACCTTCCCCGGTGTCTCGCTGAACTGGATCGGCAGGCCCAGCATCTTCACCTTCCCAGCATTCGGGTGGTCTATCTCCACCACGTAGTCGTTCGCAATTGCCTGCTCGTCCGATAGCGCCTCCATGTAGTTCTGCACCGGCGCCCACAGCACGTCCGTAGCGTCGAGGATCTTCGTCCACTCCTCCCTCGTCTTCTCTGCAAACCTCTCTTCCAGGATGCCTATCAGGGTGTCGCTGTGCTTGAACACTCGGTCCTGCCCGGACACGAACCTCGGGTCTTCCATCATCCATTCCAAGTCCAGCGCCCGGCACGTCGCCTCCCAGTCCCGCTCCATGTCCAGCACCGAAAGGCAAAGCCACTTTTCGTCCTTCGTCTTGTACACGTTCCAGAAAGGGCTCAGCGCCCGGCGCGTGTATTCCCCCGGCACCTGCCCCGAGAACAGCGTTCCCTGCGCCATCAACGCACCCACCGTCAGCTGCGTGCCGAATAAGGATTCCTCGACCTTCTGTCCAATCCCCGTCCTCTCCCGGGTCAGCAGCCCCATCGTCGTGCCGAGGCACAGCATGAACGCCCCCGTCTGGTCTGCCATCCCGCCCCACACCTGCATCGGCACCGATTTCTGGATCTGGCTCATGATCCCGCCCCGCGCCTGCGCCGCCAGGTCCGCCGAAGGCCTCGCCGAGTCTGGCCCTTTCGGCCCAAACCCGTATCCCGCCGAGTACACCAGCTTCGGGTTCATCTCGTGCACCGACTCATAGTCGAACCCCAACCTCTTTAATGAAGCCTCCCGGAAGTTCGACACGAACGCATCCGACTTCTTGATTAGCCGCTTCAGGATCTCTTTTCCCTCAGCAGTCTTCAGGTCTAGCGCCAGGCTCTTTTTGTTGCGGTTGTTGTTCTCAAAGTAGTAGTTAAGGTCATTGCCTCCGTTATTGCCGAAGTTCCACGTCGCAAGGTACCTCCCCGGATCCCCCGACCGCCGCTCCTCCACCTTTATGACCTCGGCGCCCATATCCGCCAGCATCGCCGTCGAGACCGGCCCGTGCTGCCATATCGTCATGTCGATTATTCGAAGGCCTTCCAACGCCATCATTGGCCGACTACCTCCTGTGAAATCTGCACTCTGAGAATGCGCGTAACATAGGCCCGACCCCATACCTTGTCAAGCAAGGTCGCGTCTCGTTACGTGGACTGCCGGACATGTTATAGTGAAACCCGTCCTTAGGGCATTGTTAGTGGCGGAAGCGGCCATAAGAGGATGCAACCTCGGGAGTTATGGAATGGAAGATATTGCATTTTTGGTTACGGCATTCTCTGGTCTGACAGTTGCGGTGGCGGCGCTGCTCGTATCCTTAGGGGTCCTCTACCTCGTGTTAAAGGTTAAGAAAGTCTTGGAATCGATGCCCGGCGGAGACGACTCCGACTAACCGCTTTCCCGGACTGGCCCACCTATTGATTTTAGCGCCAGAGTGTGATACGTTCGCACTGCCCTTTCCGAGTCCGGGTGTGTTAGTTATCAGGGCTTTGCCCTGGGAGGTGTGTAATGTCGGAAACCGCGGAACTGATCTCCTCATTCTCCGGCTTGGCCGTAGGTATAGGTGCCCTGCTTGTCTCCGTGGGAGTCCTGATTCTCCTGTCTAAGCTCGGCGACATTTTCAAGTCGGGCGGCTAGACCCGACTTCCCTTCCTTAACCCCCCCCGACTTATCAGGAAGTACGCGACGCCGAACGTGGGATTGGGGCTCTTGTCTCAGGTTGTTAATGCCCACTCTCTCGTTTTAAGTGCCGTATTTCCCGCTGCGGAACGCGCCTGACTCAGGCTCCTCTCATTCACCGTCAGGCAGACCCGTGCTCTTCGAAATCCCCCGCCCGACCCAGCCCCACCCGATACTCCTCCGGCGTGTTCATGTCCAAGTAGATCAGGGACGATGACACCTCCACATGTCCCGCCCGATCCCTGTCCATCCTCACCACCTCCTTCAACCCCAACCCCTCCTCTGTGATCCCCAGAATCTCGTCGCGCAAGCTCCCGTCGAACACCGTCGGATGCCCCCTCCGGCCCCCGTGCACCGGTATCGTGATCTTCGACCGTCCCTGAAGGTGACCCTCTACAACCTCGTCTATCAACCAAGAGGGCCGGGGCTGGTCCACGTTCAATATCAATACGGCTTTGGCATCTTCCGGCACTGTCTTCACCCCCGCCACCACCGAAGACGCCCGACCCCTCTTGTACTCCCTGTTCACTGCCACCCTCACCCCCCTCCTCCCCACCACCCGACTCATCACCGCTTCCGTCTCATGTCCCAGCACAACCACCGTCCCCTCCACCCGAGACTCCCCCAACTGCTCCAATTGGTACTCCACCAACGATCTCCCCACCCACGGCAGCAATGCCTTGGGTTCACCCATCCGCGTAGACATCCCAGCCGCCAGCAACACCCCCCAAATCCCAGCTGAAAAGGCTGTCATTCAGAAGCCCCACTAGGCATCTGGGGTGGGAGGTCATGTCCTCTCTCCCTCGATGGGAGAGGGCTAGGGTGAGGGTGAAGCCACTGCCTCAAACTCAACTACGGAAACTCGACCGGCACTTGGCGCACACGACCCAACCCCTACGCCAACACCTCCGCCTTCTCCCGAGCCTTCAGCACCAGCTTCTCATCCATCTTCATCGACGCCCCGTCACCCCCGTACCTCACCATCTCGATCTCCGCCATCACGCTCAGGGCTATCGACTCCGGCGTCCTCCCACCCAGGTTCAGCCCCACCGGCGTCCGTATCTCGCTCACCCGCTCCAGCGACACCCCCGAAGACAGCAGCGTCGGGAATATCAGCAGCGCCTTCCGCCTGCTCCCGAGAAGCCCGATAAACTTCGCCGGCGACTTCGCCGCTTCCAGCAGTGCCATGTCGTCGTATTTGTGTCCCCGGGTCGCCACCACCACGAACGAATTCGCCGTGATCCCGACATCCCTTATCCCCGAGTCGTACTCGCCAACCACTATCTTGTCTGCCTCCGGGAACCTCTCCGCGTTACCGAACTGCTCCCGGTCGTCCACCACCCGCGTCCGGTACCCGAGGAACGTCGCCAGCTTGTAGATCGCATACGAGACATGCCCACCCCCAACCAAAACCACCGTAGCCGGGCTCGTGAACGCCTCGACATATATCTCGGTCCCGTCTTTAGTCGATATAAAGTCCTGCCGACCGAAGTCCATCGCCTTGAACGCCAACTCCGCCGCCGCATCGTCAAGCGAATCGTCACCCAAGGACCCAACCCTTGAGCCGTCCTCCCTTATAAGTAGCTTGGTCCCCACCTCCCCCGACATCGCGCCCTTCTGAGTAACCATCGCCAGCGCTACCCCGCCCTCGCCCCGGTATGCCGCGTTTATCTCCTGCGTGTACTGGTCGAACATCGGGTCCTTCTGCGGCTGGTCGATCATGATGTACATCGTCCCGCCGCACACCAGCCCGTCCTGTGCCGCCAGGTCGTCATTCAGGGTGAACCCCTGCACGTCCGCCGGGGTGCCCTCCGCCATCGCCAGCTTGGAAGCGGTGTACGCGTCCGCCTCTATGCACCCACCCCCGAGAGTCCCTGCAAAAGACCCGTCCTCCCTCACCAGCATCTTCGACCCCGGCTTCTGCGGCGTCGACCCCTTGGTCCTCACCACCGTCGCCAGCGCAAACGGCCTATCCCTCTTTATCAGCCCCCCGACTTCCTCAAATATCTCTCGCATGGGTTATCCTCCCGCCGATTGCTACCGGCTTCGTCCCGCTATCCTCACGATTATACCCCCAAACCCCGTCCCTCTGTCATTTAGAGGCCCACTTCTCTGTCATTCCAATGCACCGCGAGGAATCTGGGACAGGGTCCGGTTCCCTCTCCCTCGATGGGTGTATAGACCGGGCAGAAGGTTAGGGTGAGAGTGATTCGAATGCCAAGAGACCAGTTATGCAAAGCCCTCTTGTTGGGGCAGGATAAGGGTGAAACCCCGCCAGGTTTCCCTCCCCCTAAGAACCAACCGACCCCGCAGCCGCCCCCACCCGCGCCCCCGACACCACCCCTGCCCGTGGCCTCGATTTGTGGAAGTACGCAATCACCGCACCTGCCAGCAGCACACCCATCACCATCATCGTCGATACCCGGAACCCCTCGAAGTAATGTGCCTGCGCCTCCGCCTGCGTCAGGTCGTTCACGAACGCCGGTATGAACATCGACAGCGCCGTCGCCGAAGCCGTCGCCCCGATCGCGTGCCCCAGCTCCCGCGTCGTCTCCAGCAGCCCCGAAGCCACACCCCGGTGCTTCAGTGGCAGCGCGCTCATCACCGTCGCATTGTTGATTGGGTTGAATATCGCCGTCCCCATCGTTATCGGCAGCATCAGAAACGGCACTATCCACCAGCTTATGTTAGGCGCCAGCAGTCCCAGCGCCAGAAACCCCGATGCTATCGTCACCATCGCCAATGGCCGGAACAGCCGGGACCCGTGCTTGTCGTACAGCCACCCGGCTATCATCGGCATCACGAGCCCGACGCTCTGGTTCGGAATCAGCACGAACGTAACGAATATTGGCGAAAGCCCGAACCCTTCTTCCATCAGTATCGGCACTAGCGTCATCGCCGCCAGCATCGAAAAGTGAAACGCAACGTTCGAGACCAGCGACATCGTGAAGTACTTGTGCTGGAAATGCCGGAAGTCGACCATCGGGTTGCTCACCTTGCGCTCGACCAGCGCAAACACCCCCAGCAGCACGAAGAACAGCGCGTGCATCGGCAGGTGGTACGTCAACGCATCGGGCGAAGTGAACGACTCCTCGCCCGGATGCAAATGGTTCGTCGACAGGATCAGAACCGACGCACAGGCCACGATCAGCCCCGCCCCGATGAAGTCAATCGGACCCGAGTCCCGCTTCTCCTCTAGTTCCGACTCCGGCTGGGGCCCCCTGATTAACCCGAAGGACGACACTACCGCCAGGACCCCTATCGGCAGAAACGTCGCAAACGCTATCCGCCAGGTCGCAAACTCCAGCGACAGCCCGAAGCTGGCCAGCCCGAACAGCGTCCCCAGCCTCGACCCCATGATCGGCACCGCAAACGCCCGACCCCGCTCGTTCACCGGGAACGTGGATGCCAGGATCGCATTCGCATTCCCGATCATCAACGCTGCCCCCACTCCCGATAGCGCCCTGAACGCCATCACCTCCCATAACGACTGCGCCACCACTACCAGCCCCGCCCCCAGTGTCGACGCCACCACTCCCAGTACGTAGACCCGGCTGTGCCCGTACCTGTCCCCCAGCCGGGCCCCCAACAGCGCGCCGCTGCCCAGCGCTAGAAGATAGACAATGACAATCCACGCCGCCTCATCGATCCCCACCTCGAAGTGGTCCGCCAGCGTGGCCACCGACAACGCCACCGGAAGGCTCGACATCTGGGTCAGGATGTGCCCCGCCGCAAGCGCAACGAGCACCCTGCGGCGTCGAGGCGTTGAAAGCAGCACTGAAAGTGATGCCGGAAGTGCCATCACTCACCCTCCCAGGGCAAGCGATTTCGAGCCGTATGTACGCAGCTACAAATGGTCTCCACCCCCGCCAATATACCATACCCCCCACCTCCTTCCTGCCATTCCAACCCACGAGCCGGAATCCATCCTGCGGGGCATCGGAATAACACAGGAGAGGTGGGGAGTTAGGATGTGGCGGCGGGGGCTTTGGCGCGGGTGATGGACTGTTCGACGATGTCGAAGCCGGCTAGTTCGGAGAAGGCTGCCATTAGCTGCTGGGTGATGGGGCCGGGGGTCTCCATTCCCACGGTGCGGGTGTCGACTCTGCCGACTGGGACGACGCAATAAGGGGTGGTAGCGAGGAAGGCCTCGTCGGCGGTGTAGGCGTCGTAGGGCTGGATATTCTCCTCGATGAAGGGGATGCCTAGCTGATCGGCCAGTTCCCTGATAACTTTGCGGGTGACACCCTGGAGGATGGCCGAATCTCCGGCGGTGCGTATTTTGCCGTCGGTGACGATGAAGAAGTTGGAACCGATGCTCTCGGTGAGGTTGCCGTTGGCGTCTGTGAGAACAGGGAAGGCCTCGGGGTCGATGTCGGTTGCCTCAAGTTCGGCGAGGACGAAGTTGAGGCGGCTGTAGTGCTTGATCTTGGGGTCAAGGGCGTCGGAAGGGTAGCTCCTGATCTTGGGGATAACGACGTGGGCGCCGTCACTGTAGAGGGGGGCGATGCGGGCGTGATCGAGGGGGTCGACCCAAATGACGATGTTGGGGGTCATGGGCTTGGCGGAACGGCCACCTTCGCCTCGGGTGACGAACTGGCTGATCATGTAGTCATCCCCCGGCTCCCTGACGGACTCATTGCGTTGGACGACGTCAAGGGTGACGTCGGTCATTTCCTCTTTGGACATGCCGGGGTCGATGCGGACGTAGGTGAGGGAGCGGTAGAGGCGGTCGATGTGGTCCTCGAGTCGGAAGACCTTACCGTTGAAGGTGCGGGAGGTGTCGAAGACGACATCACCGAGCCTGAAGCCTCTGTCGGTGAGGCCGATTTTTGCCTCGCTGCGGGGCATGAATTCACCGTTTAACCAGACCTGGTATTCCATGGGGTGCTCCCTTCCCTAGAAGATGTCTATGTGTTGGCCCAGACCCTGTTCAAGGGCGAGTTCGTAGAGTTTGATGGCGGTGGCGATGTCCTGGATGGCGAGGCCCTGAGACTCGAATAGGGTAATCTGGGTGTTGGAGGTGCGGCCAGGGGTCTTGCCGGAAACTACGTCGCCGAGGTCTGTTACGGTCTCCCAGCTTACGGCACCGCGCTCGGCGGCGAGGAGGAGGTCTCCGCATTCGAGTCGGGCCTGTTCACGGGAGTCGACGGTGATGAGGTCAGACTTCCGGATGGCGTCGTTGTCTAGCTCCTTGCGGACGAGGGAGTTGCTGCCGGCGGCGTTGATGTGGGCGCCTTCGGCGATCCATTCGCCTTTGACGACGGGGTAGCGGGAGTTGGTTATGGTGATGACAACGTCTGCATCGGTGACGGCTTCCTCGGGCGAGGGGGCGGGGGAAACGTCGATGGCTAGCTTCCGGGACATGGTTGTGCAGAAGGCGGCGAGGGGCTCGGGTCGGCGGCTGAAGACTCGGGCGGAATTGATGTTGCGGACTGCGCATACGGCCTCAAGCTGGGTGGCGGCCTGGCCACCGGAGCCAATCATGCCGACCGTCTTTGAGCTTTCTTTGGAGAGGAATTTGGTAGCTATGCCGGAGGCTGCGCCGGTGCGCATACGGCCGAGATGGTCAGCCTGGATGATGGAGAGGAGGTCTCCAGTCTCGGCGCTGAATAGGAGGACCATGAACCGGGTGCCAGTGCGGTAGGAGGTATAGACCTTGAGGCCCATGGCTTCCCTGTAGTAGCAGATGCCGGACATGAGTTGCATGCTGCCTTTACCGGGGATGTGGAAGCGACGCCGGGAGCGGTTGATGGAAGTGCCTTCACCCTGGCTACGGAATGACCCTTCGACAGCGCCGAGGGTGTGCTGCATGGTGAGGAGTCGGGCGACTTCGTCTTCTTGGATGATGAGTGTCAAGGTCAGGACTCCTGTACAGGACCCCTGGGAACTAGTCCCTTGAGGTACTGGACGCTGCGGCCTATGACCTCGGCGTCTTCGGCATCGGGGCTGAACTGGAGGTAGGTCTCCAGATCGGCGAGGGCGGGCTGGTAATTCTTAAGCTGGAGGTGGACTTTGCCACGGTCGCGGACCTCGTCGAGGTCCCAGGGGGATACGTCGAGAAGCATTTGGGTGAACGCGAGGACCTTTTCGTAGTCCCGGCGGGAGGCGTAGATACCCTTGAGGTTGTTGAGCATGCGGGTGACGATTTGGGCGTCGGTGCTGGCGGCGAGGTGGTGATCACGGAAGGGCATGAAGCCGCCGCCAGCGAGTCGGAGCCTCTGGGCGAGGTGCTCTTTCTCGAGGACCATGCCACCGTAGAAGGGGTCGACGAATAGTGGGCCTTCGGGGGTCTCGTGCTTGACGATAAAGTGGCCGGGGAAGCTGACGCCCCTGACGTTGAGGCCGGCGTGTCGGGCGACCTCCATGTAGAGGACTGAGAGGGTGATGGGTATGCCGACTTTTCTGTCTATCACGTCGTTGAGGAAGCTGTTTCGCGGGTCGTAATACTCTTCCTCGTTGCCGCGGAAGCTCTCTTCATCGAAGAGGATGTGGTTCAGGGTTTGGATGGGGGCCATGATGGAGTCATCGAGGGTGTTGACGCGGACGCGATGGCCGAGGTCTTCGATTGCCTGAAGGTAGTGGGGGATGTCGAGGTCCGGGTACTCGGACTGGGCTATTAGGAGGACGGCGCGTGAGAGGTTGATGTCCCGGTGGGGCGGGGCCATGAGTCGGGCGAAGGTGGTATGGGGCTGGGGGTCTTGCATGGTTCTCAGGGGGTGAAGTTTAACATGGGGTGGGGACGGGGGTGTGCCATCCCTTACCCACCCTTCGACCCTGTTCAGGGTGAGCGGCGCCGCACAAGGGGAGAGGAACCATCACCCTCTTTATCCCCCTTTCCCTTAGGGCCTTTAAGGGAGAAGGGAGGAAAAACTAGAGGGATGCACCTGCGCCCTGGCGCAGGTGCATCCCTCTAGTTTGGTACTGGGGGAGTGATAGAAGTGATGACAGCCAGTGTAGATTCAGGGAGTTTTGCTTGTACACTCGTGGGGCATTGGGATGGGAAAAGGTGGTGGGGATGGTGGGGCATTAGAGGGCTGTGATAAGATGCTGGGGCTTTTCATTTGACTCTTTTGGGGGTTGTCGTATATGGCAGAGGGCCAACTCGCTTCTCAGACTTTCCAGGTACCGGATACGGTCGAGGCTATAGAGTTTTATTTCGAGCAGGGGTTAACGGATGGGCTGCCGGTGGTGCCGCCGACGCCGGATATGGTGGCGCGGTTTCTGGATGCGGCGGGGCTGGGGGCGAAGGATGTTGTCGGGACGATTCCCACCCGGAAGCGGGAAATCACGGCTGAGAAGGTGGCGATCAACGCTATCATGGCGGGGTGCAAGCCGGAATACATGCCTGTGGTGACCACGGCGATGTCGGCGATGTGCGAAGAGGAGTTCAATCTGCACGGGACGTCGGCGAGCACGGCGGGGACGGGGCACATGGTCCTCGTACACGGGCCAATTGTGAAAGAGCTGGACATTAACTACGCGAACAACCTTTTCGGGCCGACGAAGAGGTCAAATGCGACGATTGGCCGGGCGATCCGGCTGATAATCATGAACGTGTGCGGGTCGGTGCCCGGGATACTGGACAAGTCGACGTTCGGGCATCCGGGCAAGTACAGCTACTGCTTCGCAGAAAACGAGGAGCTGAGCCCGTGGCAGCCGCTGCACGTCGAGCGGGGACTGCCCCTGGAGTCGAGCGCGGTGACGGTGTATGCGGGAAACGCCCCGATACAGGGGAGCGACCACGGGAGTCACACGGGAGAAGGGATTCTTAACTCGATAGCGGGGTTAATGGTCGCGAACGGAATGCCCGAGGGCGGAGAGATGATGGTGGTGATTAGCCCCGAGATGCTTCTACACGTGCGGGAAGAGGGATGGTCCAAGCAAGAGGTCAAGAACTATCTCTTCGAGGCAACCAAGCGTGAATATGCATTCTGGGATACCCTGGACCGTGGATGGAGCGTAAGGAGTGAGCCTCACGAAGAAACGGATGTTGTATCGGTTGTGGAGAGTCCAGACGACCTGATGGTATTGGTGGCCGGGGGCACGGCGGGGGGGTTCTTCTGCACGATTCTGCCGTGGGGCGGGGGAACGGCAACGAAGTCGGTAACGAAACAGATACCCGGAATGTAGAGGGCCAAGAGTCGGCAAAGGAGCGCGATATGACAACGGAGACGAGAAACGGGGGCATCACGGTGATGAACCCTCGGGCGGGGGCCCTGGATGCAACTGCGGAGATGGCGCCGAGACCTGGAAGACTAGACGGGAAGGTGTTGGGGCTGCTTTCTAACGGGAAGCTGAATGCAGCCGAGCTTTTGCAAATGGTGGGGGACCTGCTGGGCGAACAGTTTGAGCTTAAGTACGTGAAGGCTACGAGCAAGCCGGATTCATCACGACCCGCACCGGAAGACACGGTGGCGGAACTGGCAAAGGAGAGCGATTTCGCCGTAGTAGCGGTCGGGGACTGAGGCTCCTGCTCTCAGTGCAGTTTGCACGACGGAATCGAACTGGAAAAGCTGGGCGTACCCTCAGCAGTGATAATCACGAGCGAATTCGTGAACCAGGCGAAGGCGATTGCCGAGATACAGGGTATACCGGACTATCCTTTCGCCATAATCAATCACCCGATTGGAAGGCTGACGCCGGAAGCGCTGAAGGGCCGGGCGGAGACAGCTATACCGCAGATCTTGAAGATCCTGGAAGTGGAGTAGTCCCGCCGGGGTCCATTGAATGGACTCTGAAAAGTCTGAGGTTGTGCGTCGGTTGGTGGAGGAGGTGGTGAACGGGGGTCGGATGATGCTGATTGATGAGTTGGTGGCGGGGGATTTCCGGGAGCACGCGGGGCCGCCGGGGTTGCCTTCAGACCGGGAGGTCTTGAAGCAGGCTATAGCGTCCCGCCGGCTTTTCGAAGTCGGCTCAGAATATAGAATCTCAGCACTAACCGAAGAAGACGGCCTAGTGACCCTCACCCTAGAGGAGCGCGGGCAAAGATCGGAGGCGACTTGCTCGGCAGAGCACAGGATCCGGGTGGTAGATGGGAAGATATCGGAGCACTGGGGCGTCAGGCCCCTCTTTTCGACTTCTCAGACATGACCGAATCTACGAAAAACTGGAAGCTGAGCCCTTCGGACTTTGCGTTCCTGTGGGAGGAATGCAAGAGGTGTTTCTATCTGAAGGTGGCCCGTGGGTTTTTTCGACCGCGCACGCCCTTCCCCGGCATCTTCAGCGTTATCGACCAGCTGATGAACGAGTATTTCAACGGGAGGCCGAATTCGGAGGTTTCGGGGACTCTGCCTCCCGGGGTGGTGAAGTACGGAGAGAGCTGGGTCGAGTCTCGGGCGCTGGCGGTGCCGGGCCGGGGGTCGACGTGCTTTATACGGGGTAGGTTTGACTCGGTGCTGGAATTCGAAGACGGCAGCTACGGGATCATCGACTTCAAGACCACCTCCACGCAGAGTCATCACCTTGGTCTCTATACACGGCAACTACACGCTTACGCCTACGCTCTGGAGAATGCGGCGCCGGGGAACCTGGCGCTTTCTCCGATTACACGCCTGGGGCTGGTGTGCGTTGAGCCGGACGAGCTTGTGAGGGATGCCGGAGGGAGGATATCCTATGCGGGCAATGTCGAATGGAGGGAGATGGCCCGGGATGATGCGGCGTTCGATGCATTCCTGGGAGAGGTGGTGGGACTGCTGGAGGAGCCTGAGCCTCCGGCGTCGGGGCGGAGGTGTGAGTTTTGCCGGTACCGGGCGGCGGCGAGGAAGATGCCGCATTAGTACATTAGAGAGCAGACCTGTAACAAAACGGGGAAACCCAGTATGAAGATGAATTTTACGGTCGGGATGGGGAGGAACATACCCATCTACGACGTTCCGGCCCATGCCAAGGCAGCGGAGGAATGCGGATTCGACATGATGGGGTGGGTGGACCAGCCAAACCTGTCTCGTGACATGTATTCGAGCCTGACGGTGGCGGCGCTGAACACGAGCAGGATCAGGCTGATGTCGGCGGTTACGGACCCGATTACGTACCATCCATCGGTGACGGCGACAGCGCATGCTACGCTGAACGAGGTTTCGGGGGGACGGGCGGTACTGGGGTTGGGGGCGGGGGGGAGATTCGGGAAGTCGATGCGGCCTCGAACCACGAAGGAGATAGAGAAGGCCATTCAATTCCTGCGGGGGTACATGGCAGGGGAGGAGGTAAAGTGGCGGGGTGCAAAGATGCACTCAGAGTGGTGCGGGACAAAGATGCCGATCTACCTGGCGGTGGACGGGCCGAAGCTGTGCAAGCTGGCAGGGAAAGTCGCGGACGGAGCGATTTTCATAGGTGTGCATCCCGAGATGGCGAAGTGGAGAGTCGAGCTAATCCACCAGGGGGCTGAGGAGGCAGGTCGGGACCCCGGGGAGATCGACATCTGGTGCCGCAACATGACCTATATCTCCGACACGAAGGAGGAGGCCCGGAAAGAAGTGTCGTCGTACCCGACGATGTACATCAAGATGCACCAGTTTTTCAGCCGGGACGTGCCGGAGATCCACGACCTTAGGAAGAGGATGGAGGCTCGGGAGCCGGGGATTGTAGAGGAGCTGATGAGTGACTCGGCGAATGCTGCTAAGGCCTATGACGAGTATTTCCACGAACACGTCGATGCACCACACTCCAAGCTGGTGACACAGAGGATGGTTGATGTGTTCCACCTGACGGGGCCGCCGGAGGAGATCAGGCAGCGCATCGAGGAATTGGGCAACATGGGGGTGACGACGTTTTCCACTGTGCTGTTCACGATATTCGACAAGATTGGGATGATGCGGAAGTTCAGCGAGCAGATCATGCCGCATTTCCGGAACTAATCCAGGAGGGCATCGTGGCAGAATCTTCAGGCGTTCAACTGCCAGACACGGTAGAGGCGATAGAGTATTTCTTCGATCAGGGCATGACCGACGGTCTGCCCGTGGTGCCGCCTACCCAGGAGTCGGTGGGAGCGTTCCTGGAGTCGGGAGGGGTGGAGCCTGGGGAGGTGCTGGGGACCCGACCGAGCCGGAACTGGGTGGTAACGGCTCAGAAGGTGGCGGTGAATGCAGTAATGGCGGGTTGCAAGGCGGAGTACGCTCCGGTGGTTAATGCGGCGGTGCGCGCATTGATGAAACCGGAGTTCAACGCGTCGGCGATAGCTGAGACGGCGGGGACGTCGGCGCCGCTAATCCTGATCAACGGGCCTGTTCGGAAAGAACTGGCCGTGAACGGGGGGTGGAATTTGTTCGGGCCCGGGTGGCGGGCAAACGCGACCATCGGCAGAACGCTGAGGCTGGTTTTGATGAACGTGTGCCGGGAGATACCGGGGGTGACGGACAAGTCGACGTTCGGGCATCCGGGCCGGTACACGTTCTGCATAGCGGAGAACGAAGAGGCGAACCCGTGGGAGCCTTTTCACGTCGAGCATGGGATGTCGCTGGAGTCTAGTGCGGTGGCGCTTATTCCTGCCTGCCATCCGATGGAAGTATTTAACCAGTCGGACCCGGTGCCAGAGCAAATCCTGGATACCTTGGCCCACACGATCGCCGCAAACTCAGTGTGCCACGGGCCGGTAATGCTGATAATGAGCCCCGAGCACGCGCAGAATATCGGGCCGGCGGGGTGGAGCAAGCAGGACGTGAAGGAATACCTAGCCAAGCGGGCCAACGAGTTCCAGCCGCACTTCGCGTATGAGCGGGATCGGATCGGGGCCCTGGGCGGAACCTGGTATCCGACCACGACGGACCCTGACGATTCGTCGATTCCAACAACCGCCGAGGGCATTACCCTGATCGTGGCGGGGGGCGAGGGCGGGGGGCATTCGACGGTCATCCCGCTGTGGGGGCAGGGGATTTTGAGTCAAACTACAATGGAACCCGTAACCAATCTTTAGAAGGGCGCTATGACTACCAAGGGCACCGAACTACCGGACACAATTCAAGCAATCGAGTATTTCTTTGAGCAGGGGATGACGGATGGGCTGCCGGTCGTGCCGCCTACGCAGGAGGCAGTGGAGGCGTTTCTGGAGGCGGGTGGGCTGGCGCCGGAGGAGGTGCTCGGGACACGGGAGAGCCGCAACTGGGTGGTGACGGCGCAGAAGGTGGCGGTGAATGCGGTGATGGCCGGGTGCAAGGCGGAGTACGCCCCGGTGGTGGCGGCGGCGGTGCGAGGGATGATGAAGCCGAATTTCAACCTTTCGGGGATCAGCGAGACGACGTCGGGGATGTCGACGCCAATGGTGGTGGTAAACGGGCCAATTCGGAAGAAGCTGGACATCAACTCGGGGTGGAATTTGTTCGGCCCCGGGTGGCGGGCGAACTCGACGATCGGGAGGTCGTTGAGGCTGATATTGATGAACGTGCTGGGGGAAATCCCGGGTTTGACGGACAAGTCGGCGTTCGGGAGCCCTGCGCGGTACACGTGCTGCATAGCGGAGGGTGAGGAACTGAGCATCTGGGAGCCGTATCACGTTGAGAAGGGTTTCGACCTGTCGACGAGCACGGTGAGCCTGTTTGGGGCACTGCCTCCGATACCTATCTTTAACTATGCTGATAACTCGGCACAAGCGATCCTGGATACGATAAGCCATGCGATAGCAGCGAACGTCAACTGCCATGGAGAGCTGGTGCTAATCATCAGCGGCGAACACCTTTCCAATATAGAGTCGTCCGGGATGACAAAAGGCGAGGTAAAGGAGTACATAGCGGGGCGGGTAAACGAATTCGCACCGAGCCTTGTATTCGATGCGGAACGGGCCTATGAACTGGGCGGCGTTACGCCTTTCGAGGACCCGGTGAGTCATGAGCGCTCACTACCGACGGAACCGGAGCAGCTACACGTGTACGTGGCGGGGGGTCCGGGTGGGGCGGTGTCGGCGATGGTGCCGCTGTTTTCGCATGGTCGTTCAAGCGGATGGGTCATTGAACCTATCATTGAGCCCTAATCATTTTCGAGAGGACTAACCGGAGGTCAACGGATGGCAGGCAAGCTGTATACGTCTTACAAAGGGTTCCCTTCTTTCTTCAGCGGGAAGATCATGGGGCCTGAGGAGATCGAGGAGGGGATGCTGGTGGTGGCCGGGGTGCCGATAGACCAGGGGATAGTGACGGCGAGGCCCGGGGCGCGGTACGGGCCCCGGGGTATCCGGGAAGCGTCGATGCTACACCGGGGCGCGTACGAAGTGTCTGCGGAGAACACGCTGCTGGACGTGGAGTCGGGGGTATGGAGGAAGCCGGTGGCATCTCCGCCGCTGGGAGACATAGGAGACTTCGACATCAACCCGACCAACACGCAGGAGACCACGGAAATAGTCATTGACGGCGTGGCGGACATAGTGAAAAGGGGCGGGATACCGGTGCTGCTTGGGGGCGATCACTATGTGGCTTACCCGGGCTTCGCCGGTTTTTCGAAGGGGATGTCGGAGAGGGGAGGCTCGCCGAGGCTGGGGTACCTGCACATCGACAGCCACCCTGACTTCCGAGACGTGCACGGGGTGGGAGGGAAGTACACGCACGGGACGCAGGCCCGGAGGCTGAGCGAGGACTCTCACATCTCCTATAACAACATGGCGTGGGTGGGGCTGAACGGTTCGGTGATCGATCCAGCCCAGCACCGGATATTCAGGTCGGGGGGGATGAGGGTGACGACGGCAAAGATGGTGCGGGAGCAGGGGCCGGCGGAGATTGTGAAGAGTGCGATGGAGGTTGTCGGGCACAGCGTGGACGCGGTGTACGTGACGATAGACATAGACGTGGTGGACGGGTCAGAGTCGCCCGGGACGGGGGCCCCGGTGTTCACGGGGATCACGGCCGTGGAGTTCCTGGAGATGATGGATTGCCTGGCGAGCTACGACATAATCAAGGCCGTCGACATCTGCGAGGTGGCACCGCCCCTGGACCCGACGGGCCGGACGGTGCACCTGGCGGCGAGTGGACTGTTGGGGATACTCGGGCCCAAGATTTTTGAGACGGTGGAGATAGATTAGAGCAAAGACAGATCAACGAACCCCCACCCACCCCAGAATAGTAAGATTGGCGAAAGCGCCTCGCGCTTTCGCCAATCTCATGTTTAGGTCTGAAATAGGAGATGGAAATCATGGCTAGCATCGAGGGAAGATTGGCGGGGAAGGTGGCGATTGTGACGGGGGCGGGGTCTAGCGGGCCGGGGGTTGGGAACGGGAAGGCTACGGCGATCCTGTTCGCTCGGGAGGGGGCGAGGGTGCTGCTGGCGGACCTTCACGAGGAGCGGGCAAAGGAGACGTTGGCGGCAATAGAGGGGGAGGGTGGGGAGGCTTCGACGGTGGGGGTGGATGTGACGAAGGAGGAGGATGCCGGGAGGTTGGTGGAGACGGCCATCGAGCGGTACGGGCAGGTGGACGTGCTGGTGAACAACGTTGGTATATCGAAGCGGGGGTCGGTGCTGGACGTGACGGCGGAGGAGTGGGACCGGGTGATGGCGGTAAACGTGAAGAGCATGATGTTGTGCAGCCGGTACGTTGTGCCTCGGATGAAGGAGTCGGGTGGAGGTTCGATAATCAACATTGCATCAACGGCGGGGCTGAGGGCACACCACAGCACGCCGTACACGACTTCCAAGGCGGCTGTTATCGGGCTGACGTTTTCGATGGCGGCGGACCACGGGGCTGACAACATCAGGGTTAATGCGATAGCTCCGGGGCTGGTCTACACGCCGATGGTGGCGCCACGGATGGTGGAAGGGATGCGGGAGCGTCGGGCGGCTGCCGCACCTCTGGGGACGGAGGGGACTGGGTGGGATGTCGGGTGGGCGGCAGTTTTTCTGGCGAGTGACGAGGCCCGGTGGGTTACGGGCGTGACGCTGCCGGTGGATGCGGGGTTGAGCGTGACGACGGGGATCACAGACCAGCCGTTGTTGCAGCAGAAGTGGGGGTAGGGGAATAGAAAAACAGAGGGATGCACAGACTGGTGGCGTGGTATACTGTCGGGACTTAGTTGGTGAAGGAGGCGTCCATGGCCAATGAAATGCTGAAAACGATGATGACGCTCGACCCCCGGGGAGAGGAGATGATCGAGGAGCACATTGAGATGGCTCCGAAGATCGACTCGCTTAACGGCAAACGGATCGGGCTCCTCCACGATCGTCGGCTGAACGGGGACAAGCTTCTGTGGATGGTCACAGACCTGATCAAGGAGAACTACGAAATCTCCGGCGTGACGTTTGTGGCAAGGCCGAATGTCTCCGACGTCTCTCCGCCGGAGATGCTGGACGAGCTGGCGCAGAAGGCCGACGCTGCCTTGATTGCGATAGGTGACTGAGGTTCCTGCAGCACGTGCTGTATGCACGACGCGATCTCCCTGGAAGACCGGGGCGTACCGACTGCGGTGATAATCAGCGACCAGTTCATCCCTGGCGTCGAGGCGATAGCCCGGACGCGCGGTCTGCCGGACTACCCGTTCGTGGTGGTGAAGCACCCCATCGGGAGTTTGGCGGATGACGACCTGAAGGGTCGGGCGAAGGATGCGCTGCCGCAGGTGGTCGACATTCTGACCAACGGCAGGAGGCCATAAGCCACTGCCGAGCTAGAAGTTTCAAATAGAGAAAAGGCTCGGTGGAAAAGCCGACGGGGTCACCTCGTCGGCTTTTCCCATGCCAGGAAATCAAGGCAGAAGTGATATACTTCACGACGCTTGTGTCGGGGGAGCGCAGGCTGGAAAGGGAGCGATGACAAACTCCATGGAACGGATAGAAGGGGGCACGGTTACCACTCCCAAGGGGTTCCGCGCAGGAGGCGTTTACTGCGGCGTGAAACCCTACGGGGCTGACAAGCTGGACCTGGGGTTGCTGTACTCGGAGGTGCGGGCTTCGGCGGCGGCGGTGTTCACCAAGAACAGGGTCACGGCCCCGGCGATCCTAGTCGACAGGGACTACTTGAAGGACCCCCACGCACAGGCAGTGGTGGTGAACAGCGGCATAGCGAATGTGTCGGTGGGGGAGCAGGGTCGGGTGGACGCGGTGGAGATGTCGGAGCTTGCTGGAAAGAAGCTGGGGGTGGCAACGGAAGATATACTGGTGGCGAGCACAGGCGTGATAGGGGTGGAGCTTCCGATGGCGCGGATCCGGAACGGGATTGAGGAAATTGAGGTGACGGAAGACGGGGGCCAGTTGATGGCCCGGGCGATTATGACCACTGACACGCACCCAAAAGAGATCGCGGTGTCGTTTGACGCGGGTGGCGGGAAGCGGGGGGTGGTAGGGGGAATAGCCAAGGGGGCGGGGATGGTGCACCCGGACATGGCGACCATGCTTTCGTTTATTACGACAGATGCGGCGGTTGATCCGGCCTTTCTACAGACTGCCCTTGAGAATGCAGTGGGCGATTCTTTCAACATGATCAGCATTGACGGAGACACGAGCACCAGCGACACGGTGGCGATACTGGCGAACGGCCTGGCCGGCAATGCTCCCATTACTGCTAATCATCTGGGGGCAAAGGCTTTCTCGGAGGCATTGACCGAGGTCTGCACGTTCCTAGCCAAGCAGATTGCACGGGATGGGGAGGGAGCGACCAAACTTATCGAGTTTGTTATAGAGAAGGCGCGGTCACAGGAGGAGGCCCGGACCGCGGCACGCATTATATCTACGTCCATGCTGGTGAAGAGCGCTATACACGGGAACGATCCGAACTGGGGTCGGTTGATGGCGGCACTGGGTCGGACGGGGGCTTACATCGAGGAGTCGAAGACTGACCTGTTCATCAACGATATCTTCATGCTGAATAACGGCACGCCGGTGCCTTACTACGAGGACGCCGTGTCCCGGTCGCTGGACCAGGAGGAAGTGTCAATCAAGCTGGTGTTGAACGTGGGTGAGGCGTCGGCGACGGCGTGGACGTGCGACCTATCGGAGGAATACGTCACGTTCAACAGCGAGTACACGACGTAGGGGTCGGGACGGATGAGCCAGGCAGTTGTGAAAATAGGGGGCGGGGCGCTGGGAGCGGCGGACACGCTCTTTTCTGATCTGGCCGATCTTCAGAAGAAGGGTACGGAGATTATCGTGGTGCATGGGGGAGGGAATGTGGTTTCGGAGTGGCAGAAGCGTCACGGGGTGGAGGCGAGGTTCGTGCGGGGGCTACGGGTGACGGATGGGCCATCGCTGGAAGTAGCGACGGCGGTGCTGGCAGGGCTTGTAAACAAGGAACTGGTGGCGTCGATTGCGGGGTGCGGGGGCCGGGCGGTGGGGGTGAGCGGGGTGGACGGAGGCATTATCAAGGCGGAGGTGCGGGACTCGGAGCTGGGGTACGTGGGTCGGGTGACAGGGGTGGATGCGGGGCCCCTGGAAGCGCTGGCGCGAAGCGGGTGTCTGCCGGTTCTATCGCCGATAGCGGCACAGCAACGGAACGGGAGCTCGGATTGGAAGGGGCTCCTGAACGTCAACGCGGACACGGTGGCGGGGGAGCTGGCATCGGCGATCAATGCGTCGAGCCTGATATTCCTTACGGACGTGGGAGGTATTTTGGATGGGGATGGGAACTGCGTGTCAACACTAACTAGGAACGAGGCGCAGGGGATGATTGAGTCCGGGGTTATCAACTCGGGGATGATTCCGAAGGTGGAGGCGTGTTTGAAGGCGGCGGAGTCGGGGGTGAGGGCGGTTATAACGGATGGGCGTCTGGCGGGTGCGTTGCTGGAGGCGGTGGAGGGGCGGGGGGCGGGGACGTGGTTTGGATAATTCCGCCGCCTCACAATCAAATGGAGACAACGAAAGGATAGAAGAATGGTGAACTGGCAGGAGCTGGAAGCCAAGTACTTTATGAAGACGGGTCGGCGGCAGCCGTTGACGCTGGTGCGGGGCGAGGGTGTGAGGGTATGGGACGAGGACGGGAAGGAGTACCTGGACTTCGTAGGGGGGATCGCGGTCACGGGACTTGGGCACTGCCACCCGGTGCTGGTGGAGGCGATACAGAAGCAGAGCCAGGCCCTATGGCATGTATCGAACCTCTTTTACACGATCCCGCAGGTGGAGCTGGCGCAGATACTGGTGGAGAACTCGTGCTTCGATGAGGTTTTCTTCCAGAACAGCGGGGCTGAGGCGAACGAGGCGGCGATAAAGATCGCCCGGAAGCACGGGAAGGTGAACCTGAATGGGGCGTACGAGGTTATTTCGGCGATGGATTCGTTCCACGGGCGGACATTTGCGATGGTCGCGGCCACGGGCCAGCCCGACCACCAGGCGACGTTCACACCGCTGCCCCAGGGGTTCGCAAACGTTCCATACGACGACATAGAGGCGATCATTTCGGCGACGAACGAGAGCACCTGTGCCGTGATGCTGGAGCCGATACAGGGCGAGGGCGGGGTAAACGTGCCATCCCGAGAATACCTTCAGCAGGTCCGGGACTGGTGCGATGAGCGGAACTTGTTGCTCATTTTCGACGAGGTGCAGACAGGTATAGGCAGGAGCGGGAATCTATTCGCGTATGAGCACTTTGGGGTGGAGCCGGACGTGATAACGCTGGCCAAGGCGCTCGGGGGAGGGTTCCCCATCGGGGCGGTGATGGCCAAGAAGGATGCGTCGGTGTTCGAGCCCGGGGATCACGGGTCGACATTCAGCGGCAACCCGCTGGGGACGGCTGTCGGCGCGGCAAACATGCGGTACATCCTGGAGAACGACGTTGTGGGGAACGCAAAAAGGGTAGGCGAAAGGCTTAAATCTGGGTTGGAGGGGCTGACGGGCAAGCATGACATGGCGGTGGGGGTGCGAGGAGTGGGGCTGCTGCTGGCGCTGGCGCTGGGCGACAACGTGTCGGGGGCGCTGGTGAACGAGTGTCGGGAGAGGGGGCTGCTGGTGAACCCGGTAAGGCCGGACGCCCTACGGCTGATTCCTCCCCTGATCGTATCTGAAGAGGAAGCAGACAAGGCAATAGGAATCATAGATGCGGCCCTCGGGGCCGTGGCACAAGGCTAGACCAAAAGAGGAATAAGGTGACCCAGAAGATCGTACTTGCATACAGCGGGGGGCTCGACACCTCCGTGGCCATCAAATGGCTTTCTGACAGATATAACGCCGAGATAGTTACGCTGACTGTTGACGTGGGAGGGGAGATCGACCTGGAGGAGGTGCGGCGTCGGGCGATGGGGACTGGGGCCATTCAGGCCGAGGTGCTCAATGCTCGGGAGGACTTCGTCAAATTCTTCGTGTGGCCCGCACTGCAGGCCGGTGCGATGTATGAAGGGAAGTACCCCCTAGCAACCGCACTGGCCCGGCCACTGATGGCCAAGCTGCTGGTTGATGTGGCTATGGAGACCGGGGCCTACGCCGTGGCCCACGGATGCACGGGGAAGGGCAACGACCAGGTGCGTTTCGACGTGAGTGTCGGGGCGCTGGCGCCGGGGTTGGAGATAATCGCACCAGCTCGGGAGTGGGGGATGACCCGGGAGCAGGAAATTGACTATGCGAAGGAGCACAGCATCCCTGTGCCTCTAACGAAGGCGAACCCGTATTCCATAGACGAGAACCTGTGGGGCCGGAGCATCGAGACGGGGGTGCTGGAGGACCCGTGGGTCGAGCCGCCGGAGGATGTTTACCAGTGGACGGTGTCGTCCTCCAATGCGCCAGACAAACCGGCATACCACGAGATCGAGTTTGAGAACGGGATACCTAAGCGGCTGGACGGTCGGGAGATGGGCGGGGTGGAGCTGATAGACGTGCTGAACAAGGCAGCGGGTGCACACGGGGTGGGTCGGATAGACCACGTGGAGAACCGGCTGGTGGGAATCAAGTCTCGGGAGATATACGAGGCGCCGGCGGGGATTGTGCTGACGACCGCGCATAGAGCACTGGAAGACATGACTTTGAGCAAGGAGCAGGCCCGATTCAAGGAGAGGGTCGCACAGGAGTACGCCGACCTAATCTACAACGGATTGTGGTTCACGGCCCTGCACCAGGACCTGGCAGCGTACGTGCAGAGCACGCAACGGCATGTGTCGGGGACGATCCGGGTGAGGCTGCACAAGGGGCAGTGCACGGTGGTCGGGCGGAAGGCCCCGCAGGCGCTGTACCAGTTCGAGCTGGCGACCTACGACCAAGGCGACACTTTCGACCAGAGCGCATCAAAGGGGTTCATAGACATATTCGGGCTGCCGGTAAGGACGCAGGCACGGCTCCAACTATTGGAACAGCCGGGAGGGGCCCTTGGCATCACGGGCTCGACAAGCGAAAACGACTAACGCAATTTAGAATATCGAGATTCGCAGGGAGGAACGAATGAGCATTGTCCTGACCGAAGAGCAGAAGCAGATGGTGTCCACCATCCGGGACTTTGTCAACCGGGATGTTAAGCCCTATGTTGCGGAGTTGGAGCACGCCGACGAATATCCGCACGAGATGGTGGAGAAGATGAAGGAGATGGGCCTGTTCGGGGCGGTGGTGCCGAAGGAGTACGGGGGACTCGGGCTGGACAACGTCACGTTCGCGCTGATCATTGAAGAGCTCTGCAAGGGCTGGATGAGTCTCAGTGGGACTATCGGCAGCCATTCGATCATGACCTATGCCATCGTGAATTACGGGACGGAAGAGCAGAAGCAGAGATTCCTGCCCAAGATCGTCACGGGCGAGAAGCGTGGTGGAATCGGGCTGACGGAGCCTGGGGGAGGGAGCGATCTGCAGTCGATCCAGACATACGCAGTCAAGGACGGCGACGACTACGTTATCAACGGTGCCAAGATGTTCGTGACGAACGGGATACAGGGGAACACTTTTGCCTTGCTGACCAAAACGGACCCTGACGCGAATCCGAGCTACAGGGGCATCAGCCTGTTCATTATCGAGAAGGGCGGGGAGGGGTTCACGGTCGGGAGGAAGATCAAGAAGCTGGGTTACCGTGGGATAGACACTACTGAGTTCGCGTTTGACAACTTCCGCGTGCCGATTACGAACCTGCTGGGCGGGGTTGAGGGGCAGGGATTCAAGCACATCATGTCGGGGCTGGAAGGGGGCCGGGTGAACATAGCGGCGAGGTCGGTTGGGGTTGCGCAGGCAGCGTTCGATGCAGCGATCGCGTATGCCCAGCAGCGGGTGACGTTCGGGAAGCCGATTGCACAGCACCAGGCGATCCAGCTAAAGCTGGCTGAGATGGGGACGAAGATCGAGGCTGCGCGGCTGTTGACCTTGTCCGCGGCGAGCAAGAAGGACAGGGGCGAGAGGTCGGACCTGGAGGCGGGAATGGCGAAGTTGTTTGCCAGCGAAACGGCCCACGAGGTGACGATGGAGGCGATGCGTATACACGGTGGATACGGGTATACGGAGGAGTTCCCGGTGGAGCGGTATTTCCGAGATGCGCCACTGATGATGATCGGCGAGGGGACAAACGAGATACAGAAGCTTGTTATCGCTCGTAACCTGCTGAAAAAGCACCAGATCTAACCTAACCGGACACAATCAACAGGAGAGCATTATGGACCACGACGGAAGAGAGGCATTCGGGAGCTGGTACGAGGACTATCAGGTCGGGGATATCTACAAGCACTGGCCGGGGCGGACGGTGAACGAGTACGACGACACACTGTTCAGCATGATCACGATGAACCACGCTCCGCTGCACATCGACGAGCACTACATGTCGGGGAGCCAGTTCGGGCAGAGGCTGGTGAATGGGCTTTTCGTTATCAGCTTGGTAGTCGGGATGACGGTGAGGGAGATCAGTGGAAAGGCGATAGCAAACCTGGAATACGAGAGCGTCAAGCACCTGGGCCCGACGTTCCACGGGGACACGATCTATGCGGAGACGGAGATACTGGAGAAGCGGGAGTCGAGGAGCAAGAATGACCGCGGCATACTCTATGTGGAGACGCGGGCGTGGAACCAGAAGGATGAGACTATTTTGACGCTGAGGCGTCGGGTGATGATACCGAAGAAGGGGAATGGGGCGGGGTAGGTAGGGTGAACTGACCGCCCTTTTAGTAAAGTGCCCACTCCCCATCCCTATACCACGTCGATAGCTTTTGACCGGCGGTTGTACAAGCAGGATATTGCCGGTTCAAAGGCACATGCGCGGATGTTGGGGAAGCAGGGGATTGTGTCGGGAGAAGAGGTGGAGGCGATATGCGGGGGGCTGGATGCGATTGAGGCCGAGATAGAGTCGGGGGAGTTTCCGTTCCGGGAGGAGCTTGAAGACATTCACATGAATGTCGAGACCCGGCTATCGGAACTAATCGGGGAGGCGGCGGGGAGGCTGCACACGGCCCGGTCCCGCAACGACCAGGTGGCGCTGGACGTGCGCTTGTTCGTGAGGGATACGATTGATGAAGCGATTTCGGGGCTGAGGAGGTTACAGCAGGCGCTCCTTTCACAAGCGGAAGCGAACGTGGATGCGATCATGCCCGGTTACACGCATCTACAGAGAGCTCAGCCGGTGCTGGTTGCCCACCACTTGTTAGCGTACTTCGAAATGGCGCAGAGGGACATCGAGCGGTTCCGGGACTGTCGGCAGAGGGTGAACGTGCTGCCGCTCGGGGCGGGGGCGCTGGCGGGTGTGACGTATAACATAGACCGGGAGTTCGTGGCACGGGAACTGGGGTTTGAGGGGGTAGCAAGAAACAGCATGGACGCGGTGTCGGACAGGGACTTCCTGGTGGAGTTCCATGCCGCGGCGTCCGTCACGATGATGCATATATCGCGGCTGGCGGAGGAGATGATAATCTGGACGTCGGGGGAGTTTGGGTTTGCTAAGCTGGCTGCGGAGTACACGACGGGCAGCAGCATCATGCCGCAGAAAAGGAACCCCGACGTGGCAGAGCTGGCCCGGGGGAAGGTGGGTCGGGTGTATGGGAACCTGATGGCAATTCTCACAATACTGAAAGGGCTACCCCTGGCCTACAACAAGGACATGCAGGAGGATAAGGAAGGGCTGTTCGATACTGTGGACACACTCAACACCACGTTGAATGCCTTCGCGGGGATGATCGAGACTATGACGGTTAACCGGGAGCGGACGCTAAAGGCGGCCGAGGAGGGGGTCTATTCGGGGATCCTGGCCACGGACCTCGCAGATTACCTAGTGACGAAGGGTGTGCCTTTCAGGGAGGCGCACGGGGCTACGAAAGCTCTGGTTACATATGCTGCTGGAAAGGATGTGGGTCTAGACAAGTTGGCCTTAGACGAATACCGGCGGTTCTCGGCTCTTTTTGACGAAGAGGTATTTTCGATTACGGTGGAGTCGTCCCTCGGGGCGAGGGCGAGCCAGGGGGGAACGGCGCCGGAGAGAGTTAGGGAGGCATTAGGAGAGGCACGGAAGATGCTGGAGGCTGCAAGTGGCTGATACCAGTGGAATAAAGATCTCGCCTTCAATTCTCTCGGCGGACTTTGGGCGGCTCGGGGAGCAGGTTGCGGAGGCGTCGCAGTCAGGTGCGAACTACATTCACGTTGACATCATGGACGGACACTTCGTGCCTAACCTGACGGCGGGGCCGATTATCGTGTCGGGTGTGAGGCCGTGGACGGAGCTGCCGCTGGACGTTCACCTGATGATAGAGGAGCCGGATAGGCTGATCCCAGCGTTCGCCAAGGCGGGTGCGAATATCCTGACCGTGCACCCGGAGGCGTGCCGACACCTGCACCGGGTGATCTACCAGATCAAGGAGCTAGGGGCGAGTGCAGGGGTGTCGTTGAATCCGGGGACGCCGGCCTCGGTGCTGGAGCCGGTGATTGAGGACGTGGACCTGGTGCTGGTCATGACGGTGAACCCGGGTTTCGGGGGGCAGAAGTACATTCACAGCGTTACGAGCAAGATAGCGAAGGTGCGGGAGATGCTGGACGAGGCGGGTTCGGGGGCGGAGCTGGAGGTGGACGGGGGGATCAATGAAGAGACGGCGCCAATAGCGGTAGAAGCTGGGGCGAGGGTGCTGGTGGCAGGGTCGGCTGTGTTTAACGAGCGGGAGTCGGTTGGGGAAGCCGTTGCACGGCTCAGGGCCAGCGTTGGTCAGGCCTAGTTAGCAGTATCCAAGTATTCGTCGATAACTTCGGAGAGCTGTGCAGCAGTTCTGTACCCGATCAGTTTGGTGAATTCTCCACCACTTGATACTACAAAGTTGGGCTGGTACGAGAGTCCATATCCTCTAGCCAGCGACCTGTCTTCACGCAGCGATGACCAATATTTCTGAGAGTTCATACAGCTAGAGAACTGGTCGGTATCCAGTCTAAGGGTACGTGCCAAGCTGACCTGAGCCGCGACATCCCCCGCGGGTCTCTGATATCGGGCATCGTGGAATTCCCAGAAGGCGCCCTGCTCTCCCGCACATTCCGCACCCAGAGCCATGATTTCCGAACTGCGACCAAGGTTAACCATGTGTCGGTAAACAAGTTTGAGTTGACCACGGTCAACGTACTTTCGCTTTAGCTCCTGGGCCGGTCCAAGGGCCCAGTTCCTACAACTCGGTCATTGAAAGTCGCTGAAGTCCTCCAAGGTGACGGGTGCATCAGGCGAACCAAGGACATTCCAAGTGCGTCCAGATTCAGGGACGGAGACTGGGAAAGGAGTTGGAGTTGGTCTCGGGGTTGGCGATGGAACGGGCGTTGAAGTTGGTGTCGGGGCAGGGGTGGAGGTTGGGGCTGGGGCGAGGGAGGTGGGGACTGTTGTTGGCATAGGGGTTGGCTCGGGGGTGGCCAGAAGCTCGTAGATGACCCTGGAGATGTCTTCGAAAGATGGGGAGCCGTCGTACTTTACCCCGGTCACGGTAGGGTCGCTGGAGAGGACGAAGATGGTGGGTGTGACGGAAACCTCGTTTTGCAGGGCAAGGTTAATGTCCCTCTGGATGACGCCGTCGTATTTACGAGAATCCAGGCAAGATGAGAACTGACCCGTGTCCAGGCCGAGGTCTTCGGCAAAGCCCTCGAGTCTTTCTGCGCCTCGGCCGCCTTCACCCTGGTTAATATACAGGTGGTCGTGGTACTGCCAGAAGGCACCCTGTTCGCCGGCGCACTCGGTGGCGAGGGCGGCAAGATAGGAATCGTCGTTGATGTGAGGGAAATGGAAGTAGGCGAGGTTGACCATTCCAGTATCGACGTAGGTCTTCTTGACTTCGAGGGCCGCTCCACGGGCCCAGTGCTTACAGCCGGGTCATTGAAAGTCGCCGAAATCGGCGATGGTGACGGAGGCGTCCAGGGGTCCGAGGATATTCCATTCCCGAGTGGTGGGAGGGGCGGTGGCTGTGGGGTCGGGGGAGAAAGTGTTGGGAGAAGAGGAGGTGTCTGAAGGTACAGGGGTTGCAGCAGGGATGAGGGTGTTAGTGGGGATTGGGGCGGAGGTGTCGGTTGGGGCTACAGCGTCGGGGGTGGAGGAACAGGCCCAAGCAACAAGAGCAACAGCAGATATGCAAATGAGGAGGAGAAGCAACCTCAAGGAAGAATGAGTGGGAGGCATAGTGACCATACTAGAGAGGGTGCTGCTTCCGGGTTGGCGGGAGGGTCACTAGTACTGGACGCCCAGATATTCGTCAATGACGGCGGAAACGTCATCGAAGGAACGGGCGCCGACGAACTTGGTCATTTTGTCGCCGCTGATGATGAAAATGGTCGGCTGGGTGGAGACGCCGTCTTCACGGGCCTGCGCGAGGTCGGCGGCAACGGTGCTTTCGTGGGTTGCGTTTTCCATGCAGGCGGTGAACCTGGGGACGTCGAGGCCGAGGGTCTCGGCGCGTGCGATCTGACCTTCGATGCCGCGACCGCCGCTGCGGTCCTGGAAAGCGTGGTCATGGTAATCCCAGAAAGCGCCCTGTTCGCCGGCACACTCCGAACCTTCGGCAATGGTGCGGGACTCGGAGCCCAAGACAGCGTAGTGACGGTAGACCATTTTGACCTGGCCGTCGTCCACGTAGGTGGACTTAATCTCCTGGGCCGTACCAAGGGCCCAGCGCCTACAGCTGCTTCATTGGAAGTCGCTATAGTCGAGGACGGTGACCAGGGCGTCGGGGGAGCCGAGGACGTTCCAGCCGCGATCCGAGGCATCTATGGTTACAGGAGGTGCAGTGGGCTCGGGCTCCTGATCGGGGACGTCAGTTGCGGCGGGGGGTTGGGTTGCGGTGGGGTCGGGGGCAGGAGGTGGCTCTGTGGCAGTCGAGTCGGCAGAGCCTCCGCAGGCAATAGCAAGGGTAAACAGGCTGCACAGAACT
Organism: Dehalococcoidia bacterium; assembly: GCA_965203145.1. GTDB lineage: Bacteria > Chloroflexota > Dehalococcoidia > Plut-88900 > Plut-88900 > Plut-88900. Next base: position 1,525,454 of record OZ241876.1, read on the forward strand.
ATGGTAGGGAGGAAGGATGTGCGTATGGAGACAAAACGCGGTATCTTCACGACACCTGCTTGTATTGGGTGCGGAGGCATCGGGTGCAGACGTTCATCCGCTGACGCTTTCCGTTGACCATCAGTCGGACCGGATGAACGTTCGGCTTATACATACGGGGGGTATGACGCTTGGAGTGGCTCACATTCCGGCCGAACCTGGGAACTTTGTTACATATTTCGCACTTGGCCAATTTAGTCGCCTTTAGTGTAGAATCCTGCATATCAAATTAGCATAATCGACCCCGATTTACAACCTGAGGAAGGGCTGTTCCATAGCCAATGACATTCACTGAACAGGCCGATACATCGAGTTACTATGGCCGGAGCGCCGACCATGGGCCGCTACTAAACATGTTCGAAGCGGCGACGCGATGGCTGGAGGTAAACGCCGCCCACGTTGATTCCCTAAACGTTTTTCCGGTGCCCGACGGCGACACGGGTACTAACATGCTCTTCACCCTGCGCGCGGCGTCGAAGGCGGCGATTGAGTGCTCGGAGCCGGGAGTCGGGCCACAGGCCAAGGCGCTGGCGTGGGGCGCGCTGATGGAGGCCCGGGGGAACAGTGGGGTTATCCTGTCGCAGATCCTGAAAGGGCTTGCGGACGGGATAGACGGAGCAGGAGTGCTAGATGGTCGGACGCTGGCGAGAAGCCTATCGCTGGCGACGGAATCGGCGTACAAGGGTGTGGAGAGGCCGGTGGAGGGGACGATGCTGACGGTGATCAAGGATGCGGCGCGGGCTGCGGAGGAGGTGGCGGGCACGGGGGGTGACCTGGAAGGGGTGCTTGAAAATGCGGTGAGTGAGGCCGAGGCCTCGGTGGAGAGGACGCCGGAACTGCTGCCGATACTGAAGGAGGCGGGGGTGGTGGATGCGGGCGGACACGGCGTATTTCTAATCCTGCAGGGCGCTCTGAAGGGCTTGAGGAACGAACCTCTCGTAGAGGCGCCACCGGCGATAAACCGGGATGCCATTGCAAGGGTCTCGGCGATGGGGGGAGGGGAGAGCAGCGAACAGGTATATGGGAACTGCACGCAGTTCATAATCCGGGGGGAAGGGCTGGACTCGGGGGAGATCAGAGCGGCGGTGAGCGGGATTGGGGAGTCGACGGTGGTTGTCGGGGACCGGGAGGTAGTGAGGGTGCACACCCACAGTTTTACGCCTGATGAGGTGGTTGAGCTGTGCAGGAGCTTCGGGGAGATATCCCAGGTCAGCGTGCAGGACATGGACGAACAGCACGGGGCGTGGCTGGGGGCGGGCTCGGATGGGCAAAACGCATCGCTAGGGATGGTTGCGGTGGTGCCGGGGCCCGGGATACAGGAAGTGTTTGCAAGCCTGGGAGTCGGGGCCTTTGTGTCGGGGGGGCAGTCGATGAACCCTAGTGTGGCACAGATTGTGGAAGCGGTGGAGTCTCTGGATGCTGAGTCGGTGATAGTGATGCCGAACAACAAGAACGTAGTGCTTACGGCTCAGAGGGCGGCGGAGGTCGTCTCCAAGCGGGTTGAAGTGGTGGCGGCTGTGAATGTGCCGCAGGGTGTGGCCGGAGCCCTGGCCTTTAACTCGACGGCTGAACTGGACGAGAACGTGGAGTCGATGCGCTTGGCGCTGGAGGAAGTTTACTGCCTGGAAATCACACGGGCGGTGCGGGAGACGTCGGTGGAAGGGCTGAAGGTGACTGAGGGAGACTCGATCGGGATACTGGATGGGGAGTTGGCAGCAGCATGCTCCGAGCCTGAGAAAGTGGTCAGAGAGCTCGGAGGGAGGCTGGAGGGGCTAGGAGTATCGCTGGCCACGGTGTATTGCGGGGAGGGGGTGGGGGAGGAGGAGAAGGGTCGATTGGTCGGGGCTCTGGAGAAGGTGGTACCTTCGCTGGAGGTGGAAGTGTTGGTCGGGGGTCAGCCGCATTACGAGTTTATTGTTTCGCTGGAATAGCGTACCTTGAATGACTCTTTGTTCTTGGGCATATTGGAGAAGCGGGTATTGCCATCCATGCCTAAAGCCCCGATCCAGATTCCTCGTGGGGCATCGGAATGAGAGTTAAGGAGACAGTGGCAAAGAAAGGTAAGAGCGGAAGATGGGAGTGAGAATAGTAACGGACAGCACATCAGACCTGCCGGCGGAGATTTGCCGGGAGTTGGACATTACGGTAGTGCCTCTGACGGTCATGTTCGGAGACCAGGGATATCGGGACGGTGTGGACCTGAGTGCGGACGAGTTTTACAGGAAGCTGATCACTTCGGACAAGCTTCCGACGACGTCCCAGCCCTCGGCGGGGGTATTTGCTGAGGCATATAAGGAGGTGGCGAAAGAGACGGACGAGATACTCTCGATCCACATCTCGGGAAAGCTGAGCCAGACGTACAACTCTGCGCGGCTGGCGGCGTCGGAGATGGAAGGCGGAAGCAAGGTGGAGGTGATGGACTCTCTGCAGGTGTCAATGGGGCTGGGCATGATAGTAATCGCTGCGGCCCGGGCGGCGAAGGCAGGGGCATCTATGGAGGAATTGAAAGAGCTGGTTGCGAACATGATGCCCGGGACCAGGACGCTGGCGCTGCTAGAGACTCTGGAGTACTTGGCCAAGGGGGGCAGGATAGGGAAGGTGCAGGCGTTCCTGGGGAACTCGCTGCGTCCACTGTCGATCCTAAAGGTGATACCAATAGTGGAGGTCAGAAACGGCGAGGCCCATCCATTTGAGCGGGTAAGGACACGGCGCAAGGGGCTGGACCGTCTGATTGGAGAGGCGCGGGGAGAAGGGGAGATAAAGATGGCAGGGGTTGCCTACAGCACAAACCGTGAGGAAGCGGAGTCGGTCCTGGAAAGTCTGCGGCCGCTGGTGAGCCCGGAGAACCTGATACTGTCGCGATTCGGGCCGGTACTGGGGACGCATCTCGGGCCGGGGGCACTGGGGCTGGGCTTCAGCACAGGCTAGGTGCGGCCCTTGGCAGCAGCATAGCCGGGCCATGGAGCCTGGACTGGACACCCTCAAGAAAGTCTTATCACAGGAGCGCGCCCTCGGGTTCCAGGATAAGGCAATGATCGGGGGGCTCGACTCCTTCCTGGAACGGTGGCGCGGGATGAAGGTGGATGGAGTAACCATACCTGATAGCTACAAGGACCTTGAGGTACGTGAGCGAAGGATGTGGATAGAGGGGGCGTTGGCAACGTTGGGGAAGGGGTCGGGGGAAGGGAAGGTTGTGGGAGAACCGGCGGCGAAGCCCAAGCCAGCGAGGAAGCCACCAGCCAAACCCAAGCCCGAGACACGAGGCGAAGCTCCCGATCTAGCTGATCCGGTAACGGCACTCAAGGGAGTGCAGGATGCAACGGCGAAGAGGCTTGCCAAGCTGGGCGTTGCGACGGTTAGGGACCTGATATACCTCTTTCCTAACCGGCACCTGGACTTCCGGAAGACTAACCCAATAGCCGACCTCACGCCGGGCGAAGACCAGACAGCAACAGGATTCATCTGGGAGGCGTCGGTGGTGAGGCTCGGGCCACGGAGGCAGGGGTCCAAGGTCATCATCGGAGATGATACGGGGAACATCGAAATCGTATGGTTCAACAATACCTGGTTAGGTCACTCGCTAAAGGCCAATCAGAGGATTGCGGTTGGGGGTCGGGTGAGGATATTCCGGGGTAGGAAGGTGTTTGAAAACCCGGAGTACGAGGTGATCTCCGACAAGTCGTCGACGCACACGGGTCGGCTGGTGCCGGTCTACCCCTTGACGGAGGGGTTGTACCAGAGGACGGTGCGAAACCTGGTGCGTCGGACGTTGGAGCTGTGCATAGGGAAGGTCTCGGAATTCCTGGATGAGAGCCTGCTGGAACGCAGGGGGCTGATGCCAATCAAGCAGGCGATAGCGCGGGCACACTATCCGGAAGATGAAGATGTGAAGGAGAGGGCCCGGGTGCGGCTGGCCTTTAACGAGCTCCTCCTGATGCAACTGCGCGTACTGGCGAGGAAGCGGGAGTGGCAGCTGGGACAGGAGGCCCGGCCCATCGCAGCGGATGAAGCCCTAGGGAGGCGTTTCGTTGAATCGCTGCCGTTTCCGTTGACGAGGGCACAAAGTCGGGGGTTGGGGGAGGTGCTGGAGGACATGGGTGGATCGAGGCCGATGGCTCGGCTGCTGCAGGGGGATGTGGGAAGCGGGAAAACGGTGGTGGCGGCGGGGGCTCTGCTGCAGGCGGTGGCAAACGGTGCGCAAGGGGCGATCATGGCGCCGACGGAGATACTGGCTGAGCAGCACTTCAGCACCATTTGTGGGCTGTTGGAGGATGAATCGGGCGCTCTTTCGGGGAGTGATGTGGTGCAGAGGGTGGGGTCCAGGGTGGGGAGGGAGATGAGGGTCGGGCTTCTGATCGGGGATATCAGACAAGGGGCAAAGCGGGAGGTGCACAGGGAGATAGCGGACGGGGCTATAGACATAGTGGTCGGGACGCAGGCGTTGATCCAGAAGGAGGTCGAGTTTCGGGACCTGGGGCTGATCGTGGTGGACGAGCAGCACAGGTTCGGGGTGATGCAGAGGGCGGCACTACGACAGAAGGGGGCGAGTCCTCACCTGCTAGTTATGACTGCTACCCCGATACCGAGGACACTAGCACTGACCCTCTATGGGGACCTGGACGTTTCGGTGCTGGACGAGATGCCGCCGGGGAGGATCCCGATAGAGACGAAATGGGTGAAGCCGTACCAGCGAGAACTGGCCTACGACTTCGTGAGGCAGCAGGTGCAGAAGGGCCGGCAGGCGTTCGTAATCTGCCCGCTGGTGGAAGAGTCGGAGGCGCTGCAGACTCGGGCTGCGACGAAGGAGTACGAGCGGCTTTCCGAGGAGATGTTCCCGGATTTGAGGCTGGGGCTTCTGCATGGTCGGTTGAACTCGGTGGAGAAGGACGAGGTGATGGATGCGTTCCGCAGGGGAGAGCTGGACATACTGGTGTCGACGGCGGTGGTGGAGGTGGGGATCGACGTTCCGAATGCGACGGTAATGATGATCGAGGGTGCAGAGCGGTTCGGGCTGTCGCAGCTGCACCAGTTCAGGGGTCGGGTAGGGAGGGGGCGCGAGAAGAGCTACTGCCTGCTCCTGGCAGACCACCCATCCGAGGAGGCCCAGGAGCGGCTGAGGCTGATGACGGAGATCCGGGACGGGTTTGTGCTGGCGGAAGAGGACCTGAGGTTGCGGGGGCCGGGGGAGTTCTTCGGGACGCGGCAAAGCGGGCTGCCTGACCTGCGGATGGCCCGGCTGACCGACACGAAGCTGCTGGCGATGGCTAGGGAGGAGGCTGAGCAGGCAATGGAGTCGGACCCGTTCCTCGAGAAGCCGGAGAACCGCGGGCTGGCAAGGGAGTTGGAGGGGCTCGGGGCGGGGTGGAGCATTGGCGGTAACGAGGCTTAGGTTATAATCTGCGTTTTCCAAAAGCAGAGGCGAGATTCATGGCTATCAGAGACGATATTGACACGCTGATCAGGAAGTCCTTCCGAGAGGCCCAGGAGCAGGGTGAACTTCCGCAGATAGAACTGCCGGACGTGGTAGTGGAGCGGCCTCAAAAGGCAGAGCACGGCGACTACGCGGTTACGGCACCGTTGAAGCTGGCCCGAAGCGCCAGCATGAGTCCGATGGCTATAGCGCAGAGGCTGCTGGACCACCTTGAGGCCTCGGAGGAGATAGAGAGCGTTACGCTGGCCAAGCCAGGCTTTATCAACTTCAGGCTGAAGGCAGAATGGATTAAGGCGCAGGTGGATGCGATCATCGAGGCCGGGGGGTCTTACGGGAACGTGGACACGGGTGGAGGGAAGCGGGTGCAGGTGGAGTACGTGAGCGTCAACCCTACGGGGCCTCTGCACGTGGGGCACGGGCGAGGAGCGGTGCTCGGGAGCGGGCTGGCGCGGATGCTGGAGGCGGCGGGGTGGTCTGTTGAGCAGGAATACTACATCAACGATGCCGGGAACCAGATGTCGCTTTTCTACCGATCGCTGTATGCGCGTTACCTGGAGGGGTTGGGGATTGAGGCCGAGATGCCATCGGGGGGGTACGTTGGGGCGTACCTGGTGGACGTGGCGAAGGAGGTCATAGAAGAGGAGGGTGAGAGGTTCCGGGATATGGCGGAGGAGGACGCGGTACGGGAGATCGGGGCGATCGGGCTTCGGAAGATGCTGGACCTGATCAGGGGGGACCTGGAGGAGATGGGCGTCCACCACGACGTGTGGTTCAGCGAGCAGAGCCTCTTCGAGTCGGGGAGGTACGAGGAGACGATGGGGAGGCTGGAGTCGGCGGGGCACACACGGGAGAGGGACGGGGCCACGTGGTTCGTATCGACGGCGCTGGGGGAGGACAAGGACAACGTGCTGGTCAGGGGAAGCGGCGTCCCGACGTACTTCGCGTCGGACATCGCTTACCATTATGACAAGTTTGTGACGAGGGGATTCGACCGGGTGATCAACGTGTGGGGTGCGGACCACCAGGGGCATATTTCGAGGATGAAGGCGGCGGTGGGGGCGCTGGGAGTCGATCCGTCGAGGCTGGACATACTGGTGTCGCAGATGGTGACGTTGAAGAGGGGCGGTCAGGTGGACAAGGTTTCGAAGCGGGGTGGGAAGATTGTCACGCTGAAGGAAGTGGTGGATGAGGTCGGGGCGGACCCGTGCCGGTTCTTCTTCCTGGCGAGGTCGGCGGACAGCCAGATGGAGTTCGACCTGGAACTGGCGAAGAGCCAGTCGGTGGAGAACCCGGCATACTACCTGCAGTACGCCCATGCGCGGATGTGCAGCATCCTGCGGAATGCGGAGGAGAAGGGAATCGACTTCTCGGGGGGGGACGTGTCGCTGCTGGGGGAGGAGTCGGAGATGCAGCTAATCAGGCAGATGCTGAAGCTGCCGGAGACTCTGGAGCTGATTGCGAACACGCTGGAGCCGCAACACCTGCCGCACTATTCGCAGGACCTGGCGGCGATATTCCACAGCTTCTATGAGAAGTGCCGGGTGCTGGGAGAGGATGGGGAGCTTTCCAAGGCCCGGTTGAAGCTGGTGTATGCTGCCCGGATAGCGCTGGCGCGGTGTTTGGGGTTGATGGGGATGTCGGCGCCGGAGGAGATGTGAGGGACGGGAAGGGGGAACCCTCTCCCCCTTGCTCCCCCTCTCCCTTAGGGCCTTCAAGGGAGAAGGGGAGGAAAGAACAGAGGCCCACGTGGGTGCAACGCACCCACGTGGGCCTCTAGTTCGGTACTGGGGGGTGGGGAGGGGGGACACTCCACCCAGTCCGCTCTTGAGACCCTTCGACTCCGCTCAGGGCGAGCGGCCCCGCGCCGGGGAAGGCGCCTACGGGGGACGCCACTACGGCGGATATCAGCGTGGGCGGCGTCCAGGGTACCCACGAGGGGCACCCCTACAGGGGGAGGGAAAGGCCGGGATATTCAGTTTTGGGACTGAGTTTCAACAGGGTCAAGGCGGGGGGCGGCCGCGGGCGATGCGGGGTTTGGGGTTGGGGAGTGGGTCTACGTCAGGAAGGTCAAGAGGTGGACAGGGTGGAGGGTCCAGGCCGGCCTGGTTTGGGGTAGGGGGATGGGTTCCCCTGCCTTCGCAGGGGCAGGCTCTGCCCTCCGCAGGAACGACGGATGGAAGGGTGTGGGTGGGAAGGGACGGGGTCGGTCCAGGTGTGGACGTGTCAGATTCCTCGCGGGGCATCGGAATGGGAAGGGGGGCGGGGATGGATTCCGGCTCGGGGGGCGGAATGATGGGGAGTTCTGGGGGTGGGTCGGAGGTTACGGTCAAGCCGGGTGGGAGTTCATCGTCATCGGGGTCTTCGTAGTCGGGGTCGGGAGGGGAAGGGTCCGGGTCATCGGGATCATAGTCATCGTCGTCGGGGTCGGGGGATTCTTCGTCCGGGTCATAGAGGTTGCTGAGGACGGGGTCGCTGGCGAACATGCCGTCAAGGACCGCTTCCATGTCTCTCCACGTCTCTGCCTCAAAGGCCGCCATTTCAGCTTCATGGGCTGCCTTTTCATCGAGGTATTCGTCCACATCGCTGGGCCACTGGTCTTCGGGGCCGATGAGTCCGTCTCGACGGCGTTCTTCCACGGACATCAGCTGTCTCCACGGCCACCACTTCTCGCCGGGCTTGGCGGTGCGTATGGGCAGGAGGTCGAAGAAGGAGAGTTGGCCGTCCTCCACCCTCTTGTAGAAGAGCTTCTTGATCAGGGAGTCGACTTCCTGCTCGTCGGTGAGCTCCTTGGGGGTCCTGGATTGGGCGGACTGGGCCTGGATAAGGAGCCGCATGTAGCGGGATATGTAGGTGTGATTCAGGGGGCGCCTGCTCAAGAGGCGGTTGGCAAGGGAACGTAGGAGAGCGATCTCCTGCTCGATGTCCTGGCCTTCGGGGGCCAGACGCGGCAACGAGCCTTCGGCTAAGCCGGCATTACCGGACCCGTCGCGGTTTTGCGGGTACGGTCTTCCGCGTCGACTGCGCTCCTGGCGTACAGGAACGGGGGTGCGGGTTATCTTCTGCGGTAGGTTGCCGCAGGCATCCGAGGCCTGGAGGAGTGCGTCGGGGGACGCCGGGCCTCGGGGGTTCTTCCGCGGCGCAGGGCCGCGGGCATCCGGGGCCGGGTGGGGCCCCGGGGAGGGATCAACCGCCTCTTGAGCAGTCCCGATAGGTTGTCGGGATTTGGCGCCTGGGGAGTCCGCGGATGCGGACTTGGGGGATGACAGTAATTTGTTGTGAATTTTGGATGCAGACATTGGGGCTGAACATTAGCATAGAACGTATATGGCAGTAGTCAATAGGCGAAGAGGCCGCAGTTTTGGGGGGATTTTCCCCCGGGCCCCGGGGGAACCCTCTCCGCCTAGCGCCCCGGGAGCAATATGAGTCCCGCCGGTGTTAGGTTGCGGGAACAAATCGGCGCTGCACTTTCACGGGGAACCCTCACCCCCTTGGTCCCCCTCTCCCCCCGTATCGGAGTACGGGGCAGGCTTAGGGCCTGTAAGGGAGAGGGGGAGAGAAGAACAGAGGCAGGCGCATGTGCTATGCACATGCGCCTGCCTCTAGTTCGGTACTGGGGAGAAGGAGATTGAGAGAGGTGGTTTGCTATGGACGGGGTGGGTTGGGGAAGGGGCGTTTGAGATTCCTCGCGGGGCATCGGAATGACATGCAAGGGCGTCGGTGGGGTAGAAGGGAGGTGGTGGATTGGAGGGGCTTGGGCCGCCCCCGCTCGACCCCCTGGTTTTGCAGGGGCAGGCTCTTCGACGGGGCTCAGGGTGAACGGCTATGGGCAGGGTAGATTCAAGGATGGGTGCTGTAGATTCCTCGCGGGGCCTCGGAATGACAGGCAAGGGGGTGGGTGGGGTTGGAGTGAGGGGTGGGGGAACAAAAGCGGGAGGTGAATCGTCTAACAGTCCATACACAGCGGAAGGAGAACCAGAGACATGCTGTTTAGACAATTCGTTCTGGCAAGCGCCCTGGCTTTAGTGATGGCGCTAGTGGGGTTTGGGTGCGGAATGAGCGCAACTGCGACTCCGGAACCGATGCGGGACGATTCGGACTCTTATATCGTGCCTGCCGCCCCAATTCCCACGGCGATGATGGATGAGCCGGACATGGCTATGCCCGCGCCAACGTCCACGCCAGCACCTTCATCGAGTTCATACCGGGCCACGGCCATGCCCATGCCGGAGCCTACACCCGTGTATGACGAAGCGGAAGCAATGTCCGAAAGTTCGACAAGTTCTTATACGGTCACAGAAGACTCGATGGGGACGATAAGGTCTCTTTCGAGTAGTGAGTCGGCGCTGGCGCCAGTACCGACTGCCGTACCTTCCGCTACCACATTCCAGGACTACAGGCAAAGCCCTTTGGTGGCGGCGAGTCGAGACAGGACGTCGACTTTCAGCCTGGACACCGACCGCACATCGTTCCAGCTGGCGCTGAACTGGGCCAGGAACGGGTACCAGATCGATCCGGACTCCGTCAGGGCCGAGGAGTGGGTCAACGCGTTCCACTACGGATACCAGAAGCCGCACCGGCAGGACAGCTTTGCGATCTCGACGGCGCTGGTGGAGCACCCGCTGCAGAGTGAGATGCACCTGGCCCGGATAACCTTCCAAGCGCCCGATGTGAGGGATGAGCACAGGCCACTTAACGTAACGCTGGTACTGGATGCCTCGGGGTCGATGGCGGACGGGAACCGGGTGGAGATAGCCAGGGCGGCGGCGGAGGCGATAAGGAAGAGCCTGGGAAGGAATGACCGTATTTCGATCGTGCAGTTTTCGGATAACGTGCTGCACCAGTACACCGTCGAGGGTCGGAGGTCGGATGACCGGGAAGTTGGCTATTCAATACGCAACCTTCGGCCAAACAACAGCACGAACGTGCAGGCGGGGCTGAACTTAGGCGTGCGGATTGCCGACAGGATGCGACATGATCGACCGAATGCCTACAACTACATCATCCTGATGTCGGACGGGGTTGCGAACGTTGATGCCACGGACCCGTTCGCCATCCTGCGGACGGCGGGGGACCGCCAGAGCAACAATCCCCTGCGCCTGATTACCATAGGTGTCGGGATTGAGAACTATAACGACTACCTGCTGGAACAGCTGGCGCAGCACGGCAACGGATGGTACAGGTACCTTGATGACGGAGCGCAGGCCCGGGCGACGTTCAGAAGGGACAACTGGACGACGATCTCGACTCCGTTTGCGGACCAGACTCGGGCGCAGGTGATCTGGGACCCGGCCAAGGTGGATTCCTGGCGTCTAGTCGGCTACGAAAACCGGATTGCCCCCGACCAGGCATTCGTGGAGAACCGCAAGGAATTTGCGGAGATACCCTCGGGGGCGGCTACGACGGTCTTCTTCGAGCTTCAGCTGACTCCGCATGCGGGCGGCTGGTCGGGGGAGGCCGTTGACCTGGGGGACGTACACCTGAGGTGGGTGACACCGATAAGCGGGGAGACCCGGCAGCAGGATGCGGACATCCGGGGCCACTCCAACATCCGGTTCGAGGAATCGGGGGACGACATGCTTAGGTTCGGGGCGGTTGTTGCACTGGCGTCGGACAGGTATGGCGGGCTGCCGTACGTGCAGACAGAGGGGGCGTCGATTGTGGGGCACGACCTGAGGACGCTGGACAGCTGGCTTCAGTACATCGAGCCGTCGCTGTCCCACTTGGACTCCTTCAATGACTTTGCGTTCGTGCTGGGGCAATTGATAGATACGCTGCCTCGGTACGAGGGGGCGTCGGAGGGTTCGGGGTACAGCCCGTAGTGATGTGTGAACTGTAAGGACTCAAGGGACGGGGCCCGGGTTTAGCTCGGGCCCCGTCTTTAGTTAAAGCATCATTTGAGAGTGGCTCCAACCATAAGCGGAATCCAGGAGCAACCATGCCCTGTGCTAGAATTTAATGTAGAGCTATGTCTAGCAGTAAGGGCCGAAATCGGCGAGTTATTCAGTGCTGATTTGCAATTCGTGCGACGTAATCTGGAGCAAGGTCCCGCGTGACAAGGAGTACATGGACATAGACGCCACGGTTCGCATGTACAAGAGGCGTCGGTGTCCCGACTGCGGGAAGGCCCTTGAAGAGATCACGTTTGTGTCGGGCCTGAGCGACGGTTAGTCAATTCCCAGTTTGTTACTTCCCACACTCCATCCTTTGAAGACTCGGCTCGTCTTTCTTTTCACCTCACTAATTGTGATCTTTGCCGTGCTGTGGGTCGGGCTTGCGCCGCAGGCTCTGGCGAACGGGGGCGCAGACACCCGGACGATCTTCGAAGGGCGTACCGGGGGTTACGAGGTGGTGGTGACGTCGACGCCCGGGCGTCCGACCGAGGGGCTGGTGCACTTCACTTTCAGCGTTTCAAATGCGGAGAGCGGGGAAATTGTCACGGATGCGGCGCTGGAACTGACTGCGAGGCCGCCTGCGGAGTCGGGGCTGGCGGAAGCGTCTTTCCAGATCAGCAAGTCTGAGCTAAACCCGGAACTGTATGACGTGGACGTCCGGTTGGATGCGGAGGGGGTATGGGAGTTGGGTCTGTCGATTGATGGGCCCCTGGGGACGGCCATGGTCGAGATCCCGCTGGAGGTGAGGGGCCCGGCGAGCAGGATTTTCGCGATACTGATAGTAGTGCTGGCGTTCCCCGTGCTGCTGGTACTGCTGGAGATCTGGAGACGGTGGGACCGGCGCAAGAGAAGGGCGCGACAGATGGAGGAGTCGGGCGTTGTAGAGACTGGAGATAAGGAAGACACGAAGGAGGAATCGACCTAAAGATGAGACGGCTGGCTTTATTGACGCTCGGAATTTCGGTGGTGGCGCTGCTTGTAGTGGCGGCATGTGGGGGGTCGGCGCCGGAGACCGTGGAGTTCAACCTGGACATCCGGGAGAGGGAGCTGGAGCAGGAAGAGACGGTGTTCAGGGTCAAGAACGGGGATACCGTGGTATTGCTCATAACTTCTGATGAGGAAGGGACATTGCATCTGCACGGGTATGACCACGAGGACGATGTGGGGTCGGAGGGGGTGACGAGGATGGAGTTCGTGGCGGACCTGGAGGGTCGGTTTGCGCTGGCGCTGCACCCGGGCGTAGGGGTGGGGGGACACACTCATGGTGACGAAGGAGAGGGGTGCGAGACGACGCTTGAATTGCCCGAGGGTGTCGGGGCTCCGGAGATCAGGGTGAATGCCGAGCCGGGTCCCGGGGCGGGGGAGATAGAGGTCGGGGTTGAGCTGGAGAATTTCGAGCTGTCGTTGACGGATACGGAAGGCGGGGTAACGGAAGGGCACTGGCATCTATACGTCGACGGGGAGCTCCGGGGGATGTACATGTTGCCCCAGGCAAAGGTGTCGGGGGTGATGGCGGGTGAGCACGACATAATGGTCAGGCTGTCGGACACAGAGCACTGCTACTTTGGGGTCGATGCTATGACGACGGTAACCTTGTCGGAAGGGGCCTCACACGACGAAATGGACATGGGGGAGGGGGACGGGGGCCACGGGGCGACCGAGCCTGAGGAGACGATTATCGGGTTCCTGGAGGTGCTGCCGAGGTAGGGGAGAGCCGCACTACCCCTCTCATGCGCTAGACTGCATACCGTGATTACTCGCGTCCTAATCGTGTCGGGGCTTATCTTTGGAGCATTGGTGGTGTTCCCGACGGCGCAGGTGTATGCGCACGGGTTCGGGGAGAGGTATGACCTGCCGGTGCCGCTGTGGCTGTACCTGTACGGGGCGGGGGCCACGGTGCTGGTATCGTTCGTTATCGTCGGGATGTTCATGCGGGGGAGGGATGAGGGGCGGGGGCCTCGGCGGTCCGATCTGTATGGTCTTCCCGGGATTCGGGTAGTTCTGGAAAACGTAATCACCCTCACGGTGCTGAGGGTGGTGTCGGTGGGGATGCTGGGGCTGGTGATAGCGACCGGTTTCTGGGGAGACCCGGCATCGATAGTGAATTTCTCGGTGGCGTTTGTCTGGGTGGGGTGGTGGGTGGGGCTAGGCTACGTGTTTTCGCTGGTGGGGAATTTGTGGGCGCTGCTGAATCCGTGGAAGGTGCTGTTCGAATGGGCCGAGGGATTGTACAGGGTGGTGTCGAGGGGGAAGAGGTTGGGGCTCGGGTTCCGGTACCCGGACGAGATAGGGGTGACCCCCGCCATAGTGCTGTTCTTCGGGTTCGCCTGGATAGAAAACGTCTACGTCGATGCAGGGGCCCCGACCCACCTGGGTATCATGGCCGTGTTCTACACGGTGGTGAGCCTCGGGGGGATGTTCGTGTTCGGGAAGCACACGTGGCTGCACTATGGGGATGCGTTTGCCGTCCTTTACAGGTTCCTGTCCAAGTTTGCGGTCACGGAAGTGCGGGTCACGGACTCCAAGCACTGCTCGGGGTGCGATTTGCCGTGCGAGGCCGGGGAGTCGGGGTGCGTGAACTGCTACGGCTGCTTCGAACGGGCCAAGGGGGCCAGGCAACTCAATCTCCGGGCCCCGGGGGTGGGGCTGGCCTATCCGGAGAGGGTTGGGACGTCGGAAGTGGTGTTTATCGTGCTGGCGCTGTCGACGGTGACACTGGACGGTTTCAAGGAGACGGAGGCGTGGCAGGGCGTTAAGGATGCCGTTCTGACCGGTGTCACCTTTTACCGGAACGATCTGAACACGACCCTGGCCCTGGTGGCGTTTCCTTTGATTTTCGTGGGGGCGTACCTGCTGACGTGCAAGATATCGAACCGGGTGTCAGGAGAGGGTGGGTCGACGCGGGAGACGGCCCGGGCGTACATCTACTCATTGATTCCCATTGCGCTGGCGTACAACGTGGCGCACTTTTTCTCGTTCCTGGCGATCCAGGGGCAGCTGATTGTGAAGCTGATATCGGACCCATTCGGGTTCGGGTGGGACCTGTTCGGGACGGCGGACTGGGAGGTGCAGATTTCGATTGTGAGCGCTCGGCTGGTGTGGTTCGTCGGGGTGGGGGCGATAGTGATAGGGCACGTGATTGCGGTTTACGTGGCGCACGTGATATCGATGAGGAGGTCGGGGAGCCGGGGGGCGGCGCTGAGGAGCCAGTACCCGATGGTGGCACTGATGGTGGGGTATACGGTGGTGAGTTTGTGGATTGTGGCGCAGCCGATTGTGGCGGGGTGAGGTACCCGCAACGTTGAGCCCTACCCCCATTCCGTTCTTGAGACCCCCTTCGAGAGCCTCAGGACATGCTTCGATTCCGCTCAGGGCGAACGGAATGCCCCGCACCGGGGAGGGAACCCTCACCCCCTTGGTCCCCCTCTCCCCCCGTATCAGAGTACGGGGCAGGTTCAGGGCCTATAAGGGAGAGGGAGAGAGAAGAACAGGGGAGAAGGAAGGGATGGATTCCCGATCGGAGTCGGGAATGACGGAGGGGAGGTTGGGGATGGTGGGAGGGTTAAATCAGGACCCGACCGCCGTCTACGGGGATGATTTGGCCCGTGACCATGGCCGAGAGGTCGCTGGCGAGGAAGAGGGCTGCGCCGACGAGGTCCTGAGTCTCGACCATTCTTCCGGCGGGGATTTCCGATACTGTCGCGGCCAGTCTCTCGGGGTCTGAGACAGTTGCGGCCATCATGTCGGTGTTGGTCGGGCCGGGGGCGATGCCATTAACCCGGATCCCGTATTGCGCCCACTCGACAGCCAGAGTCCTGGTCAGGCCGACTACCCCATGCTTGCTCGAAATATAGGTCGCCGACTGGTGGCTCCTGGACACCACGAAAGCAAGTTCAGAAGCGGTGTTGACGATCTTGCCGCCGCCGGTTTTCACCATCTCCCGTGCTGCGGCCTGGCACCCGAAAAAAACGCCCCGGAGGTTGACGTTATGAACATGGTCCCACTGTTCGGGGGTGAGGTCCAACGCGGTGCTGCGAACGATTACGCCGGCATTGTTAAACATGATGTCCAGGCGGCCCTTGTCGGCGACGGTTTGGGCAACTGTGTTGCGAATCTGGTCGGGGTCGGTGACATCAACGTCGAGGGCACGGGCGATGCCGCCGGACTCTTCGATAAGGGCGAGGGTCTTTGCGGAGTCGGCCTGACGCTGAGGGAGGTCGGCAATGGTGACGTCGGCGCCGGATGCAGCGAGGCCTCGGGCTATGGCCGCCCCAATTCCCCTGGACGCTCCGGTGACTATTGCTATACGGCCAGTGAGGTCTATGGATGTGCCTGCCATGTCGGACTCCCTTTGTTCGGTTGGTAGAGGCTAACTCAGCCCACACGACACAATAGCATACCTGCCGTAGAAATTGCGGTGAGGTGAACGGAGGAGGTTTGATGAAGGGCTCTGGGCCTTGTAGCATTCGGGCGTGTATGGGAAATCAATGCGAGGAGCAATTTGACAGTAACCTGGCAGGAATTTGCAGAGAAAAACCCGGAGCTGGCGGCGGTTGGGGAGGCACAGTTCAGGCGTACGGGGCTGGCGCTGGTCGGGACTTTGCGTCGGGATGGGTGGCCACGGATATCGCCTGTGGAGCCGTTCATCGTGGATGGACAGATGTACCTGGGGATGATGTGGCGGTCTCGGAAAGCGCTGGACCTTTTTCGGGACTCACGCTGCGTGGTACACAGCACGGTTTCGGACCGCCTGGGGAGTGAGGGAGAATTCAAGGTGTACGGTCGGGCGGTGGAGGTGAAAGACCTGGATGAGAGAAAACGCTTCGGCGATGCGGTGTTCGAGGCTATCGGGTACCGGCCCGAGGAGCCGGAGTTTCACTGTTTCGCCATTGGCATCGAGAGTGTGGCATTCACTCGGCTGGAGGGTGACCAGATGGTGCATCGGGTGTGGAAGTCGGATGAGGGTTAGGAGCTTGTATCTGTTGCCCTGAGTCGGGCGTGGGCATACCATTGCTTCACATCCCGGCGCACACATTCCAAACTGGAGGCCAAAGGCATGGCGGACGTATTGAAGATCGACACCCACTTGCACCTGTACGAAACGAAGGAGATAGGGGCGTTCGAGAAGGGGGACTACGGGATCTGGGAGTACGGGCAGAAGGCAGACGTGAAGTTCAGCGCCTACGACGGCGACCTCGAGGATACGCTGGACGCGATGGAGTCGGCGGGGTTTGCGAAGGCGATAGTGGTCAACCTTTTCTCGACGAGGGGCGTGATGGAGCGGGCGGTTGCAGAGATGACGGGGAGGATGACGGCGTCGGAGAGAGAGTCGGAGATCAGGAAGGTGGAGGCGTGTTACGCGGATGCGCTGCGGGAGTTCAACGTCAGTGCATGTGAACGGGTGAAAGGGCACGATAATTTGATCCCGTACATTGCGCTGGATGCCATAGCGATGCCGGGGGAGGAGGGGGCGGCACACCTGCGGGAAATGGTAGAACAGCACGGGGCCCGGGGGGTGAAGCTGCACGGGCCGGCCCAGGGATTCAACATGAGCGACGAGCGGATGTGGCCGTCCTACGCAGTGTGCCAGGAGATGGGACTGCCGATAGTTGCGCACTCGGGGCCGGATAAGCTGGGGTTCGGGTATGCGGAGCCCCGGGCGTTTGCGGGGATGCTGGCGGCCTTTCCAGACCTGAAGGTGATCATAGCCCACATGGGCGGGGGGACGTGGGGGCAGGCTTGGGAGCTGGCGGAGACATTCCCCAACGCGTATTTCGACTGCTGCGAGATCATCGAGTGGGTCGGCGGGGCCACCAATGCCCCGACTGCGGATGAGTTTGGGCAACTAATCCGCGATATTGGGGCGTCTCGGGTGTTCATGGGGTCGGACTTCCCGTGGTATGACCTGGACCGGACGGTGGAGCAGGTGATGGCGTTGCCGTTGTTGTCTGAGGAGGAGAAGGAGGGGATGTTGGGGGCCTATGCGGGGGAGGCGTTGGGGATCTAGCCCCACCCCGGGGCGACCACAAGGGTCGCCCCTACAGGGGAGGGAGAGGCGACTCGGCCTGAGTGAAGGCTATTTCTGGCAGGTGCGGCAGAAGTTGGTCATGCGCTGGTTGGCCTTGACCTCGCCGATTCTGCCGCCGCAGTTGGGGCAGTCCTGCCCACCTTTGCGGTGCACCTTGAGGAAATCCCTGATCTTGGCGTCGATGCGGCCGTTCATGCGCTCTCCGACGATTTTCGTGGCTTCACCAAGGACGGAGTGCATGCTGTTGTAGAGGGTCTCTACTTCATCGTCGCTGAGGGTAGTGCGCCTGCGGAAGGGGTAGATGCCGGCGTCGAAGAGGATTTCGTCGGAGTATGCATTGCCTATGCCGGCGAGGAAGGTGTCAGTGACGAGAATGCGCTTGATCTGGCCGGTATGGCGGCGGAGGCGCTGGCGGAAGAGGTCCAGGGTGAGGTCGGGGTCGAGGGCGTCGGGGCCCATGCGGTCGAAGTTGGGGATGATGGACTCTTCACCCGGGCCTACGCAGTAGACCTTGCCCATGACCCGCATGTCGTGGTAGCGGAGGTCCATTCCGTTATCGAGCTTGAGGGTGAAGCAGGTCTTGGCGTGGACCTTGGTGTCCGGGGAAACGTACTGAAAGCCGCCGGTGAGCATGGGGTTGACGGCGAGGATGTCGCCGGACTGGGTCCTGAAGAGAAGGAATTTGCCGCGGCGATTGACAACGGAAAGGGTCTGCCCTTCCAGTTTGGAGGCGAAGGCGTCGATGGCGGGGTAGCGGATGACGATGGGGATGCGAGGCTGGACGGAGTCGATGCGGACGCCGGGCAGTCTTTCGTTGAGGAATATAAGGATGTTTTCGAGGTCCGGGATCTCGGGCATGAGGGGTCTCCTGGGGGGATTATACCCAATGCAGTCGCGTTGACACTTGAGAAGGGCGGGTGGGAGAATTGGCGGCGCCTTAAGGCTTTCTTTCCTACGGTCTACTTGCTATGGACTCCGTTCTATCCGGATACACCATCATCGACCTTTCCCGCGATATGGCGGGTTCGTATGCGTGCATGCTTCTGGGGGACATGGGGGCGTCGGTGGTCAAAGTGGAAACGCCGGAGGGTCGGGGGTGGAGGGGGGATGTGCCGTTCCATCAGTGGAATAGAGGGAAAAAGAGCGTGGCGCTGGACTTGTCGGTGGAAGGGGCACGGGGGGCGCTGGAGGCGATCGTGAAGTCGGGGGACGTGGTGGTGGAGGACTACTTGGCCGAAGAGGCACGGGAGCGAGGGCTGGACTATGAAACGCTTTCCAAACTCAACCCGGAGGTCGTGTACTGCGCCATGCCTCCATTTGGAGATGATGGACCGCTGGCGAACAAGCCCGGGAACGATGGAGTAGTTTCGGCGTATTCCGCACTGATGGGGAACCAGAACGGGCCAGGCGGGGCCCCGGAGTACGTTACTGTTCCAGGCCCGAGCTGTGGGGCCGCATTCCTCGCGGCGTATTCGATAACCTCAGCGCTTTACGTGAGGGAGATGGAGGGAGTCGGGCAGAAGGTGGAAGTGCCTTTGTTGAACGGGTCGATAGTCATGCAGGGGAGCGCGTTTATCCGGGGCCCAGGCATACACGGGGACCCGGAAGGCGACACTCGGGACCCGAGGGGAGTGCAGTCCGCCTACCGCCTGTACAGGTGCAGCGATGGGAAGTGGATATTCATCGCATGTGGGAATGACAGGTTCTGGGGCAAGCTGTGCATTGCAATGGGGATGGAGGACTTAATGACCAACCCCAGGTTCCGGGATGCGCCCTGGCATTTCGAGCCGGAGGACGAGCAGAGAATCAAGGCGGTCCTGGATGAGGAGATTGGGAAGGAGACCCAGGACCACTGGCTCCGGCACTTTGATGAGCACGACGTGCCCGCCGCCCCCGCCGACACCCGGGACGACTTTATAGTCGATCCCCAGGTGTTGTCCGACGGCATCCTGGTGAATATTGATGATCCCACTTTCGGCATGATGTCCCAGTTGGGAGCGCTGGTCACTGTGGCGGGTCTGCAGGGCTCGGTGTCCGGACCGGCGCCGGGGTTTGGGCAGCACGGGGTGGAGGTGCTGAAGGGGCTGGGGTTTGGGGAAGAGGAATGCCGCAAGCTGGTGGAGTCGGGGGGGTTGATTTGCTGAAGCATCCGTTCTCTAACGTCAAGGTTGTCGACCTGGCCAGCTACATAGCCGGCGCTTTGTGTCCGGGACTGCTGGCGGACTTCGGGGCGGAGGTGATCAAGGTGGAGTCACATGCAGGGGACCCGTTTCGGGGGTTCGGGCTAACGTTCCAGGACTGGAACCGCGGTAAGCGGAGCATCTGCATCGACCTCAAGACTGAGGCGGGGCGAGGGGTGCTGTACAAGCTGGTGGAAGATGCGGATGTGGTGGTGGAGAACTACAGGCCGGGTGTATCCAGACGACTCGGCGCCGATTACGAGACCCTAAGCAAGATAAATCCCAACCTGGTGTATTGCTCCGTTTCTGCGTATGGACAAGAGGGACCGTACAGGAGCAAACCGGGCTTCGATCCATTGCTCCAGGCCCGGAGCGGGGCGATGGACTACCAGGGTGGGGAGACGAGACCGCCAGTTTTCCTGGTCATGGCCATCTCGGATTACGGAGCGGCGTGTCTCGGGGCTTACGGGGTGGCGTTGGGTTTGCTCGCCAGGGCTCGGACGGGAAAGGGCCGGAAGGTGGAGACATCCTTGCTTAGGGCCTGCATGGCGATGCAGTCGGGAAGATTTGTGGTGGTGAGGAGAGGGGAGAACGGGGCACGGGAGGCGGACTACGTGGGCGAGAGTCCAGGGTATCGGATTTACCAGACGGCCGACGGCTGGATATTCGTTGGGGTCCGGTCGGAGGAGGAGTGGGAGAGGTTGGGGAGGGCGGTCGGGCTGGACCTTGCTGCTCTCCGAAACGGAGACTCTTCAGATGAGGCATTGGGCCAAACTCTTGGCAAGACGTTCGCCTCGGCCTCTTCCGGCGAATGGCTGTCTTGCCTGGAAGAGCATCTCGTACCCTGCGCACCCATTCAGCAGGTCACGGACTTATATGAAGATGAACAGATGAAGAGGAACGGACTGAGCGTCGACTATGATTCCCCGGACTTTGGGCCCATAACCCTTCGGGGCGCTCCGGCTATATTCTCAAAGACGCCCGGTCTATCAGAGAAGGCTGCACCGTCGTTAGGGCAGCACACTGACGAGGTGCTGAGGGAAGTCGGGTACTCTGACGAGGATATCCAGAGCTTACACACAAACGAGGTGGTCAGGTAAAGGTAATGGCAACTGGGAGATTGCAAGGCAAGAAGGCCCTGGTGACGGGCGGGGGAGTGGGGATTGGGGAGTCGATAGCGCTGGCGTTTGCCCGGGAGGGGGCGGACGTGTCGATCGCATCCCGGAACACGGCAAACCTCGAAGGGGTGGCTGCAAAGATACGGGAGATGGGTCGCACAGCATTGGCGATCACCGCGGACATTGCTGAAGAAGACGAAGTCAGGGCGATGGTGGAGAAGACGATGTCGGAGTTTGGGCGGATAGACGTGCTGGTGAACAACTCAGGGATACCGGGCCGGTTCCTGGATGTTTCGGAGATGGACCTGTCTGACTGGAACCAGGTGCTGGCAGTTAACATAACGGGTACGATGCTGTGCAGCCGGGAGGCTTTGAGGGACATGAGGGCGCGGAAGTCGGGGAATATCATCAATATCTCGTCGATGGCGGGGAAAAGGGTTACGCCCAAACGCAGCTCATACGTGTCTTCCAAGTTTGCGATGCACGGGTTCACGCTGACTCTGGCGCAGGAGGTCGGGCCCGACAACATCCGGGTGAACTGCATATGCCCCGGGGCGACGGAGGGAGACCGGATTGAGAGGGTTATCAACTCCTTTGTGGAGAGCACGGGTCGGAGCTACGAGGAGGTGAGGAAACGTTTGGAGAGTCGGGCGTCGCTGCGGAGGATGGTAACGCCGGAGGAGGTGGCGGAGTGCGCTGTGTTCTTCGCGAGTGAGGAGTCGAGCGGGATGACGGGGCAGATAGTTGATGTATCGGCGGGGACGTGAGGTTAGCGGCTCATCCAGTACTCGGCTATGTCTATGCCGCGCCAGAATTCGACGTTGGGGTGGGACTTGGCGTAGCGGATGAGCCGCTCTACGGAGGTTAGCCTGGCGGGACGGCCGCTGGCCTGGGGGTGGAGGGTCATGGTCATGACGTTGCCTTCCTTGTAGGCACCGTCGAACTCGGCGGCGTAGGTCTCGTAGACAGCCTGAGGGTCCTGCATGGCAGATCTACGACCGGCCTGGGGGATGAAGGCGAAATAGCCGTAGTCGTCCAGCACCCATTTCACGGGCACCTCGACAAGTTGTTTCCCGTCAACGTCGTGGACGTAGGGTATGTCACTGTCGTGCATGCTGGTGTCGTAGGCAAAGCCGTGCTCGGCGAGGAGGCGGATGGTGTCGGGGCTGCAGTCGAAGAAGGGGGCCCGGTACCCGAGGGTCTTGGTACCCGTGATGCGCTCCAGAATCTCCATACCTCTTTCGAGGATCTCGGTTTCCTGGTCGAGGGGCATGTTGCCGAGGGCCTCGTGCATGTAGCCGTGATGCCCGACCTCGTGGCCCCTCTTCACGATATCCCGGACCATGTCTTCGTAGTTTTCGGCGACGTATCCGGGGATGTAGAAGGTGGCCTTGATGTCGTAGTCATCGAGCAGCTTGAGAATGCGGGGCACGCCGCGTTTTGGACCGTATTCGGCCATGGAGATCAGGCCGGGCCGATTAGCGAAGTCGGGGTTCATGCCGAGCCACGAGCTGACACCGTCGATGTCGAAACCCAGGGTTACTACGGTCTGGATATCTCCGGGCCAAATGCCTGCCATGGTATTCCTCCTGAGATTGCGTGGGGTCGGGACTATGAATAGCCCTGTTGAAGCCAGTATTGGGCGATTTCATCGCAGCGCATGAAGGCGACGTTGGGATACGAGATGATGTGCTGAATGGTGCGTTCCAGGCTGGACAGCCTGCTGGGGTGGCCGGAGACCTGGGGGTGAAGGGTCAGGATGTAGCAGCGACCCTCGTGGTATAGGGTGTCGAATTCGGCGGTCCAGGTGCGGGTGACGGCCTCGGGGCTGGAGAGGGGGCCGCGGACTCCGGCGACGGGGGCGTAACCCCAGAAGGGGAAGTCGTCCAGGTGCCACTGGACGGGAAGCTCGGCGAGGCGAGAGCCGCCGACGTCATGAACGTAGGGGGCGTCGTCATCCATGAGGCTGGAGTCGTAGGTGAAACCGTATTCAACGAGGAGGTCGAGGGTCCTGGGGCTGATGTCCCAGGAAGGTGAGCGGTAACCGGGGACCGGGGCACCGGACTGGCGTTCAAGTATCTCCAAGCCGGTCTCGATAGCTCGGCGTTCTTCGACTTCGTCAAGGGCTGCTGGGCGTTCGTGGACATAGCCGTGGTGGGCGATTTCGTGGCCGCGGTCGAGGAGGTCGGGGATGATGTGGGGGTGGTTCTCGGCGGTGTGTCCGGGGACGAAGAAGCTGCCCTTAATGTTGTATTCGTCGAGCAGGGCCAGGATTCTCGGGAGTCCGACCTTGGGGCCGTATTCAGCCATGGTGGTGGCTACGGGTCGGTTGGCGAAATCACCGTCCCGGCCCAGCCACGAGCTAACGCCGTCAACGTCGAAGCCGATGTTGACGACACACTGGACACCGTCTTTCCAGAGGCCGGCCATCTATCCGTTCCTGGCCAGCCACCGCTCCGCGATGTCTGCGGCGGTGGTGATGGCGACGTTGGGCTTGGTCAGCATGTGTTTGATGGTCGTTTCCAGGGCGGCGATGTGGCCCGAGTGTCCGGTGACCTGGGGGTGCATGACGAGGATCATGCAGCGGCCTTCGGTGTAGAGGCCGTCGAACTCGGCGATCCAGGTGCGGGCGACGGAGGCGGGGCTGCAACCCGGGCCGCGCATGTCGGCTGCGGGGACGTAGGCGAAGTATGGGAAGTCGTCGAGGAGCCAGTGGAACGGGAGCTGGACTATATTGCCGTTTTCGGTCTCGATCATGTACGGAGCATCGTCGTCCATGAGGCTGGAGTCGTAGACGATGCCGCGCTCGGCGAGGAGGGACATGGTGCGATTGCTGGCGTCGCCGCCGGGGACCCTGTAGCCGGTTATCTTCTGCCCGGCGGCCTTTTCGAGGGCCTCGAGGCCGCGATCCAGGTCTTCGATCTCCTCTTCGAGGGTGAGTTCAGCGGGCCTGAGGTGCATGTAGCCGTGGCCGGCAACCTCATGACCCCGGGCGATGATCTCTCTTACGAGGTCCGGGTACTGGTCGGCGGTGAAGCCGGGGATGAAGAAGGATGCCTTAAGTCGGTATTCGTCCATGAGGTTGAGGATCCTCGGGACACCGACCTTTGGGCCGTAGTCGGCGGCGGTCATGACGACGGGCCTGTCGCGAAAGGCGGGGTTTCTGCCGATCCAGTTGCTCTGGGCGTCGATGTCGAAGCCGAGGTTGACGGTGCACTGAGTAAGACCGGGCCAGATACCGCTCATGTTGAATAGCCTCCTGGGGGTAGGGTGGAGGGATCTACGGGGGGTTAGTTTACACTATTGGGGATGGGTGGGGGTTAGGTAGACATCCCGTCAACCTTTTGGTGGGATGGGTACCCGGAGCGGGCTATACAGAAAGGATACTCAGACCTTGGATGCGTTCGAAATGCCTGCGGTTGTTGGTCAGCAGGGTGAGGTCGTGGCGAAGGGCAGTTGCCCCTATCAGAAGGTCGAAATCCCCAATCAGCGTCCCAGCGGCTCTCAGTCGTCTTCGCTCAAGGGCGAATATGCGGCAGGTTTCATCGTCCAACGTTAATGGCTCTACCGAAGCTAGAAAATCCTGCAATATCGGTTCGTCCTTCTCCGGGGTGGAAGAAGTTAGCAGGCCTTCATATAGCTCGGCTAGAGATATGAGGCTAATGCCAACACCATCGAATAGCAGGACATTCAGTCTTTCGGTGTACTGCGTATGGCCGTGCAAGTAGCTGATGACCCAGTCTGTGTCGACCAGATAACGCATTCCAATAGCTATAGGTCGACGTGTTCTCGGGAACCCGTCAACCTAGCCTGGTAGAGCATGCGTATGAGTCTATCTGGGTCCTGGCTCCCTTTCCAGCCTCCTGCAGCAGACTTAGTTGTTTTGACTCGCTCTTCAGATGGAGTATCTAAAGGAGCGTCGATGGAGATGAAGACCTCTGTGCCATCCTCGAGATCAAGAGGCTCCAGAGGCGTAAGAATGCCGTTCGAGTAGCGGGCTTTTCTATTGGAAGTCATGGTGAACTTTCCGGAGGGATTTACGACAGTAAGTTTACACTATCGGGGTGGAGCAGGGGCTAGGAGATGTTGTATAACCCCATCGCATTCTCGCCCAGGACTTTGGCCTGGTCCTCTTCCGAAAGCGGGCTGATGTTCTTCTTCAGGACGTCGACGGCTCCGTAGAGGCCGTCGGAGTGGGGGTAGTCGGCGCCCCAGATGAAGCGGTCGGCACCGAGGATGTTGATGGTGGAGACGGCCATTTCGTCGTCGGGTTCGAGGGATATGTAGCACTGCTTGTGGAAATACTCGCTGGGCTCTTTCGCCATTCCTGTGGCGAAACCGAACTTTTCGTAGAACTCGTCCATGCGGTCGAGCCAGTAGGGCATGAATCCTGCACCTGTTTCCAGGACGATAACTTTGATGTCGGGGAAGCGGTCGAAGACTGCGCCCTTGAAGAGGCTGGCGAAGCCGATGAAGGTGTCGTTGGCAAGGGTTAAGAAGTTCCACCAGGTGTTTTCGGGGAGGCCGCCGGTGTAGAGGTTGTTGAAGACCTGGCGGGGGGTGGCGGCGATGTGCAGGGACACGGGCAGGCCCGACTCCTGGGCAATGCTCCAGAAGCGGTCGTGGCGGGGGTCTCCGTAGGAAATTCCGTTGATGGGGTAACCGCTGAGGAAGACACCCCGGGCCCCGAGCTTGGCAGTCCTTTCCAACTCTTTGGCGCCTTCCTCGGCGTCGGACACTGAGATGTGGGCGATAGGGATCAGGCGGTCGGGGTTATGACGGCAGAAGTCCAGGACCCAGTCGTTGTAGACTCGGCAATAAGCGGCGGCGAGCTTGTAGTCGGGGCATTCGGCTTCCCATGCGAGGCCCATGGTCGGGTAGAGGACTGAGGCCTCGATGCCCTCGGAGTCGAGGACTTTGAGGCGTTCGACGGGGTCTACGGCGCCGGGTTCCAGGCCCTGCCGGTATGTGATCTTGCCTGGGGTGAGGAGGTCCCGGACGTCCTTGCCAATGCCGCTGGGCCTGCCGAACATGCCGCCGGAGATGAGGTAGCCGGTCGGTTTCCTGCCGTCGATTTCCAGGTATTCGAGGC
This sequence comes from Dehalococcoidia bacterium, assembly GCA_965203145.1. Classification (GTDB taxonomy): domain Bacteria; phylum Chloroflexota; class Dehalococcoidia; order Plut-88900; family Plut-88900; genus Plut-88900. The sequence continues at coordinate 1,551,233 of OZ241876.1, forward strand.
TGTTCTCGTCGACGGCTATGCGCATGGCGCGGTGGCGAAACTCGGGTTCGAGGTTCCTTTCCCAGAGGTCGGGCGGCTCAACGGTGTGGCTGTCTGCGTCAATGATTCTGGGCATTTGGTCGGGCCTCCCTTGATGGGTCTATGAGCCAGATTCTACATCAAGGAGGGCGGGGTGAAGGGGCCAGCAAAAGTGGGAATTGACGGTTTGAAGTCTTTCAAGATACGATGGCCCTCCAACCGGCGGAGGCTACATATATGAAGTGCGATGGTTCACGGCGTTAGTGCAGTGATGGAGGTTTGCTATGAGTAAGGTGATAGGTATACTGCTAATTAGTAGCCTGCTACTGGTGTTGATGGCGTGTGGGTCCGGCATCTCTCAAGAAGACCATGAGGCAACTGTTGAGGGGATGGAACCCGTATCCACGGTGATTGTGGCATTGGGAGAGTGGGGCATTACGGCATCGCCTAACAACGTTCCCGCAGGGCTGGTGCGGTTCGACGTTACGAACGGCGGCCCAGCTGACCCACACGAGCTGGTCATCTTCAAAACGGACCTGCCGATTGAAGAGCTGGAGCAGATTGCCATCGCGAACACTGAGGACCGTGGATTCCTCCCCGAAGAGGGTGTGGATGGCGTTGAGTTCATCGGGGAGGTCGAGGAGTTTGATCCCGGCCAGAGTCGGACTGGCGTGTTCGAACTGGAACCTGGGAACTATGCCTTCATTTGCAACATTGTGGAGCATGACGAGATAGACGAAGAGGGCAACCCCGAAAGCCACCTCCTTTTGGGCATGGCCATGACCTTCACTGTGAATTAGATGGTGGGGAGGCAGGTTGTCAGATTGTAGCGACCTGCCTCCTTTTCACTCCTCATTGCACAGAATCCCTTGTGGCGATAGCGCGCTAGGCGCTAACCCGACGGAACCAGAATAGAGACAACTTCCACTCTGAGACCTACACCGTATTTCGACCTAGGCTGAGGATGTTTCCGTTAATTCCTTGATGGCGTCATAGATGCGGAGCATTTCATTGTCGCGGTCGTCGGCCCAGTAATAGGGTTTGACTGCCTCGCCGCCTAGGGCCTTAATCAGTTCCGGGTGGTCGTCGACACAGAAGTCGGGGGTGACGGGTATGCCGAGGATTTCAAGGCCTTTGCGGTAATTCGCCGTCGGCTTCACGAAGCAGTCCTGGATGTAGGGTCGAAGCTTGTGCCGCTCTATGACTTCCCACCGGAGCCCCACACCCGACCAGATGTAGATGTCGTGGCCGTCATCGATTAGCTTCTGGAATACTTCGTGGACGTGGGGACGGAGGCGGCCATCAAAGGCGATTAGGGTGTCGTCGACGTCGAAAAATACGTTCATTGATGACCTATGCGGGGACGGGGGCCGTAACGGGTGCGCGGATGGTAAGGACTCGGTCCAGGCCTGCGAGGTCGGGGGTGATGGATGCTTTGGAATCGGGCCAGAGGCGTCGGGCGTGAGATATTGCTGCATCGCCCTGGTCCCAGCTTATTTCGATGAACATAGCGGCGCCGGGAGTGAGCTTGTCCTTGGCTTGTTCGATGAGCCGTTCAATGACGGCCATGCCGTCGGGGCCACCGTCGAGGGCGAGTCGGGGTTCGTGGTTGGTGATTTCCCGGGCCAGGTTGGGGATTTCGGGGGATGGAATGTAGGGGGGGTTGGAGACGAGGATGTCGATGGGTCGGGGGACGGGGGCGAGGAGGTCACCCTGGATCAGGTTTATGCGGTCCTGTACGCCGTGTCGGGCGGCGTTTTCATAGGCGAGTTGGAGGGTGTCGGGAGAGGTGTCGGTGGCTATGATGCTGGCCGTGGGCAAGCATGTTGCGAGGGTCACGGCGATTGCACCGCATCCCGTTCCAACATCCACGATGTTCAGGCCTCCGCTGCGACCCGCTTTTTGTGAGGTGCATTCCAGCACTGCCTCGACCAGCAATTCTGTTTCGGGGCGGGGGATGAGGGCGCGGGGGTCGACTTTAAAGTCAAGGCCGTAGAATTCTCTGTGGCCGGTGATGTAGGCGGAGGGTTCACCGGATGCCCGGCGGCCGACCAAGCTGTCGAAATGATGCTGAGCTGAGAGTGTGAGATCGGAGTCCAGGGACAGAAGCAGGGATTCCCGGGTGCAATCCAGGGCGTGGCGCAGGAGATATTCGGCTTCGAAGCCCGGGTCTTCAACTCCCGAAACCTGCAACCTTCCGCGAGCTTGACGCAGGGCCTCCCTTACCTTCAACTTATCCTCCCCCGACGGCCACTCCGGCCCGCTCCAGATTTTCTTCTCGCTCCTTGTCTGCCAAGGCCTGGACGAGGTCTCCCATATCACCTTCGAGGACCCGGGGGAGGTTGTGGAGGGAGAGGCCGATACGGTGGTCGGTGATGCGGTCCTGGGGGAAGTTGTAGGTGCGGACTTTTTCGGAGCGGTCTCCTGTGCCGACCTGGGAGCGTCGGGACTCGGCGACCTCGGCCTGCTGTTTGCGGTACTCGATGTCGTAGAGGCGGGCTCGCAGGACGGACATGGCCTTGGTCTTGTTCTTGAGCTGGGAGCGCTCGTCCTGGCAGACGGCGACCATGCCGGAAGGGAGGTGGGTGATGCGGACGGCGGTGGCGACCTTGTTGACGTTCTGGCCGCCGTGTCCCCCGGCGTGGAATATGTCGATCTTCAGGTCGTCGGGGTCAATGGTGACGTCGACCTCCTCCATCTCGGACATCACGGCGACGGTAACGGTGGAGGTGTGGATGCGGCCTGAGGACTCAGTGACGGGCACTCGCTGGACGCGGTGGACGCCGCTTTCGTACTTGAATTTGCCGAAGGCGCCATCGCCCTTGATTTCAAAGATGACCTCTTTCAGGCCGCCTATACCGATGTCGTTGGTGTTGAGGACCTCTGTCTTGAACCCGAGAGTCTGGGCATAGCGGGTGTACATACGGTAGAGGTCGGAGGCGAAGAGGGCGGCCTCGTCGCCACCGGCGCCGGCCCGGATCTCCATTATCACGTCCTTGCCATCTCGCAAGTCACCCGTGACAAGGGCTTCCTGCATCTCCAGGGATAGCCGATCCTGACGCTTCTCAAGGTCGGTAATCTCATCCCGGACCAGGGAGGCCATGTCTTCGTCCAGGTTGTCGTTCAGCATGGAGCGGCTGTCTTCCAGCTCCCGGCCTATTTCCTTGAACTCGCGATAGGTCGTCACGAGGCCCTCAATGGACGCTCGCTCGCGTGCGAGGGACTGGATGCGCTGGGGATTGGTAGCGACTTCGGGGTCGGCCAAAAGGCGGTCGACCTCCTGGAAGCGCTGTTCCATCTCTTCCAGACGTGCGAACTTCTCCACTCTTTCTACCTGCTCTATTCGTGGAAAAGCCCCCGGGTCGGGGGTCTTTGGGGCCGATTATAACAAATGGGTGTCGGGGAGCTGTCGCAATGGAACGGCGACACCGGTTCGCCTATAATCTACCCGCCAAACACGCACTCCGTGAATGAGGCGCGACTTAGTGCATCGTCCGGTGCTGAACATAGCAAGCGCATGAAACCCATCGAATGGACATCCGGCAAGCTACGGCTCCTGGACCAGACCTTGCTTCCGAAGAAGAAGGTCTGGCTGGACATCGACAATCACCAAGGGGTGGCCCGGGCGATAAAGGAGATGAGGGTACGGGGTGCACCGGCCATCGGGGTGGCGGCGGCCTACGGGGTGGCGCTGGCAGCTGAGGGTATACAGGCGGAGGGCATGGGCGACTTCCTGGCGAGACTTGGCATAGCCTGCGATGTAATCGCCGCTTCCCGACCCACGGCAGTCAACCTGAAGTGGGCGGTCGAGCGGATGCGGAGGGTAGCGGGAGGACATGACGAGGTGGATTCTGCCAAGGAAGCCCTATTGGCGGAAGCCAAGGCGATCCATGAAGAGGATGAGGCGATCAACCGGCGCATCGGGGCGAATGGGGCTGGGCTGATACGGAGCGGCGCCGTGATGACGCACTGCAACGCGGGTGCACTGGCGACGGCGGGCTACGGGACGGCACTGGGGGTGATACGTTCTGCGGTGGAGTCGGGGAGGGCGGTGCGGGTGCTGGCGACGGAGACCCGGCCTTTCCTGCAGGGGGCCCGATTGACGGCATGGGAACTTTCACAAGATGGGATAGACGTGACCTTGATTACGGACTCCATGGCAGGTCATTTTCTCAAGACTGAAGACATAGGGTGCGTAGTGGTCGGGGCGGACAGGATTGCGGGGAACGGGGACGTGGCGAACAAGATAGGCACCTATTCGATAGCAGTGCTGGCCAAGGAGAACTCGGTGCCGTTCTACGTGGCAGCTCCGATCAGCACGCTGGACCTGAGCCTGGAATCGGGGGACGATATCCCTATCGAGGAGCGGGACCCGAGGGAAGTGCTGGAGTACGCGGGTGTCGGGGTTGCGCCGGAAGGGGTGAAGGCCGCGCATCCGGCCTTTGACGTTACGCCGGCAAGATACGTGTCGGCCATTATTACGGAGAATGGGATTGCCCGGGCGCCGTATGGTGAATCGCTCAAGCTACTCTCAGGCACTGGAACCTAATCACTCTTGAAAGCGAGAACATGTCTGAAGCATCGGTAGGAATTATTGGGGGAAGCGGCCTCTACGATATGGAGGCCCTGACCGATAAGGAAGAGGTGAGCATTGATACGCCCTTCGGGAGTCCCAGCGACGCCATAACGATAGGGACACTGGAAGGGCGTCGGGTGGCCTTTCTCCCACGACATGGGAGAGGGCACCGGATCAGCCCAACGGAGATTCCGGCCCGGGCCAATATTTTCGCCCTGAAGACTTTGGGGGTGACGCACATCGTTTCGGTGAGCGCGGTGGGGAGCCTGAAAGAGGAGCTTCACCCGCTGGACATGGTGGTCCCGGACCAGATTATCGACAGGACGAAAAGCCGGGTGAACAGCTTTTTCGGAGGCGGTATCGTGGCGCACGTGGCGTTCTCCACCCCGTTCTGCCCGAGCTTGAGCCAGGTGCTTTACGATGCGGCGAGGGATGTCGGGGCCCGGGCCCACGCGGGCGGCACTCTTATAGTGATGGAAGGGCCGCTGTTTTCGACGCGGGCGGAGAGTGAACTGTACCGGTCCTGGGGGGCGTCGATTATCGGGATGACGGCCCTGCCGGAGGCCAAACTGGCCCGAGAGGCGGAGATCTGCTACGCAACCCTGGCCTGCGTCACGGACTTCGACACCTGGCACCCGGACCATGACTCGGTGTCGGTGGAGCTGGTGGTGTCTAATCTGCTGAAGAACGTGGCTACGGGGCAGAAGATAGTAAAGCGGCTGATATCCAGAGTGCCGGGTCGAGAGGAGTGCGTATGCCCCAGCGCGCTGGAGAATGCGATTATCACGGCGCGGGGGGCGATACCCGAGCGGGTGAAGTCGGAGCTTGCGCCGCTGATAGGGAAGTACGTGTGAGACGGGATGAAGGCCAATTCTGGTGTTTAACACCTTCACGCGATAAACTGTTACTTCGAATCAAAGGCCCCGGCGGGAGTCGGGGTGGATAGTAGAAGCCGGGAGGAACAGATGGCTTCGGGACGAGAAGTTTGGCAGGAAGAGGGGGAGCCCTTCACAAGGATCACCCCCAAGGCCGCCCAACAGATGATAGCTGAAGGGAACGTACAGATAATCGATGTTCGTAACCAGGACGAGTGGGACGAGGGCCACGTGCCGGACGCAACGCTCATACCAGTGGACGACCTGTTTTCCAGGATAGACGAACTGGACAGGGACAAGAAGCTGCTCTTTATCTGCGCCATGGGAGTGCGCAGCGCCCTGGCATGTGAAATGGCCGCCGCGTTCGAGTACACGAACCTGTACAACATTGAGGGCGGGACGGGGGCCTGGGCGGAAGATGGGTACCCTATTGAGTAGGGTCCGCCAGCCCCGACGCCATCGGGCGTTAATCCTGGCAGCAGCAGGCCCGGGCGCCGGGCCACCGCACCATCCATACCAGAAAGAGAGCCTTAACGCCCTATGGCAACGATAGCATCGGATATCAAGGACGCGGGTCGGGCGACGGAGGGGCAGGACCGGATGGACTGGGCGGCCCGCGAAATGCCGGTGCTGCGGCAGATTGGTGAAAGGTTCGCCAAGGAAAGGCCCCTGGAAGGCATTCGAATTGCTGCGTGCCTCCACGTAACCACGGAGACATCTAACCTGATACTCACCCTGAAGGAGGGGGGCGCGCAGGTCGCACTATGTGCCAGCAACCCTCTCAGCACCCAGGATGACGTAGCGGCATCGCTTGTAGTCAATCATGGCATACCGGTGTTTGCGGTCCGGGGCGAGGACGAGGAGCTCTACTACAGCCATTTGAACTCGGCCCTTGACCTGAAGCCTCACATGACCCTGGACGACGGCGCCGACCTGGTGGCCACCGTACACCGGGACAGGACCGAGCTGCTACAGGACCTGACCGGTGGCATGGAGGAGACGACCACGGGAGTTATCCGACTCCGCAGCATGGCCGCCGATGGCAAGCTCCGTTACCCGATAATCAGTGTTAACGAAGCCGACACCAAGCACATGTTCGACAACCGGTATGGCACGGGCCAGAGTACGCTGGACGGCATTATCCGGGCCACGAACATTCTCTTCGCGGGGAAGACGCTGGTGGTGTGCGGGTACGGGTGGTGCGGAAGGGGTGTCGCCAACCGGGCACGGGGGATGGGGTCTCGTGTTGTTGTGGTGGAGGTCGACCCGATCAAGGCGCTGGAAGCGGTGATGGACGGCTACCAGGTCATGCCCATGCTGGAAGCGGCAGAGGTGGGCGACATCTTCGTGACCGTCACCGGAGGGTTCCGGGCCATCGACACCCAGCACCTGTCAGTGATGAAGGACGGAGCGTTGGTGGCCAACAGCGGCCACTTCAACGTGGAGATCAACGTCGAGGCGATGGAAGAGCTGTCTGTCGGGCAGAGGGACATCCGGAATGTTGTGAGGGAGTACACGTTCGCCGACGGACGGCGGATTCACCTGCTGGCCGAGGGTCGGCTTATCAACCTTGCTGCGGCGGAAGGACACCCGGCCAGCGTGATGGACATGAGCTTCGCCAACCAGGCCCTCTGCGCTGAGTACATGGTGAAGTCAGGGGGGAGCCTGGGGCCAGGGGTGCACCCAGTGCCCCGGGAGATCGACCAGGAGGTCGGGCGGCTGAAGCTCCTTTCGATGGGGGTCCGGATAGACGGGCTGACGGACGACCAGGTGAAGTATGCGAACAGTTGGGAGTCGGGGACCTGATTCTCACGTAAAGACAATTCAGACAAGAGAGCCAAGGAGAATATATTGAGCACTACCCTGATGACTTCCGAGTCGCACATGCTCACCTCGGAGTCAGTGACCGAAGGCCACCCGGACAAGCTGTGCGACCAGATTTCGGATGGCGTACTGGATGCCATTCTTGCCGAAGACCCGATGGGCCGGGTCGCCTGTGAAACCTCAACTACCACGGGACTGGTCCTTGTGGCCGGTGAGATATCCACGGAAACCTATGTCGATATTCCGACAATCGCCCGGGAGGTTATACGCGAGGTCGGTTACACCAGGGCGAAATACGGCTTCGACTGCGACACCTGTGGAGTGATTGTTTCCATTAAGGAACAATCGAAGGACATTGCCCAGGGAGTGAATCCGGGGGGCGCCGGTGACCAGGGGATGATGATCGGGTTTGCCTGTAACGAGACCCCGGAACTCATGCCCATGACCATATCCCTGGCGCACAAGCTCTGCCGGCGCCTGGCCGAGGTCCGCAAGGACGGCACGCTGCCCTACCTGCGGCCGGACGGCAAATCGCAGGTTACCGTCGAATACTCCGGAGGCGTACCGGTGAGGGTGGATACGGTCGTGCTGGCCGCCCAGCACGACCCCAGCGTCTCGCAGCCGACTATCCAGCGGGACCTTATCGATCACGTTGTCAGGGAAGTGCTGCCCGGCAATATGCTGGACGAGCGCACCAAGTATCATATCAACGCTACAGGCAGGTTCGAGATAGGGGGCCCGATGGGGGACGCGGGCCTCACAGGGCGGAAGATCATCGTGGACACCTACGGTGGTGTGGCGCGACACGGTGGCGGGGCGTTCTCAGGCAAGGACCCGACGAAGGTCGACCGCTCGGCCAGCTACGCCGCCCGCTACGTTGCCAAGAACGTAGTTGCCGCCGGGCTTGCCGACCGAATCGAAGTGCAACTCTCTTACGCCATCGGCGTTGCCGACCCTACTTCCGTAGCGGTCGAGACCTTCGGAACGGGCAAAGTGCCGGACGACCTGATACTGGAAAGCATAAAAGGCAATTTCGACCTGACACCTGCGGGTATAATCAACGCATTGGACCTTCGGCGTCCAATCTACCGACAGACAGCGGCCTATGGCCACTTCGGTCGCTCAGACCTTGATCTGCCATGGGAACGCACGGACAAGGTTGATGCCCTGAAGGCCGACGCCGGTCTCCAGGCAGCCGCAGGCTAATCGACATCTTCTTCCCAATCCGCCGCGAGGCGGTGCTGTACAATCTGGTTGATGCCCGGCGAGATTAAATTTGGGACCGATGGGTGGCGCGGCCTTATCGCCGACGATTTCACATTTTCAAACGTCCGAGTCTGCGCACAAGCCGTAGCGGAGTATGTGAAAGGCAGGGGCCTCGGGGGGCGGGGGGTGGTGGTGGGGTATGACACCCGTTTTCTGTCAGACCGCTTTGCGGAGGAAGTGTCGGGAATTTTGGCGGCCAACGGCATCCGGGCATTCTTGAGCATTGAGCCCGTGCCGACGCCCGCAGCCAGCTATGCAGTGATGGACTTGAAGGCGGCGGGCGCCGTGGTCATAACTGCAAGCCACAATGCAGCCAATTGGAACGGGTTCAAGTTCAAGCCGGAGTACGCCGGTAGCGCGACCCCTGAAATCACTGCCCGTCTCGAGTCCATAATCGAGGGGATAGAAGAGCGAGGTGATGTCGCACATCCGGACCCCAGTGAGGGCGATAGCCTGATCGAGTCAATAGACGTCTTACCGGCTTACTCCAGTCACTTAGCCGGATTGGTGGACTTGGGGAGGATACGGGAGGCAGGTTTGGAGGTGGTTGTCGATTCGATGTTTGGGGCCGGGAGCGGCTATGTGAAACACTTGATGGGCAGAGGGACGACTCGGGTCAGTGAGATTCACAACGAGCGTAATCCTCTGTTCCCGGGGCTGGGGCAGCCGGAGCCGATAGGACGCAACCTGGGAAAGCTGAGCGACCACGTCAGGAAGACAGGTGCGGACATTGGTTTGGCGACGGATGGGGACGCGGACAGGGTCGGGGTGGCGGATGAGGAGGGGAATATCCTGACGCCCCTGCAGCTATTTGGCCTACTGGCGTACTACCTGCTGGAGGTGCGCGGGGCCCGGGGTCCGATGATCAAATCGATTACAACGACGAGGATGATAGACCGGCTTGGGGAGCGATACGGGGTCCCGGTACATGAGACGCCTGTTGGGTTCAAGCATATCGGGCCTAAGATGATGGAAGAGGATGCGCTGGTCGGGGGTGAGGAGAGTGGGGGATTCGGGTTCCGGGGACATGTGCCGGAGAGGGACGGTATACTTGCCTCCCTGTATGTCCTGGACCTTGTGGCTGCCACCGGTAAAACGGTGTCTCAGCTGATCGGAGACCTGTATGGGCTTGTGGGGGCGCATCACTATGACCGGGTTGACATTCCCATAGGTGGGGAGGCGAAGGAGGAGGCCCGGGAGCGGATATCAGCCGCGAACCCCGAGAACATAGCCGGGCAGACAGTGACCCGGCTGGACAGAATGGACGGTTCCCGGTTCGAATTCGAAGATGGGAGTTGGCTGCTGTTCCGGTTCTCGGGGACCGAGCCGCTGATGAGGATCTATGCCGAAAGCGGCAGCATGGAAGCCGTGCAAAATCTACTGAAAGCCGGTCAAGCGATGGCCGGAGTGAAACAATGATTGACCTTGACGATCCCCGTGTCTACGACGCCCTGGACCCGTCCAGGCTACGTCTGCGGCTGCGGAGTATGGCCGAGCAGTGCCGCAAGGGATGGGAGAGCATCCCATTTCCAGGTCTGCCGGACCACTACAGGGACGCAAACCGCATAGTGCATTTCGGGATGGGTGGGTCGGCTATAGCGGCGGACTACTTGCAGACCGTGGTGACGGGGGCAGGGGGCCCGCCGGTGGACGTATACCGGGGGTTTGGGTATCCGTGGCCCATTGATGACGAGACCCTGGTCATTTGCTCCAGCTACTCGGGGAACACAGAGGAGACGCTGTCGGCATTCGACCCGGACCTGCCCGGGTGCAAAGTTGCAGTGACCGGCGGTGGAAGGCTGGAGGAGACGGCGACGGAGTATGGCATCCCGGTATATGGGATAGACATTGTATCGGAGCCCCGGGCGGCATTGGGGTATTGCCTTTTCGCGCTACTGTCGTGCGTAAGCGAGTTGGGGTTAGTCGAGGATTTGGAGCGGGACGTAGAAGAGGCGGTGGAGATCGTGGCCCGGTTGACGGAGGAGTTTGGGGAGTCTACGCCCATCGAGGACAACCGGGCGAAGAACCTGGCATGGCAGATGATGGAGAATTTGATTGTGGTATATGCGGGTGATATATTCGAGTGCACAGCCAGACGTTGGAAGACCCAGCTGAACGAGAACGGCAAGTCGTGGGCCTTCTACGAAACGCTCCCGGAGGCGGGCCACAATGCCGTGGAAGGGCTGGAAAGGCCCGGCAACATCTCCGACGAGACTCATGTGGTGTTTCTCGGGTCGGGGTCGGTTGGTGACCGGTTGCGGCCCTCGTATGACGGTATGGGAGAGTTGCTGAGGAGGTCGGGTGTTGGACAGACGGTTGTTGAGGCGGAGGGGGAGTCGGTGCTGGCACAGATAATGAGTGTGACGGTGCTAGGAGATTACGCCAGTTACTACCTGGGCCTGCTCTACGGAGCAGACCCTTCACCGGTGCCCCGGATCAACGCCCTGAAGGCCATGATCGAGGAAAGCTAGAGAGTCAGCCGAACGGAGGCGTTATGCAGTTAGCCTTCACGCAAAAGGAAGAGGCATTTCGGCAGGAGATAAAGGACTTTCTCGGCCAGGAGTTGCCTGATAACTGGGAGGGCCTGGAGGAGGGTGACGAGTACGAAGGGGAAGGCCTGGAATTCACCCGCCACATGGCCAAGACCCTGGCCGGCAAGGGATGGCTGACCCTGGCCTGGCCTACCGACTACGGCGGCCAGGACCGGCCGATGATGGAGCAGGTAGTCTACCAGGAGGAGATGGCCTACAACCTGGTACCGCCGGCGACGCTGGACATGGGGGTTGGGGGAATTGGGTGGGTCGGGCCTACGTTGATGATCTACGGCACCGACGAGCAGAAGAAGGAGCACATCCCATACATCGGGGCGGGGGAGAGGTTCTGGTGCACGGGGTACAGCGAGCCTGACTCGGGGTCCGACCTGGCATCTCTGCAGACCGAGGCCCGTGCAGACGGCGACCACTACGTAGTCAACGGCCAAAAGACGTGGAACAGCGGAGGCCACGCGATGGACTGGTGCTGGCTGGCAGTGCGGACGGATCCCTCAGCGCCGAAGCACAAGGGGATCAGCTTGATACTGGTCGATCTCCGGACCCCGGGCATCACCATCGAGCCGATCGTGAACATGGCCAACTCTCACCATTTCAACGAATTGTTCTTCGAAAACGTCCGGGTGCCGAAGGCAAACCTCGTTGGTGAGGAGAACATGGGGTGGTATTACGTGGCGGTCGCGCTGGACTTCGAAAGGTCACACATCCGGGATGCTGCCATCCAGAAGCGGCACCTGGACGAGATAGCGGCGCATTTGGGGCGGTCCGGGTCTCGGAGGCCGGCACTGAACGATGATGATGCCATACGCAATCGGTTAGCGGAGGCGGCGATCGACATAGAGTTGGGCAGGTGGATGGCGTACCGGGTGGCCTGGATGCAGGGCCAGGGCATTGTTCCCAATGCCGAGGCCTCGATGTGCAAGATCATACTTACGGAAAGCGCTCAGCGGCTGGCAAATACGATCATGTGGGTGCTGGGGCTGCACGGTCAGCTGGGTGTCGGGTCATCGTGGGAAGTGTTCAAGGGCCGGTTCCAGCGGGAGTACCTGCTGTCGAGGTCCCAGACCATTGCGGGTGGGACATCGGAGATACAACGGGGGATCATCGCACGGCGGGGGCTGGGGTTGCCTCGGGGGTAGGAAGACTGAGCGCCCGAAGTTGAGTTTTTCGGGACCCGACCTTCACATTTGAGAAAATAAGGAGTAGTGCAACATGCCTTTGACGCTGGAGCTAGCGGAATCGATGGTGGATGCAGCCAAGGCCAAGGCCGAGGAGATGGGCTGCTCGGTGTGCGTGGCTGTCGTGGACAAAGGTGGCTACGTTATCACCGTTTCCAAGATGGACGGGTGTCTGCCCCTGGCCGCGGACGAAGCGACGAACATGGCCTACACTGCAGCGATGTTCGGGGAGAGGGGTACGGAGATTGTGAAAATGGTAGGCAGGCCCTGGTTTCAGAGCATGATAATCGCATCCCAGGGCAGGATAGTCCCTGCCGACGGCGAAATGCCAATCGAGATCGACGGGGAGATAGTCGGTGGCATTGCAGCAGGTGGTGCGTCCAATGAGCAAGACGTTGCCTGCTGTCTGGCTGCGCTGGATGCCCTGGAGAAGGCGCTTTCCTGAGGCGGTAGGGCAAACTCCGGATCAGTGGAGAAAAGATGAGGCCGCCCCCGACTCCAGGGTCGGGGGCGGCCTTCTACTTCAGAATCTGTTGGGCTACCGCTTGGTGTATTGAGGCGCCTTTCGGGCGCGCTTGAGGCCGTACTTCTTGCGTTCTTTGATGCGGGAGTCGCGGGTGAGGAGGCCGGCCTTGCGAAGGGTGGGCTTCAACTCTTCGTTGGCTACGACGAGGGCCCTGGCTATGCCATGCCTTATGGCCTGGGCCTGCCCCGCAATACCGCCGCCCGCCACCCTGACCGAGGCGCTGTAGTTGCCGGTCAAGCCGGTGGCGTGTAACGGCTCCTGTATGGCCTGCTGCAGGGTGCGGAGAGGGAAGGCCTCGTTCATGGGTTTGCCGTTGACGACGATGGCCCCTGGACCGGGGAAAAGCCTCACCCGGGCGACGGCCTCCTTGCGCTTGCCGATGGCGTAGAAGTATCTCTGTTCAGTCAAGGGTTACTCCCGGGGTCTAGGCGCCCCTCTCCTTCTCTTCTTCTGCGGTTTCAGTTGCCGGGGCTTCCTCTTCGGTCGCAGAGGCCTCGGGCTCCACGGAGGGCGGGGCCTCGGTTGTTTCAGGCTGCGGTTCCTCGGGAGGGGTGGATTGTTCGGCGGCCTCCGGGGTGTCGTTTGCGGATGCGGTATCAGATGTTACGGGAGCGGCTTCGGCGGTCGCCTCTTCGGATACGGACTCTTCGATTACTTCTTCCTCGGCCACCGGTGTTTCCGCAACGGAGGATGCCGGCTCTTCGACCCTCTTGGGCTTGCGGACACGTTTGTTGTAGAGCGGCTTGGGTAGCCCGATCCAGGTGACACCTTCTTCGCGGTCCCTGTCTAAGGTCCTCTGGGTGTCGGTGACCTGAGACTCGTGGGGGTGGTCGGGGCCCGGGTAGACCTTGAGGCGCCGGAACATCTGTCGGCCGAGCCGGTTGTGGGGGAGCATACCCTTCACGGCGTGCTCGATTACGCGGTTGGGGTGTCGGGCCATCATCCGGCGATAGGGGACCGCCTTAAGGCCACCAGGGTACTGGGAGTGGCTGTAGTAGATTTTCTGGTCTGCCTTGCGCCCCGTGACCCGAACCTTTGCTGAGTTGACCACGATGACGAAATCGCCGGTGAGCATGTGGGGCGAGTAGTTGGGCTTGTGCTTGCCCTTGAGCAGGTGGGCTATCTGCACGGCCAAGCGGCCGAGGACCTGGCCCTCTGCGTCAATGACGTGCCACCTGGGGCGAAGGTCTGAGGATTTAGGCGTTGCGGTTGTTTTTCTAGTGAGTGTTGGCATTTTGCTGGAGCCGTTTCAATACTGGATTTTCGGGGGCGACGCAGCGGCCGCTATGGTTTCATACGTGGGAAAGGGGCCGGGGTGCGGGTAACGGACTTCCTCCAGGTAGAGGCCTTGAGGGGGGAGGGTTGGGCCCGCGAGGCCGGGGGTCGGGCGTTCTATCAGTGTCCTGAATTCGTCGACGGTCATGCGATCCCTGCCGACCTCTACCAACGCTCCGGCCGTACGCCTGACCTGGTGAGTCAGGAAGGCATTTCCTTCCATTTCAAGAATAACGAACTTGCCGTCCCTGCGGACGGAGGCCTCGGTGATATCGCGCACCGTCGAGGCGCCAGGTACCTCTGGGGACCTGGAGAATGATGCGAAATCGTGGACTCTGACAAGCAGCCTGGCTGCAACATCCATTGCGACCACGTTCAATTCGCCCCGCACGTAGCTGGAGTACTTGCGGAGGAGGGGGGATGGAGTTGGGCCGTTGTATATCACGTAGCGATACTGCCGGGAGACGGCATCCCTGCGAGGGTCGAAACCCAAGTCGGGCTCTGAGACGGCGTGTACGGAGATGTCATCGGGCAGGTGGTGGTTAAGGGCCTGGAGAAGGGTCTCGGTGGAATGACTGGAAGCGGTCAGAAAAGAGGCAACCTGGCCCCGAGCGTGTACTCCGGAGTCGGTGCGGCCAGCGCCGGCAACACGGACCTTTTCGCCGGTCAGCCTCTCTATGGCAAGCTCGAGCTCCGACTGGATCGTGGGGGCGTCTGGCTGCCACTGGAAGCCGCGGTAGCGTGTGCCGTCGTATTCGATTAGGAGGGCTATTCTTCTCAAGATGCCTTCCCTGTGCTTGTCCACTTCAGTCAACAAGCCGGGTTATTCCACCAATTCCAGTCGGGCCATAGGTGCGGCATCACCGAGGCGGGGGCCGAGCTTTACAAGCCTCGTGTAGCCACCTGGCCTTTCGGCATATCTCGGGCCCAGATCATCGAACACCTTGGAGACGACCTTCTTGTCGGCGACGTAGGCGAGGGCCTGGCGTCGGGCGTGAAGGTCTTCCCTCTTGCCCAGGGTGATTATCTTTTCGGCGATACCCTTGATCTCTTTGGCCTTGGCCTCGGTGGTCGAAAGGTGTTCGTTGCGCAGCAGGTCGGTGACCATGTTGCGGTAAAGGGCTCTGCGGTGGTCCGACTTGCGGCCTAACTTTCGTCCTGCTTTCCGGTGTCTCATCTTACTGACTCTGTTCGGACTGATCGTCCTCTTCAGGTTGTTCTTCGATTTCTTCGGCGCCCAGGAGTTCATCCACGACCTGGTCTACGACGATCTCCAGGGAAGGCTCGGGATCCTGAGCGCTGTCCGCCAAAACGGCTGCCACGTCCACGCCGTTATCCATGAGCACCTCATACAGCTCGCTCAGGGACTTTTCTCCGAAATTCCTGATCTCGAGGAGCTCTTCTTCTGTTTTCTCCAGGACCTCGCCGACGGTGGTCAGGCCTGCCTTGGAAAGACAGTTGTAGATCCTGGAGGGCAGGTTCAGGACATCCAGACTCATGGCGTACTGCTCGGGTGGGAGGTTCAGGCGTCGACCGTCTAAAAGGCCGGAGGCCAATCCAAGGTTAGCGAAAAGCGAGAAGTAATTTATGAGCGCCTGCCCAGCTTCCCGCAATGCCTGAACGGGTCGGATAGTGCCGTCGGTCCAGGCATCCAGCACGACCCGCTCCTTGCCGATATAGGGGCCGGTCCTGATGGGTTCGACCTTGAAATTAACCTTTTGTACGGGAGTGAATACGGCGTCGACCGGCAAGGCTCCGAGGGGCAGGCCGTCTATGTTGGCGGCGGGCATGTACCCCCTACCCCTCTCTACGTTGAACTCCACCGACAGAACTGCTTCGTCCGAGTCCATGGTTGCGAGATGCAGGTCCGGATTGGCGACTTCATACTCGGCGGCGGGGCTTATGTCGCCCGCGAGGACTTCGCGTTCTCCCTGCACGTCCAGGAACAACCGTCCGGGCTGGTCCGAGTTGGACTTCAACCTGATGCCTTTGACGTTCAACAAGAACTCCGTGACGTCTTCGGTGACATGGTCGATGGTGGAGTATTCGTGCTGAATTCCCTGGATTTTGACCCAGGTGATAGCGGCGCTTTCGATGGAACTCAGAAGGACGCGCCTTACCGAGTTGCCGATGGTAGTGCCCAATCCCCTTTCGAGGGGCTCGACGCTGAACTGGCCGTAGGTCTCCTCGTCTTCGAGGACCTGAATTTCCGGGTTAGCTATACCAACCAGGGCATCACTGACCTGATACGGTTCGCTGTATATATCCATCATTTGGACAAGTTCTCCGAAATAGAAAGAAGCTTACCGTGAGTAGTATTCGATGATCAGTCTGTCGTCCACCCGGGACCCGACCAGGTCTCTTGTAGGTGCGGTCAACACGCGGCCGGTCATGGCCTGGGGGTCGACACTGAGCCAGTCGGGGATGGGCTTGCCGCGGATTTCCGCTTCCATGAACTTGAAGTGCTCCGACTTACGTCCCCGGGGGGTCCAGCCGACCTGGTCGCTGACTTCCAACAGGTAGGAGGGGATGTCCGTTGCCTGGCCGTTGACCGAAATGTGGCCGTGGCTGATGAGCTGCCGGGCCTGGTTGCGGGAGGTGGCAAAGCCCAACCTGAAGACGACGTTGTCCAATCTGCTCTCCAGGATTTTCAGGAAGTTGTCGCCGGTGACGCCGGGCTGTTCCCGTGCGGCGCTGAAGTGACGGAAGAGCTGTCGTTCCACCAGGCCGTAGGTGTGCTTGACCTTCTGTTTTTCCCTGAGCTGCAGGCCTCTTTCGGAGACCCTGCGGCGCCGGGTGCCGCGCTGGCCCGGGGGCCCGATCCGGCGCTCGATAGCGCACTTGGGCGTAAGGCAACGGTCGCCCTTGAGGAAGAGCTTCTCGCCCTGCCTTCTGCATAGCCTGCAAACGGGACCTGTGTAACGAGCCAAAGGGTGTGTCCTCCGTGCTAAATGCGCCTGCGCTTCGGGGGTCGACAGCCGTTGTGAGGAATGGGCGTGACGTCCCTGATGCTTACGATGTTAATACCCGCCGCGGCAAGGGAGCGGATAGCGGCTTCTCGACCGCTGCCGGGCCCCTTGACGAAGACCTCGACTTCCCGCAATCCCTGGTCTGTGCCCTTGCGGGCGGCCTGGTCGGCGGCTCTTTGGGCGGCGAAGGCCGTACCTTTTCGGGACCCCTTGAAGCCCATAGTCCCAGAGCTTCCCCACGCTATGACGTTCCCGTTGGGGTCCGTGAGAGTTATCTTGGTGTTGTTGAAGGTAGACTGGATGTAGGCCCGCCCCACGGGGACGAACTTCTTCTCCCTGCGCCTGGCCCTTCCCTTTTGCTTGGCCATGTTTACCTCTTACTTCTTGGCCCTGACCTGCCTGCGGCCGGCCACCGTGCGCCTCGCGCCTCTCTTGGTCCTGGCATTGGTCTTGGTTCTCTGACCTCTGACCGGCAGTCCCCGGCGGTGCCTGACGCCCCGGTAGGTGTTGACTTCCACGAGGCGTCGGATATTCTGCTGCACCTGGCGCCGCAGGTCTCCCTCGACGATGTACTGCTTGTCGATGACTTCCCTGACGCGGTTGAGGTCGTCTTCAGAGAGCTCACCGACCTTGGACTCGGGGCTGATCTGGGCGGCCTCGGCGACCTTTGTAGCGGTAGTCGGGCCAACACCATAGATGGATGTGAGGGCTATGAACAGCCTCTTATCATTAGAGATATCTACGCCTGCAACTCTCGGCATAACGCCCTCCGTTTAAGCTATCCCTGCCTCTGCTTATGCTTGGGGACTTCGCAGATAACGCGAAGAGTCCCGTGACGGCGAACTATCTTGCACTTGTCGCACATTTTCTTTACAGAAGCCCTGACTTTCATCTCGGACCTCCCCTATTTGAACCGATAAGTGATCCTGCCCCGGGTCAGGTCGTAGGGCGAAAGCTCTACAAGAACCCGGTCCCCGAGGAGAATCCTGATGAAATGAATGCGCATTTTGCCGGAAACGTGGGCCAGTACCTGGTGCCCGTTGGCCAGCTCTACGGTAAACATGCCGTTGGGCAGAGTCTCGACGATCCGGCCCTCGACTTCAATCTTCTCTTTCTGTCCCGTTCTCTCTTCAGCCATAGCGTATTATTGCAGTCCTTTCCTCTGGCTAATCTGCAAATCGGGTCATAACTATCGGTCCGTCGGCGGTTATTGCGATGCTGTGTTCAAAGTGGGCAGAGAGTTTGCCATCCCGGGTGACAACTGTCCAGCCATCGGGGAGCAGCGAGGTGGTCCAGTCGCCTATGTTGAGCATCGGCTCTATGGCGAGGGCCATGCCTTCCCGGAGCTGGAGCCCGCGTCCCGGCTTTCCATAGTTGGGGACCGAGGGTTCTTCGTGCATCCTGCGTCCGATCCCGTGGCCGACGTATTCCCTGACGACGGAGTATCCGAGGGACTCGGCGTAGGTCTGGACGGCATGGCCGATGTCGCCTAGTCGGGCCCCGACAACAGACGCTTGGATGCCGCGCTCAAGGGACTCCCTCGTTGCTTCAATGAGTCGCTGCGCTTCATCGGTGATTTCGCCGGCTCCTACGGTTACGGCGGCATCGCCGTGGAAACCGTCAACGATTGCTCCTACGTCTACGCTGACGAGGTCTCCTTCCCTGACTACCCTGTTACCGGGAATGCCGTGGACGATTTCTTCGTTGATGGATACGCACACGGCTGCAGGAAAGCCTCGATAGCCGACGAAGGAAGGAATGGCGCCGTGCCGTGCTATTTCGTCTCGGGCCACGGAGTCCAGGTCAGAAGTTGTTATTCCAGGCTCGATGGCCTCTCTCAACGCTTTGAGAGTGTGGGCGACCACCTGGCCTGCCTGCTTCATCAGGTCGAGCTCTCGGGGAGTTTTGATCTCCATGCCTTCCTGGACCACGACTCTCGGGCCGCCCAGGAACGTCCTGTTCATCAGGCAACCCCCTTTCCAGATGCAACCTTTAGGGAGTCGGCCATCTGGCGAGCGACCTGGTCAATGGACTGTTCGCCATCGATCTCGATGAGGTTGCCCTGGTGTTGGTAATAGGAGATTAGGGGCGCTGTCTGGTCGTTATAGACCTGGACGCGTCTGCGGGATGTGGCCTCTGTATCGTCGTCGCGTTGATAGAGTTCGCCATCGCAGCGGTCGCACTTGCCTGCCGCCTTAGGAGGAGAGTTGGCCATGTGATAGGGGGCCTGGCATTCACGGCAGATCCACCGGCCGCTGAGCCGACGGATTAACTCCTCCTCGGAAACCTTGATGTACAGCACTGCCCCGATGCCCTTGTTGAGGTCATGCAGTGCCGTGTCCAGGGCCTGGGCCTGGGCTAAAGTGCGGGGGAATCCGTCGAGGACGGCGCCATTTTGGCAGTCGGGGTCTTCAAGGCGGTCGAGGACCATGCGGACGGTGAGTTCATCGGGGACGAGCTCACCCTTGTCCATGTAGGTCTTGGCCTCGAGGCCCAGGGGGGTGCCTTCGCCCAGGTTTCGGCGGAACAGATCGCCGGAAGCTACGTGGGCTGCGCCCAGTTCCGAGGCAAGGCCAACGGCCTGAGTGCCCTTGCCGGCGCCCGGGCCACCGAGAAGTATCACGTACATCATCGGATGAAGCCCTCGTAGCGGCGCATCAGGAGCTGGGCCTCCAGTTGGCGCATGGTATCTAGGACAACACCGACGGCGATGAGCATGGCCACACCCGTGAGTTGCAGCCCCTGCACTCCGGTGAACTCGCTGGCGAAGTAAGGGATTATGGCTATCACGCCGAGGAATATGGCGCCTCCCACGGTTATCCTGAGCAGCACCCTGGTAATGTAGTCGTTGGTGGGTTTGCCGGGTCGGATCCCGGGGATGAACCCACCATTTCTCTGCAGGTTCTCTGCGATCTGCTGCTGCTGGAATACGATTATCGAGTAGAAGAATGCGAAGGCCACCACCAGGAAGAAGGTCATAATCCAGTAGAAGAGGCCGGTGGCATCGAAGAGGTTCGAAATGAAGCGGCCTGTGGCGGAGAGCCAACCGGCGTCAGCGGTGACGAAATAGCTGGCCACGAGGCCCGGGAAGATCATGATGGAGAAGGCGAAGATAATAGGAATCATGCCCGCAGAGTTCACCCTGAGGGGTATGTGGGTAGCCCCCGCCTGACGGTACATTCTGCCGCTGCGGAAAACGCTCCGTCCGTACTGTACAGGAATGCGACGCTGGGCCTCCGTGAAGAGGACTATGCAGTAAACGGTTATGAGGGCGATGGCGAAGAAGACCACCAGGCCCCCGACGTTGCCTCTCTGCAGGAAGGACTGTCTCAGGAGGTCGGGAAGTCCCGACACTATTCCGGCGAAGATAATCATCGAGATACCGTTGCCGATGCCTCGTTCGGTTATGAGCTCTCCCAGCCAGACACAGAACATGGTGCCGGCGGTCATGGAGAACATCATGGCGATGGTCGGGCCGAGCTGGCCGCCGGTGAATCCCACGTTTTCTATCACGCCGCCGCGTTCGAGGAGTACAAGCTGGCCGAAGCTCTGGGCCAGGGCCATGGGGACCGTCAGCCAGTGAGTAATCTGGTTTAGCCTCTGCCGACCGGCCTCGCCGCCTTCCCGGGAGAGCGCCTGGAGGCGGGGTACGACGGGTATCAGCAGCTGCATGACGATGGATGCGGTGATATAGGGGTAGACGCCCATGGAGGCGACGCTGAGGTTGCGGAGAGCGCCGCCGCTGAACAGGTCAAGCATCCCGGCGAGGTTGTTGCCCTGGAAATACCGGGACAGCTCATCCAGGTTGGCGCCGGGAACGGGGACGTGGGCGACGAAACGGTATATGACCAGGATCCCGAGGACAAAGAGGACCTTGCCGCGCAGGTCGGGCTGACCGGCCACGTCGATCATGGCCTGGAGCAGCTTGGGTCGGGAGGAAACGGTCTGGGTCTGTTGCATCTAGCTCAGGGTCTCTACGCTGCCGCCTGCGGCCTCTATCTTGGCTACGGCGGAACCGGAGAACTTGTTTGCCTTGACGGTGAGGGGGCGGTCTATTGCCCCGTCTCCCAGCACTTTGATGGGCTTGTTCAGATTTCTGACGATTCTGCGGGAACGCAGCACCTCGGGGGTGACTTCCGTGCCGCTTTCAAATACGTTCAGCTGGGAAAGGTTTATCGGCAGATATTCGGTCCTGAAGATATTGGTGAAGCCGCGCTTGGAAGGCATGCGCTTGATCAGGGGAAGCTGGCCACCTTCGAAGCCGCGTCGTATGCTCCCGCCCGACCTCGATTTCTGGCCCTTATTGCCCCGCCCCGACGTGTGTCCGTAGTTGCTGCCGTACCCGCGCCCGACGCGTCGGCGGGGACGCTTGGAGCCTCTTAAAGGTGACAGCTCATTGAGTCTCATTTTATCTCTTCCACTGCAACCAGGTGGGTAACCTTTTGCACCATGCCCCTTACGGAGGGGTTGTCATCGTGCTCCACGGTCTGGTGCATCCTTTTAAGCCCCAGTGCCCGGAGGGTGCCCCTCTGGTCCTGGGGGTAACCTATGCTGCTCTTCTTGAGGGTTACTTTGAGTCGTGACACGGGGGTCTGCCTTACTCCTGCTCCGTCGGGCTGCCCTTGCGGGCGGCTATGGCCATTGCAGGGTCCCTGAGCTGCTGGAGCCCGTAGAGAGTGGCCTTGGAGGTGTTGATCGGGTTTCCGCTGCCCAGGGACTTGGTGAGCACGTCCTTGACGCCGGCGGCTTCCAGCACTGCTCTAACGCCGCCACCGGCTATTACGCCGGTACCGGGGCCCGCAGGTCTGAGGACAACCTTGGCTCCCCCGTACTTGGTGACGATTTCATGGGGGATAGTCGTGTCTTTCAGCAGCACCTTAACTATGTTCTTTTG
Source organism: Dehalococcoidia bacterium (assembly GCA_965203145.1). Lineage (GTDB taxonomy): Bacteria > Chloroflexota > Dehalococcoidia > Plut-88900 > Plut-88900 > Plut-88900. Next base: position 1,573,183 of record OZ241876.1, read on the forward strand.
TGCAATGGTGTTGCCCTTGCGGACGGCGTCGGGCACGCTGCCGGCCTTACCGAGGCCCACTCCCGCGTGGCCGTTTCCATCACCAACCACAACCATGGCGGTGAACCTGAATCTACGGCCACCCTTTACCACCTTTGCAACCCGGTTGATGTGGACCACACGCTCGGTGAGGTCCAGGTTGCGGGTGTCTATCTTCTCTTTCTTGATTCTAGCCATTAAAACTCCAAGCCCCCCTTGCGGGCGCCCTCGGCCAGGGACTGCACCCTGCCGAAGTACTGGTAGCCGCCCCGGTCAAAGACGACGGTCTTCACGCCTTTCTCGGCGGCCCGTGAAGCGACCAGCCCACCTACCAGACCGGCGACCTCTCTCTTGGGCTTCCCTTCAGCATCCTTTTTCACCGGCTCATCGAGGCTGGAGGCAGCAGCCAGTGTCACACCGTTATCGTCGTCGATGACCTGTGCGTAGATATGGTTGAGGCTGCGGAAGACGCTGAGCCTGGGTTTGTTGGGCGTGCCGGACAGGGTCTTCCTGATCCTGCGCCGTCTGCGTTGTCTTGCCTGTCTTCGGTCCAGTTTAGCCATTTTCTGCCCTTAACTCGTGGCGGCTCGCTTGCCGGGCTTCAGGCGAACCTGCTCGTTGGCGTAGCGAATGCCCTTGCCCTTGTAGGCGTCGGGGGGGCGGATGCGCCTTATCTTGGCGGCCACCTGCCCGACCTGCTCCTTGTCTATGCCGCTCACGAAAATCCGATCGTTTCCCTCCACGCTCAGAGTTACGCCCTCGGGCGGGGCAACCGCGACCCGGTGGGAGAACCCTACCTGCAGCACCAGATTTTCGCCGTCCATCTGTGCTCGGTACCCGACTCCCACCAGCATGAGTCCCTTGGTGAAGCCTTCGCTGACCCCCTGGACCATGTTGGCGATGAGGGTGCGAGTCAGCCCGTGGAGCGACCTGTGTTCTCTCTGGTCGGTGGGGCGGGTGACGAGGAGTTGCCCATTGTCCCGGGACACGGTGAGGTCCGGGTGATGGGTGTAGGAAAGCTCCCCGCGGGGCCCCTTGACGGTAATGTGACTGTTTTCCATCACAACGTCGACGCCAGACGGGATCGTTATTGGCTGTTTTCCTATTCTCGACATGATTTCTGTTGGTTTTCGAATATAACTCCGGGCCTTACCAGACCTGGCACATCAACTCACCGCCGACCTGCTCCCGCCAGGCCCGGGATCCGGTCATCATGCCCTTGGAAGTAGACATAACCGTTATGCCCACACCCCCGTAGACCTTGGGGATCTCGCCTTTGCCTATGTAGACCCGGAGGCCGGGTTTGCTGAGCCGTTTCAGGCCCCGGATGGTGGGCTGGCCTTCGGACTCGTACTTCAAGAGGATGCGAAGGGTGTCCTGGGGATTTCCCTTGACTACCTCATAGTCTCCGATGAAGCCTTCGTCCTTTAGGATTCCTGCGATGGCGTTCTTGGTTCTGGACGCGGGCATGGAGACCGTGTTGTGCTCCACGGCCAGCGCGTTCCTGATGCGGGTCAACATGTCGGCGATGGGGTCGGTAACTACTCCCATGATTTCAGCCCTACCAACTCGACTTTCTGACCCCGGGCAACTTGCCCTGGAGGGCCAACTCTCTGAAGCAGATGCGACACAGGCCGAAGTGCCTGATGTATCCCCTGGGACGACCGCAGAGGTTGCACCGGTTGCGGAACTGTACGCGGTACTTGGGGGGCTTACGCCATTTGGCTATCTTGGCTTCTCGGGCCACGCTACTTTATCCCTTCCCTATGGTTCCTTATCAGGCCGGTCGGGCGAAGGGCATGCCGAACATGGTCAGCAGTTGCCTCGCCTCTTCGTCGGTCTTGGCCGACGTCACGATTGTCACTTGCAGGCCTCTCTGTCTGTCCATCTTGTCGTAATCGATCTCCGGGAATAGGGTCTGCTCGGTGAAGCCGAGGCTGTAGTTTCCCCTCCCGTCGAATGCGGTATTGGAAACGCCGCGGAAATCCCGGATGCGGGGCAAGGCGGCGTTCAGGAGCCGGTCTAAAAACTCGTACATTCTTGCGCCGCGAAGGGTGACCATGGTCCCGATGATCATGCCGTCCCTGACCCGGAAGTTGGCCACGGACTTCTTGGCCCGGGTCACGATGGGGTGCTGCCCGGTGATGGCCTCAAGGTCCTGGGTGGCGGCCTCCACGGCCCGGGCGTTGGTCAGGGCCTCTCCCAGCCCAATGTTGAGAACTATCTTCTCCACCTTGGGCGCCTGCATCACGTTGGCGTAGCCGAAGTGCTGCACCAGTGCGGGTACTATCTCTTCCCTGTACTGCACTTTCAGCCGCGGCTGAACGCCGTTGACGGCAGGAGTCGCGGTTTTGTCCCGGGCTTTGGCCCGGGACTTTCTATTCGGTTTTACTCTATCGTCGCCTGGCATAGCTTACACACTCTGGGATACCCGTTCCCCGGGTTCGCGCTCTGGGGCTGCGACTTGTCGGCCAGGGCCTTGGTCGGCTTGTTGCAGGTGGGGCAGACCAGCTTCAGGTTGGACATGTTGATTGGCAGCTCCAACTCGATGAGGCCGGCCTGGCGCACATTGGGCTTGGGCCTCATGGCCTTCTTGGTGGAGTTGACTTTTTCCACCCAGGCCAGATTGTCAGAGGGCTTGATGCGGAATATCCTGCCCCGCTTGCCCTTGTCCTTGCCCGCAAGGACTAACACCGTATCGTTTTTCCTGATTCTCAAAATACTGCCTTTGTACGCTTGATAGCTACAGCCCGAGCTAGATCACCTCCGGCGCAAGGGAGACTATACGCGTAAAGTTGCGCTCCCGTAACTCACGGGCCACGGGGCCAAATATGCGGGTGCCCCGGGGGTTGGAAGCGTCGCTCAAAATAACGCCCGCGTTCTCGTCGAAGCGGATGTATGAGCCGTCGGGGCGGCGGTAGGGCTTGGCGACCCTGACTATAACGGCCCTGACCACGTCGCCCTTCTTAACCTGTGCGGCGGGAACGGCCTGCTTTACCGATGCCACGATAATCTCCCCGACGGAGGCGTAGCGCTTCCCCGTGCCGCCCGGCACATTGATGCACTCTATCTCCTTGGCCCCTGAGTTGTCGGCAACCTGGAGCCTGGTGGCTATCCGTATCATCAGGCGCTGGCCTCTTGTGCAGGGGACGCTATGTCCTTGGGCTGGGTTTCGGCGATATCCATTCTGGCCAGGACTTCGACTACGCGCCAGCGTTTTTCACGGGATAGGGGTCGGGTCTCCTCTATGCGGACCGTGTCCCCCAGCCTGCATGAATTGTTGTAATCGTGAGCCTTGAACTTGGTGATGCGCTTGATGCGCCGCTTGTAGAGCCGGTGGGTGCGGAACCGGTCAACGGCCACCACTACGGTCTTGTCCATCTTGTCGCTGACAACCTGGCCAACGTTTGTCTTTCGGGACTTGTTCATCTCTGTTCCTGTGCCAGTTCCCGCTCTCGCATGATCGTCTTAAGCCTGGCGATCTTCCTGCGGATACGTCTGATCTCCCTGTGGTTGGTCAGCTGGTTTGTCGCGCGTCGGAAGCGGAGATTGAAGGTCTCCCTGTAGGAGCTCTCTAACTCCCTCTGCAGGTCCACCTCCGACAGGGCCCTAATTTCATTCGCTTTCATTTCAGAGTACCTTGCACCCGGGCCTAGAGAAGCTCATCCCGGGACACGAACCGGGTCGCGATGGGCAGCTTGTGGGAGGCCCTTCTCATGGCCTCCTTGGCCGTTTCCTTCTCCACTCCGCCAATTTCGAAAATCATTCGTCCCGGTTTGACGACGGCAACCCAGTGGTCGACGTTGCCCTTGCCGCTGCCCATCCGGGTCTCGAGGGGCTTGGATGTCACGGGTTTGTCGGGGAAGATGCGGATCCAGATCTGTCCTCCGCGCCGGACGTGGTGGGTGATGGCGCGTCGGGCGGCTTCGATCTGCCGGTTCGTCACCCACGCAGTGGACTGGGCCTTAAGCCCGTATTCCCCGAACGAAAGCCCCGAGCCCGCGTGGGCTACGCCCCTACGGTGTCCCCGATGGGCTTTCCGAAACTTGACTCGTTTCGGTTGAAGCATTGCTCTCCTCTGCTGTGCCTGCTACCTGGCCGTTAGCTTCTTCGGATTCATCATCCTGCAGGATAGTCACACTGATGGGCGCCATGCGCTCGGCTTCAGTCTGTCTCGGCTCCGGTAGGATGTCTCCCTTGTAAATCCAAACTTTTACGCCTACGACGCCCATGGTGGTGAGGGCCTCGGCTATTCCGTAGTCGATGTCGGCCCGAAGGGTGTGCAGCGGGACACGGCCTTCCATGTGCTTTTCGTCCCGGGCTATCTCCGCCCCGCCGAGCCTGCCGGAGCAGATGATCTTTATACCTTCTATTCCGGTCTGCATGGAGCGGGTGGCGGCCTGCCTAATGGCCCGGCGGTAGGAGACCCGGCGCTCGAGCTGGTCGGCGATATTTCGGGCCACGAGGAAGGCGTCCTGTTCCGGCTGGGAAATCTCCTGGATGTTAAGCCGGACCCGACGTCCGGTCTTCTTCTCAAGAAGGCCCCGGAGCTCGTCTACTCTCTGACCGCCTCGGCCGATGACGATGCCGGGTCGGGCGGTGTGGATGGTGGTGATTACCTCGTTGGCGTTCCTCTCGATCTCGACCTTGGAGATGGCCGCGTCGGTGTGGCTGTCCAGGATTGTCTTGCGGATCTTCATATCTTCGGAAAGGAGCTTCCGGTACTGGTCTCCCTTGCGGGCGAACCACTTTGCGTCCCAGTCCCGGATGATGCCTAGCCGAAACCCTATTGGGTGGGTCTTCTGTCCCAATTATTCCTCCTCGTCCTGGTCCACTACCACGGTAAGGTGGCTGGTTCGCTTGATTATTGGGGCGGCCCTGCCCCGGGGCTTGGCCTTGAACCTCTTCATCCTGGGCCCTTCGTCTGCGACTATCTTGACTATTCGGAGCTCGTCCCTGGTCATTTCGTAGTTGTTTTCGGCGTTGGCCACGGCAGATTCCACGGCTTTCCTGACCATACGGGCCATGGGAATCGGCGTGAACCTCAGGCTGGATATGGCGTCTTCCACCTTCATCCCCCGCACCGTGTCGATCAGGTTGCGGAGATTTTTGGGCGATACGCCAACGGTTTTGACCCGGGCCTGGACTTCCAAGTTGCTACTCTTTCCCTTTACCTTCTGCCGGACTGTTCCGTGCGGCCCATGTGCCCTCTGAACCGCCGGGTCGGGGCGAACTCCCCGAGCTTGTGCCCGACCATGTTCTCGGTAACAAAAATGGGCATGTGCCTCTGGCCGTCATGGACGGCAATGGTCTGTCCGACCATCTCCGGCACCACCATGGAGGCCCGAGACCACGTCTTGATAATTATCTTGTTGTTGGACCCCATAGCCGCTTCCACCTTCTTCATCAGCTTGGCGTCGACGAAGGGGCCCTTCTTGATCGATCTCGACATCTCTACTTCCGCCTCCTCACGATCATGTTGTCGGACTTCTTGTTTCGCCGGGTGCGGTAGCCCATGGCCGGCTTGCCCCACGGGGTCTTGGGCCCGGGCATGCCCACGGGAGAGCGGCCTTCGCCGCCGCCGTGGGGGTGGTCCCGGGGCGTCATGGCCGAGCCCCGGACGGAGGGCCTCTTGCCCTTCCAGCGGTTCCGGCCCGCTTTGCCCAGTTTGATGTTCTTCTGGTCGGGGTTGCCCACCTGGCCGATGGTGGCCCGGCACTCGCTCTCGACTCTTCTCAGCTCACCCGAGGGGAGTCTGAGCAGGCTATAGATGCCGTCCTTTGCCAGTAACTGGGCCGCCGTACCGCTGCCGCGTACGAGCTGCCCACCCTTGCCGGGTCGGAGCTCGATGTTGTGGATGGTTGTGCCGGTGGGGATGACCCGGAGGGGAAGGGCATTGCCGACCTTGATGGGTGCGTCGGGGCCGGCGGTTATCTCCATCCCGACCTGAAGGTTCCAGGGCGCGAGGATGTAGCGCTTGTCGCCGTCGGCGTAGTGGATGAGGGCGATGCGTGCGGTGCGGTTCGGGTCGTATTCCACGGAAGCGACCTTGCCGGGCACGCCGGTCTTGTCTCTCTTGAAGTCGATAACCCGGAGTCGACGCTTGGCTCCTCCGCCTCGACGCCGCACGGTGATTTTGCCGCGCACGTTGCGGCCCGCCTTCTTCTTGAGGGGCTTCAGCAGGGCCTTTTGGGGTTTGCTCCGCGTGATCTCCTCGAAAGAGGAGCCGGTGGCGTTCCTCCGTCCGGGAGAGGTTGGTTTATATACCTTCAGGGCCATTGAATATTTCCTTGGCGGTAAGACTTTCGGTCCTACACTCCTTCAAATAGCTCGATCCTGTCGCCCGGCTTCAAGGTGACTATCGCTTTCTTCCAGGGTGAGGTCTGTATCCTTCTCCGACCTCGGAACTTGGTCTTGCCGGGCACCGTCATGGTGTTGACTGCGGTGACGGTAACGTCGAAAGCCTTCTCGACCGCGGCCTTTATCTGCACCTTGTTGGAGTTGGGCATCACCTCGAAGGCGTACTTGTCGCTTTCGTGGAGGATGGTGCTCTTCTCGGTCACTATGGGTCTTTTGAGGACTTGCAGCAGCTCCACGGTCTAGTCTTCCTTGGCCTCGGGTTCAGGCGCTGGGTCCGGTTCCGGGGTCTTCGCCTTAGCAGCCGGGGCCGCCTTTTTGGCCCGAGGCTTTCTCTTGGCGGGGGCCTTCCTGGGAGCGGGGTCTTCTTCTACTATCCGACCCCCAGGCGCCCACAGGTCCTCGGCCGTCCTGACGGCTTCCAACTCGATCACGAGGTGCTCGTGGGCCAAAACGTCGTATACGTTGAGGTAGCGGGCGGGGAGGGTCTTGACACGGGCCAGATTTCCGGCCGACTTGATGAGGGCTTCCTGGGGCTCTGGTGTGACAAGCAGGACTGACTTGTTGGCCTGAAGCGCGGCCAGGACATGCAGCATTTCCTTGGTTTTGGGCTGATCGAATCCCAGATCATCGACTATGGCCATGCGGCCGTCGGCGACCTTGGCTGAGAGGGCGCCGCGGATGGCGAGGCGTCGCATCTTCTTGGGCATGCGCTGGGCGTAGCTCCGGGGCTGAGGCCCGAAAGCCACCCCACCGCCCCGCCGCAGCGGAGAGCGGATGCTGCCGCCCCTGGCCCGACCCGTGCCCTTCTGGGGGAACAGCTTGCGGGTGCTTCCCCTGACTTCGGACCGGGTCTTTACCGAGGCCCCACCCTTCCTGGCGTTGGCCTGCTGCCGCACGACTGCCTGGTGGAGTAACCCCTTGAGCTTCGTGGATATGGGCAGGGCAAAGAGGCCGTCGCTAAGCTCGACGTCTCTGAGCACTTCTCCCGACCTGTTTTTCAGCTGCGCTTTCATAGGGTAGATCTTGTCTGACGTCCGCGTTTCCTGATTAACACCAGGCCGTTCTGGGGCCCGGGCACTGTGCCTTTAAGCAGGATGAGATTGCGCTCGGGCATCGACTCCAATACGGTCAGGTTTTGGGACGTCACGCGCTCGTCGCCCATATGACCAGCCATGCGGAATCCCTTGGTGACCCGGCCGGGCGTGGTGCCTGCGCCGACGGAGCCCGGGGCCCGGTGCCTGTCCGACTGACCGTGAGTCTTGGGTCCGCCGCCGAAGTTGTGGCGTTTAACCACGCCAGCGAACCCTTTGCCCTTGGACTTGCCGATCACGTCCACTTTCTCTCCGGCTTCGAAGATGCTGACGTCAATCCGGGCGCCCTCTTCGATGGCGGAGAAGTCTGGGCTGCCGACTTCACGCAGGTGTCGGAATTCGCCGTGTTCCTTGAGGTGGCCCCGCTTCGGCTTGCTCAGCCACTTCGGCTTGTCGAAGCCTATCTGCACGGCCTGGTAGCCGTCCCTCTCGGAAGTCTTGACCTGAACGACGGTACAGGGGCCGGCCTGGACAACCGTCACCGCATGAAGGGTGCCGTCTTCACTAAAACGCTGGGTCATGCCCAGCTTTTTCCCTAACAGTCCGTCAATCATGAGTAAGATTAGTGCTGATTACAGTTTTATCTCGATTTCGACGCCGCCTGGCAGGTTGAGGAGGGTGAGGGCGTCGATGGTCTTGTTCGTCGGGTCCAGGACCTCGATGATGCGCTTGTGGGTGCGGATTTCGAACTGCTCCCGAGAGTCCTTGAAGGTGTTGGAAGAGCGGGTCACGCAGAACTTCTTGATCTTGGTGGGCAGGGGGATCGGGCCCACGACGCCCGCGCCCGTCCGCTCGGCGGCATCCACGATCTGCTCGGCCGATTGGTCGAGGATCTTGTGGTCGTAGGCGTTTAGCCTTATTCGCATTTTCTGCTTGGCCATGTTTGTCTCCCACCGACTACAGGCCGGTGTATTTCCCTCGAGTAGCGACTTGCTCCGCAATCTTCTCCGGGGCCCGGTCATAGTGAGCGAATTCCATGGAGTGGACGGCCCGCCCTTGGCTCAGGGAGCGGATGTGGGTCGCATACCCGAAGCACTCCGATAGAGGGACAAGGGCTTGTACGGTCTGTGTCCCACCGAGGCCGGTGATGCCGCTGATGTTGCCGCGACGCCCGTTGATGTCGCCCAGGATGTCACCCAGGAACTCGCCCGGGGTGTTTATCTCCAGCTTCATGATGGGTTCAAGGATGGCGGGGCGGCACTTGCGTACGCCTTCCCTGAGGGCCATTGACCCGGCAATCTGGAATGCCATGTCCGAAGAGTCGACGGGGTGGAAGCTGCCGTCCACGAGGGTCGCCTTGATGTCGACGACCGGGTAGCCCGCGAGGACTCCGGTGGACATCGCTTCCTTGATTCCCTTCTCTACCGAGGGGATGTATTCGCTGGGGATGTCTCCGCCGCGTATCTGGTTAACGAACTGGAACCCCTGGCCTGCTTCCAGGGGCTCCAAGTCGATCACTACGTGGGCAAACTGACCGTGACCGCCGGTCTGCTTTACAAGCCGCCCGACAGCCCTGCCGGAAGACGTTATAGTCTCCCGATAGGCCACCTGCGGCTTGCCCATCCTGACGTCCACGTTCTGCTCACGCCGGATCCGTTCAACCGTAACCTCCAGGTGCATTTCACCCATGCCCTGGATGACCGTCTGTCCGGTCTCGTCGTCGTGGTTGAGTTGGAGGGTCGGGTCTTCATCTGCCATCTTGACCAGGGCGTCGTTCAGGCGGTCCTGGTCGATCTTGGAGCGGGGTTCAACGGCTACGGATATCACGGGGTCAGGGAAGGTTATGGATTCGAGAAGGATCGGGGCGTTGACTTCACATACGGTGTTGCCGGTGTAGGTGTTCTTGAGGCCGATGGCGGCGACAATGTCTCCGGCTACGGCTTCCGAGACTTCCTCACGGTGATTGGCGTGCATTTTGAGCAGCCGCCCGATCCGCTCCCGGTTGGACCTGCTGGAGTTGTAAACCGTAGCTCCGCTCTTCACCTTCCCCGAATAGATCCGGCAGTAGACCAGGCGCCCCACGTAGGGGTCGGTGACCACCTTGAAGGCCAGGGCGGAGAAGGGGGCGCTCTTGGAAGTCTCCCTCAGGGATTTTTCGCCGGTCTTGGCAGAGGTCACTTCGACCGGCGGCACGTCCAGGGGGGAGGGTAGATAGTCCAGCACTGCGTCGAGCATGAGCTGGATGCCCTTGTTCTTCAGGGCGGCGCCGCACATTACGGGGACCAGCTTGTTGTCAATTGTTGCTTGGCGGATGCCGGCCTTGAGCTCTTCTTCGGTAATTTCCTGACCCTCGATGTACTTGGCGAGGAGGTCGTCGTTGGTCTCCGAGACTTTCTCCATGAGAGAGTCACGGTATTTGTCGGCCAACTCCCGGTACTTGTCAGGGATGTTGACCCGCACAGGCCCCTGCTCTCCATCCTGGGGATAGACGAAGGCCGTGTTCTGCACCAGGTCGATTAAGCCCTCGAAGGCGTCTTCGCTGCCCATGGGCAGTTGGATAGGGACGGGATTTCCCTCCAGCCTGTCGACGATCATGTCGATGGTGCGGAAGAAATTAGCCCCGACTCTGTCCATCTTGTTGACGAAGCAGATCCGGGGCACGGAGTACTTGTTGGCCTGCCGCCATACCGTCTCCGACTGGGGTTCGACGCCCGCTACACCGTCAAAAACAACGACGCCTCCGTCAAGAACTCGGAGGCTTCGCTCCACCTCTGCGGTGAAGTCCACGTGGCCGGGGGTGTCGATAATGTTGACCAGATAGTCTTTCCAATAAGCGGTTGTGGCCGCCGCCGTGATGGTGATGCCACGTTCCCGTTCCTGGTCCATCCAGTCCATCACCGCGGTGCCTTCGTGCACCTCGCCCATCTTGTAAATGCGGCCGGTGTAGAACAGCACCCTTTCGGTCACCGTTGTCTTGCCGGCGTCGATGTGGGCTATGAACCCGATGTTCCTGACCTTCTCCAGTGATGGAGTGGGTCGGGACTCGGGGTCACCGCGTTTTATAGTTTGTGTCTGCGACATTCTTAATCTTCTTTACCAGCGGTAGTGGACGAAGGCCCGGTTCGCCTCGGCCATGCGGTGCAGGTCTTCCCGACGCTTGGCCGCCGCTCCCTGACCCTTGGCCGCATCCATCAGCTCCTCGGCCAGTTTCTGGGCCATGGGTCGGCCCGTCTTGGCCCGGGAGGCGGCCAGGAGCCAGCGCATGGCCATGGTAAGGCTTCGGTCGGACCGTACTTCCCGAGGCACCTGGTAGGTTGCTCCACCAACGCGTCGGGGTTTAACTTCGAGCAGCGGCGACGTATTGCGGATCGCCTGCTCGAATACGTCCATACCGCCCTTCTTTTCGGTGTTTTCGATGATGTCCAGGGCGTCGTAGACGATGCGCTGGGCCGTGCTCTTCTTGCCGTTCTTCATCGTCTTGTTGATGAATCGGGCCAGCATGAGGCTCTGGTATTTGGGGTCGGGGTCGACCCTTCTCTTTTCGGCTCGTCTCCTTCTCGCCATTTCCTTCTCTACGTTGCCCGTTCAGGGCATAGGTGTAACTTTGCTAAAAAGTCCTTCGGAACTTGTTCCCTAGCGGGCTAGGGTGTCTATCCGGTTGCGGTTGGCCGCCCGAGACTCCGGGTCTCGACGACTCAACCCAGGGTGAGGGCCCCGACTGCCAGTCGTCCGGTTAACGGTTTCTCTTTGTCCCGTATTTGCTCCGGCCCTGTTGCCGATTTGCTACTCCGGATGCGTCCAGAGACCCCCTTATTACGTGATATCTTACGCCCGGCAGGTCCTTCACCCTTCCCCCTTCGATCAGCACAACCGAGTGTTCCTGGAGGTTATGCCCTTCACCGGGGATGTACGCCGTGACTTCCATGCCGTTGGTCAGCCTGACCCTGGCCACCTTTCTCAGCGCCGAGTTAGGCTTCTTGGGCGTCACGGTTCTTACGCGTACACAAACTCCCCTCTTCTGGGGGGAGTTGGAGTTCCGCACCTGCCTGTTTTTCAAAGTGTTGTAGGACATGCGAAGGGCCGGAGCCTTGGTCTTCTTGGTGACCTTGGTCCTGCCCTTCCTGATCAGTTGGTTGACTGTAGGCATTTCAGTCCTGTCAACTCCTGCGCTTCGACCCGCGGCTCCGAGTCAATTGCGCGCTAATCGAATTAACGAATGACGACCTGTGGCCGCGAATGGCGAGTCTACCAGCACAAGGGTGGAGTGTCAAGAGAAAAGCCCGGCTTTTGGTGCGTAATCCGCTATCCTTCCACTCGCCTGGCTAAGTAAATTGTCCGAAGTCCCCGGCCCTCGGGCCATCCCGCAGTTTGATTAATGCAAAGCTGCTTTGTAACCTGCCGGAAAGATGTTGAGTAGATTTCCACAATTATTCTGCTGTCTAAGATGTTTAAGGCCGGATTGGTGGGCTACCCGACCCTGCCTGTGATATCCTTCCGGCGTATCTTCCGATGTGCTTCATCAGGAAAAAGCCAGTGAATGACGCCCAGAAAGAAACTCTTGACCTCGCCTACGAGATGATCGTACCCGCTTACGATTGGTCTTTACGTAGGATCGCCTCTGCTGAGAGTCGAATAGACAGACTTATCACACTAATCGTCATCGTGACTGTTGCGTTTCCGGTGGCAGTGATGGCTCTGGCCAAGGAGGGTTCCATATCGACATCGGCCCTTTCTCTAACCTTAGGCTCCTGTGCATTGGCCCTGGCAGTCTTTGCAGTCGGCTTTCTCATATATACGCGCGAGCTGGGACGTGTACAGTATGCGATGCCGGAAACCCTCACCCGTGAGGAACTGCTTTCAGCTGCAGCAGAAGACTTCAGAAGGGAAGTCCTGGAGCAAGCGAGAAATTCTATTCAAGAGATGAGATCAATGATCGAAAGGCGGTCCTGGCGCACGGACTGGATGACTGGAGTCTTCGGGCTGGAGGTCATATTTGGCATCACGTGGGGTGCTCTTCAGTTCGTTGATTAAAGCGCCTGAGCAAGCCTAAATGGTGCAAGGTCACTTCGTGCCCTGTGCATCGCTGTTTCCCGCCGGCTAGGGGTGGCGGATCCGGAGCCGGCAACTTTCAGAAGTCTGTCGTTTCCAACCCCTCCTCCACCCCCGACTCCACCCTCTCCGGACACTCCTCTTTCGATATCTGGCAGAAACCGCACTCCATCGCGCTGGGGGTCTTCAGCAAAGGCTCTCCTTGGCTAATTCTCCGAATCAACGAGGCCAGCCTATCGATGAACTGCTCATCGACGGCGGACGCAGGGATCGACACTTCGTAGTCTCGGTATACGACCATTCCATCGAAGGCCATGTCCCTGTACTGGCCCAGGGCCCGGGGCACGGCGTACATGTAGGTCATCACCTGGACGTGGTCGGATGCCGTGGGTTGGCCGGTCTTGACGTCGTAGATGACTCCCTTTTTCCCAGACAGGGCGATGAGGTCGGGCTTGCCCCCGAGCGTCGCGCTGCTTCCCCTGAGAGCGAACCGGTTCTGCTTTTCCACGAAGACCGTATGGCCTTCGCACTGGAGCCGGTCCCGCACCTGGTTCAGCAGCACAGTATGGTTCATCTGCCATGTCGCGCTGTCGAAATCGTCGGGCGCCCGACGGAAGTTAGTGTAGTGGGCCCTGAACCAAGCCGCCCATTCGCAGGAGTTCTCCCCGACCAGCAGCTTGGTCAGCCATGTTACCCATATATAGGGATGGTCACGCTTAGTGGTCATTGCATTCCTCGCAGGTCATGATAGCAATACGCCGCCTACGGGCAAATGCCTTACGGGAATCCTTGCGAAATGAGTACGTTGAAATGATATACTTGGCGACGAATTCCCCGCCGCAGCGGCGCACGAATTGCGGGTTCGGGGGCCGGATGGACAAACTCGTAAAAGGGGCCCGAGCCCTGGGCCTGGAACTCTCCCAAGACCAGCTTCGGCAATTCCGTATCTACATGGAAAAGCTGCGAGAGTCGAACCGCAAAGCGAACCTGACAAGCATAACGACAGCGGAGGACATCCAGCTCAAGCACTTTGTAGATTCCCTTACCGTGGCCCTGATGCTGCCGTCTCCATCGGGACAGGGAATGAGGCTGCTGGACGTGGGGAGCGGGGCGGGGTTCCCGGGTGTGCCCCTGAAGATAGCAAGAGAAGACATTTCACTTGTCCTGCTGGATTCGATAGGCAAGAAGACCAGCTTCCTGGAACAGTTGGCCCGAGACCTGGACCTGGAGGATGTGACAGTGCTCAACGGCCGCGCCGAGACCCTCGCCCGCCGCCAGGACCTGCGGGAGTCCTTCGACTTCGTCGTGGCCAGGGCAGTGGCGCCCCTCTCAGCATTGCTGGAATTCACCTTGCCCTTTTGCCGGGTTGGGGGCAAGGTGGTTGCCCAGAAGGTACACACTTACACCCGAGAACCGGGGGATTTTCGCAAGGCTCTCTCGGAACTCGGGGGTGAATTCCTGCAGGACGCCCCGGTTGAGGTTCAAGGGCTAGGCCCGGGGCGCAGACTTCTCTTATTCAAAAAGATCGCCACAACTCCCCAGAAGTATCCCCGCAGGCCCGGCCTGCCCCTTAAGCGACCTCTCTGATATGAAAGAACGCGAGGACATAGAGGCCAAACCGGAGGACTCGGAGCCCGAGACCTCAGAGCAGCGACAGGGCAGGAACGCCCTCACCTCGGCGTCCCTTTGTCGCCGCTTTCTGAGCGCGCGGAATGTAATCGCCCTCGCCATCGCCGGGTCTCTGATGTATTTCCTTCTGGTCCAGTTTGACCTGGACCTCGAAAGCACGTGGCTGGAATTACAACGTACAGACCCCGTCTGGTACGCTGCCGCTTTTGCAATTTACTACCTGAATTTCCCCATAAGGTCCATACGATGGCGCGTTCTGCTGGAGGACTCGGGCTGTGAAGAGATAAACGCCCCCAACAAAGTGTCCATCCTCACCCTGTCGGAGATCGGGTACTTGGGCTGGTACTTGAACTCTGTTTCCGTGTTCAGGATGGGTTTTGTTTACCGCTGCTACCAGTTGACCAGCCGACTCAAGGCGAGTCTTGCCCTCATAGTCGGGTCCCTTTTTGCCGAGCGGATCCTGGACACGGTAGTAACCTTGGGGTTGATCGGGTTTGCTGCTCTCTTCCTGCTGAGCAACTATTGGAACCCGGTGCTCACTTACATACTGCTCGGTGGTCTGGTTACGACCGTTGTCCTTGCCGGTGTGCCGATAGCCATGCTGGTTACCGGCAAAGGCATCACACGTTTCCTCCCCGCCAAGCTTAAGGGCGGCTACGATGGCTTCAGGGAAGGCACTCTCAACAGTTTCCATCGCTGGCCCCGACTCACAGTTCTCAGCATCGCCGTCTGGTGCTGCGAGACCGCCCGGCTCCTCTTCGTCGTTTACTCTCTCGGCTTGGACGTGGACATTTCGATAGTGGTGTTCGTGGCCCTGGGGACATCGATTATCACCACGTTCCCCATTACACCCGGGGGCATTGGACTCGTTGAGGCGGGAATGACGGGGGTCCTCGCCATTGTTCTTTCTCCCGAGGAAGCCTTGTCCGTGACCCTTCTCGACCGCTCCATTAACTTCCTCAGCGTCATAGGCTTGGGTAGCCTGCTTCTTCTGGCCCGAAGTGGATATTCTCTGCGTCGAGGCGCTCTTAAAGCCACCCGATAAGTGGCTCCCTACATTACAATAAGGGCCTCTGACACTGCTCTAATGCGGTTGCATGCCACGATTGCTTCAACACATATCGAAGGAACAAACAGAATTGAGTTTGATTGACGCCCGACGCCAAAGTTCGACACGGAGAAGTGCACCATGAAGAAAGTTGTCTTCGCAGATCTCGGGGGTATGATCCCCTTTGAGTCCGACCCCCTCGCAGATATCGCTGAGACCAGCTACTTCTACGACCTCCCGTCCGCCGAGGATTTCGTGGCTCGGTGCCAGGGCGCTGAGGCCATCTGCTGGAGCTGGATCAATCTCACCCACGAGATGCTCGACGCAATGCCCGACCTGAAGATGATCTGTTACCTGGGCATCGGGCCCCAGACCCAGATCGACATGAAATATGCCTGGAGCAAGGGCATAACCCTGTGCAACACCCCCCACTATGGCGACGAAGCCGTCGCCGAGCACGCCATCGCCCTGATGTTCGCTCTCGCCCGAAAAGTGGTCAATGCGGACAGATCAATGCGCGAAAGCAAGTGGGAGCGCTTTGGCGGGTCTGGCATAAAGGGCGCGACCATGGGCATCCTGGGGCTCGGAGGCCTGGGCTCCGAGCTTGCCGCCATTGGCAACGGGCTGGGCATGAAAGTGATTTGCACTACCCGAAACCCGTCCGATGAACGTGCGAAGGCCCACAACGTGGAGTTCGTTTCCCTGGACGAGTTGATGTCCCGCTCCGACTACGTCCAGCTCGCGCCCGTCCTCAACGATGACACGACGGGAATAATTGGTGAATGTGAACTCGGCCTGATGAAGGAAGGCGCCCATCTCATCAACGTGTCTCGGGGCCAGGTGGTGCAGCAGGACGCTTTGATCAAGGCCCTCGAGTCGGGGCAGCTGGCCGGTTTCGCCACCGATGTCTACGCCGAGGAACCCGCCACCGACGAACCGCTGCGCCACTTTGACAACGTGGTACTCACCCCCCACATCGCCTACGACACCCCCGCGGCCATCATCAACATGACCAACATCGCCGCGGACACTATTCGGGCCTACCTGAACGGAAGCCCGATAAATGTGCTCGGGCCGGAGTAATTAGTCAGCGAGAAACTGAACGGTAATACTGTTCAACCTGTTAGGCGGAGTCTCAGCGTTGCAGTCGCGGTCAAAGTCTCAGGAACTTCCGCGATTCGCTCTCTAAACCCCCGGCTTCACAACCGCCCAACTCGCCGCTCCGAAGTCTTAATTCAAGCAGGTGTCTTCTTACTACTTTGAGATCGACGCCATCGTTCTACTAAGTGAGGAACGGCTACGGAGGCTGGGCGAGTACGAGCAAAGTCGCTGTCTGTCCATTCCCAAGTGTCGGGGTCTCTGGCGATGCCCACGTCAATGGCGACTTCTTCCCCATACTTCTCCTTGACCTGTTCATAGGTCAGTGAGCTCGATGCTATCTCCTCAATTTCCTTGGTAGTTATCTCCACCTTGGCAGGCTGCGGCCATACAGTTTCGCGCTTAAGTTTAGGCATATCACTTATGAGACTCGCAGGGTGCTCCCTTACACTTCAACCAGCACGGAGGATGCCTGAGGCTCTGGTATTTCAAGACCATCCTCACGCATGCCTTCAAGGTGCATTCGCACGGCCTCTTCTATCCGTTCTGTGACCTCTTTTCGAGATTTGCCTGTTGCGACGCATCCGGGCAGGTCAGGGACGTAGGCCGCAAAGTTGTTTGGAGCCTTCTCTATAACAACGGTAAATTTCACTGGCCCTCTTGCTCCTTCCATCCGGCCTGCTTTTGAATGCTGCTCCAAGTGCCTGGAGGTAGCTCGTCGCTGGGATGGCCAGCGACTGTTACCCGTCCGGTTTTCTCTGGGTGTCTGTACTGGCGGTGACTCCCGCGAGTCCTTACCAATACCCACCCTTCCCGCTCCAGCCTTCGGATGACCTCCCTAGTTTTCAAGCAGTCCTATTCTATTACCCTGGCTTAATCAAGCGAAAACCCTGGTGCCGAGGAAGGGGCTCGAACCCTTATGGGATTACTCCCAACGGATTTTAAGTCCGTCGCGTCTGCCAATTCCGCCACCTCGGCCCTCGTAACTTCTTCATTATAAAGAAGCGCAGGCCCGAGCTCCCGGGCCTGCGCTTTTGAGTCACATTGGAGGCGACGGGCGGATTCGAACCGCCGATAGAGGTTTTGCAGACCCCCGCCTTAACCACTTGGCTACGTCGCCCTGGAGCGGAAGACGGGATTCGAACCCGCGACCCTCTCCTTGGCAAGGAGATGCTCTACCACTGAGCCACTTCCGCTTGTATGTTGTCCTGTTAAGGTTGGTGCCGAGGAGGAGATTTGAACTCCTACGAGCTTTCGCTCACTGCCCCCTCAAGACAGCGTGTCTACCGATTCCACCACCTCGGCAAGCAGATTTTCTCTCCTCCCTTGCTCGCCCTAGACCCCCTTTTCCTGTCGCCGAGGCCGTCACGATCATATCACTTCCAGCCCAGGCTTTTCGAGTGGCAGGAGTGGGAGGACTCGAACCCCCGACCTGCGGTTTTGGAGACCGCTGCTCTTCCAGCTGAGCTACACTCCTACAGGGGCCTTGCAACAAATGATTTTACCACCACCCCCAAAATCGCGTCAAACCAAAATCTCTGCGCGAGAGCGTTTCGGTGTAGGCGTCAGTCGGCCTTTGCCAGGGCCAGGGTAACCTCGTAGAGCACGTCGAGACCGGGCAGGATATCCTCCCAGTAAGTCAGCTCGTCCGGCGAGTGGCTCTTGCCCCCGACGCTCGGCACGAAGATCATGCCCGCATTGGTGACCTGGGCAATGTGCGACGTGTCGTGGACGGCCCGGCTGTAGGCGTTCATCCTGTCAAGCCCCAGCTTGTCGCAGGCCGACGCAATGGCCGACTTCACCTCCGCCGACATCTCAACCGCCGGTATGTACTCAAGGTTCTCGATGTCGAATTCCACCCCCCGTTCCAGCGCGACAGCGGTGATCATGTCGTCGATTTCCTGGATTGCGGCGTCCAATGTGGCGGGCGAGGTATCCCGGACGTCTGTGGTGAAGGTGACCTCGTTGGGCACGATGTTCATCGCGCCGGGCTTCACCTGTACGATCCCGACCGTGCACACAAGAGACCCGCTCGGGTCCCCCCGCCCGACCCGCTCTATCTCTTGGACCATGCGGGCCACGGGGACCAGCGCGTCAGTGCGTCGGTCCATGGGGGTTGCGCCTGCGTGGTCGGCTACCCCGTAGACCCTGACCCGCTTGTGGCTCGACCCCGTGATGGCCTGGACTATCCCGATTGGCTTCGAGTTCTCCTCCAGCTTCCCGCTCTGCTCCACATGAAGCTCTATGAAATTCTTCACTTCGCCTTCGCGAAGCTGGATGTCTTCCGTCGTGCCCGAGGTCTCGATGCCCTTCAACGCCTCGGTTAGTGTAACCCCGTCGTCATCCCTGATGTCCTTGATCTCGTCCCACTCGATCCGACCCGCCATCACAGCGCTGCCCAGGGTCCCCTTCCGAAAGCGTGCACCCTCCTCGTCGGTAAAAACCACAACTTCAATGGGGTGCAAAGTCTCGATGCCCTCGTCGTTGAGTGTGCGGACTATCTCCAATGGGCCCATGACGCCCGTGGGGCCGTCGTAGTCCCCTCCATTGGGAACGCTGTCAATATGAGAGCCCATCATCACGATGGGCGCCCCCGGGTCCCGACCCTCCCGCCGCGCCCGTATATTCCCTATCGCATCCACCCGCACCTCCAGCCCTATGCTCTCCATGATCCCCATCGTCAGTTCCCGGCCCTCAATGTCGGCCGGTGAAAGCGCAAACCTCGACACCCCGCCCTCCGCCACCCGACCGATCTTCGCCAGGGCCTGCATGTCGTTCTTGAACCGTTCCAGATTGGGCATTGAAGAACTCTCCTAGTTGTTCTGGTTAAAACGAACCGTCAATAACGGCATCCACCAGCGCCGGCTTACCTGAGGCCAGCGCCCTCTCAATGGCGGGCCGGACTTCGTCACCCTTGGTGACCTGCACGCCGTCTATCCCGAGACTCTCGGCGATCTTGGCAAAGTTCAAAGCTGGACCTCCCAAGTCTACGGAGTGGAGTTTGGCCCGGGCCTCGGGGCCCAGTACGCGCATGGTGTTCAGCTTGAGTATCCGGTAGGTGGCATTGTTGCAGATGACCCAGACCACGGGAATCTGGTGGTGAGCAGCCGTCCAAAGGCCTTGTATGGAATACATGGCGTTGCCGTCGCCCACCACCCCGACCACGGGCCTGTCGGGCCATGCGAGCTTGACCCCCATAGCCATCGGCAACGCATCCCCGAGACTGCCGTCGTTGTCCCGCACCGCCAGGTAAGACTCCGCATCCCCGAAATCTATCAGGTCCCTTAACGCCATAGATGCGGTAATCCCGCCGTCGACTATTACCGTGTCCTCGGGAATAGCCTCCCTCAACTCCATCATGAGTCGCGAGTCGGACATCGGGTCGCTGTCCCTGCGGCTGTGTGCCCGCTCCCAGATCACCTCTCGCCTTCTCTGGTTGGAGTCTGCAATCCGTGCCGCACGCTCCCGGGCCCCGGCCTTTTCGTCGCCGGTCATCTTCTCCTCGACCGCTTTGTTCAACTCGATAAGAGCGGCCTTGATATCGGCCAGGATCCCGATGTCCGTGGGCTGGTTCTTGCCTATCTCCCAGGGGTCCGTGTCCAGGTGAATGACATTTGAGGACGGGTTGATGATTTCGTCTGGTGTGTAAAAGAGCTGCGACACGAAATTCGCCCCGATGGACATGACCACGTCGGCGTCTTTGAGCACCTCGTGGGCCTGGGGAACGTCGGTCCACATGCCGCCTTCAAAGAGCGGATGGTCGGAGGGGAACGCATTCTCAGCCCGGATCCGGTTCTCCGTCACCCGTGCCCCGACTAGCTCGGCCAGCTCCACCGCCTCCCCCAGCGCCCCGCACCTCGACACCCGGAACCCTAGGAAAAGCACCGGGCTTTTGGCCTCGGCCAGAAGAGTAGCCGCCTGGTCTATTGCCGCAGGGTCTGGCCTGAGCCCGGACGCCACCCACGTCGGCCTCCCGACCTCTATGTCCGCCTCCCGGCTCAGCACGTCCTGGGGCAGCGATAGGAAGGTCGGGCCCTGGGGCTGCTGGCTCGACATCTTGAACGCACGGTGCATCATCAACGGCACGTCCTGGGGATGCTGTATCTCGGCGCTCCACTTGGTGAAGGACCTCGTCATGCTCACCAGGTCCCCCGTCAGGCCTGGCTCCCGCTGGATGAGTCGCGTATCCTGCTGTCCCGCCGTCACCACCATGTTGAAGTCGGCGACGTTGGCGTTGTACAGGGCGCTTATGGCGTTGGCGACGCCCGGCGCGGTGTGCACGTTCACGAACCCGGTCTTCCCCGACGCCCATGAATACCCGCCCGCCATGCCCATCGCCACCGTTTCGTGCAGGGCCAGCATGTATTTGATGCGGTGATGCTCGTACAGGGCGTCCATAAAGACGACCTCGGTGGAGCCGGGATTGCCGAAAACGTACTCGACATCATGCGCGTCGAGCACCTGCATCAGGGCGTCTATGCCTGTCATTCTGGGCATGTGTAATTCCTTTAATGGGACAGGGGTTTCGGTGGGAATGGTAACACAGCCTTCATTTCTTCTCCCGTTGACGCCCCTCCCCCCGCACCCTACACTTTTCACTACCTGAACCTGTATAAAAGAAAGGTGGCCCCATGCAACTGAGCGAGCGACTGGAAGAATTCCTGAAGAGACCCCACCTCGGCATCCTGGCGACCCTGCGCAAGGACGGCTCCCCCCACCTGACCGTCGTCTGGTACGAGTGGAACAACGGCGAGGTCCTCCTGACAGTCACCGACACCCGGGTCAAGTACAAGAACGTCCTCCGAGACCCCCGGGTCTCCCTCGCCGTCACTGCTAACGAGCACCCATATAAGGAAGTGGTACTGGAGGGCATCGCAGAGGTCACCGCAGAAGGCGGCCCCGAGCTCTTCCGCCGCCTTGCCCTCAGGTACGATGGAGCCGTCGAAGGCGACAAGTACGCCAACTACTCCAACTCCCGCGACAACCGGCTCGTCATGAAATTCAAGCCCACCCGCATCATGCGCTGGGACTTCGCCAACGAGGATGATGATCACAACCCCTGGGGATACGATCGCAACCTCGGCACCTGATCTTGATAAGGAGGCCGTCATGAAAAAAGGGATCCTCGAACGGCTGGCCGAAGGGGTGGTCCTCGGAGACGGCGGATACATCCTGGAGATGGAGAAGCGGGGATACGCTATCGCCGGCCCCTTCACGCCCGAGGTCGTCCTTGAACACCCCACCGCCGTGCAGGAGCTGCACAAGGAGTTCATACGGGCCGGAAGCGAGGTAATACAGGCCTTCGCCTTCTATGCCAGCCGTGAAAAGTTGGCCAACGTCGGTTACGGTGAGAAAGTCCTTGACCTCAACAGGCAGGCCGTCAGGATAGCCAAAGAAGTGGCAGGAGACGACGTCCTGGTCACGGGCAACCTGAGCACGACCTGGTCCTACAAGCAGGGTGACGCCGACTCCCGGGAAATCGCCCGACGCCAGTTCGAAGAGCAGCTCCAAGTCCAGGTCGACGAAGGTGTCGACTTCATTGTCGGCGAGCTGTTCTTCGACCTAGAAGAAGCGCTGATCGCGCTGGACGTTGCCAAGGCCACGGGCCTTCCGGTGATGATGACCATGGCCTATTTCAAGGACAAGTACAGCCGCGAGGGCAAGGACCCTGCCGAGTGTGCCCGGGCCCTGAGCGAGAATGGTGCCGACATTGTTGGCATTAACTGCGGCCGGGGCCCCGACCAGATGCTCCCTCTCGTCAGGGAGATGCGTGACGCCATCGACGGCTACGTCGCCATTCAGGCCGTCGCCTATGCCACGACCGACGAAGTCCCATTCTGCGGCGGCCTCCCCGGCTTCCCCGACGGCATGGAACCCTACCAGGTAGACCGGTTCGCCATGGCCGACTACGCTCTGCGGGCCAGAGACATGGGCATCAACTACATTGGAGGGTGCTGCGGCTCCGTGGCTGTGCACATCAGGGAGATGGCCCGGGCGCTGGGCAAGCCCGTGCAGGAGCGCAAGGTCTGGACCGCGGATTACGGACGTCCAATGTCCGCTACCGAGGAGTGGAAGGACTATCGGGCGGAATCGGGGGAGCGGTACAACCCCTAGGGAACGCTCAACACCAGCTTTCCGAACACGTCCCGACCTTCCATTGCGCGGTGGGCGTCGGCGGCATTCTCCAGCGGAAAAATCCTGCTGACGATACCTCGGATCTCTCCCCGCCGCACCAGGTTAGCAACCCTGGAGAAGTCCGCACGGCTCCCGGTTGATGCTCCCATTAGCGTCACCTGCGAGGTAAACATCCGCCCTATCCTCAGCGACGCCCGATGGCCTCCCGTGACCCCACAATTGACTAGCCTCCCACCAGACTTCAACGACTTGAAATTCTCGTCCCAAACCGAAGCGCCGATGCTGTCGAAGACCAGGTCAACGCCTTTGCCGCCGGTCATTTCCATCACAATCTTGCTGAATTCCGGATTCTCCACGTAGTTGATGGTCTCGTCCGCGCCGATAGCCCGGGCCTTGGCAAGCTTTTCTTCGGTGCTGGCAGTCGTAATCACCCTCGCGCCCATCAGCTTGGCCAGCTTGATCGCAGCGCTTCCAACTCCGCTCCCCGCCGCCATGATGAGCACGTCCTCTCCCGGCAGCATCCCGCACCGGGTTATCAGGCAATGCCACGCCGTCTTGTATACCAGGGGAATTGCCGCCGCCTCTTCAAAGTCCATTTCGTCGGGGATTGCCTCCACGTTGCGGGCCGGTACGCTGACGTACTGGGCGTAGCCCCCGTTGGTCGTGATCCCGATGCTGCCCCCGACTCCGCAGCGCTGGTCCTGGCCCGCCTCGCACGCTATGCACTCCCCGCACGGTAGGGAGTAGTCGACCATCACCCTGTCCCCGACCTTTAACCCCTCCACCCCCGTCCCGATCTCTGCCAACTCGCCGGCCAGGTCGCAGCCCAGCACGTGGGGAAACTTGTCGATGATGACGCCGTTCCTTCCCGCCCGGGCAAATGTGTCCAGATGGTTCAGCGCCGTGGCCCGGACCCTGACGAGGACCTCTCCGAGGCGGGGGGTAGGGTCGGGGAGGTCTCCAAACGTCAGGACTTCCGGTGGGCCTTGTTCTTCGATGTAGGTAGCCTTCATGGTCTTTCTAGGTGGGTGGGATGGGGAGCGAGGGTCGGCGGATTATAGCATGGGCTTATTCTCCCCCACCTGTCATTCCTGTAAGTGTTAGGTAATTCATTGACAGAATTACAGGGCGTTAAGGGTTTCCAAGGGGGTCTTTCCGTCCAGGGCCTGGTGGGGTCTCTGGGTGTTGTAGTAGAGCAGGTATTGCTGCAGTTCATCCTTCAGTTCCGAGACGGATTCGAAGGTAGTGTCCCCCAGCAGGTCCTCGTTAAGAGTTCTCCAGAAGCGTTCTATCTTCCCATTGGTCTGGGGCCTATAGGGGCGGGTGTAGCGGTGCTTGATGCCCAGCTCCTTCAGCATCCGCTCCATGGGGTGATGGTCAGTATTGGTGGGGGAAGCCATTTCCGGGCCATTGTCGGTCAGCAGGGCCTCGAACTGGATGCCGTACTCGGCGTTGAGGAAGTTGATGGACTTCAGTGTGGCGAACATGACAGAGAGGCTCTTAATGTCACCGACCACCTCGGCCCAGGCCAAGCGAGTGCAGGCATCGATGAGGGCCACCAGGTAGTAGCGGTGCTTGGTGCCCAGCACGGTGTCCCGGCTGAGGTGGTGGGTGTCGAGGTGGCCCAGCTCGCCCGCCCGGGTCTTGATGATCTTACGCTTGGATTGCTGCATGGGTTTGCTGAGCCTGTTAAGGCCGTGGCGTCTGGTGATGGCGTAGATGGTAGAGGGAGCAGGAGTCTTGTCTTTGAGGATGGGCTTGAGTATGGCATATATCTCGTAGCGATTGATGCCTTTACACCGCTCGTTAAGGACCTTCTCTTCGATGAGGGGGATGGTGCGTCGGCTCTTCCACCTGGGGCCCCTCTTAAGGGGCAGCAAGGCGCTCTCAGAGCGATCGCGAAGGAACCGGTTGTAGTATTTGGCGAAGGTCTGACGGTTGGTGCCGTGGAAGGTGTAGAAGTCCTGGGCGAACCTGAACTGAGAGTGCTTCTTAGCCTTGACCAGTTCGTATTCCCGGATAAGGAACCTCCACTTCTGGGTAAAGCTCCTTTCTACTGTTTTGTCTTTACTGTTGTTTCGCATCTTCGCCTCCAGATTAGTGTCTCCCTTACACTAATTCTGTCAGCGAATTACCTAACACTTACAATTCCGATGCCTCGCGAGGATGCTAGGACTTGCCCGCTCACACCTTTCACCCCCTACCCCACCCCCCTTTTCCCATCCCATTCCGATGCCCCGCGAGGAATCTAGGATTTGCCCACTCACGCCCTTTATCTCCTTACCCCTTCCTCTCCCCAGCACTGAACTAGAGGGCCACGGGGGTGCGCAGCACCCCCGTGGCCCTCTGTTCTTCTCTCCCCCTCTCCCTTATAGGCCCTAAGCCTGCCCCGTACCCCGATACGGGGGGAGAAGGGGATAAAGGGGGTGAGGGTTCCCCTGTGGGGTCGAGGGGCATCCCCCTCCGCAGTTGTACATTTGCCCTACCTGAACCCCCGTGCTATACTACTCATCAGGCCACCGACCTCGTACCTCGGGGCCCATCACAGGAAAGGAACAAAGGAGTCTTATGAGACGCAACAGCCTGATCAGCTCTCGTCGCACTCGGGCCCTGCGCGACCGCCCGGCCACCGACACGCGCCTCAGCCCCTCATCCTTTCCTACCAGGCGATGGAAGGTCCATCGACTACACGCGGCATACCCATCTCCTGGGTCCCTCCCGCGTCTACGTCCCCTTAAGGGCGTACTCACCCCCGGCCACAGGCCAGGGGGACGACCCGACACCCTCGGGTCCCCGGAGGCCAATGCGCCCCGGCTCGACTCCCCCGTCGCTTCCCTCGGAACTCCCCTTTCTCATGGCGACGGGATGGAGGATACGCCCGACCCCCTCCGAAGGGTCGGAAGCGTCTGGGGTTCATACCCCTTTCAGGACTCCCCCGTCTTTCCCCTCGGAGACCCCTGTTCACCCAGAGACGGCAGAGAGTTCGCGCTCCCATCCCTCCGAATGGTAGAGCGCCTCCCGCATACGGACAGGCCGCAAGGGGAAACACCCTCTAGCCCTGACGACTTGCGGGTCTGGCGCAGCTTGGCCCCCCGGCCCCTGCGCCCTGGTCATGGTCCTTCCATCGCCTACTTCTTTCTCACCTCCCCCCTATCCCTCATTCCCGACTCCGATCGGGAATCTATGGGTGGGGGTTCCGCTCGCCCTGAGCGGAGTCGAAGAGCCTGCCCCTGCGAAGGCAGGGGAACCCATCCCTCCGGAACAATCACCTGCGATCTCGCAACTCACGCCATCCCCTCTCTTTCCACCAGTACCAAACTAGAGGGAGCAGCTGGCGCAGGCGCGCCAGCTGCTCCCTCTGTTTTTCCTTCCCCCTCTCCCTTAAAGGCCCTAAGGGAGAGGGGGACCAAGGGGGAGAGGGTTTCCCTGTGGGGCTGGGAGTATCCCCTCTCCGTAGGGGCGACCGGCGGGTCGCCCTCCCCCCTGCGACACGCGAAATCCCCAGAAATCCCTTTAGGCGTCGTTCAATCAAACCAGCTACGAGTTCAATCAATGTTTAATCAACGTTCAATCAAAACCCTACCCTCCGCAACTGAAGAAAATCCACCGTCTCGCCAATCTGTCGGCCCGACATACGGGCTTGACGCTCAACCTGGTGGGCGCGCAAAATCATCAGCGAAAACCACACCCCGGGGCCCGGTTCAGGCCCCGCAGAAAGCATACACAGGAGGCCCAGATGCCCCAGATAGTCGTCAAACCCAATTCCGTCGCGCAGATTTCCCTCAAGCCCCTTCCCTTTATGCCGAGCATCCCCTTCAACATCACCAACGTCAGCAACGTGAACCTTCGGGTCACGGCTCAGGGCAACAATATCCAGCTGAAAGAAGCCGAATAGGGCCCCTGGTTCGCACGAATCTAGGGAAGATTGAGCCCCTTTACGGGAGCCGTCTGCCCTCCCTTTGTATTGACACTAAAATCACGTGGGTGCTACAATTGTGAGCGCAATCACACACTTTGTGCAGACCCGTTAGGCGGAATTTCTCAGACCTCGTCCCGACCTTATCAGGGCGCGGAGGAAAACGTAGATGAACATCATTGTTTGCGTGAAGCAGGTGCCCGATCCCCAGATGCCCCTGGCCAGCTTCAGGATCGACCCGGCTACTAACAAGCTAGTCCCAGCCCCCGGCATTCCCCCGGTCATCAACGGCTACGATGAGCAGGCCGTCGAGGCGGCCCTCCGGTTGAAAGAGGGTGGGGACGCCAAGATCACCGTCCTGTCTATGGGCACC
This sequence comes from Dehalococcoidia bacterium, assembly GCA_965203145.1. Classification (GTDB taxonomy): domain Bacteria; phylum Chloroflexota; class Dehalococcoidia; order Plut-88900; family Plut-88900; genus Plut-88900. Next base: position 1,599,840 of record OZ241876.1, read on the forward strand.
AACCTGGTGTCCGACGTAATTAAGAAGCCCCTCTCTATGGGCGCCGACGAACTGGTCCTTCTCCAGGACGACGCCTTCGAAGACTCCGACGACTACGCCACCGCCCGAGTTCTGGTCGCCGCCATCAACAAGATCGGTGACTTTGACATCGTCATCTGCGGCCGACAGTCGTCGGACTTTGACACGGGTATCGTTGGGGCGGGTGTGGCGGAACTGCTCGGCATCCCCATCGTTCCTATAATCAGGGACGTTAAGATGGTTGACGGTACGGTCCGGATAGAAAGGGTGGTCGCCGACGGCTACGAGGTAGTCGAGGCTGCTCCCCCGGTGCTTGTAACGGTCAGCAATGAGCTTGGTGAGCCTCGATACCCGACCCTGCGCGGCATCATGGCCGCGGGCCGCAAGCAGCCCACCGTCTGGTCCGCGGCGGACCTGGGGATCGATGCCTCCGAGGCCGGCCTCTCCGGTTCCAAGGTGAAAATCATGAAGCTCTTCCAGCCCGAAAAGGTCTCCCAGTGCGAGTTCATAGAAGGCGACAGCCCTGCCGAGGTTGGCGCAAACCTTGCCCTCAAGCTCCGGGAAGACAAGGTAATCTAGAAGTCTCGATCCGTACGTTTCAGGAGGGTCTAATCAATGGCGGAGAATAGTGGAATCCTGGTCTTTGGCGAAGTCGCCGACGACGGATTGAGTGGTACTACGAAAGAGCTCCTGGGCAAGGCCTCCGAGATGGCCGGCGCCCTCGGCGAAAGTGTGACTGGCGTAGTGGCCGGTGCCGGAGCCAAGGCGGCGGCACAGGAAATGGTCGCCCACGGCGCTTCCAGGGTCTATTGCTCCGAGGGCGGCGCTCTTGATGCTTACAACTCGGACCTCTACACCGCTGCTTTGCAAGCTCTGGTCGGAGACATCTCGCCATCCATCTTGCTTATGGGCCACACCGAGATCGGCCGTGACTTGGGCCCCAGGCTCGCCTTTCGTCTCGATACCGGCATCGGTACAGACTGCACTGACCTGAACATTGACCCCGAGACCAACCTGATGGTCCAGACCCGACCGGTCTACGGCGGCAACGCCCAGGCCCAGGTCGTAGTGGACGGGTCCAGTCCTCAGATGGCCACAGTGCGCCCCAAGACTCTTCAGCCTTCGGAGCAAAACGGCTCCGCTTCCGGAGAGATTGTCGACTGGCAGCCCTCCGTGGATGCCTCGGCGTCCAGGACCAAGGTTGTTGACAGGGTCAAGGCCGAAGCAAGCGGTATGAAGTTGGAAGAGGCTCCCGCAATCATCGCGGGCGGCAGGGGCGTCGGCAGCTCCGAGGCCTTTGACGAACTGGCAGAGATTGCCGGCACCCTCGGTGGCCTTGTGGGCGCCACAAGGGCGGCCTGCGACTCCGGCTACATATCTCCCTCGGTACAGATAGGCATCACCGGTCGGGTAGTAAGCCCGGACCTGTACATAGCTGTAGCTCTCTCGGGCGCTAGCCAGCACATGTCGGGCTGTCTCGGGTCGAAGGTCATCGTTGCGGTCAACAAGGACCCCGACGCGAACGTCTTCAAGGACTCCAGGTACGGGGCCGTCGGCGACTTCAAGCAGGTGATGCCGGCGTTCCACGAAAAGTGTAAAGAGCTGCTGGCGTCTTCGTAACTCGATTTCCCTGGTCCCCTAGCAGGCAGGAGGGAACGGATGGACGGCGAATACCGCATCGATCTGGACGAGATAGCCACGACCATCGAGGCTTCCGAAGTGATTTCCATACTCTTTCCCATGCTGCGCAAGTCCCTGGTCCTTGACACCCGTTCGGACCTCGAAGACGGCCCCATGGCGAGGGTCGTCCCCATGGCCGAGTCCGTGGATGACCGGCTGCGATCGATCAAGCGGATGCGCCCCCGCTTCCCCCGCCCCGAGAGTGTCACTGTTATCCCCTGGCCGAAGCAGGTCAAGAGCCTCAAACGACTGGGACTCTGGGGTAAGATCCTCGAGCGGATGATGATTACGGGAAACTCGGAGATCATCGGCAAGTGCAACAGCTGCTACGAAAAGCTGCTTGAGCTGGACGCCGAAGAGCTAGCCGCAGTGATCACCGGAAAGAACTACTACACGCTCTGGGAAGCTCCCAAGTAACACATCGCCAAAAGAAGGTTACGAAAAGGTCGGCGGCTCTTGGAGCCGCCGACCTTTTGTTTTGGAAACTCTGAAGACAGCTTGGGCTAGCCGTCCTTCTTCTGGACCTGCTCCACGATCTTCTGGGTAAGGTGGGCGGGCACCTCTTCGTAGCGTACGAATTCCGTCGCGTAGGCCCCCCGGCCCTGGGTAATCGACCTCAGGTCGACGGCATAGCGGACTATCTCCGCCTGGGGTACTTCAGCCTCGATGACAGTCCTGCCGTTCTGGGGCTCCATGCCCAGCACCCGACCCCTCTTGGTGTTGAGGTCACCTATGATGTCGCCGGTGTAGGTGTCGGGCACAGTAACTTTCATGTGCATGACCGGTTCCAGGAGGGCGGGGTTGCCCTGGTTGGCCCCCTTTTTGAAGGCCTGGACTGCAGCTATCTTGAAGGACATATCGGATGAGTCAACGGGATGCGAGCTGCCGTCGTAGAGGGTTACCTTGACGTCGACCATCGGGAAGTCGGTGAGCACCCCACCCTGCGCGGCTTCCATAACACCCTTTTCGACCGCCGGGATGTAGTTCTTCGGCACGTTCCCCCCGACCACCTTCTGAGCGAACTCTATTCCCGAGCCCGGGGCCGTGGGCTCCATTTCGATCATGACGTGGCCGTACTGCCCGTGCCCCCCGGTCTGCTTCTTGTGCTTGTACTCGGCTTTTGTCGCCATGGTGATGGTCTCTTTGTATGGGATCCGGGGAATCTCCGTCACCACCTCCACCGAAAACTTTCTGTTCAATTTTTGCAATGTCGTGTCGATATGGGCTTCGCCCATGCCCCAGAGCAGCATCTCCCCGGTGTCCGGGTGGGTCTCCAGCTTCAGTGTCGGGTCTTCCTCAACAAGTCGGGTCAGGGAGGAACCCAGCTTGTCGATGTCCGACTTGGACTTGGCTGTCACCGCTACCGATAGAGGGGCTAGCGGGAAGTCGATGCCACCCAGGTCCAGCGGACGATCCCGGTCGCAGAGGGTGTCTCCGCTGCTCGTGGCGGATAGCTTGGCCACTGCACCGATATCACCGGTCACGACCTGCGGTACGTTCTCCTGGGACTTACCACGGGCCATGAACAGCTGGCTGACCTTCTCCGCCGAACTCTTTGTCGCGTTCCAGACCTGGGAGTCGCTGTGGAGGGTGTTAGAGTAGACGCGGAAGTAGGAGAGCTTACCAACGAAAGGGTCGGCGGAAGTCTTGAAAACGGATGCAGCCAGGGGGCCCGTGGGGTCGCCGTCAAGGGTGATGCTCTCTTCCGAGACCAGGTCCTTAGCACCCACGCCGCCATTGGCGTCGGGCGCGGGCATGTATACGCTGATGCTGTCCATCACCCCCTGAACGCAGGTGTTTGTGAGGGCTGATGCGGCCACAACCGGAACTATCGATCCGGATTTGACCCCTTCCGCGAGGCCATTCAGCAACTCCTCTTCCGTTAGTTCCTCGCCTTCAAGGAATTTCATGGTGAGTTCGTCATCGGACTCGGCTATGGTCTCTGCGAGGGCATCCCTGAGTTCTTGCGCCTGGTCGGATAGTTCACTAGGGATTTCGATGTCCTGGCCGTCGGGGCCTTGTGCCCTCATGCTGATGAGGTCTATCACACCCCCGAAGTCGGACTCCGCTCCGATGGGGAGCTGGATAGCGACGCATTTCCTGCCGAACCGGTCGCGGAGAGAATCGACGACGCCAATGAAATTGGCGTTCTCCCGGTCCATCTTGTTGAGAAGGATCATCGTTGGAAGCCCCCGGCCGGTGACCTCCGCCCACATAAGCTCCGTTCCGACCTCTATCCCTGAAGCTGCGCAGATAACAAGCAGGGCGGAGTCGGCGACTTTGAGGGCGGCGATTACCTCGCCAATGAAGTCGGCGTAGCCCGGAGTGTCTATAAGGTTGACCTTGGTGTCTTTCCATTCTATGGGGAGGATGGACAGCTGGACGCTTCCGCTACGGCGAACCTCCTCGGGTTCGTAGTCGGAGGTGGTATTTCCGTCCTCCACCTTGCCGAGTCGGGTCACGTGGCCCGCGTTGAACAGCATGGCCTCAGAAAGGGAAGTCTTGCCTGCCCCGCTGTGGGACAGCAGCACAACATTTCTGATTGCCTCGGTCTTGTAGGTCTGCATACCTTGAAGGCCTCCCCCGTGCCTGTGAATACTTGTCATTGTAGGTAAAGCGCCCCACCCCTGCAACAACTCAGTACCCGTTCTCATCCAAGAACGTTCTATAGGGGGAATGCTATCCTGAACGTATAGCCTCTTTACTCCCCATTTCCACCTATGTTCAGCGACCTTCTAAAATCTGAATTACCGCCCCGCCTGTTGAAGCCCGCATGGGCCTCCTTGCTACTTGCTGCTCTCTTCTACCTGGCGCTCTTCATACCCTCGTCTCCCCAGGCCCGAGATGACATTGGCATCGTCATTCACGGGCACGACCACGACCTCATCGGCTGGGAAGTGCGCAACTTCTTCGACAAGTGGCTCTCCCGTGGGGCGTCGTTATTCAGCGACGATCCAACGGAGGAGGAGACCATTGCCGACGTGCGGGAGTATGCCCGACTGACGGGCGAGATAGGTCGGATTAACGGGGAGATAAACCGAGCCGTTAGCTTGGGTGAACCGGTATCGGGCCTTGAAGAGGAGCGGGCGGATTTGGTTGATCGGAGAGACAGGCTCGAGGCGCGGGTGGAGGAGCTGATAGAAGCGCAGATAAGCGGCATCCTGGCTGAGGAGGGCCTGACTTGGCGGGTTCATTTCCTTGGCGCCGATGGCTACCTGTTCCCACCCGTCGACTTCAAGTACGAAGACTCGCCGCCGGTATTGGTGATCTCGCCGCGGGAACGGATCGAACTGGAGTCGACCAGGCTCCTGACTCCCGGTTTGGGTGTTGGTGAAAGGCAGGCCATTGAAGAGGACGTTGAAGTGCTGGATAGCGATTACTCCGCTCTCGTGGTCGATACCGGGGGCGTGGCAACTTTCCCTGCCGTGGTGGGCGCTTCCGCCAATCTCCAATATACGCTCCGAACCGTCGCACATGAATGGGTCCACCACTACTTAATTTTCTATCCCCTGGGGCGCAACTACTGGGACTCGGGAGAGATGGTGACTATCAACGAGACAGTAGCAGACATCGCCGGTGATGAGATTGGCGATGTCGTTTATGATAGGCACTACGCCGACAATAGCCGCACTTCTACAACCCCTCGTCAGGAATCCCCTCCAGCGCCCACCCCCGAACCCCCCGTATTCAGCTTCAACCGAGAGATGCGGGACACCCGACTGGAGGCCGACCGCCTGTTGGCTCAGGGCCTGGTTGAGGACGCAGAGGCGTACATGGAGCAACGGCGGCTGCTATTCGCTGAAAACGGCTATTTCCTCCGCAAGCTTAACCAGGCATATTTTGCGTTCCACGGTTCTTACGCCGATCGTCCGACCGCCGTAAGTCCCATCGGTGGCCAGGTGAAGCAGGTGAGGGAGCAGAGCGCTTCCCTCAAGGATTTTTTGGAAACTATGGCCCGGGTCTCCAGCCATGAGGACTTGCTGAGGCTAGTGGGGGCTGAATAAACGACAGCGGCCCATTCGAATGCGGCTGTAGTAAACTCTCTAGGCCGTTGATTGGGCGGCATAAGTGCAGGCTTCCCGAAGGAGGATAAATTGGCTGGGCCGTTGGAAGGTGTGAAAGTACTCGACCTAACCAGGGTGCTGGCAGGTCCCTACGCCACCATGGTCCTTGCCGATCTCGGAGCTGAGGTCATTAAGGTGGAGCGCCCCGAGGGCGGAGACATGGCCCGGGGCACGGGGCCCTTCGTAAACGGACAGAGCTCCTACTTCATGAGTATCAACCGGGGCAAGAAGAGCGTAATCCTCGACCTGAAAGATGAGGCTGGCAAGGAAACGTTCCTCGAAATCCTCGGCCACTTCGACGTACTGGTGGAGAACTTCGTGCCGGGCGTGATGAAGCGCTTGGGACTGGACTACGACGTGCTACGCGAACGCCATCCGAGTCTGATCTATGCTGCAGTCTCGGGTTTCGGGCAGTTTGGGCCGTATACAAAGCGCCCGGCCCTCGACATCATAGTGCAGGCGATGGGCGGCATGCTCAGCATCACCGGCGAGCCGGGGCGGCCTCCAATCAGACCGGGCTCGTCATTGGGGGACATCACGGCCGGGCTCTTCACCACCATTGGCATCCTTTCGGCGCTTCACGAAAGGCAACGAAGCGGCATGGGGCAGATGATTGATGTATCGATGCTCGACTGCCAGCTGGCCGTGCTGGAAAATGCATTCGCTCGGTACTTTGCGACTGGCGAGGTGCCCGGGCCAATCGGGACCCGGCACCCGGTTACCACGCCCTTCCAGGTATATGAGACCAGTGACGGCTATGTGACTGTCGCCTTCGTCGGAGGGGCCAAGGACCAGTGGCCAATGTTCTGCGCCCTCCTGGACAGGGTAGACCTGATCGATGACGAGCGATTCACCACGAGCTGGAACCGAACGCTCAACTACGACGAACTTAACCCGATAATAGAGGAAGGGATGCGGAAGAAGTCCACCGCGCAGTGGCTGGAAGAGCTCACCGAGGCGGGAATCCCCTGTGGCCCTGTCAACAACATAGCCGACATAGTCGCAGATGAGCATATCCGTACCCGAGGCATGATAATCGACGTTCCTCACCCGGAGTCCGGAACGGTGAAGATGGTGAATACGCCCATCAGGTTTTCCCGCACGTTGGCAGAAGTTGATGGTGCGGCGCCGCTTCATGGGGGCAACACCGATGAGGTGCTACGCTCCATCCTGGGATAGGGAGCGTCGGGATTCGATTGACACTAAAATTTTCAGTGGGCTAGAATGGACTCATAGCCCCCGATGCCAGAGCTTTATCATGCTTGAAGTTACCATCGAAAGCATCCGCGTCAGCCTGATGAATTATCAAAGGGTTGTCATCCTCAAGGAGAAGGAAGCCGACCGCTACCTTCCGATATGGATCGGCCCCGCCGAGGCCGACGCCATAGCCGTGAAGCTCCAGGACGTTTCCGTGCCGAGGCCCCTGACTCATGATCTGCTACAGTCGGTAATCGGGGACCTGGGCGCAGCGGTAAACTCCATCGTGGTGTCTGACCTGAACAACGAGACTTTCTTTGCCAAGATCCTATTGGAGAGCAACGGGAAGACGGTTGAGGTGGACTCCCGGCCCAGCGACGCTCTCGCCCTCGCGGTTCGGGTCAAGGCCCCCATCTTCGTCGAGGAGGGAGTCTTGGAGAAAGCGGGAGTTATCCTGGACAAGGAAACGGGTAAGCCCATCATCGCCGGAGAAGGCGCGGACGTTAAGCCTCCTGATGAGGAGGAGCTGAAGCGACTCTCTGCGTTCCAGGACTTCGTGGACAGTCTGGACCTGGAAGACTTCGGCAAGAAGAAGGCTTCCGGGTCGGAATAGTCTCGGATTATCTTAATCCACGCACTCACCGGACCTCATTGGCTCAAGGTGTCTATTGCCAAGTGAGTCAAACGGACTCTGCCGTGTAGAATGCTGACGTTCTTTTCCCAGCCTCACGTGCCTTGTCTGGTTCCTCTCCAGCATCAATTGCTGCCTGTACCCACCCTTCGTTGCTGCCAGTGATGAAGGCCAGACCATCCTGTGAGGTTGCGAATTCCATTTCATCGGGTTTGGGAGCGTCCGGGTCTGCTATGTGAAGCGCCAGCCCGAGAAAGCCCATCTCCCACCCCACCCCCACTGCCCCGGCCCCATACTCATCCCAGTGCGGGGATAGTAACGCTGTGTGAGTGAGGGTCATGCGTGGCTCATCGCTTTCTTCCGAGACCCGTACTTCCACCCAGCTCACATCCCCTGCGAACTCCCAGGTTAGTGAGAAGCCGGATAACCGTTCACACTCCGTTATCCTACCACTTGCGTTGCCCTCAATGGCGTAGTGTCCCCCGGGCTCCAGTGTGCCAGTGACCGGAGCGAACCAGCGTGGGATGCGCTTCAGATTAGTCAACGCGTCCCACAGATCTCCTAAAGACGTGGCGTAGGTACGGGTGAGGGTGACAGCGCTGGCGGGTCGGCCGTTCCTTTCCAGAAAGGACACAATCCGCGTAACTGTTGCCAGGTTGCCTTCTGCATCAAAGTCCATTGTTTCCTTCTTTCGTTCGGCGGCCACATTTCTGTTTAGCTTCTAAATTGATTGCCCATTTATTGGATAACGACACACGACCGCACATCAACCCGTTAGGCGTTTAGCCAAGACATAGTGAGCACTGTGAATAACGATAAATTAGTCGTCGTTGACTCTTCCGCCCCTTTTCCCTTTGTGATATAATGCACGACCGGAGCGGGAGGGGGTCTTGGATAGAAGGCAGTGGCTGGATATTTTCCGCCTTTTGGGCTTAGGTTGGTATGTGGTCACGGCCATCGGAGTGGGGGTTGCTGCCGGGATTTTCATCGACCGGTGGGCAGACACCGCACCCATCCTGACCCTCGTAGGACTGGGACTGGGCATACTGGCGGCGTTTTGGGGTATGCTCCGTATGGTCTCCCCCCTGCTTAAGAGAAATAACGACCGCAAGGAAGACCGTTAGTGGGACTGTTTCGCAGACCAAAGTTCCTTCTGGCCATCGGCCTGGTCATCGTTTCTCTAATCGTTAGCCACACCATCCTCCGCTTTCCCTTTCCCTTCATCTCCATTAAGCCTGAGAACCTCGGCAAAGAGCTCATCCCACTCGGGCCCATCGGAGATTTCAACCTTACGAACACTATCTTTTCGTCTTGGGTCGCCATTGCGATCATCTTCATCCTCGCCTACTTCACCACCCGTAAGCTAGGCCTGGTCCCGAGGGGCCTCCAAAACTTCGTCGAGGCTGTTCTTTCTTGGCTGCTTGGCCTTGTAGACTCGATAGCCGGGCCCAAGGGCCGGCGCTTTTTCCCCCTGGTAGCCACCATCTTCATATTCGTAATAGTCAACAATTGGATGAGCCTACTGCCAGGCTTTGCCACCGTTGGGAAGATCGAGTCGGCTGAAGAGGTTGTCCATCACGTCATAGAGGAGAAAGCCGAGGAAGCCCAGCCTCACCTGACAATAGTCGAGGCTGAACACGAACTGGAGGTCTTCCTGGAATGGGATGAGGCGGAGAGGGACGCAGCCTCCACCGAGCACGTCGGGAAGCAGATCTACACGGCCCTGGAGGGCAGAGAGTTACACATCTGGGACGAGGTCGGGACCTTCCGGGTCATGCCCTTCGCCATGCATGAGCAGAGCATGACCGCCGCTGAGTACGCCGACGAATACATCTATTTCAAAGACGGCCACATTGGATATAGCAACCCCGAAGGCCAGCAGGTCGGACTGCTGATCCCGTTCTTCAGGAACGCCAACACGGGCCTGAACACAACCCTGGCTATAGCGCTGATCGCCATGTTCTTCGTGGAGTTTTGGGGAATCCGCTCCCTGGGCCTCTTCCGGTACGCCGGCAAATTCCTGAACTTCAGCGGGTTCAAGAGGGGAATTACCACCGGCTTCATAGACTTCTTTGTCGGGATACTGGAAGGCATCAGTGAAATCGCCAGGGTTATAAGCTTCACCTTCCGTCTATTCGGCAACATGTTCGCCGGCGAAATCCTCCTATTCGTAATGATGTTCCTCATTCCCCTTGCCCTGGTCGTGCCCTTCTATGGGCTGGAACTCTTCGTGGGGTTTATCCAGGCGACAATCTTCGCGGTGTTGACCCTGATGTTCGCGGCAATAGCCGTTACTGCCCATGGAGACCACGACGATCATTCGGAACACACTGAGGACACAGCCCACGCGGAAGTCGAGGCTCCCGTCGCAGAAGAAGCAGCGGAAACCACGAGGTAACCTCGGGCAAATATCGAATTCAGCACATTGACTGTCAGGTAGTCAAGAGACGGAAAAGAAGCAGGAGGCAACCAGATGATTGAATTGCTCGGTATGATACTAGCCGAGATCGGCGATGAGGGTCTCGGCTCTATCGGCACCGGACTGGCCATGGGCCTAGGGGCCCTGGGCCCGGGCCTCGGAATCGGCCTGCTCGTGGGCAAGGCCATGGAGGCCCTCGGGCGCAACCCCGAGTCCGAGTCCGCCGTCCGTGCCAACATGATCTTGGGCATCGCGTTCGCAGAGGCGGTTGCGATTTACGCCCTGGTCGTTGCGGTCATCATCAAGTTCGTTTAACGGCGTCAGGGACTTAGTTCCGAAAGGAGAGGCCATTGGGAGAGCTGGGAATCAACCTGCCGGGGCTTCTGGTGCAGGTCATCAACGTTGCCCTGGTGTTGATCATCCTGCGCCTGGTCCTCTACAAACCCATCCTTAGGCTGCTGGAACGACGTTCGTCGAGCATAAAGGAAAGCCTGGAGGCCGCTGAGGCTGCCAAGGCCGAGTCCGCTCGCAGCGAAGAAGAGGTCCGTAAGACCCTCGCCGAGGCCCGGCAGGAAGGTCAGCGTCTCATCGGCCAGGCTTCCGAAATGGGAGAACGACTGAAAGTCGAAGCCCGTGATGACGCCAAAAAGGAAGGCGAGGCCATGATCGAGCGGGCCCGAAGTGAGATCGCCCGAGAGCGCGACGATGCCGTTGAGCAGGTCCGCAAAGAGTTCGCCGGCTTGGCCATTACTGCAGCGGAAAAGGTCATCAACTCGGAGCTGGACGAAGACCGGCACCGTAAGCTGATAGACGACGTCCTGGAGGAGAGCGTTTCCTCTCGAAAGGAGGGGAACTAGTCATATGGCTGCCGGCTCATCCGCCCGACGTCACGCCCAGGCAGTCTTCCAGATTGCCCGGGAGCAGGACTCCCTGGACAAGTGGAAATCTGACCTGGACGAGATCGCTTCTGCCTTTGGCGACCTGGACCTAGGCAGGGTGCTGGAAAGCCCCAGGATCAGGCCCGACCAAAAGCAGCAGTTGGCCGGTCAGAGACTGGCGGGGCTCGACCCGCTGGCCCGCAACCTGGCCAGCCTGCTGGTGTCCAAGGGTCGCGTTGGCTTGGCTGGGGACATCGCAGGGGAGTACAGGGCTCTTCTGGACGACCACCGGGGCGTCGGGGCTGCAGAGGTGATAACCGCCGTGCCCCTGGACTCGGAGACGGAAAAGCGGATAGTCGATCAGATGTCGAAGGCCACGGGCAAGCGGATCATGCTGACTTCCAGCGTGGACGCCGACATTGTCGGAGGAATCGTAATCAAGATTGGCGACAGGCTCATAGACGGCAGCACAAGGACAAAGCTCTCGGCGATGAGAAACTCCCTTGCCGAGCGGCGGGTGTGAGGGTTTGAGCGGATCAACAAGGGATACAAGAAAAACTAGACCGGTTAGAGGTTAGGCGCGATGGTCGGGTCTCAGGACATAACGTCCATAATCAAAAGACAGATAGAAGAGTTCGGGGCGCAGGTCACTATGACCGGTGTCGGCACCGTGGTGGAGGTTGGCGATGGAATTGCCAGAATCCACGGCCTTTCCGGCGTCCAGGCCAACGAACTCGTTACCTTCCCCAACGGGGTCACGGGCATGGCCCTGAACCTGGAAGAGGACAGTGTGGGCGCCATCATTCTTGGCGGCTACACGGACATCAAGGAAGGTGATGAGGTTCGGTCTACGGGCCGCATCGCCGAAGTGCCTGTAGGCGACGCCCTTATCGGACGCGTAGTCAACTCTCTCGGGGAGGCTACGGACGGTCGGGGCCCGATCAACACCGACAGAACCAGGCCCGTGGAGCGGGTCGCCCCCAACGTCGTACTCAGGAAGTCGGTGGACACCCCCGTTCAAACGGGTATCAAGGCCATAGACTCCATGATCCCCATAGGCCGAGGCCAGCGGGAGCTCATCATTGGCGACCGTTCGACAGGCAAGTCGGCCATCGCCATTGACACCATAATCAACCAGAAGGGCGGAGACCTGGTCTGCATCTACGTAGCCATCGGCCAGAAAGCCGCCAAGGTTGCCCAGACCGTCGCTATCCTCGAACAGAACGGGGCTCTGGAGCACACAGTTGTCGTAGCCGCTAACGCCTCCGATCCCGCCGCCCTCCAGTACCTTGCACCTTACGCCGGTTGCGCCATCGGCGAAGAGTTCATGGAGAACGGCAAGGACGCGCTCATAATCTACGACGACCTCTCAAAGCACGCTTGGGCATACCGACAGATCTCCCTCCTCCTGCGTCGACCCCCGGGCCGTGAAGCCTACCCCGGAGACGTTTTCTACCTTCACAGCCGCCTCCTCGAAAGAGCGGCCAAGATGGACGACTCCGCCGGAGGTGGCTCCCTAACCGCCCTGCCTATAATCGAGACCCAGGCCGGAGACGTATCCGCCTACATTCCCACCAATGTCATATCCATCACCGACGGCCAGATTTACCTGGAGACCGACCTCTTCAACGCCGGACAGAGACCGGCGATGAACGTGGGACTTTCGGTGTCCCGTGTGGGCGGGTCCGCGCAGAGTCGGGCGATGAAGAAGGTAGCCGGGCGGCTTCGGTTGGACCTGGCCCAGTTCCGTGAGTTGGCTGCCTTCGCCCAGTTCGGCACCGCCGACCTTGATGCCGCCACCCGACGCCAGCTTGAGCGGGGCCAGCGCATCACCGAAATCCTGAAGCAGCCCCAGTACGAACCTGCGTCCCTTGAGCAGCAGGTGAGTATTATCTACGCTGCCATCAGCGGCTTCATGGACGACGTTCCCGTTGCCGATGTTGCCGGGTTCGAAGCCGGGTTCCACAAGTACATGCAGACCAACCACCCGGACATCGTCGGAAAGATCGCCGAGACCAGTGACCTCGGCGATGACGTAGTGGAAGACCTCCGGAAGGCCATAGACGAATATAAACAGACCGTAACGGTCTAGCCCCGACGAGAAAACGCCTTGCCCAGCACCAGGGAAATACGCAGAAGAATCCGCAGTGTTGAGAACACAGCGAAGATAACCAAGGCCATGGAAATGGTCGCGGCTTCCAAGATGAAGCGCGCCCAGGACCGAGTTCTTGCCGCCAGGCCCTACGCCGAAAAGATGGCCGAAATTCTGAGCCACCTCGCCTCCCAACCTTCGGAAGACGACGTGGTGCATCCCCTCCTCCAGAAACGGGACGGCGACCGCATCTCCGTCGTCCACATCACCCCCGACCGAGGTCTCTGCGGTGGACTGAACGCTAACATCAACCGCTCGACCAGCAGTTACATCCTGGGTTCCAACGGAGCCTCGGTGTCTCTGATTACGGTCGGGAAGAAGGGCCGGGACTTCATGGGCCGTTTCGGTCGAGACATCAAGGCCGTTTTCTCGGACCTGGGTGACAGGCCAGGCGTTGAGGACATCCTTCCCATAGCCCGGATAATCATCGACGAATACTCTGAGGCCTCTGTGGACAAAGTGTACCTGGCCTACAGCCGCTTCTTAACCACTACAAACCAGGTCCCCTACATGCAGCAGATCCTCCCCGTTGAGCCTGCTGAGGTTGGGGAGATGAAGCAGGCGGGCTATATCTACGAACCCGACAGCGCCACTGCACTCAGTGAGCTTCTCCCCCGATTCGTGGAGATGCAGGTATACCACGCCGTCCTGGAATCCATAGCCAGCGAGCAATCAGCGCGCATGGTTGCTATGCGCAACGCTACCGACAACGCCGCAGACATGATCCAGGACCTCACCCTTGTATATAACAAGGCCCGACAGGAAATGATCACTACCGAGTTGCTGGACATCACCGGCGGCGTCGTGGCCCTGGAAGGATAGTCCCCGCATTTCACTATGAGTGTTCAGCGCTGGTTAAACGAGATTCTCGGCTACCTGGCCGACAACCAGTCCCAGGCCTTCGATGCGGGCGCTCTGGCGACAAGGGTCAAGGGAAGGAAGACTGATAGTCTCGCCGGCCTGAGCGACTCGGACTTTCACAAGGCGCTGCGATCCTTGGAATCTTCCGGCTCGGTTATCTCAAGAATTTTCAACGGCAAAAAGCACTACTCTCACAGGTCCCCATCCAACAGATAGCGTTCGGAGACGGTCATGGCTACAGGTAAAGTTGTACAGGTTATAGGCACCGTAGTTGACGTGGAGTTTCCTCCCGACTCCCTCCCCGCCCTCTACAACGCCCTGATCGTGCCCATCGATGGCACCAGCTTGACACTTGAGGTGCAGCAGCACATCGGAAACAATTGGGTGCGCTGCCTCGCTTTCGCCCCCACGGACGGCTTGGCCCGGGGCGTAGATGCCGAAGACACCGGACAGCCCATCGCGGTGCCGGTCGGGCGCGGTACGCTCGGTCGCCTCTTCGACGTAACTGGCGCCCCATTGGACAACCTGGGTGACGTTCCCGCCGAGGAGAGGTGGCCCATCCACCGCACTCCTCCCACACTGGAGGAGCAGGAAACCCAGACCCAGATGTTGGAGACTGGCCTTAAGGTTATCGACCTGACCACCCCCTTCACCCGGGGTGGAAAGATCGGGGCCTACGGGGGTGCGGGCGTTGGCAAGACGGTCATCATTCAGGAGCTCATCCGAAACATCGCTACAGAGCACGGAGGCTTCTCCGTATTCGCCGGAGTGGGAGAGCGTTCCCGTGAAGGTAACGACCTCTGGCATGAGATGCAGGAGTCGGGGGTTATTGACAAGACGGTCATGGTGTTCGGTCAGATGAACGAGCCCCCCGGCGTTCGCCTGCGAATAGCCCTTACCGGTCTCACCATGTCCGAATACTTCCGGGATCGGGAGAGACAGGACGTTCTTCTCTTCATTGACAACATCTACCGTTACATCCTTGCTGGAATGGAAGTGTCAGCGCTGCTGGGGCGGATGCCTTCGGCGGTGGGATATCAGCCGACCCTCTCCACGGAGATGGGTGACCTGGAGGAGCGAATTACGACCACCAAGTCGGGCTCCATCACATCATTCCAGGCGATTTACGTGCCTGCTGATGACTACACCGACCCCGGTGTAGCCACGACCTTCGGACACCTGGACGCGGTCATCGCCCTTGAACGCTCCATCGCAGCACAGGGTCTCTACCCGGCTGTAGACCCCCTAACCTCCAACTCTCGTATTCTCGATCCTCAGGTGGTGGGCGACGAACACTACGATGTGGCCCAAGGCGTACAAGGGGTATTGCAGCGCTACAAGGACCTCCAGGACATCATTGCCATCCTTGGCGTCGAGGAGCTGAGCGAGGATGACAGGCTGACCGTGGCGCGTGCCAGGAAAATCCAGAGGTTCCTCTCCCAGCCCATGTTCGTGGCCGAGGCCTTCACCGGCACCCCCGGCCGGTACGTACCCATCAAGGAAACCGTGCGGGGCTTCAAGGAGATCCTGGAGGGCAAGCACGACGCCCTTCCTGAGCAGGCCTTCTACATGGTTGGCAACATCGATGAGGCCGTTGAGAAGGCGGCCAGCATGGCATCTGAGGGATAAGGGGCGAGAGAGTCATGCCTCTGCAATTCGAAATCCTAACCGCCGAGCGTCGGGTCTATTCCGATGAAGTGGATATGGTCATCGCTCCTGGCCAGCTTGGTGAGCTAGGTATTCTGCCCAATCATGCTCCCCTACTCACCCCCCTCCAGCCCGGAGAACTTCGCATTAGGAAGGGTTCTGAGGAAGTTGCGATAGCCGTCTCCGGCGGGTTCCTGGAAATGTTCCAGGACCAGCTGACCATCCTCGCCGATGCTGCAGAGAGAGCGGAGGAGATAGACGTGGAGCGGGCCGAGCGGGCCATGGCTAGGGCGCAGGAACAAGTCAAGTCCGCCGCATCCGACGCTGATCTTGCCGTGGCTCTTGCGGCGATAAGGCGGTCGCAGCTACGCATGAAAGTTGCGGAAAGGCGCCGGCGGCGGGGTGGTGGGGTGCCATCGGCTCGACCTTAGGCCTTTCCCCCTGCAGACGAATCGGGGCTCCAGCCCAATGATCCTAGTCCCTTTCGAAACTTCCCTCGAGGCTATCCGCTTAGCGCTTTTACCCTTCGGCGGACTTCAGGTGGAAAGTGAGGGTCTGCAGAGAGAGGACCGGGTCAATGTTTCGGACCCACACGCCCTCGGGGACCTGAGGTGAGGTTGGGGCGTAGTTCAGGATGCCTTTTACGCCGCTTTCAATCAGAAGGTCCACCACACCCTGTGCGTGCTCCTCGGGAACGGCGACAATGCCGATGTGGACTCCCAGGTCTCGGATTACGGGGCCAAGATCGGCCATGGCCCGAATCTTCACACCATCCAAATCCGTTCCCACAAGGCTTGGCGAGGCGTCAAAAATAGCTACAACCTGGAACCCTTCCCTGGAGAATCCGGGATAGCTGATGATTGCCCGCCCCAACCTGCCGATGCCTATGAGAGCGGCTTTCCATTCCTGGTCCAAACCCATAATGGTCCTGAGTTCCTGGAGCAGGTACCCGACGTTGTACCCCCGACCTTGCTTCCCGAATCGCCCGAAATAGCTGAGGTCTTTGCGGATTTGCGCAGGTGTAATCTGAAGTTTGTCACCAAGGGCGTGGGAACTGACGACTTCGATGCCGGAGTCCTGAAGCTGGGTCAATGCCCTGACGTAGAGCGGCAGTCGTAGTACCACTACGTCGGGAATAGCGCCATTCATGGTGGAGCAGCCTGGTCCTTTCCTCTGGAGTACTTCACAAGCGGGAGCTGGTCAGTTGTGGGACTCGGCAACTTTGCCGATTGTGAAAAATTGCCCTAACCCGCGGCAAACTAATTTTAGGACGGGCGTATAAGGTCGTCAATAGAGATGAGGTATCCCTTCACCTGGAAGGAAGGGGCATCCACTGCAAATCGCTTCTATAAGCAGTTTGCCGGGCCCCTTGAAGCGTGAGGGGGAGGTAGGGGCTAGGCCCCGCGGATTTCGGCGGCCAGCTGGGAGAAGCCAGCCGGGTCACGGAGGGCGATGTCGGCGAGGGTCTTACGGTCCAGGTCGATGTCGCGCTGCTTTAACAAGTGCATAAACTTGCTATAGGAAAGACCCTCGCTGCGGGCGGCGGCATTGATTCGGGCGATCCACAAGCGCCTGAAGTCGCGCTTCTTCTCGCGCCGATGCCTGTAGGCGTAGCTCAGGGACTTGAGCATGGCTTCATTGGCCCTGCGGAAGAGGGTGCTCTTGCTGGCTCTCTGACCTCGGGTCAGCTTGAGAATCTTCTTGTGTCGTCTTCGGGTTGTCGGTCCGCCTTTTACCCGTGGCAATGTATCTCTCCGGAGTTCAAATTGTAGGGTCGCTCTCCAAGCGCTCGGACCGCTGCTACGGCAGGCCGTAGGGCAGTGTCTTTGATATCTTACGCTTGTCGCTGGGGGACACGGCGTGCATTTCTGAATAGAGCCTCTTCACCCGCTTGGGCTTTTTCCTGCGCAGGTGGCTCTTCCCGCCCTTGGCCCTGAGGATTTTCCCTGTTCCGGTAATGTGGAACCGTCTCTTGGCACCCTTATGCGTTTTCAGTTTTGGCATCTGCTTCCTCTGGAGCCGATATCTGGGCCCCGTCTCTGCGGCCCGGAACTAGCACCATGCTCATCATACGTCGTTCCATGACGGGTGGGGTCTCCACGCGTGCGCTGTCCATCAGGGACCTGGCTACCTTGCCCAGCAGCTGGTTCCCGATCTCCGGGTGAGTCATTTCCCTCCCCCGGAACTGGACCGACACCTTCACCTTGTCGCCTTCAGCAAGAAACTCGCGAATTTTACCGGTCTTGCGCTGCATGTCGTGGTCGCCTATCCGCGTCCTCATCCTCACCTCACGCATGGCTGAGGACTTCTGGGCCTTCTTGGCTTCTCGCTCCTTCTTTGCCTGATCGTAGCGGAATTTTCCGTAGTCCATCAGGCGGCAAACAGGAGGATCAGTGTTGGGAGCCACCTCCACCACGTCGACGCCGTTTTCCCGAGCGACTCTGATCGCCTCCGGAACCGGCATAACCCCCAACTGCTCGTTCTCCAACCCGATCACCAGGACCTCGCGCGCTCGTATTCTTCCGTTGGTTCTGTAGTCTCGGACTATGCGTGTTACCTCTCTACAATATGTGCTGAGACCGCGAAAGTGGCGGGAATATAGCACAAGGCTATTTAGGCGTCAATTTCCCCACCTCCGGACGCTCGGCAGTATTATATAACAACTCTAGCCTCCGCCCTAATTTGCGTGACCGGTCATTCCATACTTGTGCCATAGATGGCTATAGTTCGGAATGTCCGTCGTCTGTTTGCTACTATTGGCATCGTGAGAGCCAGCCGATTACATCCTTGGGACATATCTCCGTCAGAAGCCGTCGGTATACAACGCCGACTAGCGGACCGGGTAATCGTCAGCTCCCTCGAGCAGGAGCCAAAGCTGGTGGCTGGTTTGGATATATCGGGTGTGGGTTCGGACGGCCGGGCCGCGGTGGCCGTGGTAGTCCTGACCTACCCTGAATTGGAAACAGTCGAGTGCCGCGTTGCTCACTCTGAAGTGACATTCCCATATGTCCCGGGACTGCTCTCCTTCAGAGAGACCCCCGTCCTCTCCCCTGTGCTTGAGTCCCTTGACACCACGCCTGACATGCTGCTTATCGACGGCCAAGGCATTGCCCACCCGAGGCGCTTTGGCATAGCGTGTCACCTTGGCCTGCTTTTCGACATACCTGCTATCGGATGTGCAAAATCAAGACTAACCGGCTCTTTCAATGAACCTGCACTGGTCAAGGGGTCTTTTTCGGTGCTCAAGGACGGCGACGAGACGATAGGCGCTGCGCTGAGGAGCCGTGATGGGACGAGACCCATTTTCGTGTCCGTTGGACACAAGGTAGATCTTGCCTCGGCCCTTCGTATAGTCCTGAAATGTGCCCCAAAATACCGCATTCCGGAACCCACGCGTCGGGCCCACCTGGCGGCGGCCGGAAAGATCGCTCCATGCAGCCTTGGGAAAGGATGTTAAAATCATTCATCAGCATTAGTTGCATATCACATTGGGGCTACGCCCGACAAAGAGAGCGTTATGGAAGAGCAGAAGCGTGAAATAGAAGAACTGCGCACCCGCACCACCTATCTCCTCGACCGTCTTTGACATCGCCGGCAAGAAATTGCAGGTCGAGTCGTTGGAGAAGGAAGCCTCCGGCCCCGATCTGTGGAACGACCCCAATTATGCCCAGGCCACCATGCGCCGCCTCTCTCGGCTCAATGAAGAGGTCGCTCTCTGGAGCGACCTGGAGAGCAGCGTAGGCGCCCTCTCCGATCTCATTGACCTCTCCGTGGAGACGGGAGACCTTTCCCTGGAAGGCCAGATAGTCAGTGAGATTTCCGAAATTCGATCGCGACTGGACAGGCTGGAGTTCAACCTCGCCCTAAACGGCAAGTACGACCGGGACTCGGCTCTAGTGGCCATACACTCGGGGGCCGGGGGCACCGAATCCCAGGACTGGGCCGAGACCCTGATGCGAATGTATCTCCGCTGGGGTGACGCCAAGGGACGAGAGACACGGGTCTTGGACTTGTCCCCGGGCGAAGAGGCTGGCATAAAGAGCGTCACCCTGGAGATAGACGGGGCATGGGCCTACGGTTATCTGAAGTCGGAGCGGGGTGTCCACCGGCTGGTCAGACTGTCGCCCTTTGATGCCGACCACCTTCGCCATACCTCTTTCGCCTTGGTCGAGGTGCTTCCCCAAGCGGAAGATGACATAGACATCACCGTAGACCCGGACGATGTCAAAATCGACTATTTCAAGTCCAGCGGCGCGGGCGGGCAGCACGTACAAAAGAACCTCACGGCGGTAAGGCTTACCCACGCTCCCACAGGCATAGTGGTCACCTGTCAAAATGAGCGTTCCCAACTCCAGAACCGGGAAACCGCCATGAAGGTCCTGCGCTCCAGGCTTTTGGAAATCGAACTGAACAAGAAGGCCGAGGAGCAGGCCAAGCTCAAAGGAGAACACGTGGAAGCAGGCTGGGGGAACCAGATCCGCTCCTACGTCCTGCACCCCTACAAGCTCGTGAAGGACCACCGCTCGGGGTTTGAGTCGACCAACCCGGAGGCAGTGCTGGAGGGGGAGATCGACCCGTTGCTCGATGCCTACCTCAAAGCGATGATCGGGACCGGCACGGCAGTTTAAGAGCTTGCGGTATCGCCTTCGGTAGCCTTCTTCACCTGCCAGAGCCTTTGGGCGGCGGTGACATAAGAGAAGAAGGTCAGGATCAGTAATACGGGCGGCACCTGGTTGATCAGCAGCCCGAGACCCATCAGCACCACCCGCTCCCCTCGAGACAGCAGCCCCACGTTGCAGTCTATTCCCTCCCCCTCGGCTCGCGCCTTGATATAGCTCACCAGCACCGACCCGAACATGGCCGCGAATACCAGGAGCACGTTGGGCAACTGGCCGAGGCCGCTATAAAGGGCCAGCAGCCCGAAGAGTAGTGCTGCCTCGCCAAGCCTGTCGAAGGTTGAGTCCAACACCGCCCCGAACTTGCTCTGCTGGCCCGTCAGCCTGGCCATAGCCCCATCCACCAAGTCCAGCGCGCCTGCAGCCAAGACCAGGGCTCCCGCCTCGGGCAGCCTTCCAGTTGCTGCAACGGCGCCCGCCGCTGCGGCAATTACGCCGCCCGCCACGGTAATCTTGTTCGGTGTAAACCCCATACCCGACAGCACCCGAGCGGTCGGATTGGAGAACCGCTCCGTGAGCAGGTCCTTCGCCTTGTCTCGCAGGTGAGCGGTGTCCAGGAAGACTGTTCGTTTACTATCCTTCTTCATGAGGACGCACCAATGCAAAGGGTTGCATTATAGCGGGGCATCGGCGTTAGTTTAACTCGGCTGCCATCCTGGCTTCGTGGTTGGCCTGGGCCTCTTCATAGACACGCATGACCCGCGCCGCCACCTTGTCCCAGCTAAACTCCTGTACGTGGGCAAGTCCGCGATTGGCCATTGCCACCCTCAGGGTCTCATCCTCGATGAGTCGGGCAAGTTTCGAGGCCAGGGCGTCGTCATCTTTTGGCGGCACGAGGAACCCCTGCACTCCATCGCTCATTACCCCAGCATACCCAATGATATTGGAAGCTACAACGGCAGACCTGGTGGCCATCCCTTCAAGGAGCACTATGCCGAAGCTCTCCTTGCCCGTTGCCGGGGAGCAGTAGATGTCGGCGGTGCGGTAGTAGCGGGGCAGTTCCTCGTGGTGAACGTTGCCCACAACGACTACATCCGAGGGGTTGCGTTCGCCGAGGAGCCGCGCGGAGTCGGCGTCCATGTTCCCGGGCCCGACTATCAACAGCCTGATTTTCGGATAGTCCCACTTCAGCTTGGAATAGGCGCTAATTAGATACTTCAACCCCTTGCGCTTCTCCATTCTCCCAACGAAAAGAATATTGACATAACCATCGTTATACTGTTCCAGGGGTTTTACGGATGGATTGAAAGTCTGGAGGTCAATGCCATTGGGGATGATGTTGTAGTCGCTGGGAAAGTGCTTCGATATGAATTCCAGCGCTGCCTGGGACACGGCGATTTTGGCGTCCAGCTGACTCAGCCAGCGCTTCCTCACGTACCTGTTGAAAATGGTATACAGCCTGTCTGCACTGGATACGCCTATGACCCGGCGGTTGCCGTGAAATGCGTGGAAAGTTGCCACGTTGACGGCTTTGGAGTTTCTCAGAATGGTGGTGGGGAGGGTAGGGCAGAACGGCTCGTGGAAATGAAGGACGTCGAAGTTCTCCCGCTCCAGGATGGGGATTACTTTGCTAGTGAGTCGAGGGGAAATGACGATGCGGGCCGTGGTGCCCGCAGTGTGAAGGGGGATGGACCACCCTAGGGGTATCAATTTGTCGGCTCCGAACTGGTCGGTCTCCCGGGAGCAGGGGGCGATTATGCGGACGCGGTGGCCTTCCTTGGCGAACTGCTCCGCGAGGTTTGCCACGTGAAGGTTAACGCCCCCCGGGTATCCGAAGTCATATATCGAAACGAAGCCTATATTCAATGCTCTGTGGATGTAGTCGAGGCCTTTGACACCCCGGCCCGACTCCCGTTTGAGCCTATTGATCTGTGTCCCACTCCGTTCAATGCTCTCCTGCCACTGGTCAACGATGCGGTCTTCAGTGGGACGGATGACTCTTCGCGCCATATCGGTTCGAAGACCATCCACTGCTCGGGGTGACGGCTAATGTACTCCTCCATCAGGTTAACGATTCTTGAAAGCCCGGATTCTATGCACTCTTCACGTCCCGCTTCACGGTCCAATATGATCGGGGGTTCGAAGTGCATGGAGAACTTGTAGCCTTTTTCCCTGAAGGTGAATGCAGGCAATATGGCCGCTCCGGTGCGGTATGCCATCTCCACTCCGCCAATCGGCAGCAACGCTTCATGTCCGAAGAACGGCCGGTGTTGACCGCTGCCCTGTAAGGCGCGGTCGCAGGCGATGGCCACAAGCTCACCCTTCTGCAACTTCTTCATGGCGACTTTGATGCCGGAATATGTCACGGGGAGTATGGAAATGCCGTTAAAGCTCCGGAGGCTGCTGGTCTTACGATACAGCTGCTCGGGCTCTTCGACTTCAGCCAGAATGGTCACGTCCACCCCCCTGGCCCTGATTACCTGGATGGACATGTCCATATTCCCCATGTGGATGGATGCCAGCACCACCCCCTTTCCACGAGCTATCGCACTATCCATGTGCTCCCACCCGTGTACCGTGACTGGTCTTTCCAGTGTAGAGGCGTCCCTTCGGGGGATGTTGATCAGGTCGAAAGTGTTCCGGGACGCGTTCCGAAATGCTTCGAGAGCGAGGCGATTAAGCTCATTGTCATGGACATCCGGGCCAAGGACGTGCCGCAGGTTTTCGATTATCCCGGCCTTGGCGCTTCGAGAAGTGAGGAAGATAAGGTCTGCTACGATGCGGGCGATGAAATATCCAACCCTCCTGGGCAGGGGAGCAACAAGGGCTACGGCGGTAAGCAGTGCGAAGTACTTCCAAATCATCAGGCGATTGGGGGCGTTTGTAATCCTTGCTGCCGTGCGAGCCAAGGCAGCGAAGAAGGATGAGAGGAGGCGAGGATTGCGTCGAGTAGAGGAGTTCGGGAAAGGGTCTCGCGGGTCTGACGTACTGGGGATTTGCTCACTGCGCCCTGTTCGAGCCCTGATGAAGTTCGCTGGTTTATCCGGCTGTCCCTGTGGCGACGCCTCGACCGGTGACCATACGCAGGTGTGCAGACAGCCACCCCACCCCCTCCTGATTTCTCCGTGACTTTAGCAATCGTGCCTGTGACTGTCAAGTTTGGCGGCTTCGAGTGCTGGTCCGTGGCGGCCTTGCCGTTCCACTTCGGAACAGAGGCACAGGCATCATTCATTCCGAGATGCGAAAACCCGCTTGGGACTCCACGGGCCCCGGGGGGTGGGGGCGGAAATGACTGCCAGGAATCGCCCTTCCTGGGAGTAGGCCCTGCAAAATATCAGCTCTCCGGGCTCTCTGTAGGCATTGGATATCTGGGCGGCAGCCGTGGAGATCTTGTCGTAGTCCAGGTAGGACACTGGGATGGGCTGGCCGTTCGTCGCGGCCCTTTCCGCTCTCTTATCCAGGATGGCAGCCGGCATATTACCGAGAGCGAAGTCCATGGGGAAAAGCAAGTCCTGCCAGGTTCCACCTTGCACGGCCTCCTCAAATTGTTCGGGCGTTACCGATTCAGATATGTCGAAGGGCCCCGTGCGAAGTCTGACAAGTTCCGTGAGATGGGCCCCGACCCCCAAATCTTGACCTATATCATGGGCCAATGACCTGACGTACGTACCCCTACCGCAGTCGACATAGATGGTTGCACAGGGAGGGTCCCAGGAAACGATTTGCAGTTTGTGGACCACAGTCTCCCGCTTCGGCCGCTGGATGGTGATGCCCTCTCTAGCCAGCTCGTAGAGCCGCTTGCCCTCGTGTTTCAAGGCGCTGTACATGGGCGGTTCCTGGAGGATTATTCCGCGAAACGAGCCCATAGACTCCTCAACTTCCTCCAGGGTCAGATTGGAGGCGTCCTTTTCTTCGGTGACTGCCCCTTCGGCGTCATAGGTGTCCGTAGACACCCCGAACTTCATCACGGCGCGGTAGCTCTTGCTCGAATCAGCCAGGAATTCGCTTACTCTAGTCGCCCGCCCCAAGCATATAGGCAACACCCCAGCAGCCAGGGGGTCCAGCGTTCCCCCATGTCCCACCTTCTTTTCGCCCGACAGCCTCCTGATTCGCTTCACCATATCGAAGGAAGTGCAGTCTACAGGCTTACAGAGGTTCAATATTCCCGAAACGGTCAATTCCCCCCCGTTGTCTCGGCGCCTTCGTCGGCAAATTCGAAGCTGTTGATAATGCTGTTAAGTTTGGCCCCGCGCTCAATCGAGTCGTCCAGATGGAAAGCCAACCGAGGTATGTAACGCAGCGAGAGTCGTTCTCCCAGACTTCTCCGCAAGTAGCTTCCCGCCGCCTCCAAACCTTTCTCCACCTCTGACTTTTCCTCTTCTGTCCCCATCGCGCTCACAAAGACCGTAGCCTGTTTGAGGTCGTTGGATACGGAAACAGAAGTGATTGAAAGTAGCCGGTTGAGCCTCGGGTCCCGGACGCTCCTCTGGAGGAGCACGCTGAGCTCCTCGCGTAGCAATTCACTGACTCTTAAGGTGCGTCTGCTCATGGTGGGGTTCCGGTAGGATATTGAAGGCCGGAGGGAAGGATGCTTTGGGTCCGGGGTTAGTTGGATGGTGCGGTGACCAGGTCTTTCCTGAAGGCTACCAACTCGTCGCCGGCCTCGAAATTGTCAAAAGCTTCAAGCCCGAGTCCGCCCTCGGACCCCGAGGCGATCTCCCTCACGTTGTCCTTGAAGTGACGCAGGCTCTTGATCTTGCCCTCGTAGACCGGGCTGCCGTTCCTAATCACCCGTATAATTGCGTTCCGGTTCAACCTCCCTTCCCCAACTCCAATGCCTGCCACCTTTCCGCCCTTCACGTCGAACACTTCCTTGACGACCGCCCGGGCCTCGACTGTTTCCCGGTAGACGGGCTCGAGCATGCCTGATACGGCAGCGGTGACATAGTCCAGCATGTCGTAGATGATGTCGTAGTGCCGGATGTCGACGTCTTCAATGTCGGCGAGACGTCGGGCGCCGGCCTCATCTCTAGTGTTGAAGGCCAGTATGACCGCGTCCGAGGCGGAGGCAAGCAGCACGTCAGTCTCCGTCACAATGCCGCTGCTGGTACGGATCACCTTGACCGCAACCTCATCGGTGGAGATATCTTCAAGGGCGCTTCTCAGGGCTTCTCCGCTGCCCTCCACATCCGTTTTGAGGATTACGTTCAATTCCTTGCTGTATCCCACCCGAACCTGGGCTAGCAGGGCCTCTGCATCACCGTGTCCCTCGTCTCGGCCCGCCATTTGGCGCTCCCTGCGCTCGGCGGCTGAGGTCGCTTTTCGTCCGGTCTCCGCGGCCACCAGTATGTCTCCGGTCCTGGGAACGCTGTCGAATCCCAGCACCTCTACGGGCACCGCGGGGCCGGCCTCTCCCATCTTCTGTCCCTGGTAGTCAAACAGGGCGCGGACCTTGCCTTTGATGTCACCGGCGAAGAACCTGTCCCCCGACTTCAATGTCCCCGACTGGACCAAAACTGTGGCGATCGGGCCCCGGGCTGTGTCCAGCTTGGCCTCCACTACCACCCCCCGGGCCTTCCCCTCCGGGTTGCTCTTCAGCTCTGCAACCTCGGCAACGAGCACGATATTCTCAAGAAGGTCCTGTACGCCTTCCTGGGTCTTGGCTGAAAGGGGTACGACTATGGTGTCGCCGCCCCATTCCTCGGCAATGAGCCCGACCTCGGATAGTTGCTGCTTTACCCGGTCCGGGTTGGCGCCGGGCACATCCATCTTGTTGAGCGCCACAATAATCGGCACTTCGGCTGCCTTTGCGTGGTCGATGGCTTCCCGGGTTTGAGGCATGACGCCGTCATCTGCGGCCACTACCAGCACTGCGATGTCGGTGACTTGCGCTCCTCGGGCCCGCATCGCCGTGAAGGCCTCGTGCCCCGGGGTATCAAGGAATGTAACAGGCTGCCCGTCCACTCCGACCTGGTATGCACCGATGTGCTGGGTGATGCCACCCTTCTCGGAAGCGGTGACGGAGGTGTTCCTGATGACGTCCAGCAGGGATGTCTTGCCGTGGTCTACGTGGCCCAGAATTGTGACTATCGGCGCCCTCGGTTCCAGGTCCTCTTCCAGATCGACATCTGACTCCTTGGCATCCTTGACACCAGTGTCCCGAGACTCCTCCTGCTGGGGAGAGAACCCGAAGTCCGATGCAATGATCGAGGCAGTCTCGTAATCGATGACCTGGTTAATGTTGGCCATCACGCCGCGGCGCATGAGCTGCTTGATCACCTCGATGCCGCTGGCCCGCATCAGTTCCGAAAGGCCCTGGACAGCTATGGCGCTGGGGATCTCCAGCGGGGGGCCTGACACGGGTCTCGTCTCGACGTTTACGCCCTGACGGACTCTTCTGCCTCTTGTGGTGTTTGATTGACCTGAAACCATCTGTATTCTGAGCTAACTCTTCAATATCTGTGTGCTGTTTCCTAAACTGACGCGGATTCCACAGCTTCTTCCTTCAACGATTCGGCCTTCTCCTTTACAAGGGCTAAGGCCTGAGCGGGAACCCGATAGTTCAGGGCTTTTTCCAGTCTTTGCGACTTTATCGCCCTCGTCCAGCATTCGGGGTTGCTGCAAAGATACGCCCCCCTCCCCGACATCTTGCCGCCAGGGTCCAGGGTGACTTCCCCGATCGGGGTACGGACGACCCGGTTTAGCTGGCGCTTGTCGAACACCCCGCGACAGGAGACACAGGTGCGCTGTGGTGGCATGCGTCTCTGTTTGACAGCGATGTTCTTAGTCAACCTTGCTTGTACCAGATTAACGGCGAGACCTCGACGGGTTCGAGAAGGCGTCGAAGCCACTGGGGCCCTGGCTCCTGCCTTTCCTTCCACCCTTCCGTTTCTTGCCCTTGGACTTGCCTCCGCCGCGGCCTGGAATGAAGATGTCCAGATCTTCGGCGAACCTCAACTCCGTTGCCGGACGGTAGATTTCCTGCTCCGTGCTTGGCCAAATGTCCTCTATTGCCTGGGGCACGGCCTCGGGGAATTCGGGTTCCGGGAAGCCATCCAGATCCGGCTCGATGTCGTCGATGGCGGTCATCTCGGCTACCGGGACCAGTTCCTCCGGCTCTGCGGATTCTTCGACCACGACCGGTTCAGGCGCCTCTACTTCGACAGGTTCATCGGCGAGGGCGGCAGCGGCCTCTTCGGCGACTGCAACAGCCTCTTCAATTACTTCGGCTGCCGCGGGGACGGCTTCCACCGGTTCAGGAGTCTCAGTTTCAATTGCGCGGGCTTCTGCTTCGACGGCTACCGGCTCGGGGGTGGGCTCCTCTACCTTGGGCGCCGGCTGAGTCAGGGCTGCTATGGCGGCCGCCCGGATCTTGCTTTCTCCGGCATCGCTCACACCCTTGATGTCAATTCTCCATCCCGTGAGCTTGGCCGCTAGCCTGGCATTTTGCCCTTCCTTGCCTATGGCCAGGGAGAGGTGTCGGTCTGCCACCACCACTACGGCCGATTCCTCTTCCTCTTCAATCTCTACCCGAGCAACCTGTGCGGGACTCAGAGAGTTTGCTATGAAAATCGAGGGGTCTCTGTCCCATTGCACTACGTCGATTTTCTCGCCGTGGAGCTCGTTGACTATGTTCTGTATGCGGATGCCCCGCAGCCCCACGCAGGAGCCCACCGGGTCTATCCCTTCCTGTCTCGCCGAGACGGCGACCTTGGTCCGGTATCCCGCCTCCCGGGCTATGGACCGTATCTCGACGGTGCCGTTGTAGACCTCCGGGACTTCAAGCTCGAAGAGGCGTTTCACGAGGTCTTTGTGGGTACGGGAGACGATGACCTGGGGCCCCTTCACACTGCGGCTGACCTCCAGAACCAGCACCTTCATCCTCTGTCCGGGGCGGCAACGCTCGGTGGGGGGAATCTCGGGTGCGGGCATGACCGCTTCCGTCTTGTCTATGTCGACGATCACCTGCCTGGGCTCGAGGCGCTGCACTATGGCGCTGGCGATCTCGCCCTCCCGCTCGGAGAACTCCTGGTAGACGAGCTCCCGCTCCGCCTCCCTGAGCCGCTGCATCACCACCTGCTTGGCAGTCTGAGCGGCGATTCGGCCTGCAAACTGCCCGGTGGCCTCGATCTCTATGACATCCCCGATAGCGGCGCCTTTCTGGAACTCGCCAGCTTCTTTCGGGGTGATTTCGAGCTCGGAGTCGGTCACCTCTTCGACGACCGTCTTCAGGGTGGCGACCTTCACCTCGCCGCTGTTAGGCAGGATCTTGACCGACAGGTTCTGACCGGAGGTCTCGCCTTCCCTCTTGTATACGGAAACGAGGGCTGCTTCGATGGCGGATATCACCACTTCGCGCGGCAGGTTTCTCTCAGAGGCAAGCTGAGTTACCGCGATTAGAAAATCGCTCTTCATACCGGCCGTACCCTCCAATCCCGACTTCTGGCCGCTATTAAAAAAAGTGGGTTGCGCCCACTTCCTGCTACGAACCTTAAGTTGGTGGGATTATATCAGAGCCGTAAGACTCCTTGCAAGGCCGTGCACCCGTTCGGCGGGGTTGGTTACGGGCCGGTTTTTTCTTCAGTTGTGGGGTTTTCATTTTCGTTTTGTCCGTTTTGGAGGGGGTGGGCGATGGAAGGTCCGGGACTCGGTTTTCAGGGGGCGGGAGGCCCGCCTGGTTCAGCCCCGTGTTCCTGTGTCACATGGCAGACAGGCGAGGGGTTCTCGCCTGAGGGCATCTCTACCACCAGTTTTTCAGTTTTCCCGACCCACTCGGAGGGGTGGGTGGGTGTTTTCTCGCTCCGTCGCTGGGTTAAAGGGAATCTCCGAGGGGAACGACGGGGGAGATTTTTCCAAGGGCGTAATAGCCCGAGGGTTTTGGCCCGGCATATGCGGGGCACATTTGGGCAAAGGTCCCGTGCAAGAGACCTGCCGCATAATATTGTGGACCTTCCATCGCCTGGATGGATGGGGAAGGGGCACGAGACCCGTGGTGAGGGGATTACGTCCCTGGCTTGTGTCTCGGGCCTGCGCGAGGGCCGCTGGGATGAGCCAGGGCGTTGAGTCCCCCGACTTCTCAGGGGCGGTGCCTCGGGTCGGGTCTCGGGGGCTTCCCCGGGTTTTTGGTTCCTCCTTTGATGATGTGAGTTAGTGTTCGATCGGACGCAGGATATGATAGTACGGTCGGACAGGTGTGTCAAGGGCAAATGTGCGGCTTTTTGGGGGAATATCCCCCGGCCCCCCAAGGGAACCCTCACCCCCTTGATCCCCCTCTCCCTTAGGGCCTTGTATAGACCGGGGACATAGGTTACACATGTTCGGGGACATGGGTTACACCAATAGGCATGGAAATCCTTATGAGGAGAATGCCCATGCCATGGAAAGTGGAGACCGTCATGTCTCAGCGAAGAGAGTTTGTCAGTCTGGCCCAGTCCGAGGGTGTGAACATGAGTGAACTGTGTCTGCGCATTGGGATCAGCCGCAAGACCGGCTACAAGTGGCTGAGGCGTCATCTGGAGGGCGGAGAGGGGAGTCTGGGTGATCTCCCCAGGCGCCCTCATCATTCCCCCAACCGCACCAGCGCCGAGATGGAACAGCTGGTAGTGGACCTGCGAAGAGAGCTCCCCACCAAGGGAGGACATGTGCTGGCCAAGATGCTCAAGGACAGGGGGCACACCGGCGTCCCCTCCAAGAGCACTATAACGGCCATACTCAAGAGATACGGACTTATAGAGGCGGCGCAGAGCCTCAAGCACAAGGCCTACCGCCGCTTCGAGCACCCTAGACCCAACGACCTCTGGCAGATGGACTTCAAGGGACACATCCCGGTCACCAGGGGTGGCAGATGCCATCCATTGACGGTGCTGGACGACCATTCCCGGTTCTCCCTGGGTGTCAGGGCCTGCGCAGACGAGAGGACTCAGACTGTCCGTGACCATCTCATCTCCATCTTCCGCCTCTATGGCTTGCCCCACACTATCCTGGTTGACAACGGGTCTCCCTGGGGTAAAGACCTCGACCATCCCTTCACACCTCTGACCGTATGGCTGCTCCGGTTGGGAATCAGGGTTATCCACAGCAGGCCCTACCACCCCCAGACCCTCGGCAAGCTTGAACGCTTCCACAGGTCCCTCAAGACTGAACTGCTCCAGGGCATCAGCTACACCGACCTCTCTCAGTGTCAGAGCAGCTTCGACAGCTGGAGAGACTTCTACAACCTCCAGCGTCCTCACCATGCCCTAGACCTTAATACCCCTGCCAGCCGATACACCATCAGCTCTCGCCCTTTCCCCGAGACCCTTCCACCCGTCGAGTACGACGCAGACGACCACGTACGTTCTGTCGATGCTAACGGCCGCATCTACTTCTGCGGAAAGACCTTTCGTGTAGGCAAGCCCTTCAGAGGAATGTGCGTGGCCCTGAGACCCGGGGCCAGAGATGGAACCTGGAACGTCTTCTTCTCCATACAACCCATCGCTGCCATAGATCTAGGCCTGTAGAATGTGTTACCTATCTCTCCGAACAACTGTTACCCTTCTCCCCGGTCTATACAAGCCTATAAGGGAGAGGGGGAGAGGAGAACAGAGGCAGGCGTGGGTGCAACGCACCCACGCCTGCCTCTAGTTCAATACTGGGGAGAAGGGAGGGGAGAAGTGAAAAACAGGGGATATACCTGCGCCAACATCTGCCTTTAGTTTTGTACTGGGGAGGAGGGGAAGAAAACAGAGACATACACTTGGGATAGGGCGCAATGGATTCCGGGTCGGGGGTGGGGATGATTTAGGAGAGTGGGGTGCAGGGTACCCACAAGGGGCACCCCTACAGGGGAGGGGGATGCTCCCGGACCCCACGGGGAAGCCCTCACGGCCAAACTACTAGATTTCAGGCTTTGTTGACTGCCCAAAACCCCTTTGCTAGACTCAATTCGCCCGGGCGGTTAGCTCAGTTGGTGAGAGCGCTGCGTTGACATCGCAGAGGTCACTGGTTCGAGTCCAGTATCGCCCACCACTGCACCCAAATTTATCTCCCCCTCCGCTTCCTATTGCTTCCGAATCAGATTCGCGCAACTAAGGCATCCCCTTGACCCTTCACTCGACAATCCTTGTCACCGGTGCCACGGGTTACATTGGCGGACGGCTTGTACCTCGTCTGCTTGAACAGGGGCACCATGTCCGAGTCCTTGTCCGCAGCGAGGCCCGAGCCCTCTCCCGCCCTTGGGCCCGGGACGTTGAGATCGTCGTCGGTGATGTGCTAGATCCACGGGCACTGTCGGACGCGCTGAGTGGAGTGGATACCGCGTACTACCTGATCCACAGCATGACCAGCGGCCCGAATTTCCATAATATCGACCTCGAAGCCGCCCGAGCTTTTGGCCGCGCTGCGAAGGATGCCGATGTCTCGCACATCATTTATGTGGGAGGTCTCGGGGACCCGGGCGGCAACCTCTCGCCCCACCTTCGGTCTCGGCAGGAATGCGGGCAACTGCTCCGAGACGGCGGAGTGCCGGTTACCGAGTTCCGAGCAGCCGTCATAGTAGGCTCGGGCAGCATCTCCTTCGAGATGGTCCGCTATCTCGTCGAGCGTCTTCCCGTCATGATCTGTCCGAGGTGGATCTACTCCCGGGTCCAGCCCATGGCCATCGATGACCTCCTGGACTACCTGGTTGCCGCCCTGACGAACACCAGAAGCAAAGGTCTGACCATCGAGATTGGGGGTGGGGACGTGACGACCTACGGCGGGATAATGCTCGGCTATGCCAAGGCCCGGAGGCTGCGCCGGCTGCTTATACCAGTGCCCGTTCTGACCCCTCGCCTGTCCTCCTACTGGGTCCACTGGGTGACGCCCATCCCGGCCCCGATAACCGTGGCCCTCGTCGAAGGTCTGCGCAACGACATCGTGGTCGGCAACGATCTCGCCCGGAACCTCTTTCCCGACATAGAGCCCCTGGACTATGCCTCTGCCATCAGAAGGGTGACAGAAGAGCTTGACTCAGGGCGTATAGACACTTCGTGGAGCGACGCCTACGGCACTTTCGGTGATGCCCAGGAACCCGTAACCCTGGAGTCCCGACACGGTCTGATAATCGAACGCCGACAACTCCTCGTGTCCGCCACCCCAAGACAAGTCTATAGCGTATTCACCGGCATAGGCGCGCGTCGGGGCTGGTACTTTGCAAACTGGGCCTGGAGCATACGAGGCATGATTGACCGCCTTCTCGGCGGAGCGGGACTAAGGAGGGGTCGGCGGCACCCCGACGAACTGCGCGTCGGGGATGCCCTGGACTTCTGGCGGGTCGAGGCCCTGGAACCCGGTCACCTTCTTCGCATGAAAGCCGAGATGAAGCTGCCCGGAAGCGCCTGGCTCCAGTTCAAAGCGCGGGAGGCCGAAGATGGGACAACCTGGCTGGAGCAGACTGCGTCGTTTGATCCGAGGGGCGTAGCCGGGCTGCTCTACTGGTACGGCCTGTACCCGGTACACTCCTGGATATTTCGTGGACTTATCAGGGCTGTTGCAAAACGCGCCGAGCGCGTTGCTGCGTCGAGACCCGGGCCCTAACGCGTTAGAACAGAGGCCCACTCCAGACGTAGTCGTTCACTTCCACCTGCCCGTGGCATGCGAGACATGATTCGCTACGGCCCTCTTCCTTTATCGTTCCGTCCTCCAGCACCTTGAGCCAGAACCAGTTGTTGTGGTCGGGATTGAACCCCGCCTTCTTGTACATCACCGTGTGGGCCTCGAACTTACCGTCTGACGTATAGTTCTCCTTCACGATGATGGCCCCTTCAGGCATGGTTCCCTTCTTGCCCATGAGGGCATCGAGGGCCAAGGGGTTCAGATAAGTCGTTATCAGCGCACCGTGGGGCTCCCTGGCCGAATACTTCTCTCCGAGCCCGGGCCACAGATTCCAATTCTCACGGTAGTCCACCTCGTCCAAATACTCCATAAGCGATGAGGCTGAGGGTTCCGGCGGATCCGGTTCTCGGGTTTCGGCGCACGCGGCGACAGCCATCAGTGTCGCCAGCAAGAGGAGCGGGGTAATGGTCCTTGGAATTGTCATAACACGCTCTGCCAGGATGCGCAGGGGCTTACCTTTCTTGATTCACGCTCCGAGTTTAGCATTACTCATTCTGCAGTCCCCACTCCTGAAGAAGCGCCTCGTGATAAGCTTTAGTCACAGTAAACACAAGAGCGTTTTGGCTGACTGCACTAGAGTTGACGCAGCTTCAGTGCTCCTTAATGCCGGCCCTTGAGTTCGGGACTGAAAATGATAGACAAAAACGGTCGATTAGTCGGAATCCTGGGATTCCTGTGCGCGATGGGCTTGATACTGACGGCAATTGCGGCTTGTGGCTCAGAGCCCCCTCCGCCCGAAGACACCCCCACCCCCCCGCCAGCCGCGACGTCTGCTCCCTCGGGGCCTGAACTCTCCAACTCGGCGCTAATGGGCAAGGAGGTCTTCGACGCCAACTGCGCCCTGTGTCACGGGTCGGACGTCATGGGCACGGGCACCGGGCCTCCCCTGATCGACAGGATATATGAGCCGGGCCATCACTCGGACGTCACTATTCGCAGCGCAGTGCGCAACGGGGTGCCGCAGCACCACTGGTGGTTCGGGGACATGCCGCCCGTGGCCGGCGTCTCCGATGCGGCGGTTGAGAACCTCATCTGCTACATCCGGGAACTTCAGCTTGCCAATGGCATCTTCGATGAAGGCACGTATTCCTTCAGTTGCTGACCCAAGGCATTCTCGAAATCCGCAATACTAGTTGGCACTTCTACGCCCATTGCTTAAGGCAACCAGGAGATACAGATATGAAACTTGGCGCGTTTTCGGTTAGTTTGGCCGTAAAGGATATCCAGGCCTCACGGGAGTTCTACGAAAAGCTGGGATTCGAGGTTGTCGGGGGAGAGCAGGCCCAGAACTGGCTGATTCTAAGGAACAGCGGCCACACGATAGGCCTCTTCCAGGGAATGTTCGAAGAGAACATCCTCACCTTCAACCCCGGCTGGGATGACGAGGCCCAACCCCTAGACTCTTTTGCCGACATTCGTGAACTGCAACGGCAGCTCAAATCCAAGGGTCTGCAGTTCATCAGCGAAGCCGACGAATCCACCTCGGGCCCGGGCAGCTTCATCATCCAGGACCCGGATGGCAACACCATCCTCATAGATCAACACGTCTAGCCGACGTCCCCTAGCCCAGCACCCCTTCACCCCAGTCTTTCAGGATCTCGTGGGCGGCGTTGTGGCCGGGGGCGCCGGTTACCGTGCCTCCGGGATGAGTGCCTGCCCCGCACAGGTACAGGTTGTTTATGGGTGTGCGGTAGTCGGCCCAGCCTGAGAAGGGACGGTGCTGGAATAGCTGGCCCGGCACGCATTCGCTGTGGAACATGTGCCCCTGACTCATGTAGATTCGGCCCTCCAACTCCTTCGGGGAGACGAGGAAGTATTCGTCGATGATTTCCGGCAAGTTGGGGATGTACTCCGTCATCAGGTCGATGCAATGCTTCACGTATAAGTCCCCGATTTCGTCCCACGTTCCTTCCTTTAGATAGTAGGGCGCCCACTGCCCGTAGACCGTCATGTAGTGCTTGCCGGGCGGCGCCATAGTCGGGTCCATAACCGAGTGGATAATCCCCGACAGGTAGGGTTCCTTGGCTGGGTTCCCGAACTTGGCCTCGTCCCAAGCTCTTTCCAGGTACTCGACGGTCGGGGCTATCCAGAATAGCCCCTGGTGCTGGCTCCCCTGCCCCTCGCCCGGAAATGCCTTGAATTCCGGCAGGCCGCTCATGGCGAAATGGATGTTAAAGGTCATGCCATGCGCCGATATTCCCTCGACTTGCGTCAGGAAGTCTGGTTCCAGGTGCTCCGGTTCGACCAGCGTCTGAAAAGTCCTCTTTGGGTCGGCGTTTGAGGCGACGACCTTGGCCTCGATTACCCGGCCATCTACCAATTCCACCCCTGCCGCCCGACCGTACTTCACAGTTATCGAAGCTACCTCCGCGTCCGTGTACACGTCTGCCCCCAGAGACTGGGCTGCCGTGGAAAGAGCCTGCGTAATGGTGCCCATGCCGCCCGGGACCCGGCCCCACGCGGTCCCGGGCTCCGGCCAGTAGTGCAGCATCATGTACGCAGATCCCGCCGACATCGGTCCCATGCCGATTCCCGTCATGCCCCTGGGCGCGATGGACGCCTTCACTTCCTCGGACTCGAAACGGGCATCCAGGAAGCCTTTCATGCTGCCGAACATAATCTCCCGAAATGCCCTTGACTCCCCCGCATCGTCAAACCTCGCTTCCACTTCTCCAATGGACATCGGGGGCCGGAGTTCCATAGAGGGCTTCATTATCGAGGCGAGCCGGTCCATCTGCTGTTCGAAGCGCAGGTAGGCCTGTGCGTCCTTCTCGGAGAACTTGGCTACCTCTGTCATGCTCCTGGAGGGGTCTCGCCAGTACTGGATGTAGCGCCCGTCCGGGAAGAGGTGCAGACGGTGCGGGTCGAAGGGCACGAGACCGAACCCGAACTTTTGCAGGTCCAGGTCTCGGATGATCTTGGTCTTCAGCAGGCCACCGATTTGTGCGGCAGTGCAGACCTTGTAGCCGGGGAAAATCTCCTCGGTAACGCACGCCCCGCCGACCATCGACCGTCGCTCCAGCACCGCTACGTCCAGTCCGGCCCTGGCGAGGTATGCCGCGCAGACTAGCCCGTTGTGCCCGGCCCCGACCACCGCCACATCGTACTGCCTGGCCATACCCTACCTGGTCCCGATCACTTCTCGGGTGACGGGTTTGCAGATTCCCTGACCCCATAGAGGCAAGACCATGGAGTGTCCCCCTGCCGGCCCCCCGGCCACGAATAGCATTACGTCATCGGCAGTGATTCGTGCGGCACTGGCGTCGCCCTCGTGGCCCGGGAACACAGCTCCGGCCAGTGCCCCGCTCATGCCTCTGTCGGGGGCGAGGGCCGGCCTCAGGATGTTGGACCTGTCCGCCAAGTGCTCCTTCACCCTTTCCTTGGACCAACCGGCCTCGGCAACCAGCGTTGAATGCTCGGGGCTCAGGACTACAATGGCGCCTCCATGACATCGCTCACTGGCGGCTACAGTATGGGCTATGACCTCCAGTATCGCCTCGGGACTGCTGTCCCTCTGGTTGTAGGCTTCCATCGGGTGCCCGACCGGTATCAGGCTGACGGTGCTGGCCTCCAGCGGAAAGCCATTGTCCACGTGATGCGGGCTCCAGGGGCTCAGTTCCTCGTTCTCTCCGAAGCACATGGTGTACCGACCCGAATGCCCGAAGGCCGACTTGTCCGTCACCCCGGGTATCTCCCGACACACGTTCATCATCACCAGCCGCAGCGCCCGCCCGATGGTTGCATTGGCGCGCCATCCGGGACCAAGCAGGTTCCACCCGCAATTCAGGTCAATTTCATTTCTGACAGGTCCGTTTATCACTATCATCGCCGCCGAGGCCCCCGTTGTCTCCGCTAGCGCCGACGCGTTGAACTCGGGTTCCAGCATCCCGCGCATCGCAGCTATCACAACTGGCGCATAGGCTGCCTGGCATCCCGCCATTACCGCATTGATGGCTACCTTATGAGCGGTAACTTTCCAATTGCGGCTGGCCCGGGTCCCCACTACCACCCCGGGCTCGACGCCGGCAGCCTCGAGGAACCGGCTGACGGACTCGGGTGTCGGGGGAAGGACGGGGAGGCCGTCAGTCAACCCTTCCCGGTAGAAGTGCTCGATTGCCTCAACCGCATCCGAAACTGGGTCTGCCATTTCAAACTCCACTATCTGTCATTCCTGTAAGTGTTAGGTAATTCGCTGACAGAATTAGTGTAAGGGAGACACTAATCTGGAGGCGAAGATGCGAAACAACAGTAAAGACAAAACAGTAGAAAGGAGCTTTACCCAGAAGTGGAGGTTCCTTATCCGGGAATACGAACTGGTCAAGGCTAAGAAGCACTCTCAGTTCAGGTTCGCCCAGGACTTCTACACCTTCCACGGCACCAACCGTCAGACCTTCGCCAAATACTACAACCGGTTCCTTCGCGATCGCTCTGAGAGCGCCTTGCTGCCCCTTAAGAGGGGCCCCAGGTGGAAGAGCCGACGCACCATCCCCCTCATCGAAGAGAAGGTCCTTAACGAGCGGTGTAAAGGCATCAATCGCTACGAGATATATGCCATACTCAAGCCCATCCTCAAAGACAAGACTCCTGCTCCCTCTACCATCTACGCCATCACCAGACGCCACGGCCTTAACAGGCTCAGCAAACCCATGCAGCAATCCAAGCGTAAGATCATCAAGACCCGGGCGGGCGAGCTGGGCCACCTCGACACCCACCACCTCAGCCGGGACACCGTGCTGGGCACCAAGCACCGCTACTACCTGGTGGCCCTCATCGATGCCTGCACTCGCTTGGCCTGGGCCGAGGTGGTCGGTGACATTAAGAGCCTCTCTGTCATGTTCGCCACACTGAAGTCCATCAACTTCCTCAACGCCGAGTACGGCATCCAGTTCGAGGCCCTGCTGACCGACAATGGCCCGGAAATGGCTTCCCCCACCAATACTGACCATCACCCCATGGAGCGGATGCTGAAGGAGCTGGGCATCAAGCACCGCTACACCCGCCCCTATAGGCCCCAGACCAATGGGAAGATAGAACGCTTCTGGAGAACTCTTAACGAGGACCTGCTGGGGGACACTACCTTCGAATCCGTCTCGGAACTGAAGGATGAACTGCAGCAATACCTGCTCTACTACAACACCCAGAGACCCCACCAGGCCCTGGACGGAAAGACCCCCTTGGAAACCCTTAACGCCCTGTAATTCTGTCAATGAATTACCTAACACTTACAATTCCGGGGCCCTGTGAGCAAGCTCAAACGCACGAATAAGTTCGGTTTCAGGGGACGCCTTCCATCTTTGTCGAACGATGTTATCTACCCTGCGCAGCACGGTCAACGCACCTCTACCTAATGTCAAGCTGGATATGTTAGTATCCCCACCTAATAGGTTGGCACAAGCTGCAACCAGCATTACTACGGATTGGCACCAAACCCGTGGGTCCGTTTATGGGGTAAGGCAACCTTCACATCCGTTCCCCTGCTCCTGATTTAAGGAGGAATCCCATGAAGTTCGGAATCTTCACCAACCCCGCATCACCCGGTGTGATCCCTGATGGCGAGAAGCTGGCCCCGATAGGGCGCAACAATGAGCGCTACCAGGAACTCATAGAGGAGATGAAGCGCATTTGCTTTGCGGCGGAAGACTTGGGCTTTGATACCTTCTCCACCACCGAGCACCACTTCCACTCCGAGGGCATCGAGATGTCCGTCGCCCCCCTGCTCCTGTACACGGACCTTGCTGCGAGGACCAAGCGAATAAAGTTTGCCCCCCTGGCCCTGGTCCTCACTACCTGGGACCCGATCCGTGCGGCGGAGGAGCTGGCCGTTCTCGACCATCTGACCAAGGGCCGCTTGATGGCCGGCTTTGCCCGGGGTTACCAGGACCGGTGGGTCGGCGTATTGGGCCAGAAATACCGGGTCAAGGGCACCCAGTCCGACAAATCACAGACCAACGAGCGCAACCGCAGGCTCTTCGAGCAGAACTGGCAGGTGATCAAGGCTGCATGGACCCAGGACGTTCTCAGCTACCAGGGCGACTTCTACGAGGTCCCTTTCCCATACGAGGACGGTATCCAGGGGTGGGCTCTGGGTCAGATCACTCGAGACCGCGGCGCCCCTGGTGAGATAGATGACGAGGGAGTCATCCGCGGCATATCCGTAGTCCCCAAGCCCTACCAGTCACCCCATCCCCCGGTTTTCATGGCCTTTTCGCTCAGCGAGACCAGTATCAGGTTCGCTGCAAGGGAAGGGATGATCTCCCAGATCCAGGTCTCCCGTCCCGCGGACTTCAACAAGCTATGCCACGTTTACCGCGAGACTGCCGCCGAAAACGGGAGAGACCTTGAGCTGGGAGAGAGCGTGGCCGCGCCTCGGTACGTCTACATTGGGGATACCTACGAAGAGGCCTTCGCACGGGCCGAAAGGACGCTCGGGTGGCAGTACTCCGAGTACTTCGGCGCCTTCGGGTTCATGGAAGGCTTCCGCAACCCGGAAGACCCGGAAGAGCCCAAGCCCCTCCGCTTCAAGGACTCCACCGCCGTCACCCAGCGCCTTATCGAGCATGAATTTGCCCTTGTCGGGACGGTGGACGATGTAAAGCGCCAGATGGACTCCCTGTCCCGCTGCCATGATGGAGGCAACCTCGAGTGGTTCACCCTCCAACTGGACCAGGGATACCAACCCATAGATGAAGCGATGGAACAGATGGAGATTTTCGGCACGAAGATTATGCCGGAGTTCCAGGGCTAGGAGCGGTCCCTTCGGGTCAAGTTCATTAAATGGAGAGGGGCAATGACCAAGGTTGTAGACGCAGACGGTCACATCCTCGAACCGTCGGACCTGTGGGAAAAGAACCTGGAACCCGAGTACCGGGACAGGGCAATTCGACTCAGAATCGACTCGGACGGCCTGGAGTACATGGAACTGGAGGGCAAGAAGTCGGTTTGCGTCAGCGGCGGGGGATTCAACAGCTTTGGCAGCCTGGACGCCGACGTAAGGTCCCTGCGCGATACCGCGGACGGGGCCGGGGGCCCGACCTACGAGGAGAGCGTCCCGGAAGGGGCCCGCAACTTCGACGTACGCCTGGACTGGATGGACCATCACGGGATTGACATGGCCATCGTATACCCGTCTCTGCTTCTCGGCTGGCAGGATGAGGTTGAGGACCCTGACCTAGCGACCGCCTACTGCCGCGTTTACAATACATGGCTTACCGATCTCTGCCGCCCCTACTCAGATCGCATGGTGCCGATCGCCCACGTTGCCCTTCACAACATCGAAGATGCCGTGATCGAGGTGAATAGGGCCGCGAGGCTAGGGGCACGGGGCGTCTACCTGTTTGCCACCCCCGTCAATGACATACCCTATGGCGACCACTACTACGATCCGTTCTGGGCGGCTTGCCAGGACCTCAATCTACCTCTCGGCATCCACGTCAGCAACACGCCAAAGCACGCTGGCAGCCATCTGTACCAGGGCGGCTTCCACTCCAACTACTGGTGGTTCCAAATCATGTACAACCAGGACTGCCAGTTGGCCTTCAGCACCTTCCTTCAGGGCGGCGTCTTCGAACGGTTTCCCAGGCTCAGTGTTGGCGTGGTGGAAACAGGGTGCGGTTGGATTGCCCACTGGATGGAGCTCCTGGACTCCAAATACAAGATTTCAGGCCACCCCGAGATGAAGATGCTGCCCAGCGAATACTTTGATCGCCAGGGGTGGATAACCGGTGAGGCCGACGAAAAGACATTCCCCCACATGGCCCAGCTGGTCGGGGCTCACAAGCTCATGTTTGGGTCCGACTATCCCCACGAAGAGGGCCACGAAGAGCCGGTCGCCGAGCTCAAAGAGACCCTCGAGCCGCTTGCGCAAGAGGAGCAGGACCTGATCCTGGGCGGCAATGCGCTCAGAATCTACGGCCTTCAGTAGAACCATCAACCGAATGTGGGTCCGATGCGTTTAGATAAAGGGGTTAGCCCGGGCCGATTCAGAGGATACAGATGCAAGGCGTAGTCGTTGACGTAGACGGGCATGTCGCAGAGCCCATCACCGAAATTATGGAGCATTACCTTGATCCCGCGTTCAGGGATAGACCACTACGCCTGCTCAACGACGAGAACGGCCTCGAATACCTGGAGATAAACGGAAAGAAGTCGTCGCTTGTGCAGGGTGGCACGGGCCTGGGTGTCGACGCGGGCAAGGCCTTTGGGGCCGATGACTACGAGCCTTTCTTCACACCGGGCGGAGTCCATTACTACGATGGAATGATTCCCGCCTCCAACCAACCCGACGCCCGCGCCGCCTGGCACGACGAGGAGGGTATCGACAAAGCTGTTCTGTATCCCACTATCGGTATCTCCTGGGAGGATGAGTGTGACGACCCCAAGGTCGCCTCAGCGTACTGCCGCGCTTACAACGACTGGATAGTCGATTTCTGTAAGTCATATTCGAACCGTCACTACCCCATAGCTCATATTCCTACGCTGGATGCCTATGAAGCGGCCGCGGAAGTGCGGCGAACTGCAGCCCTGGGGGTCAAGGGGTTCATGGTGTACAACACTGCCACCAATGGGATCTACTACGGCAACCCTTACTTCGATCCGTTGTACGAGGCCGTTGAGGAGTCGGGGCTGCCCCTGGGCAACCACGTTGTAAGCCAGATAAACTACCTGGCCAAGGACCAAAACCGCTCCTTCGATACCATGGGTGACGACTTTTACTACGTCACCATGGTAATCCCGTTCCAGTCCCAGCTTGCCCTTATCCACATGATCACTGAGTGCGCCTTCGATCGTTTCCCAAGTATGAAGTACGTATTCCTGGAGACCGGCGCCACGTGGCTTGCCTACCTCCTCGAACGCCTCGACGACAAGTTCAAGAGCCAGAGCCATGCCACTAATTTCAAGGAGCAGCCCAGCGACTATTTCCGGCGCCAATGCTGGATATCTCTCGAACCCGAGGAAGAGCTTATCCCACAAATCATCAGCAAAGTCGGGGCGGACAAGTTCTTCTGGGCTTCCGACTTCCCGCACCACGATGGTTTTCCGGGTGTAGTCGGGGCCATCAGGGACCTGCTGAGCCCCCTTTCGGAAGAAGACGTGAACAAGGTGATGGGCCAAAACGCCGTAGATGTGTACAACTTGAGGTAGGACTAAGACGAATGACAACTGCGGAAGAGATAGTTGCATCCGGATGCGAGACCGGGCACCGCTTGGAATGCCGCAACATCTGGAAAGTATTCGGGGATGGCGCCGAGACCCTGATGGACTCCATAGACCCCGCGCTTTCCCGGGAGGAGGTGCTCGCGCAGACGGGCAACGTCGTCGCAGTCAAGGACGTGTCATTTTCCGTCCGGGAAGGCGAGACCTTTGTAATCATGGGACTCTCCGGCAGCGGCAAGTCCACGCTGGTTCGGTGCCTGAGCCGCCTCATAGAGCCCACACGAGGCGAAGTCCTCATAGACGGCCAGGACGTCCTGGCAATGAACAAGCAGGAGTTGCGGGACATCCGCCGCTACAAAATAGGCATGGTATTCCAGCACTTCGGCAACTTCCCCCATAAACGGGTGATGGACAACGTGGTCTACGGCCTTCAGATACAGGGGATGGAGAAGGCAGCACGCAACAAGCGGGCCGCCGAGGTAATAGAGCTTGTCGGGCTCATGGGTTGGGAAGAACGATTTCCCCACGAGCTTAGCGGCGGCATGCAGCAGCGCGTGGGCCTGGCCCGGGCTCTGGCTGTTGATCCGCAGATCCTTCTCTTTGACGAACCCTTCAGCGCCCTGGACCCCCTCATCCGCCGTGAAATGCAGGACCAGCTAATCCGGCTCCAGCAGCTCGTCCAGAAGACCATGGTATTTATCACTCACGATTTCCTGGAGGCCCTCAAGGTCGGGGACCGGGTGGCCATAATGAAAGATGGTGAGTTTGTGCAGGTCGGGACCCCGGAGGAGGTCGTTTCCGCGCCAACTGACGATTATGTCCGGGACTTTACCAGGGACGTGCCCCGTTCCAAGGTCCTGACGGCCCGCTCAGTCATGACGCCTGCGCGCGTATCTTGCACCGCAGATGAAGGAGTGTCGGACCTGGTCGCCAGAATGACCAATGAAAATTGCGATTGTGCGGTTGTTGTCGATAGTCGGGACCAATTCAGGGGAGCAGTTCAGATCTCCGATGCTAAAGACGCCGCCGACAATGCCAGTGTTGCCTCCGTAATGCGCGACTCCTGCCCGACC
Organism: Dehalococcoidia bacterium; assembly: GCA_965203145.1. Taxonomy (GTDB): domain Bacteria; phylum Chloroflexota; class Dehalococcoidia; order Plut-88900; family Plut-88900; genus Plut-88900. The sequence goes on from OZ241876.1 coordinate 1,642,862, forward strand.
GCCGCCCCCGCCACCCGACTCGAAGAGCTTATCCCGCTTGTTATCGACAACGAAGCGCCCATCGCCGTCCTCGATGACACCAAGTGCCTCGGCACGATTACCCGTGAGGTCGCCATGACCGCCCTGATTAGCAACGACGGGGTGGCCACATGATTCGCGTCGGGGCCCTCCCGAACCAGCTGCGCCAGGGAGGTCGATATCAGGCCTACTTCTGGGCCGCGGCTGCGGTCGCTGCGTACCTTCTTGCCTACTTCCTCTCCAGGGCCGACGCCGGCACCGAATTCGGCGACTGGCCCGCCGACTGGGAGCTGGGCATCCAGGAGCCCATAGACACGTTCTTTGACTGGATCGGGGATACCTTTGCATGGTTTTTCAACCCGCTCTCGGACGTCATTGACTGGGGGTTGGAGCTAATCGATTCCTTCCTGCTGTGGCTCCCCTGGCCCGTGGTAGTTGCCGTGGCGGGGTTTACGGGATTCAGGCTTGGAGGCAAGTGGCTGGGCCTTTTCTGCGGCGCTGCGACGCTGTGGATCGGGCTGAACGGGTACTGGGACTCGGCCATGATCACCCTCAGCGTAGTGGGGGTGTCGGTATTCATAGCCGTTGCGTTCGGGGTTGTTGTTGGTATTCTCGCCGCCTACAACAACCGCTTCGAGTCCATAGTCCGCCCCATCCTGGACACTATGCAGGTGCTGCCCGCTTTCGTTTACCTCATCCCCGCCATCGTACTGTTCGGCGTCAGTGGGACCCAGGGAGTGTTCCTTACCGTTGTGTATGCTATTCCACCCGTCATCAGGTTGACGAATCTCGGGATCCGGCAAGTCCCTCGAGCCGTTGTCGAAACGGCCCATTCCCACGGGTCGACAACGCTCCAGACTCTATTCCAGGTCCAGCTGCCCCTGGCCAAGAACTCCATCATGCTGGGCATAAACCAGACCATAATGATGGCGATAGCGATGGTGATTATCACGGCGTTGGTCGGGGTGCCGGGGCTGGGGAAGGACGTCTGGGTCTCCCTCAGGGAAGTGAATCCGGGCGAGGGCCTGGAAAGCGGCATAGCCATCGTCCTTGTCGCTATTATTTTTGATCGGCTGAGCTACGCCCTTGCCCGCACAGGCCCGACCACATCGAGAAGCTCCCCACCCACTCCCCCGATTACGGAAGGCGCCTCGAGTGAGAGACTCAGGGCCCTCGTCTCCAGGTATCCTGCGCAGGCAATGGGTGTCGGAGTAATCGCACTCCTTCTAATCGTAGGGGCGGTGCTGCCCTTCCTGAAGGAGTTCCCCGAAGAGATTACTTTTTCCATCTCCGGCCCCGTCGAGAGCGTGGTCGACTGGATGTCCGTCAATCTGTATTTCATCACCAGCTGGGTCAGGGACACACTGTTCCGGGAGTTTGGTCTGGCTCCCGTCAGTACGCTGCTGCTGTGGCTCCCGTGGCCCGCCATGATGGTACTTGTTGCCGGGCTGGCCTACCTAACGGCAGGGTGGAGGGTGTCCCTACTGGCAGTTGTAGGACTCGCTTTCGTGGGCATTGGAGGGGTATGGGACGTGACCATGGACACCCTCGGGCAGGTCCTGACGGCTGGTGTAGTAACCGTGGCCGTCGGGATAGCCCTCGGGGTGCTGGCATCGCAAAACCGCACCTTTGAATCCATAATACGCCCCATCCTGGACACCATGCAGACAATGCCCATCTTCGTGTATCTCATACCGGTCATCATGCTCTGGGGCATAGGCCCGCTGGTAGGGATAATTGCCACCTTTGTGTATGCCCTTCCCCCCGTTATACGCATGACAGCCCTGGGCATAAAGGAAGTCCCGCCGCAGGTGATAGAGACCGCCCAATCCCACGGCTCCACCAATCTGCAGACCTTGTGGCAGGTGAAAATGCCGCTGGCAGTACCCACCATCATGATGGGTGTCAACCAGACCATCATCATGGTCATGGCCATGGTGATAATCGGAGGACTTGTAGGTGGAAGGGGCCTCGGGGAACAGGTCTATATCAGTTCCATTTATCTGAGGATGGGAGACGGTTTTGTATCCGGCATGGCGATTGTCTTCATGGCGATGGTCCTGGACCGCATGACCCAGGGTAACCGGGGTGCCATGCGCAGCCTCGCTGAATTAAGGTAGAATCAGTAACACAAAAGTAGTTAGCGCTCCAACAGGGGTGATGCCTATGAGAAATTAGCTGCGAGTCAGGCCTGAAGGTTCTTAAGCAAAGCTCCCAACCCGGAAGGGAGACCCGACATGAGAAAAATGAGATCTAAACGGACCGTCCTGGTCGTGGCCCTTGCTCTGCTTGTGGTGCTCGCTGTGGCCCTTGGCTGTGGTGCCGACGAGCCTAAGGGCACGGTCGTGATCGTCGACCAGGACTGGGACGGCCAGCTAGTCACCACTCGAGTAGTCCAGATCCTCCTCGAGGACGAGTTGGGCTATACAGTCGAGACCAAGTTTGCGCCTGCCGACTCCGCACCCCTGTTCATCGGTCTGGAATCCGGTGATTTCCACTTCGTCTGCTGTAACTGGCCCTCTTACAGCTTCGCCCTTTTGGATGAGTACGTGAATCCCGGCGGCAAGGAGTCCGTAGAGCGCCTGGGTTCCACCGGCATTAGTGGCGGGACCGGATGGTACACCCCGTCCTACGTGGTAGAGGGCTCCGATGCTCCCGCTCCCGGCCTCGACAGTTGGGACGAACTTGACCAGTTCAAGAGCGTCTTCGCCACCGCCGACACCGGCGAAAGCGGCAGGCTTCTCGGTTTCACCCCCGCATGGGACGACAGAAGCCAGGAGAGGCTGGACGCCATGGGCGCCGACTACCAGGTAGTCTTCGCAGGCTCTGAAGCCGCTGCGCTTTCGGAGCTCGATGCCGCGTTCAACCGCGGCGACCCGGTCCTCACTTACCTGTGGGAACCCCATTGGGCCCACGCCAAGTACGACCTGGTATCCATCGAGCTTCCGCCGCTAACTGATGACTGCTACCCGGCAGGCAACGCCGACGATTTCAAGTGCGGCTGGCCCGCCGACGACGTTGCCAAGCTGGTCTGGCCCGGCCTCCAGGACGAATTCCCCGAGGTCTACGAGTTCCTGTCCAACTTCCAGTTGACCAATGACCAGCAGAACGAGATGGTCCTCAACGTTACTGAGAACGAAGTAACTCCTCGTGAGGCTGCCCAAGCGTGGATAGATGCCAACGAGGACGTCTGGAGCGCTTGGATCCCGTAGAGATTGCCCCCCGGGCATACCTGCCTATAGGCGATCACAATAGAATCCGGGAGTCATAGACCACGGGAGGGGATTACCCTCCCGTGGTCACCATCTTGAGGTTTGCCATGAAATACGACCACATCGTCGTTGGCGCGGGTTCCGGTGGGGCAGTCATGGCCAGCCGGCTCTCCGAAGATCCCGACCGCTCCGTCCTCCTCGTCGAGGCCGGCGCCGACTTCACCGACCTTGACCATCTTCCTGATGAACTGAAATATGTCTACGGCCCCCGACCCACCGTTTTCGAAAGCCATCACCTCTGGAACTTCGAGGCCCGCACAACCGATGAGGCCATTCCTACCATGGTCCCCCGCGGTCGGGTCACGGGGGGGACCAGCGCTATAAACGGCGCCAACTTCCTGCGTGGAGTAAGAGAAGATTTCGACCTCTGGGCCGAGGCCGGCAACGACGAGTGGGCTTTCGAGAAGATACTCCCCTACTTCAAGAAGACGGAGTCAGACGAAGATTTCGACGACGATTATCACGGTAAGTCAGGCCCCATTCGCTGCCGGCGCTTCACCCCCGACGAATGGGGTCCCTTCCAGAAGGCTTTCTATGACGCCTGCCTGGACTACGGCTTCCCCGACTGCCCGGACCACAACCGCCCCGACTCCACCGGTGTTGGTCCGCTGACCTTCAACATGGTGGACCGTGTGCGCTGGAGTACGGCGCTTGGATATCTCAACCCTGCTCGGCACCGGGTCAACCTGAACATCCGACCCAACTGCGAAGTCCACGGCATCATATTCGAGGGCAACAAGGCCGAGGGCCTGCTGGTGAACAGCGGCGGCGAGATGTTCACTGTCTACGGAGAGGAGATCATCCTCTGTGCGGGGGTTATAGGTTCTCCACACATTCTCACCCTTTCGGGCATTGGGCCGGCCGACCAGCTTGTGAATCTGGGGATTCCCGTGGTGCAGGACTTGCCGGGAGTCGGGGCGAACCTGCGGGACCACATGGACCTGGACCTGATCTGGGAGAGCCTAGCCCCGATGCGGCTGGCAGACGAAAAGTGCGCCGAGGGCGCCATCACCCTGCGCTATACCGCCTCGGGCTCACCCTGGAAGAACGACATGGTGGTCTGCATGAACAACCGCATGTCGGAGATGCCCGGTCTGCCCTTGGACGAAGCGGCGGAGGCGCTTGTCGGGTGTCAGCTCCTGATTTATATGAGCCTTTGCAGCGGACAGATGAAAGTGGTCTCCACCGACCCACGCAAGGCCCCGCTCCTGGACTACAACTACCTGGAGGAGCCCCTGGACCGCTCCAGGTTCCGGGAGGGCGTCAGGGTCTGCGTTGACATCTTCAGCAGGGCCCCCTTTGATGGCCTCATCGGCAAGCGGCAAGCTCCGTCTGATGAAATCCTGGCTTCCGACGATGCCCTAGACCAGTGGCTGAGGAAGAATGTCAGGACCGGCCATCATCCCGCAGGCACCTGCAAGATGGGCCCCTCATCCGACTCCCTCGCTGTCGTCGATCAGTTTACCAGGGTGCACGGCGTTGAAGGAGTGAGGGTGCTCGACGCTTCCATCATGCCCCACTCACTCCGGGCCAACCTCAGCGCCAACATCATGGCCATGGCCGAACGCGTCGCAGACTTCATCAAAGAGGGCCGCTAGACCCGACCGACTCCTGGATATACGCCCCTACCTGGTTCCCGGTGGCCCGACCCTGACGGTGATGATGTCCATGTCGTGGAATTGCTGGTGTCGCACTGAAGACGCATAACGCCTCAATAGCCTGAGGGAAATCTCCGTATCTACGGGCGTTTCCTCTTCATGGTCCTGCATCTGCCGCATCCGGTCTTCCACGTTCTCCCCTTCGCTGCCACCTCCTATAAACTCCAGGTCGGCGACCGGGCCGTCGCTCGAAGCCACAACAACCAGCTGTCGAGGTATAACGTCGGGGTCTTCTTCCAACTCTTCCAGCTCCGCCTCCAGGTCGAGGGGGGCCAGCGTGAGCAGCGTTTCTTCGGCAACCGCCGATAGTCTATCTCTCATTGCATCGTTCCACCGCCGACTCTTGGCGAAGCGTTCGATAAACTGGGTTAGTTCCGGCAGAGAATCGATGTGCAGCTTGGCCTGGAAGCGCATCCGTCGGTAGCTGGTCAGTTCCAGGAAGATAATCATCAGCACCGCCGACACCCCGCCCGTGGTCACCGCGCTCTTCATCAGCCCTCCGACCACCGGTCCCAGGTCCGGCAGATTGAACAGCGTGAACTGGAAAGATGCCCCAATCCAGAACGATATCCCCGCCACTATCAACCTGGACCTGTTCTGCTCGTTCTGGATTACCGTCCGTGCCCCCTCCACGAACAACGAACCCACCACCAGTAACAGGTATCCTGCCATCACGGGGCCCGGGATCGTGCTAAGCAGCCCCGACGCCTTCGGAAGAAACGCGACCAGGATGAACATGACCCCTATTACGTAGCCGATTCTGCGGGACGCCACTCCCGTTGCCTGGACGAAGGGCGCCGCCCCCGGGTTGACTACTATTGGGACAGCCCCCGCTGCCCCTGCCATCAGGTTGGCTACTCCCGCCCCTGCCAGGCTTCCCTGCACCCTGCGAAAGTCGATCGCCTTGGGCTCCCTGGACGACGCCCTCTGATTGGCTACCGTTTCTCCGTTTACCTGTATGGAGATGATCACCCCCAGGAACAGGAAAGAAGGAAGCAGCACCCAGAAGTCAACTCCAAAGTCTACACCCAGGTCCGGGATTTCGGCAGGCAACCCGACCCACGTCGACTCCGTAACCAGCGTTGTATCGTAGATTCCCAGCGCCGCCGACGTGGCACACCCCGCCGCGATGCCCAGGACCGGCGCCCATAACTTCATCAGCGCCGTTCCCCTTAACGTGAGCGCTACCACAATGGTCAGGGTCACCAGTGTTGTGAGAAGAGCCGACCCGGGCTCTTCTTCCGTTGCATCTTCCAGAAGAGCAAACACCACTGACGCCAACGTTATCGAAAGGATCATGATCACCGTGCCGCTGACGATGGGCGTCACAACCCGCCGCAGCAGGAAAAGCCACTTGGAAATCACCAGCTGGAAGACGGCAGAAGCCATGATCAGCGTAGCCAGAGTTGCCGGCCCTCCGTCCACCACCGCCGTAATGCAGAATGGGATGGCGAATGCCGCGGTGAACATTGGAAGCACCGCCCGCCCCCCAACTGGCCCCACAGTCCTCACCTGAATCAGCGTTGACACCCCCACCACCAGCAACGATGCGAAAACCATCCAAATAAGGTAGGAGTCGCCGCGCCCTGACTCCCTTGCCACCACGACGGGCGTTACCAGCAGCGTCGCTGAAGCAAGAATGCTGAACTGTAACCCGAGCCCGAATGTGGACCTATGGGGCGGGTTTTCGTCGACTTCGTACCGAGGGTTAGTTGCTGCCGTAGCCGTTGGAGTGGCCTCCTGCGCCTGGTATGTCGAGCAGAACTCGACCGATTCTACTAGGAATCACAATTCCTTGCGACCTTCCGACTGCTCCCTCTCCATGTCAATGTTCGCCGTGGTCGATCTTGGATGTCATCCTGTGTCATTCAGGTGTAAATAAAGCCCTTGAACCTCACTCCTTATATGCTTCTTTCTTCGTCTGGAGTCCTTCCTCCAGATCCCGTGGCAAAGCCACTTCGAAATCTGCTCAGGAGCAGATTCGATATGTAGTATCAATCAACCTTTCCCTAAACTGCTAAAATAGCGTCTGCAATCTTGTCTAGCCGGCTATTGTCAACGCCTTGAAAGATACAGCGAAGCAAGCAAGTATCGGTCGGAGGGATTCTTCGGCCCCTCTGGCTGGCGTATTCCTCATAATGACAGCAATCGCCACGTTAGTGGCCGTCGTAACTAGAGTTTCAGCCAACGCCGACCACCCCACCCTCCCCGAAACCCTCTCCGCAATAGCAGACAGCCGCCTCCTCTATGGTACAGGCGGGATTGCCAGATTCGTTTCGGGGATAACCCTCCTGGTTGCCGGGTGGCTTCTCTTGCGGACGTGGGTGATCAGGCAGGGCTTTGGCCATCCCCTGGTCCCGGCGTTTCTTGCACTGTCGGGTGTCATTACGGCTGTCTCGGGAGCATGTGCCCTTGCTCTTTCCGTCACCGCCCAAGGAAATGCTGATTCTGAATCCATCGGTGCGACAACTGAGGCCGTTGCAACCGCCCGTTGGATAACCGGGAAGATAGGCTTCACCCTTGCTGGTGTGGCTCTTCTTATTGCCGCAAGGCAGCAGTGGAAAGCCGGCATGCCGTTGAAGAAGATTGCACCCCTGTCTGCCATATTAGGCGTTGCCATGCAGTTCATCTGGTTGGATGCCGCCACCATAGTTCACCGCATCACCGGCGTTGTATTCTTGCTCTGGCTGGTCCTCATTGGCTTCATGCTCGTAACGGGCCGAGTAGAAAGGCACTTCGTAGACAGGGCTGTCTCAGACCCCCGACCTTAGCTTCCCATATACGTTTGAACTGAATCTCCGTGCGAAAGGACCTTACCCAGACATCATGACAATCAAGTTGGCCGCACGTATTACCTTGGTTAGCTTTCTCCTTCTTTCTCTGCTATTGCTGTCCGCCTGCTGGGAAGACATCCACCCCACCCCCGAAGAGCACCACGACCCAACCCCTGTAGCCCCCACCCCCACCGCCCCACCCCCTTCTGCCACGCCTGAGCCTACGGTGGTTGACCAACTAAGAATGAACGCCGAACAGTTCGAGTATTCCATTGGCAAGCATGGCGGTGACCTTACCTTCGCGACAATTTCCGAGCCCCTCACCTTCAACCTGGCTATTTCAACCGATGCCTCGTCCTCCGGCGTCCTCGGCTCCCTCTTCGATGGCCTTACCGAGACCTCCTGGCTTACCGACGAGGTGGAACCTTCCCTCGCGGAATCATGGGACCACTCCGACGACGGCTTGACCTGGACCTTTAACATCCGACGTGACGTCCGATGGCACGATGGTACGCCCTTTACGGCCCACGATGTCGAATTCACATTCAACCGCATCATCTACAACGACGACATTCCTGCTAGTAGCCGAGCTTCCTTCCAATTCCGATTTCTGAACGAGGACACGGGGGTCTGGGAGGAGAGCCCAATGACCGTGACTGCATTGGATGATTACACCGTGCAGTGCGTCCTCCCCGCCCCGTTCGCACCTTTCCTTCGCTCCATGGGCACGGCTATCTACCCCAAGCATGTCCTGGAGAAGCATGTGGATGACGGCACTTTCAACGAAGTCTGGGACATCAACACTGATCCTGCAGAGATCATCGGTACCGGCCCATTCACTATCGAGAGCTACGTTCCCGGCGAGCGATTGGTCCACAAACGGAACCCGGACTACTGGCTCAAGGATGCCCAGGGCAATTCCTTGCCCTATCTCGACAATATTGTCCGCATCATAGTCCCAGACTTGGAAGCGGAACTGGAAATGTTCCTGGATGGAGTGGCGGACACCCATGGCATACTCGGAGAGGAGCTGGCACAGCTCGAACCCCTCCAAGCTGAAGGTAACTTCACCGTTCACCGTCGGGGCCCCGCTTTCGGCACCACGTTTCTTACCTTTAACATGAATCCCGGAAGCAACCCGGACACCTACGAACCCTATGTGGATTCGCACAAGCTTGCATGGTTCCAGAACAAGGAGTTCCGGCAAGCCGTTGCCCATACAATAGACAAGGAAGCCATCATCAATGAAATTCTGCACGGCTCCGGCTACCCCCAGTGGTCATCCATAAGTCCGGCCGCTGGTGACTTCTATAACCCCGACGTCCGACGCTACGAATACGACATAGACAAGGCCAACGCCATCCTCGATGGCCTTGGTTGGGTGGATACCAATGGCAACGGCATCCGCGAAGATGCCGCAGGCAACGAAATTGAAATCTCCCTTGTGACCAATTCCGGCAACAGTGTGCGTGAACGGGTTGGAGACAAAATCAGCCAGGGTATGGGGCAGATCGGACTCGAAGTGGACTACCGTACGATCGACTTCGGAGACCTCGTCTCCCAGCTTACCCAGTCCTACGATTGGGAGGCCATCCTCATAGGTTTCACCGGCGGCCCCGACCCCCACTCCGGCATAAGCCTCTGGCACAGCGGCGAAAACCTACACCTCTGGTATCCCAATCAGCCTGAGCCCGCCACCGACTGGGAGGCCGAGATAGACGAACTATACATAATGGCAAGCCGTGAGCTGGACCGGGATAAGCGCATCGACCTGTACCGTCGTGCCCAGGAGATCGACGCCGAGAACGTGCCTTTAATCTACACCAGCCTTTCCGAGCGCCTGAGCGCCATTCGCAACGTCTTCGGCAACACCACCCCTACTCTCTACGGCCTCTACGATACCCGCTACATATATCGTACGGACTTGTAGTTCCCGAACCGCACGGTTAAAGGGCCCGATATACAGGCTCCCTTAATGTGGAGACCCGATCGATGTTTACCCTTTCCGCTGCGATAGGCTGGATGGCGTATCGATTGCCGGGTCCGGTCAGTTGGGTTTCAACCTTGGGGTAATGGTAGTGCCCTGCTGAGAATTGTTGACCCTTTGAAACCATCCGCCTACAATGGCCCGCGACCGCCACATTTCTCGGTCCATAGAGGAGCTATCCGATGAAACGCCGTATCTCTAAAGCCCTCGCTGTAGTTGCAGCTGCCACCTTGCTCGCTCTGCTTCTCGCGGCTTGTGGCGGAGATGAAGAACCCGAGGCCGACGCAACCACCCCTCCCCAGCCCACCCCGACCGCGACGGCCCCCGCTCCTGCCGATACGGCTGTCCCCGAGCCCGCCGACACCCCTGTTCCCGCTCCTGCTGATACCCCTGCTCCCGAGCCGGAAGACACCCCGGTCCCTGCGCCCGCCGACACCCCTGAGCCTCCCGCTCCTTCACCCGAGGACGCCCTGACGGCCTACGCTGCCGAGCACGCCGGAGGCCCTGGCGCCATATTTGTCGGTGACCCCACGCAGCTGGTCGGTCCCCCTCCGCATCCCGGGCTGATGTTCCAGGCCACCGAGGCCCAGTACCTCCAGGCATTGACGGCATCCATTGTCGGGCTTCCCTCCATGGGCATCTCCAGCCACATGTTCATTTACACCAGCGACTACTACCAGGGTCTCATTGAAAAAGCCAGACTCACCAACCCTACACCTCTCACCTCTTCGGGCGAGAGCATAGAAATACAGCACGCCTGCATAACCAGGACCTTGGCTACTTGCGTTATCGTTCAGGCATACTTGGCCCCGAACCTGGCTCAGCGGACCAATGGCCAGGTCCAACTGACGGTTACATCCTTCCCTGAGCTCGGGCTCGCCGGCCCCGAGACCCTGCAGCAGGTGGGCGGCGGCACCCTGGACATGGCCAACATCTACACAGGTTACGTTGCAGGCGCCGTTCCCGCCCTGGAGGTCCAGTCCCTATGGGGTACTTCTCAGGACTGGGAGACCACTTACTCCATACTCACGGAGCTCGCGCCGGACGTTGACAGGATCATATTGGAATCCAGTGGTGGCAGCCCCGTAATCAACCGCAACTGGTTCGCCGGCTCGGACCAATGGTTCTACGGGAACAAGCCCCTGCTGTCCGTAGCCGACTTTGAGGGCATCAAAATCCGTTCCCACAGCGCATCAATGTCCGACTTCATAACCGGCCTGGGCGCAGAACCCGTCTTCCTCGGCCCTGGTCAGTCTTATACCGCCATCGAGATTGGCCAGGTTGATGCCACCACCCTCGGCATCCTTCTATCCCTTTCCGACAGGATTTATGAGGTCACCGACTACCTGGCCGGCCCTATCATCGCCTTCGGCTACACCAACAACGTCATAAACAAGGACATCTGGAACGACATTCCTGAGGACATTCAGCAGATCATCATTGAAGAAGGGGCCAAGGCTGAACTGGAAGCCCTGCGCCTTGCCCCCTTCGATAACTTGTATGCAATGCAGGCCAACCTGGCTCTCGGCATGACCCCCGTACCCTTCTCCGAGGAGATTCTCGACCATATTGATAACGTCGTTTTACCCGAGCACATCCTTCCCGGCTGGATAAAGAGGCTGGGCTACCCTGACAGAAACGCCGATGTGGTAGCCACCTTTAACGAGGTTATAAGCCCCTACGTCGGCTACTCCTTCAACGAGGATGGTTCCATCGCCGAGGTCCCCATCACCAAGGGCTCCCGAGCAAGGTAGCTAAAACCTTAGACTGATCGATTGGAAGGCTATCGGCAGAACGCTCTGCCGACAGCCTTCTTCCGTTTTTTCCGTAACCGGTCCCCGCATTGCGTACGTTCCCGCCCCTCCCTACAATCTTTCTACCCCTGACCCGCCGAGCACTGCATGAGCACCATCAGCCCAACGACCTACTCGGGCCGCAGGACCCCCGCTCTGTTTCTATTGCTAGCCGTCCGGGCACTCAGCGGCAAGGCTGACGTTCTCTACAAATACCTTGGCTACCTCTGCGGCCTAGAACTCCTCCTCCTCGGCTTCTTCATAACCTACCAGGTTGCCGCCCGAAACCTCGACTGGCCCCGCGCCCCCGGGACCGACGTGATGAGCGGCTACGTCCTCGGCATGGCTGCAACCTGGGGCCTGGCCTACACTCTCCGCTCCGACGCCAACGTCCGCATCGACGTCCTGCTTCCTCTCATGGGCCCCAGGGTCCGCGCAGTTGCAGACTTCGTCGCCGTTATGGGACTGGCTTTTCTTGCCTACATCGTCACCTGGAAAATGTGGGGAGATGTGATCAACTCTTACCAGCTGAACCAATACAGCAACGACTATCCCCGCACCCCTCTCTTCTTCCCCAAGGCCTTTATCGCCACCGGCTACTCTCTTCTCCTTCTCGCCACCCTCCAAATGCTCCTCTCCACCCTCGCCGAGAAGTCCCTCCCGACCATCCACAAGTTAATGGGCGGTGCCGACATATCGCGACATCGTGTTGATGACGAATCCACATCGTCCAATCGAAGGAGCGGCTGAGCCGTGGCAATCGGCGTTGCATTCGGCTTGATGGGGGCCTTCTTCATGGCCGGCATGTACGTGGCCGGGGCCCTGGGATGCCTCTCCCTCGTCATGCTGTTCTTCTTCGGCAAGCCCGCCCTCTGGAACATCATGTCCAGCAAGGCCTTCGACGTTAACACCGGGTTCATCCTCGTTGCCATCCCACTGTTCCTCCTCATGGGCGAACTTATTAACCGATCGGGCATCGGCGAGCGCATGTATGCCGTAATCTCCCGCTGGGTCTGGTTCCTGCCCGGCGGACTTGTTCACACCAATATCGTTTCTTCCGCCCTTTTTGCCGCTTGCTCGGGGTCCAGTGTCGCTACATCAGCTACCATCAGCCGCGTCTCCCTCCCCTCCTTCCGACAGCGGGGTTACTCCGAGCGTATGGTCATAGGCTCCCTTGCCGCGGGCGGGACCCTCGGCATCCTCATACCTCCCAGCATCACCCTAATCTTGTACGGGGTTCTCGTGGAGGAGTCCGTCGGCAGACTCTTCATGGCCGGATTCATCCCCGGCCTTCTACTCGCCCTTTCGTTCATGGTGATGATCGCGATTGTGGCTCTCGTCTGGAATGGCATGGCCCCGAGGGAACAGGGCTACGGGTTAGCCTCCTGGCAGGGCTGGCGCATGAGACTGCTCGGCATCTTCCAGCTTCTTCCTATGCTGGCCCTGGTCTTCCTGGTTCTCGGCGCAATCTACCTGGGTCTTGCAACCCCAGGAGAGGCCGCGGCCTTCGGCGTTACCGGCGCCTTCATCCTTGCCATTCTTTTCAATTCCGCCGATATCATCGCCCCCCTCACCCGACGCCTCCTCAAGGCCGCCGGATTGAGTGGCCTAGCCCCCCTCGACTCCGCGGAAGACCCCCCATCCGACCGGCCAATGGTCTCCGCCGTCATGGAAAGCAACTTCAACATGGTGCGTGATTCACTGCTTTCCGCCGTACGTACAACGGGAATGATCTTTCTCATCCTGCTCGCCGCCCTTACCCTCAGCTTTGCCTTCGCCCGACTCGGCATCTCTCAGCAAATCGCCGAGGTGATTTCAGACCTGCAGCTAAACGATTGGCAACTGGTCCTTGCCCTGGTCATCTTCTACCTGGTATTGGGCACCTTCATGGAGAGCTTCGCCATGATGGTCACCACCGTTCCCATTCTCCTGCCTGCCCTTAATGCCGCCGGAGTCGACCTCGTATGGTTTGGCGTCATCATGGTCATCCTGGTCGAGGCTGCACTCATCAGCCCTCCGGAGGGCATCAATCTCTACGTGCTCCACGGCGTCCGCCGAGACATCGACCGTGAACAGGCCGAACGCACAGACAGGCCCATGCCTCAGAGGACCATCAAGGATGTATGGATAGGCGTTCTTCCCTTCATGGTCTGTATGGCCGTCACCGCGGGGCTCGTCCTCGCCTTCCCACAAATCGCCCTGTGGCTTCCCAACCTCGTCTACGGAGCGCGATAACTCCCTGACTTTACTGAGAGCCTCTAGGGAGCGATGAACTAGCTGATAGGGACGAGGGACTCCATTCGCACTTCCACCTCCAGCCTCGTCTCCCCAGCCCCGAGCATAACCCCCCGAGTCGGCGATACGTCCCGGTAGTCCCGACCCACCGCAACCCGTACGTGCCGTTCTCCCACGATCCAGTTGTTCGTCGGATCGAGACCCACCCATCCGAGCCCCGGGACCAGGCACTCCACCCACGCATGTCCCGCAGCCGATGGTATGGGATTCCCCGTATCGTCCTCAACGTACAGGTACCCCGAAACGTAGCGCGTAGGCACCCCCCACCCCCGAGCCACGGTTATCATCACGTGCGCATAGTCCTGGCACACGCCCTTCCCCGTCTGGAGGATCTCTTCGATCGGTGATATCGCCGAGGTGCTGCCCGGCATATATTCGAAACTCTCATGCAGCGTGCTGGACAGCCGTTGCAAGGCATTCAACGGATCTCCGCTTGGCTCCTCCAACCCCCGCCCCGACATGAAGGCTTGTAGATCGGGGGAGGGTCGGGCCATAGGGCTCTCGTGGGTGTACACCCAGTACTCCACCGAGTCCCTCCACCCCCGCAGCGCCTCCCAAGTCTCCTCACCCACCGAATCGGGGAACGATTCCCGACAGGCCACTTCAACCGTCGCTGTAGACACTATCTCCAACGACTGGTGGGGCTTGTGCAATATCAGGTAGTGCTTGGCATTGCCGAAGTAGTCCGTTTCCTGCGTAAGCCCGACCTCCGGCTCGGTCCCGATATCAAACTCCAGCACCGACTGCCCCCCATCATCCCGAGGTCTGAAGCACAGCGTCATCGCCGAGCTCTGTATCGGCGAGGAGTAGAAATAGCGGGAGACGTGTCGAATGCGGTACGCGGCGGCCCTCGTCATACCGTCGGAGCCGTGCCCTTTCCCGTCACCCTGCTAGAGCCGGAAGCACTTCTTCCACCATCAGGTCCGCCGCCAGCTTCTTGTCCCCATCGACTGCATCCACTGTCGGGCCGTAGATAACCAACCTCTCAAACCCCATCTCTGCCACTTCACCAATCCGCCTTATACACTCCTCCGGAGCCCCGACTATCGCATACCGGTCCACGAACTCCGCAGGCAGCTTGAGCGACGCGCCGTGGTTGCGCACATCGTAGCTCTGGTGCACCCTTGTAAGCACTTCTTGGTCCTGCTCTGCCACAGGCCCGTTTGCCTTCCCGTGCATGTTTGAAAAGCGGGCCGTCGCTGCCAGCTCGGGCACGAGGTTCCTGGCCGCTTCGATGTCGGGATGGCAGGCCACACTGAGATAGACACCGTAGCGGATTCCGTCGGGTTCCAATCCCGACTCTCTTCGCGCCTTTCGCACCTGCTCCATTCCCCACTCCAGCCTCCCGAGGTCGGCGCCCACTGCGAACATCACTATGTCTGAATGTCGCGCCGCCGCTGCTATCACCTTCGGCCCGGAGGCCGAAACCGCTACGGACACTTTCTTGTCCTCGGGTTCGAGCCAGGTGAGTCGGCTGTCATCCGGAGCCTCTGCCAGTTCCAGCGTATCCACGTGCGGCGCCATCCCCCGGCCAAAGGTGAGCTCTTCGAAAGGTACGCCGTCGCCCCTCAGGTAAGCCTGTAAAGCCTTGAGGTAGCTCTCGAAGATCTTCGTGTAGACTGGCGCGCGCCCCACGTGCGCCAGCGCCGAGTCTCCCCTCCCGATACCCAGCACCGCCCGCCCACCCGACACTTGCTGCACGCTTGCGATTGCCCCGGCCGTGATCACCGGGTGCCGGGTTAGCGGGTTCGTAACGTCCGAGCCAATCAGGATCCGCTCCGTCGCCATCGCCGCGAGCGTCATCGCCACGTACATGTCACCGGAGGCGCTTTGAACATCGGCGATGGATAAGCCGTCCCACCCCGCCTCCTCTGCCTTCTGGGCATGTTCCATTATCAGGCGCACATCCGGAAGCGCGATCGTCCAAAGTTCAATCTTGTCGCTCATATCACCCTGGATTGTACCCCATGATACCCACCCTATCCCCTCGTTCGCACTCTCGTAGGCACTCTGGCTGGAGGGGTGGTTGCGAAGCCCGCATCGGTAAACTATTTCCCAAAAGCTGGGAGCACTTCCTTGACCATCAGGTCTGCCGCCAGCCTTCTATCTCCTTCGGTTTCGTCCACCGCTGGGCCAAACACGAGAATCCGGTCTATCCCCAGGTCTACTATTCGCTGTAATCGCCTTATGCACTCCTCCGGAGGCCCGACTATCGCATATCGGTCCACAAACTCCGCCGGAAGGGTGCCTATCATGGCGTGTTTGCTTACGTTATATGCCGTCGGTATCTTCGATAGCACCTCCCGGTCATCCTGTCTCATTGGTCCATACGTCTTGCCATGCATAACGGAGAACCGCATAAAACCGTCCAGGAAGAAGATAATCTCTCGGGCGGCCTGCACATCCGGATGGCAGACGACGTTCACGTAAGCCCCGAATCTCACCCCATCAGGGTCGAGGCCCGCGTCTCTTCTCGCCTTCCGCGCTTCTTCCATGCCCCACTTCAACCTGTCTATATCCGCCCCCAGGGCAAGCATCACTATGTCGGCTTGTCGAGCTGCCGCCCCTATAACACGTGGCCCCGAGGCCGCAACCGCCACCGGCACCTTCTTGTCCCCGGGATCGAGCCATGTCAGTCGGCTGTCCCGTGGCGCTTCTGCCAGTTTCAGTGTATCTAAGTGGGGTGCCATCCACCGTCCGAACGTTAGCTCGTCGAATGCCACGCTTCCCCCGCTCAGGTAGGCCTGCAGCGCTTTCAGGTAGTTCTCGAAGAAATTCGTATATACCGGCGCATGCCCGACATGCGCCAGCGCCGAGTCTCCCCTCCCAATCCCCAGCACCGCCCTCCCATTCGACACTTGCTGCAAGCTCGCTATCGCGCCCGCGGCAACTACAGGGTGCCGCGTTAGCGGGTTGGTGACATCCGTACTGATTTCGATTCGCTCCGTCGCCATCGCCGCCAGCGTCATCGCCACAAAGGTGTCGGCGGTCATGTTCTGAGAATCGTAGATGGAGACTCCGTCCCAGCCCGCGTCCTCTACCCTTTTTGCGTACTCTGCAACCCACCGGATGCTTGGTTCGACGGGCGCTAGCAATTCCACTTTGCTGCTCATCTCACTCCGATTCTAGCCCGCAACACTGACCTGATACGGAGTCCAACCATCGACGCGGTGCCTTCTTTTTCGTAGGCCCGGGGCCCGAGCCAACACCTAAATATGGGCGGTTGAACAGCGTGGACTGCCTTTGGTTGAGAACAATGTTTTGTTCAGCACTTTCCTGGGCCCGGCACTCAGTCAAAAGTCCGGTACGACTACCTAGCCCGAAAAAGCCGGCAGCACTTCGCTGACGATCAGGTCTGCAGCCAGCTTCTTGTCTCCGGTGGTCTCATCCACCGTAGGCCCCAGCACTACGATCCTGTCTATCCCCAGGCTGATGACATCCTGGATTCGTCTGATGCACGTTTCCGGTGGCCCGACAATAGCGAATTTGTCTACGAACTCCGCCGGCGGGACCCCTGAGTCGCTGTGGTCCCGCATATTGAAGGCCTTGTGGACGCCCGACAGCACTTCTTGCTCTCGCTGAGTAACGGGCCCGTACGTCTTTCCGTGCATCACTGAGAACCGCACGAAGGTATCCAGGAAGGTGATCAGCTCCCGGGCCACCTCCATCTGGGGATGGCAAACGATGTTGAGGTATGCTCCGTATCGGACTCCGTCCGGGTCCAGCCCCGCCTCCCGACGCGCCGCCCGGGCTTGCTCCAATCCCCACTTGAGCCTTCCCATGTCTGCGCCCAGGGCAAACATGATAATGTCGGCGTGCCTCGCCGCCGCGCCGATCACCCTTGGCCCGCTCGCTGCGACGGCCACGGGAACCTTCTTGTCGTTGGGGTCAAGCCACACGAGTCGGCTGTCATCCGGGGTGTCCGCCAGCTTCAGAGTATCCACGTGGGGCGCCATGCCTCGCCAGTGGGTCAGTTCATCGAAAGCTACGCTACCTCCACTTAGGTACGACTGCAGCGCCTTCAGGTAATTCTCAAAGAAGTTTGCGTAGACGGGCGCGTGCCCTACATACGCCAAGGCAGAGTCCCCACGCCCGATACCCAGCACCGCCCTGCCCCCCGATATCTCCTGCACGCTCGCAATGGCGCCCGCCGTTACCGCCGGGTGCCGGGACAGGGGATTGGTAACATCCGTGCTCAGCTCTATCTGCTCAGTCGCCGCGGCCGCCAGGGTCATTGAAACGTAGGTATCCCCTCCCAGGTTCTGGGAATCGAAAATCCCAATACCATGCCAGCCTCCTTCTTCCACGAGTCTGGCATGGTCCGCCACTTTTCGCGTGCTCCAGCTTCCAGCCGTCAAAATCTCTACTTTGCTATTCATAACACCCCGATTCTACTCCACTCTGTACGTCAATTCTCCCGACCCTCATTCCTCTGCAACGTTCGACCCGAATTGGTTATCCAGCCCGGACGATTTGTCGGAAGCAGAGATCCCGCTCTCCTACTTTCCGAACCTCGCGATGTTGTACGCCTCCATCGGGATATCCGTCTCCTTACCCGACACCATCTGCGCCACCAACATCCCGGATGCCGGGCCCATGCAGATTCCGCCGCCCTCGTGACCCGTGTTCAGGTAGAAACCCGGCACTTCGTCGCATGCCCCCAGGATCGGCAGGTGGTCCTCGGTGTACGGCCTGAATCCCGTGTAGCATCGGATGATCTGCACTCCGGCCAGCGCCGGGAAGAAACGCACCGCCCTCGCCGCTATGCCGGTCACGGCCGCCATCTGTTCGTTCCCATCAAACCCGATGAACTCTCGGCTGCTCCCGAACAGCATGGGCCC
This sequence comes from Dehalococcoidia bacterium, assembly GCA_965203145.1. Classification (GTDB taxonomy): domain Bacteria; phylum Chloroflexota; class Dehalococcoidia; order Plut-88900; family Plut-88900; genus Plut-88900. The sequence continues at coordinate 1,661,500 of OZ241876.1, forward strand.
GCTCTTGGTGTGTTCGATTACGCATGCCACCACCAGCGCCGACTCGTCCGCATCTATCGTCCGGGTGTAGGATGCCTCCATGGCCGCATGCTTGATTATCGGCGGCGCGTGCTCCGACACCAGGATATGTCCTCTCCTCGGTACAACCGGCACGTTCACGCCCACCATTTCCCCGATCGTCGAGCTCCACGCCCCGGCCGCGCACACCACTACGGGCGTTGAAAATCTCTGTTCCCCAGCCACCACCCCCGAGATCCTCCCACTATCATCCTGCTCGATCTCCGTAACAGGTGTGTAAGGCCTGACATCAGCACCCCCGAATCTCGCGGCCTCGGCCATTGCCCATGACGCCAGCTGCGGCTGCACTTGCCCGTGCCCCGGGAAGAAAGCCAGCCCCGGTATGTCCTCCGCCAAGTTGGGCTCCAGCTCTCTCGCCGGAGGTCCATCAACAAGTTCCGCCTCCACCGACTCCCGCTGCAGGTTTTCCACCAAATTCCTCAGTACCTCCAGGTCCTCCTCCACCTCGGCTATCAGCGTGCTGCCGTTGGCTTCGTATTCCACGTCAAACGGCAGTTCTTGTGCGAGGTCTTTCCACCGGCGCGCGGCCAGCTTACCCAGCTCAAGCTCGGGGCCCGGGTGCCGGTCCGCAATCAGGATCTGCCCGTCGCACGCCCCCGAGGTTCCAGATGCGATCGCGCCGCGCTCCAACAGGGCAACCTTCGCCCCCATCTTGGTCAGGTGATACGCCGTGGAAGTCCCGACTATGCCCCCACCCACCACCACAGCATCCACAGTTGTTGCGCCAGCACTCACGATTCGCCTCGCCCCATCTTGGCTAGTGCCCCCATCGACACGGGTTTCACTATGGGCCTACCAGAGAAGGCGCCAACCTCCCCCTGCCAGCGACCTGTCCGTCGGGCCACCAGCGTCGCCACCGACGCTCCACACACCCGTCCCTGGCACATACCCATCCCCGCCCGTGTCCTCGACTTCACCCCGGTCAGGTCGCTTGCCCCGTTGTCAATGGCCTCGTGAATTTGTGTCGCCGTAACCTCTTCACACCGGCAGACTACTGTTTCACGCGACGTAATATTGAATAAGCCGTCCCGAGGGCTGAACAAGTCGGCTATCATCCGCGCGAAGGGGCGGAGCTTCCGCAGCCTTTCCAGGTACGGCGCCCGACGTGTTCGAGCCTCTGATGCCGATATCATCTCCAGGGCCTCTGCTGCCGAATATCCCGCTATCGATCCCTCCGCCGCCGCTATGTCAGACCCACCGATTCCCGTCGTCTCCCCCGCCGCAAACACTTTGGCCACTGAAGTAGCCTGCCTGCTATCCACCTTGACCGTCCAACCCCCGTATCCCTTCCTGAACTGGTGCTCGCACCGGCACAGCCGCGAGAGTTGCGTGTTTACGGAGAACCCGTATCCAACAGCCACGGCATCGACCAATATCGTCCTCTCAGTACCGGCTATGGGTCGCCAGTTATCGTCCAGGGATGCCGTCACCACCCCCTCCACCTTTTCCTTGCCCCAGGCCTCGATCACCGCTTGTCCAAACCGTACCCCAACCCGAGCTTTCAACAGTGGCTTCAGGTAGTCCCAGCCTTCCCGGAACCGGTCCCACTGGCCCCACAACGCAGACACTCTTGGAAGCCAACCCATCGGCTTCGAAGCTTCCAGTACGGCTACGATGTTCGCCCCTGCTTCCACCAACTGCGACGTCACTGGCAGCAAAAACGGCCCCGACCCCGACAATATGATCTTCTTGCCAGGCAGCATTCTCTGGCTCTTCACCAAGGTCTGCGCACCTCCCAACGTCATCACCCCAGGCAGCGTCCAACCGGGAAACGGGATCGCACGGTCATAGCCGCCCGTGGCCAGAACGAGGGCCCCGCACTGAAGCGACTCGGCCTTGCCATCGCACTCCAGGCCAAGGGTGAGTGGATCGAACAGTCCCCATACAGTCGTCCCCAGCTTCAGCTCTATATTCGCATCATAGGCCCGAGCAAGTAGCTTCTGACCCTTCTCGTAGGTGATGCCAAGAGCCTGCGGACGCTCCACCTGGAACTCCCGCGGAAGCTGCCGGAATATCTGACCTCCCGGCGCGGGGTTTTCGTCAATCACCACTGGCCGCAGCCCGCATTTCGCCGCGGCAATGGCCGCCGACAGCCCTGCCGGCCCCGCCCCGACTATCGCCAGTGCGACACCCCTCATGCTTCCTCCCTTCCCCCGATGCCCACCTGTGTCTGCACGCTCATACCCAGCGTCGCCCTGATCATGCATGCCCGTACGTTTGCTCTCCCATCCACTACCACGAGGCAGTCGTAGCACACCCCGATTCCGCAGAACAGGCCCCGGGGCTCTTCCGCTTTTCTCGTTTTGCGCAGGGTCCGGGTCCGGCTGGCGAGCATCACCGAGGCCACGGTTTCCCCTTCAAAGGCCTGCCTCGGGATTCCGTTCACCTCTATCTCAAACCCCTCCCCCCGACGGACAACCTGTCTCGTGCCTTCCTTTATCCTCATATCTGCTCTCGTTCTGGACATGACTAGGGGGACGATTACCGTCCCCCTTCTACAGTCCTATGTTAACTCAACCTAGCCGATCATGTCGTAGCTCCGCAGGACGTTGCCCGGCAGTGCGCCCGTGCACCTGTTCTCCTCGAAAGTCACCGTGCCGTTGACCATGATGTAGCGCATGCCCTTTGGCTTCTGGATGAGCCTCTTCTCGCCTCCCGGGAAGTCGGTGGCGTACTCGGGCTTGTCCGTCTCGAAGCCTATCTCGTCCAGGTTGTACACGATCATGTCGGCGGCCATGCCTTCCCGGAGGGTTCCTCTGTCCCGGAACCCGGCCAGCCATGCGGGCAGAGCGCTCATCTTGTAGTGGGCTTGCTCTAAAGTCAGTGCACCTTCGTCCCGCACCCAATGGCTCAGCAGGTAGGTGGGCCACGTACTCGTTGTGAAGAACCTTACGTGTGCGCCGCCGTCGGAGAATGACGGGTGTGTCAATGGGTGCGTCAACGTTTCCACGTCCGCCTCATTGTTGCCCCCCACCAGCCCCGACAGGCTGAATTCCGTCTCCAGGCCCTCGTCCAGGCTCAGGTCCAGCAGTGCATCCACTGGGTCCTTCCCTTCCGCCCTCGCGATCTCCGAGATGCTCATGCCGTCGTACTTGTAGTTCCTTTCATGGACTGTCTCCAGCACATTGAGCTTGGCCCAGTCCTTGTGGAAATCCGTCTCCTCCCACTCGGCGATATCCTTCTTCATCCCGTCTCGAATCTCCTGCCGACCCAGCCTCTCAATTCTCTCTTCCCGGCTGCCTAGCAACGCCGTGAACCAGTTCGGCATGTCGTCGAACAGGTTGAACTCGGATAGCTTGAACCTCGGGTCGATGGGCATGGCTATAGACTGGCCATATATCGAAAGCCCGCGGGCTTTCGCATCTTCCACCCACGCCAACTGTCTCTTGTATTGCTGCGGGTCCTGGTCACTGTAGTTGAGGGCGGCAAACTGCACCGGCCGACCGCTGGCCCTGGCCATCTTCTCGACCAGCATGTCCCGGCCCTGGTCATCCGTACTCCCGAGGGTCATCGTGATCCCCCCGAGCCCGTACTCCCCAAGCAGTCGCGCCATCGCCTCGAACTCATCGTCAGCGGCAACGTGGGTGGGCAGGTAGCCGCCGGTCGCCGGACGGTCTGCCATGTTCTTGTTCAATGAAAAACCGAATGCGCCCGCATCCAGCGCCTCCCTGAACAGTGCAAGGATCTGTTCCAATTCCTCCTTCGTCACGTAGCCCCGGTTAGCAGCTTCCTCCGCGCCCATAACCCACACCCGGGCCGGTGAGTACGCAAACATTGCCCCCACGTTCACCCCTGTCCCTTGCCGCTGAAGGCTGTCCAGGTATTCGGGAAAGGTCACCCAGTCCCATCGGATGCCGGCCCGCATCGAATGCAGTGGTATCGCCTCGATGCGCGAATGGAGCTGCATGTTGGCTTCCCGGTCCTCGGGTCTCACCGGCGCGACGCCATAGCCACAGTGCCCGATTGTCATTGACGTCATCCCGTGCCAACCTGACAAGCTGCAGTACGGGTCCCAGTTGATCTGGCCGTCGTAATGGGCGTGCTGCTCCACCGCTCCCGGCGCCACGATGCAACCCGTAGCATCCAGCTCCCCTCCCCCCGACCCCCGGATATTGCCGCTTATCTGGGCGATCCTTCCACCCTTGATCCCGACATCCGCCCTGTACGCGGGTATCCCCGTCGCTTCAACCACGGTCCCATTCCTGACTACGACGTCAAATTCAGCCATCGTCTCCCTCCCCGCTATGTGTCAGTCGGCGCTCGGTTTTCTGCTAGTTCGGAAAGCCGTACAGTTTAGCCGTGTTGTCACACACCAGCTTCTGTATCTTTGCCTCGTCCAGGTGTCCGAGGTGCTCATCGATCACGGCTCGGGAGTCGGGCCAAATGCAGTCGGGGTGAGGATAGTCGGAGCCCCACATTATTTTGTCCTCTCCCACCAGGTCTACCATCTCATTGGTCAGGTGCTCGATCTGGAAGGTGGAATAACCCTGCCTCTCCCAGTATTCGCTGGGCTTCAGGCTAAGGCCGATGTGGAACAGCTGTCTTTGGTACTCTTCATCCATGCGGAAGAGCACGTAGGGGATCCAGGCGATGCCGCATTCGCCGAGCACAAACTTCATATTCGGCTGACGGTCCAGGGCCCCGCTATAGATGATGCTGGCGAGGTACTCCGCACCGGCCAATTGGAACATGGTGATGAACAGCCCGTTTATGACCCACTTGTAGTCGTCGAATTCCTCCACTCTCGGCATCCGGGGCTCGAGCCCCACCGTGTGGAAAGATATGGGCAGACCCGTATCGCTGGCGGCCTCCCAGAGGGGGTCCCAGCTGTTGTGGTAGAGCGGGTTCGGGGCCGAGCCTATGTTAATCTCCGCCCCCCCGAGACCCAGTTCCGCCGCCCGGCGCATCTGCCCTGCCGCAATTTGGGGGTCGCTCGGGGTCAGGCAGGTCAGTCCCACAAACCGGTCTGGGCTGGTCTGGCAGAACTCGGATATCCATTCACTGTAGGCGTTATACACGGCAGTGATGAGTTCCGGATCGTGCAGGCCGTAGCCGGGGCCGCTCGGTTCGTCGCCCATCTGGATCGTCTCAACTTCGTCAGCCTGGGTGCCAGCGAATCCGGCCAGCCCCAGCACACCGTAGATGACCTCCCCACTGATGCCGTCGGCGTCCTGGTCCTTTATTCTCAGTTCCGGTGTTCCGGGCCGGAGGAGCCCCCTTTCAGCGTCCGAATAGAAGTTCATCTCCTCCATTCGGTCAAGCCTGTTGGATACCCCCGCTTGATACGGGTCCCAGCCCCCGGGTACGAGGCCGATTCCCGACCCCCCTACCCAGCCCAGGAGACCATCTTCGCCAAACCACTGCCTGCCATCTTCCGTTTCCTTCACCACTGGCATCCTGTCCTTCAGGTGCGCCGGCGCTCGAGAAGTGAAGATGTCCTCCGGCAACCACGGAATGTCAAGATGGCAGTCTCCCGAGATAACTTTGCCCGTGTAACCCATTACTGTTCTCCTAAAAGTGCTTTCTCTCTTCGCGCTGTTATTCCGGCAAGCCCTTAGTTGGGGAAGCCGTAGAGCCTGGCCGTGTTGTCACACACGATCTTCTTCAGCTTGTCCTTGTCCAGGTGCCCCAGGTTCTCGTCGATCACCGACCGGGAATCGGGCCAGACGCAGTCGGGATGCGGGTAGTCAGAGCCCCAGATGATGTTGTCGGCGCCCACCATGTCCACCATCTCGTTGGTGAGGTATTCGATCTGGAAGGTGGAGTAGCCCTGCCGGTGCCAGTACTCGGATGGCTTCAACTTCAGCCCGCGCTCACCGATCTTCCAGCGCTCGGCCTCGTCGTCCATCCGGAACAGTACATAGGGCAGCCACCCGATGCCGCACTCACCCAGCACGAACTTCATGTTAGGGTATCGCTCGCATGCCCCCGACAGGATGATGCTTGACACGAACTCTGCCCCCGAGAGCTGGAACACCGTTAGTGACACCCCGGTCATCACCGCTTTCTCTGCTGCGGTGGTCTCCCTCGTCGGGGCCCGGGGCGACAATCCGACTGTGTGGAAGGCGATCGCCAGCCCTGATTCATCAACCGCCTCCCACAGCGGGTCCCATTCCTTCAAGTAAATCGGCTCTTGCGTGGAGGCGACATTGAGCTCGGTGCCCTTCAACCCGACTTCCGCAGCTTTGCGCGCCTGTCCGGCAGCCTCTTCCGGGTCCCTGGCAAAAAGGCAGCCCAACGCCGCCAGCCTGTCGGGATTCGTCTTGCAAAAGTCGGATATGTATTGGTTGTAGATTTCGAAGACTGTTAGGATAGCGTCCGGGTCAGTGAGCCCGTAGCCCGGGCCGCTGGGTTCGTCACCACCTATTACCGCTCCTTCCTCTCCGGCCTGCGTCGTCCCGAATCCGCTCGCCAGGGCGAGCACGCCATAAAGCACCTCGCCCGAAATCCCGTCCGTGTCCTGGTCCCTTATCCTGAGCTCGGGAGTGGTGGGGTGGAACAGGCCTTGACGTGCGTCGGTGAAGAAATTCTTCTCTTCCATCCGGTCCAGCCTCTCGTTCACCCCGGCCACGTATGGGTCCCAGAAGAGGCTCGGTTGTAACCCGATGCCCGCTCCTCCCACACACCCCAGTTGCCTGTCACCGGCGAACCATTGCTCCCCATCCTCAGTGTCCTGCACGTGCGGCATCTTGTCCCTGAGATGCGCCGGAGCATTAGACGTGAACAGGTCTGCCGGCAGCCACGGTATGTCTACGTGACAGTCCCCGGAAATTACCTTGCCTGTGTAACCCATGATAGTCCCCCCCCGAAAAGACTAAACCGTGCCGTATAAGCCAGCCCATTATCCGTTCTTGTCGACGCGAAGTCCACTACTGGATAGGCTTATCTCCCTCAGCGCTCGGCCTCATCCACTCGTTGAACTCCCGGAGCAGGAATTCGTTGTCCGAATATACCCCGTTCCCGTGCGTTCCCTTTATCCTCGGAGTTAGCTTTGCGTTTCATCCAGACGGTCCGAAAAGAACTGACAGAGCTCGGGGTCCGGCACTTGGCCATCCGCAAATGCAAAAGTCCCGTGATCACGAATCTCAGCCGCAGCCCGCCGGATCAGTCCGAAGGTTGCACGGGCGAGCGACCCGCCAATGCTGATCCGCTTTACCCCCAGATCCTCAAGCTGACTTACACTCATCGGACTACCGGCAAGACCCATGACTACGTTGATCGGTGCATCGACCTCCTTTACAAGGCGGCCGATGGTCTCCCGGTCGGTAATTCCTGGTACATAAAGGCAATCCGCTCCCGCCTCCCGATATGAAATGGCCCTCGCCACTGATTCTCCAAATGGGTCCGGGTGCCCGACCAGATAGCACTCTGCTCTTGCGGTCACGGTAAAGGGAAACGGCAGGGAGGCAGCCGCTGCCACCGCAGCCTCGATCCTCTCCCTTGCTAGAACCCTATCGTAAAGATCACCCGTGCCGTATGAGGAGGCGTAGTCCTCGATGCTCGCGCCAACCGCACCGGTGTCTGCAACCCGGCGTATGGTCTCGGCCACCTCCTCGGGGGTGTGCCCGTAGCCATTTTCCGCATCCATGCTAACCGGAATCCTGATCGCGCTTGCGATCCGACCGGTCTCTTCCAGGGCCGCTTCCCGGGTCAAAACTCCTTCATAGTCGGGGAGCCCCAGGCAGTAGGAGATTCCCGCGCTGGTGGTTCCCACTGCGGAAAAGCCGGCGGTTTCGAGCATGCAGGCGCTGCCGGCGTTCCACGCGTTCGGCATGACAAATATCCCTTCAGCCAAATGCAGGTCCCTGAATACGACCCCTTTGCGATTTTGCGCTTCATTCAATGTCTGACCTCCGATTGCACACTAGCAGGCAGGTAATTTCACCGAGCAGTTTGTTCAGGATAATGGACCCGAGCGGGGCAAGTTCACCCACCCGTGGGCTTGACACACCCAAGACCATCATTTTGGTTGCAACGTCGGCGCGTGTAGACTCGTATATGGTTCTGGTGGCATAGGCCGACTGGACATTCGCATTCAGGACGGGCACTACTTCGCCGATAGGCTCTCGCAACGCGAGCCGCCGGGTGGGTGAAACTCTTCGAGCCAGTCTTGACGACCTACCCCTCCACCCTTGCCCTGACCCATTCGTTGAACTCGTGGAGGAGGAACTCGTTGGCCGTATAGACTCCGTTCCTGTGCGCCCGAGTCTTTATCCCCTTTTGCACCGAGTGACACACTGAGAAGTCCTGCCTGAGCACGTTGTCCCCGAAGTCCACCGTATCGCTCGGGTCGAAGTCCGGCATTGCTATCGTGGATGGCTCGAACAGCCACTCCACCGTGACTCTGCTCTTCTCCGCCGTTATGGGCCAGACGTTGAAAGCAAATACACTGTCCGGCAGCAGACCCAGGAAGAAGCACGGCCAGATCGGGGTGCTGCGGAAACGACCCTCGTCTTCCGGCTTTATCGTGCTTATCAGTGGTCTCCTGGTCGTGGCGTCTGGCGTGAACGAGTTGCCGCCCTCAATTAACGGATTGCCGTCACTGCTTGAAGAACCGATCATCCCTTTTCTAATGTTGGGCTGGATGGCACACAGTTCAGGGTGAATAGAAGGGCAGTGATAGCACTCAATGTTGTTTTCGTTGACTATCTTCCAGTTGGCATTCAGGATGTACTCCCTCCGTGCCCCGACAGCCAGGTTCTCCAGGTTGTACCTGTCTATTTTCTCTCCCACCGCCCCGAGCCCCGGGTCAAAGGGCTCGGGGTTGGAGGACAGATTGACGAAAATGCACCCCTTCCAAACGTGAATGGCGACCGGATAGAGTGGAAAGTCCTCTTTGCGGAAACCGTCCGTTCCGATCATGTTTGGAGTGGCAATCAGCTTTCCTTCAAGGTCGTATGTCCAGCCGTGGTAGCCACAGGGGATCGCGCTTCCCCGGAACTTCCCCGATGCGGCACTGCACAGCTTGTTCCCCCGGTGTCGGCACACGTTGGAGAAGGCGTTGATGGCCCCCTGCTTGTCCCGGACCACGATCACACTCTCGTCCACAATGTCCTGCGTTATGAAGTCCCCGGGATTCGGGACCGACTGCACCCGCCCGGCATACAGCCACGTATCATAGAAAATCCGCTCCTTTTCCAGAGCGAATATCTCTTCCGACCAGTAGTAGCGGCTGGGGAGAGTTGTCCAGACATCACCCGCCGTCTGAGTCGCCGTGAGAGTCATAGGCTTTGTGCCTCCATTGGCCGGAATTGCCCCCACCTTTTTTGATGCATGGTGAGTCCGAGCATCAACGCTCTATTCTGGCCTTCACCCACTCATTGAAATCGTAGGGCAGGAACTCGTTAGGGGCGTAGATCCCCTGCTTGTGCGCCCGGGCCTTGATCCCCTTCTGCACCTCGTGGCAGATATCGAAGTCCTGCTTGAGGACCGTGTCCAGGAAGCTCACCGTATCACTCGGGTCGAAGTCCGGTAGAGCAATCGCGGAAGGCTCAAACAGCCACTCCATCACAACCGTGCTCTTCTCTACACTGGTCGGCCAGACGTTGAAGAAGAAGACGTGGTCAGGCAGGAATCCCATGAAGAAGCCGGGCCACATCGGTGTGCTTCGGAACCGACCCTCGTCCGCCGACGTTATGGTGCTGATTAGGGGCCGATTCGTTGTGGCGTCGAGGGTAAAGGAGTTGCCGCCCTCGATGAGCGGGTTGCCGTCCTTGTTGGATGCGCCGATATTCCCTCGCCTCACATTCGGCTGGATGGCGCATAGCTCGGGGTGAATCGACGGACAGTGATAGCATTCCACGTTGTTTTCCTGGACTATCTTCCAGTTGGCATCCAGGTGGTATTCCCTCCGCTCCACAACGGCCAGGTTAGCCAGGTTGTACCTCTCTATCACCTCCTCCAGGGGCCCGACTCCCGGGTCAAATGGCTCGGGATCAGCAGAGAGATTCACGAAAATGCAACCCATCCAAACGTGAAGGGACACCGGATAAAGGGGAAAGTCTTCTTTATGGAACCCCTCTGTCCCTAGCATGTTCGGGGTGGCAATCAGCTTTCCCTCAAGGTCGTAGGTCCAGCCATGGTAGCCACAGGGGATTGCACTTCCCCGGAACTTCCCCGATGCAGCACTGCACAGCTTGTTCCCCCGGTGTCGGCACACGTTGGAGAAGGCGTTTATCGCCCCCTGCTTGTCCCGGACCACTATGACGCTTTCATCCACTATGTCCTGCGTGATGAAGTCCCCGGGATTCGGGATCGACTGCACCCGACCCACATATAGCCACGAATCGTAGAAGATCCTTTCCTTTTCCAGTTCGTAGATGTCTTCTGCCCAGTAGTATCGGCTGGGCAAGGTTTTCCAAATAGGCGCCGAGGTCCGCGTTGCCGTAGAGGTCATGGCCTTTATGCCTCCTGTGCTCGGGGCGGGCGGCGCATCCAACACCGCCCGCCCTCGGCTACTTTTTCCTAACCCTGAAACTCCGGCATGATCTTCGACCCAAACGTGTGCACCTGCTCCAGCACTTCTTCCAGCGGATACATCCCCTGGTCCACCAGGAACCCGAACCACTCCAGGTCCCCGTCTTCGTGGCATCGCTGCAGGTCTTCCAGCTTGTACTTTACCTGGTCTACCGTTCCAACAATTCCGTATCCCTGGTCCACCAGCCGCTCGGTTGCCGCGGCCTTGCTGGGGAACCTCAAGGGTTTGGGGGTCTCTTCGCCCGGGTACCGGAACCCTTCCGCAAACCCGAACTGGTCGTAGTATACGGCGTAGCTCCAGCCCAGGGTCTCTTCTGCCAGCTTGTAGGCTTCTTCGTAGGTGCTTCCCGTATACACAACCCGAGAGGCCCCAACGCTTTCCCCGAGCTTCAGATCCCTACCATTCTCACGCGCCACATCCTGGTAGACGTGACACAGCCTGTTGAAGGACTCGGGGATAGAGATCTGCATATGAGGAATCGTGCCGTTCTTGGCAGCCCACCTCACCGTGTTCTCACTTACGGAAAAGGCGTTGAAAATGGGGGGATGCGGCTGCTGGTATGGCTTGGGCACAACGCAAACCTTACGGATTGTGCCGTTCTCATCAAGCTCTCCCGGAGCTCCGTTGCTGCCCGTCCACTTCTCTGCCGGCCAGTTCTGTATACCTTCCTCGTATGGATAAGGCACCTGGTAGTACTTTCCCTTGTAGGAGAAAGCGTCGTTGGTCCATGCGCCCTTGATGATGTGAAACACTTCCTCGAAGATCTCCCGGTTGTGGGAGTCGCCCGCACTCTGGTCTGACTGCGCAGCAATGGCTTTGTACTGCTGCCCCATCACGTTCACCCACCTGTCCTGGTACCCCCGAGCGAATCCCGCAATCACCCGACCCTTGGTCAGGTGGTCAAGCATCGCAATCTCCTCGGCGCACCGGATCGGGTCCCAGGACGGCAGCACCAGGCCCAGGGGCCCGAACTTTATCCTCTTTGTCTGTGCCGCCAGGTTCGAATACAGTACCAGCGGCGCCACCGAGCACTCATACCCTTCCGAGTGGAAGTGGTGTTCCGTCGTCGAAAAGCAGTCATAACCGAGCTCGTCGCCCAGTACACAAATCTGCCTTACCTGCTCCAGCATCTCCTGGAATCTCTCGTTGTTCCGGGCTATGGGTCGGAGTCTTTGTCCGTCCTCCAGAATGCCCGGAATTGTTGGCAATACGAAAAGTTGAAACTTCATAGTGTCTCCCTCGCTGAATAACTAGCACAGTCGGAGACCCGGGCCCTGATAGCAAGGTACTCGCTAACATCCATGCGGTACGAGGTGCAAAGGGCGCAACCTTCGCGATCTTTGGAGTCTAGGCGGAGGCGCGGGTCTGTCAGTACAGAGCTAGGGGTTGGGGTGGCGCGACTCCCCACTTGGCCCACCATGATGCGGGTACATGGCTGCTTTGGAGCCTGCAGTTGAAGGGGCCTATGGCCATTGCTCTATTCGCCTGCGCTTCCCCGGAGGAAGCTACTAACTAAGCTGCTCCGTTTGTGGGTGGAACGTTATTCCTTGCGAAACATGGGGTCAAGAAACAACCGTGCGATTTATGCAAGGATTTTCCTATCTAGCAGAGGCACGACTTCCGACACAAATCTCTCCATCTGTCCTATAGAGTATTCCACACTCGTTAGCCCGTGATACTGGAAGTCGAGGAGAAAATGTGAAATACCCGCATCTACGTACTCTTCTATCCTCTCAGCACAATGTCCTGGAGAGCCCGCGATGGATATCTCGTGAATGTCTTCTACAGGCCGACGTCGAGAGTTTACCAGCCGCGCGATCCGGGGAAGCATGTCCGGGTCCGGGCCCCGACTGTCCCCCACGTTCACCCGAACGCTCAGGCATATACCAGCATTTGTCCCGAATTTCGCATTCGCCTCATCCAGGCGAGGCAAGTAAACGTCCCTGACCTCTTCCACCGTCAGGTTAGCGGGCAGCAGATATTGAGAGTGCATCGAAGTTCTTTCAATAGACGCCGTGTGCCCCCCAATCCAGATCGGCGGATGGGGCTTTTGCATCGGCTTTGGCTCCAGCTCCATTTCCATCAGCTCGCAGGTCTCACCACTGTGACTCACGGAGGACTCGGTCCAGAGTCTACGAATAAGGCCGAGAGCCTCGTCGAAATGCCGCGCCCTTCTCTTGATGTCCGCCTTCGCCGCTGCAAAGTCCTTCTCAAACCACCCCATCGCCATCCCCGCCAGTGCCCGTCCCCCCGACATCACGTCTAGCGTCGCGAAGTACCTCGCCCACACATAGGGTGCGAGCACCGGCACAATCGCCGAGTTCGTACCCACCTTGATATTCTCCGTCACCGCAGCCATGGCGGGCAGAAGCGCCAACGGGTCCAGGATGTCCCTACGCGGAAATCCCGTGTATACCTGGGCCGCAGGCAACGTGAGATGGTGGGGCAAAGAGATTGAGTGGAAGCCGAGGGCATCGGCATGTCGGGCCGCTGAGATCAACTCCGAGGCTGCGGGGGGCGGGTCGCCCAGAGCAAAGGCGAAAACGCTGAACCGGTCCATAACGGCCATGCGCTCCTCCCGACCTTTTCCGGCTTTACGTTCAGCCCGACGTGCAGTCAGATCAGCTGAAGTTGTAGAGACGGGCGGCGTTGCCGCAGATAATCTGGTTGACCACTGCGTCGTCCAGGTGCCCCATGCCCTCGCTTATCACCTTGCGGGAGTCCGGGAAAACGCCGTCCCTGTGCGGGTAGTCGGAGCCCCACATGATGCACTCCGCCCCAATCCTGTCCACCTGGTCCTGGGAGACGTACTCGTTCTGGAATGTGGAAAAGCCCTGCCGACGCCAGTATGCCGTCGGTGCCATCTCCAACCCGATGGGGTGATACCTATCTTCATACTCGGCATCCATCCTCTCGATGACGTACGGTATCCACCCGATCCCGCACTCGCCGAGCACGAACTGGAAGCTGGGGTAGCGCATGCACGCCCCCGAGTAAACGGCACTCACCAGGAATTCCGCCCCCGAAAGCTGAAACAGGCACTCCCTAACCCCGTCGTATGCTACATCGTATTCGTCGGCCGATTCTCCTTCAGGCTTCCGAGTCGGAATCCCGAGCGTATGGAAAGATATGGGCATGTCGCACTCATCCGCAACGGCCCACAGCACATCCCATTCCTTCTGGTACATGGGTGCGCTCATCTTGGCCACGTTGATCTCCGCACCTTTGAGCCCCATCTCCGCCGCCTTCCGTAACTGCTTGGACGCAACCTGGGGGTCGTGGCTAATAACGCACCCCAGGGCGCCGAGCCGGCCGGGGTTAGCCTTCACAAACTCACTCACCCATTCGTTGTAGATGTCATAGATTGCTGTGGTCACATCCGGGTCCCGGAACCCGGGCCCCGAGAAGCCGCCTCCCGCTATCCCCAGGATCCCGTAGATGATCTCAGCATCGACGCCGTCAATGTCCTGGTCTTTAACCCGCAGGTCAGCTATCGCCGGATGGTATACACCCTCGCCCACCCCGTCATAGAACCCGACCTCCGCCATCCTGTCCATGTGCTTCGAATGGCCGGGCGTATAGCCGATAAATCCCCCAGCGCGTGCGATATCTTCCTCCTCCACGATCCACCTCTTCCCGCTGTCCGTGTCCGTGATATAGGGCATCTGTGACTTCAAATGTTCCGGCGCAGCCTCTACGAACATGTCTCCGGGCAGCCAAGTGAGGTCAAGGTGCGTGTCAGCAGAGATTACTTTGTATTCCACGTTAGGTCCCGTCCTTTCCAAAGTGCCGAATGCATTTTACTTGGGGGGCAGGCTCAAGGAGTAGTCTACACCCTGGCTTACCCAGTCCTTTAATGTATCGGGTGTCGACATACCTTCTGGCGGCACGACCACGAACCCCTTCATTGGCCGACCCGTCATGTCCATGGGTCGGGCATGGGGCTTTTGAAGAGCGGCCTCATAACCTTCAGGCCCGACTCTCACCATCAACCGGTCCTTGTCGATCCCCAGGGCCATGTTGCCGTGCAGCATGAAGCACAGCCCACCGAACATGCGCTTCTCCGTCACGCCGTCTCGGACCGCCAACTCCCGGCGTACTCTCTGAGCCAGACTCTCGTCGTAGGCCATCAGGCCCCACTCCCGAGACCTAGCCTAGTTGAACCTGTAGGCTTTGATCGCGTTGTCGCAGACTATCTTCTTTCGGATGTCTGCCGGCAAGTGCCCGAGACCCTCTTCGATCGCCCTCTTGGAGTCCGGGAACACGCCGTCGGGGTGGGGATAGTCGTTGCCCCACATGATGTTGTCCAGCCCGATCCGCTCGATCTGGTCGACGGAAACGTATTCGTTCTGGAACGTGGAGTAGCCTTGCCGTCTCCAGTACTCGCTCGGTTTCATCGAGTATCCCATGTGGAAGCCCCGGTCGTCGTATTCCTCGTCTACTCGCTCAACCACGTATGGGATCCAACCAATGCCGCACTCGCCCAGGACAAAGTTGAAGTTCGGGTTCCTCTCGCAAGCCCCCGACAATACGACGCTAACCAGGAACTCCGCCCCCGAGAGCTGGAACAGGGTGTATCCAAGGGTAACTTCGAGCCAGTGGTAAGTCTCTTCATCCTCGGGGTCCGGCTTTCTGTGGGGCACCCCGAGAGTGTGGAATGAAATGGGCATTTGGTATTCGGCCGCGGTTTCCCACAGAGGGTCCCAAGCCTTGTGGTAAACGGGCTTGGACATCGTCCCAACGTTGATTTCGGCACCCCGCAGACCAAGCTCACCGGCCCTTCGTAGCTGTCCCGCTGCCCTCTCAGGATCGTGGCTCGCCAGGCATGCCAGCCCCTTCATCCGGCTCGGGTTCGACCCCGTGAACTCGGCGATCCATTCGTTGTATACGTCGTAAATCGTAGCCGTCACTTCCGGGTCCTTGAACCCGGGCCCCGAGAACCCGCCCCCGCCGATGCCCAGGATGCCGTATATGACCTCGGCATCCATGCCGTCGATGTCCAGGTCGCCCACTCGAAGGTCGGGGTTCGACGGGTGATATATACCGTCCTTGATCCCCGAAAAGAAGCCTACTTCAGCCATCCGGTCCAGGTGTTTGGATTCCCCCGGCACGTAGTCACCGAAAGCGCCCGTCAGCCCCCCGCCCCCGACCCAGCACATAAACTCTCCCTCTATCTCCCACTGGGCCTTGCCGTTGTTCTGGCTGACGTAGGGCATCTTGTCTTTCAGAGCGGCGGGAGCGCCCTTTACGAACATGTCGCCCGGCAGCCAGGTGACGTCCATGTGGGTGTCGGCAGTGATTACGTTGTATTCCATCAATTCCTCCTCGGGTTTTTGGACGATATAGCCCGTATCTCCTGTCTCGCTATCTTAAGAACGCAGTTTGCAGCCGTCAATATCCGGCTTTTTTCATCGCTCGCACACTACACCATCTTTATCGCCATCCCTAGCAGAAGGCACCATCGCCTGTGGAAACCCTAGTCCCGGGCCACTTTCACCCTTAATCCGCTGTTCCCCGGCTTCTATTGCCTCATCACAGCTCTCGTAGACTCCCTCTATCGATGCCGGGGGTGATGTAGCGGTTGGGCTAGGCTGCGTTGGCAAATATCTTGATGGCGGTGTAGGCGTTGGCAAAGTGAGATCACAAGTAGCTAGCATCTCATCCAGCGCCCGACGTTCGTCTCCATCGATCGCAAGTTGATACTTCTCCTTCACTGCCTCCCACTGTCTGGCGTATTCACAATATGCAGTTTCGTCGGGTGGTTTCCACTCATCCGGCCCCCGAGACCCTTTGCTTCGGTTCAAGGATGACGACATCGCATTGAGATTCTCCGGATCATTGGCAAATTCCACCTTGCGTTCTTCATCCCACGCCGACCCTCCTGTCTCGTGCGCATGGGCCAGTGGCACATGATGGTCGATATCAACGTCACCTGCGGAGTTGTATGTCTGCCCGCCCCACGGATCAAACCACTCCCCCTCCACCACCCGACACCCATCCAGAACAACATCTACCTGGCTTTCTTCGATAAGAATCTCCGCCCGTGTGTCTTGGCAGTCTCCGTCGGCGTCGATCCACCCACCCCATTCATCACGATTATATTCAGGCGTCGGGGAAGATAATGCGGATGTTGTAGGCAGTGGTGTGCTGGTTGGGATTGGCAGCGTTGAGGTAGGTGATGGTGGAGTGGCCTCTGTTGTGGGGGTAGCGTCAAGTACGCAAGCGCCCAACACCAATAGGGCTACTATCGCCAGCGCGAACCTGAGCAATCGAGAAACGCTAAATCGGCGCAATGCCCTGTGGAATTACCTCGTCATCATCCGGCGGTTCGTTCAATTGAAACGGTACAGACTTGCAGCATTCTGACAGGTGATCTTGTCTACCACCGACTCCTCCAGGTGTCCCAGGTCCTCTTTTATCACCTTTTGGGAATCAGGCCAAACGCCATCGTGGTGGGGATAGTCGGAGCCCCACATGATGTTGTCTTCACCAATGGCTGCAATGGCCTCGGGCCCCGGGCTCTCGTGCTGGAACGTCGAATACCCCTGCCGACGCCACAGTTCGCTGGGCAGCATGCTCAGGTTAAGGTGGAACAGGGTCTCCTTGTATTCCTCGTCCATCCTGTAGAGTACATAAGGTATCCACCCAATTCCGCACTCCCCCAGCACGAAGTCGAATCCCGGGTATCGGTCACAAGCCCCTCCGAACGCCATGCTTGCCAGGAATTCTGCCCCCGATAGCTGGAAGGTTACCAGCAAGAGCCCGAAGTCTACCCACTCCAACTTCTTCCGGTCTTCAGGGTCGGGTTTCCGGTACCCGATCCCGAGCGTATGGAAAGAGATCGGCATCCGGCATTCCTCTGCCGCTATCCAAAGGGGGTCCCACGCCTCGTGATAGACGGGCTTGACTGCCTGGCTGACGTTCAACTCGGCGCCTCTCAATCCCATCTCGGCAGCCTTCCTGACCTGATTTGCCGCTACCTGGGGATCGTGGCTCGTGAGGCACGCCAGGCCGGCAAACCTGTCAGGGTTGCTGTTGCAGAAACCTGCCAGCCATTCGTTGTAGATGTCATACATTAATACGGTGCGGTCAGCGTCGGTGATTCCATAGTCATTCGCCCCGACAGGGAATCCGCCTCCAAGCCCGAGAATCCCGTAGATTACCTCAGCCTGGATATCGTCCAGGTCCTGGTCTCCCAGCCGGAGGTGAGGGGTGGTGGGGTGGAAGTCTCCTTTATCTCCATCGGCGAAGAATCCTGTCGCCGCCATTTGATCAAGATGATTGGACAGACCGGCCTCATAAGGTTCCCACGTACCCTTCAATCCGGCGCCCGCTACCCAGCCCAATAGCTGCCCGTCCACCTTCCACATGCTTCCCTTGTCCGTATCCTCCACCCTGGGCATGTGCGGTTTGTATTGTTCAGGGGCATTGGAGACAAACAGTTCTGCCGGGAGCCACGGTATGTCGATGTGCGTGTCCGCCGAAATAGTCTTGTATTCCATAGCTGCATATCCCTCCCTTCGGCAAGTATCATGCCGCGAAAATCGGGTGTCAAACGGGCTGTTATAATGGCCTCGCCGGTCACCGGATTCAGCACCAATTGGGAGGAAAAGATGGATCAGGATGCAAAGAAAAGCGCGCTCAGAATGATCCCCTACGGCATCTACGTAATGACAGCAGAAGGGAAGGACGGATCCGTGGCCGCCGCTACCGTAAATTGGGTTACCCAGGCCTCCTTTGCCCCTCCTTTGGTGGCCGTTGGCGTGAAAGCCGACTCCGGCGCCCATGCCATCGTTAAGGACAGCGGCAGCTTCGTGCTAAACATTCTCGGCAAGGGACAGCAAGGGCTCGCCTTCAACTTCTTCAAGTCCCACGACAGGGACGGCAACTCCATCGGCGGCGAGTCATTCCAGGCCGGCAGCTCGGGAGCCCCGATCCTCGACAGCGCGCCCGCATGGGTCGAGTGCAAGCTCACCGACACCATTGAAAAGGGCGACCACTCCATCTTCGTCGGCGAAGTTATTGAGGCCGGTACACCCGGCGATCTCGGCGACGGACGCATCGACAACGCTACCCTCTGGATGCAGGACCTCGGCGACAAGGTTTTCTACGGAGGCTAGGCCCCATGTCCATCATCGACCACGAAAGCGCCGCAGAGGAAACCCGAAGGCCCGGCTACCGACGCAGAAGGTTGTCGGGTTACGAGGACGGCTTCCAGCTAACCTTCGACTACCATATCGTAGACCCTGGATCCGGAGCCCCTCCCCACCACCACGACGTCGACGAGCTAATCGTAGTCCTGGAAGGAGTAGTTGACACTGATCTCGGCGGAGAAATTCACCGGGCTCACCCCATGCAGACCATCGCCATCCCGAAAGATGCCCACCACGGTTTCACCGTCGTAGGTCCCGAGCCCGCCAAGCTCCTCATCTTCTTCCCCGTCACAGAGGCCTTCACCGAAAAGCACACCACCTACTTGTAGACTAGCCACGCACGTTTTCTCTCAACTAAAGTTAAGGGGCGGTTGGCTCGGCCAACCGCCCTTTAGTGCACTTCAGTGTTAGTAGTAACCTATCCCACGGCCGGCGCCCTCTCCTCCTGCTTGCGGGCTTGGAACGCCGCCATTGCACCGTCGGCCTTGGCAAAGTCCGCATCCGAGAAGTTGTACAGCAGCGCACCGCCGTACATGATGTTCTTCGCCGTCTCCCGACTCGCCGTTTCCAGCAGGTTGCTGGAAACGTTCGGGAAGTTGGAGTCGAAGTGCGGGTAGTCCGTGGACATGCACATGTGCTCCGACCCTATAAGGCTTGCGGTCGGCTCAATCTCGGGCTCCGAACCCTCCACCGCCGCCCAGCAGTTCCGCTGGAAATACTCTTTGGGAGTCATCGACAGGTACGGAGCGTGGGTCTCACGGTAGTTCGGGTAGTCCCACTCTATCCGGGTCAAAAGCCCCGGCACCCATGAGTTCTGTGCCTCCAGGTACCCGACCCTGAGATTCGGGTGAAACTCGAATACTCCGCCGATGATCTGCGCAATCATCGCGTGCTGCATCTCTATCCAGTGGCTGGCCACGTGGCGGTAGAACCTGTTTTCCCCGTATAGCCGGTTCATGTAGGAGTACCAGGGCCCGGTACCCTCGTGAAAGCCCCAGGTCACGTCCAACTCTTCGTGCAGGGAGTAGAGGGGGTCCCAGTAGTTGGAGTGCCAGTAGCGTCCCTTTAGCAGGTTGGGGCGCACAAAGGACCCGACTGCCCCCAGCTCCGTGACTGCCCTTACCAGTTCCCGACATGCCAGGTTTACGTCGTGCATCGGGAGCATGGCCGCGAACTTCAGCTGGTCCGGGCTGTACTGGCAGAATTCGTGTATCCAGTTGTTGTACGCCTCGCACAAGGCCAGCGACATCCACGGGTCCAGGTCATCCCTGGCTATCAGGTTCAGCCCCGAGGTGGGGAACAGAACTGCAATGTCTATCCCCTCCATCTCCATTGCCATGACCTGAGCTTCCTCGTTGTACTTCCGATTCAAGGCGAAGTCCATCCGGCCCGTTTCCACCAGCCGTGAGCTCGTAAGGTTGCCCAGGGATGGGCTGAGAATCGAGGCGTCGGCGTTGTTGGGTCGTATCGGCTTCCGGTACTGGGAAAGCTCCGTGTCTTCCGATGGGTGCACCCCGTCTATATACCAGTTGGCCCTGGCCGAGCCGTCCGCTGCCACCATGGAGGTGACCCGACTCTTGAACTTCGGGTCCAGGTACCGGTCGAACAAGCTCTGCGGCTCCATGATGTGCATGTCACAGTCTACAAACCTCATTCCGTCTTTCATTTCTTGTCCGACCTCCTTTCCACTAGGTGGCGATTTCTATTCCGTTCACACACTGCCTGTTACAGCCTAGGATACTACGAATCTACGCTGCGTGGTGTACTTAGTTGAATCCATACATCCGAGCACAGTTATCCCACAGGATTTTCCGCTTGAAATCCTCGGGAAACGGCATTTCCAGGAACGTGTCCGTGGCCCTTGGGTATTTCGAATCGTTGTGCGGGTAGTCGGTGGAAAAGACCACCGTGTCCCCCAGGCCCGTGCTCTCCACGTATTCCGCCGGCTCCTCGTCAACCTCCACCGACACAAAGCACTGTCTCAGGAAATACTCCTGTGGCTCCAGGGTTAGCTCCGGCGACTCGAACCGCCCTACCATCTCATAGTGCTCGTCCAGCCTCCACAACAGCCAGGGCGCCCATCCGCAGTTTGCCTCCAGATACCCGACATTCAACTTTGGGAACCGCTCGAGTATCCCGCCACCAATGAAGCTCACCACCGCCATCATCATGTTGAACGGGTGACACACGGTGTGGTGCATCATGTAGGTCTCGAACGTGCTGCCTACTTGAGGAAGCCGAGCGCTTGCACCTTCGTGAAACCCGAGGGGCACACCCAGGGCTTCGATCTCTCCCCAGAGAGGATCGTAGTAGGGATCGTGCCAGTTCCGACCATTCACAATGTTCGGCCTGATGAATATCGCCTTCATCCCCTGGTCCCGGACGCTCGCCCGGGCTTCCGCCACCCCCGACTCCACGTCGAATGCCGACACCATGGAAGCCCCGTACATGCGGTCGGGGGCTATCGAGCAAAAGTCGTACATCCAACGGTTGTAGGCCGTCGCAATTGCTGCCCCCAGTTGCGGCTCCATCCCGTCCACCGCCAGCGTGTACAGTCCTCGGCTGGGGTATAGAAATGCCACATCCAGCCCCTCGATATCCATCGCCCTTACCTGCGTCGCCGAGTTCCAGTCTCTCTCATAGGAGTATTTGTAGGCGGCGTCCTGCTCCTTTGCAGTATGCTTCTGCCAGTCATGGTAGCGTTTACCGGGCATCCAGTACGGGACGTTCTGGCCGTTCACCTCCATCATCATGTCGCCCTGGAACCGGGTGACGCCCTTCGGCGCGCGGTCCCGGAACTCGGGGTCCATGTAGGTCTGCCATAAGTCCACCGGCTCTATGACGTGCATGTCGGAGTCCATCACCTTGAAACCGTTTCTTGCCATGACTCCCTCCCGACAATCTCTACCTTGTTCTTCGCCCGACTAGCCCGAAGGCTATTCCCCGGCTTACGGGGTGTCAAGGCACACAACGATTGCTATAATGGCCTTCTGGCAGACTTGTATCAGTGGTCGATTCATTCCTTACAGGAGAGATTGCTATGAATCTGGGATTTATTGGTGTCGGCAACATGGGTGGCCCTATGGTCCGCAACCTTCTTGAAGATGGCTACAAGGTTAAAGTTAATGACATCAACCGTGAAGCGGTGCGACGCTTCGAAGAGTTGGGCGCCGACTGGGCAGCAACCCCCCGCGAAGCCGCCGAGGGCAGCGAGATCATCCTGAGCTCCCTCCCGGGCCCCGTGGAGGTCGAAGCCGTCGCCCTCGGCCCTGACGGCATTCTCGACGGTATCTCTGAAGGTGCCGTCTACGCAGACCTTTCAAGCATCTCACCATCCTTGGCCAGAAGAATGTACCCCGCATTCAGGGAAAAGGGAGCCCATATCCTTGATGCCCCTGTAAGCGGCGGCGAAGTCGGGGCCACTAACCGCACGATGATTATCATGATCGGCGGTGACAAGGAGATCTTCGACAGAGTCAAGCCCTTGCTAGACCACCTCGGCAACAACATCCTCTACACGGGGACCATAGGAAGTGGCTCGGTATGCAAGCTCGTGCACAACGTCATGGGCGCTGCTACCCGGATGGTCGTCCTGGAAGGCATGACCCTCGGAGTAAAAGCGGGGGTCGACGCCGAGACCCTTCTCAAGGCCGTTGGGGGCGGCATGTATGGTCAGGCCTCTCCTGTCGGCGGCCTGGAGAACGACCTCCTGTCCGGAAAATTCGATCCCGCCAGCTTTGCACTCAAGCTTTCTCAGAAGGACACGTCCTTGGCGATACAACTCGCCCGCGAAGTCCGGGCTCCCGTGCCCCTGTCTTCCATCGCAGAGCAGATCCAGCTTGAGGCTATGGACCGGGGCTGGGGCGACAGGAACTTCAACGCCACCGACCTGATTATCGAAGAACGGGCCGGAGTGAAGGTTAGGGGGACGGGCGCAGATTCCGATTAGTCACCTCCACCACTCATGTTAGCCAGAGTTAGAAGCTGTGCAGTCGTTGGCCTCGAAGGGGCCATAGTAGAAGTCGAAGTAGACATCTCCCCAGGACTTCCGGCTTTCAATATAGTCGGCCTCCCCGACACCGCAGTCCAGGAATCCCGGGAGAGAGTCCGCGCTGCCATCCGCAACTCGGGATTCCAGTTCCCGATGAAGCGGATCACTGTCAACCTCGCCCCCGCCGACCTCCGTAAAGAAGGCCCGGCCTACGACCTCCCCATCGCCGTCGGCATCCTGATGAGCTCCGGCCAGATCGAGACTGACGCTACCGAGGTCATATTCCTGGGTGAGCTTTCACTGGAAGGTTCCGTAAGACACACCCACGGGGTCCTGCCGATGGTCGGTATCGCCAAGGACAAAGGCTTTCGCAGTGTCTTCGTCCCCGACCTCGACAAGGCCGAGGCCGCCGTCGTGGACGGCATTGACATCTTCCCGGTGGCCACCCTGCCGTCACTCGTCAACCATCTCCGCGGCGACGAACCCCTTGCCCCTCACCACGGTAATGGAGCTGTGCCCGCCGATGAAGCCCCCGATTTCTATGAGTCCGACTTCGCTTACATTAGGGGTCAGGAACACGCCAAGCGCGCCCTGGAGATTGCTGCCGCGGGAGGCCACAACATCCTGATGACCGGCCCGCCCGGAAGCGGAAAGACCATGCTGGCCCGGTCCCTTCCATCCCTCCTCCCTAAGATGTCCCCCGACGAGTCCCTGGAAGTGACCAAGATATACAGCGTGAGCGGCCTTCTTCAATCCGACACGGCCCTGATGAGACAGCGGCCCTTCCGCTCGCCCCACTACACAATTTCCCACGCAGGACTGGTGGGTGGAGGCCGCAGGCCCGGCCCCGGAGAGATCAGCCTCAGCCACCGCGGCGTCCTCTTCCTGGACGAACTCCCTGAGTTCGGCCGCAACACCCTTGAAGTCCTCCGCCAGCCAATCGAGGACAAAGTCGTCACCATCAGCCGTGCCCAGGGCACAGTCACCTTTCCTGCCAACTTCATGTTGGTCGCCGCCATGAACCCGTGCCCTTGCGGCTTCTACGGTGACTCCGTCAGGGAGTGCACCTGTGCCCCGGGGCTCGTGTCCCGATACCAGAAGCGCATCAGCGGCCCCCTGCTGGACCGCATCGATATGTTCGTAGAAGTGCCGAGAGTCGACTACGAAAAACTCATGAAGCCCGATAACGCAGAGACCTCCAAACTTGCCCGACAGAGGGTTGAGGAGGCCAGAACTGTCCAGTTGTCGCGCTTTGAAGGCACTACCCTGGCCTGCAACGCAGACATGGGCCCCGCCCAGGTGAAGAACGTCTGCATCCTGGAAGACGGCGCCCGAGGCCTCCTCCAGCAAGCCACACAACAGTTGCAGCTATCCGCCCGCGCCTTTCACCGCATCCTCAAGCTCTCCCGCACCATCGCCGATCTCTCCGCCTCCGAAGGCATCGAGGTAACCCACGTAGCGGAAGCCGTCCAGTACAGGCCCCGGGGGTTGGGATAAGACGTACATGATCGTCAACCAATATTGTGGTTGACGCCCCAATGGCATCCCACCACAATATGGCAATATAGTAAGAGAAATAGTTATGGTTGCGTATCGAAAGAAATTCTCGAGCCAGGCCTCTCCGGAACTGCTGGAAGCAGTGCGTAAGGTCGCCCGCGAGAGAGGCATTTCCTTCCGGGCTGCGCTGGAAGACGCCATGCTGGAATACGTCGAAAGCCGGGTACAACAGAGCCCTGACCCGGAGTTCATGGCCCACCTTGAGGCGAGCATGGAGCGAAACCGACGTCTCCTTGACCTGCTCTCTCAATGACCCATAAGTTCCCCACCATAGAGGACGTCATGGCAGCCCATGATGCCTTGATTCGTAGGCACGGAGGCGCGCCAGGGATTCGTGATGAGGGAGCGTTGGCCTCTGCCCTAATGAGGCCGCAAATTGGCTACTATGATGGCCTCATCCAGGAAGCCGCGGCCATGATGGAAAGTCTCACTATGAACCATCCATTCATAGACGGCAACGAGCGGGTGGCTTTCGCTGTCACTGATGCGTTTCTACGTATGAACGACCATTTTATAGACTGTGATAACGAAGAAGCCTACGCCTTCTTCATGGACCTGTTCGAGAAGGGTACATTTCGATTTGCACATCTTAATTCGTGGCTCGAAGAGCACGTGCAAAGTCTATAGACGCCGTACAGGCCGCTGCCTTCACGACGCCTCCCACCCCCATCACCTACCCGGCGGCCTCTGGTCCGCAGGCAATTCCCCTTTCCCTGTCTCGTATACGAATTCCTCTCCCCATTCGTAGGGCAGGTCGGTAATCCGACCCGGCTCATCCAGCGTGCTCAGAGTCCCGAGGGCGTCTTTGATGATGTTCGTCTGGAGCTCTTTGTCAAAGGGCTTGCCGCATTGATGTCCCAACGGGAAGTTGACGAACACCGGCCTGGGCGGCTTGACCTGCGCCATCATGTCCCTAACCGACCCCACGTAGACCGTGCTGACTCCTACCTCTTCAACTACTCTCGCTAGCAGTCCAACGGACTGGTGGTCGAGAGGTCAGGCAGGTACACAGAACAGGACGTCTACCTTCGCCGACTTCACCTTCCTGGCAATCTCGGCCGCCAGCTGAGTCTGGAGAGCAGTCCGCTTGTACATCCTTCCCATTCCGAGCCCGTAGTTGGTCTCGGCCAGTTCCCCGATGTACCCCTCCTCCTCCAGTTCTCGAAATCTGTCCAGGGGCAGGATGACGTTGGGGTCCTTGTCGGCATCCCGGTGGTCGTAGTAGTCGTAGTTTATGACCAGGTCTTCGGTCGGTGTGTCCTTGGGTATCTCACGGTAGCTCATTTCGCTCCTGGCCAGGGGGTCGAAGGGCTCCTGGTCCCGACGTGACATCCCCGACGAGCAAAGAAGCGCAACCTTGGCCTTGTTCAGCGGCTTCTCAAACGGCGCCCAGGTCGTGGTGCGGAACACGGACCACCTGTACGGTGGAAACCCGTGGCCCTGGTAATGCGCATTCAGCTTGGCTACGTAGTCTATGGGCTTCACCTGCAACCTCCTTGCTTTGGGAGCGGACCTCGCGCCGACCCCCTTTGTCGGTTCGATGTTTGCGGCCAGTCTACCATTCAGAGTAACCTACCCTAAACTCCGCGGCCGAGGCAAGGCTCATTTTCGGCCTACAACCACGCTATGCCCCACCAACACAAAGACACCGGCTATAACTTCTGTGTTCGTTGCGGGGGACACCTCAAACTCAAACTGGTGAAAGACGGAGAGCCCGAGCGTCTCGTCTGCCAGTCTTGCGGCTACATCCAGTACCTGAACCCCAGAGTCGCCTCCGGCGCAATCGTGCGGCAGAACGGCAAACTCCTGCTCCTGCAGCGGGGCATCGAGCCTGCCTACGGGAAGTGGGTCTTCCCAGGGGGCTTTGTTGATGCCGGCGAGACCCTGGAAGGTGCAGCCCAACGCGAGTCGATGGAAGAGGCCGGCATCGAGGTCTCTATTAGGGGACTGGTAGGTGCCTATTCTTACGATGGCTCTCCCGTAGTGATCATCGTATATGCGGGGGAGATTGTAGGTGGAGAACCCCGAGCTTTGGACGAGTCCATTGGCATAGAATTCTTCAACCGAGACGAAATCCCTTGGGACGACCTGGCATTTCCCAGTACCAGGGACTCCCTCCAGGAGTATTGCAACCGGTTTTGGCAATAGGAGGCAATCATGGCAATCGACCAAAAAATAATGCAGCAAGCTCTGGACCTGGCCATGACGGCCGAGTCCCACGGTGATGTCCCAGTCGCCGCAATTATCTTGAAGGACGGCGAGATCATCGGCCAGAGCGAGCCCCGGGTCATGGTTGACTCCGACCCCACCGCCCACGCCGAGGTTCTCGCCATCCGCAATGCCGCCGCCAACACCGGCTCCCCCTACCTGGCCGGTTGCACTATGTACATCACCTTCGAATGCTGCCCCATGTGTTGCGGCGCTATCATGAACTCGGGGATAGAAACCCTCATTATCGGCGGGCATTTTGAAGGTAAAGACCGCACCTATGGGAAATACTCGGTATCGGAACTCCTCTCATGGGCCGGCGCCGACAAACGCATAGACCTGACCGAGGGCGTGATGGCCGATGCCTCCGCACAGATCTTCACCCCCGAGAAACGAGACGGCTGGCTGAATCGAATGCGGGGCGACAACCCCGGTTGGGGAAAACAATAGACACCACCCCTGAATGTCCGAGGCAGGCCTGGGGCCATTGACTTCTCTAGACAACATTAGCCGAGGCGTAGGCCGTCGTTACTTCCCGGCGCTCGGACACCGGGACTTCCGCCTCCTTTGGACGGCCATTCTCGCTTCAGACTCGGGCACCTGGGCCCTGATGACCGCTCGCGCCGTGGTGGCTCGTGATATAGCGGATGAACTCGGCGACCTCTGGGTGGGCGTAGTCGTCTTTGCGGGAATGATTCCCTTCATCCTTGTCCCGCCCATCGCGGGCTATCTCGCCGACCGCTTCATTAGGAAACACGTCCTCGCCTTCACCTTCGTCCTGGCCCTCGCCCAAAGCATCGCATTAACGTGGCTCGCCCTCGTCGGTGCCCTGGAGCTCTGGCACCTTGTGTTCCTGTCCTTCGTGAACGGATCGGCGCGGGCAATTCAGACCCCAACCGCCTTCTCCCTTGTCGCGAACCTCGTCCCCCGAGACCTGATGATTAACGCCTATGCTCTGAATTCCGCAACCTTCCACGCGTCCAGGCTAATTGGAGCGGGGCTGATCGCACCCCTGTTGGCGACTGTGGAGCCCGGCCTGGTATTCGCCGTCTGCAACGCACCTTTCATACTCAGCCTCCTGCTGGTCTTCAACATCCGCACGGTGTCATCCGGCGTCATGGAGAAGACAAGGGGATTCCTGTTCAACCTCGTCGCCGGGTTCAAATACGTATATCAAAGACCGCCGCTGACGATGATCGTCTTGTTGATAACCTTCCACTGCGGGCTCACCATGTCCTTCGAGGCCCTCCTACCCGTCCTCTCCGACGAGCGGTTCGGGTGGGGAGGCAGTGGTGTGGGTTACCTGATGATGGCCGTCGGGGCCGGGGCAATGGTCTCGTCCATCTATCTGGCGGGAATACGGTCGGACAGGTTGAGAGGCAAACTGCTTCTGACCACCGGGGTCCTCAGCGCTTTTGCCCCCCTGGCCCTCGCCTTCGCCCCCAATATGGCCATCGGAATGCTTGCTGCCAGCGCCATGGGCGCCACCCAGACCGCTTACATGGTCATTACCCTCACCATGATGCAGTCCATGGTCCCCGACTCCGTGCGCGGCCGGATATCCAGCATCTACATCATCCACGCAGGTGGCATCATGTCCTTCGCCAATTTCGGCAATGGGGCCCTGGCCGAGCTTTTCGACCCTTTCTGGCTCCTTGCCATAGGCGGCCTGGCATTCCTCGCCGTAGTCCTCGTCAGCGGAGTAGGACCCACCATGCGCCGCATCTACTGGACCGGCAATCCAGCCCCCGCCCCTACCTAACCGCTCCCTCTCCCCGGCCCCCCTCCAGTAGACCCTTACGTAACCCAATAATAGGCAGACCTAGAGTCGAATTCCTCTTTGCTTCAGGGAAGGGGCAAAATCCGCTCATCCTGAGGCCACTCGAAGGGTCGAGCGGATTCTGTGAGGGGTTCCTTGTAGCAGAACGTTACGTAAGGGTCTCTTGTTAGTCGATGGGCATGTGTCTATCATGCCCGTGATTCGCACGCGGCCCTGAGTGACCCTCAGGAGAAACACCCCTATGCCGGACCGCCGACCCCGCATCTTCTACGGATGGTGGATAGCCATCTCCTTCTTCTTCATCAACTTCTACTGGTCGGGGGTGATGGGGTCTGGGTTCACCGCATTTTTTAACCCTTGGAAAGACACCTTCGGCCTCTCCAGCGCGGCCACTTCCCTCGCCTTTTCCATGCAGCAGGGAATGGCGGGGGTCGGGTCAGTAGTTGTAGGTCTGCTCTTTGACCGCATAGGCGGCCGACTCCTCATGTTCATCGCCACTGCGCTGGGTGCGGGAGCATTGCTGCTTCTAGCCGTTAGCGACTCCGCCTGGAGTTTCTACCTCGACTTTGCCATCCTCTCCGTCGGCTGGACCATCTTCTTTGCCGGCATTGGCCCGGCCCTTGCTGCCATCTGGTTCCGCAAGCACCGGGGCAAGGCCAATGGTGTACTGCTGGGCGGATCGAATGTCGGCGGCCTGCTTGCCCCGTTGCTTGTCTGGATAATCGACGCCTACAGCTGGCGCACGGCGTCAGTGGCTGCTGCCATTGGCTTGGTCATCGTCGGAATCCCGACCTCCGCAGCCCTCCGCCACAAACCCGAGCAGTACGGCTACCACCCGGACGGCCTGGACCGTCCCCCTCCGGTCGCACCGGCCCTCACCCGCGGCGAGGGTCAAGACTACACCCTTGCGGAAGCCCTGAAAACGTGGACCTTCTGGGCCCTCGGCATAGGGCAGCTCCTGGCCATATTCGGACTGGCCGCCGTCTACGTCCACGTTTTGCCCCACCTGGAAGCCGAGGGCCTTTCCACCACTACGGGCGGTTGGATAGTCGCCTCTTACACGGTCCTCGGCCTTGTTCCGAAAATGGGATTTGGCTGGCTGGGAGACGTGTTGAACAAGCGCATCGTACTGGCGGCCTCATATCTACTGCAAGGGCTGGGCATTTTGGCCCTCGCCAACGTGGAAAGCACCTGGACCCTTGCCTTGTTCATAGGCATTTTCGGCTTGTCGGCGCAGTCTTACGGATCAGTCCTCTACCCTCTCCTCGCCGACGAATTCGGCCACAGGCACATCGGCGCAATTCAGGGAATGCTATCGGCGCCCTATGCCATTGGGGCAATCCTGGGCCCCTACCTCGCAGGCCTGACCTTTGACCGGATGGGCGAATACACCTGGGTGTTCGTAGCCTTCGGGATTGCGACTATCGTCGCAGCCCCCTTCGCCATCGCTTCCAGGGGCGTGCCTTTCCAACGACCGAAGAACCGAGCGCCCTAATGGCCTAGTAGAACGGCTTTGCCGCGTCGACCTCCGGGGTCTTCGCCCTCTCCAACGCATTTCTCGCCGCCGACGCCATCAACCCCGCATCCGATAGCACCGGGCACATCACGAATCCCTGCTCGAACCGCTCCTTCGCCTCCTCGGGGCTTCCGCAATGCGTCCCTGCAACGATCCCGTTCGCCCGAGCCACGTCCAGCACCTTTTGAGAAGCCTCCGCGTGCTCTTTACTCGACCGGTAGTCCCGGGGATCCACCCCCATTGATATAGCCAAGTCCGCCGGCCCGATGTAGAACCCGTCGATTCCCGGGGCCTTGGCCATCTCCTCCAGGTTCGGAATCGTGTTGATGTTCTCTACCATCACCAGGCAAATGATCTCTTCGTTGGCCTGCGCCAGGTAGTCCGAGCCCGCGTAAAGCGTGGCCCTGTTGGGCCCTATGCTCCGGAACCCGATGGGTGGATACCGGCACGACATGCCCGCCTTAGCCGCCTCTTCACCGTCGTTCACTAAGGGAACGATGATGCCGTATGCGCCCGCATCCAGCACCCACTGGAACCATACGGGGTCGTTCCACGGGACCCGGGCCATGGGCACCGTCCCTGTGGTGCTGACCGCCTGGAACCACTGCGCCGCCCTGTCCGGCCCGATTCCCATGCCATGCTGCATATCCAGCACCAGGGCATCCAGGCCAACGTTGGCCAGCACCTCCGCCATGTAGGTGTCCGCACTCCCGACCCACGCAATCGCCGCTGGCTTGCCTTCTCTCCAGAGTTGTTTGATCTTGTTCGGCCTCATGTGTCCTCCGGTGGATTGGCTGACTCCACCCTAGATGCTGGCAATCACGTCTTCTACGTGCCCGTTTACCTTAACCGAGTCGTAAGCCTTCGATATCTTGCCCTCACCGTCGATTATGAAAGTTGACCGCACTATCCCCATCCGCGTCTTGCCGTACATCTTCTTCTCTCGCCACACGCCATAGGCCTGCGCTACGTCCTTGGCCTCGTCGCTAATGAGCGGGAATGGCAGGTCGAATTTGTCCTTGAATTTCTGGTGAGACTTCACACTGTCGGGGCTGACGCCGAGAACCACGGCGTTCTTGTCTTCCAGGGACGAGATATTGTCCCGGAAGTCGCATGCTTCCCTGGTTCAACCTGACGTGTTGTCTTTAGGATAGAAGTATAGGACCACGTTCTTGCCCTTGTACTGGCTGAGCGACACCTTTTCTCCATTGTCCAGCACCGCCTCGAAATCGGGGGCCGGGTCTCCTGCTTTGAGCATTGTGTACTTCCTCCTTGTTGCTTGCGGGCAAAGCTAAACATAGGTAAGGGGGAATGCAGTGTCAAGTCTGTGCATCGGTTCCTTACCGACTCCCCCCATGATATTCTATGGGCAAATCCAGCCCCGAGGGAGAAGCCATGTCGAGACAGCAGAGGACGCCCGAAGAAGAAGCCATGATGGCGAAGGCCGCCAAGTACCTCCCCGGAGGCTCGACGGGCAACATCTTCTTCAAACCTGAAGATGCACTGATCATCAAGGAGTCCCTGGGCTCCAAGGTCTGGGACTACAGCGGCAACGAGTACATAGATTATCTGCTGGGCTCAGGCCCGATGCTTGTGGGCCACTCCCACCCCGACGTTGTGGCAGCAGTCTCCGACGTCATAGGCAAGGGAAGCACGTACTTTGCAACCGGCGGCGCAGCCGTCAACCTCGCCGAGGAGATGGTCAACGCTATCCCCTGCGCCGAGCAGGTGAAATTCCTCTCCAGCGGCTCCGAAGCCACCTACTTCGCCATGAAAGCCGCCCGCGCCTTCCGAGGCCGGGATAAGATCCTCAAGTTCGAAGGCGGCTACCACGGCACCAACGACTACGCCCTCATGAGCGTGACCCCCACCGAGATGCGGGAGTTCCCCCGACCCAGCCGCAACTCCGCCGGCATACCCGCCGTCCTCGAAAATGAAGTTCTCATCTGCCCCTTCAACGACCTTGAGACGACCACGGCAGTCATAGAAAAGCACCACGACGAGTTGGGTGCGGTTATCACGGAATGCTGTCAGCGGATCATCCCCCCGAAGCCCGGTTTCCTGGAAGGCCTCCGCGAAGTGACCAGCCACTACCAGATCCCCCTGATTTTCGATGAGGTCGTCACCGGCTTCCGTTGGTCCTACGGCGGCGCCCAGCAGTACTACGGCGTCACCCCCGACATGGCTACCTTCGGCAAGGCGGTTGGCGGCGGGTATCCCCTCTCTGCGGTCGCAGGCCGTGAGGAGATAATGCGTGTCTTCGACCCCGTGTCCAAGGAGGACGGCACCTTCGTCCCGGGAGTCGGGACCCTCAGCGGCAACCCCGTGGCGGCAACCGCGGGCCTGGCCACCCTCAAGATTCTCAAGGAGGGCGGCGTTGACCGGCTCTGGTCCACCGGCAACAAGCTGATGGCCGAAATGGACCGAATGCTCAAGGAGAAGGAGATCCACGGCACGGTCGTAGGTGAAGCCCCCTGCTTCGATGTCTACTTCGGCGTTGATGAGGTGGAGAACTATCGGGACACCCTGAAGGCCGACGGCGCGATGATGGGCCGATTCAACCACGCCATGCTGGATTCCGGCATTCTCAAGGGCGACTCCAAGTTCTACACCGCCAGCGCCCACTCCGATGATGACATCGCCAAGACCATAGAGGCCATGGACTACGCCCTGGACCAGGCCAGAGGCTAGATCCCTTCGCACTCCCTGGGGGCCGGACCGACCCGCTCGGATTCGCATGCTGACGCGGGCATGCAATGAAGCTGCTGTGGAGCAATTGAGGTTTATCTATGCCTGATTCAGGACTCTCAGGAAACGCCCAGACCGTACTGGGCCCAGTGCCCGCGGACCAACTTGGCGTCTCCCTCACCCACGAGCACCTCCTCATCGATCTCGGCTCCACCTTCCATCCCCCCGAGGACGCCTCCAGCTATTCCTATGCCTACCAGCCCGTCACCATGGAAAACCTGTGGTGGGTCCGCTACAACTATGGTGGCAACAAGGACAACATGGAGCTGCTGGACGAGGACACCGCCATCGCCGAAGCAGCCCGCTTCAAGAGGTCGGGAGGCAGCACCATCGTCGATGCTACCAGCGTCGGTATCAAGCGGGACCCCCTCGGCCTGGCCCGCATCGCCCGTGCCACGAGCCTGAACGTCATAATGGGCTCCGGCTACTACGTCCACGAGTACCAGCCCGCAAACATCTCCGGCAAATCGGAAGACGATATAGTCGAAGAGATAGTCCGGGACATCACCGAAGGAGTCGGCGACACGGGCATCAAGGCAGGGGTGATAGGCGAAGTCGGTTGCACCTGGCCCCTGCACGACAACGAGCGCAAGAGTCTGAGAGCCGCCGCCCGGGCTCAAATCATCACCGGCGCCCCCCTCCTCATCCACCCCGGACGTAATCCCCAGGCGCCTCTTGAGATCATGGAGATAGTCCGGGAGTCGGGCGGAGACCCGACCCGCACCATCATGAGCCACGTCGACCGCACTATCTTCGATAACGACACCCTGGACAAGCTCGCCGAGACCGGCTGCTTTATCGAGTTCGACCTCTTCGGCTCCGAGACCACCTTCTACCCCTTCTCCCCCATAGACATGCCCAACGACGGCAAGAGGCTGGACTATTTCCTCCACCTTCGGGAGCAGGGACGGCTTGGGCAGGCGCTTATGGCCCAGGACATCTGTAACAAGCACAGGCTTACCCAGTACGGCGGCCACGGCTACGCCCATATCCTGGAGAACGTAATGCCTATCATGCGCCGCAAAGGCTTCTCTACCGATGAGATTGACCAGATTCTTGTAGGTAATCCCGCCCGGGCCCTGGCCTTCACCAGTCCCGGTTGAGGCGGTGGTCTTCTAACGTAATTCCCCGCATAAGGAGCAGCAAATGCCGTATTACGTTGTGCTTGGTAACTACACCGACAAAGGCGCCCAGGCCGTCACAGGCGCCCCGGACAGGATGGCCGGGGCTGCCACCAGAGTTGAGAAGCTGGGCGGCAGGATCGAGGCGATCTACTTCACCCTCGGCATCCATGATTTCGTCGGCATCTTCGAATTCCCCGACGACGAGACCATGCTCACCTTCTCCATGGGCACCGGCAAGGAAGGCAACATCCGCTTCACCACGCTCAAGGCCTTCCCCAAGGCCCAGGCCGTGGAGCTGATTGAAAAGATGCAGTGACGGCCCCGCTTACCGAAGCCTGCTGGCCCAGCACTGAGTAGTCCGGGCCCAACCCCTTCCCCATTGCCTGCTCTCGACAACGCCTCCACGCAATCCCCTATTGGCCCGCGAACCCTGCCTGACTCAATCCCTTCACTGCTACAGCGCATCCAACCGCGCCGCCGGCCTTTCATTCATGCTGGCAACCATGCGTGTGAACCCCAGGGCACAACCCCCATCCAGGGCCAGCATATCGGCCTCTTCGCTGGGCTTGCCCAGCCGCTCAGACCAGGCCCGGTCCGACACCATCCAGAGCTTCCATCCATCCGGGATCAAATCGGCAAGTTCGACTGTCACGAGGCCGCTTCGTTCCCAGTGACGCCTCCACCAGGTCGGGCTGTGCAGGCTGAACAAGGCGGGCTCCCAATAGTTCTCTAGGTGTTTCGGGGGCTCGTTCGATGTCAGTTCTTCCACCAACCCGGGGACCACAATCCCCATTTGGCCGTCGGGCTTGATAAGCCTCGCCATGTGGGTCTGTAGGTAGAGGTCATCCGTCCCGAAATAGTGATAGGCGTCCACGCTCACCATGGCGTTGAAGAAGCCGTCGGCGTATGGCAGTGCGTGCGCTTCCGCATGGATGGGGTACACCCTGTCTTCAACACCTGCCGCACAAAAGCGCCGGAAGTTATCGCTCGCATCCACCCATAAGTCCGTCGCCCAGACCTCCACCCCGTACTCCTTCGCCAGAAATATGGAGCTGAGCCCCTTGCCGCAGCCCATGTCCAGGACCCGCATATTCGGTTCGAGATTCATGCACCCTGCCAGTGACTCCGTCAGCCACAGGGCGTTCGGCCCCATCATGTTCTCCAGGACCCATTCCGGATCATACTTCGCCGAACGGGGAAACTCCGCCGA
Organism: Dehalococcoidia bacterium; assembly: GCA_965203145.1. Classification (GTDB taxonomy): domain Bacteria; phylum Chloroflexota; class Dehalococcoidia; order Plut-88900; family Plut-88900; genus Plut-88900. Next base: position 1,696,342 of record OZ241876.1, read on the forward strand.
GTCCAGGATTCCCTCCCGACTGTCATCTTTACCCGACAATCCAACCCCCTTCTTCACATCTCAAAAAGTTGGGACAATCTCTTCAGTCGACCCTTCACGCACCCATCCGACCAGGCAGCCTCCTCACACCACGTTCCTAAAATGTCGGGCCACAATTACATAGAGCCAATTCACCGCTTCCCCTTGTCAGGCCCGCCGGGCTCTTTGCCTATCGCCTTACCCCAACCTTCTACATTTGGGCTCTCCACGCCGATAAGCACCCCCAAGTTCACCCTTCGAAGGCCATTAGCCCCCGTCTCACACAAAGAGTTTTCTCGGAAGCAATCATACAGGCATGGGAACAATCCATGTTCTGCCTGGCTCAGTACCGCCTTCCCCATCGCCCCGACCCCATCAAACCGTCTTCCTCTGCCCTTGCTCTCACAACCCGGTGATACTACCCTCCCCTTCCTTCCCATCCCCATGCCCTGTTCTTCCCATTCCGATGCCCCGCGAGGAATCTCGAACGCCCTTCACTAAACCCACCCCGTTCTTTACCACTCCCATCCTTCCATCGCATCCCCCTTAGTAACGAATTATCAGAAATTTGGCACTGTCAAATTTCTGATAATTCAATAAAACAGGGCGGGCGGGTGGCACTCCATTTAATCCCGTGGGGAGGGAGGAGCACTCCCCCTCCTCCCCAGTACTGAACTAGAGGCCCAAGTGGGTGCATCGCACCCACTTGGGCCTCTAGTTCTTTTTCTTCCCTTCTCCCATCGAGGGTGAGGGTGATACGAGTGCCGAGAGACCAAGCATGCAAAGCCCTTTTAGTGACCCTAAGGGAGAGGGGGATAAAGGGGGTGAGGGTTCCCCTGGGGGGTTGGGGGGTATTCCCCCAAAAACCACACCCAAAAGCCCTTGACTTCTATTACACCCGTGCTAAACTGTTTCGCAGTTCGAACTGATATTCAATAACACAAGGAGGAACCAAAACCCTAGGGAAGCCCCCGAGACCCGACACCGAGGACTCAACGGCCTAGCCCATCCCAATACCTCTCCCCTCTCTTGTAGGGGCGACCGGCCAATCGCCCCCCTTGCGAGGCAGGAAGGTTGCGGCACAAGCGAACGTCGCCATCTCCTCACCCAACGGGTCCCGTGTCCCCTTCTCTGGTAGTCAGGCGATGGAAAGACGCCCTGGATAGAAGCCACAGCGGACCGGCCATTCCCCCGCCGAGAGACCGTCTCGGTGGCTGGTTAGCAGCGAGCTTACGCTATATCAAGCTAGGGGTGGGACGGACTGGCTATCCCCGCCCGGGACTGGTTCCCGGAGGTTGGCCCGTAGGCGAGCTTACGCCATATCAAGCAAGGGGAAAGGCGGGTCGGCTCTACCCCGCCGGGACCGGTTCCCGGGGGTTGGCCTGTCGGCGAGCTTGCGCCATATCAAGTGAGGGGTTTGCTGGACCGCCCAGACCCGAGGGTGCGCGCCAGATAAGGTAATTTGAACTCCCGGGGGCCACAGCTGGATCACTGGCCCCCTCTGCGCAAGCAGTTGCGTGGGAGAGGGTCAAGGCTCGGATGTCTGCCCGGACAGCCCGTGCTCCCCATCAAGCAGAAGGGCGCGGCCGGCTGCAAGTTCCTCCGCCTGCGTGGTGGAGCGGACCCTCCATGGCCCCCGACAGCCGGAATACCGCAGGAGAGTGGAGGCCGACGGCTCACCAGGAGCGTCTTCCATCGCCGCCCCAAAACCCGACAGACCAAAACAAACCCGAAACCCCACAACTGAACAACTCCCACTCCCATCATTCCGGCCCCCGAGCGGCCATCCATCCCGAGCGGCGGGGCCGGGTCACGTAGGGGCGGCCGGCGGGTCGCCCTCCCCTGGGCGTAGGGCCCCTCATGCTGAGTGTAGTCGAAGTATGAGCGGGGGGTGGAGTGCAGCGTGAGCGTGAAGAGACCAGTGGATTTTCCCCTTGAACAATCAAAAACAACCCCGCATCTGAACAAAAACTCAGCATGTCGCCAACCTCCGGAACGAACACAAGCCCTTGCGCCGACATCGGTGTCATAGTAGAATTCGTCCCTGAATAAAGGCACTGCGGTGGCTATAGCGAGGTGGGCCCACCCGTTCTCATTCCGAACACGGAAGTGAAACACCTCTGCGCCGACGATACTAGAGGGGCAACTCTCCGCGGAAAATAGGTCGCCGCCGGGTGCCTTTTTTCTTTGAGTCTGCTTCTTGCCCTCCTTTCCGGACGTTCCTCAGGAAACCGGCATCTTAGGGTTGCTGTTGTGATATCCCCAACCCCATCAGAACGCTTCGACCACCTCCGGCAGATCGCTGCCGACCACTTCTGGCCCCACTCCCAGCAGGTCGCCGAGCTATCCCAGCCCGGCGGCCTCAACATCGTCGAGAAAGGCGAAGGTTGTTGGGTCGAGGACATCCACGGCAACCGCTATTTCGACCTCATCTCCGGCATGCAGCTGCAGAACGTGGGCTACGGCCGTCGGGAGATTGCGGACGCAGTGGCCGACCAGCTGGTGAAGATCAACTACTCACCCGAACACACCACCAATGAGCCTGCCCTCCGGCTAGTTGATAGGCTCGCCTCCCTCGCCCCTGACAAAGAGTCCCGGGTCTTCCTGGTCAGCGGCGGCTCCGAGGGCATTGAGACCGCCCTCAAAATGGCCAAGAAATACCACAAGCTCCGCGGCGAACCGGGCCGCTACAAGGTTATAAGCAGGACCGGCTCATACCACGGCGGCACTCTCGCCACCATCAGCCTCGGCGGAGGAGCCGGCGCCGGTGACAAGGACTTCGGTCCCTTGATGCCGGGCAACGTCCACGTCTCCATGCCCAACCCCTACCGCTGCCTCTATTGCAGCCAGAATGGGGAATGCACCCTGCAATGCGGCCAGGACGTGGAGAGGGCCATCCTCGATGAGGGTCCTGAGCTTGTAGCAGCCTTCGTCGCCGAGCCTCTTTCCGCCGCCACTTGCACTGTCCCTCACCCCGACTACTGGCCCACCGTCCGCTCCATCTGCAACCGCTACGGTGTCCTCATCATCGCCGATGAGGTGGTCACCGGCTTCGGACGCACTGGCAAGATGTTCGCCTCCGACCACTGGGACCTCGTGCCCGACATCCTGGTCGGGGCCAAGGGCCTGTCCAGCGGATACCAGCCCATCGGCGCCGCCATCGCCACCAGGAAAGTCGCCGACACCTTCATCGGCGGCGACCGCGAGATGTTCCGGCACATCTTCACCTTTGGCGGGCACCCCGCCGCCTGTGCCGCAGCTCTCGCAAACCTGGACATCCTGGACCGCGAGGGCCTGGTTGAGAACTCCGCCAGGATGGGCGCATACCTCTTCGACCAGCTACAGACCCTCTACGAACACCCCATAGTCGGCGACATACGCGGTGGTCTGGGCCTCCTCTGCGGCATAGAGTTGGTCAAGGACAGAAACACCAGCGAGCGCTTCCCGACAGACGCAGCTCTAGGCCGAAAGATTACCGCAGCGTTCTTGCGCCACGGCCTCCTCGCCCGACAAAGGGGCGACATCATATTCCTGATTCCCCCGCTCATCGTCACCCGAGACGAGATCGACTACGTGGTCGGGCAGGTGGACAAGGTGCTCTCGGATATGGAACGGGAGCTTGCCTAATCGGCTCGGGGCTGCGTGATATACTCCCACCCGTGAGCCGTCCCGCCGATGCCTTCCCACAAACTTCGTAAACGAGAGACCAATGACAGCTAATCGCGACCTTAACCAGGCAAGAAGGACCCTGGATACCCCTGCCGGACCCGTAGCCTACTACGACCTGAACGTCGTCGCCGAACAACACGGTATCGACCTGACCTCCCTTCCTTTCACCATACGGGTGCTGCTGGAGAACGTACTGCGTCACAGTGGGAATGGTACGGTCTCGAAGGATGATGTGGCCACAGTTGCGGGATGGGCGCCCCAGGATGCAAGCCGGGCAGACATCCCCTTCATGCCCTCCCGCGTCCTCATGCAGGACTTTACCGGCGTCCCCGCTATCGTAGACCTGACTGCCATGCGATCTGAAGTGGCCAGGCGTGGCGGCGACCCCCAGAAGATCAACCCCGTAGTGCCCGTAGACCTCGTCATCGACCACTCGGTGCAGGTCGACTTCGCCGGTGTCCCCACGGCCTTGGCCCGGAACGTCGACCGGGAATATGAGCGCAACGGCGAACGCTACGGTCTCCTCCGCTGGGCCCAGTCTGCCTTCGATAACCTGCGTGTTGTACCTCCGGGCGCGGGCATCGTGCACCAGGTCAACCTGGAATACCTGGCTTCCGTAGTCGCCTCCCGAGGGACCGATGGTGAGTCCGTCGCCTTCCCCGATACCCTCATCGGCACTGACTCGCACACTACCATGATCAACGGCCTCGGGGTGGTTGGCTGGGGTGTCGGCGGCATAGAGGCGGAAGCGGTATTGCTCGGGCAACCCTACTACATGCTCTTGCCCGACGTTGTGGGCTTCAGGCTGACTGGCGCTCTCCCGGAAGGTGCTACTGCCACCGACCTCGTCCTCACCGTTGTCCAGATGCTCAGGCAGAAGGGTGTAGTCGGGAAGTTCGTGGAGTTCTGTGGGACAGGACTGTCCAATCTCTCGCTGCCAGACCGCGCCACCATCGCCAACATGGCCCCCGAATACGGCGCCACCGTCGGCTTCTTCCCCGTTGACTCCGAAACCTTGGCCTATCTCTCAGGCACCGGAAGGGACGAGGCGCAGGTGAAGCTGGTTGAAGACTATTCCCGAGCTCAGGGCCTCTACCGCACCGATGACTCCCCCGAGCCCCTCTTCACCGATCTCCTGGAACTTGACCTCTCCCAGGTTGAGCCCAGCCTGGCGGGTCCGAAACGTCCCCAGGACAAGGTGCGCCTACGGGATATGAAAGAGGTATTCGTCAGCAACCTGAAAGATGTCTACGGCAAGGAGAGCACCTCTTCCAACGGCGGCGCTTCCGAAAACGGCCTGGATCATGGATCAGTAGTGATTGCTGCCATAACCAGCTGTACCAATACGTCGAATCCCTCGGTCATGGTAGGTGCGGGGCTCCTGGCTAAAAATGCCGTCGAGCGGGGTCTGGAAACGAAGCCCTGGGTTAAAACTAGTATGGCTCCCGGCTCCCGGGTGGTAGAGGACTATCTCACAGCCTCGGGGGTGCTCGGCTACCTTGAAGACCTGCGCTTCCACATTGTCGGATACGGCTGCACTACCTGCATAGGCAACAGCGGCCCTCTCTCCGATTCAGTGTTGGACGACATAGGAGGGGACGACCTCGTCGCGGCATCCGTGCTGAGCGGCAACCGCAACTTTGAAGGACGAGTGCATCCCGTGGTTAAGGCCAACTACCTGGCTTCGCCCATGCTTGTGGTTGCCTTTGCGCTGGCCGGTCGGGTGGACATAGACCTGACCGCCGAACCCATCGGTACTGATCCCGACGGCCAACCCGTCTACCTCAAAGACCTGTGGCCCAGCCAGCAGGAGGTCCGCGATATTCTAGCTGCCGCCCTCCGCCCCGACGTCTTCCGAGAGCGCTACGGCAAGGTCTTCGAAGGTGACGCTCGGTGGCAAGAGCTAGAAATCCCCGAGGGCGCCATCTACCAGTGGGACCGGGACTCGACCTACGTCAAGGAGCTTCCCATCTTCCGAAACCTCCCCGACTCTCCCTCCGAAGTTCATGATATCCGCAAGGCTCGGGTGCTGGTCAAGGTGGGTGACTCCATCACCACGGACCACATTTCGCCCGCCGGTCGGATCCAGGCCAGGAGCCCTGCCGGCTACTACCTCACCGACAAGAATGTCCCCGTCCCTCAGTTCAACGCCTACGGCGCCCGACGCGGCAACCATGAGGTCATGATGCGGGGCACATTCGCCAACGTTAGGCTTCGGAACCAGCTCGCTCCCGGTACCGAGGGTGGCTGGACCCGACACCTGCCTGACGGCATGGACATGAACATCTTCGAGGCATCTGAGGAATACAAAAGGGAAGGTGTCCCGACTCTAGTTTTGGCCGGCAAGGAATACGGGTCAGGTAGTTCTCGCGACTGGGCGGCCAAGGGCCCCTACCTCCTGGGCATAAAGGCCACCCTGGCAGAGAGCTACGAGAGGATCCACCGCAGCAACCTGGTGGGTATGGGCGTCCTGCCCCTCCAGTACAAGCCCGGGGACACCGCCGAAAGCCTCGGCCTCACCGGCGAAGAGATCTACGACATTGCAGGCATCGCCGACGGCCTATCCGTTGGTAAAGAACTCACCGTCACCGCGACATCAGATGATGGTACGGCCAAGTCCTTCTCCGTAATCGCTCGTATAGACGTCCCCGTCGAGTTGGAGTACTACAGGCACGGTGGTGTTCTTCAATACGTACTCAGACAGTTGATGGACGCGGATAGTTAGCGCAAATCGAGGAAGACTCTGCTTTCACGGGGAGTCTTTCGGACTCGGGACGAGCGTATCAATCCCGGAAACATCCGTTGTCGCACTAGCGACATCCAGATCAAACATCCGCTGGAGGTTGAGCCAAAACTCGGGAGTCATGTCAAGGGCCTTGCCGATTCGGAGTGCTGTGTCGGCAGTTATGGAGCGCCTGCCATGCACAATCTCGTTGATTCGTCTGGGCGGCACTCCAATAGTGACGGCAAGGCGATATTGGCTTATATCCAGCTCTTCTATGATTTCAGCCAAATGTTCTCCGGGATGTATCGGGGCACTGATATCCATGCCGGCTCCCTAGAAAGGCACTCCTTAATCCTCGATTTCGAGGATCATCTCGATCTCGATGCAGCCGTTGCCTGGGAGACCGGAGAATCCTATGGCCGACCTTGCATGCCGACCCTTTTCCCCGAATACCTCGACCAGCAGGTCCGAGCATCCGTTGGCAACCGAGGGGTGCTGCGTGAACCCGACTGCCGCATTGACCATACACAGCAGCTTGACCACCCTCTTAACCTTGTCCAGGTCACCGATGGCGCCCTTCACTGAGCCAAGGAGTGCAATTGCCGTCTTTCGGGCGGCTTCGTACCCCTCCTCCACCGTGAGATCCGTGCCCAGCTGGCCGAGGGCGTCGGTCAGGTCACCGATGTGGCCTGAGACGTAGAGAAGGTTCCCGGTTCGGACGGTCGGGACGTAGTTGCCGACCGGGTCCCGGACCTCGGGCAAGGTGATACCCAGTTCTTGCAGTTTCTGTTCTACCTTCACGTTATTCCTCCAAAAGGCGGGTATAGTCTTCGGGCCATTCGGGAGGATTCTAGCACGGCCTATTGCGGAGTTGTCAGCGGTGTCGGGCTTTGCTAGCATTCAACCACTGAGACCGCAAAGGCAGTCCAACGGGACTGCACCAATAAGGAGGAGTAATGTGAGCAAATTCAGAGGTATCTTTACCCCTATCTGTACCCCCTTCTCCCGGGGAGACCAGAGCATCGACGAGGGGAGCTTGAGAAGGCTCATCGAGTTCCAGCTGGAGAACGGTGTCCACGGGATCATCCCATGCGGCGGCACCGGCGAGTTCGCAAGCCTGAGCTTCGAGGAGCGGAAGCGGGTCACCGAAATGACCGTAGACCAGGTGGCGGGTCGGGTGCCGGTCATGGCCCACACGGGCGCATGCAGTACCTGGGAAGTGATAGAGCTGAGCAAGCACGCTGAGGCCGCAGGCTGCGACGCCCTGATGATCGTGCCACCCTTCTACGAGGTGCCCACCACCCAGGAGCTGGTCGACCACTACCAGGCCGTCAACGATGCGATCCCCTTGCCAATCATGGTCTACAACATCCCCGCCCACTCGAAGGTCAATCTCACCCCCGAGGTCCTGGCCCGGTTGGTGGAAATACCCAACGTCCAGATGATCAAGGACTCCACCGGGGACCTGGTCCAGTTCCAGCGGGTGCTGGAGGAGAGGTCAGAGGACCTGATCATCTTCAACGGCTCGGACACCGGTTCTCTGGCCGGGCTGCTACACGGGGCCAAGGGCTGCGTGTGGGGCGTAGCCAATGCGACTCCCGGGCGCTGTGTGGAGCTCTTCGAGCTGGTGGTTGAGCGCAAGGACTGGCACGCCGCCCGCGAACTGTGGAGGCCGCTGTACCGCCTTAACCACTTCTTCGAGACCGAGGGGTACGCCGCTACCGCAAAGGCCGCCACGGCAATGGCTGGCGTGGACATCGGCATTCCGCGCTCCCCGTTCAGGCCCCTGACCGCGGAGCAGGAATCGAGGCTGGAAGGTCTGATGAGCGACCTGGGCGTCCTGGCCCGAGAGGCCGCGCCGGCAATCGGATAGCCTTAAGCTTCGACAAGTACACAAATGAATCGGCGGGTGCGATTTCGCACCCGCCGATTTGTCGTTCGTGGATATTGAGAGATCAGTCGTTGAGGTTGAAGAGGCTCACGACGTTGTCATGGACGCAGGCTTTCTTCACGTCCTCCGGGAGGTCTTTGAAGGTGCGGTCGATGATCTCCTGGGAGTCGGGCCAAGAGCCGTCGCGGTGGGGGTAGTCGGTGGACCACATGATGTTCTTTAGGTAGCCGAGCTCCCACATGGCCTTTGTGCCCCAGTAGTCGATGATGAAGCTGGCGTAGACCTGCCGCTTGAAGTACTCGGAGGGGAGGAGGGGGAGTTCGAGGTCGGTGAGGCGGCGGTCGTAAGAGTAGTCCATGCGCTCCAGCATGAAGGGCAGCCAGCCGATGCCGCTCTCGCCGAGGATGGCGTTGAGTCTCGGGTGCCGCTCCAGGACGCCGGAGAAGATGAGGGCACAGAGGACTTCGTCGGCGCGGGAGGGGGCGAGACAGAGGCTGACGGCGGCGGCGGAGGGGTGATCCTTGTCGGAGAAGGTGGTCGAGATGTTGAAGGCGTGGAATGAGACGGGGAGCCGGGTCTCTTCGCCGGCATCCCAGAGGGGCTCCCACTCGTCACTCCAAAAGGGGTGGGTCATGGTGGCCGGGGCGAACTCAGCGCCGCGGACACCGATCTCGGCCAGGCGGGAGAGCTCATCGCCGGCGGCCTTGCCGTCATGGTTGGGGATTTCGCCGAGGGGCACGAGCCAGTCGGGGTCGTACTGCTGCCATTCGGAGATGTAGTCGTTGTAGGCGCGGTAGGTGGTGGCGAGGGCTTCCTTGTCGTCGAAGCTGCGATCGGTGGTGAGGATGCCGTAGATGACCTCGGCGTCGACACCGTCCCGTTCCTGGTCGGCCTTTCTGAGCTGGTAATCGGAGCAGCGGAGGTCGCCGACGGTGAAACCCTCTCTTTCGAGCATCTCGCCGCGCTTGCCGCCGTTGACGCCCGGGCCATACCAGCCGGCGCGGGTCATGGTGCGGCCTTCGACCATCCAGTAGTTGCCGTCGGGCCTGGGCTCGACGTATGGGACCTTGTCCTTCCACTCAGCCGGGGCCCTGGAAGTAAAGGCGTCGTGGGGAAGCCACTGCAGATCAAGGTGGCTGTCCGCTGAAATAATCCGGTATCCCATCCCGTTCACCCCCTGCGTCTAGTCGATTGGGTAACGACCGGCCTGTGAGTGTCATTGTTACCGGATTGGGCGTTGAGGTCAAGCGGCCGGGGGTCGGCTGGTGGCCGGGGCATTCAGTTGTGGGGGGAGGGACTTCCGGATTCTAGGGAGGTTTTGATTGAATTGCGGTTTCAGGCATGGGTTTGATTGTTTAAGGGTCGGGGAGGGGAACCCTCACCCCTCTGGAGGGCGACCGGCAGGTCGCCCCTACGGGAAGGGGAGACCCCACCCACGGAGATGGATTCCCGATCGGAGTCAGGAATGACGGAGTGGAGGCGGGTGGAATGCCGGGAGGATGTGGAAAGAGGGCTGTTGTGAGAGATCCCTCGCGGGGCATCGGGATGGGAAAGAGGAGAAGAAGTTGCCAGCGCCCCCTCATCGGCGTAAGCCGGGGCGTCGGGGACCGGAACGTGGGCAATTGCCCGCCTGGGGAGACGGACAATCTTCGCAAGGCCGGGCAGGGCGAAGCGGACGTACCTCCGCGCGAAGGCGCGGGCATCCACAGCGGAGGGGAGAGCTCGCAAAGGGTTAGCTGTGGGGAATACATCTGCGGCGAGCCTGGGCAGGCATCCACGGCGGAGGGGGGCACTCGCGGGGGTTAGCCGTGGGAACATCTGCAGCGAGTCAAAGCAGGCATCCATCCGTACGCCTCGCTGGGCGCAGGTGGGGTCCTTCCGCGGAAAACCGCGGGCATCCACGTCCGGATGGGGCAGCAAGGTTAGATGCGGCTCCCGGGTGACGCCGGACGACAGTAGTCGAGAGGGGGCGCTGGGCTTTGAACTTCCACGAGGGAAGGGTGAAGGGCCGAGGGACACGGTAGGTGGAAAGGTAGTGGGGAGGAGGCGCGTGTCGGCAGCGGGTCGGTCCCATACCGACCTGGTGCGACGGGGCCATGTGAGGCCTATGCGACTCATGGGACTCCTTTAGTCCTTTCCTGAATTGGTGGCCCGACATACGGGGCCGGTGCCACGAACATTAGTATAGCACATAAATTTACTAAATCAATAGGTGGTAGAGGAGGTTTGGGGAGAAGGGGAGGTATGACATGGAAAGATGTGGGTGGGCAAGTCCTAGATCCCTCGCGGGGCCTCGGGATGACAGAGGGGGTGTGGATGGGAGTTAAGGGAATCAGGAACTGGTTATTCGTTCGTAGGCGTCATGGGGGGCCGATCCAGACCCAAAACAGGTCTGCCCCCTGGTCACGGCGAGGGCACGATCATTAGGTCCGACGCGAGCTACCCAGTAGTCTCCGACTTTCTTGAAGCGGAGGGATGGGTAGGCAGGGTCTTCCTTGAGGCGTTGAAAGTTACGGCGGGCGACCTGCTGAATCGGCTCGGGCAGGGAGGCCAGGTGTTCCCAAAACTGGGGTATGGTGCGGTGTGCTACAGGTCTCTCACAGTGCCGGCTGCCAGGGCCTGCTCGACTTGTTCTTTGAAGAAGTCAAGACGGCCTGCAGCTTCATCGGCTTCGATTTGCTGGTCCCACAAGTCCTCTCGCAGGTCATTGAACCACTGGGCTATTTCAGCGAAGTCGGCGGGGGGCAAGTTTTGGATGGCTTCCTTGATGTCGGCCAGACTGGTCATGGCTACTCACCTCTTCGTCCATTGTACACCAATTAGCTCAAGGCTCACCCTCATCATATTCCCATTGATGCAGATCCCAGCATGGGCGGCCTTGATCCGGGGATGGGTTTACGGGTTGGTGTCGGGGATGAAGGAGGGTACGTGTTAGAATGGGCCGATTTCACTGGCTAGAAGTTTGGGGTTGTTTTGTCCAGCGAAAGACACACAGCGGACCGGGTCCAGCATTTTACGGAGTCGATAATCCGGGACATGACCCGGATAAACAACAACCTGGGCGGTGTGAACATGGCCCAGGGGTTTCCGGACTTTCCTCCTCCGTCGGCGCTGGTGGAAGCTGCAGAGGAGGCCCTGAGGGGCGATTTCCACCAGTATGCCAACACGTGGGGAGCCGGGCCTCTGCGGGAGGCGATTGCGGAGAAGTTCGGGTGGTACAACGGCCTGACACCCGAGCCTGACGCCCACGTGACGGTTACCTGCGGCGGCACCGAGGCGATGATGGCCACGATGCTCGGGCTGGTGGACCCGGGCGATGAGATCATCATCTTCGAACCGTTCTACGAAAACTATGGGCCGGACACACTGATATCAGGCGGTAAGCCGGTGTACGTACCGCTGCGTCGGGTGGGAGACGAGTTCAGGTTCGACCCCGATGAGCTCCGAAAAGCTTTTTCATCCAAGACGAAGGCGATGGTAATCACCACCCCTCACAACCCGTGCGGCAAGGTATTTTCGGACGAGGAACTAGGCGTCATTGCGGAGCTCTGCCAAGAATTCGACGCCCTGGTCTTCTCCGACGAGCCCTATGAGCACATCATATTCGACGGACTTAAGCATCGGAGTATAGCGTCGCTGCCGGGCATGGCGGAGCGGACCGTGACTGTCAACAGCGTGTCCAAGACGTACAGTGTTACGGGCTGGCGCATCGGGTGGGCGATAGTGATGGACGCGACGCTGTGTACAGCGATACGTCGGGCGCACGATTTCCTGACGGTCGGGGCGGCGCACCCCTTGCAGATGGCTGCTGCCAAGGGTATGAGCTTTTCAATGAGCTACTTCGAGGGACTGGCAGCCGAATACCAGTCACGACGGGACGTGACGCTGGAGATTCTTAGGGAGTCGGGATTCGACTACGTCACGCCCCAGGGCGCCTACTACGTTATGACCGAATACCCGGACTGCGGCTACGACGACGACCTTGCCTTCGCCATGTTCATGGCCGAGACCATAGGCGTGACGCCGGTGCCGGGTCGGGCGTTCTACCGCAGCCCGGAGCATGGCAAACAGTTCGTGCGCTTCGCATTTCCCAAGAAACTGGAAACCCTGGAGATAGTCCGGGAGCGCATGTCCCGCATAAATGAGTTTCGTAAATAGCCGAGGAGCAACGATGATCAAGGAAGACCGCCTGGTAAAGACCTTTTGCGACCTTGTGCAGATAGACAGCCCGTCGGATGAAGAAGAAGAAGTTGCACAAGACCTAACGCGAAGGCTGTCGGAGCTGGGATTCGAGGTGCTGAGGGACGCCCACGGGAACCTGATCGCACGGGAGGAGGGAGAGAACCCACTCCTGCTTTCGGCGCACATGGATACCGTGGAGCCGGGCCGGGGGATCAAGCCGCGGGTGGAGGGAGACCGTATCGTCTCCGATGGGACTACGATACTCGGGGGGGATGCCAAGGCCGGGGTGGCGGCCATATTGGAGGGCCTGGAATCAGCTATCGAGGACGGGCTGCCACGGCGGAACATACAGCTGGCGTTTACGAGAGGGGAGGAGATCGGGCTGGTCGGGGCACGGAACATGGACTACTCGATGATCACCTCAAACGAGGCCGTCGTCTTTGACGGGAATGGCCCGGTCAACAAGCTCACGGCGTCCAGCCCGACCTACGTGAGCTTCGAGGTCAAGGTTATCGGGAGGTCGGCGCACGCGGGAGTCGAGCCGGAGAAGGGCCTATCCGCCATCAAGATAGCGGCGGAGATCATCAGCGAGCTGCCGCAGGGTCGGCTGGACGAGGAGACGACGTTTAACGTGGGGACTATCTCGGGGGGAAGCGTCCGGAACGCCGTCCCGGAGCAGGCGACCTTCACGGGCGAGTTCCGAAGCGTGAACCTGGAGACCCTGGACCTGCTGCAGCTCCAGGCCCGGGGCATCTTCGACCAGGTTAGGGACCGGTACAAGGAAGCGATTATCGAGGACGGGTTCACCGTGGAGTTCAACACTTACACCGTCAAGCCGGGCGAGAAGATGCTGGAGATGGCGAGGCGCACCCTCGATTCCATGGGGCTGCCGCTCAGACTGGAACCCTCGGGGGGAGGGACGGACGCGAATGTGATGAGGCAGAAGGGGATAGAGTGCATAGTGGTCGGGATGGCGACAAACGAGATGCACACGGTGAGAGAGTTCGTGGTGATACCAGACCTGGTGAACGCTGCGACGTTCTGCCGGAAGGTGATGACGGAGCAGGGCTAAGGAACAGGTTACGCTGAAATGAGGATGGAAGGGAAGATAGCGCTGGTGACGGGTGGGGCGGGGGGAATAGGGTCGGCGATATGCCGGCTGTTCGCGGCTGAGGGGGCGAAAGTTGTGGTGGCGGACGTGGACTCGGGGCGGGGGGAGGGGGTGGTGACGGAGATCACGGGGTCGGGTGGGGAGGCCATCTACATAGACCTGGATGTCACCAAGGAAGAGGACTGGGAGCGGGCCGTTGCGGCAACGGTGGAGCGGTTCGGGGGGCTGAACGTGCTGGTGAACAATGCAGGGGCCTACAGCCCTGAGTTGGTCGCCGACACTCCTCTGGAGACCTGGGAGCGGATAATGGCGGTGAATGCCACCGGGACGTTTCTCGGGAGCAAGCATGCTATACCGGAGATGAAGAGGTCGGGTGGGGGATCGATAGTGAACATGTCGTCGGGGGCGGGGATAGTGGGGAATGCGGACGGCACGGCATACGGGCCGGCCAAGGGGGCAGTAAAGATCTTGACCAAGACCACGGCCCACCAGTACGCCCGAGAAGGTATCCGTGCCAACTCCATCCACCCGGGCCCTATCGACACGCCCATGCTCCACGCCCAGACGCGAGAGATGGCAGATAAGGGCGACCCCATAGGGAACATCCCGATGGGTCGCATCGGGACGCCGGAGGAGATTGCGTATGGGGCGCTTTACCTGGCGTCGGATGAATCCTCATACGTAACGGGGGTGGAGCTGCCAATAGACGGGGGTCGGGTTAACACGTAGTGGCCTGACTTGGGGGTCGGGACTATAATCGAGAATAATGAATGCCCGGGAGGAATCACCCTCACCCTAGCCCTCTCCCGTCAAGGGAGAAGGGACCGGAAGAGGACTCGGGGCTGAGGAGAGCGAATATGGCCGACTACAACATCATTTCCGGAGACTCACACGTTACCGACCCCGCAGACTTGTGGACCACCCGGCTCCCCAATGAGTTCCGGGACCGGGCACCGAGGATCGTGAAAGACCCGCCCGGAGAGAAGGGAGACCGGTGGGTCTGCGAGGACTTGCCGACGGTGACGGCATCGATGGCTTTCTTTGCGGGGGCGAGTCGGGAGAGCTACTCGGAGTTTGAGACGCACATAGAGGAGGTGTCGTACCGGGATGGGAGGCCGGGGGGATATGACCCCGCGGCTCGGCTGGAGGACATGAAAATAGACGGGACGGAGGCCGAGGTGCTTTACCCGTCCTACGCCCTCACCCTGTACCGGCTGCAGGACCCTCCCTTCCAGAGGGCGCTGTTCTCCGTCTACAACGACTGGCTTGCCGAGTTCTGCTCCCACGCGCCGGATGTGCTGCTGGGGATAGGGCTAATTTCCATTTACGACGTGGACCAGGCCGTGGCCGAGTTGGAGCGTTGTGCTGCCATGGGCCTGCGGGGAGTGCTGATTAACTCGTGGCCCGAGCCGGAATACACTTACGAAAAGCCGATGTACGAACCGCTTTGGGCTGCGGCCCAGGAGGCGGGCATTCCTATTAGCCTTCACGCCTTCACGGGTTTCGGGCCGGAAGACCAACTGGGCCAGGACCGGATCAGCCAGACCTGCCTCCACCACCCGGGGCAAAGGTCTCTGTCTCACCTGATTTACTGGGGCGTCTTCGACCGGTACCCGGCCCTGAAGGTCGTTCTGGCCGAAATGGACATAGGCTGGATTCCCCACTATCTCTGGCTGGCGGACGACAAATACCGGATGAGGCAGGACTCTCGGGTAGAGGTGCCGGACATGGCCCCGAGCGACTACTTCAAGCGCAATATCTACGCCTGCTTCATGGACGACCCGGTCGGGGTGAAGAACACGGACATCATCGGGGCGGACAACTACATCTGGGCCAACGACTACCCTCACTGGGAGAGCACCTGGCCCAAGTCTCACGAATACATTGCACGTAACTTCGAAGGTGTATCCGAAGAGATCAAGAAAAAGATCACCCGGGACAACGCCATCCGCCTCTTCGACATGAAACTGAACGGTAACTAGCCTGCCGGCGGCGCTAATATCGGATCTCGTCCCATTTCTTGGGCAGCAGCATCGCGCAAACGGACAGGCTGATAGGCATGGACGATGCTACCATGAGCGCGAGACGGGGCTCCAGAGCGTAGTCCTCTAGCACACCGGTTAGCAGGGGGCCGATCAGTGCGCCACCCCATACGGCCGTTTCCAGGAAACCTATCGCAGTGGCTATCTCCCGGGGCTTAATTCCGGGAAGCTGGAAGGGGATGGAGAGGGTGATGGGGAAATAGGTCCAGGCTACGCCGTTCACGGCGGTGAGGAGCACCAGCCACCCAAAGGACCCGGTCCACAGGAACCCGACCTGTGTAGCCGCCATCCCCACTCCGCACCACCATAGTATTACGCGTTTCTTGCCGATTCTGTTGGTAAGGAGCCCAACACCGATTCCTGCGAAAGAAGACACGCCACCGCCAATAGCAATGATGATGCCGGATGTAAGTTCTTTGACTCCATACTGCTCCAGCATCAGGGTCGGCCAGAAAACCGCGAAGGCAGACCAGGCCATGGAGTTACCTATGAGGCCCAAGGCCAGGAACCAAATCTCCTTGTAACGGACTATGGAGGACAGGGGGCTGCGGGTTTGATCTCGCATCTCGGCGAGGTACTGGGGTGAGGTACGCTCCTTGCCCAGGACCTGCCAGATGATTGTGAGGCCGAGGGTGCCCAGGGCGAAGATGTAGAAGGTCGTGCGCCAGTCGTCGTCGAGGACCTCGAGGAGGACGGGCACGAGGATGAAACCGAGTGCGGTGACTCCCCAGAGCATGTTGGACATGGCGTTGACGATGACGACCTCTCTGGGCAGGGCCCATTGGCGCACCAGCATGGCCCGGACCGGCTCCCGCACGACCATGGTGATGCCGTACATGGCCCGCGCGAGAACCAGGAGGTAAAAGGAGCGCGACCAGCCTTGGAGCACCACGAGAAGAGCCCCTACGACAAAGGTTATCGTGGTTGTACGCTTGGCGTTCCATTTGGACAGCCACCAGCCAGCGGGAAGGGCGAGGAGCATCATGCCAACTCTTGGAGCTGAACCGAGGATTCCCTCCTCGGTGGCGGTGAGGCTAAACTCCTTGTTGATGCTGGGGAGCATGAGGCCCAGGCTCTCAAGAAGGATGAAGCCGAATACGTGGGGGATCATCCACGCGGTGATGACGACGAACCGGTAGTTGGACGATTGGGGCGCGGCGGAGTGGGTGGGCTGTGCGCTCATGCGGAGGGGAATATACCGCGTAGGAGGGCTGATTGGATATAGGCGACGCCGGAAGTGCCTGACCAGCCTCGCTCGACCCTTCGACGGGGCCCAGGACGAGCGGAATACCTCTCCCCAGGGGATGAATTCCCGATCGGAGTCGGGAATGACGGGCAAAGTGATTAGTTGAAGCGGTAGAGTTCGGCGGCGTTGCGGAATGTGATGTTGGTGCGGGTCTCTTCGTCGAGGTTGGCGAGGTTGGTTTCGAGGAGCTGCCGGGACTCGGGCCAGATGCCGTCGGGGTGGGGGTAGTCGGAGCCCCACATGATGTTGGACTCGCCAACGAGATCAACGACTTCCTGGGTAATCACCTCGTCCTGGAAGGTGGAGTATCCATGCCGACGCCAGTAGTCGCTGGGCTCCATCTCCAGCCCCAGGTGGAAGAGACGGTCCTTGTATTCCTGGTCGAGCCTGTGGAGGACGTAGGGAATCCACCCCACCCCACACTCCCCGAGCACGAACTTGAAGTCGGCGTGGTTGGAGCAGGCGCCGGAGAGGATGATGCTGGTCAAAAACTCCGCACCCGATAGCTGAAAGAGGGTGAAGTTGATCCCCATGGCAACGTAGCCGCAGTATTCGGGAGCGTCGGGGTCGGGCTTTCGGTATGGGAGGCCCACGGTGTGGAAGGAGATGGGCATGTTTCGCTCAGCGGAGACCGTCCACAGGGCGTCCCATTCGGGCTGATAGATTGGAGAGGACGCGCTGGAGACGTTGAACTCGGCGCCGCGGAGGCCGAGGTCGGCGGCCCTGGACAGCTGTTGGGCAGCGACCTGGGGGTCGTGGCTGGAGAGGCAGGCGAGGCCGATGAATCGTTCGGGATTGGTAGAGCAGAACTCGGAGGCCCACTGGTTGTAGATGTCGTAAACGGTTGCCAGTACCTCGGAGTTGCGAACGGCATCGCCGCCTGCCGCGAAGCCACTGGCCACGCCGAGAATGCCGTAGATCACCTCACCGCTGATGCCGTCGATGTCCTGGTCTCGGAGCCGGAGCTCGGGGGTGGTGGGGTGATAGAGGCCCCTGGCGGCATCGGAGAAGAAGCCTTCCTGCTCCATCCGGTCCAGGTGAAGGGATGCGCCCGGTACATATTTCTCGGCGGTCCCGCTGAAGCCCGACCCGGCCACCCGAGAGATGACCGCGTCGTCTATCTTCCACCAGCGGCCGTCATCGGTCTCCTGGACGGTGGGCATCGAGGACTGCAGGTGAGCCGGGGCCCGGGTGGTGAACAGGTCCTCGGGCAGCCAGCTGAGGTCAATGTGACAGTCGGCGGATACGACCTTCTGCATGAGTAAATCATCTCCGATCCAAGTAAGCCAGAGGCTCCGAAAATTAGCGTGGACAATGCTACATTCCCTTGTCCCGTAAGGCAATGACCGAAGGTGAATTGTTGACCCAAAAATGGCGGGCTCCTAGAATCGCTCCGCAGGCCGGTATTCCCATGCAGGAGACAGGAGCAAGCGCAGTGTGTGCCAAGCCATTTCATGAAAAGGACGTGGTCGGGACTCAGGTAGTTGATTTCGAGGAGCGGGTGGATGTGCGAAGGCTGCGGCTGGAGCGAATTGCCCGGATTCAGGCAGAACTGACCCGGGCCAACCTTGGAGGTCTGCTGCTCTTTGACCCGATAAACGTGCGATACGCTACGGGCACCCGCAATTTCGAGACCTTCTTTCTGCACCTGAAGGGTCGTCACGCATTGGTGCCTCGGGAGGGAAAGCCGGTGCTGTTCATGCCATCGGTCACGGAGATGCCGGTGCTGGGGGACGACGTGATAGGTCGGCCGGCGTTCAACATGGCGTCGTGGAGGACGGCGGAGTTCATATGGGATGCAACCAGACGGTGGGCAGTGGAGTTCAAGGACCTGTTGACGGAGCTACACATCGTCGGTGAGCCGATAGGACTAGATAAGGGTGATATGGCGACCATACGTGCCCTGGAGGAGCAGGGGGTTGTATTAGAAGACGGGCTTTTACCTATGGACAGGGCACGGGCGGTGAAGACCGATGACGAGTTGGTCCTCATCAGGCAGGCGTGTGCCATAGGGGACGTGGCCCTGGCCAACGTTCAGGGCGCCATCGAACCGGGCGTAACCGAGAACGATCTGTACGCAGTTCTGGCCGCTACCAACCTGAGATTCGGGGGAGAGAGAACTGACTCCAAGCTGCTTTGCGCGGGAGGTAACACGAACCCGTGGCTGAAGAGAGAGGCGTCGGACAGGCTGGTACTGCCGGGCAACCTTGTAACCATAGACACGGACATGGCCGGACCGCTCGGTTACTTCGCCGACATCTCCCGCACGTATCTGTGTGGAGACGGCACCCCCAGCGAGGAACAGGACGATGCCTACAAGCGGGCCTACGAGTTCCTGCAGCGGTGCCTGCCGCTATACCGGGCCGGAGCGAGCTTCCAGGAGATTGCGGAGAAGTCCCCAGAGGTGCCCGATGAGTACAAGGCCAACCGGTACACGATTCTCGCTCACGGGGACGGGATGTCCGACGAATATCCAGCGATCTTCTTCCCGGACAGGAGCGACACGGGGCTGGGTAACTATCCCGGCCACCTGGAGGAGAACATGGTGATTTCGGTGGAGTCCAGCTGGGGTCGGGAGTCGGGGCTGGAGCAGGTGAAGCTGGAAGAGCAGGTCATAATCACCAGCAACGGCCCAGAGGTAATCTCCCAGGCGCCCTTCGACTGGAGATTCGTGGGTTAGGACTCGGCGGCACGGGCTGTAGTGAAGTTGGCGAAGGGGTCCCAGCGTCGGAAGACGAGAAGCAGGGATGCGGGGACGAGGACCAGGGGTGCGAAACAGATAACCATGATGGCGGTCCGGAGGTCGCCGGTAGCCTCTTCTACGAACCCGACTATCACGGGCCCGAGCGCTCCGCCTCCCCAGATGCAGGTCTCGATGAAGGCCAGGCCGATACCCGCCTCTCGGGGCTTGACCCTCGGGAGGAGGAATACCATCGTCATCAGGACGGGGAAGTAGGCACGGGACAGGCCCTCCGCCACTCCGAGCAGAAGGACAAGAGGCGTGGAGGTGGCGAACAGCAGGGCGATGTAGGAAGCAGAAACCGCCACCCCGCCAACGGCAAGGATGAGGGTCTGCCTCCCGACGAATCGGGGGACGGCATTGACCAGGAAGCCGAGAGGGGCCGTGGCAATGGCCTGTAGGGCGAGGGTCAAGGCGACAATCTTCGGGTCTATCAGTAGCTGCTCGTCGGCGAGTCGGGGCCAGAAGGTCTGGAAGCCGGTGTTTGCGGTCATGCCGCCGAACATGCCTATGCCGATAATCCAGAGCTCGGGATACCTGCGGAAGACGGTCAGCGGGCTGTCGAGCTGGGACTCCATCCTTTGTCGGTACTCGCCGGTGGACCGTTCTCTCCCGAACACGAGCCAGACTACGGCCAGGCCGAGGCTGAAGAACCCCCAGAAGTAATAGACGCCCTGCCAGTTGCCAACCCAGTCCAGGATGAAAGGCGTCACCAAGAACCCGATGCCCATAACAACGTCGACGCCGGAGACCCAGGCGCCGTTGGTAAGGGCAATGCGCTGCTGGGTGGACCATTGCTGGAGCATCAGGGCTCGGGGGGCCATGGTGGCGGCAAAGCACAACCCCACCCCCACTCTGCCGATGATCAGGGCTGCCAGTATTGGAGACCAGCCTTGAAGGAGCCCGAAGCAGGCGGCGGCCAGGGACATTATGGCTATCACGCGCCAGGGCCTGTACCTGGATATCAGCGTGTTGAGTGGGATGGCAAGAACGAGGTTGGCCAGCAGTACGGAAGAGCCGAGCCAGCCCTGCTCGGTTGGGGAGAGGCCGAGGTCATCGACTATGTCCGGGAGCAGCAGGCCAATAATGTAGATAAGTGCCAGGTGTGCCCCGGTCAGAGCGGTGACGGAACTGACGATTACCCAGCGGTAGGGGCCTATGTATTCGGGTTGGGAGGACATCAGCCTAATCGGGACTCCAGCTTATCAGGTTTGGGGGTCGGGTGGGGGAGGGCGGCGGCGGAGCAGATGCCACAAACCGACGACGGAGAGGCCAAGGGGCGCCAAGCAGAGAACAAAGAGGCCGAGCCTGAGGTTCTCGTCCTCTCCGGCGATGAAGCCCGCAAGGACAGGTCCTATGGCTGCTCCACCCCACATGATGGTGTAGAAAACGGCCACGACTATTGCCAGGTCCCTGGGTTGTATCCCGCGCAATGTGTAGAAGGAAGCCATCATTATGGCGAAGAATCCAAAGCCCAAACCGTTCCCCAGCCCTAGCAGGAACAATAACGGCAGCGACCCCGTGAAAAGCATGCCCATGTAGGTGGACGCAAGGACGATTCCCCCACCGATCATCGTGATCCCCGGGTAGCGGACCAGGAAGGGAATAGCGGAGAGGCCGAGGGACGACGGGAACCCGGAAACAGAAATTACGGCGAGAATGAGTCCGGCGGTCGTTTTCTCAATACCGTAGGTCTCGGTGATGAAGGTAGGCCACCAGGTGTCGAAGGTGAGTCTGCCGGCAATGGTCGCGGCGATGCCAAATCCCAGTACCCAGGGCTCCTTGTACTTGACAAGAGCTCTGAGCGGGGTCTGGTTTTCGGGTGGGGGCTCGGGGCTGGGTTCAAGTTGCATCGATTTGCGATCGGCCCCGATGACTGTCCAGACGAGAGTGCCCACGGCGCACAGGATTGCCCAGACCAGGAGAGTTTCCCGCCAGTCTCCAGTCCAGTCGTTGATCCGAGGAATCAGGACAAAGCCCAGGCCTTCGAAAACGGCCATGATGCCGAAAAGTACGCCGTTGGCCAACCCTACGTTCTTCTTGGGGATCCACATGAGGATCAGGAGGGTCCTGGGAGGCTGAGATGACAGATAGAAGATGCCCAGTCCAACCCTTGCAATGATCAGAACGGCAAAAGTGGGTGAGAAGGCATGAAGCAGGACCATGGCCAGGGTGCCAAAAAACGCGACAACGGACACCCGCCACGGCCGGAACTTTGACAGGGTCCAGTTCAGGGGGATTTCGAGGAAGAGGTTGGCGATCAGGAGAGATGACGCCAGCCACCCGGCGCCCTGCACGTCGATGCCAAGCTCTTCCCGTATGTCAGGCAGAAGGAGGCCGAGGGTCATGAACACCACAACTACAAAGGCATAGTTGACGGTAAAGGAGACCAGGACGGCCCAGCCGTAAGCCCGCTTCTCCCGGATCGCCAGGATGGTGTTCAACGCATTGCCGAAAGGCTTGAAACTAACGCCGTGCCAGGGCTTCGAGGACCCTTTCGGGGGTGGCGGGGAGGTCGAAGACCCGGGCGCCGGTGGCATCGGCGATGCCGTTGATGATGGCCCCGACGATGGGAACATCGCTCATCTCGCCGCCGCCCTTGGCCCCAAAGGGTCCCTGGGAGTAGCTGCCTTCTACCGTAATGACATCAATGTCCACGGGAGCTTCCTTGATGGATGTGAGGCCGTAGTCCTTGATGGTGCGGGTCTCGCCGGGGATGTACTGCTCGCTTAGAGCAAGCCCGAGACCGTACACCACCCCTCCCTGGCACTGGCCTTCGAAGCTCAGGGGATGGATGATCTTTCCGGAGTCGGCGACGTAGGTGACGCGGTGGACTTTCACCTGCCCGGTCTCCGTATTCACGTCCAGCTCTGCAAGACAGGTTGCGTAGGCAAACACGTCACAGTTGGAGCCCTGACCGGTCACCGGGTCGAAGGCCTGCTGTTTGGACTTCTCGCTGTAAGTCTTGGCGAACTTGTAGGCGAAGGAGCCTTCGTACTTGGTCGGGAGGTCGTTTTCACGCATGTGCCGGGCCAGTTGGGGGAAGGTTAGGACTTCGGACGGGGCCCGGGTGGAGAAGAGGTTCCCACCGGAGCATTCGAGGTTGTCGGTGGAGTCCTCAAGAATCTCCGAAGCGGCCTCTATCAGGGCCTTCTTCAGGGCTATCGTAGCCTGGTGGAGTGCCCCGCCCACCATGGTGATAGTGCCCTGGGAGGCGGTTATGTGATGGTATGGGGCAGCGATGGTGTCCCCCATCACTACCTCGATGGCGTCCAGTGGCAGCCCGAGTTCTCCGGCGGCAATCTGGGCCATGGCAGTCTTGCTCCCCTGACCCTTCTCGACCGCGCCGAGATACACCTTCACTTTGCCAGATTCCAGCAGCTCCGCCGCGGCGAAATACCTTCCTCCAACACCCACGGCCCGCCAGCCGGTGCCGATGCCGACGCCTCTCTTCCAAGGAGCAGGAGGAGGGCTGGATTCGGCACGGGCGCGGGCTTCGGCGTAGGGCTTCCTGGACTGCTCCAGGGTGGCCTTTACCTCCACGCTCTCTTCAAGGAGCATGCCGGTGTGGAGGGTGTCGCCTGCCACCAAGGCGTTTTTGATCCTGAAGTCCAGCTTGTCCATGCCCAGCTTCTCGGCGAGGAGGTCCATCTGAGTCTCGTGGACCAGGGCGGAGTTGATGCTGGTAATGCCGCGTATGGGGATGGCCCGGGCGCTGTTGGTGCAGGCCTCCATCACCTCGATTTTGACGTCGGGGACGAGGTAGGGGCCGGTGAGGAAGTAGGAGTTTCTGCCGACGCAGTCGTTGATCTCCTGTCCCGGCTCGTGGCTCCAGTTGCCGCCGTCGACCAGGACCTGGGTATCTACAGCGACGAGTTTTCCCTCCCTGGTTGCGCCAGTGGTGCAGTCCACCTCGAACCCGAACCACTTGGAAGACCCTAGCAGCGATTCCTCCCGGCTGAGGACCACCCTGACGGGCTTGCGGGTCTTGTGCACGAGGACAGCCATCACCCCGGCCGTGACATAGTCCTCTCGGCCCCCGAAGTTTCCGCCCATGGTCGGGCAGACTATCCTGATACGGTCTTCGGGAAGGCCCAGAAGGCTGGCGATAAAGGCGTGTCCTTCAAAGGGCTCGTGGGATGGGAAGTTGAGGAAGATACGGCCATCTTCATCGATATAGCCGAGACCAGCCTCGGGCTCCATGTAGAAGTGTTCCCACCGGGGGCTGGAGAAGGTGTTGCGGACGACAACGTCCGCCTTCTCCATGGCCGCACTGGCGTCGCCGGAAATCACTCTTCTGGAGAATATCGTGTTGGGTTCGGGAGGGTTGATTAACGGGGCATCGGGATCATCGGCCTTGCGGAAGTCGAGTATGGGAGGAAGCTCCTCGTATTCGACTGCTATCTTGGACAGGGCTTCTTCGGCGGCTTCTTCGGAGGCAGCGGCTACCGCACCGAGGGCCTCGCCCATGAACCTGATTTTGTCGCTGGGGAACAGGAATCTCTGGGGCTTGGCGTTGATCATTACGGGGCTTCCCGGAATGTCCCTGGCGGTGACGATGGCCTCGACGCCTGGCACGGCCTCGGCGGCGCTAGTGTCGATGGAAATGATGTTGGCATGGTGGACCTTGCTGCGGAGGACCTTGGCGTACAGGACGCCGGGCATCTTGAGGTCGGCGGCGTAGCGGGCGACGCCGGTAACCTTGTCTCTATCGTCGAGCCGGGTGATGCTGGCCCCGACGGTTGAGCCGCCGTTGGTCGATTCTCTAGCGGTCAGGGTCCCATCACGGATGGCTTCTGCAGCCCCGAGGACGGCCTCGACAACTTTTACGTAGCCCGTGCACCGGCAGATGTTCCGGGACAGCCGCTTGACCACGTCCTCACGGGTAGGGTTGGGGTTCTTCGCGAGAAGGGCCGAAGCCTCCATGATGATGCCCGGTATGCAGTAGCCGCACTGGGAAGCGCCAAGATCTATGAAGGCCTGCTGAAGTGGATGGAGGGAGTCGGGCTGGGGGTCTGCGGTCTCAGTGGATTCAGCGTGCCATTCAGCGAGGCCCTCAATGGTGACGATGGGCTTGTTTTGTGCCCGACGGGCGGGCAGAAGGCAAGACATGACGCCCTTGCCGCCGAACATGACTATGCAGCTGCCGCACTCGCCAACGTCGCAGGCCTGCTTTGCGCCTATCAGGTCCAGGTCGTTTCTAAGGACTTCGAGGAGGGTGCTGTCGGGCGGGGCGTCGATGGTATGGGTCGAACCATTGACGTTGAGGGAAATGGGGGGGGTAGTTGTCATGCCACGAGTTCCTCTTTCATGTCCACAGGTTTGGCAAGGGGGGATGGAGGGGTGGATTGTACCATGAGGGGATGAAAGGCTTATCGGGCCTTACATCGAGTTTGACACGAGTTCAGGCCAGCAAGTATATTGAGCGTGGTACATTGGTCTCGGATAGGGTAGCGGTCTTCAGGGAGTAAAGACATGCCGAACACCACCATTTCTGCGGGTCCGGGCGTAGCTTACGACGAGCATTACGAACCCACATTGGACTGGATGGATTCCAAGGGCCAATGGGGCATGAAAGCTGAACCCGGAAAGCACGGCTTGACCCTGGAGGACATCCAGATGGAGTCCTACGGAGAGGCACCCGAAAGCAGCTCCATAAGGTCGGGGCGGCAGCGGGGGTCGGCGGCGAGGGACTGGAACTATCGGAGCGGGGCCTACTACGTCAACTCCAAGCAAGACGTCTGGCTGAGGAACGCCGGCGGGCTTTATGAGGAGGCCCTTCAAAGGCAGTGGAGCTCGGCTACCGACATTCCATGGGAGACAATCGAACCCCTTCCCGATGACATAGAGCGGGCGGCATGCCAGTTTACGACTTTCCTCAGCGACATTGAGTTCGTTGCCGCGGACATCCCGGGACGGTGGGTCGCCACCATCAGCCCCGACTACCTGGAAACCCGGATGTTCCTGATGACCCAGATGATGGATGAGGCTCGACACCTGGACGTGTTCCGCAAGCGGGCACTATCCAACGGCGGCGGACTGATGCGCTCCTCCGAGGATACTATGGGTGGCGGGGTGGTAAGCATCGACATGGCACGGGACTTTTCGGAGATGTCCGCCCGGGTGCACGTCATAGGCGAGTCGCCCGTGCTGACCATCTTCCGGACCGGTGAGCTGCTGGCCAAGAATGAAGCCGAAAAACGGATATACCGGCTGGCGGCGCAGGACGAGTCCCGACACGTGGCTTTTGGCATCATGCACATGCGCTACATCGGACAGACCGAGCCGGAGCGCCGGGAGGAGATCCAGACCTACCTGGACGAGGGAGAAGAGTACCTGTTCTCGGGCTCAGCGGTCGGGTCTGCGGGGACGGACAGGTCGAGCACGGCTTCGATGGCGGTACTCCTGGGCGGCGGCAAGGACAAGATCGACGAGGGATGGCGGCTGCTGATGGCAATCAACAGGCGCCAGATGCGGGAATGGGTGCAGAGGGTGAAGTCGGCGGGGTTCGAGGAGCGATTCACTAACGGCCGGGCGCACCCCGAGGTCCTGAAGCTGCTTCGTAACTGATAGTGTCGGGCGCGGGTGTCCTAATCGGGCGCCAGGCGCTCCGCACCTGCGACACAAACTAGACCACAGGTTGTCTAAACATGCCCAAATCCGAAGAAAGAACCGAGGGTCAACAGAAAGCTGGTGTCAAGAGACACCAGCGTATCCTGCAGGAGATAGTGGAGGAAGAAGAGTCCGAGGCTCCCCAACTGTCGCTTGACTGGATGGAGCACAACCTAGAGTGGGGAGTAAGGGTAAAGCCCGGCAAAAAGGGCCTGACGATCGGGTCTCTGAACGTAGGGATCTACGGCGAGATCCCGGAATACCACGAAGACCGGACTCGGGCTTTGCGCGGGGCCTACCCCAGTGCGGAGCGGCCGTTCATTGCCAACATCAACCTGCGGCACAAACGGGAACTGTGGGCTGACAATGCCGCGGACCTTTACGAAGAGACGATTCAGAAGCGATGGGTCCCAGCTACCGACATTCCTTGGGACACCATCGAGCCGCTGCCGGATGACGTGGAAAGGGCAATGTGCCAGCTGTGCACGGAGCTGTGCCAGCAGGCCAACGTTGAATACGAAACTATAGCGGCGTGGATCCAGCAAATGTCCTACGGCTTCCACGAAGTAAAGGTCTTCCTGGCATCCGAAGTGTTTGATGCGGCCCGACACTTCGACGCGTTCAGGAAGCGGGCGCTTAGCAACGGCGGGGGCCTGGGACTCGAGAGCCGGGCTGAAGTGGACAGGGTGATACTGCAAAGCAACAACGACTGGACCTCGACATGCCTGTTCCTGCACGTTCTCAGGGGGTCGTTCACGCAGACGCTTTACAGATACGGAGAGATGTTTGCGCACAATCCTGCAGAGAAGGCGATATTCGCGCGATGCCTCCAGGATAAGGCCAGACACCTGACCTACAGCCTGGCCCACGTCAAGTACTCGCTGTCGGAGCAGCCAAAGAAAGAGAGGGTGTTCCATAGAGTGCTGGACATTGCGGAGGCGCAGATGGTTAGGGACCTGAAAGACCCGGTGCTGCCCGAGTCGCTGGGTGTGATCATGGGCCACGGAGTGGAGGGGGTGCGGACGGGGATGAGGCGTGTCGGGAACCTGCTGGGGGACTTCGTGCGGACGTATCTGGGTAATGCGCGTTACGTCGGGCTGGACCGGACCGACAGGCTTACGGAAGGGCTGGCGATCTACCGGGACATGTGACTCCGGAACGTTCGCCAACTCCCGGTCGTTTAGGCATAGACCCACTATAATCATCACCTTACATCAGCGCGCCCATTTGGTTGAACTCTGGAATCAGGACGAAGCGATATGAAATACGGCGTTGGCATCGTGAGCAATTTGCCCGTGCCCCGGGTGGTGGAACAGGTGAAGCTGGCCGAAGACCTGGGCTACGAAAGCGCGTGGATGATCGACTCACAGCTGACGTGTCGGGAGCTTTACGTAACGCTTACGGCCTGCGCCCTGGCGACGTCTCGGATCAAATTGGCGGCAGGGGTCACGGCACCCCGGACAAGACATGCCAGCGTGACGGCGGGGGCGTTCGCTTCGCTGAATGACATTGCTCAGGGCAGGTTGATACTGGGGATGAGTGTCGGGAACACGCTGGTGAACAGCATCGGGGCTAAGAGGTCAACCATTGCATCGCTGGAGGAGTACACGGGGAAGGTGAGGGGTCTGCTGTCGGGTGGAGAGGTGGAGTTCGGGATGGGGGTCAGCAGTGGCATTTCGTACTTGGATAAGCCTACAGGGATACCGATTTATTTTGCGGTGTCTGGGCCGAGGATTACGAAGTCGGCGGCACGGGTGGCGGATGGCGTGTTGCTGCATTACGGAGCGGAGCCGTCAATGGTGAAACAGGGCCTGGACTTGGTGGAAGCGGGGGCGTCGGAGGTTGAGAGAGACCCGTGCGAGGTGGAAAAGGCGGCGTGGGTGATAACGTCGGTGGCGGAGGAGCGGGCCGTGGCTCGGGCGCACGTGCAGGGTCGGGTGCTGACTATGCTGAACATGGTGGACAAGAGTCGGTTCAGCGAGGGGGACAAACGGGCGATAGAAGTGTTCAGGAGGGACTACAACTTTGCGAGCCTTGGAGGAGCAGAAATGCCTCCTGTGCCAGGGCTCGGCTCATTCATAGATAGGTTTGCGGTTGCAGGAGATGCCGGAGAGGTCAGAGAGAAAGTTGCTGCGCTAGCTGAGATGCCGGAGATCAGCGAGGTTGTGATTACACTGCCCGGGGCGGGGGGCCCTTACCCAACATTTGAGGAGATTATCGAGAGGTTTGCGAATGCGGTGTTTGGGGGGTGAAGGCCTCTCCTAGAGGACTCGGTAGACGTAGACTTTGTGGGAGACGTCGGGTTCGCCGTAGGGGAGGCTTTGGAAGTAAGAAGTATCTTCGGCGAGCCGCCATTGGCCTCGGCGCTCAAGGTCGTCCTGTTTGCGTCTAAAGTCGGACTCGACCGGTTCCCGGTGGAGCATGCTGAAGATGATGACGCCTCCGGGCCTGGTAATCCTTACGAGCTCATCCAGGGACGAGGGCGGCGCGTGGCCGACGGTGAGAACCCCCATTGCCGCGATACAGGCAAAGCAATCGTTGGGGAAGTCCAGATGTTCGCCGAGGGCCATCTGTCGGGTAGCGCGGTAGATACCCTTGTTTGCGGCCACCCTGAGCATGCCTTCGGATATGTCCAGGGCGGTGACATTGGAGTAGCCGAGGACATGCAGACCCTCCCCGAGAATGCCTGTACCGGACCCTGCATCCAATATTGGGCTGCTTGTGTCGGGTATGTGTCTCACTATCAGACCGGTAACAACCGGGGGCATGCGGTATCCGTAGGATGCGAGATCGGCGTCGTAGGCGTCAGCCCAGGAATCATATTGCTCCAGGAGCTGACCCTCGCTCTCCAAGGCGTAGGCTGCGGCGAGTCGACGGCGGCTTTCGTTCATCTCCACTGTTCCGCTCCTTTGCCACGTATGCCTGCAAACGAGGCCGTATTAGGATGGGTAGTCGGGGGAGTAGACGTTGTGCTGGAAGGCGTCGGCGGCGCGTAGGACAGTGGCATCCTCTCCCGTGCGCCCGACCAGCATCATACCCACAGGCAGCCCCTCCGACATACCGCAGGGTACGGTCATGGCAGGGTGGCCTGTGATATCGAAGGGGGCGGTGTTGGGGATCATCTCAAGGGCGCGGGCGACGTATTCTTCGCGGGATGCCTCGGGGCCGGGGATCTTGGTGGCCTTGAGGGGAAGGGTCGGCATGAGCAGCAGGTCGACGTTCTGGAAGGCCCGGTCATAGGCGGCCTTAAGGCTGCGGCCGAGGTTTTGGGCCTTGGCGTAGTAGCGCCCGTGATAGTCGTCGTGGAGATACTGGCCGAGGAGAATGACCATCTTGACGGTTTCCGAAAAGTCGTTGGCGCGGGTGCGGCGGCCTCGGGCGAAGGCGTCGAGGAGGCTCGTTGAATAGTGGCCCTTCCAGTTGGTGCCCATGCCGTTGTCTGCGATCATGAGGAGGGTCAGGCCCTCGATGCCGATGCCATTCCATACGTGGACGCCGTCCTTGTGCCAGGGTACGGAAACGCTGGTGACGCTCGCGCCTAGCTTTTCGAGGGCTGCGGCGGCCTCCCGGTTCGACCCATCGACGTCTTCTTCTGAAAGGCCGTCTATTCCAAAACCCTCCTCCAGCACCCCGATGCGTAGGCCCGAGATGTCACCAGTAAGGGCCTGGACGTAGGCTTGGGGCTGGAGGTTGGCATTCTGGCGGGGGTCCAGGTCGTCGGGGCCGGCGATGGCTTCCAGAAGGAGGGCACAGTCGGCGGCGGAGCGGGCCATGGGGCCGGTGTGGTCGAGAGTGAGTTCGATGGGGAAGATCCCAGTGTAGGGGACGAGGCCATAGGTCGGCTTGAGGCCGTAGATGCCGCACCAGCAGCCGGGGATGCGGATGGAACCTCCCTGGTCACCGCCAATGGCCATGTCTACATCGCCCGCACCGACCAGGGCAGCACTGCCGCTGGACGAGCCCCCGGCGCTGCGGGTGGGGTCATAAGGGTTGCGGACTGGGCCGGTGTCCGAGGTGTGGCTGCCGCCGGAGATACAAAGACTTTCGCAGACAGCCTTGCCGAGGATTGTGCCCCCGGCGTCCAGGATACGGGTGACGATGGTGGCATCGGCATCAGGAACGTATCCTTCCAGGACTGCGGTGCCGTTCATCATGGGCACGCCGGCGACGGATACGTTGTCCTTTATGGCTACGGTCTTTCCAGTGAGAGGGCCGGAATCGGCTCCCTTGATCTTGCTTCGCCAGAACCAGGCGTTGAGGAGATTGTCCTTGGCGGCGGGGCGGTGGCCGGGGGTCCTGGGGTACTTGACGGGAAGGGCAGGCTCGGGGAGCTGGTCGAGCCGTTCATAGGAGGCCATTATGGGAGCGATGAGACCCTGGAAGGAGTCCAGGTCCTCGTTAGAGAGGTCCATGCCGTAGGACTCGGCGATGGCTGCAAGGATGTCGATTGAGGGAGGTTTTACACGCATGAGGGCCTCCTTTTTGGTCGGGTGAGAGGGCTCGCGGTGGAGGCATTATAGCGTGTGATTGCGCCCTGCCCCACCTACCCCATGCCGCTCTTGAGACCCTTCGACTTCGCTCAGGGCGAGGGGAATGCCCCTTCCCCCTTTGGGACAAACATAGGATTGAGCGCTAGCTTGGGGTGAGGGTGAAGGGGAAGGGGACGTTGGGGTAGCGTTCGAGGAGCTTTTGCCAGGCCCGGGCCCCGACTTCCTGGGCGACTTCCACTACTCTAGGCTCGTCGATGGTGAGGACTTCTCTGTCGCGCATGACCCACTTGCCGTCTATCATGACCGACTCTACGTCGCCAGCCTGGCCGTTATGGACGAAGGCTGAGACGATTCGGAGGTTGGGGACGAGGTGGGCGCGGGAGGAGTTGATAATGAAGAGGTCGGCGTGCTTGCCCGGCTCCAGGGACCCGACCTTGTCGTCGATGCGGAGGGCACGGGCCGATCCCATGGTTGCCCACCGGAGGACGTCCTCGGGCATTGGGTGCATCTGGGAGTTGCGCCGCACCCTTTCGTAGAAAACGCCGGAGCGGAGTACCTCGACCATGTCATGGGTCATGTTGTCGGAGCCCATGGCGATGTTGCACCCTGCTGCTTCCAGTTCGAGAACGGGAGCGGCAGTGCCGCGTCGGGCGGCGATGGCCGGGTTGTTGGAGATGTTCACTTTGCCCCAGCCGAGCATTGCGATTTCGGAGTGGTCTACGTAGCGGTTGTGGGCTGTGAGGAGTCGGAAGGAGAGGAACTCGTTGGCGAAGAGATAGTGGGTAGGGCGGGTGCCGTAAATGCGGTGAATGGCGTTCATCTCGACCATGCTCTGGCAGAGGTGGATGGTGTAGCCGATGTCGTAGCGCTCGGCCATCTCCCTTACGGAGCGGAGCATTTGGGGGGAGCAGGACTCGGGGGTGCCGGGAGCGAGGAAACAGGTGACTCGTCCGTAAGCGGCGCCGTGCCACTCCTTGACCAGGTCCTCGGCTACTTGGAGTCGGGACTCTCTTTTTTCTTCGGAATATTCGTAGTTACCCAGACGGGCGGGCCCGGGGTCCAGGTCGTCGATGACTTCGGAGAGGACCAGACGCAGACCCGTGCTGGAAAGGGCGCGGGCATAGGATGCGACGTTCCGACCTATTTCCAGCACAGCGGTGGCCCCGCTCTTGATAGACTCCAGGGCCCCGAGGGTGGTCATGGCCAGGATCTCGTCGGGGGTGAGGATGTCCCGGATGTCCTCAGGATGTTGCAGAGTGTTAGGGTAACCCGTATCTTCCAGGATGCCCCGACCCACGGTGCGCATGAGGTGAGTGTGGGCGTTTATCAGCCCGGGAAATATGGTCTTGCCCCGACAATTGACTTGCTCTGCGTCAGGGAATTGAGAGAGGAGATCGGTGGTGGAGCCGAGGGCGGCGATGCGGCCCTTGTCCACCGCGAGGGAGGAGTCGTACAGGACTTCGCTGTCTGGGTTGGAGGTGACTATTGTGGCTTCGGTCAGAAGGATAGACATGGTGGTTGGATTCTACCTGAACGACGGTCGGGTGGGAACTGAAGAACTAGCGGTCGGGATGGAGAGCACAGGATAATGCTTCTTTCCGGTGGAGAGCTTGCTTTCGCCCTGGCGGCGGTGTTTGCAAGCTCGGTGGTGGCGGGGCTGGTGGGGTTCGGTATGGGGATGATGCTGTCACCGCTACTTCTGTTGGTACTGGAGCCGCAGCCGGTAGTACTGGCAGTCAACAGCCTGTCATTTGTGGGGCTGGCGATGATCGGGGTGCGCAACAGGAAGGAGGTGTCCGGGGAGACGGCCCGGCCGCTGGTGATCGCAGGGCTGTGCGGGGTACCCCTGGGTTTGTTGGTCCTGGAGACCCTTGCACCCGAGGCCCTAAAGATACTCATTGGGGCGGTGATAGTAGTGTTGGCTGTGGTGAGCCTTGCGAGAAGGAGAGTCCCGATACCAAAATCCAAGATCTCGGATGCGGTTTTCGGGTTCAGCGGGGCGGCGCTGGTAACGGGGCTAGGGGTCGGAATCCCGATTGTGGCGTGGCACCTTTTCAACCAGGGTCACGGGCCACGGACTATCCGGGTGACGATAGCGGTCTACTACTCGACAGTTGCGGTCTTTGCAATCGTGCTGTACGTGATATTCGGTGTGTACACGGGAGAGAGATGGCTGCTCAACCTGATGCTGCTGCCGGCGACGCTGGTCGGGTTCTGGGTCGCGTCCCGGTTGGTGGGGAAGATGCGGGAGTCGATGTTGAGGTTTGCGGTGGTTGCGGTCATAATCATCTCCGGCCTGACTCTCCTGACGCGGGAACTGGTAGACCGGTACGGCTGACGTCAAGGCCTACTTTCAAATCAACTAATCGAACACAGAGGTACAAGGAGCATGGAAGACGATATCAAGCCTCAGCGCGGGATGGTGATAGTGGCCCATCCCGACGATGCGGAGTGGGGATGCTCGGGAACGGTGGCGAAGTGGTGTCGGGCGGGGATGGACGTGGTCTACGTGATATGCACGAACGGAAACAAGGGTACCGACGTACCGGAGATAAACAACCAGCAACTTGCTGAAATGCGAAGGCAGGAACAAAGGGACGCCGCGGTCGTGCTCGGGGTCAGGGACGTAATCTTCCTGGACTATGAAGATGCGATGCTTACCCCGTCCCTTGAGTTGCGAAAGGACATTTCCAGGGAGATCAGAAGACACAGGCCCGACATCCTGATCGCTCCCTGCCCGATACGTAGCTTCGATCACGGGGACTACATCGGGCATCCGGACCACATAGCGGTGGGAGAAGCGACGTTGTCGGCGGTGTACCCAGCGGCGCGGGACCGGCTCACGTTCCCGGAGCTCCTCGATGAAGGATTCGAACCACACAAGGTTGCGACTCTGCTGGTGATGGACCGGGGCGACGACGCGAACACAGTTATTGACGTATCTGACACCATTGAAACGGCTATCGAGGCCCTGAAGCAACACAGAAGCCAGGTCAGGCCAGAGGACGCCGAAAAATACATGAGACTGTGGCGCAGCGAGAACGGAAAGCCGAGGGGTCTGAAATACGCAGAGGTCTATCGCGGCTTCAACATCAGGGACTAGGGCCGATTGCGTACGCGTTGAGGGCAATCCATGAATAGTGAAAGCCTAGCCGGGAAGGTGCAGACGGTACTCGGGCCTATAGACCCGGATGATCTCGGGGTCACCATGACCCACGAACACCTGCTAGTCTCGACGGTGGGGGTGTACAAGGAGCCGACGGAGGCGAGTGAGAGGGCAAGGTGGGAAGCCCCATTCAGCATCGAGATCCTGGGATGGCTGCTTCACGGTCGAGGGATAAACAAAGACAACTCCAAGCTGGACCACATCCCTACGATCATTGAAGAGGTGAACCTCTACAAGCAGTTCGGCGGCACGGCGCTGGTGGACGCCACAAGCATGGGGCTGGGTCGGGACCCGATAGGCCTGACGCGAATATCCCGGGCCACGGGGGTGAACATCATCATGGGGTCGTCGTTCTACGTCGGGGTGACGCACCCCGCGGACATGGATGACAGAAGCGAGGAGTCGCTCACCGATCAGATAGTAAGTGATGTCATAACTGGTGTGGGAAATACGGGAATCAAGTCGGGGGTGATGGGGGAGGTGGGGTGCACGTGGCCCTTACGTCCGAACGAACAGAAAGTGCTGAGGGCCACGGCCCGGGCCCAGAGGATAACGGGTGCTCCGATCCTGATACACCCGGGTCGGGACCAGTCAAGCCCGGCGGAAATAATGTCCATCCTGCTGGAAGCGGGGGCCGACCCCAAGCGGGTGATTGTTGGCCACCTGGACAGGACCATCTTCGACAAGAAACTACTCAAAGACCTTGCGGAGACCGGATGCTTCCTGGAGTACGACGTCTTCGGGCAGGAGACTTCGCTCTATCCGGCCGCGCCGCACATCGACATGCCCAACGATGGACAGAGGCTAAACATGCTGGCCTGGCTAATCAGCGAGGGGCACGGGGGTCAGCTGCTCGTCTCGCACGACATAGCCCGGAAGAACCGGCTGGTGAAGTACGGGGGCCACGGGTACTGCTACTTCCTGGAATACATGGTGCCGAGGATGCGTATCAAGGGCTTTGATGAAGGGGACATCTGGCGGATATTGATAGACAACCCGAAGCGGGCGCTGGCGTTCGTGGAACCGGTGGAGGAATGAGAAGGCTCTCAGTTTGCCTCCTCCGGTTGAGGGAAGACTGTTCAGTCAGCTTCTGATATATACAGGCTAGCGAACATGGGGATGTGGTCATGAAGGGCGTCAGCCAGGCCGGTAGAGTGCAGACGGTTCTCGGGCCGATAAACCCTGGGGACCTGGGGCCGACCATGACCCACGAGCACATCCTGGGATCCTTTGACGGCGTGTTTCCAATGCCCGCGGAGGCCAGCTACAGGGGGAGATATGAAGCTCCGTTCAGCCTGGGCATACTAGGCTGGATTCATCATGGTCGATGGCCTAACAGCGACAACGCCAAGCTGGATGAAATCTCGACACTCATCGAGGAGGTAGGGCTATACAAGCAATTCGGCGGTTCTGCGCTGGTGGATGCCACAAACATAGGCATCGGACGTGACCCGGTAGGGCTGGCTCGCATTTCCCGGGGTACAGGGGTGCACATCATCATGGGGTCATCCTTTTACGTGGCTTCACGGCATCCCGCCGACATGGACGAAAGGACCGAGGATTCATTGACGGGTCAGATGGTGAGAGACGTAAGGAATGGAGTAGGTATCACGGGTGTTCGGTCGGGGGTGCTGGGGGAGGTGGGGTGTTCCTTCCCGCTACATCCCAACGAGAGGAAGGTGTTGAGGGCCACGGCTCGGGCGCAGAGGGAGACGGGGGCGCCGATATTGATTCACCCGGGTCGGGACCAGTCGTGCCCTGCGG
Source organism: Dehalococcoidia bacterium (assembly GCA_965203145.1). Classification (GTDB taxonomy): domain Bacteria; phylum Chloroflexota; class Dehalococcoidia; order Plut-88900; family Plut-88900; genus Plut-88900. Next base: position 1,731,998 of record OZ241876.1, read on the forward strand.
AGATAATGGAGATTCTGAAGGAAGCGGGAGCTGACCTAACGCGGGTGATAGTCGGACATCTGGACAGGACACTATTCGACAGAAGGCTGATAAAGGAGCTGGCTGAGACGGGGTGCTTCCTAGAGTACGACATCTTTGGGCAGGAGGTCAGCTATTATCCACCGGCGCCTCATATAGACATCATGAATGACGCACAGCGTCTGAATATGATCGAGTGGCTGATAAGCGAGGGGCACGAGGGCCAGATAGTGGTGGGACATGACATAGCCCAGAAGGCTCACCTCGTGAAATACGGCGGTCACGGATACGGGTATTTCCTGGAATACATGGTACCCAGGATGCAGATCAAAGGGTTTCGGGAGGACGACATCCAGCGCATTCTGGTGGAGAACCCGAAGCGGGCGCTGACATTTGCGGAGCCTGGATGAACGGAGTGAGCCTCGCAGGAAAGGTTCAGACGGTGCTCGGGCCGATAGAGCCGGAAGAGCTGGGGGTGACCATGACCCATGAGCATCTGTTGTCGTCTTTCGATGGGGTATCACAAGAGCCACAGGGAGCAAACCTGAGGTGGCTATACGAAGCTCCTGTGAGCATGGAGGATCTGGGTCGGCTTTATCACGGGCAGGGAGACAACAAGGACAATTCCAAGCTGGATGACATATCGACGATCATCGCCGAAGTGGGGTTGTACAAGCAGTACGGCGGCTCGACGTTGGTGGACGCTACGAACATTGGTATCGGTCGGGACCCGGTTGGTCTGGCCCGCATTTCCCGGGCCACGGGTGTCCATGTGATCATGGGGTCTTCCTTCTACGTCGGGGCGACCCATCCTGCCGACATGGATGACAGGAGTGAAGACTCGCTCGCCGAGCAGATAGCCGGGGATGTGATGAGAGGGGTGGGCAGGACGGGCGTAAAGGCTGGGATAATGGGAGAGGTCGGGTGTTCCTGGCCATTGCTGCCTAATGAACGGAAGGTGTTAAGGGCTACGGTTCGGGCGCAGAGGGTTACGGGAGCGTCGATCTTGATACACCCAGGAAGAGATCAGAATGCTCCGGGAGAGATCATGGAAGTGCTTCAGGAAACCGAGGCAAACCTTTCTCGGGTGATCATCGGTCACCTGGACCGGACTGTATTCGACAAGAGGATACTGAAGAAACTGGCGGAGACAGGATGTTTCTTGGAGTACGACTTCTTTGGAGAGGAGGCATCGTATTTTCCGTCGGCACCTCATATAGACATAATGAATGATGTTCACCGGCTGAGCATGATGTTGTGGCTGACAGGCGAGGGGCACGGGGGTCAGCTTTTGGTCTCCCATGACATAGCAAGGAAGAGCCAACTGGTAAAGTACGGGGGCCAAGGATACTGTTATTTTCTTGAATACATGGTCCCCAGGATGCGGGCTAAGGGATTTAAAGAAGAAGATATCCAGAGGATACTGGTAGACAACCCGAAACGCGCGTTAACATTTGCGGAGCCAGCGGCAGCTGATTTGTAAATCCACTGACGCACCTGAGCCTTCGGCGGGCACTTAAGAGATTCAAAGAAGAGGACCCGGATGAGATTCGACAGCTCAATTTACTGGCATACCAAGAAGGTGATTCCATGGCATATCCAGGTAGACGAATATCGGGAATACGGTCGGGCGCTGGAGGCTCTCGGGTTTGAAACCGCGTGGGTGGCGGAGCACCACCTTTGGCACGATGGGTTCTTCTCCACCGCAACGAATCCGATTATGACGGGACTGGACATTGCCCTTCATACCAAGACGTTGAAAGTTGGACAGAGCCCGACATCCATATGTGATTGGCACCCGATCAGGGTGGCGGAGGACATCGCCACCCTGGACCATATGACGAAGGGTAGGGCGGAGTTCGGCATAGGGAGAGGGTTCAATAGCCGGTGGGGCGCTCAGTTGAACCCGGAGGCTGACCGCCGGGACAACGAGAAGAACTATGCCTTGTTCACGGAGTCCTTGGACATCATTATCAAGGCATGGACTGAGGACGCTTTCAGCCATAAAGGAAGGTTTTATACAATCCCCCTACCGGGCTGGATGGAGACGGATCCCGGCGTACCCCTGGAGCCGCCGCACTATACGCCTGACGGGGAGTTGGTCAAAGTATCGGTGTTGCCGAAGCCGTACCAGAAGCCCCATCCTCCAATCACTCAGATGGTGACCAGCAACCGTTCGTGGGAAGTGGCCGGGGCCAGGGGGCTCTTTGGCATGGGGTCGGCCAGGTCCTTGGAAGGGGTCAGGGAGGGCTTCGAAGCGTACAAGAGGGGCACCGAAAGTGCTTGCAAGGGTCTGCCACTGGGTGAGAAGACATCCATCCAGTATATGACGTTCTGCGCGAAGACCATGGAAGAGGCGTTTGAGGTAGCGAGGCCGGGCATCAATGATCTTTATGGAAACATAGAGGCGCACATGGGTCGGGTGCGGCAGGGCCTGCTGGGGTCCAACGAAGAACTCACTAATGACGATCTGAACTGCGACTGGTTTGACTTCCTGTGGAAACACAACGTCATCATGATCGGGACGCCGGACCATCTCGCAGAGCAGCTGGACAGGTTGAACAGGGAGATCAACTTCCAGCATTTCCAGATATTTCCTAGCATACCGTTCATTGAATTCGACCAGTACATGGAAAGTATCGAATTGTTCGGCACGGAGGTCGTGCCGAGATTCCAGAAAGAGAATGGCCAATAGTAGACGCTGGACATAGTCAGGCGCAGGTGAAAACAGGCAACGGAGGAAAACGTGGCTTACGAATACGTGCTGACCGAAAGGAAAGGCAACATAGGGTACCTAATATTGAACCGTCCCAAGAAACTGAACGCGCTAAACAAGCCGTTCGTCAGGGAGATTTTCGATGCGCTGAAGGACATGGACGATGACCGCGACGTGACGGTGATTGTGATAAAAGGGAATGGAAGGGCCTTCACGGCGGGGGCGGACCTAGCACCCGACCAGACAGATCGTTCCGGAGATGCCAAGAATGCCTACGATTACAAGAAAGTAACCAAAATCTGGACTGAGACCGCCGACATGATTCGAGGGATAAGCAAACCTACGATTGTGCAGGTGCATGGCTATTTCCTGGCCGGGGCCACGGACCTGTTCCTGACATGCGACTTCATAATAGCGGCAGAGGACGCGCAGATAGGGTGTCCGGATGTCAAGGGCATGCAGAGCGTGCTCAGGCACGCGTGGACATATCTGGTCGGGCCGCAATGGGCGAAGTACGTCTTGTTGACGGGGGATAACATTGATGGGAAAACGGCGGAGAGGATTGGGCTCACGTTCAAGTCAGTGCCGGAGGAAGACCTCGAGGCCGAAGTGGACAAACTGGCACAGAAGCTGGCGCTGCAACCACTTGATTTGCTGGAGCCGAACAAATCGCTGGTCAACAAAGTGCTGGACAACATGGGGTACGCTGCCTCCCAGAGGCTGGCGACAGAGAACTCTGCCTTCACGCACCTCGCTCCCCAAGTGCGGGAATTTCTTGACATGATTGATGAGAAAGGGCTAAGAGCTGCCCTGGAGTGGAGAGCAGAAAGATTTGGCGGCATCCGGGTGAAGAAGGACGGGTAAAGGCTCGGGGGAAAACGAAAACGGACGAGGGGTTGAAAAGGGGAGTATACGGTAATATAATACACGTATACGGCACACATAAGAAATGCGAGCCATGAAAAAGAAACTCACAATAACAGTTGACGAAGAACTAATACCGAAGGCCAAGAAATTCGCCTACTCCAAAGGGGAATCCCTATCCTCCCTCGTAGAGAGGAAATTGAGGGAAGCCGCCGTCAAATACGAGCCGACATTGTCATCGAAGTGGAGAGGGCGGTTCAGGCCAGCCGAAGGCGACGACCCGCGATATGAGGCCCTGGCCCGAAAATACCTTAAATGATCCTCATAGATACCGACGTATTGGTCGATGTGGCCCTGGACCAACAGCCCTTCGCAGAAGCATCCGCCAAAGTTCTGGACCTTGTGGAACTGGGCTATGAAAGGGCCTCCATAGCCTGGCACAGCGTTTCCAGCCTGTACTACCTAGTCTCCTCAAGACATAAAGGTTTCAGCATCCTGGACTTCATTGTGGACCTGACCCACATAGTAGATGTTGCCAAGACTGATACTGAAGGAGTCAGGTACGCCGCCTCGCTCCCAATGAGGGATTTCGAAGATGCTCTGCAGGTAGCAGCGGCCCGGGCATGCGGAGCAACGATGATCGTCACGAGGAATCTGAAAGACTACAAGCAGTCTCCCATACCAGCCGTCAGCCCGGCGGATGCCGTCAGCAAGTTAAGATAGATCCGAAAGGGCTAGCGCGCTTCGAGGAGAGCTGCGCCGCCTTTTGGGGTCTCAATGAGACGGCCCTGTTTCTTGAGGTAACGGACTGCGGCCAACACCTGGGGATCACCGTGTCGGCGGAACTGGCCGGCTACCTTGCTCATGGCGCGGGGGCGCCGACAGAAGTCCCAGATCGCTTCGGCGAGGGCGTTATTTGCGTCCGGGAGGGGTTCAAGGGGGGTGACGTAGGTGCAGCCTCTGTTGCCGTCGGCGTCTTCGCCGGGGGTGAATTCAAGGCTGTCCCGGCAGCCGACCAGAAATCGTCTCAACCGATTGCGCAGGACGCCACCCTGCCCAGACGCTCCCCATCCGTGAATAATCTCCAGCCGGGTTCGTCTCTTGCCAGAAGCTAAGGCGTTGTTATAGAAGTCGATGAACTGCCTTCGGGCCTCGGGCCAGGAGAGGCCGTGGAGGTCCAGTTCTTGTGTTTGGGTGTTTCGTCGGCGGGGCATAGTTGGGGTGGTGCGGAAGGTGGGACTCGAACCCACACGCCCGAAGGCACATGATCCTAAGTCATGCTCGTCTACCGGTTCCGACACTTCCGCACAGATCGGGTATAGGCGACGTAGCAGGAAACCATCGCCGAATATTAAGTTTCCCACCGGAAGGTCAAGGGCGCAAGCGAGGGAGCGCATTGTGTCGTATCCAAGGTACTGAAGGAGGTATTGCGGTTGAAGAAGGAAGGGGTCGCACCTATAATCGGGGCCACGCATTGCGCCCTTAAGGAGAGTTTGAATGGCCGTTGACCGCATACCCACAGACCTTATCCCGAGCAGTGGCTCGCACGTATTTACGCAGGATACGATACCGGAAGCGCTCAAGAAGGAGCATAAGCTGGCGTCGGGGCACTGGGGCGTTCTGCACGTTTTTGAGGGCAGCTTGAAATTTGTTGATATTGCGAGTGGGAAAGAGCGGACAATCGAGGCGCCGAACTGGTTACGATTCACCCGGAAGCGCCGCATCGGTTGGCCGCGGATGGGCCGGTGAGCTGTCGGCTGGACTTTTTCCGCGAAAAAGGAGTGGGGGAGCCTGGAGCGGCGCCGGGTGGGTTCGCGGATGAGGATGTCAGAAGTAGCTTCGATAGGTGCGAGGAGAACGGCAACTTTGCGGAGACGTTCTACGGGATTTTCCTGAACTCTTCGCCGGAGATCGCCCCGTATTTCTCTGCGACCAACTTCGAGAGGCAGAGGAAAGTGCTTCGGCAGTCGGTCTACATGATGGTGGCTAACGACGTGACAGACCCGGGGATGCGGGACATGATGAACAACTTGGGGCGGATACACAGTCGGGCGTGGAGGGACATACACCCGAGGCTGTACGAACTGTGGCTGGATAGCATCTGCGAAGCGGCGAGCAAGCTGGATCCAGAGTGGAGTGATGATCTGGAGAGGAAGTGGAGGGTACGGCTGCGGCCAGGGATGCAGCTGATTATGGCGGCGTACTAGGAAAGCAACGCTTATGCGCCCGGTGGTTGCATAGGATCGCCAACTATCGAACCGGCTTGGGCAACTAACAATGGGTCGCCCCTGCGCGGAATGACCAATTCGAATTTGACGTTTGGAGTATTGGCTATGGCGGAGCAAGCTGAGGCAATTGCGGCGCTCACGCACGTGGGGATAGACGTTTCGGACTTGGGCCGGGCGGAGGAGTTTTATTCAGCATTGCTGGGAGTCAAGAGGTATAGGGCGTGGGACGAATATGTAGCCTTGGAGCCGCTTCCTAACGGAATGATCGTCTTTCTGCAGCAGGTGCCGGATAAGAAGACGAGCAAGACTCGGGTGCATGTAGACCTGACGGTATCCGACGTCAAGGCGACGGTGCCAAAGGTCCAGGCGCTCGGTGCCAGGTTGCTGGTCGAAGAATACGGAGAACCGACCGACGGGCTCGCCGTGTTTGCCGATCCTGACGGGAACGAATTCTGCCTGCTGAACTTTGACCTGGATGCCGTGCCAGTAAACTGCTAAAACCTTCAAAAGTGCAGAATCACCAGGAGTTGAACCGATGACAGAACAGAGCCAGGCGATAGGAATCTTGACGCAGGTGGGGATAGATGTATCAGACCTGGGTAGGGCGGAGGCTTTCTATTCAGCGTTGCTGGGGGTCAAGCGCTTCGCTGCACATGACAACTACCTGAACTTCGAACCCTTACCGGGCGAGTTGACCGTGTATCTGCAAAAAGTGCCGGAGGAGAAGACGAGCAAGACCAGGGTGCACCTGGATGTGACGGTGAAGGATATGGAATGGTCGCTGGCGCGGGTGGAGGAGTTGGGAGGCAGAAGGCTGGCGGCATTCCTAGAAGACGGAGAGGGGTGGACGGTCGTGGAGGACCCGGACGGCAACGAACTTTGTTTATTGCAGGGTTAGGAAGCGTATTCCCGGAAGAGAGATTCGACTATGTCCAGAGCATAGTCAATATCCTCGGGGCCGAGGCCGTAGTGAGTGACGAATCTCCAATTCTTGTCTCCGGTTCCGCCCTTGATGCCCAAGCTGTCTAGTTTGGCTGCAATCTCTGCTGGAGGGCCGGTGGTGACGTCGAAGTAGACCTGGTTGGTGGGGTAGCGGTCAGGTTCGATTTCGATGCCGGGGATCTGGCTGAGGCCGAGGGCGAGGCGTCGGGCGTTGGCGTGATCCTCGGCGAGGCGGTCCACCATGCTCTCCAGACCCACGATACCCGCGGCAGCTATGACCCCGACCTGCCTGAGGCCACCGCCCACGGTCTCGCGCCAGTAGCGTGCGCGGTTGATGAACTCTGCGGAGCCGCAGAGCATGGAGCCGATGGGGCAACTGAGACCCTTGGAGAGGCAGAAACTCACTGAGTCGGCGTCCTTGACCAGTTCGGATACGGGAGTCTCCAGATAGACGGCGGCATTGAAGATGCGGGCCCCGTCTACGTGGAGGGGGAGGTCGCGCTCGTGGGCGACGAACACTACTGAGGCGATGTCGTCCTGTGTAAGGACCGATCCTCCGCAGAAAGTATGCGTGTTTTCTATGGCAATGAGGCCGGTGCGGGGGTCGTGGGGGTCGTCGGGGCGGATTGATTCCCGGACGAGGTCGGGATCGAGCATACCGTGGTTATCGTTAGGGAGGGTCTGAATGTGGACGCCGCCAAGGGCGGAGGCTCCACCCCCCTCTTCGAGGAATATATGGGACCTGTCGCCGACGAGGAGTTCGTCACCCCTGCGACAGTGGGTGAGGATGGCGACTAGATTGCTCATGGTGCCGGAGACAGTGAAAAGGGCAGCCTCCTTGCCGAGCTTTTCGGCGGCGAGGGATTCAAGTCGGTTTACGGTGGGGTCGTCGCCGTATTCATCATCACCAAGCTCGGCGTTGAGCATGGCCTGGTACATCTCAGGGGTGGGGTGGGTTACAGTGTCGCTGCGGAAGTCGATGATGCGCATGAATCGTCTTAAAGCTTGGGCACAATGTCGGCGGCGATGCGCTCGGCATGATCCATGAGGTCAAAGACGGGATTGAACATAATCATGTCGGGGTCTTCCTCCATGATCCGGCCCAAGCCGTCAATCACCTCTTCCTCGGAGCCGAAGACGGCAACCTTACGGGCTCGTTCAGCGTCGTGGTAGTAGCCGTCGAACCACTCTTCCAGGCGTCGGGCGGCCCTTTCTTCGTCGTTGTCAATTGCAACGTAAACGCGCTTACCGAGGGGGAAGGTGGTCGGATCCCGACCCACCTCTGCCATGTAGGAGCGGATGTGTCCGATGGCGCGCTTGAAAGCATTGGTCGAGGAAGAACCGGCGCCCATCCAGCCGTCGCCGACTCTTACGGCCCGTTCCAATGCGGGCTCGGTGTGAGCGCCAAACCAGATGGGCGGTCGGGGGGACTGGAGGGGCTTGGGATTTATGCTGACGTTCTCGAGGTCCCAGAAGCGGTCCTTGAAGGTGACGGAGGTCTCGGTCCAGAGGCGTTTCACAAGCTCAAGAGTGTGTTCGAAGCGGGTGACCCGGTGCCGGGCATCAAAGCCGAAGGCAGGGTATTTCTCCTCGTGGCCGCCGATGCCTACGCCGAGGATGAGCCGGCCCCTGGACAGCTGGTCGAGGCTGGCGGAAATCTTGGCGAGATGGATGGGGTTCTGGAAGGGTGTAACCAGGACGGAGATACCGAGCCCGACCCTTTCGGTGACGGTGGAGGCATAGGCGAGCAGGGTGAAGGGGTCCAAGGTGTCCATGGTGCCGAGGACTGAGTCCTGGGTCCAGACGCTGTCGTAGCCGAGGGATTCTACAAGCGCCAAGTGCTCTGCTACGAGGCCCATATCTACTGGGCCGTAGGGGAACATCTGGGGGACAGCGATGCCGACCTTGGTCTTCTTGCCAGCAGTGAGCATGGTGGCGGGCCTCCGGTAGGGTGTCGGGGGTATTGTACAGGACTGGGGGACTAGGAGTCGGCCCAGGGGTCTGATATGCCGTCGAAGCGGGCGAGGGAGAAGGGCTCCACGGGGATACGGGTGTCGTTGCCGGCGATGAGGTCGGCTATCAACTCCCCAGTCATGGCGGCCATGGTGATGCCCTTTCGTTGGTGGCCGGCGGATATGTAAGCGCCATCAAGGCCTGGCACGGGGCCGATGATGGGCACTTCGTCGGGGGTGGCGGGTCGGAGGCCGGTGATTGGCCAGGTAATGTGGGCTTCCTCCATGGCCGGGCAGACCTTTAGTGCTCCTTCCAGCACGTGCTGGATACCATCCTGAGACACTGACTTGTCGTAGCCCTGGAAGCCGTCGTAGCTGCCCGAGAGGATGGTGCCGTTGAGCTTTGAGGTGACGTAGGAGCGGCCGTGGTGGATGTTGGCGCCGAGGGGCGGGCCGGGGGCTTTAAGCTCAAGCATCTGACCCTTGTAGGGGCGTACGGGTATGGGGATCCCGATCCAGTCGGAGGCGTTTGCAGTCCAGGCCCCCATTGCAAGGACAACGGCATCGCAGGGGATAACGCCATCCGCAGTACATACCCCGGTGATCCTATCTCTGTCCTTCTGTAGACCAGTGACGTCAGTGTACCGGACTTCTACTCCAAGGGATTCGGCGGCGCCGATGTAGGCGAGGGTGAGGCGGTAGGCGTCGGCCTGGTTGAGGTCTTCGAAGTAGAGGCCGCTGATGGCCTCAGTGGTTATGCGGGAATCGATGTGGATAAGGTCGTCAGGCTGAACCCAGGAGACGCGTGGCATGAGAGTTTTTCGCCACTCCATGGCACGGCGGTTGTCCTCCTCGTCGTTTTCATCAAAGGCGAGGTCAAGCCAGGTGATGTTACCGTAGAAGGTGTTGACGCCCGAAGCATCCTCCATCTCCGGAATGAGAGTCTTGTACTTTTCGAAGGAGAACTTGGCGAGGTCGAGATAAGGGCCGGGGGAGTCGATGGACATGACGGAGATCATGCCGGTGGCTACGCCCGAGGCCTCGCAGCCTATGGACTCCCGTTCGAGGATGATGGGCTTAATGCCGAGCTTGGCGAGATGATAGGCGACGGAGCCGCCCATTATTCCGCCGCCTACTATTATTACGTCAGGGGATGTGGTCATTGAATGCTCGGTGCCCCGCCGGAAACCATGTGGACAATTTCGAGTTTGTCGCCGTCCTGGAGGGTGATGCCTTCCCACCGGTCCCGCTTCACAATTTCGCCGTTGTATTCGATGGCGATGAGGCGGGGCTCGATCTTGTGGGACTCGAGATAGCCGAGGAGGGCGACTGGGGTCTCGACTTCTCGTCTCTTGCCGTTTACTAGGAGGGTAGCCATGGGATCGGTTCTCAATGGACTGCGCCGAAGCGGTCTCTCACCATTTGCATGGTGACTCCTTCGAATCGGTCCAGGCGGAAGGGGTGGAGGTCGAGCCTCGGGGTTGCGCCACTGACTAACTGGGACATGAGCTCTCCGGTGATCGCGCTCAAGGTTATTCCGAGACGCTGGTGTCCGGTGGCAATGTATACGCCTTGGATTGAGGGTACGGCTCCGAGAATCGGGAGCCAGTCGGCGGAAGCGGGCCGGAGGCCGGTGACGTGACTGACAACCTTGCTTTCAAGGATGCCGGGGCAGAGGCTCTGTACGCCTTCGGAGATCTTGGCGACACCCTGGTCGTGGATGGAGGTGTCGAAGCCCATAAAGCCATCGTAGGTGCCGGTTATGACCGTGCCGCCGATCTTAGGGGCAACGTACCTATCGACGTGGTGAATCATGCAGGGGAGCTCGGGGCCGGGGATTTCCACGTGAATGGTCTGGCCCTTGAGAGGTTCTACCGGCACGTCCATGCCGATCCATTCTTCAAGGCGCTTGCTCCACGAGCCGATGGAGAAAACTACGGTGTCGGAGTCCATGGGGCCGAGGGAGGTGTCCAGGCCGGCTACCCGATCACCTTCAGTGCGGAGACCCGTGACCTCGGCGTAGCGGATGGTGCAGCCGAGGGCCTCGGCGGCCTGGGCGAAGGCCAAGGTTAAGCGGTAGGCGTCTACCTGAGCCTGCCCACCGATGTAGGCGCCGCCGATTGCTTCCCGGGTGACCCGGGGCTCCATCTCTCTGATGTCCTGCTCCGAGAGCCAGTGGGCGGTAGATGAGGCGAGGACCTCGGCGAAAGCTTCTTTCAGCCCAGCATCTTCCTCATCAGAGCAGGCGAGTTCCGTCCACGCAAAGTCGCCGTAACGGGCGTCAATCTTTGATAGCTCTTCAACTTCGGGGACTATCTCCTTGTGGCGCTTGCAACTCTCTTCAACAAGTTGGGTGAAGTACTCGGGGGCGCCGCTCTCTTTCAGGGCAACGAGGAGACCTGTCGCCGCGCCCGAAGCCTGGCTTCCCACGGACTCCCGTTCGATGATGGTGCTCTTGATGCCAAGCTGGGCAAGGTGATAGGCGATGGAACAGCCGATAATGCCGCCGCCCGCTATGAGAACGTCGGATGAATTGGCCACGTATACCTCCCTGGGGATAAATCGAGGCGCGGGGCCCGATAGTAGTATGCCGGGCTATGATAGCACTTTGGAAGACGCGCTAACGCACTACGCCTTCCAGGGGGCTGCTGGCGGATGCGTAGGACTTCCTGGGGATGCGGCCAGCAAGGAATGCGCTGCGGCCTGCCCTGACGGCCTGGGCCATGGCATCGGCCATCATGGCAGGGTTGCCGGCCTGGGCGACGGCGGTGTTGATCAGGCAGGCGTCGGCGCCGATCTCCATGGCGAGGGCGGCGTCGGAAGGTGCGCCAATGCCGGCATCTACGACCACAGGGACGGTGGCCTGTTCAATGATTATTTTGATCTGTTCGAAGGAGACCATCCCCTGCCCCGAGCCAATGGGTGAGGCGAGGGGCATCACGGTAGCTGTGCCTATTTCCTGAAGTCGCATGGCAAGGGCGGGATCGGCGTTGATGTAGGGCAGGACGACGAATCCCTCAGCGACCAGGGTGTGGGCGGCCTCCAGGGTGCCGATGGGATCGGGGAGGAGGTACTTGGAGTCGGGTATTACTTCCAGCTTGACGAGATCGGAAAGACCCATGGCCCTGGCGAGCCGGGCGGTCCTTATCGCTTCCTCGGCAGTACGGGCCCCGGCGGTGTTGGGCAAGATTACGTACTTGTTCCAGTCGATGTAGTCGAGGAGGGTACGCTTGGAAGGATCATCAAGGTCGAGCCTGCGAAGGGCGACTGTGATCATCTCCGCGCCGGATGCCTCGAATGACGCGTTCATTTCCTCGTAAGAGCGGTACTTTCCGGTGCCGAGGATAAGCCGTGACTTGAACGTCCGGTTGCCTATGGTCAGGGTGTCGTCCATTCTCACTTCCGAAACCTCCGATCTTTGAGCAGGCAAGGTGCAATAACAAAAGAACCGCCTCACGGAGGCGGCTTCAACTCGGAACGCTGTCCCTCCGCTGGCATTACCCAGTTCAGGTGTTAGGGGTCGGCGGCATTTGTGGGGCCGCCCTCTCAGCCCGGCTCACCGAGCTCCCCTTATTCGGCTTTCTCTTTGTGGAAAGTCTATGGCTAGCAATATCGGTTGTCAATCAATCCAAGAGACTGCAGGGAATTGATGGTACTATAGCCCCTCTTGCCACCCGTTTGATAAGGAGCGCGACATGACCCCCTCCCAGCTTGACTACGAGTCCCTGTTTGCTGCCACCACGCCCCCGAAGCCCGACGCCGTCAACCCGCTGGCCCAGCAGTTCAAATATGATTTCGCGATTGCGTTTGCCGACGGGGAGACGTTCCCAGGGGAAGACCTGGTGGAGGCCCTGCAGTCGGGACTGAGGGAGGAGGGGGACAAACTGGCCGTATATCCCCACCCACAAGGACATTCGGGGATGCGGGAGTTAGTGGCGGATAATTTGGGGCGAAACAGGGGGATGAGGGTCTCGGGAGACGACGTGACGCTCACGGCGGGATCGATGCAGGCCCTGGTATTGCTGACTGAGCTGTTCGTCGACCCCGGGGACACGGTGCTGACAGACGAGTTCATATACAACGGGACGATCAGGGTGATGTGTCGGTTCCAGGCGAACATAGTGGAGGTGGAGGGCGATGACGAAGCGATGCGCCCGGACAAACTGGAAGAGAAAATCGTGGAGCTTAAAGGGGCGGGGGAGCGGATCAAGTATATCTACACGGTGCCGACGTTCCAGAACCCGACAGGGCTGGATATGGGAGCGAATAGACGAGCCGAGATATTGGAAGTTGGAAGGAAATACGGGATTCCCATATTCGAGGATGACTGCTATGCAGACCTGCGGTTCGAGGGTGAGGTGAAACCCGCGATACATTCGATGGATGACACAGGATCTGTGATGTACTGCGGGTCGTCTTCGAAGATAATTGGGCCTGGGATGCGGTTGGGGTGGATAGTGGCGCCGCCGGAGATTACTGAGAGGGTAGGTATGCTGCAGCAGGGAGCAACGCCGAGCCAGTTTTCGATACTGGCGGCGTACAACTACCTGAAAAAACACCGAGACCAGCACGTTTCTGAAGTGATCGAGCTTTACAAGTCCCGAAAGGATGTGATGCTGGCGGCGATAAGAGAAAGTTTCGGGCCAGGGGTGGAGTGCTCCAATCCCCCAGGCGGGATGTTCCTGTGGCTGCGGTTCCCGGAAGGGACCGACGTGATGCCCGTGCTGGAGAAGGCGAAGGAGCAGGGGATTCGGTTCGGGGCGGGGCCGATTTTCTCGCCGTCAGGAAAAGGGAGTAATTACCTGAGGCTGGCTTTTGCCCACCAAGACGAGGAGACGATACGGGAGGGGATATACAAACTGGCAGCGCTCTTCTAGGGTGTCGGGCGGTCGGCAGCTCTTGATTGAGGAACGACTATGAAGCTAATGATCAATGTGCGTCTAGAGGAGAATGTTGTCGTCACGGAAGGATTCACGCAGGAATACCTCGACAAGATCCAAGCGATTTCGGAGGAAGTGGACATTGTGGTGCCACAGTCGGTGGAGGAGACCCAGGCTGCGATGAGGGACACGGAAGTGGTATTCGGGGACTTCTCCCGGGAGATGTTTGACGCGGCTGGGGAGTTGAAGTGGGTGCAGTCGATAGGGTCGGGGATTGACGGGGTGCTGTTCGATGAATTCGTGGAGAGTGACGTGATACTGACCAGTGCAAAAGGGACGGTCGGAACTCATTTAGCCGACCATGCGTGGGCGCTGCTACTGGCCTTGACCCGGGGGATTCACACTGCACTTAGGGAGAAGACCTGGTCAGTGCGGATGCCGATCAGGGCGCGGTCCTGGGAGTTGGCGGGGATGACACTGGGTGTCTTCGGGCTTGGGGGGACTGGCATGGAGGTGGCGCTCCGGGCACAGGGCTTCGGGATGCGGACGCTGGCGCTGGACACCGAGGACGTGAAGAAACCGCCTTTCGTGGAGGAGGTATGGGCGCCCGACAGGTTCTATGACCTGCTGGAAGAATCTGACGTTGTGGCTATCTGCCTGCCGCTGACCGATGAAACCAGAGGGATCTTCGATGCGAAGGCATTTAAGCACATGCGTAACCATGCCTTGCTAATAAACGTGACCCGTGGGGATATTGTCGACGGGCCGTCGCTGTTGGACGCCCTTGAGAAGGGGGAGATCGGCGGGGCGGGGCTGGACACGTCGCCGGGAGAGCCCTTGGACGACGACCATCCACTGTGGAACATGGAGAACGTGGTGGTTACACCGCACACGGCCGGCGGGTCTCCGGTGAGAGTCGCGCGGATAGTGGACGTGTTCTGTGACAATTTGCGCCGATACCTGGATGGGAAGCCGTTGACGGGTGTGATCGACAAGCGGAAGGGGTACTAGGGGTCGGGCGCTTGACTGGGAAAAGGGGATTGTGGATTATTCGGGTTACAGATAGCGGGCAGTAACAAGACTCGGGAGGAAGGACAAATGGCAGAAGAAGCTCACGACCACATGGACCACGAGCTAGTTGTGGGAGAGATGGAGAAGATAGACGCCGGGAACATCAATTTCGGGCTGGACTATAGGCACTTCGGAGGGGACCAGGGTGTGGCTATCCACGTCTATGCGGACCTGGAGGGGAAAGAAACGGAGCTGTTGAGGTTCGACTGCTTCGATGACGCCCCGCACTATCACTACGGCCCCGACGGCAAAGACGAGCGTCTATTCCTGGACTGCACGACAAACGGGGCGCCGATACCCTGGGCCCTGGACAAGCTGCGGAGCCGGATGGTGCCGATGCTGGTCAGAGCAGGGCACGCCGACGTGGCCCGTGAGCTTGACCATGACCTGGTCCAGGCTCGTCTTGAGCAGGTGGAGTCCTGGGCTTCCAGTCTTTCTCAGACTAAGGGGAAGTAGAAAAGACAGGTTTACCCGTGCCCTAAGGCAAACAGATAGGCCGACCGGTAAAACCCGGTCGGCCTATTGCTATTCCTCAAGAATCGGGGAAAGGCTATCTCAGGACGTTGGAGAGGACTCGGGTGCCGTAGGCGGCCATCTTGTCCAGGGCCTCCTCGCTGGCGCGGCTGGAGTCGTTGTAGGCGATTATCTCTTTGCCGAGAAGCATGGCAACATAGGCGACCTGGTGAGATCTCGGGACCCGGGAGAGAGCGAGGAAGTCCGGGTTGTTGATGTTTATCTCTATGGCGCCGTCGTTAAGCCGGCTGCGGTGCCGGACGTCACCTCCGAAGTCGGACCGGCGGATGATGGGACGTCGGGCGCCGCGAGTGCTGCGGCCATTGGCACCGTTTTGCCGGTGACCATTGGTATCGTGTCCGTTGGCCTCTGCACCATTAGCGGAATGGGTGTCGCCGTTGGCCCTGCTGATGCGGCGCAGGCCGTCGATCAATTCCAGGTCCATGAACTCGTCCTGGCTGAATATCTCCCGGGCGACACGGGTTGCGCGGCGGAAGAGCGCCTGAAGACGCTCGGTTTCAGCCTCGTCGCGGAAGCCCGTGACCTCTGTATCTAATTCTTCTCCGATGGCCTTGAGGGCATCGAGCAGCTTGGCGAGATTGCCGTCTTCAAGGAACTGGCCCCGTGCGGGGAGGGGGGAGAGGAAGTCGGCATCGACGTAACCCTTGACGAGTCCGCTGATCAGAATGCTGCCGGAGAGTTCAAAGTCGAAGAGCTCATGGATGTCTTCTACGACAACGACTCCGGTGTGCCGCATTGAAACTCTGCCTTGGCCGGAGGGGTCGAACCAGAAGCGGGTAGTGAAAGACTTGTCGGATTCTCCTTCGATGTGGCTTTCCTGGAACCGTACGCCGATTTCGGGGAGGTCAAGCTGGACGGGGACGACTTCGGTCTCACTATTACGGGACTTGATAGTTATTTTGAGCTGGCCTGTCCGGAGATAGGTATCGAATCTATCGGCGAGGACGTGCTTGAGACGGGCCTGGGAGAGGGGACCGTAGCGTTTGGTCGGGTCTTGGAAGAGACCGGTTATGGCAATGGTCATTCCGGGAGCGGTGAGTTCCTCTGAGGGTTCGGGAGTCAGGAAACGGGCTTCGGCGGAGTCCCGAGAGAGGATAACTTTTAGTGTCGGCGAGTCCGGGGACCGCTTACTGAGGAATGTCGCTTGCGTTCCCACCTGGTTGAAAGCCCAGAGGCCTATGCCAAGTCGGCCTATCTGAGGCACGGGGGAGTCCCGCTTGGCGGAGTCGACCACGTGACGCAGGGCCGTTTCAAAGGACTCGGCGTCCATGCCCGGGGCGTTGTAGTCGATGGTTATAGCCTTCTTTTCGAGGGTGAAGATCACCTGGCACTGCTGCATGGCGGCGCCTCGGGAGCGGGCCATGGCCCATTCGTCAAGGGCGTTGCTGACGTACTCCTTAATGGCGTCGGCGGCGCTGCGGTACATGGAGCCGAGGGTGATGAGGGCATTTGCCTTGTTGAGTTCGACATCTACTATCTTTTCCAACGGTAACCCCCTTTCAGGACTGAAGCGATAAGGAATCCTTAAAGCCATTTTATGAATTGTTCAAAAATTGTCAATAATTTCAAAAAGGGTGGGGTATTTGGAGGAATTTGGGAAAAGAACAGGCCGCCGGTGAACAGGGTCACGGGCGGCCGAATGGGAACTCTCTTCTGCGAAGAAACAGAAGTTGCCTATATTTGGACTACGGGGACTGCTCCTTGGACTTTGCGACGTTGAAACAGTCGACGCAGTAGAGCTTGTTGTTCAGCTGGAGAAGCTGGGTCTCGAACTTCCGCTTGCAGGCTGCGCATTCGATGTTTGCCATGTCGTGACTCCTTTGTGTTGAACTGCGGCCTTACTTAAATGTTAACCGAATAGCCCCAACAGGCAAAACACCAATACCAGACTTCGAATGGGATTATGGCAGTTATGTGCCGGGCCCTTTGTTGATCCGGTAGGCAAAAAAGGAGCCGACCACGGCGATCAGAAGCGTCCCGACCAGATAGCCAATTCCCCACCAGAGAACGCCGTATAGGACCACGAGCACGCCAATGGTCCCTATGATGCCGCAGAGTATCGATGTCAGAAAAAAGACCAGGAGAGCTACGGCACCTCGGGTGATGTACATGGTGGGAGAATGTCGGTGAGAAGCTGGCTCAGCGGGGCTGGCCTATTGCACGGGGAAGAATATCTGGGTGCGCCATTTGGAGGAGTCGGGCTCTGCGCCTGGGTCGGTGAGATAGACCTCCCAAGGGGCGTCGGCGGGTTTGAGGCCCTGGGCGCCGATCCACTCGAAGAGGGCAGACCAGGTCTGGGGGAGTCCTTCGTAGGGGCCGACGTGGGTGACAGTTGCAACCCTTCCGCCGGGTAGGGAACCGGGCTTTATGCGGTCTGTGCCATCGAGCGGGGCGTTAATTGGAATGCCGCATTCAAGGTCTACAGACTCTCTGTCCATGGAGTGGTATCGGGAGAGGGGCATACCGGCCGGCTGCTGTCCGTTCTGGGTGACATATCCGAATATTTCCCCGAAGTGGGCACCCAGAACGTCCGGGAGATCCTGCATTTTGGCCGAGGACCGTATCCCGAGAATTGTCTGAGCATCTATCTGAATCGTCGAAATTTCAATGTCCATTAATGGTTGATACTCCTAATGCAGTTGTCGAAATCCGAAAGGAGAGAAGACAATGATAGTCTAACAATTCGGGGATGTGGAGGCATCCTGGTGCCGGTCAGGGTGGGGAGGGGTGCGTGCTATAATCGGCGGGCCCGCAACTGTGGGCGAACCCCTGAATAATGATCCCCTGGAGGAATTCGATATGGGAGCAAGCTCGGTAAGAATCGGCCTGATTGGGGCCGGAAAGAACACCCGGGATCGACACATCCCCGGGTTCCAGGCCATAGAAGGTGTTGAGGTTGTGAGCGTATGCAACAGGTCCCGGGAGTCGGGGCAAAGGGTGGCCGACCAGTTCGGGATCCCAAAGGTGTTTGAGAACTGGTGGGACGTGGTTGAGGACGACGAAATAGACGCAGTGTGCATCGGGACGTGGCCTTACCTTCACTGCACCATGACGCTGGCGGCCTTGGAAAACGAGAAGCACGTAATGACCGAAGCTCGCATGGCTATGAACGCCGACGAGGCGCACATCATGCTGGATGCTTCCAGGGAGCACCCGGGGCTGGTCACTCAGATTGTGCCTTCGCCATTCACCTTCGCTATAGATGAGACAGTCCGGTCGATGATAGCTGACGGATACCTGGGTGACATACTGGCGATAGACGTGAACGTGAACGACGGGAATTTCCTGGAGCGGGAGTCGCCGATGTCGTGGCGGCAGAACAGGGTGCTGAGCGGGCTGAACATAATGCACATGGGCATCTGGTACGAGGCCATGATGAGGTGGGTGGGTCCGGCCTCGGAAGTAATGGCCCTGACGTCGGTAAACGTGCCGATGCGGAAGGACGACGACGGGAATCTGGTCCACATAGACGTGCCCGACCACATAGACGTGCTCTGCCGGATGGCGATCGGGGCGCAGGCGAGGATAAGGATAAGCACGGTGATAGGGCTCGGGCAGGAGTCGGGGATCTGGATAAACGGGACGGAGGGCAGCCTGCACATCGACAAGTCGGGGCAGAGGTTGATGGGGGGGCGAAAGGGGGACTCGGGCCTGGAGGAGATTGAGATTGCTCCGGATAAGAAGGGTGTGTGGAGGGTAGAGGATGAGTTTATAGGTGCAATCCGGGGCGAGGAGCAGATAAAGCTGACTTCCTTCGAAGACGGGGTGAAGTACATGGAGTTCACGGAGGCCGTGACCCGGAGCGCACAGCGTCGGGAGGCGGTTTCGCTGCCGTTATAAGACCAACTTTTACGTATTGTTGACAGGGAGAGATTCATGATTGCGCTGCTGGTAACTATAGACATCAAGCCCGAATACAAAGATCGGTTCATGGAAGAGCTGATGCTGGACGCCAAGGGCGCCAATGACGTGGAGCCCGGCTGCCTGCGGTTCGACGTGCTGCAGGACAACGAGGAGCCCAACCGCGTGCACCTTTACGAGGTGTACAAGGACGAGGCAGCGATTGCGGCGCACCGGGAGGCCCCACACTTCGTGAAGTGGCGGGACACGACCAAAGACTGGCTGGCGAAGCCTTATTCCCGGACGTTATGCACGAACGTATATCCCTCGGATGAGGGGTGGCGGTAGCGGCGCGGGTCTACTTAATCTCGACTTCTATGAAGGCGAACTCGGTGGGGTTGGCATTGATGACGTTGTGCTCGACGCCCGCGTTTCGGAAGTAAGGTTTACCGGTCTTTAGCTCATTCACGGATTCACCTTCCGCGGTGACCACGCGGATATTTCCGTCCATGATCGGAACGACGACGTAGTCCAATTCATGACGGTGATGGCCGACCTCCGCGCCGGGTGCGAAGCGCCACTCCAGGACCCTCACTCGTTCGTTGTCGATGAAAATAGTTGGCTTGGCTCGCTCGGTGGGCATTGCTGCTGCTCCTGGTCAAGTGACGGCTTTGATGGCTTCCCGGAGGTCGAGGTCTCCGGTGTAGAGGGCTTTTCCGACTATGGCTCCCTCGACGCCCAGGTTGTCGAGGGAGACGATGTGGTCGGTGGTGGAGACGCCTCCGGAGGCGATTACAGGTAGTGTAGTGCGGGAAGTGATCTGCTTGACGGATTCCAGGTTGGGGCCTTTGAGCATGCCGTCGGTGGTGATATCGGTGTAGATAATGCGTCGGGCGCCCAGGTCTCTGACCCGTTCAACCAGTTCAAGGGCGTCGACTTTGGTGGTCCTAGTCCAACCGGATGCGGCCACAAACCCGTCCCTGGCGTCAATCCCGACAATCACTGAGTCTCCAAACCTGGAGCAGGCCTGCTGAAGAAAGTCGGGGTCTTCGACAGCGGCAGTACCGAGCACTACCCTCTGTACTCCTCGGGCGAGCCAGTTCTCGAGGGTTTCCATATTTCTGACGCCGCCGCCGAGCTGGATGGGGATGTCGATAGCTTCGAGGATCTGAGATACAGCTTCTGCGTTGCGAGGTTGACCGGAAGCCGCGCCTTCCAGGTCTACGACGTGGATCCTCGGGGCGCCGGCGTCCTGCCAGCGTCGGGCGACGGCGGCGGGTTCGGTGGAGAATACGGTCTCCTTATCGAAGTCGCCCTGGAGGAGCCGGACACACCGGCCGTCCTTCAGGTCTATGGCTGGGATCACTTCCATCGCTGTTCCAACACCCAACTGTTCATAAAGTTTTGGTACATCCGCAACCCCAGAGTCCCGCTTTTTTCGGGATGGAACAGAGTGGCGACCACGTTTTCCCGGGCTGCGGCGCAGCAGAACGTGCGACCGTAATCGGTAGTGGCTAGGGTCAGGCCCGGGTCCCGGGGAACAGGGTGGTAGCTGTGGACGAAGTAGAAGTAGGAGAGATCGGCGATGCCTTCAAAAAGGGGGCTGGTTCGGGCCTGCTTGACCTGGTTCCAGCCTATGTGGGGCTGCTTCACGGTGTCGGGGAGGCGTTTAACTTCGCCGGAAAGGACGCCCAGGCATTCCTGTCGGCCCTCGGCGGAGAAATCGAAGAGGACCTGGAGGCCCATGCAGACACCGAAAAAGGGTTTCCCATCGGCAATTTCAGCGAGCATGGGGTCGAGCAGACCGCGGTCTTTCAATCCTTGCATAGTGGGGGGTGCGGCGCCCTGGCCGGGAAGGACGAGGGCGTCGGCTGAAGCGAGGTCTGCGGAGTTGGAGGAGACGCGGGCGTCGTGGCCCAGTCTAGCGAAGGCCTTCTGAACGCTTCGGAGGTTGCTGGCTCCGTAGTCGATGACGAGGATGAGGGGGCCTGAGTTGTTGGTCTGGGTTGTCACTGTGTTGGATTTCCCTGGCTGAAATTCTACTGCCGGGGATGGGTGCTGCTATGATTTCTCGCCTATTCCACTTCAGGTAAGGTCGAAGATATCTCGGGCCACGTCGACTATGTGCTTGCCGATGGCGAGGGACGCCGTGGCCCCGGGCGAAGGGGCGTTTCGGACGTGCACTGCATTATTGCCCCTGCCAATTACAAAGTCATCTAGCAGCCGTCCCTTCTGGTCGACGGCCTGGGCCCTGACGCCGGAGCCCCGGGTGACTAGATCTTCAAGCTGGACGTCGGGGAGGAGCCTCTGGGCCGCCTTGAGGAACGCTTGCTTGCTGAAGGAGCGGTATAACTCCTGTGACCCCATACGCCAGTAGCGGAGGGTAAGACGCCAGAAACCGGGATATGAAACTGTCTTGGCAAGCTCTCCCAAATTCACTTTTCCGATGGTATAGCCCTCACGAGCGAAGGCGAGAACGGCGTTGGGGCCTGCTTCAGTATAACCATGAACAGTCCTGGTGAAGTGGACGCCGAGGAATGGGAAGGCGGGGTCGGGGACGGGGTAGATGAGGCCGTTAACCATGGCCTCGGCGCGAGGGGAGAGGGTGTAGTAGTCGCCGCGGAAAGGGATGATGCGGACTTCGTTGTCGGGAGAGGTCATGTTTGCGACCACGTCAGCGTAGAGTCCGGCGCAGTTGATCAGATGCCGGACTCGCACCGCCCCCCTGGATGTGCGAAGCTCCATGCCATCAGAAAGGGGCCGGATCTCCCGCAGGGCCGTTGACAGGGATATTTCTCCGTCCGATTCGCGAAAGTCCGAGGCGTAGCTCTCCGATACCTGTCCGTAGTCGATGATTCCGGTCTCGGGCGAGTGGAGGGCGGCAACGCCGCGGGCGTAGGGTTCAAGGTGTTTCAATTCGTCGGGGCCGATTCGTCGAAGGCCCGTTACGCCATTGGCCGTGCCTCGACGGTAGAGCTCTTCGAGGGCCGGCAGCTCGGATTCGTCCACGGCGACGATTACCTTGCCGCACTTGTCGTAGGGGATACCGCGTTCGTCGCAGTAGCTGGTGAGTAGCCGGGCCCCCTCGACACAGTTGCGGGCCTTGAGGGAGTCGGGCTTGTAGTAGATGCCAGAGTGGATGACGCCGCTGTTGTGGCCCGTCTGGTGCCGGGCTACGTCGGCCTCCTTTTCGATGACTACAACGGATAGGTTGGGGAAGCGGAGTCGCAGTTCTCGGGCGGAGGAGAGGCCGAGAATGCCACCGCCGATGACTGCTATATCGAAATCGGGGGTCATGACGATTTCTTGACCCAGAACTTGCCACCGCCGAGGGAGGGTCCTGCGATTAGCATGATGAATGCTGCAAACATGCAGCTCATGAAAAGACCGGAGGGCAGGGAATAACTGTCGTTTAGCTGATACAAGTTTCCGATTACGGTCGGGCCGGCGGCCATGCCGAAAAGAGCGAAGCTGCCAAGAGCCCCAGAAATGGCGCCCACATGCCTGATTCCGAAGGAAGAAGCAGCCACAATGGGCACAATTGCGCTGAAGGCCGTACCGGCACTGGCCAGGATCAGCGGAATGAACAGGCCCATGAAACTGGGCCCCTCCAGGAAGACGACGCTGAACATGAAAGTCGGGGCCATCATTGCGCCGACGGTGGCCGTGCCAAGGATGGCTTTAATCGGGACTTTGTCACTTAGATAGGCGTACATGAACTTGCTGAATATAACAATGCCCCCGTTGACGCTAAGAAGGATGGTGGCTACCTCAGGGGCATAGCCAAGGTCTCCGAGGAAAGGCTGGGTCTGAGTGAAAGTCCCGAAAGAGCTGCACAAGGCGACAAAGAACAGTATCCCAACCACCCAGAACTTGAGGGTGCCCGCGGCCTGGCTCAGGGTGAGCCCTGGCAGGGATTGGGGAAGGGAGGAGGAGCGGGAATGGTCATCGGGGAGGACGATTGATTCGGGGTCCCCGTCGGGGCGGAGGCCCATGGACTGAGGGTCACGGCGAACTACGAAGAGGCTTAGAGGCAACAGGAACGACCAAACGGCAATAGCCAGAATTGAGCTCGTGACATACCAGCTGTACAGACTAATGAAGGCGGCGGCTATGGGAATGCCGATCAGACCACCGGCCCCGATCCCCGTGTAAGTGATGGCAATGGCCAGACTTCTCCTGCGTTCAAACCACCGGGCAATGAGAACGTTAACGGGTACAGCCACGGCCGAGGCGAATCCCAGGGCGGCGATCATCAAGGCGCCGTAGAGGTGCCAGGGCTCAGTGATCCAGCGAAGCAGGAATATACCCGACCCCATGATGGCCCCACCGAAGAACATGACGGGCTGGGCGCCATACTTGTCCGTAATCTTGCCCACGATAGGGGAGGCGAGAGCCACGACCAACAGGGTCAGGGAGAAGGCGTTGGAGATGGTGCCCCGGGCCCAGCCGAAAGTGTCGGACCAGGACTCGAAGAAGATGAGGGGGGCGGAGAAGAGAACGCCGTATCCAAGGGTGAGGGCGACCCATCCGCAGGCGACCATGTACCAGCCATAGAAAACTCGGGGTATACCGGTAATTGCAGGGGCGCCCGGGTCCTCCTCCTTTGCCTGCGAGGGGCCCGGGCCTGTCAGAAGCGCTGGTTCCTGGCTTTCTGCGGAGGTCTCGGCCATGACAATAAGATTAACGCCAACTTGGGGGTGAGTCCACAGTCGAGAGCCTGCCTGCTACAATGGGTCCATTCCAGGCTGGGAGTAGAACAATAGGCATTGTCATAGGAAAGCGGACGAAGGTCGGGATATCAGTCCCACAGACGTTCCCTGACGGCCCGTTCGACATTTCGATAATCGAAGAGAACCTGAAGCTGGTGGAGTCCCTGGGGTTCGACAGCGTGTGGACCCACGACCAGGCTATAGGCACAATCCAAACGCTGGACCCGTTCGTTCTGCTGGCCTGCGCAGCGCGCCACACTACAAGGGTCAAGCTGGGTATATCAGTGGTGGTGACGCCCTACAGGAGCCCCGTGCATCTGGCGAAGTCGGGGGCAAGCCTGGACCACATAAGCGGGGGTCGGTTTATCCTGGGGCTAGGGATAGGGAGCGACACGCACGTTTATCCGGCGTTCGGGATGACTCCCAAGGGTCGGGTGGCGAGGTTCGAGGAGCAGATTGAGGTCATCAAGGCGCTGTGGACACAAGAATCAGTGGACCTGGATGGAAGATTCCTGCGGCTCAACCATGCGACAGTAGCACCGAAGCCCTTGCAGGAGCCCCGAGCTCCGATCTGGATAGGGGGTCATGCTGAGGCGGCGCTCGTGCGGGCAGTGAAGTACGCGGACGGATGGATGGGAGCGGGGGCCTCGACGATTGCGGACTTCAAAGGGCAGATCAAGTTCGTGAGGGGTTTGCTGGAGAAGGAGGGTCGGGACCCGGGGACTTACCCGATATCGAAGAGGATATTTCTAGGGATTGGGGAGGATAGGGAGTCCGTTGGATTAAAGATGCGGCAGTGGTTCGGGGAATACTACCACGATGCCGACCTAGCGGACCGGGTGGCGATGTTCGGGACGGTGGAACAGGTGACGGAAGAGCTGTTCGGGGTGGTTGAGGAGGACCTGGACATGCTGATGCTCAATCCGGTATACGATCCGAACGAGCATACCCATAAATTGGTGGAAGAGGTATTGCCTAAGCTATAAAGGGCCTGATTGACATGTGCGGACTCCCTACCTAGACTCGATCGGCGTCCTTAGAAAGCCAAGCGACACACAGGTGATTTGACATGGAACCCGTGAAAGTACAGGTATTCTCGGACTACATCTGACCGTGGTGCTACATCGGCCTGGAACGGACCGAAAGACTAGCGGAGGAATACGACGTAGACATCGAGTGGAAGGCGTTTGAGCTGGTCCCCGGAACACCCCCCGAGGGCACTCCCCGGCCGTTCAAGGAAGGTGAAACGTCGGATCTTCGGGGTCACATGAAGGATGCGGCCGAGGAGGCGGGCCTGTCGAAAATGCGGAGGCAGGAGATCACGCCGTACACGATTCCCGCTTTCCAGGCGACGGAGTTCGCAAAAGAGAAGGACAAATTTGACGACTTTCATAAGGCGGTTTTCAGGGCATTCTGGGAGGAGGGGCGGAACATAGGCACCGATGACGTATTGCAGGACCTGTTCGAGGAGTGCGGGATGGACTGGGAGGAGTACGAGGACTCGGGAGGAGGAGGGAGATTCAGGCCGGCGGTAGACCAACAACTTATGCAGGCCCGGACGTATGGGATATCAGGGGTGCCGGCGTTCATCATGGACCGGTACCTGATTTCCGGGGCACAACCTTACGAGGTGTTCCAGCAGGTGATGGAGCGTATAGACCAGGACCGCAGGCGTAAGGGGCTGTGGGTGCCGGGGGTGGGGGGCTAGGCTAAAGGGGCGACCGCGTCCCCCAGGGATACGGAACCAGGGGACGAAACGTTGCCATATACGCCGAAATAGGCGGCCTGGGGATCGGGGCGGTAGCCGAGGATTATGCGGAGGGTGTTCATGTCCCGCTGGCCGGTGTTAGGGTCGTGGGTGGTGATGGCGCACCTCGGGTCCCGGGAGACGACGCTGATTTGCACTTCATCACCGACTGCAACTTCGCCTCCGACCCATGTATCTTCTTCGTGGGGGGTAGAGTTGTGGATGAGGAAGTTGGGGCGGAAGCGTCGGCTGTCTAGGGGAGTCGCGAGGCCTGCTTGATTGGCGAGCTGGTCGAGTGAGCCCTGAGATAGGATGGAAATGGGGTAGGCGTCCTGGGCCTGGCCGGGAGTTTCGGACTTGACGAGCCGGAGATTGGCGCCGCAGAAGGTAGATAGTGCCTGATTGAAGTCTCCGGCTACAACGTTTCCCTTGACCATGCGCCCGAATATGAAGGTAGACACGCTCTCTTCCGTTTGTGGCGGGCCCTGGATTGAAGTCCCATCGGGGAAGATCAGGGAGAGGTTCTCGGGTGCGAGGCGGTAATCGGCCTGAATCTGCACCATGCGGGCGATCTGCCGTTGGGTCATCAGCCTGTCCCTGTCGTCGATAACGTGGAAGCGCCGGTCTTCGACAATGCCTTTATCTACGACATGGACAGTTGTCGGGTGGGAAAGTCCGAGGGACTTGACAGGAGCTATGTTGATGGCCTTCAGCTTGAGGTCTTCAATAGTCATTAGTGTATGATTCCGTTCCAGTCGTCCGGGTTGGTAATTTCGATATTGCTCTAGAGGTCACAACTTGCAGGTAATTGTAATTGGAGCCGGGGTTGTAGGTTCGGCCATAGCTTACTACCTCAGCAAAGAGGGTGCACGGGTGACTGTAGTAGAGCGGGGTAGGGTGGGGGGTGGGACGTCTGGGGCGTCCACTGCTTACGTCAACGCTGTTTTGAAGCGGCCCGAGCACTATCACAGGTTCAGCCGGCTAGGTGTCGAGGCATATGACAGACTCGAGGAAGAACTGGGGCCGGGGAGTGGGATAGGGTCTCGGGGGGCGCTGCATTGGCCGGCCTCCATGGTCGGTGGGCTGAAGACGTTTGACAGAGTCCTGGCCGAGTTGGAGCAGTGGGACTATCCCCACGAAGTATTGAACCCGGAGCAGGCGGCGGAGAGAGAACCAAATGTCCGGGTCAAGGACCACTGGGGCCCGGTGCTGCATCTACCAAACGAGAGATGGGTAGAAGGGACAACTTTGGCCCAGTCGCTCTGCGAAAGAGCGGCGGAAATGGGCACGCAGATTGCGGACTCGTGCTCTGTGGTTGAGATCACGATCTGCGGGGGTAGGGTGAGTGGGGTGGATACTACGGAGGGTTTCGTTGCCGGAGACGAGGTAGTTGTAGCGGCAGGAGTGTCGAGTGGGGGGCTGCTGGCGCCGCTCGGATACAAGCTGCCGATGGCTCGGACGGTGGGGGTGCTGGCGGTCTTCAAGCCACCGAAGCCCCTGTTGAAGGGTGTCGTCTACCCGGGCATTTATCACTGCAGGCCAACCGAAGACGGGGGCTTGCAGATTGGCAGTGACGCTTTCGATGTTCTTGCCGATGAATACACGGAAACTTCTCACGTGCCTTCCTGGCTGTATGGACTGAGAGATGTAGCAGCACGGGATATCAAGGGGCTCGGAGAGCTGGAGATAACCGAGTTTAGGATCGGGTTGAGGCCGATGCCGGAGGATGGTCTGCCGCTGATAGGTCGGGTGCCGGGGGTGGAGGGGGTGTATGTGGCGGCTATGCACAGTGGCATAACGCTGGCGGCGATTGTCGGACAGACGGTGGCGAGGGAGATATGGAAGGGAGAGGAGTCGGGGGTGGTGGGGAGGTATGGGTTAGGGCGGGAGAATTCTGCAGGCCAGCCAACCACTTTACGATGAACTGGCTTGCTAAGCGAGGCGCCTTGGGGGGCGGGGCTGGCGGAGGAGTATGACGAAGACAGCAGTGAGGGCAAGGGCGCCGATGGAGATGAAGTAGAAGAGGGCGTAGGAGTCCTGCACGTCGGCGATGAAGCCGGCCATAATTGGGCCTGCTATTCCACCCGCGGTGGCTAAGAAGCGGAGGCCTCCCTGAATGGCGCCGAAGTTTCGGGCCCCGAAGAGGTCGGCCTGCAGAGCGGAGCGGACGGGTATGACCCCACCCGACCCCACCCCGTAGAAGAATGCCCCTCCCAACGCCAACAGGGGTGATGTCGGGTTGACGAAGAGGACTAGTCCAACAGCTTGAATAGCAAGGCTGATGACTACTACGAGGTTCTTGTCGACAAAATCCGATAGAGTGCCGAAGCCGAGGCGTCCAATTAGGCTGAATAGGGGTACGGCAGCCCCGGCGATGCCGGCGATGTTCCGGGAGACCTCTCCATCCAGGGTGAGGGCCGAGATCAGCTGGGATATGACGGCGCCGTGGACGAGGGTCCATAGGGTGAATACCGCTCCGAGGTACCAGAAGGTCCGGGTGGCTAAGGCCCTGCGGAATGGAAAGTCGACCTCCTGGCGTCGGGGGCGGGAGGTGGGAGTCCTGCTGATGGGCTCGCCGTCGGGGGAGAGGCCGTATTGCTGGGGTCGATGTCGAAAGACCAAGGCCAGGGGAAGGACGATGATCCAGGATGCGACTCCCATGACGAAAACGGTGTTTCGCCAACCGTAGGCGTTGATGAGGACGACCAGAAGGTAGACCATGATGCCACTGAAAGCCGACCCACTGGCGATAAGGGCCATAGCCCGGCCCCGCTTGCGGCGGAACCACTGGGCAGCTCCGATGTACATGACAATTGGGTTGCAACCGCTGCTTCCGATGGAGATCACCAGGAATGTAGCGTAGAAGAGCCAGAGACTATCGATTTGGCCGAGTAGGAGGAAGCCAAGGCCGTAGACGATGCCTCCAACGAAGATCACGCGTCTCGGGCCGAGCCTATCTACAAGAACGCCCACAAGGGGCGCGGCGATGCCACTTTCGCCCTGCTGAAGGGCAAAAGCCACGGAGGTGACGGCCCTGGACCATCCAAACTCTTCGAGAATGGGGTCGAAGAGGGCGGAGAAGCCATAGAAGAATGCGCCGGTGATGATGGATACGGGGACCGCGGCGATGACGATCCACCAGCCATAAAAGAGCCTCGGTCTAGTGGTAACTGGTATGTCCTTCCTGATGTGTAAGAGAATTCGTTGTGTCTAGGGTATGCCAGAAAAAGGTCGGGTAGCCACCCGTCCGACATGGGACGTTATCCTCAGAGTTTGACCTCCGAGCCAATGGGCAGGAGAATTCGTTAGATGATAAGCAATATCAGGACTGTCGGGGTGTACGTTTCCGACCAGGATGCTGCGCTACGTTTCTACACGGAAGTGCTAGGGTTTGAGGTGAGGGCTGACCGCTCGATGGGGCGGCAGGGGAGATGGCTGGAGGTGGCGCCTCCGGGGGCGCAGTCCCGTATCGTCATCTATCCCAGGGCAATGATGCAGGACTGGGAAAGCCGGAAGACTTCGGTCGTTCTCGGGTGCGAAGATGTTGACGCAGAATACCAGCGGTTGTCGGGGCTGGGGATCAAATTCTCACAGACTCCCACCAGGATGAAATGGGGCGCCTTCGCCATATTCGCAGACCCGGACGGGAACGAATTCGTCCTTGCGGAAGGCGATTAGCCCGTTGCGCTTTCCCTATTGACACGGGCCTGGGTCAGTCCGGCCTCGAGGGTCTGGGCGTAGAGGGACTCGACGAAGTTGCGGCGAAGAACTGTGAGACCGGCGGCGGTCAAGCTTCCCGGGACGGCGAATTCCTCCATCATGCTCTCGATGCCCATAGGGCTGGAGTCGTTACGTTCCATCCAGTGGCCGCCATTTATAAATGTGCTGAGGGTTATGGCTTGGGCTTGTTCTCGGGTGAAACCGTTGGCGGCGCCGAATTCCACGTATGCTTTCATAATCGGCCACAGGAAGGTCAGGCCTGCGGCGTGGAGCAGGACGAAGGTGTCCATGGCTCGTTCGTCGATGGTGATGATCTGGTCGCAGAAGCGAGACCAGTAGGCCTCGAGGTCACGGATGCGGTCGGGGTTGGAGCCGAGCTCAGGGCAAAGGGCCAGGAAACCGGATTTCTGGCGCATGAAGGGCGTAGGAAAAACCCAGGCCAAGGTGCATTTGGAGGCGAGGAAGGGCCTGTAGAACGACATGGGAAGGGTCGCGGCCCCAGCGGCGAGGACCTGGTCATCTGTGATGACGGGGCCGATTTCCTTCATAAGGCTGGCCATCTGGTCAGGACGGACAAGGGTATATATAACGTCTGCATCGTGGCAGGCCTCACGGTTGTCAGCGTAGACGGTGATGTTGTAGCGCTGTTGGAGTTCGGCCCGACGTTCGGGACGGCGGTGGGAAGCGACGACTTCGAATCCCGCGGCCCGCTCCTCGGGGGTGGTCATGACGTCGAGCATGACCTCTGCGAATCTGCCGGCGCCTATAATTGCTACGCGTCGAATCATTTAATGTACACCTTTGCTAATCTTCAGAACCCGGCAAGGCCACCGACGGCCATTCTACCTTCCCACGCCCGGCTCCGTCTTTCGGGCAATGGAGGTTGCGTTCGGGTGATATTCAGTACAGTAAGATAATGGACGAACGGACCAGGAGTGAATGGGGCCCGAGGATGAGCCGGGACTGGGATGAGCGGGCGCGGGCGGACGCATTCTACTACTCGACGTGGAAGGTCGGGCACAAATGGGACCTCGAAGAGTTCTTCGAGTCAGGGAAGAGGGACCGCGAGTTGTTCGTGGACCCCGTGATTGGAGAACTCAGGTTGGATGCCGGCAAGTCGGGGATGCTGGAGCTGGGGTGTGGGGTGGGGCGGATGACGAAGGCCTTGGCATCGCGCTTCCGGTCGGTCCATGCGACGGACGTATCGGCGGAGATGGTTGAACGGGCCCGAGGCTATTGCTCCGAACTGGGTAATGTGAGGTGGGAGATCACGAACGGATTTGACCTCTCGTCTATTGAGGGCGGGAGCCTGGACTTTGCCTTCAGTTTCCTGGTGTTCCAGCATGTGCCGGAAAAGGAGATAGTCCTCAGGAACGTGGCTGAAATGCTGCGGACGTTGAGGCCCGCGGGAGGATTCCTGTTCCAGTACAACGGTGAGACGGAGCGAAGGGTCAGGTGGAGGGAGAGGGTAATTTGGGGCGTTTTGGATAGGTGCAAGGTGCCGCTTTTGCCCAGACTGTTCGGGATCGATACCCGGGAAGCGGGAAAGACCTGGGACGGAGCGCCGATTGACGGAGAGGAAGTATCGGCATGGGTGGAAGGCCAAGGGGGACGGGTGGTAGGGGTAAGGGGGGTGGGTACTCCGGCTGCGTGGTGCTGGGGGGTGAAGGAGTAGAGGCTAGGGGGCGGGGAGGTCGAAGATGGCGGCTGCGCGGTCCGCAACGTAGAGTCCAATTGAGAGGGAGGATGTAGCCCCGGGTGACGGGGCATTGATGACGTGGACGGCGTTTGATGTCTCTTCGATGACGAAATCGTCTACTAGGGAGCCGTCAGGGAGGATCGCCTGGGCCCGGACTCCGCTGCCCCACTTTTCCAGATCGCTGGGGTTGATCTCGGGGACGAGCTTCTGCATAGACCGGACAAACGCGGCCTTGCTGAGGGAGAAGTAGATTTCCTGGAATCCGGTGCGCCAGTAGCGGGCGGCCATTCTCCAGAAGGCGGGCTGGGAGGCTATGGACCAGACCTCTGACGGATCAAGGGTGGTGATTGAGTACCCCTCCCGAGACCCGGCAACCATGGCGTTGGGGCCGCATCGGATGACCCCGCCCTTGATCCTGCCGAAGGTAGCGCCCAAGAAGGGGAAGCGCGGGTCTGGGACGGGATAAATGAGGTTGCGGACTAAGCCTCTGACGTTGGGCTTAAGGGCGTAGAACTCGCCGCGGAAGGGGATGAGGCGGACATTGGTCCGGACACCGGCCATGGCGGCAATGCGGTCGGCGTGAAGACCTGCACAGTTGACGAGGTAGCGGGTGGAGACCGGTCCCCGTGTGGTGTTGATGGTCAGGCCGTCGGGGCGGGAGGCGATAGAGGAGACGCGCGCCCCCGTAAGGACTTCTCCCCCCGACTCCTGGAAGAGACTGGCATAGGCGTCTGTGACTTCGTTGTAGTCGACGATGGCGGTCTCGGGGGAGTGGATGGCCTTGACACCGCTGGCGTGGGGCTCGATTTCGCGGAGTCTCTCGGGGCTCATGACCTGGAGGCCGGATACGCCGTTGGCCGTGCCCCGGCGGTAGAGCTCTTCAAGGGCAGGGACCTCGGACTCGGAAGTTGCGACGATGACCTTGCCACAGTCCTCGTAGTCGACGCCGTGCTGTTCGCAGAACTCCTTGAGGAGTCGGGCGCCGCGCACGCAGTTCCGGGCCTTGAGGGAGCCGGTGCGGTAGTAGATGCCGGTATGAATGCAGCAGTTGTTGTGGCCGGTCTGGTGCTGTCCGAGGGAGGCTTCCTTTTCGAGGACGACGCATTTGGCGGAGGGGAAGCGTCGGGAGATCTGGAGGGCGGTGGCGAGGCCGATGATGCCGCCGCCGACTATGGCGATGTCGAATTGAGAGTCGGGCATAAATGGGCTCTACTGGATTCTCAAATAGGGGGACTGGGCGGGGGGTTGGGAAAGGTAGCTTCTAGCGAAGTTCAAGCCAGTCTCCTTTATGAGCTTCTCGTCTTGTTCGGGGGTGGGGGCGGGGGGGACCTTGGCGGAGGTCTCGTAGCCGTAGGTGGGGATGGGGTCGGGTGGGGGGTCCCGGAAGACACCGATGGGATCCCGTCCCTGTTCGATGGCGAGGATGCCCTCTCGGATCATGCGACGCATCATTATCACGCCCTTGTCGGTAGTGGCGAGGTGCTCAAGGTCATGGACGGCGATTTCGCGCTGGCCGACCTGGGCGTCGTAGTCGGCGGGGAATCGCTGGCGGTCCTCGTAGGGCCGAGAAGCGCCGGCGTTCTGGGCCATGGTGGCGAACTCGGGGCTGTTGGTGTATTCATCGACCTCGCCCTCGGGGGTGCGGGTGAAGGTGAATTCCAGGGTGACGAAGTCGTCCTGCGGCACCCGCCAGCGGAAAAGGGTGGGGTGGAAGCAGACCTGGTCTTGGCCCTCGTTGTACTCGGGGGGGAGGTCTGGGGGGAGGGGGATGTGGCCGATGTTGGGGGCTATGTACTCGACGTTGTGGGACCAGATGTGACCGTCGATGCGGCGAGTTACGCAGCACATCAAGCCGATGGGAGACTCCAGCACGTCGAAAGCGCCAACGTCGAGGAGGGCATCGATTGGCTTACCCTCCGAGTCGGTGAACTGGACGTTGCTGATGCGGGCGTGGAGGAAGGCCTCATGCACGGGGTCAACAACGTTGTCCATGACCTGGAGCCAGTTGCAGTCCTTCACGTTCCTGGTCCCGACTGCGAGGGACATGCCGGGGGCGGTGTAAGCGTCGTAGATGGGGAAGGGGTAGATCTTGTCGGGAGGGCCCATGTATGCGAAGACGAGGCCGTTGTATTCGTATGCGGGGTAGGCGCCGTGGTAGAGGCGGTCTTTTAGGGTGCTGGTCTCGGGTTCGCCGGGGGTCTCCAGGATTTTGCCGGATATGTCGAAGAGCCAGCCGTGGTAGCAGCACCGGATGCCGACCGGCTCAATCTTGCCGTATTCCAAGGAGGTCCCCCTGTGGCAGCAGTGCAGCTCCAGCAGCCCGACTCGGCCGGCGCCGTCCCGGAAGACTACGAGGTCTTCGCCGAGGATGCGGACTCTCATGGGCAGGTCCTTCAGGTCATTGGAATGGGCGATGGGCTGCCAGAAGCGTCGGAGGTATTCACCCGCGGGAGTGCCGGGTCCGACGTGGGTAAGATCGATGTCTTCGGTCGGGACGTCCCGGTGGTGGTAACCGGCGTAGGTATCGGTGAGGAAGGCGGGTCTCGGGGTGGTCATGGCTGCACCTCCGGCGCGGGTGAAGGGTACAAACTTACAGGGATTAGGTTATCACGTCGGATGGGGACCGTGAGCCTCCTGCATTCGTCCGCTGCGAGGGTGGAGTTTTGATTGAACGTTGATTGAACACGTAGCTGGTTTGATTGAATGACGCCTGAAGGGATTTCCGGGGATTTCGCGTGGCGGGTGTTTGATTGTTTAAGGGACGGGGAGGGAACCCTCACCCCGCATTCCAAACCGGGGAGGGGATACCCCTCGCCCCACAGAAGAACCCTCACCCCCTTGGTCCCCCTATCCCTTAGGGCCTTTAAGGGATAGGGGGAAGAAAAAACAGAGGCAAGCGCCTGCGCCATGGCGCAGGCGCTTGCCTCTAGTTTGGTACTGCGGGGGAAGGGAGAGGGGGAGAGAAGAACAGCGCTGACCTCTGCCTCTAGTTTGGTACTGGGGGGAAGGGAGGGAATGACGGAGAGGGGTCGGGGTGAGTTGCGTAGTTGGGTGTGGTTGTTCAGGAGAGATGGATTCCCGACTCCTCGGGAATGACGGGTTAGACGGGAGGGGATGGGGGTGTTCGGTTGTGGGGTTTGGGTGTTCATTCTGTTCTGGGTGTTGGGTTTTGGGTCGGCGATGGAAGGTCCGGGACTCGGGCGCAGGGGGCGGGAGGCCAGCCTGCGCAACCCCACAGGTCTTCAAGTTGGTTCCGGGGCCGACCGAGAGCGTCTCGGCGTGGGGCGCATGCCCGTCTACCAGTGGCGCTCCACCACTCTATGAGCAGGAAACGCGAACCCGCTGCCGCCGTATATGACTAAGACGGTGGAGTCACATGGCGCTCCGCCTCTGCTTGAGGCGAAAGCGCCGAACCCGCTTCCGTCGTCTATGTCGACGACGGTGGAGTCCCGCAAGGGCTCTAAGGCCCCAGGCCCGACAAAGTGGGGCCGTCCTTGTTCCGCCGGCCAGGTCAATGCCGGTTTCGCAAGTACCCCCATCAGGGGGCGTGTTGAGCAGGGCCTCTATGAGAGGCAGCCTACCCGTAATGAGTTGATGGACCGTCCATCGCCTGGAAACCAGGGAAGGGACACGGGACCCGTGAGAATGAGGAGATGGCGCTGTTCGCTTGTGCCGCAACCTGCCTGTCTCGCGAGGGGGGCGATTGGCCGGTCGCCCCTACAAGAGAGGGGAGAGGTATTGGGATGGGCTAGGGCGTTGAGTCCTCGGGTGGGGTCTCGGGGCTTCCCTGGGGTTTTGGTTCCTCCTTGGGTTACTGAATATCAGTTCGAACTGCGAAACAGTTTAGCACGGTTGTAATAGGAGTCAAGGGCTTTGGGCGCGGTTTTGGGGGAATACCCCCCAACCCCCCAGGGGAACCCTCACCGCCTGCTCCCCCATACCTTAGGGCCATTGAAGGAGAAGGGGAGAGAAGCGTAGAGGCATAGGCACGTGCATTGCACCCACGTCTGCCTCTAGTTCAGTACTGGGGGATGGAGGGAACCCCGCCCCAGATTCCTCGCGGGGCATCGGAATGACTGGGGTGTCGGGGGTGGGAATCACAGTTTTGGGGACCCCCTCGACCTCCGGGGAGCAATATGAGTCCCACCCGCCCGCCCTGTTTTATGAATTATCAGAAATTTGGCACTGCCAAATTTCTGATAATTCGTTACCAAGGGGGATGCGATGGAAGGATGGGAGTGGTAAAGAAGGGGGTGGGTTTAGTGAAGGGCGTTTGAGATTCTTCCCGAGGCTTCAGGATGACAGTGAGAGGTGGGGTTGGCGATGGATGGAGGTTACGGGTTGTAGGTGGGTGGGCCACCCCCCCGCTCGACCCTCTGCCTCTAGTTTGGTACTGGGGGATGGAGGGAACCCCGCCCCAGATTCCTCGCGGGGCATCGGAATGACAGTGAGAGGCGGGGGTTGGTGATGGATGGAGGTTACGGAATGTAGGTGCGTGGGCCACCCCCCGGCTCGACCCCCTGCCTTCGCAGGGGCAGGATCTTCGGGAGGCCTCAGGGCGAGCGGCCCCGCACCGGGGCGGGAATGACGGAACAGTCGGGGGTGATGGCATCCGTGTATGTAAGGTCGATTGCTCTTTGCCAATTACGCCCAGCGGGTGTTAATCTGACGCCGTTCCCACGACTTGATTATGGCTGAAGGCACCATCACACCGACTGACAGAAACTCCCGCAGTCCGCTGTTCTACGGCTGGCTCATCGTGGGCGTGTGCCTGCTAATCAATTTCGTGTCAATCGGGGGTCGGAGCAGCTTTACCGTATTCATCCTGCCGTTGGAGGCGGACTTTGGCTGGGACAGGGGCGAGATCTCGCTGGCCGCTTCGATAGGGCTCCTAGTCAACGGGTTTTCACAGCCGTTCCTGGGCCGGGTATACGACCGATACGGGGCCCGGAGAGTAGTTGTCCCCAGCCTGATTATCCTGGGCGTGTCCATGCTGCTGCTGATGCAGACTTTCCACCTGGTTTTCCTGATCGCGATGTACGGCATTGTCCAGGCGGTTGCGACTAGCGGAGCGGGAGACCCGATAACCGGGGCGATGCTGGCGAAGTGGTTCCGGAAGCATCGGGCGACAGTGCTGGGAATCAGCATGGCGGGGGCTTCGATTGGCGGGATGCTGCTGGTGCCGTTCACGCAGTACCTGATATCGACGACCAACTGGCGGACGGGCTGGGTGGTGCTGGGGGCGCTGATTCTGATATTCGCATTGCCGGCGGCTTTCTTCATCTTCAGGGAGAGCCCCGAGAAGATGGGCCTGCAGCCCGACGGAGACGCTGAGCCGGTGCGGCAAGTGGGTCGGAACAGGAAACTGCAGGCTGTTGAAGCCAAGGGCCCGCTGGAGACGGAGTCCTGGAGGAGGGCGCTGAGGTCGGCGCCGATCTGGCAGATGTGCGGGGCGTATTTCGTGTGCGGGGCGACGACGGCGATCATGGGGACTCACTTCGTGCCATACGCGGTTGACAAGGGAGTCACCGAATCCACGGCGGCGCTGGCCTTCGGGATAATGAACGGGCTGAACATATTCGGGCTGGTGGGGATAAGCCTGATCTCGGACAAGATGGGTCGGAAGAACCTGCTGGCGCTGGTATATGCAACCAGGGGGTTGGGGTATGCGGCGCTGCTGTTGCTGCCGGGGGGATGGGGGATCTGGACTTTCGTGGGTATCGGGGGATTTTCGTGGTGGGCGACCGCGCCGCTGACGACTTCACTGACTGCAGACGTTTACGGGCTGAGGAGCCTGGGCACCATGAACAGCATCGCTTTCCTGGCCCACCAGATAGGAAGCGCTGCAGCCGTACAGTTTGGCGGCGAGATGAGAGACGTGACCGGAAGCTACTTCATTCCCTTCGCGATTGTCGGGCTGATGTTGATTCCGGCGGCGCTGTCCTCCTTCACGATCCGGGAAAAGAAATATTCGATCAGGTACCAGGAGCCCGAGCCGGTGCCAGCCTCCTAGCGGAAAGACCCCGCCTTGCTTCCAATCATCACCGCCCACCATGAAGGGGCTATCGACCCCGACCTTCTGGACGCCATAATGCACCGGATCGACACGATGTTCGGTGTGGATGGATGGGCGGCGGTACTGATCCTCGGTGCAATTATCCTGTTAATCCCGACGGCATTGGTGACGTTGTACGTGTACTACAGGTACAGGCTGGGGGGTCGGGGGTAGGGCCTGCCGGGAGAGTCTGGTGTAGAATAGCCATCCGGCAAATCACCCGGAAGGGGACTGAAAACATGGATTTGAGCACACTTCAACCCGGCCAGAGCGCCGAACAAGTTGTCACGGTAACGAAGGACCTGACCACCAATCGGACGGGCAAGGAGGGCGCGGACGTGCTTTCGACGCCGGCAATGCTGGGGTTGATGGAAGACACGAGCATCAAGGCCACGGACCACCTGCTGCCCAAAGGTTTCACCACGGTGGGGTTCGCCGTGGACAGGCTTCGACACATTGCGCCTACGTCGGTCGGGGGGAAAGTGACGGTGAAGTCGGAACTGACGGAAGTGGACAATAACAAGCTGACGTATTCGATAGAAGCGTACGAGGGTGACAAGAAGATCGGGGTTGCATCGCACCGTCGGGCGGTGATACCTGCAGACTAGGGCGCCGAGCAAAGGACGCAACACTGCAAACCATGACTACAGGTGAAAAGACCCTAACCCCGACCTCGATCCTGGAGGAGCTGAAGAAGCTGGGCGTGAGCCACATAGTGTGGCTTCCCGATACGGAGAGCCGCTTCCTCTATGATGCGGTGGCGTCGGACCCGGACATCAAACTGGTGCCGGTTTGCCGCGAAGGTGAGGCGATCCCCATAGCGATGGGCCTGATTCTGGCGGGGCAGAAGCCGGTGTGCATGATCCAGAGCACGGGATTCTACGAATCGGGGGATGCGGTGAGGGGGTTGGCGCTGGACGTGGGGCTGCCGCTGCTCATATTCATCGGGTATCGGGGGTTCAAGCGGGAGGGTGAGATCGTGGACACGGCGGCGACGTACTTGGAGCCAATCCTCGGGGCGTGGGGGATGGAATACCACCTAGTGGAGACTGACGAGGACGTCGATCGGATATCGACGGCGTACTCCGAGACCCAGGAGAAGTCGAAGCCCGTGGCCGTACTGATTGGAGCGGAGTACCAGCAAGGATGATACCCGGCATAGAAGCGCTCAAGGTGATTTCCCGGAACCAGGGGGACTCGGTGGTGATAACCACGGAGACTCCGTATACGGTCTGGGACTCGATATCGGACAGGCAGGAGTTTCACCTGCCGTTGATCAACTCGATGAGCAAGGCTTCGTCGATTGGACTCGGGCTGGCGCTGGGCAGGCCGGACCTGAAGGTGCAGGTAGTGGACTCGGACGGGAGTCTTTTGATGAACCTCGGGAGCCTGGTGACGATAGCCAACATGGCGCCGGAGAACTTCGTACATTTCGTATACCAGAACAATGTGTACGGGCTGAGCGGGGCGCAGCCCCTGCCGGGGGTGGGGAAGTTCTCCTTCACAGGGATGGCAAAGGCGGCGGGATACGCCAACGTCTTTGAGTTCGACGAGCTGGAAGAGTTCACACTGACCCTGCCGGAAATCCTGGAGAAGCGGGGCCCGACGCTGGTCTGCCTGATGGTGGAGGACTCGGGGCCCAAGCCGAAGATTCCGCCCCGGATGACCAAGCATGCCTATCCCGAGGTGCGGGATGCCATTGCCCGGACCCCTAAGGGGTAGTGAAGGGCGACGGGCCAGGGGCGGTACTGAAGAGTTTGCCATCGTAGAGGGGCGCGGGAGGCGGCGGCATTCTTCCCAGGTTACTTGCAAATCAGGGTGGCGTGGTGGTATATTTAAGCCTAGCCACTTTGTAAAAAAATTAACAATGTGGAGGGGAGCGAGAGGTGTTGTCTGAATCATTTCCCACATGCCAGGCCTGCAGCAGCGGAGATTTGTTGCCGCTATCGGACTTCGGTGGCCAGGGAGCCCCGATACGATACAAGGCATGGGTGTGCAGTAACCCGAAGTGCGGCTACAACCTGAAGATCCGAAACGGCGACGTTTTCATTAACGAGCCGATCGGGAGCGGCGTGGGCCATATGCCCAGGGTCCGCTAGATCTTCGGTCACTACAGCTAAAATCAATGCCCCCAGCGATTGGGGGTCTGTGAGGCGGGGACGGGGACCCGGATACCGGTATATTTCTTCTAATCGGGCCTTGCGTGTGTGCGCGGTTCGATGCGGAGAGCGAATACAGGGCAAAAGCCTGACCTGCATCGTCTTGGCGGGCGCTTCTGACTCGGGGCACGGGTGAAGGGTGTCCTGCCTTCTCGCTGAGCAGACAAATGCGATGGCGATGCCTTCGTCCCGATGCCGGCCAACGATTTTCGAGGCCTTTGGTCAGGTTGGCGGGGCGAGAAGGCGTGTGCTACCATCTCGCCGGACTTTTTGGAGGAATTAGTCGTGGACCTGCTTGTTATAGGAACTATCAGGGACATAGTCCTGATTGTCTTCTTCGGACTCGGGACTCTGCTGGTAGTTATCCTGATCCTGATTGCCTTCCTGCTGTACCGCAAGCTGGGCGGGCTGCTGGACGCGTTAAAAGGGAACCTTGAAAACACCCGAGTGACCCTCGGAAATGTTGCTGCGTCCTCGACTATGGTGACGGATGCCGTCATAAGGCCTCTCATCAAGGTGTGGGGCGTGGCGGCCGGGGCCAAGAAGGCTTTTTCCTTCCTGAGCAAGTTCTCCGACAAGTAGCGTTCAGGGGAGGGGGCTGTGGGTCGGGTGGGAGTCGCGTCCAGGGTTGACGGTTTCCCAATGAACAAGGAGTTATGAGCGTGTTTGCATTCATTCTCGGGTTCCTGATGGGAGGGGCGGCGGGAGCGGCCATAGTGCTAGCCACCTCGCCACAGTTCCAGTACCAGGGCGAGAAGCCCGATGGTCCGTCGGGGGAGGATGTGCAGACGGAATTCAGAGAGAAGCTTGAAGAGGCGTTTGAGGAAGGTCAGAAGGCGGCGGACGAGAAGATTGCGGAACTCAACGAGATGGTGCAGCGGCTGAGGGGCCCCGGGGCAAAGGAGGAGGGGCAAGCCGGGGCGAGGTGAGAGCGCTCGGCTCCAGTTGGTCGGGTTATGAGGTGAAGCGGGGGTAGGACCCGAATACCCTGAGCCGGGACGATATTTCACTAATGCGGTCGAGGGCTTCTTTGACGGGGGGGTCGAGGCGGTGGCCGAAGAGGTCGACGAGGAAGATGTAGCGGCCGAGGACGTCCTTGGAGGGTCGGGACTCAATTTTCCCGAGGTTGATGCCCCGGCCGGCAAACTCTCCGAGGACCTCGACCAGGATGCCGGGCTTGTCGTCATCGAAGGAGAAGCAGAGAGAGGTGCGGTCGGCGCCGGTGGGTGGGTGGTCCTGGGTGGCCAAGACGACGAAACGGGTGACGTTGGTTACGGTCTCCTGAATGTCGGAGGCGAGGACGTGGACGCCGTAAAGGTCGGCGGCGCGCCTGGTTGCGACGGCTGCGGCTGAGCCGTCGCTCTTCTTCACTTCCTCCACGCCTGCGGCGGTGCTGAGGGCGGCTTCCATTTGCGCCTTGGGGAAGCACCTTTCGAGGAAGCGGCGGCTCTGGGCCAGGGCCTGGGGGTGAGAATAGACGACCCTGATGTCGTTGGCCTGGGCCCCGGGCTGGACCAAGAGGCAGTGGCGGATGGGCAGAACCACCTCGTACTTGATGGCGAGGTCCGAGCCGTGAATGAGGAGGTCAAGGGTGTCGGTGACGGATCCCTCGATGCTGTTTTCGATGGCAACCACACCCTCTTCGACCATGCCGGAGACCACGCCGGAGCCCACGGCAGAGATGGATGGCAGGGGAACGAGGTGGGCGCCGGAGTCATAAAGAACAGCGGCTTCTTCGGTGAAGGTACCGGGAGGGCCGAGGAACCCGAGGCGCTTAGTCATCGGAACTGGGGATTAGCTCGCCGGAAAGCGTGGCGCGCAAGGTCTCCTTGTTCTCAGACGAGGTCAAGGCGATTACTTCGTCGGCTTCATCGAGGACGAGGTCGGGTTTGGGGGGCTGGGCGGCACCGTCCTTATCTATAACGAGGGTGACGATTGTGCCCTCCGGGAGCGTGATATCTTCAAGCCGCTTCCCGTTTATTCCGCCGTCGGGGGGGATTTTGACGGATACGAGTTCGGCGCCCGACTCCTCGATTTCAAAGAGCGGCACTACGGAACGTTCCGGGATCCGGTGCTCTATGTTGGAGAGGATGATGTCCGTAACGCTGATGGTCACGTCCACGCCGAGCCTTTTGAAGAGCGGCTCGTTGCGGGGGTCGTTGATGGTGGATATGGTGCGTGGGATGCGAAACCTGGCTTTTGCGACCTGGCAGGCGGTCAGGTTGTCCTTGTCCTCGCGGGTGGTGGCGATCAGGGTGTCGGCGCGGCTGGCACCTGCCATTTCGAGGACGGAGGCCTCACAACCGTCACCGCGCAATACCACATCGCCGAGTATCCGAGACAGCTCTTCGCCGCGCTCCCTGTCACGCTCGACAATCAGCACTTCATGGGAACGCAGCAGGAGGTCCTTGGCGAGGTTATGGGAGAGGGTGCCTCCCCCGACTAGGAGTATGTACAAGCTGGCGGCACCTACCTCTCGATCGCGTCCTTGAGAAGCTCCACTGTAACTGTAGTCGGGGTGACGGTTTCGACTCCTAAGTCTCGAAAGAGTTCTTTCTGGACGGGGTCATAGACCCGGCAGACGACTTTCGGGACCTTGTACTGGACCTTGGCCTTCTGAGCGGCGAGCAAGTTGCAAGAGTCATCCTCTGTTGCCGCGATGAGAACGTCGGTATCGTCGATGTCCGTTCGGACGAGGTCGTCATCGTCGGTGCCGTCGCCGATCAACGCTTCACCTCGGAAGCTGGGACCCAAGAAACGGAAGCTGTCCTCGTCGATATCCATGACCGTGACCTTGTGGCCTTCAGCATCCAGGACAGTTCCAAGCCTGCCGCCGACCCTGCCGCATCCTACAATTACTATGTTCATTGTGTACTCACGAAGATTTCCAGCGGAGTCGAACTGCTCACTCCGATGAGACAATAGGGCAAGGTTAACCGGCGCCGTTCATGGGGCCGCGGTAGAGCCAAACGTGGCACTTCGCGTTTTCCAAGACGTATGGTGCGGCGCTGCCAAGGGTGAACTCCCCGTATTTTCTTTCGTAGAGGGTGTTCATCACCACCAAGTCGATCCGGCGATCAGCTGCTGCCTTGACAACGCCCAGACCCGAGTGTCGGGCCTGGACAACTTCGGTCTGTACCGATGTGTGTTGGCCCTTGGCCAGGCTTTCCATGTAGTCAAGGACAGCCTCTGCCTTTCGGACCTCCAACCCCATTTCCGCATCCAGGGGGAATGAGCGAGGAACTTCGATGACGTACAGAACGAAGACCGTGCCTTTGCTCTCCTGGGCGAACCTGCAGGCGAGAGATACGGCCTCTTCGTCGGCGGTGTTGCCATCCACCGCCACCATGATACGTCTGTAAATCATCGTTTTGTATTTTAACTCGGAGGGCGGAAGAGTGGGTCTATCACCTGTTCGGGGTGCGCATTTTGATCTGTTCAATATGGAGGGCAACCAGATTGCTGGTGGACTCTTTAAGGAGCTCCAATTCCTCCAGCGTGAGATTGTCCAAATCATCCAAATTTCGCTTGATTGTGGTGATCAGTTCCACATCGGTACGTTCCCGCCTGCGTATGAAGAAGACGGTGACGCTTGCGATAATTGCGCCATAGAACATGATGGTGCCGATAATGGACCAGCCACCACCGACGATGCCGCCCCATAGGGTCTCGGGCCTCCAGCTGTTTCCGGCGGTCTGCATGGTGAAGATGGCCCACCATAGCGCATCTACGAAACTACCTACGTTGGGATTGGCGGTCCTTTCCAAGAAGTAGATAAGGGTGGCCACAATGCCGGCCATGAAGGCTACAATGGACAGTGAAAGGAGCAGGGGAGTCTCGGTGAAGAGCACCTTTCCGAAATTCACGACGCCCGGCAGACCAGGCCTCAGCCTGAGTTGAGGATTGGACCGGACTCTTCGGCGCAGGACGTCCTCACCCGGCCTGTCTGGGGCAATGCGCTCGAACTGGTTGTCCCTGCGGCGGTGTCGATTCACTGAATGCTCTCCTCCGGGGGATGTCATTATAGGCTTGCGACATTTCGCCACGCAATGCGAAAGGAAGCTTCAGGTGCGGAGATGCCATGCTCGATTCTTGCCATCTGGTTGAGGCCCGGTAGACTCGCTCTATGAGCGATTTATTCAGGCTAACCGCACTGGTCCGGGGACGGGTCCAGGGAATCTACTTCAGGTATTTCGTGCAGAATGAAGCCATGCTACGCGGACTGACGGGATACGCGTACAACCGGGCCGACGGCAGTTCCGTGGAGGTTGTCGCGGAGGGGCCAAGAGTGGAGTTGGAAGGTCTTTTGGAGCGTCTCCACACAGGGCCGCCGGCTGCCAAGGTGGAGGCAGTGGAGGCATGCTGGTCCGATGCGGAGGAGCAGTATGCCGGGTTCAGGGTGGGCTGAGGCGTCGGGGCTAGGCTCCCCAGTCGAGCATCTGGACCTGGACAAGGTCGCCCGCGCTGACGGCGTCCATATCCTCGGGGACGATGGCGAGGCCGTTGGCCAGAGACATGGAAGTCAGGATGCCGGAGCCCTGGGGCCCGGTAGTGCGGGCGTAGTATTGGCCGTTGCGCTTGGTGACGAGGGCTCGGGCGAAAATGCGTCGGCCGTCGGTGTTGACTATGGAGTCCTCCATCACGGCTTCTATGGTGGGCTTGGCGAGGTCTTTCTTGCCCTGCATTTTAAGCAAGGCAGGACGCCCGAACTGCTCGAAAGCGATCATGGAGCTTACGGGGTTGCCGGGAAGTCCGAGGTGGGGCACCTCCCGCATGCGGCCCGAGGTGTCACGGGTCTTCAGGAGGCCAAAGGCGAGGGGTCGGGCGGGCTTCATCTTGACCATCCAGAAGGCTATTTCGCCCTCCTGTGCGAGGACGTCCTTCACGATGTCATAGTCACCCTTGGAGACTCCCGCGGAGGTGATCACCATATCGGCGTCCACGCCCTCGGCGATCTTGGCCTGTAGGGAGTCCATGTTGTCCCGGGCAATGCCGAGGACCTTCGGGACGCCGCCGTATCGCAGCACGAGGCCTGCGACGCTGTAGTTGTTGCTGTTGTAGATCTTGCCGGGGGCGAGGGCCTCTCCCACTTCCAAGAGCTCGTCCCCGGTGGCTAGAACGGAGATAACGGGCTTGC
The DNA here is from genome assembly GCA_965203145.1 of Dehalococcoidia bacterium. Taxonomy (GTDB): domain Bacteria; phylum Chloroflexota; class Dehalococcoidia; order Plut-88900; family Plut-88900; genus Plut-88900. The sequence continues at coordinate 1,776,272 of OZ241876.1, forward strand.
GATAGACCTTGACCGTAGGCATTCCGAGGGAGGCAAGGACTCCGATCTCGGCGGGACGTAGGACAGTGCCTGCCTTGATGATTACCGTCCCTGGTACAACGTCCTCTCCGGCGCGGCGGATGTTGGAGCCAATCTTCCATGCCTTACGGACACCAATCTCATCAACACCACCGGGTCCGGGTTTTGGATTGCGGTCCAGTTCGTCGGTGTCTTCGAAGGGGACAATGGTGTCGGCGCCGTCGGGCATGGGGGCGCCGGTCATAATCCTGATGGCGACGCCTTCGGATACGGCCTTGACGGCGATCTTGCCGGCGGGGAGCTCTTCGATGACCTTCAGGTTTACCGGGGAGTCGAAGGAGGCGGACCGGATGTCGTCCCATCGGACGGCGTATCCGTCCATTGCGGTGTTATCGCGGGGAGGTATGGAGAATTCTGAGACTGCGTCTTCCGCCAGGACCTGTCCGAGGGAGTCGAGGAGGGGTTTCTCCTCGACGCTTAGCCTCTTGACGTAACCGAGGATCTTCTCCAGGGCCTCCTCCACCGTAAGCCAGCCCAAGACCATGTTAATTAACCTCCAGCGGGGATGACGGGAACCGGAGATATGATATCACGAGCAAATCATGGCTGAGGCTTTTGACACCCGGCCCAGCCATTAAATATAATCCCCGCGCGGTCACCCCTGAATGAAACCGCCGCATTTTCCCTTACAGGAGGAGCCGTTGCCTCGATATGACGTAGTAGTAGTTGGCGGAGGCTTCTCCGGTATGAGCGCCGCCCTGTCGGCCCGGGAGCAGGGGGCGAGCGTTTGCATAGTCACCAAGCAGCACCCTCTGCGCAGCCATTCCTCGGGGGCGCAGAGCGGGATAAATGCGGGGCTGAGGGGGGCGGATGCGTGGGAGTCGCACGGGCTGGATACGGTCAAGGCGGGCGCCTACCTGTCCGACCAGGACGTGGTTGAAAGCATTTGCCAGGAGGCGGCTGCCAGGGTCATTGGCCTGGAGCACATGGGCGTGCCCTTCGACCGGAACGGAGACGGGAGAATAGACCAAATCAAGTTTCCTGCATCCTCCGAGGCGCGCACCTGCTACTGCAGCGACGCCACGGGCCACAACGTCCTGCAGACGCTCTACGAACAGGTCTTGAGGGTGCAGATACCGGTGCACCACGACTGCTCGACGGTGTCATTGATCATGATGGATGACGGGTCCTGCCAGGGCGTGTTTGCGCGAAGCCTGAGGGATGGTTCGCTTGTCGCGTATTCGTCGGGGGCGGTGGTGCTGGCGACGGGTGGAATGGGCCGGATGTACCGGGACAACACGGCCTCCACGGCTTCCACGGGCGACGGGGTGGCTATGGCGTATCGGGCGGGAGCGGCTTTGAGGGACATGGAGATGGTGCAATTCGCACCCACTGCTTTGGCCCCGAATGGAGTCTTGATAACCGCAGCGGCACGGGGAGAGGGGGCGGTGCTGGTGGGATCTAATAATTCACAAGTCGACTCGCTAGCAAGCTCCGACGTGGTGTCGCAGGCTGTGGCAAAAGAGCTTGCAAACGGGGATGTATCTCTTGACTTCACGGGTGTTGACTCGGGGCGGCTGGCCGAGACCCGGGCGCTGATAAAGGACCTAGCCGGCATTGACATAAGCAAGGACCCGGTCCCGGTAAGGCCGGTCATGCACCGGCCCATCGGCGGGATAAAGACAGACGGTTCAGGCTCGACGGAAGTGGCGGGGTTGTATGCTGCCGGTGAGTGTGCGAACTCGGGGCTGAACGGGGCGAACCGGCTGGGCGGCAACTCGCTCCTGGAGAGCGTAGTGGTTGGCCGGAGAGCGGGGGAGTCGGCGGCGGGACATGCCGGGTCGGTGGGCCCAGCACCCGATCTGTCCTCCCACCAGGCAGATGAGGAGAGGAAGGTCGCGGCAATTGCGGCCCGGGGGAAGGGTAGCGACAGCGCAGGCGTTATAAGGGGGGAGCTGGCATCCCTGATGCAGGAAAAGGCGGGCATATACCGTGACGGCTCGGGGCTGGATGCGGCGGCAGCGAAACTGTTGGAGCTCAGAGAGAGGTGCGATGCGGCAGGGGTGCAGGGTCCGGCCTCGGGATACAGCACGGAGATCGGCTCGATAATCGAGCTGGGGAACATGCTGGACGTGGCGGACGTTATAGTAGCTTCGGCGCTGGCGCGGGAGGAGAGCAGGGGTTCGCACTCCCGGACGGACTTCCCCGACAGGGACGATGAGAACTGGCTGAAGCACACCGTGGCCCGGGGTTCGGGCGACGGGGTTAAACTGGACTATGAACCCGTAACGGTCACCAGATGGCAGCCGGAAGGGAGCAGCTAGATGCAGGTGAATCTGAATGTAAGACGCTACGATCCCGTGTCGAACGGGGACGGGAGCCGGCAGACTTACTCCGTAGAGGTGGAAGAGCAGAGCACGGTGCTTGATGCGCTGATACAGGTGCGAGACGAGCAGGATGCGACTTTGTCGTTTAGGGGCTCATGCAGGACGGGCTTCTGCGGCGATTGCACTATGAGGGTTAACGGGAAGGCAAAGTGGGCCTGCCGGATGCCGGTCTCCAAGGCCCAGGTGGATGGAGAGATCACACTCGATCCGCCCAGGCTTGTAAAGGAAGTGAAGGACCTGATCTACGACCAGGAAGAGTTCCTATTCGACAAGTATGCGGCCACCAAGCCGTGGATCGAACCCTCGCCGCCCGGGTCCGCGGAGGAGCACATCGTCTCCCAGGAGAAGATAAAGGAACTGCAGGAGGCTTCCAGCTGCACGTTGTGCGGGATGTGTGATGAGGGATGCACGGTGCTGGTCATAGACAAGACGTTCCTCGGGCCGGCGGCGCTGACCAGGGCGTTCAAGCCGGTGGCCGACCCCCGAGACAAGGTGATCGAGAGGCGGCTTTCGGAGCTGAGCGAGAAGAGGGGGATGTGGGACTGCGTACACTGCTTCGAGGCGACGGAGCACTGCCCCAAGGGCATCGACCCGACGGACAGGATCCTTTCACTGAGAGACGAGGCGATAAAGAGGGGCATCGGGACTCCGCGGGTGGTGCGACACAACGACAGCTTTGCCAAGTCGATAAAGTCGAGCGGGTGGCTGGACGAGGCCCGGCTCGCCATCGAGAGCGAGGGTCTGACCAATATCGGAGGTCTGATGCACCTGGTGCCTACGGCGGCCAAGGCTATGGCACACCGCAAAGCGCCTCTGCCATACCTGCACAAGAAGAGACCGGGCGCCAAGCACATCAAGAGGATATTTGAAACTTGGGAGAAAGGCAGCAAATGAGATACGCATTTTACCCGGGCTGTGTAGCAAAAGGCGGCTGCCCCGAGCTGTACCCGGCGGCGATAAAGGTAGCCGAAAAGCTCGGGATCGAGCTATTCGAGATGAAGGATGTCGGGTGTACGGGGGCTGGGGTGCTGAGCAGGGAGGTGTCGGACCCGATCAATGCCCGGACATTGGCTAAAGCCGAGGCCATGGGCCTTCCGATAATGACAATTTGCAGCACCTGCCAGGGCTGCCTGATGCAGGCGAACCACCGATTGGTCACCGATCCCGAGTACCGGGACAGGATCAACCGGGAGTACCTGGCGGAGGAAGGCCTTGAATACAGAGGCACCACGGATGTAAAGCACTTCCTGTGGGTCCTGGACGAGGACTACGGGCTGGACAAGCTGCAAGAGATGGTGGTGAACCCCCTAGAGGAGCTAAATGTCGCTGCCTTCTACGGCTGCTACCTGCGGCGTCCACCGGAGGTGGTAGTGCCGAAGGGCAAGGAGAGCCGCAAGGTGTCGCTGGAGAACGCAATCAAGGCTCTCGGCGGCAATGTTGTCGCGACAAAGGGCAAGGGGAAGTGCTGCGGTTTCCCGATCCTTTATCCGAACGAGCGGAACAGCCTGGAGATGTGCGGGACTCACACGCTAGAGGCAAAGGACAAGGGCGCCGATGCGATGGTTACCCCATGCCCTCTGTGCCACCTGGAGTTAGACGGTACGCAGAGTCGGGCGGCGCAGCACAAAGGGAAGAAGATTGACCTGCCCGTGCTGCATCTGCCCCAGCTGGTCGGGCTGGCCCTAGGGTTCAGCCCGAAGGAGATGGAGATGCAGAGGCACCTGGTGTCGACGTCTCCGGTGGAGGAGAAGGCGAAGAGGAAGGCTGGGGTTTAGGGATATTCCGAGAAGAAAGATAGTCAAGAAGGGGCCGCACATAGCGGCCCCTTCGCTTGTTAGCGTAGTTTGGGGCGTGCTACACTCGCGGCCCGGTTTCCGTTCGTAAATTCCCCCTCAGGAGATACGAAAAACATGGTGCCACCAGGCGAGATTTTTGGATTCATACCGCTCTGGATCGGAGTATTCGCGTTTGCGGTGCTCGGGTTCGGGTTTGCGGGCTACGTGGTCTACACCCGTGTGTTCCGCCTGGTGATGCTGGGTAAGAAGGAGAACCGGTTCGACCACCCGATCCAGAGAAGCATGAACGCCCTGGTGGTGGTGCTGGGCCAGAGGAAGGTACTCCAGAGGGTATCGTTGAGGGACAAAGCCGGGCTGGGACACGTCTTCGTGTTCTGGGGATTCCTGTGCTTCGCGCTGAGCTATGTGCTCTTCGTGTTCCTGGACTCGATTAACCCGCACATCTCGGAGACGATACTTACCGACACCGGGGTCAAGGTCTATGTATTTGTACTGGATGCCCTCGGGCTGGCGATTCTGACGGCTCTTACCTGGGCGCTGGTGCGGCGGTGGCTGGCGAAGCCGAGGCGGTTGAGCTTCGACCTGACCCGGAGCTCGGATGCAGTAATCATCGTGGCGGCGATAGCCAACCTGATGATCTTCACATTCCTGGTTGAAGGTTTCTATAACGCGATGGTCAACCAGGATGCGGTTTCGGAGGTAAGCCCCCATGCGGTGTCGCCGGTAGGAACACTGCTCGGGAAGCTGTTCGACGGAGCGAGCTTCGAGGTGGTGAACACCCTTCACGGGATATTCTGGTGGGCGCACCTGGCGCTGATCATCGGGTTCAGCATGTACATCCCGTTCTCCAAGCACATGCACATGATCGGGGCGCCAATCAACGCATTCCTCCACGACGTTAACCCAAGAGGCACCCTTCACCCGATCAAGGACATCGAGACCGCGGAGAGCTTCGGGGCCAACATGGTCAACGAGTTCACCTGGAAAGAGCTGCTGGACGGATATGCCTGCGCGGTTTGCGGCCGGTGCTCGGACGCTTGTCCGGCTAACCTGACGGGCAAGGTCCTTTCGCCGATGCACGTGGTGGAGGGGATCAAGGACCACCTGCTTGAAGTCGGGCCTGGGGTCATCAAGGCCAAGGGTGAGAACGGGAACGGGTCGTCGGTTCCAGTTATCGGGCACGCGGTATCCGAAGAAGCGATCTGGGACTGCGTTACCTGCGGCGCCTGTGAACAGGAATGCCCGGTGGCCATCGAGCACATAGACAGCATAGTGGACATGCGCCGGCACCTGGTGCTGGAAGAGGGCAAGATGCCGGAGACTGGCCAGGCCGCCCTGCGAAGCATGGAGACACGAGGCCATCCCTGGTCCGGCACAAAGTTCACTCGGACGGACTGGACCGCGGGCGTGGACGTCAAGCTGATCTCGGATAACCCGCACCCTGACGTGCTGTTCTGGGTCGGGTGTACGCCTGCGCTGGAGGAGAGGAGCCAGGGGATTGCGAAGTCATTAGCGTCGGTGATGAATACGGCAGGGGTGAATTTCTCGATTCTCGGGGATGAGGAGACGTGCAACGGGGACCCGGCGCGTCGGATGGGCAACGAGTACCTGTTCCAGCTGATGGCGGAGCAGAACATCGAGACGCTGAAGAAGCACGGCATCAACAGGATAGTCACGGCTTGCCCCCACTGCTTCAACACGCTGAAGAACGAGTACCCGCAGTTCGGGGGCGAGTTCGAGGTGCTGCACCACAACCAGTTCATTGACCAGCTCATGGAGCAGGGGAAAATCAAGGCCAAAAAGCCTATCGACAAGAAGGTTGCCTATCACGACTCCTGTTACCTGGGCCGGCACAACGGGGTGTACGAAGAGCCTCGGCGGATGATGAAGAAGATCCCGGGAATCAAGACCCTGGAGATGGCGAGGAACCGGAGTCGGGGGTTCTGCTGTGGGGCGGGGGGCGGTCACATGTGGATCGAGGAGTCGGCGAAGGGTAAGAGAATCAACCACGTCAGGACGGAGCATGCGCTGGACACGGGGGCGGAGGTGGTGGGGACGTCGTGCCCGTTCTGCCTGCAGATGTTCGAGGACGGGATCCGGGTGAAGGAGCAAGAAGGGAAGCTGGAGGCTAAGGACCTGGTGGAGATACTGGCGGAGTCTTTGGAGGGGTAGGGGATTAGGTCCCCTGCCTAATCGCCTCTAACCGCGGCCCGGAACTCTTCCCGGCTAAGCCCTGCCTGACGAAGGATTGAAGCCACTGTGCCAGGCGGCACATCTTTGGCACCCATCTTAACGATAACTGTCCTGGTTATTTCTGGGGTTTTCAGCCTCAGTTTGAGGTGGCTTCCTCGCTGGGACACTTTCCCAAATCCTAAACGCTCCAATGCTCGCACTACTTCAAGGCTGCTATAAGACGGCAACGCTGACCGTTTCTACCTTAACGTCGGAGACTTCGATAACGTCTGCGGGTTCGGCGTCTTCGAAGTACAGTTCCAAAGCCTCTTGAATGGCAGCGCGGGCATCTCCACTGGTGTCTCCAAAGGACGAAACATCAACGTTTAATGCCTGTGCGACCCACACCTCATTTTCTTTATACAAGACAACTTCAATGCTTTGCATATCGGCCTCCTGCAAATCAGTCTACCACACGGTGATTTCGTCTCATAAAGAGAAACGGGCCGGAATAACCGGCCCGTCTTTTCCTGTCGCCTTAGCAACTCAATAGTGGAAGGAAGCCGGGTCCTCCCAGTGGGAGGATAAAGCTCTCCGGGCTAGCCGGAGAGACCGACCTAGGAGCTGTCTCCGCACCCTGTGGGCGGGAGAGTTACTCCCTAGAAAGGAGGTGATCCAGCCGCACCTTCCGGTACAGCTACCTTGTTACGACTTAGTCCCAATCACCAGCCCCACCCTAGGCGACTACCTCCCCGAAGGGTTGGCCCATCGACTTTAGGTGTTGCCGGCTTTCATGACTTGACGGGCGGTGTGTACAAGGCCCGGGAACGTATTCACCGCAGTGTGCTGACCTGCGGTTACTAGCAACTCCGCGTTCATGGAGGCGAATTTCAGCCTCCAATTCCAACTGGGGCCGGCTTTGATGGGATTAGCTCCGGATCGCTCCTTGGCAACCCTTTGTACCGACCATTGTAGCGTGTGTGTAGCCCTGGGCGTAAGAGCCGTGCTGACTTGACGTCATCCCCACCTTCCTCTGCGTTCTGCGCAGCAGTCTCGCCAGAAAAATCCAACTGACGACGAGGGTTGCGCTCGTTGTGGGACTTAACCCAACACCTCACGGCACGAGCTGACGACAGCCATGCAGCATCTGTGTCGGCTACTGACTTAACAGTTCGTACCCCTTTCGGGTTCCTACTTCCGACATGTCAAGCCCAGGTAAGGTTCTTCGCTTAGCATCGAATTAAACCACACGCTCCGCTGCTTGTGCGGGCCCCCGTCAATTCCTTTGAGTTTTAGCCTTGCGGCCGTACTCCCCAGGCGGGACACTTAACGCGTTAGCTTCGGCACAGAGGGGGTCGATACCCCCTGTACCCAGTGTCCATAGTTTACGGCGTGGACTACCCGGGTATCTAATCCGGTTTGCTCCCCACGCTTTCGCGCCTCAGCGTCAGGAAGAGCCCAGAGAACCGCCTTCGCCACAAGTGTTCCTCCCGATATCTATGCATTTCACCGCTACACCGGGAATTCCGTTCTCCTCTGCTCCCCTCAAGCCTGGCAGTTTCCTCTGACCGCTCCCAGTTAAGCCGGGAGATTTCACAAAGGACTTTCCAGGCCGCCTACGCGCCCTTTACGCCCAATAAATCCGGGCAACGCTCGCCTCCTACGTATTACCGCTGCTGCTGGCACGTAGTTAGCCGAGGCTTATTCGTTTGGTACCGTCAGAACTTCGCCCCAAACAAAAGGGGTTTACAACCCGAAGGCATTCATCCCCCACGCGACGTCGCTGCGTCAGGCTTTCGCCCATTGCGCAAGATTCCCTGCTGCTGCCTCCCGTAGGAGTTGGGGCCGTGTCTCAGTCCCCATCTGGCTGATCATCCTCTCAGACCAGCTATCCGTCGTAGGCTTGGTGAGCCGTTACCTCACCAACTACCTGATAAAACGCAACCCCCTCCCCATGCGACCGGAGCCTTTGATGATCCACCCTTCAGCGGACCATGTTATGCGGTATTAGCCACGATTTCTCGAGGTTGTCCCCCACACCGGGACAGGTTGGTTACGCGTTACTCAGCCGTTTGCCACTAACCTCTGTGATCCGATCCAATCCGTTCAGTAGACCGGTTCCGCCCCTTGGCCCGACGAATCGGGCTTCCGGATTGTTGCCGGGTTCCATCCGGGAGCTTCACGGAGAGGTCCGTTCGACTTGCATGCATAAAGCGCGCCGCCAGCGTTCGCCCTGAGCCAGGATCAAACTCGCCATGTAGTTTTCTTTTGCTTACCTAGCTGCTGGCTTCCTTCCACTATTCAGTTGTTAAGGTGCGGACAGGTGAAGGAGAATTTACCACGCGCGTGGTGGGTAGTCAATACGCAACTGCGGGGCAATCGGCCCGATTCAATCCCGTGACCGCCGGATCCTTGCAGCCCGGGAATGTATGGAATTCTAATGTTGGAGGCGCAGTCTTAGCTGCCGCGGGCGGGAGCCAGGGCGGGGGCCGCGATGGTGGACATAAGGTCCCGGACTTCGGAGAGGTCATCGAGAGCGAAGATTTGGGAGGCGGCCTGCTCGACCTGGGAAGGGTCGAGGGTCCTGGCGGCACAGGAGTTGAACTTGTCGGTGAGCTCCTCATCCGTGAGGGGGTACTCGGGGGTGCCGCGGGCCTTGTCGATGCGTCGGGTGAAGGAGTTGCCGTCCTTCATGTTGATGGTGACGTCGATGTAGCCGCCGGCATTGACCACGACGGGTTCCTGGCTGTCATCGTATTCGAGCTTGACCAGGCCGGAGATGCGCTGAACTTCCGCCCTGTCTACATGGTCCTGCTGGAAGGTGTCGAGGGTGACTTTGCGGTCCAGGATGGCGGATGCCACGCAATACTGCATGCAAAACTTGCCCTCGAGGCCGGTGGTGGCGCGGCTGTAGATGAGGGGGATGTCCTCGCCGGGGGGCATAGAGATGACGACGTTGTCGATGGAGTCGGGGGAGGGGGTGTGCTCGTGGGCGAGGGCGAGGGTGGCGTCAATGGTGCGGTGGGTGCTGTTGCAGCAGGGGAACTTCTTTACGACGAGGCCGGGGGAGACGATATCCCAGGGGTTACCCAGTGTGCCTACTATGCGGGAGGAATCGGCTTCATCCTCGTCGGCGAAGACGCGAGTGTAGTCGATGGGGTGGTCAAGGATGTCTGCGGAGGCGGTGAAGCCGTTGGAGGCGAGAAGGGCCGCCATCAGGCCGGCCCGGGCGGCCTGCCCGACATGGAAGGGCTTGGTCATGGTGCCGAAGTTGATCCTCATGCCGGCGGATGAAGAGGCGGCGATGCCGAGGGCCATGCCTATGCGGTCGGGGTTGAGGGCTAGCAGCTTGGAGCAGGCGGCCGCTGCGGCCATGGTGCCGGTGGTGGCGGTGGCGTGCCAGCCCTTGGCGTAGTGGGCGTTGCCGATGGCGAGGCCGAGCTTGCATTCGAGCTCGAAGCCGATGAGGAAGGCTTCCAGGACCTGGGCACCTGATGACCCGAGCTCTTCGCCGAGGGCGAGGACGGCGGGGACGAGGGGGGCGCTGGGATGGCCCATGCAGGAGTCGTTGACGTCATCATAGTCAAGGGCGTGGGCCATGACACCGTTGATGAGGGCGGAGGAGAGGGCGTCGGCGCGCTGGTCTCGGCCGATGACCGTGGCCGTCGGGTTGCCGCCACGGCCGGCGAGGGTCTCGGATAGGATGGCTACGGCCTCGTCCCTGGCGGCGGCGAGGGATACGCCCACGGTGTCGAGAATGGCTCGTTTGCCGAGGTGTTGCACCTCGGGGGGCATGTCATCGAGCGTGGTGTTGTGGATAAATTCGATCGCGGCGTCGGTGGCCCTCATAGCGTTCCTCCTCCCAAGGGTTGCGTCAGGGGGTCGAGATAGGGGCATTATCGGGGATGGGGGGCTCAGGTTCAAGGCGGTGTACTCGTTCGGATGGCTATGAGAGACATCACGTCCGTATTCAGTTGTAGGGTTTTCATTTTCGTTTTGTGTGTTTTGGAGGGGGTCGGCGATGGAAGGTCCTGGACTCAGTTTCAGGGGGCGGGAGGCCAGCCTGGTTCAGCCCCGTGTTCCTGTGTCACATGGCAGACAAGCGAGGGGTTCCCGCCTGAGGGCATCTCTACCACCAGTTTTTCAGTTTTCCTGACCCACTCGGAGGGATGGGGAGGTGTTTTCTCGCTGCCGTCGCTGGGTTAATGGGGATCTCCGAAGGGAACGACGGGGGAGATGTTTCCAAGGGCCTAACGGCCCGAGGGTTTTGGCCCGGCATATGCGGGGCACATTTGGGCAAAGGTCCCGTGCAAGGGACCTGCCGCATAATATTGTGGACCTTCCATCGCCTGGAAGTTAGGGAAGAGATACGGGACCCGTGAAGATGAGGAGATGGCGTCCCTGACGTCTCGGAGATGACATCTTCGGATGGGTCTCGGTGCTTCCCTGGGTTTTTGGTTCCTCCTTGGATGATGTGAGTTAGTGTTCGATCGGACGGAGGGTATGATAGTACAGTCGGACAGGTGTGTCAAGAGCAAATGTGCGGCCTTTTGGGGGAATATCCCCCAGCCCCCCAAGGGAACCCTCACCCCCTTGGTCCCCCTCTCCCTTAGGGCCTATAAGGGAGAGGGGGAAAGAAGAACAGAGGCAGGCGTGGGTGCAACGCACCCACGCCTGCCTCTAGTTCAGTACTGGGGAGGAGGGGGAGGAATGCCTCTCAGCCCCACTGGGGAACCCTCTCCCCCTCGAGAGACTCGGGGCAGGCTCTTAGGGCCACTAAGAGGGCTTTGCATGACTGGACTCTCGACATTCGAATCACCCTCACCCTCTCCCGTCGAGGGAGAGGGGATTGGCCCCCCACCCATGCCCCTTCGAGGGGTTATGCAAGGGTCTCCCTCAAGGGAGAGGGAGAGAAGAGCGGATGGAGTCTTGGCGTGGGTGGCGGGCAGGGTACCCATGAGGGGCACCCCTACGGGGGGAAGGGAAGCATAGAAGCAGGTGTGTGGCAAGCACACGCGCCTGCCTCTGGTTTGGTAGTACGGGGAGGGGTGCATTGCTGGGATGTAGGCGATTATTTCGGAGGGATGGATTCCCGACTACTCGGGAATGACGGAGGAGGTTGGGGGGTGGGTGGGGTTGCCTGTAGGTGCGGGTGAGGGGACTCGGGAAGTGCGGTAACTGAGTTAAACTTTGGTTAGGATTTGATTGTCTTACTTTAGAGGCTTGTGTCGGGCCAAGGTACGACGTTTCACCGGTGAACTTGTGATTGATTCAGCGAAGGAAGTCCAATCTCCAACAGTAGTGACCGTTTATCCGATGACCGGTCGGCAACTCTTCTTCAACGTTCCACATTCTTTCTGCGAGGAGTGCGATCTGACGGTGCGGCTGGTCAAGCGCATTGCGGCGGACCTGCCCCACGTAGAAGTGCGAATCAAGCCGTGGTTTAATAACCTGTTCGATGCGCTGCGGCGAGGGGGCTGGCACCCACCCGTTGTAACTATCGATGGGAAGGTCACGTCGCAGGGAGTTGTACCAGACGAGGATAAACTGCGGAAGGCGCTGCTGTGGGAAGACGTTGACGACAAAGCCCGCGCCGAAAATGCTTGATCAGTCAGCCCTTAGGGAGTCACGTGGAGCTTCATACAGACTTCTAGGCGGCCGATTTGCAGTAACCTCCATCGGCGAATGGCTGAGGGCCTGGGGAGCCGCAATTGTTCTGCTTGGCCCGGGAAAGCTCGCCCTTCGCCTGGCTGCGATGCTGATAGGTGTGAAGTTCATTGACGGGCGGGCGTGGTGTCGGGGGGCGGAACGATTGTGGGCTTGGTCGGCAGCCCGGCTCCTGGGATTGAGGATTCGAGTCGAGGGACTCGAAAACATCGACCCGAAGGAGCGGTACGTGGTGGTGTCGCTGCACGAAGGGTTTGCGGATGGCCTTGCCCTTTACAGTCTGCCCCTCAAACTAACCTCCGTGGCCCGAGACGAACTGGCGGATTTTCCGCTTCTCGGGGGCCATCTGAGGCGGGCGAGACATATCTTTGTCCGGCCAGAGCGCCCGAGGGAGGCGATGCGTATTCTGCTGCGAGAGGCCGGCGCCGCCATCGATGCGGGGGACAGCGTCCTCATTTTTCCGCAGGGCTCGATCCTGGGCATTGAACTGGCTTTTCAGCCGGGGGCCTTTTGCCTGGCGAAGAGGCTTGGGAGGCCGGTGCTTCCGGTAGTGGTCTCGGGCGGGCATCGGGTGTGGGAGCACCCGTTTTCTTCGACTCTACGGACGGGTCAGGCTATGAGCGTCAGGGTGCTTCCGCCAGTGCCTCCCGACGATGCGGTATCCCGGAGTGGAGAGATTGAAAGGCGGATGAAGCAGGCAGCGCTGGCCAGTGGAACGCAGCCGCGACGCTTTGATCCCGGTCGGGACGGCTACTGGGACGGGTATCGGTATGAGGTAGATCCGGCATTTCCTGAACTGGCGCGGCGGGTTGCAAGGCATCGAGAAGTGCGCTCGCGCGGGAACTGAGTCCGGGTTATATTTTGCGCAGTTGAGAGTCAGGGGAGGGGGACACCCCACCCATTCCGCTCTTGAGACCCCCTCGAGGGACTCGGGGCAGGCTCTTCGACTCCGCTCAGGGCGAGCGGAATGCCCACCCCCAAGGGATGGATTCCCGATCGGAGTCGGGAATGACAGTATCCAAAGGACTCCTTAAGGGAGAGGGGACTGGACACCTTTCCCCAACCTCCAGGGTGAGGTCAGGAGTTGGAGAAGAAGTTGCGGGGGTTGTGGACCATCATTTGGTCGATGGCGTCCTGGGAGATTCCCATTTCCCGGAGTAGGGGGATGACGTGGCGGTGGATGAAGAGGTAGCCGTCGGCGTTGCGAGCTTCACGTTTGGCGACCTCTTCCTCGCTGGGTCGGGAAATGGGGATGGACCAGTCGTGGCTGAGCATGATCTTGTGGCCGTAACCGGCCTCGATTAGGCGGACGGCGGTGCGGGTGCGGTCGCGCCAGTCCGGGGTGTCGGTGCCTTCGGAGGCCCAGCCGGGGTATCGGTCGAGGCCTATCCAGGCGCCTTTTTCTAGGAGCTCGATAAGGTAGGACACGTTTGTAGTGTCGTTGCTGTGGCCGACGTAGACGCGATTGAGGTCTACGCCTTCTTCTTCGAAGATTATGGCCTGCTGGAGGCCGACTCTCTCGGGAGCCCAGGTGTGGGTGGAGATAGGGACGCCAGTGGCCTTGTGAGCCCGGGCGGCGGCGCGAAGGATGATCTCGCCCTGGGGGGTGACGCCTCCCTTGTCGTTGGCTACCTTGATGACGCCGGCCTTGATGCCCGTACCCTCGATTCCCTGCTCGATTTCACGGATGTAGAGGGCGGCGATGGAGTCGGGGGAGGCTTCCCAGAAAACGCGTGGTATGTCGCGCCAGGTGCCGGTGGCGGCGATGATGTTCACACCCGAGCCCCGAGACACGTCTTCCAACATGCGGATATCCCGGCCGAGGTCTATGGTGGTGACGTCGATGATGGTCTGGACGCCTTCGGCACGGGCGGCGGCGAGGTCCCGGATGCCGCGCTCGATGATGGAGTCGCGGGGGATGAACTCGGGGTAGATCTGCTGGATTCCGGCGGAGGAGACGAGGACGTGCTCATGGGAGAGGGTGAAGCCCATGTCGGCGGTGTTCATTGGGCCGAGGACGGAGTTGATGGTTGGCATGGTGTTGTGCTGGGATGTATTCCCAACCTCCCTCATGGAGCTTCCTCTGATTGTACATTACGCCAAGTTCCTCGCGGGGCGTTGGAATTGTGGATGCCAGGTAATTCGCTGACATGATTACAGGGAAGAGGGGTTGCATTTCCAGCGGCGGAGGGGAACCCTCACCCCCTTGGTCCCCCTCTCCCCCTCGAGGGACTCGGGGCAGGCTCTTAGGGCCTATAAGGGAGAGGGGGAGAGAAGAACAGAGGGACACGCCTGCGCTTTAGCGCAGGCGTGTCCCTCTAGTTCAGTACTGGAGGGAAAGAGATAGGACCCTGCCGGGATTCCTCGCGGGGCCTCGGAATTGCAGTTGGACAAGAGTTGTTTTTAGCGGATGAGGACTTGGCGTAGCCCTTGTGCTACGAGTTGCTCTTCTCCGGGGTTGAGGGTGATGACGGCTACGGAGAGGGCATCACCGTCGGGCCTGGTCCAGATGGAGGGTTCGAGGGCTTTGAGGGCGTCGGAGGCTTCGTCAACGGTCATGCCGAGGGCATCTTCGTCGAGGACTACGCGAAGCTGCATCCAGGGGATCTGGCCGAACCAGCCCTGCTGCAGGGTGACGTTGGGAATTTCTCCGAGGAGTTCGACCAGGACCTGGAAGCGGCGCTCCTGGTCTCGGATGCGCTCATCGTGGTCGAGGGTGAACCACTCACGCATGGCGGCGACGGCGGCTACGGTCTCGCCGCGGTCGACCTTGTAGCCCCGGCCGAAGGCGCGGTTGTCTTCCAGCTCGAAGGCGGTGAAGCCGTGGAGTCGGGCGGCGTCCACAAGGTCCTTCTTGCCGACCATGAAGCCGACGGAGTTGGGGCCGCCCATGTACTTGAGGCTGAAGCAGATGGAGTCGGCGCCGCAGGCGGCGATGTCCTTCATGCGCTGGACGGGATAGACCTGGAAGGCGGCGTCTACGATGACGGCTATGTCTCGGGAGTGGGCGATGGAGATGACGTCTGCGAGGGAGACAGTCCCCTCCTCGCCGTCCATGTGAGCCGGATACAGGACTCCGACGGTCCTGGGCCCAATGGCTTCCTCGAACTGGGAGCGGGTGACCCCGTTTTCATCGCCGACCTCAACGAGTTTGCCGCCCGGGACCTGGATGGAGCGGTCGTAGTGGTAGCGATGGCGGTTCTGGATGAGGAACTGGTCGCGGAGGCCCGTGGTGTCGGGGAGCTGGGCGATGAGGTCGGGGTCGGGGCCAGTCATTGCGGCGGCGGCACTAAGGGCGAGGGCGGCAAAGCAGCCGGCTGTGACAAAGGCGGACTCGGCGCCGAGGTCCGAGGCGATGGCCTCGCCGGCACGGGTCACGACTTCGTCCATACCGGCAAAGGACCGGCTGGCGTGGTCCATGGCCTCCTGGACACGGGGGCTCAGGACGGCGCCGCCGACCACAGTGGCGGTGCCGACGGCGTTGACTATTCGGCGGATGCCGAGCTCGGCGTATATATCTGACATTGGTTGAAGCTCCGGAGGTGGGATAGGGGCTAGTTGAGGTTGATACCGTAGAGTCGGGCGGCGTTGCGGCCCACGATTTTCTCCTTGTCCTCCTGGGAGATCCCGGAGAAGGTGCGCTCGATGACTTCTCGGGAGTGGGGGAAGGTGCCTTCGTCGTGGGGGTAGTCGCTGCCCCACATCAGCCCGTCCACCCCAGTGTAATCGAGGTTGTTGAGACCTATGGGGTCGTCGCCGAAGGTGATGAAGCCATTGGTCTTGAAGTACTCGCTGGGCATCCTGTCGAGGTTGGGGTACTGCCACATGTGCCGGGCCTTGTAGACGTCGTCCATGGCGTAGAGGGCCCAGGCGAGCCAGCCGATGCCGCATTCGACGAGGACGATGCGGAGATCGGGATAGCGATCGAAGACTCCGGCGGCGGTGAGGGCGGTGAGGGGGGCCATGGCCTCGGCCATACCGAGAACCATGCCAACCAGGTCTCTACCGTGGGTCTCTTCCTTGGTAAGGTACCTCCGGGATTTGTCGTCGGGCACGGTGTCTGAGGTGGTGAATACGTGGAAGCTCAGGGGCAGGCCGAGCTCTGCGACTGTTGACCAGAGGGGCTCGTAAACGGGGAGGTTGTAGGGGGAGGCGGCGTAGTTGACCGGTACGGAGAGGGAGCGGTATCCCATGGCGGCGATGCGCTTTACCTCGGTGACGGCGGCGTCCACGTCGATTACGGGGATGGTGGCGGAAGGGATGCAGACGTCGGAGTGGGAGGAGAAAACGTCCCAGTAAAAATCGTTATAGAGGGAGCAAACGGCCAGCTGATAGCGTGGCTCGGGGGAGGAGAAGGCTTCGAAGATGCCGTTGGGGTAGATAACCTCTGCGGAAACGCCGTCCTCGGCCTGGTCCTTGAGGCGGAGATCTACGTCTGTGCCCCATTCTCGGTTGACTCCTACGCCCACGTCCTCGCCGCCCCGGAACTCCTTTCGCAAGTCGGTCTCGTTGAGGGGGTTTGGGGTGTCGAGGAGGATGGGATGCTGCCCGTCGAGGACCTGGTACCTGCGCCCATTTACGACCTCGATGTGGGGCTTGCGTTGACGGAGGTCCTCGGGGAGCTTTTCGTATATGGTGCCGGGTTCCTCGGCGTGGGAGTCGGCGGAGACTATCTTGTATTCGGCCACGGTAGACCTCCTGTTGAGGGATGGGTGGCTGGGGCGATGGGAGGGATTATATAGGATTCGGGAGGTGGGGTGGGCTCGTATCCCTAGTCCTATAATGATGGCGTAAGATAGCCTTGGATCTGGACATGGAACAGCTGCTGGGAATAATGCTGCCGCTTGGAGCGGTGGCAGATCAGTCGGAAACGGAACACTTCGCCCTGCTCCGCGACTTTGCGGTCGTAATGGCGGTGGCGGGCGGGGCGGTGGTCCTGTTCCGCTTCCTGAAGCAGCCCCCGATCCTGGGGTATCTGCTCGGCGGGCTACTCGTTGGCCCGTACACATTTTCCAATCCGCCGGTGGAAAACCTGGAACACATCATCGCGTTGGCGGACCTGGGGCTGATCATCCTGCTATTCTCGCTGGGGCTGGACCTGGGATGGAAGAGGCTCAGAAGCGTCGGGTTCCGGGTGGTGGTTATCGGAGTCCTGGAGATCTCGCTGATGATGTCTCTGGGTTACGAAATCGGGACTCTTCTGGGCTGGACCGGGACGGATTCCGTATTCCTGGGTGCAGCGCTTTCGATATCCAGCACGGCGATTCTCTACAAGATGCTGAGAGATACGGGCCAACTGCACCAGGTCCAGGGGCGGATTATCGTAGGCATCCTGGTTATAGAGGATATTGCGGCAGTCATTCTGCTCACGGTGCTGTCGGGGGTGGCGACCACGGGCGCGGTGGAACCGGTGGCTGTAGGTTCGCTGGCCTTGAAGCTGTTGATATTTGGATTTGCCGCACTGGCAATCGGGGCCCTGGTGGCGCCCTGGGCCGTACGCTTCATAGCGAGATACAAGTCGGAAGAGATCATGCTTCTGGCGTCACTTGCCATGTGCTTTGGCCTTGCCCTGATTGCGCAGGAGCTAGACGTTTCGCCGGCGGCGGGGGCGTTCCTGGTCGGGGCGGTGCTAGGAGACACCGTCCAGTCCGAGAGGATTGTAAAGATTGTATCCCCGGTCAAGGACTTCTTCGCGGCATTGTTCTTCATTTCCATAGGGATGCTGGTCAACCTATCGGATATGGCGGACCACATCGGGCCTGCACTAATCATTTCCGCAGTATTCATAAGCGGAAAACTGGTTGCTGATACGGTCGCGACATTCGCTACGGGAGAAGATGGTCGGACATCGCTGAAGGTAGGGACGGGGATGACCCAGATAGGGGAGTTCTCACTGGCCATAGTGAGCACCGGCGCGCTGCACGGTGCGACCTCCCCATTCCTGTATCCGGTGGTAGCGGTGGCTACCGGCATTACATCACTATTCTATCCATTCATTTTCAGGAGCGCGGACCCGCTGGCGAATGTACTGGAGAAGTTCTCTCCGAGAGTGGCGCGCCAGTACTTGAACTACACAACCGAGTGGATCAGGTCGACGAGGAATTTGCTACGTCTCAGAAGCGAGAACGCGATAAGGGTGCAATACTACTGGCGGGTCACGCTGCTAAACGCGGGCGTAATAATACTCTTGCTGATAGTCGGGAGCGTAGTAATGCGCTTCAACGAAGGGATATCGGAAGTTATAAATGTCAGCGAGCAGACGGTAGGCCTGGTTATAGGCGGGACGGTCATCGCGCTTGGATTTCCCGCGTCCATCGGGATCTGGTGGTCATTGCGAAAGGTAGCAGATGGTGTTGGCGCTTACGTAAACGACAGCTTTGCGCAGCGTATTCCGGGGGGGATTCTGCCACCCAGCAGCACTTACCGAAGAGGTTTTGCCCTGATAATGCGTGATGGGCTCCTGCTGCTATTGATGTTGGTGGTGTTCATCTGGAGCATTCCGCTGGTATCCCAATTGCTTTTCCTGGGGAGCATAACGACGCCGGTGACGATTGGCGTCATCGTGCTTATTTCCATTGCCGTACTGTATGTCTCCCGGAAGATTTACAGGGTTATTGCGCGGGGGTTGATAAGGACTTTCCTGCCTGAGATCGAGGACGAGGAGTCGGAGGAGGAGTCCAGCGGCTGAATTTCGCAGGAATCCTGCCGGGGAGGGCCCCAGGCCCTTTTAGCGCTGCCAGCTTTTGCGAAAGAATTCGTGGCCGTCCACGGTGATACGTACGTTGAGCGACATCGCCTGGTGAGAGGACCAAGTGTCTGCATGAAGTTCTATGGTCCCCGAAAGCGGTGATACGAAACTGAAATGCGTTTCCGATGTCACGCCGGCACCGTCAGGACGGCTCCGGCTGGTGGCAGCGGTGGCAACGTGGTCATATATAAACCGGCCACGATCTTCCAAATCCAATTCGGAGTATTTCCCAGAGCGGACGCTCACGGAGTCTTTGGCCAAGTCTTTTTCGATAGTGCGATAGGGGGTTGAGGCAGTCTCCACAATGCTGTGCTCGAGAGGTGTCTCGGGGCGGACGATTGTGGGCCGTGGGAAGTCGGAGCTCCCGCGGACGATGGGCAAAAGGACCTGAGAGCGGGCAGTGTTCACTTGGATGGTGGCGTTGGATGGAGTGGGCCAGATGCGAGGAAAGTCGGAGCAAGAGAGGCTGAGGCGCAGCCTGTGCCCTTCAGGGATGAGGTAGGCGGTAACCCATAGAGGGACGCGGAATTGGTATTCATGGTCGGGTTGGAGGCGATCAGACTTCTCATGAGAGGCGTGGTGGCTTCCCCTAAGCCAGCCTGTGGTGATGAGGGAAGACCTGCCGCGGTCGTCCACTTCACAGAGCTTGGCTACGATGTTCACGTCTTCGCCGCCCTCGGCGGTGGCGCTTACCAAAACCTCGGGGGAACCGCGAATTTCCAGCGATTCTGTCAAAGGCTCGGAGGTGTAAGTTAGGGAGAGGAGGTCATCGGCGCCCTGGTCGAGGGGTCTGCCTATGCCCAGGGACTTGGGGTCCCATAAGGAAGACGCCGTGCCGACGGTTGGGTCGGCCTGATAGGCGTCAATCGCCTGGGCTGATGACTCTTCCGTCGACAGCCTGCCGTTGCCAGAAAGGTACAGTTCCGTCGGCCGGACGGCAGAGCCGGGCCAATCGTCTTCGTGATTCCAGCCCTTACCCTGGGTGTAGAAGGTTATCGGCGGGTCGTCCATGATGCCGGTGTCTATACCCTTCAGCCAGTAGTCCCACCAGCGGAGGAGGTCCCGGTAGTGGTCCACGGGTTCGATGTCTGCTCCACTGGGAGAACCGTGCATCCAGGGTCCCATCAACAGTTTCTTAGGTCCGGAGATTTTTTCGTACAGGGAAACCATGGCTTGAGGGAAGATGTCCCACCATCCTCCCATAACGTAGGCGGGGATGGAGATACCGGCGACGTCGATGATGCGGGAGCGCCAGTATTCGTCCTTGTCGGGGTGGGAGGGCCAGGGGAGCATGAACGGTCGGTTGGTCTCCAACCTATCTTTCCAGACTCTGTACCACCGGCCATCGGGGTCCTGGAGGGTGGGGGGCATGAGGCTGAGGCCAAGCATGAAGGAGCCCCACATCCCCGGCGCTCCCAACATGTTGGCGCAGCCACCCGGGTAGAACCAATCGTCGTAGATGTCGAAGGCTCCCTGATTAGGAGCTATGGCCTTCAGATGGGGTGGATGCAGAGCTGCGGCCTCTATGGAGGTAATGGCCTCGTAGGAGGTGCCCCACATCCCCACCCCTCCATCGCACCAGGGCTGAGCAGCAATCCACTCTACAATCTCCGCGGCGTCCCGAGCCTCATGCGGTGAGTCCATGGCATCCCAAGCGACGCCCTCCGAGTTGCCGAGGCCCCGGAAGTCGGCCAGGACGCAGGCGTATCCGTGGCGAGCGAAGAAGCGACACTCGTGGGTCGAGAAGGAGCCACCCAGGTCATCTTTGCGATACGGCGTGTACGCGAATAGAGCAGGAAAGGGACCCGTGCCCCGGGGCCTATACACGTCCGCTGCGATGTGGACTCCGTCGCTCAGGCGAACCAGTTGATTCCTGTCGACCAGTATGCTGTTTTCGGACATGTCACATTCCTTTGCCGGGTACGATAAGGACCGGATCCGGAAACCCACCCTACCACAGCAAGTGGACTGGTGTGAGGGAGGCTCAGTGGACAGAGTATGGCCAGTGGCTTATTATCAGGCGTCGCGTTCAAGGGCACCTTTTGGCCTAGTGCGCTTAAATTTGGGAGAGGCGTGAGACAGGGACACAAATGACACAGCAGGACGAATTGCTATTCAACAAAAGCGTACTTGACGAGGAGTACAACCTGGGCAATTTCGAGGTGACCGGAGAAATGATCCGAGACTTTCACGAAGGTACTGGGTCGGGGGACGGGACAGAAGCCCCGGCGCTGATAGCGACCCTGTTTGCCAACTTTGAAGGGCCAGATGACCTGAACCTGGACTTCGAGGGATTCGACTACATGGCAGGACAGTACCTCGAACCCGGCACCTCCGTGCGGGCGGGGGACATGCTGACGTGCGTTGCGAGGGTGAAGTCGGTGTACAAGAAGACCGGGAGGTCGGGGCCGATGGCCTTCGTGGTGAGGGAGCATACATTCACCAACCAGCACGGCGAGACCGTGGCCCGGGTTGGAATGTCCACGGTAAGGAGAAAGTAGAAAGTAATGAGTGAACAGAGCGGAGCGGTCTATTTCGACCAGGTAGACGTTGGCGACGAGTTAGGCCCGCTGACCAAGAAGCCGACTCTAGAGCAGGTGGAAGCGTTTTGTCGGGCGTACGGGTTGGAGGAGAAGTCGCGATTCACGGACCTTGAGACGGCGAAGAGCGAGGGTGTGGACCAGCTAATCATCCCGGGAATAATGAGCATGGCGTACCTGTCCCAACTGATAACTGACTGGGCGCCGAACATCAGGCTTAAGAAGCTGGACATAATCTTTCGGGCGCCGGTGAAACACGAAGAAGAGATCCAGTGCGTCGGGGTGGTGACGGACAAGGAAGTGCGGGAAGGCGAGAACTGCATAGACGTGGACGTGTATATCGAAAACACGGAGGGGCGAAGGGCGGTCACGGGGCAAGCCCTGGTTGTCGCTCCTTCGGAGTAGCGGCTAGAAGAGACTGATGCTTTGGGGGTAGTCATGGGCAGCGTAGTAGTCAATGGCAGCAATGTGAATTTCCAGGCGCCCGAGGGTTTTTCGGTGGGCAATCGTAAGGGGCATACAGTCCTGATGGTCCATGGCGCCACCAACAACCACAGGGCCTGGCATCACCAGGTAGAGGCCCTTTCCAGGGAGCACAGTCCGATTGCCGTAGACCTCCCTGGCCACCTGCACTCCGGTGGTAAAGGGATAGACAACGCGGAAGATTACAGGGCGTTTGTAAAGGCGCTGGCCGAGACCCTGGACCTGGCACCATTCGTGTTCGCAGGACACTCGATGGGGGGCTCCATGGCCCTGGACTTCGCGGTACACCACGGGGACATGCTCAAGGGTGCGGTAATGGTGGGGTCGAGTCCCAGCTGGGAGATTAGCGAAGAAGAATTGAGGCCCTGGAAAGAAGACCCGGATAAGGCAAGAGTTGAATTGGGAGAAGGCTTCGCAGAGGGGACCTCGAAGGAAATCAGGGAGTGGGCCGCAAGGGAACTGGCGGGGACCCCCGGAGATGTGTGCTATTCGGACCTGGCGGCCTGTGGCACGTTCGACCCGAACCCGGACTTCAGCAAAGTAACGGTGCCCATGATGGTCGTGGTGGGGGACGAGGACGAGATGTCGATACCGGGATCACAGCTGGTGGCGGAGAAGGTGTCGGGGGCGCAGTACGACCTGATCTCGGGCTGCGGGCACCCGATAATGATCGAACACCCGGACATTCTGAATGACTTGATGCTGAAGTTCCTGGACGGGCTGAGCTAACGAATAAGCCAGACCTTAATCATCAGCCGGCTGGCTTAGCCAGCCGGCTTTTTTCGTAATAGAAATCCGAATGGAGAGGGCAGAAAGGCGAAAGTCATTGTGCTAATATGCACGAACGTTTAGACCCTCGGGTGGCGGGGGAGAACCATAGCGCTATGGAGGTGCAATCGTGAAGGTATCCATGTTCCACCTGATGCCCCACAGGGAGCTACCCGACGATTTCGAAGACAGGTATCACTCGGTGTGGGTGGACCCTCCGTGGTCGGAGCTGGCGGACCCGGAGAGGGTGGGCCAGTACTACAACTGGACGCTGGACGAACTCATCTATGCCGACAAGATGGGGATGGACGGGATATGCGTTAACGAACACCACCAGAACGCGTATGGTTTCATGCCCAATCCGAACGTAATGGGGTCGGTGCTGGCGCGCTCGACGGAGAATGCGGCGCTGGTGCAAATGGGGGCAACTCTGCCGACGACTCATCCCCCGGTAAGGATTGCGGAAGAGTACGCGATGCTGGACTGCATAAGCGGGGGTCGGCTGATAGCGGGGATGCCGCTGGGGACATCGGCGGACGCCAATTTCAGCTACGGCATCCCGCCTATCGTCCAAAGGGAGAGATACCGGGAAGCGCACGATTTGATCGTGGATGCATGGACTCGGGACGAGGTCTTTGCCTTCAATGGTAAGTACACGCAGCTCAGGTACGTCAACGTGTGGCCGAAGCCGATACAGAAGCCTCATCCGCCGATCTGGGTCCCGGGTGGAGGAAGCAGCAGCACGTGGGACTTCGTGTGTGAAATGAACTACTGCTACTGCTATCTGAGCTACTACGGAAACATCTTCGCAACGAAGATCATGGAGCGGTTCTGGGAGAGAGTCGAGCAGAACGGCCTGGACACTAACCCGTACCGCGCTGGGTTCCTGCAGTTGGTAGCTGTTTCCGAAACCGACGCGCAGGCGGAGAAGGACTACGAAAAGCACATCCAGTATTTCTTCAACAAGTGCATGGCCGTGGCCCCCGAGTTCCAGGCCGCTCCCGGCTACCAGGACTACAAGAGCCTGGTGACGCGGGTCAAGCAGCTGAGCGGGGGTCGGGCGGAGCAGACGGGCCAGTGGAAAGAGTGGAAGTTCAAGGACTTCGTGGACAGACAATATGTGATAAGCGGGGGGCCGGCCTCGGTGGTAGACCAGCTGAAGGATGCGGTGAAACGGCTGCGGGTCGGGAACCTGATGGTGCTGCTGCACATCGGGTCAATGCCCCACGAGCTTACATTGAAGAACATCGAACTGTTTTCGAAGGAAGTGCTGCCGCACGTTCACAATATGTGGGACGACGAGTGGGAGAACCACTGGTGGCCGGAGAAACTGAAGACTAAAGCCCCGGCGCCGGTGGTGGGGTAGTCGTCGGGAGAGACTTTGAGCAGGAGAATTTGATGGTCACAGTGGCTGAGAAGTTTCCCAAAATCCGAGACGGACTGCTGAACCCGAAGGTGATGACGGCAGGGGAGGGGCCGCCGGTGGTGTTCCTGCACGGGGCGGGGGGGTTGCGCTGGGACGGCTTCCTCGACGACCTGGCCTCCGAGTTCAGGGTCTACGCGCCCCTTCACCCGGGCCTGCACGATCCTGACGACATCCGAAAAATCGACACCCTGTGGGACCTGGTGCTTTACCACTACGACCTGTTCGAAGAGCTGGGTCTGGAGTCGCCGGCGGTCATCGGGCATTCCTATGGGGGGATGCTGGCGGCGGAGATAGCGGCGACGAATCCGGGGAGCGTGAGCAAGCTAGTGCTTATGAACCCGGTCGGGTTCTGGGTAGACGAGCACCCGGTGCTTGACTGGACGGCCATGAGCCTCGAGGCGCTGGTCGAAGCCCTGTTCGCCGACCCCGAGGGTGAGTTCGCCAAGGGGTTCCTGCAGATCCCGGAGGACGAGGAGGAGTTCCAGGACTTCACCATTGCCAGAACGTGGGCCATCGCCTGTACTTCCAAGTTCACGTGGCCGATTCCGGACAAGGGGCTGAAGAACAGGATTTACCGGGTGTCGGCGCCTTCGTTGATATTGTGGGGCAAGCAGGACGCCCTGGTGCCGCCGGAGTACGCCCGGGAGTTTTCGGACAGGATGGTGAACTCGATGGTGAGGACTGAGATCCTGGACGGTGCAGGTCACATACCGCAGCTGGAGCAGAGGGAGAGGGTGTCGGGGCTGGTGAGGGAGTTTCTGCGCGCGTGAATGGGTGTCCCCTCCCCCGTCCGTTCTTGAGACCCTTCGACAGGCTCAGGGCGAACGGACTTCCGGCCCAGATTTCTCGGTGCCCCTCGGAATGAAAAGATCTACCTGGGAGGTGAAGGATGAGCAAGCCGGTTACGGTCAGGGTGGAGCAGGACGTTCCGGCCCGGATGCGGGACGGGACGATTCTATATGCCGACGTCTACAGGCCTGACATGCCGGGTCGGTACCCGGTGATTCTGTGCCGGACTCCCTATGACAAGGATGCGTTCTCGACGCGTGTAGACAGCCTGGACCCGATCCGCGCAGCGAGGGAAGGGTACGCGTTCGTGATGCAGAACGTGCGGGGTCGGTACAACTCCGGGGGGACGTTCTACACCTTCAAGAACGAGATAAACGACGGGTACGACACGGTGGAATGGGCGGCTTCGCAGGCCTGGTCGACGGGGGCGGTGGGGATGCATGGGGGTTCGTATGTCGGGGCTACGCAGTGGTTGGCTGCGATATCGAGGCCTCCGCACCTGAAGTGCATCATCCCGTCGATAACCAGTGACGACTACTACGAAGGCTGGACTTACCAGGGCGGGGCTTACCAGCTGTTCTTCACACTGAGCTGGTCGGTGTCGCTGGCTATGGCTAACCTGGAGCACATTGAGCGGGACCACGGGGACGTTTCGGCGGACTCGGCGCGGATGATGGAGACCCTGGAGGACATGGACGGCGCTTTCGAGACCCTGAACTTCTCCGATCACCCGCTGTTCAAGAACCCGGCCATGGCCCCCTATTTCAACGATTGGGTACGCCACTCAGAGGACGACTCCTACTGGAAGTTGGTGAACATCCGGGAGAGGCACTCCACGGTTGCAGTGCCCGCATACAGCATCGGCGGATGGTTCGACATCTTCCTGGGCGGGACTATCAGGAACTTCACCGGGATGCAGAAGAATGGTGCGACAGAGGCGGCGAGGAACGGACAGCGGCTGCTGGTGGGACCCTGGTTTCATGATGACACTCCGGGGAGTGTGGGAGGGGAGGTGAACTTTGGCCCGAGGGCCAGCGCGGTCTCGTTTGACTTCCAGGGGACTAAGTTGCGGTGGTATGACTACTGGCTGAAGGGGGAGGACAACGGGGTCGGGGAGGAGGACCCGGTACGGATATTCGTGATGGGGGCCAATGAGTGGCGAAGCGAGAAGGAATGGCCCCTAGCCCGAACACAATACACGGACTACTACCTGCACAGCGGGGGTCGGGCGAACAGCGTCCGGGGTGACGGATCGCTGAGCACTGAGGCCCCGGTTGATGAGCCTTACGATGCTTACTTATACAACCCGAACAACCCTGTGCCGACTCGGGGTGGGGGCTTGTGCTGCAATCAGGCTGCATCTCCGCCGGGGTCGTTTGATCAAAGTGCGATAGAGGCTCGGGAGGACGTGCTCGTCTACTCGACCGAGCCGTTGGAGATCCCGGTTGAGGTGACAGGGCCGGTGACGGTGACGCTGTATGCAGCATCATCGGCGGTGGACACGGACTTCACGGCGAAGCTGGTGGACGCGTGCCCGTGCGGCGGGGCGGTGAACTTGACGGACGGGATTATCCGGGCGCGGTACCGGGAGTCGACGGAGGAGGCGAAGCTGATTACGCCGGGCGAGGTCTACGAATACAAGATAGACCTCTGGGCAACGAGCAACCTCTTCAAAGCGGGGCACAGGATCCGGGTGGAGATTTCCAGCAGCAACTTCCCAAGATTCGACAGGAACCCCAATACGGGGGGTGTGCTGGGTGGGGGGACGGAGTCCAAGCCCGCGTCGCAGACGGTGCTGCACAATGGGACGTATCCGTCTCGGGTGACGTTGCCGGTGATTCCGACGTAAGGAATGCAGTGTACTTACCAATCGACTGACAACTGTGGAAGGTTCACTTAGTGCGTCTAGTTAGCTTTCTTACATTAGTTCTTTTGACTGGATTAGTGGCTGCATGCTCTTCTACACCTACGGCTACTCCCACCCCAACTCCTACACCTCGTATTTGGCCATTTAGCGACACGGATGGAGATTGGACAATTGAAACTATAGACAACCCGGATACTGGTAGAGAGGCACTTATTGCATGGATTGAGTCAAGAGACTCAACACGTGCAAGGCCAAGCGGGTTAGTTCTTCGCTGCGGCTTCGCAAGAAGCGGAGAAGTTGAGGCTTTTGTCAACTTTGGAGTAGAAATTGGGGGTGCCGACTTCGCCGAAGTTCAGCATAGTTTCGATGATGGAGAAATAGAAACCGAGGGCTGGGCGCTATCAACTGACAAAATCGCGTTGTTCTCGCTCTTGCCAACTGAATTAATCTGGCAAGTAATGAATTCCCAAAAGCTTGCTATAAGAGAAGAAGGAGGAAGGACCCTTATCTTCGATGTAGAGGGGCTCCCAAATGCCCTATTCCCACATCGAGACAGGTGCGATTGGATAGGAATAGGCACCGTTCCGAATAAAACGGAAAGCGCAACCTCAGTTCCGCGTCCCACGGCGACATCTCGATCTACAGCCACACCACGTCCAACGGCAACCCCACGTTCAACAGCGACCCCACGTTCAACAGCGACCCCACGTCCTACATCTACACCGCGTCCCACGGCTACTCCTCGTGCAACTGCCATTCCCCGTCCAACAGCGACGCCGCGCGCTTGGCCTTCAGATATGCCAAATGGCGAATGGATAATACAATCTGACTCAGATTATGTAGATGCTCTCCTTAGCCCCAGACATACAAGCTCCTTTTATGAGGGTATTCTTGTTTCTTGTGAACCTTCATCAAACTATGTTGTTGTATACGCGAAGTTTAAACAAGTAATGGGAGGAGGATTTTCCATTCAAGTCAAATATCGTTTCGATGACGGTGAGCTTGTGTCAGAGAACTGGAGACATCATAGAGTGGATTCCAAATGGACTTGGCTCGAACCGCCAGGAACATGGCAAGAGTTCATTTGGAGGGTAATGAATGCTGAGAAGTTAGAGATACAAGAAGAGAGTGGGCAAAGTATGATTCTGGACGTCGCTGGACTTGCAGGTGCCCTCTATCCGTACCGCGAAGACTGTAACTGGATAGAGCCTTAGAAGGAAGCGTATTGTTCAGACATAGCTTTTCTTATTTAACGAATCGGCATTAGATAGCGAAGTTAACATGCCGCGCGGCGAGAATAGAGCGAAACGTCGACTCAGGGAGATTGTCTAATGAAGGTCACAGTCAAAAGGTTCAATGTCACTATGGACGTCAAGGCTAGCGGAGTCGAATTTGAAGTTCGCAGTCCTGATGGAGAGGAACATCTGGGTGATCTGGTATTAACCAAAACGTCATTGATATGGTGTCCTGGAAAGACTAGGCCTGAGAACGGGCATAAAGTGGATTGGAAGACCTTTATCAAAAGAATGACTGAGACAACCTAGACCATATCCTGACCTGCACAGTAGGACGTAGGATAGATTCAGGCTGTTGGCGGGCGCAACGCCAAGGGAACGAGATATCGCTGATCCACCAAAAGTCGTGAATATCTAGAAATATGGAAAGGACAAGACCTGATGGCCAAGCATCTGCATTTTAGTGAGGAGGAGTTGGCGGAGCGGAGACGGAAGACCTGTGAGTCTATGGCGGCGAAGGGGTTGGACGGGCTGCTGATATTCCGGCAGGAGACGATGTACTACCTGACGGGCTACGACACGATGGGTTACTCCCAGTTCCAGTGCCTGTACATGGGCGCGGACGAGGACATGACGCTGATAACGAGGTCGGCGGACCTGCGGCAGTCGGCGTTCACTTCGGTGATTGAGGACGTGCGTATCTGGGTTGACAGCGGGGATGCGAACCCGGGGCTCGACGTGAAGAAGGTACTCGAAGAGAAGGGCTGCAGGGGCAAGAAGCTGGGGGCGGAGCTTGAGGCCTGGACGCTGACCGGGCGTCGGTGGGAGATGATGAAGAGCGCAATCGACGGGTTCTGCGACTGGGAGGACGCATCGCACCTGGTAAGCGAGATAAGGCTCACGAAGAGCCCACAGGAGATCGAATACGTCAGAAAGGCTGCGTCGTTGGCGGATGACGCCCTGGAAGTGGCCTACGAGTTGATCGCTCCGGGGGTGCCGGAACTGGAACTCTTTGCAGGTATGCACGCGGCGATATTCAGGGGCGGGGGAGACTACCCGGCGGGGAGGTGGATTATCGGGTCGGGCGATCGGGCGTTGATGGTGAGGCACATCACGGGCCACGGGGACATTGGGGAGAATGACCAGGTGCAACTGGAGTTTGGGGCGGCTTACCGGCACTACCATTCGTGCCTGATGCGCACGGCGCTTACAGGGAAATATGACCCGCAGTATGAAAGAATGCACGAGGCCGGTGTGAATGCTCTGCAGGCAGCTCAAGCGGCGGCCAAGCCGGGCAATTCCTTCGGGGACGTGTTCGATGCTCATGCCAAGGCCTTCGACGATGCGGGGTTCAGGGAGCATAGACTGAACGCATGTGGCTATAGCCTCGGGGCGCTTTATCCGCCGACGTGGATGGACTACCCGATGCTGTTTACCGGCAACCCAGTAGTGATCCAGCCGAACATGGTGATATTCATGCACATGATCCTGCTGGACAGCACCAGGGGGATTACGATGTCGCCGGGGGAGACGGTGCTGGTAACGGAGTCGGGAGCGGAGCGGCTGTCAAGGATGCCGTTGGACCTGGTTGTTAAGTAAAATCTCGAAGCACAAATACTCAGTAAAGTTCTCAGGAGGCTTATCGATGACCCAGTCGTTCACATGGGAAAAGGCAAGAGAAGAGCTCAGGTACCGCAGAGAGCGGTCGTTGACCCACGGCGGGGACCGTGCCGTAGAGAAGCAGAGGTCGCAGGGCCGAGGCCTTGTGAGAGAACGGATCGGCATGCTGGCCGACCCCGACAGCTTCCTGGAAGTGGGGACAATGGCCATCGACCACCGGTACGACTCCCAGGGCAAGGAACTGGAGCCGACTCCGGCCAGCTACATCATGGGTCTGGCTGAAGTGGACGGTCGGCCGGTGGCGCTCGGGGGTGAGGACTTTACCGTCAGCGCGGGTCACACCATAGGGCTGGACCGGAAGAAGGGCGGCATGGGCGGCTTCCTGGAGGACCTGGCCCATGAGTACCGGATCCCACTGATGATATTCGTGGAGGGTGTTGGGGGAGGGGTGGGGATGCAGCAGACCACGGGGCACGCGCCCATAGTGAGCTCGGCGAGTTTTGGCAGGTGCTACCAGCTGCTGGGCGAGGTGCCGGTCATCGCGGCGGGCATGGGGGCCTGTGCGGGAGGGTCGGCGGGGCGGCTGGTGGTATCTCACTTTTCGATTATGACCCGGGAGACGGCATGCGTGTTCGCGGGCGGGCCGCCGGTGGTCGAAAGGGCGCTCGGGCACAGGGTCAACAAGTTTGATCTCGGGGGAGCGCAGATACACACGCAGATATCGGGGACGGTGGATAACGTGGCGGATGACGAGGCGGATGCGGTCAGGCAGATGAAGAGATTCCTGAGCTACTTCCCACAGAACGTGTGGGAGATGCCTCCCTTTGTCGAGACCGGAGACCCGCCCGACCGGCAGGACGACATCCTGTTAAAGCTGATACCCGAGGACCGGCGTCAGGCATACGACTCTCATGACCTAATCGATGTGATTTTCGACCGGGGTTCGTTCTTCGAAATCGGGCCCGACTGGGGGAGATCGCTGATAGTCGGGCCGGCGAGAATCGGTGGTTACTCGGTGGGCGTTCTGGCAAGCAACCCCATGTACATTGGCGGAGCGCTGGATGCCCAGGCGTCCACGAAACAGGCCCGGTTCATAGAGCTTTGCGATACTTTCAATCTGCCGATTGTCTACCTGGTGGATGTGCCCGGATTTATGATCGGGGAGGCGGCGGAGAGGGAAGGAACTCTGCGGAAGGGTATGAGGGCGCTCCAGGCGATGATGGAGTCGACGGTGCCGATGGTGACGGTGCACATGCGGAAAGCGTTCGGGATGGCGTGCAATTCGACGGCGAATCCTGACCGCCTGCACCTGCGCATAGGATGGGCCACGGGAGAGTTTGGGGATATGCCGGTGGAAGGCGGCGTATTTGCGGCGTTCCGCCGAGAGATAGAAGCGGCGGATGACCCCGACGCCAAGCGCAGCCAGATCGAGGCGAAGCTGCTCGAAGACTCTTCGCCGTGGAAGACTGCGGAGGCGTTCGGGCTGGAGGAGATGATCGACCCGGTGGAGACGAGGTATTACGTGTACCGGTTCGTGAAGGCGTCGCAGGGGGCTATCCAGAGCGGACTGGGCCCGAAGCCGAGGTTCGGGACCCGGGTGTAAGGGAAAGAACTCACTCCGTTCCTGAGAACTGATCGACGCTCTGAAACGCTAAAGCGCGCGAAGGGCTTTGTCCGCAGCGTCTAGCGTCTGCTCTATATCTTGCTCGGTGTGGGCGGTTGAGAGGAACCATTTGCCGTGCATGGTTGTCCTGACTCCGTTTTCAAGCAGGTTTTGGCGAAAGACGTTGTAGCGCTCGTGGTCAACCTTCTCGTAGAAGGAGCGGTAGTCGGGAAGGGAGGACTCCGGGGTGAATGCCATGGTGAAGATGGGGGAGGGGCCCTGGACAAGGACATCTTCCTCGTGCTTGCCGGCCAGGTCTCGGAGGCCGTCCATCAGCAGGTCCCCGACGTGGTGCATGTGCCGAATAAGCTCGGCTTCGTTGGCCCTGAGGCTGTTGATGGTGGTCTCGGAGGCGGCCAGGGAGACGACGTTGCCGCTGGCGGTCCCTGCGTGCATGACCCGACCATCGGCGACGGGTTGCATGACTTCCCGCTTGCCGGCGACGGCGGAAAATGGGAATCCGCCGGCAGCTGCCTTGGCCAGAGTTGTTAGGTCGGGGGTGACGCCGAGAAGTTCCTGGGCGCCACCGACTGCGAGCCGATATCCGGTAATGACTTCGTCGAAGATCAGCAGAATGCCGTTCTCGTCGCAAAGATTGCGGACGCCCTCCAGGTAGCCGGGTCCCGGAAAGGCGCTGTTGGTGTTTACCGGGACGGCCTCCATGATGACGGCTGCTATTTCGTCGGGGTGCTTGCGGATTGCGTTGGCGACGACTTCCAGGTTGTTCCAGGGAAGAACGATCACCTCTTCTGCGGAGCCGGGGGACTGGCCGAGGGATTCGGGGACGGGGAGGGGGGAGTCGTAGGGGCCAGCGTCCTGGACGTTGGGTGCGACGCTGTAGAGGACGGGGTCAGCCCAGCCGTGGTAGTGGCCCTCGAACTTGATTATCAGAGACCGGCCGGTGTAGGCGCGGGCGATCCTGACTGCGGCCAGGACTGCCCCGGTGCCCGAGCTGCCATAGCGAACCATCTCCGCCGAGGGCACTGTTTCGGCGATTAGCTCGGCGACTTTGATTTCGAGGTCGTGCTGGCCGGCAAACATCTGCCCACGGTCCAGCACATCACGGACGGAGTCCAGGAGGAAGTCGGGGGAGTGGCCGAATATAGCCGCCCCGTTGCCCATGAAATAGTCTATGAACTCGTTGCCGTCCACATCGTACGTTCGGGAGCCTTTGCCGTGATCGAAGAACAGGGGCACCGGGAGTTCGCCGCGGCGGTGGTGGCTGCTGACACCGCCAGCGAGGGACCGGCTGGACCTTTTATGGAGCTCTATGGACTTATCGAACTTCATGATTGATTACTCCTCAACGCCGCGTGCATGGCGAGCAAGTTCTTCTGCGAGGACGAGGGCCCCGACCAATGATACATCGTCACCGAGGTTGCTGACCTCCAATCGAAGAAATCTTTCGTGGAGCGGAAAGATGTGTTCACGGCAAGTTTTGAAGGCGGGGTCCAGGAGTCGGGGGCCCATTTGAGTGAGGCCACCGCCGATAATCACTATCTCGGGGTTCAGGACGTCGACGATGGCGGCGAGGCCGATGCCGGTGAAGTAGGCGGCTTTGTCTAAGATCCGGTTGGCAAGGGAGTCGCCGGACCGGGCGGCGTGGAAGATGGCCTGGGCGTCAATAGCCGGGGCTTCGCGGCTCGACAGAGAAGTTGTGTGGCCTTCTTTGATAAGCCGGAGAGCCTCTTTACGCATGGCGGACCCCGAGGCCAGGGCTTCCCAGCACCCTCTCTGGCCGCAGCCGCATTCCGGGCCATCGACCATCAGCTTGATGTGACCGACTTCCCCGGCCGCGCCTCTGGCACCGCGTATGGGTCGACCGTCGGATATGATTCCTGCGCCGATTCCCGTGCTCAAGGTGACATAGGCCAAATGCAGCGTGCCCTTGCCTTGACCAACCCGGTGTTCGGCGATGGCGGCGGCGTTGGCGTCGTTTTCGAGGGCCACGGGCAGGCCAAGCGATTCCTGCAGCATGTCTCTCAGGGGGACCGTTTCGTATAACGGTAAATTTGGGGGGTCTACCAGAGTACCTGCTACGGTGTCCACGGGCCCTGGAGAAGAGACTCCGACGGCGCTGGCAGTCTTGGCGCCAACCTCTGAAAGGAGGAGGTGGTATATATCTTTGACAGCATGGACCATGGCCTCGGGAGGCTGGTTGGCGGGAGAGGGGCGGCGGGTCTTGGCGAGGATTGGAGTTGGGGAATGGGCGAGGGCGGCTCGCACAGAGGTGCCGCCAATGTCGACGCCGAAGATCAGGGAATCCTGGTTGTAGTCGGGGGAGGTCATGGACGGAGAAAGGGCTGGGGGTGGGGAAGGATGGCGCATTATATCATTGAGTCGCAGATCAAGTAGAAAGGAAATCCGGACATGAAATGTCCTATCGTTAGCCTGGAAATCTTCGAAGACCCAATAGAGGAAGACGATCCCGACGCTAACTTCAAGCAGGATGTGGCTTTGTACAGTCGAATTGACCCTATGCCGACGCTGGAAGGCATGAGCCGGAACCTGGGTCTACCCGTGGGAGTAATCGCCCGTTACGTGCTGGTGAAGTGGGCGACCTCTGGAAGTGAGGGCGCGATGGAGCTGGGGCCTCGGGTGGTGAAACAAATGGCGGCGATTGTGAAGGAGGCGGAGGGCTCTGGGGAGGACGGGGCGAGGCTGGAGGCCTACAAGAAGTTGTCGGGGATAGTCTCGTGGCTTGAGACAATCGGGGAGGGTGGATGGGAAGGCTAGTGATAATGATATATTATGTGTCTACATAGGAGGTATTCGTATGGGTGCAAAAGGCCGAATCGCCAAGTGGGGCGGAAGCTTAGCGATACGTATTCCCAAGCCTGTTGCGGAGCAGTGGGGAGTAGAAGAAGGTTCTGCCGTTGAAATGTTCTCCGAGGGTGACAGTGTTGTTCTGCGGAAGAAACGTTACGACCTGGAAGAAATGCTAGCGCAAATTACGCAGGACAACCTCCACCCGGAGTGGGATACAGGTCCTGCAGTTGGACTTGAAGAGTGGTAGGAAATATGTACGTTCCGGCCCGTGGTGACATTGTATGGTTGGATTTTGAACCTTCGGTAGGCCGGGAGCAGACAGGGAATCGGCCTGCATTGGTGGTCAGTCCGGAGGCATTCAACAGAAAAACTGGCCTGGCTTTGCTATGTCCGGTTACCTCCCGCATTAAGGGGTATCCTTTCGAAGTCAGACTTCCTGATTCAAGCACGATCTCCGGGGTGGTGCTGGCTGATCACATCAAGAGCTTGGATTGGAGAGAAAGAGGCGCCCGGCCTATCGGTCGAGCACCTACACGAATCCTCGGGGATGTTCTCGATAAAGTTCGAGTACTGCTTGGGCCGTAGCCTAGATGAGCAATCCCGACATGCGCCCCAGGCTCAGGGCACTGGATATCAAAAGGGTGAGGCAAGGGGGTCGGGACTACTTGCATTTGCGGGACCCAATGTCACTTTCTGGCGAGGAACTGCTCGCGCCGGTGCAATTGATTCCCCTATTGGCATTGAGCGACGGGCAAAGGGACCTGGGGAGCATCCGGGCGGCGGCCACGCTGATGCACGGCCTCTCGGTTACCCAAGAGCAGGTCGATTCGTTTTTTCTGCGGCTGGACGAGGCTTTGCTGCTGGAGGGGCCTCGGTTTGAAGAGGCTCGGGGGAAGGCGTTGGAGGAGTACCGCGGATTGCCTTACAGGAAGCCTGCATTGGCAGGGCCGAGCTACCCCGCAGACCCGGAAGCATTAGAGAGTCTGCTGGACGGGTACATGAAGGAAGTGGGGGAAGATGCAATCTCACCTTTGCCCTCACCCCAACTCTTTTCGGTCAAGGCAGAGGAGACCGGAAATGTAGTGGGGGTGTTGAGTCCGCATATCGACTACCAGCGGGGACATCGTAGCTATGCTAGGACGTGGCGGCATGTTGAAGAAGCCGCCTGGGAGTGTGAACTGGCAATAGTCCTAGGAACGGACCACGCCGGGGGAGACTGCAAGATCACGCCTACACTGCAGAGCTATGCGACCCCCTGGGGCCCACTCCCTACGGACAGGGAACTGGTAGATTCCCTGGTGGCAGGGTTGGGTGGGGAATCAGCGTTTGGAGAGGAGGAACACCATATCAGAGAGCATTCCGTGGAGTTAGCGCTGGTGTGGCTGCACTACCTGGTGAGGAAGGTGGGTCGTAACGGGGACAGGCCCCGGGTCCTACCGATACTTTGCGGGCACATGGGGAGCTACGTGCACGGAGGTGGGGATGGAGAGGGAGGTAGAAGGCTCGACTTCGTCGCGGCTGAGTTGAGGAGGGTGACGGAGAGTCGGAGGACGCTGGTGGTGGCAGCGGGGGACCTGGCACACGTAGGCCCGGCCTTCGGGGACCCGAGGCCGTGGGGTGGAAACGAAAGGGCTGCGCTGAAAAGGGCAGACGAATTGTCGTTAGAGGCAATCTGCAAAGGTGATGCGGAGAGATTCCTGGACGGGATGAGGTTGGAGAGGGATCAGAGGCGGGTCTGCGGATTGACGCCGATCTACCTGGCACTCAGGACACTTGGAAACGAGGTATCGGGTTCGGTCACTGCGTATGATCAGTGCCCGGCTGACCCGATGGGAGGGTCATTGGTCTCAATAGCGGGAGTAATATGGCAAAATTGATGTGACGACTGACGTGTGCATTACCTTTGGAAGATTTATACGTTAACCACTAGGGAAGACAATTGGCTGCTCATTTGTGTATTTGGGACACGGTGAGTAAATGAAAGGATCGAGATGAAGAGACAATTCCGGTTGAGGAAAATGGGCCTTGCGCTGGTTGCGGTGCTGCTCTTTACCGTGCTTACGATTGCAGCATGCGGAGGAGATGCCAGTGAAACATCCGGCGAAGGGGAGACTGTCTCGACAGGCGAACAGCAGACATCGGATTCCACGGCAGCCGCCGATCCTACGGCAACGCCCTCGGGGCCCGTGCCTACGGCCACGCCGAAAGTGTATTCAGAAGTAGCGGGGGAAGTCGGGAGCATAGCGCCGGATCTTTCGGGAATATCCGGATGGATAAACACGGACGAGTTCACCCTTGGGAGTCTGCGGGGAGAGGTGGTCCTGGTGGACTTCTGGACATATACATGCGTCAACTGTTTGCGAACGCTGCCCTACCTGAAGGACTGGCATGAAAAGTATGACGACCTTGGGCTGAACATTGTTGGGATACACACGCCGGAGTTTGAGTTTGAAAAGGACTACGACAACGTGGTCGCGGCGGTGGAGCAGCATGGGCTCGGCTGGAGGATGGCGCAGGACAACGACTTCAGGACGTGGCGGTCTTACAACAACCGGTACTGGCCGGCCAAATACCTGATCGACCAGGACGGCGTAATCCGATACAGGCACTTTGGAGAGGGGCGCTACGATGAGACCGAGGAATGGATCCGAATGCTGCTCGAGGAGATCGGGTCGGATGTTTCAGACATCCAGGTGAATGTGGACACGGGCCCCAGGCTGGATGAGGGGGCTTACGATGAAGAGGGCCGGGTGCTTCAGACCCGGGAGTTGTATGCGGGCACGCACAGGAACCTGGGAGCACAGATTCCGTATCACGGCAACAATGAATACTATTTCACGCCATTGAATACGTCGGCGGTGTATTCGGACCCTGGCAACCACACAAACCACTTTCTGTACCTGGAAGGGGTGTGGGTGAACGGACCGGAGAGCATCGAGCACGACAGGCAGACGGAGAACCTGGAAGACTACATTGCGCTGAAGTTCTTCGGGACTTCAGTGAACGTGGTTATCAATTCCGAGGACGTGGACCCGTACGACGTAGTGATTACACTGGACGATCAGCCGGTGCCCATGGACGCCTGGGGTGACGACCTGCAGCTGAACGGACAGGACATGACGGTAATAACGGTGGACGAGCCCCGCATGTACCGGCTGATCCGCCTGCCCGCCTATGGCAGCCACGAACTCAAGCTCAGCTCCAATTCGGAGGACTTCAATGTTTACGCCTTCACCTTCGGGTCGTACTCGACGGGGTTCTAGGCA
Source organism: Dehalococcoidia bacterium (assembly GCA_965203145.1). Classification (GTDB taxonomy): domain Bacteria; phylum Chloroflexota; class Dehalococcoidia; order Plut-88900; family Plut-88900; genus Plut-88900. Next base: position 1,813,486 of record OZ241876.1, read on the forward strand.
GGGTAGGAGGAGTCGAATGCGGCTGCGAAGTGCCGTCGTTTTCCTTGTTCTGGTCGCGGGCTCGCTAATACTCATGGCGTGCGGCGGAGGAGAGACACCCCCCACGGCGGCCCCAACCGCCGTGGCGACCCAAGCACCCGCCGAAGAGGCCAGAGACGAGCCTGCCACGGAGCCGGGAGAAACGCCCGTCGCGATGGGCGTAACCTCGTTCCCAGATCTTGAAGGCTTGCTGGGGACGAAGGACCTGGGGGTGGGCGCCAACAGGGTCTCCTTCGTGCTGCAGACCTCGGAGGGGTTGGTGTCGCTGCCCCAGATCCAAGTGCGAACCCTGTTTGGGGGAGAAGAAGTCGAAAAGGCAAGTGGCAGGTTCCACCTGTGGCCCTTCGGGACAAGGGGCAACTACGTTTCCGAGATGACGTTCGACAGGCCCGGAGCATGGCAGATAGAAGCAGTGATAGCACGGGGCGAGGAGACCCTCGCCTCCGCGGTAATGGATATTGAAGTCAAGGAGGATAGTTACACTCCGGCCATTGGCTCAGCGCCGCCTTTGACGGTGAACAAGACGGCTACTGATGAAACAGGGTTGACGGAGATAACGACGTGGCCTCGCGCGGACCTGGACCTTTACCAGACGACCATACCGGAGGCTTTGGAGTCGGGGATGCCGTTGGTGGTGGTGATGTCGAGCCCCGGGTTCTGCACCTCCCCGACCTGCGGACCACAGGTCGACACTGTTACAGAGCTCAAGAACCTGTATGCGGACCAGGCCAACTTCATCCACGTAGAAATCTACGACAACCCGATTGAAATCCAGTCGAGCTTGGACATGGGCATCTACTCACCGGTGGTGGTGGAGTGGGGCCTGACGAAATCCGAAGACTACCTGAATGAGAGTTGGGTCTTCATTATCGATTCAGACGGACTGATAACCGCCAAATACGAGGGGTACGCGTCGTTGGATGAGCTGGAGTCGGGGCTGAAGGAAGTGCTGTAGGAGGAAAGCCGCCTCTCTATAGCCTTCTCCACTGAATGAGAAAAGAAGACTGCCGCTTGAGGCAGTCCCCTTCATCTTTCGATCGAGGGGAGAGGGTGTTCAGGCCGAAGGGTGAGCGTTCAGCCAGGCGGATACGGGGTCGGAGTTGAGCTCCAGCCAGTGGGCGTTGAGACGGATGCTCTCCAGAGCTTGCTGGACGGTGCGTTGGGCTCCGGCAACGGGATTGGCCTGGAAAAAGCCCTCCACTTCATCGGCCCTTTCGATGGTTGTGAAGGTCTCGGTGATTGACACCAAGCGCATTATCATGAAGCCGCCCTTGCCGTAGCGGCGGTCGAATTCAGCCCAGTTGTCCTTGACGAAGTCCCAGGCCAGGTCTCGGCCAAAGCGGTTAGCGGCGACGCTGATTATGACCAGGGGCGCGTCCTGTGCGCGAACCCTATCCGACAGGGAGCGTTCGAGGGTCTCCTGCAGGAGATCCGGGTCCCGGGGTCGGGAGACGGCACCCAGAAGGCGACGTTTTTCTTCCTGGAGGGTGGCCTTGTCTTCGAGGTCCCAGAGGGTCTCGTAGAGGTCCCGGTCGGCATCAAGGGCGACGAGGGAGTAGGCGACGCCTCGGATGTCGGGGCGAAGGGAGGTGGGATCCTGGAGGTAGCGCTGGAAGCGGTCCCGGGCTTCTTCAAGAACGGCGTCGTTGCCTAGCCCTCCCGCTCTCGCCAACACAGTCGTGCGGAGCAGGGCGTCGAGGTGGCCTTCTCCGGGGGACTCTTCCCATCCCAGCCTGTCAACTATGTTTTCGTAGACAGTCTTGTTGAAGGAGCGTAACTGGTCCAAGCTGGGGTTATCGGCGAGGAGGACTTCCAGTTCGCGGAGGTTGGTGGAGAGGTCGGTCCAGACCGTGGCGTCCGTCTCACCTCTGTACGCACCGACTAAGTCAAGATAGCGGGTAGCGGGTTCCATCCCAGCGCGGACCAAGGCGAAGAGGTCGGACTGGAGTCCGAGGCGGTCGGTGGGGGGAAGTTCGAAGGAGGAAGCGGCGGAGAGGAGGGGAGGCAGCATGTCGGGGGCATAGCGGACTCGGTAGAATCCGTTCTGGCCGGGGTTAACCTTCGTCCAGGCTTGATCAGTGCCGACGGGAATGGTCAGGTTAGGGCTCTCCATCAGGGTGGGGGGAGTAGAGGAGCCGTCGGAGCGGGCGATACTGACGGGGACCTTCCAGGTGGTATCGCCGGAGTCTTCACCCAGCAGCTGGTCATAGAGAAAGCGCTTCTGGGTCAAGATTAGAGATGAGCCGTCGGGGGAGGGATCGATGGTGAGGACGGGGAAGCCGGTCTGCTTTATCCAGGAGTCCATGAGCGATATGACGGGCCGCCCTGACTCCTCTTCCATCGCCCGCCAAAGATCTGCGCCCTGGGCGTTGCTGTACTTATGGCGGGATAGGTAAACACGGAGCCCGTCACGGAAGGTGTCCTCGCCAAGGTACTGCTCCAGCATCCAGAGGATGGAGGCGCCCTTGTTGTAGGAAATGGCGTCGAAGATTTCGCGGATTTCTCCGGGATCCTTGACGTTGGCCTCGATGGGGTGGGAGTTTCGGAGAGCGTCGATGCGGAGCCCCTCGCCGACATCCTGGTAAAGAAACTGGGTCCACATGGACCACTCGGGGAAGAGGGCGTCGGTGGCCTTGTTGCCCATCCAGGAGGCGAAGCTTTCGTTAAGCCAGAGGTCGTCCCACCATTCCATGGTTACGAGGTCACCGAACCACATGTGGGCCATTTCGTGGGCGATGATCTCGACGATACGCTGCCGGGTGGGGGCGGCGGAGTTTTCGGGATCGAATAGCAGGGCCACCTCCCGGTAGGTGATGGCACCCCAGTTCTCCATGGCGCCGGCTGCGAAGTCGGGGATGGCGAAGTGGTCGAGCTTTTCGAGGGGATAGGGGATTCCGAAGTAGTCGTTGTAGTACTCAAGGAGCCGGAGAGCGGTGTCTAGGGCGAACCGGCCGAGGTGCTCGTTGCCCCGGGTGGCGAAGACACGCATCAGGGTGCCATTGGGCGCCGTCTCTTCGACGCAGGCCAGGTCCCCGACGACGAAGGCGAGGAGATAGGTGGACATGCGAGGCGTCTCGGCGAAATGGATGGTCTTGAGGTCATTGCCGGCGTCGGACTCGTCGATAACCGGAGTGTTGGAGACGGCGGTGAGGTGGGATGGAACGGTCATAGAGACCTGGAATGTTGCCTTAAGGGCAGGCTCGTCCCAGCAAGGGAGGGCCCGACGGGCGTCAGTGGCTTCGAACTGAGTGGTGGCCAGGTACTGCTCGTTGCCTTCAGTATCCTGGTAGCGGCTGCGGTAGAAGCCCTTGAGTTGGTCGTTGAGGATGCCTTGGTATGAGATGGTGAGGTTGGCGGGGCCCGGTACGGCCTCCGATGAGAGGTTGATGGTAGCGGTCTCGGCATCCTCGTCGGTGGCAATAGATGAGGCGGGTATTCGGGTGTCGCCCTGGGTGATAGAGGCCTCATGGAGGGTGAGTTCGGCGGCGTTGAGGACTATTTCAGTGGTGGCAGAATTGACATTTACATCAATTTCGACATGTCCCTCGAAGGTGAAGTCTCGAAGGTCGGGGGTGAGGAAAAGGCGGTATTTTTCTGGGATGACGGTGTTGGGGAGTTGTCGGGCGGGGCCGGTTTCCATGTTGGCTCCTTGATGGGTGATGATTGGTGGGAGGGGGCAGCCTTTCGGAGTCGCCTCAGTGGCTGATATAGTTTTCTCACATTTTAGGTGGAAATGAAAGACGGGTGATTGTGTAGAGATGGAGAGACTCAGGGCAATACTGAGGCAGATCGACGGGCGGGGCTATGGCGCTTACAAGGAGTTAAGCGGCCAACGGTTCGCGTTCGACGTGTTCACATTGAACATCGACCATGTGCAGGGAGACCCGTATGCCTCTCCTAGTCGGGTGCACGTTAGGGTCCCCCAGAGGACAGCTCGGTTTCCTAAACAACTTTTCCAGAACCGTTCCCGAGAAATAGCGTTGCGGGACTGGATGCTGAGATCCTGGATAGGGGCCTTGAGGAAGGTGGCGACTCGGGACGGGGGGATGAGACCTGCAACACTGCCAGGGCAGGAGATGCTGGAGCGCAGCGCAGTGCTGGTGGACGAGGAGTCGGTCGAAGTGCGGTTCCTTGTGCAATTGCCGGCGGCGGGGAGGAGGGTGTTGGGTCGGGAGGCGGAGGACATCCTGGTAAGGCGGCTCCCGGCGGCGGTGCACGAGTCGCACCTATTTGAGAGAGTCGATGGTAATGCAGTGGCAAGCCACGTGCTGGCTGCAGAGGACGCAGATGAGTTGAGAGGGATGCTGGATGAGGCTGGGTTAGTAGCGTTCGTGGCGGATGGCAGCATCTTGCCTAGAAAAAGTGGTGTGGAGCCCGGTCCCCTGGTCGGAGGCATACCCTTCCGTTCACCGGAAAGCCTCAGACGGGAATTTGCGCTTCCGAACAGAGGCCGGGTGACGGGAATGGGGGTCCCGAAAGGTGTGACGCTGATAGTCGGGGGTGGGTTTCATGGCAAGTCGACGCTCTTGAGAGCGCTGGAAAGAGGCGTATACAACCACGTGCCCGGAGACGGTCGGGAACTGGTTGTAACAGACTCGACGGCGGTGAAGATAAGAGCAGAAGATGGGAGGGGCGTGGCTGGTGTGGATATTTCACCCTTCATCTCGGGGCTGCCAGGGGGCCTGGACACTAGGGCGTTCAATACACCAAACGCGAGTGGCGCCACATCCCAGGCGGCAAACATCATCGAGGCGCTGGAGTCGGGGTGTAGAACCCTGTTGCTGGACGAGGACTCCTCGGCGACGAACTTCATGATCCGGGACCGGAGGATGGAGGCCCTGATTGCCAGGCAGCATGAGCCGATTACGCCTTTCCTGGACAGGGTCCGGCAGATGTACGAGGAGCATGGAGTATCGACGGTGCTGGTGATGGGAGGGGCAGGGGACTATTTCGACGTAGCGGACACGGTGATATCGATGGTGGGATACGTCCCGGTAGACTCAACGGAGGAGGCCAGGGAGGTGGCCCGGTCTTATCCGACGGGTAGACAAGGGGCGCGGGTAGGGGGTTTTTCGCCGTCGTTGAGGAGGAGGCCGGTGTCCGGGTCCCTGGACCCGGCAAAGGGTCGTCGGCCTTCTTACACGCGGCCTCGGGGGTTGAAGACCCTGACCTACGGAGAGAATGACATCGATCTTACGGCGGTTGAGCAGCTGGTGGAGCACGGGCAAGTGGAGGCGATGGGACAGGCGATGGCGGAGCGGGTGCGGGTGGGGGGCGGGGATATCAAGGTGATTATCGATGAGGTGGAGAGGGTGATCGGTGAGTCTGGGTTGGATGCACTGGCGTCGAGGCCTCATCCGGGGAACCTCGCATACTTTCGTCCCCAGGAGCTGGCGGCGGCGATTAACAGGCTAAGGACTCTTCGCATTACCGGATAATGGAAACTATCCGGTGACTTGGAAGACCCAGACTTCGTAATAGAAGTCAGGGGCTTTCTTGGGCATGGGGGCAAAGGGTAGAGTCTTATCAAGGAACTTCCACTCGCCTCGGGCCACCAGGATGTCCTGCACGTCCTTGAATCCCATGTGAGCATATACGACGGGCCTGAGGGTGTAGGCGATATGGCCTCCGGGCCGGGTGACGCGGACCAACTCTTCAAGGCAGTTGGCCGGTGCGTGTCCCATGGCCATGGTGCCGACGGAGATTACGGCGTCGAACTGGTTGGCGTGGAATGGCAGGGGGTTTCCCAACTCGACGCGGTAGAGGCCCTGGTAAACATTCTTGGGGATGGCTTGCTTAATCATCTGATGGGCCATGTCTATACCGAAAAGGTCCCGGTAGCCGCGTCTGAAGAGACATTCCCCGACGAGGCCGGTGCCTGCACCCGCGTCGAGGACTCGGGCGTCGGGTGGGGCGTACCGAGAGAGGACTTCGGCGGTGTATTCGGGGGATGTCCAGCCCCATTCACCTCCGAGGGACTCGTCATACTTCTCCGCCATTTGGTCGTAGCGCTCGGAGAGTTCATTGACGTCTCGGGCGGTGTGGATGCGCTGGAGGTCGAATCGGGTCGGGTCCACGCTCACGGGAGACCCTCAATGGGAAGCGGAAAGATCATGCGACCAGGGGCTTGATATCGGAGGCGAACCGTTCCATGGACTCCAGGGCTTCGCTTAAGGAACCCGACCTGTAGGAGAAGAGGAAATAGTCAACACCCACATCGGCGTAGCGGCGAATGTCCTCGGCGATTTGCTCGTCGGACCCGGAAAGGGTGCGGCGTCCGGCATCGTCTCCGCCATAGTCAAAACCGAGGTCAGTGCTGAAGCAGACGGATATGGAAGCTGGGTTCCGACCTGCCTTCTCCGCCAGAGAGCCGAGCAGATGGATTTTCTCCTTCAGTTCGTCGGGTTCAAGGCCCGCGGTGCCGCGAAGGCCTATGGGCAGCCAGGCGTCGCCCAGTTTGGCGGTACGTCTTATGGCCGGGCCGCTGTGCCCCCCGACCCATATAGGGATGCCGTCCTGTTGAACGGGTCTGGGAGAGAAGTTGTATCCGGAAGCGTGAGCGAACCGGCCCTTGAACTCGGGGAAGGGGTTAGTCCAGAGCTCGCGGAAGAGTGCAATATATTCATCCGTCACACGACCTCGTTCTTCGAAGGGAGGGGAGTCAAGGGCTTCGAACTCCTCCTCCATCCAACCGGCGCCGATACCGAGGATCATGCGCCCACCGGAGAGGAAGTCCAAAGTTGAGACCATCTTGGCCGCCAGTACGGGGTTACGGTAGGGGAGGACAAGGACGTGAGTCCCCAGCCGGACAGAATTCGTTTGGCCAGCAAGATATGCGAGCGTCGTAAGAGGTTCGCAGTAAGGGGTGTCGCCCTCAAAGGGCATTTCACCGGAATCACTATAGGGGTAGAGGGGAGCGATGTTGGTGGGGATGACAATATGGTCGCTGACCCACACGGAATCGTAGCCGTTTTTTTCGGCGGTCTGGGCCATGAGCTTCAGATTCTCGGCTGAGGTAAGTTCACCACGATTGGGCAGGGTGCATCCGAACTGCATAAAAGTATCCTCCGTGACGAGGTCCAGGAACGAAATGATTATATCGTAGAAGGAAGGGGAATAGAGATCAGGGCTCGACTTCGCCTTCGTCGATCGGAAATAATGGAAGCTGGCCAAAATCCTGGAATCCCGAGACCCCTACCCCTAGGAGCCTAAATTCGAGGCCCGGTTTCATTTCACGGCGGAGGAGGACCCGGGCGGCGCGAAAGATATCGTCAGTATCGTCTACGGTTGCCTGTAGGGTCTGCTGTCGGGTGAAAGTGGTGAAGTCGGCGAGACGGAGCTTGATTGATACGGTCCGTCCCCGCAGTCCATCCTTTCTAAGCCTGTCACTTACTTCCTGCGATAGGTCCAGCAGGATGCCTTCCAAATGATCAAGGTCGCCCACATCGTTGGGAAAAGTAGTCTCCGAACTGACCGACTTGGTCTCTCTGGAAGGAACGACGGGTTCGTGGTCGATGCCGAGCGCCCGGGCCTTGAGCTCGGGGCCGCGCTTGCCAAAAGTATGGCTCAGCCAGGCTGCCTTGCGGTCGGCAAGGTCACCAATGGTGTCGATTCCGTAGCGGCGCAGCAGCTCAGCGGACTTTTCTCCGACACCCCAGAGCAGACCCACATCAAGGGGTCTGAGGAAGTCCTGCTCTTCGCCGGGCCTGACCAAGAGGAGGCCATCGGGCTTGCCGAGCTGGGAAGCTATCTTTGCCACGGTCTTGGAGATTCCACCCCCAACGGTGACGGGGAGGCCAGTGGTATTTCGGACGTCCGTCTTCAGCTTGGCCGCCGTACGCTGGACAAAACCTCGGGGCGCCTTCTGGCTGATGTCCAGGTAGGCCTCGTCAAGGGAGAGGGGCTCTACGAGGGGAGTCAGGGCCCGGTAGACGGCCATGACTTGTTCGGAGAGCTCCCGGTAGCGGTCGAAACGGGGTGAGACGCGTATGACGGGAGGGTGAAGACGTACGGCGGTGCGCATGGGCATGGCGGATCGGATGCCGAATTCACGGGCCTCGTATGAGGCGGCAGCCACTACGCCTCGAACGGTAGGGGAGCCACCGACCACCAAGGGCTTTCCCCTGTATTCGGGGTTGTCCATTTGCTCGACGGAAGCGTAAAAGGCGTCGAGGTCTGCGTGAAGGATGTAGCGCCAAGAGTCGGGGTTCATAGTTGGATTTTAGCGGATTGGCAGGATGGGGATTCTTGTATCAGGGCCTAAAGCTGAACTCTCTCATCAAGGAAGCAAAGTGGCTCAAAACTCACAAGTCAAATAATCAGGCATATTGACTGCAAGCGTTGCGGGAACACTCTAAAATAGTGTGTATGGGGAGGCCCGATGATGGGTCTACCTGATCATCTGCGACTTAGCGCCGTTCATATAGGGCGTCAGGGCAAACCGAAGGCACTGATGGTAGTTACAGGCAGTTAGGAAACGTAATGCCCAAGCAGAACACACGATTAGCAATAATTTATGACTTTGATGGGACACTTGCCCCTGGCAACATGCAAGAACCACAGTTCATTCCTGCCATCGGGATGAGCCCGAAAGACTTTTGGGCCGAAGTCAACCACCTTTGCGAGATGCATAAGGCTGACAAGATCCTAATGTATATGCACCTTATGCTAAGAAAGGCGGACGAAAAAGAAGTCCGTGTTCATCTTCAGGACTTTCGTGAACGTGGTCGTAGTGTTGTTTTGTTTGACGGCGTCAAGGATTGGTTTGACCGTATCAACGCCTACAGTGAGTCCAGGGACGTTATCGGGGAGCACTATATTGTCTCATCGGGCAATGCTGAAATTATCGAAGGAACACCAATCGCCAAGAAATTGAAAGCCATTTACGCATCTCGGTTCATGTTTAATCACAACAAAGTTGCGATTTGGCCGGCTCAAGCAGTGAATTACACAACCAAAACGCAGTTTCTGTTTAGAATCAATAAGGGTGCGCATGAACTGACTGATGATAACAAGATCAACGATTTCGTAGCGATGAAAGACCGTCCGGTTCCGTTTGAGAATATGATCTACATAGGGGATGGAGTAACTGATATTCCTTGCTTCAGGTTAGTCAAGGAACTAGGAGGTTTCTCCATTGCAGTTTACAAGCCCAAGACGAAGTTTGCTCGTGAGAAAGCCGAGAGATTCCTTGTCGACGGGCGAGTCCACTCTATCGCTCCAGCCGATTATCAGGCCGATAGCGAACTAGACAAGCTAGTTAAGGCACAGATAGACGCGATTGCCGCCCGTAGGAATGTTGAGCGAATGATGGTAAGGATTCCTTTATCTAATGGACTGCAATAGCTGTCTAAATATTCGAGATTACATCTTCGGATAACACCGCGTTTTCATTGGGTAGGAGAATTGTTCGACGGGGGATTGGCCCTTATACCGGGAAAGGTCGCCGAATGTAATTCCGGTATGATACTAGAAGATTGAATTGAAGGGTTTAGCCTGGCCGTACTATACTGATTCATGCCGATTTGCCTGAGTGTAAGAGATGACTAAAGAGAAGCTGCTGAGCAGTCTGGAAAGATACCTGCCGGAGGACCGGGTCGGGTTTGTGGGAGAAGCATACGACTTTGCCGAGCTCAGTCACGAGGGGCAGGTACGCAGGTCCGGGGAGCCGTACATCCATCATCCGCTCTCAACAGCGCTCCACCTGGCTGACCTGAAGCTGGACGCGAATTGCATAGCGGCTGCCCTGCTCCACGACGTGCTGGAGGACTGTGATGTCTCTCCCGATGAGCTGGACGAGAAGTTCGGACCCGAGGTGACGCGGCTTGTAGACGGGGTTTCCAAGCTGACTAGGCTGGAACTGCTGGCGATTCGTCGGGACAACGGACACGGTATGGACGACTCGGCGACCCAGGCAGAGAACCTGCGGAAGATGCTGGTCGCCATGGCCCAGGACATCCGGGTGGTGCTCATAAAGCTGGCCGACCGGCTACACAACATGAGCACACTAAGGGCACTACCGCGGCAGAGACAGCTGAACATTGCCAGGGAGACCCTGGACATCTACGCGCCCCTGGCCCACAGGCTCGGGATGGCGGACCTGAAGTGGAAGCTGGAGGACCTGGCTTTCCGCGTCCTTCAACCCGACAGGTACCGCGAGATCTCCCGGTTGCTGACGCAGAAGAGGGAAAAGCGAGAACGATACGTATCGCAGGTGACCCATTTGCTGAAGGCAGCCTTGGACGATGCGGGCATAGAGGCCGACGTTACTGGGAGGCCGAAGCACATTTACAGCATTCACCGGAAGATGGCGAAGTATGCAGCGCAGGGCAAGGAATTCGACCAGATCCACGACCTTTTCGCATTGCGGGTGCTGGTGGACAAGGTGGTGGACTGCTATGCCACACTGGGGATTACCCACGGGCTCTGGCATCCGATACCGGGCCAGTTTGACGACTACATTGCCAACCCTCGGGAGAACAGTTACCAGTCCCTGCACACCAGCGTAATCGCCGAGGGCGGAGTCCCGATGGAGATCCAGATCCGCACTCACGAGATGCACCAGGTCTCGGAGTTCGGGATCGCGGCGCACTGGCGGTACAAGGAAGGCGCCAAGGGTACCAGCCACTTCGAGGACAGAATGACTTGGGTGCGGCAGTTGCTGGAATGGCAGAGAGAGGTGTCGGGTGCGGAGGAATTCCTGGAATCTGTCAAGACCGATCTACTGCCAAACCAGGTGTTTGTATACACCCCTAAAGGTGAGGTTAAAGAACTGCCCGCAGGGGCAACGCCTATCGACTTCGCATATCGGATTCACACGGATATCGGACACAAGTGCAGCGGTGCCAAGGTAAATGGAAAGCTCACGGCGCTGGACCACCAACTGGAGAATGGGGACACCGTCCAGATACTGACCAGCAACAAGGTCCTGGGCCCGAGGCTCGACTGGCTGAACCCCGACCTGGGGTACGTGCAAACCGCCGGGGCCCGACAGGCCATCCGCTTGTGGTTCAGGAAGCAGGAGCGGGCTGAGAACATCCAGCGAGGACAGGAGCTGATCGAAAAAGAACGGAGGCGGCTAGCCCTGGACCACACGGTGGATGAGATTGCAGATAAGCTCAGCTTTACCACCAGAGAAGACCTGTATGCGGCGGTTGGCTCGGGCGCCATCAGCATCCACCAGATCACGACGCGCTTGTCCGGGACAGAGAAGCAGACCCCCGACACCGGTTCCGGGATGCAGACGCAATCGGGGTTCGATACGGGGGTGACTGTTCTGGGCGTGGATGATGTCCTCACCCGATTGGCAAAGTGCTGCCAACCCCTACCCGGCAACGAAATTATGGGGTTTATAACTCGGGCGCAGGGTGTCAGTGTACATCGGAAGTCGTGCCATAATATAACGAACGTGACGGAACCTGAGAGGCTTATCGAAGTGGGCTGGGGTTCGACTGCAAGACTGTATCCTGTTAGAATCGAAATAGAAGGCAACGACAGGGTGGGGTTGTTGAGAGACATAACCACTGTAGTTTCGGCAGAGAAAGTAAACATATCGGGAGTAATAACGGAGACACATCAAGACGGCACGGTGACGGAGCACCTGAGCCTTGGAACTAACGGAATCAGCCAGTTGAGCAGGATTTTCAACAGGCTGGAGAAAGTGCCGGGAGTGCTAAGGGTCAGGAGAAGCGATCAAAATGCACAGGCCGTCGTGACGGGAAGTTAGTACGGGTCCCGGAAGGAAGACAGAAAGTTGGCCAATTCAAAATCAGCAGAAAAATCGGCGAGAGTTTCGGCTCGTAAGGCAGCAATCAACCGTCGGGTGGTAAGTCCGCTCAGGACGCATATCAAGACGGCCAGGAAATCTACGGAGAGCGGAGACATCGCAGCGGCACAGAAGTCGACGCGGACGGCAGTGTCGTTACTGGACAGGGCCGGGTCCCGGGGGTATATCCACCGGAACAAGGCGTCCAGGCTGGCATCCAGGCTTACGCGCGGGCTCAACAAGATGATGAGCGACCCGACGCCGGCAGCCAAGCCGAGAGCCGGGTCCCAGAGACGGAGCAGTTCGAAGAAGAAGTAGGACTACCTCGACTTATAACCCCAAGCGCTAGTGGATTGGCCGGGTTGTTGGCTTAGCTGACAGTCCGGTTTTTCTTTTGAGAAGCCGTGGCGGGAGGGCCGACCTTCTCCGCTCATACTACTAGCCTCCTCAGCATGAAAATCCCCGCGCTGCCCGTAAGATGGATTCCGGCTCGGGGGCCGGAACGACGAAAGAAAGAGGGAAGCTAGTCCTTGGAGAAGCGGGAGGGGAGGAGACCGGAATGGTTGATATCTGAGTGGCCGTCGGTTATCAGGTCGGCGATGACTTTGCCCATCCCAGGCCCGAGCAGGACGCCCTTGCGGCCTCCGCCAATGCAGAGATAGGCGCCCTCCCAACCCGGCACCTGGCCGATTATCGGAATCAGGTCCGAGGCCATGGGACGCAGGCAGGCGGTTTGAAGGGCGACGCGGGCGTCGGCGAGGGAGGGGATCATCTTGACCGCGTCGGACATCACGCTGTTCATAGCCGCGACATTTGTGGACACGTCGAAACCGGCTTCCTCCTCGGTGGTGCCGCACCAGGTGAGGCCATCGGCCTTGGTGCCGCAGTAGCTGTCGTGGTATCCGAACCAGCATCGCAAGGGATCCCCGGACATCTCTAGCCGAACTATCTGACCCTTAAGAGGCCAGATCGGTACTGGAAAGTTGAGCCAGGACGCGGCTTCGGTGCTCCAGGGGCCCATGGCCACGACTACGGTGTCGCAGGGGATTTCGTCGCCGCTTTCGGTGACGACGGATTTGGGTCGGGCGCCATCTCGCTTTATGCCGACAACGTTGCCGTGCCTGAGGACTGCGCCCAGCTTCTCGGCGGCCTGCATGACGGCTACGGAGAGTCGGTAGGCCTCTACGGCGGCTGACTCTTCGATATATCGAAATCGTATGCCTTCCGGGTTAACGCGGGGCTCAATTTCCTGCACCTGAGCAAGGTCAAGGATACGGGAGTCGATGCCAAGCTCGGTCTGCCAGGCGACCTCTTCATCGAGCTCTCGGGCCTCGTCGTCGGTGAAGGCCATTTTGACGTTGGCGCCCTTGCGGTAATGGGTATCGACGCCCGTAGCTTCAAGTAATTCGTCGTAGAGGTCCCGATGGAGAAAGTAACCGGCCTTGGCCAATGGAAACACCGGGCCGGGGATGCCCGAGCCGCTATGGTAGCTCAGCCCACCGAAAGCGTACCCCGAGGCGTGACTCCCAATGGCCTCTCGCTCTACAACAGTGGCCTTCACACCCTTTTTGCCAAGATAGTAAGCGGTGAGACAGCCAGCAATTCCTCCACCGACTATGACTACGTCTGATGATTGCATGATTTTCTCCAGGTGACGGGATGCCTAACCCATCGACATGCGTGAATGGGCCTCGCAAGGGAAGCGCCTGAACTGATCGGCCTGATTATCGAGGGCCTTGGCAAGATGGGGGACCATTTCTAGGATGCGTTCTTCAGTGGCGTCCTCAGGGGTATCGACGGAAAGCATGGCGGTGACGCCGCAATGACAGGTTATCTTGAACATCAAGGCCCGGGCTGTAGACCTGCCAAGACCAAAGGGAACCCTGCCTCTGAAGGGAGCTATGTCGGAGTCCTCGACGGAATCCAGGATCAACTGCTGCAACTGTTCCCGCTCCATGGTCGGGGGCATGTTAGCAGGGTCTCGGGGGAGGGGGAAGGGGTGGGGAGCCGTCAGGGTGCTATACTTCACTACCGGGCTGAGATGCTTACATACCCGACTTTCAAGAGTGAAGTTTGAACCCGCTTAACGTAGGAATCCTGGAAATCCTGGTCATCCTGGCCCTCGCCTTAGTGCTGTTTGGGCCCTCTAAGCTGATTTCCGTGGTGAGCTCGCTCCGGGGTGCTTTACAGGAGTTTCAGCGAACTGCGCAGGGGATGGCATCTTCGGCAGTCGAGGAGGCCAAGGCGGAGACGGAATCGCCTGTAGAACAACCAGTGGACTTCCGCGCGGAGGAAGAGCAAACGACTTCAAGGCCCGATTCCCAACCCGCCGAGCCCCACAACCGCTCGGGGCCCGTGGAGTAATGAGCGCGCCCCAAAAGATATCGGTGCTGGAGCACCTGCGGGAGCTCAGGAACCGATTCATAAAGTCACTTTTGGCGCTGGTGGTCGGGACTGGGATAGCGGCGGTATTCACCTTCCGCGTCCTGGAATTTCTCAAACGGCCTGCCGGTGACACCCCCCTGGTCTATATAGATCCCACGGAGTTCATCACCACTTACTTTAAGGTCGCGCTCCTCGGCGGTCTCATTCTGGCAATGCCCGTGATTCTCTACCAGATGATCATGTTTGCCGCCCCGGGCCTCACGCCCCGGGAGAAGCGATACCTGCTGGTATCCCTTCCCGGCATTGTCCTGTCGTTCGCTGCGGGAGTGGTGTTCGCCTGGTTCATACTCTTGCCGCCGGCAATAAACTTCCTGTTCAACTTCGGGGGAGACGTAGCGGAGCCTCAGATAAGAATCGGACGATACATCAACTTGATTCTTGCATTGTCCTTGTGGGTCGGGCTTTCGTTCCAGACTCCGCTTGTAATGACATTATTGGCCAGGTTGGGCGTGGTGAAACCGGCCGGCTTTGCGAAACGCAGAAAGCTGGCGGTACTAGGGGCCTTCATAGCCGCCGCGATTTTCACTCCGACCTTTGATCCCGTAAACCAGACTTTGCTTGCCAGCCCGATAATAGTTTTGTACGAGATCGGAATCTGGCTTTCTAAGCTGGCGAACAGGCGGAGATTGAAGGCGGCGGAACGGCGGATGTTGGAGTTGGAGCAATGACGGAGGTAAGTCGGGTGCCCCTAGCTCCATGGTGTTTTAGCGGGCTGTATAGCCGCCGTCCACCACAAGCTCTGCACCGGTGACAAAGGAAGCGTCGTCCGAGGCCAGGAAAAGGACGGCGTTGGCTACGTCCTCGTAGGTGGTGAGCCGGCCTAGAGGGGTTTCCGCGATGCGGCTGGCGTCTTCCTCCTTGCCCCGAGTCGACCCCAACATTGGCGGCGCGAAGCCTGGGTGTACGGAGTTGACCCGGATGTTGTCGGAGCCGTGACGGAGGGCCAAGTCCTTGGTAAGGAGCCGGACAGCCCCTTTGGAAGCTGCATAGCCGGAGTGCCCCACCCCCAACCCCACAATCCCCATGATGGAGGATATATTCACTATGGATCCCCCTCCAACCTTCTTCATCTCCGGCACCACGTATTGTGCCCCGAGAAAGGCGCCCTTGGCGTTGACGTCCAGGAGTCGGTCCCATTTTTCACTCTCGCTGCCGGCGGAGGTTGGTGTGCTGGTGATGCCGGCGTTGTTGACCAGGATGTCGATGCGACCGAAGCGGGCCACGGTGGCGTGAACGGCCCTCTGCCAGTCTTCGTCGAGGGTCACGTCCATGCGGACAAAGACGGCCTCGCCACCAGATTCGTTGATTCGGGCCTCCACCTGAGCGCCTTCCTCCTCGAGGATGTCGCACAGGACGAGTCGGGCGCCTTCTTGAGAGAAGAGTCGGGCGTCTACCGCTCCCATGCCGTGGGCTGCGCCGGTGATCATTGCGACTTTCCCTGCCAGCCTGCCCATGAATTGCCTCCTCGTCGATAGTAACCTCGGCCCCCGAATACGCGGGGTAGTGTATACGATGAAGTTAGGCCATATAATCAGGGCGTAGACGTCGGGGGTAGAAGCCCTTTGCGAGGGATCGCTTAGCTACGGAGGAGAAAAACGATGGCCGGAATCAAAGCGATATCCGCGGACTCACACGTGCAGGAAGCGCCGGAACTGTTCGAGAGTCGGGTCCCGGAGGAGTTCAGGGCGAGACTGCCGCACACGGAGGAAGGGGAAGACGGAGCGGTATACAGGGTGGTGGAGGGAAGGAAAAAGAGGCGCTTCGACATTGCGGCAGAGAACATTAACGAGGACGACCTGGAAAGGGAGTTCAGGCAAGACCCGTCGGGGGGAAGGGACATCCCGTACAGGCTGAAGGACCAGGACCGGGACGGTGTTGTGGCGGAGGTGTTGTACCCGAACTCGCTGTTGGCTTTGTATGCTTCGCCTGATCCGAAATACCAGATGGGGGTAGCAAAAGCCTATAACGACTGGGCGATAGATCTGTTCGGAAGCCATCCGGACAGGTTTGCGCCTGCGGGGCTCGTGCCCGTGGTCGACGTGGAGGCGGCGGTCGGGGAGGTAAAGCGCGTTGCGGGACTCGGGTACAAGCTGATAAGCGCCCCGATCCACCTGAAGCACCAGCCCTATAGTCTGCCCGTGTACGAGCCGCTATGGGATGCTCTGGAGGAAACGGGCCTCCCGATAAGTCTCCACTTCATCTCGGGCAGCGAGGACCACCTGCCGGAAGATGCCGGCGAAGAGCAGTACGGTGGCTTTCTCACCTACATGGTGACCGCAATGGCAGAGGGTATAGTCCCAGCCACCGTGTTCGTAAGTTCGGGTGTGTTCGCCCGTCACCCTAGTCTGCACACCGTCATCGTGGAGTGCGGGGCGGGGTGGCTGCCTTGGGTGCTCTACACTATGGACGACCAGTACGATCGGAAGCACATGTGGATTGAGCCCAAGCTGGACATGAAACCCAGCGAATACTTCAAACGGCAGGGCCATACGACCTTCAGCGACGACCTTGCGGCACTTCGGATGCTGGACTTTATCGGGCCCGAGGCCCTGCTCTGGGGCAGCGACTACCCCCACGACGAGGGCACGTTCCCCCATTCACAGGAAGTGATCGACAGGACATTCCTGGACGTCTCGGAGGAGGACAAGAGAAAGATAGTGTACGGGAATGCGGCCTCGCTGTACGGTATCGGAGGGAATGGCGCGTAAATTCCAGTGGGAAAACGGAGGAACAGACAATGGCAGGACTAAAAGCGATATCGGCTGACTCTCACGTACAGGAGTCCCCCGAGCTGTTCGAGACCCGGGTCCCGGAGGAGTTCCGGGCGCGGCTGCCTCGCATTGTGGAAGAGGAGGACGGCGCCCAATACTTCATTGCCGAAGGAAGGAACAAGAGACGGTTCGACCTCGCGGAGGCGAACATTGGCGAAGACGATTTGAACAGGGAGTTCAGGTCGGACCCGTCGGGAGGTACTGACATCCCTTATAGGCTCAAGGACCAGGACCGGGACGGGATTGCCGCGGAAGTGCTGTACCCGAATTCGCTGCTCACGCTGTTCGCTTCCGCTGACCCGGAGTTCCAGATCGGCGTGGCCCGGGCTTACAATGACTGGGCAATCGAGCTGTTCGGCGAACACCTGGACAGGTTTGCTCCGGCGTCGATAGTCCCGGTGATAGATGTCGATACCGCGGTGGAAGAGGTAAGACGTGTGGCGGGCTTGGGGTACAAGCTAATTAGCGCTCCCATACACCTGAAATACCAGCCATACAGCCTCCCGATTTACGAACCCCTTTGGAATGTCCTGGAAGAGACCGGCCTCCCCATTAATCTGCATTTCGTCACGGGCAGCGAAGACCATTCACCCGAGGGTATGGGAGAAGAAAAGGAGGGAGGTTTCCTCACCTACATGGTAACGGCGATGGCAGAAGGAATTGTCCCGGCCACGGTCTTCGTTAGCTCGGGGGTTTTGGCCCGTCACCCGAGCCTGCATACGGTCATCGTGGAGTGTGGGGCAGGGTGGCTGCCGTGGGTCCTCTACACAATGGACGACCAGTACGAACGCAAGCACATGTGGATAGAGCCCAAGCTGGACATGAAGCCCAGCGAGTATTTCAAGCGCCAGGGCCACACGACTTTCAGCGACGACTTGGCAGCGCTTCGGATGCTGGACTTCATCGGGCCCGAGGCTCTGCTGTGGGGCAGCGACTACCCCCACGACGAAGGTACCTTCCCTCACTCCCAGGAAGTGATAGAGAAGACTTTCGCAAGTTTGTCGGAGGAGGATAAGAGGAAGATCGTGTACGGGAATGCGGCGTCGTTGTACGGGTTCGGGGGGAACGGGGGATAGGGACTTGAACTTCGGCGCGTTTCTGCTGATGCCCTCGCCCTCCGTGCGTCCCCATTCGGAAATCTACGCTCGGGGCTTGGAGATTGCCCAAGCCGCAGAAACCCTCGGCTATGACGGCATCTGGCTAGCCGAGCACCATTTCTCGAACTACGGCTACCTCTCCTGCCCCCTTATTATGGCCACCCATCTTGCGGCCAAGACAAGCCGCATACGCATCGGTACTGCGGTAGTGGTGTTGCCATTGCACAATCCGCTGATGGTGGCGGAGGAAGCGGCAACCATAGACCTGCTCAGCGAAGGCAGGTTTGACCTCGGGCTCGGGCGGGGGTATCAGCAGTACGAATTCCAAAGGCTGGGGCTTGACCTGAAGGACAGCCGGGCCCGCTGGGAAGAGGCCATAGAGATCGTCGCCAGGGCCTTCACCGAAGACTCTTTCAGCTTCCAGGGCGAGCATTTCAGCTTCCCGGAGACCACCGTCCTACCCAAGCCCTACCAAAAACCCCACCCCCCGATCTGGGTGGTAGGCCAAAGCCCCGAGTCCATCGACGGAGCGGTGCGCCGGGGCTTCAACGTAGTCACGGGAGGGGCGGCTTTTCCCATCGGCAGGATAGAGGAGCGTCGGGAGCAATTCGACGATGCGGTTCTCCGTCATGGTCGAGAGGGACAATTGCAGTTCGGGATCCAGCAGAAGATCTACGTGACGGAGTCGGAGGACGAGGCGGAGAAGATGGCGGAGCATGGTCTGTGGAACATGCGGGTCTCACTTAGCCTGCGGCTGGGGCGGGAGCAGGTGGAGAGGGGTCGGGTCACGGATGTGCCGATTGAAAACGAGCCATCAATTCAAGAATTGGTTGACAGGCATTTCCTTTTCGGCACACCGGACACGGTCTCTGAAAAACTGATCCGTCTTCAAGAAAAGCTGCAACTCGATCACCTGAACTGCGATTTCTGGCTGGGAGACATGCCCCAAAACAAGGTGCTCCGGTCCATGGAGATGTTCGCAGAGCACGTGATGCCGCGGGTGCAGGAAGCGGAGCGCTCCCGGGCCCCGAGTCCCGCCGGCTGACGGGCATGGAAACCAAAGGCGAACGACGGGAGGAGCGGAAGCGGAACCGACGGAAGATGCGGGTCTCGGGGCGAGGATTGAAGAGGCTGGTGCAGGAGCTCGGGCGGCGGGCTAAGGAGAAGGCTCTGCCCAAGCGGGAAACTTAGCGCTCGGGGGGTTGTGGTGGGGGGACTATCTCGTCAACTGCCTTCAAATCTTCAGGTGTAAGTACCCAGTCGGCGGCCTTAACGTTCTTGACGACTTGTTCGGGTCTCGTAGCCCCGGATATGACGCTGCAGACAGTCGGGTTGGTCAGAAGCCAGGTGATAGCCAGCTCACCAACTGTATGGCCTCTCCCCTCTGCAAACGCGGAGAGCTTCTCGACCTTATCGAAATTCTCGTCGGTCAGAGAACGCCGATAGAAATCATCAGAGGCCATGCGCGTGCCCTCCGGTATCGGTGCGTTCCTAGTGTATTTGCCGGTCAGCAACCCCGATTCCAAGGGAAAGTACGGGATGACGCTCAGCCCGTTCGCTGCGCAGTAGGGCACGACTTCCAGTTCGACCCTCCTGTGGAGCAGGTTGTAATAGCATTGCTCGGAGACCGACCTGTTGAGGTTGTGAAACCTGGAAGTCCAAAGGGTCTCGGAGAGCAGCATAGCCGAGAAGTTTGAAGTCCCGAAGTAGCGGACCTTTCCCTGCTTCACCAGGTCGTCCAGGCCCCGCAACGTCTCTTCGATGGGGGTGTCGGGGTCGTGCCAGTGGACCTGGTAAAGGTCAATGTGGTCGGTCTGGAGACGTCTGAGGCTGTCCTCAACGGCGTTGAACATGTGATAACGGGAGGCGCCCCCGCTGTTGGGCCCCTCGTCCATGTCCATTTCGAACTTGGTGGCCAGGACAACCCGGTCCCTTCGGCCCTTCAGCCACTTGCCGATTATCTCCTCGGACTTGCCCATATTGTAGAAGTTGGCCGTGTCGATGAAGTTCACACCCAGGTCCAGGGCCTGGTCCATCACCAGATGCGAACTTGCCTCGTCGTTGGGATCCCCGAAATTGTTGGCCCCGAGCCCGACCACTGAAACCTTGACCCCCGTATTTCCCAGGAACCTGTATTGCATGCTTTATCCCCAATCCTGGCAGATGTAGGAGGGACGATATCACAGAAGCCATGCCGGGTCGATGAGGGTTGAGGGGGGTGGGGTATGATGGTGGGCATGGCAAGCGACCAGCCGGGGCAGGAGTCGGCGTCCGCGGATGTTGGGTTCAGGAAATGGCAGGCCTTTGTTGCCATTGCCATAGGGATGTTCCTGTCGGTAGCCGAGCAGACCGGCGTAGCGATTGCCCTCCCCGAGATCGCCGAAGATTTCGACGTGAATATCCCGGTGGTCCAATGGGTGACGCTGGGATATGTTCTCAGCACCAGCGTGGCCTTCATGCCGCTGGGCAGGCTGGCCGACATGGTGGGCCGACACAGAGTTTACACTCTGGGCTTCGTGGGGTTCATAGGTATGGCCGTGGTGGCGGGCCTGTCCCCGACCTACTGGGTGCTGCTCGGCGCGAAGGTGGTGCAGGGGGTGTTCTCGGCGGGGGTGCAGGCCAACGCCATGGCCATAATGACCGAGGCCTTTCCCAAAAGAGAACGCGGCAGGGCCATCGGGCTCTACACTACCATGGTTGGGGTGGGGGCCACGGGAGGACCCTTCCTGGGTGGACTGCTGGTCAACGAGTTCGGCTGGAGGTGGCTGTTCTACGCCAGCGTGCCCCTGGGCCTTGCCGCCATCATAGCGGCGGTATGGGCGCTGAGGGGCTGGCCTAGCCATGTCCCCTCCGGCGAGTCCCGCGGCCGCTTCGACTGGGTCGGGGCGGGAGCGTCATCCGGAACGCTGGTGGTCCTGCTCCTGGCCCTTTCGAACTCTCACAGTCTCGGCTGGGGGTCGGGGCCGGTAGCTGGCGGGCTGGCGATTGCCGGGGGCCTGTTTATATTCTTCGTGTGGTGGGAGCTGCGCAGTTCCCACCCGATGATCGACCTACGATATTTCGCCAGCCGCTACTTCTCCCTGGGAGTGGCTGCCAGGTTCCTGTTATTCCTATCCAGCTCTCCCCGCGTGATACTCATGCCATTCTACCTGATACAGGTGCTGGGCTACGACCCGCATATTGCGGGGCTGATCACGGCGTCCGCCTCGTTGTCCATGGCGGTCTGGGGGGCCGTGAGCGGTGTGCTTTCGGAGAGGCTGGGTGCAAGATGGCTGATGCTGGCTGGGCTGGTTATGGCAGCCTCGGCGATGTATACGTTTTCAACGCTGGACGTAAACTCGTCGCCGTTGCACGCGGTGATAGCCCTTGCGCTGTCGGGGGCGGGGATGGGGACGTTCTATGCACCTAACACCAGCGATATTTTGAGCACACAGTCGGGCAGAAACTACGGGATTATCGCTGCGCTGCTGAACCTGACCCGGACCACGGGCAACGTAACTGGCATTGCTATCTCTACGACGGTGGTGGCGGTGTTTATGGCCTCTGCGGGGTATGAGCCGAGCCTGTCCGCAGTTACGGAGACCTCGGGCGAGGGGGTCAAGGAAGCGTTTGTCTCGGGGTTGTCTATGAGTTTCCTTGTCTCGCTGGCGATGACGGGATTCGCATTTACCATATCAGTGGTGCAGGGTCGTGTGGGGAGGGGAGAGAATTCTGGATAAGGTAGCTCATGACGTTTGACACTATGTTCGCGAAATGCGAACATCAAAAGTGTGAAGCAGGTACTTGAGATCGAGTGGAGCACTCGGGCAATCAAAGATATGCGGCGCCTCACTGCAAGGGATCGGAATCAAGTAATATCGAAGGTCGAGCAATATGCCACCGATCCCGAATCACTCGCAAATCAGGTGATCACGTTGGTGGGCAGCGAATACAAACGGTTGAGAGTAGGCAATAGACGGGTCATATTTGACATTAAACGAGAAAAGTCGTCTGTCATGCTGGTGATGCGAGTTCGACACAGGAGAGAAGCGTATGATTAGTGAGGATACCATTGTCCTGAGTCGGTCTGAGTACGAATCTTTAGTCAGCCGGAATACCGACCTTGAAGATATTCTGGCCGCCAGGGATGCAGACGATGGCAGCCGAATCCCCCACCAAATCGCCGTAGCCATTATCCGGGGGGATAATCCGGTTGCCGCGTTTCGGGCGCACCGTGGAGTATCGTTACGTGACTTGGCCGAAGAAACGGGCATTTCCGCCAGCTATTTATCGGAGATAGAAAGGGGACGTAAGAGAGGTTCGCTCACCGCCCTCGCTCGACTTGCGAAAGCTTTTGACACCACTATAGACGCTCTAGTCATCGATTGAAGATTGCTTCTCGCTGTGCATTGACCTCTCACGCCCCCGTAATGGCCCCCGAGTCCTGTAGCCTGGTGATGTCGTCCCAGGAATAGCCCATCTCCAGCAGCACCTCTTCCGTGTGCTGGCCGAGTTCGGGGGAGGGGCCCTTGGGCCCGATGTCCGTGTCTTCCAGGTGAATGGGCGTGTTCAGCACCTGGTAGGGCCCGTGCTCTGGATGATCGAGGGTGCGGAGCATGTCGTTGAGCTCCACCTGGGGGTCGCTGAGCGCGTCGAGCATATCCCGGACGGGTGCGAATATGACATCGCTGGCCTCCAGGATGGGTGTCCATTCCTCCATAGTCTTCTCAGCAAATATGGAGTCGAGGGTGGCGATGGCCTGGGTGGCGTTGGCCTTCCGGTCCTCGATGGAGGCGAACCGGGGGTCGGCGATCAATTCCGGGTGTCCGATGGCCCGGCAGAGCTTGTCCCAGTTGGTCCCGTTGTCGGGCATGACCATGAGGAACCACTTGTCGTCGGAAGCGCAGTAGGTGTTGATGAGGGAATCTATTGCATCAACTCGGGAGCGGCGAAGAAGGGGCTTATTGGAGGCCAGGGCCTCCTGAACATCGGCGCCGATAACCCACAGCCCCATGTTCATCAGGGATGTGGTGACCAGCCGACCTTTGCCGGTACGCTGGCGTTCAAGGATGGCCGCCAGAACGCCTGCCAACAGAGTGGGGGCGGTAGTGTGGTCGCCCATGCCGTTGAGGATATCGATGGGTTCGGGGGCGAGCTGGCTGTAGAGGTGCATCAGGCCGGAACTGGCCCAGAAAGTGGTATGGTCGAATCCGAGCTTGTCCTTCTTGGGTCCCCTGGGTCCAAATCCGCTCAGTGCGAGGTAGATGAGCCGGGGGTTTTCGGAGGAGATCTGTTCGTAGGTGAGGCCGAACTTTTGCATGCGCCTGGGAAGCAGGTTGGTCAAGAAGACATCGGCCTCCCTGGCCAACCTCTGTACGATTTCGGAGGCCTGGGGTTTGTTCAGGTCCACGGAAATGGCCCGCTTTCCGCGGTTGTCCATTTCGAAGGCGTAGTTGATTGGGAAATCGAATCTGTAGGTGCCATCGGAGGACAGCCACCTGTAGGGGTCGCCTCCGAGGGGCTCGACTTTTATGACGTCGGCGCCCATGTCTGCCATCAGGGCAGCACAGCAGGGTACCGCGAGGAAATTGGCGACTTCTACGACCTTGATTCCGGTGAGGGGGCCAGCCATTCCGTCCTCCGACTCGAGTGCAGGGCCAATAGACGGAGACCTGCACCTCACTAGGTTTGGGAGATTTTACGGAGGAGGCGGAAGTTTGCACAAGGTGCGGTCCCTGTCCGATGGGATGATGGGAGACCGGATTTTTGTTCAGTTGTGGGGGTGGGGTTTTGATTGAACTTTGATTAAACGTTGATTGAACATTGATTGAACTCGTAGCTGGTTTGATTGAACGACGGCTAAAGGGATTTCTGGGGATTTCGCGTGTCGCAGGGGGGAGGGCGACCCGCCGGTCGCCCCTACGGAGAGGGGATACCCCCAACCCCACAGGGGAACCCTCTCCCCCTTGATCCCCCTCTCCCTTAGGGCCTTTAAGGGGGAGGGGGAGAGAAGAACAGAGGGATGCACCTGCGCCAAGGCGCAGGTGCATCCCTCTAGTTTGGTACTGGTGGGAGGGGAAGGCATCAGCCTCATCCCAGCCCATTTCTCCAGGGAACGGGAGGCTGTACCCCTTACACTCCCTGAAGTTGGATGGGGGTGATCGGCAGTGAATGCCATGTCTTGAGACGGGCGCTTGAGATCCCTCGCGGGGCCTCGGGATGACATGGCAAATCGGGAGAGGGGGTGGAAGGTCCCGGACGGTTTGCGCAGGATGTCGGCGACGCCTGTACCGATGCGGGGTGTCCGCCCCTGGGGACGGTCCACATCGGCGTCGACCCTGCGACAGCCCCATACTTCCGATAGGGTATGGACGAGACGCGAGAAACTCTCGCTTTGGGGCAGCCTCGACCACCGGAAGTGCTCTACCACTCTGGGGGATGGGAGCGGGGACCCGTGACCGCCGTTCATAGACCGGAACTTGCCGATGGTGACGACGGTGGAATCCATATATGGTGCCTTTATTTTGAGTCGGGGGTTGTCCGACTGCCCGGACAGGCCGGCAAGGTGTATGCCGGGGGAGTCCGAGAAGGGCGCTATGGCCCGATGGAGCAACATTACACCGTGCTCCTGAGCGTCGCCTGACGGGGCGAAACCGTTGCGCCCTATGAGTGGGGCGCGCACCTGGCAGCCCTCCGTGAGGGCGTGCCGTGATTTGTCCGGGGACCTTCCTTGCAGGGGGCGGGGCAGTGATTGATCGCTGCGAAGACGTAGGCGTTGGGCCTTTGGGCAGCGCTTGTTGTGGGTGTTGGGGTGCAGGATGGTGAGTGTGGAGGAGCCTGTGAGGAGGCGCGTGCCGGAGGCCGGGCGGTGGGATACCGCTCGGGTGAGACGGGGCCTATGTAGGCCGGTGCGGCTCATGGGACTCCTTTTATCCTGCATTGTGATGGGCGCCGAGGTATTGGGTCGGCGGCCTGAGGTGCAGTATAGCACGGGGGTTCAGGTAGGGCAAATGTCCCATTTTGGAGGGTAAGGGATGCCCCTCGGCCCCACCGGGGAACCCTCACCCCCTTGATCCCCCTCTCCCTTAGGGCCTTTAGGGGAGAGGGGGAAAGATGAACAGAGGCAGAGGTTGGCGCTTCTGCGCCAACCTCTGCCTCTAGTTCAATACTGGGGAGAATGGGGAAGGATTCTCCCGACTTCTCGGGGCGGGGTGGAGTCGGGGATGACGGTTATGCAAAGGTCTCACATTTGGGGGGGAAACAGTCGTGAAGGGGCGATGATTAGAATTCATGACTCATATACGTGATATAATTCACCAAGAGGAAGGCGCACAATCGCCGGCTGAATCGGCGGGGAGAAAATGGCTCAGTTACCCATGCAGCATTCTGACAACAGCTCCGATTCCGGACCGATTATAGAGGCCTCCGAAGTAGTCAAAATTTACGATACCGGAAGGGTGAAGGTGAACGCCCTGCACGGGGTAGACCTGAAGGTGGAGCGGGGAGAGATGGTGGCGATAATGGGCCCGAGCGGATGCGGGAAGACAACTCTGCTCAACTGCCTGTCGGGGCTGGACTCGATCAACGGAGGCGTAATCAAGATTGCGGGTCGGGACTTGGCGAAGATGTCCGATAACCAGAAGACTCGCTACCGCGCCACAAAGATGGGCTACGTTTTCCAGGCCTTCAACCTGCTACCAGTGCTGACCGCGTTGGAGAACGTGGAGATGCCACTGCTGGTGTCCGGTACGAAAGCCAGGGAGGCCCGGGAGAGGGCGAGGGAGGCGTTGGGCCTGGTCAACCTGCAGGAGTGGACCGATCACTACCCGACGGAGCTTTCCGGCGGACAGCAGCAGAGAGTTGCCATAGCCCGGTCACTGGTAAACCAGCCGGAAATAGTGTGGGGAGACGAGCCCACGGGGAACCTGGACTCGGAGAACTCCGACGAGATCATGGACCTCCTTCTCTCCCTGAACAAGCAGAACAGGCAGACCTTCGTACTGGTGACGCACTCCGAGGCCCTGGCCGCACTGACCCATCGCACCATCCGGATGAGGGACGGTCAGATAGAGGACTACGGGTACGGAGCATCCAACTAGCTCACGTGCTGGCTGACTGATGGACGAACTGTTTGGCGCCCCGATAGAGCAATACGCCGTAGTACTCGGCGTCATTTTCCTCCTATTTGCCTCGGCACTGATATTCATCACCGTCCGCAACATGATCCTGGTGAAGATGGCGCTCAGGCAGGTCCTGAGGAGGCCGTCCCGGGGGATACTGGTCGTGGTGGGCCTGATGCTTGCGACGGCGATCATTATGAGCGCCTTCCTGACCGGCGACTCGATGACCTATAGCATCAAGACCAGCGTCACCGACAGTCTCCGGACAATGGACGAGCTAATTCGGGTGGACGAGGACTCCGACCTGTGGGAGAACAGGGCTGTCCCCGAGGACTTCCCGGAGGAGATATTTGCAGACGTGGCGGCGGCCCTTGACCCCGACCCCGAGATCGACGGGGTACTGCCGGTCATCGCAGACACCGTGGCCGTGGTGAACCTGGGGTCTCAGCAGTTCGAAGCCAACGCCCTAATCACGGGCCTGGACCCTTCCCGGGCGGCGACTTTCGACGAAGTATTCGACACGGCTGGCAATCCAATCGACCTGAACAGCCTGGGGGATGACGAACTGTTAATTGACCTCGAAGGGGCGGAAGAGCTGGACGCGGAAGTCGGGGACTCGCTTCAGTTGTTCCTGGGCCCTGGCGCCTTTGAGGAAATGACCGTCAGGGCGATCATGGACGGCTGGTTCTTCAAGAGCGAACAGTACGAAGTCGTTGTCAGCATGTCGCTGGACCGGGCGCAGGAGCTGCTGGGCAAGGAAGGCAGGCTGTCCAACATCCTGGTATCCAACCTGGGGGACCAGGAAAGCGGGGTGGACTTGACGGAGTCGGTGGTGGGGAGGCACGGGGACTTGCCTGTCCTGGTGGAGAACGGGCTGGAACTCCACGACATAAAGCAGTCGGGCATAGATTTCGCCAATGAATGGGGGAACCTGTTCCTGAGCTTCTTCACCGTGTTCGGGCTCTTTTCCATTGGCGTCGGCCTGCTGCTGATTTTCCTGATCTTCTCCATGCTGGCGGCGGAGCGGAAAGCGGAGCTGGGGATGTCCCGGGCGATAGGGATGAAGCGGGGGCATTTGATAAGGATGTTCCTGGCCGAAGGCGCGATATACGGGCTGGGGTCCTCGGTGGTGGGGGTGGTAATCGGCCTGGGACTGGGGTACATACTGGTCAAGGCCACTGCGGGCGCCATCAGCGCAGACGTCACCTCAGAATTCGCCCTGAGCGCTCACGTTCAGCTGGTCAGCGTCCTGGTCTCATTCTTCCTGGGCGCAGTCATTACGCTGGTGACCGTGGCATTCGCCTCCTGGCGGATCAGCCGAATCAACATTGTCAGGGCGATACGGGACATACCGGAACCCCGACGCTCCAGGGCTACCAAGAAGGCCCTGGCCGGCGGCATCCTGCTGATAGTTCTTGGCCTGCTGCTGATGTTCTCCGGATACAGCAACAGCAACCTGGTCTGGTTCTGGCTGGGCCCGTCTTTATCCGTCCTAGGTGCGGCGATAGTCCTGCGATATCTCGGAGTTGCGCGACGGTGGGCCCTGTCGGGCGCAGGTCTCCTGCTGGTCATCTGGTGGCTGCTTCCTCCGTCGGTGGAGCGGGCGATAAAGGACGACTGGAGCAGCGATTTCACCGTGTTCTTTGTAACGGGAACGATGGTCGTACTGGGTGCCGTGCTGTTCACCATAAACAACGCCGACTTCGTGCTGGGGCTGGTATCGAGGACGGTCGGGCGGATCAAGGGCCTCGCGCCGATAATCAAGTCATCCATTGCCTATCCGCTCAGATTCGGGTTCCGGACCGGGATATCCGTGGCGATGTTTGCGGTTGTCATCTATTCGGTGACCGTGATGAGCGTGGTAATCCAGGGGTTCAACGAACTGCTGGGTGACCAGGACAGGATTGGCGGCGGATATGAGGTGATGGCCTTTTCGTTGAACGACACCAACCCGGTAACCGACCTTCGCGCCGCCATCGAAGCCAACCCGGACCTTGAGTTCGTGAGTCGGGTAGAGGGAGACCCTTCGGTTGGAATACTGAGGAACATATTCGATGCAAGTGCACGGCTTTCGAATGTCCCCGGTGAAGATTTCGACGATACCATCCTGACGGGCGTGGACGATGACTTCGTGGACTCCAATCGCTATGAAATCATGCTGTCCACGGCGGAATACACTGAAGATGGAGAGGTAGATACGGAGAGGTTGTGGAGGGATGTCAGGGAAACCCCGGGCCTTGCGGTGGTGAATTCCTTCCTGGTGCCGAGCAGGAATGACTTCCAGTTCGACGTGCAAGGGGATAATTTCACGCTGGGAGGGGTGGAGGAGCTATACCAGGAGAACGACTACATGGAGCCCGTGCCGATCCAGGTGCGGGACCTGAAGAGCAACACGACGCTGGACCTCACCGTTATCGGGGTGTTTGACGACTTCGCATCCCAGGGTCTGCTGCCGATTGGCGTTTATACCTCCACCAACCTGCTGACGGCTGAGCTGCCCAGGGAGGTTGACGCCAACCAGTTCTTCTTCCACGTAGAACCGGGGACCGAAGATGCGGCCCTCAAGATTGAAGCGGCGTTCTTCGCCAACGGCATGGAAACGCTGGACATTAACGAAGTAATGGACGGCCTGCAGAGCTCCAACCGTGCGTTCACTAACCTGCTATTGGCCTTCATGTCCCTGGGGCTAGTTGTGGGCATAGCGGCGCTGGGGGTGGTGAGCGCCAGGGCGGTGGTGGAGCGTCGGCACCAGATAGGCGTGCTGCGGGCCATTGGCTACTCCCGGGGCATGGTGCAGCTTTCGTTCCTGCTGGAGTCGTCGTTCATTGCGGTACTCGGGATTGTGATGGGGCTGGGGCTGGGCCTGCTGACCTCGGTGAACGTGGTGAACTCGATACGGCACGAAGAGGCTGCTTACAGTCTAGTTGTGCCGTGGACTCAGGTCTTGGGCATCGCCGTGGTGGCCTACATCCTATCCCTTCTGATGACGTTCCTGCCAGCACGAAGCGCAGGCAACGTGGCTCCTTCCGAAGCACTGCGCTACGAGTAGGCAGCGACCAAGTCTGAGACCCGCAACCAGGTCCTGCTCCTCTACGCCATGCGGCGAAGAAGCTGCTAGACTCTTCCCAACTCCAGCCCGAGGTCGTAGGTCCAGGCTACGGGGCCGCGATCGGAGCGTATTTCTTCCCGAAGGGCGTCGGTGGCGGGGAGGTCAAGGGTCTTGGCATCGGGGTCGATGACCACACCGTAGTCGGCGCGGGCAGAGTCCAGGGAGACCCGGCTGTCGAGGTAGTCCTGGAGCACCCTGTCGGCGGGTCGGTCCAGAGGGTCTCCGAATCCTGCGCCTCCGGACGTGAAGACGTGGAGCTGATCGCCCTCATGCAGTCTGAGGGTCGCCTTGGGCGGAACTATCTCAATCTTTCCGCCTTTGCGGTGAATCTGGGCGTTAGTCTTTTCGCCCGGGAGACCGCCGAACAGGCCCCAGGGGGGTAGGGTGTGGCGCTCGCCGCGGTAGGTAATGGTAGCCTCGCCGCGAGCGATTTCGAAGACCTTCTCGAGGCCGAGGCCTCCGCGAAACTCTCCGGCGCCGCCGGAGTCGTTCCAGAGGTTGGACTTGATGATGCGGATGGGGTGGTCCATCTCCAGGGCTTCGGCGGGGACGTTCATGCAGTTGGAAACGTCGGTCTCCACGGCGTCGATGCCGTCGGCGTTGGGTCGGGCGCCCATCCCCCCTGCCCCGAGCTCGCTGGCCACGTAGGGCACGTTGCCCTGAGGGTCTATTCCCCCGAGGGCCAGGACGAGAAGCTGACCGGAGGAGGCGGCGGGGAGGCGGTCGGGGACGGCCTGAACCAGGGCGCCGTTTAGAACGTCGTTGATGCGCTTGACGGTAGCGGTGCGGGAGTTCACGGGCGCAGGAGAAATGGGATTGACGATGCTTCCCTTGGGGAGTATGGCTTTGACGGGGCGGAAGCAGCCGGCGTTGCTCATGATGTCGGCGCCGGTGACAGCGCGGACAATGTAGTAGAGCGTGGACATGGTGGAGGCGACGGGCGAGTTGAAAGGTCCCTTCACCTGGGGGCTGGAGCCGGTGAAGTCGAAGGTGATGTCCGAACCCTTGATGGTGATGGCGACCTTTATGAGGCGTCGGAGGTCCATCTCTATGCCGTCGTTGTCCAGGTAGTCCTCGAAGGTGTAGGTGCCGTCGGGGATCTGCTCAAGGACCTGCCGGGTGGCCTTCTCGGAGTTGTCCAACAGGGCCGACATTGCCTCCTTCAGAGTTTCCTCTGAGTACTCCGTGAGCAGGGAGGCGATCTGGTTTTT
Organism: Dehalococcoidia bacterium; assembly: GCA_965203145.1. Lineage (GTDB taxonomy): Bacteria > Chloroflexota > Dehalococcoidia > Plut-88900 > Plut-88900 > Plut-88900. The sequence continues at coordinate 1,844,021 of OZ241876.1, forward strand.
GGCCACGTGGCAGGCGGCAAGCTGAGCGCGCATATCGCCGATCACCATGTCAGGGATGCGGATGTTGTTGCGGAGGATTTCGTGGAGGGTGTGGTTGGGGACGCCGGCCTCGTAGAGCTTCAGGGGGGGCATGATGATGCCTTCCTGGAATATCTCCGTGGCGTCGGGGGGGATGCTGCCCGGGGTCTTTCCCCCGAGGTCCTGGTGGTGTGCAATGGTGCAACCGAAGACGATGGGCTTACTGTTGTGGAAGACCGGCGTGATGATGGTGACGTCGGGGAGGTGGGTGCCGCCCCGGTAGGGGTTGTTGAGGATGTAGGCGTCGCCGTCCTGCATGGTGTCGGGAGGATAAGTCTCGGTGATGGACTTGACGGCCGGGATCAGGCTCCCGAGGTGAATGGGGATCGAGTTGCCCTGGGCAATGGTGTTGCCCTCTACGTCGAAGATGGCGGTGGAGGCGTCGAGGCCCTCTTTGATGACGCTGGAGTAGGAGCTCTTCAGGAGGGTCATCTCCATCTCGTCGGCGATGGACTTCAGGCGGTGACGGATGACTTCGAGGGTGATGGGATCGATCATGATGCTGCTACCTTTGCCTTGGATTCTTCGGCCTGCTTGGTGAATGTGGGCATGACTTCCTTGCCGAACAGTTCCAGCTGCTCCATGACCACGGAGTGGGGCGTACCTATGGCGCTCCCCACGTTGACGTGTTCCAGGCCCGGGTACATCTCCTGCACCTTCTTTAGCTGCTCGATGATGAAGTCGGGCGGGCCGCAGAGCCAGCCGCCCCTCGCCGCGTCGTCTTCGATCTTTGGGAGGTCGGGGATTAGCGGGGCCTTAGCGGGATCGCCCATAAGCTCGATCTGCTCGGGGGTGATGCCCCGGCGCATGTTTAGAGGGGCGAACATCTTCATGTCCTCGTAGTAGTAGTCACGGGCTTCGTTGATGGCTTTCTCGGGGGTCTCGGCGATGTGAAGAGAGAATCCCATGAGGAGGTCTCCCCCGAGCTCAGTCTGCCTGCCGTGGGCGGCCAGGGTGTCCTGCCACGTCTTTACTACCTTGCTGGAAGCGCCGCCCTGGGCCACCCCACCCCCTATGACCCCCTTGATCCCGTGCTTGGCCATGAAGTTCAGACCCCTGGCGCCGCCGCTGACTATCGGCTGCCAGCACTCGACGGGGAGGTTGACGGGCCGGGGGACCAGGGTGATGTCCTCCAGGTCGTAGCCCCGATAGGGCACCTTGACGGGGATGTCGTAGTACTTGCCGTGGTGGGAGAAGGACTGTTCGTTGAATGCCTTGAAGATGATGTCGACCTGCTCTTCGAATAGGTCCCGGTTGGCTTCCTGGTCAAGGAGTGGGTTTCCGAACACTTCAACTTCCCGGGTGTGGTAACCCCTACCCACCCCAAAGACCACCCGACCCCCGGTCAACACGTCGGCGGTGGCGTAGTCCTCGGCGAGGCGCAGGGGATGCCACATGGTGGTGATGTTGAACCCCGACCCTATCTTCAGCTTCTTTGTGATGCTGGTCAGGTGCATGGCCAGCATGAGGATGTTGGGGATGCACTCGTAGCCCTCTCTCTGGAAGTGGTGCTCGGCGAGCCAGAGGGTGTCGTAGCCCAGGTCGTCCATGAGCTTTGCCATATCAACCGAGCGGTCGAAGGCGGTGATGAGGTGGTCGTTGGAGTAGAGCCTGTCGTTGACCGCGGGCGCTGAAAGGCCGACGGGTTCCATGTCTACATGGCCGGCGAAAAGGGTGCCGAATTTGGTGATCATAGAGTTCCTCCTGGCCCTGACTCAGTCTACGATGGTGCAGGCATCGTTTCCGAGGCGCTTCCCTGTTGATAGTCTACTTGTAACCGCCAAAAATTGCGTGGCCCGCGTACATCCAGAAGCAGTCTACTTTGCTGAAGCCCGACTCTCGAAGCCAATTTAGCTGGTCGGGGAGGGGGGAAGGTTGGTCGTAGGGATCGGGGTCCGGGTCTTCGTAGAAATTCCATCGGTGCTCGCGGAAGATTTCGTAGACTTCAGTTCCTTCGCCCGACTGTTCGATGCGGGCGCGGACTCCCTCATCCCACTGTCGGACGTAGGTGTCCCGGGCGTGGGGGGAAGCGGGTTCGACGAGGTCTACGATTATGAACGCGCCGCCGGGTTCCAGGCGGGACGCGACCTTTGAGAAGAGTTCCCTCTTGGCTTGATCGCCGTCTAGGTGATGGACGATGAGGGATGCGAGGACGCAGCGGAGTGGGGAGGGTAGAAGAGCGGGCCACCGGGCATCGGCAAGGTCAAAGTCGGAGACCCGTAGGCGGCCTGCGCGGGACTCGGGCAAAGCCTCCAGGCGTTCTCGCATGAGATCGGAGCCGTCCAGGGCCAGGTAATTACAGTTGGGGAAAAAAGAAAGCATGGCAGTGGCAAGGGCCCCGTCTCCCGCGCCGAGTTCCACTGCGTTGAATTCCTCTTCCAGCTCTGCCGGGACCAGCCGGCAGACGGTCTCGATCTGCTCCTCCCGCCGGGGGATGAAAAGGGGGCCGTAGCGGAGGAAGACCTGGGAGTCGTCCTCCTGCCAGGCTGTATCGGAGATACTGTGGGTTGAGTCTGGCATGGGGTGATTATAGCGGGATAGTCGGGGGTCGTGTTGAGCGAAGATGGCCCGCTGTCTACGTGGACGCCGCTATGCGATTCCGAGACCGCAGGTGGAACCCAGGACCTGCACCACCCGACCCCAGATCCCTCACTGTCGTTCAGTATGACATGAGGAGGGCGTTCGGGATGACATAGAGACAGCGTAGAATAGTTGCGGGAACGGAGGATATATCCAAACAGGAGAGATATATGGACGCAGACCAGTACCTGGCAGGGCTAATGGCAACCTCTCATAGGAGTGGGGTCCCGTTCCCCGAAGAGGAGTACCACGAGCGGGTCAGGAAAGTGCGGAAGGAGATGGAGGCGGATGGGCTCGACGCCCTTCTGGTGACCTACCCGTGCAACCTGTACTACGTGAGCGGCTACTACACCTTCGGAGTCGGGAACCATGCGTGCCTAGTCCTGCCGTTGGATGGGGACGCGGCACTGCAGTTGACTTCCATGGAAATTCCGGCGGGTGTCGTGAATTCGTGGGTGAAGAACTTTGTCGTTGCGGAATGGCGGGGGCAGGAGAGCGCCGGAGAGCAACTTGCAGAACTGGTCCGGGAGCTGGGTTTGGAGTCGGGGAGGCTGGGCATCGAGCCCTCGAGGCCCGGGCTTATGCCGCCGGTGCTGCAATCGTTGAAGTCGTCGTTGCTACTGGCTTCACTGGTGGATACCTCGGACCTCGTGGGTCGGGTGCGGTTGCTGAAATCACCCCTCGAACTGGACTTCTTGCGAAAAGCGGCCGGCTACACCAGGGCTGCGATAAACGCATCGTTAGAAGTCATCAGGCCGGGGATGCTGGATAACGACGTGGCGAGGGTCGGGTACGACGCCATGATTGCGGCGGGAAGCGAGTTCATGTCCGTGCAGCCTATCGTGTCGTCGGGCGTCAGAACAAGCTATGGGCATACGACCTATCGACGTATACCCCTGGAAGTTGGGGACAACGTGTTCCTGGAATACGGAGGTGCACACCAGCGATACACGGCGCCGATGATGCGCACGGCAGTTATTGGGGAGCCCTCCGAAGATGTGCTCCGTGTCGCTGATGCCGTCAAGGACACGGTGTCGACCATCATCCAGGAGGCGGGGCCCGGCCGCACGGGCCACGAGGTTGCGATGGCGGCGAAGAAGGTCTACGCCCGAGTTGATGATATGACCCACTTCGGGGGGACTTACGGGTACAACGTGGGCATCGGCTTCCCGCCGACCTGGTCCGAGGCCCTGACCTGGTTCGCCGAGGGAGTCGAGCAGGAGCTGCTGCCGGGCATGACGTTCCACATGCCCATCACATATCGGGCCCCGGGGCAGTTCGGGGTGGGTATGAGCGAAACGATAGCCATCACCGAGGACGGCTGCGAATCGCTTACCGAGCAGGAGCGGGACCTGTACGTGGTACGGGTCTAGGGGCGAGCCTCCGGCATTGCGGTCAGGTGGCCGGTGGGGATGTCCGTGAAGGTGCGACGGAAGCGCCAGAGGGTAACCTCCGGCTCTATGGGCATCACGGGGTACTCTTCACTTGCTTCGATCTTGGCATTGATATACCAGGGCCCGTCCTCGGAGAGGGCGCGAAGCAAGGCGCCTTCAAGGGACTCGATGTCCCGGACGGTGGCGGTCTTGTCGATGCCACAGCCTATCGCAACCTTCTCAAGGTCGGTGGAAAAGGCGGTGTGGGTCTTCTGGTGACCGGTCTGGGCCCACTCCTCGTTGTCCCAGCAGATGACTATGAGGTTTTTGGGCTTCTCACGGGCTATCGTGGCCAAAGCTCCCATGTTCATCAGCAGGGAGCCGTCCCCGTCCAGCGAGATTATCTTTTCGTCGGTGGAGAGGGCCATGCCCAGGGCCATGGAAGAACAGAGGCCCATGGAACCGTAGGTGTAGAAGTTGCGGTCCCGATGCCCGGCCATCCACAGTTCGTCGGTGGTCGGGCCGAGGTTCGAGATTACAACCTCGTCCTTGAGGTGGGACAGGATCATCTTCGTAGCGTCGAGTCTAAGCAAGTTTTCCTCCGTGGAGCAGTGGGGTCATGCACAGGGCCACGGGCTCCCGGCTGCTGTAGCATAGCTTAAGGGCCCCGCCGACCGTCTTGTCGAGATTATGGTCGGTGGCCAGGGTGTAGAAGGGGATGTTGAGGACGTCCAGGATGGGCCTCGTGGCCCGGCCCATGGGCACCTGGGCGATGTTGAACTCCCCGACCTCGCCCCGCAGGTTTATGAAGATAGGTACGGGGAACCGGCAGGTGGTGCACAGGCTGGTGATGGCGTTGATAGAGTTGCCGAATCCGCTGGACTGCATGAAAACGGCGGCGTTGCGGCCCGCGGCAAAGGCACCGCAGGCTATGCCGATGGCCTCTTCCTCCCTGGTCGCAGCTATAACGTGGAAATAGGGGTCGTTCTCCAGCAAGGAGGTGACCCTGTCTATGCTGATGTCGGGGACGAAGGCTATGAGGGATATCTCTTTCTTCTTCAGCTCTTCAAGTATGGTCTCGGCCCAGTTAGGCATGTTTGTATATTCTCCGAAATCTTGGGTGTTGGGTCGGGGCTAGGGGCCCGAGGCTACGCTCTTGACGTAGTCGGCCTTGGCCTTGTCCATGGCCTTGGTATTCATGGCGACGAGCTCTTCACGCTTCTTTACGGACCACTCCCGGGATTCGTGGAGGCTGGTCACCGAGCCCTGGAAGCGGGGCATGACGTAGCGGGCGAGGAGCTCGTAGCTGTGGAGAACCTGCTCCCGGGTTCCCCACTCGGTGGCCTGGATCAGGAGCCGGCCGAAGCCGCCCGACTCCTCTTCGAGGCGGTAGATCGTGTCGACGAGGTCGTCGGGGGTGCCGACACACCAGTTGTTGGTTGCTACCATGTGGTCGATGATCTTGTCCTGGGGCCCATCGTAGGCCCTGGGGAGGCCGAGAGTATCCTCGAAATACTCCTTCTGGTAGCGGCCGGAGGCTTCTCGGGCCTGCTCTATGGCCTCCTTGCGGCTTTCGGCGAGGTGGACATGGATGACGATGCCCCAGTCGTCCCGGCTGACGGTCTGTCCGTACTTGTCGGCGGTCTCCTCGGCGATGTCCCAGAACTTGGCCAGGTCGGGGGCCGCAGCGCCCGGGACGGATATGGTGTTGAGCGACAACACGGAAAGCCCGTATTTCCCAGCGCACACCATGCCCGCCGGGGAGTAGGAAGCGGCAACGGCGATGGGGATGTGGGGCAGGGTGTAGGGGCGAAGGTGAACGGTGGCCTCTTTGAGGGTGAACCAGTCGGCTTCGTAGGTGATGGGTTCGGTCTCGGTCCAGAGGCGCAGGATGATGTTGAGGGCCTCGTCCATGCGTTGGCGCTGGAGGGGCGGATCGATGCCGAGCATGAAGGCGTCGCCGACCAGGGCCCCGGGCCCGACACCCATCATCACACGGCCCCGTGTCATGTGGTCGAGCAGGATCAACCGGTTGGCGACCATAAGCGGGTGGTGGTAGGGCAGGCTGAGGACACCGGTCCCGAGCTTGATGTGCTTGGTGCGCTGCGCCGCTGCGGCTATGAACACCTCCGGAGAGGCGATGGTCTCCCAACCTCCACTGTGGTGCTCGCCGATCCAGGCTTCGTCATAGCCGAGCTGGTCGAGCCATTCGAGGAGCTCCATGTCGCGCTCAAGGGAGAGGGTCGGGTTCTCGGCGGCCCAGTGGAAGGGGGCCATGAAAATGCCGAATCTCATGCGGGCGGGCAGCGTCATGACTCTCTCCTTTCCGTGGGGCCGGGTGCATCGGCGAGTATGCTTTTTGGAGGGTCGGTTGTCAACGAGGGGCCTTTATTGAGTTGTGGGATCTCGGTTTTCGTTTTGTCTGTTTTTGAGGGGGTCGGCGATGGAAGGTCCGGGACTCGGTTTTCAGGGGGCGGGAGGCCAGCCTGGTTCAGCCCCGTGTTCCTATGTCACATGGCAGACAAGCGAGCAAGTCTCGCCTGAGGGCGTCTCTGCCACCAGTTTTTCAGTTTTCCCGACCCACTCGGAGGGGTGGGTGGGTGTTTTCTCGCTCCGTCGCTGGGTTAACGGGAATCTCCGAGGGGAACGACGGGGGAGATTTTTCCAAGGGCGTAATAGCCCGAGGTTTTTCGGCAGGGCTCCTATACGAGGGCCGTGCCGCTTAATGTTGTGGACCTTCCATCGCCTGGATGGACTGGGAGGGAGCACGGGAAGCGGCGGGATGAGGAGATGGCGTCCCCGACGTCTCGGGGGCTTCCCTGGGGTTTTTGGTTCCTCCTTAAGTTACTGAATATAAGTTCGAACTGCAAAACAGTTTAGCACGAGTGTAATAGAAGTCAAGGTTTTTTTGGCACGGGTTTTTAAGAGGACACGCGTGACGGATTGGCAAGGCGTGGGCCTCCCCCCCGCTCGCTCGACCCCCTGCCTTCGCAGGGGCAGGCTCTTCGAGGGACCTCAGGGAGAGCGATCCTGCCCCAGGACGACCCGCCGGTCGCCCCTACGAGGGAGGGGATGGATTCCCGATCGGAGTCGAGAATGACGGCATAAGGGCGTGTGGGTGGGTCCAGGTAGGAGCGCTGTGGATTCCTCGCGGAGCATCGGGATGGGAAGGAGGGAGGGGGCCGGGGGTGGGATATACTGTCGGGGCTGAGGGGTAGTGCGTGGGTGGGATCTTTCTGCGGAGAGGGAATTGCCAAATGGCCAGTGCGGCTTACGACATTGTGAAAGAGCGGATGGATGGGGGTGAACTGGTACTGCTGGACGGCGCCATCAGCACGGAGATTGAGAAGCGTGGGGTGGTGATGGACCAGTTGGTGTGGTCGGGACTGGGGAGCAAGATCGCAAGCGAGACCCTTCTCGAAGTGCACAAGGACTACATCCGTACGGGCGCAGACGTAATCACGACCAACACCTTCTCATCGGCAAGACACAGCCTGAAGACCGCGGGGCAAGAGGAAGCGACCCGGGAGATAAACGCGATGGCCGTGTCGGTGGCAAGGCAAGCCATTGAAGAGGCATCAGAAGGCAGGACAGTGCTGGTGGCGGGGTCGATATCACCCTTCGGGGCATATACGGAGATTGCGGGCTTCGAGACCCCGCCCCTGGATATGCTCAGGGACAGCTACCGGGAGCAGGCGCAGATACTGGCGGAGGAAGGGGTGGACCTGATCCTGCTGGAGATGCTCAGGGACGTGGAGCGGGCAAGCGTGATAGTCGAAGCGGCTTTGGAGACCGGGATACCCGTATGGTCGGGGTTCAGCAGTATGGTGGTGGCGGGCAAGCCCGTCATGGCCCTGGGCGAATATACGACAGGAGATGCAATAGTCTTCGAGGAGATGCTGGAAAGTGTCATGGCATTGGGCGGGGACATGGCCATCGTGATGCACTCGGAGGTTGAGCACATAGGGCCCACGCTGGAAGTGATGAAAAAGAAGTGGAACGGGACCGTTGGCGCCTATGCCCACTCGGGCACCTGGGACCGACCCAAGTGGAACTTCGACTCCATAATCTCGCCGGATGACTACCTGGAGGCGGCGAGGGGCTGGGTGGAAGCCGGGGCCCGGCTCATAGGCGGGTGCTGCGGCCTGGGCCCCGAACATATCCGACTTCTAAACGAGAGCCTGCCTCGGGTCCCGGTGAAGAATTGATGTCGGGAACCGGACAACGGCCCTCCAATTCAACGTTAGCAACCCCAACGTGAGCACAAAGAGCAGCCTGTCGCAGGAGTCATTGGGCGAAGGAGGGTTGTTGTCGGGGCTCAGGTCTGTCCGGCCCGACCAGGGCTGGGTGGTCATCGGGGTGGTGTTCCTGGGGATGGCCGCAGCCATAGGCGGCACCCACTACGCCTTCGGCGTTTTCGTCGAGCCGCTAGAGAAGGAATTCGGGTGGAGTCGGACGGAGGTGACGGCTTCCCTGTCGTTTTCCGCAGTCTCGGCGCTGGTGGCGCCGTTCATAGGTCGGGCGCTGGACAGGTACGGGGCCCGACCCGTAATGACCATCTCCATCCTGACGCTGGCCCTGACCTTCGGGCTGCGGCCGTTGATGGAGAACGTCTGGCACTGGTACCTGCTGAGCTTCGTCCATTTCGTAGCTTTCCCCGGGGCGTCGATGCTGGCGGGCCCGAAGCTGGTCGGGAACTGGTTCCCGAGGACCCGGGGGCGGATGATGGGCATAGCTTCCATGGGCGCCAACTTCGGAGGGATAATCCTGCCGCCCTCCCTGGGCGCCCTGATAATGGCGACGACGTGGCGCTCGGGATTCATAGCCCTGGGGGCGCTGTCGGGGCTGGTGGGGGTGCTGGCCGTGATGTTCGTGCGGGACAGGAGGGGTGGGGAGAGCTCGATTCGGACGGATTCCAAGGCCCAAGGCCCGGTCCTAGCCTTCGACAGAGGAGCCACGGTCAGGGAGGCATTCCGAAGCCATACCTTCTACGCAATGACTTTCGGGATAATCGCCGCCAACTTCGCCTACTCTTCGGTGCTGAGCCAGATCATTCCCCACCTTGAGGCCGAGGGGCTGAGCCAGGAACGCGCAACCCTGTTCCTAAGCATCATGGCGATATTCGGGATGGGAGGGAAGGTCTCTTTCGGCTTCCTTACAGAGCGCTTTGCCTCTCGCAAGGTGCTCGGGCTGTCCCTGTTCATACAGTGCGTTGCCCTCGTTGCGCTTATTATGCTGCCCGGGTCGCCGGCGCTGTACGTCTTTGCGCCGGTACTGGGCGTGGGTTTCGGGGGGATGGGCACGGCGATGCCGATACTGACACAGGACACGGTAGGGTTGAAAAACTTCGGGACGATATATGGCCTCGTGACGCTGGCTACGGTATCCTCATCCTTGCTCGGGCCGCTGTTGATGGGCGGTTCTTTCGACCTCTGGGGAAGTTACGACATCGGTTTCATAGTGGTGATAGCGATATTCGGGCTGGGAATCTTGACCCTGCAGGCGGCGCGACCTATGCCCCAGGCCAATGCACCCGCCAGCGCAGCCTGACGGAATAGAGGAGGAGAGCAGATGACAGACTCGACAAGACTCTACATAGGGACCGTTGACGGGATACGGACGATGGACGTGGACAGGAATGGAGGAGGGGTGGAACGGGTCGGGGAACTCAAGCTGGAGCACGCCGCTGCGAGGATTGCCGTCTCAAGAGCAAAGGCGGGCCGGGTGTACCTGGCGGCCTATGAGTCGGGGCTATGGAGGAGCGATGACGGTGGGGCCACGTGGCACGGGCTGAAGTCCTACCCCGAACCCTATGCTCATAGCGTAGCCGTTGACCCTGGGGACGGTGACATGGTCTACGCCGGTGCGGAACCCGCATCCCTTCATCGCTCGACGGATGGTGGGGAGACCTGGGAGGAATGCAAAGCCTTCACTGCCGTGCCGGGGTCTGCTCGGTGGGAGTTCCACGGGAACAGGAAGTCGCATGTGCGAGAGCTGAGGTTCGGGCCAGGGGCGCGGGACCTGATGTATGCGGGTATTGAGGTTGGCGGAATCGTGAGGAGTAGGGACGGGGGTTCCAGCTGGGAGCAACTAACCGGCACCGACCCCGACATTCACACCATCCACGTAAGTGAAAGCAGACCCGAGACCGTCTACGCGGCAACGGCCAACGGCCCTTACCGGAGCGACGATTGCGGCGACACCTGGACGCACATCAATGCCGGGCTTGCGAGGCGGTATTCGGTGCCGGTCTCTGTGGCGCCATCGGACTACAGGAGGGTGTTCGCATCGGTGTCCGACAACCCGGGACGCAGGTCGGGTGCGCACGCCTATATGTCCACCAACGCCGGAGAAAGCTGGGCGCAGTTGGACATCGGGGCGGATGACGACATGGTCATTGCCTATGCCTGGGACCCTCACGATGCAAACCGGGTCTACGCAGGCACGGACTCCGGCAAGCTCTACGTCAGCCCGGATGCGGGGGAGCACTGGGAGACCATAGAGGCGGGGCTGGACTCGATTGCGGTCGGAGCTCTGGCCGCGGGGCTTGGGGGCTAGGGGAGCAACAGGTAAAGGATGCAACTGGTCAGCGCAGTTTTCGTGGCTCTCGGCGTAACGGTACTGTTGCTGATCATTCCTGTAGTCCACTTCATAAGCGGGCCTATCGGGCCGTTCGTCGGGGGGTTCATTGCGATAGGTCGGTGGAGGAGCAGGCCAGAATCGGCGATCGCGGCGGGGTTGGTCTTCGGGTCTGCGCTTTGGCTCCTGCTGGCACTGGTCGCGGCGGTGGTAATTTTAATTCTGGCCTTCTCGACAGGTGTGATATCGGGCGGGACGGGGGCGCTGGTGATCGGGGCGGTGGTGGGTGGGGTGTTCTACATCGTCATTCTCGCCACGGCAGGGGCGATTGTAAGCGCGAGCCGGGTGAAGGGGCAGGTCGAGAATTGAGGGTCGGGCGCCAGGGAGCGGCTAGTAAAGACTCAGCTTGAGTGCGCTCAGCTGATCGCCCATCTTTTCCTTGATCAGGTCGAAGGCTTCCAGGTTCCATTCGCTGACCAGGGTGATGGCGGTGCCCGGCCGACCCATCCGGCTCGTGCGGCCGATGCGGTGGACGTAGTCTTCGACGTTGTCGGGCATATCGAAGTTGACCACGCACTTGATGGTCGGTACGTCGAGGCCACGGGCGGCGACATTGGTGGCGACCAATATCTTGGGGTTGCCCTGCCTGAAGCCCCGCATCACCGAGTCCCGCTCTCCCTGCCGCATGCCGCCGTGTATGCCACGGCAGTCGTAACCGTGCCGGCTGAGTTCCCTTGCGAGGCGGTCGACTCGGGTCTGCATCCGGCAGAAGATTATCGAGTGGTCCTGGGTGTCTGGCTTCCCGAGAACTTCGAGGAGACCGGCCAGTTTGTCCCTCTCGGCGACTTCGCAGTAAAGCTGTTCAGTCTCGGGGACGGTCTCTATGGCTTCGCCTATGCGGACCCAGACCGGGTCTTTGAGGTGGTAGTAGATGAGGCGTCGGATGAAGGTGGGAACGGTGGCGGAGAAGAGGGCGGTCTGGCGGTTTCTTGGTGTGCGGCGGAGGATTTTAATCATGTCCTGGGCGAAGCCGATGTCCAGCATTTCGTCGGCCTCGTCAAGGACGGCAAAGCGTACCTGAGACAAGTCGATGGTCCCGCGGGTGAGGTGGTCTATGACCCGACCCGGAGTCCCGACTATGACGTGGACTCCTCGATCCAACGCTCGGAACTGCCTGGCAATGGGCTCCCCACCGTAAATGGCGACCACGGAGATGCCTGCGTAGGCGGAGAGTCGGTTGAATTCGCCCGTAACCTGGAGGGCCAGCTCACGGGTCGGGACCAGGACGAGGCCCTGGATATGGGTCTGATCGGGGTCTACTCTCTCGATCATGGGCAGCCCGAAGGCAGTGGTCTTGCCGCTGCCGGTCTGCGCCTGCCCAACCAGGTCTTTACCTTCAAAGAGAATGGGCGCGGTCTGCTCCTGGATGGGGGTGGGGGTCTCGTAGCCCATGTCGGCAAGGGCACGGGCCAGGGGTGCGGAGACGGCTATACTGCCAAATTGTCCCGGGGGGCCTTCGACGCGGGGCCTTGCTGCAGGAAGAGCAGTAACGGTATGCCCGTTCGATGAGGAGGAGTCGGGGCGGGGGCGGGGTTTACGGTGTCGGGGACGGCCGGAGCGATTGCGGGTTGTAGTGATGGCAGGGAGTCCTAGGGGTGATATATTTGTTTATGTTGAACATATGATACACCGATATGGACAAGAAGTCCAATTTAGTAAACAGAGTTTCAAATCAGACAGAATTTGACAGATTTAATGGAGGAGAACTTTGGACCCGATAGACGAGATAATTTCGGAGAGAGAGAAGGCCCGGGAAAAGGGTGACCTGAACGCCAACGTCTGTTTTTTGGCCACGGTGACGAAGGAGGGAGGCGGGACCGTTAGGGCGCTGTCACTGAGGGATATCGACCACCGGGGATTTGGGGTGCTGATCAACGGACTGAGCGTAAAGTGGGCTGAACTGCAGTCGGGGCGGGGGTTTGAGCTGCTGATGTACTGGCCGACGGTGTCGAGGCAGTACAGGATACGGGGCCGGCTATCGCCGATGGATGAAGAGGACAGGCGCCGGTACTGGGAACGCAAGACCCACGGGTCCAAGCTGCTGGAGCATTACTACCCGACTTTCGAGCCACAGACCACAGTTGTCCCTTCCCGGGATCGACTTGTTGCTGGTATAGAAGAATTAGAAAAGAAGTATCCGGACGAGAACGACGTACCCCTGCCGGACTCCCTAGTAGGTGTCTACGTGGTGCCCGAGCAGATCGAGACCTGGCACTCGGGGGAGGGGAGGTTACACGACCGGCATCGCTACACGAGGACCGCAGATGGCTGGAAGGACGAAATCCTGGTGCCCTAGCGGGTTAGCTGGGAGAGGTTGACGCAGTTGATGGGAGGCTGACCGGAGCGCAGCCGCTCCACGTTGTCCGCTAGACCCTTGGCGATTTCGTCGTAAGAAGTGTCCGTGACCCCGGCGACGTGAGGGGTTGCGATGACGTTGTGCTGGAAGACCGGGTCTGTGGGGTCCACGGGCTCTTCCCAGAAAACGTCCAAGCCTGCTCCTGCGATTTGGCCTAAGGCCAGGGCCTCGACCAGGGCGTCGTGGTCGACTACTGCCCCTCGCCCGACGTTTACCAGATAGGCACTGTTCTTCATGGCTGCAAGCTCCCGGGCGCCGATAGTGGAGCGGGTCTCGGGGGTGAGGGGGAGGCACAGGACGACGAAATCTGCACGGGGCAGCACGGCCGGTAAGTCGGCGGGACTGCCGAGGAATTCGAGGCCCAGGTCCGGCTCGGCGCCGGAGGCTGGGTCTCTCTTGATGCCGAGAATCGTCATTTCGAAAGACCGGAGGCGTCGGGCCAGGGCCTTTCCGATGTTTCCCATGCCCAGGATGCAGACCGTTTTCCCCCTCAAGCCCAGGCCCTGGGGCTGGCCCCAGACACCGGCTTGCAGGTTTTCATGGGCCTTGGGGTAGTTTCGGGCGAGGGCTAGCATGAGGAAAATGGCGTGCTCGGCGACGGATAAGGCGTTGCTCATGGCGATGGAGCCAGGCACGTTGGCAACGTAGATGCCCCGTTCCGTGGCAGCGCCTATGTCCACACCCTCCAGCCCGACCCCGAACTGGTGAATCATCCGGGCCGCAGAAGCGTCCATCACCTCGGAGCTGATGAAGTGCATGGCGGGGACGATGACGTCGGCTGAAGGCAGATGCTGGGGTAGATCAGGGATGGCCGAAGGGATGATGTCGTCATTCTGCAGGCAATTACGCAGAGCGCTGACGACGTAAGGGAACCCATCGCTGCATAGAAGGATGTTCATGGGTGGGCCGAGTCCAGACTAGCTAAGCCCATAAAGCTCCGCGGCGTTTGTGCCGAGCACCCGGGCCTGGACGTCCTCGGGAAGAGACTCCAGGTTTTCCTTGAGCTCGTCCAGGGCCCCGGCTTCACCCTCGGTGTGGGGGTAATCGGAGCCCCACATGAACCGGTCGGCGCCGACGAAGTTGATGGTGTAAGGAGCGGTTGTTTCGTCGGGGTCTACGACGATCCAGCACTGGCGCTTGAAGTATTCGGAGGGGCGCATCTTGAGAGGCGTGGTGAAGCCTATCTTGTCGAAGAAGCCGTCCATTCTTTCCAGCCAGTAGGGCAGCCAACCCGACCCCGTCTCCACCACGACGATTTTCAGTTCAGGGAACCTTTCGAAGAGCCCGCCCTGAAAGAGGCTGGTGAAAGCGATGAGAACGTCGCCCATGTCAGTGACGAGGAACCACCAGAAGGGCGCTGTGTACGCCCGAGGATAAAGGTCGCCCCCGACACCGTGGACGTTGCCGGTTACGTGAAGGCTGATGGGCACACCAAGGTCCTCGGCGGTGGCCCAGAACCGGTCGTAGTGGGGCTCTCCGTAGGGGATGCCGTTGAATGGCACGACCGGCGGGTAAGCGCCGCGCATCCCGAGCGCGTGGGCTCTTTCCAGCTCCTTGACCCCCTCCTCCACGTCGAGGAGGGATATATGGGCTATGGGCAGGAGGCGATCGGGATCGGTGGAACAGAAGTCGTTGAGCCAGTTGTTGTAGGCACGGGTGTAGGCGGCGGCCATGATCGGGTCCTGGCAGTCCTGGGGCCAGTCGAGCCCGAGGGACGGGTAAAGGAATGTGCTGTCGGAGCCCTCGTCATCGAGCCACCTGAGTCGTGCATCGGGGTCTCCCGACGGAGGCGCCTCTGCCCGGGCCTGCGCATAGGGCACTGCGCCGGGAGTCAGGAAATGCTCCAGGTCGGTGCGTCCTGCCCCGGCGATGTTGGCAAGCATCCCACCCTTAACCCCCGAGGCGGGTTTGCCATCGACTTCCAGGTATTCCAGCCCCTGGGAATCGGTCTTCACGCACATGGCTCGGTCCTTGAGGTCGGGTTCGAGGTAGGTGAGCCAGAGGTCGGGGGGTTCTAGGATGTGGCTGTCTGCGTCGATTATCTTGGTCGTCATGGATGTTTTCCCTGTTGCTTGAGGGGGTTTGAAGAAGGTCTGGTCGGGGTTAATCGTAGGGATGGGCGGGGGTCTGTGTCAACGTGGGAGATTCGGATTGTAGGCGTGATAGAATCCCGTATCGGCAGGCCGACATGCCCACAGACAAAGTATATCCAGACGCAGCATCCGCCGTGGTCGACATCCCGGACGGCGCCACCGTCTTCATCGGCGGGTTCAGTAGCATCGGGGGTCATCCTGGGCACCTGATTCTGGCCCTCCGAGACCTCGGGGCGCGAGACCTGACCATCGTGAGCAACAGCATGGGGCTGGGCAGCGGTGCGGCCAGTTCGGGCCGACCGAGCGGCATCTCCGATGTGGCAGCGCTGGCGGAAAACGGGCAGATCAAAAAGGGCATATCTTCCTTCCCGGTCTCACCTAGACCCTCAAACCCCTCGCCCTTCGAACTGCTGTTAGCCGAAGGAAAAGCGGAGATAGAGGCCCTGCCCCAGGGCACCATGACGGAGAGGATGAGGATAGCGGCAGCGGGCCTTGGGGGTTTTTACACGAAAGTCGGGGTGGGGACGCTGATGGAAGAGGGGAAGGAGAAGAGGATATTCGACGGAGAGGAATACATACTGGAACCGCCGCTCAGCGGAGACTTTGCTCTGGTGCACGCCTACAAGGCTGACAGGCTCGGGAACCTGGTCTACAAGGGCACATCCCGCAATTTCAATCCGATAATGGCGGCTGCGGCCCGAATCACCATCGTAGAAACGGAGGAGTTGGTGGAGATCGGGGAATTGGACCCCGAGGAGGTGGTGACGCCCGGCGTCTACGTCCAGAGGATAGTGCATATCCCGGAATCGAAAATCAGGGTCGGGTGAAATGAAGCAGAAGCTGGACAGAAACACCATCGCTCTCCGCGTGGCCCGAGAGTTTCGGGATGGCGACGTGGTGAACCTGGGCGCAGGCATCCCGACCCTCTGCTCCAACTTCCTGCCCGAGGGCCGGAAAGTCTGGCTTCATTCAGAGAACGGTGTGCTGGGGTACGGCCCCCTGGCGGGACCCGACGAGCAGGACCCGAACCTGATCAACGCCGGCACCCAGTTCATCACTTCCACCCCCGGCATATCCTTTTTCAACTCCGCTGATGCCTTCAACATGATCCGGGGAAGCCACGTTGACATTACGGTGCTTGGCGGCTTCCAGGTATCTGAGAAGGGAGATCTGGCGAATTGGATACTGCCGGGCCGGGGGTCGGGTAACGTAGGTGGGGCGATGGAACTGGTGACGGGTGCAAAGAGGGTGATAGTGGCCATGGAGCACACTGCCCGGAGCGGTGAGCCGAAGCTTGTCAAAGAATGCGACTACCTGCTTACCGGCAAGGCGTGCGTCGACCTTGTAGTTACCGACTTGGCCGTGATTCAGGTCACCGACGAAGGATTCCTGCTGCTGGAAGCAGCGCCCGGCTACACCCCCGATGACATCCAGTGTGTGACCGGAGCGCACCTCTCAGTGAGCGAAAAACTGAAAGAGGTCCAGATTTGACCCTGACCAAGCTCAGGGGTCGGGTGCGCTCCGACAAAATCTTCGTAACCTTTGCCGAGGCCGTCGCGGATATCCAGGATGGATCCACCGTCATCATCGGGCACTTCGGCGGGCCGGGCGGGATGCCGATGTTACTGCTTCGGGCGCTGAGAGATCACGGGGCCCGGGACCTGACCATAGTCGGGAACACGGCGGGGATCGGGGTGGTATTCGGGGCCAAGCGGGATGCACTCCGGATAGACCCGGGAGTCCTGGTGGAAAACGGGCAGGTATCCAAAGCGATTGTCTCGTACCCCATAGCTCCCGGCGCGCCGCAGCCCAACCCCCTGGAAGAGGGATTCAAGGCAGGAACTATAGATATAGAGATGAACCCGCAGGGCATCCTCGCCGAGCGGATACGGGCCGGGGGAGCGGGGATACCGGCATTCTGGTCACCGGTGGGAATTGGGACTGTCGTGTCGCAGGGCAAGGAGACGAGGACTATAGACGGCAAAGAGTACATCATGGAACACGCCATCAGGGGCGACTTCGCGCTCGTGCGGGCCCACAAGGCCGACAAGGCAGGCAACCTTGTCTATCGGGGCAACATGAGACACTTCAACGTGACCTCGGCGACGGCGGCCCGGGTCACGATTGTGGAGGTTGACGAGATAGTCGAACTGGGAGAGCTGGACCCCGACAAGATCATCACGCCCGGCATCTACGTCAACAGAATTGTATGCAGGCCCAAACAGTTCAGGGGTAAGTAGTCGGATGTTCAGATTGGACCGAGAGGCCATAGCCCTCAGGGTTGCCAGGGAGTTCCGGGACGGTGACGTAGTGAATCTGGGAATCGGGATCCCGACCCTCGCCGCTAACTACATTCCTGAAGGCCGCACCGTATGGTTCCATACGGAGAACGGTGCTGTAGGATTTGGAGGCTCCCCACCCGAGGGAGAAGAAGACATCCACATGACCAACGCGGGCGGGGGTTTCGTGACCGCACTTCCCGGAATGAGCATCTTCGATACGGTAGAAGCCTTCACCATAGTCAGGGGCGGGTACCTGGATATCACGGTGCTCGGGGCCATGCAGGTCTCCGAGAAGGGGGACCTGGCCAACTGGCTCAGGCCTGGCCGGCTCATAGGCGGCATCGGCGGGGCGATGGATATCGTGGCAGGGGCCAAGCGGGTTATAGCGGCGATGGAGCACACCGACAAGAAGGGCACCCCGAAGATAGTACGGGAATGCACGTCACCGCTCACGGCCGTTGGGTGTGTGGACATGATCGTCACGGATATGGCGGTGATTGAGGTCGGGGAGGGGGGGCTCACGCTGGTTGAACACGCCCCAAGTCTGAGCGTTGAGGATATCCAGTCGGTGACGGATGCGCCGCTCCGGGTGTCGCCGGACCTGAGGGAGATGGAGCTCTAGCCCGACCCGCGTTGACGCTAATAATAGTCGCGCCTATAATCAGCGCACCGTGGCGGAGGAACGATTCCGAACGACAGCGAACAGAACATATCGTCGCGCGGACTTCTCCACCTCGAATACATGGGCATCGGAGCTGAAGACGCCTCGGTGACCGGGAAGCATATTCCAGGGAGGAAAAAATGGCCGAGATTACAGGCAACAGGCTTCTGGCGAAGTCATTAAGGCACGAAGGTGTAACCCATCTGTTCTTCCTTTCGGGCGGGCCGATGGACAACTTCTATCTGGACGCCGAGAAAGAGGGCATCAAGCTCTACGACACACGGCATGAGCAGGCCGCGGCGATGATGGCCCATGCATGGAGCAGGGCAACCGGACAGACCGGCGTGTGTGCAGCGTGCTCGGGGCCGGGCGCTACGAACCTTGTAACGGGAGTGGTAACGGCTTTCACAGACGCTTGCCCGATAGTAGCCCTGGGAGGGTCCAGTAACTCCAGCCTGACCGGCTGGGAGGACTTCCAGGAAATCGACCAGGTCAGCGTTTTCCGACCTATCACCAAGTGGTCGGGACAGGTCAACAGGGCAGAAAGAATGCCCGAGTTGGTCAGTGTGGCCTTCCGCAAAGCCTGGGGCAACAGGCCGGGCCCCGTCTACCTGGACCTTCCCGGCGATGTGCTCCACGAGAGGGTCGACGAGGCCAACGTCCAGTTCCCGGTCAACTCCCGCACCGACGCCCGGATCCTCGGTGACCCGGATGAGGTTAAGCGGGCCATCGAAATGCTTGCAAAAGCAGAGAAACCGCTGGTTCTCTCAGGTACGGGCGTTATGTGGTCTCGGGCCCACGAAGAGATACAAGAGTTTGTCGATGCAACGGGCATCCCGTTCTACACGACTCCCCAGTCTCGGGGCGTAATTCCAGAGGACCACGAAATGTCCTTCCCCGCAGCCCGGTCCATGGCATTCAGGGAGGCCGACGTGGCGCTGGTGGTCGGCACCCGAATCAACTGGATCTGGCAGTATCTGCAAGCCCCCAGGTTCAGGGCAGACCTGAAGACTATCCAGGTGAATACGGACAGGGAAGAGATCGGCCACAACAAGGCCGCTGACGTCGGTATAGTCGGAGATGCCAAGATGGTGCTGCGACAGCTGACTCAAGAGGCCAAAGAGCAGAACTTCGAGAACAAGAGCAAGAGCGCGTGGATCGATTCGTTGCGGGCCAAGGAGGCCAGCAACAACGAGCGAAGCCAACCCACCCTGAATTCCGACCAGATCCCGATGCACCCGCTCCGCATGATGAAGGAGATCAGGGAATTCCTGCCCAGGGATGCCATGCTGGTCGTGGACGGCCACGAGACCCTGAACTTCGGGCGGCAGTCCATACAGACCTACTACCCGGGTCACAGGATCAACTCCGGCTCCTCGGGGTGCATGGGTGTCGGGCTTCCCTTTGGCCTTGCCTCTGCCCTCGCCAAGCCCGACAAGAAGACCCTCGTCATCCACGGCGACGGTTCCTTTGGAATCAATGCCATCAACATCGACACCGCAGTACGGCATAACATCCCGCTCGTTTGCGTGGTGAACGTGAATGGTGGCTGGGCCTCCGGCCGGAAGGGTGACGACGTGCTGAAGACGGGCATCGAGCTCGGATTTGAGCAGAGGTACGATAAGCTGGGCGAGGCCCTCGGGGCTCACGGTGAGTACGTCGAGAAGCCTGAAGAGTTGAAACCCGCCCTTCAGCGGGCCTTCGACTCCGGCAAGCCGGCCATCGTCAACGTGATCACCGACCGCTGGGCCGCCTCCACGACCCAGAACTTCCAGCCCTACGATCACTAGACCGTCCGCGAAATAGACTGGCAAAAGAGCGGCCCCGACATCGTCGGGGCCGCTTCTTTTTTACCTGTTGAGTGAGGGGGCTAGCGGACCAGGTGGATAACTTCCATCTTGTCCCAGTGCTGTTGCAGGTATTCAAGGACAAGGCGTCGGTGGCAGTGGTCGGGGGAGTCCTCGGTGCATAGGAGGCAGGCGTTGTCCAGGGTCTCCCTGGGCGTTGTCTCTTCTATACGGCGTTCCCCCATCAGGGCCAGGAATTCCCGCTCGTAGCGGTCCCAGTCTTTGTGGTGCTTCTTCAGGCCGTCGAAGACCTCCTTGCTGGGGGCAAGGGAGGGGAGGTGGACGTAGTCCATGCCGCAGATTTCGCGCAGGAAGAACTGGAGGTCGGGTTTCTTACTGAACCCGGCCAGTTGCGAGACGTTGTTGAGCCGGATGTCGACCACCCGCTCGGCCCCCGACTCCCGCAGCAACTCGAAGAACCGGGCCGCGGATATCTTAGTGAATCCGATAGTGAAGACTTTCAAAAGGAATGCTCCCATTCGTCGTGTTGGGCTGACGCTCGCCGCCCGACAAACGCCACCTTCTTTGCTTGCCGGCCTATAGCATCGGATATGACGTCGTGCCTGGACCGGAACATATCCCCGTGGTGGGGCAGCTTAAACAGGTCCATCAGTCGGTCCATCGTTTCGGGGTGGGACTCCACGCTGCCGTCAGCGAGTATGTGTTGCACCTCAACGCCCCTGTCGGTCAATGACCGGGCTATCAGTAGCGTGCGGTGGCAGGTGAGGGGTTCTTTTTCGCTGCACATCAAGGCGATGCGTCGCTCGTCGGCGTTGTGGACAAGGCGTCGGAGGGCCACGTCGAAATGGTCGGTCTCGGCGAGACGTTCGTAGTTGACGCGGCCGTCGGGGTGATAGCAGGTGGGGTCGCCCGGCCGTCCCCCGAGCTCCTGCCCCGAGTAGACGTAGCCTATAGACCCACCCGGCAGATCTCCGAGCAGTCTGGCCAGGGCCTCCTTGTTGAACTGCGAGGCGTACCGGCTATAGGGAGACGACCGGACATCTACAACCTCTTCGATTCCGTGCCTTACCAGGAGCTCTGTGAACGCCTCCGGAGGGTGGTTAGAGTGGCCTATGGTGAAAATGGGGTATTGGGTGGTTGACAATGTGGTAAGACTTCAGCCTTTGATAATGGCCGCGATGAGCTTGTAGGCGTTGCCCTTGTATGGTTCACCCAGGCTGACTGTGACAAAACATCTGCCTATCGAGTAAATACCGACGGTTTTCTGCAGAAAGTCGTATTCGTAATCGTTATCAGTCATCCGCAACCTGTACTCAGTCCCCTTATAGGTAAAGTGGCCGTTCACCCGCTTCTGGGCGTCGCCATAACCGGCTCCCGGGGCGAAGACGCGCAATGCAAGGTCTTGAACTGGTATAAGGAGGAGCGAGTGTCGGAATGTCTCAGCTTCCTGCTCCGGGACTTGGTCATTGAGTCCCTGGTAGGTCGATACGCCGTTTATCCAAAGTTCGCGAGTGTCGTCGGCCCATTGACGTAGCCGTTCGAAGGAGAGAACAGACGATTTCTCCCATTTTCGCTTGGGATCAAGGAGCCAATTTTCCTGCTGGTAGTCCCTGTGTTTTTCACCAAGCACTGGCACCTCTATCACATCCAGGACCCTGGGGATGGAGCCATCCGTGCAACGCGATTCGGGGAGCGAGACCTCCTCGTGCTCGCGGGCGCTGACAGGTCGGATCCAAGGCCCAGGGTTCCCTTCGTCCAGCAGTTCTTTGCCCGCGATACAGCAGCCACCCAGCTTTCGGGAGTTCGCCAGACACACTATCCGTTTTATGGAAACATCGGGAGCCATCTGTCTGCGAGTACTTGATTACACCCTCACCGCCGGCACGACTTCCTCTGCCAGCCTTGTCAGGTGCGCGATGTCCAGGTCCGGTGGGGAGATGATGACCTCGTTGCAGCCGGCGTCCACGACCGACTGGAGCCGGGCCACGCACGTGTCCAGGTCGCCGAAGGTGGTGTAGGTGTCGGAGTCGAAGGCGGGGCCGTATACCGAGGTCGCCAGCCCACGGTTCCGCGCCCGTGCCTTCTCCACGTCTTCGTCGATGGTCATGTACTCGAGGCTGGCGTAGCCCAGGGACTCCGGGTCCCGGCCCCTCTCCTTAGCAAAGCCCTTTATCTTGCAGATCTTCTCGGCGAGTATTTCCGGAGAGTTGCGGGCCCCGCCAATCCAGCCGTCAGCCAGCGCCGCGGTGCGCTTCAGTACGCCGTCGGCCTCGCCACCGATCCAGATTGGCAAATCACCCTTCTGCACGGGCCGAGGCTCGATGTTGACGTTTTCAAAGTTGACAAAGTTGCCCTCGTAGGCGGCGTCGGGGCCGGACCAGATGGCACGCATGGCTGCCAGATTTTCCCTGAATCGCTTGACCCTTTCTTCCAGCTTCATGCCCAGGGAGTGAAACTCGATCTCCCGCCCTCCGAGCCCGACCCCCAAATCCAGCCGACCTCCGCTCAGCCAGTCGATGGTCGATACCTCCTTTGCTAGTAGAATAGGGTGGCGATGGGGAAGAAGGAGTACGGCAGTGCCGAGCCTCACCCTGGAAGTAACGGCAGCAGCCCATGTAAGCATGGTCATAGCATCGGGTACCTTGGAGGGGCTGTAGATCCTGTCCAGGATCCAGACCGAGGCGAATCCCAAGTCCTCGGCGGCTCGGAACCAGTTTTTGAAGTCGGCGGGTGTAGGGAGGTCACCGAGAAAGTGGGTCGGCACCAGGACGCTCATCTGCGTGGGTCGGGCCATTGGGGTTACCTCCTAACGGGTCGGGGTTGGGGATAATGATGGGTATGTCGACTAGCTGATCATGGCCGCAATAATAGCACGGGACACGGACATTCATTCCCCTGCGAAAGCGCGACGTGTCAGTATTGAGATTCAGGGGTTGTGGGTCGGGGGCCTGCCCACAAATAGCAAATGGGTAGCCTCAGGAGAAAAACCGGTACTACAAAACCCTGCCACTGACGGCACTAACAAACTGTCTTGTACCAACAATGAGATTCCTGTACTGTGCCTTTCAACCTATTCCTGTCTCGGTGAGCAAAGGAGAGATATGGCAGCATACGTAATCGTAGACGTAGAGATAACCGACGCCAGCCTCTATGGGAAGTTCATGGAACAGGTGACGGCTACCGTAGAGAGTCACGGCGGCAAGTTCGTGGCCCGGGGCGGCAAACTTGAGATAGTGCTGGGAGACTGGGCACCGAAACGGGTTGCGATACTCCAATTTGACAACCTGGACCAGGTCCACTCCTGGCTGCAATCTCCCGAGTACACTGCCCTGGATGACATGCGCTCCAGGTCTTCCAACATCGACATGGTGGTTGTTGAAGGACTCTAGACTTGCCCTGCCCCTTGTTGAGCCTCACATTTGTCACATTCCGCATGGAACGTGTCAAGGGAGTGGAGTAGATAAATCATGGCGCTAATGAGCGGCGGCGAGGCCCTCGCCAAATCCCTGGTCAGGGAGGGAGTCAAGGTCGTTTTTGGCATCCCGGGCATCCAGGTCTACGGGATCGTAGCCGGACTGCGGGACGAACCCGATATCCGAATGATCACGACGCGCCATGAGCAGGCAACAACCTACATGGCGGACGGCTATGCAAGGGCATCAGGGAACCCCGGGGTGGCCCTGGTGGTGCCAGGTGCAGGTGTCTACAATGCAGCATCCGGCCTGACAAACGCATACTCGCGATCATCTCCGGTGCTCCTCATAGCCGGGCAAGTGCCACGTGGGGCAATTGGCAAGAATCGGGGCGCCGTCCATGAAGTTGCGGATCAACCGGGCACGGTGCGCTCGGTGACCAAGTGGCAACAGCAGGTGCTCAGGCCCCGGGAGGTGCCGGATGCCGTATTCGAAGCGTTCAGACAGATGCGTACGGGCAGACCCCGGCCCGTTCTGATTGAAGTGCCCCCTGATGTGGGAGTCGAGCGGGAGGAAGTAACGCTTCGCAGTCCGGCGCGTATTTCTCGGATTACGCCTCATTCCGGGGACTTGAGAGAGGCTGCGGAAATCATAGCAAAATCCTCCAGACC
The DNA here is from genome assembly GCA_965203145.1 of Dehalococcoidia bacterium. Lineage (GTDB taxonomy): Bacteria > Chloroflexota > Dehalococcoidia > Plut-88900 > Plut-88900 > Plut-88900. Next base: position 1,867,975 of record OZ241876.1, read on the forward strand.
TCTGATATTCGCCGGAGGAGGAGTCGCACGTTCGGATGCGGAGGGGGCACTCGTAAAGCTAGCTGAAGCTACAAGTATTCCGGTGGTCACTTCCAGCGGCGGCAAAGGAGCGATCCCGGATAACCATCCACTGTCATACGGTTCATGCTTCAGTCCGTCGGGGGAGCGGCGGGAGATGAACCAGCTCTTCGAAGTGATGCAGTCGGCAGATGTGGTGATAGGAATCGGAGCCCGTTTTTCACTGGGCAACCCGGCGGGAGAGGCATCAACGTTAATTAACATAAACATAGATGATGCCGAGCTGACAAGGGTCCAGTCCAACACAATTCCTCTTCACGGCGATGCCAAGGCGACAATCGAAGCCTTGCTTCCTCACCTGGTGGAAGTCGGCGCGGGAGATCGGTCGTCGCCCGTAGAGGCGGTCAAGGCGGCCCGCAACCTTATAGCCTATTACGACATCCGGCTGAAGGAGCCCCAGTACCCTGTGCTGGAAGCGCTGCAGAAGGGAATTCCCGATGACGCCTTCACGGTTTGGGACGTATCGCAGTTTGGCTTCTATGCGCGCACCCACTGGCAGGTGACCCGACCGAAGACGTATATAGATTCCGGCTATTCATTCAACCTGGGCTACGCATTCCCTACGGCCTTGGGCGTGAAGGTGGCCAAGCCCGACCGGGCAGTAGTGTGTGTGGCGGGGGACGGCGGGTTCATGTTCAACGCGTCCGAGCTTTCCACGGCGGTCAAGTACGGGATCAACCTGGTAACCGTGATATTCAGAAACGACTCATACGGCAATGTGGCCCGGGACCTTGAGGAAGGATTTGATGGAGCTTACGAAACGGATTTACACAACCCGGACTTCGTTAAATTCGCCGAGTCCTTCGGGGTGATCGGGATGCGGGCGGAGAACCCGCTGGACCTGGAGACGATGGTGCCGCAGGCGCTTGAGCGCAATGCGCCTGTGATCATAGACGTGCCGTTCGGGGAGTTGCCGATACCTCGGGCCCCGTTGGCGTCGTTTGCCTTCAATCTACCGTGGGCGCAACCGCAAGAGGGCCTGATCACTTCCTGACCTCAAATGTATAGGTGGAATCCAGGCCACCTTTGCTCCTGGCGCTCCCACCTTGTCCTAGAAGAAAACCGCCGACCCCCTGCCCCCGTCCACGGCTATCACCTCACCGGTGATTGCCGCGGCCTTAGGCGAGGCCAGGAAACAGACCAGGTGCGCTATCTCGGCGGATTCGACGATGCGTCCTATCGATTGCGCTTTGTCCGCTCGTCGGGCGATGTCTTCCTTGGGGACTCCCGTAGCGAGGGCCTCTTCTTCGTACATCTCGTCGGTACGTTCGGTCCGGACGGTTCCCGGGTGGATGGTGTTGACGGTTATCCCGTAGGGCCCAAGCTGCCCCGACAGAGTCTTGGTCAAGTGCGCCACCGCGGCATTGCGCACGCCGCTAATCACGCCCGAATAACGTCCCGACATCCCGCCAATGTTGATAATCCGTCCCCACCCCCGCTTCTTCATCAGGGGTGCAGCGGCTTGTGCGGTGCGGAAATAGCCCACTACCTTGGTGTCCAGATCCTCGGTCAGCAGTTCTTCAGTAGCTTCCTCCAGGGGCCCTTGCAAAAGCCCACCCACCACGGCGGCGTTGTTCACCAGGATGTCCACGCTGCCGAACTCGGACATGGTTGTATCGAAAAGGTTGGCTACCTGGTCGGGCTGGGTGGTATCGGTCGGGACGGCGAGGACCTTGCCGCCGGTTTCCCGTTCGATGTCGCTGGCGGCGTCCTGCAACAGCTCTGGGCGGCGGGCGCAGATCACGACTCGGGCGCCCTCCGAGGCCAGCTCCCGGGCAATCGCCTTCCCGATCCCGAGACTTCCGCCCGTGACCACGGCAACTTTGCCCTCAAGATCCAAGTCCATGGCCTAGCTCCCCGACCCGAACTTTGGCGGGCGTTTCTCCTTAAAGGCCTGCCCTGCATTCACCATGTCGCCGGTGGATGAAGCGGCAATGCTGGAGTCCCGCTCGTAGGTCAGGGCAGCCCCGAAAGTTGCCTCCGCCCCGACGTTCAACGCGGCCTTTGCCAGCGCAATTGCCATTGGCGACTTTTTCAGGACCTTGTGAGCGACTGCGGTGGCCTCTTCCTCCAGCTTGTCGGCGGGGACGACCCGGTTGACCATGCCCAGTTCCTTGGCCTCGGCGGCGGGGATGTGCTCCCCGAGGAAAATCAGTTCCTTGGCCCGAGCCAGCCCGATACCCTGTGGCAGCAGGTAGGTCCCGGCGCCCGTCACCGTAGCCCCGACTCCCGTCTCCGGGAATCCGAACTTCGCCTCTTCCGATGCAACGACAAGGTCGCAGTCCAACGATATCTCGCACCCCGCCCCGAGAGCGTAACCATTGACTGCCGCGATGGCGACCTTTCGCATATCCCGGAGGACCTGGGCCACGGTCTGCAGGTTGTGGGTGCTGCGCTTTTCCTGTCCGGGCGGGATGCCTGCGGCCGCTTCCTTGAGGTCGGCGCCCGCGCAGAACGCCCGACCTTCCCCCGTGAGGATAACTACCTTTACGTCAGGATCGGCCTCCGCTTTCTCCACTGCCTCCCGCAGTTCTCTCGCAAAGACCCGGTTGACGGCGTTGAGAGACCTGGGACGGTTGAAGCGGATCCAGAGGATGCCGTCGTCCTTCAGGTCGTATATCAGGGTTTCCCAGCTCATGTTTGTTCCTCCCGCATTCAGGCTATGACGGACCGGTCTTTCAGTTCTATGATTTGCTCCCAGGAATAGTCAAGTTCTCGAAGGACCTCCTCGGTGTGCTGGCCCCACTCGGGCGCGGCCCCCGAGGGATGCGTTGGCGTATCCCTCAAGGCGAAGGGCAGCCCTATCTCCTTGTATGTACCGAGACCCGCATGTTCCACTTCCACAAGGTACTTGTTCGCCTCAACCTGCGGATCAGCCACCACCTCCGAGAGTCGTGCATCCTGAGCCCAGACCAGCTGGAATTCGTCGAATCTCGGGGCCCATTCTGCTAGAGGCCGCTTGGCGAAGGCCTCATCCAGCAGCTTGATGGCCTCCAGGTGGTTCTTCATCATCTTGCCATGGTTGTTGAAACGGGTGTCGTCGGCAAGATGTGAGACTTCCAGGGCCAGGCAGGTCGGGCGCCAGTACCGGTCGCCCTGGGGCATGGCGAACTGCACCCACCGCCCATCCCCGCACTGGTACGTGTTATAGAGGGGACTCGGCGCCGACGTACGGGTCTCCCGGAGAACGTCATCCCCCGAGAAAAGGGTCCGGTGCAGGTCGTATCCGGCCACCCACATCCCGCTGGAAAGCAGAGAGGACTCGACAATCTGGCCCTTGCCCGTGCGCTCCCTCGTAAACAGCGCAAGGGCTATGGCATTTGTCATGCAAACGGCAGTGGTCAGGTCACCCATGGCGCCGTGGAGATGGGTCGGGGGGCCGCCGGGCTCGCCCATGAAGGACAGAAACCCACCTCGGGCCCAGAACCCGACCTCATCGAAGGCGGGCTTATTCTTGTCCGGCCCCTTGGGCCCGAAACCCGTCAGGAGGCCGTACACAAGTCTCGGGTTGAGAGCGGTGATGGTCTCGGGGGTCATCTCCAGGTGGTCCAGGGCCTGGGGCCTGACGTTGGTTACGAAAATGTCGGCGGTCTTGGCGAGTTTGTAGACCAGTTCCCGACCCTCGGCCAGGCGCAAATCTATGGCCGCGCTGCGCTTGCCCCGGTTGACCATCTCGGCCATGTAGTTGAAGGGTGGCGTCTCGGCGCCCCAGCGCTCCTCCAGGTCCAAGCCGCGGATCGGGTCCCCGCCCCCGAGGGGCTCGATCTTGATGACGTCGGCGCCGCACTCGGCCAGCAGCATTCCCGCGGCCGGCCCGGCAAACCAGATGCCGAGCTCGATAGCCTTTATTCCTTCGAGAGGTCTCATTCTGTTCTCTTGTACCTGTGCGCGAAGTCTTAACGGCAAGGACACTGGGAATTCCGGCCAGACAATATAATATGCAGGCCATTGTCGGCAAGTGACGTTATTCCGCCCATTGGCCCAAAGAGGTAACCCCCATGAGCGTTGAACAGGTCCCAACCAGCAGCGAGCTCCCTCCCCCCGAGGTGAAGGAAGTAGCCGACCGGGTATTCTGCTATCTGCAGGCGGACGGCAGCTGGGGCCTGAACAATTCGGGCTTCGTGGTCGGACGACGAGGCGCGACGGTCATCGACACCTGCTTCACTGAGCGCAGGACCCGGGCGTTCCTCGACTCCATCCGCAGGGTAACAAGCCTGCCCTTGAACACACTGGTCAACACCCACCATCACGGGGACCACACCCACGGGAACTATCTGTTCCGGGACTCGACCATCGTTGGCCACGAGCTTTGTCGGGAGGCGGTGCTTGAAGCGGGCCTCCCCAGGCCCGACAACACCATAGGGATGCTGTTCCCTAACGTCGATTGGGGGAACTTGGAGCTGGCCGCTCCTATGATGACCTACCAGGACAGGATGACCCTGCACGTGGATGACCTGAGGCTAGAGCTCATCTTCATGGGTCCCGCCCACACGACCAACGACACTGTAGTCTGGCTCCCCGACCACAAACTCCTATTCTCCGGCGACCTGATCTTCAATGAAGGCACTCCCTTTGTAGTTATGGGGTCGGTAGCAGGCTCCCTTGTAGCCATCGAACGGCTGAGAGCCCTGGGCGCCGAGACCATAGTCCCGGGCCACGGGCCCGTCTGCGGCCCCGAACTTTTTGACCCTACAGAGGCTTACTTGAAATTCGTTCAACGTGTGGCTCGGGAGGGCTACGATGCTGGAATGAAACCCTTGGAAATAGCCAGGAGCGCGGACCTCGGGGAGTTCGCCGAATGGCACGACACCGAGCGGATTGTGGGGAACATCCACCGGGCGTTTTCAGAAATCAAGGGCGAGAAATGGGGCGCCAAGCTGAACATGCCGCCCATAGTCAGGGAGATGGAAGACTACAACGGAGGGAGTCCGTTGAGGTGCCTGGCATAGGGGGCAGGTGAAATTGACAGCCTCGTCGGGGCAAGGGTATCGTGACCCGACCACTCACCCGATCCTCGGGCGTAATCCAAAGGCAGATAGACCATGATGACATTTGGCCTTTTCCTTTCCTTCATGCAGATCTACGAAGAGCAGCGCGGACTGGACATGTACAAGAACATGCTGGAACTGGCCGTCCTCGCCGACGACCTGGGCTTCGATAACATCTGGGTGCCGGAGCACCACCTAATCCACTACATCCCCGCCCCCAACGCCCTGCTGGTCGCCACCCAGGTCGGGCAGCACGTCAAGAATGCGACCGTAGGAACGGCCGTTGTCCTCCTGCCCTTCCACCACCCTCTCGCCATTGCCGGAGATATAGCAGCCACCGACAACATGCTCGAAGGCAAGTTCGAGCTTGGAGTCGCCCGAGGGGCCTACAAGTACGAGTTCGACCGCTTCGAGCAGGAGTTCGGAGACAGCCGGGCCCGCTTCGACGAGTCCCTGGAGATACTGGAAAAGATCTGGCACAGCGAGGAGAAGGGAATCGAGCACTCCGGGCGGTTCTGGTCCTTTGAAAACACCTACGTCTGGCCCCGGCCCGTCCAGAACCCCCATCCTCCCGTCTGGGTCGGGTGCATGCACGACTCTACGATTCGTCACTACGCCCGCAAGGGCTACCACGTATTCCACGCCCCCTTCCGACGACCGATGAGCCACATCCAGCGCATGTGCGACGCCTTCCACGAAGGTCGGGAAGATGCCGGGAATGCACGTGGCGTGCAGAAAATAGGGATGTCGAGGATGTACTACGTCGGTGAAACTAAGAAAGAGGCATTCGACAAAACGTGGGACGTGGTAATCAATCATAGAATCGGGACTCGACTCCACGACTACACACAGAACTCCAATCCCCGGGCCTACGTCGCCCCCGAGTCCAACGATGACGACCCCACACAGCAGGAGGTCTACGACAACCTGCTCATGGGCACCCCCGACGAGGTGCTGGAAAAGGTCTACGCCTTCGACAGGGCAGGCCTCGACCACCTTTCGCTCTTCACCCACTTCGGCCCGGGCCACGAGGACGCCAAACGGTCTCTCAAACTCTTCGCAGAGGAAGTGATGAAGCCCTACAGGGCCCGGGAATCTGCTACGAACGGTCGGGAGCCGGTGGTGGCTGGGAAGGGCGTGGCGCGTGGAGTTGAGGGCTAGGGAGATGGAAGAAAAGAAGGCGCTATTCACGTCCAGAAAGCTAATTAGCATGGCCCGGGACCCGGGCCGGGATGACAATGCCGTTGCGGTGAAGGGAGGTTCGATACTGGAAGTGGGGCCGCGTGGTCGGGTGGATGGGGCGCTAGGGGACGGCGTTGCGACTTATGACTTCGGAGATCGGCCCATCATGCCGGGGTTTGTGGATGTCCACGTCCACCCGGAGATGGCCTCCCTAGCTCTGTATAACCGGGTGGACGTACACACACCGCCCCGGGAGACGATAGACGACGTTATAGAGGCCTTCCGCCAGAACATGGACATGGCGGACGAGACAGGCTGGCTATTCGGGCACGGCAGCCTCTTCCAGGACCAGAAGCTGAAAGACAAGCGGCTGCCCAACCGTCGGGACCTGGACAAAGTCAGTACAGATATCCCCGTAGCCATGATGGCCGGGGGCCACAACCTGATTCTGAACTCCAGGGCCCTGGAACTTGTCGGCATTGGGCCCGGGTTCCGGGTCCCGGCGGGGGCCACGGTGGAGTTGGGGGAGTTGGGAGAGCCGAATGGAATAATCAAGGACCTGGAGCACCTGCTCCCCATCCCCCGCCCCGACCTTTCCACAAAGGAACGGGCCCTCAAGGCCATATCCAGCGAGCATCTGACAGCCAACGGCGTGACCACGATAGGTGACATTTCCCACAGCACCGAGGGAATAGAGCTGGCCGACCGCCTGATAGCCTCCGGCGACATCAACGTCCGTTTCAGGACATACATCTGGGTCCCGAGACTGATGTCAATCAAGGACGCCTGCCACTGGCAGGACCACCTCAACATCTCCTCGGACGACAAGTACATGCGCATCCAGGGAGTCAAGATGTTCGCCGACGGTGGTTACTCCGCGGCCTTGGCGGCGGTAAAGCTGCCCTACGTCGGTCGGAACGGCTCCAGAGGGAAGTTGGCCCTAAACAGGGCGCAGATACGCAATGCCATGGTCGGGACGCGGGAGGCGGAGTTGCAACTGATCATCCACTGCAATGGGGAACGGGCCCAGGAGTCGATGTGCAAGATAGCCATTGAACTCGGTGACCCGCCTACGGGCCGGATGGTGAACCGGATGGAGCACGCGGGGAACTTCGTATCGGACCCCGGGACCCGAGAGCTTTGGCGCAGGGCTGGCTTGATGCCCGCTCCTCAGGCCGTCTTTCTTTACACCTTCGGGGACTATTTCCCCGTCTACATGGGCGATTACGCCAGCAAGGGCCGGTTCTCTTTCCGCACGATGGTTGATGAAGGATGGGAATTGCCGTGCAGCTCAGACGGCTCGGGCTCCGAGGCCCGTCACTTCAACCCCTTCTTCAGCATCTGGTGCGCCGTCAAACGTCAGACCTTCACGGGTCAAATAATCGACCCAGAGCAGCGCGTTTCGATGGAAGAAGCCTTGAAAATGCACACTATCTACCCGGCCGCGGCACTGGGTGAAGACGATGTCAAAGGGAGCCTCGAACCCGGCAAATTGGCCGACATCGTGGTCCTCAACCGTGACCCGAGCGAGATGACGGGTGACGAAATTCTGGACGTTAAGGTGGACTACGTATTCCTCGGTGGCCGGGAAGTCTACCGGAGGCCGGCGGCTATAGAATACGCGATCGGGTAGTCGGGAACCGGTTAGCCCAGGAACTCCGATTTCCACCCGTCGTAAGCGCTTTGCCCCAGCGCAACGTCCATAGTTTCCTCGGAAGCCAGCGTGTCCTTCAATTCGGCCGCTCCCTGTCCCGACTTTTGAGCCTTGTAGGTTTCCAATAGCGCCTTCATCGCCGCGCGAATAGGCAGGTGTCCCTTCTGCGCAATTCGCACCCCCACCGAGGCCATGCGGTCCAGGTCGTCCAGCTCCAGGGCCCGGGACCCGGTGAGAAGAGGAAGGCCGGTGGCTTCCCGGATTCTTCTCAACTGTTCAATTGTGGAAACACCGGTGAAGAAAAGCGCATCGACGCCCAATTGTGCAAAAGCTCGGGCCCGGTCTTCCACCTCATCGGGGCCGGCGATACTCCGTCCTACAATCACGAGGGACGGATCTTGCCGGGCCCGGAGGGCCGCCTTGAGTTTTCCGACAATCTCTTCAATGGAGATGAGCCCTTGCCCGGGTCCCGAGCCGAAGGGTGTAGGCAGGACAGCATCCTCGATAGTGAGCGCCGAGACCCCCGCATTCTCCATCTCCTCCACGGTTCTCATCACGTTCAGGGCATTGCCGTAGCCGTGGTCCGCGTCGACAAGCAGGCTGATATTGGAGGCGCGGGTGATCCGTCGGGCCTGCTCGGCGAATTCAGTGAGTGTAATAAGGGTCCAATCGGGCGCCCCGATAGCGGCGGCTGAGGCCATTGACCCGGCCAACATGCCTATCTCGAATCCCGCGGCCTCTGCCAGCCGGGCCGACATTGCGTCGAATACCGAGGCGGGCCGGATGCACGACTCTCGGGAAAGGTATTCGCGGAAGCGCATTCTTCGTTCAGAGATCAGCATCGAGATGTCCTTTAGGCAGGTGTCGGGGGTAGTATAGCGTTTGGAGGAAGTTCGAAAGCACTGTTTAATGTCAGCGTTGACAGGACATGGCTGATGACGGACAATCTGCTCCGTACAAGTAAGTACGTATGCGGAGGATGAAATGGCCAGATTGGATGTGCGTCTCGATTCAGAGCACCGCCGAAGGCTGGAGATATTGGTTGAAGAAAAGGGCGAGCCGATTTCAGAAGTTGTCAGGCGTCTAATAGACGATGCTTATCAGGAAATAATGCTCGCACGTCGGTTACGCGCTGTCGAAAGGATAGCGAGCCTGGAAGTAGAGGACGTCCCCGACCCCGAGCAGCTGTCTCGTGAACTAGAGGCGAAGTATGAGCCCGGCAGCCTTTATTGACACAAATATTCCGATCTATGCGGGCGGAGCGGATCATCCTTACAAGGCGCCCTGCTTGCAGATATTGAGGATAGTTGCCCTGCATCCGAGCTTATTCTTTACCGATAGCGAAGTGATGCAAGAAATTTTGCATCGATACCGCTCTTCCGGTAGATGGGTATTGGGCCGAGATATTTTTCAATCCTTTGCCGAGACGATGCACGATAGAGTAGAGCCTGTTTTTCTTGAAGACGTCGAGTTGGCATGTGACCTCGCGGACGGTCACCCCGAAGCGAGTTCTAGAGACCTGGTCCATGCAGCAGTTATGAAACGGCTCCGTATAGACCGCATAGTCTCGGCAGACACGGATTTCGACAAGTTGCCGGGATTAGAGCGTTTGGACCCAGCAAATGTTACACAATGGCAAGACTCCGTGCTTGCCTGACTAGATTAGCTGTTTCGCCATATCTCTACTTCTCATTAGGAGGACCTGAATGCACATCAGCCGCATAGTCGAAGAAGCCTTCCAGGAGCTTGAAGCCGAGCTGGCCCACATGCTCGAAGGCCTGTCCCCCGAGGACTTGGACTGGAGACCCGATCAGGATGCCAACTCGATTTCCTTCCTGATGTGGCACATTGGTCGGGCGGAAGATATTTTCGTTAGCGACTATGCCCTTCGTCAGGCCCAGGTCTTCGAACGGAAGGGATGGTCCGACCGCTGGGGCATCGCAGTGGACGACACCGGATTCGGCTACGGTCGGGAAGAGATCAACGCTTACCCCAGTCCCCCGCTTGCCGAGATTGCGGAATACAGAAAACAGGTGCGCGGCGAGAGCCTGGCGTACCTGAAGACCCTTTCAGAAAGCGACTTTGACTTTGTGCCGCCCAGTGATCACCCGAGACGCCGCGACTACACCTTAGGCCGAGTGTGGAGCCACCTCATCTGTGAGATCGCTCAGCATGTAGGCCAAATCTCTTATATTCGCGGATTGCAGAAAGGGCTGAACCAGCGGGGAAGTGTCGGCGACTGGAAGTGGATTAATAGGGACGAATAGTCCCTAGCAAGACAGTGTGGGAAGCCCCGACTCTGCCAACCGCGTAAAACCCTGCGCAGAGCAAAAGTCCCGAAAATCGGGGGTCGGGATGCCCCGCCATCGCAGGTCTTCCAGGCTTTCCGAGATCGGGGCGTCCGTGCGGAGAGTTGCGAGCTTCTTGTAGAGAAGGGCGTCGGGGCGCATCTCATTCAAGTTTTGTGCAAGGGCCTTGGCCCCACGCACCTTTACGTCCCATTGCTCCGTATCCGCGGGTATATCTTCGATGCGCCCATATCGGAACAGGACCGTCGCAGTTCCCCCCGCCCCCCACCGAGGAATCCCCGGTATACCGTCGGCGTTGTCCCCGACCAACGCCAGGTAGTCGGGAATGGACTCGGGCCGCACCCCGAACTTCTCGATCACGGCTGGCTCGTCCAGCACAATCTCTCGTCTTCTGTCCAGGCACACAACCCTGTCCCCCGACACCAGCTGGCAGAGATCCTTGTCCGGCGAGCAGATGACGACCTGTTCTACCTCGGGGTCTGCTTGCCAGCGTATGGCGGCAGTGGCCAGCGCGTCGTCGGCCTCAAACTCCATCATTGGCCAGGCCGTTATGCCCAGGGCCCGGACAGCCTCTTCGGCAAGCTCGAACTGGGAAACCAACTCTTCCGGGATTCCCCGCCCGTCTTTGTATGCCGGGAACAGGTCATTTCGAAAGGACTCGATAACGTGATCAAAGGCGCAGGCTACGTGGGTCACGTCGGGCTGGCGCAAAAGCAGCAACAAGGTCTGGACTAGCCCCCTGACCGCAGCTACGGGCCGACCATCGGGCGATGAAAGAGGCGGCAAGGCAAAATGCCCCCGAAAAAGTTCGTAGGTCCCGTCTACCAGGTGCAGCTTCATATAAACCTCACGGGAGAGGATTATACAGGGATACCGGTGGCAGGTTATCTGGTATCCTCCCCCGGCAATAGCCTATCCAAGGGACACAAAACAAGAATATGAAGGACAAGACGGTATTGATAACGGGGGCCAACGCGGGCATCGGGCTTGCGACATCCATTGGCCTTGCCAGGCTCGGGGCCCGAGTCCTCATGGTCAGCCGCGATCAGGGGCGAGGTCGGGAGGCCCGGCAGATAGTCAAGCAAAAGACCGGCAACGAAAACGTGCACCTCCTTATCGCTGACCTCTCCGACCCTTCTGCGATCGAGAGACTGGCGGGGGACGTAAAGCATGAATTCAGTGATCTGAACATTCTCTTGAACAACGCCGCCGTGATCCCGCGCCGGCGGGAAATCACCAAGGATGGGCTGGAGGTGCAATTCGCGGTCAACCACCTGGCCTACTTCCACCTCGCCGGGTTGCTGATGGACCTGCTCAAGGCCAACACCCCCGCCCGAGTCGTAAACGTTGCCTCCCAGGTCCATGCGGGAGCTACCATCGACTTTGATGACCTCCAGTCTGAAAGGCAGTACGGCCGGACCCGGGTCTATGGCAAGACGAAACTGGCCAACGTTCTCTTTACCTACGAGCTGGCCCGGAGGCTGGAAGGGTCGGGAGTCACAGTGAATTGCCTGCACCCGGGAGTCGTGGCTACAAACCTGCTCGCCGACGCCGGAGGACTGCCCCGCAAGCTGAAGGCCGTGACCAGGATCGCGGCAGTCAGCATGGAAGCCGGGGCCCGGACCTCGGTTTACCTTGCGTCCTCAGAGGATGTAGAAGGGGTTAGCGGAAAGTACTTCGTCAAGGAGGCGCCAGAGTCGTCATCCCGGGAGTCCTATGATGAAGAATCGGCCCGACGCCTCTGGGACATCAGCTGCCGGATGACGGGCCTGGACCCCGACTGGGCCTGAGCCCAGACAGTCTAGGCTCCGAGGAAGTCCAGAATTAGCCGGGCCGTCTCCTCGGGCTCTTCCAGGTGGAGAAAGTGACCCGTGCCCGGCAGCACTACCTTGGTCAACGGCCCCGAGAAAAATCTGTCCATCTGCTCGAAGGACTCGAGGCGTTTGGGTCGGTCGTGGGTGCCGTGGAGGGCGAGGGTGGGAACGGTGACAGGCCCGGCTGCCAGCTTGGCTTCGGTATCTTCCAGGGCAGGATCCCGTAGGTCAGAGTTAACTGCGTGACGGTAGTATTCCAGTGCAGCCCTCACGACTCCCGGCTGCCTGAAAGTCTCCTTAACCGACTCCAGCAACTCCGGCGGTATATCCCAGTTGGGCGAAGCATTTTTCCACCAGTCGGCTATGAACTGGAAGTCGTTGCGGGGTAGCGTGGTCTCGGCAGCGGGTAGCTGGAAGTAGTAGGAATGCCAGGTGCCCCGCAGGTAGTCAAAGTCGTGCTCGAGGGATGCGCCGGCATGAGCGGCCCCCAGCGTGACCAGCTTGGAGACCCTGTCCGGCCCGAGGGTCGCCGCCGCATATCCGGCCAGTGCTCCCCAGTCGTGTCCAATCACAAAGGCCGAGTCCGACCCCAGGGCCTCAATCAGGTCTAGGGCGTCCCGCCCCAGCGTTGCGGATTGGTACCGACCGTCGGCAGGGATTCCAGTAGGCGCATAGCCTCTCATATAGGCGGCCACCGCTCGGAACCCGGCTGCTGCCAGCTTGGGCAGTAGATATCGGTAGGTGAGTGCATTGTCGGGAAAACCGTGGAGGCACAGCACCAGGGGCCCTTCACCCGACTCCACATAGGCAAAGTCGAAGGAATTAGCCGTCACCATGCCCGTTTTAAATCCCAACATAGTCGGTAGGGTAGGTCGTTCGGGAGTCGGGTGCAAGGGGCCGTGGGCGTTGACGGAATAGGGGCTGCTCCCTAAACTGCCAAACGACCGGGACGCCGCTTTTCCGCAGATAAATCTCGAAAGTTTGGAGCAGGTTATGGGTGAACTGGATGGCAAGGTTGCAATCGTAACCGGGGCAGGGAGGCTGAGGGGTATTGGTCGGGCAGCGTGCGTCGCCCTCGCTAAGCTGGGCGCCGACATCGTCCCCACGGGTACGGGCCGGAACCCCGACACCTTTCCCGATGACGAAAAAGCCATCGGCTGGAAGGATATCGAAAGCACCGCCGAGCAGGTCCGGGCCCTGGGGCGCCGGGCACTGCCCATGATTGTTGATGTGACCAATGCCGAACACGTGGCTGACATGGCGGCAAAGACGGTGCGGGAGTTTGGGCGAATCGACATCATGGTCAATAACGCAGCCTATGCCCGGGGCGCAGACCGGGTCCCGACCGTGGTCCTGGACGATGCCGTTTTCAAGAAGGTCGTAGATATCAAGATTCTCGGCACCTATCTCTGTTCCAAGGCGGCGGCGCAGGTGATGCTGGCACGCGGCGAGGGTGGAAAGATTATCAACATCTCGTCCGGTGCGGGGAAGAGGGGTGACGCGGAGACCCTGGCCTACTGCGCCGGGTGTTTTGCCCAGGTGGCCATGACCCAGACCCTGGCCCACGAGCTCGGGCCCTATGGCGTGAACGTCAACTGCGTTTGTCCGGGCGCCGTGGACACCCACCGCATGGACGACCTCGTATATTCGGACGCCTGGAACGAGATGGCCATGGAGACCCCCATCGGGCGCAACGGCACCGACGACGAGGTGGGAGAGTTCATCGCCTACCTTTGCACGAATGCGGCATCCTGGATTCACGGCCAGTCGATAAACATCGACGGCGGGCTCATCATGGAGCACTAGGGATAAAAGACAAGCGGAGAAACAAATGGGAGAACTGGACGGCCAAGTTGCGATTGTGACGGGTGCCGGGAGACTGCGAGGCATAGGGAGGGCGGCGTGCGTCGCCCTCGCCAAGCTGGGCGCTGACATCGTGCCCACTGGCACGGGCCGAAACCCCGATTCCTTTCCTGATGACGAGAAAGCCATCGGCTGGAAGGACATAGAGAGCACCGCCGAGCAGGTCCGGGCCCTCGGGCGGAGGGCCCAGCCCCTGGTACTGGACGTGTCCAGCGCCGAGCAGGTGGCGGACATGACGGCAAAAACGGTACGAGAGTTTGGCCGGATCGACATCGTAGTAAACAACGCGGCCTACGCCCGGGGCGCCGACCGCGTTCCCACCGTTATGCTGGACGACGATATATTCAAAAGAGTGGTAGACATAAAGGTATGGGGCACCTACCTCTGCTCAAAGGCCGCCGCCCAGGTCATGCTGGCCCAGGGCGAGGGCGGAAAAATAATCAACGTGTCCTCGGGGGCGGGAAAGCGGGGCAGTGCCGACGCCCTGGCCTACTGCGCCGGGTGCTTCGCCCAGGTGGCCATGACCCAGACCATGGCTGAGGAGCTCGGGCCCTACGGGGTCAACGTGAACTGCGTGTGCCCCGGCGCCGTGGACACCCACAGGATGGACGACCTCGTCTACTCCGATGCTTGGGAGCAGTTGGCCCGAACTACGCCCATCGGCAGAAACGGCACCGACGAGGAGGTGGGTGAATTCATAGCCTACCTCTGCACCAAGGCAGCCTCATGGATCCACGGCCAGTCCATAAACATCGACGGCGGCCTGATAATGGAGCACTGACAAATATTTGGCCAAAAGACTCGGGGGCTTGGCATTGCCAAACCCCTGACGCTTTTGCCAAGGATTTCGACTTAACCGATAGCAGCCTTTTCAATCGTCTTGGAAATCCATGCGTTGAGACTCAAGCCTTCGAGGCTGGCGGCGGAGACCGCGGCACGATGCACATCGGGGGAGACGCGAAGGGATATCTTGCCATGGCGCGGCCGCTCAGGTTCTCGGCCATTTTCTCTACAGAAGGCTATGTACTCATCAACGGAGATTTTGAATTCCCTTTTTAGCTGGTCGGCAGTGTCAGCTTGGAAATGAATGGTGTCCCGAGTATTTATGACCCGGCCCGACAGGATGCCCTCTTCAAAATCTACATGGGTTTTCGCTATGTACCCTTTATAGGTCAGCATCAGAGATGCCTGCCTCTCTCAAGAAATTTCTGATAGCTTCCACAAGGTCTTTGCTTGCCTCCGGCCTGGGGTGAGGGCGGTGAAAAACTGCAAAACTGTCATCCAGGCGTACACTGATTCTGGATCCAGCCCTCTGTCCCAATGCAGCGCCCAAAGCCAGGAGCAAAGACTCGATGTCTTCCCACCGGATACCCGACCTCGTAGGGCTTTCGAATATGGCGGCCAAGGTCCTACGGTGTTTCCGCCTCACTCAAATATGATATCACCGGGTGATATCACTGTCCAAGGCTAGCGCGCCAGGCTTTTCAGACGACGCAGCCCGCGCTTTTGTTGGCCCCTGCGCCAGGTGATAGATTGCAAACGCAGACCCGACTATCACCCCACCCGCCACCGCATCCAGGAAATAGTGGTTTGCAGTAACAATAATTGCCCCGAACGCTGCTACCGGGTACACGACCCCGAACAACCTCAATGCCCGACTCCCCGTCCTTAACAACATTACCGAGAATAGCAGCGTCCACCCGAAGTGCATGCTCGGCATCGCCGAATGCTGGTTGTAGAAGGCTATCGCCTGTTTACTGTTGTAAAACGCCGGCCCCATGACCTCTATCGCATCGATGAAGCCTTCTTCCGGCATCAGCCTTGGTGGGGTCACGGGAACAGTCAGCCACAGGGCCCACGTCATCACGTAGCTGATAAGGAAGACCCGACGGAAGTAGATGAATGTGTCGTAGCGCAGCGTCATCAGCACCAGGGCCCCGGGCACGAGCACCGGCAGGAACCCGAGCGAATACGCCCAGTTGAAAAACGTCACCACCCACGCGGCCTCAGCGAGAAGTCCCGACTGGATTGCTGGCTCCCAGTAGATACCCAACGCCCTCTCAACGTCGATTACTCTCGCAGCGTTGGCCCGGCCCACGGTCTCCAAGTCCTCGGGAAACACCTGCCGCAGCAGCATGTAGGCCGCGTATCCCAGGACCAACAAAGTCCCTTCCCTGGCGTATCGGTTTTCTAGGAAGGCGAGAAATGCCGAGACGGGCCGCGTGGGAGCGGCGGTTAGCGAGGAAGAGGACGGGACAAGGCCTGATACCCGCAAATCAGGAAGAAGCCCTCTTGTCTACCACGGCCTTGGCATGGGCAAGCAGCGGCTCGAAGAACTCCTCGTAGAACTGGGAGTCGATGCCTATGACGGTGGTCCCATACTGCACCACGGCACTCCGGCCGTTGAATACGTCGGTCTCGCATAGCCCCTTGTCCGCAAAGTCCAGCTGGTAGCTGTCCGACCCTTCCCGACCTGCGCGGATGAGGGCACACGAGAGGGGATTGCTGTTCAACTCGTCCACCTCAGAAGCGGTGACCAACACCAGGGACTCGAAGAGGCTCTTGGCTTCTTCTTCCGTGGCGAAGGACTGTACCCACCACGTGGAGAACAGCCCTGCGGTATTCATGTCGCAGCGGAGGATCGTGGACTCGGTCTCCGACTGCCGGAACCTCAGGAATATCCGCTCTATGTTGAGCTTGGGATCGTTTTCAACATACGTCCTCGTGACCCGAGTCAGCTCTCCCAGCTCTCCCGGCGGCCGGAAAATGCAGTCCTCGTCCCCCCATTCGACCAGGGCTACGGGCGGAGGCGTTGGGCTCTCTGGTGGTGCTGTCGCAGTAACATCCTCGACGTCGGGCGCCGGCGTTGGCTCATCCCCGCCCCCCGAGGAACACCCCACCACGAAGGCCAACACTGCGAGAATAAAGATAGAGAAAAATACAAATCGCATGACGCAGCAGGTTTATCTCAGACTTACGGTCAATTTTACAACAAGTGGATGAGCGAAATTCTCTCCGGCATCGCCGAAATGGCTGGCAGCTGTTATTGCCGGGCCCCTTCAATGCGTTCCATAACCATCGCCAAGTGCGCCCGCACCTCCTCGGACTGCGCAAGAGCCACGGCCTGCTCCAGGGAGTCGAGAGCCTCATCAGTCCTTCCCAGCTTCGCCAGGGCTATAGCCCGGTTGTTGATGGCAAGGACATTCTCAGGTTCCTGGGCGAGAACGGACTCGCAGTCGGCCAGGGCGTCGGTGGCATTGTCCTGGTCAAGGTAAGCCGCGGCCCGGTTGACCAGCCCGATAACGAGGTTGGGCTGGACCCCGAGCACCGTGGTGGCGTCCCGTACGGCGCTGTCCAGGTCCCCCTTGTGCCGGTATGCCTCACCCCTGTCTATGTATGGCTGTAGCAGGCGGGGGTCCAGATCAATAGCGGCTGTAGCGTCCTGTATAGCCCTGTCGTGGACACCTATGGCCAGGAACGCGCTCGCCCTGTGGCTGAATGCCAGCGGATACCGGGGCTCGAGGCTCACCGCCTTGTTGAAATCGCCCAGCGCCATGATGACCTTCCCCAACCCGCGGTACGCCGCCCCCCGATTCACGTGCGCGGCTGCAGTCGGCGCCAGCGAGATTGCCTCGTTGGCGTCTGCCAGCGCCCGTTCATAGTTCCCCATGTTGATGTAGGCGGAAGCCCGGTCCACGAAAGCCCCTGCATTGTGGGGGTCAAGCATCAAGGCCTTGGTCGCGTCGGTCACGGCCTTGCCCGACTCCCCCTTGAAATTATGCGCCTCCGACCGGCGCAGGTAGGCGTCCACCAGGGTTCCGTCCTGCTTGATGGCGCGGTCGAAGAGCGTGATGGCTTCTTCAATCAGCCCCTGGTCAAGGAAACGTGCCCCCTCTTGAAGAGCATCTTGAGCGTCTTGTCTGGGGTCGGCCATGGCTCGGCGCTAGAGGTGCTCCTTGACCAGCTCGGCAAGCTTCTGCGTCATCCCGACCACCGCCGCGATTTCATCAGTCTCCGCTTCCCGGATGGCATTGACCGACCCAAAACGCCGTATAAGCGCCTTCTTCCTCTTGGGCCCGATGCCCGGCACGTTGTCCATCGCCGACCTCACGCCGCTCCTCTTGCGAAGCTGCCGGTGGAACGTGATGGCGAATCTGTGCGCTTCGTCGCGGATGCGCTGCACCATGTATAGGGCCTGGGAGCTGCGCGGCAGGATGATGGGCTCCTTGCTGTCGGGGCGGAAGACCTCCTCGTATCGTTTGGCGATGCTGGCTAAGGGTATATGGGCAATTCCCAATTCTAGGAAAAGCTGGTGTATCGCCCCGAGATGCCCCTTGCCCCCATCGATCAGCACCAGGTCGGGGATGATGGTCCAGCTCTCGGTCTTGGAGTTGGCGGCATCCTTCAAGCGGCGGAAGCGTCGCCGAAGCATCTCCTGCATCATCGAATAGTCGTCGATGCCCTCCACCGTCTTGATCTTGAACTTGCGATAGTGGGTGGGTTTCGGCTTGCCGTCTTCAAATACGACCATGGACCCGACCGGGTTCGAACCTTGTATGTTGGAGATGTCGTAGCACTCCATGCGCCGCGGAAGCTCGGGCAGGTTCAGGTGCTCCTGCAGCTCCGACATCGCCCCGCTTATGGCGTCGGAGTCGGCCATCCACTTGACGTGCCGCTGTGCCAGCCCCTGCTCGGCGTTTGCCGCAACCATCTCAAGGAGCTGCCGACGGTACCCTCGCTGTGGCACCTTTAGCTGGACCTTGCGGTCGCGCTTGCTCTCCAGCCAGCTTGTAATGAGCTCAGCGTCCTCGGGCGTATGTTGGACCAGGAGAAGGGGCGGCACATAGGAGGCGGAATCATAAAACTGCTTGATGAACCCTGCCATGATCTGGGCGTCGCCCTCGTCCTGTGTCCCTTCCATGATGAAGTGGTCCCGACCCACCGTCTTGCCCGCCCTCACGAAGAATATCTCCACCCAGGCCTCGTCCTGTCCCCGGGACAGCGCTATGTAGTCCTCGTCCTTCAACCGCAGGGAGTGGACCTTCTGGGTCTGTGACACCCTTTCTATCGCCCGGACCTGGTCTCTGAGTGCAGCGGCCCTTTCGAACTGGAGGTCTTCGGCGGCCTCGTTCATGCGGGCGCTCAAGTCCTTGACTATGGTCTCGTGCTTACCTTCCAGGAACATGATTACCTGGTCGATGACCTGGTGGTACTCCTCCCGAGACGCCGCCCCGATGCACGGCCCGACACACCGGTGAATATAGTAGTCCAGGCAGGGCCGGTCGTCGGTGCCCGTGATGTTCTTGGTGCATGACCTGTATGGAAACAGCTTCTTGATAAGGTCCAGTGTCCGGCGAACGGAGCTGGCCGACGCAAAAGGCCCGAAATACCTCGCCCCACGCTCGTCATCCCGCCTCCGGGTGAAGTAGACCCGGGGGAACTCCTCCTCCAGGTCTATCTTGATGTACGGGTAGGTCTTGTCGTCCTTCAGCCGGACGTTGTACTTCGGCTTGTACCGCTTGATAAGGGTGTTTTCGAGTATGAGCGCCTCGCCCTCCGAGTCGGTGACGACGTACTCGTACTGCGCAATCCGCGCGGCCAGGTGTCTACCCTTGAGCGTAAGCGACGAGGAGTCAGCGAAGTAGGATCGCACCCGGCTCCTGAGCCCCGCAGCCTTACCCACGTAAATCACGTTGCCCGAGGCATCACGAAAGATGTAGACGCCCGGCTTGGTGGGAGTGGCCTTTACCTGGTCGGCAATGGTTGGCTTAGCCATTACTAGCCAATTTTAGCACGTAGCCAAGCCTCGGCTTCACGCAATCGCGCGAAGTGAGCCCTTTGCGTAACCCTTTCCAAGGGGCTGGGAGGAGGTGTCCAGTCCCCTCTCCCTTGAGGGGAGAGGGCTAGAGCTTGTCCCGAGTCCCTCGAGGGAGTGAGGGTGATTCGAGTGCAAGGAGACCAGTTACGCAAAGCCCTCCAAGTGAATGAGGCCGCACGCGGATGATACTGGGCGGCGTGGATAAGGAAACGTCGGGCTTCTACCGCAGGATGAAGGTCAGCACCACCAGCAGCACGGCCACTACCGACGTCATAAGCCCGATTCGCTTCATGTCACCGAGGACGTAGCCGTATCTCCAGGGCCCCTCCGCCGCGACGGCTGCTTTGGGCTGCGTCGGTAGTGGTTGTGCGACGGGCGGAGCCTCCGCAGCAATGGCTTCAGTAGCTGCTGGGTCGGCAGCGGAGTCCGGAGACTCGACCGCCTCTGGTGCCTGCTCGGGCGTCGGGGCAGGGGCCGCCACCCCCGACAGCTCTATCTGTCGCTGGGATAGACCCCCCTTGCCCTTCTTGCGCTTGGTGCTCGCAGACCGCTGGGCGGCCAGCCTTTTTGACTTCTTTGCCATGTTTTTGCCTGCCTAAATGCTCCGACCAAATTATAGTCGGGGCTGGAAAAGGTCGCAAATGACGCGGCTTAGGCCCGGGGGTGGGCCATGTCATACTGGTCCCTGACTTGGTCGCTGGCCAGGTGGGTGTACACCTGCGTCGTGGATATGTTGGCATGGCCCAGCATCTCCTGGACGTGCCTGAGCGGTGCTCCGCCCCGCAGCATATGGGTCGCGAAGCTGTGGCGCAGCACATGGGGAGTTATGGTGGTCTTGATATCGGCCTCCCTGGCGTAGCCCTTCAGGATGAGCCAGAATCCCTGCCTCGTCAGCCGGTCCCCGCGGCGGTTCAGGAACAGGGCCTGCTCGGCAAACCGCTTGCGGAGCCTCGGCCTGGCTCGCTCCATGTATTCCCGCAACGACTTGGTGGCTTCATGGTGAATGGGAACTATCCTTTCCTTGGAGCCCTTCCCCAGGCAGCGCACCTGGTTGTTGTTGACGTCAACGTCGCCAACGTTTAGCGACACCAGCTCCGTTACCCGCAGGCCGCTGGCATAGAGCAGGTCGAACATCGCGCAGTCGCGTAGGCTGTCCGGGGTGACGGGTCTGGGCCGACCGTCGAGGCCCTTCCTCTCCCGCGTCACGCTCAGCAGCCGGTTGATCTCTTCCACCGACAACGCCTTCGGCAGCGAACGCCCGACCTTCGGCGAGACCATGTTCTCGGTCGGGGCTGTCTCAATGCTCCCCTCTTCCACCAGGAAGGCAAAGAACGACTTGATAGCCGCTATTTTCCGGGCGATGCTGGAGTCTTTGAGTGTCCGGTCTCGCAGGTCTAGTCCATACTTGGCCACCATGTCTCGGTCCACGTCCTGCCACGAATGGACACGCCTCCTGCGCCCCAGACCCGTCTCCAGGAAGTCTACGAACTGGTACAGGTCGTTCCGGTAGGCGAAAAGGGTGTTCGCCGAAAGGCCCCGCTCCACGGTGAGGTGGTTTAGAAACTCGTCAATTACGTCTCTCATCCTTCCACTCTCCTACAAGATTTTGGAATAGTTCGAAATAAGTTTAACATAACGCTCTGTCGGACGCTAAAAGGCCTCCGGTCCCTCTCCCGTCATCCCCACCTACGACCGGCAATTCATCTCTTATTGTCCTAACCTCCACTATTGAACCAGAGGCAGACGTTGGCGCATCAGCGCCAACGTCTACCTCTGTTCTCCTCTCCCCTTCTCCCTTAAAGGCCCTAAGGAAGAGGGTTCCCCTGCGGGGTTGGGGGCATCCCTTCCTGTAGGGGCGACCGGTGGGTCGCCCTGGGGCTGGGGGCCGCCCACGCCTTGCTAACCAATCTCGCCCCTCCATCACTAACCACCACTTTCTCCCTTGTCATTCCGATGCCCCGCGAGGGATCTCCAGCGCCTCTCCCTAACCCCACTCGCTCTTTGCCACTCTCACCTCTTAATGGTTTCCCCCCTTGGCAAAGACATATCAAAAATGCACTGCATTTTTTATATGTCAATAACTGGGTGGGCGGGTGGGGCTCATATTACTCCCTGGGGGTCGAGGGTGCCCCCAAACTGTGATCCCCACCCCCGACACCCAAGTCATTCCGATGCCCCGCGAGGAATCTGGGGCGGGGTTCCCTCCATCCCCCAGTACCAAAGTAGAGGGAAGCGCCTGAGCACTGGCGCAGGCGCTTCCCTCTGTTTTTCCTCCCCCTCTCCCTTATAGGCCCTAAGGGAGAGGGGGACCAAGGGGGTGAGGGTTCCCCTGGGGGGTTGGGGGGTATTCCCCCAAAACCCTCGCCCAAAAGCCCTTGACTTCTATTACACCCGTGCTAAACTGTTTCGCAATGCGAACTGATATTCAATAATTCAAGGAGGGACCAAAAACCCAGGGAAGCCCCCGAGACCCGACCCCGAGGACTCAACGCCCTAGCCCATCCCAACACCTCTCCCTTCTCTTGTAGGGGCGACCGGCCAATCACCCCCCTTGCGAGGCAGCAAGGTTGCGGCACAAGCGACGGCGTTATCTCCTCATCCCACCGTGTCCCTTCCCTGTCCCCCAGGCGATGGAAAGACGCCCTGGATAGAAGCAACAGCGGACCGGCCACCCCCCGCCGAGAGACCGTCTCGGAGGTCGGTCTGTAGCGAACTTGCGCTATATCAAGATAGGGGTGGCGGGCTGGCTAGCCCCGCTCCGGACAAGTTACCGGTGGTTGGCCCGTCGGCGAGCTTACGCCACACCAAATCAAGCATAACCTGGGGTCGCTGGGGCACTCGGGACCTGCGGGTGCGCCACGTAATAGAAACTCCCGGGGGCTACCCGCCCGATCACTGGCCCCCACTGCGCCCTTAGGCGCCTGGGAGCGGGTCAAGGCCCGGCTGTCTGCCCGAACAGCCGGAGCACTAAATCGAGCATAAGGGTGCGGCCGGCTGCAATCCGCCCCCAGCGGACCTCCATGGCCCCGGACAGCTGGAGCACCGCATGGTAGGGACCACCGGCTCACCAGGTGCGTCTTCCATCGCCGACCCAAAACCCAACGGACAAACCCAAACTCCAAACCCCACGACTGAACAACCCTCCGCTGCGCCCCCAGTCCACCGGACGAGTACACCGGATTGACCCCGATTCTTCGATGCATCTAAACTGGATGTGGAAACACAGGGCATAGGAAACATGAATGCTTGAAATCAGCATGGACCCCTACCTGGTAGGGGGACTCTCCTGGCACGGCATATTCACCGCCATCGGCGTGGCATTTGCCGTCTTCGGCACTGCAAGATTGGCCCGATATCGAGGCATGGACCAGCAGGTCGTCTATTCCTGCGCTGCCTGGGCCGTGCCCGGTGGAGTGGTCGGGGCCCGGCTGGTCCACGTCTTCGACGCCTGGCACTTCTATCGCAACAACCCCGCCGACATCTTCTTCATCTGGAACGGCGGTGTCGGGCTGTGGGGGGCGCTGCTCGGCGGGACGGTCACGGGTGTTGCCTGGGCCATCCTCAACAAGCAGTCTGTCGGCAAGCTCGCCGACATCACCGCCCCTATGATGCTCGTCGCCCAGACCATAGGCCGCGTTGGCGACATCATCAACGGGGAACACTTCAGCACCACGACCGGCCTCCCCTGGGGCTGGGTCCACACTCATGCGAGCTGGCCGGGCCTGAATACAGGCAGACCCGCGATCCCCCAGTCGGCAGCGGGCACCGAGCTTGGCTATCACCCGTCCGTCGCCTACGAAATGGTCGCCGACGTCCTGCTCTTCTTCGTAATTATGAAGCTGCTGGGTCGGGTCAGGCCCGACGGAATGGTCATGCTCATATACCTGGCGGGGTACTCCGCAATCCGCTTCCTAGTCCAGTTCACCCGTGACGACCCCGCGAGGATCGGCTCCCTGCAGCAGGCCCACGTAATCGCCCTCTTGACCCTGATTGCAGTAGCGGTCGTCGGCGCCTATCTGCTGTTGCGCCAGACGCCGGAGGCTCCCCGCGCCCCGGGCCCACCTCCTAAGACCGCGTGAACCCGGGACAACCTTTCCGCATTTCGTTCGTTATGAAGAACGACGACACATTGCAGAGCCCGTCCGTTGTTGCCATACTAAAGATATAGGTTTAGCTTGACAGAGGGATCGATAGCTTAATGTCGACGCCTGCAGCAGGAGCACAGCAACCCGAACCCCGGGGCTTGGCCAGGATAGGGTTCTCGCCTGCACCCTTTATTCATGCCGTCGCCTTCGTGACCGGGTTCTCGCTGGTATTCACGGGCTTGGGCGCACTTATCGGATCCCTGGGCACCGGTACCTGGAGGGACTGGCTGGAGATCGGGGCGGGGACGGTGCTTATCATCCTCGGGTTCCACCTTAGCGGCGTCGTACGCTTTGGCCCCATCACCAACATCCTCTACCGCCAGAGGGGCATCGGCATCAACGCCGGCGACAAGCCAAACCTGCTGAGGTCGGGTGTCGTGGGTGCCGCATTTGCCATTGGGTGGACGCCGTGCGTCGGGCCCATCCTGGCCGGCATCCTGTCCCTGACCCTCGAAGGCTCCGTCGGGCAGGGGGCAGTCTTGATGTTCGCCTACTCCCTTGGCCTCGGGGTCCCGTTCCTGCTGGTCGGAGCATTCATCGGCGTTGCCAGGCGCTGGCTGAAGAAGGTAAACCCCTACCTCGAATTCATCGAGTTGATGAGCGGTCTGTTGCTGGTGCTGATCGGGGCCTTGATAGTCACCGGCTCCCTGCAGCAGTTGAACTCTTACTTCACCTTCATCCCCGAGGTCACGGGCAGCAGCGAAGTAACGGGCATGGGAGGCGCATCGATAATCATTGCTTTTGCAGGTGGCATCCTGTCCTTCCTGTCCCCCTGCATCCTGCCCCTCGTCCCGATCTGGCTTGGCTACATGGGTGGCTCAGTACTTGACCGCCGCACCCCGGCCATCAGCCCCGCGCCCGCCGCCTAGCCCCGACCGGCAGTAGCGAAATCGATTAGCTCCAGTTCCTGCCTCTCCCTGCCCTGCCAGTAGTCTGTCTTGATGTGGTATACCGCGTCGATCGGCCCCCTCATCTCCCCTATCCTGTGCCCCATCCTGAAGGCCACCGCATTCCAAACGGCGCCCCCGTCTCGTAACGACAACCTGAGATGGGCCTCGTCGGCGCCCATGGTCCGCGCCCCGAACGGTGTAAGCCTTTTGGACAGGAACACTGGCCTTGGATTCCCCTGGCCCACGGGCTCCAGCAGTTGCAGGAACTTGACCAACCGGGCCTCGATGTCACCCAGAGGCATAGCCACGTCGATCTTGATTGAAGGCTGAAGTTCCAGCCCGGCCAGCTTCTCCGAGGCAATCTCCCTGAGCCGACTCCTGAGCGCATCCAGATTCTCGTTGGCTATCACGAAGCCCGCAGCCTGTGAGTGACCACCGTGCCGTACAAATAGGTCGGCGCATTGTTGGAGTGCAGCCGTGATGTCGAACTCCGGGATCGAGCGGCAGGAGGCCCGAGACACCTCCGGCCCTGTTGATAGCACAACCGCTGGCTTGTAATGCTCCTCGGCCAATTTGCCCGCTACAAGCCCCACCACCCCCGGCTCTAACCCAGGCCCCCCGGCGATGATTATGGAGTCATCCATTACGGAGTCGCCCAGTTGGGACTGGACTTTGCCGAACGCTTCCTCGGTATGGCTTCGGCGCTGCCTGTTTCGATTGTTCAGCTCCTCCGCCAGGGGCTGCGCCTCCGCCCCCGATGTAGCCGTCAATAACCGGTAGCTCGTAATTGCGTGGTCCACCCGACCCGCCGCATTTATCCGTGGCGCCAGGGAAAAGGATATCGACTCGGTGTCCAGGGCTCCGGGGGTTACCCCCGCCCGGGCCATGAGTTCTCTCAAGCCCGGGCGCTCTGCCCGGTTCAGCACTTCCAAGCCGCGCTTGACCAGGTTGCGGTTGTCGCCGACCAATGGCGCCATGTCAGCCACCGAACCCAGGGCCACAAGGTCCAGCAGGTTCTCATCTTCGTCGTGGCCCAGGTGTTGCCGCAGGGCCTGAATAATCCTGTATGCAAGCCCGACCGCCGCCAGCTCCCGGAATGGGTACTGCGAGTCCTCCCGTTTGGCGTCTATGACCGCGATGGCCGGGGGTAGGTTGGGAGGTGGGGTGTGGTGGTCCGTGACGACGACTTCCATGCCCATCTCGTTCGCCAGCTTCACCTCTTCCAGCGAGCTCACGCCGCAGTCGGCGGTGACAATGAGGTCGACCCCCAGGGCCCGGAACTGCTCCAGCCCCCGAACGCTAAGCCCGTGCCCCTCCTCCGTGCGATGGGGAATGTACGGCGTAGTCCTCGCCCCAAGGTCTGTCAGGCCATTGTTCAGCAGTGCAGTCGCCGTCACCCCATCCGCATCGAAGTCCCCGTACACGGCGATCAGCTCACGGTCTTGGATTGCCCTGGCGATCCGCTCGATGGCCGGCCCGATGTCCGGAAGGAGTCCTGCGTCGGGAAGGGGGCGCTCCTCAGCGGATAGGAAAGCCTTGATCTGGGATAGGTCAGCGAGGCCGCGATTGTAGGAAATCTGGGCTGTAGATGGGGGAATGCCCCGATATCGCGCCATCCTGTCCCGGGGCACGGGCGGCGCAATTGTCCAGCGGAACTTCGTCATCCAGGGAGGAGCACAGCGACTACCAGAGTGACAACCCGCTGCGGTCCAGTTCGTCGTTGTATTCGTTGGCCAGGTTGAACGCCCGAGTCGTCAGGTATATCCACGCCGCGACCCCGACTGCTATGAAAACATACGTGTACAGCACGTTGGCCCACACCATCCCCACGGTCAGCGTGATGGCCAGACCCGGCAGAATGAACGCCCGACCCCTCAGCGGGTCCGACGCCTCTTTCGGATATGCGACGTAGATGAGCGCCGCCCACGCAGGCACCCCCAGAGCGTAGAATACCGTGCCCTGGCCTATGAAGGTCAGCAGGACGAAGACACCCCAGACCGCCGCACCCGTTATCATCAGCAGCAGGCCGGTTATCACCTTGCCCACGTAAATGTGCCCTACACCCCAGATCCCGATCAGGGCGCACAGCGACGCTAGCATTGCCGCAATGTCAGGGTCCTTTTTGGGAAGGGGGGGCAGATCACGTTCGTGTACGTCGGCGTCGGGAGGGGGCCAGCTTATGGGTCGATACCCATCGAGCCGTAAAGTGCCGTGGCCGTTCCTGATAACTTCCGGGTCGACTACGTGCAGGAGCGAGTCGGGAATCGGGCCCCAGGACTGACCTCCACAGCTTTGGCACCTGGTCTCCGTGACGAGTGCAAGCACCGTGCAATGGCGGCAGACTTTCGAGTCGATTTTCGGCTCGTAAGGCATCAGGTCAACTCCCTGCCAGAATCCAAACAGGGTAGAGTAAGGCAAATGGCGCCTTGAGGCGTCGGGGCTCTGCTATCTCCGTGGCCACGCGGGTCATACGTAAAGACCCTCCCCTCAACTACCTGACCCAATTATACGTCTCTGAAACGCCGACTTTCGGTTGGCGCCGACCTGAACTCTATCGGATTCCCTACCTGCGTCCGCTCTTCAGGGCATACAACGCGTTTCCGAGTATGGGATACCGGAACTCCTGCCCCTGGTTGCACCGATACGCACCGTACATGGAGATCATAACGGACGGTATCATCAATATGACTGCCACTACGAAGGTGTTCAACAGGAACGCAAACAGGAGCACCAGGAATACGATGAAAGCCTGGAAGATGAATGCCTGCAGCGCCTGAAAGTCCACGTACGGCGACCTTCTCCGATTGAACAGCCAGATTCCTATGGTGATGATGATAACTATGCCCGCTATATCGGGTATCACGTTGAGCAGGAGTATGGCGTGGGCAAGAGCCGCCCACATCCTTTCAGAGGGGCTGATTTCACCGGTTTGCAACGAAAAACACCTCGCAAGGCTCAGGCGTTAGCAGGCCCGACTGGCCTACGCCAATATAGTACATGGTGGCTCTAGTCTTTACCAGTGCCCGGCTTTGAGCGCGACCGGATAAGGCCAATAGTTGGGCAATTCTGGCCCGACTCCGAGGTCAGACCGGAGGTTGGCGGAAGATCAGGACCGAGTTGTGTCCACCAAACCCCAGGGAGTTGGACATCGCCACCTTTACCTCGCCGCGGCGGGGGGTGTGGGGGGTGTAGTCCAGGTCGCATTCGGGGTCGGGGTCTTCCAGGTTGATGGTAGGAGGGATCTCGCCGCGTTCGATAGCCAGCACGGTGATCGCCGCCTCCAGCGCCGCCGCCGCCCCG
This sequence comes from Dehalococcoidia bacterium, assembly GCA_965203145.1. GTDB lineage: Bacteria > Chloroflexota > Dehalococcoidia > Plut-88900 > Plut-88900 > Plut-88900. Next base: position 1,896,016 of record OZ241876.1, read on the forward strand.
ATCAGGTGACCTGTCATCGACTTGGTTGAGGAGATCGGGATGCGGTAGGCCTCTTCCTGGAAGACTTTCTTGATGGCCAGTGTCTCGAACTTGTCATTGAGGGGTGTTGAGGTGCCGTGGGCGTTGATGTAGTCGATGTCGTCGGGGTGGACCTGGGCGTCTTCCAGCGCCATCTTCATGGCCCGGATGCTGCCCTCGCCACCCTCGGCCGGGGCGGTGACGTGAAACGCGTCCCCCGAGCTCCCGTACCCGATCAGCTCTGCCAGGATGGGTGCTCCCCTCTCCCGAGCATGGTCCATCTCCTCCAGCATCATCAGCGCAGCCCCTTCGCCCATGACGAAACCGTCCCGACCCGCGTCAAAAGGCCTGCAGGCCTTCTGAGGTTCGTCGTTCCTTGTGGAAAGGGCCTTGGCCGCGTTGAACCCGGCGATGGCGATGGGCGTGACGCTGGCCTCGGCGCCGCCGGTGATCATCGCCTTGGCCTTGCCAGCTTGGATTAGCTGGTAGGCTGTGCCTATTGCGTCGCTGCCGCTGGAACAGGCCGAGGTTGTGCAGTAGTTCGGCCCCTTGATCCCGAGATCGATGGACACCTGCCCCGACGCCATATCCGTGATCATCATCGGGACCAAAAACGGACTTATCCGGGAAGGCCCCTTGTCCCGGAGCACGTTGAACTGCTCCGATAGTGTGATCAGCCCCCCGATCCCGCTCCCGATTACCGTCCCCACTTCACCGGCGTTCTCATCGGTGATCTCAAGCCCCGACTGTGTGGCCGCTTCCCTGGCAGCAATGACGGCGAACTGGACGAAACGGTCCATGCGTCGGGCGGCCTTGCGGTCCAGGTGATCGTTGGGGTTGAAGTCCGAAACTTCGGCGGCGATGTGGGTCTCGTAGTCGGAGGAGTCAAAGGCAGTGATGTAGTCCACCCCTGATTTCCCACCGATTAGCCCGCTCCACGTGGACTCGACATCCAAACCCAGGGGAGTAACGAGGCCAACGCCGGTAACAGCTACGCGATTTTCTGCCATATGAGAGTTCTGCGTTGGACCGGAATCAGGGGCTGGACTGCTTGGTTGGTGCTCCCCGTTCCAGTAGCTCGATGCCCCGGCGGTACGTCTCCAACTCGGAGAGGGTCTTGTACTGGCGCAGGAACTTCATGACGCTCTCCCGTGTGGTAGATACCTCGCCCAGCATCCTCCGGATCCTGTCCATCCCCCCGTCCCCGACCGCCCTCCATAGGGAGGCGTACTGTTCGTAGAACCTTTCGCCCTTCAGCTTGGTCGGGAGCACGCTGTGTAGGAAATCGAAGAATGGGGGGTCCTTGGTGATCAGGCTGCTGTGCATGTCCTTCCACTGGCCGGTGCCGGGAAGCGGTGTGAGTATGGTGTAGTTGGGGAACTCTATCCTGTTGTGGTAGACCGCGTTCTTCAGATTGTCGAAATTCTTGTCCATCCAGTTCTGGAATACAATGACTGCACCCCAGATTCGCACCCCGAAACTGTGCAGGATGTCTATGCTCTTTTCGTTGTCCCCCACCCGAGTTCCCTTGGATACCGAGTTCAGGTCGCTCTGCTCAAAGGACTCCAGCCCGATGAGCACGGTGTCGAGGCCTGCCTTGGCCCACTTCTCGAACTTCTTCGGGTTGCGGACCACGTTGTCGGCCCGCACCTGCATCCAGTAACGCTGCCCCAGGTCCATGTCGATTACCTTGTCGGCCAGGTCGTCCATGGGGTCGAAGCCTGCGGGGTAGGCCATCCTCAGGGATCCGGGCAGCTCTTGTATGGCTAGGTCATCGACAATGTTGATCCAGGAGTTGCGCGGGAGCTTGGAAAGTTCCAGGAGGGTACGGTCATTGCCCTGGACCTTATATTCGCCGCGGTGGAACTCGTGGACGGAGCAGAAGTTGCAGCGGTAGATGCAGCCTCGCGCCATTTCAACGGAGTAGGGACGGGTGTGATAGAGGAAGAAATAATCATCGCGGTACTGGTCTACCAGGTGTCGGGCGGGCATGGGGCGCTCGTTCATGGACAGGGAGTCGAACTCTTTGAGGGAGCTCTTTTTCGCCTTCTTGACGTTCGACCCGTCAAATTCGTCGCTCGCGGTCCGGTAGAAGACCTCCGGTATATCGTCCAGGCCCCTGTCGTTTTGAAGGCTGAGGATGAGACGCCGGAAAGTGTTTTCTCCATCACCAATTACTATAGCGTCGATGTCCGGGCTGAAGGCATCCTGGGGGGCAAGCGAAACGTGATGACCCCCGACCACCACCACAATATCCCGGGATATGCTCTTGATGTCCCGCGCCACCTCCTTCACGGAGGAGACGTCAACTGTGTAGCCCTCCCGAATCCCGACCACGTCGGGCTTGAACTCCTCGATAACCTGGGCCAGGGGCGTCGTATCGACACGCATGTCGAATATCCGAACGTCCACTATGTCCAGGAGGTTGCCCGCAAGGTATTCCAGCCCGAGCGGCTCCACGATTACCGTGGCGTTGAAGCCGACAAATAGCTTGTTCGGCGGTTCAGCTAAAAGTACTCTACGGGGTCGGTTGTAAGTTTGGGATCCGGCGCCCCTGGTGGCCTGTAAAGTCATGGGAGCTCCCGGGCCGTTGCGGCCCTTGCAGGTCTTGAGGGTTCGGGTGCAGACGCGAAGGCTTGCAATTTTTATATCGGATGTGAATTATAACACAACGGATAGTTTCAATTTGAAAGCAACTGCTCGCATAGCAGTCCCCGGAATTTATTAGCAATAATATAGAGGGAGAGGGCTGGGGAAACCGACAGTCCGCAAGCAAGGTCCTTTAGACAACAATCACGAATACAGAATGCCCAATCAGCTTTTGACATATAGAGCGACCGAAACCGCCCCTGACCAGGAAGACGAGTCGTTAGCCCGGCCCCGAGCTGCCGTGGCCGCCCACGGCTGCAAGCTCAACCAGGCAGAAGCCGACGCCATATCGCGCCAGCTAACCGCCGCCGGCTTCCGGATCGTCCCTCAGGCAGCGAAGGCTGACCTGTACGTCCTCAACACTTGCAGCGTTACCCACGTCGCCGATGCCAAAGGCCGCCAGTGGCTGAATGGGGCGAAGCGCCGCAACCCCAATGCCAAGGTCATCGCCACCGGTTGCTATGCCACCCGTGCCCCGGATGAAGTCAACGCACTCCCAAGCGTCGATGCCCTCGTCCTGAACCCCGACAAGAACCACCTCGTAACAATAGCCTCTGAACTGATGACGGACTGGCTCAAGGGCCGACCCTTGGCACCCGTCGAAGCTATTCGGACTGGACGGTGGAGTCGGGCCTTTGTGAAGATACAGGACGGCTGCAACCAGTTCTGCGCCTTCTGCGTGATCCCCACGACCAGGGGCCGGGAGTCCAATTCGCCCATAGACCAGGTAATCGCTGACAACCGATCTCGGGTCGAGGAAGGATTTAAGGAGGTGGTAATCACCGGCCCTCAGATCGGGTCATTCGGCCAATATCCCCCCACCCCGGAGTTCCGCCGTAATCCCCAGACCTACGACGGCCGCCTCCACGGCTTAATCGAAAGAATACTCGCCGAGACCAACCTCCCCCGGCTCCGTGTCTCCTCCATCCAGCCCCAGGACCTCACCCCGCGGCTCCTCAACGTTTTCCAAGACCCTCGGGTCTGCGCTCACGTCCACCTCGCCCTTCAAAGCGGAAGTGACGCGGTGCTGGAACGAATGGGCCGCAGGTACAGGACCGCAGAATATCGGAAGGCGGTGAATAGATTTCGGGAGGCGATCCCCGACATCGCAATCACCACGGATGTAATGGTGGGATTTCCAAGCGAGACTCCAGAGTCGTTCGAAGAGTCTTACCGGTTCTGCAAGGAGATCGCCTTCGCTGCCATCCACGTCTTTCCCTACTCCCCCAGGCCCGGCACCCGCGCCTACGCCTTTGAAGGCCTCGTCCCTGACGAAGAAAAGCGCAGCAGGATGTCCCAAATGCTCGCCCTGGCCGAGGAATCAGCCAGGGCTTACCGCCGGTCGTTTATCGGTAGGCCTCTGGACGTTTTGTGGGAAGAGCGGGTTTCGCTGGACGGCATCGACTACTGGTCGGGTTTGTCCAGCAACTACATCCGCGCCTACTCCCGAGACGACGACATTGCGGAAAATGAAATCACCCGGGCCGTCGCCGCGGGTGAAGTCGGTAAAGGGTTGCTGGTAACTACACCTTCGCAGGGTTGAGAAGCACCCGACCTCCCCGGCTTTCCACATGCCCGGCAACGGTCTCGGGGTCGTGGGAGAACACCAGCATCCACCCGAACTTCTCGGCGTCTTCCAGCAGCTTTCGCTTGCGCTCCATGCTCTCCAGCGGAAAGAGGTCGAAGGCCGCGATGTAGGGCAAGGGGATGTGGTGGTGGGTGGCTATCAAGTCTCCCAATATGACGGCTTTCCTCTGATTGGTACCGGCCATGACTATCTGGTGTCCGGCGGAATGACCACCCGTCAGCACCGCATCGACACCCTTCTCGATCTCGGTATCGCCGTCCAGTAGCTCCAGCTGCTTGTTGAATAGAAGCGGCTCGAAGTCGTCAACGTGGTAGGCAGCCTTTGTACGTTCGTTGGGGTGTGTAGCCTCATCCCAGTCCCGACGCTGCACCAGGTACTTGGCCTTGGGAAAGGTCGGTACTGCTTCTCCCTTGGAGTTGAAACGGGTGCAGCCGCCCACGTGATCAAAGTGAAGGTGGGACAGGATGACCATGTCAATGTCCCGTGGCCCGACCCCGTGCTCCTTAAGCCGCCTCAATAGCTTCCCGGCAGACAGCCCGAAGATGTCTTTCAGCCGGTCGGGCTCCTTCTTACCCACCCCCGTGTCCACCAGGATGTTGCGGCCGTTGGCCTGGATCAACATGCAGTTCAGGCCCATGGTGAGTCTGTTTCGGCGGTCCGTCTTGACCTTGCGCTGCCACAGGGTCTTGGGGACGACACCGAACAGGACGCCCGCGTCCATCTTCATCGTGCCGTCGCTGATTATGTGAACGTCCAGGTCGCCAAATTTCAAAAGAGACCTCCTGCAGCGGAGAGTGGTGGGGTGCGGGAGTGGCGCGCCTGAAGGGATTCGAACCCCCGACCCTCGGTTCCGAAGACCGATGCTCTATCCACTGAGCTACAGGCGCAGGTCTGCGATGGATGTAGTTGTTAGGTGCATGGGGTGAGCGAAGGGATTCGAACCCTCGATCTCCAGGGCCACAACCTGGCGCCTTAACCGCTAGGCTACGCTCACCATTGGGCGGAATGTGAGAGGGATTTTACTATCGCGCCTTTTGAGGGTCAAGGAAAGGTCGAACCCCCTGCCAGGGCCTTGGCAGGAGGACTGTTCCCCCTGCCATTTAGTGGTCTGTTGTTTCTTCGGAAGGCACTTCCGAAGTCTCCAGCATGTCCGGCCTCCGAAGCCTCGTCTCCAGCAATGACTGCTCCCGACGCCACTCCTCAATACGAGCGTGGTGTCCCGACAGCAGCACCTCTGGAACCGTCCAACCTCTGAACTCCGGGGGTCGGGTGTATTGTGGGTATTGGAGCAAGCCGTCGGTATGGGACTCCCGCGTGGTGGACTCCTCGGAACCCAGCACTCCCTCCCCGAGCCGCGCTACGCAATCGATTAGTACCATCGCCGCCAGCTCGCCGCCGGTCAGCACGTAGTCCCCGATGCTTATCTCATCCGTCACTAGATGGTCGACAATTCGCTGGTCGACCCCCTCGTAGTGCCCGCAAATCAGCACCATGTCCGGGTGGCGGGCCAGCTCCCGGGCCACGTTCTGCGTCAACACTCTGCCCCTCGGACTCATCAAGATGACAGGGACTGCTGAAGGCTCCGACTGGTTCTGCTTAATCCGCTCAAGCTGGGCCTCGACCGCCTTGAAGACCGGCTCGGGTTTCATCACCATGCCCGGGCCCCCGCCGTAGGCGTAGTCATCCACGATGCGGTGCTTGTCCTCCGCGTAGTCCCGGATGTCGTACAGCGACACATTCAGCAGGCCCTTCTCCCGGGCGCGTTTCAGGATGCTCTCGCTCAGTGGGCCCTGGAACATGGCTGGGAACAGGGTAAAGACGTGAAAATTCATGGAACGGGCAGGCTGGCTAGTGTGTCGTATCGCCCTTGAGCAGCGTCAGAGCGTGCTCCAGCACCGGCGATATCGCCTCCAGGCATTCGCGCACGGCCTTGGGACTGCCGGGCAGATTGACTATCAGGCACGACCCCCTGGCCCCGGCCACCTGTCGGCTGATCATACCCATTGGTGTCTTCTCCAGGCTGGCGGCGCGCATCACCTCCGGTATTCCGGGGACCTGCCTTTCGACTACTGCCAGGGTCGCCTCTGGCGTGACGTCCCTCGGCCCCAGCCCCGTCCCGCCCGTGGTCAGGATTAAGTCAACCTCTCCACTGTCTGCCCACTCCCGCAGGGTGTCCGCAATCTGGTGCTGATCATCAGGCACCATCACGTATTTGGCGGCATTCATTCCCAGTTCGCCCACCATCTCTTTGATAAGGGGCCCGCTCGCGTCTTCTCGTGCACCCCGCGCCCCGAGGTCGCTGCTGGTCAATATTCCCACGTTGAACTGTGACATCTGCCCTAGCCTTCTCCGGCCATCATATCACGTGGAAAATCCGCCCAAAACACGTTGACAGATAGGTTGTGAGTGATAAAATGTGGGAACCAGTGGGGAAAAGTGGGCGATAATATGTTTCTCGGTGAATACGAATATCGCCTGGACCAGAAGGGGCGGGTCGCCATCCCCCCCAAGTCCCGAGGCGATTTCCAGGACGGCATTGTCGTAACCAGGGGCTACGACAACTGTATCGTTGCGTACACGGCCTCCACCTGGGACCGGCTCGCCGAGGAATATGCCTCCCTCCCGGGCACCGACCAGGGCGCCAGGCGGGTAAACAGGCTGGTCTTTTCCAGCGCCTTTCGCCTGAATCTGGACCGCTTGGGAAGGATAGGTCTCCCCAACACGCTCAGAGATTACGCCCAGATTGATGAAGAAGTGGTAGTGGCTGGAGTAGGGCGGCACCTGGAGATCTGGAGCAGGGAGCTTTGGGTTCGGGAGCGAGAGTTGATGGAAGAGCAGGCCTCGGAGATAGCCCAGGGTCTCACCGGCGGGACCCTGGCCCGATGACGATGAACGACTACAGCCACAAGCCCGTCATGACAGCCGAGGTGCTGGAAGGCCTCATGGTCAGGCCCGGCGGCGTCTACATAGACGCGACCATGGGCGAAGGAGGCCATTGCCTGGCGGTGCTTGAGCAGTGCCGACCCGGAGGCCGGGTCTTGGGCATCGACGCCGACCCCTCTGTTACACCCGTAGCCGCCCGACGCCTGTCTGCCTTCGGGCCTGCTTTCCAGGCCTGGGCCGGGAACTACGCCGACATGGAAACACTGGCGGCTGAGGCTGGCATCTTGGAGGCCCATGGCGTCCTTTTCGATCTGGGTTTTTCCTCCCGCCAAATCGACAATGCGGCCCGGGGCTTCAGCTTCCAGGCCGACGGCCCCCTCGACATGAGGTTCGACCCCATCCAGACCCTGACCGCCGAGGAGATCGTCAACACCTGGCCGGAAGCTGACATCGCTCAGACCATTCGAGAATTCGGCGAAGAGCCCCGTGCCCGGAGAATCGCCTCGGCCATAGTGGGAGCGCGCCCAGTCAGGTCCACGGCTGCCCTGGCTACGATTATTTCAAAGGCTTCGGGTGGAGGGCGGAGAAGGATCCATCCCGCCACCCGCACATTTCAGGCCCTTCGGGTCCAGGTCAACCGCGAACTCGAAAATCTTCAAAAGGGTCTGGAAGGAGCGGTCAGATTGCTGGCCGAGGGCGGGAGACTGGTAGTCATCACCTACCATTCCCTGGAAGCGGCATTGGTCAAGACATTCATGCGTCGGGAGACGGGCGGCTGCATCTGCCCTCCGGAACAGCCGGAGTGCAATTGCGGAAGGGTGCGCCGGATGAAGCGGATCACCCGCAAGGCCGTAGCTCCCACTTCCGAAGAGATACACGGTAACCCCCGGGCCCGAAGCGCGAGGCTCAGGGTGGGGGAACGGGTCTAGAAGCCGGGACCGGCTGGCGGAATTGGCCGGCCCCATAGCTGCGCCCTCCGGCAGGGCGTGAAAGGGAGAGGAAAATGATTAGGAAGGCAAGAGAGGTTAACTTGGCTAGGGTAAAGATAATTGGGGTCGGGGGTGGGGGGTCCAATGCCGTGTCCCGGATGGCCGTATCCAAGGCCAAGAACCTGGACCTGGCTTGCATCAACACCGATGCCCAGGCCCTGGACCTCATGGATGTCCCCACCCGGATCTGCATCGGCCCGGCGACTACAAGCGGCCTCGGCAGCGGCGGAGACCCCAGCGTCGGATGGAAGGCTGCAGAGGAGAGCCGGGAGGCACTTCAGGAGCTGGTCAGCGATGCAGATATGATCTTCGTGGCGGCGGGGATGGGTGGGGGTACCGGCACCGGCGCCGCACCTATTGTGGCGCAGCTGTCCCGGGAGGCCGGAGCCCTCACTGTGGGTGTCGTCACCAAGCCCTTCTCCTTTGAAGGCCGTTCCCGCATGATCATCGCCGAAGAAGGCCTGGATATGCTCGTGGAGCAGGTCGACACCCTCATCGCTATAGACAACAACCGCCTCCTCGACGCCTGTGAATACGATCTTCCCATGGGCGAGGCCTTCGGCATGGTAGACGACGTCCTTGCTCAGGGCGTCCAGGCCATTGCCGACATAATCAACGTCCCTGGCGAGATCAACGTGGACTTCGCCGATGTGCGTAATGTCATGAAGGATGGCGGCCGCGCCCTCATGGCCATCGGCATGGGAGAAGGCGAGGACCGCATGAGCAAGGCCACTACCCGGGCTCTCTCCTCGCCCTTGCTGGAGTCCTCCTTCAAGGGGGCCACTGGCATCGTGTTGAACATCACCGGCGGAGACGACCTCACCATCGGAGAGACCAACCGGGCCGCCGAGATGCTTACCAGCGCCTCCAACCCCGACGCCCTCGTCATTTTCGGCGTCGTACGAGACAAAGCCTTCGACGGCAAGGTCCGCGTGACCCTCATTGCAACCGGCCTGGAGATGGAGCACACGGTAGAAGACCTCCCGAAAGGCAGGGTAATTTCTGCCCAACCCCAGGAATTGGTGCAGCCGGTCCGTGAGCGGCCCAACGGTTTCCCCAACGGAGCGCGCAGGGTGAGCAATGGCTCCCGCTTTAGTGGCCTCTTTCGCAAAGGGCTCGGGACCCGGGCCACGGGTGCTTTCCGCTAAACTGGATTTAGAACTGGTTCGAAAATTGCTCCAAAATTGGGGCGGTCCATTGCTTGACAACGCTAATATGTAGTAGTAGCGTTTATCCCCAACACCACATATTGTGGTCGTTGAAATTACTGAAGGGGTTCCTTCCCGGCGGGATTGCAAGCAGTGAGATGTCCTTTCTGTGACTTCGAGGATTCGAAGGTCATCGATTCTAGGACCGTAGAAGGTGCGGTCCGGAGACGACGACAGTGTCTCCGTTGTGACCTGCGCTACACTACCTTGGAGCGGATCCAGGGTGCCGTCCTGACCCTCATCAAGGGAGACGGGCGCAGGGAGCTTTTCAACCGCTCCAAGCTGGCCTCCGGCATCCACAAGGCCTGCGCCAAGAGACCCATGCCCCTCGGCGCCATTGAAAAAATGGTCGACGAGATCGAGGAAGAACTCCAGAAACTCGGCAGGGCCGAGGTCCCGACTGGCATCATCGGCGAATTGGTCATGGCCCGACTCAAGGACCTGGACCGCGTGGCCTACATCCGCTTCGCCAGCGTCTACCGGGACTTCGAAGACGTGGAGACCTTCAAAGAAGAGGTTGACTCCCTCCTCAGCTCCCCCGGCGGCGAAGAGTCTCCATCAGCCCAACTCCCGATGTTCCTGGAAGTCACCCGACAGACCGCACGAACAGCCCAAGGGCGCACGCAGTCCGGAAGGCGTTAGGCGTAGTTGAAATGAAACTGCACAAGGTCAAAACTCCGGCAAATGACTATGTCGTTACCGTCAGGAATGGCCAACGTCTCTCTAAGGACGATTCCCTTCCGAAACGCCCCATGGATAAAGGCCCGGCTGAGGAAGCCGATATCGAACTGCTGGAATCGATGGGATTGGTAACCAAGATTCCCTGGCCTGATCCATCCCCCGACTGAAGGGTCGGGGGGCCGGCGAATACGTGGCAAGCTGTTCCGCAATATTTCTAATCAGTCCCGGACACAATCTGCAAAACCTAGAATCGAGCGAACCTTGGTACAGAGCAAGAAGACCACAAACCAGTCAACCGTCCACTCCCAGATGGTCAAGGGCCTTAGCAGCGAAATCTCCGAAAAATTCGGCAATCAGATACCCCTGGTATCGGAAAACGGAATGGCCGTACTCGAACGCAGGTATCTGGTCAAGGATACCGACGGCAAGCCCGCCGAGGTGCCGGAGAACCTCTACCGACGCGTGGCCCGCAACATCGCCGAGGGCGAAAAGGAATACGGCGCCGCCGACATGGACGTCGAGCTCCTGGCAGAGCGTTTCTACCAGCTCATGGCCCGCAACGAGTTCATGCCCAATTCACCGACGTTAATGAACGCCGGTAGGGAACTCCAGCAGCTTTCCGCCTGCTTCGTCCTCGCCGTCCCCGACTCCATAGACGGCATCTTCGAAGCTGCCAAGCACACCGCGGTCATCCACAAGAGCGGCGGTGGCACCGGCTTCGCCTTCTCAAATCTCAGGCCCGAGAGCGACAGGGTCGGATCCACGGGCGGCGTGGCCAGCGGCCCCGTTTCCTTCATCCGTATCTTCGACACCGCCACCGACGTAGTGAAGCAGGGCGGCACCCGACGCGGCGCCAACATGGGCATCTTGGACGTCAGCCACCCCGACGTCCTGAAGTTCGTACACTCCAAGGATGACGACGCCTCTCTCCAGAACTTCAATATCTCTGTTGCCGTAACCGAGAAGTTCATGCAGTCCGTGGAAAACGGCAGTACCCACGACCTCGTCAACCCCAACAGCAAGGTCAAAGTGAAGTCCATAGAGGCCAAGCCCCTATTCGACGAGATGGTCGAAAGCGCGTGGAAGACCGGCGACCCGGGCATCATCTTCATCGACCGGATGAACGACGAACGCTCCAACCCCGTGCCCAAGCGAGGCCCGATCCAGGCCACCAACCCCTGCGGAGAGCAGCCCCTCTACTCCTATGACTCCTGCAACTTGGGCTCCATCAACCTCGCCAAGTTTGTTCTCGAAACTGACGAAAGCCCCGCCGTTGACTGGGACGAGTTGGGAGAAGTGGTCGAGAGTTGCGTCCGCTTCCTGGACAACGTTGTCACCATGAACAACTACCCCATCCCCGAGATCGCCGAGACCTCCACCAGCATCCGGCGGATAGGTCTGGGCGTCATGGGCTGGGCCGACATGCTCATCCTCATGGGCATTCCCTACAACTCCCAGGCTGCTCTGGACCTCGGCGAAAAGGTCATGAGATTCATTGACGAAAAGGCCACCGACGCCTCAGGGGCCCTCGCCGGTGAGCGGGGCAACTTCCCGGACTGGGACGACTCGGTCTACGGCCCAGGCGGACAGCTTGGCCCCCGGCCCATGCGCAACTCCACCCGCACCACCATCGCCCCCACCGGCACCATCAGCATCATCGCCAACTGCTCCAGCGGTATCGAGCCCCTCTTCGCCCTCAGCTACGTCAGACACGTCATGGACAACGCCCGGCTGGTCGAGGTCAACCCCTACTTCGAAGCCGTGGCCCGGCGCGAAGGCTTCTACAGCCAGGCATTGATGGAGAAGCTGGCCGATCTTGGGACAGCCCAGGGACTCGACGAGGTCCCCCAGTGGGTCCAGGACCTCTTCGTAACCTCCCACGACATCAGCCCCGAGTGGCACGTCAAGATGCAGGCCGCTTTCCAGAGGCACACCGACAACGCCGTTTCCAAGACCGTCAACTTCGCCAACCACGCCACCATAGAAGATGTCCGGCAGGTCTACATGCTGGCCTACCGGGAAGGCTGCAAGGGCGTGACCATCTACCGGGATGGCAGCAAGAGTCAGCAGGTGTTGAACACCGGCCAGACCCAGAAGGCCCGAGAAGGCGATGAAGCTCCCCACTCAGGCCCGACCCCCAGGCGCAGGCCCTCCAAGGTCCAGGGCATCACCGAGAAGGTCCACACGGGCCACGGCAACATGTACGTAACCGTCAACTTCGATGAAGAAAAGACTCCCTTCGAGGTCTTTTCCAACCTCGGCAAGGCCGGAGGCTGTGACTCTGCCCAGCTGGAGGCAATTTCTCGACTTGCCTCCCTGGCCCTGCGCTCGGGCATCGAGACTCAGGACGTCATCGACCAGTTGAGGGGCATAACCTGCTGCCCCGCCTGGAACGAGGGTGAACTCGTCAAGTCCGGCCCCGACGCCGTGGCCCTAGTCCTCTCCCGGCATCTCATGGAGCATGAAAAGTGGCCCGGTGCGGAGGCGCCGTCCGTTGTCGGGGCGCAAGTGCCTCTACCACAGCTTCAAAAGAACGGAAACGGCCACACCAACGGAAATGGAAAAATCGCCTATTCAGGCAAGTGCGCCGAGTGCAACGGGACCCTGGTATACCAGGAGGGATGCGTGACCTGCTACGACTGCGGGTACAACAAATGCGGCTAACGTCCTAATATCAAAGCAATGGCAGACGGGGGGCGTGCTCCCCCAGAACACGGCCCGAGCCATCGGGCTATCCCCCAACTGCCGTTACCCCGGTGCGCTGCTCCTCCCAGCGCACACCACCTCCGGGCACCCTTGGGCGCCACCTCCCCCCAGGGTGCCCACTCTTTTGTCCTTTTCCCCGTGTCCCACAGGCGCGGGTGCTATAATCTAGTATACAGTTGCCGTCCCGGCAAGCGTTGCATTCGCCTTGTCGGCGCGAGGAGGCCCCCAAATAAAACTCTCATTCATCGGTGGCGGGGTCATGGCGGAAGCCATTGTGCGCGGCGTTATCGAACAGGGCGTCGCCACTCCTGCTGATATCCTAGTCAGCGAACCCATCGCACCCCGACGCTCCACCCTCTCCGATACTTACAACGTCTCCACCACCGACGATAACCTCGCCGCCCTCCAGGGCCCCGAAGCCGTCGTCCTGGCCGTTAAACCTCAGGTCATGCCCCACGTCCTTGAGCAGATGAAAGGCCGGGTCGGAAGCGACCAGATGGTCCTTTCCATTGCCGCAGGAGTGAAGTTGGATACTCTGTCCAACGGCCTCGGCCACGACGTACTCGTCCGCGCCATGCCTAACACCCCCGCCCAGATAGGGCAGGGAATAACCATGTGGGCCACGGGCGCCGGCGCAGGCCCCGACGCCCGTGACGCCGCCGCCGGCATCCTCCAGGCCCTCGGCGAAGAGATCTATGTAGAAGACGAAAAATACCTCGATATGGCCACGGCCCTCAGTGGCGGGGGCCCGGCCTACACCTTCCTTGTTATCGAGTCCCTGATAGATGCGGGTGTGCACGTCGGACTCTCCAGGGACATCGCCGAAAAGCTCGCCGTGGAGACCATTGCAGGGTCTGCCCAGCTGTACAGGGAGTCGGGTAAACATCCCGCGGAGCTCAAGAACATGGTCACCTCGCCCGGAGGCACTACCGCCGAGGCCCTTCTCGTCCTGGAGTCGGGCGGCCTCCGCGGCCTTTTCATAAACGCAATCGTCGAGGCCTACCGCAAGGCCCAGCGGGTCGGCTGAATATGATCTTTGGCATAATCGCACTGCTGGCCCAGGTGCTCTCCTGGATGATAATCGCCAGAATGATCCTGAGCCTCATATTCCCAATGGGCACCGACAAGCAGTGGGTCGCCTCCCTGATGCACGTTCTCTACAGGGTTACCGAACCCATCCTTGCCCCCATCAGGCGTCTCGTCTACAGGGGCGGCTCCCTGGACTTTAGCCCCATGGTGGCGGTGCTAATTCTTTGGGTCGTATCCATCGGCGCCGGCAGCTTGGGCTAGCGCCCGACACCCCTCACCCGATATCATCCTCTCCCATCGGGGTGCTTGAGCGCCTCCGGACGTAGCGAGAGATGCGTAAGGTAGCCATAGTCACCGACAGCACGTCCTGCATTCCCGCTGACCTTGTGCGGGAGCTTGACATTCGTGTCGTGCCCCTGACCTACGTCTTCGGCGACACCGTAGTCCCCGACGACCCCGACATGGACATGCCCGACTTCTACCGCCGCCTCCAGGCCGCCGAAGAACCTCCCACCACCTCCCCCGCCTCACCGGGTGTGTATGTTGAGGCTTTCAAGGCCCTGATCGGGACCGTCGAGGCGGTGCTTTGTATAACTGTCTCTGCCCGTTTCAGTGGTATGCACAGAGCAGCAACAGTTGCCAGGGACATGGTGACCGAGGATTCTCCTTCAACACGGGTGGATGTGATGGACTCCGGTGGAGCGGCGATGTTGCAGGGTTTCGTGGTCCTCGCTGCCGCCCGAGCCGCCGCTCAGGGCGCCTCCCTGGAAGAGGTCACCAGTATCGCCGAATCAGTCAAAGCCCGTGTGCGGCTGGTGGCAGTCATCGACACCTTCAAGTACCTGGGCCGTAGCGGCCGGTTCCCGAGAGTCGTCGCCTGGGGCGCGACCCTCATCGGCCTGAAGCCCGTGCTTTCCCTCCGTATGGGCCAGGTGAAGCCCGTGACCGTGGCCCGGAGCAGGGAAGGCGCTCTTCGCAAAATGCTCCGCATTCTCGAAAGGGACACCAGGGGCAAGGACTCGATTCGAGTGGCTATGCTCCACGCCAACGTACCTGCGGAGGCCGAGGAATTTGCCCGCCAGGTCTCCGAAACGATAGACTGCACCGAGCTCCTGATGTCCCACCTGACCCCTGTAATGGGCATCTACACGGGCCCCGGGGTCTTGGGCATCACCTACTACACCGACTGACCAACGTTCCTGAAATATGCTAAAAGTCCTTTTCATACTGGGATGCTACCTGTACGGCTCCCTGCCCGTCACGGAGCTGCTGGCCCGGCGTAAGGGCGCCGACCTCCGGCAGGAAGGTACGGGGAAGGTGGGCGCTGGCAACCTCTGGCAGACCTCCGGCGCCAAGTACGGCCTGGTAGGTGGTCTCTTCGATGTTGGGAAGGGCGCTTTGCCCGTACTGCTAGCCGACTGGCTGAAGTTGGGCAGGGGCGTGGGCGCCGCAGGCGCGGTTGCCGGGCTCGTAGGCCAGATGTGGCCCGTCTTCAGGAAATTCGACGGCGGCCGGGGCAACGCCACGGCCATCGGCGCACTGGCAGCCCTCAGCCCGAGGTCCGGCATTATGGCCATGGTCCCCATGTTCGGCAGCGGCGCGATTTGGGCGCTCCCCATAATGGTGCGCACCGACCTAACTTGGAAACAGCGGCTCAAGTTCCCCGGCAAGAATAGCGACGAAATACCTATCGGGATGCTTCTCGGATGGCTGGGCATACCCCTCTTTGCCCGGCTGATGAAAGAACCGAAACCCGCGGTCCGGGGCCTCCTTGCCGCCACCATCGCCATTATGGTGCGTCGGGTGACGGGTGGCCTCTCTAACGACATCGCCGAGGGCAAGGACCTCAAACAGGTAATCAGGAACCGTGCCCTCTACGACAGGTCAACGAGATAGCCCCCTCCCAAGCCCTATGCCTCCGCGAGCCTCCGACCCTTCCGTTTCCCGCCTCGAAACCGACGTAGAGACCCTCAGGAGAAGCCTCACCCTTCCCCCTCCACCCGTCCCCAATCCATACCTTGTTCTGCTGTGCGGGCTCCCCGGAGCCGGAAAAACTCACTTCGCCCGCCTCCTGGCCGCAGAAGTCCCGATGCTGGTTATCGAGTCGGACGCAGCGCGGAAAACACTGGCCGGAATACCCGCGTATAATTCAGATGAAAACCGGCGCGTCTTCGGTGCATGCCGTCGGCTCATGCAGGAGTTCCTTGAGCACGGTGTTCCGGTCTTGCTCGACGCAACAAATCTCACCGAGCGGGAAAGGGCATACTCCCACGAGGCCGCCCGGGCGAAAGCAGCAGAAGTCGTGGTGGTCAGGGTGACCGCCCCCGAGACCCTCATAGCCAAAAGGCTGAAACGCAGGGAGCAAGGTAAATCGAGGGACGGCGCCTCCGAGGCGGGTTGGGACGTTTACAGGAGAATGAAAGCACGGGAACAGCCGGTCGTAGGGCCTCACTTCGTAGTGGATACTTCGAAAGACGTCGCCCCCTCGATCCGGAAGATAGCCGGCAAACTGAAATCGATTAGCGGAGACTAAGGGAGACCGACACATGGAAATCAACGTTGTCCAGGGCGACATTACCGAGCTTAAAGCCGACGCCGCAGTCGTCAACCTCTTCGAAGGTGTGAAGCAGCCCGGCGGCGGCACCGGCGCCGTGGACCGCGCCCTTGATGGCGCCATTACGGAACTCATCGCCGATGGCGAGATCACCGGCAAGGAGGGCGAGATTGTCCAGGTCCACACCTTCGGCAAGATTGCCCCTAAGCGTGTCGTCATTGCGGGGTTGGGCAAGAGAGAACGCTTCGACGAGGACACCGTCCGCCGCATAATGGGCGGCCTCTGCCGAGACCTCTCCGCCAAGAGTATCAAGAAGGTGACTACCCTTGTCCACGGTGCGGGGATAGGCGGCATGGACGCCGGTAATTCTGCTCAGGCCATCGCCGAGGGCAGCCTTCTCGGGACCTACACCTTCAACAGGCATCGCACCACCGCCCCCGAGCCTAAGGAGATCGATCAGCTCTCACTGGTTGAAGTTGATAGCTCCAAGGTCGAAGCCCTGGAATCTGGCCTCGAACGCGGCAAGATCATCGCCGAAGCCGCGGCCCTCGCCCGTGACATGGCCAACGAACCCGCCAACTTTATGACCCCCTCCGACATGGCCGCCACTGCCGAACGGGTCGCCGAAGAATCGGGCTTGGAGGTTGAGGTTCTGGACAGCGAGCAGATGGACGGACTCGGTATGGGCGCCATAGCCGGCGTTGCCAAGGGCACCCGACAGCCCCCAAAGTTCATCATCCTCAAGTACCGCGGCGATGATGACGGCCCAGAGCGGCACCTCGGCCTCCTGGGCAAGGGCGTCACCTTCGACTCCGGCGGCATATCCCTGAAACCCGCCCTGAACATGGGCGACATGAAGGGCGACATGTCCGGCGGCGCATCCGTAATCGCCGCCATGGGCGCCATCGGGAAGCTGAAACCTCGTATCAACGTCACGGGCCTCGTCCCCGCCTCCGAGAACCTCCCTGACGGCAACGCCCAGAAACCCGGCGACGTTGTCCGCGCCATGAACGGCAAGACCATCGAGATAGAAAACACCGACGCCGAGGGCCGTCTCCTCCTCGCCGACGCCCTTTCCTATGGCCGCAAGATCGGCATGACCTCCATGGTAGACGTCGCCACCCTCACCGGCGCCATGGTCATAGCCCTTGGACACGTGAGCTCGGGCGCTTTCGGCAACGATCAGGGGCTTGTGGACTGCATCATCGACGCCGGCAAGCAGGCCGGTGAGAAGATCTGGCACATGCCCCTCTTCGAAGAGTACAAGGAGCAGAACAAGAGCGACGTGGCAGACGTCAAGAACACCGGGGGTCGACCTGCGGGCTCCATCACCGCCGCCCAGTTCCTCGCCGAGTTCAGCGAAGACACCCCCTGGGTTCACCTCGATATCGCCGGCACCTTTATGGCGTCCAAGACTAGCGGCTACGTGGTCAAGGGCGCAACGGGTGTCCCGGTAAGGACCCTCATCAACTATGTCCTCTCCCAGGCCGAGACCCCAGCGAAAAGCCAATGATCGGACTCCTCAGAAAAAAGCCCGGCGCCGATGAGAGCGACCGCACACGCTACCGCCGCTACCTTAAGAACGAGATAGAGGCGGTACAGCTTTACAGTGACCTCGCCAATGTCGAGAGGGATGACGACCGCGCCCGGCTCTTCCGTCGCCTCGCCCAGGCCGAGATGCGACACGTCCGCATCTGGTCCCGAAAGCTCGGCATGGAAGACCAGTCTCCCGACAACTACCGTCGCACCCTTAGGGTGCTCGTCCTCAGGTCAATAGCTGCCATCTTCGGCACCAAGGCCGTCATGCCCATCATCCTGAAGGCCGAGGCCGCAGACGCCAGCACCTACCGCGAAGACCCCGAGGCCTCCAACATAGTCCAGGAGGAAGTCGAGCATTTCAACGTGCTGGGCCGACTCTCGGGCCTCCCCGACCACGCCCAGATAATCTCCCTGGAACGTCGTCACTACAGCGGCACGGTCAACGTCCGGGCCGGTGTCCTCGGCTTCAACGACGGCCTCATTTCCAACGTCAGCCTCGTCATGGGCGTCACCGGAGCCACCTCCGACTCCAACTTCATAGTCATCGCTGGTATTTCAGGCTTGCTCGCAGGAGCGTTCTCCATGGCCGCGGGCGAATACGTCTCCGTCCGGGCCCAGAGGGACGTCTACGAAAGGGAGATCGAGGTGGAGAGGGCCGAGCTAGAAGAAGTCCCTAGGGAGGAGGCCCAGGAGCTCTCCCTGATTTACCAGCGCAAGGGCTTCACGAGGCAGGAGGCCCGAGCCGTCGCCGAGCGCATAATCTCCAACCCGGAAGTCGCCCTGGAAACCCTGGCCCGGGAGGAGCTCGGCCTCGACCCCGACCAGCTCGGCAACCCGTGGACAGCCGCCATCAGTTCATTCCTGGCCTTCGGCTTCGGAGCACTCATTCCCCTCCTCCCGAACCTCTTGACCACCGACCTCCTTGCCCTCATCCTGACCGTCGCCTTGAGTGGGTCAGCGGTTTTCGGAATTGGAGCCCTGCTCGGCACCCTGACCGGAAAGAACCTCTTCTGGGGAGGAGGCCGAATGCTCTTTGTCGGCGCTGCAGCCGCCGGGGTAACCTACGGCATCGGCTCTCTGGTTGGCATCTCACTGGAGACCTAGCCGAGAAAGCCCGGAACTAGCCTAAGAAGGCCTACCTTTCCATCACAGGAGCGCCTTATATAACTGTCATTCCGATGCCCCGCGAGGAATCTGGGGCGGGGCTTTTGGGCATGGATGATGCGGCTTTTGGCCATCCGAAGTGTACCAGTACTATGCGTTACCCCTCGGCCACCACCCCCCGCAGCTGCCGCATCGCCAGATTCCCCCCGCTCACCACCACCGCCACCTTCTTGCCCTGTAACCGGTCCTTGATCTGCAACGCCCCTGCCAGCGACGCCGCGCCCGCCCCCTCGGCCAGGGTGCGCGCCTTCTCCAGCAGCATCACTATCGCCGACTTTATCTCTTCCTCGCTCACCTGCAGGAAGTCGTCCAGCATGTCCCGCAGGATGGCCTGGGGAAACTCGAAAGCCGTCCGGGTCGCGAGACCCTCGGCCGCCGTCTCCATCGTCGCCTCCACCATCTCCCCGCTCTTCCACGACAGGTACGCCGCCGGCGCCTTCGCCGCCCCGACCCCTATCACCTCCACCCCCGGATTGATGGCCTTCGCCGCGATGGCTGTGCCGCACGCACCGCTCCCCCCGCCTATTGGCACGAGTATTGAGTCAACGTCGGGCAGGTCTTCCATGATCTCCAGCCCGTAGGTCCCGACACCCGCCACCAGGTCAGGCTCATTCCCGCTGTGGACGTACCGGTACCCGAACTCGGCGCAGAGACGTTCAACGTGCTCCCGGGACTCGTCGAAGTCCGCCCCGTGGAACACCACCTCCGCCCCCAGGTCCTGCATCGCCTCCACCTTGCCCGGGTTCGCCCCCTCCGGCACCACTATGATCGACCTCACGCCGAACAACCGGCCCGCGTACGCAATCGACTGACCGTGATTCCCCGTAGACGCCGAGATTATCCCCCGCTCCCTCTCCTCCCCCGACAGCCGGGACACCAGGTTTATCCCGCCCCTCACCTTGAACGCCCCCGTCACCTGGTAGTTCTCGTGCTTTAAGTAGACTTCGGCGCCCACCGCGGCGGATAGCGACGGGTAATGCCGCAGGGGAGTCCGGGTAACATGGGGCCGGATAACTTGCCGGGCCGAAAGGATGTCGGCGAAGGTGGGTTTGGTCCGCATCTAATGGCTCTGAAGCCGACAGAAATTGCTAGGTCTGCTTATCGTATCGTTGAGCTGTCTCACGTAGTTGGTCCGCGTATTGGAAAATGTCGTCCGTCGACTCGATAGCAACCCGTTCCACGCCTTTGTTTTCGTCAATTAAACCCAAATATTTCTGCTCACCGTTGAAATATAGCCTGCAAATGGGTTTTCGATTATTGTCATCGAGAAGGACACCGCAATAAGACTTTGTGTCACGTATTGCGATCCGGGCCGATGATGTGTCTTGGCTAACGATGGCCTTCACCACAAAATAGCCTTGAAGTTCATCATAGGTGGTTTCAATGCCTCGAGACTCGGATTCTTCACTCTCTGGCTGTGAATCTACTTGTGGTTCATCCGGTGCTTCTTCCTGCTCTTGCCCGCCTTGAAGGGCAGACTTAATGCGATCGTTAACGCGGTCGTTTAAAAACTGGCTAAGTGCTTTCTTAGTTACACGAAGGAATTGGTCAACCACCGATTTCGTCTGGCGTCCTTCATATATGTGTCCGCGAAATACCTGGCTAAGTCTTCGGAAGGATTTGTCCACTCGTCCGCTAGTATCCTTTTGATCTCTCGGGTATATTTCAAATCCTTCGCATTGCTTAGTATTTGATCAATATTGAAGGAAGCCTTGGTAAATCTCCTAAGTTCTTCTACTTCAGCATCGTTGAAGTCCAATAAATCCAATTCAAAGAATGGTCGGTCATCCATTTTATTTGGTTCTTCCAAGTCCGAGAAGAACCGATAGACGATACCGTCGGTCAAAACGCCGAACCTCGCCTGCGTTACACTGAAATAACGATACAATTGCGACGCGTGGTCCTTGTCTAGCGCAGTACCGTATCTCTTGCATTCGAAGAGCATGACGGGCTTATCGTCCTGAATAATAGCGTAATCGACCTTTTCTCCCTTTTTTGTTCCTACATCGGCCGTGAACTCAGGAACCACTTCAGATGGATCAAAAACGTTATATCCGAGCACTTGACTAATGAAGGGCATCACCAACGCTGTTTTGGTCGCCTCTTCCGTCTCAACTTTTTCCAAACGTTTGCGCGCCCGATTTGCAACCTCTTCGACGCGCTCTAGTAAATCCATACCCTCAAGCCACTGTACCATTACCTTTTCCTTCTCCAGCCGTGAGTTTTGGGCTCATTTTACCAGTCTAAAACAGAGATTGACATATAATTTCCATAGAATAAGAGGGGATGCCAGCTCTCTCTTGGCGTTAAACTGTGCTAGAGTATACGCACTAACTCAAACGCAAGGAGCGGCAGTCGGGTTGTCCCGACCTCCGCATTGGTCAATCTGTCATGAGTGGTCTAAAGGGAATCGACGAAAGCCTGGCCGTCAAGGCCGAACCCAACCCCGACCTCGACGAGATTCACCCCGGCGACACCGTGAAGGTGCACTACAGGGTGATTGAGGGGACTCGGGAGCGCATCCAGGTCTTTCAGGGCACGGTCATCAAGATCCGCAACGGCGGAATCGACGCCAATTTCACCGTGCGTAGGGTGACCCACGCCGTCGGCGTCGAGAGGACCTTCCTCTTCAACTCCCCCCGGCTGCAGAAGCTGGAGCGGGTGAGGCTGGGCAAAGTAAGGCGGGCCCGGCTCTACTACCTGCGGGAGCGCTCTGGCAAAGCCGCCCGGATCAAAGAGAAGCGTCTCGCCTAGCCCCGGCACCCCGCCCCGCGCCCTCTAATTCGTCCCTGAACGGCGGCATTTGTGGCCGCGACTGTTGGCTATGCCATTCGCTGAAATCGCCGTCGACGCCCCCCTGGAGCCGGGCCGCACGTTCACTTATTCCATACCTCCCGGACTGGATGCGCAGCCCGGCCACTGCGTCTGGGTCCCCTTCGGACGCCGAACCCTGCAGGGCATCGTCTTCGAAGTCACCGATGCCCCCGCCTTCCAGGAGACCCGGGACGTCGCCGGCCTCGTCGACCCCGTCCCCCTCCTCTCACCCCACCACCTCTCCCTCGCCCGCTGGGCCAGCCTCCGCTACCTCTGCTCCCTCTTCGAAGCCGCCTCCGTGATGTTGCCACAGGGGGTGCGCCGTCGTGTCCGCACCTTCTACTCCCCCGCCCCCTGGCCCGACTCCTTCTCCCCGAACGACTCGCAGCAGGAAGTCCTGGATGCTCTGAAAAAGCTGGGCCGCTCCCAGGTTCCGGCCCTGAGGAAAGAGCTGGGCGGAAGGGCCCAGCAGAGGCTCGACTCCTTGGTCAGGCTCGGAGTCGTCACCCGCGAGTGGGAACTCCCCCGCCCCAGCGTTTCCGCCAAGTATGAGACCCAGTACTACCTAAAGCCCGACCCCGAACACGCGCTTTCTCTAGCCAACTTGAAGTCGAACGCCGTCAACCAGCGCGCCTTCCTGGATGCCCTCTTTGAGCAGCCGGATGGAATCTCTGTTTCGGAACTGAGGGAAAGGGCCATATCCTCGACAGCCATTAAGACTCTCGTAGAGCGAGGAGTGGCGGGTAGCCGAAAGGTTCGTGTCATCCGAGACCCCCTCGCCTCCAGGCACTACAGGCAGACCCCCGCCCCCGACCTCACCGAAGACCAGCAACATGCTTGGGAACCCATCGAAAGAGAGCTGGATTACGTGGCATCGGGTGGGGAAGGTAAGGCGTTCTTGCTCAGGGGGGTCACGGGCAGCGGCAAGACCGAGATCTACCTCCGGGCCCTCGAACGCACCCTGAAACTGGGACGGCGGGGCGTAGTCCTCGTCCCCGAGATCTCCCTCACCCCCCAGACCGTGCAGCGCTTCAGCTCTCGGTTCCCGGGCCAGGTCGCCGTTCTCCACAGCCGACTAAAGCCCGGCGAGAAGTTCGACGAATGGTGGCGAATCCACGAAGGTGAGTTCGGCGTGGTTATAGGCCCGAGAAGCGCCCTCTTCTCCCCCCAGCCCGACCTCGGCCTTATCGTCCTCGATGAAGAGCACGATGCCTCCTACAAGCAGTCGGAGCCCGCTCCCCGATACCATGCCAGGGAGGCCGCTCTGGAAATGGCCCGACTTACCGGCGCGGTGGTTATTCTGGGGAGTGCTACCCCCGACGTGACCTCCTCCTACCGCGCCGCAACCGGCGAGTTGGAGTTCCTGGAGCTCCCCCGCCGCATCCGCCAGGGCACCGAGGACTCGGCCTTGGCCCAGGTCGACGTCGTCGACATGAAGAAGGAGCTTACCAGCGGCAACCGCGATATGTTCAGCCGTCTCCTCCGTACCGAAATGGCCAGGGCCCTCGATGCCCGAGAACAGATCATCCTCTTCATCAACCGGCGGGGCTTCTCTACCTCAGTACACTGTCGCCAGTGCGGGAACGTCGTCCAGTGCCGCCGCTGCGAGGTCTCCCTGGTCTATCACGGCGCCCTGGGCCGGCTCCTTTGCCATCACTGCGGCTACAGCATCAATAGGCCCCAGATGTGCCGCCAGTGCGGCAGCCCCGACCTTGGCTACATTGGTGCAGGCACCCAGCGCATCGAACAGGAAATGCGCTCCCGTTTCCCCGGGGCCCGTACCTTTCGTTGGGACAGGGACACCGCCTCCGACCAGGCCGAGCACGAAGAGGTCCTCCGCAAGCTCCAGTCCGGTGAGATCGACATCCTCGTCGGCACCCAGATGGTAGCCCAGGGCCTTCACCTGCCCCAGGTCACCCTCGTGGGCGTCATGAGCGCCGACGTAGGCATCAACTTCCCCGATTACCGCGCCGGCGAACGCGTCTTCCAGGTGCTTACCCAGGTGGCTGGACGGGCGGGCCGGGGCCCGGGCGGCGGGCGAGTCGTCATCCAGACCTTCAACCCGGAGCACTACGCCATCCGCTCGGTCGCCTCCCACGACTATGAGCGATTCTCCCGCCAGGAAATCTACTACCGGCTCCAGAACCGCTACCCACCCTTCGCCCGACTCACCAGGCTCACCCATTCCCAGGTCAACGCCGAAAAAGCAGAGACGGAGGCCAATCGTGTCGCCCTGGCCCTCCGCCACGAGTGTGACCGACTCGGCCTTCCCCAGACCGAAGTCCTAGGCCCCGTCCCCTGCTTCATCCCCAGGGTCAAGGGCCGCTACCGATGGCAGGTCCTCATTCGCGGCAACGAACCCGGACTGCTCCTCAAAAAAGTCGGCCTCGGAGACGGCTGGGCCGTCGAAGTAGACCCCGTAACCCTCCTCTAACCCTCCAACCATCATCCCGGCCCCCGAGCCGGATTCCATCCCCTCCCCCGTAGGGGTGCTCCTCGTGGGTATCCTGCCCCCCACCCCCCGACCCCCTCCGTCATTCCGGCCCCCGAGCCGGAATCCATCCCCCTCCTCCCCAGTACTGAACTAGAGGCCCACGTGGGTGCAGCGCACCCACGTGGCCCTCTGTTCTTCTCTCCCCCTCTCCCTCAATGGCCCTGAGGGAGAGGGGGACCAAGGGGGAGAGGGTTTCTTTCCCCGGCGGCGGGGCGGCTCACCCTGAACGAGCAGCCGAAGGGTCTCAAGAGCGGAATGGGTGGGTCCCTCCCCGAGGTGTGGGGCCGCTCATGCTGAGGCCACTCGAAGTATGAGCGGAGGGGGGACCCCACACCCCTCCAACCCATCACGCTTGTCTTCCACCATTCCACGCCCTTCCCTGTCATTCCGGTGCCCCGCGAGGAATCTGGGACTTGCGCACTCACCTCTCTCACCCCACCTCCCGACCCCCTCCGTCATTCCGGCCCCCGAGCCGGAATCCATCCCCCTCCTCCCCAGTACTGAACTAGAGGCCCACGTGGGTGCAGCGCACCCACGTGGGCCTCTGTCCTTCTTTCCCCCTCTCCCTTATAGGCCCTAAGGGAGAGGGGGACCAAGGGGGTGAGGGTTCCCTGGGGGACCGGGGGATATTTCCCCCAAAAACCGCACATTTGCTCTTGACACACCCGTCCGACAGTACTATCATACCCTCCGTCCGATCGAACAATAATTCATAGCTCAAGGAGGAACCAGAAACCCGGGGAAGCCCCGAGACCCCACCCGAGGACTCAACGCCCTGGCCCATCCCAAGACCTCTCCCCTCCCGTAAGGAGGCGACCGGCCAATCGCCCCCCTTGCGAGGACAGCAGGTTGCGGCACAAGCGAAAAGCCTGCCCTCGAGAAGTCGGGGGCGCCATCTCCTCACCCCAAGGGTCCCGCGCCCCTTCCCTGGTCTTCCAGGCGATGGAAGGTCCATAACATTAAGCGGCACGCTCCTCACAAGGGAGCCCTGCCGAAAAACCTCGGGCTATTACGCCCTTGGAAACATCTCCCCCGTCGTTCCCTTCGGAGATTCCCATAAACCCAGCGACGGCAGCGAGAAAACGTGTTCCCCACCCCTCCGAGTGGGTCGAGCCAAACTGAAAAACTGGTGGTAGAGATGCCCTCTGGCGAGGACCCCTCGCTTGTCTGCCACATCACAGCAGGAACATGGGGCTGAACCAGGCTGGCCTCCCGCCCCCTGAAACTGAGTCCCGGACCTTCCATCGCCAACCCCTCCAAAACAGACAAAACGAAAACGAAACCCCACAACCGAATAACCCCCCGAGGCTTCACCGGCCCGCTCGACCAGCGCCTAACCTTTACAGGCATCAACCCTTTTCTTAGAATTGTCCCGATGCCCGTACCATACATGACCATCCTTCACGCCCCAGAGGCGCCCCTTGGCCGTACTTCCTCTTAGAGTCACCCCCGACCCCATACTGCGCCTGAAAGCCAAGCGCGTCCGGGCCATCGACTCCTACATCAAGAAGCTCGCCGAGGACATGGTCGAGAGCATGCACGCCTACGACGGCGTGGGCATCGCGGCGCCTCAGGTCGGGGTTTCCCTGCGTGTCATAGTCATAGGCATACCCGACGAGGAGATCATCACCCTTATCAACCCGGAAATAGTCAAAAAGACCGGCGAACGGGAAGTCAACGAGGGCTGCCTCAGCATCCCCGGCTACCGCGGCGAAATCAAGCGCGCCGAGACCGTAG
This sequence comes from Dehalococcoidia bacterium, assembly GCA_965203145.1. Taxonomy (GTDB): domain Bacteria; phylum Chloroflexota; class Dehalococcoidia; order Plut-88900; family Plut-88900; genus Plut-88900. Next base: position 1,922,069 of record OZ241876.1, read on the forward strand.
TCGCCAAAGGGCTGGACCTGGCCGGCAAGGAAGTGCGCATCAAGGCCACCGAACTCCTCGCCCAGGCCCTCGAGCATGAGGTCGGCCACATCCAGGGCTCCCTCTACACCGACTTGCTGGAGAGCATGGACAAGCTCCACAAGTACACCCCTGCGGAAGAGAAGGAAGCGGATTAGGCCCCCTTGTCTTGCGGCATCACAGCACCTATTGTGCTAAGATTCACTAACAAATTTCCGCATTTTGCGGCATACAATACACATGACAGACTACCACTCATGGTCCGGCGGTCACTTTAGTTGCTAGGTCTACTCAGGCTATACAGGCTTATCCCGAAGGGAAACACCCTTCGTCTGATCATGATCGGCCTCATATTCATAGCCGGTCTCGTGGTCCTGCTCCCCGACAAGACGCCCGGCATCGACAGGGTCGGCTTCCGCCAGGGTCTCGATATCCGCGGCGGCACCCACCTCGTCTACGAGACCCAAGTCCCGGAGGGCGAAACCGTCACCGACTCCCAGGTCGAAGGCGTTATCAGCATCATCCGCAACCGCGTCGACGCCTTCGGAGTCTCCGAGCCCATTGTCCAGAGAGTGGGCGACGACCGGGTCATGGTCCAGATCCCCGGTATCCGCGACGTAGAGCGGGCCAAGAGTCTCATCGGCCGCACCGCCCAGCTCGACTTTCGAGAGCAGAGGCGACAGGAAGATGGCACCTTCGTCACCGACCCCCAGACCGGCAGCATCATCTGGGACCCCGTCCTTGCCCCGAACGATACCGGCCAGCTGGTCCCCCTCACCGGCGAATACATGCTGCCGAACTCCCAGGTCGTGCTGGACCCTGCAACCAACCTTCCCCAGGTCGCCTTTGAGTTCAACAGCGAAGGCGCCAGGATGTTCGAAAACATCACCAGCAGGCTCCTCAACCAGCCCCTGGGAATCCACCTGGACGGCCTTTTGATTTCCGACCCCGTGGTCCAGGCGGTCATATCCAGGAACGGTGTAATCACGGGTCTCAGCATCGAACAGGCTGACGACCTCGCCATCCAGCTAAATGCCGGTGCCCTGCCAATACCCATCCAGCTCATCCGAGAGCAGGATGTGGATGCAACCCTTGGCGCCGAATCGGTCAACAAGAGCATGGTGGCGGGCATAGTGGGACTGCTCCTTGTCCTGGGTTTCCTGATGGTCTATTACAGGCTCCCGGGCGTGCTGTCCGCGGGCGCTCTCATCGTGTACGGCCTCGTGGTCCTTTCCACATTCAAGCTGCTTCCCGTCACCCTGACCCTCTCCGGCATCGCCGGGTTCATCCTCTCCATCGGCATGGCCGTCGACGCCAATGTCCTCATCTTCGAACGACTGAAAGAGGAGCTGCGCGCCGGCCGCAGCCTCCGCGTCGCTATCGAAGCCGGTTTCAACCGGGCCTGGGTGGCCATCCGCGATAGCAACGTCTCCACCCTGATCACCTGCGCCATCCTCTGGTGGTTCGGCGATAAGCTGGGTACGCCCCTGGTTACGGGCTTTGCCATCACCCTCGCCATTGGCATCGTCACCAGCATGTTCTCCGCCATGTTCGTGACCCGCAGCTTCCTGCGCTTCTTCGTGGGCTCATGGGCCCAGGAGAAGCCCGGAGTATTCGGCGTGCCCAAGACCCTGGCCGACACCCCCCAGGACCCGACCCCCGGCCGCCGCATCAACGTCGTCAACAGGCGGTTCTGGTACTTTGCAATCTCCGGTGCCGTGATACTTCCGGGTATCGTGTCTCTCATATTCCCCCCGGCTTTCAACACCGGCATCGAGTTCTCCAGCGGCTCCACCATCGAGGTCCGCTTCATCAACCCCGCCGACCGCGACCGGCTCACAGGTGGAGAAGTTACAGTAACGGCAGTGCGACAGGAGCTGGAGGAGCTGGGCCACGGCGACGCCATCGTCCAGGCCCTGGAGACCAACGCCTTCCTCATCCGCACCGAGACCCTCGGCCAGGGCGAGATTGACCAGGATGGCAATGTCGGGCCTTCCGATAGCCAGCTTATCCAGCAGGCCTTCGCCTTACGATTCGGCCCTACCAGCATTGACCGCTTCGAGGTGGACTTCGTCTCTCCCATCGTCGCCGCCGAAATGGTGCGCAACGCCGCTCTGGCCGTGTTCTTCGCCATCATCGGTATATTCCTGTACATAGCGTGGGCTTTCCGCAAGATGCCCCATTTCTTCCGCTACAGCGCCGCGGCCGTCTTTGCCCTCGCCCATGACGTCCTGATCGTCCTCGGCCTCTTCTCCCTGCTCGGCAAGGTCTTTGGCGTCGAGCTGAACACCATGGTCATCACGGCCATCCTCGCCGTCATTGGCTACAGCATCAACAACACCATCGTCGTCTTCGACCGCATCAGGGAGAACATGCTCAGGCGCACCGGTGATCCCTTCGAGACGACGGTCAACAACAGCCTGCTTGAGACCATGGGCCGCTCAGTCAACACCAGCCTCACAACACTGTTTACTCTGCTCGCCCTAGTCCTGTTCGGCGGCGGGACCCTCCTGCCCTTCATACTGGTGCTGCTTATAGGTGTCCTCGCCGGTACCTACAGCTCCATGCTGATCGGCCCGCAGGTGCTCGTCATGTGGGAGAAGGGTGAATTCAGGATGGTCTGGCGTCGGGTCCAGGCCCGACTCGGCGGCGCCCGCGCCCGCACTCCGACCTAAAGTTGCCCATCACCTCAGCCACTCCAGCCTTGACACTCAATGTGTCGAAATATAACCTGAGTCCAACGTTGTACAGGCCCTGGGTTCGATGAAGGGAATGAAGCACAGATGAGAGAGAAACTAGTAACCCTGGAACAAGCCGCCAGCCTGGTACGCACCGGCGACAAAGTAATCATGATGGGTGGCCTGGACAACACCCCCATGGCCCTCCTCCGAGAGATCGTCCGCGGCGAGACCACGGAGCTCAACACCGTCGGCGTGGTCGGCGCTTCCATGAACCTCGACTTCCTCGTCGGGGCCGGACGCACCGCCACCGTTGAGACCTGCGACTTCAACTTCCAGCCCTTCGCCCGGGTCGCCCCCAACTACCTGCGCCTCCAGAAGGAGGGTCGGGTCAAGATGAAGGACAACACCTGAGGCGTCCTCTACAGCATGGTCCAGGCTGGATCAATGGGCATCCCCTTCGTCCCGACCCTCGGCTACGCCAACAGCGACGTGATAAGCCAACGAGATGACTTCACCATCGCCCCCAACCCTTTCAATCCCTCCGAGCCGATAGTGATGGCCAAGGCCATCAATCCCGACGTGGCTCTCTTCCACGGTGCTAAGGCCGACAGGCGAGGCAACGTACTCGTTAAGAAGGGCGGAGAAGCCCTCATGCTGGCCCAGGCCTCTGACAGGGTCATCGTCACTGTCGAAGAGATCGTCGACCAGGTCTCCCCCGACGACCCATCGGGGGCTTACATCCCGGCCATCCACGTCAAGGCCGTTGCCCATGCCCCCTTCGGCGCCTACCCCAGCGCGTGCCCCGGCCATTACGCCATGGATGTTGACAAAATGAAGAAGTATCTGGAAGCCTCCTCGTCCGATGACGCCTTCCAGGACTACCTCGCCACCGAGGTCTTCGCTTTCCAAGACCACGAAGGTTACTGCCGGGCCAGGGGCTTGGGCGTGGAGATTCCCGCCGCAGTAGGCTAGTGACGCCCTCCCCCGACTACACCTTCGAAGAATTCATGGCCGTCCTCCTGTCCCGGGAGGTGCGGGATTGGGAGACCTCAGCCTGCGGCGCCCTCTCCTTCATACCTGCCTGCGCCCTCCTCCTCGCCGAGGCTTCCCACGCCCCCAACGGCGAGTTCATCGTCCTCGACAGCGACTATTACAACCCCTTCGTGGGCGGCAAGGACTTTCATTATCTGGCCCAGCGCGGCAAGCTGGACCTCTTCTTCTTAAGCGGCATCGAGATAGACCGCGAGGCCAACTTCAACCTCCAGCTCATCGGCGACCCCGACGCACCGGACGTAAGGATGCCCGGCCAGTACGGCTCAGGTCTCTTGTATTACGCCGTCCCCCGAGTCGTCCTATTCCGCACCCGCCACGATAGGCGTACCTTCGTCGAAAAGGTAGATTACGTGTCCGCATCAGCATCCTCCCCCGAGGGATTCACCCGTCGCAACAAAGAGGTGGTAGTTGTGACTCCCATGGCCCGCATGGAACTCTCCCGGGAGTCGGCTCAGCTTGAATTGGCCTCGGTCCATCAGGGGCATAGCCTGGAGGAAGTTAGGAACAACACCGGCTTCGACCTCCCGATCAAGGGCGGTGCCGACCAGGCGCCCATGACTCCCCTAATCTCCGACGAAGAGCTCTACCTCCTCCGCACCGACGTCAAGGCCCGCATGATCGAGACCAACACCTACCCCCACGACGCCCGCACCAAGATCCGCGAACCCTAGAGATTCCTACATGGCGATCTTCTTCACCCCCGCTACACTCCTTATCCTGGCCTCCGCCATCCGGTCAGCAGCCTCTGCGGTAGTAATGCCATCAGCCTTTGCCTGGGCGAATATGTCCAGCAGTGTGTCGTGCACCCTGCCAATCCGCTCCAGGGCTGCATCTTTGCTTTTCCCCTCAATTTCGCAGGCGACGGTGATGACGCCTCCGGGATTGATGGCATAGTCGGGCGCATATAGGATGCCGGCCTCGGCAAGCGACTCAGCGTGTCGGGGCTCCTGCAGCTGGTTGTTTGCCGCCCCCGCCACTATTGGAGCCTTGATCTGCGGTATCGTCTCGTCGTTCAGCACCCCTCCCAGCGCACACGGTGAAAAGATGTCACATTCGACAGCGTGAATTTCCTCCGGCGCCACGATTGATGCTCCCATGCCCACAGCCTCTGCAATGCGGGTCTCGTTGATGTCAGCGGCGATTATACGGGCACCGTCTTCCTTCAAGTGTCGGGCGTAATGATAGGCAACCTTCCCGAAACCCTGGATCGCCACAGTTTTCCCCTCCAACGAGTCCGAACCCGTGAGTTCCTTCATGCACGCCTGGGCGCCCCGGTAGATACCATATCCCGTGATCACCTCCGCCCCTCCCAGCCCCCCATGGGACTCCGGCAGCCCAACCGCATATTGCGTCTCCTTGCGCATGTTCACAACGTCATCAGCCACAATCCCGACATCCTCAGTCGTAAAATACCGCCCGCCCAGAGTATCCACGAATCGGCCGTGAGCCCGGAAGAGGGCTTCCGACTTGTCAGTGGTCGGGTCGGCGATGATCACCGCTTTTCCTCCACCATAATCTAGCCCCGCCAGCGACGACTTGTAGGTCATGGCCCTTGCCAGACGCAGTACATCCAGGATCGCCTCCTCCTCAGTGGCAAAAGGCCACATCCGGGTCCCTCCACACGCTGGCCCGAGGGTAGTGTCGTGGATGCAGACAAGAGCCTTTAGGCCAACTATCTCGTCTGTGTAGAAGGCCAACTCTTCGTATCCGAACTGCCCCATGTAGTCGAATATCTTCATTGATTAATTCCTCTTGAGCCGACTTGATACGCTGCAATTCTCAGGACTTGGATTCCTCGGACTCCCGGATCAGCTCCCGCCCCAGTTCCAGCATCTCGTTAACCTGCGCCCCAGACCAACCCCGGTCCTCGGCTGAGGCATCCAGGTATGCCTTCAGAGCGTCAAGCGAAGTCATCCCGTCAATTGCCCGACCCTCAAGCCTGAATGTCCGCGTCCTGTCCACCTCCCGGCCAATCGACGCCACGAAGTGCGCAGGCGCCAGCGCCTTCCGGATCTCCGAATCAATAATCATAGCTTCCAGCTCTGCCGTAACCTTTATACGCAGCCGCACCACCGCATCCGTAATTGCCGAGTCCTGGATTCGCCTGACTATGGTCGATGTGGGGTCGGGGTCGTCGGTGGCAATGTCTACGTCAATCGTAAGGAAGGGTCGGGCCTGGACTGGCTGGAACCAGTACTCCGTCACCCGACTCCCCTGTGGTCGTCCCGTGTCGACATCCACAATGTAGAACCCCTTGGGGTCCTTCTCCTCGCTAAAGTCCACCCGCTGCATGCTCCCGCTGTATACAACCGGCGGCGACTCCGCGAGCACTTGGGTCTTGTGGATGTGTCCCAGGGCCACGTATTCGAACTGCGGCAAAGCGACGTTACTCAGGAGGAGCACGTGGTCGTTTCCAATCATCATGCTTCGCTCAGACCCGACCGTCGCCTGGGCCACGGTTACATGCGCGGCCAGGACTGCGGGTACGGACGGGTCCAGGGAATCAGCCTCTTTGCGCAGGAGGTCGGTGAGCAGGTCCTGCATCCGGTCGTTAATCTGGTCGAAAGTGAGGTTCTTGATCATGTCCCGTGTCAATAATACAGAGCGCCGGGGCCACGGAAGCCCGACGACCTGAACGGGCCCCGACTTCGTGCCAATCCGCCACGTACCAACCCTGTCGGCCACGACTACGTTCTGGACCTCCAGCGTGTGGTATATCTCGATTGCCGTGGCCTGGGCCAAAGCGTAAGGAAGATCGTGGTTGCCGACCAATAGGAATACCTGGACGCCGCCATTGGTGAGCTTGGCTATACGCTTGGCAAACTCCCGTTGTTGGGTCTGCTTCGGCTCCCGGCTCTTGAACGCATCCCCGGCGAAAAGCACCAGGTCTACATCATTGCCCAGGGAATACTCGACCAACTCGTCCAGCGCCGCAAGGAAGTCGCCCATCCGCGTCGAAAGCCCGGTGGTCGGGTCCAAGCGGCCATAGTTCTCGACGCCTATGTGCAGATCAGAAAAGTGGACTATGCGCATGCAGTCTAGGGCTGCGATATGGCAATGTTCTCTAGCGTGACTTGCCTTAGTGCCTCGGGGCCCAGTTTTCTTGCGGCGTCCAGCACTTCCACGTCGGCAAGATTGCCATCGGCATCAAAGTCCGCTGCCAAACCATCTGCTAGATGTTTAGTCGTAACCGTAGTCTCCAAGAATCGTATGTAAAGCGCATCTACCTCTTTGTCGTACGTAATCTTCACATCCGCCTCCTAGAAGAAGTAGGTATACACGGTGACTATCACTATCTCTGATTCTTCTTCAACGATTATAGGACGCACCCTTTTCGTCATGTATCGTCGGCCATTCCACAATTCATTGTATGTGAAGTCTGTCCGGCTTTCCAACCTGTCGAATCCTGCTAAAAGCCAATTGCCTCCATTGATGGATTCAATGACCTCTTCCTGCGTGGCACCCCTGATTAGCATTCGGTGCAAGGAGTCAGCCGAAAACCGAATCGGCTTCATAGACCCGCAAGATTTTCCCTCAACGCATCCACCAACCCTTCAACCGGGACGCGAGCCTGGCCCATAGTATCCCGTTCCCTGATAGTCACGGCGTTATCGTCCAGCGAGTCAAAGTCGACCGTTACGCACAGCGGAGTCCCGATCTCGTCCTGCCGGCGGTACCTCCGCCCGATGGACTGTGCGTCGTCGTATTGCGCCCTGAAATGGACCCTTACCGACTCAAACACTTCTTGCGACAGAGGAAGAAGACGCTGGTTACGGCTGAGCGGCAGCACTGCCACCTGCACGGGGCATAGGTCCTTGTGTAGCTTAAGCAGGACACGGGTCTCTCCCCTCACCTCCTCCTCCCTGTAGGAGTCCACGAGGAAGGCTAGTGTGGCCCTGTCCACCCCGCCCGACGGCTCGATCACAAACGGCGTGACATGCCTCTTGTTCGGCTCATCGAACACCGTTAGTGATTTGCCGCTCACCTTCGAATGTTGGAGTAGGTCAAAGTCCGTGCGGTTGGCTATCCCCTCCAGCTCTGACCAGCCCATAGGAAACAGATACTCTACGTCGGCGGTGGCCTTGGCGTAGTGGGCCAGTTCGTCTGGACCGTGCCATCGGAGGCGCAGATTCTCGGCCCGGACCCCGAGGTCCAGGTACCACTGGAACCTTTGCTGCACCCAGTATTGGAGCGAGGCATCCGCCTCTTCAGGCATTACGAAATACTCCATCTCCATCTGCTCGAACTCTCGGGTCCTGAAGGTGAAGTTGCCCGGCGTGATCTCGTTGCGGAAGGACTTCCCGATCTGCGCTATTCCAAAAGGGAGCCGCTTGCGAGTTGAGTTGAGCACGTTTTCAAAGTTGACGAATATCCCCTGGGCGGTCTCGGGGCGAAGGTAGACGACCGCAGCATCGTCCTCCACGGGCCCCATGAAGCTCTTGAACATCAGGTTGAACATCCGCGCTTCGCCAACCTCACCCTTGCAGTTTGGGCAGCGTCCTTCGAACAGGGCGTCATCTCGCCAGCGCTGGTTGCACTCCCGACACTCGACTAGCGGATCCGTGAAGCTCTCCAGGTGTCCGCTTGCCTCCCACACCCGCGGGTGCATCAGGATCGCCGAGTCCAGACCCACCACGTCGCTCCTCTGTTGTACCATCGACCGCCACCAGGCGTCCTTGACGTTGCGCTTTAACTCCACCCCCAGGGGCCCGTAGTCCCACACACTCCCGAGCCCCCCGTAGATCTCCGAGTTCTGAAATATCAGCCCGCGGCGCTTGCAAAGGGACACGATCTTTTCCATTGTCACGCTGTCGGTGGTCGGGTCCAAGGCGTCCTCCTGCTAATCATTGTTGGCGAAGGGTATTTTAGCAATCGAAAGAGGCTAATGTGAGAACACGAAGGCCATAGTGGAGAGTACTTTGTTGACGTGTCACGTCGGAGCGATAGGGGAGCACCGATTCTGGTATGCCGTCGCTTGTAACAGGGAATATGCCGTTGGATTGGTCGTTGAATTGATACAAGGTCGCGGTTGACTAGGCCACATCGACATGCAAGACTATTGTGAATCGCAGAACAACCCCGACGCAATGCTTATAGACCTCCACAACCACACCTCCCGATACTCCGATGACAGCCTCCTTCCCCCAGAGCACCTGATTGACGAAGCAAAAAAAGCCGGTCTTGACGGTATAGCTATCACCGAGCACGATTTCTTCTGGGACCACGACGAGTTGGTCAACCTCGGAAAGCGCATGGAATTCCTGGTAATTCCCGCTGTTGAGATCAACACCGACGAAGGACACCTCCTCGTCTTCGGCCTCGATCACTACGTCTTCGGGATGCACAAGACCTGGTTCCTCAAGGATATGGTGGACAAGGCCGGAGGTGCGATGCTGGCCGCCCATCCCTACCGCCGACGCTTCAGGCCCGAGTACAAGGACGCCGAAGAATATGAGGGTATGCTACAAAAAGCCTGTACCAACAGCATGCTAGCCATCGTCGAAGGAGCTGAGGTCAACAATGGGCGCGGGTCTGACCAGGAAAACGCCTTTGCCGAGGAGGTGTGCCGCAGGTTGAACCTGAAAGGCGTCGCCACCAGCGACTCCCACCAGACCCACGACATCGCCAAGAACGCGACCGAGTTCGAGCGACAAATCACTGGGCTCGAAGACCTAATCACCGAACTCAAGGCCGGAAGGTTCCACCCCGCCCCCCTCAGGTAGACCCGGCCCATCCTCTGCCTTCTGATCCGTGCAGTCCTAGTTCCTAGAACGGAGAGTCGTGGCCAGTGCCCCGACCAGCATCTCCAAGGCAATTTCCTCTGGCTCGTCCGTCGACTTCAGCTTCAGGTCGGTCTCTAGCACAGCCTCGTAGGCCCGTGTCACGGCAGGTAGGCTAGTCCCCGAGGCTTGCTCCATCACCTTATCTATTGCGAACCGGGAGCTCGTGCCCAGGTGCCTTGGGTACTCCGAGCTTGGGACCCGACGCGACCGTAGGTCCATTGCCAGGGCCATCATCCGCAGCTGACGCCCTACCATGGTCAGGATGTGAAACGCCGAAACACCGTTTGCTAAAAGCGCCGACAACTGTCTATACGCCCGAGTCCGGTTCCCCGTAATCACCGCGTCTACCAGTGCAAAGATGTTGGAGTCCTGGCTCCCGACCACCAGTTTCTCAACGTCCGACTCCTCTATAACCCTCCCAGCGGCGTAAAGCGTCAATTTCTCGATGTCCCCGGCCAATTTCCAGAGTGAGCCATCATAGGAAGACGTAAGCAGAGAAGTCGCCTTCGTAGATATCTGCCCGCCCGACTCAAAGACCCGGTTGCGGACCCAGCTTTGTAGCTTTCCACCCTTCAAAGACTCGAAGGTGTTCACTTTGGCCACTGGAGCCAGGGCCTTGAGCATGGCGTTGTCTCTGTGCAGCGGGCCGTCATCAAAGACAAGGACCGTTGACGGTGGCATGGCCTTGACCGCTTCCGGAAGGCCGTCCCATTGGCCTGCAGCCTTTGCTCCCCTCTTTGTACGAGTTGTCGGCGCACCACCCCCCTGCCTCTCCGGTGGATTGGACTTGCTCAGCAGACCTTCCACTATCACTAGCCGATGGTCGGCAAGAAAAGGTCCCGCATTGATTACGGACATCAGGTGATCAAAAGTAACATCCGCCCCGTCCAACTTCGAGGTGTTGGTTGCCAGCTCCTCCGCAGCCCCGAGCCCCTCAACAAGCCGCGCCAGCGCCTCCTTGCGAGAGAAATCGTCTTCGCCATGAAAGATGTATAGCACGTTACCTCTTCTCGGGAAGCCTCGGGGCCCGAGAGGCGAGAATCAGCACTGCTGCCGATATGAACGCGGCCAGGAGTATTATGAATGCAGGCCTGTACGTCCCGGTCGATTCAAATATCGCCGCTACCAGCAGCGGCGAACCTGCCGTAGAGACCATGTTGGTCATCGTCACGAATCCCCTTATCGACCCCAGGAACCGCCGCCCGAAGAACCGGGCCCACACTAGGGAGGTCATCGGGTCCATCCCCCCAATCCCCACCCCAAATGATACCGCCCACATCACCATCATAACCACGTTGTCCGCATATATCAGGAAGAACATCCCTGCTGCCGACAGCAGGAAGCTCAGCGCTGCCGAATGCCGAGGGCTTACCCGGTCCGCTATCAGCAGCCACCCGAGCCTGCCAAAAAGGCTTGACGCCGTGATCAGCGTTGCGCCCCCCACCGCCCCCGCATCGCTGTAGAACTCCTTGAGGTAGGCGACCTGGTTGACCAGCACGCCGATTATCCCTGCCCCGCTCAGGTTCGTGGCCAGTAGGACCAACCACAGCGCCCGAGTCCTCAGCGCCAACCCCAGTGTCCAACTGGCCTCACCTCCGTCATCCGAAAGGTTGAACCGAGGAGGCTCCGGGTCCCCGTCCGGGAGGAGACCTCGGTCCTCGGGGCGGCGGTGGAGAAACAACGCGTTTAGCGGGATGACTATGGCCAGAATCGCTATACCCAGCAACAGCCAGGTTGTCCTCCACCCCAAACCCGACATCAAGACCTGAGTTAGTGGCAGCATCACCAGCCCGCTCGCCGGTCGGCCCATGGTCGAGAATATCAGCGCCCGACCCCTGTTCCGTATGAACCATTTGGAGACCACTGTCGGAACTATCAGGAAAATCGTCGTGTGAAGAAAAAACGCCGAGACCACCCCGAACATCAAGTAGTACTGCCACAGGGACTGTGCCCGGCTGGTCATGATCAGTCCGAATGCACCCATCAGCGCGAATGTAAGCATCAGGAGTCGGGGCCCGTGCCTCTTGTCCAGGAACGCCCCGAACAGGGGCCCCGTGCTGGTAGCCACCACAATGCCGATGGTTATGCCCCACGTCAGTTCAGTTCGAGACCAACCCAGCTCCGGGTCGTCGGTCATGGGTTTAACCATGACACTGAAGGCGTACACCCCGAACCCTGCGGCGGTGAACTGGTCGATGAATCCGGTCGTGACGACCCACCAACCGTAGAAGGGCCGTCTACTCATAGACTAGCCGGAAACGCTTTCTACGGCGTCTTTGGGGAAGAGTCGCTGGCTCTCCGGAATTGGCTCTGGAGCTGGGGGAACGGGCTTCCGGGCAAACAGCATCAGCGCCGCCGACAGCAGGAACAGACCGATAAATACTGAGTACGGGACCTGATAGCTTCCCAGCTCGTCATACAGAAATGCCGCGAATAAGGGCCCGACTGCCTGCCCGAAGAAAGCCACCGGGGATGTAATCCCCCTGATTGACCCCAGAAATGTCCTACCGAAGTACGTTCCCCACGCAAGAGAGGGAAGCAGGGATATACCCGACGCTCCAATCCCGTATATCACTCCCCACAAGATCAGCATCCACAGAGAGCTCGCGTTGACCAGCACAGCCATCGCTATTGCCGGCCCTGCATACGTGAAAGCGTTGGAGAGACGCAGGTCCATACGGTCGGCCAGGTAAGCCCACGGGAGCTTCCCGATAAGAGAAAGAAAAGAGAAAGTGCTGAATGCCAGGGTCGCCTGGTCCCGGGTAAACCCGAACTCCGAGTCAGTGACCGATGCAAAGAAGTTGATAAGTACTCCGATAAAGCAGAACATCCCCAGGCTGCTGGATATCAGAATGAGCCAGAAGGCCCGGGTTGTAACAGCTTGCCGGATCGTCCAGGAATGCTCATCCGGCGCCACTGGCGGCATTTCTCCCGCAAGGCGCCGCGTTGTCGGATCGTCGCCGTCAGGGCGGAGGCCGATGTCCTCGGGGCGGCGGCGCATGAACAGGGCAGTCCAGGGCACGGTCAAAGCCAGGGCAGTAACCCCGAGAAACGTCCAGGCCTGGCGCCAGCCCACCTCGTTTATCAGGAAGTTGGCATAGGGGCTCAGGATGAATCCACTGGACGGTAGACCCATGCTCGCAAAGGAGATGGCCATTCCCCGCCGGCGCACGAACCACTTGGACACTATGGTTGGCGTAATGAGCCCCGGGTACGCCGAAAGCCCGACCGCCCCTCCAATCAGGAATAGCCCGTAAAGGTGCCAGCTCTCCTGAATCCTGCCTATCAGTATGGTGCTGACCCCGATGACCAGCAGGCCCCCGGTTGTCAGCAGCCGGGCCCCCTGCCTCTTGTCCAGCGCCAGTCCCAGGAAATGCCCCGACACCGCCGCCGCCAGTGTCCCGATTGTGGTGGACAACACGATTGTCGATCGTGACCAGCCCAAGTCGTCTCCCATAGGGCTCACAAACACCGAAAACGCCGACGAGCTCAGGCCTGCGGTCATAAGGTTCAGGAGGAAACCCAGCGCGATGATGCGCCAGCCATAGAAAAAGGTGAGCCGACCGGCGAGGGGTAGCTTGGAGGCGACCGACATATCGGCAAGTGTACTCCGAATTTCAGGCACGGTCGAATAAGAAACCCTTAGTATCCGAAGCCCCGTTCCCTGTCGGCATAGCCTATCGCATTGAGACCTGCCAAATTTACCGAGGCGCGGGTGATATCATTGCGCCTATGGACAATCGCCGCCCTAAGGGTGAAATGTGCCGATAGGAGAACTCTTCGCCCTAGGCGCGGCGATCAGCCACTCGGCCGGCTCGCTGATCGATAAGGCCCTCACGCGACGCCTCCCTCCCCTGAAACAGGCTGCTCTGCTGTCTTTCGGAGGGGCGCTCTTTACCTTTGTGTTGATGGCGGCAATGGGCAGATATCAGGACCTGCCCGAAGTCCATGTTCCGTCCCTGGTTCTAGGAATATGCGGCGGTGTAGTCTCCTTCGGTATCGGCTTCTCTCTCTTCCTGATTTTCCTGAAGTCCGTGGATGCCAACAAGGCCGTCCCACTGTCCGGAGGTGTCTCAGCGATACTCTCGACGCTTTCCGGAATTTTCATCCTTGGGGAGAAGCTGTCAGCTCTAACTTTGGCTGGCATCGCTTTGATCTTGATCGGAGTTTATGCCCTCAGCTTCTTCCAAAGGAAAGAGACCGATCTTGCCCAGTCCGTGTGGCTCGGTTTCAAGGGAATGGCCTTTCTGGTCTTTGCAGCATCCCTTTGGGTCACCGGCTTTTCTATGCAGACCGTCGCCCTGCGAGAAGTCGACGCCGTAATCCTGAACTTCGCCCGACTGCCCGCCATCTTCCTCTTCCTTACCCTTCTATCCTTCCTGGGCGTCGGAAAGTTCCTCCGCCCCCGAGAACAAGCCAATTCCCCTCGCACTGCCTCTTCAACGCTAGCTTCCGGCGAGGAAAGAGGATTGCAGGCGACAATCAGGGGCTACATAGTCCCCATCTTTAACGGGGTCCTGAACTTGGGTATCGGCAGCCTGTTCATACTACTTGCCATAGACCACGCAGGTCTCGCCGTTGCATTCACCCTCAGCAACACATCCTTGCTATGGCTCGCCCTGGCTAGCCCTATTTTTCTTAGGGAGCGGCTGACACTCAAGACCATCGCCGGAGTCCTTGTGACTTTCGTCGGGGTGATCATGGTGGTGGGCTAGGCAGGAGTTACCCGCTCCAGGATGCAGAGCCGGGCCTCGGTTGTGACGGAGTGCATGCGCTGTGCCCACTCCGTCCCGTTTGCCTCCCCCACCTTGGGGTCGCGCAGCGTCTCCGACCCCGACATCTCGTAAATCGACACCCATGTCGGGTCCAGGCACGGCGTCGATGGATGCATGGCTGTCCTGCGGCACAGCCGGCCGGCAATCATCCCCTCGGCTTGGAGCAGCTTGGGTATGTGCTCTGCCCGGTGCCACTCTATTAGCTCGTCTTCCTTCCCCTCCTGCACTTCCAGCTGCACGGTGATCAGGTGCCGTGCCCCGACCCCCGGGACTAGCTCCCTGTTTCCATCCGAGGGCAGATACACAACCTGCTCATACAGAGACGCCGAGTGGTTCTGCAGGCCCGTCCTGACCTGTCTGATGCTGGGGTCGTTCTGCGCCACGGCCTTGTAGGTGTCGGTGCTGAGAAGATCGACGTTCTCCAGTTCGTAGAGGTGGAGAAACTCCGGCTTGCCCTTTGACGCCCGGAATCGCTGGGCGCTCAGGAATCCCGCCGCCAGCAAGTCGTCGATATGTCTGCCCGACGCCCATTCTTCGAAAAGGTCTCTAACATCATCAGTAACATCCATGCGGACGGTGTAGATTATTGGGGACTTCGCCATTCAATTTCTCCTTTTGGTGGCTGGTAGGGACACGTTAGCATACTTTCGGTCTGGATTCATTGTGTGACAAAGAACGATTGACACTCAGCCCCGACGCCTTATCATTCGGGAAACAGTTTTTCCTGGAGGACCCATGCCTGAACCTACAATCTACTTTTCAAGGGAAGAGTTCGCCGAACGCCAGTCTCGAGTCCGCGCCGAGTTGTCGAATCAAGGCCTCGAAGGCATGCTCTTGTTCAAGATAGAGGACATGTACTGGCTAACCGGCCTCGACACCCAGGGCTGGAAGATCTTCCATGCCCTGTACATCGGCGTCAACGGCGAACTCACTCACATCACCCGCTCCGCCGACGTCGCCAGCATTGAATACTCGTCGGTCTGCGATGATGTTCACCTCTGGGTGGACAGCCTCGACAACTCCCCCTTCAATGCCGTCCGCGAAGTCCTGGAGCGGTTCAATCTGAAGGGCAAGCGGATCGGCGTTCAGCGCGACACCTATGGCCTCTCCAGCAGGATGGGCGAAGAGTTGGCTGCCGCGGTTGGGGATTACTGTCAGCTCGTTGACGTCTCGGACATGATTCGTCTCATGCGCGTCGTCAAGAGTTCCCAGGAGCTGGAGTACCTTCGGCAAGCCGGAAGGATAATGGACCAGGTCATGATCAAGGCTATCGAAATGACTTGGCCCGGGGCCTATGAAGGCGATATTTGGGCCGAAATGTACGGCATCATCTTGCGCAACGGGGGCGATCCCCCTGCGGCCCACTGGCCCGTCGGCTCCGGCAAGAAGGCTATGCTTGTACGCTATGCCACCGGTCGTAACATGGTCGGCGAGAACGACCAGGTCACCTACGAAATCGGGTGTGGTTACCGCCACTATCATGCGGCCAACATGATCGCCGTGCTTACCGGGCCCCAAGTGGATGATCGTCACCGCAGGATGCACGAGGCCTGCCTGCACGCCCTGTCAGCTGTTCAGGATGCCCTGCGGCCCGGCAACACCATCGGAGAAGTCTTCGATGCCCACGCCAGGGAATTCACTAAACACGGTTTCGGACACGCACTGCTCAACGCCTGCGGTTACACAATGGGAGCCACATGGTCACCCTCCTGGATGGAGCAGCCGCTCATAATCAAAAACAACCCCTTCGTAATTAAACCCAACATGACCTTCTTCACCCACATGATCCTGGTGGACAGGGAATCGAGACTCACCATGTCCCTTGGCGAGCAGGTCATAGTCCTCGACAAAGCAAATGAGATCATTACCCACGTCCCCCACGACTTGATTGTTCATTAGGCCGCAATTTGCAGGCTTATCTGCACCCTTAGGATGCGGTGAGCCGATAGGATGCGGTGAGCCGACCCCGGGAGGAAATATGCCCGAACCCACCATCTACTTCACCAGGGAAGAGTTCGCCGAACGCCAGGCCCGAGTCCGCGCCGCCCTCTCCGAAAAGGACCTAGACGGGATGCTCCTCTTCAAAATCGAGGATATGTACTGGCTGTGCGGACTCGATACCCAGGGCTTCGTTGTCTTTCACGCCATGTACATAGGCGTCAACGGCGAACTGACACACATCACCCGCTCCGCAGACGTACCCAGCATCGAGTACTCCTCCATTTGCGAGGACGTCCACCTCTGGGTTGACAGCCTCGAAAATTCACCCTTCAACGCAGTCAGGGAAGTTCTGGAGAGATTCAACCTGAAAGGCAAGAAGATCGGCGTACAGAGGGACACCTTCGGCCTCACTAGCAAGATGGGCCAAGACTTGGATGCCGCTGTCGGCGACTACTGCGAGCTGGTCGACATGTCAGACCTCATTCGGCTGATGCGGGTTGTCAAGAGCCCCCAGGAACTCGAATACCTGCGCCAGGCGGGCAAGATCATCGACCGGTCCATTGCCAAAGGCATCGAATTGACCCAGCCCGGTGCTTTCGAGGGCGACATCATCGCCGAGATGGACAGCATTATATTCAGGTCCGATGGAGAGTCTCCGGCGGGCGGTTGGCCCTTGGGCTCCGGGAAGAAGGCCATGTTGGTCCGCTACGCAACCGGCCGAGGCACGATTGGCGAAAACGACCAGATCACTTATGAAATCGGGTGCGGGTTCCGGCACTACCATGCCGCCAACATGGTAGTCGTGCTCACCGGCCCCAAAATCGACGATCGGCACCGCCGCATGCACGAGGCCTGCCTCGATGCCTTGACCTCCGTACAAGCAGCCCTGAGGCCCGGCAACACAGTCGGCAAGGTCTTCAGGGCCCACGCTGACGCCTTGACCAGGCACGGCTACGGACACGCTCTTCTGAATGCCTGTGGCTATACCATGGGAGCTACGTGGTCCCCTTCCTGGATGGAACATCCCATGATAGTCGCCGACAGCCCCATGGTCCTGGAGGCTAACATGACCTTCTTTACCCACATGATCCTGGTTGATCGGGAATCCAGGCTGACCATGTCTCTGGGAGAACAGTCGATAGTCCATGAAGACGGCGTCGAAGTTATCACCCATGTCCCCCATGAATTGGTGATCAAATAGTTCTTCGAATTGTCTGGAAATACAAACTCAGGGGAAAGGAGTAGTCATGGCAATGAATGGTAGTGATCGCAGGAACCCGTGCCTATTCGTGGGTTTAGCAGGTGAGACCGCCCCGGGCTACGAAATGCACTCCGGACTGTTCAGGCTCGACCCCGGGAACGGAGGTTGGGAAAGCGCGGCCGCAGGACTCCCCGACGCACCGGAAATCAGGGCCCTCACCCCCCACCCCTCCCGGCTCAACACAATCTACGCCGGCACCCAGGACGGCCCCTACCTCAGCGAAGACCAGGGTGACTTCTGGACACGGGTTTCGGGTGTCGAGAGTGGGCTTCCAGTCTGGTCCATCCTATTCGCTCCCAATGACCCCACAACCATGTACGCCGGCGGCGAAGACGCCAGTGTCCACTCCAGCGCCAACGGCGGACAGACTTGGACCCGACTCATAACCGACATGCGCTTCCCCGAGATAACCATGCGTCCCCGCGCCAACCCTGCCAGGAGAGTACTGATGATGGGCGCCAGCCCCTTCAATCCCCAGGTCCTCTACGGCGCCATAGAGGTCGGTGGCGTGATGCGGAGCATGGACGGGGGTCGACAATGGGAAAATCTTAGCCACGGCATGTACCAGACTGACCAGGCCGTCGACACCCACGGCATCCTCGCCAGCAGTGTGAGCCCGGACCTGGTCTTCAGCATCACCGGCGCAGGACTCTTCCGCAGCCCCGACGGCGGTAACCATTGGGGTCACGTACCCTTGACTCCCCTCGACGTCACGGGCCGACTCTACACCCGTGCAATCCAGGAAGACCCGACAGACCCCAACATCATCTGGGTCGGCGCAGGCAACGGCTTCGATGGAGGCCTCGGCGGCTTGTACAAAAGCGAGGACGGTGGCGACAACTGGAATCCCGTCAATATGGGGGTGCAGCTCCCCAGTTCCATCTTCTGCATCGCCTTCGATCACTCAAACCCCAGCCGCATGGCCTGCGCGTCCTATCGGGGTCAAGTTTACATAAGCGGAGATTCTGGTTCTAGTTGGGAGGAAAGCCCCTTACCCGATGGAGCAACCCATGTTTACGCCCTCGCCTGGGCCTAGCCTTGTCGCGCGTACCACGACTCCCCTGAAGAGTCGATGAACTCCGCCGTTTCCTCAAGGTCCTTGTGGGTGTCTACCGAACGCCAGAACCGTGGGTGAAGCCTCGCTCCTCCCAGCAACCCATTTCTGGCCAGGACGGGAAATACGTCTCGCTCCAGGCTCCCCTTTTCTGGCAGGTAGTCGAACACCTCCGGGGACAGAGAATAGAACCCCGCGTTTATCCAGTGGGGCAGCAGGGGTTTTTCCCTGAAGGCCGTAACCAGCCCGTTGTCCTCTGCCTCGATTATCCCGTAAGGCGAAGGCAGAGGCACCAGTGCCAGTGCGGCAACCAGCCCCTGCCCCGACCTCAAACCCTCACACCTGCGTGGATCTAGGTCCGTGAGAACATCGCCATTGCCCGCGTAGAAAGGCTCATCCACGGAGCCTTCCTCCATGGCATTTCTCAGCGCTCCTGCCGTGCCTAGGGGCTCGTGTTCTATGGCATACCGTATGGACACCCTCAGCCCCGAGCCATTTCCCATGACAGCTTGTACCTTCTCAGCCAGGTGCCCCACAGAGAGTACGAAGTCCTCGACGCCAGCGTTCTTCAGCCACTCGATCTGCCACTGGATAATCGGCTTTCCCGCAACGGGTAGTAGGGGCTTGGGGGTGGAGTCGGTCAGAGGCCTGAGCCTGGAGCCCAGGCCCCCGGCCAAAATAATCGCCTTCATAGGATGCCAGGGGTCTCCGAAGGAGCGTTGCGACTATCCGGTCGGATCACCCTGCCACCCGCGCCGAAACCTTAATGCCCGTTCCCTGAGATAGCGCCGCTGACCAGCCGGCTCCCGTACAGCGCCTGCGAGTTGTCCCACAGGATCTTTCTCCGGTGGTCGTCCTTCAGCGGCTGGACCAGGAACTTATCCACCGAGCCCGGGAAGGGGGCGTCGGGGTGGGGGTAGTCGGTATTGAAGACGATGTTGTCGCCGTCCAGCCAGTCAACCGCAAACGGTAGGGTGCCCTCGTCGGGGTCGCAGGCCACGTAGCATTGCCGCATGAAGTATTCGCTGGGCGTCAGGGGCATGTGGTGGCCCTGCAGGAAGACCCCCTGCCGCCCGGGCCCGTGGTCGTCCATACGGGCCAGCCAGAAGGGCGTCCAACCCGCGTTGGCCTCGTAGAAACCACATCTCATGTTCGGGTATTTCTCCAATACGTCCCCGAATATCAAGTCCCCGATGGACAGCATGCAGTCAACCGGGAAGGAAATGGCGTGACTGACCGAATACAGCTGACCCGTGTAGTCGCCGAACAGCCGCTGCTGTGCCCCTCCCCCGTGGAAGGCCGCCGTAATGTCATGCTTGTTAAGGGCGTTCCAGAGGGGCTCGAAGGTGTCGTCGGACCAGTGCTGGCCTGCACCATCATCCCCGAACCCCATCAGCATTATCCCTGCAACTTCTTTTGTCGGTGCGACTCGGTTCACCTCTTCCACCGCTAGCCCGATATCCTTCAGCGTTGTCTGCGCTATGTACTGCACCCGGCCCCCCGACGGCCGGCAGAAGTCTTCACACCACCGGTTGTATGCCCGGCACAGCGCAGCCTGCAACCCGTAGTCGGTGATGTGAGCGGAGGTGGCAACGCTCCCGTTGGTTGGGAAGCACACTTGGACGTCCACCCCGTCCTGGTCCAGGTGGGCCAGCCGGGTCTCGAGGCTCCACCACGACCGGTAGGCGTCCCCGTAGCGCTCCTCCATGTCGGCGAACACGGAGTCTTCGTAGATGATCTTGTGGCCCTCAGGAAACGCCTCGCAGGGGTCGTAGCTGTATATCGCCCGAGCTAGGTGGCCGCTCACCTTGGGAATGCGCTCGATGTAGGCCGGGTCGGTGTAGTTTGCCCACATGTCCATCGGCTCTTGCATGTGACCGTCGCCGTCTATAACGCGAAAACCGTTTTTCATGGCCTCACACCTCCGTTCAAAAGCTGCCCGCCGATGAGGGAATTAGAACATCGGCAGTGTCGGGTGTCAACGGATGTATGGCTCGGACGGAGTTGTCCTATAATCGTTGATACAAGAAATACGTGACCAGGAAAGGACTATCCATGCCCAACTATCAGGTATTGACCTTCGATTGCTATGGCACCCTCATCGACTGGGAGGGAGGTATGCGGGCCGCTCTCGCCATAATCATAAAAAACCGAGGCCTCCCCTTCGACCCCTTCGAAGTCCACGGCAAATACGAACAATTGGAGCCCGTCGTCCAGGAGACCCGAGGCGGCAAGTACGTGGACGTAATGCGGATGAGCGTAAGGGAGACCTTCAGCCACTTCGGGGTCGACGTGACCGATGCAGAAGCTGGAATCTTCGGCGGCAGCCTCGCCTCCTGGCCCAAGTTCCCGGACACAACCGACGCCCTCACCGAAATGAAAAACCGCGGCTACAAGCTCGTCATCCTCTCCAACACCGACGAGAACTTTATCCGCCAGTCCATTGAGACGATAGGAGTCGAGTTCGACGAGATAATCACCGCCGAGGCCGTGGGCTCATACAAGCCCGCCCGGGGCCACTGGGACCGAATGATGGAGACCCTGGGAGTATCGAAGGACGTGATACTCCACGTTGCCCAGAGCTACTATCATGACGTTGTACCGGCTACGGGCCTCGGCTTCAAAATGGCGTGGATAAACCGCAAGGGCCAGCAGCCCTGGGGCGAAGCAAGGCCCGATTACGAATTCCCGGACCTCAAAAGCCTCCTGTCTATCCTATGACCGGAACGCCGGAAGCACCCTCTCTCCCAGCATCTTGTAGCACTTCAAGGCCAGGTTTCCTGGCAGGCCCGGGTGCTGAGTGTAGAAGATGATGTGGTTGTAGCCGATGTCCAGCAGCTCCTCGACACCCTTGATCACCGTCTCCGGGCTTCCTATGAGGAATCTGTCCCTGGCCAGCTCCTCGAAGGGCAGGTCGAACCTGTCTCCCTCGGGAAGCTCCTGGTCCTGTCCCTGGTCCTCGTAGACTTTGTACCTGTTTTCAAAGTAGGGCCGGCAGGCGGCAAAAGCCTCCTCGTCTGTCTCCGCTACGAAGGTGTCTTTGAGGACTGCTATGTCCTCAGGAGCCGCTGCCGAAGACTCTGCAACGGCTTGCTTGTATACCGCTATCTGCTCCCTCAGGGTGCCGTTGTGCGCGTGGGGGCTGGCAAAGAGCACTGCCCCCAGCCTCGCCGCCCGACGTATCGCCGGGTAGTTGTTTGCCGCTATCCAAATTGGAGGGTGGGGCTTTTGAATGGGCCGCAGTGTAGGCTTTACGTTCTCTAGGTTGAAATGTCGCCCGTGAAAGGTCACCGTGTCCTGCGTCCATAGCATCCTGATAACTTCAAGAGACTCTTAGAAACGCCTGACCCTCGTCTTCCTTTCGATTTCAAACGCCTCAAACTCCTCGATCTCGTACCCGAGGCCCAACCCGAAAAAGAACTTGCCCTTGCAGATGATGTCCAGCGTCGAGACCTGCTCAGCTACGTCCACGGGGTGAAGCAAGGGAAGCAGCAAGATGCCTGTCCCGAGCCACATATCCCCCGCCTCGGCGGCCATGCGGGCAATTAGCGGAAATGGCTGAAGCGTCTGCAGTGGATGGGACAGGTAATGCTGACCAAACAGCAGACCGTGAAAACCAAAGTCCCGCACCGCCCGAATCTGCTCCACAAGATCGTCGATGTGGGGCCCCGGGGCCCGGTCAACGGGAAGCTCGTTACCCAGTTCAAGGCTGAATTTCACGATTGTCACCCCAAACTTTCCCTAATCTGCGCGGGATTGTAACATTCCACCCAGACCTCTTTCCCACAGGAGCGCGTAATGGTTGACTACCTGCAAGAATGCCTCAAAGAGCCCGTCCCCCGGGAATGGAGCTTCCCCGAGTCCGAATACCGAGCCCGACTGGCAATGACCCGTCAAGCCATGGACCAGGCCGGTATCGACGTACTCCTTGTCCACGCCATCGTCGACAACTGCTACCTCAGCGGCTACCAGAGCCTCTGGCCCGAGGCTTACGCCTGCCTCATAGTCCCCCGTGACGGCGAGCCCTTCATGCAGGTTGGAGAGATTGAAGGTGCGCTCGCGGTCCTGCAGGGCTATGTCAAGGACATCGTCACCTTTTCGTGGGTTGGCGCCGACGTAGCCCCGACCCAGCTCGCCCAACTGCTTTCCGACCGTGGCTTCGGAATCCGCAATATAGGCGTACAGCTCGGCAGCATCGAGATGGGTCTCCGCGGCCCCCTCGACGCCCGGGCCTACCTCCGACTCAAGGAGCTTCTCCCCAATGCTCGATTCGTGGACGCTACCACCCTGATGTTCGACATCCGGGTCACTAAGTCGGAGGCCGAACTGATCCACATGAGAAAGGCCGCTGCGATTACCTCTGCGGGCATGGCCGCAGCAATTCAGGCCACGGAGGCCGGGGTGACCGAGAATGTGCTTTCCGCCATCGCAGCGAAGAAGATGATCGACATGGGTTCCGAGCCCTTCTCGATAGACCCTATAACCAGCGCCGCCCACAGGTCCGGCTGGTTCCATACGACTTTCAAGCGTCAGGCCATAGGTGTCGGAGACCATGTGCTTTTGGAATTAGGCGGTTGCTGGCACCGCTACACGGCCCCCCAAATGCGCACAGTTATCCTTGGTGAACCCTCCGATACCGCAAAACGGATCATCGACGCTAACCGGTCCACCCTGGAACTAGTCTATTCCAACGTGCGGGCAGGCCGCACCGCCCACGAGGTGGCTGTAGAGGTCAAGAAGGGTGTCAAGGACGTAGACGATGAAATCTTCAGGTCGGGCCATTTCGGCTATTCCATTGGTCTCGGCTTCCCCCCGACCTGGACCGACGGCCCTATGTACATCGCCGAAGGCAATCACCGTGTCCTGGAACCCGGCATGACCTTCCACACCCCCCACACCTTCCGCATACCGGCCCGATTTGTAATCGGCGCCAGCGAAAGCATCGCCGTCACCGAAACGGGCTGCGAAATCCTCACCCCCAACCCCGCCCCCGACCGAATAATCGTGAAGAAGTAGCTGAAGTGTCTGACAAGAAAATCGGGGCGCTTGTAAGGCAAGCGCCCCGAGTCATTCTGTCAGAACTGGGACAGACCCTACGCCCGCAGCGGCGCCACCCCATCCTCCAGTATCGCGTCCAGCCCCTTGTTGAACGCGTCCATCGTCTTTTCGATGGCCTCGTCGTCGTGGGCCATGGAGCAGATCCCGATGCGGAGCCAGCAGTCGACGCCGTTGAACAGCATCTGCTTCCTCAGGTTGCCAGTGGCCAGACCATTTCCGCCTTTGAACAGGGTCTCCGCCGTCGCCGCGGGGAGCTTCGAGTACTGCGTGGGGTCCGAGTCCGTGTCGCCGAGATATACGTGGAACATCGAAGCATCCCCGTAGCAGAACCCCGAGATTCCCCGCTCTTGTATCGCGGCGTGCATCTGCTGCCTAATCGTCTCTGCTGCAGCGTTCGCAATACGGTGGGGTTCCCCCGTGGCGATTATGTTCAGGCATGCAATTCCCGCGGCCAGCGATACGGGGTTGGCGTTGAAGGTGCCGGGATGGGGCATCCTCCTGGCCCGGTCCCGCGCCGGATCATCCGTGTGTTGGATGACATTCAACAGCTCTTCTTTCCCGGCCACGCAGCCCCCTGGCATGGCGCCCATGAGGATCTTGGCCATCGTCGAGATGTCGGGCTCGACCCCGATGGTCTCCTGCCACCCGCCCGGCGCCCACCTGAACCCGCTCACCACCTCGTCGATGATGAAGACCGTGCCGTACTTGGTGCAGAGCTCCCGAGCAGCGTGGGCGTATTCAGCTGAAGTGGGAACCGACCCCATGTGCGCCCCTGCCCCTTCGATGATGAGCGCGGCCACGTCCCGGTTAGACAGGGCGTTTTCAAGGGCCTGTACATCGTTAGTCGGAAGTGTGATCACGCTCTCGTGCACTCCCGGGGCCAGGCCCGCGGAAGGCATGTCGAACGGCGGATCGATGCCCGCGTAGAGAGCGTCAGCCCAGCCGTGGAAGTTGCCCTGCAGCTTGGCCAGCTTAGGCCGTCCCGTCGCCGCCCGGGCCAGACGCACGGCCATCATGTTGGCCTCCGTTCCCGAGCTTGTAAAGCGCAGCTTGTCGGCAGACGGATATAGCTTGAGGATAAGCTCCGCCAGCTCGATTTCCTGGGCGCTGGAGCCGCTCCCGTGACTGCCGAGCGCGACCTGCCGCTGTACAGCCTCAACCACTTCCGGGTGAGCGTGTCCCAATATCGAGGCCCCGTGCCCCGTTACGTAGCAAATGTACTCGTCTCCATCTACACACCACTTCCTGGCGCCTTGCAGCCTCTCCATGTAGATGGGAAAGGGATTCAGCTTTCGCCCATCGTGCGTCACCCCATCCGGGAACAGGCTCTTGGCCCTCTCAGCCAGGGCCTGGGACTTCGGGTGAGTCTTTACAAACTGTTCCTCTGCTAATGCGGTCTTCATAGTTCCTCCAGGGATGCGCTGCAGGTACGGGCCGGACCCCGAGCGACACTGCGGAAAGCCAGTGTGCCGGGGGTGAAATCGGGGGCGATTATAGCACAGGGTAGGTCGAGGCTAGCCTGCTACGCCGCTCGGCGCCCCAACCCCCTCCTTCAGCATCGACTCCAGCTTAAGCTCCTCGCTCCCCGGGGCTATCGCATAGAGCTCGATCTCGTTCCCGTCGGGGTCGAATATATACAGGCCCTTTGTGTCCCCGTGGTCGCCGTAACCGACGATCTGGACATCGTTGTCCAGCACAGTCCTGTAAGCGTCCTGAAGCTCCTCGAATGACCCGAGTTCGTAAGCGAAGTGGTACAGCCCTACCCCGTTAGAGTCGGGTCCCGACGCCTCTTCCCCAATCTCCATCACTGCCAGGTCGTGGTCTACCTCGGGGTTGCTCCTGAAGAACACCATCTTGTCCCCGGCCGGTTCCTTCACCTCCAGCCCGAGGACACCGCCGTAAAACTCTTTCGACCTTTCAACGTTCCGGACCCTGAGTACCAGGTGTCCCAACCGAG
Organism: Dehalococcoidia bacterium; assembly: GCA_965203145.1. Lineage (GTDB taxonomy): Bacteria > Chloroflexota > Dehalococcoidia > Plut-88900 > Plut-88900 > Plut-88900. The sequence goes on from OZ241876.1 coordinate 1,947,650, forward strand.
TAGGTTTGATTGCCATGTCAACCTCCAAAGCTAAACGTAGCCGCCTCCGTTCATTGTAACGCGATTGCCACCCTCGGGAACCGGCCTGTATATTAGCCCGCAGCCCCGAGACTCACAAAGACTCCAGGGAGGACCATCGCATGGGCAGATACGGATACGCACTTGGCGACACTATGGAACCCGAGGCCCTCATAGCCAAGGCCCGCAAAATCGAGGACGCGGGCTTCGACGCAGCCTGGTCCAACGAGCTTTTCACCTCCCCCTTTGTTCCCCTGGCGACAGTTGCTCCCCACACCAGCAAGATAAGTCTAGGTTCCAGCATCGCTTACGGCTTCACCCGCAGCCCCCTGGAAACCGTCATTACTTCCCTGGACTTGGACGCAATCACCAACGGACGCTTCATACTGGGCCTGGGATCGGGGGTCAGGCGGCTCAACGAGATGTGGCACGGTGTCCCTAACTACGGGAGACCTGCCCCTCACCTCAAGGAATGCGTTCGGGCCATCCGGTCGATCATAGACGGTGTATCGTCGGGCGAACCCGTCAGGTTCGAAGGCGAATACTACGATATCGACATGCGGGGCTGGGAAGGTCCCCACAAGCCAATTAACGGCCGGGTCCCGATATACATGGCAGCTGTCAGGGATGGCATGCTCCGCGCCGCCGGCGACGTTGCAGACGGCGTGCTGGGCTTCCCCATGTGGTCCCTGGAATGGGTCAAGCGGATGGTGATTCCAAACATCGAAAAGGGCCTGAAACGTTCGGGTAGGGAGCGCAAAGACATTGAGATACGCGCCTCAGTGACCGTGGCCATAACCAACGACAAGAAGCAGGGCTACCGTGACGCGAGGGGCACACCTGGTTTCTACACCACCATCCGCACGTATCAGCCCCTCGTAAACTGGCACGGCTACGAAAAAGAGGCTGACCAGATCAGGGAGGCCTTCTTGAAGCTGCAGGGGTTCGGCGACGAGGTGCTGGAGCCCATCCACGATGAGATGGTCGACACCTTCGTAGTGGTAGGCAATGCAGACGAGGCCCGCGCCCGCGTGGCCCAGTTCGAAGAATTCTGCGACGCCGTCGACCTGGAAGTTCCCCACAACTTCATCCCCGATGATGTCCACAAAGAATACGAAAAGCGCCTCTTCGAGGTGTTCGCGAACTAGTGGATGAGATCGCTGAATGCGCCGGGATGATCGGCGGCCTAGGATGAAATACTACCTGGGCCTCAACATAGACGCCGACCTGGAAGACCAGATCGCCCTCGCCAAACGGGCAGAGAACGCAGGCTTCGATGGCATCTGGTCCACCCACTACTACAACTCCCCCTTCATCCCACTGGCCGCCATCGCCCGTGAGACTAAATCTATAGGCATAGGCACTAACATAGCCTACGCCTTTACCCGCAGCCCCATGGAGACCGCGCTCTCGGCTCTCGACCTCGACTCCCTCTCCGGCGGGCGCTTCACCTTGGGTTTGGCCCCGGCATTTCGTACCATCAACGAACGCTGGTACGGCGTTCCCCACGGCAGACCCGCTCCCCACATGAAGGAGTGCATCCGGTTGACCAGGGCCGTCATCGAGGACGCCTCAAAAGGCAGGCCGGTCAGGTTCAAGGGCGACTATTACGACATCAGCATTGACGGCTGGCATCGGGCCCAAAACATGCCCCGCGATCACATCCCCATATACGTAGGAGCTATGCAGGAAGGTATGTGCCGGATGGCCGGAGACGTCGCCGACGGCCTGATGCCCCACTCGATCTGCTCCCCGTCATGGATAAAGGAAGTCATGCTCCCCAACGTCGAAAAGGGCCTGGCCCGCTCGGGTCGACGTAGGGAGGACTTCGACTTTTGCGGCTGCATAAGCGTGGCCATCACCAACGACAGACGACAGGGAATCCATGATTACAAGGACACCATCGCCTTCTCGGCGGTAACAAGGCTCTACCAACCCATATTCGACTGGCATGGTTTTGGGAAAGAGGCGGCGAACATCAGGGACATCTTCCTCAAGAAGGGCTATTGCCCTGAAGTCATAGAGGCCATACCCGACGAGATGGTCGAAGCATTTGCAGTCGTCGGCTCAGTGGACGAGGTGCGACGTCGAGTCGGGGAATACGGGGAATTCGTGGATTCCATCCAGTTTGCCCAGAACAGCTATGGCTCCGGGATTAGCAAAGAACGTTACCTGGACGCTGTATTCGACGCCTTTGCCAGGTGAAGCGAAAGCGCTCCCCATCCTTGACCCCGATTTGGCCCGTTGCTAAAGTAGCTCCGCGCCCCCGAACCTAAACCAGCGGGTACCAGCCTACATGATCATCGACATGCACTCACATTCCGTCTTCTCCGACGACTCTCGGGCGACGGTTGAACAATATGCCAAGTGGATCTCCAAAGTGGTCAGGAAGAAGGGAGCCCTGGACGCGATAGTCCTCACCGAGCACCGTGGCTTCGACAAGGACGGGGACTACTCCGACCTCGAAGAGGAGTACAACATCCGGATATTCAAAGCCACGGAGTTGGACACCAACCGGGGCCATATCCTTGTCTACGGGGTCAACGACTACCTGCTAAACAAGTTCGACTTTACTGACGTGACAATGGACGCAGTGGCCCTCGTTCGAGAAGCTCACGCTTCGGGCGCCTTTTGCGTCCCCGCCCACCCCGGCCGCAAGAGGATCGGGCTTCGTGAGTTCATCGAGAACGGGGCCTCGGCCCCCGAGGTCGAGGTCGTGGAAATCCTCAATGGCGGCAGCTCGACGACCGAAAACGAGCGGGCCCAGGAGTTGGCGGAACAGCGGGGCTTTAGGGGTATCGGGGGGAGTGATGCCCACTTCGTCAACGCCATAGGCAAATACGCAACCCGATTCGAAACCTCAGTCGACAATATGGAAGAGTTGGTCGAAGAGCTCAAAAAGGGCGCTTTCGAAGCAGTCCGGCTGGAAGACCTCGCCCCGGCCCGGTAGCAAGCATGGCTGAACTCTTCGAAGTCCGTTTCAACCGGGAAATCCTGGACACCGAGTACAGCATCGGCCCCTTCCACATCACCCGGGAGATGATAGGCCTCTACTCTTCTTCCACCGGCGATGCCAACCCAAAATTCAACCCCAATGGAGGTTCCCAAAACGTCATTGCGCCGCCCTCCTTGCCCGTGGTGTTGATAGACAACTGGGAACCCCCCGACCTCCAGCTCGACTTCGACGGGGTCCTGTACCTGGCGGGATACTGGGTAGAGCCCATCGCCGACATAGTGCCCGGGGACGTGCTCAGGGCCACCATTAGGGTCACGGACGTCTACCCGAAAACCGGACGTTCCGGGCCGATGGTCTTCCTGAAGAAGGAAGCCCTGTTCACCAACCAGGACAACGTGCCGGTGGTAAAGGTCGGGGGTTCGTCAGTCTGGCGAAAGTAGCTATCCAGTAGCTTCCGACGCTGTGCCACAGTAAGGGCAGCGCATCTCCGCAGGGTCGACACCATATTCCCGGGCCGCCGCTTCCTCCGAAACGTACTCGTTGATTACGTCCTGGCGAACGGCCTCCGGGTCCCGATCCCTGGGGTCTCCGTACCCCCCCGAGCCTGCAACGTCGTACCAGATCTCGCTCCCGTCACCGATGGGGAATGGCGGCCCCTTGCCTGCCACTGCGCTCTCGTTGCCTTCCTTGTCCCTCATGGTGATGTGGCTCACCGCACCGGGTTTGCCGCCCTGCAGCCCAAAGGGCGGCGATATCATGCGCTCGCAGCAGGTGGTCACCATGGCCGTGTGCCCCATGACCCGGGTCACGCGCCTCGCCCCGAGACCCCCTCGGTACTTCCCTGCCCCGCCCGAGTCATTTATCAGCTCGTAGCGGTCAATCATGATCGGGAATCGCATCTCGATCTGCTCAACTGGCGAGTTCATGGTGTTGGATATGCCGACCTTCACGCTGCTGATGCCGTCCTGGTTTGGTCGGGCGCCCATACCGCCGGCTACAGTCTCGTAGCTCACGTATCGTTTTTTGGTCCTGGGATGCAAACCCCCGACGGTGAGTATTGCGGAGGTGCCTTGAGAGCCAGCCAGCACATTGTTAGGGTACCCTGGCGCCACGGCCCCGAACACCATGTCACAGATCCGGTGGGTCATCTCGTGATTCGCGAATACCACCGGCGCCGGCGGAAGCACGTTGACCACCGAGCCCTCAGGAGCGTTCACGCCTATGGCCCGCCACGTGCCTGAATTGGGCGGGATAAGGTCGTTGGGGTCGGCGATCATCTTCACCGCCGTGTACACCCCCGAGGCTGTAACAGCAAGCGGAGCGTTCATAGGCCCGTCCACCTGCCCGTCCGACCCTGTGAAATCCACCGTCAGGTGGTCGTCGACCTTGTTTACCCGGAGACGTATGTTGATGTTCTCGTCCTCCGTCTGGCCGATTCCCAGGATGCCGTCGCCGTCGCAGAAGTCCTCGTAGTAGAACTCCCCGTCCTCGAACCGGTCGAGCTGGTTGCGGATCATCCGCTCGGAGTAGTCCTGGATCCCCTGCATCATCTCCCGGATCAGGTCGACCCCATACTTCTCAGCCAGCCCCTGTACCCGCAGCGAGCCCCGGTGATTTGCCGCCACCTGCGCCCTGAGGTCCCCTCGCCTTTCCTCCGGTGTGCGAACATTGGAGAAGATCAGATCGTCGATGTCCCGGTTCAGCGTACCCTGGGTGAACAGCCGCACACCCGGGAGCCGAAGCCCTTCACCGTAGATCTCCGTAGTTGCGCCGTAGGAGCCGGGGCTTGCAGATCCGACATCCGGCCAGTGGGCCCTCACGCACGTAAACCCCAGAAGCAGGTCGTCGCTCAGGTAGATTGGCGTAATGACATTCACGTCCGGTAAGTGTGATCCACCGAAATAGGGGTCGTTGTGAATAAATACGTCACCGGGGGAAATGTCGTCGGCTCGAGCCAGTATGGCTTTCACGGAAAGGGGCATGGACCCGAGGTGAATGGGGATGTCTGGGCCCTGGGCCACCATGTTCCCCGACGCATCGAAAATCCCGCATGAATAGTCGCCCGCCAGCTTCAGAATGGGCGAGTACGCCGTCTTCGCCAGCACGACCTTCATCTCCTCGGCGGCCGACAGAAGGCTGTTCTTGATGACCTGGAAGGTGATGGGATCGATGTCCTCATGCATGGCGTCAGTCCTTCGTGCCTAGACTGTGATCTCGATGGTCCCGAACTCCGTTGCCGCGGCCCGTTGGTTGGGATAAACGATGACGGTTGAACTGCTTTCCTGGACAATAGCCGGGCCTTCAATCTCTGCGCCTGGGTACAGGTCACCCCTGTCGTAGACTGGGCAGGACGACAGACCCGTTTCCTTGAAATAGATTTCTCGATGGGAGCGAGGCGATATGCTCCCACTGCCTCTCTCATTGGAATTCCGGGAAGCGATGAAGTCCGCCCCAAACTTCCCGATGGCCGATACCCGGAGGTTCACTAGCTGGATAGGTTCGTCGGGGGCATTGTAATCATACGTGGTGAAGTGCTGGGCGTGGAACCGCTCGGCAATGGTGTCCAACGCTCCCGCTTCGATCTCCGAATTTTCGACTGGCACCGTAAGCTCGTAAGCCTGGTGCCCATAGCGCATATCTATCGAATATCGGAACTCCCAGTTCTCTTTGGATATGCCCGACCTGGCCAGCATGTCCCGGGCCTCCGCAGTGATCTCATCGCGGACCTGCCGCATCTGGTCGTCTACACCGTCTTCGGCCATAAGGGTGTACAGGCTGCGCACATAGTCCCGCTTCAAGTCCGTGCACACGAGACCCATGGCGGAAAAGACCCCGGGATTTGGTGGAATGATTACCTTCTTAATCCCCAACTCCTCGCCGATACGCCCCGCATGGACGGGACCCGCACCCCCGAAAGCGACTAAAGCGTATTCCCGAGGGTCGTGGCCCCTCTCGATTGAAATCATGCGTATGGCGTCGGCCATGTTGGAGTTGACGATGTCCACGATGCCCTGGGCCGCCTGCATCAACTCCAGGCCAAGGGGCTTGCCAACGGTCTTTTCAATAGCTTTTGCCGCACCGTCCAGTGACAAGGCCATCCGTCCCCCGAGAAAGTGTCCAGGATCCAGATACCCGAGCACCGCATCTGCATCTGTTACCGTCGGGTACTGCCCCCCGAGTCCGTAGCATGCAGGCCCCGGCGATGCGCCCGCACTCTGTGGCCCAACTCTCAGGCCTCCCGCATCGTCCAGCCAGGCTATGCTGCCGCCACCTGCGCTAACCTCCGCGAGGTCTACAACCGGCACCTTGATGGGATAGCCGGTTCCCTGCAACCAGCGCCGAACGTTGCCCGACCCCCCGACCTCGTACTCCGTGGTGACGCTTACCTCACCGTTGTTCACCAGGGACGCCTTGGCAGTGGTGCCCCCCATGTCGAATGAGATGAGCTGGTCCAACCCCAGCACGTTGCCCAGTGCAACGGTTGCAGTAACCCCCGCCGCCGGCCCAGACTCTGTCAGCATGGCCGGCACCCGCAACCCCTCTTCTACGTTGAATACGCCGCCGCTGGAACCCGTCAGGTAGAGCGACGGATAATCGTCTGTAGCTAGAAAGTCATTGAGGCGCTTCAGGTAACCTTCCAGGACAGGAGCCACGTATGCGCAAACGGCCACGGTGCTGCTGCGCTCGTATTCCCGCATCTCCGGTAGTACCTCGGAGGACAGGAATGTGCGGACGTTGGGAAGCTCCCGACGCAGCACTTCCCCAATAGCTTGCTCGTGCACTGGGTTCAGGAAGGAGAAGAGCAGAGACACCGCAACGGCCTTGACCTCATGGGCCTTCAGAAAGGCTACGATTCGGTCAAGCTCGGACTCGTCTAATGGCTTATAAATGTCTCCGTAGGCATCGATCCGCTCGGAGACCTCCAGGCGTAGGTGCCTGGGGATGATTACTTGGGGCGGGGGCTGGAAAATATCGTACAGCTTCGCCCGAGACTGCCTCCGGATCTCAAGAATGTCCCGAAAGCCATCGGTGGTAATCAGCGCCGCTCGGGCGCCCTTCGACTCCAGGATGGCGTTGGTCACCACGGTGGTTGCGTGGGAAAGGAATGACAGGGAAGACGGTGCGATGCCGTGGTCGGTAGAGAGAGCCTTTATGGCCTTAATTACGGCGGCTGAGTAGTCGGAAGGCGTTGAGGAGAGTTTATAAGTGGTCTGCTCGCCGGTATCTTCGTCGACTACTGCGAGGTCCGTGAACGTTCCCCCGATGTCGACCCCAAGTCTAAGTCCCATAGTCGGGTAAGGATATCACAGGTGGGCTGGCTGCCTAGTTAAACCCGTACACCCGGGCCGCATTACCAAATGCCATCTTCTCCGCCTCGGTTTGCGGCACATCGGCCAGCAATTTGTTCAGGACGGGAAGGGAGTTGGGCCACGTCGACTCCGTGTGGGGGTAGTCTGAGCTCCAGAGGATATTGTCTACCCCGACGACATGCCGGGTGGCGATTCCAGCAACATCCTCCTGGAAAGTCACGAAGACATTCCGGCGGAACAGGTCTCCCGGTAGGTAGTCGCCGTTGAACTGGATCTCCTTGACGTAATGATGGTCGGCGTAGTGACGGTCCATCTGCTGGATGAAATAAGCTGCCCACCCGAGTTCGAATTCAACGGCTCCCACGGTCAGCTTCGGAAACCTCTCGAACACCCCCGAGAACATCATGTCCCCTATCGCCCGACGCGGCCAGTAGTCCTCGCTTGCTCGGAAGGAAGAAGTGCCTCCTACGGTGATGTCGTTGGCAAAGGACCCTATAACCCCTGGCCCCGGGCGGTATGATCCCGAATGCATAGCCAGGGGCATACCCAGGTCCTGGGCCAGGGCCCAGAAGCGGTCGTAGCGAGGCAGATCATAGGTGCGGCCTTCGCCTGGATAGGCAGGAATGGTGATGCTGGCCAGCCCTAGCTTGACGCATCGCTCCATTTCAGATAATGCGTCGTCTATGTCGTCCACATTGACGACGCCGCTCCCCTTTATGGAGTGGGGATAAGCCGTGGAGAAATCTGCCATCCAGTCGTTCATCGCCCGGAAGCACGCCGACATAAGCGCCGAGTCAATATCCGTCTCGACCAACCTCACGGCTATGGTTGGGTAGATAACCTCGCCGATCACGCCATCCACTGCCATCGCCTTCACCCGGGCGTGGGGGTCGTAGGCGGCCTCAGGGGTGTCCTGGAATGCAGCCTCGATGGAAAGGGAATCGGGGTCTTCGAATCGGCGCCCGGCCTGAGACGGTGCCCCCAGGGACCCGACATTTATATCCGCGTCGGCAACCCATCTGTGCACATCGCCGTCTCGGTACATCCGAGGCCTCCGGTCCCTATACGCCGCGTCGATGCGCGAGTCCCAGAGGTCAGGTGGCTCAACTACGTGGGAATCGGCGGAGATTAGCTTGTCTACATGCATGGCTGGATTATATGAGGGCCGGAATTTGGGAGTCAATCGGGAAGGGCGTGTTACAATTTTCACATGGATTGCGTGATCCGGGCCACGGGGCTGACGAAGAAGTATGGCGGCTTGACAGCCGTGGATAACGTGAGCTTCGAGGTGGAGCGAGGTGAGATATTCGGCCTTCTTGGGCCGAATGGTGCAGGCAAGACGACCACGGTTGAAATCCTGGAAGGAATGCGGAGCGCTTCGGAAGGCACAGCCGTTATTGACGGGACGGACGTTACCAAGGACCCGAGGGGAGTCAAGGCCAAGATAGGTGTCCAGCTCCAGTCTTCCTCCTTCTTTAGCAACTTGGCCTTGGTGGAGATTGTCAGCCTGTTTGGGCATCTCTACAGACAAAAAGTGGATGCTAAGGATGTCCTTGAGAGGGTGGAGTTGCTCGACAAGGCAAAGGCGCAGTACAGGCAGCTTTCCGGCGGCCAGAAACAGCGCCTCTCCATAGCCACGGCCCTGGTCAATGACCCCGTTGTGATGTTCCTGGATGAGCCCACCACCGGCCTCGACCCCCAGGCCCGACGCCACATGTGGGACCTCATAAAGCGCCTCCGCGCCGACGGCAAGACTATCGTGATGACCACCCACTATATGGAGGAGGCGGAGGAGCTGTGTGACCGAGTCGCCATCATAGACAGGGGCTCCATAGTCTCCCTTGACACCCCCGACAGCCTTATCGACAGCCTCCTTGACACGGGCTTCCGCAAGGAGCGGATGGGCAAGGCAGCCAACCTTGAAGACGTTTTCCTGCATCTCACCGGCAAGAGTCTGAGAGAAGACTAGCTTGAACCCGACCCTCGCCCTGACGATTGCATCCCTGAAGATGTACTACCGCAATCGGCAGGCCATCTTCTGGACCCTCGTCCTTCCCCTGATGTTCATAGTCATATTCGGCCTGCTCGACTTTGGCGCGTTCTCCACTGTCAACATGGGCCTGGTTGACGAGGCGGACACGCCGGCATCGGAGATTCTGACGGAACTCTTGGAGAGGATGGAGGACTCGGAAGGTTCGGATGAGGGTGGGGTTATCGACTTGAGTGTCGGGAACCGAGATGCAGAGATGCGGGCGCTGGAGGATGGCGACCGACACATTGTCATAGTGATACCGCCGGACTTCGGGGAGTCCCGGGACCCGGTCACTGTAGAGGCCTTCTACGCCGAGGATAGGTTCCAGCAGGCAGATGTCGGAATAGGCATAGTCCGCGGCATCCTCGACGAATTTACCCTCCGGAGCGCGAAGGTTCAACGCCAATTCCTGGTCGAGTCCCAGGCGGTTGAAAGCAAGGGACTGGAATACGTCGACTTTCTGGTGCCCGGGATCATTGCCATGGCGATCATGCAGATGGGCATATTCAGCGTCGTCTTCTCACTGATCCAGTACCGTCAGCAGGGCGTGCTGCGCAGGCTGTATGCCACCCCCATCCGCCCCCACAACTTCCTAATAGGGCAGGTCTTCACCCGTTTGCTGGTTTCCATAGTGCAGGTTGTAGTCCTGCTGGGTGTCGGGGTGCTAATCTTTGACGTCACCGTGGCAGGCAACTTCGGGTATCTGTTCATCCTGGCTGTGCTGGGTGGGGCGCTTTTTCTGGCAATAGGGTTTGTGATATCAGGGTTTGCCAAGAACGAGGAGGTCGGGGCGCCGCTGGCAAACATAATCGCTTTGCCAATGATGTTCCTGTCGGGCGTGTTCTTCCCCACCGACACCCTCCCCGGCGTCCTGGAAGATATAGTCCAGTACCTTCCCCTTACATTCCTGGCGGACGGGATGCGGGAGGTGGCAATCCAGGGTGCGAGCATTACCGAGATTCCGTGGGAGGTGTTGGGTATGGTGGTGTGGCTGGCAATTGCATTCCTTGCGGCAACAAGGGTCTTCAGGTGGGAGTGATCCGAATCAGGAGGATTTGGCATGTATGAGTTTCAGGGTCGGGAGATATTCGAGTCGGTAGCCGAGATGGTGAATCCAAAGCACACTGTGGTCATGGTCCACGACATGCAAAACGACTTTCTTCACGAAGACGGCATTTTCAAGAAGGCGGGAGAGAGCATTGATGTGTCGCCCTTCGTGGACAACCTCGTCGACTTCGTGGCCAGGGCCCGGGCCCACGGCGTCAGAATATGGCAGACCAACTTCACCAGCCTTCCTGACCTCCGCGCTTACGACGACCCGCTAGTAAACAAGCGATGGGCCCTGGTCGGGGACCCGAGCAAGCACCAGTACGCCAACCCGACAGTCCTCGGGACCTGGGGATGCCAGACGATCGACGCCCTCGCGCCCCAGGAAGGCGACATAGTCATCAACAAGTATCGGACCAACACCTTCGTCCATTCCACATTTGAGCTCATTTTGCGAAGCCACGGCATAAAGACCTTCATCTCCACGGGTGTGGCCACGGAAGTCGGCATACTCCCGACGGCCTGGACGGGAACGCAGCTCGGCTTCTTCCCCGTCATTCCCAGGGACCTCGTCGGGGCGCGGGTGGCGGAACTGCACGACGACGCCATGAAGTTCATGGAGCGGCTGGTCTGGGTAACCGACTCCTCGGAGATACTGGAGGCGTGGGACAAGGGGTACGACTAAGGGGCTAGCCGCCTTCTTCAGAGGGTGACGCCTCTTCTTCGGAGTCGGGAGGGAGTGGTGGGGATTCGCAGAGGGCTTTGAGAGCAGCGTTCATCCTCTCCATGCCGCGTCGTGTAGCACCGCCGATTAGCAGCAGGATAGGAATGGAGAGAAGCCCGCTCACCTCTTCGCCCTGTACGAACCGGCACCGGGTGTCATCTATGGGGTCGATGATGAAGTAGTGCTCCGTGTCGAAGAGGCCGGGGAAGAGCATGTTGTTGCGCCAGCTAAAGCCCTTTCCCTCTTCAACCAGCACGATTCGCGGGTTGATGTAAGTCCCCTTCGCCCGAGGCGGTTTGATGAACAACTCAATACGGGCGCCTTCCTCTATCTTGCCGTTGGCGGAGGTGAGGAAGGGGTTCCAGTCCCCATAGGAATCCAGGTCGGAGAGTGCCTCCCAGATTAGGGATTCGGGGGCTTCTATCTCGACTTCAGCGGCGATGATCCGCAAGTTCTAGCGGCCCAGGTAATTTGGCTTACGCTTGTCCTTGAAAGCGGAGACGCCCTCGGTGTGGTCTTCTGAGGTCAAGGTGATGGTCTCCAGCGCAGCGGACATCTGCATGGCGGTCTCCAGGTCCATATTGAGGGCCTTGTAGAGCATCAGCTTCGAGAGCCTGAGGGCTACAGGGGGGCCGTCGGCGATCTTGCGGGCCATCTCCATGGTGGTGGCCTCAAGCTCCTCCTCGGGGACCAGCTTGTTCAACATGCCGAGCCGGTAGGCGTCATCGGCTTCAAGGAAGTCGCCGGTGAAGACCAGTTCGGCGGCTTTGGGGATGCCGAGGGTCTTGGCGTAGAGCCACATCCCTCCCCACCCCGGGAACAGCCCCACCCGTATGAACGCCGCAAGAAATCGGGACTTGGGGGTGCCGACCCGGAGGTCGCAGGCGCAGGCCAGGTCAAAGCCGGCACCGGCTGCTACGCCGTTGATCATGCCGATTACCGGCTTCTCCATCCGGTGCACACCGAGGACTATGTTCATCGCCTTACGGAAGTTACGGCGCTTGTCCTCGGGGCTGTCGCCTCGGCCGTTGGACTCGGCGCCGGGGAGCTCGGACACGTCGGCGCCGGCGGAGAAGGCCCGGCCTGCACCGGTCAGCACCACCACGCCTACGGAGTCATCATCTCCCAGCTCCTTGATAGCAAGGGCCATCTCCTCTTCCATGTAGTCGGTGATGGCGTTGAGCTTGTTGGGTCGATTGAGGATGAGCTTGCCTATGCGGCCATCTCTTTCGACGATGATGTTCTCGTAGGACATCGGCGGTCTCCTTGCAGCGTGAGGGGCTTGAGCCAAGAATGAAGCGGGTTATGACGGGCCCAATGATAAGGGGGCGGTTCGGGTGGGTCAACGAGGGGGATGGGGTTTTGATTGAACGTTGATTGAACATTGATTGAACTCGTAGCCGGTTTGATTGAATGACGCCTAAAGGGATTTCTGGGGATTTCGCGTGTCGCAGGGGGGGACCCTCTCCCCCTTTATCCCCCTCTCCCTTAGGGCCTTTAAGGGAGAGGGGGAGATAAAAACAGAGGGATGCACCTGGGACTCGGGGCAGGTGTTTCCCTCTAGTTTGGTACTGGTGGGAGGGGAAGGCATCAGCCTCATCCCAGCCCATTTCTCCAGGGAACGGGAGGCTGCACCCCTTACACTCCCTGAAGTTGGATGGGGGTGATCGGCAGTGAATGCCATGTCTTGAGACGGGCGCTTGAGATCCCTCGCGGGGCCTCGGGATGACATGGCAAATCGGGAGAGGGGGTGGAAGGTCCCGGACGGTTTGCGCAGGATGTCGGCGACGCCTGTACCGATGCGGGGTGTCCGCCCCCGGGGACGGTCCACATCGACGTCGATTCTGCGACAGCCCCACACTTCCGATAGGATGTGGACGAGACGCGAGAAATTCTCGCTCTGGGGCAGTCTCGTCCACCGGAAGTGCTCTACCACCCTGAGGGATGAGAGCGGGGACCCGTGACCGCCGTTCGTAGACCGGAACTTGCCGATGGTGACGACGGTGGAATCACAGCCCCATACTTCCGATAGGGTATGGACGAGACGCGAGAAATTCTCGCTCTGGGGCAGTCTCGACCACCGGAAGTGCTCTACCACCCTGGGGGATGGGAGCGGGGACCCGTGACCGCCGTTCATAGACCGGAGCTTGCCGAAGGTGACGACGGTGGAATCCAAGAAGGGCGCTATGGCCCGATGGAGCAACATTACACCGTGCTCCTTAGCGTCGCCTGACGGGGCGAAACCGTTGCGCCCTATGAGTGAGGCGCTCACCAGGCAGTAGCCCTTGTATAGGGCATGCCGTGATTTGTCCGGGGACCTTCCTTGCAGGGGGCGGGGCAGTGATTGATCGCTGCGAAGGTCGAGGCGTTGGGCCTTTGGGCAGCGCTTGTTGTGGGTGTTGGGTAGGGAAGGACTGGGGAGGAGGCGCGTGTCGGTGGCCGGGCGGCGGGATGCTGCTCGGCTGAGACGGGGCCTGTGTAGGCTTATGCGGCTCATGGGACTCCTTTTATCCTGCATTGTGATGGGCACCGAGGTGTGAGGTCGGCGGCCTGGGGTGTAGTATAGCACGGGGGTTCAGGTAGGGCAAATGTCCCATTTTGGAGAGGCAGGGATACCCCTCGACCCGACAGGGGAACCCTCACCCCCTTTATCCCCCTCTCCCTTAGGGCCTTGTATAGACCGGGGACATAGGTTACACATGTTCGGGGACATGGGTTACACCAATAGGCATGGAAATCCTTATGAGGAGAATGCCCATGCCATGGAAAGTGGAGACCGTCATGTCTCAGCGAAGAGAGTTTGTCAGTCTGGCCCAGTCCGAGGGTGTGAACATGAGTGAACTGTGTCTGCGCATTGGGATCAGCCGCAAGACCGGCTACAAGTGGCTGAGGCGTCATCTGGAGGGCGGAGAGGGGAGTCTGGGTGATCTCCCCAGGCGCCCTCATCATTCCCCCAACCGCACCAGCGCCGAGATGGAACAGCTGGTAGTGGACCTGCGAAGAGAGCTCCCCACCAAGGGAGGACATGTGCTGGCCAAGATGCTCAAGGACAGGGGGCACACCGGCGTCCCCTCCAAGAGCACTATAACGGCCATACTCAAGAGATACGGACTTATAGAGGCGGCGCAGAGCCTCAAGCACAAGGCCTACCGCCGCTTCGAGCACCCTAGACCCAACGACCTCTGGCAGATGGACTTCAAGGGACACATCCCGGTCACCAGGGGTGGCAGATGCCATCCATTGACGGTGCTGGACGACCATTCCCGGTTCTCCCTGGGTGTCAGGGCCTGCGCAGACGAGAGGACTCAGACTGTCCGTGACCATCTCATCTCCATCTTCCGCCTCTATGGCTTGCCCCACACTATCCTGGTTGACAACGGGTCTCCCTGGGGTAAAGACCTCGACCATCCCTTCACACCTCTGACCGTATGGCTGCTCCGGTTGGGAATCAGGGTTATCCACAGCAGGCCCTACCACCCCCAGACCCTCGGCAAGCTTGAACGCTTCCACAGGTCCCTCAAGACTGAACTGCTCCAGGGCATCAGCTACACCGACCTCTCTCAGTGTCAGAGCAGCTTCGACAGCTGGAGAGACTTCTACAACCTCCAGCGTCCTCACCATGCCCTAGACCTTAATACCCCTGCCAGCCGATACACCATCAGCTCTCGCCCTTTCCCCGAGACCCTTCCACCCGTCGAGTACGACGCAGACGACCACGTACGTTCTGTCGATGCTAACGGCCGCATCTACTTCTGCGGAAAGACCTTTCGTGTAGGCAAGCCCTTCAGAGGAATGTGCGTGGCCCTGAGACCCGGGGCCAGAGATGGAACCTGGAACGTCTTCTTCTCCATACAACCCATCGCTGCCATAGATCTAGGCCTGTAGAATGTGTTACCTATCTCTCCGAACAACTGTTACCCTTCTCCCCGGTCTATACAGGCCTTTAAGGGAGAGGGGGAGAGAAGAACAGAGGGCCACGTGGGTGCGCAGCACCCACGTGGCCCTCTAGTTCAGTACTGGGGAGAGAAAGGGAGAAAGAGATAAAGGGCGTGAGTGGGCAAGTCCTAGATTCCCCGCGGGGCATTGGGATGGGAGGGGAGAAGGGTGTGGGGTGTGCTATTATGTCCGCCGAAATAGACGTGAACATGCCCGGAGGAGAAATAGATGACCACGGCTGCAAAATTCGACGTTAGGCATCGCAGCAGAATTGTGGCTGACGGCCCCGACCGGGCCGCCGCGAGGGCCATGCTCAGGGCTGTGGGAGTCGGGGATAAGGAATTTGAGCAGCCGTTCATCGGGGTGGCGAACACGGCGTCGGACATTACACCCTGCAACGTTCACCTGGACGAGCTGGCGGAGCGGGTCAAGGCGGGTGTAAAGTCGGCGGCCGGGACCCCATTCGAATTCGGCGTATTGACGGTGAGCGACGGGATTTCGATGGGGACGGAAGGGATGAAGGCGTCGCTTGTGAGCCGGGAGCTGATCGCAGATTCCATAGAGCTGGTCACCCACGCCGAGTACTTTGACGGCCTGGTTACCATCGCCGGATGCGACAAGAACCTCCCCGGCGCCATGATGGCCGCCGCCCGGCTCAACATCCCAACCGTCTTCCTCTACAGCGGCACCATTATGCCCGGCAGATACGCCGGCAAGGACATAAGCATCCAGGATGTTTTCGAGGCCATCGGGGCGCACAGCAAGGGCCGGATAAGCGACTCGGACTTGAAGGACATCGAGTGCGCCGCCTGCCCGGGGGCTGGGTCCTGCGGCGGCATGTTTACGGCGAACACCATGTCCTCAACCATCGAGGCGATGGGAATGTCGCTGCCGGGGGCCTCGTCCGAGCCGGCGGTTGAAGAGGGCATTCTACAGAAGTCATACGAGGCCGGGCGCACGGTGATGAGGTTGCTGGAGCAGGGGATCAAGCCTCGGGACATACTGACCAGGGAAGCGTTTGAGAACGGCATCGCGGTAGCGGTTTCGATGGGCGGCTCGACTAATGTCGTCCTGCACCTGTTGGCCATAGCTTACGAAGCGGGCGTGAACCTGGAGATCGAAGACTTCGCCAGGATCAGCGAACGGACTCCCTACATCGCAGACATGAAGCCCGGGGGCCGACACGTGATGGTGGACCTACATCGGGAGGGTGGAGTCCCGACGGTCATGAAGCGGCTCCTGGACGCCGGGCTACTCCACGGGGATGCACTGACCGTGACAGGCAAGACCGTAGCGGAGAACCTGGCCGACGTGGAAATCCCGGGAGACGGCAGGGTGGTCCACCCGGTCGCTCAACCGCTCAGCCCCCACGGCTCCATGGTGATACTGAAGGGCAACCTCGCCCCGGAGGGTGCGGTGGTGAAGCTGGCCCACCCGGAGCATCTGCACAAGGTGCACAGGGGCAGGGCGCGGGTGTTCAACCGGGAGCAGGACGCCTTCCGGGCCGTGGACAACCAGGAAATCGAGGCGGGAGACATTGTGGTGCTCCGCTACGAGGGACCCAAGGGCGGGCCGGGAATGCGGGAGATGCTGCACGTGACGGCCGCCATAGTGGGGCAGGGGTTGGGGGAAGACGTGGCGCTGATAACCGACGGTCGGTTCTCGGGAGCTACCCAGGGCTTCATGGTCGGGCACGTGGCACCCGAGGCAGCGGTCGGGGGGCCGATCGCTATCGTTGAAGAGGGAGACACCGTTATCCTGGACATTCCCAATGCCCAGCTAAACCTCGAAATTTCCCAGGAAGAATTCGACCGCAGACTCGCAGCCTGGGCCCCGATACCCCCAAACTACACATCAGGGGCCTTGGTCAAGTACGCGAGGCTGGCTACCTCGGCGTCTCGGGGGGCGGTGACGGTCGGGTAGATTGAGTCACCGGCAATAAGATATTAGAATAGGGCTAGTTTGCTGCCCGCAGATCGAGCATTCGGAGCCTAAAGCTTGGAGGCCTGCCCCAGATGACCTACATAATCGCTGAGCCCTGCATCGGAGTGAAAGACCTGGCATGCGTTGAGGTCTGCCCCGTCGACTGTATCCACCCTTCCGACGGAGAGGGCGAGGACATGCTATACATCGACCCCGACGAGTGCATCGACTGCGCGGCGTGCGAGCCCGTATGCCCGGTTACGGCGATCTTCGAAGAGTCAGAGGTCCCCGAGTACTGGGCCCAGTACTACGACATCAACGTCAACTTCTTCCAGGAAGATTGACCTTGCTCCAGGCTCCTCCGGGCTAGTCGCGTCCCCGGCCTTTCGTCAGGTCGGACGCGGCTTTTGCGTCGGGCTTGCCCCAGACTACGATCACCCTCATGGGTTTGTCGGAGTTGTTACGCATCCCGTGGTCTACGTCCTGCGGTACGAGGACCGCGTCCCCGGCCTCGACCTGCAACGTCTCCTCCCCGAACCACATTTCGCCGCGTCCATGCAGGAAGTAGTACAGCTCTTCCAGCGAGTTTTCGCCTTCGTGGATGTGGGCTCCTTCGCTGACTCCCGGGGCCATCTCCCAGACGTGGAACTTGACGGGAAGGCTGGAGATGGTATCGAAGAAGCCGCGCATGTCTATATCGCCTTCGCCGCGGTGGACGGGCCGAGAGATGATGCCCGTGGAGTCCGATTCTTTCCAATATTTGGGAGCCATGGTGTCCTCCTTGGTTTCCTGAGACGTTCTAGGCCCGAATGACCCATTCGTTGCACGGATCCCCGGCGGCCAGCATAGAAGTCATCCTCACGTCCATGCCGAACTGCATCTCGCCGGCCAGGATGCGCCAGCCCTGGTGCAGGGCGTCTTCTATCTCTACGGGCATGGGGTTGGAGGGTGGGAAGAGCCTCGGGTTTCGGGAGTGCTGCCGGACCCGAAAGGCTCCATCGCTTAACTTCTCAACCTCGACTTCTTCGTGGAGCGACTCGCGGTCCCGTTTGATAAAAAGGGCGAGGGCCTCGGGGCCAGGGCCTACGTCTCCGAGGTTGTAGTCGTCGATGACCTTGCGGGACAGCTGGGCGTAGATCACCCGACTTGCGTGTTCCACGATGGGTCGGGCGCCGCTTATGCCGTACATCTCCATAAGGGCGTTAACGTGGCTGGTGACGTATTCCACCGCGTAGTTGCGGAGGGCCCGGGCTGCACGGACCTCGGTCCACTCCTCCACGGGGAGCCTGGGAGCTATCAAGGGGTCAAAGGCGGGGCCGCGCTCGGTGGGGCTGAACTGGAGGCGTTCGTCGGGCTCCAGGTCCCGGTCGAAGATCTTGAAGTAGCCCTCGAGACACGGGTCCCCCTGGTGGGCGACTTGGGTCATGACAAACCCGAGCCTCGGGTTCCCCAGCGAGACGCCGTTGTGAGCGTGCCAGGCCCGGAACACGGCGTGTCCTACCTCCGGGGCGTAGGCGGCGACGGCGGCACTGGGCGTGAACGGGCTGTCGGACATTGCGAAGGGCGGCGGGTATCGGACCCAGGCTTTTTCGGGGGTCTCTTCCATGAACTCGACTTCCAGCCCACCCAGGATATTTGAGAAGTAGTGGTATTTCGCGGACTTGACGGCGTCGGACGGGTCTTTGTCGATTCCCAGCTTCTTCAGGCCCGGCAGGAAATGCTCGAGCTGGTGCCGGCGAAGCATCTTGAACATAAGGGTAGCTGCAGCTTTCTGTCCGTGGGCTCGCAGCGTTGAAAGCTCCAGGGCGCTGCACATGGAGAGGTAGAGGATGTTGGCGGCCTTGCATTTGTCGATGAGGGACTTGTCCCATTCGGGAAGCTGCATCAATGGCGCCTTTCCAGAGGAGTTTGGCGGCAATGGTACAGCATTTTCGGTTTCGGGCGCGGTTCCGTGCCCGATATCCCTGGAGTCGAAAGTGCTAAGCCCGGGGTTGGAGAAGAGTCGGGGCTAGGGCCTAAACCCGCGCAGTCGGAGGGCGTTAGTCAGAACTGAGAGAGAACTGGCGGCCATGGCCAGAGCGGCGATTCCGGGATTCAGCAGCAGCCCGAAGAACGGGAAGAGCACACCGGCTGCAATGGGGATGCCGGCGGTGTTATAGACGAATGCAAAGAACAGGTTCTGCTTGATGTTCCGCATGGTAGCGGCGCTGAGCTTTATAGCCGTGACCACCCCTGAGAGTCGTTCACCCATTAGAGTCACGTCGGCTGCTTCGATGGCGATGTCGGTGCCGGCGCCGATGGCGATGCCGACATTGGCCTGGGCGAGGGCGGGGGCGTCGTTTATGCCATCCCCGACCATGGCCACGATTCTGCCTTCCGCCTGGAGCTCTGATATTCGCCTTGCCTTGTCCTGGGGCAGCACCTCTGCGATCACCTCATCAATCCCTACGCTGTCGGCGATTGCCTGGGCCGCGAATCGGTTGTCGCCCGTGATCATAATAGTGCGCATACCCATGCGCTTCATATCTCGGACCGCCTGGACAGCATCCTCCTTCAAGGTGTCCGCTACGGCTATGACCGCCGCCGGCTCTTGGTCTATTGCGACAAACATGGGCGTGTTTCCAGCCTTGGCCAGGGTATCGAAATCATCCAGCAGGCATTCGACGGGCACGCCGAGGCTTGTCATAAGCGCTTGGTTGCCCACCGCGACCGCCTTCCCGTCCACCGTAGCCCGAATCCCCTGCCCCGGCTTCATCTCGAATTCCGATGGCTCGGAGATGCTGAGGCCATTTTCCAATGCGGAAGACGTGATGGCCCGGGCCACGGGGTGCTCGGAGACGCGTTCGGCGGAGGCGGCAAGGGCCAGGAATTGTTCGGTAGCAAATCCCGACGCTGGCCTGATTTCGGTCAAGGAGGGTTGTCCGTGGGTCAAGGTGCCGGTTTTATCGAAGACTATGGTGTCGATGCGGTGGGCGGTTTCCAGGGTCTCGGCGTTTCGGATTAGGACACCGTACTCGGCGCCCTTGCCGGTCCCGACCATTATGGACGTGGGCGTTGCCAGGCCGAGTGCACACGGACAGGCGATGATCAGAACGGCAACCGCGGCGGCAATGCTGCGGTTAAGCTCTGGGTCCGAAGGGGCGAGGGTCCAGGCGGCGAAGGTGGCGAAGGCCACCAGCATCACCCCCGGCACAAAGTAGCCCGCCACAACGTCTACGAGGCGCTGGATGGCGGCCCGGGACCCCTGGGCGTCCCTGACCATGTGGGCAATCTGACCCAGCAACCCGTCTTCTCCTGTACGCGTCGCCTCCATAGTGAAGGCGCCAACCGTGTTAAGAGTCGCGCCTATAACCCGGTCCCCGGGGCCCTTGTCCGCCGGCACACTCTCTCCTGTCACCATCGATTCGTCGATGGAGGTAGTGCCTGAGAGCATTACACCGTCGACGGGGACTTTTTCACTGGGCTTTACCAGGAGATGGTCGGCGACCCTGACCTCGGAAATCGGGACCTCCAGCTCCTCACCATTCCTGACAACCCTGGCAGTCTGGGGCTGGAGGCCGACCAGCTTTCGAATGGCCTCGGATGTCCTGGATTTGGCCCGGGCCTCGAGGAGGCGACCCAGTAATATAAGGCTGATGATGATTGCCGCCGTATCAAAATACACCTTGCTTGAGACCGTATCCGGCAAAGCTCCTTCGGCAAAGGTCGCCACGGCGCTAAAAGTGAAAGCAGCCAAGGTGCCCACTGCGATCAGGGTGTTCATGTCGGCCATGCGGTGTCGGGCCGACTTCCAGGCCGAAGCCAGAAACTGCCATCCGACCCAGAACTGAACCGGCGCCGCCAGCCCGAATTGCAAATAGTGATTGGCCAGCAAGCCCGGGTCCCACCTGAACAGGTCTCCGCTGCTTCCGATAAACAGCAGCACTGCAAGCGGCGCCCCGACGCCAAACTTGAGCATCAAAAGGCGCAGGTCCCTTTGCCTGGCGCTCTCTTCGGCTTCCTGCGACTCCTGGAGTCCCCCGGCTATGCGGGCGTCGTATCCCACATCCTGGATAGCAGTGATCATCTCGGCAGGAGTCACTTGTCGCGGGTCGAAGCTGACCGAGGCCTGCTCCGCAGCGAGGTTAACGTTGGCATCGGCGACCCCAGGTACCGCCCGCAGGGTACGGTCGATGGCCAGAACGCATGAGGCGCAGGTCATGCCCAGGACGGAGAGTCGGGCTTGCTCGGTATCAGCTGCTGAGTCTGATTCCAGATGGTCCGGAGGCTCGGTGAGATCACCCAAGGATGACTGCGGCATCTGCGCTGCAGCGGTCAATGGCGTCCTCTTTCCGAGGAAAAACCAGAGGACGACGGCGGCAAGGGCGAGGGCGCCGAGGGATAGGGCGAGGTCGAATGCCATGTCGGGAGTAGGGGCCTACATCTCTACGGCGGGCTTTTCAGAGGATATGTGCCCGGCCGGGTCTTCTTCGAATAGCATCTTGCAGCCGGGAGCACAGAAGTAATAGGTGACGCCTTCAAATTCGCTCGATGCCCGGGCCTTGGCCGGATCGACCATCATGTGGCAGATTGGGTCTCGGGCCAGTTCGGGCTTCTTCTTGAATATGGACAGAATGCTCATTGGGTTTTCTCCGTCCCCGTTGGGATCAGTTGCCGGCCACCTTGTACAACTCCTTGAGCTCCGTAACCACCTGGGCCTCCCTGCCCTGCTGTATTCCAGTGATTACGCAGGTCTCCATGTGGCTGCCAAGCATTACCTGCTCCAGTTTCTCGATGGACTTTCGGACGGCGTAGGTCTGTTTGAGGATGTCGACGCAGTACTTGTCCTCCCGGACCATACGACGGATTCCGTCCAAATGCCCTTCAATATAGTTAAGTCGGCGGAGGGTTTCTTCCCTGGCATCGGGTTTCATCAGTGATCTCCTTGACCCATACCCCTGGGGTGGGGGTTTGATCAAATTATAGGGCGACTAGAAAAAAGATGGAAGGGGGGCTATCCGTGGGGCTGGGTGTCGGGGCCCGGGTGGCTGGTGACCTGGGCCTGTGCCTCACCCTCGACATCCATGATGTAGATGTCTGCGTTGCCGTGCAGGTGAGAGACGAAAGCGATTTGGCCGTCAGCCATCCATACTACCTCGGTCTCTTCGGCTTGGTTGCTCGTCAAGCGGGAGACGACGGTGCCGTCGGGCTCGGTCACGTAGATTTCGGGGTTGTCATTACGTTCGGAGAT
The DNA here is from genome assembly GCA_965203145.1 of Dehalococcoidia bacterium. Lineage (GTDB taxonomy): Bacteria > Chloroflexota > Dehalococcoidia > Plut-88900 > Plut-88900 > Plut-88900. The sequence goes on from OZ241876.1 coordinate 1,969,826, forward strand.
GAAGGCGATATGATCGCCGTCAGGAGACCATGTGGGGTTGTAGTCGCGGGCGGAGTTGGTAGTGATACGTCGGGGCTGGCCCGAAAAGTCCTCCTCGACGTCGATAACGTAGATGTCATCGTTGCCGTTCCTGGATGACTGGAATGCTATCCGGTCGGAGTCGGGGGACCAGCTGGGGCTGAAGTCGGGCCCATCGGTGAGGGCTATCTGGTTGACACCGCCGGGATTCCGGAGGTATATCCCCAGCCCCGAACCCTCTTCATCCGTAAGCGTGAAGGCGATCCATTCCCCGTCCGGGGACCATGCGGGCGAGCCCTCCACGTAGCCTCCAACCGTCAAGCGCTGGGCCTCCGGCTCCTCGACGCTGGAGAGGTAAATCTGCGTCCTGCCCTCTTCATCCCGGGCCAGGAAGGCGAGCCGGTCACCGTCTGGGGCCCACCTGGGATGAGAAACGGCGCCCACCTCATGGGATATCTTCTTGATGTTCTCCCCATCCCGGTCCATGACGTAAACGTCAGGGTTGCCGTCCCTGTCCGAGACGAAGGCTATAAGATCGCCGTCGGGGGATAAGCGAGGTGAGTGGTTGTCGGAAGGGCCGTCGGTTACTTGAAGGAGAGGACTGTCTTTCTCGCGGATGTAAACGTGACGGATCTCGTCTTCAGAGGTAAAGACTAGCAAATCGCCCTTACCCGGGCCGCAAGAGACGAAAAGCAGGCCGAGGGTTAGGACAACGAGAAGGGTGAGGAAAGGTGGTCGGGGCATTAGGCGTTGGCGTCCCGGATGGACTGGAGGATTTCGATGTTCTGGCGGTCGGGGCCCTTTCTTTCGAAGCCGGGCACTTCCAGTAGGAAAGGCACGTCGGCAAAGGCAGGATGGGCCATTATGACCTCGAATCCCTCCCGACCGATATATCCCTCGCCAATGTTTTCGTGACGGTCCTTGCCGCCGCCAAGGGGGATCTTGGAGTCGTTGGCGTGAACGGCAACAAGCTTGTCGAATCCGATTTCCGAGTCGAACTCGTTCATCGCGTCCTCGATGCCCGATGGGTCGGCGATGTTGTAACCGGCGGCGAAGGTGTGGGCCGTGTCCAGGCAGACCTTTACGCGGTCGTCGGCCAAACCCTTAATCACCTGGCCGATTTCCCCAAACCCCGCACCTATATGATTGCCCATCCCGGCAGCGTTTTCGATGATGAGCCAGGTGTCCTCGGGGGTGTTTTGGAGGACGTGGGACATGGCAGAGACGACCTGGGGGAGGACGCCATCGAAACCCCGGCCCTTGTGGCTGCCAAGGTGAAAGATTACGCCCTGTGCGTTGATATCTGAGGCCAGTGACATGTGGCTGACGAGGGAGTCGACGCCCTTATCAAGTTGTTCTTCCTTCTCCGTGCCCAGGTTGATCAAATAGACCCCGTGGAAGAATACGGACGTGATGTCGGCTTCCTGGGCCTTCTCCTTGAACGAGGTGATCATGTCTTCGGCAGGCACCTTATACCGCCAGCTCTGGGGCGCCGACGCGAAGATTTGCACACACTCTGCCCCGATGTTCTGGGCATTCCCTATAGCGTTGTCGAGGCCGCCTGCGGTGGATACGTGGGCTCCAATTTGCATGGGCAAGGGTCTCCAATCGATGTGACTGACGGGGCGCCGGGGGTTGGCTATTTCCCGAAAAGGGCCTGGACTATGACGACCCGGCACTCCCTGATGTTTCGGTACATATTATTCGCCATTACCGGAAATTGCGACCCCATGACGAGCCCCGGATTGAGTGGCGAAGGCTTTTGCCCGGATGCGCGTTCACGCATGTTCTGCCACCAGTCCTCGGTCAGCCAGGTATGGTCTTGCCATGCAAGCTCACGGAATCCGGAGGCTTGGGCAAAGGTGCGCACTTCGTCGGGGGTTGCGAGGAAGCTGAAGGATGGGTCCGGGGCCCAGGGGACGGGAAATTGGATGGGCTGGGTCGGGCCGGCAAGCACGTCGTGCAGGGCGAGTTTGCCGTCGGGTCTCAGGACCCGGTGAATTTCCGAGAAAAGGCTGCGTTTGTCGGCGATGTTCATGGAGGCGTGCTGCGTCCAAACTATATTGAAGGATTGGTCTTCGAATGGGAGGGACAGGGCGTCGGCGTGCTGGATTGCAATGCCATCCGAAAGGCCGACCAGTCCATTGAGAGATCGGGCGGCAGCACAAAATTCCTCCGAAATGTCGATGCCCGTAACTCTACACCCGAATTCTGCAGCCAAAGTTCGGGCCGGCCCCCCGATGCCACAACCCACATCAAGCACGTGATGATGGGGTCCCACTGCTGCTAACCGGGCCAAGTCGGAGGTAGCTTGCTTGCCCCGGTTGTGAAGCTCGCTGACGGGAATGAGGTCTCGGTAGGTGATTGAGTCGAGATCGCGCCCCAACTCCTTGAGGGTAGAGAGGATACGGTCGGTCAGGGGGTTTGTTGGTGAGGAGCTTTCAGGCATGGCAATGGAGTCCTGCAGCCTGAACCAAGGACTTGGGCCTGCTAGTCTGGATCTGAGCTTTCGGCTTGGTGCGACCTGATGTAGTCGATTATATCTGTGGTGGATGTGCCAGGCCCGAATACTTCACCAACGCCCATCTCTTTCAGCGGAGAGACGTCGTCTTCGGGGATTATTCCGCCTGCCAGGACGAGCCGATCATCGAGGCCACGGTCCCTGAGCTCACCAATTATCAGGGGCAATAGCTCCATGTGAGCGCCGCTGAGGATGCTGATGGCGACAACGTCCACGTCTTCCTGCAGAGATGCCTCCGCGATCATCTCGGGGGTCTGGCGGATGCCGGTGTAAATCACCTCCATCCCTGCGTCCCGAAGGGCTCGGGCTATCACCTTTGCGCCCCTGTCGTGCCCGTCCAAGCCCGGCTTGGCTACCAGGACCCTTATCGTTTCTGTTCCCGTCTGTGTCATCGTCGCTGCCCTCGGCTGAAGAGTTACGATTTCACTGTGTCTTTGTCAACCAATTCGACAAGTACACCGCGTGTTGACTTGGGGTGTATGAAGGCAATCATCCCGGCGAGGCCCTCGCGGGGAGATTCATCTATAAGTCGGGTCCCGTTCGATTTTAAAGAGTCCAAAGTCCCTTGCAGGTTTTCCACTTCGAAGCAGACGTGGTGAAGAGCTTCGCCGCGGGAGTCAAGGAAGCGGGCGACGCCGGTGTCGGGGCGCACGGGCTGGATTAGCTCCAGGTTTGTTCCGCCGACGGCCACCAGGGAAGCCAGCACCCCCTGGTCTGCGACCTCTTCAATCTCGGCTTCCAAGACCCCGAAGGTTTCCTGGTAGAAGCGTAGAGTCTCCGCCGCGTCCTTCACTACTATGGCCACGTGATTGATGTGCTTTGCTTGGCAAACGGGAGTGTTATTTTCCATTACCGATGTTCTCTAATATAGATCTAGAGGCCCGATCGAATGATGTCGCGGGATATGACCAACCGCTGGACTTCCGAGGTGCCTTCGTAAATCTCCGTCACCTTGGCATCCCGGAAATACCTTTCGACGGGGCTTTCCTTGAAGTAACCGTAACCGCCGTGAATCTGGATAGCCTTGGACGTTACGAATCCGGCGACTTCCGAAGCATAAACCTTGGCCATGGCGGACTCCCGGCCGAAGGGCTCACCTCGCTCCTTTTTGTCGGCGGCCTGGTAGGTGATGAGTCTCGCTGCGTTGACCTGGGTGGCCATGTCGGCCAGCATCCATTGAATGGCCTGGAAGTCGGCAATGGGCTGACCGAAAGCCTGCCGGGTGCGGGCATACTCAAGCGCTGCCTCCAATGCAGCCTGGGCAATCCCCACTGCCTGGGCTGCTATGGTTATCCTGCTGGCATCAATGGTTGACAGGGCTACACGCATGCCCTTTCCCTCTTCTCCGAGACGGTTGTCGGGCGGCACCCGACAATCTTCCAGGAACAACTCAGCCGTGTTGGACCCGCGCATCCCCATCTTTCCAGGCTCGTTGCGTCCGATGAAACCTTCGTAGCCCTTTTCTACTATGAAGGCGGAGATGCCCTTGGACCCCAGACTCCGGTTCTCGGTGGCGAAGACGACAATGGTGTCGGCCAGATCACCGTTGGTGATGAAGGTCTTGCTGCCGTTGAGGAAATAACCGCCCTCGTGGGAAGTAGCACTGGTGCGGAGTGCGGCAACGTCGCTTCCGGCATTGGGCTCCGACAGGGCGAATGCGGCGAGTCGTTGGCCTCGGGCGAGGGGAGTGAGGTATGAGGCCTTCTGCTCAGCGGTGCCGAAAGCCTCTATGCACTTCGAAGCCAGCGAAAGAGATGCGATGTAGATGAGAGAGGTCGAGGCACAGACTCGGGCTAATTCTTCAACTACGATGGCCAGTTCAGCATACCCTCCTCCCGAGCCGCCATACCGTGTATCTATGGAGACGCCCATCAGCCCCATTTCACCCATCTTGTGAATATTGTCCCACGGAAACTCCTCGTCCCTGTCAATCCTCGCTGCCGAAGGGGCGATTTCTCTCTTGGCGAAGTCCCGCACGTTGGTCTGTAACAGTTTCTGTTCTTCTGTGAGACTGAAATCCATACAGATAATCCTTACTGGTGTGAAATAAACGAGATTGAGATTCCGAAAACTCCGGGAGTGTTAGAAGGTTGCCGAAGGCTCGTAGTCGCCGAATACGTCCCGAAGCACGTCGCTGATTTCTCCCAGTGTTGCGTAGGATTCGACGGCGTTCAGGATTGCGGGCATGGTGTTGCCGTCTCCCAAGGCAATATCCTTAAGGGAGTTCAGGGCGTTGTCTACGGCGTCCTGATCTCGGGTCTGCTTGATTTTCCCAAGGTTCTCCACCTGCTCACGAGCCAGCTGCGGGTCAATCTTCAACGTGCCTTGCAATGGCGGTTGAGGACTTTCGTGTGCGTTCACACCGACCACTATGCGCTTGTTCGCCTCTATCTCCTGCTGGAGTCGGAAGGCACTGTCCTGGATCTCCTGCTGGATAAACCCTCGTTCGATGGCCCCCAAGGCGCCTCCAAAGTCGTCGATCCGCTCAATGTATTTGAACGTTTCCTCTTCAAGTTCCCTGGTTAGGCTTTCCACATAGAATGACCCGGCCAGGGGGTCTATAACGTCGGCGCAACCGGACTCATTAGCAACGATCTGCTGAGTTCGGAGGGCGATGGTGGCTGCTTTCTCGGACGGGAGTGCGAGGGCCTCGTCCATGGAGTTGGTGTGCAATGACTGCGTCCCCCCGAGCACCGCGGCAAGGGCCTGGATCGTAACCCTGACGATATTGTTCTCAGGCTGCTGAGCGGTAAGGGCCGCCCCTGCTGTCTGGGTGTGGAACCTTACCATCCAGGAGCGGGGGTTCTGGGCGCCAAAGCGCTCCTTCATTATGCGAGCCCATATCTTCCTGGCTGCCCGGAACTTGGCGACCTCCTCCAGAAGGTTGTTCTGGCTGACAAAGAAGAAAGAAAGCCGGGCCCCGAACTTGTCAACGTCCATTCCCGCTTCCACCGCAGCCTGTACGTAGGCGATGGCGTTGGAGAAAGTAAAGGCTAGCTCCTGGACCGCATTGCAGCCCGCCTCCCGCATGTGATAGCCGCTGATACTGATAGTATTCCAGGCCGGAAGGCTCTCCCCACAGTAGCGGAAGAGGTCCGTGATAAGGCGCATGGAGGGGCGGGGTGGATAAATGTAAGTGCCCCTGGCTATGTACTCCTTGAGGATATCGTTCTGGACTGTGCCACCCAGCTTGGACAGGTCCGCTCCCTGCTTCTTGGCCACGGCTACGTAAAGGGCCAGTAGTATCGATGCGGTGGCGTTGATGGTCATGGAGGTCGTGACTTTTTCCAGGGGGATGTCTTCGAAAAGCACTTCCATGTCAGCGAGTGTATCTATGGGCACCCCCACCTTGCCCACCTCGCCCCGCGCCATAGGATGATCGGAGTCGTAACCCGTCTGGGTCGGGAGATCAAATGCGACGCTCAGCCCGGTTTGGCCCTGCTCCAGTAGATAGCGATACCGCCTGTTCGACTCCCTCGCCGAACCGAAGCCCGCGTACTGGCGCATGGTCCAGAGTCGACCGCGATAGCCGGAGGGATGAATGCCTCGGGTGAAAGGGTATTCTCCCGGCATCCCTACCTCAGTCACATAGTCTTGCTCGGCGATGTCGAGGGGGCTGTAGGCGGCCTTGACGGGAGATCCGGAGGAAGTGGCAAAAAGCCCGTCACGCTGCCGGGCTTTGTCCGCTTTCTCCTGCCATTCTTCCTGGCGTTGGGAGATAACTTTTAGATCCTCGCTTTTGAGCATAGGTAATCCTTGCTTTTTGATACAGTTTCAGGTGGACCTCCCAGCTTTATCATAAACGCGCGGGGGGCATTCCGCCAATAGAAGTGTGGGGATGCAAAACTGAAAAGAAGTCTCCGATTAGAGTGGGAGGACGGAGGAGTGATGTTGCCAGGTGGCAGGTTTACGTCTGAGAGAGGGCAGTATTTACGAGGAGTTTAGATAGGTCAACTGTAACAGTGGCCCATGTTCCTCTAGAGAAATCCGCATTGGCCTTGTGTACTTCCAGGGGTTTCTTCTCCGGGATGGAATAGCCCTCCATGAGCATAACCTCCACATGGCCTTCAATTGCTTCCCTAACTAATATCAGCGCCTCCTCGAATGTGTCTCCACCGGAAAAACATCCTGGAAGGTCGGGAACGGTAACACCGTAAGAAGAGTCGGGATCTTTGTGGATGACCACGTGAAATTTCATCACCGATCCTTCCATTGCCAGCCTGCTTGACGGAATATATTCCGAAGGGTATCCAAAGGAATATCCTTTCTGGGATGCACTACTGTTACTATACCTGACCTTTCGGGATGCATGAAGTGATGGTGGCTGCCCGTTATCCTCTTTAGGCCCCATCCGTCCCTTCTCAGTCTTCTTAATACTTCACTACTGTGCATAGCACAATGCTAACGCAGTAATGCTAGCACAATAAAGCCTAGCATGTGAACAGGGAGTGTTTCAGATTGATAATCAGTGGAAGCTGTCCAAAGCAACCACCAAATTGTCAGAACGGTCTACGCCACATTGTAGATCTCGGACTCGCCGAGGGTCTCGCGAAGGGCGTTTGTGGTCTCCCCGAGGGTCGCATACGCCCGAGCCGCGTCTAGCAGATATGGCATCAAATTTTCGCTGCCAAGGGCAGCTCGCTTGAGCGCCGAGAGCGCACGGTCTACGGCAGCCTGGTCCCGGGTGTCCCGGATGCGGTGCAGTCTTTCCAGGTGGTGCCGTTCGCCTTCTCGATCCATTTCCAGGATGGGGATTTCTGGGTCTCTATCCTCGGCATAGCCGTTTATCCCGACCTTGATGCGTTGGTCTTGCTCGATTTCACGCTGGTACTTGAATGCGGAATCGGCGATCTGACGTTGGAAGTACCCGTTCTTGACCGCAGCTATCACGCCTCCCTGGTCTTCGATCTGGCGGAAGTACTCGTAGGCTTCCTCTTCTATTCGGTCTGTCATGGCTTCCAGGTGGTAGCTTCCGCCGAGGGGGTCGGCGAGGTCAGCGACACCGCTTTCGTGAGCAATGATCTGTTGAGTCCGGAGCGCGACAAGGACCGCTTCCTGGGAAGGAAGGGCCAGGACCTCATCCATGGAGTTGGTATGAAGAGACTGAACGCCGCCCATAACGGCAGCCAGGGCCTGGATCGCGACCCGGGAGACGTTTATCTCGGGCTGCTGGGCTGTGAGCGCGACCCCGGCAGTTTGTGCATGGGTCCGAAGCCACAAAGATCGTTCATTCTTCGCTCCGTACCGATTTCTGAGCTCTCGAGCCCAGATCCTTCGGGCGGCGCGGAATTTGGCTATCTCCTCGAAGAAGTCGTCGTGGACGTTGAAGAAGAAACTGAGCCGAGGCGCAAACTCGTCGATGTCGAGACCACGTTCAAGGGCCCAGTCTACGTACTCGAAACCATCGGCCAGGGTAAATGCCAGTTCCTGGGCGGCATTGGAGCCCGCCTCCCGGATGTGGTAGCCGCTAATGCTGATCGGGTTCCATCGGGGCATCTCCTTGGTGGCCAGCTCAACGGTGTCGGTGACCAGGCGCATGGAGGCCTCTATTGGGAAGATGTACTCGTTCTGGGCCGTGTATTCCTTGATAATGTCGTTCTGCAACGTCCCGCCCAGCTTAGCCCTAGGAACGCCCCGCTTTTCCGCAGCGGCAATGAACATGGCCCAAATGATGGCGGCGGGACCGTTTATGGTCATGGACGTAGTGACCTGGTCGATCGGGATTTCGTCGAACAACACCTCCATGTCGGCCATGGAGGAAACGGCGACGCCGCATTTGCCGAACTCACCAGTGGCCATAGGGTCGTCGTGGTCGTAACCCATGAGGGTGGGCATGTCGAAAGCAGTGCTGAGGCCCGTCTCTCCCTGCCCCAGGAGGAACTTGAACCGCTCGTTAGTCTCTTCCGCAGTCCCGAACCCAGCGAACATACGCATGGTCCAGAGCCGGCCCCGATGACCCGTGGGATGAATCCCTCTCAGGAATGGGTACTGCCCGGGCATCCCCATCTGCTCATCGAAGTTGGAGTAGGGGTCGGGAAGAGGGGTGTGGAGGGGTTCGACGGGCGCGCCGGAAATCGTCGTGTACAGGGCGTCGCGCTTTCTGGACGCTTCGTACTTCTCGGCCCACTCGGATTTTGCTTTCTGAATGGTGTTCGACTGAGGCGAATCAGACAATATAGACTCCTTGGTCTCGCAATGCCTGCTAGGCGGCGAGTCTAGCAAAGGGGTATAACAGCGTCAAACCACGTCTTGTTACATTGACAAATTCCCTCTCCAGCCCTATTCTAAGGCTCCCTCCATCAGGCAGCGCCTGATGTAAAACTAGCCCGCGTTACCTTATAGCGTACCTTCTTAAAGGAGGCAGGCATGGGAAGCACTGTCAAGATGCTCGAAATCCACCCTGACCGATGCACCGGCTGTATTCAGTGTGAATTGGCTTGCTCATGGGTGCAGACCGGCACTTTCCAGCCCTCACAGTCCCTGATAAGGGTGCACATCTTTGATGAACAGTCCAGCTACAGCCCCTACACCTGCTTCCAGTGCGAGGAGGCATGGTGCCTGCAGGTCTGTCCCGTCAACGCCATCGGCGTAGACCCCGGCACTCAGGCCAAGATCGTCATAGAAGACACCTGTGTTGGCTGCAAGCTCTGCGTCATCGCCTGCCCGTTCGGAACGGTGTTCCTGAACCCGACGACGAAGAAGGCCGTGAAGTGCGACCTGTGCGGAGGCGACCCCGCCTGCGCCCGGGCCTGCCCGACAAACGCCATCGAAGTTGCCGAGGCAAACGGCTCTGATTGGCTTGGCCCGTGGGGCGACAAGGTGGACGCCAACTACGCAAGGTCCTTAGAAGGGAGCTAGGAGCAATGGCATACGGCTGGTCTGGGAAAGTGCTCCGGGTAGACCTGAGCACCGGTACCATAAAGAGAGAAGACATTAACGAAGAGTGGGCCCGGCAATACGTTGGGGGGAGGGGCTTGGGCGCCAGGTATCTCCACGAGGATATGGACCCGACGGTCGAGCCACTAAGCCCGGAAAACGAGCTGATCTTCGCCACGGGTCCCATGACGGGGACCAACGCCTCGTGCGGGGCCCGGTACATGGTGATCACCAAGAGCCCCTTGAGCGGCACCATTACCACCTCCAACTCGGGTGGGCACTGGGGCCCCGAGCTCAAGTTTGCCGGCTACGACATGGTGATCCTGAACGGCAAATCACCTAAGCCCGTATACCTCTGGATTTATGACGATGACGTCCAGCTCATCGACGCGTCTCACCTCTGGGGCAAGGGAGTCTGGGAGACCGAGGACACCATCCGAGAGGAGACCGCCGTACCCGACGCCGTAGTTGCCAGCATCGGGCCGGCTGGTGAGAACATGGTCCGGTTCGCCGCAATAATGAACGATAAGCACCGGGCCGCGGGCCGCAATGGCGTTGGCGCTGTTATGGGTTCCAAGAACCTGAAGGCCATAGGCGTTCGGGGTACTGGAGCGGTGAAAGTGGCAAACGGAGACGCCATGATGTCGTCCACTTTTGCCGCCAAGCAGAAACTGGCGGCCTCCCCGGTCACCGGCGAAGGGCTCCGGGTGTACGGAACCCCCGTCCTGGTCAACGTGATTAACCAGCACGGCGGGCTCCCGACCAATAACCACCAATATGGCGAGTTCGCAGAGGCCGAGGGGATCAGCGGAGAAACTATGACTGATACCCGTCTCACCGGCCCCAAGGCCTGCTTTGCCTGCACCATAGCCTGTGGCCGGGTAACGCACCTGCCCGGCGATGCGGCGGACAAGTACATGGTCACTACCACCCCCCGCAACTGGAAAGTGTCGGGCGAGGGGCCTGAATACGAGGCAGCTTGGGCCATGGGATCAGATTGCGGTATCGGCGATCTCGATGCGCTTATCAAGGCCAACTGGGTCTGCAATGACCTGGGCATCGACCCCATTTCCTACGGCGGGACGCTGGCCGCAGCGATGGAACTGTACGAGAAAGAGGTAATCAACGAAGAAGAGACGGGAATGCCCCTGAACTTTGGCAGCGGCGAAGCCCTGGTAGCCATGGCTGAGAAAACCTGCCTTCGGGAGGGATTCGGCAACGAGCTGGCCGAAGGAGCCAAGAGGATGACCGAGAAGTACGGCCACCCCGACCTCTTCATAGGCGTGAAAGGTCAGGAAGTGGCGGCCTACGATGCTCGGGCCTTCCAAGGCATTGGCCTCGGCTACGCAACCTCCAACAGAGGCGCCTGCCACCTGAAGGCATACACCATTGCCGCGGAGGTATTCGGAATCCCGCAGCAGGCCGACCCCACGGCCACCGAAGGCAAGGCCGAACTGACCAAGATCTTCCAGGACGTGACTTCTGCTGTGGACGCCTCGGGGCTGTGCCTGTTCCTCACCTTCGGCATTGGGCTGGACGACATCCAGCCTGAGTTGAACGCTGCCACGGGCCTGGACTACTCCATGGAAGAACTGCTGGAAGTTGGGGAGCGGATCTACAACTTGGAGCGTGTCTGGAACGTCAAGGCGGGCGTCCCCGGAACCATGGACACCTTGCCCAAGCGGTTGCTAAACGAAGCTATTCCGGCAGGTCCCGCCAAGGGCCGCGTCAACCGGCTGTCCGAGATGCTGCCCCAGTACTACGAGGCCCGGGGCTGGACCCAGGACGGGGAGCCCACCGAAGAAAAGCTGGTCCAACTCGGTATCCTGTAAAGGGTCGCTACCTTTCGATTTCGGGGCCTTTTGAGGATACGATACCTATGAATGGCTGGACCGGAAAAGTCCTGCGGGTTGACCTGACCAATGGTGTGGTCAGCAAGGAAGACCTGAACATGGACTGGGCCCGGGACTATGTTGGCATGAGAGGTCTCGGGGCCAAGTACCTCTACGAGGAGATGGTAGACCCCACCGTCGACGCCCTGCACCCGGACAACGTCCTGGTTTTCTCAACGGGCCCGCTGACCGGTACGGGGGCTTCGGCATCTTCCCGGTACTCGGTTGTGACCAAGAGCCCGTTGACGGGCGGCATGGCCGGGTCCAACTCGGGGGGCTTCTGGGGCCCAGAGCTCAAATTCGCCGGGTACGATATGGTTATTGTGGAGGGTCGGGCCCCAAGCCCAGTCTACCTCTGGATTTACGACGACGATGTGAGACTTCTGTCGGCGGAGCTCATCTGGGGTAGTACGGTCTGGGAAACAGAGGAACTGATTAGGACGGAGACCGGCGTTCCCGACTGCGTGATAGGAAGCATCGGTCCCGCCGGCGAGAATCTGGTCAGGTTCGCCTGCATAGTGAACGACCTTCACCGTGCCGCTGGCCGCTCGGGGGTCGGGGCCGTGATGGGATCCAAAAACCTGAAAGCCATAGCAGTTCGGGGCACGGGGAGTGTACAGGTAGCGTCAGCCGAAGGGGCAATGCAGGCGATCGGGTCTCAGCACGGCAAACTGACCGACAACCCCGGTGTAATGGGGATGCAGATGTACGGCACCCTCGAAATTATGGGGATCATCAACGAGACTGGCGGACTCCCGACCCGTAATCACCTTGAGACCCAGTTCGAGGGAGAAGAGTACATCAACGGCGAGGCCCTTTCCGAGACCCGACTTGTCTCCAATAAGGCCTGCTTCAGCTGCACCATTGCCTGTGGAAGGGTCACTCACCTTCCCGATGGAGCGGCCGGGAAATACATGGTAAATACGCATCCTCGCAACTGGAATATCGCCGCCGAAGGCCCGGAGTATGAAACGGCCTGGGCCCTGGGGGCGCAGTGCGGCGTTTCAGACCTGGACGCCCTGATAAAAGCCAACTGGATGTGCAACGACCTGGGAGTCGATACCATATCCATGGGCGCGACCGTCTCCGCAGCGATGGAGCTTTATGGGGAGGGCGCCATCTCCGAGGCTGAGGCTGAGATGGAGATGGACTTCGGCAGCGGCGAGGCCCTTGTCTCCCTGGTTGAAAAAACTAGCTATCGGGAGGGTATCGGGGACGCGTTGGCCGAAGGTTCGAAGCGCATGGCAATCAAGTACGGCAACCCCGGCGTTCACATGGGCGCCAAAGGCCAGGAGTTCCCGGCCTACGACCCCAGGGCCTACAACGGCATGAGCCTGGCTTACGCCACCAACAATCGGGGCGCCGATCACCTGCGCGCCTTCACTCCCGCCGCCGAGATCTTCGGAATGCCCTACATGCTGGACCCTGGTTCTCCGGAAGGCAAAGCAGAGCTGGTCGTGTCTCTGCAGAACGAAAACTCCATCCACGATTCCACGGGCCTCTGCCTTTTCATCTCTGCAGGCAATGACCTGGAAGACATTAGACAATTGCTGGTTGGGGTTACAGGCGTCGAGTTCAGCATGGATGACATGAACACCGTTGGTGAGCGGGTCTGGAATTTGGAGCGGCTGTTCAACCTCAAAGCCGGCCTCTCAGGAGCCGATGACACCCTTCCGGAGCGCATCCTTAAGGACGCCATTACCGGGGATAATAACCCGGCTGAAGGCAGGGTGGGCTTGCTGGACAAGATGCTGCCTGAGTATTACAGCCTGCGGGGTTGGGACCAGGACGGCGCCCCGACGGAAGAAAAGCTGGAAGCGTTAGGCATCGCCTAGCGAATTTGTCGATATCGTGACCACGATAAAATACTTGGGAAAACTGAGAGAATTAGCCAGCGTAGCCGAAGAAGACGTAGACCAGCCACGGGTGCAGGCGCTTCTAGTAGAGTTGTCGAATGGAAGTCGCACTGAGTTGAGAGAACTGCTCTTTGTGGATGGTGACGAATCAGAGCTTAACGACGACGTAGAGGTACTGGTAAACGGCAGAAACATAAAGTTCCTGGACGGAATGGCGACGACGCTGGGACAAGAAGACAGGGTCACCCTGCTCTACCACGGCGTAAGAGGATTTCCGGGAGGTTAGCAACATGGCAAACACGAGACACGTAGTCCTGGGAACGGGTCCCGCAGGGATTCGGGCGATTGAGACTATCAGGGGACTCCAGTCGGACTCTTCGATTACCCTAATCGGCAACGAGGCTCCCTATTCACGGATGGCTTTGCCTTATTACCTGGCAGGGGACATAAGTGAACAGGCGGTGAAAACGGCCGATGAAGACTACCTTTCGGGCCTGAACGTGGAAACAAAGTACGGGGTCCACGTCACAAGCATCGATGCGGCGGGCAAGGCCGTAACCCTGAGTGACGGCTCCTCCATAGGGTATGACAACCTGCTGATAGCCACCGGTTCCTCCGCCACCACCCCACCCATTGATGGATCCGACGGTGCGGGCGTCCAGAATATGTGGAACCTGGAGGACGCCCGGAACTTCAAGAACAACGTCTCGTCGGGGAGCAGGGTAGTAATTGTCGGTGCAGGGTTTATTGGCCTGATTATTCTCGACGGGCTTCACGGCGGGGGCCACACTATCACCTTTGTTGAACTGGAGGAGCACATCCTGCCAAGGATGATCAACTCCGAAGCGGCAGAGGTGGTGGAGGCATGGCTGGAGAAGAACGGCGTCAGGTGCATAACCGGGACAAGCGTCTCCAGCATCGGCCAGCATGATTCCCATCGCGACGTTAAGCTGAGCAACGGCGACAAGATGGAAGCCGACGCCGTTGTAATGGCTACGGGCATCCGGCCCAACCTGGACTTCGCATCGAGTGCTGGCATAGATACCGGTGACGGCATACTAGTTGACAGCAAAATGGCGACCAACGTGGACGGCATCTACGCCGCCGGAGACGTGGCAGAGGGTCCTGTTCTCCACTCCGACTCCAAGGCTGTCCACGCCATTCAGCCCACCGCCTTCGAACACGGGCGTGTGGCAGGCTCCAACATGGCAGGTCAGGATGTGAGCTACGCCGGAAGCATCGGGTTCAACGTTGTCGACGCGGTAGGGCTCCAAGTGGCAAGCTTTGGGGACTGGCAGAGCGATGCGGATACGACAGTAGTTTCAAGCTCCATCACGTCGGTTTACAGGCGGTTGTCCTGGGACGGTGACCGGATAGTCGGAGCGGTGATGGTGGGTCGGGCCTCCGACGTCGGGGCCTTGAACGACGTAGGCATGGTCAAGGGCTTCATCCAGGCCGGCACCCGGCTCGGCAAGTGGAAAGACTATCTCAACAACAACCCCCTTGACGTTCGCAAGCCCTACATCGCCTGCAAGGTCGCCGAGGGCCTCCTCAAGAGCACACTGACCGGCGGCCAGTCTGCCGACCGAGGCTACAGGGACGGCAATGTCGCTGCAAAGACACAGGTCTCGGAATGGCACGGAGTGCTGGTCTCCGGCATCCCCGAGCCCGAAGAGGCAGCCGAATAGGTAGGCCATGCAAGTAGAGATAAAACTGTTCGCCAGCCTTCGGGCGAAGATGGGCAACGGCACGGGCAAGGGGGTACTGGAACTGGAAGAGGGGACCAGCCTCTGGGATGTAATTGCCCAATTGGAAATTCCACCGGAATTGGCCCACATGACCCTCGTTAATGGCCAGCACTGTCCCGCAGAGCAGGAATGGCGGGAACAGAAGAAGCTTCAGGATGGCGACATAGTTAGCGTTTTCCCGCCTCTGGCTGGCGGCTCCTAGGTGTCGATTCTCATGCAAGGCTGATGAAAAATCCATCGAGCCAAAAGGGGCCTTTCATATCGAAAGGCCCCTTTCCTTTTGGTATCATAAGCGCGATGAAACGTCCGGCCCTCACACTGATTGCTATCCTTGCCCTTGTCATCGCCGGATGCTCCACGGTTTCCATCTCCCCCAGCCCCACCCCCGAACCCACAGACATCCCTGTTACCGCTCAGGCCTGGGCGCCACTCCCGCCTCTCCCCACCCCAAGAACAGCCGCTGCGGTGGCAGTGGCCGATGGCAAGGTGTACGTGATGGGCGGTCTGGACGAGCTTGGTCGGCCCTCGAGGAAAGTTGAGGTATTCGATCCGCGGGACAGGAGCTGGAAGGTCACCGCGTCCCTGCCCAAGGCCGTACATAATGCGGCTGCAGTCGGTCTCAGCCGGGAAGGCGCGGACAAGGTACTCCTGTTCGGTGGGTTTGCGGGAAGGCGGGGTGAGGTGTCGGATGGGGTTTATCAGTACGATGTACATTCGAATGCCTGGAGCGAGGTGGCTCCGATGCCCTACCCCCGAGCCGCCCTTGCAGCAACCGTTTACGGCAACCGAGTCTATCTGATTGGTGGGGTAGATGAGAACACCGCCTCTTCTCGCATCGATATTTATGACCCTGAATCGGATTCCTGGCGTCGAGGCCCGTCGCTGCAGACGGAGCGGAGCCACATGAGCGCCGTCACGGTGGGCAAGCTCATATATGTAATCGGCGGCAAGAATGAGACGGGTAGCTCGACTGTGGACTTGGTTGAGACCCTTGACCCGACTTCCGGAGTTTGGGCGGCAGTCCAGGGCTTGAGCGTTGCACGGGCTAACCTGGGAGCGCTGGAGCACAATGGTCGGGTGTACATCCTGGGCGGTGAGAACATAGACATTGCCCTGGACTCGGTGCGGGCCTTTGATCCCAAGTCGGCGCGGTGGCAGACTTTCCAGCCGCTGCCATTGACCGTGCACGGTGCTGCCATGGCAAGCGTAGACGGCATCGCCTATTCGATTGGCGGGAGTGTCGGGCCGGGGTTCTCGGTGGTGGGGGACGCCTACGCCATAGCCCTGCAGTAAACAGCTTCCGTCTAGTCTTCCCGGCAGGGAGCGTTCACGTATCCAGACCTGAAGTCCAGAACCTTCTCTTCCTCTACCTCAAAGGCGTGACGCCAACGGCACCCGATGTCGTTGCCCAGGATATGTATGGAGATGGACGGCTGGTTCTTGTCCATGGTCTCGATCTTGTGAATGTCACCTTCGGGGGGGACGAGGCGGGTGATGTCTCCCACATTCAAGACGTTGGTGGCTACGTGGGTAAGTTTGGCGTGATCCGGGTCTGAGGCGTCGTCTTCCCGGTGGTAGACGGTCTCCAACTGGCTCCCCTGGTATACGCCGACAAGGCCCCAGGCGAGGTGATCGTGGACGGGGGTGGTGCAGCCGGCGGGCACAACCATGGCCATTACGGACAGGGAAGCGTCTTCCTCACGATGGAGGAGGTACTGGGCGAACTTGTCGGGGATGGGGACCTTGTATTCGTCGGCGAGCCAGTCCGGGGAGTCGAGCATTTGCTGGAAGTTCGGGTAGATGCGCTCGATGGACTCCTCGGGTGGAAGGCCCATTCTTGATACTTCTACGACGCCCTCCACGAAGCGGGCGAGCTTTTCGGGGCGAAGGTCTATAGCGGTGGTCATATTGTTGCTCCCAGTTGAATTCCGACGCCGGCGCTGGAGCCTGTGATCCCAGAGAAAATGGTGTGGGTGAGGGATACATCCCTCACCCACACGGTAAACTCAAGTTTGGTCTCTGCGATTATTCGCTGCATTTAGGCAAGGTCGTAGCGGTCAAGGTTCATGACCTTGTTCCATGCGGCAACGAAATCGCTGACGAACTGCTGCTCACCATCGTCGCAGCCGTAGACTTCGGCGAGGGCGCGGAGCTCGGAGTTGGAACCGAAGACCAGGTCCACAGTTGTGGCGGTCCACTTCAGGTCTCCCGATGCACGGTCCCGACCCTCGAAGACGCCTTCGGAATCCGACGGCGACCACTGGGTGCTCATGTCGAGCAGATTTGTGAAGAAGTCGTTGGTGAGGGCACCGGGGCGGTCGGTGAATACGCCGTGCTGTGAACCGCCGGAGTTGGCGTTCAGAGCCCTCATTCCGCCGACCAGGGCCGTCATCTCGGGGGCGGTGAGGGTCAGCATGTAGGCCTTCTCAACGAGGTCATCAGCCGACCGGCCATTGCCGCCGTAGTTGCGGAACCCGTCGGATATAGGCTCGAGAACGTCAAAGGACTCGGCGTCCGTCCATTCTTCCGAAGCGTCGGTCCGACCGGGGGAGAAGGGGACCTGCACGTCGTGGCCTGCGTTCTTTGCTGCCTGTTCTACGCCAGCGCATCCGGCCAGGACAATCAGGTCTGCGAGGGAGATTTTCTTGCCGCCCGATTGAGAACCGTTGAACTCCGACTGGATGCCTTCAAGGGTCTGGAGAGCCTTTGCAAGCTCGGCGGGATCGTTTGCAGCCCAATCCTTCTGGGGAGACAGGCGGACACGGGCGCCATTAGCGCCGCCGCGCTTGTCGGTGCCGCGGAATGTGGAGGCCGACGCCCATGCTGTCGAAACCAGCTGGGAGACCGACAGGCCTGAGGCAAGCACCTTGGCCTTAAGGCCGGCGACGTCCTGGTCGTTGACCAGTTCGTGGTCGACCTCGGGGACGGGGTCCTGCCAGATCAGGGGCTCTTCGGCGACCAGGGGCCCTAGGTACCGGCTGCGGGGACCCATGTCCCTGTGGATCAGCTTGTACCAGGCGCGGGCAAATGCATCCTCAAGCTCTGCCGGGTTCTCAAGGAACCGCTTGGCAATCGGGGCGAACTCGGCGTCCATTCTCAACGCCAGGTCCGTCGTTAACATCATGGGAGCGTGCTTTTTCGATGGGTCGTGCGCGTCCGGCACGGTGGCGACCGCGGCGGCATTCTTCGGAGCATATTGCTGTTTGCCTGCCGGGCTCTTCGTCAGCTCCCACTCGTTGCCGTACAAAGTCTCGAAAAAGCTGTGGTCCCATTTCACCGGGGTGTCCGTCCAGGCGCCTTCGAAGCCGCTGGTAATGGTGTGGACGCCCTTGCCATTGCCGTAATTGATCTTCCACCCGAATCCCTGCTCCTCGATCGCGGCGCCCTCGGGCTCTGCGCCCACGTAGTCCTCAGCAACGGCGCCGTGGGCCTTACCGAAGGTGTGACCGCCCGCAATCAGCGCAATGGTCTCCTCGTTATTCATCGCCATGCGCTTGAACGTCTGGCGGATGAACGGGGCCGAGGCCAAGGGGTCCGGGTTACCGTCGGGTCCTTCGGGGTTCACATATATGAGGCCCATGTGGTCGGCGCCCAACGGTCCCTTGAGGTCTCCATTGGCTTCGTGGCGCTCGTTGGCAAGCCATGTGCGCTCATCGCCCCAGTCGGTATCGTCGGCTTCCCAGACGTCCGGGCGTCCGAAGGCGAAACCGAAGGTCTTGAAGCCCATGGACTCGAGGGCGCAGTTGCCGGCGAAGATGATGAGGTCGGCCCAGGAGAGGTTCTTGCCGTACTTCTGCTTGACGGGCCAGAGGACCCGGCGGGCCTTGTCGAGGTTACCGTTGTCGGGCCAGCTGTTGAGGGGTGCAAAGCGCTGGTAGCCGGAGCCGCCGCCGCCTCGTCCGTCGCTGATGCGGTAGGTGCCTGCGGCGTGCCAAGTCATCCTGATGAACAGGGGGCCGTAATGGCCGTAGTCCGCCGGCCACCAGTCCTGGGAGGTGGTCATAACCTCCTCGACGTCCTTCTTGAGCTGGTCGACATCGAGGTTCTTGACTGCTTCCGCGTAGTTGAAGCCGGGATCCATGGGGTCTGACAGGGATGAGTTTCGGCGGAGAGCGCTGAGGTCCAGCTGATCCGGCCACCATTCTCTATTAAATGTCATAGTGTCTCTCCAGTAAGTGTATTTCGGGCGCCGCGCGGCATTATGGGGATCGCGCTATGCGCTGCCGACATAGTAGCATCAACAACCGTCATTTGGAAGAGTTTGCACCAGCTCGATGGGGCAGCGACACTCCTGGCATTTCCCTGGTTGCGGGGTCTCGTTTTCCGTTCTGTCTATTGGGTTTTGGGTCGGCGATGGAAGGTCCGGGACTCTGGTGCAGGATGACTATGGCATCTACGCCGACGCTGGCAGCATCGGCGGCGTCCTGCCGTATCCCCACGCATGCCATTGGGAGACTTGCCGGTGTCGAGGGCGTCCCTGGGTGGGGCATTCCGTCCTGCATCAGCGCTCGACCGCTGATCGGGACAGCATTCGGCTCGAACCGTCACTGTGGAACGAATTCCGCCTATGGTGACGGCAATGGAGCCGCGTAGGGGCCCTGGGGCCCTAATCCCGGTAACGCCGGGCCGTACAATTTCGCCGACGAGTCAATGCCAGCGACATAGGCGTCCCAATACAGGGAGCACCGATTCGGTAGAGGTCCCAAGAAGGGGCTGTACCGCGTAGAGCAGATGGACCTTCCATCGCCTGGATGGATGGGGAGGGGTCACGGGACCCGTGGTGAGGAGATGGCGACTGTCGCTTGAGCCGCGGGCCTGCGCGAGGGCCGTTGGGATGGGCTTGGGCGTTGAGTCCTCGGTGTCGGGTCTCGGGGCTTCCCCGGGTTGTTGGTTCCTCCTTGGATATTGGGATTATTAGTTCGAACCATGAACAGTATAGGGCGTGCGGACAGGTGTGTCAAGAGCAAATGTGCGGCTTTTGGTGGGAATATCCCCCCGGCCCCCAAGAGAACCCTCATACCCTTGGTCCCCCTCTCCCCCTCGAGGGACTCGGGGCAGGCTCTTAGGGCCAATAAGGGAGAGGGGGAGGGAATAACAGAGGGAAGCGCCTGCGCCAGGGCGCAGGCGCTTCCCTCTAGTTTAGTACTGGAGGGAGAGAAGGACAGAAAAAACGGTCGCAATGGGTATCTAGCGCCAACGCCTACCTCTAGTTTGGCACTGGGGGGAGGGGCCCCGCCCCAGATTCCTCGCGGGGCATCGGAATGACAGTTGTGTCTAGTTCAGTACTGGGAAGGAGGAGGAAGGCTCGGTTCTGGGGACATGTAAGTCTTAGCGTGGGTGGCCTGCAGGGTACCCACGAGAGGCACCGCTACGGGGATGGAGAGAGAAGAGCAGAGGCATGCACATGGGCCAAGGCGCAGGTGCGTGCCTCCAGGCTGGTACTGGGGGAGGGATGTCCCTCCCGACCTCCCCGGGATAGATATGAGTCCCACCCGCCCGCCCTGTTTTATTTGAATTATCAGAAATGCTGCCCAGCAGCATTTCTGATAATTCGTTACCAAGGGGGGATGTAAGAGACGGGTGTGAGTGGCAATGAGCAGGGTGGGTTTAGGGATGGGCGAGGGAGATTCCTCGCGGGGCCTCGGAATGACATGTAAGGGCGTGGGCGAGGTAGGAGGGAGGTGGCGGGTTGGAGGGGCCTGGGCCTCCCCCGGCACCCGCGTGAACTCGACGGTTGCATGCGCCCGGCATGACGCCCCACCTCCCCCAACCACTTTGGATTCCTGCCTCCGCAGGAATGACGGTGGGGGGTGGGGAATTGGGTGGAGGGTGGTGGAACACTAGGTGGGTCCAGGGAGGCACGTCTAACCGGGATTGTCTATGACGTATGACGTGCCGACGTGCCCATCGACCTCCATCCGGGCGTATTCCCGAGGGGTGTAGCCCAGGAGGCCTGAATAGACATAATCGTTGTGTTCGCCGAGCCTGCAGGGCGGCATGCGTATCTCGTTGGGGTGCTCCGACGCCTTCCACATGATGCCCGGATAGAGGTGGGTGCCGCAGTCGACGTGGGTTACCGATTCGAAGAAGCCCCGGGCCCCGTATTGCGGGTCGGAGAAGGCCTCCTTATCGAAGATGACGGGGCCTGCGGCGACGCCGTGGGGCTGGAGGAGGCTGGCGATCTCGTAAGGGTCACGGTCCAGGGTCCAGCGGGTGATGTGTTCACCGATCTCGATCTGGTTGTTGTAGCGGCCGGTAACGGTGGCAAAGCGACGGTCTTCGGCCCACGCCGGACTCCCGATGGCTCGCACGAACCCCTCCCATTCATCGTCGGTGCCGATGGCAATGGTCACCCACTGGTCTTCTCCCTTGCAGGGGAAGCAATCGTGGGGCGCCAGGGACCAGTGCCGGTTGCCGATGGCGTTGGGTATACGGCGGTTAATGGCGTATTCCAGGACCTGCCTAGGCATGAAGGAGGCCATGGACTCGCACTGGGCCAGCTCGATCAGCGAGCCCTTGCCGGTGCGCCGCCGAGCCCTGAGCGCAGTCATGGCCGCAAATGCAGCATACACGCCGGCAATCCCGTCTCCGACCGTAGTAGTACTGATTTTCGAGAAATCGGTGTCGGTGTAGTTGCGGAGCCAGGTGTGCCCCGAAACGGCCTCTCCGTGATTGCCCATAGACCGGTAGTCTGTGTATGGCCCGTCCAATCCGAAGCCCGGCATGCGGACCATTATGATGTCGGGTCGCCGCCTGCGTACCGATTCGTAGTCTATTTCCAGCTTTGCCAATGTAGTGGGCGTATTGTTTTCGACCAGGACGTCGCTGATTTGGAGAAGGCTGTCAAATACGGCGCGGCCTTCGGGTCGGGTGAGGTCCATTGTCGCACTGTGCTTGTTGCGGGCATGGATGTTGAAAAGGGCCCACCGATTGGCCCGGTTTTCGCCCGATTCCCAATCGGGGCAAGCGAGCCAGAAGACCCCGGGAATGGGCTCCATTTTTTCATGGGACCACACCCGCGTAGAAATGGGGGCAATCTGGGTCGATTCGATTCTTATGACCTCCGCGCCCCAGTCGGCGAGCAGCTGAGTGGTGTATGGCCCCGCCCAGATCTGCGTGATGTCCAGGACGCGGACTCCTTCCAAGGGCAGACGGGTCATTTGCTAGATTGCTCCCGCTTGCTTGAGGGTGCTTAACTCTTCCCGGCTGAATCCCAGTTCACCTCGAAGAACCTCATCATTGTGCTGGCCTAACCCGGGCGCCGGCCGCCTGACCGATACCCGGGTCCCGCTCATGGTCAGAGGGGACCCGGGAAAGGCAGTCAATCCGGCAGCAGTCTCGATGCGGTTCCAGAACCCGCGGGAGGCATAGTGGGGGTCGGCTAGGAGGTCGGACGCGTTGTTGATAGGTGCAGCCATCACCCGATGGTCCTGGGCCTTGCGCCATGCGACCTGGTTGTCCTGGCCCAGGGCCCATTCGAGGATTCGGGCCTGGAATATCTCCGCGTTCTCGGGTTCGAAAAGGGCCTCGATATCTTTGAAGCGAGGGTCCTGGGCCAACTCGGGCGCCTCAATCAAGGTTGGGAGTTGTTCCCGCGCCGCCGGGGTCCAGGCGTCGAAGGCAAAGTATCCGTTCTTCGACGGAATGATTCCGCTTAGCGCACCGCCTTCGGCGGGCTGTCGGGTGCCCCTTTCACCCGTGTATTGATAGGCCAGGAAGGTAAGGGTACGCCGGTCTATGTTGCCAGCCTGGATTTCCATAATGGACATATCCAGGTGCTCACCCACCCCCGACACCTCGGCCTCGAATAACGCAATCATCGTGGCCAGTGCTGCGGCTGTCCCCGCCTGGTGAAAAACGATGCCATCAGCCAGATTCAAAGGAGGGTGGTCGGGAGAGCCGGTTACGGACATGGGGCCGCCCATACCGTACAGGGTTATCTCGTCGGACTTGTAGTGCCTGTAGGGGCCCGACTGCCCGAAGTTGGTGACGGATGTTATCACGAGTCCGGGATTCACCTTCGAGAGTTCGTCAAAACCGAGACCCAAAGTCTCCATAACACCCGGTTCGAAGCTCTCGACGAGGACGTGGGCCGTAGCCAAGAGCTCCTTGAATGCTCTTCTGCCAGCCTCGCACGCTACGTTGATGGTCACACCTCGCTTGCCGAGGTTCACGTATTGAAAGGTACCGCTGGCATCGGGTTGGGGGACCATCCCGGGGAAAGGGGCGAGGCGTCGGACGGGGTCTCCGGCGGAGGGAGATTCGACCTTGATGACGTCGGCGCCCTGGTCGGCCATGAGCCTTGAACAGAAGGGGCCGGGGACGCCTTGGGAGAGGTCGATGACTCGGATGCCGTCAAGAGGCAGCATTGAGGGCCTTTCACCGGGTGTGGGGAGTGGGGGCAGTATAGCACGGGGGTCGGGGCTGATTGACGGAGGCAACACGGGGCAATATCATTCGACCGGCGGAATCCGGCCTACGCGGCCATCGGGGAAGATATGAAATCCAAGGCTGATGTTGTAGTAATCGGCGGCGGGGTGATGGGGTGCAGCATCCTGTTTCACCTGGCCCGACGCGGCGTGACCGACACCGTGCTCGTAGAGAAAGAATCACTGGGAGCAGGCTCTACGGGTAGGTCGTCGGGCATTGTCCGGATGCACTACTCCAGCGAGGTCAACGCCAGGATTGCATTCTCCAGCCTGGAGACTATCCGGGACTTTGACGAGATTGTGGGCGCCGACTCGGGGTTCGTGAACTCGGGGGCGATGTTCATAGCGCCGCCTCAGGCGCGAGAAGATTTCGAGCGCAACATAGCAATGCAGCAGTCGATAGGCATAGACACACGGGTGCTGGATGCAAAGCAGGCCAAGGAAGTTGCACCCCACCTGGAGTTTGACGAGTCGGACACGATCTGCTTCGAGGCGCAGTCGGGCTACGCGGACCCGCCGAGTGTCGGGCAGGGCTTCGCATCGGGGGCGCGGGGGATGGGGGCGGAGGTCTTGCTGGACACACCGGCTCTCGACGTGGAGATAGTCAACGACCGGGTTGTCGCCGTCGAAACGGCACTGGGGAGAGTCGAGACTGGCACGGCGGTCGTGGCTGCGGGGCCGTGGTCGGTCCAGCTAATGCGCAAAATCGGGATTGAGCTGCCCCTGAAGGCTACCCGGCACGAGGTGTTTTTCCTGAAGCGCAGGATGGAGGTCATACCCGAACACCCGGTGATCGGGGACCTGGTGAACATGGCCTATATGCGGCCCGAGAGCCCGGACCTTACGCTAGTGGGAGACGTGGAACTGGAGATAGAGGCCGATCCCGACGAATACGACCAGAAGCCGGGCATGGACTATATCGAGAGGATGTGGGGTCGGGTGGCGAAACGGGCGCCGGGGCTGGAACAGGCAGAGTATTTCACAGGGTACGCGGGGCTCTATACCAACACACCGGACGGACACCCGATAATCGACAAGGTGGAAGGTGTGGACGGGCTGTACATCTGCACGGGCTTCAACGGGCACGGGTTCAAGGAGTCGCCGGCGGTGGGCAATCTAGTTGCCGAGATGATCGTGGATGGGGAGGCGAAGAGCATTGATATTTCGAGTCTCGGGATGACCAGATTCGACGAGGACGCCCTGCATGACATCGGATACGCATCGAAAGTAATGGGATAATTTCGCCCCAATATTCCCCAGGAGGACCAATATGTGTTCAATGAAATACCCCGGCTGGGAAGAGCTGCTGGAGCACACCTTTATAGGCCGTCACAAGTTCCCCATGATCACGGACGAGCTGCCCACATTCCTAGGCGTTCCCCACGTCACTTCCAAGGATGAACTGAAGGGCCAGGACGTGGTGATTATCGGGGCGCCCTACGTTGCGACGGCGACCGACAGGTACGCGGGGGTGGACAAGTGGGAGTGGATCTCGGGGCCGAAGAGGGTTAGGCAGCAGTCGGTGAGGTATGGGTCGGGGTATATCCAGGACTTCGACATCGACGTGTTCGAGCACTTGAACGTAGTCGATTATGGAGATGCGGACATCCCTGAGGAGGTAAACATCTCCCAGACCCCCGAGAACATACTCAAGGCCCAGGCATCCGTGGAAGAGAAGGTCGGGGATGTGCTGGAGGCGGGCGGGATCCCGATAGTCATAGGACAGAACTCGCCGCTGGGGTCATTTGCCATAGCCAAGGCCATCTCGGAACATACGGCGGGGCAGGTCGGGTGCGTGAGCCTCGATACTCACTGGGACGCTGCGAAGCTGGACCGCATGACTAACGACCCCCGCATCGCGGGAAGCGGCAGCTGGAAGCACAAGATGTACGAGTTCCTGGAGAACATGCACCCGAGCACGCTGGTGGAGATCGGGGAGCGGGGGATGCTGGAGAAGAAGGACATCGTGCGTCGGTACCTGAGGGAAGGGGCCCGGTTCATCTCCTCATGGGAGGTCCGAAGCCTTGGCATCGAGGGTGTGGTCAACGAGCTCGACCGGGCCTACCAGGGCACTGACGGCGTGTACGTCCACTTCGATATGGACGTTCTCGGCGGCGCGGGCCCGGCTTCCGGCGACATAATGGGTGAGCTGGCCGAACCGATCGGACTGACGGACTACGAAGTCATCCGGATAGCCCACGAGGTCGGGCGACGGGGGCTGAGCGGGATGTCATTCATCTGCATACCGCCGGGGTCCGCGGTTATCTACCGGGTGATCGTGTACGTGATCATGTACCTGATGGCGGGGCTGGCGCTGGAGAAGGCGAAGAAGTAGGAAAGCCTAGGCCGCGCCCAGGAAGACGCGGGTCAGGATGTCGGTGTCCCGGACGGTTTGAGGCGTGCCGTCGTGGACGACGCGGCCCTTGTCCAGCACGTAGGCCCGGTCCACGATGTCGAGAACGCCCTTGATGTTGTGCTCGACGACGAGGATGGTAGTGCCGAGCCTGTCGCTGATCTCGGAGACCTTTTCGAATACTTCCTTGACGATGATGGGTGCGAGGCCGAGGGTGGGCTCGTCAAGGAGCAGGACCTCGGGGTTGGCCATCAGCCCCCGACCCAGGGCCAGCATCTGCTGCTGGCCGCCGGACATCTGGCTCGCGTAGTCCCGACGCTTTTCGTGTAGGACGGGGAACAGCTCCATCACCCCGTCCAGGCGGCGTCGCATCTCGGCCTTGTTATTCATGTACAGGCAGCCCATTTCCAGGTTTTCTTCGATGGTGAGGTGGGTGAATACGCGTCGGCCCTGGGGAACGAAGGCGATGCCTTCCTTAACGATCTCGTGGGTCTCGGCTTCGAGGAGGTTTTGCTGCCAATAGACCTGCCCTCCGACGACAGGGGCGAGGCGCATAATGGCCTTCAGCACCGTGGACTTGCCGGCGCCGTTGGGGCCCATGACGGCCACCACCTCGCCCCTGTCCACGCCGAGCGACGCTTCGTTCAAGGCGATGACAGCACCGTAATGAACCGAGATGTCGACCAGCTCCAGGATTCTCTTTTCGCCGTTGCCGTTATTGGATTCCATAGGGGGTCGTCCTCTCGGGGCTAGTCACCCAGGTAGGCCTCAATGACCTCGGGGCGGTTCAGGACGTCTTCGACTTCTCCCTCGGCCAGGAGGGCGCCGCTGTCCAGCACGAATATGTGGTCGGAAAGCTCACGCACAATGTCCATGTTGTGCTCGATGAAGACAATGGTGTGGCCCTGGTCCCGCATCCCCTTCATGAGGTCCTTTACCCGCTCCAGCATCTGGGGGAACAGGCCAGCGAAGGGCTCGTCGAAGAGGTACACCTTCACTTCCATGGCCATCGCCCGGCCTATCTCCAGCAGTTTGCGCTGGCCGTAGGAGAGGTTCTGGGCGAGGGCGCCTCGCTTCTCCCACATCCCGACCTTTTCCAGAATCTCCTGGGCTTTCTTCTTGTAGTCAGGCTTAGCCCGCTCGAAGAGGGCCGGAAGCCAGGGTCGGCTGGTGAGGACGACCATGATGTTGTCCCAGACTGTAATCTGGTCGAAGAGGCGGACTTCCTGGAAGGTGCGGGTCAGGCCGTGGTCAGGGGTCTCGAAGGCCTTGACGACCCTCAACCCGTTGCCGTCGATGATTACCATGCCCCCGTCCAGGGGGAGGGTGCCGGAGAGCAGGTTTACCAGGGTGGACTTGCCCGACCCATTAGGCCCGACAATGCTAGTCATCCCGGTAGACGGTATCGCAATGGAAAGCTCGTCTACGGCCCGGACGGCGCCGAAATGCTTGGAAATGCTGTCGGTTTCCAGGGCGGGTGGGGTGGTCGCTTCGGAAGTGATCACAGCTTATACCTCCCAACAAGGCCCTGGGGCCTGAAGAGCATGAGGACGATCAGCAGGAGCCCGAGGATCGCCCACCGGGCCTGGCCCTCAATGCCGACAGGCAACCCTGGTACGAAACGCATTCCTTCTTCCAGCAGGACGAACACCGTTGCCCCCAGCACGGAACCCCACAGGCTTGCCAGCCCTCCGATTATCACGATGGATACGATCAGTATCGATTCCAGCGGCACGTAGGAAGTAGGCTCGATGAACTCGATCAGGCCGGCCATCAGCGCGCCTGCCAGGGCGGCAATCATGGCCGAGATTACCCACCCCACCAGCTTGTAGTAGGTGGCCTTGTAGCCGAACACCTCGATGGCCTGTTCGTCCTCCCGGATGGCTGTTAGCACCCGACCGAAGGACGAGTGAACGATTAACCAGCAGATGATGAGCACAACAACCAGGAAGAACATCACGATAACCAGGTATTCCCAAGGCTCGTTGAAGTCCCAAATCCCGATAGAGGGCTTGGCGATCTCCCTGATGCCGAAGGGCCCGCGGGTCACGGGGAGCCAATTGCGGAAAACGCCAAGCGCGATCAAGGCGAATCCGAATGTTGTTAATGCGAATACGTCGTCTCGGAACCTGTTGAATACGAAGCCGGCCAGAAGGGCCACGATACCGGTGAGCACTATCGCAATGGGCAGAGCGGCAAACCAGGGCATTCCAATGGCGGGTATCACATCGATGGACTTGGGCGGTTCAATGTTTGGGTCGGTGGTGAGGACTGCAACGGTGTACGCCCCGATCCCAAAGAACCCTATATGCGCCACCGACAAGAGACCCGTATACCCGATAACGAGGTTGAGCCCGATGCCCAATATCGCGTAGATGCCAATTATCGTCCCGGTGACGATGGTGAACCGCACGCCCTGGGACAGCATGAAGGCAATGGCTCCTCCGATGATGACGATGGTGAGCACCATCTCGATGTTTTCTCTCAGGAACCTGGCGCTTTGATTCATGTCCTGTCCTGCTTGCTAGCCAGAATGCCTCCGGGACGGAACAGCAAGAATAGTATAAGAACTATAAAGGCTACGGCGTCCTTCCAGTCGGAGGCGATCCACCAGACACCGAAGTTCTCGACCATGCCGAGGAACAGGGCCCCGACTATCGCTCCCCTCAGGTTGCCGAGCCCGCCAATGGTCGCAGCGATCCACCCTTTCAGAAGGGCGATAAACCCCATGGTGGGGCGAATGGCCGTATCGAGGCCCATGAGGACGCCGGAGAAGCCGAAGATGGCAGAGCCCAGGAAGAAGACGCTGGCGATGACCACGGAGGTGTTTATGCCGACGACCATAGCGACCTCTTCGTCGTCACTGATGGCTCGGACCATCTTGCCCCACTTGGTCTTGTTAACAAGCAGGGCAACTATGGCGAATACTCCGATAACCGCTCCCCACATGAAGATGCGGAATCCCTTGACGGAGCCCCCGAGCATGTTGATTGGGTCGGTGCCGAGCGGGTCGGGGAGGTCATGGGCCTGGGCGGTGAAGATGATAACCACTAGGGCGATGAGCATGATCATGACGCCCAGAGAAGCCACCAGCATTATCATTGGCGAACGGGCCCGTCTCCTGAGGTAGTAGAAGATCCCTCTATAGAGGACGAGGCTGATGCACCCGACCACGACTATTCCCAGCGCGGCACTCAGAGTCAGGTTTGCCTGGGGAGACGCCGAGATAATCCAGCCTGCCAGCGCCCCCAGGACAACGGCGGCAGCGCCGGTAAACAGTACGAAGAGGTAGTTCAGGGCCGTTGACTTGAGCTCGCTGACCCTGGGGTGCACGAGGCTCGACAGCAGGGCAATGACGGCCCCTGCCGTCAGTACGCCTATAAGCGGGCTGATGTACACGTTCAACTCTTCGGGGTTGGCGAAGAGGATGCCGGTGTAGACCCCGATGCCCGCAGCAAATGCACCGCCGATAACCAGGGCCGGCTTCCTGGGCAGGCGGTGACGCAGCCTCGGGTAGACCCACGTGTAGAGGGTCCATGCCAGGGCTACGGCAATGAGAATCCCCACAGCGCTGCTGAACACAAGGCTCGGTTCCCGGGTGCTGGAAGAATGGAAGTGCAGGACGGTATAGGCGGCTGTGGTGGACATGGCTGCATAGGAAAGGTCGAAGTACCAGACGGTGGAATACTGGAGGGTGAACCCGATGGCCATGATCCCGTAGATGGACGCGGAGGTCATGCCGTTGAGGAAGGTCTGGCCGAACCTGTCGGGGTCCAGGACCAGCATCAGGGCCAGAAGGCCGATTGCTATCGCCACCCCTCCCGATACCGCGATCCCCTTGGGACTGGTGACTCCGTTGGGAGCGACTCCACCTGGGGTCGGGGTGATGGACTTAAGGTGCTTCAACACGGTATCAAAGATGTCTTTCACAAGGCCCAACCGGCATAGGTAAAAGGAGACAGGGCCGGCCTTCCTGGGAAAGCCGGCCCTGTCTCTATCTATTACTTGCTAGCCGGCCGGTATGTCGGCATTTTGTAGGATTCTACTCCTGAATGACCGACACGCCGTCGATGATCTTGTAGACGCCGAACACGCTCGGGTCCATGTCACCGTTGGAGTCGAACCCGTAGGTCCCAATTGCGCCGGAGTAGGGGTTGTCGCTGTTTACGGCGTAGAGGCAGTCCCTGATCTCCGCTGTGTTCGTCTCGCTGCCCGCTTCTTCGATGCAGGCCGTGATGATGTGGACCGAGTCGTACGAGGAGCCGATGTAGTAGTGGAGAGAAATCGACCCGTGTGCCTCAATGTACTTCTCGGTCAGCTCGGCGCCCGCCGGGTTGTACTCGAGGTCCTGGGGCACCAGCACACCAATTACACCCTCTGCGGCATCACCGGCTATGTCCAGCACCGTGGCGGCGTGGCCGGGCTCGACGGCGAACATCTGGCCTTCGTAACCCAGCTCCCGGGCCTGCTTGTAGAGCGTGCCTTGTGCAAACTCGGACTGGGACAGCAGGACTATGGCCGGGGGATCGTCTGCAAGGATCCTAGTGAGGCCGGCGCTGAAGTCGGTCTCTTCGGAGGTGTACCTCTCGGCGGAGAGGATGGTCCCTCCGAGGGGCTCGTAGTTATTGGTGAATTCGGTGCGGACACCTTCGATGTAGTCCGTCGCTTCACCCATCACCCCGACCTCGTCGTAGCCTTCCTCAATTATGACTTCAGCCAGCCGCTTTCCTACGTCGGCGTCGCTGAAGACATTCCGGAAGATGTAGTCGCCGGCTGTAGAAATGGCCGGGTTGGAAGTCAGACCGGAGAAGACCACGACCTCGTCGTCGTCCACCCGAGACGCAAACCCAAGCATTTCACCGCTGCAGGAGGGGCCCAGGATGATAGACACTTCATCCACGTCCACCAGCTTGGTGTAGGCGGTGAGGGCGTCGGTGCCGTTGCATTTTCCGTCTTCGGCAATGATCTCTATCTGCCGCCCGAGCACGCCGCCAGCCTCGTTGACTTCATCAACCGCCAGCTGGATGCCGTTCAGGGCCACGTTTCCATAGGTCTCTCCCGGCCCCGTCAGGGACTGGATCACACCTATGGTGAGGGGCTCGTCATCGCCGCCGCAAGCAAGGCCGACGATGGCTATGACGGCAAGCAAGGCAAGCGCCAGCGCCAAAGGTTTCTTCTGAATTCTCATACACCCTCCTTACAACAGAACCTATACCCACCGGGTCGGGTCGCAGGACGGGACTGTGAGGCGCAATATAGCGAGTTGGGTTGATTTCGTCAACATCATCGACAATGTTGACATAAATATTCAGCCGTCTTCGAAGATGACGATGTGAAGTTCGATCGGCCCGTGAATCCCGACCGTTCGGATGGTCTCTATATCGGCGGTGCGCGAGGGGCCCGTGACGAGGGACACGGCGGACGGGAGGGCGTCGGTGGAGTTGAGGAGGGGGAGAAGGTGGCTGAGAGAGGGGACAATTTTGTCGGGGGTGACAATGGCGACGTGGATGGGAGGGAGCACTGATGCGAGGCGGCTCTGAGGGCCCGAGGCCTTCAACACCAGGGACCCAATGTCTGCGATAGCGTAATCGACTTCTGTAAGCCCCATGTCCGCTTCAATCAGGGCGTTCCTCTGGTCAAGCCGGGAGGATTCATCTTCGTTCAGATTGATGGGGAGGACTTCGGCCCCGGCACTCGTGAGGGCGGCGTCGAAGTGAGAGAGGATGGGGGTGTCCCACCTGACTATCTTGTGGATGGCCTTTTCCTCGATAAGCGCACCGAGCAATGCTGTCAGCTCCCCGGGGCCCGAGATCCGGCTAACCACACCGTGCACTTTCTTGACCTCTTCTTCGAATCGCTTGACCAGTTGCTCTCGGTCGGGGGTCTGCTGGGGGGCGACCTCTTGAGCCGTGATTGTAGGGCCTCCGTTTGATAGCGAGCCGACAGTTCCGGGCCTGTCGAGGCTTCGACAGACGGTAGACAGGAAGGCTTCCCGGCTAGTCGGGGGCATCTTTGGAGAGCCTTTCGTTCCAGATCTGGTGGAAGGGGCGAGGAGCGAGGGCGGGGAACTCCCGATGGTCTGTCCAGCCCCTGAGGAAGGGCGGCAGCCATCGAAAGTGACCGTTCTTCAGGAGCGGCCTTTGGGCCAGCCTGGCTAAGGCCGTAGTGAAGGAGTACGCCCTTTGGCTCTTCATGGCAGAGGCCCAGGCCCGGACTAACCACTTTTCCATGCGGGAAGGTCGGGCTTCGTTGGAAGCAGGATGTCGAGGGCTGGGTTCGATGGACTTGTGGCGCAGCTTCAGCAGCATGTGAGGGATATCAATCTTGATGGGACAGACGTCCCGGCACGCGGCGCACAGGGTGGAGGCGGCAGGCAGGTCCTTCGCTTCTCCCACCCCGACCAATTCGGGGGTGATGATCGAGCCAATCGGCCCTGAGTACACCCAGCCGTAGGCATGCCCCCCGACCGAGTTGTACACGGGGCAGATGTTCAGGCAGGCTGCGCAGCGGATGCAGTACAGGGACTCGCGCATTGTTGGGTCGGCGAGGATGCGGGAGCGGCCGTTGTCCAGGATGACCATGTGGAACTCTTCCGGGCCGTCGATTTCGCCCGGGCCACGGGGGCCGGTAATCATGGAGACGTAGGAGCTGGCCTTCTGGCCCGTGGCACTGCGCGGGAGCAGGGCGAGGAATACGGAGATGTCCTGGAGGGTCGGGATGACCTTTTCCATACCCATGATCGAAACGTGGATGGGAGGCAGGGCGGTGGACAGGCGCTGGTTGCCCTCGTTTTCGACGAGGACTATGGTGCCGGTCTCCGCGATGCCGAAATTGGCGCCCGTGACCCCCATGTCGGCATGGCTGAACTTCTCCCGGAGGGCGTGTCGGGCGATCTGGGTAAGGCGCTGCGGGTCCTCCTCGTAGGGGATGGAGAGGTGTTCGGAGAAGAGTTGGCCGAAGTCCTGTCGGGTCTTGTGGATGGCGGGGGCGATGATGTGGAACGGGGTCTCGCCGGCGAGCTGGATCATGTACTCGCCGAGGTCGGTCTCTATAGCCTCCACCCCGACCCCCGCCAGCTTGTGGTTGAGGTCAATCTCCTCGGTGGCCATGGACTTGCCCTTGACGACGGTCCGGACACCCTTTTCCCGGGCCAGGGAAACAACATAGTCCGAAGCTTCCTCGGCGGTGCTGGCCCATACGACCTTGCCACCTGCCTTCTCCACGGAGTCGGCGAACCGGGCGAGGTACTCGTCCAGCCTTTCAATTGTGTGGGCCTTGATTTCACGGGCGCGATTGCGGAAGTCTTCCCATTCGCGGAGTTCGGCGGCGGCGTTGTTGCGTTCGCGGAGGAGGTTGCCCGTGGCCCGACGGGCGGCCTGCTGAACGCGCACGTTATTGACGGCGCGTCGAGAGCCGGCTTTGAACTCTCTGGTCTTGATCTCCATTAGAGGGGGGTGGGCTACTCCCTGGATGCGAGGATTTCGGCGATGTGTCGGGCCTGGACAGGGATTTTCTGGCGTTTGAGACCCCCGGCCATGTGCATGAGGCAGCCGGCGTCGTTGGCGACGAGGGTGTCGGCGCCCGACTTGCGGATGCAGTCCAGCTTGCGCTCAAGGATGGAGCCGGAGATGTGAGGGTACTTCACGGCGAAGGAACCGCCGAACCCGCAGCACTGCTCGGCGTCGGGGAGGTCCTTGATCTCGATGCCATTCACGTTCTGGAGAAGCTGCCCGGGTTCCGATCTGACCTTGAGTTCCCGCAGGAGATGGCACGAGGGGTGATAGGCTACCGAGCCTGAATGTGAGGCTCCGACCTCCGTGACGCCGAGCACCTTTACCAGGAACTCGGAGAACTCATAGGTTCGGGCGCCAAGTGACTGGACCTTTTCGAGCATCTTCGGGTCATCCTTGAAGAGGTCGGGGTAGAAGACCCGGACCATGGAGGCGCAGGAGCCGGAGGGGGCCACGACGTAGGAGTCGCCGTCGAAGATGGAGATGAAACGTTTGGCGAGGTCCCGGGCCTCGGACTGGTAGCCGGCGTTGAAGACGGGTTGGCCGCAGCAGGTCTGGGCCCGGGGGAAGGATAGCTGCACGCCCTGGCCCCTCAGCACTTTGACCATGGCCTCGCCAACGTGGGGGTAGAACTGGTCCACGAGGCAGGTGATGAAGATGGAGGCGCGGGCCTTGGAGTCGGGCATGGCGGGTTTCAATTATAGGGTCGAGGTGTAGGGGTTACAAATGGGTCGCCGACCGGGGAGAAGGTTTGATTATTCAAGGAAACAACTCGCTTGCCTCTTTGCCTGCACACGGCATCCCACCCCTCGCTCATACTTCGACTACGCTCAGCATGAGCGGCCCCAGACCGAGGATGGATTCCCGATCGGGGTCGGGAATGACGGAATAAAGGGAGGGATGGGAGGGCGATGAGATTTCTTGACCCCGTTGTTGGGCGGTTCCTATAATCGCCCAGACCTTCCCCTGACATCACCAGCGGCCCGACCCACAAGGACACCCAATCCATGACTGAAGACCTCCTCAGGAAAGACACTACCGAACTTGCCCAACTCATCGCTTCCCGCAAGGTGTCTCCCGTCGAACTCACGGAGTCCTGCCTGAGGCAGATCGACTCTCTAAACCCGACCCTCAACGCCTTTCTTACAGTGTGCGGAGACGAGGCTTTGCAGTCGGCGCGAGAAGCAGAGGCAACCGCGGGCCCCGACTCCCTGCCCCTTCACGGTATACCCGTAGCGGTGAAGGACCTGGAGGCTACCAAGGGGGTGAGGACCACTTTCGGGTCTCTGGTGTTCAAGGACTGGGTGCCGGACCAGGACACGATAATCGTAGAACGGCTGAAGAAGGCCGGGGCCATAGTCCTGGGCAAGACGAACACGCCTGAATTCGGGGAGTCGACAAGCACGGAAAACAGACTTGGGGATGACTGCCGGAACCCGTGGGACACGGGCAGGACGAGCGGAGGTTCCAGCGGAGGGTCGGGATCGGCGCTGGCCTCCTACATGTGCCCCCTGGCCACGGGAAGCGACGGAGGAGGCTCCATCAGGATTCCCTCATCCTTCTGCGGGGTCTACGGGATCAAGGCCACCCACGGCCGGATCCCGACCCGAGACAACGGCTGGTCTCTGTTCTCCGACCCCGGCCCCATGAGCCGGACGGTTAGGGACTCGGCCCTAATGCTCAACTTGATTTCAGGGCACGACTCCGGAGACAGTCTCGCCATACGCTCTCAACCGCCGGACTATCTAAAAGCCCTGGACGGCGACGTGAAGGGGCTCAAGATTGCCTGGAGCTCAGACCTCGGGTTTGGGACAGTAGACCCAGAGGTGCTCTCTGTAACCAGGGAAGCGGCTGAATTGTTCGAAGACATGGGTTGTGCGCTTGAGGACGCGACACCGGAGTCGGGTGCGCCCTTCGAGATCTTTGGGACGATAGTGATAGTGGAAGACTACGTCGGCTCGGGTGTCCTCCTTAAGTCCCATCCCGACGAGCTGATGGGCTACGTCAAATCCACTATCGAGGCCGGTAGCCGGGCCACGGGGGCGGACTACGCCCGGGCAATGGCCAAGCTCTGGAAGTTCAGGGCGCGCATGGAGGACTTTTTCGAGGAGTACGACCTGCTGTTGTTGCCTACGACGGCTGTGCCGGCCTACCGGATCGGGGAGCGTCCGAGGGAGATAATGGGCCAGCAGGTCAACAAACTCTGGGGCGCGACTCCCTTTACGGCCAGCTTTAATTTGTCGGGTAATCCGGCAGCGAGTGTGCCGTGTGGCTTCTCCTCGGAGGGGATACCGATTGGGTTGCAGATCGTGGGGAGGTGGGGGGATGAGATGAGCGTGCTGCGGGCGTCGGCGGCACTGGAGAAGGCGCGGCCGTGGGCCGATAAAGTTCCGGATATCGCCAGGTAAAAACATGATGGGAGAAGAGCCATGCCCGGACCGTTAGATGGAATCAGAGTCGTTGAGATGGCGGTGATACACGTCGGGCCTCCCATCGGGTACATACTGGGAGACCTGGGGGCGGAGGTTATCAAAGTTGAGCGCCCCGACGGCGGAGACCCCACCCGATCCCGGGGCACCTTCTGGTTCGACGCCGTTAACCGCAGCAAAAAGAGCGTGACCCTGGACCTGAAGAAGGAGTCGGGGCGGGAGGCACTGCATCGACTTATCGGGAAGGCGGACATCTTCGTCTCCAACTTCCCTCCTGCCCTATTGGAACGGTTGGGGGCGGACTACGAGACCCTTTCGGGGATAAACAGTCGGCTGGTCTATGGCCAGGTTGGGGCCTGGGGGCCGATGGGGAAGGACAAGGACCGCCGCGCCTTTGAGGCCCTGGTCCAGGCCCGGAGCGGTTTTACATCTATCGTCAGCGGGGGACTGGAAGCCGAACCGCTGCTCTTGGAAGGCGGCCTGTTCGACCAGACGACGGCCACCGTTATGACCTACGGTATCCTGGCGGCGCTGGTGAGCCGGGAGCGGACGGGTCGGGGGCAGATGGTGCAGGGGTCGCTGCTGGGCAGCGCGATGCACTTCCAGCACGGGGCGGTGAACTATGCGCTGTGGGCGGAGAAGTTTCCCGACCTGAACCTGCCGCCCGGTGAAGGGTCTCCTCTGTATTCCCGCAATGACAGATCGAAGGCCACCAGCCTCCTCTATAACTGGTACCAGTGCGCCGACGGCCGGTGGATCATGTTCTGCGAACCGGACCCCGACAGGTGGTGGGGTGAGTTCTGCAGCGCCATCGGGGCGGAGGGGTTGGCGGCGACATCACCGCAGGATGAGAACTGGGCAAGCCTGATGGGACAGCTGGACGACATTTTCGCCAAGAAGACCCTCGCCGAATGGCTGGACACACTCAAGGAAGCTGGGCTGGAAATGGCCTACTCTCCTGTCAACTCAACAGCGGAACTGGCTGCCGACCCCCAGGCCCGGGCCAACAACTACATCGTCGACGTAGACCACCCGACCAGGGGAAGGATGGCCTCGGCCGGGGTGCCCCTGGCCTTTTCGGGGACGCCTGTGGGTCGGGTTTCGGCAGCGCCGGGCCTGGGCGAGCACAATGAAGAGGTGATGATGGGTGTCGGGGGGTACAGTGCGGAGCAGGTCGCCCGATTGAAGGGAGAAGGGGCATTCGGCTAAACTGGACGCCCAGACTTCGAGAGCGACGAGTTGAGCGGGGACTGAAAGGAGCAGGGGAATGATGGACTACAAACTGATATCGGCGGACTCCCACGTAAACGAACCATTGAGCATGTGGCAGGAAAGGATGCCGGCGGAATTCCGACACAAAGCGCCGCATCGTAAGGTCGTGGATGGAAAGCTCCTCGAGATCCGCGACGGAATGCGCCCGAGACGCGTGGAGCTAGGCACGGAGGAGATGGACAAGGACGACCTGCTTCGGGAGAACGCCGTCGAGGACGGGTGGGACGTGAAAGTCAGGCTCGAGGCCCAGGACACGGACGGCGTGGCCGGAGAGGTTATCTACCCCAACTACGGCCTAGAACTGACGGCGTCTCCGGACCCCGGGTTCCAGCTTGCCGCCGCCCGCACCTACAACGACTGGGCCGCCGAGCTCTTTGGAACACACAGGGACAGATTCGCGCTGGCGGCGCTGATTCCCGTGCTGGATATCGAGGGCGCGGTGGACGAGGTGTACAGGACTGCGAAGATGGGTCTCGGGTCCATGTTCCTGCCCAGCAAGCCGACCGTCCCCTACAACCGCCCCGAGTACGACCCCCTCTGGGCAGCAATCGAGGAAGTAGGTGTGCCGGCGAACTTCCACATCAGCAGCGGTCGGGACCCGCGGATTGAAAGGGGCCCGGGCGGCGCAATTATCAACTACGTGATGGGAGCGCTGGTTGACGGAATAGACGTGGTCACGTACCTCTGCTCCTCCGGCGTGCTGATGAAGTACCCGGGCATGAAGTTCGTGATCGTGGAATCGGGGATAGGGTGGATAGCGTGGAACATGCTCGCCATGGACGAGGGTGCGGACAAGCACCACATGTACGTCCGTCCCAAGCTGGACATGAAGCCCAGCGATTACTTCCGGCGGCAAGGTTACGCCACCTTCGGGGAGGATGCGGTGGGCCTGTCCAACATCTCCTTCACGGGCGCCGGGTGCCTGCTATGGGGCAACGACTACCCCCACCACGAGGGCACGTGGCCCCACTCTCGGGCGGCTATCGAAAGGCAGTTTGTCGGGGTGGAGGAGGAGCACAAGCAGATGATAGTGAGCTCCAATGCGGGCTCTCTTTACGGGTTCAGCACCAACTAATTGGCACGGTTGCACGCTCTACATAAAGCATTGGCATGAGACCTGTAGTCCGTATAGGGCAATACCCTTACTCAACATAAAGGACTGAAAGATGGCACAGCAAGATATGTATCGGGGCCCGAAGGTCTGGCCTTTCAGCGGGATACCGTCGTTCCTCCGGTCGAGGATTGTGACGGACCTGGACCAGCTGGAAGCCGACATCGCGGTCATGGGCGCCCCGACGGACGAGGGCTCGCCGTTCATGGGCGGGGCCCGGTTCGCACCTCAGAGCATCCGACAACACTCCTTGAGGTTTGGACAAGAAGGGTTCTACAACTTCTCGGAGGACAAGGAATACCTGGAGTACGAGATGAAGAACGGGCGCATCGCCGATGTCGGGGATGCGCCAATAATTCCGACCAACGCTGAAGACTCCTTCTACAACATTACCGCCATGACCAAAAAGGTGCTGGAAAAGGGCGCTATGCCCGTTGTTCTGGGAGGCGACCATGCCGTCAGCTTCCCCGTTGTCCGGGCCTTCGATGAACAGCCGCTGTATGTGTTCCATTTCGATGCACACATCGACTACACCCCGTTTATGCACGGCTTCGAATACACAAACGGGCATGCTTTCAGGCACATAAACGCTATGGCTAACGTTGACACCATTTACCAGGTCGGCATCCGGAGCCTGCGCAACGTGAAAGAGTATGTCGACGATTCGTTCCGGGACGGCAATCGCATCGTCAGCATGGAGGAATTTCGGGACGTTGGGCAAAAGAACTTGGTGGAAGAGCTGCCTTCGGATGCCAAGGTCTACGTCTCAATAGACATCGACGTGCTGGACATGAGCCTGGTCCCGGGCTGTGTGTCGGCGGAGCCCAACGGCATGATGTACGAGGAGCTGAAGAAAACCCTCAAGGTGATCGCAGAGCACACCGACGTTATAGGCTTTGACCTGTGCGAGGTTAACCCACAGCTGGACGTAGGCACCGGTGTAACGTCCTACCTGGCGGCCCACACCGTAATGGAATTCCTCGGCGACATCTGCGACCAGCCTAGGTGGATAGCGCGTCGGGAGACGCGTTAGCCTCAAATAAGACTGATTAGCCAAGTAGGGGCGGCTCTGTGCCGCCCCTACGTCTTAGTTGCTGACCTGCCCTACTTGATGACGAGGTCGCGGGGGAAGTCCGACAGCACCTCGGGGCCCGAGTCGGTGACCAGGACCGTATCGGAGTAGATAACGCCGATTTCGCCGTCTATCTTCACGTCGGGGACGAGGTGGAAGACGAGGCCGGGTTCAAGTGGCGTCTCGTCGTTTTCGATGAGGCTCATGATGCGGCCCTCGCCCCAGTCGGGGGGGAAGCCGACACCAATCAGGTAGCCGCAGCGGTGCTGGAAATGCTCGGAAAGGCCCAGGCTCTCCATGTATCCGCGGGCGGCCCTGTCGACTGAGGCCGAAGATGCGCCCGGCTGCATGGCCTCGATGGCCCGTTCGAGGGCCCCGCGCGAGGCGTCGGCGAGGCGCTTCGCCTGATCTGAAGGTTCGCCGACGACCACGCCTCTGGAAAGGCAGGCGTTGTAGCGCCTGTAGCTCCCGCCCATCTCCAGGTAGAGAAGGTCGCCGCGGTTGATGGGGTTGCGCTCCCAGGTGGTGAACCCGAGGCCACCTCGGGACCCGGTGGCTACCAGCATGGCGTGACCGAGGTACTCGCTGCCGGCCTTTATGGACTCATAGTAGGCGGCGGCCGCAGCGTCGTTCTCGGTTGCGCCCTCCTCTATGGCGTCAATGCAGCCCTGCATAGCTGCCTTGCAGGTCTGTGCCGCCTCACGGATGTATTCGATCTCCTGGGGAGACTTGACTCTACGCACGGCCTCCACCAAGCCCGCCGTCTCCACGAAATTTGTTGTGCCTGACGCCTCGACCAGCGCTTTGTGGTGGCCTATGTTGTAGAACCAGGCCTGCTCGTCGTACCCGACGTTCTTGCCGATGAGCCCCGCGGAATCCAGGGCCTTCTTTGTGGTCTCGATGGGGTTCTGGATGTCGGTCCAGCCCTGTACGTCGTCCACCCAGGACGTATGCTTGACCATGCTGGAAATCAGGTCCCGGATAACTATGGTGGCGCCCTTGGACGTCAGGATAAGGGCCGTGTAGGTGAAGTAGCCGACGCTGTGATAGCCGGTCAGGTAGTACATGTTCTCGGGGGAGTGGACCATCAGGCCGTCGATGCCCTTCTCTTCCATGGCGGCAAGGGTCTTTTCAACGCGGTTACGGTATTCTTCGGCTGAGAAGGGAAGGTTGGGGTTGTGCTGCAAGTTACACCTCTCGGGGCTGGGATGGGAGGGAGTATACCACTGGGCCTTTCGAGGGCAGTTGATTCCTTAGCCTGGCAAAGGCCCATTTAGCCACGAGCAATTTGACAAGAGGGCGGTGCGTCTATAGAATCCCCTAATCTATACGGGGGAAGGGGCTGCCCAGCTAGCAGAGCGGCGGTACTTCCCTAAGGGTTAGTCCATTGCCTGTCCAGACGGAAATCGTCAAGCTAGCTGACAATTGGACTACCAGAGAGGAGGGACTATGAAACGTACGAGTTTATTTGCCAGGCGCAAGATTAAGAAGAGTTGGGCCGTACTTGCCGTAGCTGGCCTCATGGCCCTTCTTCTCGTATTGGCGGCTTGTGGGGAAGCGGCGACGGCCACCCCGGAACCCGAGGCTGAAGAGCCCGAGACCACCATGGACGATGACGCCGCCATGGACGATGGCGACGCAATGGTCAGCCACATAAGACCCAAGTCTGAGTGGACGGCCGAAGAGCCTGCAACTCTTGAGGAGATTGAGGCAGAACTGACCAAATACCGTGGCGGCAGCTTCACCCAGACCAGCTGGGGCGGCGGCTGGCAGGCCGCCATACGGCAGGGCCACATGATCCCCTTCGCCGAGAAGTTTGGTATACAGATTGTCGAAGACAGTCCTGTCGAGTTGGCCAAGATCCAGGCAATGTCCGAGACCGGCAACGTAACATGGGACGTAGTGGACTTCGGGACCAGGTGGGTCTACACCCTCGGCATCCCTGGCCACCTGGAAGAACTGGACCCGGCAATCCACAACGGTTACACACTTGCCTATCCGGAAATCACTCAAACGCCCTGGAGTGGAGGCGCAGGCGTTCTCTGGTCCACCGGGCTGGCCTACAGCCTGGACGCCTACCCCAACCACGAAGGCGCACCCAAGAACTGGGTCGACTTCTGGGACGTCGACGGCGTATCTGGACTCAGGTCCATGGGAGACCGCCCCAACGAGAACGTGATTTTTGCCCAAATGGCTCTATACCCCGAGAAGATGGAATCCGTCGAGGGCAGGGCCAGCATCAGCAGCCTGGACGACGCACAGCTTGACGAGTCCTTTACTCATCTCCGGGTGATCAAGGACCACCTGGTCAACTGGTGGCACACGGGCACAGACTGCCCGCAGGGGCTCATAGCAGGAGACTACGATACCTGCACTGCCTGGAACGGCAGGATCTGGAACGCCCAGCAGGAGGATGACAATTCTCCCCTGTACTACTGCTACGAGTGTGGTCACATAAATCAGACGGGCGTTTACGCCATAGTCAACGGCTCGGAGAACAAGGAGCTGGCGGAGCTGTACCTGGCGTGGATGGGCTTCCCCGAGAACGCAGTGGAAGTTTCCAACTACATCACCTACGGACCGCTGCACCCCGAGGCCGTAGCTTTGGCGCCTTCCGTGCTGGACCCCGCAATAGTTGAAGCCCTGCCTACTTCACCAATAGCATTGGAGAAGGTCATCATCATGGATGAGTTCTGGCTGGGCACCAACTTAAACGAGGGCCAGATGATGATTGAGAGGTTCCAGGAGTTGTTGCAGGAGTAATCGCACCTCTGGCCGGAGAAGGACACTAGATACAAGAAACCGGAATGCGGCGGGGGAGGCACATGCCTCCTCCGCCCCCGTCCGTTAAGCACGGTAGGCAGACCGACGCATTTTGCCAGGACAGAAAGCTATAATACGCAGTATTTTCAGAGCAAGAGGACAAACACACCAACCCTTGAGGAGAACGCCTATGTAACAAACGTTCCTCCGGCAGACGAGGACGAACGCTTCTTTGGGTTCGAGACTCGTAAGGACTTTAGATAGGAGAGCTTATGCAAATTGGAAAGAAAAGAATCAAGATGAGCCGGCGACGGGCCGTCTTGGGCGCGCTGGGGCTGGTCTTGGCGCTCATGCTCGTGGTAGCAGCTTGCGGCGAAGCCGCCACTGCAACACCCGAGCCCGAAGAGCCCGCGATGGAGCCCACGGCAATGCCCGAGCCGACTGCAACGGCAGTGCCCGGCCAGGTCGTCGAGGCTACTGCGGAGCCTGAGCCCGCTGGCCCCCGCCCGATAGACGAGTGGACGGCTGACAACCCTGCCACCTTCGAGGAAATCGAAGCGGCGCTCGAGAACTACAGGGGTTCCAGCCTGAACGTAGTCTCCTGGGGCGGCGCCTACCAGGCAGCCCAGAGGAATGCCTACTTCCTCCCCTTCCAGGAGAGGTTCGGCATCCAGTTGGTCGAAGACAGCCCCGTTGAGTACGCAAAGATCCGTTCCATGGTCGAGACCGGGAACGTGACCTGGGACGTAGTCGACTCCGGTACCAGGGCCGTCTACCAGCTCGGCCCGACGGGCGACCTCGAAGAGCTGACCCCCGGCATCCACAACCGCTACCTCCCCTTCTTCCCCGAAGTGGCGATCACTCCCTGGAGTGGTGGCGGCGGAGTGCTCTGGTCCACGGGTCTCGCTTACCAGAAGAACAAGATCGACGAGCTCTGGGGTGGCAAGAAGCCCGAAGACTGGACCGCATTCTGGGACACCGAGGCTTTCCCGGGTACCAGGTGGATGGGTCGCAGGGTGAACGAGAACATCTTCTTCGCCCACTTCAACCGCACGCCCGAGATCCTCGAGAGCAGTGAAGGTCGGAACGCCATAGCCAGCCTAACCGACGAGCAGGTAGACCAGTCCTTCGAACAGCTGGAGCTGATCAAGCCCCACATCCAGTTCTGGTGGACGGCGGGCACGGACTGCCCGGCAGCCCTGCTTAACGACGAAGCGGACATGTGCACGGCCTGGAATGGCCGGATCTGGAACGTCCAGATCG
Organism: Dehalococcoidia bacterium; assembly: GCA_965203145.1. GTDB lineage: Bacteria > Chloroflexota > Dehalococcoidia > Plut-88900 > Plut-88900 > Plut-88900. The sequence goes on from OZ241876.1 coordinate 2,012,940, forward strand.
AAGAGGGTGGCGACAACGTCCACTACTGCTTCGAGTGCGGACACCTGAACCAGACCGACGTGTTTTACATCCCGAAGGGCTCCCCCAACAAGGAGCTGGCGGAGCTGTTCATCTCCTGGACTGCCGAGCCGCACATCAACGTAGAGATGATCAAGTGGATCACCTACGGCCCGCTGAACTTCCAGGCCCTGCCTCTGGTCAACACCGACCTCGAGGGCGTAACCCAGAACCTCATCGACAACCTCCCGACCTCCCCCTCGGCCCTTGAAAAGGCCGTCGTGGTTGACGAGGTGTGGCTGGGGACCAACCTGGACGCGCTGGCTGAGCGGATGGAAGCGTTCCTCGCGGACGTGACCGACGGGTAGAGCTTAAGAAAGACAGAATAGACTCGAAAGGCGTCACGCCTGACGAGACAAAAGAGAGGGGAGCGGCCTGGCCGCTCCCCTCTCTGCTTTACCTCGAAGTTGTGGGTGCGATAGTCTACTTGATGGCGGAGTAGTCTGTGGGGATGAGGACGGAGCTTTCCAGGCTCGACACCAGCTCTCCATCTACCTCGCTGTCGGCCCGCACCGTTTTCCATTCCTCGTCTGCACCGAAGGACTCCCAACACTTCTTCATGTGGTCGGCGTCCTCGAACCCGAGCATGTAGACCAGGACCTCCTGCTCCTTGCCCTCGGGCGTCCAGAACCCGACCACGGTCATCCCGTGCCTTTCGAAGATGTCGCAGGTGTGGTCCCGGAACCTCTTGTTCAGGGCGTCCATCTTGCCCGGGGCTGCGTAGTACGTTCTCAGTTCGTAGATCATTGGGACCTCCTTGCTGTGTGGCTCGGGACTCTTTTCACCTTGTGGACAGCCGGTATCGAAGTGTGGATGGCGTCCCTGGAGGGATTCGAACCCACGACCCACTGCTTAGAAGGCAGTCGCTCTATCCACTGAGCTACAGGGACGTCTCGGGCCCCGAGGCCGGACGCTCTTCCGGTCTGGGGCTCACCTATTCTAACCCAAAAGCGGTGTCGATCCTGTGGGAGGGCCAGGGTCCGACAGTTGATCTGGTGACCCCGGTTATCACCATTTCACCCAGGTCGGCATAGGTCGTCAGGCGTCTCTGGACAATCTTGCCTATCGGCTGGGCCGCCAGGACCGCTATGATGGCAGCAAGTATCACCCTGGGCAGGTTGAGGAATCTGTTCCCGGAACCCATGACCAGGATGGATGCCAGGCCGGCCAGTATTCCCGCCACGGCTATGTTGGTGCCGCAGAAGGGCGACAGGGCCAGGTCCCGCTCCCCGTTCTTTAGCCTGCGCAGTGCCTCGTGGGCGGCTTCTTCTATAAGGGGTGTGGGGATGTTGCCGTAGACGTGGAATCCACCCGGGGACGCCCTGCCGGCGATCCGGGTGTGGATGTTGCTGCGCTGGAGCAAAATGGCGATTGTGGCGTGCTCCAGGGCATGGTTCTGTCGGGTGGCCTTGATAGGGTTGGGGGTTTGCTTGGCAGTCACTTGTCGGGGGAGTCCTGAGAATGTCTGACGGGCAGGTCGGAGCATATTGTGCCACGCTTAGCCGCCGGGGAACAAGATTATTCCACAGCCCTTGTGCCCGGTTTTGAATGCGTCTATTCCCTGTACTGTATTTCGTCTAGACCAATTGTGAGTAAATCTTGACCGGGTTCTAAAGTGGTGCTAGAGTGAGGCTAACCTCAGGAGGTGGGAGGTTATTTTGGCTATTAGAAAGAGCAAATTGATGCGGCGCGTCGAGGAGCGATACAACCGGCCGCTGGAGGAACTGCTGCCGGAAATGTACAACCGCATGGGCCTGCCCGCGATGGCGGAGGACATGGAAGTCAACAAGGGCACCCTGTGGTACTGGCTCCTCAAGTTCGGCGTCAACGTACGCCGCGTGGCCCTTGCCCCGGGCGAGGTGCTGGAGGTGCGCAAGGTCGGCTAAGCCCGACCCTGCCCCTGGACCGACCGGCCGAGTCGCCTTGGGTTAGGCTCGGGTCTGGTTAATGATGGCCGCCAGGTACCCGGCCCCGAAGCCGTTGTCGATGTTCACCACGGCTATGCCCTGGGAGCAGCTGTTGAGCATCGTCATAATGGCGCCCAGGCCGTCTATGCCGACGCCGTAGCCCACGCTGGTCGGGACGGCGATGACCGGGGCCTGCACCAGGCCCCCGACCACGCTGGGAAGAGCACCCTCCATACCTGCAACGGCCACGATGACTCGGGCCTTTTGCAAGGTCTCCACCTGGTCGAGCAGCCGGTGGATTCCGGCCACTCCAACGTCGTATAGGGTCAGGGGGTCGTGGCCCATTATCCGGCAGGTGACAGCGGCTTCTTCGGCCACGGGGAGGTCTGCGGTGCCTGCGGCCAGGATGGCAACGCCGTGCTTTAGAACGAGACCTTCCCGACGGTCCAGCCAGATGATTCTTGCGGATTCGTTGTAATTGGCGTCGGGGGTGTGCCTGGAGATGGCATCGAAGGCCTCGGGGCCGACCCTTGTCACCATGAACCGGCCAGCCTGGTCCGCCAGCTCTTTGGCAATGGAAGTGATCTGGTCGATGCTCTTGCCCTCGCCAAAGACCACTTCAGGGACGCCCTTCCGGAGGGCGCGGTGGTGGTCGATCTTGGCGAAACCGAGGTCCTGGTAGGGAAGCAGACGTAGGCCGTCGTAGGCCTGGTCGACGCTCAGGGCTCCGTCTTTGACCTGCTCCAGGATGGCCCTTATCTTCTCCGGCTCGATGTCTGCGCTCCTGCAGAGGAAGGGTCGGGAGATTATATCACCGGTGCGCGGCGGGCTTCGGGTTGTTACACTCTGACATGAGCTGGCACTGAAGGAAGGACTGGAGATCGTGGCTGGGGATGGGCAAGAAGGCGCTTTGGAGACGGCACATCGGAAGATGATGTCGGAGTTCGCGTCCAGGATCAGGGACCGCCGGGTCCTGGATGCCTTCGCCCGGACACCTCGGGAGGTGTTTGTGCCGCTCGCGCCCCGGGAGATGGTGTACGGAGACCACCCACTGCCGATAGGTTTCAACCAGACCGTATCCCAGCCCTACATCGTGGCCCTGATGCTCGAGGCCTTGTCGCTGAAGGGCTACGAGACTGTGCTGGAAGTGGGTACGGGGAGCGGGTACCAGGCGGCGTTGCTGGCACAGCTGGCAGCCAGGGTTGTAACCGTAGAGCGGGTACCTGACCTCGCCAGAGACGCCCGAAAGCGACTCGAAATTCTCCACTTCAAAAATGTTCGCGTCGAAACCGTTAGGGATGTGCTGGGTTATCCCAACCTAGCCCCCTATGACGCCATCGTAGTCTCGGCGGCCGCGCCCTGGGTTCCCGATGCTCTTGTCGATCAACTCACCGTTGGCGGGAAGATGGTGCTTCCGGTCGGGGGGAGGGAGGAGCAGGAGCTCAAGCTGGTCGAGAAACGGAAACGCAAGCCGAAGATCAAGACTCTGGCCCTTTGCCGGTTCGTACCGTTGATTGGAGACGGGGCCTGGCCGAGTTGAAGGCGGTTACACTACGGCTCATAGCTTTGTTAGGCTCGGGGCCCGATGCTATACTCATTCGACGAGGCTGCGAAGCTACATAGACGCATATGACTACAAAGACTGCTGCCGCCCCGACTGAACAACTGCCCCTGGATGACTTCGAGGCCGTAATTGGTTTGGAGGTGCATTCGCAGCTGAAGACCCGGAGCAAGATGTTCTGCGGCTGCGCGGCCGGCTACACGGACGCCGAGCCCAACTCCCGGGTCTGCCCCGTGTGTCTCGGTATGCCGGGCGTCCTGCCGGTTATCAACCGCAAGGCCGTGGAATTCACCATAATGACGGGCCTGGCCCTGAACTGCACCATCGCCGAACACACCAAGTTCGACCGCAAGAACTACCCCTATCCCGACCTGATGAAGGGCTATCAAATATCACAATATGACATGCCCTTGTGCAGCGCGGGATGGCTTATGGTCGAGACTGAAGACGGAATAAGGAAGGCGAGGCTGAACCGGGTCCACCTGGAAGAGGACACAGCCAAGCTGGCCCACGTGGACGGGGAAGGTGGGGACAGGTGGTCACGCGTCGATGTGAACCGGGCGGGAACACCCCTGATGGAGATAGTCGGGGAGCCCGACCTCCGGTCGGCGGAAGAGGCCAGACAATACCTGATAAAGCTGCGCACGATTTTGCAATACCTTGGGGTGTCGACGGGCAACATGGAGGAGGGCAGCTTTAGGTGCGACGCCAACATCAGTGTCAGGGCCCGGGGCTCGACAGCCCTCAATGCAAAAGTCGAAGTCAAGAACATGAACAGCTTTCGGTCCGTGTACCGGGCCCTGGGCTACGAGTTCGAACGGCAGGTGCGGGCCGTTTCGGAGGGGCTGCCGGTGCACCAAGAGACCAGAGGCTGGGTGGAAGACAGGGGTGTGACAGTATCCCAGCGAAGCAAAGAGTACGCCCACGACTACAGGTACTTCCCTGAGCCCGACCTCCCCGCCATGAAAATCGACCCCGTCTGGGTGGAAGAGATCAGGGCTCGGCTCCCCGAGCTCCCCGAGGCCCGAATTGGACGGTTTACCTCAGAGCTTGGGGTTCAGCCCAAGGATGCTGACACCCTGGTCAACAACAAGGCCCTGGCTGACTTCTTCGAGGAGTCGCTTTCCTTCAACGAGAACGGGAATCCGGAGAAGAGGGCGAAGGCAGTCGGATCGTGGCTTCTCGGCGACTTCCTTGGGATGCTCAACGCGTCAGGGGAGGAAATTGGGCAGGCCAGGGTCACTCCCAAGGAGTTGTCCCGGCTCATCGACCTGGTTGATGACAACACGCTCTCCGGCAAGATGGCCAAGGACGTCTTCCAGGAGATGTACGTTACAGGCAAGAGTCCATCAACCATAGTTGAAGAGAAGGCCCTGAGCCAGATCACCGACACCGATGAGATTTCCGCCGTGGTGGATGAAGTCGTGAGTCAGAACCCGCAGGCGGTGGAAGACTTCGCGTCGGGGAAGGCGCAGGCCCTGGGCTTTCTGGTTGGGCAGGTGATGAAGGCCACCCGAGGCAAGGCCAACCCGGCCAAAGTGAACCAGCTTCTGAAGGAGCGCATGACCTAGCCTCCAAGAGGCAATTGCGTTAGGCTTAAGCGACATGTCATTGCTGAACGTAGTCCAGGTACTTATTTCAGTGGCGCTGGTAGCTGTGATCCTGCTCCAGGTGAAGGGGCAGGGGATGGGTGGGGTGTTCGGAGGCGCCAGCACGGGCTTTCGCACCCGACGAGGCTTGGAAAAGACCCTATTTCAGCTAACAATTCTCCTGATAGTGGTATTTATCCTGGTCTCTTTCCTCAGCGTGCGCTTTTCCTAAGGGTCCCTGCCCACCCCTGTTCGGGCTTGGGTTGGCAACTGCGTTAGATAAGTGGCTTCGATAGTAACGCTGACCACGGATTTCGGGCTAAGCGACGGTTACGTCGGCGTGATGAAGGGTGTGCTGCTAACCGTCAGGCCTCAAGCCCAGTTAGTAGACATAACCCACGATATCGAGCCGGGCAACGTGCGGCAGGCGGCGTTTGTCCTGGGCACGTCATACAAGTACTTTCCGAAAGACACGGTGCACGTTGTGGTCGTGGACCCCGGAGTCGGGACTGAGCGGAATGCCTTGTGCCTGGAGGGTCTGGGTCAATACTTCGTTGGCCCCGACAACGGTGTGTTCAGTTTCATACTGGCCGACGCATCGGATGAGTCGGGAGTCCAGCCTGACGAAAGCGGCGAGGGTCCGAGTCCTCGGGTCCTTTCCCGAGACTTTGAAGCCGTTCGTCTGACCAACGAACAATTCTGGCTAAGGGAGGTCAGCAACACCTTCCACGGCAGGGATATCTTTGCCCCCGTCGCCGCCCGCCTCCCCGAGACCGCGTTGATGGATCTGGGTGAGCCGGTTGATTCGATACTCGCCTACCCTCGACCTATGGCCCGGATCGATGGGCAAGGCAGGATGGCCGGAGAGGTTCTCCATGTCGACAGGTTCGGCAACCTGATAACGAGCATTCGAAGGGAGCAGCTTGAAGGGGAGATTGTGAAGGGCACGATAGAAGGGCATCCCTTTTCGGGACTTGTGCGCGGCTACGGCGACGGAGATAATCTGTTTGCATTGATCGGCAGCTCGGGATACGTGGAAGTCGCGGTGAGAGATGGAAGCGCGGCGGCACGGACCGGGGCCCGGGTCGGGAGCGAGGTAGTCCTGGAGTGGAGCCTGTTGTAACCTCTCATCACGAGGAGGCAGCGCTATGGTAGGCCAGATCGTCAGAGAATCCGCAGAGATCGGCAAGACCCTTCCCAGCCGCTACTACTGGGCCCCCGATATCTATGAGCTGGAGAAGGAGCGCATCTTCTACAAGTCGTGGCTCTTTGTCGCCCACACCAGCAACCTCCCCAAGCCCGGCGACTACGTTGTACGCACCATCGCCGACGAGAGCATCGTCATAACCCGGGACAGGGACATGCAGGTGCACGCCTTCTACAACGTCTGCCGACATCGGGGGTCGAGGCTATGCACCCGGGCCAAGGGCCACGCTCAGGGAGGCGCCCTGACGTGCGGATACCACGGCTGGACATACGGCATGAATGGGGACCTGGTTGCCGTCCCGAAAGAGATGCACATGTACGGCCTTGAAAAGGAGAAATACCCGCTCTACAGGGTGGCCGTAGCGACTTGGCAAGGGCTTATCTTCATCAACCTGGACCCCAACCCAGAACCATTCGTGGCAGACTTTGGCGACCTGGACCCCATTTTGCCCAGATACGGTCTGACTGGGCTCAAGTCCGGCGGCGTGAACTACTATGACGTTGCGTCCAACTGGAAGGAGATCTGGGAAAACGCCAGCGAATGCGGACACTGCCCGGGCGTACACCCCGAACTGTGCGAGGTGGTGCCCATCTACAGAACGGGCCTGACGGGTCGGGACTCCGTGGCTGGCACCCTGCTCCTGGATGAATACGCCACCATGACCGCAGGGGGCAGGACGGACCAGCCTAAGCTGAAGGGCTTGACCAGCGAGGACATGGGTCGTTTCAGGAGCGTCTCCCTGTACCCCAACGTTGTCCTGGCGTTCCAGCCCGAGTCCGTAGCCACCATAGTCATGTGGCCCGACGGCCCGAACAGGACGAAGATTACCAACGAGTTCTTCTTCGATGCCGAGGTCGTGGAGAGCCCCGACTTCGATCCCAGCGACACGGTGGAATTCTGGGACCTGTTCAACAAGCAGGACTTCGGCGTCTGCGAACTGGCCCACCAGGGCAATAGGTCCAGGGCCCACAAGCAGGGTGTCCTGGGCCCGACGGAACCCCATGTGCTCAGGTTCAACAACTGGGTCAGGGACAAGCTGGGAGAGATCTAGTACCTGGGGAACTCAGCGCTCTTCCCAGGTCGGGGTCTCTTCGTTGACGCAGTGCAGGAAGACGAATGCCCCGGTGTTGCCCAGGCCGTGAAATTCTCGGGTGAGCGCCTTCACCCTGGCCCGGTAGTCCAGTTCATCCATAGAGCGCAGGTAGTTGTAGAAGGAGCCGTGCTCAGCGATCAACGCCATGCACTTCCCGGCGTTTTGGATGGTGGCGACTATCTTGCGGCGGTTTCGGACTATGCCTTCGTCTTGGAATAGGCGCTCCATGTCCTCGAAGTCATAAGAAGCTACCTTCGGTATGTCGAATCCGTCGAAAGCCGCCCGGAAGTTGTCCCACTTTCTTCGTATCACCGCCCACGAAAATCCCGACCTGAAGATGGCCTTGGTGAGCTCTTCCAGGTAGCCGGAATCGTCCCCAGGGGTGACTTTGGGGGGGATTTCGATCTCTCGGTACATGCCTGGTCGCGCTCAAATCAGCCTTAGTGAAAGTTGTCGGGCACGAGGGGAAGGCTATGCCAGTTCCCAGGTGGTGCCGGTCGCCGAATCCTTAAGTATGATCCCATGCTCGCTGAGCGAGTCCCGTATCCCGTCCGCCAAGGCGAACTCCCGGCTTTTGCGAAGCTTCTGCCGGGCGGCAATCAGTGCCCCGACATAATCGTCGGCGCTGGCGCCGTCCGCAGACGCCCCCGCCAGCTCTGAAGCTGTCTCGACCTGGTTTGCAGCTTCCAGTTGAGCCGCCACGGACTCTACAAGTTTCGCCAACCCCCCGACATCCACCCCCGACTCCCCACCTCGCTCCTCCAGCGTGAGCCCCAGCACTGCCGATAGCTCCCTGAGCAACGCAGCGGCCTCCGACACACTGGAGCCGGAGTCGGCGCCCCGGTTAATCTCCCTGGCGAGGTCATAGAGCGCGGCCACCGCCTGTGCGGTTCCAAAGTCATCGTCCATAGCCTCGATAAAGCGCTCCCGGAACCCATCAGTCGAGACCGCGGCCCCGTCATTCTCGGCACTGCCATCCTGCTGGGCGGCGTTGCGGAGTCGGGCCGCGCCCCGTTCCATGGCCTCAAGTCCCCGCTCGCTGAAGGAGAGAGGGCTGCGGTAGTGGGAGCCCAGGAAGAACAGCCGCAGGGCGTCGGCGGAATGGTTTTCCAGGACTTCCTTTACCGTGACGAGGTTGCCAAGGGACTTGCTCATCTTTTCGTCGTCCAGCTGGAGGAGGCCGTTGTGCATCCAGTACTGGACTGATGGGGAGACGCCGGTGAAGGCCTCGGTCTGGGCGATCTCGTTTTCGTGGTGGGGGAAGATAAGGTCAAGCCCCCCGCCGTGGATGTCAAATCTCTCGCCCAGGTATCTGAGGGACATGGCGCTGCATTCCATGTGCCAGCCGGGTCGGCCCGGGCCCCAGGGGCTGTCCCAGGATGGCTCGCCGGGCTTGGCGGCCTTCCAGAGGGCGAAGTCCATGGGATGCTCTTTCCTGTTATCGACTTCTATGCGGGCCCCGGACATCATTCCTTCCAGCGTGCGATGGCTGAGCTTCCCGTAGTCGGAATAGCTGTTGATGCGGTAGTAAACGTCGCCGTCCACGGCGTATGCAGTGCCGTTCTCCACCAGCCCCCTGGTCATTTCCAAAATTTTGGCTATTTCCTCCGTGGCCCGGGGATAGATGTGGGCCCGGGTCACGTTCAAGGCGTCCATTTCGTCGAAATAGTCCTGGATCAGGCCCTCTGCCAGGTCTTTTGGGGAGGAGCCGAGGGTTGCGGAGCGGTCGATGATCTTGTCGTCCACGTCTGTGAAGTTCTGGATGTGGAGGACGTTGTAGCCGCGCCACTCCAGGTACCGGCGCACCACGTCGAAGGTGATGTAGCTCATCGCATGCCCGACATGCGACGCCGAGTAGGGCGTTATCCCACACACGTACATCTTCACGGGGTCGCCGAGGGGTACGAACTCCTCTTTGGAGCGGGTGAGGGTGTTGTAAATCTGCATGGATTTTGGGGGACTCGGGCTAATCTTGTTCGAGGAGGGCGATGGCGAAGGCGGCTATTCCCTCTTCTCGACCTGCGATTCCGAGCTTGTCGCTGGTGGTGGCTTTCACGTTGATCTGGGAGGGGTCGACCCCCAGGGCTTGGGCGATGTTTGCTTCCATCCCTTTAACATGGGGGGAGAGAGCCGGCCTCTGGGCGATAATTGTAGCATCCACGTTTTGGACGCTCCAACCGGCGGCTCCTAGCTCGGGGGCGATGGATGAGAGGAAAGTCAGGCTGTCGGCGTCCTTCCAGGTCGAGTCGGAGGACGGGAACCGACCCCCTATATCCCCCATCCCCGCCGCCCCAAGCAACGCATCGACGACGGCATGGGTCAACGCGTCCCCATCGCTGTGCCCCGACAGACCCAAGTGGTGCGGGACCGTAACCCCACCCAGAATCAGTGCTCGACCCTCCACAAGGGCGTGTACGTCAATCCCCATTCCAACTCGCATGCTCATCTCAAGTTTACCTGGCGGGACTCTCAGCCCGAGCCTGCAGGATCATCTCGGCGAGTTCCAGGTCGGCGGGGGTGGTTACCTTCAGGTTTGTCGGGGAGCCTGGGGTGAGCCTCACCTTGATCCCCAGCCGCTCCACCATCGATGCATCATCGGTTGCATCCTGGCCCACCTCACTGTAGGCACGCTGCAAGATAGTGTACGGGAATACCTGTGGAGTCTGCATTGCCCATAGGCCGTCGCGGGACACGGCAGTGGCAATATAGCCTTCAGAGTCGGAGCGCTTCACGGTGTCAGTGACCGGGACTGCTACCACGACACTGCCGTGTTTGCGGGCGTCGGCAATTGCGCTATTGAGAGTTTCGGATGAGAGGCAGGGCCGAGCCCCGTCATGGATGGCTACAAGGTCGCAGGGGCCGAGGGCTTCGAGGCCCCTGGCTGCGGAGTCCTGCCGCCTTTCACCCCCCGCGCACAGATTTACCTGATCTGCAATTCCGTGCTCCTTAAGCAGCCTGCGACCCCTATCCAGGTTGGTATTCGGCATCACCAGCGTAATCTGCCGGATATCGGGACAGTCGAGAAATACGGAAAGGGTGTGAATGATCAGAGGCTTGCCCAGGATCGGGGCGAAGGTCTTGTCTATTCCCTGCATCCTTTGACTGCTGCCGGCAGCCAGTATTATCGCCCCGACAGTCTTGTTCCGCGTCCCCACGTCCCTATTTCAGGTGAGCGAAGATTATCCGCCCCGCCGAGGTCTGAAGGACACGGGTAATTACCACCGGCAGCTGGGAGTTCAGGTATCTGATCCCCCCCTCTACGACAACCATCGTGCCGTCGTCGAGGAACCCGACCCCCTGGCTATCCTCTTTGCCCTCCTGGGTGATGTGGAGGTTCAGCTCCTCTCCGGGGATGAGGGTGGGCTTGAGGGAGTTGGCGAGGTCGTTGATGTTGAGGACCTTGATTCCCTGCAGCTCGGCGACCTTGTTCAGGTTGAAGTCAGTGGTTAAGAGGGAGTAGTCGGAACGCTTGGCGAGGCTCACCAGCTTGCTGTCGACGCCGTCCTGGTCGGGAACGTCGACATCCGAAATCTGAACGCCGATGTTGTTGTCCTTTTGCAGCCGGTTCAGTACGTCCAGCCCCCGACGCCCCCGGTTGCGCTTGAGACTGTCCGGGGAGTCGGCCACGAACTGGAGCTCTTCGAGAACGAATCTTGGGATCAGAAGCTCTCCATCCACGAATCCCGTGTGGGTGATCTCTGCGATGCGGCCGTCAATGATGGCTGAGGTGTCGACCAGGATGCAACGCCCGTTGGCCTGGCCGTTCGTAGAGGCCATGGTTGCACCCGTACCATCTATCCGCTCTCGGGCCACGGGCCAGGCCAGACGCGAGATGCGTATGGCGCTCACCCATGCCCCGAGAGACCCAAGCGTCGTTACCAGCAGAGCCGGAGTCACTTTGTCCCAGGGGTAAGGCAGGGAACCGACGGAAAGTATGTATACGAGACTGACCGAAAGAAGGACCCCCGCCAGAGCCCCCACAACCCCCGACAGGACTACTCCCGGGCGGACTGCCTCCATCCGCTTGGCAGTCCTTTGCATGAACGAGACCAGAATCAGGGCAGTCACCACAGTTCCGAGCAGTAACCCAGTGAGACTTGCTCCCAGGACCAACCAGGGCTTCCAGCCTTCGGCAATCCCTGCCTCGACAAGGGCCAGACCTGTGCCCAGTCCTAACAGGGCCCCCGTCAGTCCCCCTAGAACACTTCCGGTCAGCCTTTGGGCGTTAGCCAACACATTACCCCATCGATACAAGTTCGAGTCGGTGGCTGAGACCTCCTCAGCCCGGTCTGACTCCGTTAAGGCGCCGGTCGGGGCCCTTGCTCCGATGGGAGCGTGGAAGAGAAAACGTACAATTGCCTTGCCTGAGATGCTGCCTCGGGGCACGGGCCTTTTGTACCGGCGGGCGGTAGGTTATCACAAAGCCATACTTCGTTCAATTTCGCCCGTATTCCCGGCCAAACCCTCTTTGTTTGACACTGAAATTGGGGTCAAATAACATATTATCAGGTCGTGCTAGGTGGGGAGCTAGCGGTGCCCTGAACCTGCAATCCGCTACAGCGGGACTGAATTCCCCCTAGAGGTCCTGGTCCTTCGGATGCTGTGTTCGTCCGGCGGGCGCTGATGATTGGGTCCTACGCGGCAGAAAACCGTGAACCCCGCCAGGTCCGGAAGGAAGCAACGGTAAGCGGTCCATTCTGGGTGCCGTAGGGCAGCCTGGTCTGAGCCCGACGGCGGATGGCAGGCCGGAGGGGCAAGATCGACGGGGGGTGCACGATCTAAAACTCTTCCCCAGGAGCAGTCTGTGCCTAAGGCAATTGATTTCCACATCCACCCCCCGAAAGAGCCGGGAAAGCCCCCAACCCGCTTTCACTCCGCTATGGCCACCTACTTCAAGTCTCCACCCGAGCTCACCCTTCAAGAGCTGGCAGCAAAATACAGGGAACTGGACTATATGGCCGTGGTCCTGGCCAACGATGACCGCACCGCCCAGGGCGACGAGTGGGACAGCAACGATTGGGTTTCCTCCATATCAAAACGATATCCCGACACCTTTATCGGATTCGGCTCCGTAGACCCTTGGATGGGAAAGTTGGCGGTGAAAGAGGTCGAGAGAGCCCACAAGGAGCTGGGCCTGAAGGGGATCAAGTTCATCCCCATGACCCAGGAATTTTACCCCAATGAGCGCAGGTTCTACCCGATCTACGAAAAGATTGCCGAGCTGGGCATGATTGCCATGTTCCACACCGGCACTACGGGAGTCGGGGCGGGGCTGCCGGGGGGCGGGGGCGTCCACCTGAAGTACACCAAGCCCATCCCCTACATCGACGATATCGCCGCCGACATACCGGAACTCACCATAGTCATGGCCCACCAGGCCTTCCCGTGGGTCGAGGAGCAGCTTGCTGTCCTCGTGCACAAGCCCAATGTCTACATGGACATCTCCGGCTGGTCACCGAAATACTTCAATCCACTGCTGATCCAGTACGCCAGCACCTTGATAAAGCACAAGGTCCTCTTCGGCTCCGACTACCCCGCCCTTACCCCAGAGCGCTGGGTACGAGACTTCGAAGGAGCGCCCTTCTGGGACGAGGCCCGACCCCTCATCATGCTGGAAAACGCCAAGCGCGTCCTTGGAATGACCTAGATCTCAAGAGACGGAGATAGCCATGAGCAACGTGCCCTCTGCGGGTGATCCCGAGACCGTAGCCCTTCTGGAAAAGATATTCGCCTGCTTTAACAGCCACGACCCCGCCAAGTTCCGCGCCTTCTGCTCTGACGATTTTGAATTCCACGATGCCTCCCGCGCGGATACCGACAAGGGACGAGACATGTTCATTGCTGCGCTGGAGAAGTGGTGGGGTGCGTTTCCGGACTCCAGGATCACGGGCAAAATGATAATCGCATCCGGCAACTGGGCGGCGGCAGAGGCCACGGTGTCGGGGACTCACCTTGGAGACTTTAACGGCATTCCCGCCACGGGTAAGAAGGTCGGGTGGACGTTCATGGAGATCGCCGAGTTCAAGGACGGCAAGCTCAAAGCGCTCCGCGCCTACCGGGACAACGTCAACATCTACAAGCAAATTGGCGCTCTGCCGCTGAACTTGTAGCGTAGCAACCTTCAGACCGATTCTCCGCCGAGGCATTAGACATCGTCCATGGTTGCGTATAGGGTTGTCCTATGTCGGTGTCCCCTGCAGGAGAGAAGCCCCGAGAGCCCGGTATCCGAGCCAAAAAGTCCCTGGGCCAGCACTTTCTCAAGGACCCCGCGGTAGCCGGGAAGATCGTAGAGGCCGCCGACCCGGGCCCCGACGAGGTTGTGGTGGAGGTCGGGCCGGGCACGGGGGCACTGACCCGACTCCTTGCCGAAAGCTTCCAAAGTGTCATTGCAGTTGAGATAGACTCCCGACTTTCCGACCTCCTGCAATCCGATCTCTCCGATTTGCCCCAGGTCCACGTCGTCACCGCAGACGTTCGGGAAATCCATCCACAAGTGTTGCTAAGGGATCACGGTGTAGAAAGCCCCGGAGAACATGGCGATTACAAGGTGGTAGGGAACCTTCCGTACTACGTCGCTTCGCCAATCATCCGTCACTTCCTGGAATCCGACTGCAAGCCGGCGAAAATGGTCGTCATGGTCCAGAAGGAAGTAGCGGAGAACATGGTGGCCAGGCCGGGCAAGATTGGCCTCCTTAGCCTCGCCGTCCAGGTCTACGGCACCCCGAAGATTATCACCCGGGTCCCCGCATCCAGGTTCCGACCCAGGCCCAAAGTCGACTCCGCGGTGATTGCCATAGATGTCTTTCCCGAACCCTTGGTTGCCAACCCCCAGAGATTCTTCCGGCTGGCCAGGGCTGGCTTCCGAGCCCCCAGGAAACAGCTTCACAATTCACTGGCCCAGGGGCTCGGGGTTGATCCCGCGCTCATCGACTCCGAGTTGCAACGCCTCGACATTGATGGTCGCCGCAGGCCCTCCACTCTCACCATTGAAGAATGGGACCGGCTTTCGGAGGCACTGGGGTGACCCGCGACTCCAACCTGACGATCGAGACTCCGGCCAAGGTCAACCTAACCCTGGAAGTCCTTGGAAAACGGGATGACGGATACCACGAAATCGCCTCGATCATGCAGGCCGTCAGCCTCTTCGACAGATTGACCATCTCCACCGCCGATCATCTAAGTTTGACAACCGATACGCCCGGGCTGGACACACGGGACAACCTTGTCTACCGGGCCGCTCGCCTTTTGAAAGACCATGCAGGTGTTTCCACGGGTGCACATATCCACCTGTGTAAAGATATTCCGGTCGCCGGGGGCCTCGGCGGAGGCAGCAGCGACGCCGCAGCCGCGCTCCTGGGTCTCGGTAGGTTGTGGGGTTTGCATCTTGCTAGGGAGGAGTTAGAAGTGTTGGCAGCCCGACTGGGTTCGGACGTGCCGTTCTTTCTGTCCGGCGGCACAGCCCTTTCCGAGGGCCGAGGCGAACGAATTTCTCCCCTCCCTTCCCCCCCGACCTCCTGGTTAGTCCTCGCTTCCCAGCCAAATCGCCTGGAAAATAAAACCGCCGCAGCCTACAGGGCCCTTTCCCCGAGCGATTACTCCGATGGACGAAGTACTACTAAACTGGCCAGCCTTCTGAAGGACGGAACTGCCCCTGACGGTCACACCCTATTCAATACATTTGACCGCGTCGCCTCAACGCTATATCCCGGTATCGAAAGGGCTTGGGAGACATTGGAATCCGTAAGCGGCACACCGGCCCACCTCTCTGGCGCAGGCCCGACCCTATTCTGCCTGGTTGGCAGTACCGAAGAGGGTGAGGGAATTGTTAGTGAGTGTGAAAAAAGAGGCATGGACTGTCGGTTGGTCAGAACCCTCGCCCCGAAAGAAGGGCCCCGGTTTATTTCTGATGATTGAGGCGGTCTAGGCCGGTGGCATTACTCATAGGCACAGCCTGCGGCTTCTTCATGGGCTCCCTTTTCACCATGCTCTGGGCCATCAACATAACGAAACCCGGCCGTACCCCGAGCAGCCTGTTCTCCTACCTGGACCGAGTCCCGGGTACCATCCCGGCCGCCGCACTCCTCCCACTCGTTATCATGGGAGCGTGGGGCTTGCTAGGAGGAATGATTGGCGCCCTCTACATCGGCGCCGAGACCCTCGCCCCGGGCCCCGGGGTGGGCAGCGAGAACATGGTCTTCGCCATAGCTATCTGCGCTTTCACCTTCAATGCGCTGGTCCTCGGCGCCTTTTGGGTGCGAAAGTGGTTCTGGAGAGACGGGTACCTCTTGGGTCTTGCCTTTGCCGGGATGTTCGGCTGGCTCATGCCGATCTTATTGTCATAATTTGCCCCGACTGCTAGAATGGGGCCACTTTGTTCCATTATTCACAGCCAGGATCCTTGTTGATACGAAGTAGCTCTAGAGAGTCGTCCAGGTGCTCATAGACCTCCATTCCCATACCATGGTCGGCGGGAGCGACAGCAGCATTTCCCCCGAGGACCTGGTCATGGAAGCCAAGAAGCAGGGGCTGGACGGTATCTGCTTCACGGAGCACGGGGCGAACTGGGACTGGGCTAAGTTCAAGGAGTTCGCGGCAGCTCAGGACATTGTTGTGTTGCACGCCCTGGAAGTGGACACGGACGTGGGACACGTTGGATCTTTCGGCCTGCACCACTACGTTAGCGGTATGCACAAGGTCGCTAAGCTCCGGGAGGTGATTACCGAAGTGGGCGGGTTCATGGTCTCCATGCACCCCTTCCGTCGCTTCTTTGACCACCGGGGCAGCCTGCTCTGGCCCAACGGCTCCAAACCCGAGACCCTCGAAGAGGCGGCACAACACCGCGTCTTTCAGTACGTCGACGCCATCGAGGCCCTCAACGGCGGAAATAACGATACCGAGAATCACACAGCCTACAAGGTGGCCCAGATGTTGGGTAAACCCTGCACCGCGGGCAGCGACGCTCATTCCCACCACGGCGTCGGCTGTAACGTGACCGTCTTTGAAAGGGACGTATACACCGACGAAGACCTTGTGGCCGAGCTCAGAGCAGGCCGATTCAAACCCGCCACGGGGCTGAGGCAGGGCGCCCTTTCGATGTACAATCCCGACTGACCCCCGGGCCCCGGATTCGGCCTCGAGGGGATAGGCCCGGCCTATCACTTACACCCGCCCAATGCTGATCCCCATCGAGCAGCCCTTCAACCTCACCCACACCCTGGAATGCGGCCAGGCCTTCCGCTGGAGACGGGAGGGCGACTGGTACTACGGGGTCATCTACGGCAACATCCTGAAGATTCGGCAGACTTTGCTGGGCGTCGAGTTTGAAAGTTACCCGCAAACGGAAGAGGAGATAGTCAACCGGCTCATCTACTACCTGCGCCTGGATGATGACCTGCCGGACATCTATGCAAAGATCGGCAAGGACGAGAGGATGCGCCGGGCGATAACCCAGTTCTACGGCCTCCGACTCCTCAGGCAAGAGCCCTGGGAGTGCCTGGCTTCCTTCATCTGTTCAATCTCATCCAACATCCCCAGGATCAGCGAATGCATCGAGTCCCTATGCCGAAGGATGGGCGACCCGCTGGAGATGGACGGACATGTCCGCTACTCATTCCCCACCCCCGAGAGGGTGATGGAGCTAGGCGAGACAGGGCTACGGCTGATTGGCTGGGGGTTCCGGGCCCCATACCTCGCCGGTACTGCAGAGCGCATCGGCCGGGGGGTGTACGACCTTGACGGGCTCCGAGAGCTGACCTACGACGACGCCAAGAAAGCCCTGATGTCGCTGCACGGGGTGGGAGACAAAGTCGCGGACTGCGTGCTCCTCTTCTCTCTGGAAAAGCTGGACTCCTTCCCCATAGACAGGTGGGTCAGGAGGGCCGTGGAGGAATGGTATTCGGTTGGCCACAACCCGTCCTACGACGCCATACGGGCCTGGGCCTTGGACTATTTCGGGGGTCACGC
This sequence comes from Dehalococcoidia bacterium, assembly GCA_965203145.1. Taxonomy (GTDB): domain Bacteria; phylum Chloroflexota; class Dehalococcoidia; order Plut-88900; family Plut-88900; genus Plut-88900. The sequence goes on from OZ241876.1 coordinate 2,030,317, forward strand.
CGGCTACGCCCAGCAGTACCTCTTCCACCGCCGGAGACTGGAGAAGTCCGCGAGCTAGGTTCCCGCTTCCTCCAGCCAATTCTTGACCAGGGTTGCCTCCTCATCCCGACTCGTGACTAACCCATCGAGCCGGGCATCGAGCAGCCGTTTCAGATACTCCCCCACCTGCGGGCCTCGGGGCACCCCCAACGACAACAGGTCCTTGCCGCTCAGGTCGAGCCGCACATGGGCCAGCCGGTCCAGATATTCGGCGGCCCGACTCCTGACAGTCTCGTTCTTTGCAGCGATTCCGAAGGCCTGAATCGATGCCCTCCCGTACCCCTTGAAGGACCCATACACCCCGCTCGGCCTGAGCCCCTCCACCCCGACTTCAGCTTCCGCATCCCTCAAGGCCAAGGCGCCTGCTACGGTCTGAATCCACTCTTTGGGGAACCGATACCGCTCCAGGAAATCTGCGGCCCTCTCCTTTTGAACACCGTGAAGAAGCAGGGCAAGATAGATAGTAGGGTCGACCTCCGCGCAGTTGTCCCTCGCAGCCTTGAAGAGTCCCCGCATCCTGGGCTCAATGACCAGCCCCCGCTCGATAGCGTCGATTATTCCCAGCCCCTCCGCCCGACTGAACTGCAACTCAGGCTCGGGCTCGAGGAGAAAAAGCTCGATTTCACGCCTCAGCCGGTCCACCCCGACGGATGGGAGCAGGTGCAGGTCTCGGTACAGGAGGTTCAGGGTATCGGGTTCTATCTGAAAACCTAGCCTCTGCTCGTAGCGTATTGCGCGCATAGTGCGAGTCGGGTCATCGACGAAACTCCCCTCGTGCAGGACCCTGACCAGGCCCTTCTCCAGGTCCTCCTGACCCCCGAACCGGTCCAGCAGGACACCCGCGTCCGGAGGGCCGAGACTGATTGCCATGGCATTGACAGTAAAGTCCCGACGCTTCAGGTCCTCCTTAATCGGCCCGGGTCGGACATCGGGGAGGACTCCGGGTCGGGAGTATTCTTCTGTGCGGGAGGTGGCGATGTCGAGTGCCAGGTTTCCGCGCCGGTAGGTCGCAGTGCCGAACCTGGAGTGGACGACTGCCTCGCCTCCCTGGTCCCCGGCAAGGGCCTTTACCAGCTCTAGGGCGTCCCCTTCAACCACCAGGTCAAAATCGGCGCTCTCCCGACCTAGCAGCAGGTCCCTGACTCTACCGCCCGCCAGGAAGAGATGGGCGCCGCGTTCCTCGGCCAGCTCCCCCAGCCGTATGATGAGAGCCCAGAGCTCGGGGCGGGTCTGCTCTTCTATTCGCTTGAGGTAGTCCATGTTATGGCCTTTATTATAGGTGGGTCGGGTGATAGAATTGCCTCAGTTTGAGTTGAAAGGCGGGGCGACATGAGCGAGAAAGTTAATCTCACGGTCTTTTACGACTACCTTTGACCCTACGTCCGGGTTGCAGCAGTTTGGCTGCAAGACGTGAAGGAAGCCTACGGAGACGACCTTAACATAACGTGGAAGAACTTCCCGCTGGAGCAAGTCAATTCCAAGGAAGGCCCCGACTGGAAACTCTGGGAGCAGGATGAGTCGTTCCCCAGCCGAGGCCTCCTTGCCCTCAAGGCCGGTGAAGCCGCCAAGAAGCAGGGCCCCGAGAAGTTCGGCAAGTTCCACGTAGCCCTCCTTAACGCGCGGCACATGCAGCGCAAGGCCATCGACAAGCTGGAAGTGCTGACTGAGGTTGCGAAGGAGTCAGGGCTGGACGTCGACAAGTTCCTCGAAGACATCAACGACCCCGAGGCCCTCAAGACCATCGCTGCCGACTACGAAGAAGCCACAAGCAACTACGGCGTGTTCGGAGTGCCGACGATGTTCACCGAGTCGGGGGCCTCTGCCTTCGTCAAGATGATGCCTCCGCCCGAGGCAGACAAGGCCAGGGACATCTTCGACAACGTCCTCGGACTGGTCGAAGGCGTGCCCAACCTGCAGGAGATCAAGCGCCCCACCCCGCCCGGGGACTAAACCCGCGCACCCGCATAGATGCCCCCGGAAGATAGTATCGAAGCGCTCATAAGGCGGGAGTTCTCGGACGAGGTCCTGTTGACCCTCGCCCTTACTCACAGCTCCTGCATTAACGAAAATCCGAAATCCGCTCTGGAATCCAACGAACGCTTGGAATTTTTGGGCGACTCCGTCCTCGGTTTCATAATCGCCGACGACCTGTACGCGCAATGGCCGCGCCTGACCGAGGGTGAGATGACTGCCCTGCGTGCCCAGTTGGTCTCCTCGCGGGCCCTCGCTTCCGTGGCGAAAGAGATGGGTCTTGGGAGGTTCTTGCGGATGGGTCAGGGGGAGGAAAAGTCGGGCGGGAGGGATAAGGAGAGAATTCTGGCCGGCGCCCTGGAAGCGGTTATAGGGGCCATCTGGTTGGACGCTGGCTTGGAGGCGGCCCGTGACTTCATCATAGGGCGCCTGAATTCCAGGATCTACGCAGCGATGGGCGGCGGCGGCAACAAATCCGACTACAACTACAAGTCACAGCTCCAGGAAATCACCCAGGCTACCCTGCAGACGTTGCCGCGCTACGAGACCGTGGAGCAGTTGTCGGAGTCCGGAAGCCCGATGTTCGCCGCAAAGGTGATTGTCGCAGGCAAGACCCTAGGCCAGGGTGAGGGGTCCTCAAAGAAGGAGGCCCAGCGGGAAGCCGCCCGCAAGGCCCTGGAGCAGTTCCCGTAGGCTGAGAGCAGGCCGCTTTCTTAACCGCCCTCGTTGTGGTCTATGGTCGCCTCCATCAGTTGGGCGACAGCCTGTTCGTTTTCGCCGGTTCGAGTCTGTAATTCCTCCAGGGCGCGGCGTCGGAGGTAGGCAGGGCGGTTCTGTCCCATCTTCCACTTCCCCTCCACCCGAGAAATCCTTACCCTGAAAGCGGTCACGCCCCGGATCATCTTCCTGTTGTAGGGAGAGTCGAAGTCCGCTGTCCAGGCCCGGGGCTCGAATGACTCGTAATAGTCGACTATCCTGCTGACGATGTCCACGGTTTCTGCCCTGCCCTGTACCGCCTCGAAAGTCCCGTAAACGTGGACTACGGCGTAGTTCCATGTGGGGACCACCTCTTCCTCCCGGTACCAGGTTGGGGAGACGTAGGCATGAGGCCCGTGGAAGACTATCAGGACCTCCTGGCCGTCAGCATGTTTCCACTGTTCGTTGGCCCGTGCCATGTGCCCGATGATCGTATCCTGCCCGTCCTCCCCTTCCACGAGTACGAAAGGAAGATGCGTAGCCGTGGGCCCGGGGCCCTGGTGTGAGAAGAGGATGCCGAAGCCGTTATCCCGGATGAAGTCGTAGATTTGGGCCTTGTCCGTAACTGCATACAGGTCTGGCACGTACATGGCGAACTGCTCCTTGGATAAGCGATGCTAGGCGCTGGCGCTCGGAGAGTAGCGGGCAATTCCTGAAAGGACTTCCGCGGCGTGGGTGACCAGGTCCTCTACGATCTTGACCGCCGGTCTGCGCTGGGCAATCAGGCCGCCCACCTGTCCCCCCGAGTTCAGTTCCAGATCTTCCAGGTGCCCTTCAACCACCCCCGCCTCCATGTCCTCTATCAGCATCCCCTGGAGCGGCATGGGCAGGGCCTCCAGCCCCGACTCGGCCCACTCCTGCACCAACACGTTGTTGTAGTAGCGGGCTGTTTTGCCAGAGCTCAACCGGCTGATTACCCAGTCCTCGGATCGACCCTCCACTATGCGGCGCTTGTGGATGTCCGGGACGGCCGCCTCGTCCGATGACAGGAACAGTGTGCCGCACCACACCCCCTGTGCCCCGAGGGACAGCGCCGCCGCTATCCCCCTCCCGTCCCCTATGCCCCCTGCCGCAACCACGGGGATAGGGGCTATCGCGTCGACAACCTGGGGGACAAGCACCATCGTCGCTATGCGACCCGTATGGCCTCCTGCCTCATTGCCCTGGGCCACCACAACGTCGACACCCGCGTCCACGTGACGGCGAGCGTGCCGAGGGCTGCCTGCCATGCCGATTACCTTCATGCCCAACTTGTGCGCGTCCTCCGTCATCCAGCCCGGCGGCCCCAGCGCCGAGACGAACACGGGCACTTCCTCTTCCAGAATTACATCAACCTGTCTCCGGATGAAGGCCGGGTTGTATGCAAAGGACTTTCCGGCCTGGGCCTCGGGAATGGAGTGGCGCTGGATGGCCTCGTTCACCCAGGCCACGTGGTCGGGGTAATCGACCGGGAGGCTGGCCTTGACCTCGGTTCTGTTATCGTCGACGTCCGCCATGGTCACAGGTAGCTGCAGGTCCACGCCGAAGGGGTTACTGGTGTTATCCCGGATCCAGCGTATCTTTTCGCGGATGTCCTCGGGCTCCCACCCCGATGCCCCAAGCACGCCCAGGCCGCCCGCATTGGAGACGGCGGCGGCCAGCTCCGGCGAGCCGCCCGGCACCATGCCCGCCTGCAGAATGGGATACCTGATGCCAAGCAGATCGCAAAGGGGTGTCCACAGAGTCGTATCGGCCATTTCAAGCTCCTGGGTCGGGGGTTGCAACGAAAGGAAGGATATGAACGCGGGACAGGGGTGTCAATGCAGGGTGGAAGGGGGAAGGGCTCAGCAAGACCTTGGATGCTGAGACTATAATTGTTATGACTTTCGGCCGGCGTTAACATCGATTCAGGTTGAGAATATGCCGTTTTTCAGGCTGAGAAAGCGCGAAAAGAAGACCGAGGAGAGCCTTCAAAAGACAAAGCAGGGCTTCTTCCGGCGCATCGTCGGGGTGTTCAATACTCCCAAGATCGACGAAGACTTCTGGGAGACTCTGGAGGAGTTGATGATCTCCGCCGACGTCGGAGTCAAGACCTCCACCCGGCTCTCCGAAAACCTGCGCGAACGGGTCAGAAGAGACCGCCTCTCCGACCCCGACGACATCCGCGCCGCCCTCCGAGAGGAGATGGCCTCAATCCTGTCCAGGGCCGCCGGCGAAAAGGAGTTCCTGTCCTCGGTTAACGGGGGGCCGGGAGTAGTGCTGGTGGTCGGGGTGAACGGAGGCGGCAAGACCACCTCTATAGGCAAGCTCGCCAAAGCCTACGGCGCCGAGGGTCAGAGCGTGGTACTGGCAGCGGCGGACACCTTCCGGGCCGCAGCCATCGAACAGCTGGAGGTGTGGGGAGAGAGGACGGGGGCCCAGGTCATATCCCACCAGCAGGGCTCGGACCCGGGCGCCGTGACCTTCGACGCCCTCAGCAGCGCCCGCAACAGGAAGGCCGACCTCGTAATCGTCGATACCGCGGGTCGCCTGCACACCAAGTACAACCTGATGCAGGAGCTCCAGAAGATTAAGAGGGTCGTGACCCGGTTCGATCCCTCGGCGCCCCACGAGGTGATACTGGTTTTGGATGCGGTAACCGGGCAGAACGCCGTCATGCAGGCCCGACAGTTCATAGATTCGGCAGGGGTCACGGGCATCTTCCTCGCCAAGCTGGACGGCTCGGCCAAGGGCGGCGTTGTCCTTAGCATCTGTGATGAACTGGGCATCCCCATAAGGTTCATAGGCACCGGCGAGGGCCCCGACGACATGGCCCCCTTTGATGCCGAGGAATTCGTATCTGCCTTGCTGGAATAGTCTTTGTCCCCACCCCCGACACCGGGATGAACCTGTCCGATGCGTCCGCCTCAGGCGGACGCATCGATTTATTCAGTATTATGGGTCGGACATTATGAGCCCGGTCAGCCCGACATGATCGACTTCATAGCCTGGGCCCTCACCGTAGAGGCCCTGGGCCTCATCGCGCTGCCCGTCACTTTCGTCCTCTTCTCCCGGCTGCCCTACGGCGGGTACGCCTTTTCCAAACTGCTCGGGATTCTGCTGTTCAGCTTCCTGGTGTGGGTAGTGGGACTGACGGGCGTCCTGCCGCTCAGCCGGGCTTTGGTGTCGGTGCTGGCTGTGGTTCTGCTGGCGGTGTCCCTGTTGGCTGTCAGGGGCCGGACTCCCGAGTTTCTGACATACCTCAGGGCCCAGAGGTGGACGATAGTTGTGGTGGATGTGCTGTTCGTGGGGGCCCTGGCCGGCTGGGCCGTGGTCCGAGCCCACAATCCCTCCATCAGCCATACCGAGCAGCCCATGGACTTCGCCATGCTCAACTCGGTCGTCAGGGCCGAGTCCATGCCTCCCAATGACCCGTGGCTCAGCGGGCACTCGGTGAGCTACTACTACTTCGGCTACGTGATGCACGGCCTGCTGGCCAAGGTCTCGGGTGTAGAGCCCGCCGTGGCCTACAACCTGGCCATCGCCTTGCTCTTCTCGCTTGCCTTCACCGGCGCTTTTGGTCTCGTCGCCGAAATGGTTGCCATGCACCGGAAAGAGCGCGGACGCAGAGATATTCTACCGGTCGGCTTCGGGCTGCTAGGCGGCCTACTGATGGTCTGGATTGGCAATTTTCAGGGTGTAGCGGAGTCGGTGCGGTCCCTGGGCCTGGGTGGGGAAGGGCTTTGGGGATGGGTGGGGGTGGAGGGTGCCACAAAGGTGCCGGAATCGTCCTCCTTCTACCCCACCGAGTTCTGGTGGTGGTGGCGCAGCACCCGCGTCATTGACGCCGCCGACTCCTTCCCCGCCATCACAGAATTCCCCAGCTTCAGCCTCATCCTCGGCGACCTGCACCCCCACGTCATGTCGTTGCCCTTCGTCATATTGGCCCTTGCCCTGGGACTCACCTCTCTGGCATCCGGAAAATTCTTCGGCACGCAGTGGGTCAGGGAGAACAAGGTTGCATTTCTTGTCATTGCCCTTTCTCTAGGCGGGCTGGCATTCCTGAACAGCTGGGACCTGCCCTTGGGCCTGGCGTTGTTCCTGGGCACGACCTTCATCGCAAGCCGAAAATCGGTGGAAAACTGGGGTCGGGAGCAGACGAGGGATTGGGCGATTTTCGCAGGTGCTCTTGTGGCTTTGTCAGTCTTGCTCTATCTGCCCTTCTACCTGGGAGACCGACCCTCCCCCCTCTTCCCCTGGGTCCTTCCCGTAAAAGACGTCCACACCAGGTACATCGACTATTTTCTAGTGCTCGGTCTATTCCTTCTGATTACGGTGCCATTCCTGCTGACTCTCGTTCCCCGTCACCGTCGTTCGAACGGTGCCGCCGGAGGAGTATGGGGCTGGGGGGCCTTGGTCCTGCTCGTGCCCTTTGTTGTATGGGCGGCAATTGTTTTACTGACGGGCGCAGTCCAGGGGGAAACCACGGAATCGCTGACGGAGGTCGGACGGCGATTCTTGTGGACGCTTCCCCTGCTGGCCCTGATCGGGCTGGCCTTTTGGCTGACGTTCAGGCTCGGACTAAACGCTGCCACGGGAGCGACGGTGCCGGCCGTCTTCGCCGCCATCCTCGTCTTCGCAGGATTCTTCGTGACCCTCGGCCCGGAACTGTTCCGCATCGTCGACGTTTTCGGCAACAGGATGAACACCGTCTTCAAGTTCTACTACCAGGCCTGGATTCTTCTGGCCGTGGCCTCCGCCTTCGCCGTCTACTACCTGTTTGCCAACTGGGACTGGTCCCGACCCCTCCGCCGTGCCGCAGGCGCGACAGCCGTGGGACTGGTAGGATTGCTAATCGTTGCTTCATCCATGTATTCCTTCGGCGCCATAGACAACAAGGCCGGCTCCTGGCCGGGGCCTCCGACCCTGAACGGCCTGGCTTTCGTGGGCGCCCCCGATTCATCTGAGCGCCGTGCCCTGGAGTTCCTCTCCCGGGACGCGGGCCCCGACTCAGTCCTCGTCGAAGCCGTTTCCGTCGATGACAGGGGCATCCCCGGCGGCAGCTACAATATCGACTACGCTCGTGTCTCGGGGCGCACCGGCGTCCCCACGGTTCTCGGCTGGGCGGGCCACGAGGAGCAGTGGCGAGGCAACAGGGTCGGGTTCCGGCAAAGAGTCGGCGACGTTAAAGCCCTCTACACGGAGATCGATCCTTTGGTTGTCAGGGACCTGCTGGAGAAATACGACATTGAGTACGTTTATGTCGGCAGGCTGGAAAGAGACCTCTACGACGTCCCGGATACGGCGACCTTTGACAGGTTTATGGACCGGGCCTTTGAGTCGGGGGATATCATCATCTACAAAGTGAGAGATAAGTGACCGGCCCCGACTGCCCCCACCCCACCCCACCCCCTACTCCCAGATCGCCCGCGGCGATTTCGGCATGGCTGAATTCCCGCCTGCTTGGTTGGCTGGAAGACGTCCCCGGATGGGAAGTCCTGGTCTACGTTGTGCTGGTCGGGCTGGCGGCGCTCACGCGGTTCTGGGACCTCGGTACCCGCGCCATGCACCACGACGAGAGCATCCACGCCTTCTTTGCGCTGCACTTTTTCGGGGCCTACGAGCACAACCCCCTGACCCACGGCCCTTTCCAGTTCTTTGGCATCAACTTGTTCTCCAACATATTCGGCGAAAGCGATGTAACTGCGCGGGGGCTGGCTGCGGTGTCGGGCGTGGTGGTGGTCGGGCTTCCCTTCTTCTTCAAGAACTATCTCGGGCGCTGGACCTGCATGCTTGCCAGCCTGATGCTCCTCCTCTCCCCGACCGTCCTCTATTTCACCCGATTCGCCCGCAACGATGCCTACATGGCCGCCTGGACCCTGCTGCTCATCATTTTCCTGTGGAAGTTCTGGACCGAGCACAAGGCGAGATATCTCTACGCAACCGCCGCAGTCCTGAGCTTGGCCTTCGCCACCAAGGAGAACACCTTCATCCTGATGGTGGTCCTGGCAGGTTTCTTCTTCCTTCTCTGGCTGAAAGGCATATGGGAACAGCCGGAACCGGACGATCAAGCCGCCCGTGACGTTCCGAATATGCGTGCACCTCAGGTCCTCTACAAAGCCGCAATAAGCACCAAATCCGCCGTCGGACGGCTCTGGCCCCGCATCGCCCCCTACCCCCTTGTCTTCACACTCTTCCTCGCGTGGATAGTCTCGGCGATATTCTGGTCACTTGACATATACGACGTATTCGGAAGGGTTAACCTCACCTTCAGCCTTGTCTCCTTGGGCCTGGCCATAGGGCTCTACGTGGCAGTCCTGCCCTGGCTCACAATGCTGCGCAGGTCCCGACTCCACTCCCGACTGCAATACCAGAAAATTACTGACCAATTCCCTCTGATTGAGCGTTTGCGCCAGACCCCGTGGCCCTTGCTGGTCCTGCTGCCCTTGCCCCTCATGGGCGCCGCCCTCGCGGTATTCCAGGAGCCCTTGGGCCTCACTCTTGCCAACCCCAATGGTTTCGGGGGTGGCAGTGAACACCACGTACCCGGAATCCCCGACGGCGCTCCCGCGGGAAACATCAGCCTCGCCGTAGCTCTCGGCGTAACCGTCTACCTGTTCGCCGCCAGCTTCTATCTTGGCATCAGGTGGGATCGCAAGAGATTTCTGATTGCCAGTGCGATTTTCTGGTCGATATTCCTGCTCCTGTTCACGACATTCTTCACCAACACCGCCCAGGGTCTGGGGAGCGGGCTTTGGCAGTCCCTGGGCTACTGGGTCGCCCAGCAGGAGGTCAGGCGCGGGGCCCAGCCCTGGTACTACTACCTCCTGATGACCACGGCCTACGAGTTCCTGGCCCTGGCCATTGTTCTTGTGGGCGCAGCCTGGCTTGTCCTGAAGAAGAAGGCAGCATTGAAGCCCAGCCTGCTGGTCTACCAGGGTCTGTTCTGGGGCATAGCCGCCGCGCTGGTCCTCTACACCTACTGGATGCCCTCGGGACCCGCGTCCCGACTCACCATCGGCACTCTCTTGATGCTCGGCGCGGCCTTCAACCTGTTCACCTACTGGTTTGCCTTCGACAAGACCTTCCTCAAAAGTAGGGTCCTGATCGCCAACTTGGCCGTGCTGCTCTTATTGGTGATCAATTGGGAAGTCCCGAGGATCATTGAGGCAACCGGTGCGGCTCTGGAAAGCTACGACGCGGGCCGGGAACCCCTGAACGCCCTTGTCCTGTTCGCGGCCCTTCTCTTCATTACCTACAAGTCCGTCACCCGTGAGAACCGATTCGACGCCTTCCTGGTCTACTGGCTCGCGGCCACCCTTGTACTCTACTCCTCCGCCGGCGAGAAGATGCCGTGGCTCATGGTCCACACTGCGCTGCCCGTCATTCTGCTGGCGGCGAGATTCCTGGGGCGGGCAATTGAGGGGGTCGACTGGCGGGCCCCTCTCAATCTGCGCTGGGCTGCGGCGTTGATGGGGGTGGTGCTCCTGTCGCTGGTCGGCTTCCACTCGACGCGCGTGGCGGTGGATGCCGCATACGGGCTGGGCAGGCCCGGGACCGGCGACTACCCCATCGAGATGCTGGTCTACACCCAGACCACCTCCGACATAACCCGCACCATGTCCAACATCGAGCAGCGGGCCAGCGACACGGGCCAGGGATTTGAGTTGCCCATCATCATCGACAGGACCAGTGGTTTCGGCTACCCCTGGCGCTGGTACCTCCGCGACTACACCAACGTACACTGGCCCTGCTACGACGCCGAGACTTCGGATGCAACATGCTCAGCCCTCAGTGAACCGCCCCGCGCCGAGGTCATCGTCATGCACTACAGGAATGAGGCGGCATCCGCCGAATACCTGGTTGAGTATGACGAAGGTGAGCGAATAGGGCACCGAGCCTGGTTCCCCGAGTTCGCCACGTACAAGAGCGGTTCCAGCCCCCTGCCCCTGGACACCTTCATAGGCGCTTTGGGCGACGGAGGGACCTGGCGACAGTGGTGGGACTATTTCCTGAATCGTGAACTGGACGATGATAAGCAAGTCGGTTCAGAGGACGCCATCGTCTTCTTCCGCCTGACGCCCGAGCCATTCGAAGCGGAGGAAGAACAATAACCCTGTGTCCCCACACTTATTTGCCCACCCGAGTCGGCCTTCCTATAATTGAGTCACTATCAGGCCAAAGCGGCGAGAGATAAGCTCCGCCGACCCGTTATGAAACCACTTCCAATTCAAGGCGCCCCGTTCGTTGCTAAAGTCTAAAAAGCTCTGGCTGGGGTTGGCCGTCAGCGCCCTTTTCCTCACCCTTTTCCTCTACCGAATCGACTATTCCGAGACGTGGGACGCTCTGCGGGGCGCCAACTACCTCTACGTAGTGCCCGCCATCGCCGTCTACTTCGGGTCGCTCTGGTTCAGGACCATCCGGTGGCAGTACCTGATGAAGCACCTGACCGAGGTCTCGGTTGGCCGCCTTTACCCCGTGACCATCGTTGGGTACATGGCCAACAACATCCTGCCCGTCCGGCTCGGCGAGGTTGTCCGCTCCTATTACCTGTCCACCCGGGAGCGCATCAGCACAACCTCGGCCCTCGGCACAGTGGGAGTCGACCGCGTCTTCGATGGTCTTACCCTGATCTTCTTCCTCCTCGTCATCTGGCCCTTCCTTCCCCTGGCCGACATCCTGAGAAACGACGCCGGTGATGTGCTGTGGGGTCGGGTGGCGGGCAGTGCGGTTGTCTTCGCAGTCTTCCTCGGCGCGATTGTCGTTTTCGTCGCCCTCGCTGTTAGACCCGGCCTCACATCCATCGCCATAAGGACGCTGCTCGTCTTCGTACCGGGCCGGTTCAAGGGGATGGTCAGGGGCCTCGCCGAGACCTTCATCGAGGGCCTTGGGTCTCTGGGCAGCGCCAGGAAGCTCTTCGTGATATTCATTCTGTCGCTCCCCATCTGGATCATGGAGTGCTTGATGTACTACCTGATCACCCTCTCCTTCGACAATTTCGACGTCTCCTTCGCCATGGCTATGGTGGTGACCGCCACCTCGAACCTCGTTGGGGCGTTGCCCGCGGCCCCGGGAAACGTCGGCACTTTCGAATGGGCCATAAAGATCACCCTGGTCGCCTTCAGCTACAACCCCGAGACCACGGTGGCCTACGCCGCTACCCTCCACGTGGTCCTGTGGCTGCCAGTCGTCATTGCCGGGATAATGTACCTCTGGTTTGAACACCGCTCACTCAGGGAACTGGTGCGAGGCGGAACGCCGGCGGCCGGGGCGGTGGGTGGTGGAAGCATACCCCTGGAAGGAGACGGCAGGGATTGAAGATAGGAGTCATAGGGGCAGGGGCAGCAGGCTTGGCCGCGGCCTATGATCTGCTGAAGAAGGGCCACTCAGTGAAGGTCTACGAGGCCGCTCCCTTCGTCGGCGGCCAGGCTTCCACCTTCGACGTCGGAGGCGGACGGCTGGAGCGCGGCTACCACCACCTCTTCAAGAGCGACACCTACATGGTTGACCTCATCCACGAACTTGGCCTCGGAGACAAACTGGCCTGGATAGAGTCCAAGGTCGGCTTCTACCACGAGGGCACCATCTACAACTTCGTAACCCCCTTCGACCTCCTCAAGTTCAAGCCCCTGAGCCTTGTTAACCGCATCCGCCTGGGCCTCGTTACCCTCTATCTCCAGAAGACCAGCAACTGGAAAAAATTCGAAAACATCACCGCCAGGGAGTGGATTATCAAGTGGGCCGGCCGTCAGGCCTACGATGTCGTCTGGGGCCCCCTCCTCAGGGGCAAGTTCGGGGCCAGCGCCGACGAAATAAGCATGGCTTGGCTCTGGGGCAAGATCTACCTCCGCGTCGCCTCCCGGGACAAGAGCCTTCAGAAGGAAAAGCTCGGCTACCCCATGGGCAGCTTCGGCGAAGTTTTCGAGGTCCTCACGGAGCGTATCGAGGCGATGGGCGGTGAGGTCCACCTCTCCACCCCCGTGACCCGAGTCAACGTTGAAGACAACCGGGCCACGGGCCTCGAGGTCAAGGGGTCGGGTGGCGAAACAACCACCGAAAATTTCGACCTCGTAATCTCCACAACCCCGTCCTACATCTTCCCGAGGCTCGTCCCCGAACTCCCGGATGAATACAGGGAGACCCTGGAGAGGATCAAGTACCACGCCGCCATCCTGGTGGTCATGGTCTTGAAGAAACCCCTGTCGCACATCTACTGGATGAACATAAGCGGCTACCAGACACCCTTCCTCGCCGTCATCGAACACACCAACTTCATCGACAAGTCTCACTACGGCGGCAAGCACCTCGTCTACCTCAGCAACTACCTCGGCAAAGAGAGCCCCATGTACTCCATGAGTCGGGAGGAGATGATGGCCGAGTACCTCCCCCACCTCAAACGCCTGAACCCCGACTTCGAAGAGTCCTGGATCGAGGAGTACTACTACCACCGCGAAGAGGCCGCCCAGCCCATAGTGACGACTAACTACGGCGAGAAAATTCCCGCCCACCGCACCCCCATCGACGCCCTATACCTCGCCAATACCACCCAGATCTACCCCGAGGACCGGGGCACCAACTACTCCATCCGCCTCGGTCAGCGCATCGCAAAGCTGGTTCTTGAAGAAAACGCCGGCTGAATGGCGCGTCGAACCTCGACGTCCGCTGGTGACGTTCCCATCCCGAGCCCTGACCTCGCAAACCGCCCTGCCCTCCTTGAACGCCCTCTGCGTGTAGGGCATAATAGTGCGCAAGTTCACACTCGGAGCAAGCGCTACCTCCCATGACGGCAACGGCCTCTACGACAGACAGAGTCAATCAGGCCCTGGATCGACAGGTCAAAGAGGAAGTCACCGTTCTCTCATCCTTGATTTACGTCCAGGAAGAGTTCGGGTTCTTGCCCCCCGACTCCATGCCCCTCATCGCCGACTACACCGACGCCTCCATCAACGACGTTTTCGGCGTGGCCACCTTCTATACCCACTTCCGCTTCACCCCTCCCGGGCCCCACACCGTCGAGGTATGCTGGGGCCCTTCCTGTCACGTCCGCGGCGCCGCCGAGGTGATGTCGGCGGTCAAGGCCGAGCTCGGAATGGAAGAGGAAGGCACCACCGAGGACGGGCAGGTTACCTGGAAGAGGTCGTCCTGCGCCGCCGCCTGCGCCCACGGGCCCGTCGCCATGGTCGATGAGATGATCTACGGAGACCTCACCCCCGAGGCCGCAGTCCAACTCATTAAGGATGTCCGCTAAGTTCACCGCAACGCCATGACCGAAGCCTATCAACAGCTCAAAAAACGCTCCGACACCGGCTGGGAAGCTCTCGCCAACGGGTCTCCCATCCGCATCATGGTCGGCGTTGCGACCTGCGGCCGGGCCGCTGGAGGATTGCAGGTCATCGACGCTTTTGAGAAGGCCATCGCCGCCAACGGCGTCGAGGCCCGTATCCACCGCGTCGGCTGTATCGGCCTCTGCTACGCCGAAGTGTTGGTAGACATAATCGTCCCTGGCCAGCCCCGTATTACCTACGCCAACGTAACCCCGGCCCTGGCCGAAACTCTCGTCAAGGACTACCTGGTCGGCGGAAACCCCAGGCCCGACCTCGCCATCGGCATTAGGGGCGAGGGCTCCCTCGACGGCGTCCCTGCCCTCTTCGACATCCCCGACCTCAAGCCCCAGGTCCGCGTCGCCATGCGTAACTGCGGCACCATCGACCCCTCGGACATCGACCAGTACATCGCCAACGGTGGCTACGCCGGCCTCGACCGCTGCCTTTCCGACATGCAGCCCGCCGAAGTCATCGAGGAAGTGCTGAAGTCGGGGCTGAGGGGAAGGGGTGGGGCTGCATTTCCCGCCGCCATGAAGTGGCGGTTCCTGGCAGGTGCCCCCGGCCCGACCAAGTACATCCTCTGCAACGCCGAGGAGGGAGACCCCGGCGCCTACAACGATAAGGGTCTCCTCGAAAGCGACCCCCACACCGTCCTCGAGGGCATGACCATAGCCGGGTACGCCACCGCCGCCAGCAAGGGCTACGTATTCATTAGGTGCGTACACCGTGACGTGATTAAGACCACCCAGACTGCCATAGACCAGGCCTACAAAGAGGGCCTGCTGGGCAAGAACATCCTCGGCACCGACTTCAACTTCGACATCGCAGTGGCCCTGACCGGCGAGTCCTACGTCTCCGGCGAGGAGACGGCACTGATGGAGGCTATCGAGGGCAAACGGGCCATGCCCAGGTCCCGACCACCCTTCCCCGCCCAGGTAGGACTCTGGGGTAAGCCCAGCAACATTAACAACGTCAAGACCTACGCCTACGTGCCGGAAGTCCTGCGACAGGGCGGAGACTGGTACGCCGGCATCGGGACGGAGCGAAGCAAGGGTACGGCCATAGTGTGCCTCACGGGCAACGTCGCCCGACCCCAGATGGCCGAGGTCCCCTTTGGCCTCACCCTCCGCCAGGTAATCGACGATGTTGCAGGCGGCGTGAGCCCGGGCAACGAGATCAAGCTCCTCCAGACCGGCGGACCCCTCGGCGGGTTCCTCGGCCCCTCCGAGATAGACGTAACCCTCGACTTCGACGAGATGGCCGGAAGGGGTGCAATCCTCGGCTCCGGCGGGATAATCGTCGGCGACGAAAGCTCCTGCCCCGTGGAGATGGCGGCCATCCTCGCCGACTTCAATAACGAGGAGTCTTGTGGCAAGTGCTTCCCCTGCCGGATCGGGACCAAGCACATCCTGGAGATGTTCGAGACCATGACAGAAGGTGGAGCGAAAGAGGGTGACGTGGACCGGATGCTCGCCATGGGCGACACCCTGCTCACTTCCCTCTGCGGGCACGGCCAGCTATCGGTAAACCCAATTAAGTCCGCCGTGAAGTATTTTGAAAGCGAATTGAACGCCCATATCATCGACAAGGTGTGCCCCTCGGGGAGGTGTGCCGCCCTCGCCAAGCCGAGCCAGAGGTAATTACGTGGATGAAATCAAGCTAACCGTAGACGGACAGGAGATCACGGCCAGAAAGGGCCAGACGATCATCGAGGCTGCCCGGGAGGCGGGCATCTACATCCCCTACCTATGCTGGCACCCGACCCTCAAGGCCTTCGGTGCCTGCCGCATGTGCGTCGTCCAGGTCGAAAGAATGCGAGGCACCCCGGCGTCCTGCACCACCACCGTTATGGACGGGATGGTCGTCACGACCAGGGGCAGGGCCATAAACGACATCCGGCACAACATCATGGATATGGTCCTGTCGGAGCACCCCCACGGGTGTTTGACATGCCCGCGCATTGACCACTGCGGCCCTCAGGACACCTGCCTCCGTCACGCCAACGTCGTCGACCGCTGCGTCCTCTGTCCCCAGAACGAGCGCTGCGAGCTGCAGGACGTGGTCTACCACCTCCAGATGAAGGACTCCGACCTCTCCTACGAATACCGGAACGTCCCCCTCGACTCCTCCAACCCCCTCATAGACCACGACATGAACCTGTGCATCGTCTGCGGGCGCTGCGTAAGGGCCTGCAACGAGATAGAAGCCGCCAACGCCATCACCTTCATCGAAAGGGGAGACAGGACGCTTATAGGCACTTCCCTCGGCGGCTCGCTGTCCGACTCCGGCTGCACTTTCTGTGGCGCCTGCGTGGACGTCTGCCCCGTCGGAGCGATAACCGAGAAAGACAATAAATGGACGGGCGCCCCCGAGAAGTCGGTCACGACCATCTGCTCTCACTGCAGCGTCGGATGCCAGCTGGAACTTCTGGTCAAGAAGGATCGGGTCATCCGCTCCATCGCCGACCTCAGCGGCCCCGTTAACCAGGGCAACTCCTGTGCCAGGGGCAAGTTCGGCTACAAGTACATCCACAGCAACGACCGCATCGCCGCCCCCTACGTGAGGAAGAACGGCGAGCTGGTTGAATCCACCTGGGACGAGGCCCTGGACCTCATAGCCGCCAGGTTCTCCGAAAGCAAGGGCGTTTCCTTCGGCGCCGTCGTCTCCCCCCGGGCCACCAACGAAGAAAACTACCTGCTCCAGAAGTTCACCAGGGCCGTAATGGGCTCCAACAACATCGACCACCCCGACTCCACCTGCAATGCCGACGCCGTCTCCGCGCTTGGTGAAACTTTGGGTATCGGGGCCATGACCAACGGATTCCGCGAACTCAGGGATTCCAGGTGCATCCTGGTCTACGGCAGCGACCTCACTTGGGACCACCCCGTGGCCGCCATTCAGGTCAAGGAGGCCGTCAACCGAGGCGCAACCCTCATCGTCGTCGACCCCGCTGAGACCGAGCTGTCCCTTATGGCTACCCACTGGCTGCGCCACTGGCCCGGAGCAGGCGTCGGTGTCCTAGCAGGCTTGGCGAAGGCCGTTCTCGATGAAGGTCTCCAGGACCAGGAATTCATCGACCGGCAGACCGAGGGCATCGATGCACTGAAAGGCTCCCTTGGTGGGACCACCGTGCAGCAGTTCGCCGAGAGCACGGGTGTCGACCAGGAATTGCTCCTGAACGCGGCGAGGGCCTACGCCGAAGCAGAATCCGCACCCATCCTGTTCAGCACCTCCCGCTCCATCGAGCCGGGTGGGGCCATCGCCCGGTCAGCAGCGAATCTGGCGTTGCTCACAGGTAACCTGGGCAAGGCGTCGGCGGGCGTGAACCCCCTCAGGTCGGATGCCAACAGCCAGGGCACCACCGACATGGGCTGCTCTCCCTCCCTCCTCCCGGGCCACGTGGCCCTCGCAGACGGCGCCGAGACCTTTGGCAAGGCATGGGGCGCAGGCCTCCCATCGGAAGCGGGCTTGAGCATCGATGAAATGCTAGGTGGGAGTCTTAGCAACGGACTCATGGCCATGTTCATCTCCCTGGAAACCCAGCGCGAGACCCCCGACATTGACCCCCAGTCACTATCCTCCCTCGACTTCCTCGTTGTCCACGACCTCTTCTTCTCCGACATCGCCCGTGCCGCCGACGTTGTCCTCCCAGCCCCCAGCACCGCCGAGAAGGACGGCACCTTCACCAACGCCGAGCGTCGTGTCCAGAGGGTGAACAAGGTAGTCGACCGGATCGGTGACTCCCGCACAATCTCTGAAATTGTCAACGCTTTGGCCTCAAGAATGGGTGCGTCGGGCTTCGACTTTGAAAGTCCGGCCAACGTAATGGAGGAAATCGCCTCCCTCGTCCCGTCCTACGGAGGCATCAGTTATGACCGGCTGGGAGTCGTTGGCCTCCAGTGGCCCTGCCCCGACTCCTCCCATCCCGGCACCCCCATCCTCCACGCCGACGGCATTGCCCGTGGAAAGGGCCAACTGACTCCCTTCGAGACGGGCCCCTATTCCGTCGACCCGGACGCCGACTACCCGATATTCGTGATGAGCGGTACCCTGCGGGAGATGAAGGGCGTGGTGGAGCTGGATGGTCGGGCCAGGGCCATGGTCAACATTGACGACGCCGGCGCAGCCGGTATCAGTGATGGCGATGAGTTCCAGGTCCTCACCCGCTCGGGAGCTCTGGATGCCGTGGCAACCGTCTGCGATTACGTTCCCGCAGGCATAATGCAGCTCTCCATACCCCATACCGACACCCTGGTCGACAGCATCAACCGGGCCCCCTCTGCACCCATTCCCGCGGGCGGGACCCGAGCCAGGATAGCCAGGCCGGCCCCGGTCGTCGGTTAATCTCCTAATGCGACGCCGGTTAGAGCTGGCAGGCTGGATGGTCTTCCTCGTCGGCAGCTTCCTCTTCGCCGCCAACAGTTTCTTGGCCCAGGACTACTTTGGCGCTGGTGCAAGCCTTACCTTCTCCTTCGGATGTCTGCTGTTCATCACCGCATTCTTCAAGGAAGACAGGCCGTAACCGTTCCTGGTTCTGCGGTTTTGCCGCTGGCCCTTTGACCTGATTTTGATGACGCCCCCTCCCCCGTTTGCCCTTGTGACGAGGGCCTTTCGGGGTAGAATAGCAGCAGGTAATTCCCGTGAGCGCCACCCCTATTCGCAAGCAGTATCTCGGCATCAAACGCCAGTACCCCGACGTCCTGGTCTTCTTCCGCCTCGGCGATTTCTACGAAACTTTCGATGATGACGCCCGACTCGTGGCCCGGGAGCTTTCCATCACCCTGACCTCCCGGGAGATGGGGCGCGGCAAGCGCTTTCCCATGGCCGGTGTACCTCACCACGCCTTGGACGGCTACCTCGCCAAGTTGGTAAACCGGGGCTACAAGGTTGCTATCTGTGAACAGGTTGGCGACGCCAGCCTCGCCCGGGGCCTGGTGGACCGGGAGGTCGTCCGGGTCGTGACCCCCGGCACGGTCGTCGAGCCCGAGATCCTCGACCACAAGAGGAACAACTACCTCGTCTCCGTTGTCCAGGACGGCCCCGAGGCCGGAATAGCCTACGCCGACATCAGCACCGGGGAGTTCCGCGTTACCCAACTCCCTGGATCGGCGGTCCCCGCCGAACTCGACCGCCTGGCCCCGTCCGAACTTCTCCTCCCGGAAGCCCTCACCCCCGACTCAACCTGGCCCGACGCGCCCGTCACCCGGGCCGGCTACCTCGCGGATGACATCGACGAGTCGGAGCGGGTGCTCCTTGAACACTTCGGCGTATCCAGCCTGGAGTCCTTCGGCTGCGAAGACTTGCCCCTCGCGGTAAGGGCGGCAGGTGCCCTTGTCGAGTACCTCAGGGAGACTCAGAAAGCCGGGGCCCGGGCCCTGTCCGGCCCTTCAACCTACTCCCTGGAAATGAAGGTAGTACTCGACGCCCAGACCCGCCGAAACCTCGAGCTCTTCAGCAGCGCCTGGCGTAACGAGGTGGAGGGTTCCCTCCTCTGGGTGCTGGACAAGACCAGCACCCCCATGGGCGCCCGACTCCTCAAGGAGTGGATGGGACAACCCCTTTTCGATTTGGAGGAACTGCAACGCCGTCTCGACTCAGTCCAGGCCTTCCACTCCGATGGCATCACGAGGTCCCGGGTGACCAAGCTCCTTTCCAGGGTGGGAGACCTGGAACGCACGTCGATAAGGGTGCAGCGGGGAATTGCCAACCCCAAGGAACTGGTCGCATTGAAGCGAGGGTTGGAACTCGCCCCCGAAATCAAGGCTGCCATTCAAGAGGCGGGCCTCGACGCCCTATCTTGGGTGCTTGACCGGATGCCCGACTGCTCCGATACCGTCGACCTCATTTCCCGCACCCTGATGGATGACCCGTCGACCTCGGTGGGGGGTGGCGGGGTCGTCCGCGAGGGCTTCGACGCCGCGCTGGACAGGATGCGCAGCGCCTCTTCCGAGGCCCGAGGCTTTATCGCCAACCTTGAACGAGAGGAGCGTCGCAAGACCGGCATCAAGTCCCTGCGGGTCGGCTACAACAAGGTATTCGGCTACTACGTCGAGGTAAGCCGTTCCCACCTGTCCCAGGTGCCCGACGCCTACATCCGCAAGCAGACCCTCGTCAACGGGGAGCGGTTCGTCACCCCCGAACTCAAGGAATTCGAGGCCCTCATCCTCGGGGCCCAGGAGAAAGTGGAGGAGTTGGAACAGGCCATCTACCGACGCCTCTGCGCCCAGGTCGCCGAGTCCGTTGACAGCATCCACAAACTGGCAGACTGCATCGCCTTACTTGACATATACAGTTGCTTCGCAGAAGTCGCTTCCCTGTACGGCTATATCAGGCCGGAGCTTTCTGAAGACGACACACTACACATAACGGCTGGACGCCATCCGGTTGTTGAGAGAGTGGTTGGTGAAGGCGTTTTCGTCCCAAATGACGCCCATCTTTCCGGTTCGGACCGGCAAATAATGGTATTGACGGGTCCCAATATGTCCGGCAAATCGACCTATATGCGGCAGGTCGCCCTCATTGTCCTGATGGCCCAGATCGGCAGCTTCGTCCCTGCGGAGAAGGCCCGCATCGGGCTTGTAGACCGGATATTCACCAGAGTCGGTCTCCAGGACGACCTCTCGACCGGCCGCTCCACCTTTATGATCGAGATGTTGGAGACCGCCCGGATCCTCCACATGGCCACCCCCAGGTCCCTCATCATCCTGGATGAGATCGGCCGGGGCACGAGCACCTACGACGGCTTGTCCATCGCCCAGGCCGTCATCGAGCACCTCCACAACGACCCCCGAGTCGCCGCCAGGACCATCTTTGCCACTCACTACCATGAGCTCGTCAAGCTGGCCGAGACCCTCCCCAGGATCGTCAACTGCAACGTTACCGTCGCCGAAGAGGACGGCAAGGCCGTGTTCCTGCACAAGGTCGAGCCCGGTGGCGCCGATAAGAGCTACGGTATCCACGTCGCCCAGCTGGCCGGAATCCCGAGACCCATCATAGACCGGGCAGCCCAGGTCCTTCAATACCTCGAAAACGGCGCGGGCCCCAGGGACGGCATTGCGCCTGCTAACAGCGAGTCGGGGCCCTGGCAGATGTCTTTCTTCACCCTCCCCGCCGATACCTCGCCCGTATTGAACGAACTGGCGGAGTTGGATGTCGGGGCAATGACGCCCCGGGATGCCATCCTCAAGCTCTACGAGCTCCAGGAAGAGGCCAGGAAGGGCCGTTCCGAGAAGTAAGGCTGCCTGCCATGCCTATCAGGGTCCTCACCCCCGAGACCGCCGCCCAGATCGCCGCAGGTGAGGTGGTTGAGAGACCCGCATCCGTCGTCAAGGAGCTGGTCGAGAACAGCCTGGATGCTGGGGCGACCCAGATAGTGGTCGAGGTATCCGGCGGAGGCCTCAAACTCATCCGCATCGTGGACGACGGTATCGGCATTCCTGCCGCCGAGGTCGAGACCGCATTCGAAAGACACGCCACCAGCAAGCTCACCTCCAGCGCCGACCTGGAAAAGATATCCACCCTCGGCTTCCGCGGAGAAGCCCTCCCCAGCATCGCCTCCGTCTCCGACCTGGAACTGGTCACTAGAGCCGGGGATGAACAGACCGGCGCCCGAGTCCACTATCGGGGCGGCGCCCTTCTTAAGAAAGAGGCCGTGGGCAGGCCCCGCGGCACCACCGTTCAGGTCGCCAACCTCTTCCAGAACGTCCCCGCCCGACTCAAGTTCGTGAAATCCACCGCCACCGAGAACGGGCGTATCGGCAACCTCGTGACCCGCTACGCCATGGCCCGACCCTCGGTCAGGTTTAACCTGACCATCGACGGGCGAAAAACACTGACTACTAACGGCTCCGGAGAACTGAGGGAGGCCGTTGCCAGCGTATACGGTTCCGAAGCCGCCTCCTCCATGCTGACAATCTCTGCTGCGGAGGATGGCTTGGCGAAGGTCCACGGCTTCGCCGGCCCCCCGACCTTTAGCCGCGCACAGTCGGGGTACGTCACCCTCGTGTTGAACGGTAGATGGATCCAGGACCGGCGCCTGATCTACGCGGTGGAAGAGGCCTATCAGAACATGCTGGAGATCGGGCGCAGGCCCGTGGCCGTCCTCCTCATCGAAGCGCCTCCCGAGGACGTGGACGTCAACGTCAGCCCCTCCAAGACCGAGGTCCGGTTCAAGAGAGACCGCGAAATGTTCGCGCTGGTGCAGCGCTCCGTAAGGCAGGCCTTGGTAGAGTCGAGCCCGGTCCATTCTCCCTCTTTGACCACCGGCGCCTGGAGCCCCGCTGCAGACACTTCATCGCGAGGGAGGCCTCTGGGTTCGGACCTGCTGGGCTGGGCCTCGGGCCCCCGCACCCCCGAGGCTGAAACGCCCGCGACTCCTTCCATGTTTACAAAGACCACCTTGCCGCTGCTCAGGGTGGTCGGCCAGGTCAGCAACACATACATCGTGGCAGAGGGCCCGGACGGAATGTATCTGGTCGACCAGCACGCCGCCCACGAACGGGTCCTCTTCGAAAGAGTGCTTAAGGAGAAGTCCGAAAAGCAGGTGCAAGTCCAGGGGATGCTCGCCCCCGTCACCCTTGACCTGACCCCCGTGCAGAAGGAGGGCCTCACCCAGGTCGGCGACTCCCTCCGCGAGCACGGCTTTGACTTCCAGCCCTTCGGAGATAACTCCTACGTGCTGAGGGCCGTGCCGGCCATGCTTTCGGCCCGGGCACCCGACCGCGCCTTCCTGGACATCCTGGACTCCCTCATCGACCCCTCAATTCCCTACGAGAGCGACGAGAGGTCGGCCGCATCCATAGCCTGCCACAGCGCTATCCGGGCCGGAGACGTGCTGCAGCAGGAACTGATGGAGGAGGTTGTGCGCCTGCTGGAGCAGGCCGAGAGTCCCCACACCTGCCCCCACGGCCGCCCGACCCTCGTCCACCTCAGCTCAAGCTTGCTGGAAAGAGAATTCGGTCGCCGTTAGCCGCATAACCGCGCCCCGCTAATTGACGGGAATCCCGCTGTTGAGCACCTTCGCTATGCAGGTTGCCGCCCGGGGCATCGATGAAAAGACGGGGACCCCTGCCCCCCAGACATCCTCTATCAGCTCGTTGACGGCGCGCCATCGCCATTCTTCCAAGGCGTCGGCGGGGCGGATGATCATGGCAATAGGTATGGGGACCTTGCCCTTCAGGCCCGTGATCGCCCGGACAATGCGAAACATTCGACCCTTTGCCAGCGGATGGTCCAGCTGAAAGTCGACGTCGGGGTCGACCAGCAGCAGATCGTAGGCGCCGCTTTCCGCCATCAGGCTTACCGCCAGGGGCATTGTCGTGCCCTTCTCGTCTCCCGACATTATGCCCGACAGATCGAACGGGTTGTTCGTGTGGAACCATGTGTCCGGCAGATGCTCCTTGAACCCCGACCTCACGTTGTCGGGCAAAGGCTCGACCCTCAGCCCCGCGGCCTCGCAGAGATCGGCGCTGTGTACCGTATTCCCGCCGCCCCCGCAAATAATCCCGACCCTCGGCCCCCGGGGCTTGGTCATGAAGCGCAGCGCCACCGCTATGTCGGTCATCTCCTCCATCGTCTCCGCCCAAATCCCCCCTGCCTGGGTCACGGCGGTCTTCCATATCTCCGTCGACCCCGCCAGCGAGGCGGTATGAGAGGCAACCGCCCGGGTCCCCGCCTCCCCCCGACCCCCCTTCAAAAGGACTAGGGGCTTGGATGCTGCGGCTTGAGAGAGAATGTCAAAGAAGCGAGGCCCGCCCCTGATCCCCTCGATGTAGCAGGCGATGATCAAGGTCTCGGGATCGTGCGTGAAGTATTCCAGCAAGTCGCATTCGTTCAGGTCGGCGGCGTTGCCGTAGCTCACCGCCTTGCTGAAAAGTACCCCCCGCAGCGACGCCCGGTACACGAACTCCACCGTGTTGCCCCCGCTCTGGCTCAGGAACCCCACGCTTCCCGCCTGCTTCGGAAAATTGCCCCGGAAGGAGATGCCGTGCCCCGGGTTGTACAGCCCCATGCAGTTGGGCCCGATAATCCGTGCACCAAGCTCCCTGGCCGACTCGATGATCCCGGCTTCCAGCGCCAGCCCCTTCTCGGTTCCCATCTCCGCCATCCGGGCCGTAAATAAATGGAATCCCTTGACCTGCTTGTCTCGGGCGTCTTCCATCACGCCGGGAAGCAGGTGAGCGGGAACGGCGGAGATCACGTAGTCCACGGGTCCCGGCACGTCCTTTAGGGACTGGTAGCTTGTGTAACCGGCAATCTCTTCAGCCCTGGGGTTTACGGGATACACCGGGCCCTTGAACCCGAACTCTCGTAGCGAGTTGACGTAGACGTGTCCCTGCTTGGCGGGATGGGTGGATGCCCCGACTACCGCAATGGAACGGGGATTCAGGATCGCATCGATGTCGGGGCGGGGGTGGGATGAGGTGTCCATTGGCGGCCCCCTTTGTAGCACAGCGCTCGGGGGTGGTCAACATAACTCCCTTCATCCCCCTCTCATACGGGCGGACCATCTCCACCCCCTTCCCATTCCGAGGCCCCGCGAGGAATCTCAAACGCCCTTCACTAAACCCACCCCGTTCTTTACCGCTCCCATCCTTCCATCGCATCCCCCTTGGTAACGATTTATCAGAAATTTGGCACTGTCAAATTTCTGATAATTCAATAAAACAGGGCGGGCGGGTGGGACTCCATTTAATCCCGGCGGGGCCGGAGGAGCACTCCCCCTCCTCCCCAGTACTGAACTAGAGGCCCACGTGGGTGCGTCGCACCCACGTGGACCTCTAGTTCTTTTTCTTCCCCTCTCCCTCGATGGGAGAGGGTTAGAGCCTGCCCCCGAGAAGTCGGGGGGTGAGGGTGATACGAATGCCAAGAGACCAGGCATGCAAAGCCCTCTTAGTCGCCCTGAGAGCCTGCCCCGAGTCCCTTGAAGGGGGGTCAAACGGGGTGTGGCCCACCCACCGACAACCCCTCACTTCCATCCATCGCCAACCCCCGCCTCTCACTGTCATTCCGATGCCCCGCGAGGAATCTGGGGCGGGGTTCCCTCCATCCCCCAGTATTGAACTAGAGGCAGACGTGGGTGCAACGCACCCACGTCTGCCTCTGTTCTTCTCTCCCCCTCTCCCTTATAGGCCCTAAGGGAGAGAGGGATAAAGGGGGTGAGGGTTCCCCTGGGGGGTTGGGGGGTATTCCCTCCCCCTCCCCCAGTACCAAACTAGAGGCATGCATCTGCGCCTCGGCGCAGGTGCATGCCTCTGTTTTTTCTCCCCCTCTCCCTCAATGGCCCTGAGGGAGAGGGGGATTAAGGGGGTGAGGGTTCCCCTGGGGGGCTGGGAGGCATTCCCTCCCCCTCCTCCCCAGTACTGAACTATAGGCAGAGGTCGGCGCAGAAGCGCCGACCTCTGCCTCTGTTCTTCTCTCCCCCTCTCCCTTATAGGCCCTAAGAGCCTGCCCCGTACCCCGATACGGGGGAGAGGGGGATCAAGGGGGTGAGGGTTCCCCTGGGGGGTTGGGGGGTATGCCCCCCAAAACCCGCGCCCAAAAACCCTTGACTTCTATTACACCCGTGCTAAACTGTTTCGCAGTGCGAACTAATATTCAACAACTTAAGGAGGAACCAAAAACCCAGGGAAGCCCCGAGACCCGACCCAGAGGACTCAACGCCCTAGCCCATCCCAATACCTCTCCCCTCTCGAGAGGGCGACCGGCCAATCGCCCCCCTTACGAGGACAGCAGGTTGCGGCACAAGCGAACAGCGCCATCTCCTCATTTACGAGTCCCGTGCCCCTTCCCTAACCCCCAGGCGATGGATGGTCCATCGACTCTATGCGGCAGTAGGCCTCTCTATAACGACGCCCTTGCCGATACGACGCCCCTCACCCGGGCGTATACGCCTCGCCGACTTTACCCTCGTCGAGGAATTCCGCGAGTCTTCTGACTCGTTATGCAGGGCTTTAGCGCCCTTATTCGGCTCCATCCGCCCACGGCGGCTTCGAGCCGATATGCCGTCCCGCTCAGCGGTCGAGCGCTGATGCGGAGAGCGGATGTCTCCACGCAGAGACGTCCTCGACAGCGGCAAGTCTCCCAAGGCATGCGTGAAGGGAAAGGCAGGACAGCCGCCGATGCCACCAGCGTCGGCGTAGGTGCCATCGAGGTCCTGCATCCGGGTCCCGGACCTCCATCGCCTGTCCCCTCCAAAACAGAAAAATGCAAACCCAAACCCCACAACCAAACAACCCACCGCCTCCCCTATCCGTCATTCCTGCGGAGACCAGAACCTGCCCCGAGTCCCTCGAGGGGGAGGGAGGGATCAAGGGGGAGAGGGTTCCCTCACCGCCCCCTGCGCCACGCGAATTCCCCCGCAACCCCTTTAGGCGTCGTTCAATCAAACCAGCCACGAGTTCAATCAATGTTCAATCAACGTTCAATCAAAATTCCAACCCCCGCAGCTGAAGAAAAACCCGACGGGTCACCAATCTGCCAGCTGGGGCCTTTCCTTGAATCCCGATTGTGGAACATCTATCATTGTTACGTTAGTGACGCGCATCACAACCATGCCCTCCAACGGTAACGAACATCCTCCCGCCATCCAGACCCGACGCCTGACCCGCAACTACGGACGCGTAAAGGCCATAGCCGGACTGGATCTCACCATAAATTCGGGCGAGAAGGTCCTCCTGATCGGGCCTAACGGGTCCGGCAAGACCACCCTCATAAAGCTCCTGGCAACCCTGATCAAGCCCACCTCCGGCGAGCTATTCGTCCACGGCCTCGATGCCCTGAAGCATGACGCCTCCATCCGGTCTGCTATGGGCGTCGTCCTCCACGAGCCCCTCCTCTACGGCCGCCTCACCGCCGCCGAGAACCTCCGTTTTTACGCCAGGATGTTCCGTGTCCCCTCCCCCGACGATAGGATCCGGAAGCTCGCCGTTCAGCTGGAACTGACCGAACTGCTTGAAAAGAGGGTCGACTCCCTCTCCCACGGGCAAAGAAAGCGGGTTGCCCTGCTCAGGGCCGTGCTCCACGACCCCGGTATCCTTCTCCTGGATGAGCCCGATTCGGGCCTCGACAGGAACGCTCTCGACCTCCTCTTCGATTTCTGCAAGAGTCAGGCCCGGACCATCGTCATGTCCACCCACAACCTCGACAACGGCCTTGCCATCGCCGACCGAGCCATATTCTTGAAGCGGGGTCGGGTAACAATGGATTCGGGGCTGGATAATCTTGATCGAGAGGCCTTGGACTACCGGTACGAGGCCCTCGCCGTCGGCTGAGAACTAGAGCATGAACTACTGGAGGGCCATAGCGGCCATAGTGAAGAAGGACCTCCTCGTCGAGGTGCGGGGCAAGGAGGTTGTCCTGGCGGTCACCTTCTTCGTCCTGCTCATGGTCTTCACCTTCAACTTCGCCTTCAGGCCCGGGTCCATTCCCAACGAGATTATGACCCCCGGCGTCCTCTGGTTTACGTTCCTCTTTGCCGGGATGCTCAGCTTCCAGCGCGTAGTCAACTCCGAGCAGGAGAACGGCTGCCTGGACGGCCTGATGCTCTGCCCTTACGGACGGGACGTCATTTTCATCGCCAAGACCATCAGCAGCTTCGTCTTCGTCATGATAGTCGAGGCCATAGCCATCCCAATTTTCGCCGTGGTCTTCAACCTCTCCGCCATACCCATTCAGCTCATCCTCATAGTCCCGGTCGCCACCCTCGGCATCGCCATCGTGGGCACCTTCCTGTCGGCGCTGTCCATGAACACCCGGCTCCGTGAGGTGATGCTCCCCGTGCTCATGATTCCCCTGGTAGTGCCTGCGGTCATAGGGGCGGTGGAATCCACGGGCGACGCCTTTGACGGCGCCGGCTGGTCGGCGGTCCAGCCGTGGATTTACGTTCTCATCATCTTCGATATAGTCTTCCTGGTAGTCGGGTTCCTGACCTTCGAGCACGTTCTGGAGGAGTAGACAACTGGTATGGCAAGTACGCTAGGCGCACGACTGGGCGGACGTAGATTCGGATGGATGGACGGCCTTTTCGCCCTCACGACCGTTTTAATGGTTGTCAACTTCTATCTCATATTCCTTTGGGTGCCCAAGGAGGCCGTCCAGGGGAACGTCCAGCGGATCTTCTACCTGCACCTCCCCGTGGCCTGGATCGCCTACCTGGCCTTCTTCCTGGTCTTCATATTCAGCATCCTGCACCTGAGAAAGCGCGGTCGGCGTTGGGATAAGTGGGCCTACTCCAGCGCCGAGCTGGGCGTGGTGTTCACGTCCGTGACCATAGTCTCGGGGATAATCTGGGCCAAGCCGATTTTCGGGGTCTGGTGGACTTGGGACGCCCGACTCACCACCACCGCCTTGCTCTGGCTCATCTACATCGGCTACCTCATGGTGGGCGCATACTCGGAATCTGCCGAGAAGTCGTCCCGGCTGAGGGCCGCCGTGGGCATCCTGGGATTTGTGGTTGTCCCCATCAACTACCTGTCCGTATATCTCTGGGACACGGTCCACGTGGAGCCGATAATCGGGGGCGGAGAGGAATCGTTCCTCAGCTCCGAGATGTACACCACCCTGATGTTCAGCCTCTTCACATTCACACTCCTTTTCTTCGTCTTACTGAAAGTTAGGGTTATGCTTAGGAGCAACGAGGAAGCCACGGCGACGCTCGCAACTGATTAGAAGGACACTATGGAAGACAATTTCGGTTATCTCTTTGCCGGGTTCGCCATAGGTTGGGCCATATTCATGGGCCTCGCCTACTGGATTTATCGTCGGGTGGCGCGCGTGGGTCAGGAGGTAGAGGAGATCCGCCGGAGCCGCACGTCCGAGGCGGAAGATTAGCCAATGGTCACCGATTCCCGACCCGATCCCGCCATCGAGGCCTACACCCCCTGGCTCTCCCCCCGCAAGAAGACCATCTTGGGGGGCATAGTCCTGCTCATTGCCCTGGCTACCATCATCTCCCTCATAGCGTTCAACGTCGGCAAAGCCTTCCTGGACGTCAGCGAGATCCATGAGAGAGGCGCAGAGATTTACGGGCGGGAAATCACCGTAAGCGGAATTATCGTCCCCGGGTCCATCGTTTACGGCGACCAGGAGGACGTTACCTTCCAAATACTTGACACCGAAACGAAGTCGGGAGAGCCGCTGGAGGTACTCTTTGCCGGCGTACCCCCCGGCCAGTTCGACGTCCCCTCAGTAGAGGTAGTGCTGGAAGGCAGCCTGGAGCCCGACAACCTGTTTCATGCCACCAGCATCATCACCCGGGAGTCCCGGCAGTACATACCCGTAACGGAGCAGGATTCCAACTGATTGAGCGAAGCAGTGAGGCATCCATGAAAGCAGTTCAACTGACCACCTCCGGCGACTACATGTCCCACTACCTGGTCGACGATCATGAGTCGTGGAAGGAAGAAGTCCGTGTCCACGAAGGCTACGGGCTAGACAGGTTCGAATACCGGGAGATCCCTCGCCCCACCCCGGGCCCGGGGCAAGTTGTTGTTCAGATCAAAGCCTGTGGCCTGAACCACCTGGATGCCTGGGCCGCCAAAGCCCCGAGGACCGCCGTGCGAGAGAAGCCGATTACCCCGGGCGCCGATATGGCTGGTGTCATTGATGAAGTCGGAGAAGGTGTGACCACCTGTGCCGTGGGAGATCGGGTGATGGTCTATCCCGGCGTCAAGTGTAATCGTTGCCGGTACTGCCTTACCGGCCGGGACAACCTGTGCCCCGACAAGCCGGGATTCGGGAGCGGATGGGACGGAGGCCTCGCCGAATACGCCCTCATCCCCGAGGCTAGCATCATCCCCGTCCCCGACAACGTGTCCCTCATCGACGCCGCATCACTGCCCATCATATTCATGACCGTCTGGCACATGCTCGTGGCCCGGGCCCGAATCCAGCCGGGTGACACGGTTCTGGTCAATGCCGCCGGCAGTGGCGTTGGCATTGCAGGCATCCAGATTGCCAAGCTCTTCCACGCTCGGGTCATTACCAGCGCAGGCTCCGACGCCAAACTGGAAAAGGCCCGAAAGCTCGGCGCCGACGAAGGCATCAACTACTCGACCTCCTCCATCAAGGAGGAAGTGGCTCGCCTCACCGACGGCTACGGTGTGGACATAGTTGTTGACAGCCTTTCCGGCAACGTGGCAGAAGAAAGCATCGAGGCCCTCGCTGTCGGTGGCCGGTTCGTCAACTGTGGCTGCACGCTGGGCAACTGGGCAACCGTCAACGTCGCCCGAATGCTGTTCAAGGAGACTTCAGTGCTCGGCTCGGTGATGGGCACCCACCGGGAGCTGGAAGAATGCCTTCGCCTTGTCTCGGAGGGGAAGCTCAGGGCGGTTATCGATCAGGTCTATCCCCTATCCCAGGTGCGGGACGCGGTCGCCCATCTGCTTGAGCGTCGGGTGTTCGGCAAAGTAATGGTCATCCCCGACAGCCAGTACCCCCCCACCGAGCCCTACTCCACCCTTGACTAACGGTATCCCAGCGGAATTTACATAAGCCGGGTTGGCATAGGGGTATCGCCCTTCTCGAACCGCTTGTACGAGAAATGTTCCCATGGTATCGAGCTCTTGCCGTCGACAATGAGATCCGCGGTGAGCTTTCCTGCCACCGGCCCGAGTCCAAAGCCGTGCCCGCTATACCCCATTGACAGGAACAGGCCTTGAGGCTTGTCCACGGGTCCCAGGACGGGCACCAGGTCAGGGGTGGTGTCGATATACCCGGCCCACCATCTTGCCAGTTGAAGGTCGCGCAGTTTGGGGACCAACTTCCCGGCAGCGCTCAACTGACGCTTCACCTTATTGAAAGCGCTCCTGGGTTCCTTCCCCACCGGTGCAACTATGGAGCGCTTGCCCTGTAACGAGGCCAGGAAGAGCTTCAGGTCGTGTTTGAGCAGCTCTATGTCCACCCGCATGGTAATGCTCTTGCGTTGTTTGATTAGCCTCGGGAGCCAGACTTTGAGGTCGCGGAAGTCGTGGATTGAGAGGTCGTGGTACACGTCCTGGCGCCGGTACCCGTTGCTTACCCGCACCGGCCCCGAGGCCGTCTGCCTGAAACAGTAGTAGCCCCCTCTAACGAACTGCTCGATGATGGGTGGGGCAGGGCCCGTCTCTCCCTGCGAAAGCGTCACTATCTGTACCGGGATGTGCACGCCAAGCCGGTCGGCAAGGCGGTACGCCCAGACCCCCGCCGCCAATACGGCCATCCCGGTCTCAATTTCTCCCTGAGTAGTCTCCACAGACGTGACCCGACCACCCGTGACCCCGATGTCGGTGGCCACGCAGCCTGTGCGTATCTCGGCGCCGTTTTCCCGGGCGGCGTTGGCGAAGCCGTTGACCACGCGGGTCGGGTTCACGTGGCCCTCGTCGGGAGAATAGGCCATCGCCTCTAAGTGGCCTTCTATTGCCGGGAACCGAGACTTGACCTGCTCCCTTGTCAGCATCTCCAGTTGGATGCCACCGTCCCGAGCGGCCTCAACCATCTCCTCGAAATATGGCATATCCTCCGCCGTTTCGGCGGGCAGGAGTCGACCCTGCTTTATGAATTCAACGTCGTAGCCGATATCCTCGCTGAGGCTGTCGTATAGGGCGAGGCTGGCCCTTGCCAACTCGAACTCACCCTCCTGCTTGCCGAGAAGCCCCACCGCCGCCACCGTCCTCCCCGAGGCCTCGTAGGCGATGTCGTCTTTCTCAATAACCACCACCCGCTTGCCGCGCTTCGACAGGTTGTAGGCTATGGAGCAGCCGGTTATGCCGCCCCCAATTACCACGGCGTCGGCTTTAGTCAGCATGTTTCGGCGACCCTTGCCCTTTCTCTAAAGCCGAACGGTCATAGGGATTTCCACACAGCCGTTGTTGTGCAGTGGGCATATGGCGCAGTCCTTCTCCAGCTTGGGTATGGGGACCGCGGCCCTGACGAATCCCACTCCTTCAAATGCGCCGGCGGCGTAGGTCTGCGTGAGGGTGTGAAGCGTTTCGTAGCCCCGGGCGCGGGCCTCTTCCCGACAGTGCTCAATGAGCCTCGATGCGATGCCCCGCCTCTGGAATCGCTCCTCAACCGCCAGCGACCTTAGCTCAGCGATGCCGTCGTATTCCATGATGGAAACGCAGCCGGCGAACTCGCCCTCCACTTCCGCCACAAAGAACCGACCTTCGGCCACGAGCTGTCTTACTTCGTCTTCATGCACCGGCAACAGGAAACCCTCAGCCCGACCCTCCGAGCTCCGAAAACGGTATAGCTCTATGAGACGTGCTATGGGGCCCACGTGGTCGTGGGTTGCAGCGGAAACTCGAACGGACTTGGTAACGGTCATTCTCTTACTTTATACGCCACTCACATCAGGCGGGGCGGTACGGGCGTCTTGCCTTCCGCGAAACGGCTGGGCCTGAACGACGTGATATCTACAGAGGTGCTGCCATCAATAATTAATTCGGCCATCAGCTTACCAACTATCGGCCCGACCGCAAACCCGTGTCCGCTGAAACCCGTAGCCACGTAGAAGCCCTTTATGCCCTCAACGGCGCCCAGGATAGGCAGGAAGTCGGGGGTCATGTCCACGTATCCCCCCCAGGTCTTGGCGAGGCTGAGGCCCTGCATTTCGGGAACAAGAGCGCTTACACGTTTGAGTTTCCTGGCAACATTTTCGGGCTGGGGTCGGGGCTCAGTCCCGACCGGGGCAGGCGTACCGTTTCCGTTACCGGTGATCTTGCCCCATAGGGATGACCAGTCAAGCTTGAGGATGTTGGGGTCCAGCTTCATGGTCACGTCTTTGCGGTAACGGAGCATGCGGGGTATCCATATTGCCAGATCGCGCAGGTCGTGGAGGGATAGATTGTGGTATACGTCCATCAGCCGGTAACCGCCGGTAATGCGGAACGCCCCCGAGGCTGTCTGCCGCGACCCGTAGGTCGGACCGCGGAGGAAACAGTCGAACAACCTGCGTGCCGGCTCGGTCTCCCCCTGCACGACCTTTATCAACTGGATGGGGAGTTTCACGCCGAGCCGGTCGGCGAGACGATACCCCCACACCCCCGCCGCATCCAACACCGCCGGCGTAGATATCTCACCTCGGTTGGTGACCACTGATGATATCTCTCCCGCCCTGGTGACGATTTCCGAGGCGACACATCCCGTATAAATCTGCGCCCCGTTTTCTTGCGCTGCCCTCGCAAAACCATGCACCACCTTGATCGGGTTGACGTGTCCTTCGTAGGGCGAATGGGCCGCCTTGAGGAAAGGGCCTCGGAGGAAGGGCCATCTGGCTCGGGCCTGAGGTGCATCGTACCACTGAATCTCGACACCCGACTCCTCAGCCCCCCGAATCATCTCATCGAACAACGGCAGGTCCTCTTCGGCGTTGGCCACGACCAGCCTGCCTCCATTGATGTACTCGATGTCTGTGTTGAGTTCGTCGTTGAGGCAGGACCAGATCTCCATGCTGGCTTTGGCGAGGGCGAATTCGTCGGGGTGGTGCTTGCCGACTAACCCCACTGCCGCCATTGTGCGCCCCGAGGCCTCATGTGCGATGTCGTCCTTCTCCAGCACCACAACGTTCCACCCCCGCTGGGACAGTCGGTACGCGGTCGAGCACCCCGTAATGCCCGCGCCGATGACTACGGCGTCCGCCTCAGTTGGAATTGCAGCGCTCATGATTCAGCCATGATCGTCTTTTTGGTTCAGGCTCATGACCCAAAGCGGCCCTCGGACCCGTAGTGTTCCATTCTAAATGTTCTCTTGTCAGGATATGCCCTTTTCGAAGGCGGTGTTCAGAAGGTCGCTGAGGAGAATCACTATCAGGCCTCCGTACACGATCATCGAGGGCGAGGCTAAAGGCCTAAACCAACGTGAGATCGTATTCCTCCGGCTTCGCTCTATGTCTTGGACCTCGTGCGCACGCTCTATCAGCCGCTTCCGGTATGTGGCCGTTCCTATGCCGAAGAGCCAGAACGCAATGGCTATTTTCGCCGCCAGCGCCCCGATGTAAAGCGCTGAGACCGTGGGCTCCGTCAACCGATCGAAGGTCAGGATTGCACCACTGACCAGCAACGCGATCATGGACACGTGCACCCATTCCCTGAAGTGCAGTGCCACTAGGCGGGACACCAGCCTGCTTGGCATTCCCCCCGACTTCTCCGCGTCCCTAAGCGCTGGGCGAAGCACGATCAAATAGAACACGCTGCCCCCAATCCACATCACCGATGAAATAGCATGGACCCATCTCACCGCTAGTGTCAGGATGTCGAATAGGTCCCACACATCTAAGACTCTTCCGAAGGGATTGCCGGTCAATTGCCTGGATTCAGGCCGAGGACGCGCTCCTAAGTGCACGCGAGAGCAGGCTGCGCTTCAGAAGCGTCCTGCGCTGCGTGTAGTCCTCCTCCGATACTTCACCCCTCTCCCGACGCCCGTCAAGCTCGGCAATCCTCTCCACCAGCTCCATCTGGTCGGGTTGGCTCTGGACGTTTTTCAGAAGCACCGCAGGATCGACGGGGCGCGGATCTCTCTTTTGCAGCCTCCACGCATAAGCGAGGAATAGCAGCAAGAGGAAGGCGGTGACACCGGGAATCACCGCCGTGATCTGCCACTCCGCTGTAAACGCGTCGGCCAGGGTTGTGGTCCAGGGGGCTTGGGGAAGGTCGGTGAACCCTAGACTTACCCTGTCTCCCGCCGTAACTTCTTCGACGCTGTAAACGCGGAAGTTGCTCCCGGAGACGATCACCGACTCCTCCTCCCGGATATCCGGCCCTATCAATTGGCCTACGTCCTCCCGCACCAGCAAACGCACCGAGTCGGCGCCCAGCGGGTAAAGCGGTTCGAAAATCAGGTCGGACTGGTCATACGGGGCAGCATAGGCAAAGACGATGGCGTGAATCCCCGGGGGAATTGCCGTGGTTATTCCTACACCCCTGTCCACGGGGATAACCTGCCCACCCTGAAGATCGCTCCTGACGGTCATTTCCTGAAATCCGGCAGGCATTGAGACTCGGAGGAAATTCATCATCCCGGCGCCGGCGTCCCCGAAGGAAGGTACGAAAGTTTCGAGAGTCTCGTTGCGCACCCGGACGACCTGACGCACGGTCAGCTGCTCGTACTGCCCCGGCTCCCGGGTCACCATGATCGTGTCGTCCAGGACCGACAGGGATGACAGCTCCGAGGTCGGTTCGTATATGGCGATTTGTACTGGAACCGTTGCCCCTGGATCAAGCTGGAACCTGTACTGAGCGCCCTGATACTGGAGTTGGAATAAGTATCCCAGCCCCGCCAGCCTGGGAATCTCTCCAAAGATAAAGGAGCCGTTTTCGTCGGTGGTCGTAGCGAGCTGTCCAATGGGTTCAGTGCCTTCGAAGATTGTCAGTACGACCTGAAGTCCGGCAGGCGGGTCGGCATCGGGAGTTAGGTTGACGACCCGACCGCTGATCTCGTGATCGTCGGCCCAGGCGGGCATTGCAGCGATAAGGAACATCGCGATGGCGAAGGAGAGGACTAGAAGAGGGCGCCTAAACCGGTCAACGGTCAATTCGAAGCCCTCCCCCCCGACACAGGACGGGCGCTATCCCGCTCTGTTCCGCATTGCAGGCAAGTAGTGGCATCTACTGACAGCCGAGCCCCGCACTCCGGGCAAGGTTCTAATGGCTCCTTCTCATCGCCTGTCTGCCCATGCGCGGTAAAGCCCACTTGGGAGATGATAGCTTCCAGCGCCTCGTCCAGGTCCGCAAGCCTCTCTTCCCACCGGCGCTGGAGCCATAAGTTCTCAGCGGCCCGCCTTCCCAGAGTTTCGCTTACAGAGTTGAATTCGGGTTCCGGTATAGACCCCGCCCGATACCCCTCTGCCAACGTCAACATTTCCCGGTAAATCTGCTGGCGTTGCCCCTCCAGCCCCGCTACTACCTCTGTTGGGTCCACGGTCTGACGAGACCGCCGGTACTTCAGGAAAGGCGCCGCAGCTACCCCCAGGCATACCAGGGCAATGAGAACGCCGATTGCAATAACCATGAGCCTGCCCTCGTCACTCGGCCGCAGGTACGTAGGCCCGGGTCACGGGAGGCATTGCCATGAACGCCGGCGCCCGAGCCCTCTGCCTCGCCGGCCATAGGGCGATCAAAGTGCCCAGCACCATGACCGGGCCCGCAATCCACATCCACATAACCAGTGGGTTCACCAGGATGCGGAACCCCACCGTCCCATCCGGGAAGAAATCGTTGGGGATGACGTATACGTCTTCCAACGGCGTAGAGTGGATGGCTGCACGGGCGGGGCGAAGGTTGAAGGCGGGATAGAAGGACTGCTCCGGTCTGAATAGACCGAGCGACTTGCCGTCCTCATCGAAAAACTCAACAGTGGCTATTCTCTGCGCCCTATCCGGGAAGTCTCGTTGCTCGCTCTCTATGTAAGTGATGCTGTAGTCCGACACCTCCGCCGTTTCGCCTGGGGCGAGGCGTACGTCTCGCTGGGTTTCGAAGAAATACGTCCCGACTATCGCCAGGGCCATCATTACCACGGCTAGGTGGACCACGTAACCCCCGTATCGAGGTCGGTTCGCTGAGATCAGCCGTGCGAAAGCTAAAGGGTACGCCTCGCCGCTGCGGTGTCGGGCCCTAGTGCCCCGATACCACTCCCTGAATATCCCCACTGCCACTGCTACCGACAGGCCTACGGCCAGCAGCGGAAATGCCTTGGTTATGCCCAATCCGATAAGAACAAGGGCCACTGCTAGGGCGACGACAAAGGGCAGGAGGAGCGCCCTGCGAAGCTGGCCTAAAGATCCCCTACGCCACGGCACCAACGGCCCGATTCCCATCAGGAAGACCACCGCCAACAGCAAAGGCCCGTTCACCTGGTTATAGAAAGGCTCGCCTACGGTTATCGTGACGCCGGTTACCGTATCCGAAAGCACCGGGAAGACCTGTCCCCAGATGATGACGAAGGCGATGGCCAGGAAGAGCAGGTTGTTCACCAGGAATGCCGATTCCCGGGACAGCTTCGACTCGAGACGCTGGGCGTTGCGAAGATTACCCATGCGCCGGAACAAGACGCCGAAAGAGAACAGCGCAGTGACCACCATGAAGCCCAGGAACACCCACCCGAGCACCGACTCGGCGAAGGAGTGCACGGACGGGGTCGGGCCTCCGCGGTTGATGAACATTCCCAGCAATGACGAGGAGAAGGCGACGTTGATCAACGCTATGTTCCACACCCTGAACATCCCCCGCCGCTTCTGGACCATGATCGAATGAACGAAGGCCGTGAGTGCCAGCCAGGGCATGAAACCTGCGTTTTCCACAGGATCCCATGCCCAGAACCCACCCCACCCCAAAATCGTATATGCCCACCATCCTCCGAGCAATAGCCCCGCCCCCAGTATGCTCCACGAGACCAGTGCCCACGTCCTGCCCGTGTCTACCCACTCGTCCCCCGTCCTCCCCGCCAGCAGTGACCCCATTGCAAAGGCGAAGGGGATGGTTACGGTGACCAGCCCCGTCATCAGCATAGGGGGATGAGCGAACATTCCAGGGTGAGTGAGGAGGGGGTTCATTCCCCTCCCGTCGGGGACCGATACGGCGGCAACTTCGAACGGGTTTGCGAGAAATACAAGAACGGCGAGGAAGAAGGTCAGAACGCCTGTTATCACGGCGCAGGTATAGGCAAGGCTGGCTTGGTGCAGCCGAGGAGCGAGGGACAGGGCGATTGCGGCCGATATAGCGAAGGCGGCGGCAAGGAACAGGATCGAGCCTTCATTCCCTGCATAGAAGGCCACCCAGGCGTAGGCCCGAGACATCGCTGCATTGCTGTGCTCGGCGACATACTTGATGTCGAAGTCCCGGGACAGGAACGCCCCGACTAGCGCCATCACGGAAACGATAACGGGGAGCGGCGTCAAATAGGCGCTGTACCGCGCGCTGGTTACCAGCTCGGGCAGGTTTCTCTGAACTCCGATTATCGAGCCAACGCACGCATACAACGCTAGCGCCAGCGCAAAGAACAGTGAAAGGGTGCCCAGCTCGGCCAAGTTGGAAACTCTCCCCTATTGCCCCGAGGGCCCCGACGCCCTCCTGAAGGCCTCGAACTCCTCATTCACTTCACGAAGGTAACGCTCGGATTCCGCCTCCCAGTCCCCGTGTGACGACATGCGCTGGGGTTCAGACCGTCCCAGGTGCTTGATCCCAAACCACACCAACGCCACCCCAAGGACAAGGGCTACGGGCGGAATCACCCAGACGAGAAGATTGAAACCCTCAGCCGGAGGCTCGGCGAGGACGCCCTTGTCATAACGTTCCACGAAGAAGTCGTATATCTGGTCTTCGGTTTCGCCGGCCCGGAGCTTTTCCCGCACAAGCTCTCGCATCTGAATAGCAACGTCGGCTTGGGACTGGTCGATGGTCTCGGCGGGACAAACGGGGCACATCAACCGTTGGTCGATTGCCTGGGCCCTCTCTTCGATGGTGAGGGTTTCGGCGGCACAGCCGAATGCAGCAAGACCCATGAGTAAGGAAAGAAACACCGCCGCGAAGAACGAAAGGTGGTGTTTAGCGCCGCTTGGGGTCGGGAGCGGAGCGCGGGATGGATGCGCTCCCTGCGCACGGGACATAAGCCCTATTGTCCGGCCTGTTGTGCAAGAAGACGCAGATAGTGGATGACGCCCCACCGGTCCTCGTAGGACAGGAGGTGTCGGAAGGCCGGCATGTTCCCGAGGCCGTCTGAGATGATCCAGAAGGCAAGGCCGTCAGAGCTGCCGTCCTGAGTGACCGATCCCGCCTCGGCGAAGTTCGCAGGGGATTTGATGTCCATGGACGTGAAGGTCACGGATATGAAGCTGTCGCTCTCGCCGGTGACCCCGTGGCACATCGAGCAGTTGCGGGTGAACACCTGCTGTCCACGGATCAGGTTGTCGGCCGTAGGCTCTACGGGGTTAGCCATTACCAGCACTTCGGCTTGGGAAGCGGGCTCCGGTGGCCGGACGGGCATCGACTCATCCGTAAACGGCACTGCCCCTTCCGCCGGCATGACTCGAGGCGGCTCCTGCGACCGGTAAGACTGCTGGTAGTGCATCTCCGTGAAGACGTCAACGGGATACGTCCCGGTGGAGCAGGCCAGGGCCACGGTCCCGACTACGGCCAGCAGTAGGACCCACTTCAGTCCCGGTCTTCTTATCGTGGCTAACACTCTCATGCTTGGTTGCTCAGTTGCTCCCGAATCGAGAAATAATCTTGGCGCCGATGGCTTGCATCATCGCTTTCTTGTCTTCAATCGTGTATATGAGTGGCATCAGGCCCCCCAAGCCCCGACTCTTCAGTTCCTCTATTCGACCGCACACCTCGTCCTCAGTTCCGACGAGCAAGTAATAGTCGATGAGCCGCCATGTCACGGGCTCTGCCTGGGGGGAGTCGACCTTTTCGTGCTGGTGTTCGTCGAAGACCTCGTTTATCCGGTCGCCGATCTGGATTAGCTCATCAACCAGTCCCGGGTCCTTTTTGTTGAGGCGTTCTCTGAGAGCGACCATGTCAGGGTGTTTGCTTCTCCACATGGGAAAGGCACGTCTGAGCTTGGAGGCTACCTGGGGCGCAACCTCGCGGCGGGCCCGTTCCCTGTCGTCTGTTATGTATACGATGGTGGAGGGGACTATCTTTATCTTGGACGGGTCCCGACCCACTTTCACGGCAGACCGCTCAATAAGAGACTTTCGCCACTCAAACACCTCCGGGTGCACGCTCTGGACATACACGCCATCAGCGAATTCCCCGGCGATCTCGTGTCCT
Source organism: Dehalococcoidia bacterium (assembly GCA_965203145.1). GTDB lineage: Bacteria > Chloroflexota > Dehalococcoidia > Plut-88900 > Plut-88900 > Plut-88900. The sequence goes on from OZ241876.1 coordinate 2,070,110, forward strand.
CTCGGACCATCCACGGCGATATACATGGGCACCGAGCGCCGGATCCACTCGGAGTGGGTCTTTCCACCTTTGAACGTTGCCTCTTCGCCCGCCATAAATCTCTTGATGAACAGGGCCGCTTCACGTAGTTCAGCCATGGGCCTCGGCTTTAGGCCCATGCTCATAACTGCGCTTCCCCCGGCCCCAATCCCGACAAATGCCCTGCCCCCCGACAACTCGTCAACCGTAGCCGTTGAGTTGGCGATTACCGCTGGATGGTATGTATAGGGCGTGACGATACCGGGCCCCATCATTATCTTGGTTGTGCTCTGGGCTGCCATGGCCATGTTCAGGAATACGTCTCGGTTCAGTGGTGGTTGATCAGGGAAGTTAATGTGCGTGAACCCCGAGTCCTCGGCAATGCGCGCCAGCGGCCCGATCTCGTGGATCGTCTCACTTCTTCCCATGCCAACGTGGAATTCCATCGTGCTTCAGTCGGTGCTACCTCTCGTCAGACCCCTACCGGTTCACCTTCCTTGATCGACTCTGCCCCTGCCTCCTTGAGTACGTTCTGGGCGACGGGGATGCGGTCCTCCTCGGCGGTTACTAGGACGCCCACATAACCTTCCATGATTCGCTCGTCATAAAGGCCGATCTTCGTTCTTGGAAGGCGGGACTCGAATATGATGCCCAGCACCGTGAAGATAATTGCCCCCAGCATCGTGCCTTCATAGGTGATGATCGCCATCGGTGGAATGGACAGAATGGGCTTCCCGCCCGTGACCATGGGGTAGGAGACCTGGGTGGCTGTCGTAAGAAGGATTGCCACGGTGAAGCCGATGGCCGCACCGATGAATGGGAAGACGTACAGCCTGTGAGAAGACTTCTTCTCGCCGAACGCCCCTTCCGGGTACGGAGTCCCGGACATTATCTCGAACTCTTTGTCGTCAAATGAGTTCGACTGCAGGCCCTCTACGGCGTCGGCCGCTTTATCGGCGTCGGGGAAGACCCCGAGCACGCTCTTTTTTGGTACGAATGTGGTCATGGCTTCACCTTACTCTTCTCGGACGATGGACGGAACGTCACGCCTGCCAATTTTAGTTGTAGCCTCCAGGACCTTGCCTTCTTTCTGGTCGAACAGCGGGATCAGCGGGAAGACCTTGGAGAACAGCAGCACCATCATGGCAACGAATGCAAAAGACCCGACTACCAGCAATATCTCAACCACGCTCGGCCTGTAGTTGGCCCATACGAACGTGAATTCCTGCTTCCGCATGAGGCCCGGGATAATGATCAGGAACCTCTCCAGCCACATTCCCACGTTGACCAGTATCGAGGTCAGGAACATGAGCAAGATGTTCCGTCTCACGCCCCTGAACAACCACATGGGTATGGGTATGAAGTACGACGTCAACAGGAATACGATGAACATGAAGTTCCACGGCCATTCGTAGAGCAGCATGTTCCTTAGCGTGACCTCTGAAGATTCCTGGCTGTACAGCCCGAACAGGAACTCCAGGATGAAGAAGTAGAACCACGCTGTCCCGACCACTACGAGCAAGCGCGCCAGCCCGTCGAAGTGCTCAGGGCGTATGTAGTTGTCCCATTTGAAGACCCATCTCAGCAGGGCCATCATCGTTACAACCGCCGACACCCCGGAATGCACTGCCCCGATAACGAAGTATGGCGCCATGACCGTCGTGTGCCAGCTCGCCACCGATATGGCCATCCCGAAGTCCCAGGACACTATGCTGTGAACGGAGACGAATACCGGCAATATCAGCGCCGACAGCAGGATTCCCGCAATAGCCTGCAGCCTCCACTGTCGGGGCGTCCCCCGGAACCCGAGGGACAGGAAGCCGTATATCTGCTTTCTTACACCCGTGCTCCGGTCCCGCATTACTGCCAGGTCCGGTATCAGTGCGATGAACACGAACAGGGTGGCTCCGGTTAGATAGGTAAATATGGCGGCTGGGTCCCATACCAGGGGAGATCGGACATTGGGCCAGATGCCGCGGGCGAAGTCGTAGGGGAAAATCCAGTAGGCTATTCGCCAGGGCCGACCTGCGTGCATCAGAGGGAATAGGGCGGCGGTCATCAGGGAGAAGATGGTCAGGACCTCGGCGGCACGGGTGACCGGTCTGCGCCACTCCGCCTGGCTGAGCCTGAGGATCGACGAAATCATCACCCCAGCGTGACTGATCCCGACCCAGAACACAAAGTTGGCTATGAAAAATCCCCACATCACCGGTCTGTTCAGGCCTGTGACCCCAAGCCCCTGGTTGATCATCCACCCCAAGGCACCGCCCGCGGTGGCCACGATGAGGGCCAGAATGGCGACCGTGAGAAAGAACCACTTGGGATGGGTCTCCACCCCGCTGAGGAGTTCTCGATTTATTTCCGAATCGGGAACCGGGACTCGTTCTTGCATTAAGGGTCTCCGCTAGCCTCTTTACTCGGGCTTGGCCAGTACCAGGTACCTTCGTTTCAGGATGGTCTTCACCGAACTCAGCAGGTAGCCTTCCTTGGTCTCCCAGATGGAGATGACCGGGAGCAGCTTGGTGGCTATAAGGTAGGCGAAGAAAGGGACAGCCAGCCCCCCGATTATTACCATGATGTCGGTGAAGTCGGGCCAGTTGGTCTGGAAGAAGTGGGGTATGTTCGGGCCCGTGGCCGCGAAAGTCATGTTCACGAATTCCGACTCATGGTGCAGTGCGGCCTCCAGCTCCTCGTTGGTGAAGGAGTAGGACCCGACGTACAACCGCAGCTTGTCGAAGAATACGCCGCAGATTATCACCGCTGATGCGATGGTCGGGCCTGCGGGAGTCCTGCGCACCCAGTTCCACATCAGGATCAGGAAGGGCACCACAAAGCTCAGGAACACCGCCAGGTAGAAGGCAACCCGGTAGGGGCCGATCATTATCAGCTGCAGTACGTTTTCCTCAACCGGCTTGCGGCCATACCAGAAGGTGATGAATCCGGCGAACCAGAAGTAGATCCAAAGCATGGTGAAGGCGATGAGGAGCTTGCTCAGCGCCCAGAAGGCTTCCATGTAGATGTAATTCTCGTGCCCCCCGATGCGGCGCACGAGGTAGAGGGCCACCATCGTCGTCGCGACCCCCGCCTGGAGGCAGGTCAGCGCTTGGAAGGCCGGGAAGATTGCGTCAAGCCAGCCCGGGACCAGGGACATCGAGAAATCGGAGGAAATGATGAATACGACGCCTATCAGGAAGATCCAGTAAAAGGTCCCTAGCGCAATCTGACCGGCCTTAAGGATATTCCACTGCCGAGGCGTTCCCTTCCAGCCCGTGGAAAGCAATCGGGCCATCGCACCGCGGAATCCACCATACTTTCGCCCGTAGAGGGCTAAATCCGGGATGGACGAAGCCCAGAGAAGGGCCAGCCCATTGATTGTCAGGAATATCATGGCCAGGGCGTCGAGAAGTCTGGGGGCCCCCCAGGGCCATTCAAACCAGATCGACTGCCGACCCTCGGCTTCTGGTATGGTCCAGAGCAGTGGCAGGAAGATAATCAGGTTGAACACGCCGACTATGGCGAACAGTTCCGACACCCGTGCCAGCGGCCTTCTCCAGTGAGTTCTGGCCAGCCGCATGGTGATGGATACCAGGAGTGCGCTCTGGCACGTCGTGTACAGGAATGCGAAGATGGCGGCGTAGTATCCCCAGTCCTTGCGGTCGTCAAAGCCGTCCATGGCCTTGATTATGAAGCCGATGACGCCGACGACCACCAATACCCCGAAGATGAAGGTAGCCTTCTTGAACCGCGGTCCGGCAGCGTAAGTCTGGGACAAGACGTCCTCGTTGACCTGCTGAGGCGTCCGCCGGGGAATCTCCACTAATGAGTGGAGCTCTTCGTGTTCCGCGTTAGCCATCGCGCTCGACTTTCTTCAGGTATACGACGTTGGGCTCCGCGCCCAGGGTTTCCAGTAGCTTGTAGTGCCTGTCACTTTTTGCCAGCTTCGCCGCCCGACTGTTCGGGTCCTTCATGTTGCCGAACACCAAGGCGTCGGTGGGGCAGGTCTGGGCGCAGGCAGGTTGCAACTCGCCGTCTCTCAGGTCTCTTCCTTCGTTCTTCAGGTCTCGCTCGGTGCGGCGGATGCGCTGGATGCAGAAGGAACACTTTTCCATCAGCCCCCGCGTGCGTACCGTGACGTCGGGGTTGAGCTGGTTTTCCAACGACTCGGGCCACTCCGGCTCCCAGAAGTTGAAGAACCGCACCTGGTATGGGTCGTTGTTGGCGCAATACCGGGTCCCGACACACCTGTTGTACACCTGCACGTTCATGCCCTGGTTGTTGTGGTAGGTCGCGTAGACCGGACAGACGGGTTCGCACGGAGCGTTTTCGCAGTGCTGGCACAGGACCGGGAGAAATCTGGCCTTGACGTTCGGGTATTCGCCCTCCCAGTACCTCTCTATGCGGATCCATTCAATGGCCCTGCCCTCGTGGAACCTGTCCTCTTCGTTAAGGGGGATGTTGTTCTCGGCCTGACAGGCAACCACGCAGGCCTCACACCCAGTGCACCGGTCGATGTCTATTACCATTCCCCACTTGAACTTGTTCTGGTCAGCCAAGAATTACCTCCCGGGCCCGACTAGTGGGCGTCGCCCTTTCCATTGGCAATCTGTATGAGCTCGACGGTCGGGGCGGGCAGTGCTTCGACTACCCCCTCGAACTTGGGCAGCGTTCGCCTTCTGTCCGTCTTTGTGACTTTCACCCTGGTCGCGTTGTACGCCAGCGCCCCTGTATTGGGGTCGGTAAGAGGCGCAAGAATCGACATAACGTTTGTGCCACGATTCTCGGCATAACGCCCGTAGGCCGAATATCCCTGTGATGCAGGCACACTCACGATTCCAGGCGGCGTTCCCCTATTTACATAAACAGGAGCTTCGATTGCGCCATACTGAGACCTGATTTCCACGATGTCGTTGCTCTTCAGCTCCAGCCTCTCGGCGTCCTGGCGGCTTATATCCACCCACGTATCCCATACGACGGTGGTCAATGGGTCGGGCGTGGCCTGGAGCCACGGCAGGTGGGCCAGCCGACCATCAAGCATAGAGTTGGTTTGATACACGATGAGGTTCATACCCTCCTCGTGGGGGGCGTTCTGAAATACGGGCGAGTTGATCTCCGTGGGGAGCGGATGGGGCTCGACGCTTATGTTGGGCCTGGACCCCTGGTCATACCAGACGCCTCGTTGGAGCAGGCCGCTCCAGAAGGCCTCGAAGCTGCCCTCGACCGTCAGGTTCCCCCGCCCGAGTGCAAACAACTCCCTGGCCCCTTCCTGCACCGCTTCCTTGAAGCTGGCCCAGGGCAATGCAGTCGCTGCTGTTCCGCCCATCCGGCCTGCAATGGCAATAAGCGTGTCCCCGAACGACCGGGTGTCTTGGAAGGGCGCCACAGCCGGCTGCTGGAAAGTGACCATTTCATACCCGGGGCCCGGGTCAGGAACGTCGTCGCCCCAGGTCTCGAGGTAGGTGCTCTCGGGAAGGATCAGGTCTGCCTGGGCAGTGGTGTCGTCCATGAAGCTGGAGAAACTGACCACGTAGGGTACATTTGTCAGTGCTTCCTGGAATCCCAGGTCCTCAGGGAGACCGTGCACCGGGTCTGCGTTCCTGACCATCAGGACTTCTACGTTGCCCATGTCACCGGCGATGTTCTGCCAGTCTCTGAAGCTGGACTGGGGCAGAGATCCTCCGGCGCCCGGAGAAAGAGGAGCGGGGTTGAAATGGAGGCCGCCTTCTTTGCCAACGTTGCCCACCAGCACGTTCAGCGAGTATATGGCCGCCAGGTTGAACAGGCCGTTGGTGTGGGCCCCGGCGGAACTCCCTCCTACAGCCAGGCTCGGCTGTTCGTGGGCGAATCGTCGGGCCAGGTAGATTGTGTCGTTTTCCGAAACCCCCGTCATGTCTTCTACGACATTCGGGGCGAAAGCGGCCAGGGCCTCAAAGCCCCGACCCTCGGTCATGGCATTGGCGGCGTCCTTGTCGCCGAGCTCTTCCCGGATGATTACATAGGCCATGCTCAGGGCTAAGATGCCCTCCATACCCGGCTTCACCGGTACCCATTTGTCGGCGTTTGCGGCGGTCATGGAGAACCGGCTGTCGACGTGTACAAAAGTGCCTCGGTCCCGATGGTCTCCCTGTCGGAACTCACCGTAGCCTCGGCTGTAACGGACGGTGGAAAGCCAGGTCTCGAGCATGTCGGCCCCAAACCCGAGTAGGAAGTTCGTGTTCTCCAGGTCGAACTCCGGCAGCTGCTCCTGTCCAAAGAGCTGCCGCATGGCTGCCCTGAGGTTCGTCGACCTCTCCATCGACTCGAAGGAGGCGTGCCGTATACCCAGGGCTTCCACAAATTGCTTGGTCACCATCGCCAGCCGACCCCTGAGCGGGTCGGTTGCCAGCACCACCCGGGAAGCCTGCGCGCCCTGCAGCCTTTGTACCAGGTCCGCTTCGGCGGTCTCCCAGGTTACGGACTGGTATTGGCCGGATCCCCGAGGCCCGGAACGGCGGAGAGGCCCGGCTATTCTGTCGGGATGATAAAGGTGCTGTACGCCCGCCTGGCATCTAACGCACAGCTTGCCCCTGTTCAAGGGATGGTTGGGGTTGCCCTCAATCTTCTTGGCTCTTCCCTCAAACACCCTGACGATGATCCCGCAGCCGTTTCCGCACAGGCTACTGGAGCTCGCGTACCAGTTGTCGGTGCCAAGGACTAGGTCCTCGGGAAGGTTTACTGGGCTTTCGACCAGATTCTCTTCTGCGTCGAACCCGCAGGCTTTGAATATAACCGCTCCCAGGGACGAGATTCCGGCTATCTTCAGGAATTGTCTTCGGCTAACTGGCAATTTCTAGTACCGCTTCGGTTGATTTCCTAATGATTAGTAGTGGCAGGTAAGGCAGTCGGTCGGGGCATTGTTCTCTCTATGACAGTCCACGCAGTCGCCCATCTTAAGGTCTCGCACCTGGCCCACAACCTCCATGCTGCCGACATCTCCGTGACACTCGGAGCAGTTGATTCCTTTGTTTATGTGGGCCTCGTGGAGGAACTGGACGTGGTCCGGAAGTCGATGCACCCGGTTCCACTGGATCGGCTCTTCGCTTTCGAAGTGCTCCCTCAGCTTCTCCAGTTCTTCACTCTCCGGCAGTATGTACTGCTCCCTCCCGAGGTCTTTGTGGCAGAAGAGGCATTGCTCCACCGCAGGTATCCCCGCCGAGGCGCCGGTGTCCACCGTCCTGTGGCAGAACATGCACTCGATCCCAACCTTTTCGACGTGAACGTCGTGAGGGAAGTCGATTGGCTGGTCGGGAGCTGCGCCCATACCGAAGACCTGGAAAGGTTCGGAGAACACGGCCTTTGTCAGGAATACCGCCGTCATCACCAGGATCACACCGATAACTAAACCCAGGACGGCCGGTATGACTATTTTAGGTGTGATGGGCATCTGCTATTGCCACCAGCGGGAGTAAACATCTCCGAACGAACTCTCGGCGTTGATGGCCACAAACACGACATAGGAGATGACCCCCGCCAGCGCCGCAAAGGCCACCATGTAGAAGACGCGGCGGACCTTGCTGAGGTCTTCGGGGAGATGCCCGGACTTGACCAGGGAGGGAATCAGGGCGTGGGCAATAAGCATGGAAAAGGCGAAGACTATCATCAAACCGGGAACGAAAAGGAGGGCCAATAGGAACTCACCAATGTCGGCCCAGTCTTGCCTTGTAACGAAATTAGGGTCCAATACCGTCCCCGCGGTCGGTCCAGAAACTTTGTGAAGATATTATCAGGACGAAATTCGGATTGCAAGGGTTTTTTGGACAGGGTCTGAACCTTTGTGAAAGATTCCACTTCTTCCCGTTGTCCCCGTTGCGCAACAACCCCCGAGGCGATAATATCTCCCCAGCGAAAAAACCGGGGCCCTCGGCCCGACACTCAGAGCAGGAGCAGCAATTGAGCGCCATAGCCGAAAAAACAGTCGACATAAATAGGAGAAGGAAGTTCATAGGCTTGGGGATTGCCCTGGGAGGACTCGCCCTTCTTGGCAGCGCGACCGGTGCGCTGGGCCTTTTCGGGCGTTCCAACAGGGGCAGGCTCTTCACTTTCCGTAGCCGTAGAAGCACCCCTGTGATCGACCAGGACTCCATCTTCTACCCCAGGGACGAGGTTGTACGTCAGAAGATCACCGAGTCTGGGGGTTTCGAGCGTACTTAGAGCCCCACATCGCCTCAACTAAACGGAATGTCGAAGAAACGCCGGTACAACGTACCGGTGTTTCCTTTTGCCGTGAGCGTTAGAACCTCCCCCGTAGTGCGGCTGGACCGCCGAGCCCCAATCTTCGTAGACAAAGACAAAGAGCCCGACTGGCGGAAATCGGGCTCTTTGTATAGGGGGGAGGAGGGTTAGAAATGGGGGTTGTATTCTGTTTTGTCAGCTGGTGGCATATCGCTTCTTGAGAAGCGGCAACCGGATGATTCCTGGAGTCAGATGCTCGTCCAGCTTGTCAATTGCTTCCGCAATGCCCAGCCGCATACCTTCAAAAGTGTCCCGGGAGCTCGCCCGGAACTCGTCAATGTGGACCCTGAGTAGTCGAGACGCCTGCGTCGCTTCCCGGACCTTCATCCCGTCCCTGACCCAAAGGGTCTGGATGTCGCTGGAAAGTCCGAACCGGCTCAGCAATCGTTTCACCCCTGATACGGGCCATTGCTGGGAAGTGACATAACCGTAGGCCCTTGCCTCTTCTATCCCAAGGGTCGGAGCAAGGGTCCAGGGGTCCTGCCGGTAGTAGTCCCTGAAGTATCGGGCGACTACCTCTTCCAATGCCGAATAACCGTGGGTAATGCAGTTGAAGAGATCGGCGGCCATTCCCTTACCCGGGCAGCTGGGCACCTTTTTCGTGACCCACATGCCGCCCGTCTCGCCGCGCCCAGCTATGAAGGACGACGATCCGATGGCGATCATGTCCCGTCTTTCGAGCTCCACGAAGCTTGAGAGCACTAAGGTTACCGTGGGGTGGTTCGGGCCCTTCTTCTCCGAGTCTTTCCCGAACCTTGCGTCAAGCTGCGGCGATGCCGAAGCGATCTTAAGCGATGGAAAACATAAGGCCAGCGCGGGCCGCTCGAAAGCGATTCTCGCTATCGGGTCCGTCTGGTTGTTCGGATTCAGATACGTTCTTTGTAGTGCCACGGTTCTGTCCTGTGCGTTCTATTGCTAAGGGCTTTCCGGGTCCGGCGGAACCTTGATCGATTTGTATATGCCCGGTTGGGGTTAGGAGCCCGAGAGGTGAAGCGTCGAGTTGCCTCTCGGGCCCCGGAAGAGTCAATGTCTAAAAGAAGTCGTCATCCCACTCCATCTGGGAAGACCGCCTCTTTCGCTTGTTGCCGCGCCCGAAGATCCCGGGCGCCTTCACTTTCATCTCGACCCCCGGGAGCAGGCCCTTGAAGGCGCCTGCTACGTTGCCCAGACCCCTGTCCTGTCGGAGTCCCGTTGCGATAAGGGTCAGTTTCACCATGTCGCCCAGTGACGGGTCGATCGACATCCCGAAGAAGATGCTCGCATCCCTGTGGACGGCCTTGTTTATCAGCTCACCTGCGGCGTTCACGCCGCCCAAAGTCAGATCGTCGCCGCCCTTCACGGAGAAGAGCACGCCCTTGGCGCCTCGGATGGAGAGGTTAAGCAGGGGGTTGGTGATGGCTTGCCGGGCCGCTTCCAGGGCCCCCATGTTGCCCCGACCAATTCCTATCGCCATGAGAGCCCCGCCGGGATTGGCCATAATGCTCTGAACATCGGCAAAGTCTACGTTGATCTCGCCCGGCACGTTGACAAGCTCCGAGACACTGACAATTCCCTGGCTGACAACTTCGTCGGCGGTTGCGAAGGCTTCCGTCATCCCCGCGTCGTGGTCCACGAACTGGAGCAGCCTGTCATTGTGAATGACGATCAGGTTGTCCACGTGCTTCCGTAGCCTCGCAACTCCAGCGACCGCCTGGCCGAGCCTGCGCGATCCCTCGAAGCTGAAGGGGGTGGTCACCACACCGACCACAAGTGCGCCCATGTCCCTGGCCAGCTGGGCCACGTAGGGCGCGGCGCCCGTGCCGGTCCCCCCGCCCATACCGGCGGTCAGGAATACCAGCTCGGCGTTCTTAAGAGCCTTCTTTATAAGAGTGGAAGACTCCTCGGCGGCCTTTTCACCGACGTCGTATTCTCCACCTGCGCCCCAGCCGTGGGTGATGTTCTCACCTATCTGGAGGATGGTGGCGCCCTGGGTTACCGACTCCAGGGACTTGATGTCCGTGTTGACGACGACAAACTCGACGCCCGGGACGTTGTGCGCAAGCATCCGGCGGACACAGTTGCAACCGCCTCCACCTACGCCGACTACTTTGATTCGGGCCGGCGCCCTGTCTACTGAAAGCCGTGATACCGGCCGGTTGCTCAATAGTTGCTCTACGACCATTTTCGCTATCCTCCCTCTTGACTGATTTTGTGGCCCGACCTCCCGATGGAGGCTTGCCTTACTTTTGAAACGGTACCCTTTGGCACATTGCCTTGACCGTTTCGCCAGAAAGAATCGGTGCTTGTCCGAATCACAGACGAATTTAAGGCAATATGAGCGCATTCTAGGCATGGTTAAAAGCAGTATCCAGATAAGGCAAACCCAAAGATACTAAAGGACATTGCCATTTACCCCTTTGCCATTCAGCGCACCGTTGCCATAATTGTCCTTATCCTGTATGCTTGCCTCGACGTAGCTGTGCCGGACAAGCCATAAGTAAGGACAAACGTCATGGTGGGCAAGGAAAACGGCAACAAGCGGCCTCCCTACCCCCCCTATTCTCAATGGCTAAGGCTATTGGAAACGTTGAAAGACGACTTTCAGCGCAGACAACTGCCGAGCCGCATAGACAACAGCTACCTCAAGAAGCTCAAGGTCAATCCCTCTGCCGAGTCCAACCTTCTGTCCGCGTTGGCCTACCTCGGCTTGGTCGACGGTGAGAAGCAGCCGACCCCGGCCCTTAAAGATCTTTTGCCGTTGGATGGCGAAGACTTGAGGTCAGCCCTCAGGGATATTGTGCAGGAGGCCTATGGCCCGATGCTAAAGGGCTTGATCCTGCACACAGTCACCCCGGACCACCTTGCCGAAAAGTTCCGGAGGGGCGGCTCCCAGGACGAAGTCGGACGCAAGGGCATGACCTTCTTCGTTCGGATTGCCAAGGATGCCGGGATCAGACTCTCCGACCAGCTCAAGACTAGGGAAAGGCAGCCCTCCACCCGGACCCCGAGAAGAAGGGCACAGCAAGTAAGCCTCGCTCCCGTTCCAGCACCCCAGCCAGGCGCTGATCCCCCCGATCTCCCTCCGGCAGACCCGTCAGACAACGACGATTTGACGAATCGTGTCCTTGCCAAATTCCCCGACTACAATCCCGACTGGGACGAGACCCAGGTCGTGCTTTGGCGGGACAGCCTCGCATTGCTCCTTGCCGAGGCCCGCAATCACTACCTCACCTCCTGCTAGACCCCTCCCTTCGTCCTTGTTTAGCCTGCGAAACCGACCGCCGATGCTATAATCGGTATACAGCAAATGGATGATTTGGAGGACCGCGAAAAGCAATGCTAAGCGATCAATTCAGCTACGGCGCCGGCGCAGTCAGAGCCAACGCAATCTATACGGGCGCCATGTCCCGGCTGTACGGGCTTCTGGCCCTTGGAATAGTCACCACGGGCGCCGCAATCTGGGTCGGGGACAGGATTGGCCTGGGAGATGTGGTGTTGGGGCTTGGTTGGCTGGGATACCTTGTGGGATTCGGTGTCATATTCGCCACCCTCATGGGGGCCAGCGCCCTCGCCACCAGGGGCCAGATCGGCGCCGCAACCGGCGTCTATCTGCTCTTCACCGCCCTGGAAGGGTTTTTCCTTTCCTGGATCCTCTCGGCTTACACCAACGAAAGGATAGGGCTTGCCTTCATCCTTACAGCTGGGCTGTTTGTCGGGATGAGTCTTATAGGAATGACCACGAAGAAGGACCTTTCGCGGCTTGGACCTATCCTCATATTCGGTCTCCTCGGACTGATTGGCATCAGCCTGATAAACATGTTGCTCCTCCAGTCCAGCATGCTTTTCCTCCTCATCAACTTGCTGCTTCTGCCCCTGTTCCTTGTCCTGACCGTTTATGAGACCCGACAGGTCAAGGTACTGGCCATGCAGGCGGCCGAGCAAGGCAACTACCAGGCCGCAACCCAGGTGGCAGTCATCGGAAGCATTGGTCTTTACCTGAGCTTCCTCAACATCTTCCTCATCATCCTCAACCTCCTCGGGTTCGCTTCCGACGACTAGGTAGTGGATGGGCGGGGCGTCCCCCCTTGGCCCTGAAGACGAAAAAAGGCCCGGCGTACCATCTACGCTGGGCCTTCTCTTTTCGAATTCTTGCCCTTTACAGCGACAAGCTCCCCCGAGGCATCAGCATCTTCATGCTGTAAGGTGCATAGAGGGCCAACGCCGCCCGTAGGTCTGCCGCACATCCAATCAACATTGCAGACTCCACTGCAGAGACTCCCAGCCGCTCCGTCAGCAAGTTGGACATCGCTAGCGTTGCAACTTCACCGGCCTCGTTCAACGTCCGCCCCCGACCAAACGTGATCACGTAGTCCGCTGTGATGATTAGGGGCTCCTTCACCTGTAGGTCCTGTGAAACCGATGCCTGCATGGTGATCTTCATCGAACCCTCCACTGCCGAGCTCGTAGCTTCTCCCTCTCCCATGGCGAGATGTGAGTCTCCCATCGCCAGGTACGCTCCGTCGTGGAATACGGGAAGGTAGAGGGCCGACCCCGCCGTGACGTCCGTAATGCTCAACTGCCCCCCGAACGGCCCAGTATCCCCGAGCTGCGCATCACCCTCTTCAGGCGCGACGCCAATCTGGCCCAGCATCGGTCTGAAGGGAATGGATGCTCCGCTCGGGAACACGGCCTCCGTTTCGGAGATCTGGACTTCTATCATCCGAAAACTGGAAATCCTATCGCCCAGTGCCCCGGCGCCCGGCAGCACAAGGACGTAGGCCTGGGGCTCGGCGGGAGACATGGACAGGAATTCCACCTTGAGTGTGTCTCCGGCCTTCACCCCTTCCACATAGATCGGCCCGTTCATTGACCGCACTATCTCTGATCTCGCGAAATCGGGATCTGTGCGTGAAACGTCCTTGAACCTGTCCGTAGTCGTAACGGTGAATCTCTCTCCTGACCCCACGCGTATGGCAGGTTCGTCCTCTGCGGAGAATCGGTGGCAAATCTGCTCGGCTCCAAGGTGTTTCACGATCTCGCCCTCCTGTGCCGTTTGCTGCGCGGATAGTAACACATGGCTAAGCATGGGGAACTTTGTGGGCTAAAATGTGGCTACAATTCCGCGAAGGATTCCGATGGAAAAGCCGCTGATCGGCATAGACATGGACGGCGTGATCTGCCGACCGCCCTTGGGCCTCAACCTGCCCATAGCCTCGGGGCCCTACAGAGAGTACCATCCTCGCCAGATGGATCGCAGATCGCCTCAAGGGTTGATGTTGCAGACCTTGAAGCTCTTTCTGAAGCTGAAGTATCTTGGGCGCCGGCCTTTGCCCGGCGCCCTCGCCGGCATCGAGGCCATTAGCAAATACCGGACCCCCGTCCTCGTGACCAGCCGGAACGCAACGGGTAAAGATCTGATAACCGCCTGGCTAAAGAGGCATGGGTTTGCAGACCTTTTTCAAGAGGTCCACGCCAACTCCCTCGGGCTCCCCTCCCCCGACTTCAAATGGCAAACGTGCTCCCGACTCGGTATACAGGAGTTTGTCGATGATGACGGTCGGGTCGCCGACCTCCTGTCCCGTAAAGGCCTGAAAACCGTATTCCTGCGAGATTGGCCCAGGAACCGCAACTACGATTACCTCCCCAACGTGACTCGGGTCAAGGGCCTTGCCGAAGTCGCGAGTATCCTCGCAGCCCGGTGAATGACTTCTCCCCGACTGCTGTCCGCAATAGACGAGTTTCGCACCTGTATTTATAATTCATCGCGCTGAGCGCAGCGCCGAGGCCTAGGCGGATATAAAAGGCCTCCGGCCGATATCGGCCTTCACATTGGCTGAGCCTCACCTATTCACTTGCAGAAACTTCAAGACTTCTATAGAGGAAAGACCGTCCTTCTCACTGGCGGCACCGGCTTGCTGGGAAAGGTGCTTCTGGAGAGATTCCTTAGCCATCTCGCCGAAGTGGAAAAGGTATACGTCCTCGTCCGGCCCAAGACCCGACCCGGCGCTTCCCCCGTTTCCATTGAGGAGCGCCTTAAGCAGGAAGTCTACGATTCCCAGATCTTCGACCCCTTGAAGGACCGGCTCGGCGGCCCCTTTGATAGTCTTTTCCACGCCAAAGTGCAGGCAGTTTCCGGAGACGTGGCCTCCGAAAAATTGGGCCTCGATCCCGAGGTTTACGATCGTCTCCAGCGCGAAGTAGACATCATCATCAACTGCGCCGCCGTGGTCTCCTTCGATGCACCCCTGGATAAGGCTGTAGGACTCAATACCCTTGGCCCTCGACGAATCGCCGACTTCGCAAAGGGCTGCAACGATGCATTCTTCGCTCAGGTCTCGACTTGCTACGTGAACGCTACTAGAAAAGGCCCTGTCCCGGAGGAACTCCCCGACCCCACCCGCACGGTCGGTCACATTAACGGCCTTCCCCAGGCCCCTTATGACTTGGAAACAGAGGTTTCGGCCGTCCTTGAGAAAGCACGGTCTGTGAGGGGCTCGAGCCCCGAAGTCAACCGCACTGAGTCGGAGCGCCTTGACCGCGAGTTGAGCAGAGTTGGTATGGAGTGGGCCCACCGACGCGGGTGGCAGGACGTCTACACCTTTTCAAAGGCTATGGGTGAGCAGATGTTCGTCCGCAGCACGGAGGGCCTGAAAGGCGCCATCATCAGGCCCGCAATCATCGAAGGGGCCTGGAAATCTCCCCTGCCCGGCTGGCTGAACGGCTACCGGATGCTCGACCCCCTCATCGTCGCCTATGGCCGGGGCCGCATGATCGATTTTCCCGGCAATCGCAACGGCATCCTCGATATCATCCCCGTGGACATGGTGGCAAACGCAATTCTCGCCACCATTGCGAAGGCGTCGGAGTTCGATACCCGGGAGGTTTTCCAGATAGCTTCCGGGATGGAGAACCCCATAACGCTCGGGGGTTTCGCGGACCAGGTAGACGCCTACTTCCAGATGAACCCTTTCCCGGTATCCGGAGACGAAAATGGGAAGCCTAGGAAGCTGATCAAACCCACCTTCCCCACCACCCCCAAGTTTCTTCGCCGGATCCGGCTGAAGTACATGCTGCCCCTTCGGGCAGCCATTGCAGTCACCACACCGTTCTCCCTCATTCCTCACGCCCGACGTTTCCGTACGAGGCTGAAGTCAAAGATGTTCTCCCTGGAGCGTCTATACCAGTACGGACGGCTCTACGGCCCCTACGCCGAGGCGGACTGCAAGTTCCTCACCAACAACACCCGCAGTGTCATGGAGTCCCTCCACGAGTCCGACCGGGAGCACTTCGACTTTGACATCGCCAGGCTTGACTGGACCACCTACCTCCAGGGTGTCCACATTCCCGGCGTCAAGAAATACCTCCTGGGCATGGAGCCCGACGCCGACACCAGGGCCCTCCGCGCCTCCGACGTTGCTCTCAAGGCGGAAGCCGAGAAGTGGCTCAGAGTCTCTCCGTGGACCCGGGCCCTTGGCAAGGCTCTGTTCATGCCGATGACCTGGGCTATCAGGTGGTGGACCGGGTTCCGTTGCGAGGGATTGAATAACGTCCCCGACTCCGGCCCCTTCATCATCGCTGCCAACCATAACAGCCACATGGACACCCCCGTCATCTTCCATGCTCTCGGCCCCAAGGCCCGCAACCTCCACCCCGTCGCCGCCAAGGACTACTTCTTCGAAAACCCCTTCATGGCCCGCACCGTGCGCATCCTCTTCAACGCCATCCCATTCAATAGGCAGTCAACCGCCCGGGAGGAGCTCGGACTGGCCCTCGCCGTGCTTGAGAAAGGCCACTCTTTGGTCTTCTATCCCGAGGGAAGCAGGGGCCAGCCCGGCCTAATGCAGCCGTTCAAGAACGGGATCGGCTTCCTCGCCCTGCTGTCCGACGTCCCCGTCATTCCCACCCTCATCGTCGGCTCCGACAAGGCCATGCCCAAGGGCTCTTGGTTCGTAAAGCGCCGTCCCGTTATCATCCGGTTCGGTCAGCCCCTTCACTCCTCGGGCAAGGCCAATGGGAACGACCCCAGGGCCCTCGGAGACCTTACCCGGGAGGTCACCGGCGAAGTCCAGGCTGCAGTTGAGGCTCTGCATGGGCCCGACTAACGCCCACCCGGCAGCCTTCTTCGACGTAGACCGCACCAGCGCTTCTTCCAACCTTCTCGACGCCTATCTGGACTTCACCTTGGACGGCAGGGGCCCATTGGGCAAGGCCATCTCGGTGGGGGGCGTGCTGGCCAAAGCGCCTCTCTACGCCTACCTGGACTGGCTTGACCGCGTGCGTTTTATCGAGAGGTTCTTCAAGAATTACAATGGAGTCTCCGTGGAAGCCATGGAACGCTGGACCCAGGGCCCCGGCCGCGCTTATTGGTCCCGACACCTTTTTCAAGAGGCACGAGACCAGGTCAACAAGCACCGAGAACAAGGTCACAAAGTTGTGCTTCTGACTGGCGGACTTTTCGAAATGGTCGTCCCCTTAGGCGAACTTCTCCAGGCCGACGAAGTGATGGCCTCCCGCTGCGGGGTGTCGGCGGGACGATTCACTGGAGAATTGTCGTCAGGACCCCTGAGCGGCACTGCCAAGGCCGAGGCCGCCGAAGCCTGGGCAACCCAATCGGGCGTAGACCTCTCCGAGTCCTACGCCTATGCAGACGATATGTCCGACCTGCCACTCCTAGAGCTGGTCGGACATCCGGTTGCGGTGAACCCCGAGCGTCGTCTTGAGAAACTCGCCCGCTCCCGAGGCTGGCCCGTGCGACACTGGACGAGCAAGGGCAAACCGTCTTAGTTGGTCCGGCTTTAAGGCTCAAGAGATGATTCAAACCGACGCAACTCACAGATAACCGTGAAAGCCCTGGTCATTTACAAGAGCGTACCTCGGTATCTTCTGACCCGGGTCCTGTCCGGGCCCTTCCCCCGACTTGCCCTCGGCCCGACCAGCCTCCTCCGCCTCAAAGATGTTCCCGAACCCCAGCTCCCCCGCCCGGATTGGGTCAAATTGCGCACCATTCTTAGCGGCATCTGTGGCTCGGACCTTGCAGTGATCAAAAGCAAGGGCAGTCTTTACCTCTCTGGCTTCACCTCCTTTCCCTTCGTCCCCGGCCACGAGGTGGTGGGCGAGATTATAGAGACCGGAGCACAAGTCCAGGGCTTCAAGGTCGGTGACCGTGTAGCAATAGAACCGGCTCTCGGGTGCACGGTCAGGGGCTTTTCCGAAGCCTGTCCCGCCTGTGCAGCCGGTCGCTACGCAAACTGTCTGCGGGCTACGGAAGGAGCGGTGGGTGCGGGTTTGCAGACCGGGTATTGTAGGAGCCTGCCGGGTGGCTGGGGAGAGAGATTTGTTGCTCATGTCTCCCAGCTCCACTCCGTCCCGACTGACTTCTCCGACCAGGCCTCAGTGCTTATTGAACCCCTCTCCTGCGCCATTCACGGCGTGCTTCGGGCAGAACCCGCTGAGCCGGGTCCCGCGCTGGTCGTCGGGTGTGGTGTGGTTGGCCTACTCACCATCGCCGCCCTGAGGGCCCTGAGACCCGACACCCGCATCATCGCCGTCGCTAAGTACCCCTCCCAGGCCACCACCGCCCAGGTCCTGGGCGCCGACACCGTCTACCCTCCCGGCGTGAACGGCTACGAGCAGCTTGCTGGCGAAGTTGGAGCAAAGCTCTTGCCGGTCATCCGGGAGAAACCCGCGGTCGTTGGTGGATTTCCCGTCGTCTACGAGTGCGTCGGGAGCTCCGCGGCCTTGGATGACGCCGTAAGGTGGACGGAGGAGAATGGGACTGTAGTAGCTCTAGGCATGCCCTCTGACGCCCGCACCGACCTCACTCCCCTGTGGCACCAGCAGGTGCGCCTCACCGGCGCCTATGCCTATGGCCTGGAACACACTGCAAACGAGCACATCAAGACTTTCGACTTGGCAATTCGCCTGATGAAAAACCACGAACTGCGTGACCGGCTGGCGGCCCTCGTCACTCACCGGTTTCCCATCCATCGTTACAAGGATGCCTTGGTAATCGCAGGACGGGCCGGGAGGCTGGGTGGGGCCAAGGTGGCCTTCTCCTTTCCCGACTGAATCAGGCTTGCTACACTAACGTCAAGGCCCTGTTCACAAAGGTGTTGATTTGGAAATAGACAAGAGCAAACTGGTCAAGCGGGTGGAAAAGCCCGGGCAGCGATTCCTCATGCACCACGGGGAGTCCTTCCGGTACGAGGAGCTGCCCGTCGGGTCCCGGGTCATTTATCCCCCGCCCCCCCTCCCCGCTATCAAAGACCCCGACGCTGCGATAGCCAACGCCCTCGAAAACCCCTTGGGCCAGGACCCCCTGTCCGAACAGCTCAGGCCCGGCATGAAGGTGACCATCGCCTTCGACGATATCTCCCTCCCCCTCCCCCCCATGACCCGACCCGACATGCGTCAGCGCATCGTCGAAGCAGTGCTCAAAGTCCTCGCCGAAAAGGGCGTCGATGATATCCACCTCGTCGCTGCCCTCGGCCTCCATAGGCGCATGACGCCCGGCGAATTGAAGAGAACCCTCGGCAGGAAGGTCTTCAACCGCTTCCACCCCGACAGGCTCTATAACTTTGATGCTGAAGACCGTGACAATCTCGTTGTCCTGGGGATCACCGAACACGGCGAAGAGGTGGAGACCTCAAAACGGATCGCCGACTCAGACCTGCTCATCTACGTCAACATCAACCTCTCATCCATGGACGGGGGCCACAAGTCCATTAACACGGGCCTCGTCAGCTACAAGACCATCCGTCACCACCATAACGTACACACCCTGATGCGCTGTGAGTCCTACATGGACCCGACCCGTTCGGCCCTCCACGATTCGGTCAACGGCATGGGCAAGGTCGTGGCAAAGAACCTGAACGTATTCAAGATAGAGACCGCCCTGAACTCCAATACCTTTCCCTCGATACTGGCCCACCTGCAGAAGCAGGAGTCGGACTGGAATCTCATCGACAAAATCACCTTCGGTGTCAACCGCCCGGCCCTGAACATCGCGCCCTTCTACCTCAGGTGGCAGATCTTCCAGAACCTCCGCTCCCCCTACGGCCTTCTGGACGTCGCCGCCGGCGACACGGACATGGTCCATGATCAGATCCTGTCCACCCTGTTCAAGCAGCAGACCGTCCCGGTTGAGGGCCAGGCCGACGTAATGGTCATGGGCCTGCCCTACCTCTGTCCCTACAACGTCAACTCCCAGCTCAATCCCATACTCATCCACACACTGGCCCTAGGCTACAGCTTCAACATGTACCGAGGCAAACCGCTGGTTAAACGGGGCGGAGTGCTCATCTTCACTCACCCCTTGGACGAGCGTTTCAACGCCACCCACCACCCCTCCTATATCGACTTCTACAACAACATCCTCCCCCAGACCCGGGACGCCGCCGAAATCGAAAAGCGCTTCGAAGCGGAGTATGCCGACGATGAGCGGTATCGACGATTCTATCGGGAGTCCTACGCCTACCACGGCGTGCATCCCTTCTATATGTGGTACTGGGCTTGCTACGGGCAGGACTACCTGGGTCGGGTCATCGTGGCAGGTGCCAGGGACAAGTCTGTCGCCGAGCGGCTGGGCTACGAGACTGCCCCCGACGTCCTCACCGCCCTCGAGATGGCCAGAGACAGCGTCGGCCCCTCCCCCGAGGTCTCAATGTTTCACTACCCGCCCATCTTCCTCTGCGACGTGACCTAGCAATGGTTAGCAGCGCTTCGTGGACCGTCATTGCCAATCCGACCTCCGGCAAGGGTGCCAGCCTGCGACTCGCAGAGCGCATCGGACATCTTCTCACTGGCGCCGATATTCCCAGCGATGTCCTTTACACCACAGCACCCGGCGATGCTGAATCAATGGCCGCTGCGGCAGTTGAGAATGGCAGTGCAGGTGTCCTGGCTTGTGGCGGCGACGGTACCCTCCACGAGGTGATCAACGGGGTGATGTCCGGCCACGGAGGACATGCCGTGACCGTCGGGGTTGCACCCTCTGGCAGGTGCAACGACTTCGCGACGGCCCTTGGCCTTCCGAAGACCGCCACCGGAATCCGGGACCTCATCCTGGCTGGGCATTCCAGGCAGATAGACTTGGGAATTGTCGAGGGAAGATACTTCGCCACGGTCGCAACCCTCGGATTTGATAGCACCGTGAGTCAGTACGTCGCCGACGGCCACGTACCTCGCTTTCTCAAGGGCACCCCTTCGTATCTCTATGCCATCTTCCTGCAGCTGTTCCGCTACAGGGACGTTCAGGTTAGCCTGGAAGGTGACGGATTGAGCTACTCCGGCCGGACGTTCCTCGCCGCCACCGCCAACACCCGACAGTACGGCGGCAACATGCGCATCGCCCCCGACGCACTCCCCAATGACGGCATGCTGGACGTGTGCCTCGTAAAGTCGGTCTCAAGATGCGACGTGGTGATGATCCTGCCCAGGGTTTTCAGGGGAGGGCATGTCAGGCATCCAGCGGTCTCGATTCACAGGGTGAAAAGCCTCAAACTGGAGACCGAAGCACCAATGCCCATCTGGGCAGACGGTGAAAGAGTCTCGCAGACCCCCGCCGAGATATCCGTAGAGGCGGGCGCGCTGAAGCTCCTGGCCTAGGTCCCCTGCCCGTAGACGTGGTCCGCCCTGACCACCACTATCGCCCGGCTGTCTTCCCGCATCACCCTGTCGTACTCATCCCAGTCATCGTGGGTACCGCCGCAGGCAACGAAAGCCTCCCGTAATTCCACCCTCAGGGCTTCGTGGTCGGTGTTCTCCCAGTCCCGGATGACAACAGCGCCCTCCACGGCGCACCAGCGGTCCCAGTGCGGGCTCACTACTGTCACGGTACACCTCGGGTCCCGACGCAAGTTCTTGAGCTTCGCCGAGCTCCCAATCGCCACGAACACCACCCCGCCTTGGTAAGCGCCTGCTTTCACTACGCTAGCCTGGATAGCCCCCGACCTTCGAAACGTGTTCACCACTGCATCGAAGTTTGTTGATAGAAAAGGGAGTGCGTCGTTGTAGTTCATCTTGTCCTCCCGGTCCTCCGTAGGCGCTCAGGCCTGTTGGCCTGGCTGCCTGGAGAGCCGACTCCTGAAAAACAGGATCCCCATGAGCATAAGGCCGGCAAATACCAGCAGGATGAATGACACTGCGGCCATCATTGGCGCGAACTCCACCGTGACGCCGTTCCAAAGGTTCATCGGCAGAGTCCTCAGGAACGGGTCTTTGAGGAAGACCGCTATGGGCACCTCGTAGAAGGAGACAAGAAAGGCAAAGAATGTCGCCACCGTGATTCCGGGCATTATTTGAGGCAGGATTACCCTGCGTAACGCCGTGAATCTGTTGGCCCCCAGGCTCATGGCCGCCTGTTCGTGCACCTGGTCGATTCCCCTGAGCGTCGCCGTCAGGATAATCACCACGTAGGGTATCGCCAGGACCACGTGAGGCAGAGCTATTCCGATTACCGTTCCCACCAGCGGGCGCATGTTAAACGAATAGAAATAGAAGAGTGCCAGCGCAGTTAGCGTGGCCGGCACTATTAGCGGAAGGATGACGAAGGACCCCAGGAGCCCTCGCCCCGGGAACGTCCCTCGGGCCAGTCCATAGGCCACCATCCCGCCGAATGGTACGGCAATTAACACCGTAATGAAAGCCAGTTGCAGGCTCGTGGACGTCGACGTAATCCAGTTGACGGGAGTGATCGGGTCACTGATAAAGAAAGCCTTGATCCAGTCGATGCTATAGGCCTTGGGAGGGAAGATTACAAACGCAGACTTGTTGAAGGCCAGTGGGATTACTATCAGGCTGGGCAGAACGAGAAATGCACATAGAAGACCTACCAGCAGATTCAACGGAACCCGGCGCGGGGCCCGATAGGAGGTCTCGATCGACGAGGAGCGAATCAGGGCCTCGCCCGCGCCGTAGATCGACCCGAACCCGATTAGTCGGGCGAAGATCAGGAACAGGATCAGGATGGCCGTCAGCAAGATTATAGCCAGCGCTGCACTGAACCCCCCTGTCCCCGACAGATAGGACGCGATTCCCTGGTCCCTGATGCCGCCAAGCACCGTGGGCGCAATAGAGCTGCCCGCACTCAGGATGAATACCAGTAGCGATCCCGCCCAAATCCCCGGAATGCTCAAGGGCAAGTAGACGCGCCAGAAGCTCTTCAGGGGGGTCGCC
This sequence comes from Dehalococcoidia bacterium, assembly GCA_965203145.1. GTDB lineage: Bacteria > Chloroflexota > Dehalococcoidia > Plut-88900 > Plut-88900 > Plut-88900. The sequence goes on from OZ241876.1 coordinate 2,092,550, forward strand.
CCCATGCTTTCGGCCACGGCCGTCAAGCTCCTGGGAATGTTTCGCATGACGGCGTAAAGGGGCAGTACCATGAATGGAAGGAAGAGCTGCATCATCCCGATTTCCACTGCCATCCGCGTCCACAGCAGCTCTAGCGGTTCGTCCACGAGCCCTATGAGCTGCACGAACTCATTGACCGGCCCCCTCCTCCCGAGTATCACCCGCCAGGTGTACGTGCTCGCTATCGAATTCGTAATAAACGGCACTATGACTATCAGCAGGACAATACCCCGCCACCGCCCCGCCCGAGTCGCCAGGTAGTAGGCAATCGGATACCCGAATATGATGCACGCAATAGTCGTAGTGACGGCCAGCTCCGCAGTGGTGCGGAACATCCGTTGATAGATAGGGTTAGTCAGCGCCCGTTCGTAGTACGCCGTGGAGAACTCGCCATCCCCAAAGCTCACGCCCACCATCCTGACCAGTGGGATGACGAAGAACAGGAGCATGACCAGGATTGCCGGTATAGCAAGGGCCGGATAGATGCCCTGCTGGCGAATCCTGAACAAGAGCAGGCGCCTGTCCGTGGTCCCGTTGAGTTTCCAGTCCCGCGGCAGAACCCTTTGGAAGGCGGCTAGCATTTTGGGTAGACGACGTGTTTGAACGGAATAAAGTGCGGCAAAGTCAAAGTCAGTTGCCTGTTATCATATCATCAAAACACCCGCCCTTTCCCCCGACACCCTTCCAGATAGCGAGACAACATGGCCAACGAGACCCAAATCCAGGCAGCTTTCAGGATAATCGCCGAAAGACCCGAATGCCGAGACTGCCGTATCAGCCTCCGCTTCGGAGACCTGGACTGCCCTCACTGTGGCTCGGACATAGAAGAGCAGATGCAGGACTGGGCCGCCAGGCTCGTCGACGCCATAACCGAACTTGAGGCGAGCTGAACGACCCATCTACTCTACATAAACATCCATTACGGGAGACCAACTATGCCTGCTAAGCCGTTTCGAGCAAACATAAAGCAAGATGTTCTGGATGACCTGCAACAGCGCCTCAAACGCACCCGCTGGCCCGACGAAATCCCCGGTTCCGGTTGGGACTATGGCTCAAACCTGGCCTACGTCAAGGAGCTGGTCGACTACTGGATCGAGGAGTTTGACTGGAGAGAGCAGGAAGCCAAAATCAATCGCTACTCCCAGTTCATCACCGAGGTTGACGGCCTCGACATCCACTACATCCACGAAAGAGGCCGGGGCCCCGACCCCCTTCCCCTCCTTCTCATCCACGGTTGGCCCGGCTCCGTCACCGAATTCATGGACTTCATCCCCCTTCTCACCGACCCTGCAGCCCACGGCGGCGATCCCAAAGACTCTTTCGACGTGGTTGCGCCCTCGCTGCCCGGCTATGGCTTTTCCGGCATGCCTAAGGTCCCGGGTATGGGAGTCAACGGCATCGCCGACGTGTTCGCCAGGCTGATGGACCAGGTCGGCTACGATAGTTACGTGGCCCAGGGCGGCGACTGGGGAGCGTCCATCTCCTCAAGGATGGGATTTAGCCACGCTGATAAGGTCAAAGCCATTCACATCAACATGGTCTTTGGCGGCAGGCCCTACCTGGGCCCCGGCTCCCGACCCCTCTCCGAAGCGGAACAGCAATACGTTAGGGAACTGGCCCAGTGGGAGGACGACGAGGGAGCCTACGGCCACATCCAGGGCACTAAGCCCCAGACCCTCGCCTACGGCCTCAACGACTCCCCGGCCGGCCTCGCAGCCTGGATCGTCGAAAAATGGCGCTCCTGGTCCGATTGCGAAGGTGACATCGAAAGTGTCTACACCAAGGACCAGATCCTCACCAACGTCACCCTCTACTGGGTCACCGGGACCATTAATTCCTCTACCCGCATCTACTACGAGACCCGAAAAGACAACTGGCGCATGGCCCAGGGCGAGAAAATAGAAGTCCCGACCGCCGTGGCCGTCTTCCCCGAAGAGCTCGACCGCCCCGTTAGAAAATGGGCCGAGCGTTCCCACAACGTCCAGAGATGGACCGAATTCCCCCGAGGCGGCCATTTCGCCGCCATGGAAAAACCCCAGGATCTAGCCCAGGACATGCGAGAGTTCTTCCGGCAGTTCAGGTAGGATCTTCCAAAAGCTGGCAAACATTGAGGGGCCGGACATGCGTCCGGCCCCTCGTTTGTTCGGCAATTCTATGTGTTCGGCCTACTGCAGGGTCAGCTTCCAGACATCGTATCGCTCGCGCCATGCATCATCATACACCTGACCGTGTTCTTCGTCGCTGAATATGGCAAAGGGTACGTTTGCCCCGGATGAAGGGAGTTGGTCTCTGACTTCATCATATTCAGGAGCCTCCAAAGCCGCAATCGACTTGAGGTTTATCGGCCCGTAGGTGATGAACAGGGATATCCGGGCGTTGACCTCCGGTAGCGAAGTCCAGGCAATGAACAACTGCGCCAGGTCAAATGCCTCGGGGTCCTGGTCCCTTAGGCCCTTGATTATGCCCATGGCGTCGGTGTTGATCGTGAAGCCGCATTCCCAGCAGATGTTCAGCGGTGCGCCCTCCCTGGCCGCATCGAAGATTCGACCATTCCAGGCGGTGCACATGTCCAGGTCGCCGCTGATCAGCAGCTGCGGGCAGTCCGAGCCAGTATTCCAGATTAGGTCGACCTGGTCTCGGTATTCGTCGAAGAGCTCGAAGGCGCGGTCCACTTGCTCTTCGTTTGGGGCGGCCAGGCTGGCCCTTCCTTCCGCCGTTTCCAGCAGTGACGGGTTATCCGCGAGCAGTACGAACTTAATCTCGCCGTGGGGGTAGTAAGCCCAGGCACGTTTGCCGGGGAAGTTCACCGGGTCATAAAAATCGTCCATGCTGTCGGGCCGGTTGCCCTCCGGGTACACGTCAGCGTTGTAGGCCCATACCTCCGACCATGTGATCCCCCCGCCACCGATGTACGGGGCCTTCAGGATCTCCAGGAAGTCCCGGTTGTCTACGACGCTGAAGTCCAGGTCTTCCAGCGAGCCGTTCTTCCCTAGGTTGTGTATGGTCCCGCCGCCCTGGTCAATCACGTGCCAGGTGATGTTGCCCGAGGCCTCCATCGCCCGTATCTTGCCCAGTATCGGCGTCCCGTCGTCGATGACCTCAATGCCGAACTGCTCCGCCATTGGTATCCCATAGGCTTGACGCTGCGCAGCCTGGTAGGCACCGCCCCAGGAACTGAACACCAGGCTGTGGCCCCGGTATTTCTCCAGCTCCGCCTCGATCTCTTCCTTTGTCGCCGGGTTTTCGACCGTCCACTCTTCCCTGGGTCTTAGGCCGGTCTCTTCCATGGCGTCGTCGGGTTCATCGGGCATGGCCGTGGGTTCCGGCATGGCGTCGTCGGGTTCATCCGGCACCGCCGTGGGTTCCGGCATAGCCTCATCAGGTTCGTCAGCCATTGCCGTGGGGTCGGGCATCGCCGTTGGCTCTTCCGTCATGGCCTCGGGAGTGGCCGTTGCAGCTTCGCCGCAAGCGGCGGCAATTAGCAAGGCCAGGGTCAGAACCGCCAGGATTGCAAAGAAGCGCCTCCCGGAGAACGAGCCTCCGCCGAGACGCTTTTCAAATATCTTCATAGTTCCTTCTCCCCTCTATCAAGGTCCTTCAGACAAACTGTTTATTCAATCTTTATTCAGGATACGGTTCCAGAACCCTCCTCTCTTCAGTATTACGGCATCATAATACTGAGGCGCCCCCCGGGAGGTCTATACCCGTCCGGGGGGCGCCTGCTTGCGTCTTCAGGCTAGTTTAGCGTGCCTTTCCATTCCTCGTACCTCTCACGCCAGGCATCCAGGTTCGCCGCCCGGTGCACCTCATCGTTGATGATGGCGAAGGGGATGTTGGAGGGCGAAGAAGGCAGTTCGTCCCTGACGTCGTCGTAGACCGGGTCTGACAGGGCTGCCAGGGCCTTGGTGTTGACGGGGCCGTAGGTGATGAACTGGGCCATCCGGGAGTTGACCTCCGGGAAGGAAGTCCAGGCCATGAATAGCTGCGCCAGTTCGAACTTCTGGGGGTCCTGGTCTTTCAGACCCTTGATTATGCCCCAACCGTCCGTGTTAAGGACGTGGCCGCACTCCCAGCAGATCTTGAGTGGTGCGCCCTCTTTGGCTGCGTCGTAGATGCGCCCGTTCCAGTTGGTGCACATGTCGGCTTCACCGCTGATCAGGAACTGCGGGCAGTCGGAGCCCGTGGTCCAGAAGACATCAGGCTGGTCCCGGTACTGATCGAACAGCTCGAAGGCGCGGTCTACCTGCGCCTCGTCAGGAGCGGCCAGGCTGGCCCGACCCTCGGCGGTGTCCAGAAGGCCGGGGTTCTCCGACAGCAGCACGAATACTATCTCGGCGTCCGGGAACTGGTTCCAGGACCTGCGACCCGGGAATTTCTCCGTGTCGTAAATGTCCGCCATGTTCTGGGGCTGGCTGCCCTCGGGGTATACGTCCGAGTTGTAGGCCCAGGTCTCGGACCAGGTGATGCCGCCGCCTCCGATGTACGGGGCCTTCAGGACCTCGAGGAAGTCCCGGGTGTCGATCACGCTGAAGTCCAGGTGTTCAAGGGAGTCGCTGCGTGCCAGGGCATGGATTGACCCGCCGCCCGTGTCGAACACGTGCCAGGTGACGTTGCCGGACTCCTGCATCGCCCTCACCCTGCCGACTGTCGGCTGGCTGTCGTCGATGATCTCGATGCCGAACATCTCGCCGAAGGGTACGCCGTAGGCCTGCCGTTGGGCGGACTGGTAGGCGCCGCCCCAGGAGCTGAATACCAGGCTCTGGCCCCGGTATTTGGCCAGCTCGGCTTCGATCTCTTCGCGGGTCGCCGGGTTCTCGACCGTCCACTCGGATCTCTGCCTCAGGCCGGTCTCCTCCATGGCATCGGGCTCTTCTTCCTCTTCCATCATGGCGGTGGGAGTGGGTTCAGGCATAGCCTCCTCTTCCTCCTCCATCGCATCATCCCCTTCCTCCTCCATCATAGCGGTGGGCTCGGGCATCGCCTCTTCTTCCATCGCGGCAGTAGGTTCGGGTGTAGCCGTCGCGGCTTCGCCACAAGCGGCTGCAATCAAAAGGGCAAGGGCCAACACGGCAAACAACCCGAGAAGGGTTCTTCGCCTTGTCAGTCCCTTGCCCCTATATCCGTAGGCTTTTTTCATGATATCTCCTTCTCCTGGTTGTACCCCTGAATGGCTTTAGGCGCCCCCCGGAAAGTCACCTTCCCGAGGGGCGCCTAAGTTTAGCTTACGAACTATTTAGTTTTCGAACGTCTGCTGGAACGCAATCCAGCGCTCACGCCAGATGTCCGTCTGCTCACCAACGTGTACTTCGTCCTTGAAGATGGCGAAGGGTATGTTGGCAGTGGAGGACGGGAGCTCGTCCCGGACCTCATCGTACTCAGGCCCGTCCAGGAAAGGCAGGGACTTGGTGTTGATGGGTCCGTAGGTGATGAACTGCGCCATCCGGGCGTTGATCTCCGGGAAGGAGGTCCAGGCCATGTAGAGCTGTGCCAGCTCGAAGGCATTGGGGTCCTGCTCTTTGAGACCCTTAATTATCCCAAACACTCCGGTGTTGAGTACGTGACCGCACTCCCAGCACACTCGGATAGGCTCGCCTTCCTTCGCAGCGTCGAAGATTCGACCGTTCCAGGCGGTGCAGAGTGCCATCTCGCCGCTGATCAGGTTCTGCGGGCAGTCGGATCCCGTCTGCCAGAACCAGTCTACCTGGCCCCGGTATTCCTCGAAGATCGCGAATGCTTCGTCCACCTGCTCTTCCGTCAGAGCGGATAGGCTGGCCCGACCCTCGGCAGTGTCCAGGAGCTCGGGGTTCTTCGACAGGAGCACGAAGACCATCTCGTGGTCCGGGTAGTAGGCCCATGCCCGGCGCCCGGGGAAATTCTCCGTGTCGTAAATGTCGGTCATGGTGTGCGGCTGGTTGTCCGCCGGGAACACGTCCGTGTTGTATGCCCAGACTTCGGACCAGGTGATGCCGCCGCCGCCGATGTACGGGGACTTGGTGACTTCCAGGTAGTCCCGGTTGTCAATGATGCTGAAGTCCAGCTCTTCCAGGTCGCCGGTGTTGGACAGCTGGTGGATGGAACCTGTGCCCGTGTCAAACAGGTGCCAGGTCACGTTGCCGGACTGCGACCGTGCTCGTACGTTACCGAGCGTCGGCTGCGAGTCGTCAATGATGTCGATGCCGAACTGCTCGGCGAAGGGAATGGCGTATGCCTGCCGCTGCGCGGACTGATAGGCCCCGCCCCAGGAGCTGAACACCAGGCTCTGGCCCCGGTACTTCTGCAGCTCTGCCTCGATCTCTTCTTTAGTCGCCGGGTTCTCGACCGTCCACTCGTTGCGAGGCCGTATGCCGGTCTCCTCCATGGCGTCGTCCGGTTCTTCCTCTTCCATCATGGCGGTGGGAGTAGGCTCCGGCATCGCGTCGCCTTCCTCCTCTTCTTCCTCCTCCATCACGGCGGTAGGCTCGGGCATCGCCTCCTCTTCTTCCATCACCGCTGTGGGCTCGGGAGTCGCCGTTGCGGCCTCGCCGCAGGCGGCTGCGATCAGCAGGGCAAGGGCCAGCACCGCAAACAGGGCCAGGAAGGTCCTGTTCCGGGTCAAGCCCTTGACCCTGGACTTTTTGGTTACTCTCATCTTTCTTCCTTTCAATATGCCTTCTGCAGGCCCGAGGGCCCGCTCCGAAATAGTACGGGCTTCAAGTCCAAGGCTCAGATATCGGGCATACAACACCTCCCGGTTGCCGGGGACCACGGGGTGTTGGCCGCACCGATTCTCCGGTACGACCGAAACAGGTTGTTTTCAAGTTCCGTGGCAGGGGCTCGGCGCCCCTTAGTCTCTGTGGAAATACACAAACTGTCCGCCATCTCCCACAGTATTTTCGGAACGGCCCAGCGGCCGGATATTTGGCAATTGTAAGTTTGCAGTAAAGACGCTGTCAAATTATCCTTGGCGCATCCCTGCTCCCCACGCCGGAAAGCTCGGGAATCAAGAGGCGGAGGTACATATTTGGCTCATACAGACCTGTTCGACCTCAGCGGCCAAATCGCCGTTGTGACCGGCGCCTCATCCGGGCTCGGCGTCACCTTCTGCGAAGCCCTAGCCCAGGCCGGCGCCGACCTCGCCGTCTGCGCCCGACGCACCGGCATGATGGAACAGACCGTCAAGATGGTCCGAGACCTCGGCCGCCGCTGCCTCGCCGTCAAAGCCGACGTTACCAACCCCAACCAGATCGACTCCTTCGTCGACCAGGTCCTCGCCGAATACGGGAAGATCGATATCCTCGTAAACAACGCCGGCGTGACCATTTTCGAAGGCAAGAGCGCCACCAACGCCGATTTTGATGCTTACCACAAGATAATGGAGACCAACCTCACCGGCTCCGCCATGCTCGCCCACAGGGTCGGCAAAGAAATGCTCCCCCGAGGCTACGGCCGCATCATCAACTTATCCTCGATATTGGGGGTGGTGGGGGGAGTGCCCCAGGGGCCGTCCTGGGCATACTCCATCTCCAAACACAGCGTGGTGGGCCTGACTCGGGCTTGCGCCATCCAGTGGGCCGACCGCGGGATCACCGTCAACGCCCTCGCCCCGGGCTATTTCCCCAGCGAGCAAGCCTTCGTCGGCGGTAACCCCGATGAAGAGGAGATCAAGTACCGCACACCCATGCGCCGCCAGGGCAGACCCGACGAGCTGAAGACCGCCCTCCTCTTCCTCGCCTCCCCTGAGTCCAGCTTCATTACAGGCCAGACCATAGTGGTAGACGGCGGATGGAGCGTCTGGTAACGGGTCGGGCCCAGAGAAAACCCTAGGCGAACCTCGGCAGCACCTTCTCCGAGAACATGGTGAGGCTCTTCATTACCATCTCGTGGGTCAGCCCTGGAATGTTGTGAAAGAGCACCATGTGTTCAAGCCCCAACTCCTCCCGATACCGCTCGATCTGCTCCGACACCGAGTCCGGAGTCCCCACGAATATCAAATCGTGGGAATCCTCGAACTCAAAGCAGTCCGCCACCAGGTCGTCTTCCTTGAACTCCCCCTCGGCCAGCATCGCTTTCCGTGACCGGGCGATGTCCGTGGACGTGAGCCTCTCCCGGTACCCGAGCCCCTCGCGCAGGTCCTTTATCGCCTGCTCCCGCGTCTCCGCTACATAGGTGGGCCGCATGACCGCCAGCTTCCGGGGCGCGGGATTCGGCCCGGCCTGCACCCCCGGGAACTCCTCCGCATAGCCCGCCCAGTGTTGCTTGATCTTCTCCAGGGTGCTCCGCATGCTGATAACCCCAACGTCCCGCGCCGCCGCAAACTTGTGCGACGTTACGGAGTCCGCCATCTGGTAGATGGGCGGGTGAGGCTTCTGGTAGGGCTTGGGCAGCACACTCAGGGCCGTCATCTCGCCGTCCTGGCTGTGGTAGCGGGAGTCCCAGTTCATCGGGTTGGGCTCCTTCCACCCGGGCACCGGAAAGGTGAAGAAATCACCCTCGTGCCGGAACACATCCTGTGTCCATGCGCCCTTGATGATGTCAAGGCTCTCGGCGAACAGTGAATAGTTCTGGGCGTTGTTCAGCCTGTCGGCGTGAACGTTGAATTGCAGCCCCGACCTGCTGTCGTACCCCCGGGCTATCCCAAAGTCCACCCGACCCTTTGTCATGTTGTCCAGCATCGCTATGTCTTCGGCGACGCGTATCGGGTGCCAGTCCGGGAGGATGACTCCGCACTGCCCCACCCTGATCCGATCGGTGTGCGCCGCCAGGTCAGCCCCGACCAGTATCGGGTTGGTCATTGCCCGGTTCCACCCGTCCCACGAAAAGTGGTGCTCGGCCAGCCAGACCGTCGTGAACCCGGCTTGGTCCAGGAGCCCGGCTATGTCCCGGAACTCGTCGGTCAGCTTGTCCCAGGGGTACACCTCGCCGAAGTGATAGTAGACCGTGCTGTCGAAACGCATAACAGGAGTCCCGGGCTTTCCCTACCCCGCCTCCGACTCGTCCTTGAACCCGATTGAAACGTGGGTCCCGTCGCAGTACGGCTTGTTGGATGAACCCCCGCACCGACACAGGAACACCTTTCTTCGCTGCTTGTATGGGTTGCCGTTGTGGTCCAGAACGGTGAACTCGCCCGTGACCTCGTAGGGGCCGTCTTTAGTAGCCTGGATGTTGCCGCCTGCCATGAGTCGGGTCTCCTTTTGCGGTTTCGGACATGGGGATAGTCCGGCGCTAGTGTATCCTGTCCCGACCCGTTAGTCACCCGCCCGAGCCCCGTCTTTGACTATCCGACCCGCCTCTACGTACACTTCTAGTGTCCTCAAGGTAACTCCGGAAACCGAGCGTCAGGCACATAAGTAGACATAAAACATTGCATAGGAGGGCATCGTGAGCAGGAACGGCATGAAGTTCATGGACTCCGATATGCACGTCATAGAGCCCGTTGACCTGTGGCAGCGCTACATAGCCCCCGATTTCCGGGACCGCGCCCCCGTGGGCCTCGCCCGTTACCAGCAGGACCTCTGCGTCGAGATCGACGGAGAGCAGATCCCCAGGGATGTCCACGATGACCTGTTTGAAGAGAAGGCCGGGCCTCCTGACGTTTATCAGGATCCCATAGACAGCGGCTGGGACTCAGCCTCCCAGGTACGGGCCATGGACAAAGAAGGCATGGACGTGGCCCTCATGTACCCCTCCCGAGGCCTCTTCGCAGTCGCTACTGACAAACTTGCCCCCGACTTCGGGGCCGCCATCGCGCGGGCCTACAACGACTGGATGGCCGACTTCTGCAGCCCCTTTCCGGACCGCATGAAGGGCATCGGTATGGTCTTCCCGACCGATGTTGCAGCCGCGGTGGAAGAAGCCGGGAGATGCGTCAAGCGGCTCGGGTTCAAGGGCGTGTTCATCAGGCCCAACCTGTACCTCGGGAGAAACTGGCACGACCCCTGCTACGATCCCCTATGGGAGCAGATAGAGGACCTGGACATGGCCGTAGGGTTCCATGAGGGCTCTCACGTCCCCATGCCCGAGGCCGGCTCCCGGTTCGAGGGCGAATACTGGCTCTTCCACACCTGCTGTCATTCCATGGAGATGATGCTGGCCGCAGTGAGCATGATTGGCGGCGGCGTTTTGGAGCGGTTCCCGACCCTCCGCGTCGCCTTCCTCGAGGCCAACTGCTCCTGGGTCCCGTGGCTCATGTGGCGCATGGACGACCATTTCGAGTTCTCCGGCAAAATGGAAGCCCCGGCTCTCACCTTGACGCCCAGGGAATACTTCATACGACAGTGCTTCGTCTCCGTGGAGCCCGAGGAATCCCCCGCAGCCATGCTCGAAAACTACGGACTGGAAGATACCGTCGTTCTCTCCACCGACTACCCTCACCCCGACTCCAAGTTCCCCCACGCCTTGGATATGTTCCTCGACCTCCCTCTCTCCGACTCTATGAGACGTAAGACCATGTGGGATAACTGCGCCCGCCTCTACGGCATGACCTAGCAGAAACCCTGTTTCCCACCCCCATCCCAACTTCCCAAAGTCCCATCCCGGTGCCCCGCGAGGAACCTCCACCGTCCCCCTAAACCCACCTCTGCCATAGCCGCTCACACCTACCCTTTCCCCCAGTACCAAACTAGAGGGATGTACCTGCAGGGTTGAGGTCCAATGCCATCTCCCTCGATGCGGCGAGGGTGAATCCGGCAAGGCCATCCCTTCCCCTCACTGTCCCGCGTAAGCGCCTCAAATCCCGACCCCACCCCCCTTGACACCTCCATGTAAACTATAAGAACATATATTAAGAACATAGATTGAGAATACATATTGCGAATGCAATTTCTATTCTAAGAGGAGACCAACCCATGCTCATCAAACGCACCCCCGAGACCTACGAAAAACTTCAGCTCCTGGGAGGTATGGCCACCGACGACATCCTGTCCCAGCCCCAGAAAAAGACCAGGGAACGCGGGCCATACTCTAACCCGAAGAAGAACCCCATGCCCGGCGTCTACAAGGCGTCCATGCCCAATGGCAAGACCATCAGCCTCATGCGGGTCATGTTCACCGACTTCTGCAAGATGGACTGTCACTTCTGCCCCAACAGCCACTGGGTTCCCAGAAAACGCTTCGCCTTCAAACGGGAAGAGCTGGCCTCCGCCTTCATGGAGCTGCACCGCCGGCACACCGTCGACGGCCTCTTCCTCAGCTCAGGGGTGGCGGGCACCGGCTCTAAAACCACCGCCAAGCTCATAGACGTGGTGCAGATCATCAGGGAGAAGTACGGGTTCAAGGGATACATCCACCTTAAGGTCATGCCGGGCGTCGAGCGGGAATATGTAGAGGCCGCCCACAAGCTCGGTACCAGGCTGTCCGTCAATATCGAGACCCCAAGTGTCGATAGGATGCGCACCCTGAGCAAGATGAAGGACCTGGAGCGCGACATCCTGGCCCCCATGAAGTGGATCAACGACCTCAATCAAGAGAAGTCGGGTGGCGCCGTGGGCCAGGTCACCCAGTTCGTGGTCGGCGCGGCCAACGAGTCCGACAGGGAAGTCTTTCACCGCATCGATCAGCTGTACGGCGAATGGAACCTGAAGCGGGCCTATTACTCCAACTTCCAGCCCATTCCCTACACCCCCCTTGAGGAACACCCCCCGACCTCCATGACTAGGGCACACCGGCTCTACCAGATGGACTGGCTCAAGCGCATCTACAAGTTTTCCAACCAGGAAATAGAGCTTGCTTTCGATGAGGCGGGGTTCCTGTCCATGGACATGGACCCCAAGTCCATCATCGCGCTTGAGAACTTGGATGCCTTCCCGGTAGACATAAACTACTCGACCAGGGACCAGATGCTCCGCGTCCCGGGGCTCGGGCCTACGGCGGCCGACCGGATCTTGCTTCAGCGCAGGCAGCACACCTTGGACTCATGGCGAGACTTACAAGCCATGGGGGTAGTCAAAAAGCGCGCATGGCCCTACCTGGTCTTTCCCGGTCACCGTCCCCCGAGGGCCAAGCAGCTCCGTATGGATCTCTTCAGAGAGCCCGAATCCAAGCCCCGGGCCGTCGCTGGCATAGGTTCGAGCCTGCCTCAGGTCGCCCCCTGCGGCGCAACCCGAAGCTGCACAGGTTGCCCCCTCTACGGAGCCCCGGGCCACCCCGGCTCCGAAAGCCCCGGCGCCGCCGTCCTCGCCGACGTCGGCTAACCCACGCTCAGCTCAATGCCGCCCTCTGTTCTCTTCTCCCCCTCTCCCTTACAGGTCTTAAGCCTGCCCCGTACCCCGATACGGGGGGAGAGGGGCACCAAGGGGGTGAGGGTTCCCAGCGAGCGGAGTCACGTACCTGACCCCCCAAAGAAAAGGGCCCGACGTGCTCGGCACGTCGGGCCCCCACTAAACCGCGAGAAAGAGAAACTTAAACCTCCCTGAACTCCCCCTACACCTGCCCTGGTCGTCAAGGCGTCTGGCCGAGGCAGTGTCTGCACAGGCTTGTAGATGCCGTTTATTGTTCTGGCTGTATGGTTACGTGCCCGCCGTCCTTGATTTGCATGTACAAGCTATGTCCTTCGAGCAAAAGCATGCCTATCAGCGGTGTGGAATCAGCCACGTAGGTTTCCACGTATCGTGGTTCACCGTCCCAGAGCACCGTAACGGCGCAAACTTCAAATGTGTCTTCATTGCCGTTCGCTAGCACCAACCGGCTGCGTCCTAAAGGAGCCGCTTCCAATTCCGCGACAAGCGTAGGCGGCAAAGTCAGATATCTGTTGAAGCCGGTGTCTACTACGGCGTCTACTTCCCTAGCCTGCCCCTGCGGGCTTCGCAGGGTAACGCTTACGACGGCTTCGTAGTCGGAATTTACGAGGCCCTCGATCAATCGGGTCACCGCAGAGGATGGCCCCCGAAACTTCCCAGGGCCCGATACCCGATTCGGATTAGCCACACATCGGCATTTGGACGTTGGGCGCGCAGGCCCTCTGACGCCGCAATGACGTCGTCGGCAATGACATAATTCCCGCTGTCAACGTCGATGGCTATAATCTCTCCGTGGTGGATGGCTTCGACCCGTTGTCGTATATCTCTTTCGTATATACGATCGCCGAGGCGGGCAGTTTCTTCAGCGGGCCTGCGAACCGGAATAGCCAACACTGCACCTCCGATGAATGCACTCTTGTACGTGCACCATTCTAACAAATATGTACGGCCATCTCCTGGCTTGCAAGAACAAACGGAGGTCTAAACCTCCCTGAACTCCCCTCCTCCCTCTTCCCCCAGTACCGAACTAGAGGCATAGGCGTGTGCAACGCACACGCCTATGCCTCTGTTCTTTTCTCCCCCTCTCCCTTACAGGCCCTAAGCCTGCCCCGTACCCCGATACGGGGGGAGAGGGGGACCAAGGGGGTGAGGGTTCCCAGCGAGCAGAGTCACGTACCTAACCTCCCAAAGGAAAAGGCCCGACGCGCCAAGCGCGTCGGGCCCTGTTGAACCGCAAGAAAGAGAAGCCTAAACCTCCCTGAACTCCCCCTCCACCGGCCCCGACTGCCCCGGCCCCCCGGGGCCCTCGCCGCCGGGCTGGCCGCCGCCTGACGGGTCCGCCCCGTCCGTCGGCCCCTGGCCCTGCTGCTGGCTGTATACCGCCGCCCCGACCTTCTGCATCGACTCGTTTAGCTCGTCCGAGGCCCGCTTTATCTGCGCGGCGTCTCCCGACTGCAGCGCAGAGCGCACCTGGGCAATCTTGCCCTCGACTTCGGACTTCAGCTCCGCGGGCACCTTGTCCTCGTTGTCCCGCAGCATCTTCTCCGCGGCGTAGGCCAGGGAGTCGGCATTGTTCCGGACCTCGACCTCTTCCTTGCGCTGCTTGTCCTGCTCGGCGTTGGCCTCGGCCTCCCGCACCATCCGCTCCACCTCATCCTTCTCCAGCCCCGAGCTTGCCGTAATCGTGATCTTCTGCTCTTTGCCCGTGCCCATGTCCTTCGCAGACACGTTCAGGATGCCGTTGGCGTCTATGTCGAACGCCACTTCGATCTGCGGCATGCCCCGAGGAGCCGGAAGTATCCCGTCCAGCAGAAATCGCCCGATTGTCTTGTTCTCTCCCGCCATGGACCGCTCGCCCTGCAGCACGTGGACGTCGACGCTCGGCTGGTTGTCCGCAGCCGTGGAGAACACCTGGGACTTGGAGGTCGGAATGGTGGTGTTCCGAGGGATAAGGGGCGTTGCCACGCCGCCCAGGGTCTCGATCCCAAGCGTAAGCGGCGTCACGTCCAGCAGCAGGATGTCCTGCACGTCGCCCTTCAGCACACCGGCCTGGATCCCGGCGCCAATGGCGACCACCTCATCCGGATTCACGCCCTTGTGCGGCTCCCGACCGAACACCCCCTTCACTTTCTCGAATACCGCGGGCATCCGCGTCTGCCCCCCGACCAGTACGACCTCGTCTATGTCGCCCGCCGAGACCTCGGCGTCCTTCAAGGCGTTCCGGCACGGGCCCTCGGTCCGGTCTACCAGGTCCCCGACCAGCTGCTCCAGCTTGGCCCGGGACAGCGAGATATTCATGTGCTTCGGCCCCGAGGCGTCCGCCGTGATGAACGGCAGATTGATCTCTGTCTCCATCACCGTCGAAAGCTCGCACTTGGCCTTCTCTGCGCCCTCCTTAAGGCGTTGCAGGGCCATGCGGTCCTGCCGGAGGTCGATCCCCTGGTCCCGCTTGAACTCCGCCACCAGCCAGTCGATTATCCGCTGGTCGAAGTCGTCTCCCCCGAGGTGCGTGTCCCCGTTGGTCGACTTCACTTCAAACACGCCCTCGCCTATCTGCAGGATGGACACGTCAAATGTCCCACCCCCGAGGTCGTACACCGCTATGGTCTTCTCGCCCTCCTTGTCCAGCCCGTAGGCCAGGGATGCGGCGGTGGGCTCGTTGATGATCCGGAGCACGTCCAGCCCCGCGATGCGGCCCGCATCCTTGGTCGCCTGCCTCTGGCTGTCGTTGAAGTATGCGGGAACGGTGATCACCGCCTCGGTGATCGTCTCCCCGAGCTTCGCCTCCGCGTCCTCCTTTAGCTTCCTCAGCACCATCGCCGAGATTTCCGGCGGCGAATACGTCTTCCCCCCGATCTCGACTTGGGCGTCCCCGTTGCCAGCCTGGACGATCTTGAAGGGCATCAGCTTGATGTCCCTCTGCACTTCCAGGTCGCCGAACCGACGCCCGATCATGCGCTTGATGGAGAAGACTGTGTTGTCGGGGTTCGTGACCGCCTGCCGCTTCGCCGTGGTCCCGACATACCTCTCCCCCGACTTCGCATTCACCCCGATCATCGAGGGAGTGGTCCGTGCCCCTTCCGCGTTTTCTATGACGTTGGGTTCTCCCGCCTCCATGACTGCCATGCAGGAGTTGGTTGTCCCCAGGTCGATTCCTAGTACTTTTGCCATTTTGGTCCTACCTCCGTAGCCTCCTACGGCTTGATGACTAAACTAATGCGTATGTTGTGGCCTCCGGGCCACGGTAACCTTCGCAGGCCTCAGAAGGGCCCCGTTGAGCGTATACCCGTGCTGCTGGACCCCGACTATCGTGTCCTCCGGAACGGTCTCTGTCGGATGAGGCGCGACTGCCTCGTGGAGGACGGGGTTGAAAGGCTTGCCCACCGCCTCGATCCTGCGGACGCCTTCCTTCTCCAGGATTGACATAAGCTTTTGCTTTATCAGCTCCATCCCTTCCTTCCACACCCGGTCCTGCGCAGTCCCGGCTCCCCCGCCGTCCGCCTCGGGTCCCGACCCCGTCGCCCGGTCCAGGTCGTCCAGCACCGGTAGCAGGCTCGAAACCAGGTGCGCCGCCGCCCGGGATGCCCGCTCGGCCTCCGTTTCTTCCATCCGGCGCTTGTAGTTCGTATGGTCGGCGTGATGACGCTGTAACAGTTCCCGTAGCCGGTTTATCTCCTGCTCGGCCTCTTCCAGCCTTGTGGAGAGGTCGGCATCGGCCGGCGCCCGACCCTTGATGAACTCGTTGAAGTCTTCGTCCATCGACATGTCGCTCACCGGGCCTCCGGCGCCTCTATCAGCCGGAGCATCTGCTCTATTGTCCGTTCCATATTGTCCTTACTCGGAGAGCCTTCGGGGAGGGCGTCGGCCTGCCTCTTCAGGGCCCGAAGCCCCGACCTCATGCTCAAGGCCATCTCCACCCCCGCCACGTTCAATCCCACGTTGCCAATCAAATACTTTATCATCTTTAGCAGGGCGATGTCCTCGTCGGAATACATGCGCAGCGCGCCTATTCGAGTCGGGGCCAGGAGCCCGACCCGCTCGTACTTCCTCAGTGTCTGGGGGTGCATCCCCGAAAGCCGGGACGCGACCCGCATCACGTACACGCCCTCTCGTCTCATCTGCCTCGTTCCTTCTCTTTACTGTGTTATCTCAGGTAATGCTATAGCCATTATATTTGTTGATACGATGCGTGTCAACTAACTTCAAAGACTTTCCTCTCACCGACTGCTTCTCCAATGCTATACTGACCCCCGACTTGGAAACCCTTACCGCCCGCATCCAACCCGTTCCACCCTTCAACTTCGAGCTCACCGCCCGACGCGCCTGCTGGTACGCCGAGGGTATTGGCGTCGAAAAGTTCGAAGACGGCGTATGGAAAAGAGTCACTAGCGCCAACTCCCGACCCGCCCTCCTGACCGTTTCCTCCTCAGGCGGCGTCGAAGACCCCATGCTCGAAATCCGGGCCGAGGGAGAGGAGCTGGAAGAGGCCTCCATGCAGTCGCTTGTATCTGAGGTGAAATGGCGCCTGTGTACCGACTACGATCTCGGCGGTTTCTACGAATTGGCCGAGCAGGACGCAGGCCTGGGAAAGGCCGCACGGCAGTTCCGGGGCCTGAAGCCCGGCCAGGACGTCGACCTCTTCGAGGCCCTCGTCGGCACCATCCTCGGCCAACAGCTTTCCACCGCCGTCGCCCTCACCATGCAGCGCCGACTCATCGAAAAGTACGGCCGGAGCGCCGTTTTCAACGACGAGGAATTCTGGCTCTCCCCTACTCCCCAGCGTTTCATGGAAGCCGGTGTCGAAGAGCTTAAGGCATGCAAGCTCTCCGCCCGGAAGTCCGAGTACATCCACAGGATGTCTGAGGCAGTGGCAACGGGTGAGTTGGACCTCGACGCCCTCCACGATATGAGCAACGACTCCGTCATCGAGACCCTGGTCGCCTACCGGGGCATCGGGGTCTGGACTGCCCAGCGCATCCTCTGTCACTCCCTCGGCCGCTTCGACGTACTCCCCACCTCCGACCTCTACCTCCTCAAGACCATCTCCAACGTTTTCATGGAGGGCCGGGCCGTCTCCCCCGAGGACATCGAAGCCTTCACCGACCGCTGGGGCGACTACAAGGTCCCCGCCATGACCTACATGTACGCCGGCCTCGAAGCCGGCATAAACATGACCGAATAACCCCCTCCTCCGACGGTGGGGCCGCTCACCCTGAGCAGCGTCGAAGAGCCTGCCCCTGCGAAGGCAGGGGGTCGAGCGTGGGGAAGGCCCACGCATCTTCAGCCCCTCACATAACTCCACTGACAACCCACGCCCCTCACTGTCATTCCGAACGGCAGTGAGGAATCTGGGGAAGGGCGGTGCAGGTCCCCCAACCCACCCCGTCTCTAGCCAATCACCCCTCTCCATCCCCTTCCCCCCAGTACCAAACTAGAGGGATGCACCTGCGCCTAGGCGCAGGTGCATCCCTCTGTTTTTTCTCCCCCTCTCCCCCCGTACTCCGATACGGGGGGAGAGGGGGACCAAGGGGGTGAGGGTTCCCCAGCGGGGCGGGGCCGAATCCCTGTAGGGGCGACCGGCCGGTCGCCCTCCCGCGGGGGAAGGCCCACGCATCTTCAGCCCCTCACATAACTCCATTGCCAGCCGACGCCCCTCACTGTCATTCCGAACGGCAGTGAGGAATCTGGGGAATGGCGGTGCAGGTCTCCCAACCCACCTCGCCATTCACCCCACTCCCCCCTCCCATCCCGAAGCCCCGCGAAGAATCTCCCACCCCCCTCCCTCAACCCACCCCGTCTCTAGCCAAACACCCCTCTCCATCCCCCTCCCCCCAGTACCAAACTAGGGGGATGCACCTGCGCCTTGACACAGGTGCATCCCCCTGTTCTTATCTCCCCCTCTCCCTTACAGGCCCTAAGCCTGCCCCGTACTCCGATACGGGGGGAGAGGGGGACCAAGGGGGAGAGGGTTCCCCCGCGGGGTGGGGCCGAATCCCTGTAGGGGCGACCGGCCGGTCGCCCTCCCGCGGGGGAAGGCCCACGCATCTTCAGCCCCTCACATAACTCCACTGACAACCCACGCCCCTCACTGTCATTCCGAACGGCAGTGAGGAATCTGGGGAGGTGAGGTACAGGTCTCCCCGTCCACTTCGACAATCACCGACCCCCCTTCCCATTCCGATGCCCCGCGAGGAATCTCCAGCGCCCCTCCCCCAACCCATCTCTAGCCGACCATCTCTCTCCATCCCCTTTCCCCCAGTACCAAACTAGAGGGGTGCACCTGCGCCAAGGCGCAGGTGCACCCCTCTGTTTTTTCTCCCCCTCTCCCTTACAGGCCTGTATAGACCGGGGAGAAGGGTAACAGTTGTTCGGAGAGATAGGTAACACATTCTACAGGCCTAGATCTATGGCAGCGATGGGTTGTATGGAGAAGAAGACGTTCCAGGTTCCATCTCTGGCCCCGGGTCTCAGGGCCACGCACATTCCTCTGAAGGGCTTGCCTACACGAAAGGTCTTTCCGCAGAAGTAGATGCGGCCGTTAGCATCGACAGAACGTACGTGGTCGTCTGCGTCGTACTCGACGGGTGGAAGGGTCTCGGGGAAAGGGTGAGAGCTGATGGTGTATCGGCTGGCAGGGGTATTAAGGTCTAGGGCATGGTGAGGACGCTGGAGGTTGTAGAAGTCTCTCCAGCTGTCGAAGCTGCTCTGACACTGAGAGAGGTCGGTGTAGCTGATGCCCTGGAGCAGTTCAGTCTTGAGGGACCTGTGGAAGCGTTCAAGCTTGCCGAGGGTCTGGGGGTGGTAGGGCCTGCTGTGGATAACCCTGATTCCCAACCGGAGCAGCCATACGGTCAGAGGTGTGAAGGGATGGTCGAGGTCTTTACCCCAGGGAGACCCGTTGTCAACCAGGATAGTGTGGGGCAAGCCATAGAGGCGGAAGATGGAGATGAGATGGTCACGGACAGTCTGAGTCCTCTCGTCTGCGCAGGCCCTGACACCCAGGGAGAACCGGGAATGGTCGTCCAGCACCGTCAATGGATGGCATCTGCCACCCCTGGTGACCGGGATGTGTCCCTTGAAGTCCATCTGCCAGAGGTCGTTGGGTCTAGGGTGCTCGAAGCGGCGGTAGGCCTTGTGCTTGAGGCTCTGCGCCGCCTCTATAAGTCCGTATCTCTTGAGTATGGCCGTTATAGTGCTCTTGGAGGGGACGCCGGTGTGCCCCCTGTCCTTGAGCATCTTGGCCAGCACATGTCCTCCCTTGGTGGGGAGCTCTCTTCGCAGGTCCACTACCAGCTGTTCCATCTCGGCGCTGGTGCGGTTGGGGGAATGATGAGGGCGCCTGGGGAGATCACCCAGACTCCCCTCTCCGCCCTCCAGATGACGCCTCAGCCACTTGTAGCCGGTCTTGCGGCTGATCCCAATGCGCAGACACAGTTCACTCATGTTCACACCCTCGGACTGGGCCAGACTGACAAACTCTCTTCGCTGAGACATGACGGTCTCCACTTTCCATGGCATGGGCATTCTCCTCATAAGGATTTCCATGCCTATTGGTGTAACCCATGTCCCCGAACATGTGTAACCTATGTCCCCGGTCTATACAAGGCCCTAAGGGAGAGGGGGACCAAGGGGGTGAGGGTTCCCTTGGGGGGCCGGAGGGAAAATCCCCCCGAAACTACCCCCTTTGCCCCTTGACTACTACCATATACGTTCTATACTAACGTTCAGACCTAATGTCTACATCCAAACCTCACAACAAAACACTGTCAAACAGGGGGCCCGCCAAACCGGGCCCCCGACGCCCCTCTCCCGGGGCGCCTGCTCAAGAGGCGGTTGGTCTCCTCAAGCCCGACCCCCTCGCGGATGCCCGCGGCCGCAGACCGCGGAAGAACCCCCGTACCCGGGCCGCCTGCCAGGGCACGGATGCCTGCGGCACTGAGCCGCGGAAGAATCCCCGCTCCGCCTTACCGGGCGTAGAAGCGGATGCCTGCGGCACCGGGCCGCGGAAGAACCCCCGCTCCGCCTTACCGGGCGTAGAAGCGGATGCCTGCGGCACCGGGCCGCGGAAGAGTCCCCGCTCCGCCTTACCGGGCGTAGAAGCGGATGCCTGCGGTACTGCACCGCGGAAGAGTCCCCGTGCCCGGGCTGCCTGCCAGGACACGGATGCCCGCGGCCGCAAGCCGCGGAAGACTTCCCGCCCCGTCGGGCGCGGCCGAAGGCCCAGGGGCCGACGCCCCAACCGTCGCCGCTCCCTGTCCCATGTCCCCGCCTCCCTGCCCCGGCTGTCCCTCGACAGCCCGGACATCGAAGGCGAAATCGCCCTCCTCCGCTCGTTGACCAACCGCCTCTTGAGCACGCGCCCCCTGGACTACACCCAGATCAACCGATGCCTCCGACTCATCATCCGGGCCTACACCGCCCAGGCCAAGGCCCCCAAACAGCTCACCGACGAAGAGCAGATCGACAACCTCATCAAGAAGGTCTTCCAGGACAACGTAGACAGGGGTGACCTCGACTTCCGAGACCTCGTCCCCGTCCGCATGGCCCGGCCCGGCGACAAGTGGTGGCCCTGGAGAATGCTCCTCCCCCTGAAGGACCGCTGGCGCTACGGCCTCATCGACCCCGACGAACCCTGGCCCCAGGAAGAAAACGAAAGACTCGCCGAGAGCGAGGCCATGCAGAAGTTCATCGCCAAAGCCTACCTCACCCCCGACTTCCTCAAAGGCCTCGACACCGAAGACGAGGACCCCGACCCCGATGACGACGACTATGACCCAGACCCGGATGACGACGAGGCCCCACCCCACCTAACCGTCATTCCCGACCCCGATCGTGAATCCATCCCCGGCGGCGGGGTTGGGGGTCCTACCCCCTCTCCCTTGATGGGAGAGGGTTGGGGTGAGGGTGATCCCCTCCCCGTCGGCGTGGCCGCTCATGCTGAGGCCCCCGAAGCGCGAGCGGGGGTCGGCCCGCGTACCACCGACCCGTCACCCCATGACGAAGACCCACCTCCCAAACCCCGCATCGCCCGAGGCCGCCCCCCTCCCTGATCCCCTCCGTCATCCCGAACGCCGCCCATGTCATTCCGAACGGCAGTGAGGAATCTGGGGAAGGGGGGTGCAGGTCTCCCAACTCACCTGGATATGCACTCTCTCCCGTAGGGGTGCCCCTCGTGGGTACCCTGGACGCCGCCCACGCCAATACCGACCCGTCACCCCATGACGAAGACCCACCCCCACCTCCCCAACCCCGCATCGCACGGGGACACTCAAGGCTGCAGCGCTACACCCCTTCTGGCCGGCGCGCCAGCGCAGCCTCGATAGCAGACACCAGCGCCATCGCCGACTCCGCTGTCAGCTCCACGGCAACCCTAGCGCTCATCCCCCTGTCCTCATTCAAAAAGCTGATGTTCAGGGAGTGCTCCATCGGCAGGTGATAGGGGTGGTCATAGGCGACACTGGCCTCCTTTAACGGAAACCACCCCTGCTGCCCCTTCCCGCTCCCCGACACCGCAACCTTCTCGACGATCATCGTGCACATGTTTCTCTCCAGCTTGGCTGAATCAGGAGTCGACTCACGGCGGCCGCTAGCCCAGGTGCTTCCCGAAGAACTCCCAGATCTTGCCCCAGCCATCGACCGCGTGCTCGGCGCGGTATGCCGGCCGGTGGTAATAGAAGAACCCGTGGCCCGCGTTCGGATACCGGTGGAACTCGTAGTCCTTGCCGTGCTTCTTCAGCTCGGCCTCGTGGATGTCCACCTGCTCCAGCGTCGGAGACTGGTCCTCCTCCCCAAACAGCCCGAGGACCGGGCACGACACGTTCGCCGTGTAGTCGATCGGGGCCACGGGATTCTTCTCGTTCAGCTGGTCGGGCGTCATCACCACCTGCCCGCCCCAGCAGTCCACCGCCGCGTCAAACCCAGACTCCCGTCCCACCGTCAGCATCACGTGTCGCCCCCCGGAGCACGTCCCGAACACCCCGACCTTGCCATTGTGATAAGGCAGGGCCCTCAGCTGCCTCATCGCCCCCACTATATCCCCAACAGCTTGGTCGTCGGGGACTCCACCGTCTCCCCACACCCTCGCACCCACGTCTTCCGGGTCGCCGTGAGCTTCACGGTGATACAGGTTCGGAGAAATCGATAGGTAGCCGTGGTGAGCGAACCGGCGCGTAGCCTCTCGATACCACTCGTCCCAGCCGGGCAGGTGGTGGATCAGCACTACACCCGGGAACGGCCCGCTTCCCAGCGGCCGCGCAAAGTACGCGTTGATGGCATCACCGTTGTGGCCCTGCATGGTTATGGTCTCGGCCAGCATCCCTTCGTACATATCGGTTGTATACATAGAGCTCCTCCTGTTTGGTCCTTCCGTTACCCCTTTACCGGGTAGTTTGACAGTATTGCAGTTGGTCGAGCCTGTCTGCAGTCAGGCAAAGCACCGTCGGTTTTAGTGACATTTCTCCCCATGGGTTAGACTTGCGCCTCGGGGCCATTCTATAGATAGCAAGGCTGCGCAACAATAAGGTAGCGAGGTGCGTGGTGGCGCAGTGCGCCTTGGACGGCTAAGATTGACACTCTGGAATTGAGGCAAATCATAAAGGCAAAGCATTGCAATTAGGCATGGTCGGCCTTGGCCGCATGGGCGCCAACATGGTGCTGCGCCTCATGCGAGGCGGCCACGACATAGTCGCCTATGACCCTGACCCCGATGCCGTACGTTCCGTCGAAGCCGAGGGTGCCGCAGGCGCCGGCTCACTAGCCGAGCTGGTAAGCCGGTTGTCCCGGCTCCGCGCCGTATGGTTGATGACCCCCGCCGGAGACCCAACCGAGACCACGGTCCGCACCCTCTCGGAGCTCCTCTCCCCCGGAGACATCATGGTAGACGGTGGCAACGCCTTCTATAAGGACAGCATCCGGCGTTCCGGGCTCTTGAAGGAGAAGGGCATACACTTTCTGGACGTCGGTACCAGTGGAGGAGTCTGGGGTCTCGAAGAAGGCTACTGCCTGATGGTCGGCGGCAACGAGTCCACCTACAAGACCATGCTTCCTGCCCTCCAGACCCTTGCCCCAACTGGAGGTGTTGGGCTGGGGCATGTCGGGCCTGCAGGCGCGGGCCACTTCGTCAAAATGGTCCATAACGCTGTCGAATATGGCCTCATGCAAGCCTACGCCGAAGGCTTCGAGTTGATGTCGGCCAGCGACAAATTTGACATAGACCTCGACCAAGTGGCCGAAATCTGGCGACACGGCAGTGTGGTCCGCTCCTGGTTGCTGGACCTGACCGCCCGAGCCCTGAAGGAAGACCCGGACCTGGAAGGCATAAGGGCTTACGTAGAGGACACTGGCGAAGGGAGGTGGGCGGTACAGGAGTCGGTCGACTTGTCGGTGCCCGTCCCCGTCATTGCCGCTTCGCTCCAGGCCCGATTCCGTTCCCGGCAGGAAGAGCCCCTGGGTGCCAGGCTATTGGCTGCCCTGCGCAAGGAGTTTGGTGGACACCAGGTCTTGAAGTCGAATACCTAAGGATGAGTATGGAAGAGCTATACAGGCACACAGCCCGTCAGATGGTTGAACTTCTGCGGACAAGGCAGGTTAGCCCCCTTGAAGCGATAGACGCCGCCGTGGCTCGAATCGAAGCAACCGACAGGCATTTGAACGCTCTGCCTACCCTCTGCATAGAACGGGCCCGGGAACACGCCAATAAGCTAGTTGCCCAGCCGCCCGAAGATGCAGGTCGGGGCCAGCTGCACGGGCTCCCCATTGCTGTGAAGGACCTGGTGGATGTTGCTGGCGTGCGTAGTACCAAGGGATCGCCCATCTACGCAGACCGGGTGCCTGACGAATCGTCCTACTCCGTTAGCATCCTTGAAGGCAACGGCGCGGTGGTGGTAGGCAAGTCCAACACGCCGGAGTTCGGCGCCGGTGCCAACACCTTTAACGAGGTCTTCGGCAAGACCCGAAACCCGTGGGACACCCGTATGACGTGCGGCGGCTCATCAGGCGGGTCTGCCGTAGCTTTGACCTCGGGGCAGGTTTGGCTGGCTACGGGTAGCGACCTCGGCGGGAGCCTGAGGATTCCCGCCAGCTTCTGCTCGGTCGTGGGCCTTCGCCCGAGTCCGGGCCGCGTGCCTGAGGGCCCCAAGCTTTTGCCATTCGAGACCTTGTCCATGGATGGGCCAATGGGCCGAACGGTTGGCGACGTTGCCCTGATGCTCGACGCCGAGGCGAGACATCATCCCGGTGACCCGCTGAGCTACCCCGCTCCGGAGACGCCCTACGTTGAAGCTGTGGACAACCCGGCTCCTCCGGCCAGGATAGCCTACACTCCCGATCTAGGTATTGCTCCCGTAGCTGGTGAGGTCAAGGATCTTTGCGCCAAAGCAGTAAAGCTCTTCGAAGGCATGTCTGAAGTAGAAGAGGACGCCATCGACCTGTACGATGCCCGAGACACCTTTCAAACCCTGAGGGCTGCCCAATTCGCGGCCAACATGAGGCCGCTTCTTGAGTCTAATCGCGATCAGTTGAAGCCTGAGGTGATCTGGAACATCGAGAAGGGCTTAGCCCTGGATCGTCGGGAGGTGGAGAACGCCCAGGCAGCCAGAGGAGCGCTTTTCCACAGGGTTACTGAGTTTTTCTCGAGATATGACTTGCTGGTCTGCCCGACGGTCTCGGTCCCGCCTTTCGACGTTAACATCCGTTATCTTTCAGAGGTGGACGGCGTACAGATGGACAACTACGTCGACTGGCTGCTCCTGACCTTCGCTCTGACACTCACGGCTTGTCCCGCCATCTCCGTCCCCTGTGGGTTCACTAAGTCAGGGCTGCCCGTCGGGCTCCAGTTGGTAGGCCCCCCGAGGGGCGAGGCCCCATTGCTTTCAGCAGCAGCGATTTTCGAAAAGGCGGCAGGTCTCGCGGGTCGGGTGCCGATTGACCCGGTGGTCAAGCATTAAATGCTGTAGTCTCTCCTATAGTTGAAGCGGCATTTGCGTAGAGAGCTGGGGAACGGAAGACAGGCCCGACCTCTCATAAGGGGACTACTACCAATTCTTCACTTCCGGGGGTGAGTTGCTCCAGTCCATCATCGGTGAGGAGATAGCTGGCCCCGACCAGCGCCCCGATTCCCTCGTCCGGGATCTGGATCGACGTGTGCAAATAGAAGGTCATCCCCGATTGGAAGACCTCCTTGGACTCCCTAATGATACTCATGGTATCGACCCAGCTAGGCGGATAGGCTGCGGAAATTCCGATGCCAAAGCGCATATTTGAGAACTGGGAGAATCCCCTGCGCTCCAGGGGCGTAATTGAGGCCTCCTCTGCCGCAGCAACAGGCTGACCTATGGCAATGGCCCTGGCCCCAGTCAGTAGCGAGTCCTTGCCGGCCTCGTGCATTGCTCTGACTCGCGGGCTTGGCTCACCCAGTGTAAAGGTCTTCATGGTAACGCACTGATAGCGTCGGGCTATGCCGGCGAACTCAATGCACACGACATCGCCTTTTTGTATGATCCGGTTCGTTGCCTGGCTGTGGGCATTAGGGGATCGAGGGCCACTGCGGACCCATGTTGGCATAGCCGCATAGTCACAGCCCTGAGAGCGCATTGCGTATTCAATCTCTGCAGCAAGCTGAATCTCAGAGATGCCGGGCCGGATTGCACCTATGGCCGCTTCCATGCCCGCGTTTGCATAAGTAGCCGCTTCCCGAACGTAGGCCAGTTCACTCGGAGATTTCACTAACCGCAGGCTGTTGATGAGTTCGGTGGCATCTACAATCTGAGCGGGTGCTAAGGCATCCCGGAGGCGCTCTACATACCCCGCGGACGCTGAAAAAGATCCCAGATCTGCACCAATCTTCTTGCTGCTGAGCCCCTTCTCCTTCGCTGCCTCCCCGACCAGGTCGGCCGGGTCCTCCTTGCCGTAATGAAAGGGACGGAAGTCGGTTATCCACGCAGTTTCTCGGGACACGGGAATGTCCACTTCACGCAGGACCAGGCTGGGCTCGTCATCACCCGTGGTGAATATCAGTGCTTGATCGCTGAAGAATGTATAGGCCTCGTGCCCTGCAAAGTAATATAGAAGCTCGGGGGCTATGCAGATGTATCCGTCGAGGCCGTTGTCCTTGAGCAATTCTCGGGCGCGGGCTAAACGCTCCTTGTATTCCGATTCTGAAAAAGCGCGTAACATGACAAGTCTCCATAAGTTGGGAATTGGGGCTCAGGCATCGTACTGAATGGGAACCGATGGGTCAATTGGACATCTTGCCATCAATTGATGGAGACATTATGATGCTCTCATGAGAACCACATTAACATTAGACAATGATTTGGCCGAAGCCTTGCAGGAACAAGCCTTCCTGCTTGGCATTTCCTTCAAGCAGGTGGTGAATGACACACTGCGTCGTGGGCTGTCACCAAGGACGCAGAAAGAGAGGCCCGCTTTTCGAGTCAAGCCGCTCTCAGGCGGATTTAGGCCGGGGGTAGACCCGCTAAAGCTCAACCAGCTTAACGATGAGCTGGAAGTACAAGAGTTACTGAACAAACACAATCTATGATCATCCCCGACCTAAACCTGCTGCTCTACGCCTACAACAATGACACCCTGTTCCACAATGCTGCACGAAGTTGGTGGGAAGGCCTGATAAATGGGGCTGAACGAATCGGTATTCCCTGGGTAGTCGCAGCCGGTTTCGTGCGTCTCTTGACCCACGGAAGCCTGCGTGAGGTCCCTGCAACATCGGAACAAGCTTTGGAGTACGTCGAAGAATGGTTCCAGTTCCCACACGTGATGCCGGTTAACCCCGGAGTTGACCACTTGACGCACCTAAGAAGAAATCTGGCGGCGGCAGGCGTTGGGGGCAACCTCGTAACCGATGCCCACATCGCTGCCCTTGCCATGGAGTACCAGGCCGAAGTCCATTCCAATGATATGGATTTCAGTCGATTTCCAGGCCTCAAGTGGCGCAATCCCCTAAGATAACCAACTTGGACTGAATCTCAGCAGTTGATGACGATGTCTCGCCTATTAGAAGGGGTAAGGGTTCTGGAACTTGGCAGTTTTGTCGCCGTGCCGGCAGCAGGGACAATTCTTTCGGACCTAGGAGCCGAGGTGGTGAAGGTGGAGCACCCCGTCACCGGTGACCCGGGCCGAGGGTTCGATGTTAACGCCAAGGGCGTCATCACCCACGAGGGTGGACTGAACATTTCCTTTGAGCTTCTTAACAGGGGCAAGAAGAGCATCGCCGTGGACCTGGCAAGCCCGTCAGGGCAGGGGATCATCCATCGGTTGGCCTCGCACTTCGACGTTGTGGTCACAAACCTGACTCCTCATCGACAGGAGCGTTACAGGGTCCGTTACGAAGATCTGTCTGCTGTCAACGAAGGGCTGATATACGTGGTGCTTACAGGGTACGGAATGGAGGGTCCCGAGAAGAATCGCTCAGGGTTTGACTATGCAGCCTTTTGGGCGAGGTCGGGACTGATGGGCATGTTGGGCCAGGTGGGGAGCCCTCCCGTGCAGGAACGGCCCGCAATGGGCGATCTGACTACTGCTCTTGGCCTGACCACAGCAGTTGGGATGGCGTTGTTCGAACGGACTCGGTCCGGCAAAGGTCAGCTTATCGAAACGTCACTGTTGCACACGGGAATGTGGGTGATGGGCCCTGATTTGATCGTTGCGCTCAAGGACAGGGAACCGGTGCGTCGCAACCTCCGAACTGACGTCATCAACCCGATTTTCAACTTTTACGAAGCAAAGGACGGGAAGTGGTTGCAACTGGTTATGGTCCACGGAGACAAGTACTGGTCTAGCTTTTGCCGCGCCCTTGAAATAGAGGAACTCATCAACGACCCGCGGTTCGACTCCCTGCAAAGGCGCTCTGAAAACAACGTCGAACTCATCAAACTGCTTGACGATATATTCGCCGAGAAAACCCGCGATGAGTGGACGGAACGCCTGGAAGCTGAGGGCTGCATGTGGGGCCCGATCCAAACCCTGGATGAGGTAATCGCCGACCCCCAGGCCGCGGCCAACGGCTATTTCCTGAATTTGACGCACCCGTCGGAAGGGGAATTTACCTTGGTCTCGCCACCAGTGAAGTTCTCACGGACGCCCGGAGAAACACCAGACGTAGCCCCCGAGTTTGGGCAGCACACCGAAGAGCAGCTACTCTCGGTCGGCTATAGTTGGGATGAAATAGCCAGGCTTCGGGACCAAGGCGCCATAGTCTAGCCAGGAAACTGAAGAGGGGAGGGCCTCTGAGCACCCTCCCCCCTTAGCTCTTTTAAGGGTTAGTTCTAGCCGCCGTTCTTGTTCTTCAGCGCTTCAGTGACTGCGCCCGGGTTCATGGGGGTGGAGGTGAGGCGCACACCGACTGCCTTGTGAATGGCGTTGGCAATCACCGCAATTGGCGGAACGATGCTGGCTTCACCAACACCTCTAACTCCGTAGGGGTGGCCGGGGTTCGGGCACTCCACGATTACCGTGTCGATCATCGGGAGGTCCAGGGAGGTGGGCATACGGTAGTCCAGGAAGCTGCTGTTGGTGAAGTCTCCGTCGCTGTAGTAGTACTCTTCGTTCAGAGACCAGCCGATTCCCTGGACGGCGCCGCCCTGCATCTGCCCTTCCACGTAGCTGGGGTGAACGGCCTTTCCGGCATCCTGGAAGGCGGTGTAGCGAAGCAGTTCAACTTTTCCGGTCTCGGGGTCAACCTCCACGTCGGCGATGGCGCCAGCGTAGGAGCCCCCGATTCCCGAGGGGTTTACGGAGGCGCTGCCCACAACAGGGCCGCCCACCTCACGGGCCCGGCCGGCCAGTTCCTTAAAGGTCATCTTCAACTCTGAATCGGACTTGGAGCTGATTACGCCCTTCTCGTACTGAATGTCGCTTTCTTCCACTTCCCAGAGTTGGGCAGCCCGCCCGATCATTTGCGTCTTGACATCCTCCGCAGCGCCACAGGCTGCGAGACCCGTGGCGAATGTGGTGCGGCTGCCGTCCGACTGAGCAGTGAATCCGATGGAGTCCGTGTCGACCACCGCGGGATTTACGTCTTCGGCGCGGATTCCGAGGACCTCGGCGGCCTGCATGGCTATGGATGCCCTGGTCCCGCCGATGTCAGCAGAGCCTTCCAGCAGATTGATGGTCCCGTCATCGTTGACGCTGATGGTGCAGGCAGAGGGCTCACCGATGTTGAACCAGAAACCGAGCCCCACGCCACGACCGCGGTTCGCGCCCTCCAGCGGGGCACTGTAGTGGGGATGGCTCTTTATCGCCTCCATGATTTCCATGGACCCGATTCTCGGGTTGATGGGGCCGTCTATCCGTCGGGTGCCTTCCTTGGCGGCGTTGACCAGGCGGAGCTCAACGGGCTCCATGCCCAGTTTCTCGGCTAGCTGGTCAACCAGCTGCTCGCTGGCGAAGGTGGCGTTGGGTGCGCCTGGGGCTCGGTATGCCGCCGACTTCGGTTTATTGACTACTACGTCGTAACCCTCGGACATCTGGTTGGGGATGTCGTAGGCGGCGAAGATGCACATGGTGCCGCAGATGACTAGGGCGCCGGGATATGCACCGGCATCGTAGGCCAGGTAGGACTCGCAGGCGACCATCTTCCCATCTTTGGTAGCGCCCAGCCTCGCCTTTACGTAAGAGGCGCAAGTCGGGCCTGTGGCCTCAAAGACCTCCCGTCGAGACATGACGATTTTGACAGGATGCCCGGACTTCTTCGAAAGCAGGGCGGCGACGGGCTCAATGTAGATCTCCGTCTTGCCCCCGAAGCCCCCGCCAATTTCCTGGGTAATCACTTTGACCTGGGATACCGGGATGCCTAGGATATCGGCAGTGCGGTCACGCACCAGGAATCCGCCCTGGGTGCTGCAATAGACGATCACTCGTCCGTCTTCGTTCCAGAGTACGGTGCAGGGATGAGGCTCGATGTACCCCTGGTGGACCGTTGGGCAGGAGAATTCTCCCTCGACTATAACGTCGGCTTCGGCGAAGCCCTTCTCAACGTCTCCCTGTTCCAGTTTGTAGTAGCTGGCGATATTGCCCGGCTTGTCGGCTTTGGTTCCGCCTATGTCGGCGTACATGTCTTCGTGGAGAAGAGGAGCGCCCTCCTTCATGGCCTCGCGAGCGTTGAATACGCCGGGAAGGACCTCGTAGTCGACTTCTATCAGATCCGCAGCATCTTCAGCGATGTGAGGGCTGGTAGCAGCCACGGCAGCAATTGCATGGCCCTGGTAGAGGGCCTTGTCACCGGCCAGGATGTTGTTCCGCCGCCACCTCAGGCCCTGGTCGTCACCGGGATCGGGCAGGTCCTTGCCGGTGATTACGGCCTTTACGCCCTCCAAGGCCTCTGCCTTGCTGGTATCGATAGATCTTATTCGGGCGTGGGCGTGAGGACTACGCAGTATTTTCCCATGCAGGGGTACGGTCTTGGGGAAATCGGCCCCGTAGTTCGCCCGACCCGTGACCTTGTCGGCGCCGTCGTGGCGGATAGGCCTGGACCCGACTACGTCATAGTGGGTATTCGCCAGTACGACATTCGGCTCATAGTCCTGCTTCGGCTTGGTAGTGGTCATATTGCCAGCTCCTTATTGGATTGCTATCAGGATACCATGTCACAGCTGCGCAGGAGCGTGCCCGGAAGGGCGCCTGTGCAGTCGTTTCCTTCGAATGTTACTACACCGTTCACCAGGGTGTATCGTAAGCCCGTGGGTTTCTGGATGATGCGCCGCTCGCCACCGGGAAAGTCGTGGGAGTAGACCATCTTGTCGTACTGGAAACCGAGCTCGTCCATGTTGTAGACCATGATGTCGGCCCAGTCCCCGACCCTCAGCGTGCCCCGGTCCTTGAAGTCGGCGAACCAGCCGGGGAGAGCGCTCATCTTGTAGTGGCCCTGCTCCAGGCTCATGATCTGCCTGTCCCTGATCCAGTAGGTCAGAAATTCCACCGGCCATGTACTGGTCGTCAGGTACCGGGTATGGGCGCCGCCGTCGGAGACGGAAACGTGGCCATAGGGGCTTAGGATGTTTTCGTCCAGGGGCCGGGGGTCGACGGGGTGAGAAAAGACTGTTTCCAGGCCCTCGTCCAAGGCCAGGTCAAGGAAGGTGTCGACGGGGTGCTTGCCTTCGGCTGCCGCTATTTCGGCGATGGTGCTGCCGTCATATTTGTAATTTCGCTCGTGGACCGTCTCCAGGACCGTTACGCGAGTCCAGTCGGTGCGCAGGAGGTTCTGCTCGTCGGCGCCTTTCTTCATGGCCTCTCGGATGTCCGGGTCCTTTAGTTTCAGTGTGCGCTCTTCAATGGAGCCGACCAACGGGTCAACCCAGCTAGGTATCGAGTCGAAGAGGTTGTACTCGGAAAGCTGGAATTCGGCGTTGATCTCCATCACGAGTTCCTGGGTGAAGAGCGGCAGGCCCTCGGCCCGGGACCTATGCACCCACTCATCCCTGGCGGATTCCTGTTCCAGGAGGACGTGGAGGGGCCGGCCGCTTAAGCGCATCAGCTGCGTAAGGAGCTCCCGCTGCTTCTGAGGACTCTTCTCGGGAGGGAGGCCGCCGGAATTGGCGATGGTCCAGCCGATGTGGCCGACAGCAAACTCGCTGAGCACCTGGGCGAGGGCGACGTACTCCTCGTTGGAAGCCACGTGGCTCGGGAGCCAAGAGCCGTCTTCGGGTCGGTCGCCGGTGTTCATGTCGGTTGAGAAGCCGAAGGCGCCGGCCTGCATGGCCTCGTGGAAGATGCGCTTCATCTCGTTGAGTTCCGCGTCGGTGACGGAGGTGCGCTCCCTGGACTCGAGCATGCCCAGGACGTAACCCCTGAGAGGCGAGAATGGGAACACGGAGCCGACGTTGACGCCCAGCCCCTGATTGTCGAGGCTGTCGAGGTACTCAGGAAAGGTCTCCCAGTCCCACCGCATGCCCATCCGCATGGATTCGAGGGGGATGGCCTCGATGCGGTTCATCATGCGCATATTTAGTTCCCGATCCTCGGGCCTGGTGGGGGCGAAACCGAATCCGCACTGGCCTATGGTCAGGGAGGTCACCCCGAACCAGCCTGAAAGGGAGCAGTAGGGGTCCCAGTTGAGTTGGGCATCGTAGTGGGTGTGCAGGTCGATGGCGCCGGGTGCTACGATGCATCCGGAGGCGTCGATTTCCTGCGCCGCACCAGAGGGGATCCGGCCGCTGATTCGTGCGACTCGCCCGTCCTTGATGGCGAGGTCTCCGCGGTACCGAGGAATGCCGGTGCCGTCCACAATGGTCCCGCCTCTGATTACAACGTCGAATTCTTGCAAGGCGATGCCTCCGATGCTCGTACTACGGCGTGGCTGGGGGCCAGGGGGCCATTATACAGGCCGACCGGCTTCAGTACACCTATTGCACTCGTTCGGCAGATCAGGGCCGCACAGTGGCTTTATTCAGTTGTGGGTTTCGGTTTGGGTTCTGTCTGTTGGGAGGGGGTTGCGACGGAGACGCCCGTAAGGGACATTGGCGCCCCCTTGCCCTTTATGCGGTACCCCGGCTGTCAAGGGGGCTCTGGAGGTCCGCTCCACCTATGGCGGAGGGATTGCAGCCGGCCGCGCCCTTGCGCTCGATGTTATCCACGGACCAAGATGTCCGCCAGAGGCTCCACGCTTGGGCCGTGCGCCGCATAGAGACGCTCACCGGGGCCAGGGATCGGGCGTTGGCCCCACGACCTTCTGCTATTCCAAGTTCGCCGGGAGGACGCAGAGCATTTACCTCCGGGCACCCCCGGGATTCCTCCAGCAGTGCGGGCCGAATTGGAGACGGTTCTCCATCGGGGGCTCTCGGTCCGCGGAGGGTTTGCTCTGTTCCAGCCCTGATGCAAGCTCCCTGTGCATCCCACAGCTGGACTCTCGAGTAGTCGAGAAT
Source organism: Dehalococcoidia bacterium (assembly GCA_965203145.1). GTDB lineage: Bacteria > Chloroflexota > Dehalococcoidia > Plut-88900 > Plut-88900 > Plut-88900. Next base: position 2,125,674 of record OZ241876.1, read on the forward strand.
GAGGGCAGGGGAATGGGGGGAGCGGGTGGGAGCTTTTCGGGCGTCTTCCGTCGCTTGGGTACCAGGGAAGGCTACACGGGACCCCTAATTGAGGAGATGGCGACTTTCGCTTGAGCCTCGGGCCTGCGCGAGGGCCTTTGGGATGGGCCAGGGCGTTGAGTCCTCTGGTGGGTCTCGGGGGCTTTCCCGGGTTTTTGGTTCCTCCTTAAGATGGTTTGATGTTCGAACAAAGTAACTATAACACGGGTGTTTAGGTGGGGTCAAGGGGGTGGGTGGCGTAGTTTGAGATAAGTACGACGGACTGGCGGGGGGGGTGGGGGGCCAGTGTACATGGGTGCGGATTTCGGGTATAGAGAAAATACATCCTTCGCCTCCCTACCAGCGCTGGAGCGATTTCCAGAATCCTTGAAACTAAGACTGGTAGAGAGTAGATTACGATGCAAATTTACCACTTCTAGGAGACACTAAGGTGACGGTCCAACGCTACTCGGTAAACCAACATCCTGTGCAGACTTTTTTGTCCTGGGTCGAGGCCGACCAGATCGCCATACCAGAGATACAACGCCCATTTGTATGGAGCGCAACGAAAGTGCGCGATTTTATCGACTCCCTATACAAGGGATATCCAGTGGGATACATGATCGCATGGCAAAGCCCGTCTGTGCGCTTGAAGGACGGGTCCCAGTCAATAAACAAGCGCATCTTGATAGACGGACAACAAAGGATCACTTCGCTAAGGGCCGTCTTGTTGGGTGAGGAAGTCTTAAGCAAGGACTTCAAGAAAGTACGCATCACAATTGCTTATCACCCGAAGAAAGAGCAGTTTGAAGTTTCTAATGCTGCAATACGTAAGGACAATGAGTGGCTAGCTGACATCGCAACAGTCTTCTCTCACGATGCTAAGTTGAACCGCATAGTTAAGGAATATTGTGAAGCGAATGAAGGGGTTGACGAAGATGAAATATTCGAGAACTTCAATAGACTTGATGGGATACTCAACAACCAGCTAGGGCTAATTGATCTGAGCGATACACTCGACGTGGAGACGGTTACAGAGATTTTTGTAAGGGTCAATTCGGAGGGAGTTCCCCTAAATGAGGCCGACTTCGCCATGTCCAAAATGGCCGCGAACGAACAGTACGATGGCCATCAGATGCGCAAATGCATTGATTATTTCTGCCACCTTGCTGTAGCGCCCGAAGCGTATGGGCAGCTTTCTCAAGATGATGGTTTTGAATCAACACAATACTTTCAACATATGGCGTGGTTAAAGAATGAGAAAGATGACCTTTATGACCCGACATACACTGACATGCTACGGGTCGCCTTTACGTCGAAATTCAAGCGTGGACGCTTGAATGATCTCGTCGCTCTTCTGTCAGGAAGGGATTTCGAAACGCGCAGATATGAGGAAGATATTGCCCGAAAATCGTTTAGCACCCTGAAAGATGGCTTGTTGAGCTTCATGAAAGAGGGAAATTTCAAGAAGTTCCTGATGATAATACGCTCAGCCGGATTTATAGAGCAGTCCCAGATAAGGTCACAGAATGCCATAAACTTTGCCTATATCCTCTACCTTACTTTGCGTGACCAGGGAGTTGCACAGGCTGAAATCGAAAAAACAGTCCGTAGGTGGTTTGTAATGTCGATGCTGACGGGGCGGTACACATCGTCTCCGGAAACAGCCTTTGGCCTAGACATAAGAAACCTGCATGAAAAAGGGGCCAGCGTTTATCTTGCGGATATTGAACGGGCGAATCTTTCCGATGTGTTCTGGGAGGTTGGTCTGCCACAGCAAATGATAACGTCAGCTAGAAATAGCAGATATTTCAATGTTTTTCTGGCAAGCCAGATTTACGGCAATGACAAGGGTTTTCTCTCAAAACAAATTGACGTTCGAACCCTGATTCAAGGCCAATCCGACGTCCACCATGTATTTCCTCGGAACTACTTGGCGAAGTGTCACAGTTTTCCGGCTTCTCGCTACAATCAGATCGCCAATTACGTTGTAATGCAAAAGGAAATAAACATATCAATAAGCGATAAAGAGCCTGCGGTCTATTTTTCGGAGTTATGGGACCAATGCAATGGCGGACAACTCCGGTATGGTCTGATTAAAGACCTCGATGAAATGCAGACAAACTTGGCTGCCCACTGCATCCCCGAGGGCATGACAACTAGTAATGCAGATTCCTATGACGCTTTCCTGGAAGAACGCAGAATCCTAATGGCGGCGAAAATCAGAGACTACTATCGAAAGTTGTAGATATAGCCACAAATCATTTGGCGTCTTGTAGCAGTTGACTTGCCTCGCGAGGCAAAGCCACAGTCCCCGCCAGTAACCTACCCAAGCCTTCTATGGGCGCAGTCAGACGCAGCTTGCCGAGTATCGCCCAGATGTTAGCCTGGTTTGAAGTGACCGCAGGTTTGGCTGTCTTCTGTTCGAACCGGTCCACCATTTCCAGGGCTCGCCAGGCGGTGCAGGAACAGAAGATGCCGTCGGCCTCCGGGTGAAGGGCTTGAAGTGAGAAGTCGAGGATGTCATCCGGCTCCCGGTCGTCGATCATCCTGCCCGCTGCCTCCCGGGCCCAGTCGTCGGCTTCCAGGTTCAAGACCTCGAACCCCGACTTCTCCATGTATTCCCACAGTCTTTCGTTGTTCCACTTTGGATAAGGTGTGGCAATCGACAGCTTCCTGATGCCAAGGGAGCGCAAGGCCATGGCCACGGAATGCGTCGTCACCGCCGCTGGCACCCCCGACTCCTCTTCGATCATGCGGATTAACTCCTGGTCCCAGCCCGGGCCCCTGTAGAAGCTTGAAGTGGTTCCACCGTAGGCGATAGCGTCCATCCGCGCAGTGGTCAGGTAACGGACGGCGTTCAGCACTTCCGAGTTCATGCGGTCCATGTCATCCTTGCCCAGGCCGTTTTCAGGCAGCCACATGCGGTGACTGTGCAGGGTGACGTTGGGGGGCACGGCCATGTAGAAGTCGGGCTCATAGGTGGCGTCGGAGGACGGGACTATGAGGCCTATTCTTATGCGTTGAGTCATCGTCGTTCTCCACTCTTCCTATTTTCTTTGAATGAACCTACCAACACGGCATAACTGAAGTCAAAGAGAGGTGTGCTTGTCACAAAGCCGTTGTTTCATAACTGGTTACCGGCATAGAGATTGCAGTCCCGGATGTTAAGATAACACTAGGTATTTTCACTGATCCTGTGACACATCGGAGAGATGCGATGCAGAGGACCATTAAAGCAAGATATACAAAAGGACACATTGTGCCTTCTGAGGAACTGAATATGGAGGAAGGGGAGGAAGTGCTTGTGGTTGTAGAGGAACGAATACATGACAGTGTCGAGGCAGAAGATTCCGGGTTGGCACGAGCCATAGCCGAAGGTCTATCTAGTGAACCTGTAGGCAAGCAACAGGTTATCGGCATCCTGCAAAGTCGGGATGAATCTTGGATTCAGAGCCCTACACTTCCGACGGCAGCCTGTACACCTTCACCGCCGTATCGTGGAACATGGCTTGCCTTTCCGACGGCGAATAGTCCTTGGATAGCCGCTTGAAGGCGTTGAAGACTACGTTGTACGAGAACGACCATTTATCGACGGGGAAATTGCTTTCGAACATGCAGCGGTCGGGGCCGAATTTCTCGATGCAGTAGTGCATGAAGGGGGCCATCTCTCTTGCGGCCTCCTCGGACCCGACCGGCTTCTCCCTTGTGTGCCAGTCGAAGCCGTTGTTGATCATCCCCATGCCGCCAAGCTTCATGTAGACGTTCGGACATTCGGCCACGGCGGCAATGTCCCGCTTCCAGGCCGACACCACCTCTTCGGACCGGGAAGCATACGGCCCCGTTCGCATGAGCCCGCCAATGTGGTCGGAGATTATCGTGAGATCAGGAACGGCCCGAGCCAGTGAGGCAAGTTCCGGCAGCTGGCCCGAATACATCCAGGACTCCATGGTGAGGCCGCGGCGGGCCAGGACCCGGGCTCCGGCCCTGTAGCTGTCGCTCATCATCTGGTGGGGAATCTTGTATAGCGCGGCGTTGGGTACAGTAGGGTCGTCGTCCCAGGTCACCGAGTGCCGGATTCCCCGAAATCGGTTTGGGCTGGCCGCTTCCAGCCTGTCCAGCACCCGATTTACGTCATCTCCCAGGTTCAGGTTTGCATGACCGACGATGCCGTCCGCCATCCGGCAGGGCCCGTAGAGCCCGCTGGCGCTGGCGGCGGCGAGACCCTGGGCGAACTCAACCTCTCCGACGGGGCGCAGTTCCTCGGGAGCGTTGGCCCGGTACATGGCCCGGGCCTCGACAAAGACCGTGGCGACTATCTTGTGCCCCGAGCTGATGTCGTCCAAAAGGTCGGGGAGGAGATAGCGCTGGTAGGGCATCCTCTCCATCTTGAAGTCCCAGAAATGGTGGTGGGGATCGATGATGGGGAGGTCGGGTTCGAGGGTCGGTTCCTGGGTCAGGGCGAGCCAGTCGTTGCCGCCGTAAGGCATGGGAGTCCTCCGGGAAGGGATGGTTGGACGCCATGATACCAGACCGCCGGCCGCGGGCAGTCAGGTTTCTCGGGACTCCCTGACGAGGAGGACGATAGGGGCGAGGAGGGCGGCTACGGCGGCGGTCATCAGGAAGCCGGGCCCGAGGGACATGTAGGAGTCCCGGAGCTCTCCCATGACATAGGGCCCGAAAAACCCTCCAACCTCGGCGGATGCGAAGAACAGACCCGCGGCCACACCCATTTTGGCGGCGCCTACTCCCGGTGTTTCCATCAAGAGCAGTGAACACATGGGAAGCATGGGCTGGGCTGCAAAGGTGAGGGCCATCAGAGAGGCCACGGCGCCCGGGCCGGGGAGGAGTACCATGGCGGTTGCGGCGATGGCGCAAATCACTAGCTGCAGGCTTGTGATGCGGACTCGGGCGCCCCTTTTGACGAAGCCGGGTATTGCGATCAGGCCGATGAGGCCGATCGCGGTCGCAAGGGCAGCCCACAGCCCGCCTTCATCCAAGGTCATACCCTTTTCTTCCAGGATGGCCGGGGCCCAGCTAGAGTTGCCAACGTGGACGACGAAAGTCCCCATGGCGAGGACCAGGATGACCTTCACGTTCCAAAGGCGGAGCATGCTCGTTATCTCGCTCCAGGCAAGGGAGCGGGTGGCGACGGGGGCGTTGGAAGGTCGGGTGTCTGGTTCCCGGGCGAAGATGATCCAGGCTAGGGCGATTACAGCAACCAGGATGCCGTAGACGAGGGAAATGCCGCGCCAGGAGCCGGTGAGAGGCTCGACGACGGTGTTGGCGGTGGCGAAGGCGAGGCTTATGCCTGACGCCGGGCCGGTGGAATAAATGCCGGTTGCTATGCCGCGCTCCCGACCTTCGAACCAGACCGAAACAAGCTTGGGTGATCCAACGGAGACCAGGGGGCCGCCGAAACCGAACAGTCCAACGGTCAGGAAGAGTTGAATGAAGTTCTGGGAGAGGCCTCGGGTGATAAGGGAAGCCAGGATGATGATGACACCCAGACCCAGCGACTTGCGGAGGCCGAGTCTGTCGACCAGGACTCCCACAACGGGAGCGAAGAATATGTAGACGACGTGCCAGCTGCCGTGGACCAGCCCCATCTGAGCAGAGTTCATGTTCAGGTCTTCCTGTATGGGGGTGACAAGGGGAGATATGGTGCCGAAGGTCAGCCCGAAGGAGAAATAGAGGGACCAGCAAAGGGCGACCATGAACCATCGGGCGCGGGGCTTGGGCATCGGTGTGGGATAAGTGGGTTGGATAGCTGCTGGGGTGACGGGAGAGGCAGGCATGGGAACAGGATAGTAGCAGGGGTGGCACCAGTAGTCCATGACGCTTGATTTGGTGTGACGGGGGTCGGGCGGATTCTGATATCATCGTTGCCGCCCGCTCGAAAACGTGACGGTCAAGTCGGCCGAGACGCCGGTCGCATCTGTGGAGGTTACATAATGTTGCAGTACAAGGGTCGAGAGATCCCCGAGACTTTTGCCGAAATAGTGGACCCGAAGCACACCGCCCTAATAGTCCACGAAATGCTTAACGATTTCCTGAACCCGAATGGTGAGTTTGCCAAGACAATCCCCGATAACGGCCTGGTCAAGTGCCTGCCAGAGCAGGTCGGGCCAACGCAGAACCTGCTACGGGAGGCTCGGGCGGCGGGGGTGAAGGTGATCTACGTCGGGTGGACGAACTATCCGGACAACAGCACCCGAGCAGACCCTGAGATCCGCATGGCATACGACCAGATCATGGACGGGACGTACATCATGCAGCGGTGCCTGATGGAGAACACGTGGGGCCACGATGTGATTGACGAGCTCAAGCCTGAGCCGGGCGACCTGGTCATCAACAAGTACAAGAGAGATGCCTTCGCAGGGACGAGCCTGGAGGCGATTCTCCAGTGGAACAGGATCAAGACTTTCATTATTGTCGGGATAGGGGTGCACGTCGGGATCGTGCCAACGGTCAGCAACGGGATGAACAAGGGCTACTTCGTAGTGACTCCCGAAGACTGCATGATTTCCCACGAGCCGGAGTGGGTGGAAGCGTCGATGAAGTTCTTCAATATGTGGGGATTCACCAATCCATCGACGGACCTGATCGCGGCCTGGAAGGGTGGGGTCAGCTAGATCTAGTGCGAAGCCTCTCCCTCAATCATCGTCGAGAGAACATCGTTGGCGCCTACGGAGCCGAGCAGGGCCCCGGATTCACGGTCGACGACCGGGAATACGGTGACACTGTATTCGGCCATTAGCTCAAGGAAGTCTTCGAGGGGCTCGTCGGGGTAGGTGAGGACGGGTCGGTGGTTGAGCAAACTGCCTATTCGGATGTTGGACCAGGTATCTTGCGGCAACCTGCGGACCTTGCGCAGCGACAGGATGCCGGCCAGTTTTGCCTGTCCCTCGGTGACTACGTAGTCCTGACGCTCGTGTCCCGCCCATAGCTCCATGAACTGCTGAACGGTCAGGTTGGCGTTTGCGAATCGCCGCCCCTTTTCCAATATGTTTTCGACCGTGAGTCCCTGAAGAGAGAACCGGGCGAAGGAAGGCAGGATTGACGTGGGGAGGGTTTCATGCCGGGTTCTATCATCGCGCCTGATTGTCAGGCCCATGATTGGCGGCACCACGAATATGAATGCGATCATGAGGAGGGTGAGAAGGGAGAACATCTCCCTGTCGATCACACCATGTTCAAGAAGGATATGAAGGAAGGCGATTTCAATCACACCTTTGCCCATGATTCCGGAAGCGACTGCGAGGCGTCGAGACAGTCGGGCCACGGTCACTCCCATCAATGAACCAGCAGCCTTCGCAAATATGACTACGGGGATGACGGTGGCGAGCGTTGAGGCGGGCAAATTCGTGAAGGATAGGTCCACCTGGGTCCCGGCGGAAGCGAAGAAGAGAGGGACAAATACACCCTGCGATAGCCCGCGGGTTGCCGGCAGAATGTCGTTGCGGAGGCGCCTTGGGAGGCCGGAGTTGACCATGCCGAATACGAGAGCGGCGAGGGCCTCGTCCATTCCGATCTCGTGGGCGCCCCAGACCACGATGAACAGGCTGCCCACCATCAATGCAGACGCGAGCTGGGGCGCTCCGATGATCCGTCTGAGAGAGACGAGTACCCGGGGCACGACCTTTGCAGAAAGCACCCATGAAGCGGCTACGAACAGGATGATCTCTCCGAGCAGGATGGCTATCTTCCAGCCGCCCAGTTCGCCGGGATGCGAGGACTCCTCCAGCGCGAAGCCCGCCACGAGAAGTCCAACAATTTCGACCATTACAACGGTGGTGAAAATCTCCAGACCGACCGGCTCCTTCAGCCGGCCCAAGTCTCCCAGCACGCGGGCGGCTATGCCCAGACTTGAGAGACCCATCAGGGAGGCCAGGGTGATGGCGTTGGCTGCGGAGAGGTCAATCACGTAGAGGAATACGGCCAAATTGGCCGCGAATGGTACGGCGAAGCTGACGAGGGCGGCGACGAAAAAGCGGCCGCGCAGGGTCTCTACGAAGCCGGAAATGTCTATTTCGTCAATGCCGATTAGGAAAAAGAGGAACAGGACCCCGACCTCGAAAAAGAGCTTGGCCTCTTCGCCTGGCTCAAACCAGATGCCCAGGATGATGCCCACAACGAGGTAGGCTAGCAGTGAGCTTTGCCTGAAACGGCTGGCCGCGCCCTCCAGGAGCTTGGCACAGAGGAGGAAGAGACCGATTATCAGAAAATCGGTGGTCATGCAGCGAGGCTGGGCAAGGCGGAAGCGAGGGCTTTGATGTGCTCAGGGGTGGTGCCGCAGCAGCCACCTATGGCCCGTGCCCCGAGCCCGGCCCACTCTTTGGCGTGGGCCAAGTACTGCTCGGGGGACATTGAATCCTCGAAGTCCCAGCCCCTGCCTTCGTAGACGGCGCCCTGTGCATAGGCTCCCAGTGGCATTGCCTCGTTCCCGTTCAGCGCCTTGAAGGCCGCCGTAATTTCAGGAACTTGAGAGCAGTTAGCGAACATCACCGAGGCACCTGCCTCTTTGACCGCAGATTGCGCATCAAGGATGCTCTCACCTGACTTAACTTGTCCCTGCTCATTCACGACGAATCCGGCCCAGACGGGCATCCCAAGCTCTGCGGCGGCTGTGACTCCTGCAACTGCTTCGTGGATCTTCGTACAGGTCTCTACGAGGATTACATCGACTCCTGCCCCTGCCAGCACCCTAGCCTGGTCACGGTAGTCGGCCAGGCACTTTTCGTAGGGGTGTACGGCTTCAGGGGTGTAGGACTGGCTGAGAGGGCCGAGGGAGCCGGCGACGATGATATCTCGATCAGAAAAGGCGGCCCGGGCGACGAGGGCTGCTTGCGCCGCCAATTCGTTGATGCGTACCATCCCGGACTCGTCCCAGCCGATACGCGCCAATTTGCCCGAATTACAGATGTAGGTGTTGGTGATGATTACCTCGGCGCCGGCTCTAATGAAATCTTCATGGATCTCTTGAATCGCGTCCGGCGAGTCCATCATGGCTGCAACAGAGAGCTCCGAAGAACCGGCCGCGATGCCCCGACGCTTGATCTCGGTGCCCATGCCGCCGTCCAGAATGACACATTCGCCGCGGGACAGCTTAGCGGCCACTGTGGTCAGCACCATATCGCCCCCCGCTGCCCTAAGACCTCATTTCCTCCAGGACGCTTCTGACACCCTTCTGCAAGTCCTGGAACACCTCGAGAACACTTCGCCGGGCGTCAATTGTCTTGAAGCCGTACTGATCTGCCAGGCTGCGGAATTCCTTTATCAGTGCGCCCTGGTAACGGACAAAGCTCGCATATCGATCGGGCTCTCTGAGAAAGTCCTCTCCCGACTCCCAATGGTCGAGTTCACGGTTGGCCATTACTCGTGGGAGAAGGTGCTCTACATCAACGTCCAGAAAGTAGACCTGATCGGGGATCATTGCGAATTCAAGTACGTCATCCAGCCATTGCGCAGGGACTCCCCGGACGCGAGACCTGGCCATGATGGAGAAGATGTACCTGTCTCCGAGGATAACCATTCCGGCTTCCAAGGCGGGCATTATGCTCCTCTCCATCCGGTCCCAGAAGTCGGTGGCGTAGAAGAGGTTCAGGGTGAGGTGGTCAAGTATGTGCCCGCGCTTGGCCCGGTCTATGCCGCTGCCGGTAAGGTCTGAGCGCCGAAACCCGGTGTCAGAGACTGCGAAGCCCTCGGTTTCCAGCCACTCTTTCAGGAGCCCAATCTGAGTGGACCTGCCGACGCCGTCTGTACCCTCAATTACGATGAGCCGGCCAGGAAGCGGCTTGTCTCCCAGGTTGAGCGGGGTATGACCGTAGAACTTTGGAGTCTTCATCATCTAGTCCTGATATTGATTAGTAGAGACGGCACGGCGATACCGGACCCTCTGGTCTACCCTTCGGTGAGGATGGGGTCGGTCAGGCGTCGATAGCCGGCTGGCGGCAGGTAGCGTCCACTCAGGCCGGTGCTCGACAGGGCGTCGGGGACCGTGTGGTTGTCGAACTGCATGATGCCGGGCAGCAACGGTTCTACGTATTCCCGCACCTTCTGTTGCTGCACCGCAATGGTGTCGGTGGCGTCGATGGCAATTAGGCCGTATTCCTCGGTGAGCCTGTCGTATTCCTCCAGAAGCCGACCCTGGAACATGCGGAACGATTCCTCTCGGCTGGAAGTCAGGCCCAGGTCCGAACCTGATTCGTAGTAGCCCAGCTGGTCTCTGCCTGTGACGATTCTCCGGATAGATTCATCCAGGGGAACCTTGAAATAGAAGGCCAGTGATGGCTTGATTGCAAAAGAATAAACTCGACGTAACCATTCACGATTAACGCCCCGTGCGGTATCACGGGCCAAGGCTGTATAGACATAACGGTCTGCCAGGACTATGGTGCCCGACTTCAGAGCAGGTATGACCTGAGTGTACACACGGTTGGCAAAATCAGCGGCATGTATGAGGCTGAAGGACATGGGGGTAAGCTTCTTCTCCTGTTTCCCCCGTTTGGTTGTTCTCTTGACTATGGGCGAAGAATTCCATTCGGTGAAGACAGTGACGTAACCGAGTCGTTTCAGCCACTTGCCAAGCAGGTCTATTTGAGTGCTCTTGCCGGACCCGTCTATACCCTCCACGATTATGAGGCGGCCCGGATACTTGCCGTCTTGTGGATGGCTGCCATAGCGTTGGCCCATTTGGAAGTTCGTGCTGAGGTGGTTCTCCGTCATGTCTTACCTCTCACAATGCGCAAAGGCCGGTCAAACTCTCTCTCCCAACGTTCATGCAGGTGCGGAGCCGAGGTACGGGCCCAAGCCGGCGTTACAATGGTACATGCAGCATCTTCCCCAGTGGCTGACCCAATATCCTCCCGCGAGATGGTAACACACTCCGGAGGAAATTCAGGGGCCAAACGACGCTCAATTTCATCAGTGGCCAAAAGGATGGCGGCAGCCTGCCCCAAGAACCGCTTGTCCGTGGCGGTGAGAACGGCGGAATCCAGGAATGGTTCGACTAGGGCCTCGTCTCCGGCGGCTAGCAGGATAGCGGCGATCTGGGCGCACTCCCTATGGGTGAACCCGGGCAAGTCGGAGCGAGTGACGAGGGCAGCGGCCCTGTCGTAGCGGTTATAGAAATCTATTGAACTGCCAACGTCCAGGAGGAGTGCTGCGCAACCCAGCGATGAAGTCAGAGTTGAGTGTCGTCCACCCCACACCGCCACGGCGATTCGTTTGGCGATGTCTGCCCGACGGGGCCCGCGTCCCGAAAATCGAGGAGCAAACCGACGTAAAAGATCGGCAAGGCCGTCAGTACGGACTTTCGAGCGCTTAGGAAGAGTGATAGTTTTTTTCTTCCCTATAGGGCCGGGGTGTCGGGCCAAACCTTCCCGCAGTCCCTGACCCGATACAACGAGTTCCCTGGCGCCGGTACGGGTAAGCAGCGAATGTGCTATGACCACCCCGCCCACTATGGAATGGGTGCGGTCGGGGTTCATTCCGGGTATGAGAGCTCTCTCTTCCCGTGTTGTTGATGCCAACATATCCATCAGAATAGAGAGTCCCTCTGCGGTGATGCTATAGCCATGCATCTTGGGAACGGGATGGTTAGTGCGGCGTCTGTCCAGTTTTGCCAGGAGCCGAATCGAACCGCCTGAACCAACCAAGGAACCTTTCTTGTCAAGCGGAGGTATGTCAGCCTCGGCCAGAAGATTTACGGTGTGCTCAGAGGCTGCTTTGAGATCTTTCGGCGAAGGTTTGTCCGTAAGCTGGAACTGGTTGGCAATGCGCAGGCTGCCAATGCGCAGGGATTCGAGGCTCTTGATGGAGCGGCGGGCAAATCGCACTATCTCCGTGCTGCCTCCCCCCAGGTCTGCGAGAAGGCCTCGGGCGACGGGTAGGCCGTGAATAGCTCCGATGAAGCAATAGGCGGCTTCCTCGTACCCATCAATGATCCTGAAATCGATCCCGTATCTTCTGCTGGCCTGAGAGGTGACGTCTAACGCATTCAGGGACTCTCGCAAGGCAGCGGTGCCTACGGCGTTGACTTCCTTGATGCCGTATCCGGCGCAGACCTGTGCGAAATCCTCAATGGCGCCTGACAGGCCGGCGACTCCCTCGAAATCCAACATCTCATCAGCATCGATGTGGGACATCAAGTTGAGATTGAGGACCTGTTGGGCCACGGGTTCGACACCGCCCCCGGGGTTGAGGTGAATTATTTCGGCACGGGCGGAGCCAGAGCCAATATCAATTACTGCTGTAAGGGAGCCTGAATTAGAAGGCTCGATTGCGTGATCGACTCTTGAAGAAACGGAATCCGATCGGGGCGGCGATGCGTAGGGTAGGGGACTCAAAACCTGGCTGTCATTGCGGATGATCCTGTGGTGAGAGTTCGGTGAGCAGATAGGAAGAGGTATAGCAATCTCGGGTTAATGATAGTACAGAGGCTTTGTGGGCCGCAATGAGGTGATGGCAGGCACGAAGATAGGGCAGCGGGCTTGTGACTCTTTCGGTGGGCCGGAGACGGAGTGCAAAAGATGTTGTCGCATGATATAACAGCATTATTCCAGTGGCCTGCATGTAATGCCTTCTGTGTACTGCTTTCGAAGCATTCTAATCCCTTTTGGTATGATATTGTTATTCGGCGTATTGGGGCCTTGGCATTCATCGGCCATATCAGCGCAAGCGGAGGAAGGCGCTTGGGCGACAATAGAGGTGACGGGAATCACCAAGGGTTCAGCTACCGTAACGGTGTCACTTAGTGAGGGAGCTAGCGGACAAAGTCTTCACCTTCATTTTCGTACGACTCCTGACGGGCCTTGGATAGGTAATGACGAGATCCGGTTTACCGGTGGAATGGCCGAGGTCATATTGTCCAAATTGAAACCAGGGACTGAGTACGAGGTCGAAGTGTCCCGCGAGAGCATGTTCCTGCCGGAAGAGAGTTTGTCCAAGGCATTTGCCACTCTACCGCCCGATCCCTTTGTATCACGGGTGGACGTGGAGGGCATCACGAATTCTGAGGCGGTGCTAGTGGTGACGATTGCTCATCCAGGTTCCGCAACCAACACAGTGTACGTTCAATACCGTGCAGACGATGGCCAAGTTTGGAGCAAACTGCCAGGATTTGAGGCGAACAGTGCGGGCATCGGTAGGGTGAAGCTGTCCAATCTTACTCCTGGAACAGGCTACGAGGTGGAAGCCTCCCTGGGAGATAAATTCATAGCCGGAGAGACTGAGTCTGCTTCTTTCAAGACCCTTTTGCCCAGGGTTGGAGATGTTACTGTCCGCGGCATATCCACTTCTCGGGCAACGATTGATGTCACTATCTTGGAGCCGGGACAGGGAACTCAAACAGTCCACCTTCGTTACAGGACAAATTCTGAACGCCAGAGTTCGTGGAATACCGAGCTAGCCGTGTCAACGGTCGGAGATTTGACCAGCTTTGAGTTGACGAACCTGGCGCCGGGTGTCTGCTACGAAGTGCAAGCATCGCTGGATAAAGATTTTATGCATGGGGTTGTAGCTTTGACTTTTTCGACCGCCCCATTGCCCAGTCTTGGCGCTGTGAATGTAGTCAGTGTTTCGGAGAGGTCAGCGCGCATCGAGGTCACCGTTCTTGACTCCGACGGGGGCGGAGTCGGGGTGTATTTGAGATACCGGGAATCTCAAACCCGAACATGGAATGCAGCGCTACACACAGTTTCTTCCGATGACAGGGTCGAATTCGAAGTGTCGGGACTCGAACCGGAAACCGAGTACGAGGTGGAGTCTTCGCTTGACCCGGATTTCGGGGCTGCACTGATGCAAACTTTTGTCACGGAGAAAGAGGTAACTAGGGTAGCTGCGGTTACACTGGGGAGGGTGACGCGTTCTTCAGCAGAACTCACCGTGGAACTTGCGAATACCAGAGGAAGAAGTACGGTTTATGTTCGGTATAGGTCACTGGAAGTGTCGGACTGGGAGCCGTTGAGGACGGTTAGCAATTCCTCGGGGGTTGCGCGGTTAGTCCTGAATAACCTTGAACCTGGCACTCTGTATGAAGTCGAGGCTTCACTGGAGCCAGACTTTTTGTCGCCTGGGACCTTCTACGCTAACTTTACGACAGAGCGAGGGGCCCGACTTTCTGCGATTCGCATCGAAAACGTAACGGACACTAGAGCTGCTGCTATTGCAACTGTGGAGAGGGTGGAGGGCAGTACTCTAGTTCATTTGCGCTACCGCACCTATGGGGCTGGAAACTGGAGTGACCGTTTGACCAGAAACACTGCCAGTCCAACTGTAAGCTTCAATCTGAAAGAATTGCTTCCGGGCACCGAGTACGAGATTGAGGCTTCCTTAGATTTGAGTTTTCCGCCCTTGAAGACTATGTACCAGACCTTTGAGACCGACCCCGCGCCTGAGATTTCGAGCCTTAGGGTCAGTGATATTACTGAAAGCGGGGCGAGGGTGTTGGTGAGTATTTCGAGACTGCAGTCGCGCATGACGATATATTTGCGTTACCGCACTGAGAAGGACGTGGCGTGGAGTCTAACTATTCCAAAAGCCTCTTCCTCCAGGGGTGCGACCCTTGTACTGGACCAACTGATGCCTGAAACCAGGTATGAAGTCCAGGTCTCCCTGAGTGCCGACTTCCAAGAACTGAAAGAGGCTTTCTTCGCCACGCAGGAGGTGAAACCGAGCGTTTCAGGGATGGAAGTGAACGACATTGCCGAAACCAGCGCGACCATAAGCATATCCATCTCCGACTCGCCGGGCAGCGTGACTGTGTATCTGCGGTACCGGAAAGCGGGAACATCCCGATGGATCAAGCCGGCCTCACGTACAGCGACCACATCCAACATTACATTTGAGTTGGACTACCTGACGGAAAACACATCCTATGAAATCGAAGCCTCGTTGGAGGGTAATTTTCCAGTTGGGAGCACGGTCCAGGATACATTTACGACCAGGGCGACGCCGCGTGTGCATGATGTTCTAGTAGAAGAGGTGACCGAGACGGATGCCTGGCTATCAATAGGATTGTCGGACCCCTCCGGTACGAATGAGACATTGCATATCCGCTATCGGGAGTTGCCTGATGGAGAATGGCAGGGGGGTCGGATTCAGGTAGAAGATGCGGAAACGATGGTCTTGATTTCGAATCTTTTGCCCGACACGGAATACGAATTAGAAACTTCAGTTGGTGAGGCTTTCAACGAGGCTCATACCAAGTCCAAGAAATTCAAGACCATAGCCCGGGAACCGGCTGTCGTACCGACTGCCAGACCTTCGGTCTCCACTGCTGACGCCGCACCGCGAGAATTTTCATTTGCCATACCTGAAAACACTTCCAGTCCGGACGGGGGCCGACTGAGCATTTGGAGCTCAACACCGTCCACAGGTATGGAAGTGACCATCGAAGAGGATCTCGCATGGCTTTTCGTGGAGCCTGAAGCAGGAATGGCCGTTAAGCCCGGGGAACTCCTGATTGTAGAGTTGAAGGTGGATCCCTCGGGGCTGGGGGCTGGGGTCTACAACGGGGAAATCGAGATTATTGGAAATGCCGATAACCTGCCGCTACGCATCCCCATAACTCTTACCATAGCAAGCCCGACTCCCACACCGAAACCCTTCATTGGACCAACGCCCACGCCGGTCTCGACTCCCTTACCACGGCCGACCTTTATGCCAGAACCCACACCCCTTCCGATTGCGACTCCGACTTCCGCGCCCCTGGAAAGCCCCTCGCCATCTCCAAGCTCCACACCGGTACTTGGAGAATTATCCACGCCGACCATGTTGCCTGTTCCCACCATTCCTCTAGAAGAACAACCGGCCTCAGAAGCTAGACCATCGCCATTGCCAACGCCCACTCCTCCACTGGCTGCAGCAACGGAAGGAAACGACCAATTACCAGTCTTCAGTATTGCATTGCTCGCCCTAGCAGTTGTTTGTGTTCTAGTCGTCGGATTCTTAATCATTCGCCGGTCGATGAGTCACTAGGAGAGCACGATATCGACAACTTCGAATGTGCTAACCTGTCGGGAGCCGAAATAGCCTGTAAGCTCTCTGGTTAGCATGGACAACGTAGAGACTCTCGCCCGAAAGCTCATATCCATCGATTCCCAAAGTCACGTTAGCAACGGATCGCTGGCCGAGTTCGTTTCAGAATATCTGGAACCGTGTGCTAGCGAAGTCGAGCGGATCGAATACACGGACGAGAGAGAGCGCAGGAAAGTATCGCTAGTGGCGCTGGTGGGTGAGGGAACCGGAGGCCTGTCCCTTTCTGCGCACATGGATACGGTGCCGGGGCTCGGATGGGACTGCGACCCCTTCGAGGCTAGGGTGGAAAACGGCAGGATGTATGGGTTGGGCTCAGTGGATATGAAGGGCGCTCTTGCGGCGACGCTCATCGCGGCAAAGACTTACGCCAGTCTAGATACTGGCGAACCCCTGACCCTGATATACACCACGGATGAAGAAACCGACACCCAGGGAGCACGGCGCATCGTTGATGAATCGGAAATTCTTCGGTCCGTCGGGCCCCGGTTCTGCGTAATCGCAGAGCCGACGAACCTGCAGGTAGTCAATACTCACAAGGCGGCTATCACCTTCAGTGCTACGGCTCGCGGGAGGGCGGCCCACAGCTCCAGCGGCAAGGGTGTTAATGCGAACATCGCAATGATCCCCTTCATCCACGAAATGGGCATGCTCTACGAGGAACTGGTAGACGACGAGGCGTACTGGGACCCGGACTTCGATCCTCCGTTTCCGGACTGGAACATCACCATAGACAACCACGGCACAGCGGCCAACGTGACCGTGCCCCTGAGCACTTGTCGGGTGAATTTCCGTTACAGCCGCATCCTAGACCCGGTGCCGGTGATAGTTAGAGTCAGGGAGTCGGCTGAAAAGGCAGGTGTGGAACTGGAATCCTGGAGCAGCGGACCCCCGCTCTATCTCCCGCCCGAATCCGAGCTTGTACAACTGGCGCTGGAAGTCACGGGCGAACAGGCGCCCATTTCCGTGCCGTACCGAACGGATGGCTGCATGTTGGCCGAAGCTGTCCCATGCATCGTAGTTGGTCCCGGCGATCTCAGGCAGGCACATACGGTGAATGAGTGGGTAAGCGTGGAACAACTTCACCGCAGCGTCGACCTGTATCTGAAGTTCATACAAGCCGTCTGCCGCTAGGGCGGTTCCTCGTCTCAAGGAGGCCGAAATGTGTGCTATGCGTTACCCGACATGGGACGAATTCCTGGGCGACTGGGAAGAGTTCATCAAGGGCAGTTTTGGGGACAGGCCGATGTTCCCTACTCTTGCGCCGGAAACACCCACTTTTATGGGCCTGCCCGAGGCCAAGAGGCCGGAGGACTTAAAGGGTGTCGACGCAGCGATTATCGGAGCGCCTTACGTGGCTACGACCCACGAAACCTACGCAGGGGTGGACCGAAACGAATGGCTTTCGGCGCCGAAAAGGGTCAGGCAGCAGTCGGCGCGGTACCAGTCCGGGTATATCCAGGAATTCAGAATGGATGTGTTCGACCACTTGAAGGTAGTCGACTACGGAGACGCCCCCATTCCCGAAGAGGTGATGAAGGTGCAATCCCCCGAGAATATCCTCAAGGCCCAAGCCGCGGTGGAGATGAAGGTAGGCCAGGTGCTGGATGCCGGGGCCATCCCTGTTGTCATAGGCCAGAATTCTCCGTGCGGCTCCTATGCTATAGCCAAGCCGATAGCCGAGCGCACAGAAGGATCAGTAGGGTGCGTGAGCCTCGACACCCACTGGGATATTCAACCCCTGGACTTCCTGTCCCAGGATCCGAGAATCGCGGGGTCGGCGAGCTGGAAGCACAAGATGTACGAATTCCACGAAAACATGCACCCCCAGCACCTGGTGGAAATCGGTGAACGGGGGATGCTGGAGAGAAAAGACCTGGTAGAGTCTTACATCGACCGGGGAGCGAGGTTCATCTCATCGTGGGAAGTGCGCGACGAGTTGGGAATGAAGGGTGTCTCCCACGAACTGGACCGGGCCTATAACGGCACCAAGGCGGTCTACGTCCACTTCGACATGGACGTGATGGGAGGAGCGGGTCCCGCGCCCGGGGACATCCTGGGAGAGGCCGTTGAACCCATTGGTCTCTCGGATTTCGAGATAATCAAGATAGCCCACGAGGTGGGGAAGCGGGGGGTATCGGGGTTCTCGTTTATCTGCATTCCGCCGGGGTCGGCGGTTGTCTACCGCGTCATCGTCTACGTGATCATGTACATGCTGGCGGGAGTGGCTATGGCGAAGCGGGACGGGACGTACCTGCTGAAGTAGAGCGCGAACGAACTCAAATAACTGAAACCGGTCGGAACATCCGAGCGGCCTGCTTTTGTGGATTCGTTAGGTCTACAAGTCCAACTTGCATGGCTCCTACACCTTCCTGAACCCCGAGCCATACATGATGCTCCCGTAGTAGTTGAACGATTTTCTCGCCGCTTGATCATCGAAGTGGTAGTCGGCGCCCAGCTGTCTCGCTGTAGCCAGTCCGCTGACCAGGCAGGTCTCCTGGCTATTGACCAGCGTGTGCGCTCCGCAGTGCCACGTTCGCCTTTTGCCCTGGATGAGCCGGAACAACGGGACAAGCAGTGCAACGTGTCGTACGTCGTGGAAAATGTGTTTGAAGGAAAACTCTGCCAGCACCTTTCTCTCGTCAATGGGCTTGTGGGAGTTATAGGTTACGAGGCAGGGTTTGTCGGAGTTCCTGGCCCAGGGCTGCTGATTGTGCATGATATAGGTGATTTCATAGTTGTCCGGTTTCTCACCGTACTGTTCGATATGGTTGCTGCGTGAGGTAATGGGCTGCGCTTCGCTGTTGGGGAGGACTGAGGAATCGTAGTGGACAATGGCCTTGTGATGGATCTCGCCGTCGTACCGGATGGAGGAGAGGATGTAACGCTCCAGGGACGTGGGATTATCGAGAATCTGTAGGGCATGGTCCGCGTTGCATGCGAAGACAACGTCGTCGAACTCCTCTAGATTCCCTGCCTGGTCTTCTACGACGGCCCGTGAATTTTCCCTGTAGACCTTGTGGACGGGGCGACTCAGGTAGATCTTGTCTCGGAAGTTGGCCGTCAGGTTCTCATAGATGCGTCGGGTGCCCTGGTCCCAGGTCTGCATAGGGGTGGCGGACTCTATGTTGAAGAATTCGAGGTACCGGGCGAACAGTGCGGCAGGCATATCGAAAATGTGTGTCGCCAGCACAAAGTTGATGAACATTGGTTTAAGAATCTTGTACCTGAAGTCGTCGGAGAACCTGCCCATATCCAATACCCTGCGCATACTGATGTAATTGAAGGGGTTGACTGCATTCAACAGCTGCGATTGAGAGCGGGTAAGCCAGCCAAACCAATGCAGATATCTCAAGAGCCTCTGGAATCGCTCGATCTCAGGTTGCAGTTGGCGCCTGACGTCGGAATCAAAGTCATGAGCGTAGATGCCTTCGCCGTACTTCACGCTGTAGCTGAATTTGGTATCGACAAGGGCGATGCCGAATTTCTTCATGAGCAGGACTATATGGTCGTAGACCGAGGGAATGAACGCGGTCACGGAGATATCGAAGGGGATTGAACTGCCGTCGTTCTGAGGCATGTCGACGGTAATGGCGTTGCCGCCGACCTGGTCCCGGGCTTCGAACAGGCGGAAGTCAAAGCGGTCGGGGTGATGATTCAAGGCCCATGCCGCACCGAGCCCTGACACCCCTCCTCCGATGATGGCGATCCTGCGTGGCATAGCGTTCAGTCAGAAACTTCCTCGTGTTCTAGGTAGTCTGTAGCTTGAGCAGTAATGGGAACGTCTTCATCTCCATGTTAGCCGCCCTCAAAGGAGCAGCGACTCCGAAGAAGAGAGAGGAGTACATTCAAGCGGGCCATTTAGAAGCGTGGCGTGTTGTCAATTTTGGTGGAGACGGGGGAGGGTCGAACTCCCCGTCCAGAAGGTGGCCCCCAGGGCGTCTACAGGCTTAGACGGTGTTTGCGTCTCACCTACCGGGCCGCAACCGACGACGGCGTCGGTAGACTAGCTGATGAGTCTTAGCCTGTCCCTATCAGCAACGGGACCGGAGCACCTCGATTTGCGTCGCCCTGAGACGGCCTTCGAGGAGAGGCCGAACAGGACGGGTTACCTAGTGTTAGGCAGCCAGTGCGTACTGACGGTTGCCAGTTATACTTTTGCCGTTGGTTTTACGAGTCCCACGGCGCCTCGGCCTGCAACCCTGGGTAGCCGTGGCTCCTGTCGAACCCACGCGTCCCCATGCGGTAACTACCAATTTTAGCACAACGCGCCCTTCAGCCTGTGTCGGGGCTTAGACTAGCTGCGCCGGACGGCTTCCTTGAGGACGGCCCGCTGCATCTGGCGGTCTGCCTCCCGGCGGGCGATTGCCGCTCGCTTGTCGTAGAGCCTGCGGCCTCGGGCCAGACCCAGCTCCACTTTGGCTCTGTGGCTCTTGATATACATCCGCAGCGGCACCAGAGTCAAGCCCTTCTCCTGTACCTTGGAAGTCAGGTCGTCAATCTGGCCCCGGTGCATGAGGACTTTGCGAGGGCGCATGGGCTCGTGATTAGCCCTGTTGCCGTTCGCGTACGGGGCTATGTGAGCGTTGAAGAGCCACAGCTCACCGCCTTCGGGTCGGGCGAAGGCGTCCCGTATGTTCACCCTGCCGTCCCGAATGGACTTTATCTCCGTACCCGTAAGAACGAGACCGCCTTCGATGGACTCGAGGATGTCGTATTCGTGGCGGGCCTTGCGGTTGACGGTTACGGTCTTCATTGCAGCCCCGATACACTAGCCCGAAATGGCAAGCAGGTGCTCTACGGCCGCTTCAAGCTGGACGTCCTTCTGGGCGGCGAGGTCGGCCTCTGTGAAGGAAACGAGGATGTCGGGTTCGATTCCGAAGCCCTCGATGACATCACCGTCGGGGGTGAACCAGCGGGCGAAGGTGACGTACAGACCCGACCCGTCTGACAGGGGGTTTAGCCTCGTAACGCTGCCCTTTCCGAAAGTGGGCAACCCAATGAGCTGGGCTCGACCTCGGTCCTGGAGCGCACCTGCTAGCACCTCGGCGCCGCTGGCGCTGTGGGCATCGACCAACACGGCCAGCGGGATGTCCAAAGCAACACCGCCCGACGTTGCATTCCAGTCGGTACGCGTGCCGTCCCTCTCCATTTCAATCAGGACCAGGCCGCCATCCAGGAAGATGTCGGCAACCTGGACCGTTTCCCTCAGAAGGCCTCCCGGGTTCTGGCGCACATCCAGTATTACTCCCCGAGCTCCTTGCTCTATAGCCTCTTCCAATACTGACTCAACCTCGGATGGGGTGCGTCGGGTGAAGAGGTTGATCCGGATGCGGTAGATGTCATCGTCAAGGGTCTCCGAATAGACGCTGTCGATGGGGATGTTTCCTCGTACGATGACCACGCGCTCGGGATCGTGTTTCAGCAGGTGCTTGATCAGGAGCTCGACCGGTGTGCCCTCTGGGCCGCGGATGCGCAGTATCGACTCCTGAAGGCTGATAGTATTGGCCTCTACCCCATCGATTTCCAGGATGATGTCGCCGGCCAGGATGCCGGCGGCCTCAGCGGGGGAGTTCTCCATGGGGGAGATGATTATCGGATACCCCTCGCTGTTGGTTCCCACATAGGCGCCGATTCCATGGAAGGAGCCCTCGAGGTCCGACTGGTCAAGCCGCAGGTCGTCACGGGACAGGTAGGCGGTGTATGGGTCGGCCAGGGCCCCGACCATTCCTTTGATGGCAGCGATGTTCAGGTCGTAAACATCCAGCCTCTCATCCTCCGGTCGGGTGTAGGCATAGGCGAACACTTCATAGGCCTCTTCAAGCTCATCGCCGCCTGGAACGGAGAAATAGTTCTCCTCCAGCTCCAGGTCGTACTCCAGTGCCCGGGCCTGGGCAATCGAAAGAGTCGATTCCTCCATCGCATCAAGGATGCCGAAAATGGCGCCGTCGCTCAGGACACGTGGGTCAATGTTGTCGATGTCTACATACTCCCGCTGGACAATGCGCCAGGCCTCGAAAAGGGCCCGGGTCTCGTCGGGTAGGGCGATAGTGCGGGGTTCTTCTGGGGGAGCGACGGTGGCCGTGGCGGTAGATTCGGAAGGGGAATCGGAAGACGGAGACTGTACGGTCGCAGGGTCTTGAGGAGTCGGGTCTACTCCGTTTCCGCCGCATGCGGCGGCTAATAGGAATAGGGAAGATATCAATAGGGCTAGGACAATGCGTTTCACAGTTAACATTTGAACCGGACCTTTAGGATGTGCAAGGAACCAAGGTCTTCCTAAATGTGACCTACAAAAATTTTAGCACGGTCATGGCAGTGCTCCAATTTTCGGTTGGGTGGACGTTGACACATCGGAAAGGGTGTCCATAGAATCTTAATCCCCCAACTCCCCTAGCCAAAGCCCACCCATTGGAGAAGCTGGTATGGCTGTCGGCCGACAGATTTACGAGTTGCACCTGCTGGATGCTTCCATTGTCGATACAGAAGCCAGTTTGGCCTCGGTCAACCGGAAATTGGCGGACGAATCGGAGGTCCGCGTAGCCGAGGCCAATCTGCAGCGCGCTAGGGAGAAGCTGGCTGAAGTTGAGCGCCGCCAACGGGAATCTGAAGCCCTGATAGCTGATATACAGGCAAGGCTCGGGCCCCTGGAAAAGAGGACCTACGATGGCAGCGTCACGAACTCGCGCGAATTGGAAGGTATGCAAAGAGAGGTCGAGAACCTTAAGGGGCGCCTCTCCGATGCTGAAGACAACTATCTCGGGGTACTGGATGAACATGACACTGCATCGAAGTTCTTTGCTGAAAGGGAAGTTCAACGATCTGACACCGAGAAGAAAAGGAAGACAGACGTAAAGGACTTGACGGAAGAGAAGGACAGGTTGGAGTTCGAATTGCTGGAGCTATGGGAGAAGCGCGACGGCAAAGCTGCCGAGGTGGACGGTGCTCCCAAAGGTCTGTATGAGTCACTGCGGAAGTCACTGGGTGGACTCGCCGTAGCTACCATAGGAAGAGGGATGTGCAACAACTGCCGGCTATCCCTGCCGATGAACGTGGTGCAGAAGGCCAGGGCTGGAAGGGAACTGTCCCAGTGCCCAAGCTGCACGAGGATCCTGTGGGTTGAGTAGATGAGGACTGGATGTGGGGCAATAGGCCGGAATGAATAGGGTTACAGTCAATTGGGATGAGCATTCCCAGCTTCCGATTCCTCTCTCCGATCCGCCTGCCCTTCGCTAATCCAAATGCCAACTGGCGACCCCAGACAATCGCAGTGTTTGACCTGACCGCTTGCCTAGAATAGTCTTGATTGGGACATTGGAGACTGGGCGGTCGCCTGCCCTTGGGCGGGAGGAAAGTCCGAGCTCCACCGGGAAGGATGCTGGGTAACTCCCAGGAGGGGAAACCCTACGGAAAGTGCCACAGAAACATACCGCCCGCCTCAGGCGGGTAAGGGTGAAATGGCGAGGTAAGAGCTCACCAGTAGACCGGGAGACCGGCTAGCTAGGCAAACCCCATCCGGAGCAAGGCCAAATAGGAGGACTAAGGGACCCGGCCCGTCCTCGGGTTGGCTGCTTGAGCCCGACGGCAACGTCTGGCCCAGATAGATGGCCGCCGTCCGCCTCTGGCGGATACAGAACTCGGCTTACAGGTCTCCGCAAGTCCCTGCGGGGCGGCGCTTGCGCCGCCCCGCGCTTTCTTGAATACGCAATACGCAGACATATATACTGGGCTATCGCCCTCGTTTAGCCTTGCCGGGAGGCAGCCATGACCACCTTGAAAAAGGCCCCTGAAGTCACCGAGATCAAGTCCTCCTCTACCCATCCCCTCGACCCCCTGTCCGCAGATGAGATTCTCCGCGCAGTTGCGATATTGAACCGCGACGAGAATATTGGGGGACGGGTTCGATATGAGACCGTAGTACTGAATGAGCCTCCCAAGAATGACGTCCTGGCCTACGATGGAACACAGACCTTGCCCAGGGAAGCTTTCATCTGTCTCCTGGATAACGACAGCCGTCGCACTTATGAGGCCGTCGTCTCCCTGTCTGATGACGAAGTGAAGTCCTTTACCCACATCCCCGGGGTCCAGCCCAAGATAATGCTGGACGAGTTCTATGAGTGCGAGCAAGCTGTAAAGGCCGACCCAGCCTTCAGGGAAGCTCTCGCCATGCGGGGTATCACCGACATCGATCTCGTCATGGTTGACCCGTGGTCAGCGGGAAATTACGGGATAGAGGGCGAGGATGGGATGCGGCTGTCCTACTCCCTTTGCTGGCTCAGGTCCAGTCCGAAGGACAACGGCTACGCTCGCCCTATCGAAGGCGTAGTGCCCGTAGTGAACCTCAACGAGATGAAGGTACTGCGAGTTATCGACCACGGTGTCGTACCCCTTCCGCCTAACGATGGCAACTATTCCCAGAACTTCATCCACGATTTTCGAAAGGACCTGAAACCCATCGAAATCACCCAGCCCGAAGGCCCGAGCTTCACCGTGGACGGCTGGCACGTCTCCTGGCAGAAATGGGAAATGCGTCTCGGGTTTACGCCGAGGGAAGGTTTGGTAATCTACGACGTTGCATATCGAGACCAGGGACGTAGGCGGCCGATCATCTACCGGGCGTGCTTATCTGAAATGGTCGTTCCCTACGGCGAGCCCAACGGCCCGCACTTCCGGAAGAACGCCTTCGACGCCGGTGAGTATGGCATTGGAAACCTGGCCAACTCGCTGACCCTCGGGTGCGACTGCCTAGGCGAGATCTACTATTTCGACGCCGTGACCAATGACACCCAGGGCGGCGTCATGGAGATTCCGAATGCCATCTGCATGCACGAAGAGGACTACGGCATCCTGTGGAAGCACGTAGACTGGCGAACGGGGGAGACGGAAGTGCGCCGGTCCCGGCGGCTGGTGGTCTCATTTATTTCCACCGTTGGCAACTACGAATACGGCTTCTTCTGGTATTTCTACCAGGACGGGACTATCCAGTATGAAGTCAAGCTGACCGGCGTGGTCAACAACGCTGCTGTGCCCCCGGGCCACGTGCCTGAGCACGGGACCCTGATAGCTCCCCAGCTGGCGGCCCATATCCATCAACACTTCTTCAACGTGAGGATGGACATGGCTGTGGACGGACAAAAGAACTCGGTCTACGAGGTTAACAGCTACGCCAATCCCCCAGACGAGAAAAACCCCTACCACAATGCCTTCTACGCGGAGAGGACATTGCTTAAGTCCGAGCAGGAAGCCCAGCGCAACATCGACCCATACTCCGCCCGGTACTGGCTGATAGCCAACGAGTCGGAGACCAACTATCTTGGTCAGAAGACTTCCTACAAGCTGATGCCGGGCGAAAACGTGCTGCCCTTCGCTCACAAAGATGCCTCCGTCATCAAGAGGGCGGGATTCATGACCAAGCACCTCTGGGTCACCCCCTACGATCCCGACGAGATGAATGCCTCGGGCGATTACCCGAACCAACACCCAGGCGGAGGAGGGCTCCCTACCTACACCAAAGCCAATCGCAGTGTCGAGGACACCGATTTGGTGGTCTGGTACACCTTCGGACATCACCATGTTCCCAGACCCGAGGACTGGCCCGTGATGCCTGTCATGTACACGGGATTCAGCCTGAAACCCGTAAGCTTCTTCGATAGGAACCCGGCCCTGGATGTTCCTCCTTCGCATCACCTGAACGGGCATGGTAGCAACGGCCAACACGGGTCCTGCCATGCATGAAGCGGATGAGTAGAGCTGAAAATGGAACGGTCGGTCCTGAACAATTCAAGACCGCCGTCCCTGACCTCTCGGGCAAGCTGGAACTAAGCGGTCTCGAGGGCCTAGTTACTGTCTTCCGGGACAAGTGGGGCATACCCCACACCCGCGCTTCCTCCGTAAGCGACGCTTTTTTTGCCCAGGGCTTCGTCACGGCGCAGGACCGGCTCTGGCACATGGACTGGGACCGGCGCCGGGGGCTGGGGAGATGCGCGGAGATTGCGGGGGTCTCGGGCGTGGAGCAGGACAAGATGATGCGCCGCTTCAGGCTGGCTGCCAGCGCGAAGTCCGACTTTGAGGTGGTGAGCCCTGGGGCCCGGGCGATGCTTGAGAGCTACGCCGAGGGAGTCAACGCATTCATTAACACTGCCGCCACACTGCCCATCGAATACCGCATCCTGAGTTCGAGGCCAGAGTCGTGGGAGCCGTGGCACTCGATGCTCGTATTCAAGGTACGTCACATCTTCATGGGTGTATTCGAACGCAAACTGTGGAACGCTCGAATGGTGAACCGTCTCGGGCCTGAGAAGGCGCAGGCAGCCATACCCGTTTCCCTGCCCGGTGAGTTGCTTGTAGTTCCACCCGGCGCCGAATACTCCGGCGCCACGGACAAGTCGCTGCCGGACTTTGTCGAGGGGGCGGAATGGCCTGGGCTTCCCGCCTGGGAGGAAGGAGGGAGCAACAACTGGGCGGTGCATGGTAGCCGTACGGCCTCGGGTGTACCGCTTCTGGCAGGGGATCCGCATCGAGGCCTGGAGGCGCCCAGTGTCTACTATCAAAATCACATCGCCTGCGATGAGTTCGATGTCGTTGGTCTTTCATTTCCGGGAGTGCCGGGGTTTCCGCACTTCGGCCACAATGCCCGTGTGGCGTGGTGCGTGACTCACGCCATGGCCGATTACCAGGACCTCTACATCGAACGCTTCAGGAAAGACGGCCCGGTGTCATACGAGTTCATGGGCAAATGGGAACACGCTGATGTTACAACGGAGTCGATCAGCGTTGCCGGTGGCGCCAACGAGGAGTTCCAGACCTTTGCGACCAGACATGGGCCGGTAATAGCCGGAGACCCGGGCGACGGAGTAGCCCTGGCATTCAGATACACTGCCACGGCCGAGCCCATCAAGGCGTTTGACTCCATCAAGCAAATGCTCGCAGCCGCCTCCGTCGACGAATTGGATGAGTCGATGAAGGAGTGGGTCGATCCTGCCAACAACTTCCTCTGTGTGGATGTGCAAGGCGACATAAAGTACCTTACTCGGGGTCGACTCCCAATCAGGCCAAAGGCAAATGCGTGGCTGCCGGTGCCCGGTTGGAACGGCGATTACGAATGGACAGGATACGTTCCTTTTGAAGAGATGCCCCGCTCCCGGAACCCGGATACCGGGTTCATAGTCACGGCCAACAACCGGATTGTGAACGAGGACTATCCTCACTACATAGGCCTCGACTACGATGGCGAACACCGTGCCCGTTGCATTTACGAAGCGCTCCAAGGGACGACGCGGGCTACGGTAGAGGATATGGCCGGGGTCCATGCTCTGCGCACTTCCATCCCTGCGGCGGCAATATGCCCTCTACTGAAAGAGATAGAAGCACATAGTGAAGCCGCCGTTGAAGGAAAGCGTCTTTTGCTGGCCTGGGACCACAACATGGACAGGGATCGTCCCGAACCGACTATCTTCACTACTTTCCATGACGCACTTACGGACGCCCGTATAACTGCACTGCTCGGCGAGATGGCGCACGATGTGGCAGGGGAGAGTGGCAGAGGTGCGCCATCGTGGGTTGGCCGAATAAAGTCGGGGTTGCACTACTGGCTAGATTCCTTGCCCACCCCCGAGAGAAAAGCCCTCCTTGCCCATGCGTTGGAAGTGGCGGTGACAAGGCTGCGATCAATCCTTGGCGAGGACATCAGTGATTGGGCATGGGGTCGGGTGCACAGGACGAACCCACAGCACGCTCTTTCTGATGTCTTTCCCGAGTTATCTGAAAATCTGAATCCGCCTTCCGTAGCGGCCCACGGAGATGGGTTAACGCCGCTGGCAGGCTCCTATTCGACTGCAGAGCCATATATCATCACTTCTGCCTCAATGGCACGATATGTCTTCGACGCCTCGAACTGGGACAACTCCCGTTGGGTAGTACCTCTGGGGGCGTCGGGGCATCCCGGGAGCCTTCACTACTCCGATCAGGCGGAGACCTGGGCTGACGTCAGCCTAATCCCCATGTTCTATGACTGGAATGTAGTGTCCAGGGAAGCCGAGACCAGACAGTTCCTTTGGCCACTTGCGACTGCATGAAAAAATGGGTAGGCTTACAATAGTCCCGGCAGACTATTGACCGAAGCGCCCGGCATGTGCGATGCTATGGCCGCAGTGGACGGGGCCGAGAAGCAATGAGTTAATCAATTTGCTGACGGCCCCGAAAGACTATCAAAAGGTAGGGGTTTTAATATGCAAGGCTACTGCGTTAAGTGTCGAGCGTCCCAGGAGATGAAGGACGCAGAGCAGATCACCATGAAGAATGGCCGCCCGGCAACCCGTGGTGTCTGCCCGGTCTGTGGGACGAAGATGTTCCGCATCGGCAAGTCCAGCTAGTTTCGCTCTGACCCCGGGTCGTCTGCATTGGGACGGCCCGGGGATGACCTCCAATCCCAACCGTTTCCCGCCGGACCTCTGCGTCTATGATATGAGGCGTGTGGGGACAGTCCAGCCCCCCTTCTACCAACCTTATCGGCGCGCGACTATCGCTTCTCGACAGTAACTGCAACCGGTAGGTGGTCCGAGGCCGGGCTTTCTGCCGAGGAGTAGTTCCTAGACTTCAGGTCAGGGCTCGTCCATACATAGTCGATGCGCCTGCTGGGACCGTCGGACGGAGAAGTAAATCCGTGACCCGTCTCCCCTGCGTCCACGAATGAGTCGAGGAGGCCGGCCTCTTCGAGCATCTTGATTTCCTTGTCCTCGGGTATTCCGTTCAGGTCTGCCAAAAGCACTGTTTGAGGAACCCCGCCCCACCTTGCAAGCATGGCCTCCGTCTGGGGGATTCGGTACTCAGCCTCATCACGAACGTGGTGGAAGTGCGTTGCGATGACGCGCAGCGGGGCCTCGTCCCCAACGTCGATCTCCACCCATAGAAGTGCCCTATCCAGTGGAAAGTCATCGTTGTTGGGCATTTCATAGTTTTCGTAGTGCAATATGGGGTAACGAGTAAACACGGCGTTCCCCCAAGCGGAGTCGGCGGCGGGGCCCCATGCGTATTCCATGTCCAGTCGCTGAGAGAGCCAGGACAGGATGTCCACCGCCCCGTCGACCAGCCAGGCCCGGGACACCTCCTGCAAAGCCACGACGTCGGGTGACTCCGCCTCAATCACTTGGGCGATCTCCTCCAAAGTAAAATCACCGGCTGTGCCGAAACCCTGGTGGATGTTATATGCCATCACCCGAACGGGAAGCCCGTCTCCCGGCTCGACTTTAGGCTCCGTCCAGAATATGGTGAGTATAATCGGCGCCAGCATCATGAGTGCTACGAGGCGACCGGCCCAAATGAAAGGGACCCGAGGGAGCGGCCCGGTCTTTGTCCAGATCACCATACCTACAGGCAACGCCACCAGAATCGTTGCTGCAATCACGATTGTACGTTGGGTCACGCCCACGTCTATATCGTAGGCGGCGTAATACAGGAAGCCTAAAACCAGGAACAACAGCATCCCCGGGAAGGAGATTAATGTGGCTATGGAGTAGGACCGCTTTTCCTGGTCGGGGTTGTCCCGGGAAGCGAGGATGGCGAGGAGCAAAACCAGCAACAAGTGTCCCACGGCCATTATCGTCGCGGCGAGAGCACCGGACTGTTCTTCCAACAGCATCACTATGAGCAGCACGGTCACTGCCGGTGCGAGAAGCACAACCACGTGTCTGGGTAACCGCATTGCCAGTGGAACAAGGGCAATACCGACCAGGTTCGCTGCCACTATCAATGACAGGATTCCTGGCTGGTCCCAGCCGATCAAGGCGGTCTGCTGCCCGATGTTCTGGAATAGGAGCATCTCCAGGAAAAGAAAAGGGCCAAGTGCCAGGAGCGGAAGCGAGGCCCGGGGCCTGGGTGGTAGCGCCTCCTGACCTCGACTCTGCATAGCAACGAGTTTCGCCGTCGTCGTAAGGCCCAAAGCAAGCAGCACCGCTACGATATCCGCGCCTGCATTGGGGTGAAATGACAGGTCGACTGTCCCGAAGGCGCCCTTTATTGCCGTGTCCAGGGCGATGCCCGTGAGAAGACCCAACAGCCAGGTGGCTCCTGTTATCCGCCTCCCGCTGGAAGCTATAGAGGCGCTTGCAGGGATCGCCCACAGGAATAGGACTGTGCCGACAATGGACAGGGCAAAATCGGTGGCGGCGACCTCGATAAATTGGATGATGATCCGGGTGACAAAGATACCCAGCGCACATAACTGCAATAGGCCCCCGGGCCCGATGCCGCGAGCCAGTACAGGCGCCAAAAGGGCGGCAAGGAAGCACAGCAGCGCAATCCCGCCCACCTGGACCGTTGAAAACTCCCGTGCTTCTCTCAGGTAGAAGACCATGCTCGACATGAAGAGCCGCAGCATCTCGATGCCCAGGGCGAAGAGAAGCATTACGAATACAAATTGGAGAATCTCTGCCCGCGCCCCGATGCTTTCCTTGCCGCTCGAAATTTGAGAGGTGTTGGCGGTAGTCATTGCTGGCTCTCTCCCATCAACTCATCGAGGCGCTCATCGCTTATGCCGAAGAAATGGCCTACCTCGTGGACCACGGTGTGCCTCACTTCCTCTGCGACCTGCCCTTCGCTTTCACAGATGGCCTCTATAGGGCGCTGGAAGATAAAGATGCGGTCGGGCTGTACCCCGGTGTGGAAAACGCTGCGCTCGGTAAGAGGAATACCGTCGTAGAGGCCCAGCAGTTCCAATGGATGGTCCAGACCGACCGAGCGGAGCTGCTCCTCGGACGGGTAGTCTTTGATGACGCGAACAACATTGCCATCGCTGAGAATTTCAGCAAACTCTGCTGGAAGGTCCGCAAGTGCCTTGTCCACCAGGGCCTCGAAAAGGCTGCGCTCTATGACTCATCTCCTGGGACTAGCTGTTCCCAGGGCATTATACGGGTTGCGGTACCGACAAACCCGATAGCGAGTCGAATCGCGGACTTGGCCGGGGCGCTATCGGGAGCTGGTAGCGCGTGTAAGGGATGTGTGTATTGGTCCCGTACTGGAGGCAACATGGGCAGAGCGGAGGTGGTAGAATCGTCCGGATGTTGGTAAGAACTCTCAGGCTCGTCATCCATGCGTTGTTGTTCCTGATCGCCATCGTAGTGTTTTTCCTCGGGCTGGGAATTGGGCTGCAATACAGCCCGCAGTTAGGGACGGCTTTATGGATCGCTGCGGGACTTCTCGCGGCGCTGAATCTTGTCTGGCTACTTCGTCGGAAGCCGATGCCAAGCAGATGACCAAAGCCCACGAAATGATCGCCGACGTGCTGCAAGAGGCCGGCGTTGAGTATGTCTTCGGCATTCCTGGCGGGGGCACAGGGGCCATCTACAACTCCCTGTATGATCGGCCAGCCGTCAAACCCATCCTGGTCCGCCACGAACAGGGTGCCGCAATCATGGCCGACGCCTATGGCCGCGCGACGGGTAGACCCGCTGCTGTCATGGGCCAGGGCCTTTTCATAGGGTCTAATGCTTCCTTCGGCATAATGGAAGCGCAGCTCAGTAGCTCCCCGATGGTAGTCCTTACCGACACCTCGGACGGCGACATGGCCCAGCACCCGGCTAATCAGTCGGGGTCTGGAGAGTACGGAAGCATCGACCTGCTGACCATATTCCGCTCCATGTCCAAGTACACAACGCTGGCCACGTCGCCCAAGGAAGCCGTGGTCGGGCTGCAGCTGGCCATAAAGCACGCAACCGGCGGACGCCCGGGCCCCGGGGTGGTACTGATGCGCAGCCGCTCGATTGTCGGGGAAGTTGATGTCGAAGCGCCTCCGTTTATTCATCCCACCGAGGGATATTTGAACACCAGGCCGTCCGTCGCCCGGCCCGAGGATGTGGAGAGGGCCACTTCCCTTCTCGCCGATGCCAAGTTCCCCGTCATAGTTGCCGGGAATGGCGTTCACATGGCCAACGCTCACCCAGAGTTGACACGCCTCGCCGAGATGCTGGGTGCTGGGGTAGCAACCTCCTACAAGGGCAAGAGCTCCATTCCTGAGACCCACGCCCAGGCCCTTGGGATGGTGGGCCAGTACGGTCAACAGGCTGCCAACACCGCGGTTGGACGGGCGGACGTCGTGCTGGTGGTCGGGGCCAAGCTGACGAGCCAGGAGACCGTCGGGGAGACGCCATCGCTATTCGATCCCAAGAGGCAGACGATTATTCAGATCGACATCGAGGAGCGGAACGCCGGTTGGTCCTTCCCAATAGACCTTGGTCTGATAGGCGATGGCAAGGAAGTGCTCTTGCAGATAATCGACGCTTTGGGCGTCGATGAGCGGGACAGCTCTGAGAGGGTCGGGGCCCTGACCTCCCTGAAAAAGAACGCCCTTTTCTATAAAGACCCCGAGCTTTTCATGGACTCCTCTCCCGTAAAGCCCCAGCGTCTGGTACGGCTCTTGCAAGAAACCCTGGACCCTTCCACGCTCATCAGCCTTGATGCAGGCAACAACCGGGTCTGGATGTGTCACTACTACCAGTCCCAGGCGGCCAAGACCATATTTGCTCCCGGCGGCATGGCTGGAATGGGGTGGAGCCTTCCCGCAGCGCTAGCGCTCAAGCTGGCGTATCCGGAGAGACCGGTTGTCGGGGTGACTGGGGACGGGGGCTTTATGATGTCCGTCCACGCCATATCAACTGCCATACAATATGACCTGCCAGTGGTCTATGTGGTGCTGAATGACTCGGCGCTAGGGATGGTGAGGCACCACCAGGGTGACAAAGTGATCTCTGCGGAGTTTGCCGAGACGGACCACGGCGCCATCGTACGCTCCATGGGAGGCTTCGGGGTGCAGGTGTCGGATTCCAGGGAAGTGCCCGGCGCCCTGAGGGAAGCCTTCGCATCGGGCAAGCCGGCCGTGGTGGATGTGATCATAGACCGGGGCCCCAACCCCGACGACTTTCGGGCCACGGCCCGTCGATTGACAGATACCTAGACTGTCAAATTGATTTCCTTAATCAAAGTGGTGAAACATGGCTAACGATTTTGACGCAATCATCATAGGCGGCGGACACAATGGGCTGGTAGCCTCCGGTTACATGGCCAAGGCCGGGATGAAGACTCTTGTATTGGAACGTCGGGACCAGGTCGGCGGGGCATGCATAACAGAAGAGCTTATTCCTGGGTTCAAGTTCTCCTCCTGCTCCTACGTCTCATGGCTGCTTCAGCCCAAAGTAGTTAAGGACCTGGAGCTTTACAAGCACGGGCTGGAGATATTCGGGCTCGACCCCCGTTCGGCCCATCCATTCCCCGATGGTACCGGGATGCTCTTCTGGGACGAGGATGAGCGGAATAAAGAAGAGATTGCCAAGCTCAGCCCGTCCGACGCCGAAGCCTACAATGCCTGGAACGCATTCTGGGACAAAGCCGCCGAGATCATGGGGCCATACATGCTCGAGCCTGCACCGACGTGGCAAGAGGTTGACGAGAGAGTCCGGGGCACCGAGTACGAGGAGATACTAAACACACTTCGTACGGTCAGCATGGGCGAACTGCTGGACCGGTATTTCGTGTCCGAGAAGGTCAAGTCCTGCATGGTCTACTCCCCGGACCCCAGAGGACTGTACGTAGTTGGCAATGCTCTGCCGTCGGCCTACTACGCCTGCAACCGGTACGTGGACCCCGCCGACACCGGACTCCCCAGAGGGGGAATGGGTGGCCTGACCCGGGCCATGGCAAACTCGGCGCGATCAAGAGGGGCGTCCATAAGGACCGATTCCAAGGTTAAAAGGGTGATTATCAGGGCAGGCAAGGCGGTTGGGGTGGAGTTGGAGGATGGGCAGCAGATTGAGAGCGACATTGTGGTGTCCAACGCCGACCCGCTGCATACGTTCAACCACTTGGTCGGACTTGAAAACCTGGACTCAAACTTCGCTGCCGGTCTTGCGGAGGTGAAGACCAACCTGACACACCTGAAATTCCACTGTGCCCTCAGTGAAGCCCCCGACTTCTCTCGGTTTTTCCCTGCGCTGCGTTCCAACCAATACCTGGGAATGTTGGACATCTGTGATTCTCCGGCATACTTTCAGAAGAGCTGCGCCGACACCGCAGAGGGCCGCTTCACCGATTGCCCGGTCATCGAGCTCCAGGTGCCATCTGTCTACGACGATTCCCTGGCAGCGGAGGGTAATCACCTGCTCTCGGCCTTTGTGCTGCACGCTCCCCGGGAGCTAGCCTCCGGGTCGTGGGACGATGCTCGGGAGCAAGTTGTGGAAAGTCTCATCGACAAGATTACCGAATTTGCCCCCAATTTCCGGGACGCCCTAATCGATTGGGTTTTGATCAACCCCGTGGATATGGAGAGCAGGGTCGGGCTGACAAATGGGAACATTCATCACCTGGACCTGGTGTCGACCCAGATGCTCTCTGATCGGCCCATACGTGGCTGGTCCGACTACCGGACACCAATAGAGGGACTATATCTCTGTGGCGCCGGCACCCACCCGGGTGGTGAGGTTACCGGCGCCCCTGGGCACAATGCTGCCCACAGAGTTATAAATGACTGGGCCTGATTTCCGAGGCCCGCAAATTTCACGAAACGGAGAACAATCCGAATGGTCAGAAACGGGTTCAAGGTCCTGGACAGCGACATGCACGTCATGGAGCCGCCCGACCTGTGGCAGACCTATACCAGCGCAGACTTTCGGGACCGCGCCCCTGAATTCCGGGGAGTCGCCACGAGCCACGGGTTTACGAACAAGTGGATCGTGGAGGACAGGATCTTCCCTGCCTATTCGGACAGAAAGCCCCGGACCGAGGTGCTGTCGGGGAGGCACGAGGCCATAACCGACAGGTTTGCAAAGGCTCGGGCGGCTAAGTTTGACAACGTAACGCAGTTGGAGGCCCTGGAGGTCGAGGGGATAGACGTGGCGGTCCTCTTCCGCACATTCGGTGCCCACGTAATCGCCCTGGACGGAATGGACCCCGACCTCTCACTAGCCATCTGCGCCGCCTTCAACGACTGGCTCCATGATTTCTGTTCAGCGGACCCGTCTCGGCTGAAGGGTGCGGCCCAGATGCCCATGCACGACGCCCAGAAGGCCGCCCAGGAGGCCCGACGTGCAGTTAACGACCTTGGAATGGTCGCCCTGGTCCTCCCGTCCAACCCGGTCAACGATAAACCCTGGTACGACCCCTACTACGACCCATTTTGGCAGGAAGCCGAATCCCTGGGTGTGCCGGTCTGCTTTCACGGGATCCAGGGAGCGTATCAGCAGCACATCGGGACCCGGTTCCTGGATGCCTTCGTCATTGCTCACGCCGCCACTCACCCCATGGAGCTGATGCTGGATGTCGGGAGCATGATCGGAGGAGGTGTGCTGGAGCGGTTCCCGACCCTCAGGGCCGGGTTCCTGGAGGGCAACTGCAGCTGGCTTCCCTGGTGGCTCTGGAGGCTTGACGAAGAATGGGAGACCTTCGGCCCCTGGGAAAGGACGAAGCTCCAAGGTCCGCCCTCCGACTACTTCCGCCGGCAGAGCTTCATCTCCGTTGACGTAGATGAGTTTATGGTCAAGAACGTCCTGGATACGGTCGGGGACGACAACCTGGTACTTTCCACGGACTACCCCCATCACGACTCCAAGTACCCGAACGCCCTGGACACCTTTCTTGAGATGGATGTTGTGCCCGAGGCTTCTCAAAAGAAGATCCTCTGGGACAACTGCGCCAGGCTATACGGCATATAACATTTTACATAAGCGAGGCATTCATGGACATATCCAAGATAAGGGCCCAGATACCGGTTTGTAGTAACTTGACATATCTGAACACTGGCTGGTCCGGACCGTCTCCCCAGCCGGTGATAGATGCAATCAAGGCAAGGGTAGAGTACGAAGCGGCAGAAGGCCCGACCAGCAAGCCCGTCCGGGAGTCGGTGCAGGTCATCGAGGACGACACCCGCCAGGCTGCAGCAGACCTGCTGAACGTCGCCACAGACGATTTATGTTTAACGCAGAACACCACCGAGGGTCTGAACATCGTGATGGCTGGTTTCCCGTGGCAGGAAGGCGACGAGATAATCACCTTTGATATCGAACACCTCTCTGTAATGATCCCCTGCCTTTACGCAAAGAAGAGGTACGGTGCCAAGGTGCGGGTGGTGGAACTCGCAACCAACGACGATTGGGAAACCATCCTGAACAAGGTTGAGGCGCAGATAAACTCCCGGACCCGGATGATCGCCTTCAGCCACATCCAGTTCTCCTGCGGCCTCCGCATGCCCCTGGAAGGCATCCGTTCCCTGACTCGAGACAAGGGCATTTACATGCTGGTAGACGGGGCCCAGACCCCGGGACATATAGCCTTGGACCTTTCCGGTTGGGACGTGGACTTCTACGCAACCCCCGGCCACAAGTGGATGCTCGGCCCCGAGGGCACGGGCGCCCTGTACATCAAGAGGGAACACATCGAGATGATTAGTCCCTCCTACGTCGGCCACAGCGCGGTCGACCCCGAGAAGAAGCCCCTCGAATTCGATCTGTCCGGCATGGCAAAGTTCAACGTCAGTACCACCAGCACGGCCCTGATTGCCGGTTACCGGGCCGCCATCGGCTTCATTGACGATGCGGGCCCTGCGGACATCGAGACCCGGACCGTGATGCTCTCCAGCTACCTCAAGCAGAAGCTGTTGGAACGCGATGGATTCGAGGTTCTGTCTCCGCTGGAAGGCCCCGGGGTCTGCGGTTTGACTTCCTTCCGGGCAAGGGGAGCTGACTACCAGGACGTAGTAGACAGGCTGTGGGAAGAGCACAGGATCGTAGCGAGGCCCGTTGGGGGCGTGGAGTGCGTCCGCGTCGCCTCAGACTTCTTCAACACGGAAGAAGAGCTCGACAAACTGGTCGACGCCCTTTCGGGTATGGTTGCCTAGACGGTAAGTCTGCGCTCGACTAGCTGCCCCCGTTTGAAGACGGCCGCAACGTTGGCCAGGCTGCTGGGGTCATCGAGGGGGTCGCCGTTGACGACCAGGACGTCGGCCTGCTTCCCGGCTTCCAGGGTCCCGACCCTGTCAATGATGTTCAGCGCCCTGGCTGCTTCGCTGGTGCCCGACATCAGGGCCTCCATGTTTGTAAGTCCTGCCTTGGCCAGGGCCTCAATCTCTCTCACGAAATAGCCAAAGGGGTATGCGCCCCAGCCGCAGTCTGACCCTGCCACGAATTTGCCGCCCATGTCCCTGAGGCGTCCGCATTCGTCTATCCGCTCTTGGATGGCCCGCTCGCCCTTGGCGACTTCCTGATTTTCTTCTTCAGTCAGCTCCTGGCCCTCGGCTTTCTCCCTCAGGAGCCTGAGCCTCGACTCCCAAATGGCGAGGGTGGGGTTATTCCAAACGCCGTTGGCAACTAGCTTCTCGGCTATGGCTTCGTCGAAGCGATAGCTCTGGTCGGGAGCTGCAAAAACGCAGTGGGCAATCATGGAAAACCCGGCTTCAACGGCCATGTTTATGCCGGCGGAGCACCGTGCGTGTCCCACGGTATAAACCCCCGCCTCCCGGGCAGCGCCCGTGATAGCCTGCAGCTCTTCCAGGCGGAATGCCGCCGCATAGGGCTGGCTCCCGAGGGTGCTTCCTCCCGTGGTCATGGCCTTCAGGAAGTCGGCGCCCGCGGCCAGGTGCTCTCCGGCCTTCGCCCGTGCCTCCCCGGGCCCCGACACTTCCGATCCCATGAACCAGCAGTGGCCCTTTCGGATGGTGATGGGGTTGCCGCAGGCCAGCACGTCGGCCCCTGCAACAATGCCCGCCGCTAAGTCGGCCTTTAACCGGAATCCCAGGTCATTCCACGCACCATTGTCACAAAGGGTCGTGACGCCTGTCTCCAGGGCAATACGTACGTTTCTATAGGAGCGGTATAAACGTAGTTCGTCATCATCATGGGCGTTAACGTCTTCGCCGCGTCGGCTGTTGCCGGGCATGTTGGTATGGGTGTGACAGTCGATAAGTCCCGGCACAACGGAAGCGCCCGGATATTCGAGGACCTGCGCGTTCGCGGCTGCACGGGCCTCGCCCTTGCGCATAACACCCTTAATCGAATCGCCTTCCAGGACCAGCGCCGACTCCTTGTCCGCCGCACCGCCGAGGCCATCTATGATTCGGTCCGCAACTATGATTGTTTTGGATGTTCCATCTTTGTCAGGCAATCGCGAATACCTCCGAATATGGCCTACGAGGCAGATGGTTAGCCACGTTCCCCTTGTGTCTGCCGGTTTCTGGCGGCGTTTATCTGCCACTGGCGGTCCTGCAGCCAGAGCATGGTTACCGCCGCAGCTGCAATTCCCACAGCCGATACAGTCATGAGCCCAATAAATGCCAATGAGTACAAGACGAATTTGCCCATCTCTCTCCTCCCTGGGGGCCCAGGTACTGGCGTCTCCCTTGAAGCGTCGGCATTCCGGCCTGTTGTACTGCTGGTCGGGGTGGCCGGATTTGAACCGGCGACCTCATGGTCCCAAACCATGCGCGCTTCCCCTGCGCTACACCCCGTTCTTTGAAATCATATTCCCGCCCCCTATGACGGTCAAGAACCGAATGCCATAATTCCGGGTGCGTGGACATGCAATCGGCATGTACTTAGAATTGGCACGAAGGGTTGAAGTTATTCGGGCATGCAGGGCGCAAGACCATGAAAAACCGCAAGATATTGCTGGTATTCGGGGCGTTCCTGCTAGCTGTCGTGCTGAGCCTGATTGTGAGGTTGCTGGACGCCCGCAAGGTAAAGGACTGCCGGGCTTCGCCTGGTGCTGCTTCGAGATCAGACGGATAAATCTCTCCTCGAGAATATTGCCAGCGCTACAGCATGTCCCCCCACGGTGATCCCCGCGAGGATTGCTATGGCCGGCCAGCGCACCACCCCATCTTGCATCAGCTGGACCGGGTCGTAGTAGTGAAAGATGGACATGTCGGCCAGCCAGGACATACCTTCGTAGCTGGACCCGATCACGTTCATAATGTAGCCGATGAAGGTAGCCAGTGCGCTGAACGCCAATGCACTTCCCTGGGTCGAGCACCATGCAGATATCATTAACGTATAGCTGTATACGGCTAGGACAAGAAGGAGTCCTATCGAGGCCGAGATGGTCAGATAGCCAACTTTGAGGTCCGATTCCACAATGCCTCCCGCCACGGCTGTGGAAAACCATCCGACGACCACTAGTCCCAGAAGGGCCAGGGCAAAGAACATCGACTTTCCGAGGGCTATCTGATGGCGACGCATGGGAAGAGTCCCTAGTATCAAGAGCAGGTCATCACTGAGCCGGCGCGCCAGGCATCCTGAACCGAAAATCAGTGCGTAAAGGACCAGGTAGATTGGGACCGACCCCAGAGTGGGATAGGGCAGGAATGCCGTCTCCTGCTCGGCGATGCCGGGAGCCCAGAAAACTGATAGCGCCCCGAATACAAGCAGCGCCAAGGCCCAAGAGGCAAGGGCGAGCCTGCTCATCTTGAGGTGGAGAAGAAAGAGCGGAACGTTCATACGTAAGGCCCCGGGCCATGACCGCGTATCATGTCCATCAGTATGTCGTCTATAACGTCCTCCACAATCTCCACATCTTCCACGGAGTATTTTCCAAGCCTCTTGAGCAGGCTTCCCGCTTCGCCGTCGAGTGTTACGACCCACTCCCTGCCGTTCCGGCTGACTACTGTCAGGTTGTGGGCAATAAAATCTTGAAGCTCCACGTCTTCTCTAAAGACTATCTTCAGTCTCTTGCCGAGCTTTCTATTGAGCCTGCTCATGCTTCTGACGAAGGTCAACTCACCGTTTACCAGGGTCCCGACCCTGTCACTGTGACGAGCCGCTATTCGCGGTGAATCGGTGGTGAGCAGGACTGTGGTGCCATTTCGTCGCTCTTCTTCCAACAGGTTGAAAACGACCCTACGGGATGATTCGTCCAGATGATGGAACGGATTGTCGAGCAATAGAACCGTGGGACTGTGCATCAAGGCCAGGACCCAGGCCAGACGGGTCACTTCGGCATCCGCCAGGTTGCCGATTTTTTCGGACTCGTTGATCTTGAGCCTCTCCACCAATTCCGAATGTCGGGGACCTTCGGACCTGAAGGCTGCCAGGCTAAGGTCCATGTACTCCCGACCTGTGAGGCCCGGGTAGAATCGCTGGCTTCCCAACACGCAGCCGACTCTCTTTCTCACTTCGACGGATTCCGACGAGCAATCGAATCCCAGGATTTCAGCATTGCCGCGCGTTGGTCGCTTGAGGCCCAATAGAAGGTGGAACAGGGTGGTCATGCCTGAGCCACTCGGGCCGAGGATGGTAAAAGTCTCACCCTCGACGACTTCGAAGTAGACGCCATCCAAAGCCGCGACGTTTCCGAAGTGCTTGGTAAGATCGTGGGTCTGAATTACGGGCTGTCTCCTGGACATATCCGGTGGAATTGTATCGCTTTTGTCCGGGCCCCGCCGCTAGGATTCGGTGTCAGTTTTGTCAGTTCACTGAGAAGAAGGATCCCTGCTCCGTTTTGACAACCTGGATACGGGCGGGAAAGGCTTCTTTGAGTTCGTCGATGTGGGTTATCACGATTATGCGATCGAAGTCTTCCTGGATTGAGTAAATGGCGTCCAGCAGCTTTTCACGTCCAGAACCATCCTGGGTGCCGAAGCCTTCATCGATAAACAAGACCCTGAGCGGCGCGCCGGCCCGTCGGGTGAGCAGCCGAGATATTGCGACCCGCAGGGCGAAATTTATCCTGAAGGCTTCGCCGCCGCTGAACATTTCGTAGGGCCGGGCCCCGAGCTCGTCGGCGATGTTGATGTCCAGGGTCTCGATGGAGCCTCCGGTGCGCCTTTCCCTTTGGGTCTCGATTTTCACGTGCATCCGGTTGTCTGTCATGCGGCTCAGGAGCCGGTTGGCCTCTTCCTCGATATCAGGGAGGACGGTCTCGATGATCAGGGCTTGGACTCCGCCTTTACCGAAGGCCCGGGCCAGCTCGCCATAGCTCCCCATTTCCCTGTTAGCGCGGTTCAATCGCGTCCGAAGTGCCCCGGCCTTCTCCTCCAACGCGCGAATGTTCTGGATTCGCTCTCGAAGACCGGCGAGACGATCACGATGCTCCCTCAATGCCCGGTTAACGTTGTCCAG
The DNA here is from genome assembly GCA_965203145.1 of Dehalococcoidia bacterium. Classification (GTDB taxonomy): domain Bacteria; phylum Chloroflexota; class Dehalococcoidia; order Plut-88900; family Plut-88900; genus Plut-88900. The sequence continues at coordinate 2,166,818 of OZ241876.1, forward strand.
TACGGACTCAGTTTCTCTTAGACGCTGAACAATTCCCGGGAGTTGAGATGCTTGACCTTCTATCTTCTTTATGGTGCTCCTGTCACCTTCCAGGCGGGACTGCATCTCTTCTATGCGGTCTTGGGAGGTCTGAATGTCCTGTCGCGTCTCGTCGCTCCTGGCGCGAGCCTCCTGCAGCTTGAGCCACGAAATGTCGGCGCCCTGGAGGGACTGGACTTCTTTGGAAGTCCTGAGATGGGCGTCGGGATCATAGGCAAGAATCTCCAGTTTTCTGTTCAACTCGTCGATGCTGCTGCGCACATCCCGGCCGAACGATTCATCAGTCAATGCAGAGGCCAGCGCTTCAAGCTCGTCAGTCAAAGGTGCAAGTTGCGCCGAGGCCATTTCACCCTCTTTAACGTCCCTCTCAAGAACTGCCACCCTGGCCTGAAGGTCGCGTCGCTTCTCCTCTGCGAGTGTTTGAGACTTCCTCAGCTCCGATCGACCCGAGTCCCGTGCCGCTGTCAGTTCAGTAATTTTCACCTTGTTGTGGTCAAACCTGCGGCGTCTTTCCGCCCCCTCCGAGTTGAGCGCGGACCTTACGTGTTCGATGCCCGCCTCTGCCAGGGAGGTGCCGCACGTTGGGCACTGCGAGACCCCCTCCGCTAACAGGTCGACCTTCTTCCGCAGCTCCTTCATCTCTTCTACCAGATTTCGGTTCTGCGACTCCAGGGACCCTATTTGCACTGAGATCTCCTCGACCCTCTGGGACTCCTGGCCAAGTTCCAGCAGCTGCTCATCGACGTCGACCAGTTGGACCGCGCTCTCGGCCAAGCCTTCTTCTGACGCCCCAATTCTTGACGCTTTCTCTTCCAAAGCTCGGGACTCAGCCTTTATCCGCTCCAGTCTTGCGGTAAGCGTCGCCTTTTCGGCATCCAGTTGCCGTTCGAGCTTGAAGCGCTGGTCTGTAAGGAACCCCTGTTGCATCAGCGCGTCCGAGAAGCGTTTTTCCTGCTCCATCGCCTTTTGGAACTGAGCGTACTTCTCCTCAAGGACATCGGATTGGCTTATGAGGCGGTCGTATTCGGCGAGTCGGGTCTTGTAGCGATCAATGTCTGCTTGGGTTCGGGAGAGGTCATCTTCGATCCCTTGCAGCCGAGCCCTGAGGCTTTCCAATTCCGACACAGTCGCCTCGATGCGAATCTTGTGGATTGTCAGGTCTTGCACTGCTTTTCGCTGCTCGGCTTCACGCTCCTCCAACTCCTTCACCTCACCGTTGAGAACATGGAAGTCGGCCTCCAGCGCGGGGCGAGTTCCTATCTCCACCTCGATTTCCCGCAGCGAATGCTCGTACTGGGCGGCTTCCCTCTCCCGGTCCCGTGCCTTCTGCCTGGAGAGACCTTCCAATTCGTCGTAGAAGGAGAGATCGAGGATGTCGGCCAGCACTTCTTTGCGTTCCCTGGGTGTGCGCAAGGTGAACTCGTCCGCCCGACCCTGTCGGAGGAAGGCACTGTTGACGAAGGTGTCGTACTCCAGCCGGATGAGGCGGTTGATCTGTACCTGGGTCTCGGCGATGGTGTTTCCGGTGATGGGCCTGAACGCACCTTCGCCCCCTGCCCCCGAGACCTGGAGCTCCAACACACTCGCCCCCGATCCCTTGCCTCTGGCCCGCTTCCGCTTGCGAATCACCCTGTAAACGTCTTCCCCGTTGGAAAATTCCAGTTCGACCTCCATGTCGGTCTCGCCGATATGGATCAGGTCGTCGACTCCCCGTCCCCGCGCTTTTCCCCAGAGGGCCCAAGTCATGGCGTCCAAAAGCGCCGATTTGCCGTGGCCGTTGTCGCCGCAGATGCAGGCTACGTGGATTCCCTCCAGGGGAAGCGGCTCCGGGACGTCCCGGTAGCACATAAAGTTCTTGACCCGGAGCTTGAGAGGGATCAACGTTCGGGTCTCCGGCGGCGCACCAGATGGCCGGACGGGGATAGCATCAATTGGGTTTGACGACTATCTTGCTGGCGGTGTCGGTGCTGATCACGATCTCGTGGCGGTCAACTTCAAGGCTGATGGTGCCCTTGAAGTCGGCAACATCCAGCACCTTCATGGTCCAGGAGGGAGAGACGTTGTGCTCTTCCAGGTATTGCAGGAGCTCCACGTCTTCTTCCGGGACCCGTTTTACCGTCACCGTGGTGCCCTCTTTGATTTCATTCAGGGACTTTAGATGTGAGCGTAGATGCTTTGTATGGGCGTAGCCTTCGCTGCCGGGAATGGGGTAACCGTGGGGGCAGGTGGTCGGGTTGTTTAGGAGTTTGGCCAGACTATCGGCGACTTCGTGGGAGATCCCGTGTTCGAGACGGTGTGCCTCCGAATATGCCTTATGCCAGGCAAAGTTAAGGACGTCGGTCAGGAATCGTTCAGCAAGCCGGTGTCTGCGGATAACTTCTTCTGCAAGTTTGTTGCCCGAAACCGTAAGCGCAATCTCCTTCTTGCGTGACACCTTGATAAGGCCGTCCCGGGCCATCCTCCTGACGGTGCCGAAGGCGGTCGCGGGAGAGACGCCGAGGGTTTCCGCCAGACGTGCCGAAATAACAGGCTTGCCCTCCTCCATAAACCTGAAAACGGTGGTCAGGAAGTCGTCCGTAGCTACGGAAGTCGGTTTTGCTACCCCTGCCATTAGCCTTCCTTTACTATGTAGCGGCTTTCAGCCCGATCGAGTGTTAAGGACGGGCAATCGTGTAAATTCGCACGAAAATTGCCGTGATATGGTGTTGACAAGGTTGAAATATTAGCCTAGCCTAATGCGCAATGTTCCTGAATGAAAGGAACACAAGCGGGTGGAACAACCTGTAGGAATTATAGCACGAGCCCCAAATACACGGCCTGCGTCATGGCAAACCCAGTACAAGAGATACGTCCATTCACAAACAGGATATCGGCCATGGGTGATATGTGGTGCAGGAACAGCGTCGGGCTTTCTGTTGCAGCCTCGGCACGCGAGCAATTAAAAACCGGAAACACCAGGCAATCCAAGCACTTGGATTCTCGCCGACAACGAGTATGAAAACTCACCCATCTCTCCTATCTATATCCGAGGTTGGCCTCCCAGACGCCGACCTCCGGGCTAAAGCAGGACCAAGGGGCAAAGCGGAGTTGTTAAGGGACACGGGGATAGTCCCATAAGCTTTCCATGAGGGTAACGCGGGCAGCAGACAACACTGCGTACCTCCGAGGTCCTGTAGCCGGGGCCCTTGGGCAGATGATGCCCGGGGCCCCGGCCTTTGTCTGGATTCCGGCCCTGCTGATTGCCGCAGCCCTTGCCCTGCCCCTTGTCTACCTCGTATTCCGGGCTATGGGCACGGAATCCGGGATTTGGGACGTGTTGCTCAGGTGGCGGACCCTGGAGATCCTGGGACGTTCTGCTTTGCTCGCCGTGTCAGTCACCGGAATGAGCGTCGCGTTGTCAGTGCCTATAGCCTGGCTGACCGTAAGGACCGACCTCCCGTTGAAGAGATTTTGGTCTGTTGTCACGGCCCTGCCCCTGGTCATTCCCAGCTACCTGGGCGCCTTCGCCCTCATTGCAGCGCTATCGCCGCGCGGCATGGTGCAACAGTTATTCGGAAGCGCGCTTGGCATAGAACAGCTCCCGGACGTCCGAGGATTCTGGGGCGCCGCTTTCACCCTTACCATCCTCAGCTTTCCCTATGTCTTGCTTCCCGTGAGGGCGGCGATGCGCAACCTCGACCCGCGCGTCGAGGAGTCCGCTCGGGTGCTGGGGCATGGGCCATGGTCGGTGTTTTTCCGTATTACGCTGATGCAACTACGCCCCGCCATTGTCGCCGGGGCTCTTCTTGTTGCCTTATACACCCTCAGCGATTTCGGAGCAGTGTCATTGCTGCAATACGAGACCTTCACCTGGGCGATATACCTTCAGTTCAACGCCGTCTTTGATCGGGGAATTGCCGCCAGCCTGTCCCTCGTACTTGTAGCTATGGCGCTTGCCATACTCCTGGTTGACTCCTACACCAGGGGAAGGTCCCGGTACTCCAGCGGGGGTGTCGGGGGCAATGGGCATACCCCCCTGGTGCGCCTGGGACAATGGAGGTGGATGGGTTTCGGGTTTTGCTCACTCGTTGCCCTTATGAGCATTGGCGCCCCCATCGCTGTGCTCTCGTATTGGCTTGTCAGGGGACTCGCCGCCGGGGAGCAGATAAGCTCGTTCTGGGGAGCTGCCCTGAACTCCTTGTACGCATCCCTTCTGGCGGCGGTTGTGTGCGTGGCTGCCGCCGTTCCCGTAGCAATTCTCAGCGTTAGATACCCCGGTCGTCTCTCGTCCCTGGTGGAGAGGTTTAGCTATGTCGGGTTTGCATTACCGGGAGTGGTGGTTGCCCTGGCCCTGGTCTTCTTTGGATCAAACTATGCCTTGCCTTTGTACCAAACGCTGGCAATGCTCATATTCGCCTATGCCATCCTTTTCCTGCCTCCGGCCATTGGAGCCATAAGGGCGCAGCTGGTCCAGATAGACCCCAAGGTTGAGGAGGCGGCACAGGGCCTGGGGCTCTCTCCACCGAGAGTCTTCTTATCGGTAACCCTGCCTTTAATCAAGGGCGGAGTGCTCGCCGGTGGTGCATTGGTATTCTTGATAACTATGAAAGAGTTGCCGGCAACGCTGTTGTTGGGCCCCATCGGATTCGAGACCCTTTCTACGGCAGTCTGGAACGCATCCGAAGCGGCTTTCTTTGCCAAGGCTGCTTTTCCGGCCCTGATGCTCGTGCTTCTTTCCTCCGTGCCGATGGCCCTGTTAGTCCTGGCGGATAAAGGTGCTGACCAAACTTTGCAAAGAGCCAAGAAGTGACCTGGTCGGTTGATAAGGGCAAGTGGGCGTGAGAAACTTTGGCTGTCCGTAGCGAAAGGACGCCATCGGTTTTGGCCTCGAATTCCCACACATCGCTTTCGGTAGTAGAGCTCAAGCAGGCATCTAAGACCTATCCGGGCACCACCTTTCCAGCTGTCAACGAGCTCTCCTTTTGCCTGAAGGAAGGCGAGATCATTTCCATCCTGGGCCCGAGCGGCTGTGGAAAGACCACCATCCTGCGCCTCATCGCAGGCTTCGAGGTCCCCGACACGGGCGAGGTTTACCTGCGGGATTCCCGAGCTGCGGGAAACGGGACTAACGTCCCACCCGAGAAGCGCGGGGTGGCAATGGTGTTCCAGGACTACGCGCTCTTTCCTCATCTTTCGGTCTCGAAGAATATCGGATTTGGACTTAGGAAGATGAAGCCGTCGGACAGGAAGCGAAGGGTCGAGGAGGTGCTGGATACCATAGAGATGACGGGTATGGGGCACCGGTATCCCCACCAGATATCTGGTGGGCAGCAGCAGAGGGTCGCATTGGGTCGGGCGTTGGCGCCTCGGCCGGTGGTAGTGCTGCTGGACGAGCCCTTCAGCAACCTGGATGCTGCCATGAGAGGCCAGATGCGTCGGGAGGTTCAGGCTATCCTGCGTCGGGAGGGGGCCACGGCAATCCTTGTCACCCATGACCAGCAGGAGGCGCTCTCATTCGCCGACAGGGTGGCTGTTATGAACCGGGGAATGCTGGAGCAGATCGGGACCCCGGAGGAGATATTCCGGGAACCGGCCACATCCTTCGTTGCGACCTTCGTGGGACATGCCAGTTTCATTCCGGGCGACGTTGATGGGGAAGAGATCGAGACCGAGATTGGCCGCTTCGCCCACAATGGAGACCTGTCGCTTACCGAAGTCGTGGTCATGATCAGGCCCGACGACGTGAAACTGACGCCCGACCCCCGGGGGCAAGGGACCATCATGTCCAGGGAGTTCCACGGGTCACGGAACTTCTATTTCATCGAGCTGGACTCGGGGGTTACGGTGCGGAGCAGGCAGCGCTCGGGGACTATCTATGCGCCGGGGCTAAGGGTGAAGGTCAAGCCGAAGAAGTCGGCGGACCCGGTGGTGTTTCCTAAAGACCAGCCGGGGCTCAAACCCAGGGATGTGCCGCCCCCGTCCTCGGGTCCGGGCTTCTGATTCTCACCTTGTGTCGGCTGCAAAGAAAGTTATGCCCGATAGCGAGCCCGTCATAGCCATAGACGGCCCTGCCGCCGTGGGTAAAACGACTGTCGGTAGGATGTTGGCCCAGCGCATGGGATGCCTGTTCGTGGATACCGGGGTGATGTACAGGGCGGTAACGGCAAGAGCCATTGAAGAAGGCATGGACATGGAAGATGAGGATGCGGTCACAGGCCTCGCGGAGTCGATTGGTATCCGTATAGTGGGCGATCGTGGGCCCGACTCCCAGAGGGTCTTGGTAGACGGGCAGGACGTGACGGACAAGGTGCGGACCCAATCCGTGGACAGGAATGTCTCTGCAGTCTCCAGCTATGAGGGTGTTCGGGATGCGATGGTCGCCCAGCAACGGGAGATGGCATCGGAGGGCGGGGTGGTGATGGTCGGGCGGGACATTGGGACCGTGGTACTGCCGGATGCCGGGCTGAAGATCTATCTCACCGCTTCCCTTCATGCCCGGGCGCGACGCAGGCATACGGAACTGGAGGCCAAGAGCTCCGAAGTCGCCCTGGAGGATACACTGGAAGACATGGAGCGTCGGGACAGGATAGACTCCGAGAGGGAGCATTCGCCCATGAAGCCCGCGTTGGATGCGATACTCGTTGACACGTCCCACCTTACCGCTGCCCAGGTAGTGGATCGCATCGTGGAGCTATGGCGGACAGTAACCTGAGGGACTTGGAAGCATGTGTGGCATCGTAGGATATGTAGGCGCCCGACCCGCCGCCCCCATACTCTTCGACGCATTGCGACGTCTCGAATATCGGGGTTATGACAGCTCCGGGATAGCCGTGATCAACGGTACGGGCAAGGCGGTGGTGGAGAGAAGCGCAGGGAAGCTGGCGGCCCTTGTGGAGAGCGTGGGAAACCGGATGCCGGAGGGTTCAACGGGGATGGGGCACACGCGCTGGGCCACCCACGGCAGACCCACGTCCAGCAACGCCCATCCCCACTCCGACTGCACCGGCAAGTATCTCGTTGTCCATAACGGCATCGTCGAGAATTACCGTGAGCTGAAGATACGGCTGGTGGAGTCGGGCCACGAATTCACCTCGGATACCGACTCCGAGGTGATAGCGCACCTCGTGGAGGAGAATCGGGCATCGGGGTTGGGGTTGCAGCAGGCAGTTGCTGGGAGCCTTGACCGGCTTGAAGGCGCATTCTCTATCGCAGTGGTGGCGGCGGACGAGCCGGGCAAGATAGTGGCCGGAAGGGTGGGGAATGGGGGAGGCATAGTGGTCGGCTACGGTCAGGATGAGATGTTCCTGGCCAGCGACCTTCCGGCAATCTCCCCCTACGCCCGAGACGCGGTCTACCTCAAGACTGGCGAACTGGCCGTTATGGACGCATCCGGTGCGCGGTACTTTGACAGAAACGGCGCACCCGTGGCCCGGGCCCCGGCGCCCGTAACCGTTGGTGACGTCGCCTTTGCGAAGGGCGGATACAAGCACTTCATGCTCAAGGAGATCATGGAGCAGCCCGAGTCGGTGACCAACCTGCTCAGAGGCCGTATCAGCTTCGACCCCGCGGACATCCTGCTCCCGGAACTCACGGGGCTCGATGACAAGCTCGCAAACATAGACCGGGTGATCATCATAGGCATGGGGACGAGCCTGCACGCGGGAGCCGTCGGGAGCCGGATGTTCGAGGCCCTGGCACGACTGCCCGCCACCGCCGAAAACGCCTCCGAGTTTCGCTACCGGGACCCGGTCATAGATTCATCGACGCTGGTGATTGCGGTGTCCCAGTCCGGCGAAACCGTCGACACCCTCGCTGCGATGGAAGAGGCCCGGGAACGCGGGGCTTGCCTGATGGCAGTGACCAACAGCGAACACAGCCAGGCGTCGGTATTGGCGGACTGGTCGCTGGACATAAGGGCCGGGCTGGAGATAGGGGTGGCGAGCACGAAATGCCTGAGCAATTCCATATTGGCGCTGTATCTGGTAGCCTGTTACGCGGGTCGGGCCCGAGGCCTGGTTGCCGGCGAACGAGTCACTGAAATAGTTGATAACCTGGCCAGTGTCCCCAGCCTCGTGAGCCGCAGCCTGGAAACCGACGCCGCAGTACAAGATCTTGTCCGACACCATTACCGGACCGACAACTACCTCTTTCTTGGGAGGGGGATAAGCTATCCGGTCGCCATGGAAGGCGCACTCAAGCTCAAAGAAGTCAGCTACTGCCACGCCGAGGGCTATCAGGCAGGCGAGATGAAGCACGGGCCCATAGCCCTGATCGATGAAGACATGCCCGTCGTGGCGCTGGCCCTGCAGGACGCCCTGTACCCCAAGATGGTGAGCAACATAGAGGAAGTGAAGGCGAGGAACGGAAAGGTCATCGCCATCGCCACGGAGGGCGACGAGGCCATCTCATCCATCGCCGACCACGTCGTCCGCGTACCCCCCGCCCCCGACCTGCTTTCCCCTCTGGTGTCGGTGATTCCCCTGCAGCTGTTCGCTTATCATGTGGCCGTGACCCGGGGCTGCGACGTTGACCAGCCCAGGAACCTGGCCAAATCCGTAACCGTCGAATAAGGAGACCCCTGAATGGACATATCCAAGTTCGGAATCTACCTGAACCCCAGGGAAAAGACAGTTGTTAGGATCAATTCTCCTTACTGGATCCCCCCCGCCGAGGAATGGACATACCTGACCCCCGAGGTGAACATGACCCTGCTCAAGATAAGGGACCTGGCCCGGGACAAGGGCCTGAGCGACTCCCCCGACGACATCATGTGGACCACCATTCCCCTCCTCGATTAGACCCGCAGCCTTCATATCGGAGCATGAGAACGGCGCATTGAGTAGCACCAATTGAGGCCGACAGGCGCCCCCCAACGCTTATGCCCTCGCTGCGAGTCCGGGGAATTCCGGCGGGGATTCAGCACGGTGACGGGCTACTGGGCAGGACAGCTTATCGTGCCGGTGATATGTTCCCGGTGCTATTACAACGTAGGGTTTGGGATAGAGTCGGCGCTTCCGAGATTCGAGCCTGCATCCGGAGGCACCACGCAGGCGGCCGGAAGGTCGCACTCGCCGGGGACTACGTATGTTGAAGGACGGGGCCGGGTGTGGGGCGAGGAGCACAGCGGAGGCCGCGTCCGCCTGGGTGCCATGCGGGACTGGGTGGTGCTGGGCGTGGCGGCAGCTATAGTCATCGTCATTTTCCTTGGGTACCGGGCCATCGGCGCAGGATAGACGGAGGGCACAGCAATATGACCCAAACACCGTTGCCGGACCGACTCCAGCAGGAAAACAGGGACGCCATTGACCGCTTGAGTGAAAGGGCGTCCTATCTCTCTCCCGAGGCCCTCTGGGAAGATGCGGTGCGGAACGAGGAAGGTGTTGTGGGGCAAGGGGGCGTTCTTGTTGTCAACACCGGCAGGTATACGGGCCGTTCTCCGAAGGACAAGTTCATCGTAAGGGAGCCGTCCTCGCAGGACGATATCTGGTGGGGGCCCATAAACAGCTCGATGGAGCAGGAGACCTTCAATGGCCTGCTGGGTCGGGTGCTGGGGCATTTGAGGACCAGGGACCTGTACATGCGGGACTGCTGGATCGGTGCCGACCTCCGATACCGCCGTAGGCTCCGCGTCATTACTGAAAGCGCCTGGCACAACCTCTTCGCAGCCAATATGTTTCTGCCCATGCTCCGGGAGGAAGTGGGCGTTGGAGACGCGGACTTCACCTTTATCCATGCGCCGGGCTTCATGGCCGACCCCGACCGGGACGGCACCAACTCCGAGGCCTTCATAATCATCGACTTCGGCCAGCGCATCGTACTGATAGGTGGCACGAGCTACGCCGGGGAGATCAAGAAGTCGGCCTTTACGGTGATGAACTACCTGCTCCCGAAACATGGCGTGCTCCCGATGCACTGCTCTGCCAACTCGGGGCCCGACGGCGACGTGGCCCTGTTCTTCGGCCTTTCGGGGACGGGGAAGACTACGTTGTCGGCGACCTCGGACAGGACGCTTATCGGGGACGACGAGCATGGCTGGAGCGACGGGTCGGTGTTCAACTTCGAGGGCGGCTGCTACGCCAAGGTGATTCGGCTTTCGGAAGAGGCGGAGCCCGAGATCTACGCCACCACGCGGATGTTCGGCACCATACTGGAGAACGTGACCATTGACCTGAATACCCGCGCCCTGGACCTGGACGACGACTCCGTGACGGAGAACACCCGGGGCTCCTACCCCCTTTCCAGCATTCCCAACGCCGACCCCGGGGGAGTCGGGGCTCCGCCGAACAACATCTTCTTCCTGACCGCCGACGCCTTCGGCATCATCCCTCCCATCTCCCGCCTCACCCCCGAGCAGACCCAGTATCACTTCCTCTCCGGCTACACCGCTAAGGTTGCGGGAACGGAGAGGGGGATAGTCGAGCCGGTAGCGACCTTCAGCCCGTGCTTCGGGGCGCCTTTCATGCCCATGCCGCCCCGGGTGTATGCGGACATGCTGGCTCGCAAGCTGGAGGGATCGGGGGGCAACGTGTGGCTGGTGAACACCGGCTGGACGGGCGGGCCCTACGGGGTGGGGCATCGGATGAGGATCGAGTACACGCGGGCGATGGTAAGGGCGGCGCTGGACGGGTCGCTGGGCCGCATTTCGACGGTGACCGCCCCGGTGTTCGGGTTGCAGGTCCCTGTGGGCTGTCCGGGAGTCCCCGCCCAGGCTCTGAGGCCCCGGGACTCGTGGGAAGACGCTGAAGAGTATGACAGGCAGGCACAAAAGCTCCTGGCCATGTTCAACGACAACTACCGGAAGTTCGGGTAGGCGCCGTGGGGGTCGGGGCGAGATGAACAGGCGGGTCCGGCGCTGATGGGCCAACTGCTGCCCCTCCTGGCCGCAATGCGGCCCAAGCAGTGGACGAAGAACTTCGTCGTGCTGCTCCCTCTGGCCTTCACCATCAACCTGTCCTGGGACCCGGGCGACGCCGCCGAGGTGCTGGAAGTCGTTGGCTACACTGCGGCGGCGTTCGGGCTATTCTGCCTGCTCTCCTCGGGGGTGTACCTGGTCAATGATTTGGTCGATGCCGAAAGGGACCGACTGCACCCGAAAAAGGCCGGGAGGGGGGTGGCGTCGGGGCGGGTGTCCAGGTGGGTGGCCGGGTTTACGGCGGCGCTGTTCGTCGGGGCGGCAGTGCCCCTGGGCTTCCTGCTGGAAGTGAGCTACGGCTGGGCACAGGTTGCATATATCGGCATATCTGCGGTTTACATAATCGCACTCCGTCAGATGGTGATACTGGATGTCTTCGGCATATCCGCCGGGTTCATAGTTCGTGCGGCGGCGGGGGCGCTGGTAATCTCCGCTGAGCCGTCGCCGTGGCTTTACATATGCACGGGCCTGGGGGCGCTGTTCATCGGGTTTGCCAAGAGGAGACAGGAGCTGCTGACGCTGGAGGGCGAGGGGGCCGGGCACAGGGCGAGCCTGGGCTTCTACTCTATCCCGATGCTCGACCAGCTGATAACGATGCTGATGGCGGCGACCCTCATCGCCTATATCCTCTACACCTTCACGGCCGACAACCTGCCGCCCAACGATGCGATGATGTTCACGATCCCCTTCGTGGTTTTCGGGATAGCCCGGTATTTCTACCTCATCCACGCGAAGCAGGCGGGCGGCAGCCCGGAGGATATCCTGATCAGGGACGTGCCGATAATGCTCACGGTTGTGGGATGGGTCGCCGCCACGGTGGGGATACTGCTGGCGTATCGGAGCTGAGGCTGGCGGGATGGCAGGAATCCTCTCCCCCTCTAGTTCAATACCAGGGGAAGAGGATCGGACTCCGCCCCAGGGCGACCAGCCGGTCACCCCTACGGGGGAAATGGGATTGGACCCCGCCCCAGATTCCTCGCGGGGCATCGGAATGACATTTGGTTTATTCATAGCCTTGCCTCAGGCGGCCGGTGGCGCGGCGGGGGATGTAGTGGGAGGCGTGGACGAGGAGGGCGAGGGAGGAGAGGAAGTCGTCGTGGCCTTCGGAGGGGTCTACGAAGAAGTTGATGGTCTGGTTGGGTCTGACTACGCTCCTTGCTTTTGAGATCTGGAACCAGAACTCGGTGGACTCGGGGGAGCCGTCGGGCTTGTAGGAGTGGAGCCTGCCGGAGTTGATGGCTGCGAGAAGGTCGAAGCCGAGCTGTGATTTGCTTTTGGCGGTGAAGGTGAAAGGTTTGACGATGGAGGTTCCGAGACTCTTTCGCAGGAAGGCGGCGACGCCTGCGCCTACGCCGGTGGCGTCGACGACGACTCTGCGACAACCCCAAGTATCTTTGAGTATGTGGACCAGGTTAGAGAAGATCTCTGTGTGGGGCTTGCCTGTCCACCAGAAGTGCTCGACCACTCGGAGGGATGGGAGCACGGACTCGCTGCCGTCGGTGGGAAGTTGTAGTTCTCCGATGGTGACGACGGTGGAGTCCCGAGAGGGCTCTACGGCCCCGAACCCGCCGTTGGCGGGTTGTTCTGCTTCGCCGGCGAGGTCTATGCCGGCGACATAGATGCGCCCTGCAATGGGGGCGCCGACGCGGCTGTGATTACCCCGGAGGAGGGCGAGCCGCGTAGAGTCCAGGAACCTGCCCTCACCGGAAACAGGGGTAAGGCAGTACTGGGAAAGGAACAGTGGATGATCGCTGCCGAGGCGGAGGCGTTCAGCCTCGACGTAGCGCTGGTAGTGAGGGTTGAATTGGGCTACGGCTTGCCAGTCGAACTCGAAATGGCGCTGGATGCCGTCCTTGCGTTGAAGCTCGAGGTTGGACTGCTTGACCTGCTCAAGGAGGGAGTTTTCCTGCCAGGCGGTGCCGTAGTGGACGGTGGTGACGTTAGAGGAAGCGCCCATAGGCATGAAGTCGCGGTTGAACTTGTCTGGGGACACATCTTGAGATTCGTCGACTTCGAGGAGGAGGCTGGCGGTGTTGCCTACGACGTTGCTGGTAGGGTGGGCGCTCAGGAACAGCTGTTGGGCGCGGCCGACACGGAAAAGCTGGCCGTGGTCTAAGTCGTAGTAGATACGGTAGCTCCGGAGGGCCTGTTCGAGTCGGGTGATGCTGATGGCGGCCTGGGGATGGAAGGTGGGGGCAGCTTTAATGGCGCTGCCACCGGAATGAGCAGAGGAGCTAAGCAGGATGGCTTCGATGAAGGCGGAGACCTCGTTCTTGCCGCCTTGTCGGGCGATCATGACAGAGAAGGTGAGACCATTGCGAAATGATGCGCTCCGAATGACAGCGTTGGCTATCTCGAGCTGGTATGGCCTGAGGTCGTCGATGGTCAGCAAAGGGCGACTCCGGTGAAGTCCAAAACGACGTGGAGTAAGGCAGGGCGGGGCTTGCAGTTGAGAGTGTTCATGACGCGCTTTAGCAATTCGAGTCCCAGGGGATTCTTTTGAGGCCGAGCTTGTCGGATGCATCCCTGAGGATTCTCTCGATGCCTTCGGGGTCAGCGTCGGGGGAGACCTTGGCTAACCTGGCCTTCACATTAAGGGCGCGGACCAGTAGATCGAGGGTCTTGGATATGTGGGTGTCCCTGTTGTGGACACGCTTGCCGTACATGAATCTCCTGAGACGAGAGCGGAGTACTTCTATCTCGGTGTCCACGCCTTCGGTCTTCCATGTGCGGGCGATATTCCTCCTCACCCTTTTGATGTTATTGGAGGAGATGGGGGAGTCCGCCGGGGCGTCGGGCTTTTGGGCGCGGTTGCCCTGGGGCTTTTTTGGCGTGGGGCGCGGGGGTTGGGAGGGGGTACGGGTCTTTCTGCTCATTCGGCAGTCCTTTCAGCCAGTTCGGCAATTCGATTTGTTTCGGCGATGCAACGGGTCCGAGGGGTCGGAGCCCGGGTCGGTCGGCAGGCATGATAGCACTATTGTGCGTATTGTGTCAAGGGGTTTAGGTGGCGGATTTCCTGAGGGGCCTTCGCGTGGGTGGCACCCAGGGTACCCACGAGGGGCACCCCTACAGGGGAGAAGACAGGAGGCTTGTTGGTCATGCGGCAGTCCTTTTAGCCGGTTCGGCAATTCAGTTTTTTTCGGCGATGCGGCGGGTCCGACGGGGTCGGTGGGCCGGGTCTGGGGGAGATTATAGAATGGGGGTGCTAGGAAGTCAAATGTTCTGGGGGGGGATTTTTGGGGGTGGTGGGTAGTCCCCGCCCTTGCCCCAACCGGGGATGGATTCCCGATCGGGGTCGGGAATGACGGTAGTAGGGGGGGATGGATCCCCCCCGATTTCTCGGGGGCAGGCTGGGGTCGGGAATGACGGTTAGGAGGGGAGGGGTGGTCACAAGATGTCGGGGTAGAGGTCGCGCCAATAAGGGTTAGCCTGTTGGATGAGTTCGATCTTCCAGGAGCGATTCCATTTCTTGAGTCGACGTTCGCGGGTGATGGCGGATTCCATGGTGGGGTGAGTCTCATACCAGACGAGGTGGTGTACGTGGTGTCGCTGGGTGAATCCATCGACTAGGTCATTCTTGTGCTGCCAGATGCGCTGGACGAGGTTGGAGGTGACGCCTGTGTAGATTGTCCCATTGGGTTCACTGGCAAGGATGTATACGCAAGGTTGTTTCATGCCTGGGGTATGGTAGTGCATGGGAGGGGGAAGGGACAGTTCCCGCCCTTGCCCCCAGCCGGGGATGGATTCCCGATCGGGGTCGGGAATGACGAAGTGGAAAGGGATGGATTCCGGCGCGGGACCTGAATGACGGAGACGGGAGAAGGACAAGAATTACGGGACGTTAGAGGTGGGTGAGATTGACAGGGGGAGGGTGGGCAAACTATAATCGGCATCCCTAAACGAGTCTGAAACATGCCTAAAAGGACATACCAACCGAAGAGGCTTCCGCGAAAGAGGAAGCACGGATTCCGGGCCCGGATGAGCACGCGCGGCGGACGATACGTAATACAGCGGCGTCGGGCGAAGGGCCGGACGAGGCTGGCCGTTTAGGGCTTACTACTTCGAACATTAAAGAAAGGGGAGCCCGCTGCTGAAGGGTGCGGCCAGGGATCGGCGGCTTCGCAAGAGCCACGATTTCGATCGGGTCCTTAGGAGGGGCAAGCGCAGGGCAAACGGGTTTCTGGTACTTGGCGCGATTCCCAACGGTCTTGAGGTCAGCAGGTCCGGATTTTCGGTGGGGAAGAGGGTGGGCAACGCCGTCCGGCGCAATCTGATGAAGCGAAGGTTGCGGCATATCGTTGCCGAGCTGGTCGGGCATGACGGCTGGGACCTGGTCGTAATCGTCAAGAAAGAGGCCGCCGAGGCCGGATACCGGGACTTGAGAGATGCGCTGGGGAAGCTGCTGAGGTCCTTTGGGCTGCTAGCCGGCCAGAAGCCGAAGGCTTTTCGAGCATGATCCCGAAGCGCGTTGTCCTGGGCCTGATCGGCTTCTACCGGCAGTTTCTTTCTCCGTACTATGGCCCCGGCCCCACGTGCCGATACCTCCCAACCTGCTCCGAATACGGCCAGGACGCGGTCGAAAGATACGGAGCGCTCAAGGGCGGCTGGTTGACGATCCGACGCATAGGCCGGTGCCATCCACTCTCAGCAGGCGGGTACGACCCGGTACCCTGAAAGGCCATCTCGTTAACTCTGGTAATACACGCCCTGATAAAAGGGCGTCTGTCAACGGCGCACTGAGCCTGCCCCGACTCATGTCCGGCAGACTGCTGCTGGTCCTTTCGGTTGCTGCACTCCTGGTGCTGACGGCCTGCACCGGGGCCGGGCTGGGCATCACGTTCCAGGGGTGGGGAGGGCCGAGCCCGATAGGCAATTCCATTTATGTGCCTACCAAGCGGGACTCGGACCAGGCGACCCTGCAGATCTTCGACGCGGTATCCGGGGCGCTGAATAACAGTTTCATCGTAACCGGGGAGTCGACGGCGATTTATGGGTCGCCGGTGGCGGGGCCCGGGCTCGAGGGGCAGACGACCTTTGTTTCGGTCATATACACGGCGGATGGGGAAGACTACAGTCGGGTGTACGCCATCGGGGCGGAGGGATTCGATAACCCGATCTGGCAGTTCCCTGAGCCGGGGTTGAACTCGGTGGGCGTGATATTCGGCGGGGTCGCATACTCCCAGACGAGCAACACGGTCTACTTCGGTTCAGACAACGGGATGTTGTATGCCCTGGACGCGAATACGGGAGAGTCCAAGGCGGGCACCGCGGGCGGGCAGTTCTTCCCGGCACAGAGTCCAATCTGGGGCGCACCGATGGTGCAGGGCGGGGTGGTCTACTTCGGGACGATGGACGGCAGGCTCTACGGGGTGAGTGAAAACGGAGGCAAGACCCTGGAGTTTCGGGCGGGGGGCGCCATTGCAGCGACACCGATAGTGGAAGGCGGGGTGGCCTACGTAGGCTCCTTCGACAAGAGTTTCTACGCCGTGCCGGTCAACGGGGGCCTGAATGCCAGGGAGACGTGGAAGTACACGACCAACAGCTGGATATGGGCCGACGCCCTGTTCGGGGAGTCCCGAGGGCAGGACCTGATCTTCATTTCCTCGCTGGACGGGAGCGTTCATGCAGTGGATGCGGCGTCGGGCTCACTCCTGTGGGCGGAGCCGTTTATCGCGACCGAGGGCATTCGCGGGACTCCGGCGCTGGTAAGCAAGACGGGGTCGGGCGCGCAGTCCACGACCCTGTCGGACAAGGTACTGGTGGTGGGGTCAAGGGACGGTCAGGTGTACGGGCTGGACCCGCAGACGGGGGCGCCGGCGTGGGACTCGTCGTTCAACACTCGGGAGCTGGGAGACGGCGGGGGTCAGATCCTGGCGCCGGTCGGGCATCGGGGGAACACGGCGTACATAGTGACCAACAAATACGATATATTCGCAATCGATGCGAACACGGGCCAAGGGCTGGCGGGTTTCTCTCCTGCACAGTAGGAGAGTGAAAGAGCAGGCATGGGCATAATCATCGACATCTGGGATGCGATCCTTCTCGGGCCCATGCTGAATGCGCTGATATTCCTGTACGGGATACTGGCCAGCAACTTCGGGCTGAGCATCATCGCGTTCACCATCGTGGTGAGGATTGCGATGTACCCGCTGACGCGGAAGCAGATAAATGCGAGTCGGGCGATGTCCCAGCTGCAGCCGAAGATCCAGGAGATCCGGCAGAAGTATGGCAAGGACTCGCAGAAGGTGACGCAGGAGACGATGAGGCTGTACAAGGAGGAGGGCGTCAACCCGGTCGGGTGCCTGGGGCCGATGGTCGTGCAGCTGCCGATCTGGATAGGGCTGTACCAGTCGATAATCCAGGCGCTGCCTCAGAACCCGGAGCGGCTGGTGGACCTTTCGCAGAAGTTGTATTCGTGGCTGCCGGGCGTTCACACAGCGGTGCCGCTGAACAAGGGTTTCCTGTGGTTCGATCTGTCGGAGCCGGACCCGACGAGGATCATGCTTCCGCTGCTGGTCGGGGGTTCGATGTGGGTGCAGCAGAAGATGATGGCGAACCCGTCCACGGACCCGAGGCAGATGCAGATGAACCGGATGATGCAGTGGATGATGCCAGTGATGTTCGGGTTTATCACCATCCAGTTCCCCAGCGGGCTGGCGCTGTACTGGGTGGTATCGAACGTGATTGGGATAGCATTGCAGTATCGGGCGACGGGGTGGGGTAATTTATTGCCGTCGGCGGAAGGCGGTGGTCGGACGGTAGAAGCCAGTGCAAGCAAGGGAGCCGATAGCTCAAAGGAGATGGTAGTCCATGGAGAGCCTGGAAGTGTCGGCCAAGACAGTGGAGGAGGCGATCGACCTGGGTCTGAAACAGCTAGACGCAGATCGCGCAGAGGTCGACGTCGTCGTCGTAACAGAGGGTAGAGCGGGCATACTAGGTATAGGCAGTGAGCCCGCCAGGGTAAGAGTCACACCGAGAGAAAAGACTCCCGAGGCGATTTCCATTGCCCAAGAAGTCCTCGAGGAGATGTTCGACCTGATGGAGGTGGATGCGGAGGTGCGGCTGAGGACGAACAGCATCGCGGGGGAAGATTTGTCCATCGACATCATGGGAGACGACTCGGGGCTGCTGATCGGGCGGGGGGGCACGACGCTGTCCTCGCTGCAGTTCATGGTGAACTTCATCGTGAGCAAGCGGCTTACGGAGTGGACGCCGGTGAACATCGACGTGGAGGGGTACAAACAGCGCCGGTACAAGTACCTGGAGACGCTGGCGCAGAGGCTGGCGAAGAGGGTGCGAAGTACGGGCAAGCCGTTCACCCTGGACCCGATGCCGGCGAACGAGCGTCGGGTGATCCACATGGCGCTGGCCAGGAATTCGCAGGTGACGACGGAGAGTACGGGAGCGGGGAGCGAGCGTCGGCTGTCCATCAGGCCGGCGGGTAGGGGGAGGCGGTAGGGACGAAGGGGTCGGGTGGGGAGGGGTGGGTATAATGGGGAGGTGTCGCGGGTATTGTGAAAGGACGGGTCATGCTCACGCACGTAAAGGCGAGATTCTGCAACGGGGCGCTGGTGCCGCTGGAGCCGCTGGACCTGGAAGAAGGGCAGGAGGTCAGGGTGTCGGTGGAGGACACGCATGTTGAGGGGTCGGGAGGGGAGTCGGGGGTGAAGAGTGGGTTGTCGGCCGTGGTGGAAATGATTAACGAGCTGCGCGAATCCTATCCCCCGGACATGTGGGAAGGCTTGCCCACGGATTTGGCCAAGAACAAGAAGCATTATCTCTACGGTCACCCTAAAGAAGAGGAGTGATGCGAAGGCTCTTTGCGGATTCGGGATACTTAGGTAGCGATTATGTATCGGGTATCCGAGTGGTCGGTTGGGACGGGAGATAGGAGGGACAGGACATGACTACAAGTGTGAGAGCAAGGTACTCCAATGGCGTGCTTACGCCCCTTGATCCCCTGGACTTGGAAGAGGGTAAAGAGGTGATAGTGTCCGTTGAAGAGGCCCATGTTACGGGCAGGGGTGCACAAGCCGTTCTGGAAATATTCGAAGAACTACACAGGTCCATTCCCCAAGTCGGATATGAGGATGCGCCAACCGACGGAGCAAGGAACTATAAACACTACTTATACGGCCGGCCCAAGGAGGAGGCTTGATGAGCGAAGTCTTCGCGGATGCGGGGTACTGGATAGCGATGATGGACCTCGGAGACGAACTGCATGACAGGGCCAGGGCTGCAACTGAAAAGCTTGGTCCGTCCAGGTTGGTGACGACTCAGATGGCGTTGGTTGAGGCGCTCAATTACATGGCTGCATCGGGTGAGTACAAGAGACAACTAGCTTCCGGGATGGTCAGGCGAGTGATAAAAAGCCCCGATGTTGAAATCATTCCGCAGACGGATGCCCAGTTCAGGGCGGCGGTGGAGCGATACGCTTCCCGGAGCGACCAGCGATGGAGCCTGACGGACTGCGCCAGCTTCCTGGTCATGGAAGAGCGGAACATAAGCGAGGCCCTAGCATACGACCGAGATTTCGAGCAGGCGGGGTTCTCGGCGCTGCTGAGGGAGATTTGATGGTGGGGGGATGTGAGGTCGAGGGGGACTTGGAATGATGATGACAGGTTGATTAGGGAAGATTAGGTATGATGCTGACGAAGGAAGAAAAAGAACGGGTGCTGGAGAGTGCGGTGGAGATGATCAAGGGGTTGGATGGGGTGAAGGGGCTCCGCGAGCGTTTGGCCGAGACGCACGCTGTCTGGCAAGGCATAGAGCATGAGAGGGAGACCCTGCTAAAGACGTACCCCGACAAATGGGTGGCGATGAGCAAGGATGGGGTTGTGGCGGCCGACGACTCGTTGGAGGGCGTTTTCGCAAGAGTTGATGCTCAAGGAATGCGCCGCAGCGCCGTCAAGGTCAAATTCTTCGATGCGCAGCCCAAGACACTGATCCTGTGATACCAGGCGGGTTTGACAGCGCCGGATGGGCTTCCAGAAGAGACCTTTGCGTGACCTGCTCGTCACGGGAACACTCCCCAGAATCCGATTGACCCCCTTCGGCGGGGCTCAGGACATGCTTCGGGAGCCTCAGCACGAGTGGGTCCTACCACCCGCGGGACAGGTTATGCAAATGTCTCATCGTGTGCGAGACTTTGACCGGATAAACATACTCGTCGACTTGGATATTGCTTGATGTACTGCCCGACTTGCGGGTCGAGGAACTCCGATACGGCCCGGTTCTGCGGAAACTGCGGGCAGACGCTGCAGGAGCGGGCTCCTCGGGAGCAGGCACCGGTTCCAGAACCTCCGCCCCCGCCACCTACCCCGGAACCACCGTATGACAGCGGGCCGGGATACAGGCCCTTCAGGGATGCGGGCGTTGCCTCTACCCACGTTCCCAACTACCTTGTTCAGGCCATACTGGTGACCCTGTTCTGTTGTGTGCCGTTCGGGATAGTTGCCATCGTATATGCGGCCCAGGTGAATGGGAAGGTCGCAATGGGCGATATGGAAGGGGCGTGGCGGACGTCACGGAGCGCAAAGAACTGGGCGTGGATTTCCTTCGGGGTGGGGCTGGTGATAACGATAGGCTGGGTGATTTTAATCTTTGTCGGGGCTGGGGGTTCGGAGTCGGTGTTGGAGGAATGAACTGTCATTAGTGTCAGCATGATGTTCACACGCTCACTCGGAGGCCTTCAGCGTGCTGCGGGTCTGCCAATGAGGAAATGTACCAGTTCCGTGCCGACTGGGTGCAGGAACCTCACGCGAAAGGATACCCTTCCGAGCCTGTTTCGCAGTGGACGCATAAATGAGTCTTGACTTTGAACTCTTATGGCCACAAATGACGACTACTACAAGTTCCTTGACGTGCCTTCAACTGCCTCCCAGGAGGAGATCAGGAGCGCGTTCCGGCGGATGGCGTTCAAGTACCATCCCGACCACAACAAGGACCCGTGGGCTGAGACTATTTTCAAGCAGATCAATGAGGCCTACCAGGTTCTCGGCAACCCAAGCAGCCGAACCGCGTACGACGCAGAAAGAAGAGCCAGGGCCCAGCGTGCGGAGGAAGCCCAGCGTGCTGCTCGTGAGCGACAGCACCACAGGGGAAGCTCGGGGGGAAGGGGAAGTGGATATGAGGGAGGCGGCGCGCATTCGTCGGGAATCAATATCTGCCCGTTCTGCGGCCAGCCCAACTACCAGGACAACAGGTTCTGCAGCAACTGCGGGAGAGAGCCGGGAGGCAGGCGCTACACGGGGCGCTATGGGGGAGACGACGCAGAATCTGTGCGTCCTGCGATACCCAACTATCTCGGCAGGGCGATATTTACAACCCTGTTGTGCTTCTGGCCTGCGGGAATCGTATCCCTTGTATTCGCGGCGCGGGTCAATGGAAAAATTAGAAGTGGGGACATCCAAGGCGCTGTGCGGTGCTCCCGAAATGCAAGGATCTGGGCGTGTGTATCCTTCGGGCTGGGGATCCCATTTTTCTCATTTTCCGCACTGGGCATTCTCACCAACCTTGCCGGATAAATAGCGTGTTAACTGAGGCCGAGACAATACCCGTTAGTCATGCAGGTCCAGGATAAGGGATTGCTGACGACCGACCACCATAGATCCATATTGATGCAGGGGCGAAGGGTGTCGGCGAGGGCGCAGTACGTTCTCGCCGGCGCTTTGATTCTTATGGCTGCAGCAGTGCTCTACGTCCTGGATCCTCGGGAGCCGGGGAACTACCCGGTATGCCCGTTTCTCGGGTTGACGGGGTATCATTGCCCGGGGTGCGGGACTCTACGGGCTTTGCACCAGCTGCTTTACGGAAATCCGATGAGCGCCCTGGGGTACAACCTGCTCACCGTGTTGTCCTTGCCGTTCCTGGGCTATGCGTTTGTCGTCGGGGCACTGAGGGCTTTCCGGATGCCGGCTCCGGTGTCGCTTTTTATCAACTCCAAGTTGATTTGGGGGTTGTTCTTCGGCATAGTGACATTCTGGGTGCTGCGCAACATTCCCGTAGAGACTTTGCAGGCACTGGCTCCATAACAAGACTGTAAATAGGAGAAAGACCGTGGCCAATGCGACAACGAAGATAGACAACATTCGATACATCCTCACGCTGGACGGTGGACGGAGGATAATCCGGGACGGGGCAATCGTGGTGGAAGGGTCGAGGATCAGTCACGTAGGGAAGGCTGCGGACCTGAGGGATGTCGGGGCTGAGCGGGTTATCGATGGGTCGGAGATGGTGGCGACGCCGGGGTTCATCAACGGGCACCTGCACATTTCATACGCTCACGCAACGCGGGGGATATTCCCGGACACGCTGGAGCCGGTCGACTACCTGACGAACGTGTTCAAGCTGGCACTGCAGATGAGTCCCGAAGAGGAGTATCACACGTCGCTCCTGGCGCTTACGGAGTGCTTGAAGTACGGGACGACCACGGTTGTGGACCCGGGGACGACCCGGAACCCGGACGTTTGCATGAAGGCCTACGAGGAGTCGGGGGCGAGGGTGATAATCGGGGCGTCGGTGACGGACCTGCCGAATGCGATCAACGTTCCGCTGATCGGGCTGCAGGAAGCCGAGCGGCTGATGGAGAGCACGGTGAAGGATTTCGACGGGGCGCTGGATGGTCGGGTGCGGGCGTGGACGATGCCGGCGGACGTTGGTTCTTCGTCGAAAGAGATGCTGCAGGCGGCGAAGCGGATAGCGGATGAGAACGGGACCTGGATGACGATCCACTGCGTGAACTCGCCTGAGGCGGTGCAAGGGCATTTGGACAAATTCGGGAAACGGCCCATTGAATGGCTGGAGGAGATCGGGGTGCTGGGTTCGAACATGCTGCTGGCGCACGTGGTTGGGCTTAACGAATCTGAGGTGGAGTGCGTGGCTAGGACGGATACCAAGATGGTGATGTGCCCGACGGCAGCGTTGAAGATGGGCGCGGGGACTACGTTCAGGGGCAAACTGCCGGAGATGATCGAGCGGGGTGTTACAGTCGGGCTGGGGACGGACTCGGGGAACAACTCGTGTGTAGCAGAGGTGATGAGGTCGATGTACCTGGCGGCGGTGCTTTACAAGGACGGACGGGGGTCGACGAGCATGGTGCCTGCGGAAAAAGCGCTGGAGATGGCGACCATCGACGGGGCGCGGGCGGTGGGGCTGGAGTCGGAAATCGGGTCGCTGGAGGAAGGAAAGAAGGCGGACATAGTGCTATTCGACACTCGCCGGCCGGAGTGGCGGACTCTGTTCAACCCGGTAAATAGCCTGGTCTACAATGCGGACGGGAGGAGCGTTCACACGGTGATGGTCGACGGTCGGGTGGTGGTGGAGGGGCAGAAGCCGACCTTCGTGGACGAATGGGAGTTGATGGAGAAGCTGCAGGGCATCGGGGCGGACATGCTTGAACGGACGGGGACCAGTGTCCCTCAGTCGTGGCCGATAGTGTAGATGTCGAGGAAAGCCCTGATAATCCGGCACGCTGCGCCGGAGACCCTGGCTGGCAACTATACCGCGGTACTGGAGGGGCTCGGGTTTGAGCTTGTGCCAATGAACGTGTTTGAAAGCGCACCGATCTTCGACAAATTCGATGCGCCGCCGTTGGGAGAGGTGGACTTGATAGTGGCTGTCGGGGGGCCGCAGTCGGCGAACGACGATTTTCCGGCCATTCACGCTGAGCGGGAGTACCTGGGCGAGGCGATGGCTTCCGGTGTGCCGGTGTTCGGGATCTGCCTGGGGGCGCAAATCATGTCCCGGGCGCTGGGAGGGGAGGTGGGGCCGACGGGGGGGTACGAGGTGGGGCTGCGGAAGATATGGGTAACGGAGGAGGGGAGTCGGGACCCGGTGTTTGGCAAGCTGAGGGTGCCCCTGGTGCCGACGCTGCACGGGGAACGCTTCACGGTGCCGGACGGGGCTTCGGAGCTGGCGTACGGTTATATGCTGTGTCGGGATGGGTCGTTTAGCAAGTTGAGCATGGCGTTTCGGTATGGGATCTCGTATGCATTCCAGTTCGAGCCGCAGCTGACACTGGAAGAGCTGAAGGTTTGGAATCGGGAGCTTTTCGACGATTACAAGATGATGGGTGCGGCTTTCGACCCGGAGTCGGAGGCGAATACGAACCTGCGGGAGTTCACGGCGTACTCGCCGATATACGAGGCCCAGTCGAGGGAGATGTTCGTAGCCTTTCTTGAAAACGCAGGCCTAACACAGGCAGGAAGCGGAGAGGGAAGATGAGAGCGCTGATAAATGCTTACCTGATTGACGGGACAGGGGGTCCGACGAGGGGAGGGCAAACCGTATTGATTGACGGGGAGCGGATAGCGGAGGTCGGGGGGCGGGATGAAGTGACCATACCACCTGCGGCTGACGTCACGGACCTGGGCGGGATGACGCTTCTGCCGGGGCTGATCGACTGCCATGACCACATTGCGGGTTCGGTGTACGGGCTGGTGGGGAGGTGGGAATTGGACGCTCCACCGAGCCTGCGGCACCTTCGAACTGCCGAGGTGTTGAGGAAGACGCTGGATACCGGATATACGGCGATGAGGGATGCGGGAGGCCTGGACAAGGGTTTTCAGACCGCGATTGAGGAAGGGCTGATACCCGGGCCCCGGATGGTGCTGAGCTTGAGCATCATGTCGCCGACGGGCGGCATTGGGGACTGGGCGAGTCCGTCGGGGCACAGGCGGCCTGAGCCGGGGAACGTGAGCCTTCCTCCGGGTGTGGCGAACGGGGTCGATGCGGTAAGGGCGAAGGTGAGGGAGCTAGACCGGATGGGGGCGGATGTAATCAAGTTCGCCACGACGGGCGGGGCGAGCTCACGCCCGGGGCACGGGCCCAAGGATATTGCGTTCGGGAGGGATGAGATTTTTGCGATCGTGGAGGAGGCGCATGCTCTGGGGAAAAGGGCGATGTGCCACGCTATCGGGGGCCAGGGGCTCAGGCTTGCCGTCGAGGCGGGGGCCGACAGCATCGAGCACGGGAGCTATCTGGACGAGGACCCAGAGCTTCTTCCGATGATGGCGGAAACAGGGGCGTTCTTCGTGCCGACGCTGACGGTGTATGCGTTTCATCGGGAGGCGCCGGAGCCGCACTTCAGCGCTCGGGCCAAGGCGATGTACACGCATCAAGTCGAGAGCATACAGAAGGCACTGGAACTGGGCGTAAAGGTCGTTGCCGGTACGGATGCCGGTGGATACGAACATTACATAAATGCACAAGAATTACAGTGGCTGGTGGAGCACGGCGGGATGACGAATGCACAGGCTGTAGTGTCGGCGACGGGGTGGGCGTCGGAGTGCCTGGGACTGGAGAAGGATATAGGGACGGTGGAACGGGGGAAGCTGGCGGATTTAGTGGTTGTGGATGGGGACCCATTGCTAGACATAAAGGTGCTGCAAGACCAGGCTCGGGTGAGGATGGTGATCAAGGGAGGGGAGACGCACATTTCGAAGCAGGGGCGGTGAGTGAGAGTTTGGAGGGAGGGGGTGGGAGGGGTTAGAATTGAGGGGAGTCGGGGCTGTAGCTCAGTTGGGAGAGCACCTGCTTTGCAAGCAGGGGGTCAGGGGTTCGAATCCCCTCAGCTCCACCATTTACCTCTTTTTCATTGTCCGATACTTTCCCCATTTACGCTTACTTTGTAGCTAAATAGTCCTTCTATAGTGCCTTGTTACGCCATAGCCATCCTTTGAATTCCCACACAATATGTGGTAATGTTTGTGGGAATATTTCAGGAACGGAGGGCATCTGTGGCACTGTCGGCGGCGCGGGTCAAGGCTCTAAAGGAACCGGGGAGATACTCCGACGGAGGAGGTCTCCACCTTTTCATCAGCAAAGCAGGGCGGAAATCTTGGGTCCTGCGGATTACCGTTGACGGACGTCGGCGGGATATCGGCCTCGGAGGATATCCTTCGGTGAGCCTCGCTCTGGCCCGGGAGAAGACAGTGGAAAACCGGGCCGCCATTGCTGAGGGTCGGGACCCAGTGGCCGAAAAGCACTCTCCAGCGATGCCGACCTTCAGGCAGGCTGCGCAGGCCGTCCATAAGGCGAACAAGCCCCGCTGGAGAAACGGGAAGCACACGGCCAGTTGGTTGCAAACCTTGGAACGTCATGCCATGCCGAGGCTGGGAAATACAACCCTGGACCGAATTGAACGCAGCCATGTGTTGGCAGTCCTCAAACCGATATGGACGACCAGGCCGGAGACGGCCCGGAGGGTGCGCCAGCGCATGAGGACCATTTTCAGGTGGGCTATGGCGCACGGCTTCATGGAATCCAACCCTGCTGGAGAAGCCATCGACGGGGCTTTGCCCCCGATGCCCAAGGTAAAGGCACACTTCAGAGCGTTACCCTATCAGGAAGTTGGGCTCGCTCTCAAGACTATTGAAATGTCTAAGGCCTCGATTGCAGCCAAATTGTGCTTCCGCTTCCTGGTTCTAACTGCGGCCCGCTCGGGGGAAGCCAGGGGTGCTACCTGGGACGAGATTGACCTTCAGGCTCGGGTGTGGCGAATACCATCCACTCGAATGAAGGCAGGTTCGGAGCACCGCGTACCACTCAGCAGACAAGCCCTCGAATTAATTGAGAAAGCCTACGCCTTACGTGACGAAACAGGTCTCGTATTCCCGTCTCCTCAGAGGCGAGGATCTCAGCTTTCAGACATGACACTGACGAAGATTCTCCGCTCAATCGGACTGGCGCGACAGGCCACCGTGCATGGGTTCCGTAGCAGCTTCAAGAACTGGACTCTGGAACAGACCGACACGCCCTGGGCCGTATCGGAGGCGGCGCTTGCCCACATTCTGGGCAATGCGACCGAGCAAGCCTATGCCAGGTCCGATCTGTTCGAGCGCCGGCGGGAGTTGATGCAGATGTGGGCGGATTACTTATTGGACGATCCTCAGGTGGCAGAAACCCACTTACAGATATCTGGCCCGAATTCAGTAAATCGAGTTCCCACCTCACCACCGATTCTTGCTCCGGTCGGCCCCTAAGTTCACTGGTCATTACCTGCTGGCCGCCTTGCTTCAATCCTTAGTTTCTCTTCGCTTGGGAACATCAATGCCTCGCACACTGTTGGTCCCGAAGGTTGCTCGGACCCCGCAAATCCCCCCCTTGTCGGTGAGTGAGGGAAACATGGTCAAATTTGACAATGGTCTGTGAGGAGGGCCTGTCGGCGAGTCCCCCTCACAAGGCAATTACCAATCCGATGGCCCTTTAGTGATGTCAATGGGGTGTACAGGAATTTGATTTATGTCCCACATGGGGGAAAACGGGCCATTTCGTGGCTAAAACCGGTGTGAAAATGGGACATCCAAGGCAATGAAGCAAGCGCTTTTTGGTGCGGGTCCATTCCACGGATGTGGGGCATGATGTCCCACGTGGGCCCTAGATATCATGACTCGAAATGAGGATGGTCGGCCGCAAGCCAGCAAGCAATCCCAGGTGAAGGGAACCAAATCCGGTGCCGAAAAGCTCCCTACAGGACGTGTTGGGAAGGGGGTCAATGATGGGGATGTTGCTGGTAAGCATGGACTGAGATTTGTCGGGCGAAAACCAGAGGCGCCGACAACATAGGACGTTGTCTCGGGATTCGGTTTGCTAGAGAGGGGGAATATAAAGACGCCGAGACCTCCCAGGGAATCTGATTGAGATATTACATCGAGTGCCTGGAGAGGGATGGTAGGTGTGCTCGTGAGAAAATCGAGGTTAGGCGGAGGATTGTTGATGGCATTATCGCCCACGAACAAGGGAGGGAGGGCTGGCTAGGATGCAGATAATGACAGAATCCTATGTTTAATACTCAGGCCATGCCTTGGGAGGTGGTGGCGCCCTCGACGAGACCCTTCGCTCAGCGGCCGTTGGACCTCAATCTAGTATTCAAGCAGCGTGACGAGGGAGGTGTGGACGGATTTGTCAATGGTTTGCGAGGTGGGGTGTCGACGAGCCCCGCTCAGAGGGCAATGCCCCACCCCATGGCCCATTTACGATGTCATTGGGGTGTACAGGAATTTGATGTATGTCCCACATGGGGAAAACGGGCCATTTCGTGGCCAAATCCAGTGGAAAAAAGGGACAGCTGAGGCGATGAAGCAAGCAGTTTTAGGTGCGGCTCGGTTCCACGAAAATGGGGCAGGCTGTCCCACATGGACACCTAAAATCGTGGCATAGAATGAAGATGCCTGATGATGAGTTAGCAAGCAATCCACGCAAGAGTTCACCGATGTCGATTCCGGAAGGCCCCCTATTGGAAGTGTTTGGAACGGAGTTAGTAATGGATGAAATCCTGCTAGGCTAGGATCGAGATTGAGGGCAAAAGGCAGGGACACCGACGGGTGGGTTTCGAAGTACTGATCGGGAGAAGCGGAAAGGGAAAAAGGTGGGGCCGAGTCTGCCGAGTGTCTACTACGAAGCTGTTGTATAGTCGAGATGTCGGGTGTAATCACTACCCATGTGCGCCCGGCTCGGTGCCATTGTGGGTTTCATTGCACAGAGTTTACAAAGGCAAGAGTTGTCCAGCCTCTCGTAGGTCCCTTCGCCGCTGTTGAGCATCAGGGAGGGTTCTGGTTACGAGCTCCCAGAAATCTGTTGAATGGGTTTTCACTCGCAGGTGAGCTAGTTCGTGGACAACGACGTACTCTATCAACTTGGTAGGAAGCATTACCGTCCGCCAATTGAAGCGTAGGGTACCGTCCGGGGCACAGCTTCCCCAGCGAAGGCGTTGGTCTCGTATTAATACACGGGAGATTTCTCCCAAACCCAGGAGAGGCCACCATTGTCCTACGGCTGTGGTCAGGCGACTAGAAGCACGGCGCCGATACCAGTTTACGAATGCCCGTCTGATGCGATCACGGCGGATTTCATCAACAAGTCCTTGGGGTACGGTCACCCGGAATCTCCAGTGATCGAATCGCACTTCCGCCGTGCGTCTGTCCTCAGTCTTGATCACCATGCGGACGTTGCGACCAAGGTAAGGCAGGGTTTCGCCGCTTACGAAGCGCTTGGAAGGGATAGCAAGCAGGTATTCAGTGGAGTGGTCAAGAATCCAGGGAGCACGCTTGCGGACTATTTCCCTGAGTTCAGAATCCTCTGCCGTTGAGGGCGCAACGACCTGCACGCCCCCTCCGTCTACGGTAATCTGGACGGTCTTTTTGCGCCTGCTGCTCCGTCGAATGTTGTATTCAATGGTGGTATTGCCGAAGCAAATATTGTCCCGATGCTTCATGTACTACTTCTCCAATCCACCAACTCCACAATACGAACGGCTAGGTTGTCGATCTGCGGCTCCGTGAAATGTCCGACAGGTCGCAACTGATGCTTGATATCTCGACGCATTATTCGCTGTACGTCATCGTTCGTCTGCCAATCGACGATGGTCAAGTGTTTGCTCAGCTGCTTTTCTACGTCCAAGGCTACGGACTTTAGACCCTCATCGAAGTGGGTGCGGTAGGTTGCCTGTTCCTCCTGGAGTACACCGGCAGTTGTGGTCTCCCCTCTCTCAATACTTTCAAGCATCTCGTAAATGGCGAAAGAGACAGGCGTGAGCCCATGCTTGGCAGCAAAGTCGGCCTCGCTACGTACCTGCTTTCTCAGGGCGAGTTGCCTGCGGCAAGCCTCCGCGGCATCTATCACCTGATTGCGGAGGTCCTGGATTATGCGGTCTAATTGGGTAGACAGCTTCTCATAGTAGACGGGGTTGCCTGCGATACGCTCGTGTATCTGAGCCCGGATGGCGTGTTCCATGAGGGAGGCCCGGGCCTCGTCATTCGGCAGGTCTGCAATCTTCTCGTCGAAGTCCTGGTCGAGGATGGACACCGGACTCATCAGCTTACGAACTTCGGCGCCGATTCGGTCGTCAACTAGCTTCTTTACCTTTGCACCCACGGCAGTCCAATCCAGGTTTGCATCTTCCCGGAGGAACTGGGCACGTGTGTAAGCACGTATCTCGGTCAGGCGAGCGAGGCGGTCAGTGTAGTCAAGGGCGGCGGGTTCGGGGAGATACCGATCCATGAGGCGGGAGAAGGAGCGATAGTCATAATCAAAGCGCTGGAACAGGTCCGCCTTGTAGGAGCCTTCGGTGGCTGCATCGGGGGCGAAGATGGAGACACATTCCCAGGTATTGTTGAGGTCACTACCCTTGAAGTGGGACTCGGCCTGGACGGCTGCCGCTTCGATGACCGGGCCTGGGTCTTCTTCCAGTTCCCGCATCGATTCCTGAACGTCGGGCCAATCGAAACTTGCCAAGGCCTCTTCCAGGTTCCGAGACACGCCGTGGTAGTCCACGACGAGCCCGTGACCCTTCTCGGTGGCAACACCATCGCGCTCATGGGAGAAGCGGCGATTAACGCGCGCTATGGCTTGAAGCAGGCCATGTTCCTTCAAGGAACGGTCAAGGTATAAAACTTGCTCTACGGGTGCATCGAAGCCGGTTAGCAGCATGTCTACGACAACTAGTACCTCTGGGGCCCCCGAGGGATCGACAAAAGCGTTGGTTATCTGCTCTTGGTCCAGGCCTCTAGCCGCATCGAACTCGGGGCCGTCATTACGGTCTGTCGTGATAATCGGATAAGCCTCCAAACCGAAGTTCTTCAGGTGTTCGTAGTAGCGCATTGCGGAGGCCCGGCTTGGCGCTACCACCTGGGCTTTGAAACCATTGGGTCGGACGTGCTGCTTGAAGTGTTCGGCGATGTCTAGAGCGATCATTTCTATCCGCTGCTCGGCTTCCGCTACCGTCTCCTTGTTGGCGTAGCGGCGTCGGATCTGGGCCCGGGCCTCCTCTGATTCCTCGGAGAAAAGGGCGTCGAAAATGCGGTCCAAGGCCTCGGGGCCTTCAATGGAGAGTTCGGGGAGGCGAGCCTCGTAGAAGATGGGAACGGTAGCGCCGTCGGCAACCGACTGGGGGATCGTGTAGGAATCGATCAGGGGGCCAAAGCGGCCCATGGTGCTGCGCTTGAATCCCCTGTCTATGGGCGTGCCCGTGAACCCGATCAAAGTGGCTTTTGGAAGCGCCTTGGACATCCGTGCCCCGAGCAGGCCGTACTGGGTTCGGTGCGCCTCGTCGACCATGACGATGACCTTCTCCGAAGCATTCAGGACGTCCAGCTCACCTTCATCGGCATTGAGGGCATCTTCGAACTTTTGGATTGTGGTCATTATGGTTCGGCCTGAGCCGACAGTTAGCAGCCGGCGCAGGTCACGGGTGCTTTCAGCCTGCTCAGGAGCAGGAAAGCCGCATCGTTCGAACGTCTCGGATATCTGGCGGTCAAGCTGGCGTCGGTCGGTGACTACGAGGATGGTGGAGTTGCCAAGCCTTGGCTCCCGACGAACCTTGGTCGCAAGCCACAGCATGGTCAGCGACTTGCCCGACCCCTGGGTGTGCCACACCACCCCACCCCGCTCCTCGGGTTTGCGGCCCGACAGGATACGAGTCATGGCAGCTTCCACGGCCCGGTATTGCTGGTAGCGGGGCAGCTTCTTCACCACCCGACCCCTACTGGGCTCGTAGACCACGTAATTACGCAGGACGTCAAGTAGTACCGGGGGAGAGAGGAGGCCGACAATCAACTGGGCTTGGCCCTGGGGCTCGACGCCGTATCGTTGCCTCACTTCTTCCTCGGAGTAGGGGAGGACGGACTTCCATTCGAAATAGTCACCTTCGTCGGCGCCGAAACCCGCGTAGGCCGCCGCAGCCCCACAGTGGGCGACGCACAGAAGGTTGTAGTGGAAAAGTTCCGGGGCACCTTTTCCATGCCATTTGGGGTCGGCTTCCTGGTAACGTCGCAGCTGGCGGACCGCCTGAGTCTTCCAGACTTCCATGAGGGACGGAGACTTGGCCTCCATTACCACCAGGGGGATTCCGTTGATAAAGAGGACCAGATCCGGGATAACCATGCGCTCATCGTCTTCCGGGCCACGGTCGGAGCTGCGGCGGACCTGGAACTGGGTTGTGACGACGAACTCGTTGAGGCCCGACTCTGGGTTGTCAAAATCTAAGAAGCGGACGGTGCGGGTACGTCCCCCTTGTCCAGAGTCCACAGTGAGAGGCATGCCGTAGGTGAGGTATTCGTGGACGCGGCTGTTGCGGGCCATGCCAGTCGCATTAATGTGCTCAAGCTCAAATACAGCCCGGTTGGCCTGCTCTTCCGTCATCCATTCATTCAGACGGAGCAGGGCCTTCATGAGGCGACCCCTGAGAAGCACGTCTCGTTGGTCGCCGCGCTCTTGGGCTAGGACCTCACGGGGCGAGTAGGTCCAGCCGAGTTGTTCCAGTAGTCTCCGGGCCGGGTCCTCGGCGTGGTTGAACTCGTTGAGCTTGGAAGGGGGTGTGGTCATGGGGAAGGTTGTCCCATGTCATCCAAGAGTTTTCTCAATTGAGGCAGCAGCGTGGGGATAGCGTCTTGAACAATGGACCAGATGACGCTGTTGCTGATGTCCAGGTAGCTGTGGGCAAGCTGGTTGCGGGCTCCCACAATCGCACGCCACGGTATATCGGGATGTGAATCACGCACATTGGCTGGAACGTGCGTAGCTGCTTCGCCAATCAGTTCAATGTTGCGCAAGGTCGCATCGTAAATTAGTGCGTTGGCAATGAAGGCGTCCTGATCTAAACCGTCTGTAAAGGAAAGAACCTTCTCCCCAAATTCAATCATGTCCTGGATGTAGAAGCGCCATTCACGCCCTGGGTGTCCGGCGTCACACATAGATCGCCTCCCGATCCACGTAGGGCCGAATTTCATGGCGTACTTCATCGTCGGTTGCGAGGTCCACCGACCGTCCCAGCAGGTCTTCCAGGTAGAATTGGGCGCCGTAATATGTGCGCCAATCCGGTGGGCTGGAAAACTGTACCAGGATGTCCACGTCGCTCTTGTCGGTGGCCGTGTCCCGGGCGAAGGAACCGAAAAGGGCGAGACGCGTGACCCCAAACCGCCTCTCAAGAGTCGGCTTGTGTCCTTTTAGAGTGCTGAGGACCTGTTCCCTATTCATTGCCCTAACGTTTTGGGAGCTGCGCATTCAAAAATTACAGTCGTTCCAAGTGATGAGATTATAGCTTGCCTTGAACCGGACCTCCTCTAGAAGGGGGTAGGTGGGGTCCCGGCGCGCATTAGTCCAATCAGTTTGGCCAATGGGCATTACGAAGGCGGCAGCAGTGTTGAACTATTGGTGTTCCTTCAGGCTATCTGCAACCTCAAATCCCCTATTGGTAACATAGAACACCTCGCCTTGTCCCTTTAGGTCTTCAATACAACCCTGGTCAACGAGTTCATTGATGGCTTGGTCCCAAGCGGCGGCGTCTCTTGCTGACTTGGTGTTGCAAAAGTATGAATTGTCTATAGTTATCTTTAGCCTATTACCCATACGGAGTCTGGCAATTGGGGATCCGTCGTTAGCCGATGCTACAATGAGTAGCTTTGTGGCTTTGTCTGAAACATTTGGGTTTGTCAGTTCCGACTTTATTTGTCCTGAGGCAGTCGCAGACTCTCTTGATAGCCGAGCGAGTTCTTTCGTTGCGCCTGAGTAGCTTGATGCCTTATCAGCCTCAACATTCAAATAGCCTGCAATATCTTCGACAAGCTGCAGAACCTGCCCCTCCTGACTGGAGTCCAAAGCATTGATGCTGCCCAGTGGTTCTTCGAGGTCATCTGCAGTAATACCAGACGCGAGCAGAGGAATCATCGGCCTGCCTGCTCCCCAGCGTGCGCCAAGCTCGAACATCACATAGGCAGATCTCAGTGAGTGGGGTGTAATGATGCCTATTAGTAATTCCGCATCATGAACCTCAGCCCTGAGCGTATCATCAATTGATGCGCCCCCTGCCATACCAAACCCATCCAAGCTCGTGCAGCGAATATCATCGCTAGTCAAGTGAAGCGCCTTTTGCATCAGATCGACAAGCCCTTGAACAACCTTGATGTCACTGCTACTGTGGCTCACGAACACCCTTAAGATTTCGCCAATATAACCTACTGGGCTACTGCCATGGGATTTCCCCAGGGCACTCCCTGGAGGTCCGAGGATGAAATCGTCAGTGACGTTATCACCTACACTCTTGATAAAAGTGGAAATTGGCAATTGAGCAAAAAGTACGGCTCCAGCCGCCCGCGCTTCCGACTCTCTTGCCCTCAGTTCCGGTTTGTAGGCTTCGGATGGTTTCTCAGTCCTATAGATTAAGATGCGGTCAAGGTCACTTATAGACTTCCCGTTTATCGTTATCGGACGCCCCCTGTTATAAGGTTCGATATAACGGTTGTTTAGTTGAATAGTGTCGAGGTCGAGTTTAATTTCCTCTTTTGAAGGATTAGACTCTGATGTTATGTATATATGATAGTAACTCACACTATTTCCCTTTGTTTCAAACTACCCGCACCCGACCCGTCAGCAACGCATCCGACGCCGACTCTTTCAGCTTCCGCAACCCCTCCCCTGCCCCGCGCCCCTTTTCTATCGACTCGTCTACGGAGTCTAGGATATCAACTAT
Source organism: Dehalococcoidia bacterium (assembly GCA_965203145.1). Taxonomy (GTDB): domain Bacteria; phylum Chloroflexota; class Dehalococcoidia; order Plut-88900; family Plut-88900; genus Plut-88900. The sequence continues at coordinate 2,201,212 of OZ241876.1, forward strand.
TGCCAGTTGCTCGGAGCGAGTTGGAAGGGGTATAAGAAGATCCCCTAACTGTTGCAGGCTGATGTTAGCTTGTGCCAATTCAGTGCGCATATCGTTGACTTGCATTTGAACAGAGTGGCCCCTAAGGACGTGAGACAAAAACACTGGGTGCAATGCTGAACAATCGCCGAGTCGAACAATCGCTAAAGCTTGATTCACATTTGCCGGGATAATGTCCGATGTAACTAACGCGGATCGACCCAAGGCGCCAGCTATGCTAAACACCAAGTCCTTATCCCTCAGAATTGAACGTGATAGTAGGCCATGTGTTTCTTCATCAATGAAACGCAGTTCTCCCCCGGAAATTGTCCCATCACTTGAGATATTCTCGACACGAAGGAACCTTACACCTGACAAGGCATATTCGCGTCCCAGCGTGGTCGGAGTAGTTCCTTTGGTAATGCGTTCACTGTGGCTTCCTAGGCGGTTAATTTGCCAATCTGCCGGGATGGTTCCCAGACCGGGGACCTCTTTCCAATTGGTGTGACGGCCGGGGAGGCCACGGGTTAGGAGGTTATGGAGGAGGGAGTCACGAAGCTGCTTGGTGGCGGAGACGAGGGCGTCGGTGGCTTCGATGGCCTGGTCTATGGAGTCGAGGATGTTGGCGATGGCTTGCTGCTCGGGGAGGGGTGGAAGGAGAAGGGGGAGCGCATTTGTAGCCTGCAGTGTAAGCCCGAAGCGAGTTATTCCGTTGGCTATGCGAGCAAACTGTCGTGCCATTATTTGGGATGCGAAGGAATCTGCGAGATACGCTCCATCTACAAGTGCTGCTTTAGGTCGCGCTAGTCCCAGGTGATACCCGCAGAGGACCCCTGGCATAGTCTCGGTTACAAGGGCTGGGATTCCAATTTCTTCGGGCGTTTCTGAGTCTTTTGTAAACAGGACGTCCCCCTGTTTCAGATTCCAGCGTTCACATTCACTCTGTGTAGCGGTGGCATTCATAAATTTCATCCCTGCTTGAATACGGTGGTTATTGAAGACATCTGTATAGTTGCAAAGTTGGACAGGCAATTCGCCTTCCACGATTCTCTTGTCGACGCTGCTGAACGTTATTTCTGCAACGTCTCCAAGGCGCATCCACCTCCACCCTTCGGGAAGGTGTTTTACAGCACAGCTACCTGACGATGCGGCAGTTCTTGAATTGGACAACGCCATTGACATCTTCCAAATCACCTAAGAGCTTGACTATCGAACCAATTCTCAGATCAAACACATCACTTTCCTTGGGGAATCTGCACTCTACATATTTGTCTGGCCACCACCATAAATTCTCTTCTATGTGGAATTGAACGGCGGCGTCATTGATATACGTGATCTGTCCTTCGAATACACTTGATGTAGCAGCCTTCTTGTGATTCTTCACCAAGGTGGGATTCTGATCATTCATCGCTTGGTAAATGGCAAACAGTTGCTCAACGGGCATGCTCGTGGGCAGCGGGGTAGGCGTGGGAGTAGCAGTAGGTCTAAATCCACAGAATGAGAACACTACCATCGCTGTTACCGCCAGGGTCAGCGAACAAGTCGTGGACAGCCTTCGGGATTTCATTCGACTACCGAGCTTCATCTTCACTTTCCGATTCATGCCTAGTCCACTGATAAATTGGGGTTGTCGACACTGATGACGGCGCTCATACTCTTCCTTACCGGTCGTATCCAAGCTCCGCCAGCAAGGCATCCATCTTGCCCACAGCCTCGTCCCGGCGCCTTTCGGCCTCTTTCAGGTGGGCCAGAGCCTCCTCGACGCTCATCACCTCTACCGGCTCTGTGGTGTCCACATAGCGGCTCATGTTCAAGTTGAAGTCGTTAGACTTAATCTCTTCTAGATCGGCGGCGTGGGCGAAGCGGTCCACCTCATCGAAGGCTTCATAGGCTTCGACTATCTTCTCGATATGTTCCTTGTCGAGGAAATTCTGGGCCTTGCCCTGTCGGAAATAACCCGACTGGGCCGCGTCGATGAATAAGACCTTGCCGCGCCGGGGCTCGGGTTTGGCCTTGTTCAGCACGCAGATGGCCACAGGGATGCTCGCGCCAAAGAAGAGGTTCGGGGCCAGTCCGATGATGGCCTCGAACAGGTCCGCCTCTACTATCCTTTGACGGATCTTGCCCTCGGCACCGCCTCGGAAAAGGATGCCGTGGGGCATGACCACCCCTACCATGCCCCGGGAGTTGGTAACGCCCAGCATGTGAAGCAGAAAAGCGAGGTCACCCTTAGTCTTGGGCGGGATCGCTCCGTATCGATCAAATCGGTGGTGCGGGTCATTGGGTGCGAAGTCATGGCCCCAGTTTTTGAGGCTGAACGGTGGATTAGCGATGACGCGGTCGTAGGAGAGGAGCCGGCCTGATTCGTCCATTAGTCGGGGCTCGGCAATGATGTCTCCGGGCTCCAACCGGGCGGCACGCAGCCCATGAAGCAGAAGGTTAAGCTTGCCGATGGCCAGGGTCCCCAGGTTGCGCTCCTGGCCGTGGAGGGCAAGGTTGCGGTAGTTGCCGCCCTGCTCTCGCACATATTGGGCGGCGTAGATGAGCATACCCCCGGACCCGAAGGTCGGGTCACAGATGCGCATACGCTCCTCGGGTTTCAACAGCTCGACAATTAGCCTAACCACGGAGCGGGGAGTGTAGAACTCGCCGCCCTTCTTTCCGGCATCGTCGGCAAAGCGGTTGATGAGGTACTCGTAGGAGTCTCCCAACACATTGCCGGGCCCCGTGCCTTCTTCCTGTAGGTTCTCGTCTCTCAGATCGAGGGCGCTGAAGTGATTGAGGAGGCTGCGAATAATCCGTTCCCTATTGGCAGGGCTCCCGAGCTTTTGCTCATCGTTCCAGTTGGCGCCGGTTAGTACACCATCAAGCCTCGGGTTTGCCTCCTCGATAGCGTTACCGGCGATGTTCAAAGCCTCTCCGAGATTCATCCCTGCTCCAGTGAGGGCAGACCAGCGCGCCGATTCAGGAACGAAAAACTCGTGCTCGTCTCGGTCTGACATGGCGATCTGATGGTCAACGCCCTGCTTCACGGCGTTCGTCACCTCCTCCTCGAAACGGTCGGAGAGGCGTTTGAGGAACAGGATGGAAAAGATGTAGTTCTTGTAGTCTGCGGCGTCGATCTGGCCGCGCAGGATGTCGGCGGCCTGCCACAGCTTGGACTCCAACTCTTGCCTAGTAAGCGTCATGGTCTGCTCCATTGTTCCGGGGACTGGTTGCGGCCTATCTGGGAGATTATCGCGTCTCGGAGTACGGAACGGCGCAACTTCGCGGCCTCGATTTCCGTTTCGTATGCCGTCTCCGAAGCTTCCACCAGCCTGGCTAACTGATCAAGCCGACGTGGTGACGGCAGAGGTATATTTATTTGACTAAGATTCGCGGCAGATAGTGATGTCACCGTGGCGTTGATGGTTAGACGCTTGTAGATTTGAGACTTACCGTGTGTCGAGCTGAGGAAATACCACAACCAATGGCCCATGCCGGAGCCGGGATCCCTGGGTCGGACAACCAGAAGAGTAAGCCCGGCCACGGTCCTGGAAACTTCAGGAGGGACGAGGGCGACCTGGATGGAGCCGCCACGGGCGGTGACCAAGACATCGTAGGGCCGCAGGAGGTGACGCTCGGTCCGAACACTTTGTACTACACCAACCTCTCGAAGGCCGGTTAGGGCCAACCAGCCATCTTCCCTAATGTCTCCGCTCTCGACCATCTGCAGTTGCCAGTTACCGGGTCGGGCCCCGGCGCCCCGGCCAACTCGGGCGAGGCCTTGGTTGACTTCTGCGAAGCTGGTGATGAGGGGCATACATCTATTGTAAAGATAATTGCTAAAAAAGCAATGCTGGCCATGATTGACATCATTTAAGCTGCCCGTTACACTGGTAAGTACTAAACCGCGAGGAAAAACCTCTTGCCAATTCCAGAATCTCAACTCAGCACTTGGTCGCATCACGGGGCGCAGGATTCATCAAAGCGTACGCATGAGGCCATCAGGTCTGTATTGAACGCCCATTCGTGGCCGCACGGCATGACTTACGACTTCTATCTCCAGGGGTCCTATCGCAATGATACAAACATCCGCGGAGACAGTGATGTAGATGTGGTGTTGGAGCTAAAGTCATCATTTCAACACGATACGGATCTACTTTCCGAATATGATCGGAACACCTTGCTAAACTCTTTCCAGCCAGCTACCTATAACTGGAATGATTTCAGACGAGAAGCACTCAAGGCGCTTGAAGCTGGGTTCGGAAAGGAAATGGTTACGCAAGGAAACAAGTCAATAAAACTCAAGAAAGATCCGCCGCGATTAGCTGCTGACATCGTTGTCTGCTTGGAGCACCGTCGGTATACGAATCTGAACGCATATGTAGATGGCATGACTTTCTGGGCCTTACATGACAAACGCTGGATCATTAACTATCCAAGGGAACATTACAAGAACGGGGCCGCGAAAAGCAGGGCTACCTGGGATAGATACAAGCGAACGGTCAGAATGTTCAAGAACGCCCGCAATCACTTGGAATCCACCGGCTGGATCGGCACCAATCTTGCCGCGTCCTACTTCGTCGAGTGCCTCCTTTACAACGCGCCGGAAGGAGCTTTTCAAGCCGGGTTTCAGGACACTTTCTGTGCTGTTGTCAATTGGATAGTCCAGAATCCCCTCGAAAGGCTGGTCTGTCAAAATTGTCAGCAATGGCTGTTCGGCCCCTCGGGAGAACAATGGTCGGTGGCAGATGCGAAAACGTTTGCAAGTAATCTGGTGACCATGTGGAACAATTGGGGATGACCAACTCTGATGCACTCTTATGAAGTTGAGGGTCGGAGGAAGGTCGTCATAGCCCTGGCTGGACTAAGCATAGTCCCGGTCTGGCTTCTAAACGTAGGCCTCGAAGCCGTAGACTTTGAACCACAGTGGTGGATCAGTGTTCCGTCTTTTGCAGGATTCTACTCAGCGCTCCATTGGGTGTTTGACCATTTCTTGTGGCGGATAGAAGCTCTGAAGAAATTGAGAATCGTTCGGGCCCCAAACCTCAATGGTAAGTGGGAAGGCACGGTCAGGTCCTCCTACAATGAGTACGCCTGCGTACTTCCAGTGCATGTTGCCATTCTCCAACGGTGGTCGAAAATCTCCATCAGACTCGAAACCGAATTCTCGCGGTCTCGTAGCATAACGGCAAGCCTAAGGACCGTAGATGTGAAAACCGTCGAACTCACTTACCAATATCTCAACGAACCGAAGCCGCATGCGTCGGCTACCATGGAGATTCACAGGGGCACCGTGTTTCTTCAGATGACAGACTGTGGGCTTGAAGGTGATTACTACTCGGGGCGAGGTCGGCGAGAAATAGGATCCATTGAGCTGTGCAGGGTTTAAGAGGCTTGCTCAACACTGCACAGAATTGAGCTACAACGTGAACGGCAAAATGCTAAAGCCAGTCGCAGGTTAAGAGGCAGTCATTTCTCTATTCGACTGACTGAAGTGATGTGGTTATCGAATACAGATGCGATGCTTCCATCCTTGGCCGCTCGCTTACTGGAGACCAAGTGTCTGAGCTTGGTGATATTTGCTCGATATCACGCACATATTTTCAAGTTGCCACTAACAGCGCTGCCGATAATGTGTTGACCATAGGTTGCTACGGAAACGTTAGTGAGCGATGCGCTTCAGCAGTTGTAAGGCGTAATGCTCGGCGCTCAATATGATTTTCCCTTTAGATGTGATGTTAGACTGAGCCTTTAAATTAAGCTAGGGACTATTCGCATGCCTGACACGCTGTATAGCGCAATTCAAGATGCAATTGCTCGTCCACTCGACGGTTCAACATTCGAGCGATGCGCTGTTGAACTGCTGCAAGTTTACTATCCGTCGCTTCGCCCGGTGGAGGGTGGTAACGATGCAGGGATGGATGGAATCGGTGAACTAACTGACGGTACCCCGTTCTTCCTCGTAGCCACGGTACAGGAAGACGTGCGCGGCAACCTTGAACGCAATGTTAAGAGCCACATCGACTCTGGGGGGAATCGCAGGGCTGTTGTATTAGCTACATCAAGATCAGTTAGTGGCCGCAGACGGATCGATTTAGACCGCCATTTGCGCGAGAGCTTCAAAGTGCGTCTTGCAGATGTTCATGATCGCGCCGACTTCGTCACCCTCCTTTACCGGAATTCTGGCTGGCGGCGAGAACTTCTAGGAGTTCCTGGTGAAGTCCGTGCACTGTCTCGGCTGCCTGCCAACCGCCGTCCCACACCGGAAATTCCCCTCATAGGAAGAGATCGAGAGTTTGAGCAACTGAAAGCAATCGAAGGAGATATTGTCGTTGTCGGAAAACCTGGGATCGGCAAGACGTTTCTGCTTCAACAACTAATGGAAGGGGACTGGGGGCTTTTTGACAACAATTGGGATATCAGCAAGCTTGAAGATGCCGTCCTCGATATGCAGCCCTCGAGGATCGTGGTTGATGATGTACACCTCCTGGAGGACCGGCTAACGAAGTTGCGACAACTGCGAAGGCAGATAGACGGCGACTTTGCGATCGCAGCGGTAACTTGGCCAGGAAGTGTTGAGGAAGTCTTAAGGGAACTTCCTGGGGCTACCCAATTTGAGATTGGAGAGCTCGAGCGCGATCAGATTCTCGGAGTTATCAAGGAAATTGGCATTACGGGCCCGCTTTCACTCTTAGCTCATCTTGTCAACCAGGCTCATGGTCGTGTAGGACTTGCTGTCACCCTAGCATACGCATCGCTGACTGGGGACTTGCGAGAGGTAGCGACAGGCGATGTTCTCCGTCGTGACCTGGTCGGCTGGTACACAAGGTCACTTGGTAAAGACAGCCGATACGTGCTCGGGTTCCTCGCCCTTTCTGGGCGCTACGGAGCAACCCTCCTACAAGTGGGTACAGCACTCGGCTTAACCCAACCCAAGGTTGCCGAACTGATACGAGGACTTGCTTCAGGTGGAACTCTGGATGAAGCTCGCAAGGCTGATCAAGTTACTCGTCTTCGCGTTCAGCCGGAGGATCTACGATATGCCCTTGTACGAGATGTTTATCTGTCGGGCCCCGGGTCCCTCGACATTCGTAATTCACTTCTGAACCTAGATGACCACAGGAATGCAGCAACCTCATTGCTCGGTGCGATTCGCCGCGGCGCTGAGGTTGATCATGAGTTTGTGCTCACGCTAATAAATGGACGAGACTCAGAGTCTGTCATCGGGTTTGCCCTGTTGGGGCCGACTGAACTCCAGAAAGCCCTTGAGCTTTGGCCGCAATTCCGAGACGAGATCATTCGACAAGCGCACTATGCGGAAACAGACCCCGCCACAACGCTCCCCTTGTTATTGGAGTCGGCTGTTGGTGATCATCGGCCCGAGCACAGTACGCCGGACCACCCTCTGAGAGTCATTGCTGACTATATTGCGGCCTCCAATCGCCCAGTTGAGGTTAGGGTAGCCGCAATCGAGTCGATTGACCGATGGCTCCAAGCAGGAGGCGATGTCGGTATCGGCCTCCGCGCCATCGCACACGTTATGAGACCCCAGCAGCGGGAAACATCTGTGGATCCCGGGCTTGGGAATACATTTATCCTCATGGAAGCTCCGCTGCCAGCGGAGATCGTGACGGCACTTGCCTCTCTTTGGGATCAAGTCCTTCAAATAGTGGCACGGGAGAAGGACGGACCAGTCGGACCTCTAATCGCAGAATTGCATTATTGGGTCTACCCTAGAAACTTGGCTATAAGAGGTGCGCCATACGAAGATGCAGAGCGTGCGATTCGCCGAGTGGCCTCATGGGTCATTGAGGAGTTGTCGACAATTCTATCCAAACGCCCAGGCATGCTTCGACAACTCAGAGCCTACGGAGCAGTTTTCGGCCTCAATATTCAGCTTCAGCCCGAATTCCAAATCCTCTTTCCTGAAGATCGACGGAGTCTCGACATCGACTACCACGATTGGGAACGAAGCGTAAATCAGGCTGTTGATGAATTAGCCGCCGATGTGCAATCCCGATCGTTGGACGATCAGATCGAAATCTTGCACAACTCGGACATCGAAGCCGCTGCCGCCGGCATCTCATACCCGCGTCTTACTCCCCGTTTGGCACAACTCCTTGCCTTTTCAAATGCAGAGCCACTCACCTGGATCAATGTACTCGTACAGCGTCGAGCATCGGCCGATCTTGTGCTTCCGTTCCTGCTACGGTCCGCAAAGATTGACGCCGCCGGGTGGCAGGATGTGCTAGCCGAGCTTCTAGGAGATGATACTTACTCGTGGACAGCTTTGCAGGTCATCCTTACACATCCCGTACGCGAGGAACTAAAAACCAAAGGAATTGCGACACTTGATCAGCGACATGGCAACATGATTGAGTGGATGCTTGTTCGAGGCGAAATTGGAGCTGAGACAGCCGAGCGATTGTTAGATGCCACCGACCCTATCGTAGCGCGTGATGCAGCCATAGGGTTCACGCACGGGGGGAGCAAAACACAGGTATCCGATCTGTCTGAGTCGGGACGAATTCGTTGGCGCGAGGTAATTGTTGCCAGTCCACCGGACGAGTTTTGGTACTCAGAGATTCTTAAGAACGATCACGACCTCTTCGCCGCATGGCTTCGTGCTTGGTATACCCGCTTGGAATGGAGCTCAGGCGATCACTGGTTGTTACCACATACGTTAGTAGAGGGCATCGGGGAACTACCTGTGCGCGTTCGTATAGACCTAATCAAAGCGATTCCCGTCGGAACGCCATCGTATCCACTACAGGATGTTGTAGTGGAACTCGTTGGAGCTGATCTATCCACTGCCAAGGGATTGCTTGATCGGTCCGATCTCAAGGACATTCACTGGATCTGCCTGCGACGAGGCCCAAGCGAGCCTTGGATGGAACGGGCGTTAGTCGCACTCGACCGCGGATGGACGACAGAGTCGATTGTAGCCGCCACTAGGTTCTCGGAGAACACTTGGATGGGTGAAGAAAGTCACCACTGGAACAAAGTCGTCGATGCCTACTCCCACCTCGACCGTCGCGATGATAAACGCCGTGGCATCATTATCGATGCAGGCGTTAAGTTCTTCAGCAACTTACGTGATCGCGCCGCGGATAGGGAGCGTGAAGAGAGGGTGTTCGGGCTGAGACGTGGTGGGTAGGAAAGGCGTATGGCTCAACGACACGTCGGAGCCGCTTGGACGGTTGCGTGACCACATTAGTCTTCTTTTCGACATGCGCACGGAGGGGCTGGATCTGCTCAGCGAATGCGACATTGTTGCAATCTCAAGGTGGTGTAAACGGTGGGCAGAAATCCTCGATACGACCCGAACGCAGCTCTATCAGATAGCTCCTAGACAGACAGAGCTGTTATTGTGGCCTTACGTGAATGGATCACAGCCGTTCAGGCAAACTCGCGAAGAATTGGTAAGAGCTGCTGTAGGCTGCCGAGAAATAGACTTGCTAGTCGATCAGTTATTTGGTTCGCATGACAAAGTCTCGCAAACAACCCAAATGTCCTTCCGAACTACGGAATCGCTACCGAGGCGAAATTTTGTCGGGCCCAGACAAAGATTTGAGGGCGCGATAATGCTGCGCCGACTCATCGAAGCGGCTCAAAAATCACTTGTGATAATCGACCACTACATGGATGCGAGCACCTTCATACTTGCAGCGGCGGCAACAGATCGAATTCAAAGACGTTTCCTTGGCTCTGATCACGCTGCCGTAGAACGGAAGGTAACAAAAGCTTGGGCCAATTGGAGAGGAGTATGGGGAGGGAATAACCAGTGTCGCCTCAGTAAAGAACTCCCACACTTCCGACTTCTCTTTGTCGATGGAGCGGCTTATCACGTCGACGCTTCTCTCAAGGATTTCGGATCTACTTGGACATTTCTTAGGATGTTTCCAACGGATGAGTTGGAACAGATTGAAGGCAAGATTGAATCCATGTGGCGGCAAGCTACTCCTCTGTGACTGGATTTCTGTCTCGTGTGTCTGCGCCGACGAGAGCGGCGATCGGGTCCGATGAGTTATTGATTGACCCAGTCTCATGAAACGCGAATGTGCCCAATGTTCCTACTGGGTTTGGATGGGATGACCAATCGTGTCTTGCAGGATGAAATGGAATGAAGGGGGCGAACAAGAGGTCCCATGCCAAGATTTGGCATGGGACCTCTTACCCGAGAAATTCGTAGCACCGTACACTATGGTCCTTCATTTGCTTCGACATAATACGTGAATGTGGTAATTATTGTGGGAAGCGATGGCCAAATACAGTCGATTTAAAGCTAACTCTTAATCCCCTCAGCTCCACCAAATGCCTGGACGGGCTAGACTGTGGCCGTGTCCCGAACAGGGTTGCCCGGTCGAACGGAGTTAGGTCTGCATTATCTGAACCAGGTTGCCGCAGGTGTCGTCAAAGACCGCAATAGTGACGTTGCCCATTTCTGTCGGCTCCATCGTAAAGGCTACGCCCATGGACTTCAGTTTCTCATATTCTGCGCGGATGTCCGTAACGCCAAAGGACGCCGCCGGGATGCCCTGTTCAAATAGCCCTTTCTGATATGCCTGTGATACCGGGTTTGCATCTGGTTCAAGCAGAAGCTCGGTCCCATCCGGGTCGTCGGGTGAGACGACGGTTAGCCACTTGAATTCCCCCACAGGGACGTCATGCTTCTTCACAAAGCCGAGGGTCTCCGTGTAGAACCTCAAAGCTTTGTCCTGGTCAGTTACGAAAACGCCGGTGAGAATAATGCGCATATCTGGCCTCCTTTTCCTTTTATAGTGTCACTTGAGCCATCGGTCCATGACAGCCCTGAGGGGTTCATCGTTGAAGACAAGCATCCGATACTTGCCGCGCTTCTCTGAGCTTACGAGCCCCGCTTGTTCCAGGAGATCAATGTGCTTGGCCAGGGCCTGTCGGGAGATGGCGACGTTGTGACGCATGATCAAGCGCGCCGTGAGCTCGTAGAGCGTCTGCTCCTTGCGCTCAGAGAACTCGTCCAGCATCAACCTCCGTATTGGATCCGCGAGTGCCCTGAAGACTTGGTCTTTATGCATGGACGCATACGATACGCAACCATAGGGTTGCATGTCAAGGGGCGATCCCACAGGCCGGCAGGAACCACGTCCCCAGCCAGTCGCAGGGGTGCATATAGCGAACTCTCAGCCAAAGGTTGGCGGTACAGGACACGTTAGCCCACCCGAAGAGAGGCCCGGACTCTCGGTCATGGTAGTGGTCCCTGGGCTCACAGCCTGCCGAGCCAAAGCTCAAGGACGGTTCCGGCTATCGTCAAAATAGACCCACTACGTACCTAATGCAGGGAGATGACCGCGCTGCTGCCGTAATGACCGGCCAGCGTCCAGGCGGGTGACCCGGTTGACCTCTCCCCGAGGTTAGTCTTCTAACATGTAGGCGCCCGTTTCCCAAACCTTCTCATCGCCGCCTGGGGCCCAGTTTACGATGATGGCTCTCAACGGTTCTTCGCTGGTCACCCGCATTGCGTGCGACATACTGGGAGGGCAAAAGGTCACTGTTCCAGGCCCGGCATCAAAGGTCTCGTCTCCCCACTCACATTCGGCGGTCCCGCTCAGGATGATGTAGATCTCGGGCCTGAGGTGGGCGTGGGCGCCGTAGTATGTCCCTGGCTCCAGCATGAACGCCGTGGCTGCAATATCCCTGGCTGCTATACCCCCGTCCCGGCCGATAAGCGGCTTCGAGTACATCGCCTTCAACAACTCTTCGGGGTAGTTGCTGTACGAAGAGAAATTTTCGAGCTCATAGTCCTTGATGTAGTACTTACCCTTTTTCTCAGTTGCCATCTTTAAACTCCTTGACGGGTGCTGCCGTCTCTTCGGAAACACTGCCTTAGGTGGCGGGCATTGCTAATGGTACACCTGAAGGGCGGGGCAAGACAGCGCGTAGAGAGCGTACCTCTGGTCTGCCAGTTGTGACTATATGACACCGTGAATGGACCAGGTTCAAATGAAGTCAAGGATAACGGCACTTATGACTTGACAAGTCGGCTTAATGGAATGAATGACAGCGCCTGATTGCCTTCCCTGCGCCTCTGATATACTGCCTGGCATGTTCGCGGGCATGTTCAGATCGCTGAAGATGTTGTGGAAGTACCCCGAACCCTGGAACGTTCGGCTTTCGCTGTTTTCCCAAAATGTGCTCACAAAGATCCGCCGGCGGAGCCGATGCTGTGGGAACCTGGGGCAACCGGGATGCTGAGTGGAGGCTGATGGGGCCCTCGGTGAGGGCCACCCGCCACACAGGCACTAGCCAAGACTTCATTGCGCTGCGAATTCCTGCCAATCGACCCCTGGGATAATATGCACGCCGATCAGCGGTTAGTGCCTTCCACGGGAGGACTCTCATAGTGATAGATGGTCGGGCCTTAACGGAGGCGGAGGGCTGGGGACCGCCGTTCCCCCTTGCTGAATATAAGGGGCGAGCGGAAAAAGTCCGAGAGGAAATGACTCGCAGGGGGATTGACGTCCTGCTTGTCTCTTCCCCGCCCAATATCACCTACCTGACGGGCTATGACATGATCTGGTACTACCTGACCAGTCCGGTGAGCGTAGCGCTGCACGCAAACTCGGGTCAGACGTGCTTTTTCGAAGTCCCATACCATAAACCCACCGTTGCGTGGCATGCCGTGGTGGATGACGCAGTATTCTTCGGGGAAGGACAATCGCCGGTCGAGGACATTGCCAGCGAGCTTAAGGCGAGAGGCTGGCTGAAAGGCAACGTAGGTGTGGAGGACTGGAGTCGGGCGCCGGGGGGAGTGGTAATCAACCAGATAAAGCAGTCGTTTTATGACGCCGGGGCCAACGTAGTTGACGGGTCCTGGGTTGTGGATAGAGTGAGGTTAATCAAGTCCAAGGCGGAAATCGAGGTAATGAAGAAGGCGGCGTCGATAGCCGATACGGCGATGGAGACGGTAAGGGAGGCCATTCGGCCAGGAGTAACCGAGATAGAGTTAGCGGGGGTGGTCCTGCAGGCGATGATGAGGGCGGGAGGGGGAGACCCGGCGATTCGTGCGGCGGTGAGGTCGGGGCCGCGGTTTGCTGCGCGACATTGCGCCCCGAGCCACAGAAAGTTGAAGATGGGCGACCTTGTATGGATCAATCACTGCGGCTCATATCACCGCTACCACGCGGACCTGGGTCGGCTATTTTCGCTGGGAGAACCATCGGCGAACTGGCGAGACCTTATGAACAAGACCTGCGGAAGCGTCGATTACGTGAAAGAGAGGGTGAGGCCGGGGGACTCGACGGGGGTGGCCCAGAGGGCGATGGACGAATACATAGACTCCATGGGCCTGCGTCCCTATGCAGCGTATATCAGCGGGTACAACATGGGCATCGCCATTCCACCGGACTGGGTGGGGCACACATTCATAGACCCGGAGGCGGGGTTCGAGACTGCGCGCTATGATCCGGGCATGATTACCAACTACGAGAACCTGTTCACGGTGTTGGACCCCGTCTGGGCGGGGGGCACGGGCGGGGGTTTCATAGAGACGATACTTATGACCAATGAGGGACTGGAGGTGCTTTCGAAGCTGGACAGGAACGTTACGGTTATCGAATGACCGGTAGGGTTGTAGCTCTGCAAGTATCATTACACGCGATCTCGGGCCTTCCTCTACGAAGCACTCCTCACTCGATATCAGATTAACCCTTTTAGTCCAGGAAGCATCTGACACGTTATAATTACGTTATAGTTGTAATCCAACTTTACCGTAGGCAATACGATAGCTAGATAAGAAAAACATTGCCCAAAACAATGAATCAGGTTGACAGGGATTTGTGAGTGCTATTCCGGAAGGTGTAGTATACGTGCGTTATAGACCTGTTATAGTGCGTGACCTATGATTTGTGACACTGTGCGAAAAACAGCGGTGGGTGATGATGGAACGCATCTTTATCCGGTCGATTAATCGTTGCCTGAGCCAAGGGCCCCGAGCTATCAATCCAAAAGGCGGAGCACGTTGAATACTGATTCTCTGATAACTCTTCTGGACTCCCTGCACTCCGGCGCCTACGCCGTATCCCTAGACCAAACCATAATGTTCTGGAATCGGTCAGCGGAGCGTATCCTGGGACTCCGGTCTCGAGAAGTCGTAGGGCGGCGGTGTTACGATGTGCTGCAGGGCACGACGTCGGGTAGTTTGACTCCCGAGTGTGTCGGGGGATGCCCTTCTATTCGGTACCTGCGTGCCGGCTTGGTGCCAGCCACAACGAGATTGAGGATGCTAACGGCCTCGGGCGAGCGCAAATGGGTGTACGTCACACCATTGGTGATTGGGGGCGCGCTCAGAGATGCACCTGTAGTGGTCCACTTATTTGACGACAGCGCGGAATCGGAGGGGCTAGACAAGGCAAAGGACATCTTCAGAGACACCCTGACGGAGAGTGGGTCGGAAGTGCTGTCTTATCAGCCGCCTGCCTCAGTCGCGGCAGGAGAGGGGTCTGACCTGTCTCGTCGTGAATTGGAAGTTCTGCGCCTGGTGGCCCTGGGATGGGAAACTCCGAGGATTGCCACGGACCTAGGGATCAGCCGACACACGGTGCGCAACCACATACGGAATCTGCGTCACAAACTCAATGCGCCCACCAAGCTGGACGCGGTGGTCAAGGGCATTCGCATGGGGATTCTGCCCATGGGCAGACAGTCCTAGCAATACATGCCCTTTAGCTGCGAAGCCACGGGCCCGGTGGCTGGAAACCGGAACGTGTCCGCGAACGAACTATGGATGAATGCATTGCTGTGTTCGCGGGAGGCCGGGCCGTCACGAGGACCCCGAGCAGACTGAGCCACCGGCCCGACGACTTCAGCCCGCTGTCATAGGCTCGTCTGCAGCAAGTCAGCCGCTCTTCTGCATGGCCTTGTGTTGCGGTCAATCCGCTTGACGCTTGTCTCTGTTTCCTTAGAATTGCGCTAGTCGAGATTGAGCGATCCAAAGCCCCAGGATATCGCCCCAGGAGGGAAATCCCGTGTTCTTTGTTCCCAAGGTGATGAGCACACAACACCCCGACAATGCGGCCCCCGCGCCCTTTGCGGATGAGGAAGGAGTGCTGAGGGCCAATGGAGAGGTAAACGAAGCGTTCCAAATCTTCTCACTGGGGTGCGATGAGCAGATGTGGGACTCGGAGGGGAAGGAGGCCGACAATCACGTCGTCCAGAAGCTGCTAACGGGGTACCCGGAGTTTTTCAGGGAGAGGCGGCGCCTGGGTCGGGACGTTGCGCTCACACTACGAGTCCCCAACCCGGGCATAGAGAGGGACATGCGTAAGTCGATGGTGGAGGCTCTGCAGAGCGTACCCTCGGCGTGGGACATTGCGCATAGCTTCTACGGCGAAATCGGGGACGATTCGGCACCAATTCAGGAGGTGATACTGCCGTTTACAACATCTGCAGAAGAGATCTCGCTGGTAGAGGCGTACTATCGGAACATAATCGTTGGGCAGGAGGGGCAGACGCTGCCCAATGGCAACCTGGTAAAGGACTGGGTGGGGGAGTTTTATCCGAAATGCCTGCGAGTCATCCCCCTGATCGAAGACATGGAGCACCTGTTCAACTGCGACCGCATCCTGGAGGAGTACCTGGAGGGAAGGGACTTGCCGGGTCAAAGGGTGTTTTTGGCCCGCAGCGATCCTGCGCTCAACTACGGCATAGTTGCTGCGGAACTGGTGCTGAAAGTGGCGCTGGTGCGGCTGCGAGAACTGGAGACGCGTATCGGGGTGCCGTTCTTTCCGATAATCGGGGCGGGGTCGGTGCCTTTCAGGGGCCATTTGACGCCGATAAACGTAGAGAGGGCGTTGCGGGAGTATCCGAGCGCGTACACGTTCACGGTCCAGTCCGCCTTCAAGTATGACTACGACATGGAAGAGGTGAAGAGGGCAATCGACCAGCTCCGGGAGCACAGACCCTGGGAGCCCGTGCCGGTAGATGAGGAACGAGCCAGGCGGGTGATTGACAAAACGACTGCGGAGTACCAGGAGCGAGTTCGCGACTTGCTGGAAGTTATCAGCACAGTGGCGGGACACGTGCCAAGACGACGGGAGAGGAAACTGCACGTGGGGCTGTTCGGGTACGGGAGGTCGTTGGGAGGGTTTGGTGGGGCTACGCTGCCTCGGGCGATAGGCTTTGCGGCCTCTCTGTATTCAATAGGGGTACCCCCGGAGCTGCTGGGGCTTGCGGCCCTGGACGAGGATGACCTTGCGTTCGTACGGGAGACCTGTCCGAGCCTTGACGAGGACTTGCGGGCAGCATTGCGGTTCGCCAACGAACGGCATGTAATGGAGCTGCTCGGCGAGGGATATATGCGGATAGTGGCGCAGTTCACGGACGAGCTGGACCGGGTCCACGAGGGTTTGACGGGGGCAGTCTGGGCGGGCATCAGCGGGGATGCGCCGGTGAACATCCAGAACTACGTGCAGGAAGCCGCACACCTAAGGCGCTTCCTGGGGTGAAGGGACTGGAGATCAACCATCGTTAGTCGTCCCGCCAAAGTAATGGCGGTTCTGGCAACCGCGGTTATGTTTGCTATGGGGTGTAATGCAGCCCCGAAAGGCGAGGGGCTCGTCACGACGGCTGAACTACGCTCGGGGCAGGAGACATTCGCATCGGTGTGCGCGGCCTGCCATGGGGTCGGGGGAGAGGGCCAAGCCGACTGGCATATCCGCAAGCCGGACGGGACACTGCCAGCGCCACCGCTCAACGGCGAAGGTCATACATGGCACCACGGCGATGGGCTCCTATATCGCATAGTCAACGAGGGCGGGCAACTCTGGGAAGACCCGGACATACCCCAGTTCAAAAGCGGGATGCCCGCCTTTGGCGGGCAGCTGTCTCACGAGGAGATAGTTGACGTAATTGAATATGTCAAAAGCCTCTGGGTTGATAAGGAAGTACGTGACGTATCGATTATCGAGCACCAAGCCCTAATGAGCGAGACGGACCCTTTCCCTACGGCTAACGCCCAGTAACGATCTCAATGGCATTGTGCCCTTAGAGTTGTTGCTGTCAATCAGTATTGACCGGCGTTGAATTCCTTCTAGGCAGGTCCTGCGACGGCACCTTCTTCCTCTTCCACCAGCATCTCTCCCTGAATAGCACCGGGCGGGGGCTCCAAGGGGAGGTCAACGATCATGGTGGTGCCGACCCCGTCCTCGGTTTCCACCCGAATGGAGCCGCCGTGCCGTCTCACGATGTCGTTGGAAATTGCCAATCCCAAGCCGGTGCCCTGGTCTGTGGGCTTGGTAGTGAAGAAGGGGTTGAAAATCTTCTCCACAACGTCGGGGGGCATGCCGGTGCCGTTGTCTCCTATGCGCACTTCTATTCCGTCTTCTTTGCGCCTAGTCGTCAGCGACAGTATTGGAGCGTATCCACTTTCGGCTTCCCCATTCCCCTGGGCGGCGCGGCGCCGTTGATCAGTGGCGTAACAGGCATTGCTCACCATGTTTAGAAATACACGGCCGAGTTCCTGGGGAACTGCTTCTATGGTTCCGACTGCAGGATCGTAGTCCTCCTTGATTTCAACCTGGAAATCCTGGTTGGTGCCACGGGCGCTGTGGTATGCGAGCCGAGAGTGCTGTTCCAGCAGGGCGTTGATGTCGGTAGGCTGCCAGTCTCCGGAGTCTCTGCCCATGCGCAGCATGTCGTGGACTATGCGGTTGGCACGTTCGCCGTGGGAGCGGATCCGGGTGACGTTGCTGGTAAGGTCGCCGGTAATTTCTTCGACAAGGTCTCGCTGCTCGTCTGGCAGCACTACACCTTCTTCTTCCAGGATCTCCTTCAGCTCATCGATCAACTCTCCCGAGGCCTCCGAGAAGTTGTTGACGAAATTCAACGGGTTCCGGATCTCGTGGGCGACGCCTGCGGTGAGTTCACCAAGGGCTGCGAGCTTTTCCCTCATCACGATCTGGTCCTGGGCTTTCTGGAGCTGGGCCAGGACGCCTTCCAGTTCTTCGTTCTTGTCCTGGAGCTGGTTGGCGAGCTTTTCCACCTCGTTGAGGCGGATGGCTTCGAGGGCATGGCGTCGGAAGACTTCCAGGGCGGCGGCCATGTCGGCCACTTCGTCCTTGCCCTTGATTTCGACCTGGGCCTCAAGGTCACCCTGGGCCATACGCCGCATCCAGCTTGAGAGCAATCCGATGCGGCGCATAAGAGATCTGCCGATGAAGAGCCAGATAATGAGCAGTGCCCCGACGATACTGAATGCACTAATCACCAAAAGCAATGTCCTGCCCGTGAAGATTGCCTGGGTAGAGGCGGCCGTTGCGGTGGCGGCGCTGGCCTCGGCGGCGCTTACGAGGCTGTCGACTTCGTCAATGAGATCGACGGAGATCTCCCGGTTGAAACCGAGGAGTCCCGCTTGCAAGTCGGCAATTTCCAGCTCTCGGGCGAAGACGTTGAAGATGCTCTCCTCGCTGGTACCCAGCTCGAAGAGCCTAGTGTAGATTGGTGAAGCCTCATCGTAGAAGTCCAAGGCCCTCTGGGCCTGGAGGTTGCGGTCGATCCTCTCCACGGCGGCCTCGAACCTTTCCCTGAGAGGCTCTATGAATGATTCGTCGGAAAGGGTAAAGGCGTTGGCGAGGAGCTCGGTGGCGATATTGGTGTCGGCTTGCAGCTCAGAAAGGCGCCGGTATGTGGTTACCTGGTCCTCTGAAAGATGCACAGACCGGGAGGCCGGGGATTCATCTACGGCGACATGCCCCGTGAGGACGAAGAATAGCTGATCGTCAATGGCGGGCGACAGGAGGTCGTCCAACCGGCTACGCAGACTGGTGAGTTCTTCCTGCAGAGCCTGCCTTTGTTGAGCCAACTGGAAAACCTCGGCCATACTGAACTTGAGGTCATCGATGTTGGACTTCAGGGTGTCGCCGTGAGCCCTGATGAAGTCTGCCCGGTCCTGGCCTGCGCTTTCGCTTCCCTCCAGGACGGCCACCTGCTCCTCAAACAGGAGAAAGGTATGGTCGATATTGCTGGCGCTGATGGCCAGTTCTCGGGGGTCGGTGGCGGTGGTGAGGCTAGGGGCGGCGGCGACGAGGGTGCCGCTGTACTGAGCGACCTCGAAAGCAGCGGCAAGCTCCGGCACGCTGCCCTCGTTCACACGGCTTTGCACCTCTCCCACCCTGTTAAAGGAAAACCAGCCCACCAGACTGGCCGCAATGGTGAGCATCACAGCCCCGCCGATGGCCAGATATAGTTGGGTTGATATTCTGAACCGGAGAGCCAAGGCTCTTTTTAGTAGCTCGACCACTCTTTCGCCTCACTCAGTGTGTCCACGGCATGATACGCCCCGTCGGCGCCGATCACCGTTAGGAACACCTTGTCTGAGCCCTGGTTATCCCCGGGGCCGAACCGCAACTCGAACCCTTCCAGGTCTATCCTTTCGGACCCAAGGATGCTGTTTACGAAACATTGCCTGTCCACGTCCCTACCGCACATTTCGAGGCCGGCTATGGCCATGCGACCGGCGAGATATCCCTCAAGCGATACGAATCCCGGAGAGGTGCCGGGTTGATAGGCGTCGAGGGCGCTCTGATAGGAGGCGACGACGGGCAAGGAGGAGTCCCAGGGAAAGGGTACGACCTGGGTGACGATCACTCCGGCTCCGTCGCTTCCGAGTTCCTGCTGCAGTGCGTTACTGCCGACAAAGGATACGTTCAGGTACATAGCGTCAAGGCCGAGGTGGCGACCCCAGAGAATCAACTGGGCACAGGGTTCATAGGCGCCGATCATAATTACGGCCTCGGGCTCGCCCTCCATCAGATCCAGAAGGGCCGTCTTTACGGCGGTAGTGTTGCGCTGGTAGAGGCCCACGGCCACGGGTTCCATCCCGTGGGGCTCCAAGGCGGCCAGGACTCCACGATACCCGCTTCGGCCATAGGAGTCGTCCTGGTACATCACGCCGATCCTGGTGATACTCAGGTCTTCCATCAACCGGGCCACCATCTCCGCCGTTTCCTGCTGGTAGGACGAGCGGAGGTTGATGATGTTCTGCCATCCGGGGTCCCGAAGGAAGCCGGCGCCCGTGAAAGGGCCTATGAAGGGTACGCTGGCCAGGGCGGCAATCGGGGTGGCGGAGCGGGAGGTCGGGGTGCCGACTTCACCGATGAGCGCGAAGACGTTGTCCTCTTCAATCAGCCTGGTAGTGTTGGCAATCGAGGCCTCGGGTTCGTAGGAATCGTTGTAGGAGACCAACTCGAGCCGGCGTCCGTGGACTCCGCCATTGGCGTTGGCCTCGGCGAAGGCGGCCTCGATACCGAGGCGCATGTTTATGCCCAGTTCCTGAGCGGGCCCTTCAAACGCTGCGGACTGACCAAAGAGCACGCTGTCCTCCGACACGCCGGTGATACCTGTTTCGACAGGTGGGACGGTGGGAGTCGGGGAGATGTCAACGCTGCCGTTGGGGCCGGCACCATTCTGCGACTCTCCGCAGGCCGCGATCACGAGCAGCATCGCAGCGATCAAGAGAAGCGCGGCCACGAAGCGACGGCGGGTGTCAGGCAGGGTGCTCATGCTTGCGCGCTTGCTTCGTCGGGACTTGTACGATTTCCGAGGGCTTTAGCATTGGGATCAAACCTTAAAGCACCCCAGAGTCAAACAGGTTATATCATCGAACTGGGGAGCATCCTGGGCGAAGTCGACCACGGCTTTGACAACCTCCATCCCCACCTCTTCCGCGTCGGCGGGCGGCGCCTCGGTAAAGATGCTCCGCACCCTGTTGATGCCAAGCTGGATGCCATCCATGTTCATTGCCTCGGTGACGCCGTCGGTGTAAAGGACTATGGTGTCGCCGGGCGACAGTTGGACGGTTTCCTGTTGATAATCGAAGTCTGGGAGAATGCCGAGAGCGATGCCGTTGGTCAGGGGCAGAAGGGTGGAAGTGCCGTCGCTGCGGACGAGGAGAGGGGCGTCGTGGCCGCCGCTGGAATAGGTAAAGGTCCTGGTTGTCGGGTTGTATATGGCGTAGAGCATCGTCACGAACATCTGGGCGCTGTTATCCTCGTGGAGGAGGTTGTTTACCTCGGAGAGCACGGCACCCGGCCCCTCGACCCCGATGGCGGCGCCCTTCAAGAGGGTTCGGCTGGACATCATAAACAGGGCAGCGGGAACTCCTTTTCCAGAGACGTCAGCTATGGCCAGCCCGACCTGTTCACCTTGCAGTCGCATCACATCGAAAAAGTCTCCTCCCACTTCCCTGGCGGGCTGCATGGTACCGAACACCTTGTAGGTATCTGAAGAGGGGAAGGAAGTGGGGAGAATTGACTGCTGCATGGTGCTGGCGACTTCGAGCTCATTCTGGATGGCAACCAGCTTGTCTCGGGCATTGAGGGCTTCTCGAAGCTCTTCGACATGCTGAAGGGTGCGGTCTATGGTGAAGCGGAGGTCGTCGAAGTCCACAGGCTTGGTTACGAAGTCGAAGGCGCCGCGGTTCATGGCGGTGCGGATGTTCTTCATGTCCCCATAAGCGGAGATAATGACTGACCTCAAGTTGGGGCTGACCTTGGGTATCTGATCCAGCAGCGTGAGCCCGTCCATCCGGGGCATATTGATATCGGACAGGACCATGTCGATGTCCGGGTCCGCTTCGAGCATTTGGAGGGCCTCGACGCCGTCCCGGGCGAAGGTCATCTTGTAGCGACCCGAGCGGATGTCCCGACGCATGCGCTGGAGCATGAGGGGTTCGAGGTCGGGCTCGTCGTCGACGACCAGGATGTTGTAAGTTTTCGGCTTATCGTCGGAAGTCATGGCCAATGCAGGTCACGGGCGGGAGCGCGTGAGCCTTTCAACTACGTAATCTGCCCTTAGTTTCGGCTTCAGGCTTGACGTTTATCTCCCTTGCTTGGTCGGACGATCCCCGGCACTCGGACTCGGGCTGCATGGGTGAGGGCTGGGAAATTTGAGGGACGCCACACACTTTAGCCGTGACAGTCTACAACATAGCCTTGAAGTGCGACAATCTGTAGCCATGCCAAGTGCAGCGATAGCATGTTGCGCGCCCGCAATCGAGGGTCTAGAGTTTCAGGGTGACGTAAAATCCGCGGTTTGCGGCATCCGGGAAGGGAGCAAAAGGATGAGATACGATCAAATCATCGTAGGTGCGGGGTCCGCGGGCGCTGCCCTGGCAGCGCGGCTTACCGAAGATTCCGACCGCTCGGTGCTGCTGCTGGAGGCAGGCGGAGACTTCCCGGAGTTCGAACGGATACCGGAAGAGGTCAGGCTGGCTTACGGAAGCAAGATCCCGGTGTGGGACTCCGACCACATCTGGAATTTCAGTGCACGGGCCACGGATTTGGCGCGGATAGACATACCTCGGGGGAAGATTACGGGCGGGTCCAGCGGGGTAAATGGGGCGCAGTTCCTGAGGGGCGTCCGGGAGGACTACGACCGGTGGGCGGAGTGGGGGAACGAGGAATGGTCTTTTGAAAAGGTTCTGCCCTACTTCAAGCGGATGGAGGCGGACCAGGACTACCGTGACGATTACCATGGGAACGACGGGGCCATCATGTGCCGTCGGTATCCTGAGGAAGAGTGGCCTCTTCACGCCCACGCCTTCTACGAGGCGTGTCGGGATGCGGGCTTTCCGGACTGCCCCGACCACAACCGTCCGGACTCGACGGGCGTAGGGCCCCTGACGTTCAACATCATAGACGGGGTCCGGATGAGCACGAACATTGGGTATCTCAATCCTGCTCGACACCGGCTGAACCTGACCCTCCGGGCCAATTGCCACGTACACGGGATAATCTTTGATGGGAACCGGGCTGTGGGAGTGCTTGTCATAAGCGGGCGGGAGATGTTTTCGGTGTACGGTGATGAGATCGTGCTGTGTGCGGGGGCGGTGGGGACGCCTCATATCCTGCTGCTGTCGGGGGTAGGGCCGGGGGGGCAGTTGAGGGAACTCGGGATTCCGGTGGTACAAGACCTGCCGGGCGTGGGAAGAAATCTCCGAGACCACCCGGATGTTCCCCTGTGCTGGATTACGAAGGAAGAGTATCCGCTGGACGTGAACCAGACAACGTCGGGGACGGTTACGCTGAGGTACACGGCGGAGGGCTCGCCTTTCGTGAACGATATGATCGTCTATATGGCGAACTACCTGGCAGCAAGGCCCTTCCGGGGCCTGGATGAAAAGGACCCCGTGGGCATTGGGGCGAGCCAGTGCCTGTACCTGGCTCTAAGCGAGGGGGATTTGAGGCTGCAGTCTACAGACCCGAGGCAGCAGCCAATACTGGACTATAACCTCCTGGATGATCCCTTCGACCGGAAGAGGATGCGCGACGGGCTCAGGCTGTGCGATGAACTGTTCCGCCACAAGGCCTTCGGCGACATAGTCGAGAGACGGGCGGGGCCTTCAGATAAGGTTATGGAGTCGGACGAATTGCTTGATGAGTGGATGAAGGCGGAGGTGGTAACGGCGCATCACATCTCGAGCACGTGCAAAATGGGCCCGTCCAGCGATCCGCTGGCGGTGTGCGACCAGTATGGCCGGGTGTACGGGCTGGATGGACTGCGTATTGTCGACGCGTCGATCATGCCGGATACGGTGCGGGCCAACCTGAATGTCACGGTGATGACGATGGGAGAGAAAGTTGCGGATTTCATAAAGCAGGGCATATAGAGAGTGATTCGCACCGGTTCGGAGGGACTGTTTACATACAGGTAAACGAGGATGAACTGAAGGAAGTTCAGAAATTTGTCGTTGACCGGGGTGGGGGGTGGGGCTATAATCGGGGCGCGAGTCCCGACCCAGGAGTTTAAGGGAGAGACCGTATCCGAGACCTTCGTGACCGCATACCGGCATTGCGATCAGATGGTTGACAAGCCGAAAGAGGCGTGTGGACTCTTCGGGATTTATGCTCCCGGAGAGGATGTAGCAAGGCTTACTTTCTTCGGCTTGTTCGCTTTGCAGCACCGAGGCCAGGAGAGCGCGGGCATTGCCGCGTCCAACGGTCGGGGCATTTCGGTGCACACTCACATGGGCCTGGTCGCCCAGGCTTTTGACGAACAAGCCCTGAGCAGGCTGTCGGGGCACGCCGCCATTGGGCATACCCGGTATTCGACCATGGGGTCGAGCCATATCTCCAATGCGCAGCCCACGCTCGTGGATGGCCCCTATGGTCAGGTGGCTACGGGGCACAACGGCAACGTGATCAATGCGGGGGAACTGCGGATTGAGCTGGAGGATAGAGGGATCAGGTTCGAGGGGAGCACGGACAGCGAGGTGATGGCCCACTGGCTGGGGCAGGCGCCGGGAGCCACGTGGGCGGAGCGGATCCGCTATTGCATGAACCGCTTCCAGGGCGCCTACAGCATGGTTATGCTGACCAAGGACCAGCTAATCGGCATCCGAGATCCGATGGGTGTCCGCCCCCTGTCGCTGGGGAAATTGAATGGCGGTTGGGTTATAGCCTCGGAGAGTGCGGCGCTGGACCATATCGGTTCAGACGTGATACGGGAGGTGGAGCCCGGTGAGATGGTAACCATCGATGCGTCGGGGGTGAAGTCCGAGCAACTGGTGGAACGGGAAAAGCACGCGCTGTGCATATTCGAGCACATCTACTTTGCCAGGCCCGACAGCATAGTCGGGGGTAAGCTGCTTTACTTGGCGAGGCAGAGGATGGGGGCGCAGCTGGCAAGGGAGTGGCCGGTGGATGCGGACATGGTTATCGGGGTGCCGGACTCGGCGGTGGCGGCGGGGATAGGGTATGCGAAGGAGTCGGGGATTCCACTGGGCGAGGCAATCCTGAAGAACCGATACGTGGGCAGGACGTTCATCCAACCGGACCAGAGGATCCGGGAGCTAGGGGTCCGGCTGAAATTCAACGCCATGAGAGAAGTGCTGGAAGGGAAGAGGGTGGTGGTAGTGGACGACAGCATAGTCCGGGGCACTACGACGCCCCACGTAGTCAATCTGCTGAGAAAGAACGGGGCGACCGAAGTGCACATGAGGATATGCGCACCGCCCATACAGCACCCGTGCTTCTTCGGGGTGGACCTTGCTACGCGGGCGGAATTGCTGGCTGCGAACAACAGTGTAGAGGAGATCAGGCAGCATATCGGGGCGGACACGCTGGGTTACCTGAGCCTGCCGGGGCTGGTGGAGGCGGTGGGGATGCCGAGGAACGAGGTATGCACAGCCTGCTTCTCCGGAGACTACCCGATACCGGTACAGCTTGAAATGGACAAGCTGGCCCTGGAGTCGCGCCAATAGACGGCGTGATCTGCCTGGGCGGACATCAGCAAATGACTGCCCGTCCTCTTTTGAGAGAAGTTCCGGAGATTTCCAGTTGACCACTGACAGCAGCTATCGGGCCGCGGGCGTAGACCTGAACACGGCGGCACGGGCCACGGAGAGAATCTCCGAGCACGCAAGGTCTACATTCAATTCCCGGGTCTTGGGCGACATCGGCTTCTTTGGGGGGTTGTACCACCTGGAGAAATACCGTGACCCGGTGTTGGTGTCGAGTGCGGATGGCGTCGGGACCAAGGTCCGAATCGCTGCAATGCTGGATCGGTACAACACTGTCGGGGAGGACCTGGTAAACCATTGCATCAACGATATCCTGGTAGGCGGAGCCAAACCCCTCTTCTTCCTGGACTACATAGCGATGGGGAAACTGGACGAAGAGGCGGCGGAGGCGCTGGTATCGGGGTTGGCGAAGGCGTGCCGGGAGTCGGGGGTAGTGCTAATTGGAGGTGAGACGGCGGAGATGCCGGGCGTGTACGAGGGCAAGGAGTTCGACCTGGCGGGATTCATTGTTGGGATTGTGGAGAGGGATGAGATTATCGACGGGTCGACGGTAGGTGAGGGGGATGTGATTGTAGGGATTCCGTCGTCGGGGCTGCACACGAATGGATATTCCCTAGTTCGGAAGGTTTTTGGGCTGGACGAGGACCTGTCAGAACTGGAGAAGTTCTACCCGATGCTGGAACGCACGCTGGGCGAGGAGCTCCTGGAGCCCCACAGGTGCTATCTGGGTGAGGTGAAGGGCCAACTGGACAAAATCAAGGGGATGGCCCATATCACGGGGGGAGGGTTCAGGGAGAACGTTCCGAGGGCCTTACCGCAGGAGTTGGGGGCTCGCATTGATGCATCGTCGTGGCCGACGCCGCCGATTTTCGAGCTCATCAAACGGACAGGCGGCGTTTCCCCTGACGAGATGTACAACGTGTTCAATATGGGGATTGGGATGGTGGTAATGGCGTCAGGGGAGGACACTTCGAGTTTGCTAAAGGGAATCGAGGGTTCGGTGGTGATTGGGGAGGTGGTGAAGGACGAGGGGCCCGAGAGGGTAACGATCAATTGAGCATGAGAGCGGTAATCAGCGTATCGGACAAGTCGGGGCTGGGGGAGTTTGCGCGGGCGTTGGCGGGGCTGGGTGTCGAGATTTATTCGACAGGCGGGACACAGAGGGCGATAGCAGGGGCAGGGGTCCCGGTGAAGAGCATTTCGGAGCTGACAGGGTTTCCTGAAATCCTGGATGGTCGGGTGAAGACGCTGCATCCAGTGGTGCACGGGGGAATCCTAGCGAGAAGGGATGTGCCAGACCACCTGGGACAGCTGGAGTCGCACGGAATCGGGCTGATAGATGTGGTGGTGGTGAACCTGTATCCGTTTGTCGAGACCGTGAACAGGGAAGGGGTGGACCTGACGGAGGCACTTGAGAATATCGACATAGGGGGGCCGACGCTGGTCCGGGCGTCGGCGAAGAATTTTCCGCACGTGCTGGTGGTAGTTGACCCGGAAGACTATGAGGAGACGGCCAGGAGGCTGGGAGACGGGACGCTGGACGAGGGCTTCAGGAAGCAACTGGCCCGGAAGGCTTTCAGGCACGTGGCCCTATACGATACCGCTATAGCCGACTATCTTTCGGAAGGGCCAGGGGACTTTCCCGAAGAGTTAACTATCGGCATGGTGAAGGCACAGGGCTTGCGTTACGGGGAAAACCCTCACCAAAAAGGCGCTTTCTATGCGGGTACTCTCGCTCGGGGGGCGGGCATTGCCGGGGCGAAGCAGCTTTGGGGCAAAGAGTTGTCCTTCAACAACATCGCTGATGCGGATGCGGCGTGGAGTACGGCGTCAAACTTTGACGGTCCTGCGGCGTCGATAATCAAGCACATGAACCCGTGCGGGTTGGCGAGCCACGAGGAATTGACGGAGGCCTACAGGCGGGCGCTGGCAGGGGACCCGGTGTCGGCGTTCGGGGGGATAGTGGCGTGCAACCAGAAGATTGATGGTGAGACAGCTGAGGAGATATCGAAGGTCTTTTACGAGATCGTAATTGCGCCGGAGTTTGAAGAGGACGCGCTGGACATATTGAAGAAGAGGAAGAACTTACGGATCCTGGAGATGGGGTCGGTTGGAGGGGGAGTGGGCTTGGAGGTGAAGACGGTGGAAGGTGGATTTCTCGTGCAGACGCGGGATACGGGGGAGGATGATCCATCGGGCTGGAGATGCGTGACTAAACGTCAACCTACGGATGAGGAGATGAAGGACCTGGAGTTCGCGTGGAAGGTGGCCAAGCACGTGAAATCCAACGCGATAGTTCTGGCCAAGGATAGGTCGCTGGTAGGCATGGGTGCGGGTCAGCCCAACCGGGTGAACAGCGTACACCTGGCACTGAGGGCCGCCGCCGAGCGGGCGAAGGGGTCGGTGCTGGCGTCGGATGCGTTTTTCCCGTTTGCGGACAACGTGGAATTGGCAGCGGGGGGGGGGGTGGGGGCCGTAGTGCAGCCTGGGGGATCGGTAAGGGACGAGGAAGTAATCCAAACGGCGGACACTCTAGGGATAGCAATGCTCTTCACCGGGGTGCGGCATTTCAAGCACTAGGGCTTACAGCTGCCGAGTGCAACAGACTGAAAGAAGTAAAAGCGTTTGAGAAGCGTTGACATAATCATCCCTGTATATAACGAAGAGGCGACCCTGCCGAAGTGCGTGGCTACGCTATCCGAATTCGCCGAGAAAGAGCTCCCTTTCTGCGATTGGCGGATAGTAGTGGCCGACAACGGTTCTGTAGACTCGACAGGGGAGGTGGCGGAGCGCCTGGCGAGCGAGAACCAGAAGGTTGCGCTGGTGCACCTGACTGAGAAGGGTCGGGGGAGGGCGCTGTTCAAGGTGTGGATGGAAAGCGAGGCGGACGTAATCTGCTACATGGACGTCGACCTTTCGACTCGGCTTGATGCTTTGCCCGCATTGGTGGGATCGATTGAAGATGGTAACGACGTTGCGATCGGGACCCGGCTGGCGAGGGCCTCGAGGGTGGAGAAGCGGAGCGTGAAGCGGGAGTTTATTTCGCGGTGCTATAACCTGCTGATCAAGCTGATGTTTCAGACCAAGTTTTCGGATGCGCAATGCGGGTTTAAGGCGATAAACCAGAAGGTCTCCAAAGAACTGGTGCCATTAATCCGGGACAAGGGTTGGTTCTTCGACACGGAACTCCTGATCCTTGCGGAGAAGAATGGTTACCAGATGAAGGAGATCCCCGTACACTGGGTGGACGATCCCGACACTCGGGTCAAAGTGGTCTCGACGGCCTGGAAGGACTTCAAGGGGCTGCTGAGGCTGCGATTCGGGGGTGTGCCGAAGCCTCGATTCCGGGTGAGCGACACTGATTCTTGAACAGGTTGGGGTGGGGGGTTAACATCTCTTGTAGGATGGCAACAGGCCGCTAAAGGAGGAGGACATGTCAAACGCAGTGCTGGTAGTGGACATGGTACGCGGTTTCTGCGAAGAGGGTGGGAATCTTTATACAGGGGAGACGGCGCGGAAGATTATCCCGGTCGTGAGAGAACTTATAGAGCGAGAGAGCAGGAATGGCAGCAAGATTATCTTCCTCTGTGACAATCACGCGCCCGACGACCTGGAATTCGAGATGTTCCCCGAGCACTGTGTCCGGGGCACGGCTGAGACGGAGATAATCCCGGAACTGGCGAGCCTAGAAGGGGACGTGATTCCGAAGCAGCGATATAGCGGTTTCTTCAACACGGACCTGGACGAAAGGCTCCGGGAGCTCGACCCTGAGAAAGTGATAGTGTGTGGGGTGTGTACCAACGTTTGCGTGATGCATACGGTCGCAGATGCCCGAAACCGGGACTACCGGGTGGAGGTGCCGGCTGATGCTGTGGCGACCTATTCCGAAGAAGCGCACCGGTTTGCGCTTGACCACATAGAGAAGGTACTCGGGGCGAGGGTGGTGCAACCTCAGGCCGTCGGCTGAGTGGATCCAAGCAAAGCAATGGCAATTATTCAGGACGATATTCCACTTTCCTCCGACATTACCATCCGTTCAAAGTTCCCGCTGCCCGACTGGGTAATTTCAGGGGAAACGACGGATATTTACTTCCGTCGGGCTCAGGAGGTGCTGGAGGCCGAGGGTCTGAACCCGACGGTTACGGTTGAGTTCTTCACGTCCAAGCCCGGGGTGCTCTGCGGAATAGATGAAGCTTTGCAGCTGATAGAAGAGGTTGTGCCGTCGGGTGAGAGGGAGGTAGAGGCGCTGGAAGAAGGGTGGGAGATCGAGCGGAAGGAGGTGGTACTGAGGGTCCGGGCGCCCTACCGGCCGTTCGGGTTGTATGAGACGCCATTGCTGGGAATTCTTTCGCATTGCACGGGATGGGCGACAGCGGCCCGTGAGTGTGTCAGGGCCGCGGAAGGCAAGCCGGTGGTGAGCTTTGGGGCCAGGCACGTGCACCCGCTGGTGTCGGGGAGGATGGAGTATGCGGCGGTGGTGGCGGGGTGCGTAGGATGTGCGTCGATAGACGGGGCAGCATTGGCGGGGATTGAACCTACGGGGACAATGCCGCATGCACTGATCCTGGTAGTTGGTGACACGCTTGAAGCGGCAGAGGCGTTTGACCGGAGCCAGGGCCCCGAGGTGCCGCGAATCGTGCTGGTGGACACGTTCAAGGACGAGGCGGAGGAGAGCCTGAGGGTGGCGAGAGCGATGAGGGAGCGGCTGACAGGTGTACGGCTGGACACTCCGTGGGAAAGGGGTCGGGTGACGGCGGAATTGGTGAAGGAGATACGGGCCCGGCTGGACCTGGAGGGGTTTGAGTCGGTGAGGCTGATAGTGAGCGGGGGGCTGGACCCCGAACGGATACGTTATTTCATTGAGAACGATGCGCCGGTGGACAGCTTCGGGGTGGGGGGATACATCAGCAACGCTGGGCCGATCAACTTCACGGCGGATATTCACGAGGTGGAGGGGAAGGCGATAGCGAAGAGAGGTCGGATCCCGGGGCTGACGGAGAATTTGCGGTTGAAGAGGGTGATGTAGGGTCGGGAGATTAATGTCTGGCAAGGAAGATTCCTATGAGTGACTTGGAAGTACTCACGTCTGTGAAGCAGATGGGCTCTCGCATTGAAGACATCATAAGGGAAGCTGGAGAATTTCTGGTTATCATCAGTCCTTACGTCAAAATCGATCGAGAAATCAAATCGTTACTTGAAGATAAGGGTAATGAAAATGGCATAAAAATCTACTTCGTTTACGGTAAGAAAAGCTTAGACCCGGCCATAATGGAGTGGCTAGACTCATTACCAAACGTCCAGACACTTTTCTTGAAGGACTTGCACGCTAAGTGCTATCTGAATGAAAAGAAAGCTCTAGTCACATCCCTGAACCTCTACGATTACTCAATGATCAACAATGTTGAGATGGGCGTATACGTAGCATTGACAGGAGGCTTTTGGGGGGATAACGACAGGGACGGAAGCTTACACAAACGGATCGTCAACGAAGCGAAACGAATCATAGATCAAAGTGAACCACCCTACACATCGGCGGCAACTAAGCAAGCGACTCCGAGCAAGGCTCCCAAATCGACAAAGAGCAAGGGGTCCAAAAGTGATTCCCAAGCAACCTCGGCTATTGCAACTGGCTTCTGTATTCGGTGTAGTAGAGAGATTGCGGCCGACCCTGGTAAGCCCTTCTGCGACAAAGACTTTAAGATCTGGAATAAGTTCAAGAAAGAGGACTACGAAGAGAGGCACTGTCACTTGTGTGATCAGGAGAAAGAGACGACCAAAGCAAAACCGGTCTGTACCGATTGCTGGAAGGAGCACAAGAAGTTCGTGAAGGCCGCTTTAGCTTAGAGTCAAATCCAATCGAACCTGTGGCCTACTCCAGGAGGGGAGGTTTTTGATGAGGCAACTCACTGCGAGGTGGAGCAAGGTCTTCAGTGCGAGGTTCGGGGGCGAGGAGCCAATCTTTCAGGCTAGAAGTGGGCTCTTTCTTGGGTTGAGTGTCTGAATCGACCTTCTCGAATTGCAATTTTAGCCTCCTATAAGTTGCATCCGTAATCTTATAATGCTCGGCGGGGCGGTGGCCGACTAGCCAGATTATTTGGTCGGCGGAGAGGACGATGGGGATGGAGTCGCGAAGGTGTCGGGGGACTTTGGCGTCTGTGAGGAAGTCCTGGAGTTTTTTTGAGCCGGACATGCCGAGGGGCGTGAAACGGTCGCCGTTGCGGCGTCGGCGGACGGTTATGGGGCCTGAGAGGCAGTCCATGTCGAAGAGGGCGGTGTAGGGGTTCGAGTCTCGGTTGGCAGGGATGGATTCCTCGATGGTGGCGTTGATTTTCCATCCCGGGATGGAAGTCTCGCCGGGAATGACGATGGGTTGTGGTTCGTCGGGGAGGGCGACGGATGCCTGCCTCTGAAGGGATGACAGAGGGGTGGGATCCAGGGTCAGGATGAGGTTATCGTAGCCGAGGGTGGCGTGGATACCGCTGGGCAAGTCCAGTTCCTTCCCCGTGTCACCTGTGACCAGGGACTGTAGAGAAGTTATGTGGGAGCTTTCGATGTCGGTGGGGCTGCCTAACAGCGACTCCAGCGCATGAGACAGAACACGGCGGCGCAAGGCCGGATGGAGGTCGGCCAGCTTCCGGCGGCAGATCGAGATGCTGGGTTCAAGTTGCTCCAACAGATTCGCCGAAATCTCGTCGACTTGGGACTGGATTAAAGAGAGGTCAAGGGAAGCGGATTCGGCGAGGCGGAGGAGGGCGTCTGAGATTCGGGGGTTGTATTGGCGAAGCTGGGGCAAGAGTTCCATGCGTACGCGGTTTCTGAGGGTTTCGGGTAGGAGGTTGGTGTGGTCCAACCGGGGTTCCAGGCCGAGGGCCTGGCAATAGGCCTCGGTTTGGGCACGGGTAACATCGAGCATGGGACGAAACAGGGTAAAGCCGATTTCCGACGGAGAAACGGCTTTAGATACCGGCTGCATGCCCCCGAGGCCTCGGATGCCGGCGCCCCTGATCAAGTTCAATAGGATGGTCTCGGCCTGGTCGTCGGCGGTGTGGGCAACGGCAACTCCTTGAGCATTCTGTTCGTGAGCTACGCGGGCGAGGAAGTCGTATCGGGCTTCTCGGGCTTGCTCTTCAAGAGACCGGCTGTGTCCTTTGGGGCGTGACTTGACGTATTCCTTGGCCGTGGAAAAGGGGAGGCCCAGGGACTCGGCCTGGGCCTGAACGAACTCGGCGTCAGAATCGGAGGCGGGGCCTCGGAGGGCGTGGTTGAAGTGGGCTACATGGAGGGCCAGGCAAAACTTGTGTGAAAGGCGATGTAGGGCGTAAAGGAGGGAGAGGGAGTCGGGGCCGCCGGAGACTCCGATGACCAAGGGGCGAGAGGCATGGGCCAAGTTGTGGGCAAGGATGAACTTGCGGATGCGGGACTCCAGAGAGGAGATGGCCCGCCTGTGTGCGGAAATGGCTGCACCCCTTTCTTGCCCAGCTAGTCGAGCCCCGATAGATGGCACCTATCGTTCAGGGACCGGAGTACGGGGTCGCCATTGGCGAAATCGAGCTCGGTGATGGCTGCCAGATCCTGACGGATGCGCTGGAAGTTGCGGAGGTCCATCCCGAGGGCCTTGAGAAGGATACTTTGAATGGCGAAGTTATGGCTGACGGCGGCTACCGTTCCTTCTGGGTGCCTGTCACGTATTTGGAGGATGGCGTTCCAGGTACGCTCCTGGAGGCCGACAATGGACTCGCCGCCGGGCATGGTAAGGGCGCCGACGTTGATTCGCCACTGTTCCAAGATGTGGGGATAGCGCTCACGGAGGTCGAGGCCGTAGAGGCCGTCGAGCTCACCGATGTCCAGTTCTCGGAGGGCCTGCACGGTGTCGATGGCGAGGGAGCAGGCCTGGGCAATAGGGGTCGCTGTCTGAATGGCCCGGGTCTGGGGGCTGGAGTAGACGGCAACGAGCGTCTGACCGGAAAAGTGGCGGCCGAGGGCCTGGGCCTGGCAGAGCCCTGCCTGGTTAAGGGGGGCATCGCTGGCGCCCTGGAATCGACCTTCCTTGTTGGCGTCGGTTTCTCCGTGTCGAACGAGGATGATACGCATTTCTAATCCGGTGCAGGACAGGGGAAGAAGTACTAGCGCTTGTACACGAGGAGTTTTTCGATTTTAACACCCTTCATTTCGGCGACGGTGATGCGCCGTCCCTGAAAGCGGAAGGTCTCGCCTTCCGTAGGGATATGAGAGAGCATTTCGAGGGCGAAGCCGGCGAAGGTCTCGTATTCGCCGTCGGGTATGGTGAGGCCGAGGGTCTCGTTGGCTTCGTCGATGGGCATGCCTCCGTCGACCTGGAAGGCGCCGGACTCGAGCTCTTCGACTTCATCTCGCGTGGTCTCATCATCGGCGACCCGGCCCATGATGGATGCGACGAGTTGCTGATTTGTTACAAGGCCCGAGACGCCGCCGTATTCGTCTACTACCAGGTACATCTGGTGGCCGGAGGAGCGCATTTCGAAGAAGAGGTCGCCGAGGCGCTTGGTCTCGGGGACGAAGGGGACCTGGCGTACGAGCTCGATTAGCTTGCTTTCGTACTGGACCTGGCCGTTGTGGAGGGCGCGGATGACGTCTCGGGTGTGGAGCAAGCCGACGACGTTGTCATAGGACTCCTTGTAGATGGGGAATCGGGAGAGAGGGGAGGACTCGTACTCATCGAGGAATGCCTTCAGGGTGATGTCTTCGTCGAGCCAGACCATCTCGGTGCGAGGGGTCATAACCTCTTTGACCAGACGTTCCCGGAAGACAAGGACGTTCTGGAGCATCCTGGCCTGCTGACGGTCCACGGCACCTACTTCCCGGCTTACGTGGATAACCGAGCGGAGGACCTCGGGGCTGACCAGGGTACGGGAGCCGACGCGCCCACCACTCAGGTTGATGATGGCGCGGCCAATCATCTGTAAGCCAAAGGAGATGGGCATCAGAAGGATTTCAACCAGGGCGAAGGGCCTGAGGTAGGTGAATGCGAGCCATTCGGAGTGACGGCTGGCGAAGGTCTTGGGGATGACCTCGCTGAATATGAGGAGGAGGAAGGTCAAGCCGGCCGTTGCAACTATTACGCCGGTATTCTCCCCCAGCCAGCTCACGGCGAGCGCCGTTCCGACGGAGGCGGCCGCGATGTTGACGAGATTGTTGCCGAGAAGCACCGTTGATAGGGTGCGCTCGGGGGCATCCAAACGCTCTAACATCTTTTCGGCGCCGTGGCGGCGCACGTTGACGAAATGCAAAATCCTCACCCGCTCCAGGGACATGAAGGCCGTTTCCGAACTGGAAAAGAAGGCCGACAGCACCAGGAAAAGGGCGATGAGGGAAATGCTGATGATTGTGCCCTCGGTTGTCATTGTTGGTCTCCTGTTGGCCGCTGAATGGCGGCGTATTTGGACATTATATCCGGGGCAGCCTATCGCTCGAAGAACGAGGAACCTGAAGTCTCCTCTATCATCCTTCCAGCTGACATTTGTTAGAATCTTCACTGCGGCTCTTGGAAACCAACCGTATGGACCTATCGGGCCTGATCGAGTGTGTGACCCGGGACCCTGCTGTCAGGGGCCTGGTTCAGACAGTCGCGTCCAGAAAGCCGCTTGCGGCAGTTGTTCTGGATTCGGCCAAGCCCTGCTTGGTGGCTGCGCTGAGGCGAGAACTAGGCAGGCCTATCCTAATGGTTACAGCACGGGGTGGGGGTGCGGTGGCGATGCAGGAGCAGATATCCCTCTGGTCTTCTTCCGGTGAAGAGGTGAGTCTTTTCCCGGAGCCCGACGTCCTGCCCTACGAGGCTCGGGGGTGGGACCCTGCGGTGGCGCTGGACCGGATAAGGGTACTGGACGTGCTGGTGAACGAGTCGCGTGGGGCTGGACCGGTAGTCGTGACCAGCATTCCTGCAATTGCACTGAAAACCCTGTCCCGAAAGCGCTATGCAGACCTTTGTTTCGAGGTGCGGGCCGGGGGTAGGATTGCGCAGCGAGAGCTTATCGAGCGGCTGCTGGCTGCTGGGTATTATTCGGATGGGCCGGTGGAGCTGCCGGGTACGTTTGCAAGGCGCGGCGGGATTATCGACGTTTATCCCCCAACGGAAGACCGGCCGGTGCGGCTGGACTTCTTCGGGGATGAGGTTGAGAGTGTGCGGGGGTTTGATCCGGGTACGCAGGCCTCGATAGAAAGCCTGAAGAAGGTGAGGATAGGGCCGGCGAGGGAGTCGCTGCTTGATGAGGAGTCAGAGGTGGAGCGGGAGGGAACTGGGGCCTCGCTTAGCTTGTCGGGGGGTGGGGCGGAGGGAGCAACCGCCCTCAGAAATGTGCTGGAGGGGTATGTGTCGGGGGCGGGACTGGAAAGCAGGGATGCTTACTCGCAGCTGTTCCAGAAAGGGAATTTCCTGGATTACCTGCCTAAGAACACAGTTGTCCTGCTGGAAGGCGGGACTCTACTGGAGAGCGCGTATGCCGAACTCCTGGAGCAGGCGGAGGAGGTACGGGCAGGCCGAGTAGACAAGGGAGAACTGCCGAGTGCGATCCCGGCCGCATTCCCAGAATGGAAAGATGTCCGGATGTCGTTGGAGGAATCGGGGACGGTGGTGAGGCTGGAGGGGTGGGATAGGGCGGGGGAGCCGGATGCAGGGATGATGGGTTTCGCACCTACTCCGAATTTCGGCGG
This sequence comes from Dehalococcoidia bacterium, assembly GCA_965203145.1. Classification (GTDB taxonomy): domain Bacteria; phylum Chloroflexota; class Dehalococcoidia; order Plut-88900; family Plut-88900; genus Plut-88900. Next base: position 2,237,177 of record OZ241876.1, read on the forward strand.
GCACCTTCGATATTTTTTGAGAGATTTGCGTGGGATGCTGGAGGAGGGGTGTCGGGTTGCGATTGCGAGTCACCAGGCGGAGAGGTTAGCCGAGCTGCTGGCCGAAGTGGATGTGTTTACACCAGTCTTGCCTGGCATTAAGGATCTCCCCACTCCAGGCACACCTCTGCTAGTAAAAGGGTCGGTGGCCGAGGGTTGGACGTTGAAGGGTTCGGGCAAGGAGAAGCCGCTGGTCCTATTCACGGACAAGGAGATATTCGGGTACGTGAAGCAGCGGCGGACGTCAAGGCGGAGACCGGTCAAGAAAGAGGCTTTCGCCTCGGAGATAAGGGTGGGGGAGTACGTGGTACACGTCGACCACGGGATCGGGCGGTTCGTAGGGGTGACGACGATGAAGCGGGACGAGGGAGAACGGGAATACCTCACCATTGAGTATGCGGATGCTGCCCGGCTGTACGTGCCGAATGACAGCGTTGACCGGGTGGCGCCGTACATAGGGTCAGGGGAGGGGCCACCTGTGATGAACCGGCTGGGGACACAGGAGTGGAACCGGGCCAAGAAGAAGGTCAAGGAGTCGGCGGAGAAAATTGCTCGGGAGTTGCTGGCCCTGTATGCGAAGCGAGAGATGAAGAAGGGGTATTCCTATTCGCAGGACAACTCCTGGCTCCAGGAGATGGAGGCATCTTTCCCGTACGTGGAGACCGCGGACCAGATGGAGACTATCCGGGACGTGAAGCGGGACATGGAGCAACCCAGGCCTATGGACCGGCTGGTGTGTGGGGACGTGGGGTACGGGAAAACGGAGGTGGCGGTAAGGGCAGCTTTCAAGGCTGTCCTGGACGGTAGGCAGGTTGCAGTGCTAGTCCCGACCACCGTACTTGCTCAGCAGCATCTGCAAACATTCAGGGAGCGGCTGAAGGCTTTTCCGGTGGAGATTGAGGTACTGAGCCGGTTCAGGTCAGTGAAGGAGCAGAAGTCGGTGCTGGGGAGGCTGGAGGAGGGCAGCGTGGATGTTTGCATCGGGACACACCGGTTGTTGCAGAAGGATGTGGAGTTCAAGGACCTGGGTCTGGTGGTTATCGACGAAGAGCAGAGGTTCGGGGTGGCGCACAAGGAGAGGCTTAAAAAAATGCGGGAAGAGGTGGACGTGCTGACGCTGAGCGCCACCCCGATCCCGAGGACTTTACACATGTCCCTGGTCGGGGTGCGGGACATGAGCACCATGGAGACGCCCCCAGAGGAGCGGCTGCCGATCAGGACTTACGTACAGGAATACGACGACGATTTGGTGCGGGAGGCGATACTGCGCGAGATGGATCGGGGCGGCCAGGTCTTTTTTGTGCACAACCGGGTGCAGAGCATCGAAGTGCTAGCGCAGAGATTGCGCAAGCTGGTGCCCGAGGCCCGGGTTGCGGTGGGGCACGGCCAGATGAATGAGACCCAGCTGGAAAGGGTAATGGTGGACTTCGCAGACCGGGACTACGACGTGCTGGTTTGCACTACGATTATCGAATCGGGGCTGGACATGCCCAACGTGAACACGATTATCGTGCACCAGGCTGACAGGATGGGTTTGTCCCAGCTGTACCAGCTGAGAGGCCGGGTGGGCAGGGGGGCCGACCGCGCATACGCCTACTTCTTCTTCGACCGGTACAAGGCCATAAGTGAGGTGGCAGAGAAGCGGCTCAAGGCGATACAGGCGGCGACGGAGCTAGGGGCAGGGTTCCGAATAGCGATGAAGGACCTGGAAATCAGGGGGGCGGGGAATTTGCTGGGCGTTGAGCAGAGCGGGCACATTGCCGCAGTGGGGTTTGATCTGTACTGTGCGATGCTGGGTCGGGCGATAGAAGAGTTGAGGACGTTGGGCTTTGACGGAATGGACGGGAATGGAGCTTCGGACCTGGTCCTCCCGCTGGACTCCAAAACGGCGGTGGACATCCCGATACCCGCGTACTTGCCAGAGGCCTATGTTCCAGGCCTGGAGGTGCGGCTGGCACTATACCAGCGGCTGGCCAGGCTTCGGGAAGTCGAGGGAGTGGATGCTATGGCACGGGAGATGGAGGACAGGTTCGGGGCCCGGCCGACGGAGGTAGAGAACCTCCTGTATCTACTAAGGCTAAAGCTGCTGGCTTCTGAACGGGGTATAACGAGAATAGCGCGTGACGGAAAGCAGATCGTGTTGTATCTGGGGCCGGAGGCGCGAGTGAACGGTGAAGACAACCGCACAATGGGGAGGAGGGTCAAGGTGGGAAGCAGGCAGGTGCGGATCGATGTGGAGTCGGGGGTGGGGGGATGGCAGAGGATTCTTGAGGAGGTTATGGAGCGGGTCTATGTGGTGGAGGGGAGGGAGCTTGCGGGGACGCGCAGTTGAATAGACTCTTGGTTTCTGTACCTAAGGTTCCACCGATGAGTATGTTTGCGATCGTTTTCACCCTCACCTCAACGCTCTCCCGTCAAGGGAGGGGGGTTAGGCAGTAGGTTTTGCCGCCTCGGAGAGTACTGGAACATCTCAATAGCCTCTCTCGGATATTGAGGGCGGAGCGGGTGGGGTTGTTTACGGACTTTGATGGGACACTGACACCGATCTTCGAAGATCCACGGGACACGGTGTTGGACTCAGCCATTAGGGAGAGTTTGAGTGTGCTTTCGGGGAGGCTGGAGATGGTGGCCGTAGTGTCAGGGAGGAGGGCAGGATATCTGAAGGGGGCGGTGGGGTTGGGGGGTATTACCTACGTAGGCAATCACGGGCTGGAGGTATGGCCGATGGGGAGGGAAGCCGCGGAATCGCGGGCTGAGACTGTTACAGGACTCGAAGAGGATGTGGCAGTCGAAATCTCCGAGCTGGGCGTCGGGGGACTGTACGTGGAGGGTAAGGGACCAATTGTCTCCGTGCACTACCGCAACGCTTCCGAGCCAGACCTGGCAAGGTCACTGGTGCTGGCGATGATGCGTCCATTCGCCGAGACTCGGAAGCTCAGGGTCAGAGAAGGGAAGATGGTCGTGGAACTGGCGCCCGATGTTGATGTGAACAAGGGCACTGCACTTGAAGAAGTGGCTCGGAAGGCGGGGCTGACCGGGATCATAGTGCTGGGGGATGACGTTACAGACTGCGACGCATTCGATGCGGCGCACACGTTGGCGGAGACGGAAGGACTCGGGGCGGCGGCGGTGGCAGTTGTGGACGGGGAGACACCTCCAGACGTTATTCTGAAGGCCGATTTCTGGCTGGATGGGAGGGGGGAGGTGGAGGAATTCTTGCGGTGGATGGCCTATGACTCACCGAGGACGGAGAGGAAGCTGTAGGACCAGTCCTCGGCGGTGTGGCGGCTGATGCCGCTAAAGAGTGACTTCCAGCGACGCCGGCGTTCTTCCTCGGGCATGGTGAGGGCGCGATAGATGACGGAAGCGGTGCGCTGGGTGTCGTAGGGGTTGACCATGAGGGCGTCCTGCATGGACTCGGCGGCGCCGCAAAAACGAGATAGTACGAGGACGCCGGGGTCGGAGGTCTGGGAGGCGACGAACTCCTTGGCAACAAGGTTCATGCCGTCCCGGAGCGGAGTTACAAGGCAAGCGTCGGCTTCCCGGTAGAAGTGGGCGAGGTCCTGTTGAGAATAGGATCGGTGTAGGGGGAGGATGGGCATCCAGTGGGCCTCGCCGAATTTTCCGTTGATCTGGCCTACGAGGGAGTCGAGCTGGGCGCGTTCGTCGGCGTATTCAGGGACGTTGACCCTGCTCGGAGCGGCGATCTGGACGAGGGTTACGCGGCCCCGGAGGTCGGGGCGGGTATCCAGCAGTCGGTCGATGGCCTGCATCCGCTGGGCGATTCCCTTGGTGTAGTCGAGCCGGTCAACGCCGAGGAGGACTTTCTTGTCTCTGGTGAAGTCGTCCAGAAAGCGGGTGACAGCGGTCGGGATTCGGCTGGAGGCCATCTGCCGGAAGGCTTGGGCGTCGGTGCTGACGGGGAACGGCCGTATTTTCAAGGCCTGGCCGCGGTAGTATACCCTGTCGCCGATGAGGGTGGCGCCAAGCTCGTCGCCCATGGACTCTTCCAGGTTATAAGCGTATCTGCGGGTCTGGAGACCCACAAGATCGTAGGCAAAGAGTCGGGAGAGGAGCTTTCGGGCCCATGGAAGGATGCCGAAGATCTCGGAAGGTGGGAAGGGGCTGTGCAGGAAGAAACCGATTTTTCCGGTCCACCCCAGCTTCCGGAGGGCGTGGCCGAGAGGGAAGAGGTGGTAGTCGTGGACCCAGACGAGGTCGTCGGGACTGAGGAGGCCTATAAGGGCATCGGCGTATTTTCGATTAACGTCTCGATAGATGCGGTAGCTATCGTGGCTGATGGTGGCCTTGTCGGGGAAGGAGTGAAGGAGGGGCCAGAGGGTCTGGTTGGAGAAAATGGTGTAGAAGTGGTCGACCTCCCTGGGGGAGAGGGAAACGGAGGCGAGCCTGATACCATCGACTTCAGAGAGCGAAGGGGATACAGGTCCAGGCGGGCCGTCAGGCAGGCCGTCCCAGCCCATCCAGAGGCCGCCGCGGCTCAGGAGGAGGGGTCGGAGGGCGCTGACGAGGCCGCCGACTGGGAGATTGCGTCGGTCTTCCGGTGTGGAGGGCGCGGCGACGGAAGGCGCCCTATTGGAGACAACGACTACCCGGCCATTACCGCCCATAATCCTCCGAGTCGAGGTGCGGCCCCGTGGCTAAGGGATTGAAACTAGCCCACCGCGGTCCGTCCTGACTAACCAAACATACTCTAGGTGAGAGAGGGATGGGGTGCAAGGGGTTAGGGGATGGGTGTCAAGAGTGGCAGGCTGGGCAGTTCCACAAGGTTGGAAATAACTGCGCAGTCCTGGTGGGTAGAGAGGCCTGTTCTGTCGATGAGGACTGGCGTGATGCCCGACCCTCTGGCCCCGACTACGTCTGAATAGTATTGATCGCCGACGTGCATGGCTTCATCGGGTTGGACGCCGGCCTTGTAGAGGGCGAGTTCAAAGATTGCAGGATGGGGCTTTTCGGAGCCGGCTTCCTTGGAGGTTACCCAGAAGTCGAGGGAGTCTGCGAGGCCGAGTCGAGTACAGGTGCGGTTAAGGTCTGAATAGATGTTGCTGATCATACCGACGATGAGGCCTCGAGACTTGAGGGTGTCAATGCAGGAAAGGGCGTCGTCGTAGAGCGCGAGGTGGTAAGGGATGGCTCGGATCGCTTGAAAAATCTTACCGGCGAGTTGCAAAGGGACTTCTACACCCGCTCCACGGAGGATAAGGCGTTCGTATTCGGCGAAAAAGTCCCACTGTTCCTTTTCAGTTCGCTTGGCCAGGTGGAACTTGGCGTTTTCCCGGGCCATGTAGTCGTCAGCTTCGACGTATCCAGATATGATGCCTGCTTTGTCGACCTGGATACTGTATTCGGAACAGACCTGTTGCTGGAGGTCTTCGCGAAGAGGGTCGAAGTGGGCCAGAGTGTTATAGAGGTCGAAGAAGACGGCTTTCAGCATTGGGAGGCACCAAGGCTTATCAGGAATGTAGAGGTCGAGAGTATACAACGCTGGCTATAATTGGACTTGGGCCAGATCGACCTAGCTTACGAAGGACGGGCGAGGCATCAGTCTTTCAACGTTTATAGCCACCGGCAAGGATTCCTTCCTGGATATGCTGTTTCCGAAGCGCTGCGTGGCGTGTGACCGGCATGGAGCATTCATCTGCGGGGGGTGCGAGTCGGGGATGCAGGTGATCGGGGCGCCGCGATGTCACAGATGCGGGAATCCGGGCCCTGGCCCGTGTCTCTGTATAGCCGCAGCGGACCGTGTCTGGCCCCTGGACGGGATGAGATCGGGGTTTGAGTTTGAGACCCCGGTAAGGGAGGCGATCCTGGCTTTGAAGTTTGCCAACCTGCGGTCGGTAGGGAGCATCCTGTCAGCGTATCTGGCGGGGACGTTGAGAGAGGACGGCCTAGAGTTTGATTTGTTGATGCCTGTACCTCTACACAGGCGCCGGATGAGGCAGAGGGGATACAACCAATCGGAGATTCTGGCCGCAGGACTTGGAAAGGAGATGGGCATAGAGGTAGACAAGGGATGCTTGCGACGGGTGACGTATCTCGGGCCGCAAGCCCGGGCTTCGACTGCTGATGAGAGACGGGCCAATGTGGCTCAAGCGTTTGAATGCAGGCCAGGTCGGGTGGAGGGGAAAAGGGTGGCTGTCATCGACGACGTGACGACAACAGGGGCGACGCTGAGGTCTTGCGCAGCGGCGCTGAAGAGGGACGGTGCAGGGGAGGTGTGGGGAATTACGGTAGCCCGGGAGCTGTAGGGAGCCGGGATGGGAAATTCAGTGTTTGCAACATTTGTCGGGGGGTGGGGGGAGAGCGAACCGGAGCGGGTATTGGCATCGGCACAGTGTGCAATTGCTCTACATAACATCAAACAAGTTATTGCTTGTGACGTTTTTGATCAGCATGTAATCGTTACAGATGAACCTGAGCTACTGCACATAACGTGCGCCCAGCCAGAAATTGAGAGATCTCCGGATCCCTTTCATTTCGGGCGGTGTCTGAAGGATGTTCTGGAGGGTTACGATGCGGACAGGGCTTGCTGTTTGGGGGGCGGTTCGATGGTGTTGGCGTCAGGGTCGGTGTTCCGGGGGGTGGGGGAGCGGTTAATGAAGGGAAGAAACATCGTGATCACCAACAATTTGTACTCGGGAGACATGACGGCATTTGCACCAGTGGACGCCCTAGAACAGATCCCGTTGCCGGAGATAGACAATCCTCTGCCCCGACTGCTGAGGGACTACGCTGGCCTCGAGGCGGTGGTGTTGGAGAAGGGCATCGAGACCATGTTGGATGTGGACACACCCACCGATCTGGCAGTGCTTTCCCTTTATCCTCACCTTCCCGATGGCATTAGACCGGCAATGACGGCAACAGAGCTGCAGAAGGGTCAACTAAGAAGGGCGATGGCCTGCTTCACAGATAAGGAAGCCCGGGTCACGGTGACGGGTCGGGTGAACAGCTACGTATGGTCCAGGCTGGAAACGGACACGGCGTGCCGGTGTCGAGTGGTGTCTGAAGGAAGGGGTATGAGGGCAGAGGGGTCGGGTGGGGGTGGCAGTTCGGTCATGGGTTATATGTTGGAATCGGCTGGAGTGAAGGGATTCTTCGATAAGCTGGGGGAGATGGGAGACGCTGCATTCCTGGACAGTCGGGTGCTGTTTGCTCACATGGGCAAGAGATTCAGCACTGCTGACAGGTTCCATTCGGACATGCTGAAGCCCGACGAGATATCCGACCCCTGGCTGAAGGAGTTCACCCTCGGGGCGATGGAGGCGTCGATACCGGTTGTGTTGGGAGGGCACTCACTGGTGTCGGGAGGGTTGCTGGCGCTAATCGACGCCGCTTGGGAGGGGTTTGTGAGTGATTCGAATTGACGAGTTTAGAAGGCTGGAATAAAATTTACCGCTGACGGAAAGAGACATAGGGCCCTACGGCACGGGCGGGTCCAGGCTCCCGAACAGGCAGGCACTCTCTTCAGGAAGTGCCTTCTTTGTTGGGAATTGGCGGCGGCCCCGGGCCCCGGAAGCAGAGGCGATAATGACGATGCTACTGGAACAGGACGCTGAGATAAAGCGGATCATAGATGCGGAGGCGGAGAGGCAGAAGCGAAAGATAGTGCTGATTGCCTCGGAGAACTACGCCAGCAAGGCGGTGCAGGAAGCGCAGGGGTCGATCCTGACCAACAAGTATGCTGAGGGATATCCCGGGCGAAGGTACTACGGCGGGTGCGAGTTCGTGGACGAAGCCGAGAGCCTCGCCATCGAGAGGGCTAAGCAACTTTTCGGGGCTGAGCACGTGAATGTTCAACCACACGCGGGGGCCCAGGCAAACATGGGGGTGTATTTCTCGCTACTGGAGCCCGGTGATACGGTCATGGGCCTCAGGCTGGACCAGGGCGGGCATCTGACCCACGGCAGCCCTGTGAATTTCTCGGGGCGGTACTACAACTTCGTGTCGTATGGGCTGGACCCGGACACGGAACTAATTGACTACGAGAATGTGGCGAATCTGGCTCGGGAACATCGTCCAAAGATAATCGTGGCGGGGGCCACGGCGTATCCACGGACCATCGACTTTGCCCGATTCCGGGAGATTGCGGACGAGGTCGAGGCTCTGCTGATGGTGGACATGGCCCACATTGCGGGGCTAATTGCCGCGGGCGTGCACCCTTCATGCATTCCGCACGCCCAGGTCGTGACGACGACGACGCACAAGACGCTGCGCGGGCCCCGGGGGGCGATGATCCTGTGCAACCAGGACCTGGCGAGATCCATTGACAAGGGTGTGTTCCCGAGGATGCAGGGTGGGCCGTTCATGCATGCAATAGCGGCCAAGGCCGTGGCATTTGGGGAGGCCCTGAGGCCCGAGTTCAAAGTGTACCAGCAGCAGGTGGTGGATAATGCGCGAATCCTGGCCAACCAGCTGCAGGAACTGGGTTTCAGGATAGTGTCAGGAGGGACGGACAACCACTTGATGCTGGTGGACGTGTCTACGTTCGGGTTGACGGGTAAGGAGGCGGAAGAGGCGTTGGATGCGGTGAACATCACGGCCAACAAGAACGCTATCCCAAACGATCCGAAGCCCCCCCGTATTACCAGTGGGCTGAGAGTCGGGACTCCGGCGGTTACGAGTCGAGGGTTCGGGGCGAACGAGATGGCGGAGATAGCACGGCTGATGCACCGCGCAGTGACAAACATTGAAGACGAGAGGGTGAAAGCAGAGGTGACGGATGCCGTCGGGGCATTGACGTCACGGTTCCCGGTGCCGGGTATCGACTACTAGGCCTAAGCGGAGTAGCATGCACACCTATGCTATAATGCACGGTGGCAAAAGACGGGATTCTATATAAGAGTTGGAGTTCGCACTTGCAAGGTTACGAGATTGTGACCATCGTCGATCCGCAAATAGCGGACGAGGATGTTCCCAAGACATCAGATAAGATCAACGAATTCATCACATCCAGGGGCGGCGCCGTGGCCCGGGTGCAGCGGTGGGGAAGGCGTCGGCTGGCGTACCCAATCAAGAGACAGGTGGAAGCCCATTACCTGCTGACTACCTTCGAGCTTGATCCAGCGAAATCCTCGGAACTGGAGGCAGACCTAGTATTGGCCCAAGAGGTGCTGAAGCACATGGTGGTCAAGCTGGATGACGAGGAGTTCCGGAGGGCTTCCGAGGAGCCGCCTCCACCACCAGTTGTGGCGGAACCTCCGGTCGCAAACACCGAATCTGCTGATACGAACGATGCTCCGGTGGCCGAGGCATCAACAGCTGAAGCGACGCCGGAAGACTCCGGTTCTGAGGAGGCTGTGGCGGAGGCTGCAGCACCAGTAGCCGAGGACCCTGCACTTGAACCAGCTACTGAGGAAACTGCAGAGCCGGTGGCTGAAGAAAGCTCGGAAGGTGATAAGGGATCGGGGGATGGGGGAGGGGCTGAGGCAGAGTCGGAGGATAAGGAAGGGTCATAGCCATGGTGGGCTTGAACAAGATAATAGTGATCGGGAATCTGGGCACCGACCCCGAGATGCGGTACACGCCCAACGGCAATGCGGTGACGTCCTTCAGGCTGGCGGTGAGCAGGTCATATACGACAAGGGACGGGGAGCGCCGGCAGGAGACTGAGTGGTTCAGGATAGTGGCTTGGAACCAGCAGGCCGAGTCCTGCAACCAGTTCTTGCAGAAGGGCAAGAAGGTCTACGTCGAAGGCAGGCTGAAGAGTGATACCTGGGAGGGTCGGGATGGCCAAACGAGGTTCACTAACGAGATTATTGCTGACCGGGTCCTGTTCCTGGACCGCCAGCCCGTAACTACTATGCCGGGAGAAGAGTCTTACGGTGATGATGGCGGGATGGATGCGGAGGACCTGCCGTTTTAGGGCCGTTCACCAGTTGATGATTTGACTCAGACAGTCGAGCTGAGTGACAGCAGCAGAAAGGGATAAGCCAAAGTGGTTCAGTCAAGGCCGAGAACGGGTCCACCCAGGGAGAGGCGAGGAGGCAGGCCGTGGTTTGCGCGCCGCCGGAAAGTCTGCTCTTTCTGCGTCGACAAGGTGAAGAGCATCGACTACAAGGACCCTGTGAAACTGAGGCGTTTCATTTCGGACAGGGCGAAAATAGAGCCCCGACGAAAGACGGGTACGTGCGCAAAACACCAACGCATGCTAACCAGGGCCATCAAGAGGGCCCGTACGATAGCCCTGCTGCCCATAGCGGCCAACCACATTCTGGACACCGGCCCGATAGTCGTCTCCGCATAGGGAGGCGAGCTGACTTGACAGACATGTCTCCAGGGATGATCTCCGAGAGACGTGAATCCTTCTGACAATCCAACTGATCGCCACACATGAGCACCCAACCAGTTGCCCCATCGAAGAAGATTGGGATTGGACTAATGGGCGTCGGGGTGGTGGGGACGGGGGTGGCGGCCCTGTTGAACGAGAAGGCCGGAGCGCTGGACGCGGGCCCCGGCCGATGCCTGGAGATTCGTAAGATTCTTGTCAGAGACCTCGCCAAGTCGCGACCCGGCTTTTTGTCTTCTTCGCTTTTAACCACGGACCCGGACAATCTGCTCCGTGACCCGGAGATAGACATAGTTGTTGAGGTGATGGGTGGGGAGGAGCCGGCTCGGGGGTATATCAGCGAGGCGTTGTCCCAGGGGAAGCACGTGGTGACGGCCAACAAGGAGGTGATGGGGAAGCACGGACCGGACCTGTCGGGAATGGCCCAAGAGAAAGGCGTAGCGCTGCTATACGAAGCTAGTGCGGGGGGCGGGATTCCCCTTATCAGCACACTGCAGCATGATCTTTCGGCCAATGAAGTCCAGGGCATTACGGCTATCATCAACGGGACGACAAACTACATCCTGACTAGGATGTCCAACGAGGGCATCGAATACGGGGAAGCGTTGGCCCAGGCCATGGAACTGGGTTATGCGGAACCCGACCCTTCGGCGGACATTGAAGGGACGGATGCGGCGCACAAGCTGGCCCTGATTGCCAGCCTAGCATTCCACTCTGAAGTACGTTCTTCGGATGTGTATTGCGAAGGGATATCCCGGCTCGCGGCCCGGGACTTCCAGTACGCCCGGGAACTGGGCTATGCAATCAAGCTGCTGGCCATTGCGAAGAATGACGGGGAGTCGATCCATGTCGGAGTTCACCCGACGCTGATATCCGAAGACCTGCTCCTGGCCAAAGTGGACGGGGTGTTCAATGCCATCCAGATAGATGCCGACGTGGCAGGCCGCATTCTGCTCTACGGACGGGGCGCGGGCCCCGAGCCGACAGCCAGCGCGATAATCTCGGACGTACTGAGAATTGCGAAGGCGATGTCGATGGGGCAGGCGAACGGATGGCCGGCGTCGGTGGCTGCGCCGAAGGCGATCAAGCCGATGGAGGAGACCGAGAGCCAGTTCTACGTGCGCATGACGGTGGACGATACTTATGGCGTGATGGCACAGATTACGCACATTTTCCAAGAGCTGAAGATCAGTCTGGCTTCAGTGATCCAGAAGCGGTCGGATCCGGTGAACAAGACTGCGGAGATAGTATTGATGACCCACCCGGCGCCCGAGAAGGCGATGCGGAAGTCGGTGGAGATGATGGAGGGGCTGAAGGCAGTGAGGGAAATTGGCAACGTGGTCCGGGTGGAAGGCTAGGGATGGGGATACGGATGGGACAGGGAGTCCTAGGCAGATACGGCGAATATCTCCCGTTAACGGATAAGACGCCGATGATCACCATCGGCGAGGGGAGCACACCCCTGGTGCGTTCCAGGGTCATTGAGAAGGAGCTGGGGGTCGGGGAGCTGTATTTCAAGCTGGAGGGGTGCAACCCGACAGGATCGTTCAAGGACAGGGGTATGGTGGTGGCAGTGGCCAAGGCACTGGAGGCGAAAGCGGAGGCGATAATGTGCGCCTCTACGGGGAATACGAGCGCCTCGGCGTCGGCGTTCGGGGCCCGGTTCGGACTGGCGACCTACGTCCTGGCGCCGAAAGGAAGGATAGCAAAAGGAAAGCTGTCACAGGCACTGGTGCATGGGGCCAAGCTGGTAAGCGTGGACGGCAATTTCGATGAAATCTTGAGAATAGCACAGGCCTTGACTGACAAATTTGAAGTGGCTTTCGTCAACTCTCTGAACCCTCACCGAATAGAAGGGCAAAAGACAGCGGCGTTCGAGATTGTGGATGAACTGGGGTCGGCGCCCGACTACCTGATGGTTCCGGTAGGCAATGCGGGAAACATCACAGCTTACTGGAAGGGATTCAAGGAGTACGCTGAGCTCGGAAGGGCATCGAGCAGTCCGCGCATGATGGGATTTCAAGCCGCCGGAGCGGCGCCAATAGTTGAAGGAAAGCCGGTGGAAAACCCTCAAACTGTGGCCTCTGCGATCAGGATAGGGAATCCAGCTAGCTGGGATGGTGCGCTGGCGGCGGAGAGGGAGTCAGGAGGGGCCATTAGCAAGGTCACTGATGATGAAATCCTGGATGCCTACGGTGCACTGGCAGAGAAAGAGGGGATATTCGGGGAGCCGGCGTCTGCGGCCTCTGTGGCGGGGCTGTATAGTATGGTGGGAGATGGGAAGGACCTACGGGACTCTTCGGTGGTGTGCGTAATCACCGGAACCGGTTTGAAAGACCAGGAGATAGCGCTACAGAGCCGGGGCACATTCCTGGAGGCGCCATCGACAGTAGATGGGGTGGAAGGGGTGTTGGGGTTGAGCCGGGTGCGGGCCTCCGCTTAGGAAATACAGTTGATAGACAAGGAAGCGATACAGGGTGCGGTCGAGCGGATAATATGCGGGCTTGGGGTTGAAGGGTCCAGCGATGGGTTGAAAGACACTCCCGCAAGAGTGGCTGCGGCGTACGAAGAGCTGTTTTCGGGGGTGGGTCGGGACCCGGGGGAGGACCTGGCTGCGTGTTTCATGGAGGAGCACGAAGACCTGGTGATGGTAAGAGACATGCCCCTGTACTCCATGTGTGAGCACCACCTGCTGCCATTCTTCGGCACGGCACACATCGGATATTTGCCCAGCGGAAAGGTGGCAGGCGTGAGCAAGTTGGCCAGGGTGGTGGAAGTGCTGTCACGGAGGCCGCAGATGCAGGAACGCCTGACCGAGCAGGCGGCGGACACGATATATGATGCAGTATCCCCTGACGGGCTGGCGGTGATAATCAATGCGGAACACCTGTGTATGACCATGCGTGGAATACAAAAGCCCGGGACCCGGATCGTTACGCTGGCCGCGAGGGGAAGGTTTGAAAAGGGGCGGTTCAGCAAAGAACAACTCATTTCGATACTCCAGGGGAGTTAATGTCTGGGCTGCGTATAGAGCGGGAGACATTTTCGGGGTTGGGGCCTCGGTGGGAGGAGTTGTTGGAGAGGGCGGCAGCGAACAACATTTTCCTAAGTCCACAATGGCAAAGTCTCTGGTGGAACTCACTAGCGGATGACGAGGAGATGATGCTGTTAGCCTGTCTGGACGATAACGATCTGGTAGGAGTGCTGCCCCTCAAGAGAAAGGAGGGGCATCTTTCATTTATTGGCAGTGCAAACGTGTGCGACTACATGGACTTCGTGGTAGCGGAGGGTCGGGAGAAGGAGGTGCACCAGACTATTGGGGAATATGTGCTGGGTTTGGAGTGGAAGACGCTGGAGCTCAATGGGGTTGATGGCAAGTCTGCGACGATGACGCACCTGGTCGAATATCTGAGGGGTTGCGGGGTGGAGGTGACGGTGAGGCCGGAAGAGGTGTGTCCGACGGTGAAGCTGCCCGGGAGCTGGGACGAGTATCTGTCGGGACTGAGCAAGAAAGACCGGCATGAGCTGCGCCGGAAGCTGCGTCGTCTTTACAGTGCAGGAGACGTGAGATATCATATCGCCGCTCAATGTGACGAATTTCCCAATGACTTGGAGGTGTTTCTGAGGCTGCTGGAGGGCAGTCGGGCTGATAAGGCTGCATTCATGACGCCGAGGATGAGAAGGTTCTTCGAGAACAGTCTCAACGGGTTGGCAAAGACGGGCTCGGTGCGGCTCAGCTTCCTGGAGGTGGACGGAGAGCGGGTATCAGCGACCGTCTGCTTCGACTACGACAACCGGTATTTCCTCTACAACAGCGGGTTCAATACGGAGTATTCGCACCTGAGCGTCGGGCTTCTTCTGAAAGCGCTGTGCCTGAAGACAGCCATAGAAATGGGCAAGACAGAGTTCAATTTCCTGAGAGGCTCCGAGCCGTACAAATACCACCTGGGGGCAGTTGACGAAGTTGTATACACGATATCAGCAAGCCGCTAGGGAGTCGTACTCCTTTTCCATTCAGTACGTTCATTCATGTCCATGTCCACGGATAGTCTGCGGGTAGCGCTAGTCAGCGTCCACGGTTGTCCCCTCGCCCGATTGGGAGAGAAGGACACCGGGGGCATGAACGTATACCTGCTGCAGCTGACCAAGGAGTTGGGCAGCCTGGGCATCACCGCCGACGTATACACCCGATTCCACGACCCGAACGATCCCGAGATAGTTGAGCTGGGCCCCGGGGCACGGGTCATTCACGTCAAAGCGGGCCCCTGGTACGAGACCAAGGACGGGATTTATCCTCTGCTTCCGGAATTCGTAGAGAACATGCTGCGCTTCCAGCGTGAACGCGGGCTCTCTTATGATCTATACCATAGTCATTACTGGCTGTCGGGGGAGGTGGTGGCGAGATTGAACCGGCGGGAGAGGCTGCCGCACGTTGCGAGTTTCCATACGCTTGGGGAGGCGAAGGTAAGGGCTCGGGCGGAGGAGAGCGAGAGCGAAGTGCGAATACGATCGGAAAGGGACATTCTGCACAGGGCGGACCGCATCGTGGCGGTGAGTGAACACGAACGGGGCAACATGATCGACTTCTACGGGGCCCCGGGGGACCGGATACAGGTGATCCCGTGCGGTGTGGACATGGACATATTCAAGCCAATGCCCAGGCACCAGGCGAGAGCCGAGCTAGGGCTGGGCAGCGAAAAGGTCCTGTTGTACGTCGGGAGGGTGCAGCCCCTCAAGGGGCCCGAGTTTTTGCTGGAAGGAGTCGCGAGGCTGGGGGTGCGGTCCGGGTTGAAGGTGTTGATCGTGGGGGGAGCCGTGACAGGCGACGATGAAGTGGACAAAGTAAGGCGCCTGGCGGAGGAATTGGGAATCGGGCGGATGGTCTCCTTTGAAGGGACGGTGCCTCATAAGAAACTAGTGCATTACTACAACGCCGCAGACCTGTGTGTTGTGCCATCTTTCTACGAAAGCTTCGGCCTGGTGGCGGCGGAGGCGATGGCGTGTGGGACTCCGGTGGTGGCTACAGCGGTCGGGGGGTTGCCGGAGACCGTGAAGGATGGGCTGAACGGCTGCCTAATCCGGGAGCGAAGGCCGGAGGCGCTGGCCGAGAAGGTGAGCTTGTTGCTGGATGATCCGCAACTACGAGGCTTGCTGGCATCGAAGGCACGGGAGTCGGTGGCGGGGTTGGACTGGCCGCGGGTAGCGGGTCGGGTGGCGGGGCTTTACGAGTCGGTGTACCGGGCGGTCAACTAGGGCCGACTAAAGGATCCGCTCGTACCAGACGGTCACGGCCTGTCTCCTGAATCCACCGGCACGATAGATCCTGTGCGCGCTCGGATTGAGGCTGTCGACGGTGAGGTCGATGCAGGAAGCGCCCGAATCTCTCAGGTACTGGACGCCGGCCCGCATTATCGAGGTGCCGAGGCCCTTGCCGCGATATTCGGGGTGGGCGCCCATCATTCCTATCCAGCCCTGGGTGCTCTCTTCACTACGCTCGAGCCGGGTCCAGTTGAAGCCGATGGTGTTGTCGCCGTCCAGTACGAGAAGGATGTCGTTGAAGGAGAAAAGGCCCATGCGGACCTTGTAATGGATGTCCTCGGGGCGGTTGGGGCTGTAGCCCCAGTGTTTGGCGAAGGACAGATTCTGGATGAAGCGGAGGCGGTCTTCGTCGCCTTCGCGGAAGTGGCGGAGTTGGAAGCCTTCGTATAGGTCGGGGTGGGGGACGGACGCGGGGTCGTTGAGCTTCATCTCCCAGAACTTACGGATGAATCGGAAGCCGCAACGCCTGGCGAGTCTTCGTGCGTTGGTGGCGGCGTAGGGAACGGCCATCTGGATGATTTCGTAGCTGAGTTCCCTGGCTCGATCAATGGATGCCTGGACGAGTCGGGCGCCGGCGCCCTGGCGAAGGTGGTCGGGATGGACGGCGCCTTCAAGGACGACGCGTTTCAAGGGCGGCTCGAGGTTGGCGATGAGGTAGCCGATGGGAGAGTCGCCATCGAGGGCGAGGAATACGTCACGTTCGGGGTCGATGGTGGGTTGTCCGAGCCAGACGGAGAGGTTTTCGGGTGAGCGGGCGGCCCACCAGCCTTTGTCGCCGTGGATGGAGTTTGTGAGAGACCAGAGGCGGTCCAGGTCTGAGTGTTGGTAGCTCTTGACGGTGATTATGGTGTGGGCCTCCTTATGCGATTTGACACTGGATGTGTAATGCTCAGGTTACAGAGTGGGGGGTGGAGGGGCAAGGGGTTGCGCCCGTTCGGGAGGTTGGTGGCACAGCGGTGTATATGCGGTTGTGGGGTTGAGGATTGATTGAACGTTGATTGAACTCGTAGCCGGTTTGATTGAATGACGCCTAAAGGGATTTCTGGGGATTTCGCGCGGGGCGGGAAGAGAACCCTCACCCCCTTTATCCCCCTCTCCCTTAGGGCCTTGTATAGACCGGGGACATAGGTTACACATGTTCGGGGACATGGGTTACACCAATAGGCATGGAAATCCTTATGAGGAGAATGCCCATGCCATGGAAAGTGGAGACCGTCATGTCTCAGCGAAGAGAGTTTGTCAGTCTGGCCCAGTCCGAGGGTGTGAACATGAGTGAACTGTGTCTGCGCATTGGGATCAGCCGCAAGACCGGCTACAAGTGGCTGAGGCGTCATCTGGAGGGCGGAGAGGGGAGTCTGGGTGATCTCCCCAGGCGCCCTCATCATTCCCCCAACCGCACCAGCGCCGAGATGGAACAGCTGGTAGTGGACCTGCGAAGAGAGCTCCCCACCAAGGGAGGACATGTGCTGGCCAAGATGCTCAAGGACAGGGGGCACACCGGCGTCCCCTCCAAGAGCACTATAACGGCCATACTCAAGAGATACGGACTTATAGAGGCGGCGCAGAGCCTCAAGCACAAGGCCTACCGCCGCTTCGAGCACCCTAGACCCAACGACCTCTGGCAGATGGACTTCAAGGGACACATCCCGGTCACCAGGGGTGGCAGATGCCATCCATTGACGGTGCTGGACGACCATTCCCGGTTCTCCCTGGGTGTCAGGGCCTGCGCAGACGAGAGGACTCAGACTGTCCGTGACCATCTCATCTCCATCTTCCGCCTCTATGGCTTGCCCCACACTATCCTGGTTGACAACGGGTCTCCCTGGGGTAAAGACCTCGACCATCCCTTCACACCTCTGACCGTATGGCTGCTCCGGTTGGGAATCAGGGTTATCCACAGCAGGCCCTACCACCCCCAGACCCTCGGCAAGCTTGAACGCTTCCACAGGTCCCTCAAGACTGAACTGCTCCAGGGCATCAGCTACACCGACCTCTCTCAGTGTCAGAGCAGCTTCGACAGCTGGAGAGACTTCTACAACCTCCAGCGTCCTCACCATGCCCTAGACCTTAATACCCCTGCCAGCCGATACACCATCAGCTCTCGCCCTTTCCCCGAGACCCTTCCACCCGTCGAGTACGACGCAGACGACCACGTACGTTCTGTCGATGCTAACGGCCGCATCTACTTCTGCGGAAAGACCTTTCGTGTAGGCAAGCCCTTCAGAGGAATGTGCGTGGCCCTGAGACCCGGGGCCAGAGATGGAACCTGGAACGTCTTCTTCTCCATACAACCCATCGCTGCCATAGATCTAGGCCTGTAGAATGTGTTACCTATCTCTCCGAACAACTGTTACCCTTCTCCCCGGTCTATACAGGCCTTTAAGGGAGAGGGGGAGATAAAAACAGAGGGAGCAGTTGGCGCGCCTGCGCCAACTGCTCCCTCTAGTTTGGTACTGGGGGGAAGGGAAGGATAGATTCCGGACCTGGGGCTGGAATGACGCTGTGGAGGGTTGCAACTCCGGCCCGAGAAGGGAACCTTCTTCTCCCTTGATCCCCCTCTCCCCCTCGAGGGACGCGGGGCAGGTGCTTCCCTCTAGTTTGGTACTGGTGGGAGGGGAAGGCATCAGCCTCATCCCAGCCCATTTCTCCAGGGAACGGGAGGCTGCACCCCTTACACTCCCTGAAGTTGGATGGGGGTGATCGGCAGTGAATGCCATGTCTTGAGACGGGCGCTTGAGATCCCTCGCGGGGCCTCGGGATGACATGGCAAATCGGGAGAGGGGGTGGAAGGTCCCGGACGGTTTGCGCAGATAGTCGGCGACGCCTGTACCGATGCGGGGTGTCCGCCCCCGGGGACGGTCCACACCGGCGTCGAATCTGCGACAGCCCCACACTTCCGAGAGGATGTGGACGAGACGCGAGAAACTCTCGCTCTGGGGCAGTCTCGACCACCGGAAGTGCTCTACCACCCCGAGGGATGAGAGCGAGGACCCGTGACCGCCGTTCGTAGACCGGAACTTGCCGATGGTGACGACGGTGGAATCACAGCCCCATACTTCCGATAGGATGTGGACGAGACGCGAGACATTCTCGCTCTGGGGCAGCCTCGACCACCGGAAGTGCTCTACCACCCTGGGGGATGGGAGCGGGGACCCGTGACCGCCGTTCATAGACCGGAACTTGCCGATGGTGACGACGGTGGAATCCAAGAAGGGCGCTGTGGCCCGATGGAGCAGCATTACACCGTGCTCCTTAGGTCGCCTGACGGGGCGAAACCGTTGCGCCCTATGAGTGGGGCGCTCACCTGGCAGCCCTCCGTGAGGGCATGCCGTGGTTTGTCCGGGGACCTTCCTTGCATGGGGCGGGGCGGTGATTGATCGCTGCGAAGGCAGAGACGCTGGGTCTTTGGGCAGCGCTTGTTGTGGGTGTTGGGGTGCAGGACGTCGGGTGGAAAGGAGAATGGGTGGAGGCGCGTGTCGGTGGCCGGGCGGCAGGATGCTGCTCGGCTGAGACTGGGCCTGTGTAGGCTTATGCGGTTCATGGGACTCCTTTGATCCTGCATTGTGATGGGCGCCGAGGTATTGGGTCGGCGGCCTGGGGTGCAGTATAGCACGGGGGTTCAGGTAGGGCAAATGTACAACTTCAGGGGGGATGCCCCTCGACCCCACAGGGGAACCCTCACCCCCTTTATCCCCCTCTCCCTTAGGGCCTTAAAGGGAGAGGGGGAGAGAAGAACAGAGGGCCACGTGGGTGCGCAGCACCCACGTGGCCCTCTAGTTCAGTACTGGGGAGAGAAAGGGAGAAGGAGATAAAGGGCGTGAGTGGGCAAGTCCTAGATTCCTCGCGGGGCATCGGAATGACGGTGAGGGGTGTGGCTGGCCGAAGACTGAGCTGGCGTATTGGTGGGGCAAGGCCCCCCGCTCGACCCCCTGCCTTCGCAGGGGCAGGCTCTTCGAGTGGCCTCAGAGTGAGCGGCCCTGCCGCCGGGGATGGATTCTCCTGACATTTCGGGAGCAGGCTGGAGTCGGGATGACAGAGGGGTCGAGGGGTGGGTTTCAGAGGAGAAGGTGGATTCAGGGAGGGGCGATGGAGATTCCTCGCAGGATATGGGAATGGGAGGTGCGGGAGAGGGACGAGGGAAAAGCAACGGGGAATTGTTGGGATTGACAGGGGTGTCGGGGTTGTAGGAAAGTAGCTTGCCGACCCGGGTTGCGAGATCCGGGCATCGAAACCCATTCCCAGGAGCGATTTACCCGATGATTCCCACCCCCAACACCGTGCTAGTAGTTACGCCCCACCCCGACGATTTTGAGTTCGGGTGCGCTGGGATAGTGACCAAATGGATAAAGGAAGGAAGTCGGGCGATCCTGGTGGTGGCGACAAATGGGGACAAGGGCACGGACGACCCGGAGATGACGTCGGAGAAGCTGGCGGCGATACGGCGGGAAGAGCAGCTAGATGCGGCCCGGGTGCTGGGGCTAAGTGAGGTGGTGTTCCTGGACTATCCCGACGGGGGCCTGGAGGACAATACGGAGTTTCGGGGGAAGCTGGTGAGGAACCTTCGGCTATACAAGCCGGAGGCAGTTTTCACTACCTATCCGCACCGGAGGAGTTTCTACCTGCACCGGGACCACCGGATGGCGGGCCAGGTAACCCTGGATGCGGCATTCCCCTACGCGAGAGACAGGCTCCACTTCCCGGAGCACTATGAAGAGGGGCTCGAGCCGCACAAGGTGAAGCACATCCTGTTCTGGGGAAGTGAGGACCCCGACACGCATTTCGACATTTCCGAGACTATAGATCTGAAGATCACAGCGCTGAAGTGCCACAAGAGCCAGGTGGCCGATACGGAAGACTGGAACGTGGCAGAGAGCGTGAAGAACCATGCCCAGAACCTGGGTCGGGACAAGGGGATCCAATACGCCGAGGCGTTCAAGATGATGAACCTGCGGGGCTAGGGCGCTGGTTGTTCGATCTGCACAGCCATATTCTGCCGGGTCTCGATGACGGGGCCAAGACCCTGGAGGAGTCCATGGCGATGCTGCGTGTGGCGGCGGCGGACGGAACTAGGGGGATGGCGGCGACGCCCCATGCGAAGGACGTGCGGGAAGCCTACGCACTGCCAAAGGTCCCCGAGCACGTGGACAGGCTGAACGATCTGGCGAGGGACGAGGGGCTCGACATAAGGGTCTTTATCGGGATGGAGAACCACCTTTCAAGAGACCTGGCTGAGCTAGCGGCTTCGGGGGAGGCCTTTTCCTATAACGGCGGTCCCTACATCCTGGTTGAGCTGCCGTTCGACTCGCTTCCCGACTATGCCGATGAGGTGCTGGCTCGACTGCAGGGGCAGGGGCTTACGCCAGTGATAGCGCACCCGGAGCGGCAGACGGACATCATGAAGAATCCTTCAATCATGGGGGAGTTTGCCGAGCGGGGTATGCTGGGGCAAGTTACCTCGACGTGCATCTTGGGAAGATTCGGGGATGAGGAGCGGGACGTGGCAGAGACTCTATTGAGGAATGGCTGGGTGCATTTAATCAGCACGGATTGTCACAGGCCCACAGGGCCGCGGGCGCCGAAGCTGGCGGAGGCGGTGACGGAGGCTGGGAAGATTGTCGGGGCGGAGAGGGCGCGGACCATGGCGGTCGACGTACCCGAGGCCATACTGTCTGGGCGACCTCTAAGCTCTAGTTGAAGCCGAAGAGACCCGCAACGTTTTCGCAGACGATTTTGCGCTGCTCGTCCTGGGGGACATCTGCAAGGATCTCAGCGAGGACTTCACGGGACTTGGGCCAGGTGGACTCGGCGTGGGGATAGTCGGAGCCCCAGGTGAGGCACTGTACGCCGATGAGGTCTCTTAGCTGGATTCCGATGTCGTCCTGCTGGAAGCTCATGGTGACGTTGCTGTGGAAGAAGTCACTGGGCATGGCGTCGCCCTGGAAGCGGTAAGGCGCCGTCTGGCTTAGTTCGGAGTAGAGCCAGTCCATTGTCCTCAGGAAGTAGGGCGCCCAGGCGAGCTCATGCTCGACGATGGCGACGTTCAGGTCCGGGTGCCTTTCGAAGACTCCGGAAAAGATCATAGAAGCGACGGACTTCCTGACCCAGTGGTCCTGGTTGACGCTGAATGCGGCGGCGCCTTCCTCGTCGCCGTTGACGGTGAATACGCTAACCTGCCCGGGGCCCGGCCTGTTGGAGGCGATGTGCATACTGAGGACGATGCCGAGGGACTCGGCGGCGGCCCAGAAGGGTTCGTAGACGGGAAGCTCGTACTGCTTATCGTCGCCGGGGTAGGTGGTAATCATGGCGCCACGGAAGCCCATGTTGGCGCACCTCTCCAGCTCTCTGACGCCTTCTTCCACATCGTCCAAGGAGATGAGGGCGTTGCCTTTGAAGAGGCCAGGGTTGGCGGAGCAGAAGTCGGCGAGCCAGTCGTTGCTGGCACGGAAGGAGGCGGCAAGGAGGTCTGGTTGGAGGATGGTATAGAGGCGGGCTCCGATGGTGGGGTATATGACCTCGCCATCGACGCCGTCGACTTCGAGGTCATCCATGCGGGGGGCGGGGTCGAAGGCGCCGGGCCGGACGTCTTCAAGGGCGCCTTCAAAGGTGATGGCTTCCGGGTCTTCGTAGCGCTGGCCTGCCTGGGAGGGGGCGCCAACGGAGCCGAGGGGCTGATCACCTTCAACGAGCCACCGAGCCATGCCATCGTCGTCGATGACCATATGAGGGGCTCGGTCCCTGTAGGCGGGATCGATGCGGGAGGTCCAGAGGTCGGGAGGTTCTACGATGTGGGAATCAGAGGAAATGACTTCCAGGTTAGGCATGGGTTTCACCCCCTTTGCAGCAAGATAACGAAAGGTCACGTAAAGTAAATGTTAGGAAAGTGATAAAGCGCATGTCAATGGCTATGCGGAGTCAATCGTTGACACGCCGTTTCGTGCGAACCTATGATTTCGGCCAGTCCAAGCTGATCCCGGAGGGAAAACGATGTCTCCTTCAGAGAACGCAGGCAAAGTGCAGACTGTCCTGGGCGACATATCGCCGGAGGAACTGGGAGTTACTCTCACCCACGAGCACGTCTTCATACACTTCAAGCCGCTTTATCAGGAGCCGGAGGAGGGGAGCCGGAAGGGTGTGGCAATGAACCCGGTAACTATCGACGATCTGGGATGGATCCGGGGCAACTGGGCGATGAACTATGCCAACCTCGGGCTGTATGACGAGGAGCTCATGATCAAAGAGGTGACCCGATTTTACCGGGCAGGGGGTCAGAGCCTAGTGGATGCAACTAACCGGGGCATAGGTAGGGACCCGCTGGCGCTGGCGCGGGTGTCCCGGGCGACAGGTTTGAACATAGTCATGGGGTCGGGGTACTACATAGAGCCGTTCCAGCCGGAGGGGTGGACAGACATCGATGAGCACCAGATGTTTGAGGAGATAGTGGAGGACGTGACGGAGGGTGTGGGGGACACGGGTGTGAGGTCGGGGATCATTGGGGAAATTGGGTGTTCATGGCCATGGACAGAGACAGAGCGCAGGTCGGTGAGGGCCGGGGCTCGGGCGCAGGTGAAGACGGGCGCGCCGTTGCTGATACATCCCGGGCGTCATCCGTCGGCGCCGATGGAGATTGTCCGGGGCATAGATGCGGCGGGTGGGGATGTATCTAGGACGATCATGAGCCACGTTTGCCGGACGATATCCGACTACCCGACCTTAAAGGAGCTGGCAGACACAGGATGTTACATCGAATACGACCTGTTCGGGGCTGAGCAGGCCTTCTATCCGCTGGCGCCTTCATTCACTATGCCGAACGACGGGACTCGGGTGGACAACATAATGCGTCTAATCGAGGATGGGCACCTGGACCAGGTGGTCGTGGCGCACGATACGGCGTGGAAGACGAGGCTGCACAGCTACGGGGGACACGGGTACGCGCACCTGCTGGAAAACGTGGTGCCTATCATGCGGGGCAAGGGGATGAGTCGGGGGCAGATAGATGCGATATTCGTGGAGAACCCGAAGCGGGTGCTCCAGTTCGTCTAGGAGCTTGAGGGGTCGCCGCAGACGACTATTTTGCGGGCGGCGAGATCCTCGATTTGCTCCGGGGTGTAGCCTAGCTCGGTGAGGACGCTGGCCGTCTGCTCTCCGACTACGGTGATGGGGCCCAGGTTGGTGTCTGGGGTCTCGGAGAAGTTGATCATTGGGCCATAGCGCTGGTATTTGCCGAGGAGGGGATGCTCCTGATCGACAATCAGGCCGGCGTCCTTCATGCGGGGGTCCGTGTTGACGAATTCGCTGAAGTCGTCGGGGTAGACGGTAACGCAGGCGACGCCCTTGGGAACCAGGAGGTCCTGCCATTCGGAGGCGGGTCGAGTCTTGAATACAGGTCCAAGGGTGGCTATAAGGACTTCGTCGTTTTCGAGGCGGGAGTGGGGGGTGGAGAATCGGGGGTCTTCAATCAAGTCCTCTCGGGTGAGGGAGAGGCAGAGGGTTGCCCATTCCTCCTGGGTATCGCAGGCGAGGAAGATCCAGCCATCTTCGGACCGGTACATGCGGTAGAGGGCATGGATACCGAATAGGTCGGGGTCCGGGAGCCGGCGGGAGGGTTTGCCGGGGAACTGGACATAGTCGTCCGAATTGACGAAGAGGCCAGTGCTGACCATGGTCGGCTCGACATATTGCCCCTTGCCGGTCCTTTTCTTGACGTAGAGGGCCATCAGAAGGGAAACTGCGACGACCATGGAGGCGCTGACGTCGGGGTTGGCTTCGTTGGAGACGGAGAGGGACTTGGCTATGCGGCGGGTCTCCTCGTAGGAGAGATTGGAGTCGGGGGGAGGGGGGGTACCGAGGCCCGCCTGGTAAAGCGCGCCGCCCGCCATGGCCCCGGGAATGGGGTGCATGACCGAGCGGTGAGAGTAAGGCCCTTTAGATCCGTAGCCCGCACCGTACAGGTAGACAAGGCCGGGGTTGATCTTGCTGAGGGTGGCGTAATCGATGCCGAGGCGATCGGGGACGCCGGGGCGGTAGTTGTGGACGACGGCGTCGGCGCGTTCGATGAGGCGGTAAATGATGTTGCGGCCCTCTTCGGTTTTCAGGTCAACAGCGACGGACTCCTTGCTTTGATGGGTTCTCAGCCCCATCAATCCGAATCCGCGCCAGGGTTCGCCGCCGAGGGGTTCGACCTTGATAACGCGCAACCCCAGGTCGGCGAGGATGGAGGGGCCGAGGGGGGTGGCAATCCAGGAAGCGAAATCGATGATGGTGAGACCTTCCAGGGGTTTTCGGGGGTGAGTTCCGTTAGGTGTAATGGAAGCAGGTCGGTGGCCGTTACGGGAGAGGTCGAGAATCTCGTTGGTGTGCTGGCCGGGGGTGGGGGCGGGGCGGGTGATTGAGACAGGGGTCCCTGTGAAGGTGGCGATGCGGCTCGGCTGCCTGACAAAACGTCCGTCAGGGGTTTCAACGGTCATCGTGTGGGCGTTGGCAATCACCTGAACATGGCCGAAGGCTTCGTGTGTTTGTCGGAAAGGTTCGGAGGCGGCGTCTACATCGGTCATGAATGTGTGGGTCCATTCGTCCAGCGTGCGTTCCTCCATCCGCTTGAACATGCGCTGGTAGAGCTCTTCCTCTACTTCCCTGGAATCGGTGTTGGGGAAGTGAGAGAAGCGGGAATCGGCGAGATAGTCACCCAGTCCTATGCCGATAACCCAGTTGTAAAAGAGGTGCTCCATGGCGTTGGCCATCTGGAGCCAATGGCCATCACCGGTGGGACAGACGAAATACTGGGGAGTGGGTTCGGTGTCGGTGTAGCCGAGCTGTGGGTTGAGGCCTCTGTGTTCCAACTGCCACATAAGCCAGTACCAGTCATAGGCGATGAGGGACTGGAGCAGGCTAGTCTCGACTTTCTGGCCCCGACCCGTCTGCTCCCGGACCAGGAGACCGGAGAGGATGCCCTGGAGGGCGAGCATGCCAGCGCCGAAGCTGGCGACGGGAAGGGCCCCGAACTTTGGCCCCTCGCGGTCAAGCTGTTTGCGGAAAACGTAAAAGCGGCCGGTATGGGCGGCGACTATAGCATCGTAGCCCTTGACGCCTTCGAGGCCCTTTAGCGGGCCGAAACCGGAGACGGCGCAGTAGACGAGACCGGGACTGACTTCCTTCAGAGTTTCATAGTCTGCGCCGAGACGTTTGTCGGCTCCGGGCATGAGGGTGTGGAGGAGAACATCGCTCCTGGCGGCGAGGCGTTTGAGGGTGTCCTGGCCATCGGTAGTCTTGAGGTCGAGGAAGGCACTCTTCTTGCCGCGGTGCCAGAGTGGGGATGCGTAGTGCTGCCAGGTGGGATCGCCGCCGGGGGCCTCGATTTTTATAACCTCTGCGCCGGCGTCGGCGAGGAGGAGGGTGGCGATGGCCCCGGTCCAGGTGCGGCTGAGGTCTAGGACTCGGAGGCCTGAGCAGATTTCGGAAGTCATAGGTGAATGACTCTATCGAAAGCCAGTAGTGCTAGTTAAATCCGTATAGCCGGGCGGCGTTGGAATAGCCGATTTTCTCTTTCTCTTCGTCGGTGCAGTCGGAGAGGATGTCGTTGAGGACCTGTCGGGAGCGGGGCCAGGTGGACTCCCGGTGGGGGTAGTCGGAGCCGAACATGATGTTGTCGACGCCTATTACATCCCGCAGGGCGATGCCGAGGCCGTCTTCCTGGAAGGAGACGAACATATTGTCGTGGAAGACATCGCTGGGGAGCCGGCCATTCTTGAAGGTGATCTCGGTGACGTAGCGGTGCTTTTCGTAAGCCATGTCCATCATCATGATGAAGTAAGGGGCCCAGGAAAGCTCGTACTCGACGACGCCGACTTTCAGCCCTGGGTGGCGTTCGAAGACGCCTCCGAACATCATCTGGGCTATGGACCTGCGGGGCCAGTAGTCCTGGGTGGCCCGGAAGGCGGCGGTGCCTGCCACCGAGGCATTGTTGGCGAAAGAGCCGATACGCGCGGGGCCCGGACGGGCGGAGCCGGAGTGGATTCCGACAGGGAGGCCCGTATCTTCAAAGGCGTCCCAGATGGAGTCGAATTCGGGTTGATCGTAGTGTTCGTCTTCGGACTGGTAGGCAGGGATTACGAAGCCGGAGAGGCCGAGCCCGGCACAACGCTGTATCTCCTCGACAGCCTCGGGGATGTTGTCGAAGCTGATAGCGGCGGTGCCCTTGAGCTTGTCGGGATGGGCGGCACCGAAATCGGCTGACCAGTCGTTGAGGGCCCGGAAACAAGCTGAGAGGAGGTCACCGCGGACATCGACGGTGAAGAGCCGGGTGCCGATGGTGGAGTACACGACCTCGCCGACGACGCCGTCGACTTCCATGGCCTTGAGGCGTTCGTCGGGGTCGTAGGCGGCGAGGGGAGACTCCTCATAGGAGCCTTCGATGGAGAGATTGTCGAGGTCGGTGTAGCGGCGTCCAGCCTGGGTGGGGCCGCCGACGGAGCCGATGAGGATATCGTCGCCGACAACCCAGTTATCTACGTTACCGTTCTTGACGACACGGGGCGCTTTGTCCCGGAAACGGGGGTCGGTGCGGGTCTGCCAGAGGTCGGGGGGTTCTACGACGTGGGAGTCGGCGGAGATGAGCTGTTCAAGGGCCACGGGCGGGCCTTCCTCTCTACGATTGGTCCGACGTGCAACTCGGGCGATATTACCACAATAGCAAGCAGAACTCGCGGCTAACCAGACCTGCGTTTGTGGGCGAGGGCGGCGATGGCTTCTACGACTACCCGGTGGGCGTGCTCGGCGGTAACGGCGCCGGGGCCGTCGTAGGGAGGGGAGACCTCCACGACGTCCATGGCGACGAGGTTGACGCGGGAGACGATGTTCCGGACGGCACGGAGGAGCTGACTGGGGCTCATGCCGCCGGGCTCGGGGGTGCCGGTGCCGGGTGCGAAGCCCGGGTCAAGGACATCGATATCGACGGAGAGGTAGATGAACTCGGGGCCGTCCAGGGCCTCGTTGATTGCCTCGTCCATGACTACGTCGAAGCCACGCTCATCTAGCTCGGTCATCAGATGCCACCTCATGCCCTGCTCCTCCATCCAATGCCAGACCTCGGCGGGGGGCCAGTAGCCGCGGAGGCCGATCTGGACGAAGTTCTTCGCAGGAATGGCACCGCTTTCGATGAGACGTCGCATGGGGCTGCCGTGGGCGATGAGGCTGCCACCAAAGCTGTCGGGTGCGGTGTCGGCGTGGGAGTCGAAGTGGATGATGCCGACCTTGCCTCGGCCCCAGGCGTCGGCGACGGCGGTGGCGGCTGGGAGAGTAATGGAATGGTCTCCGCCGAGGACGATGGGGAGGGTTTTGGCGGCGAGGGCGTCGGCGACTTTGCGGTTTATGGCGGCGTGGGCGAGTTCCAGGGAGTGGGGTGAGCAGTTGGCGTCGCCGAAGTCAACGACCTTGAGGACAGCGAAGGGCTGCACCTTGAGGGAGACGTGGTACATGGGCTCTACGGGGCTTCCACCGACGTAGCCCGCGGCCTGACGGATGGCCCGGGGCCCGAAGCGGGTGCCGGGCCTGATGGTGGTGCCCATGTCGAAGGGTGCGCCAATAATGGCGACGTCGGGGGAGAGGCGCTTCAGTTCCTCGGGGTCGGTGACATAAGGGAGTTTGAGGAAGGAGGGTAGGCCGACAAATGAGGGTTCTGCCTCGGGAGGGGGTTGGGTAGTCATATATTCATTCCAAGAGGAAACATGGTACTGGTCTCACGGTGCATGATAAACTGTGCGCATAGCTCAATGTAACATCAAGACCTAGAGCATCTCCCTGACCATTTGCCTGGCATGGGCCATGTCTGCAGCCAGCCTATCATCCGATATATCGGCAAAACCTGACAACATGGCAGATGCCTCACCCCGTACCCCGGCGATGATTGCCGGCTTCCCGGCAACCATCTGTCCAATGAGTGTCCCAGCGGTATCATCCACGTAAGTAGTCTTGCTGAAGTCGAAGATAACGGCCTCGCTGACCTTGATGTCCCTTCTTAGAATTCGCTCCATCGACCGGGCGGAGGCCACAGACACCCTGTCCGGCAGGATTACCAGAGCGACCCGGGAAGAGAAGGCGTCGGCGTCGGGCCAAATGGTGATGTCAAGCAACGGAACGGATATGAGACGATCCAGTTCCTGCCGTTCAGACCGGGCGGCGCCCACCAAAGCCGCCACCACCAGGCCTATCAAGATAGCAGTGACGAAGTCGACCAGCACCGCGAAGGCCACGGTAGTGAGCATTACGAATGCGTAGCCGAGAGGCATTCGCCGCAGCCTCCGCAGATATCGCCAGTCAATGATGCGGTAACCATTAACCATGATGATGCCGGCGAGGGCGGCCAATGGAATGTGAATGGCCTGGAGGACCAAGAGGGACAGCACCAAGAGAGAGGCGGCGGTAATGCCAGCAATCATGGTCCTGCCCCCGGCATGCGCATTTATGAGGCTGGTTGAGCTGACGCCACCCGGGGTACCGCCGATCAGCCCGGCGGCGACGTTGCCGAGCCCTTGCGCCATCAATTCCCGGTTGGGCCTGTGCACTCCGCCGGTAATCGTATCCGTCTGCAAGGCTGTCAAGAGCGTCGTGGCGGCGGAGAGTAGCGCCATGGTGAAAGCAGGCGTAATGACTGCCGCATCGAACACCGGCAGAGTCAGGTCAGGCAAACCTCGGGGAATATCCCCAATTACAGGGGCGCTCTTCAGCCATAGTATGCCCGCCAGGCTTCCGGCAACCAGGGCGGCGAATTGGGATGGGGCATATTTTGATAGCTTACGGGGCCAAAGAAACCCAACGGCTATGGTAATGATGGCGGTTGCGAGGGCTTCATAGTTCACGGAGGCGCCAAGCCACTCCCCGGCGTTGCCGACGATGCCGCCCGGAGCCGTAGGCAGCCCCAAGGCAGGCAGGACCTGCGTTGCGATGAGAAGGATGCCAGCGGCGGTAAAGAACCCCGAAAGAAGGGAATGGGGAATATAGGTAATGAACCGCCCGAGGCGCAATACGCCGAAGGCCACCAGGAACAAGCCTGCCAACAGGGCGGCGGTGAATGCTCCCTCCAACCCGTAATCGGCGACTACCGGGCCCATGACCACAGCGACAAACACGTTGGGGCCCGATATAAAGGCCCTGGTGCCCCCGGTTACGGCTGCCAGAAAACCAATGGCGATGGCGCCATAGAGACCCGAGGCAGGTCCGACTCCGGCAATGATGCCGTAGGCCATGGCGGTGGGAATCAGAATCACGCCGACTACAACGCCCGAAAGCAGGTCAGTTGTTATAACCTTCAGATTCATGGGTGAGAATGTTCGGGTGAGCTAAAGTCACAAAAGCAATTCGGATGCGCCTTAGCTCCCACTCAGGTTGGCGCATGAAAGTGCCTACACAGGAATTGTCGATTTGGACACAGGTGGCAGTATTCCAAGCTCTATCGAATAGATCTCAGAAAGACTTTGCCATTCTATGGGAACCGGACTGAAACCCACAAGAACGGGTTCTGTTGACCGTACGGCTGGGTGGGGTATAAATTAGCGTTGTTCTCAGCAACCGGAGGTATACATAATGGCAGCGTCCAAGCCGGGCTACATCAACTCTTACGTAGGGTTCCCATCTTTCTTCGGGGCGCCGATTATCGGTCGGGAGGACGTGCAGGAGGGGATGACGGTGGTGGCGGGGGTGCCGATAGACGAGGGGATAAACATCGGGAGGAAGGGTGCGAGATTCGGGCCACGGGGCATAAGGGAGGGCACGTACAAGTACCGTATGGTGCAGGAGATGGCGGAGGACAGAACGACGGTGGACCTGGACAGTCACCTGGGGTTCCGGTTCAAGGGGGACGGGCTGCTGGCGGATATCGGGGACCTGGACATTTCGCCACAAGACATAATGGTGACAACGGAGGGCGTGGCGTCCGGGGTGAGCGATATCGTGCGTCGGGGCGGGTCACCAGTGATCCTGGGCGGTGACCACTACGTTTGCTACCCGGGATTTCTCGGGTTTGCACGGGGCATGGTGGAAAGGCAGTCGAATCCGAGGATAGGGTACCTACACATCGACAGCCACCCGGACTTCTGGGACGAGCTGCAGGCGGGGAGCCGATACAACCACGGGACCTCAGCACGGCGGATCAGTGAGAATGCCACGATAAATTACAAGAACATGGCGTGGCTCGGGCTGAATGGGGCGGTGCTTGACGCGGAGCAGTATCGCATGTACAGCGACCACAGCCTGAAGATGGTCACCGCCCGGCAGATGCTGGACAAAGGGATAGAAGAGGCGCTCAAGGAGGTGCTGGAGGTGGCGGCGGACAGCGTGGACGCGGTTTACGTGAGCGTAGACATAGACGTGGTGGATGGGTCGGAATCACCGGGGACGACGGCTTGCGTGTACCAGGGGATCAGGGCGCGGGAGTTTCTTTCGCTGATGACGGCGCTGGGACAGTACGACATTATCAAGGGCATCGACCTCTGTGAGGTTGCGCCGCCCCTGGACCCGACGGACAGGACGATGCACCTGGCGGCGCTTGGTTTGCTGGCGACGCTCGGGCCCCGGATGTTCGAGACGATAGACATGAAGACCGGCAAGCCAACGGGAAGCGGAGGGTTCTCCTACTAGGGACTGCCCATGGCAAAGATGCTCTTTGTGGATGTGGACGGACACATCCTGGAACCGGCGAATCTGTGGCTTGACTACATAGAGCCGCGCTTTAAGGACCGGGCGATGCGCGTCGATACGGACCTGGCGGGGCTGGAGTGCTGGAGCGTGGACGGCGAGCCGATACCGTTCTTCTCGAGCGGAACGGCTGTGGATGCAGCTACGATAGGCAAGGACCAGAAGTGGCGTCGGGAGAAGATTTTCGACAGCCACGAGGTGAACTGGGACGACGGCCTGGAAATGAATCCACCGGCGTGGAAGCCCGACCGGCGAACCGCGATGATGGATGATGAGGAGATAGACGGCAGCTTTCTGTTCCCTACGCTCGGGCTCACGCTGTCCCGGATAGAAGACAGGGAGCTGAGTGCGGCCCACTGCAGGGCGTATAACAACTGGATCAGGGACTTCTGTGCAGATGGGAATGGTCGGCTGTTCCCTGCTGTGACGCTGCCCTGGGGAGACGTGCAGCGGGCTGTGGGTGAGCTAAAGAGGACTTCGGAGTTCGGGGCCAGGGCGGTGCAGGCCCCCAATACACCGCCGAATGACATGTCCTATGGGAGGCTGAGATGGGACCCGCTCTGGGCGGAGCTGGTAAACCAGGGACTTCCTGTTTCGCTGCATGTTGGGAATGCCGGTACTACGTCGGGGAGCATCCTGTACCCGGAGTTCTCATTGCCAAGCTGGTGGGACCTGGTCACGGGGCCAATCGATTCCATGCTGAGCTTCCTGAGCTTCTTCCAGGGCGGGGTGTTCGACCGGTTCCCAAAGCTGAAGGTTGTTGTCCTGGAGTCTGGGGCGGCGTGGCTGCCGTGGCTGCTGATAAGGATGGACGATATGCGGGAAGTGATGGGGTTCACGACGGAGTCGAAGCGGCAGCCGACGGAGTATTTCTCATCGCAATGTTGGGTCTCGGTGGACCCGGGGGACGAGTTGGGACAGTTCGTAATCGAGCAACTAGGCGCAGATAGAGTTCTTTGGGCGTACGACTACCCTCACTCGGACGGGGGCAAGGACCCGGTCCGGAACTTGAGAAAGCTTCTGCAGGGATTTACGCCAAGGGAGCGGAGATTGGTGTCGGGGGAGAATGCGGTGGGGCTCTACGGGCTCGAGTAGACATAAACGCGGGATACATTGATTTCGAGGGGCTATACTGGGGCTTCAATTAGCAGTGTTCAGACCAGGAGGTAACCGGGAGTGAACAATTCACCGATCATCGACGTGGACGGTCACATACTGGAGCCGTCAGACCTGTGGGTGAAAAACATTGAGCCGGAGTTCAAGGATAGGGCGATGCACATGGGGGTCGGGGAGGACGGTCTGGAGCAGTGGTATTCAGAGGGCAAGGGCGACGTATTCCTGAATCACGGTACGAGCGCCAACATGGCCACTGTAGGCAGGACCAAGGAATGGCGACAGAAGAACATTTTCGAAAACCCGTCGTTGACCTGGGAAGAGGGGCGAGAGATAAACCCCGGGGCCCGGGACCCGGACGCACGGGTCGCATTGATGGATGAGGAAGAGATAGACAAGAGCATTCTTTACCCGTCGCTGGGCCTGAGCTGGGTTGCAACGAAGGACCCCGCCCTAGCTGCAGCATATTGCCGAGTTTATAACGACTGGCTGGTGGACTTTTGCAGTGCGCATCCGGACAGGTTATACCCGGCGATAATTCTTCCGTGGACGGACGTTAACGAGGCGGTGAAGGAGCTGAAGAGGACGGCGGGAGTCGGGCCGAGGGCGGTGATGTGCCCGGCAAGCCCGCCTCATGACAGGTCGTACGGGTCTCGGTACTGGGACCAGCTATGGACAGAATTCCAGGAGCAGGACATGCCTCCGGCATTGCACGTGAGCGCGGGAGGCACACCGTCGAGCAGCCTGCTATATCCCGACATCACGATGCCTTCGTGGTGGGTATTCTCGACGTCCCAGGACATCCAACTGAGCTTCATGAGCTTCTTCCAGGGCGGCGTTTTCGACCGGTTCCCGGACTTCAAGCTGGTAGTGCTGGAGTCGGGGACGCTGTGGATGCCTTACATCCTGGACCGGATGGATGAGAAATACGAGGTGATAGGCTTCACCATGGAGTCGAAGGAGGAGCCGAGCACGTATTTCAAGACCCGGGGGTGGATATCCATGGAGCCGGAGGACGAGTACGGGGCGTTGACGGCGGAGCTATTGGGAGCGGACAGGATACTCTGGGCCTACGATTATCCGCACTCGGACTCGTGGACGGGGCCGGTAAAGACGCTGAGGGAGTCGCTCTCGAGGCTGCCAGAGGACGACCAGCGCAAGGTGATGGGTGAGAACGCCCTGGACCTTTACAAGATGAACTAAAGGCCTGAGTCCTAGAGGTAAGACTCCAGCCAAGCGAGGGTCAGTTGGAGGATGCGGTCCATGTCCTCGGGGCGGCGGAGGGCATGCTCGGCGCCCTGGATGATTTCGAGCATTTTGGGCTTGCGGGCGTGGGTGTAGAGTTCCCGGGCTTGTTCGATGGGGACGTCGTCATCCCGGCTTCCATGGATGATCTGGACGGGTCGGTCCAGCTCGGCTACAGCCTTGCATAAATTGTATTTCGCTCCGTCTCGGAAGTAGTCGAGCTTCAGCCTCTTCCCTGAGGGCAGAGAGAAATAGCCCGTGGAATGACATTCGGTGAGGTGTTCTTCCGTGGGCGATTGGGGTCGGGAGGGGGTGGCGAGGAGGACGTAGACTTTAACCCTCTGGTCCTGGGCGGCGACGGGAATTTCGCCGCCGAAGCTGGACCCTACAACGGCGATGCGGTCGGTATCGATGCCAACGTTTTGGAGGAAATCCAAGGCGGTACGGTAGTCGGCGATGCGGGCGGACAGGGTGGTGTCCTCGAAGAGGCCATCACTAGCGTCGGGTGG
Organism: Dehalococcoidia bacterium; assembly: GCA_965203145.1. GTDB lineage: Bacteria > Chloroflexota > Dehalococcoidia > Plut-88900 > Plut-88900 > Plut-88900. The sequence continues at coordinate 2,271,389 of OZ241876.1, forward strand.
GTAGCCGCATCCTCGGTAGTTGAACTTGAGGATGGCGTATCCACGCTCTATGAGTTTAGGGGCCAGGAAGGACCACTTAGCGCCGTCCTTGCTGGCTTCAAAGCCGTGAGACATGAGGATGCATGGGGCGTTGGGAGCGGGGATGGCTAGATCGCCGCGTAGGGTATCGCCGTCTACAGAGAATTCGACGCTGTTGGTTTGCATGGCAGTGAATGGAGAGACTGGAAGGTTGGGGGCGAGGGCAAGGATACCATTTCCGGCCTCACATTGCGGGGTGGAGAGGGGTGGGATAGAATTAGCTATCGGGGCTCGTAGCTCAGCGGCAGAGCGGTCGGCTCATAACCGATTGGTCCCTGGTTCGAATCCAGGCGGGCCCACCAACTCACGGTCAAGGCCTGAAAAAGCTCGAACTTCTCCACCTGTGTCATGGGGCTGAGGCGCGTTATGACATTAGACTCATTATTTGTGCCCTATCCTTAAGACCAAATGAGGCTGACCTGCACCGGCGGAACCTAGAACAGCCCTTGGACGTTCTCCCGTAGGTTTTGCCACCACCCCCGGTTCGACCCGCGGTCCGGCACGAAATGGACCCAGTAGGTCCCATCCTCCTCCACTTTGAGGCGTCCACCCAATGCCAGCCGCTTGCCCAGGGAGATTTCTTCGAAAGGTCCTATCGGTACGCGGACTATCACCTGCTGCACATAGTCCCCCCGGTCAATCTCCAGCACCAGCATGTCGATCTCCTTGGACACTAACGTGCCTCTGACCATCACGCACCCATCGCGGAACAGGTCGCCGACCACCGCGATCTGCGCGGGTGTGGGGATTGGGGGAGAGTTCAAGGGACACGGTTTTTCGCGAGGCGAGACCACGTCGAGGCTGAAAAGGACGACTAGGGCCACCACCCCTATGACTGTCATGCATGCCAACCATTTGAAGCACCTGCAGAGGCACCCACTACCCTTAACCTTCTCCTCAACCGCCTCCTCCATCCTGTATGTCTGATACCCCGCTGACTCCACCACTGCCGGGGCTACCGGAAAACTGCTCTGCACCTCCAGTTCACTGGCGACCTCTTCACTCTCGCCGGTGGTCCCGCGGTACGGGACGTGCGCCGGTCGCTCGATATCTGACGATTCCAGGTCGAGTTGCTCGAGCAGACGTAGTTCTTCTTCATAGCCCCACTGCGCCGCCGCCTTTGCAGCATCCTCCGACCGCCCCATCAGCCACCACTCCACCGCGTGCATGAAGGCGTGATAGGCCGCGTCAAGGTCGGCGCCGCGTAGGGAGGATTCACCACGGGACCTGAACCAGGGTGGAGCCGACGCCGCAACGTTGAGCCACGGCTGCGCTACATTAAACGCGATCACATAGGGTAGCAGGGGATCTGAGTGGCTCCGAACACCGATCGAGGCGGATCCGGCTATGGACTCTTTCCAGCCAAGCCACTGGCTTATCTCAAGCGCCCCCGCCGGGGTTGGCTTCAGCATGCCTGTCCATACCTTCGTCGGTAATGTAAGAAAAGAATAGACGAGACCTGCGAACGCGCCGATCAGGGCGTTAGCCCACCACTGGTCCAGCCACAGAGCCACCCAGAACCCGAGGCTAACACCCGTCAAGATGGAAGCGACCATCCACCATAGACCTCCGTCATCGGAGCTATTCCTCCTGACCCGCACCGGGTTGTCATGGAAAAGGCCGCGATGCTGGAGGTAGTCCCCAATCTGGTCGCCGATGGAATCGAAACGCTTTCGTATCGCTTCATCCAACGCATTAATTGTTGTTAGGCGCGACGGCAGGCTGTCGCAGATGGTCTGTTCCCAGACGTACTGCGTCAGGCCTCGCCGAGACAGCCGGTACAGGAAGCCGACCCTTGTTCCGACGGCCTCTATCCGTAACGTGCCGCGCTGGCACATCTCGATGATGGATGCCAAAATCGTTGGACTCCAAATAGCGTGGCCTTCCAGGGCAGATACCGCCGCCGCGGGCATCGAGTTGGGGAGCCGGGTCCCGGAATACGATGAGCTCGGCTGCGGGGGCCGGTATTTGGGCCACAGCCACAGCACAATAATGAGCAGCTGCGCTACGACTACGCCTATTGTGCGGAAGCCCCAGGCCGTCAACTGCTTCCAGTCCATCTCCTGGAGGTCGGGAAAGCCGCTCTCGGCGATGGCACCGCCCGGGTCCAGCGCGAACAGCAAGCCGAGAGCGGCAAGGACTGCCAACGCTGTTAATATACTCACAATGGCCCACCTTCCCTGAACAGTACTCCCCGCCGGGACGGGCCAGACTAAGGTGGAGTAGTTACCGCTCTGGGTTTACCGATCTGTATCCTACAATAAGACCCGCATCCAAAAAGCTAACAAATTCAGTCTTACACGGTCCGCCTACGTCTGGTAACCCCTCGATGGCTCACGAAGTTGAGCGCGTGCAAGACGGAATCGAGTAAGGACAATGTCTGGCAAGACCTTCAAGAAGAAGCTGATGGGATCCATGAAGAGGGTTACGTTAGCCGATGGAACAGAGGTTGTGCTGCTTTCCGGTGGCAACCCACAGATTGCGAAGGCGGACGGTGATGCACCGGTGCAGGCCTATATAGCGGCGATGCCGGGCTGGAAGAGTGAGTTGGGGCGACGTCTGGACAATCTGATAGTGTGTGCGGTTCCGGGCGTTAAGAAGGCCGTACGGTGGAATTCGCCGTGGTATGGGGTGGAGGGGAAGGGATGGTTCGCGAGTTACCATGTGTTCGCGAAGTACGTGAAAGTGACCTTTTTGAACGGGGCGATGTTGAGTCCCGAGCCTCCGGGCTCAGGGAAGGACCCTGACTCTCGCTGGGTGGATATCTACGAAGAGGGATTCGATGACGCGCAGATGGAGGAGTGGGTCCGGCAAGCAGCTTCACTGCCGGGGTGGCAGGGGTTTTGACATAGCGAGAAGTACGGCGTCTGAGCTTGCACGCAAATTGCAGAGTCGACAGGTAGTGGGCCGCAGAGAAGATTTACGAAGGCCTCAGGCGGCAGGGACAGGTCGCAGCTTTTGCAGGCGTTGAGCTTAGCCCCGAGCCGGCGGCATTATCTCAATGCACTTCGAACAACCCATCTTGAAGAGAATCTGCGAAATCCTCCTGGGTTTACGAAAGGTTTACAATACTCTTCTTACGGGTCGGTCTACAGGCCCTGAGGGCCGACTCCAGCGAAGGTCCCTGATTTGGAAATTCAAAGCGCCGTCTTATCAGTTGGGCTGCTCATAGTAACTGCGAAGCTGCTGGAAGGCATCTTCAGGCGCTTCAAGCTGAATGCCATCTTTGCCTATGCGATAGCCGGGCTTGTCCTCGGGCCGGTCGGCGGGTTGGTTGAAGACAGTTCGGAGTTGGACCTAATCCTGGGCCTGGGCATCTTCATCTTTTTCTTCCTTATCGGGCTGGAGGAGTTGGACATCAGGGGCTTCGTGGCGGCCATCCGGGGACGCTTGTTCCTGGCTTCAGTTTTGTCGGTGGCCATATCGCTTCTAATTTCCCTGGCGGTAACGACAGACTTCCTGTTTGATCTGCACTTAGACCTGGATTTCACGCAGGCCCTGGGCCTTGCCGGTGTATTGTCGTTGTCAAGCCTGGGACTCGTGGCAAAGGTGCTGATTGACGAAGGGAGGCTGAAGGAGCGCGTGGGCGTGCAGATCTTCACTGCAGTAATCATCGCCGAGCTGATCGCGCTATTTGTCGTGGGTTTCACTATCAGCGAACACTTCGGATCTGAAGAGAACGGCCAGGGTCTAAGCTGGGTCAGTGTATTGGTCCTTGTAGGGCAGATTCTCGGGTTTGCCATTGTCACATGGCTAGTTTCGACACTGATGTTGCCAAGAGTGATAGTGCTGCTACACCGGTTCCTAAGGGTGCCTCAGCTTTCATTTGGGCTTCTACTCGGCGGACTTTTCCTGGTTGTGGTTGCTGCTGAGGCGGCCGGGCTCCACGGGTCAATCGGGGCTTTGCTGTTTGGAGCGGCGCTGTCGACGTTGCCCTACCAGGTGAGGCGCGACATCATGCCCGGGATGCGGGGCACGGCCGAGGGGTTGTTCGTTCCGCTGTTTTTCGCCTCTGCAGGTCTACATCTGAATCTCGAGTTCCTCGATCTTCCCTGGGAGACCGTGCTCGCTTTGGCTCTCGTGCCTCTTGGAGGCAAATTCGTAGCGGCGTTTGTCAGCGCGTACATCACCCGCCTGAATGCACCCTTTGCCACCGCGATGGGGCTGATGGCCAAGGGCGTGGCAGAGATTGCCCTTCTGTTAGTGTTGCTGAAGTCGGGGGCTATAGGCGATGGTGTCTTCTCCCTGCTAGTGCTGGTGATGTTTGGATACATCCTTCTAACTCCGATGGGGATCAGCTTTTCCCTTCGGAGAACTCGGCTCTCTGAGGAAATAGTGCCACCAGGGCAGACGCCTCCATCGCTGGACCGGTTTGCCCTGGAGGGCATCAGGGTAAAGGATATCCTGGACCGGTCTCGCAGATACCCTGAACCCACACTTACTGTTAAGGCGTTTATCGAGAGCTGGATGTTGCCGCAGCAGCATGACTACGTAGTTGCGGACAAGGAAAGGTGCGCGGGCATAGTCTCATTAAGTATGCTGCGCTATCTCCCACGGGGAGAGTGGGACCGGACTGAGCTTAGTCAAGTGTTGCGCCGCAACACTCCGACCGCAAATCCGGATGAATTTCTGGAAGACGCACTACAGCGGATGACTGAGAATTCGCTGACCGTGCTCCCTGTGATCGAGACGAAGACGGGAAACTTCATGGGTACGATTTCAAGCCATGAAGTATTGGAGTTGGTGGTGCTCACGGCCACGGGCCACGAAAATTGATTCCGAAGCGCAACCGCCCGCACCCTTAGATTATTATTGAGACTCTTGGCGTAGGGCCCATGCGGCCAAACATAAACGTTGACACTTTGTCTCCAAAAAAGATGACTCGACACGGCAGTGCTGTGTGCTGGTTCGCTCCGAGCTTTGTTTTCCATGCCTCCAGCAGCACTATTGCGCCGAGATTCACAATTTGTGGTTTTTGAGCATTGAGAATTGGAAAATCTAGTGTATATTGGGTCAAGCATGTCCTATCTCCCGTCCACCTGATGATGCAAATTCGGATGTGAGACTTGTCCCAGCGGTAAGCTGAGGAGTCATCACTAAGCGAATAGCTATATGGCGTTTAGAGCAAATGCCGCAAGGCCAGGGGCTTGAATGAGGCGACGCCGAGAACGGCAATTTGATCGCTTCATCATAGAGGATATGGCTGGTACGCTTACAGGACTACTTTGCTGAATAGTGCATCGTCTCGCGTTTCGGAATACGGTATCAGTGGCTTACGCGGCGATGTCCTTGGCGGCGTCACTGCGGCAATAGTAAGTCTGCCGGTAGCATTAGCCTTCGGACTGGCGGCGGGGCTTGGCCCCGCCGCCGGCATTTATGGCGCGATTTCGGTGGGATTCTTTGCCGCCGTGTTCGGGGGCACCAAATCTCTAATTTCAGGCCCGACGGGTTCGATGACGGTGGCAATGGCTGTCATTGTCGAGACGAGTGCGGACAATATCGCAGAGGCCTTCACCATTGTCGTCATGGCGGGGATGTTCCAGATCCTGTTCGGGCTGCTCAGGATCGGCCGGTTCGTCACGTACACGCCCTATTCCGTGATTTCGGGATTCATGACGGGTGTCGGGGTGATCATCATCCTGGTGCAAACGTTGCCATTCATGGGGGCGGAAGTAGCAACGGGCGGCCCGATAGGCACTCTGCGGAATATCACTTCGATATTTGACGACTTCGAGAGCAATGCACTCGGAATAGCTGCTATTACCCTGGTCGTGGCCATACTGTGGCCAAACAAGTTCGACAAATATCTTCCCTCTACTCTTGTCGCCCTGGGAGTCGGGACGTTGGTTAGCGTGGTATGGCTCACCCAGGCCCCCACGATCGGGACCATCCCAACGGACCTGCCGTCCTTCGCAATGCCGGACTTTGCACCCGACACCCTGGTACGCTCCATAGAGCCGGCGATAGTCATTGCGCTGGTTGGATCGGCGGACACGCTGCTTACGGCGCTGGTTGCGGACTCGATGACCCGTTCCCGGCACGATCCCAGCAGAGAGCTACTGTCCCAGGGTATTGGCAACGTATTCACCGCCTTCATACGTGGGCTACCCGGGTCGGGGGCCACGCCGAGCACGGTAGCAAACGTCCGGGCAGGGGGCCGGACCTTCGTGTCTGGAGTGGTGTCGGTGGGGATCCTGGTGGTGCTGGTCCTGATGCTGGGAGAGTACGTGGCGTCGATTCCCAACGCAGTGCTGGCGGGGATCCTCGTGAAGGTGGCGCTTGACACCATAGACTGGCGGTTCGTGACCCGCATACACCGGGTCCAAAAGGAACACATGGTAGTCATGCTCCTCACCCTTGGACTTACGGTCTTCCTAGACCTGGTTGCGGCGGTTGCGGTGGGTATGATTGCGGCTGCGGTGACCAGTGCAAGGCAGTTCGAGAGACTGGAAATGGACAGCGTGGTGTCCGTGCCGATTCTCGACCAGGTGTTTTTCGGGACTCTGGATGAAGAGGACGACTTAGACGAATACACAGCGAGGGTCGGGCTGGTTGCGCTTAGGGGCACATTTACTGTGGCATCCTCCAGCAAGCTTATCGATACGATAGGCGAAGACATCAGGGAGCACGAAGTGGTCATCTTAGACTTCACCGATACGGTCTATATCGACGACAGTGCGGCCCTGGTGGTTGAACAGCTGATTGAGACGTCCTTTAACTACGACACGCAGTGCATCATCATGGGGCTCCAGGGGACACCAGCACAGAACTTGCAGGGCCTGAACGTCTTGAAGCAGGTACCGCCAGACCAAATAGTGGAAGATCGGGACCAGGCGAGAGCGGTTGCTGCGAGGCTGCTGGCACAGAAGGCTACTACATAACACAGTATCGGCGCAGCTCTTTGAGATTTAAGGCCGCGGTTGTAGCCGGCTCAGTTCTAGCCCTTGATCCTGAGGGGCAGGCCCGCCGTCATGAAGTAGACAACGTCTGCTTCCGCGGCGATGAGGCGGTTGACGCGACCCAGTTCGTCGGTAAAGACCCTGCCTAGTTCCGTAGTCGCAACGAGACCCAACCCCAGCTCATTGGAGACGACTATCCAGGAAGCACGTCCTCTCCCGTAAACCTCCAGCAAATCTTCCACATCGGATGGAATGTCGCGACGGTTGGATCGGATGTCGGGCGTACTGTGGAGGAGGTTGCTGACCCAGAGAGTGAGGCAGTCCAGGACCACAGTATCGTACTCTCCCAGGACGGGGGCAAGGGCTGCAGTGAGTTCCAAGGGCTCTTCCAGGGTGTCCCAATGGTCGGGGCGGCTTTCTCGGTGAGCCTGGATGCGGGCTTCCATCTCCGGGTCAAGAGGTTCTGCGGTTGCGAGGAAGAGAACGCGATCTCCGGAGGATGCGAGATCCTGGGCAAATGAACTCTTGCCCGAACGGATGCCACCAAGGATGAGGGTCAACTGCTTGGTCATACAATGCTCCTCATTTGCTTCCTGTCTGGATCCGTAAACTCTGATTCACCAAAGATGTGGTTGGAACAGCCAAGAAAACTGTTCATAGAGGACCAGGCCAGTCAATAGAACCGAGACCTCAGTCAATTCGTTAACTGCGCCGTAGGTGTCGCCGGTCATGCCGCCCAGGAGTTGGGAAGTGAAGCTTCCTATTGCGAGGGCCACGACCAGGGTCACAGCAGCCAAAACAAGGCCACCGATCCCGAGAATCAGCACTCCGGCAGCCGCTGCAATACCCAGCCCCAGCGCGTCCATCCACCATCTTGTCTGCACCTTAAATGAAACACCGAGTCCCTGGTCTCGGGCGTATTTGAAAACGATTATGGTGAGAAGCATTCCGGCACGAGAGAGAGCTGGAAACAAGACAAAGAGTTCGGGTCGCATTTCGGTGTCGATGGATGCGAGGAGGGCCCATTTGAAGATAAGAAGCGCAGCACCGCCGATAACCGCAAAGGCGCCAACGTGGGGGTCGCGGAGTATTTCCAAGCGCCTTTCGCGGGAGTAGGCGCCGAAAAGGGCATCGCAGGAATCCAGGAAACCCTCGGTGTGAAGGGCTCGGGTGAGTACGAGCAGAGCGATGACGAGAAGGGCCCCGACCACGAATGGCGGCAGGACCATGCTTACGGCTAAGTCCAGACCTGCGAGTATTCCTCCCAGCCCAAGCCCTACCAAGGGGAAATATGCTCTTGCGCGACCCATGGGCCGGAGGTCACGGAAGCCTACGGGGAAGATAGTCAGGAAGGAGACTGCCAGTCGGAGGCTTGTCACGTGGGTTAGATAACTTGGGCTGCGGTCTTGCGATTAGAGACACCAGCTTCGGAGAAGGATGCCATATCCGACAGACATGCGGCAGCGGCTTCGATTATGGGCATGGCGAGAGCCGCACCCGTACCCTCCCCAAGTCGCATGTCAAGGTCCAGTACGGGGCTCAGGCCGAGGTGAGAGAGAACTGCACTATGACCTTTTTCTGCTGAGAGATGGGCGGCAACCATGTAGTCTCGGGTGTGGGGGCAGAGGCAGTGGGCGATAAGGGCGGCGGCACCGGAGACGAATCCATCCAGCACGATGACTCGTCGGGCGGAAGAGGCTCCCAGAATGACGCCAGCGAGGACGCCGATTTCGAAGCCGCCCACCTTGGTGAGGATACCGAAGGGGTCGTCGGGGCTTGGTTGGTTGGTGCGCAGTGTTTGCTCAACCACGTTGATTTTGTGCTTAAGTTCATGGTCGTTACGACCCGTGCCCCGACCCGTTGTTTCTTCAGGTGGACTTCCAGTCATGGCCGATGTTATTGCGCTGGAGGCGGTTGTGTTGCCGATACCCATGTCGCCCGTACCGATCAGGTCAGTGCCTCTGTAGGCTGCCTCGAGGGCAAATTGAATGCCGGCGGTGAGGCAGTGTCGGGCCTGGGTACGAGTCATGGCGGGGCCCGTACTGATATCGGCGGTGCCGGGTCCGGTGTGTACTGTCCTCAAGTGAGGGTGGTCTGGAAGTGGGCGAGCTATGCCGGCGTCTACGATGACCAGTTCTATACCTGAGCGTCGGGCCATTGCGTTTATGGCCGCTCCTCCCGCAAGGAAGTTGAGTACCATCTGTCGGGTGACTTCCTGAGGGTAACCTGTGACGCCCTGTTTGACGACGCCGTGATCACCAGCAGCCACTATGATGGTCTTTCCTCGTATTGTCGGAGATCCCGTGCCGAATATGCCGGCCAATTGGATGGATAACTCTTCCAACCTCCCCAGACTTCCGGGAGGCTTAGTCAGTTGCGATTGTCGGGACCGGGCGGCGGTTATGGCATCGGAGTCGGCGGGGGTGATGCTTGAGATGATCCGGTCGAGGTCGGGAGTCAAAACTCTATACCCTTCTGGGCGACGATGCCATGATCTTCGTAGGGGTGCTTGATAACGTTCATTTCGGTGACGAGGTCGGCGCAATCAATGATTTCCTGGGGGGCATAGCGGCCGGTGATTATCACGTGCATTTTAGGCGGTTTCTGCTTAAGGGTCTCAACGACCTCTTCTGTCGGGACCCAGCCGTAGTGCATGGGGTAGGTGAATTCATCGAGGACGATGATGTCTTCTGCGCCCTCCAGGATGGCCTTTTTACAGCGGTCCCAGAGCGCCACTGCCATCTCCGTGGTCTGGTCCATGTCTTTGGATAGCCAGGTAAAGCCGTCGCCAAAGGACTCCATGGGAATGTCGAGCTTGGCCGCGGCCCGGTTTTCTCCGAAGCGAGCACCCGTGTGCTTGATGAACTGGAACATCCTGACCTTAAAGTCCCGTCCCCAGGCCCGAAATATAACGCCCAGGGCGGCTGTGGTCTTGCCTTTTCCGTTACCGGTGTTCACGATGATCAGGCCGGTGCGGCCGCGGCGTCGCCTGGCAGGCCTTTCAGGAACTAAAGAAGGGTCCAGGGTGTTCATTGCTCACCTCCATTCTCATGCGACTGGCGGCTGTTTGACTCCAGGAAACGCGGGTCGGAAATGGATTCGGGCGAGAAAGGGGTGAATTGGCCGTTGGCAGGGGAGTGTTCTTCCACCGGACCGATCAGGCTCAGGGTCAGAGCTCCCGCTATCGGGTCTCGGTAGACTGATACGTTCACGCCGAAAGAAGACGCTATGGTGTCGGGGGTGAGGACATCCTCCGGGGAGCCCTGGGCGAGGACTCTGCCAGCTTTCATTAGGACTAGACGGTCGCAGTATCGGGCTGCCAACTGGAGATCATGAATGGCGGCGATTGCGGTCAAGCCGCCATCCACAAGCTTGCGAACGAGGCCGATGACCTTGAGCTGATGAAGGATATCCAGATTAGAAGTTGGCTCGTCGAGAAGGAGGACACGGGGTTGCTGGGCGAGAGCCCGGGACACGAAGATGCGCTGACGCTCGCCGCCGGACAGGGTGTCGAGGGTCCTGTCGGTGAATTGTTCAGTCTCGGTGAGGCGCATTGCCTCCCTGGCAATGAGATTATCCTGCTTGCCCTCGATCTGGAGTCGGCCCATGTGGGGATACCTGCCCATCAGCACCAGCTCCAGGGCAGTAAAGCCCTGGGTGTAGGGTGCGATCTGAGGAACGATAGCAAGGGCCCGGGCAATGTCCCTGGGCGTGGCATGCTTCAGGTCCGAGCCTTCCAACAGCACAACGCCTTCACTGTAACTCAGAATGCCTGCTATTACCCTGAGCAAGGTGGTCTTGCCCGCACCGTTAGGGCCTATAAGCCCCACGAGCTGGCCCCGTTCGGCGCTAAGGTCTACACAGTCTAGAAGGGTCTGTGCGTCAACCTCGTAATGGAGGTCTTTAGCGCTTACGGGTCGATGTTCTGTGTCTGCCATGGCAAAGCTACTCGGCCAAGCTGAACTGGTAGTCTATGGGTTCGGTGAACAGGTCGGGCCAGAGGAGTCGGGCCAATTCCTCGGCGCCCAGTATGTTCCAGTGGGAGAGGGTGGTGAAGTGCTTGCTCTCGACTATGTGGACCTGGCCATTCTTGATGGCCGGGACTTCAGCGAGGGCTTCGTTATCCAAGAGGCTCTGGCGAAAGTCTCCGGCGCCGAACTCGGGAGGTTGGGGAATGATCACTATGTCAGGGGCCATGGAGATGACACCTTCCAGGCTAGTGGTCGCATTGGCAACAATTCCCGCTTCTTCGGCGGCGTTTATACCTCCTGCGGCAGTGATAACACCACCTTCCGTGGAGTCAGCGCCGGCGGTCCAAATACTATCGGAATACCGGGTCAGGGCCAGGACACGGGGCTTGGGGACAGCGGGGGCGGTTGTGGCGACCAATGAGTGATATCTTGCCCCTACTTCCGCAGCGAACTCGACTGCGCGTTGCTCTTCACCAAGGATGTAGCCCATCAGGAGTATATTATCGATCCTCTCTGCGGGGCCTTGTACGAGATCGGTCTGGATGACTGGGATGTCGAGCCTAGATAGAGCATCGATTCCCTCGGCTGAGAAGAAGGGGCTGGTAACCACGACGTCTGGGGAGAGGGCGATGATGGTCTCGGGGTCTCTCGTAATCACCGGGAGGGCCTGCACCAAGGAGGCCACATTCGAAAATGTGGCGTTTTTGGTCGGATCTCCCACGCCGACCAGCCTAGACAAAGGAATTAGGGATACGGCTAATTCGTCGTGCCCGACGGAGGCAGTGATGAGCCTCAGAGGCTTATTTTGGATCGTGACGAGACCGTTAAGTCCCTCAACTTCGCGAGGCCAGCCGAAGTTGGTCGGGTCGACTATACCGGACACGCCTTCAAAGTAGGACACCAGAGGTACGGGAGTGGAAGTAGGCACGGGCGTGGGCACGGAGGTGGCCGTTGGCGCCGGTACAGAGGTAGGAACAGGTGTCGGGTTGGAGGGCAAGGCCGTAGTCGGATTTGGCGTCGATGTAGGGGCAGGAGCTGCAGTTGGCGAAAGGACCGCGGTCGGGGCAACGGTGGGTGGGGGAGGAGAGGTTGGGGCTGGAGTCGGGGTCGCGGATGTACACGCGGCCAACAACAGAACCATAAAGACGGCTAGGGACACGATGGTCATGAAGAAACGCTTATACGACAAGGTAGCTCCTTTCCGGTGTTTGAATTCTCATAGCGAGTAAACCTGTCGTTTGTTCTTTATCAGCAGAAATATGAAAAAGGGAGCGCCGACGAAGGCGGTGATGATGCTTACAGGGAGCTCGGCGGGCTGGATGACGGTACGGGCGACGGTGTCGGCGAGGATGACGAAAGCAGCTCCGCCGAGGGCGCTCATGGGGACGAGTACACGGTGGTCGGGGCCGAGGACGAGGCGAAGGATATGGGGTGTGACAAGGCCGACAAAGGCAATAGTGCCACTAACAGCGACGGCAGACCCCGTGACTAGGGCGGCGGCCCCAAGGAGAGTCACGCGTGTGAAGCCGACGCGTATGCCCATTGAGCGGGCTTCGTCATCACCGAGTGTAAGGAGGTTGAGGTCGCGAGCCATGATCGCTATCACAGCGGTCCCGGCCAAAATCAGGGGAGCGGATATACGGACGTGTTCCCAGGAGCGGGAGTCGAGGCCTCCGGCGAGCCAGAAGAGGATCTCCCGGAGCGCTCCATTGTCGGGGAGGAGGATGATTATGGCGGAGACGATGGCGCCCAAAAAAGCGTTGACGGCCACGCCAGCCAGGAGAAGGGTTGCCATGGAGAAGCGTCCCCCGACTGCGGCTATGCCGTATACGAGGAAGGAGGCCCCCAAAGCACCCACGAACGCAAAGGCCGGAAGGGCAAGGAAGAATAGGCGAGTAATGCCCGTGGCGATGGCAACAACGGCGCCAACGGCGCCGCCTGCGGAGACGCCGATTATCCCGGGGTCGGCCATAGGATTGCGGAAAAGACCCTGCATGGTGGCACCGGCTACGCCGAGGGCCATACCAACAAGGGCCCCGACCGCGATTCTCGGGAGGCGGATTTGTTCGATTACGAGAAGTTCGGTGCGGGTGAAGGAGGCAAAATCCAGCCCAATGTAGGACAGGATGACGGAGGCAACGCGATCGGTGGAGATGTTGACCGGGCCCAGGCTCAGGGACGCCAGCGCAGTTCCGAACACGAGGAGAAGGATGACGGAAGAGCTGGCTGTCAATCGGGTCACTACTCCCGATTGACGGTAACTACGCAGTGCATTCGCACCGACGACCCTAATCAAAAAGACCTCCTGCGGTTCTCCGCTAGAGGTCTCGATGTGCGCCGGTCGGGATTGCTCCCTGGACTCGAGGGACCCTCTCTGAGGCGGAGAGTGGTCACCTTCCGTTCAGGCAGGTCTCCTGACTTGCGGGTTGGGTCTGTGCCCCGATCCCTTCCCACCGGTCTGCCGGCAGTGGTCTCGGGCCAAGTTCCCCGCTTACAGTGGCGCTACCGTGGCGGTCTTTCACCGCCTTCCCTATTCTCCCTGGTCGGGCACCTGAACGGGCAGTGTATATGTTTTTGAGTTGCGGGGTATGATAGGGGTGCCGTGAGAGCGTGTCAATGGCTAGTTGGGGCGAGATGCGAGCCTGAAGGGACTACATTGCATTACATAACGCTCGTTGTTGACCATTTTCGGACGGATAGATTCGAGGCGGGAACGAAATGATGTCGGATTGTGGGTTGAGGGTAGTGGAGGGAAGCCAATGTTAGACTACCCCGATCCATTCGAGGCGTTAAGTGTCGAGATTGGGAGGGCATCGCACTGAGATGAATGTGTATGTGCTAAGGCACGGGGTCGCGGACGAGAGGGACTTCCGGAAATATCCCGACGATGACTTACGTCCCCTGATTCCGGAGGGCGTCGACAAGCTTAGGCGACAGACCAAGGGCTTGAAAGAGCTGGGATTGTCGGTAGACCTGGTGATCTCCAGCCCTCTGGTTAGGGCAGTGCAAACGGCCGAAATAGCCATGGAAGGACTGGGTATTACCAACGAGTTGGCATATTCGGAGAGCTTAGTGCCGGAAGCGCACCCCTATCTCCTGATGGAGGAGTTGGGCAACAAATACTCGACCCAAGACAAGATAATGGTGGTGGGACACGAGCCTCATATGAGCAGCTTTGTGTCGATGGTTGTGAGCGGGGACCCAAGCGGGCTTATACGATTGAAGAAGGGGGCCTTGTGTAAGCTGAAGATTCCTAGACTGGATGGAGTGAGGTCGGGGTGGCTGGAGTGGCTGATGACCCCAGACCAGATGATCAAGATCGGTGAAGGGCAAGTTTGAGGATAGAAGTCGAGGTAAGTTAGGTTACATAACGTACAATTGGTGCGAGTGAATGGCGAAGAGTAGGGTGAGCGCCAAAAGTGACAAGGAATCAAGTGCTGAAGGCGACAGATGACGGCTAGAAATTTACCGACTGAGGAAGAGGTTCTGGGTTATGCGGAGAGCTGCTGCAACTGGGGCCGGTGGGGACCCGACGACCAGCTTGGCACACTTAACCTAGTGACGGCTGAGAAACGTCTGCAGGCTTCTCGGTTGGTGAAAGAGGGCGTTTCCGTCTCCTGCTCCTGGACCATCTCGCCAGACCTGCCGGGGGAAACGATGTCGCAGGTGCTGCACTACATGACGGCGACGGGGGAAGCTGGTCAGGAGGCAGAGGAATCGGGGGACTTTATGGGGATTGCCTATCACGGCAACACCATCACTCACGTGGATGCGCTTTGCCACATCTTTACCGGCGGGAAGATGTACAACGGATTCCCGGCCAAGCTGGTGAATAGCGAGTCGGGGGCAGAGGTGGAGTCGGTGGAGTTGCTGGCACAAGGAGTCGTGACCCGGGGCGTGCTACTGGACATTCCTCGGCTTCGCGGGGAGCGATACCTCGATGGCCCGGACCCAATCTTACCTGACGAGCTTGAAGAGGCAGAGAAGGCCCTGGGCGTGAAAGTGGAGTCGGGGGACGTTTTGCTCATTCGGACGGGTCACCTGGCGAGGTGCTATGCGGGGGAACTGTCGGCGTCGGATGATCCGAGGCCCGGGCCACATGCCTCCTGCATACCGTGGTGGAGAGAGCGAGACATAGCCATGCTGGCGGGAGACCAATCCAACGAGGTGTTTCCATCGGGATACGAGGGCATAAGGTCGCCAACCCATTCGATTGCTCTGCCTCACCTGGGGCTGTGGCTGATAGACAACGCCAACCTGGAGGACCTGGCCGAGGCCTGCGCCCAGCGCAGGCGGTGGGAATTTATGATGGTCATTGCGCCACTCAGATTCAAGAACGCCACCGGATCTCCGGCCAATCCACTCGCAATCTTCTAGCCGAGAGTATGGGTTAGAAGGTTCGTCAAACAAAGGGCCAATGCCATGCGAATGACCGATGAAGAAGTGAAGCAATACCTGGATGAGCCCCGAATAGCTAGAGTAGCGTCGAACAGCCCAAGCGGGTATCCGTACTTGGTGGCTACCTGGTATGCGCACGAGGATTGTGAACTGTACTTCTTCTGTGGGAGGCGAGCGCCGAGGGCGTCGGCGCTGCAGGAGGACCCGAAGATGGTCTTCCTAATCGACGATGACCATTACCCGTACAAGCACGTGACGATTCATGGGATTGGTCACTTGGGGGAGTCGCAGGCAAAGACCGATGAGTACGTCGAGAGGATAAGCATCAAGTATCTCGGGCCTGATATGGGTCTCAAGTACGCGGAGTCTCTAAGGAGTTCAATCGACCCAGTTCTCATAAGGGTGGAGATCACCAAGCTGATTTCGTGGGACTACTTCACGGGTGGGTACAGGACCAAGGCCTAAGGGCGTGGGCATGCAAGTCCCGGTGACGGCGGTGGGATGAAGACGGCTCTAGGCGGCATACGCATCCTGGACATGGCTAGGGCGGAGGGCCAGTTTTGCGGTCGAGTACTGGCCGACCTAGGGGCGGAGGTTATCAAGGTGGAGCCGCCGGAGGAAGACCCGGCACGACGAGAGCTACCCTTGATGGCAGGTGGGTTGGAAGGTGAGTCGGGGCTGGGGTTTATACATTTCAACACGAACAAGAAGAGCGTCGTACTTGACCTGAACACACCCGAGGGCCAGTCACAACTCCTCCGGTTGGCATGTACTGCGGATGCGGTCATAGAGACCGGGGGGGAATCGTGGATTAACTACGCTATGCTGGAGGAGGCGAATCCGGGGCTGATTCGGGTCTCTATCTCGGGGTTCGGGTTGGATGGGCCGCACAGCGGGTGGAAGGCACCGAGCATTGTGGTGTCGGCGATGGGCGGGATCATGTACCTGTGTGGGTCGCCGAAGCAGGCACCTCTCGCAGAGCCCGAATACCAACCTCATCACCTGGCGTCGGCGTTTGCCGCATACGGGCTGTTGCTGGCGATAAGGGGCCGGGAAGCTAGCGGAAGGGGACAGCGTGTTGAGGTATCGTGCCAGGAGGTAAATGCGTCCCAGCAGCACGTGGTGGTGAACTACGGTGCCAATGAGGCGGTACTGGTGCGAGAGGGAAACCGGGGGCCGTTGGGTGGGGGGATGCCGGAGGGGGTATATCCGGGGAGCGACGGCTTTTGCCACGTGGTGATAATCCCCCGGGGGCACTGGCGGAGCCTGCTAGAGTGGATGGGCAATCCCGAGCCCTTGACAGACCCGATCTGGGAAAACAGGCACGTGCGCAACGCCAACCTGGACTTTGTTGAGCCTCCGGTCCTAGACTTCATGAAAGGGCTGACCAAGGAGCAGTTGTTCAGGCAGGGACAGGACCGTAGGGTGCCGATTGGGCCTATCAACCGTCCGGATGAGTTCACCCGGGACCCGTATGCCGCAGAGCGAGGGGTGTTTCTTGAGGTGGAGAGGCAGGGATCGGGACGATGCAGACAGGTCGGGAGCCCGTTCAGGATGAGCGAGACCCCGGGTGCGATATTCGCCCCGGCCCCGCGCCTGGGGCAGCACAACGAAGAGATTTTTGGGGGCACAGCCTTGCCAGAGCCCCAGAAGCAGTCGACTACAGGCAATCTTCGTCGAGCAAACAAAGCTGGGACCGGGTTGCCGTTGGAAGGCATCCGGGTGTTGGACTTCACCTTTGCGATTGCCGGGCCGGTGCTGACACAGCTGCTGGGGGAGAACGGGGCCGAGGTGATAAAGGTGGAGTCGGAGGCGAGGCAACAGAGGGGTCGGGCGCGGGAGGGGCTGGACCCGAGGGTAGTCTTGCAGCAAAAAGTCACCTTCGCCGACGTCAACCGCAACAAGCTCAGCGTGACGGTGAACATGGGTAAGGAGGAAGGGCGGGAGGTGATCCGAAGGTTGGCCCCGCTATGCGATGTGGTGGTGGAGAACTTCAGTCCCCGGGTTATGGACAGGTGGGGCTTCGGATACGAGCAATTGAAGGAGCTGCGGCGGGACATCATCATGGCCCGGCTGCCGGCTTTCGGGCTATCGGGCTACCACCGAGACTACCTGGGCATGGCGTCCATTGCCATGAGCATCACGGGGCTTTACCACCTGTGGTCGTATCCCGACGAGCCAGAACCCGCCGGCCCTCCCGTCTGGACGCCCGACTATCTGAGCGGGGCCATGGGCAGCGTAGCTATCGTGGCTGCGCTGCGGCATCGGGACCGTACGGGAGAGGGGCAACTGATAGAGCTGGCGCAGACTGAAGCCCTGGCCTCGATTCTAGGTGCAGAGTACATGGACTATCTTGTCAACGGTTCAGTGAGTGAGCCGATGGGCAATAGACACTCGTGGATGGCGCCGCACGGGGTGTACAGGTGCAAGGGCGAGGATGCCTGGTGCGTAATTGCGATCGGGAGTGAGGAGGAGTGGGAGAATCTGTGTTGGGTGATGGGGAGTCCGGTATGGTCTCGGGAGGATAAGTTTGGGGACATGGCGAGCCGGCATGCAAAGCAGGACGAGCTGGATGCGAGGATAGAGGAGTGGACTCGAGAGAGGACGCCGGAGTCGGTGGTTGAGGCACTGCAAGGAGTCGGGGTGGGGGCTGGGGTGGTGCAGGACGGGAAGAGGCTATTCAATGATCCACATCTGAGGGCTCGGGGGTTCTTCGAGAAGATCGGCGAGCCGGGGAGTGGACCCGTGGACTACCCGGGGCCCTATGTACGGCTGTCGGGGACACCAGGGCGGGTTCAAAGGAGTCACCAATTCGGGGAAGACAATCTGTACGTCTTCGGAGAATTGCTCGACATGCCGGTGGCCGAAGTGAAGAGGCTGACCAAGATTGGGGTGCTGGCCTAGCCTGCAGAGGCCAGGTCAAGCCTTGGGGGGAGGGTGACGGGGCCGGAGACCCGGGAGGGAAGGAGGACGGTGGCAGTGCCGATGGCTGTAACCTCATCCCGGTGGTCTTCGGCCTTGATATTGATGGTCATCCTGTGTTCGCCGTCTTTCGATTCTTTGCCTGCTACCTCTCCCCTTATCCATACGGTGTCTCCGATGTAGACGAAGCGGCGCACCTGACTGTCAAGGGAGACGAGCCAGGCGTCGTCGCCCATCCAGTCGGTGACCAGGTGGGCAAGCCAGGCGACACGTTGTTCTCCGAAGTCGTAGGGGTGAGGGTTTCCGGTGAGGCGGGCGATATGCTCGTCCCAATGGACGGACTCGGCGATGTCCGGGACGCCGTCCGCGTTTACGACATAGGCCCTGGGGTGAGCTTTGCGCCATTGATAGGCAAGGCGATGAGCACCTGGAAAGAGCATGGCGAGGCCGTTGCCCATCTTCCAATTGACCATATCTGTAACGGTGAGCGGGCCTTTGACAAGGGGAGGGAGGGTGTCGCCGGGGTGGATGTCTTCCCAGTAGCGGGGCTGGCTGCCGCGCCGGGCTTCGGACTCGTAGGCTTTGTCGAGGCGCTCAATGTCCTCGGGGGTATAGGCCTGCTTTTCGTAGTGGGCGTATTTCTTGCGCTCACCCCACTTCTTCTGTCTGCCGCCTCGGAACTCCTTCTCGTCCGCCACGACTACCAAGTCACCGTGCTGGTTTCTGAACTCTTGCCTAATGACCTCTATTAGAGCTCTGCCGCCGGTGAAGGAGCTACGCTTCTCCTGGAAGTCCTGGCGGAAGCGCCGGGCTGATAGGGTGTCGCCGGGGTAGATGGGCCTGAGCCAGTAGATGGTCTCTCCGATATACCAGGAGTGGATGCCGCTAAGGGGGTCCCGGGAGTTGATGCGGTCCTGCTCAGTCCAGTCCCGGGGCTCTGGATTGCCGGTGCTTCGATAGAAGAGGGGTGGAGCTATCATGCCGCCCCATCGGGTCTCGGGGCCGTAGTTGCGGTCGCAGAAGAGGGGGTTGTCGTCGCCCGTGCCGTGGGAGAAATGGCGGATAGCGTCAGAAGTTACGAACTCATTGAAAGGCTGGTGTACCTTGAGGGGAGCGCCGATCCTGCTGCGGGCGAGGGCCAGCATTTCGTCGGTGATTACCCGCTCTTCCTCTTTTGTAGAGACTTGTTGCTCCATGATTCCCTCGATAGGATCGTTAGACGTCGAGTTCCTTCAATGCACCCGAGACGGCCCGCTCTTCCATTATGACGGCTCCTTCACCAACGAGTTCAAGCACTCTTTCTCGGGAGAAACCCAGCAGGTCTCGGAGCACCGGGACGGAATGCTCTCCCAATAGGGGGGCGTGGTCTTTGGCCCCGGAACGCGAACCTGAGAATCTGAAAGGAGAGTTGAGGACTTTGACGGGACCGAGCACGGGATCTTCGACTTCAGCCAGCAGGCCGCGTTCTTCGGTCCTCGGGTCTGCAAGAACGTCCTGAATGGAAAGGACCTCGCTGCCGACCACGCCGCCGGCGTCGGTGAAGGCGTGGACGGCGTCCTTTGCAGAAGGAAAAGTCATGACCCACTCCTCTATAAGCGCGTCCACTTCTCTCCAACGCAACTCGCGGTCTTGGGGGGTGAGGAAGCGGGGGTCGGAGGCGAGGTCGGGTCTGCCCATTACCCTTGTCAGGTTCTCCCAGCCTTCCTGTGTGACTGCGGCCAGGGTGACGTAGCCGTCCCGGGCCTTGTAGATGCCGTGGACGTTGACCACGGGTCTGCTCTTCTTGGGGAGTTGCTGCCCTCCGCTGATCAGCAGGTATTCGAAGGCCCATTCGTTTTGCCATATAAGGGAGTCGACAAGGGAAAGATCAACGTGCTCTCCTTTGCCGGTAACCGACCTCCTGTAAAGGGCGGCGCAAATGGCCCCGAAGGCGTGGGATCCCCCGACGGTATCTCCCACAGCAGTGCCGACGAGCCTGGGCCGGCCGTCGGCGTCTCCGTTAAGGTGGGCGACGCCGCTCATAGCCTGGGCGGTGTGGTCGGCGGCGGGGCGGTTGACGTAGCTCCCGGTCTGGCCGTAGCCAGATATGGAACACATAATAACACCGGGATTGGTCAGGGACAGGGAACGGTAGTCCAGGCCGAGGCGGGCCATGACGCCCGGCCTGTAGTTTTCGACTACCACGTCACAGAGGTCGGCCAGACCCCTTGCTATAACCTTGCCTGACGGCAAACGGAGGTCCAGGCAAAGGCCCTTCTTGCCGACGTTGTGCTGCATGAAGTAGCCGCTGATGCCCTCCTCGGTGACGTACATGAAGTCCCGGGACTGGTCGCCTGGCGGGGGTTCGATCTTGATGACCTCGGCGCCGAGATCACAGAGGAGCCGGGTGCAGAAGGGGCCGGCGAGAGCCCGGGTAAAGTCGAGGACTCTCACGCCTGATAGTAGTCCGGGGGCATTTGAAGTTGGGGACGGGCGCACCAGGATATTCCTTGCAAGATCTCGGTCTGTACTTACACGGTTGCCGGTATTATATAGTGGCGAAAGTTCCCAAACCCACGGTCGGCCCAGTCCCATTCCACAAAGATGCTGAAAAAGACCATTGAACCCCTTGAGCTTCTGAAGTCCCGGTTCGGATATGACCAGTTCTGGCCACTTCAGGAAGAGATAATCGGAAGTGTCTTGGAGGGTAAGGACTGCCTGGCGTTGATGCCGACGGGCGGAGGGAAGTCGCTGTGCTACCAGTTGCCGGCCCTAATGTTTCCCGGGGTTACACTGGTGGTGTCGCCGCTGATAGCGTTGATGAAAGACCAGGTTGACGCTCTGAACGCAAATAGGATCCCGGCACGGT
Source organism: Dehalococcoidia bacterium (assembly GCA_965203145.1). Lineage (GTDB taxonomy): Bacteria > Chloroflexota > Dehalococcoidia > Plut-88900 > Plut-88900 > Plut-88900. The sequence continues at coordinate 2,292,505 of OZ241876.1, forward strand.
TTATAAACAGCTCGATGTCAGGGGGTGAGATAGAGCAGGTGCAGCGGGAAGTGAGGGCCGGGCTGGTGAAGCTGCTCTACGTGGCGCCGGAGCGGCTCCCGGGGCCAGGGTTCCGGCGTTTCCTGATGGACATCGAGCTCAGCCTGATCGCTGTGGACGAGGCGCATTGTATTTCCGAGTGGGGCCACGAGTTCCGACCCGACTACCGTAACCTGGTTGATCTGAGGCGGGACTTTCCCTCGGTGCCGGTGATTGCGTTGACTGCCACGGCTACGGAGCGGGTACGGGATGACATCATCGGGCAGTTGGAGTTGCAGAGAGGTCGGGTATTCAGGTCGAGCTTCAACAGGGCGAATCTGAGCTATTCTGTGCGGCCAAAGGCGGACTCTTGGGACGGACTAGTGTCGCTGCTGGAGAAGCACCGGGACCAGCCCAGCATTATCTATTGCTTCTCGCGGCAGGAGACGGAGGAACTGGCTGGCAGGCTCAACAGGATGGGGTTTTCGGCAGCGCCATATCATGCAGGGCTTGATGCGGGGACGAGGAGACGGGCGCAGGACGATTTCATACGAGACAAAACTCCCATAATCGTGGCCACGATTGCCTTCGGGATGGGGATAGACAAGCCTGACGTTCGGCTGGTGGTGCACTACAGCATGCCGAAGTCGGTGGAGGGGTATTACCAGGAGACGGGTCGGGCGGGAAGGGATGGGTTGCCCAGCGAATGCGTGCTGTTTTTCTCGGTCGGGGACAGGGTGCGGCAGGACTACTTCGTCGGGCAGATTCAAGACGAGGTAGAGCGACGCAACGCCCGCGAAAAGCTGGACAGGATGGTGGACTACGCTCAGCTACCTACGTGCAGGCGCAGCTATCTACTGGAATACTTCGGAGAAAAATGGGGAGAGGAGAGCTGCGAGGCCTGTGATGTGTGCCTGGACCCGAGTCGGGAGTTTGACGGGACGGAGATTGCACAGAAGATCTTGTCGGCGGTGGTGAAGACGGAAGAGAGGTTTGGGGCGACCCATGTTATCAACGTGCTAGTCGGGAGCAGGGATAAGAGGGTGCTCAAGTTTGGGCATGACCAGTTGAGCGTGTACGGGATAGTTAAGGAGTTCAGCAGGGAGCAATTGAAGGAGATTATCGGCCAGCTTCGGGCGAATGGGTTGATGGTGAGGAATGAGGGTGAACTACCGACCTTGTCCGTTTCGAGCGGGGGATGGGAGGTGCTGAGGGGCCATGAGAGGGTGATGTTGATGAAGCCGGTGGACCGGGTTAGACCGAGCCGCTCGACGGTGCGGGAAGTGATGACGCAATACGACAAGGGACTGTTTGAAGAGTTGAGGGTTCTGCGCAGGCGGCTGGCCGAGGAGCGGAACGTGCCGCCCTACGTGGTGTTCGGGGATGTTCCCCTGAGGCACATGGCGGCGGCATATCCTCGGAGCCGAGAGGAGTTTGCACGGATACACGGAGTCGGGGAGGCGAAACTGGACGAGTATGGGCCGGAGTTCGTGGAGGTGATCCGGGGGTACGTAGAGGCGAACAGGGTAGAAGTGCCAGCGGGGCCTGTTCCGCTGTTTCGTGATGAGGGTCAGGGGAGTGGGACATTCAGTGACGGAGTGTTAAGCAATACGTACGAGAGAACCCGGGAGATGGTCGAGGAAGGGATGACTTTGGACGAAATTGGGGAGAGTCGGGGGCTGGCACGGAATACCGTTATCGGACATCTCGAACGCATTTCGAGACAGGGTATAACACTCGACTTGAGTCGTATCCTGCCGGGCGGAGAGAAGTTTGCCATGATAGAGCAGGCATTTCGGGAGTCGGGGGGCGGGCTTCTTACGCCAGTCAAGGAGCTTTTGGGAGACGACTACGACTACGAGGAATTGAAACTGGTGCGAATTCAACTGCTACAGACGGGGAAACTTCCCGGGGCATAGCAAACTGTAAGGTGGTCCGGTCTCCGAATTCGAGGAATTACATAGGAGTAACGAAATGACGGTTGCAAGCGGATCAAGGACATTGAAGGTGGGGTTGATGCTACCCCAGACGGAGGGGCTGCGGGGGTCAGGGGTTAGGGGGTGGAAGGAAGTGAAGGAAATGGCCCTGCTGGCGGAGCAGGTGGGTTTCGATTCGGTGTGGCTAGTAGACCACCTCCTGTACAGGCTGGAAGGAGAGGAGCAGGCCCGAGGCGTGTGGGAGTGCTGGTCGCTGGTGTCCGCCGTGGCGGCGATAACGGAGAGGGTGGAGATAGGGACGCTGGTTATGGCTATGGGTTGGCGCAACCCGGCAATGTTGGCGAAGATGGCCTCGACGGTGGAGGAGATTAGTGCGGGGAGGCTTATCCTGGGGCTGGGGTCTGGGTACCACAAGTTCGAGTACGACGCCTTTGGATATCCATTCAGCTATAAGGTCAGCAGGTTTGAGGAGGCGATACAGATTATTCACAGCCTGCTTCGGAACGGGTACGTGGACTTCGAGGGACGGTTCCACAGGGCGAAGGAATGTGAACTGAGGCCGCTCGGGCCGAGGGCGGGGGGGCCTCCTATACTGATTGGGGCGAGCGCCCCCAGGATGCTGGCGGTGGCGGCGAAGTATGCGAATGCCTGGAATGCCTACTACGACGATACGTCGAACAGTGTTGAGGGGGCGGTGAAGCTGCGTTCGGTTGTGGACGCTGCATGTCTTAAAGAGGGTCGGGAGCCGGGGAGCATGGAGCGGACGGTGGCGGTGCTGATTGCAGAGGCGTCGGCGGACCCGTGGTGGGACAGGATGCCTTCTGACCAGATGCGGGACCAGCCACCGCTCAAGCCGCTAGCCAGACCACCGGACGAGATCGCGGGGATTCTCCGAGAATACGAGCGGGAGGGTGTGGCGCACATCCAGATCTGCATGGAGCCAACTACTATCGAGACCATAGAGGAGCTCGTTCCGGTATTGGAGGCGTTGGACAAGCTAAGTACGAGCTAGTCGAGGTGGGATAGTGCGGGGTCGGACATAACTCTTTCGACAAAGCGATCTGCGTCTTCTTCGAGGATAAGGCGCTCCTCGAGCAGGCGCTGGCAGGCCAACGTGACGAGTCGGACATAGCGGGCGCGGGATCCGTATCGTTCTTCAATGGAGGGTCGAGGGTCTCCGTTAGCAATACGCTCTTCCTTAGTCCTGGCGAAGGGCAGATAGCTGCCGTAGACGGCGGCCATGGCGTTCTCTGCCTGTCCGGGCAGCCTGAAGTTCCAACCGGTATAGGTGGCAAGCGGCACATCGAGCTCTGGGCCGCGGATACCTGGTACGTCGTTGCCGTCCGAGTCGACCTGGGGAACCAATACGTTATATTGCCTGCTCTTGTCTTCCACTGGCGGCTCAACGGAAAGGACTCCTTTATCGAAGTCCGGGCCGTGGTCCTGGAGGAAGAGTCGATTGGGCGCTGTCGGGGGGTTGACGCCGGGAATTGATGGAAATGTGGCTGTGACACTTTCGGCGGGGACGGAGGTCTCAGATTCTCGGGTGGGGACACGGCTGTCGGGGGGTGTAGTGCCGTTGGTAACCCAGGCGTCGAGGTTGTCGAGCATAGCGCGGAGAAGGGCGGTGACGTTGAGGGGGTTGGTTGGGTGCTTGAAGGAAGTGTAGTCGGGGCCTTCGATATGGTCGGGGCTGTGCTCTGCGGAGGCGAAAAGGTAGACGCGTGAGCGCTCGTGGTCGGGGAGGTCGTTGCCGAGGGAGTCGGTGTGTACTAGAGAGCCGCGGCGTTGCCAGTACTCGGAGGCGGACTGAGTGTGGATAACGAAGGGGTCGGTGTCCGGGCGTTTGAGGATGCCGTCGGTTTTCTCGGTTATGGCGTCGGTGGTTATTGAATAGGCGTGGGGGAACTGGTCTGAGGGATAGAGGTGGTCGTAGTGCTGCCTCGGGTACCGGCCGGGCTGGGAGAAGCGGTAGTTGACGAATACCCTGCCGCCACCTGATACAAACGGGGAGATTCCGGCAAAGACCTGCCGGCCTTCGGCGTCTTCATTGAAGCCCCGATAGGTGAACTCCCTGAGGAAGCGGGCGCTCTGAGAGCAGCCCCAGCCATAGGCTTTCTCGATGCCCACACCGTTGTCCCGGACGGGGTTAGGCTGACCTGCGGAGTCGGAGTCGGCGTTGAGTAGGAAGGATATAAGGTCACGGAGGCCGGTGAAGCCGAGTCCCATGACCAGAGGGTCCTTTGCCGTGTAGACGAGCTCGTAGATCCAGCCGGGCTTGAAGCCCTCGGGGAGGTAGACATCGGTGGGGGAGGGGATGGGGTTGCCCGAGGTGTCAGGCTTGGCGAACTGCCAGGCTTCGGGAGGGATGGGGATGCGGGGGTCGGTCTCGTAGTTGCGGTAGGTGAAAAGGGCTTCAGTCGTGTCCAGGGAGGCGGAAGTGTAGGCGCTGGTGTAAGCATTGCCGCTGAGGGGCATGGAGACTATCGTGGAGGCAGAGTCGAGCTTTGTGAGGGCGTCGCCGGGGGAGAACTCGGTGCGGACGGGGCCCGTGATGGGCGAGCCGTTCATGGAGGCTACAGGGAGTCGCATGGCCATGCGGTTGTCGCCAGGGAGGATGTCTCCCTGCCAGCCCGACCAGAGGACTGTGTAGCCCCGACGCATGAGGAAACCATTACCAGCGTCTTCCACAGACGTTGGGTCGTCGACCTGGGGGGCGTCGTTGAGGAAGTGGACGAGGAGCTTGGTGCCGCGGTTGTTGACGTCGTAGACCAGACGTCGGTTGCCGCGAGCCATGTTGGTGGGTTTGAGCATGAAGAAGTCGGTGGAGTATTCGACAAGGCCTTCGGAGTTACGCTGGGCGTGTTCGATGTCGACGACGGAGGAGAAGACTGGGGAGTCGGGGTCCACGGCAAAGTCGACGCGGCCAACGAGCTTTTCGTAGGGGCCAACATCTCCGAAGGTGATGCCTCGGGCGAAGGGTGTGCGGGTGTGGATTTGGAGGTGGATTTGTGTGGGTGCTTTAGCGGACAAGGGGTTGACTTCCTTGGGCACAGGGTGCGGACTCCTGTGCTTGGGGTCAGAGTGTTCCCGTTGGTACTGGAATAGGAGTTGGGCAACGCATCCAGCGTATTTGCCAAAGCGGGCCTGGGCGCTCTCGGCCAAGCGCTTATCTCCGACACGAACCCCAGGAGGAAAGTAGCGGGACATGAACGCTTTCTTGATGTGGGTGTCGATAGGAAATGCCTCGGGTTTATCTAGGGAGAAGAGCGCTATGCAATCGGCGATTTTAGGACCGATGCCATAGCAATGCATTAGGTGACGCTTAGCTTCGTTGTAGGAAGTGTCAGGGTGAGACAGTCGTTGCAAGTCGAGCCTACCATCGTAGACGCGGCGGGCGGCTTCAATGATTTTGCTGTGCCGGTCCAAGCCCAGCCCCAAGGCCTCTAATGGCTCAACACCGGCTTCAAGAACTCGCTCGGGGCTTGGGAACTTGTAGCGAATGTCTCCAGCGAGTTCGGTTTTCTCTCCGATTGATCTCGCTATCGCTTCAACAATTTCGCTGATACACTCAACGCTGTTATTGGCGGAGCAGATATAGGCGACGGTGCATTCCCAAGGGTCGGGTTGGCAGAGAAGTCGGATGTGGGGATAAGCTCTCGTAAGGTATGTGATATAGGGGTCACCGGAGGAGAGGTCTGAGTAGATGGCGTCGATGTCTTGGTCGAGGCGGAAGTAGGAAGTAAGGAGGGGGTCGAGGTTGGTGAGGGCGTGGTATTCAAGAATGTCGCCGCACTGGCGGAGGTGGACGATGTTGCCAGCCAGAACTCCCGAATACCATTCACTATTGAGCTTCTTCCATCGGAAGTCCTGGGTGCCGTCAAGGACCATTGCCAAGTCGAAGGGGTGACGGGTCGAACTGGGTAGTTGGATTCTGCCTTTCAAGAATGGCTCCTGAAGTAGGGATGTGCGTAGGATAATGTACTTTGCCCGCGCTGGGAAAGCTCCTATACTGGCCCAGTTCGATGTAAAGGCAGGATAGGGAATGAAGAAGAAGACCATTTACCTGGCGAACCCATACGGGTTTTCGGTGCAGCAGAAGTCGCTGCTGCTGCCGGAGCTGGTTGCGGCGCTGGAGGGACTGGGGTTGGAGGTGTGGGAGCCGTTCGACAGGAACAACCAGGTGGACTTTGCGGAGCCGGGGTGGGCGTACCGGATCGGGCAGGCGGACTTTCGGGATGTTGTGGAGTCGGACGGGATATTTGCGGTGGTGAACGGTGTGCCGCCGGACGAGGGCGTGATGGTGGAGCTTGGGATGGCGATCGCCTTGAAGAAGCCGACATTTCTCTTCCGGGACGACTTCCGGGGAGCGAGCGATAGCGGTGAATATCCCCTGAACCTAATGCTGTTCACCGGTATGCCGCAAGAGGAATGGCGGGACTACTACTACACGTCGATCGAAGAGCTGGCATCGGTGGAGAAGGCACTGGCGCGGTGGGCACAATCCTAGATATGGAGGAAACGAGATGACTCGAGGCATGGTAGTAGCCCCACAGCCCGAGGCGGTAGAGGCGGGAGCGGTAGTGCTCAAGGAGGGCGGCAACGCTATTGACGCCGGCATAGCCTGCGCTTTCGTTCAGGGCGTCGTGGACCCGCAAATGACGGGCATTGCGGGGTTCGGTAGCTTGCAGGCCTATCTTCCGGGTGTCGGGGTGCATAAGTGCATCGACTTTCACGGGAAAGCGCCGCTGGCCACGAGGCCGGATATGTGGGAGGACCTGATCGAAGGGGAGGCACGGGACGGGTTCGGGTTCATATTGAAGGGTCGGGTCAACGATCTCGGGTACCAGTCGATCACGGTGCCGGGGAACTTGAAGGCGTATGCGGAGGCGCACGCGGCGTGGGGTCGGGTGCCGTGGAAAGATGTCCTTGCCCCTGCCATCGAATATGCCAGAGAAGGGGTGTTGGTCCGGCCCCAGGTGTACGAGTGGTGGGTCAACGATGACCGGTTTGGTCGGGTGACACCCGTGGAACTGCTTTCGTTGACGGAGTCGGGGAGGAGGATCTATTTCAACGGTGACGGGAACGTGAAGAAGGTCGGGGACCGGCTGGACAACCCGGACATGACGTCTGTATTGGAGCACCTGGCGAGGGTCGGGCCTGATGACTTCTACACGGGGGAGATCGCTTCGAAGATCGTGGCAGATATGGAAGCGAACGGAGGCTTGATATCGGGGGAGGACCTAGTCAATTACCGGACTACTCATTGCGAGCCGCTTCGGGGGACATACCGGGGCTTCGACATTGCAACGAACCAGCCCCCGGGCGGGGGAGTGCTGCTGCTGCAGATGCTGAACGTGCTGGAAAACTTCGACCTGGCTGGAATGGGCCACAACTCGGCGGAGTACGTGAGGACGGTTACGGAGGCGATGAAGCGGGCCACGGCAGACAAGGACGCGCATGTCGGGGACCCGGCGTTCGTGGATGTGCCCGTGGGTCGGCTCACGTCCAAGGAGTTGGGTGGGGAGTATGCGGATGCGATCAGGCGTGGTGAGAGGGGCAGGGTGGAGAGGATGAAAGAGGCGGTGGAATCGAAGAGCACGACTCACGTGTGCGTGGTGGACGAGGAAGGGAATGCCTTCACGATGACTCACTCGCTGGGGATGCCGTCGGGGGTGATCACGGAGGGGCTGGGGTTCATGTACAACGGCTGCATGGCGGTATTCGATCCGAGGCCCGGTCGGGCGGGGAGCCTGGCGCCGGGCAAGAGCCGGTTCTCCTCGATGTGCCCGACGATAGTGTTCCGGGACGGGTCGCCGTACGTGGTTATCGGGGCGCCGGGTGGTACTCAGATCACGATGGGTGTGCTGCAGGCGGTTCTGAATGTGCTGGACTTCGACATGTCGATGTCGGATGCGGTGTCGGCGGCGCGGTTCTCGGCTACGAGCAACCCGATCGACGTGAGCAACCGGATACCGAGGTTCGTGACCCAAGAACTGGAGGAACAGGGATACGAGGTCATCCGGTGGGCTGCGTCGTACGCCTTCGCCAGGGTGCACGGGATCAGGTTGGATGACGGGGTGTGGTCGGGTGGGGCGGACCCGGCGGGCGACGGGATGGCACTGGGGGTATGAGGCAGGGCCGGGACACGGTGAACAGTCCAGAAGGTTGTGCGTAGGCGATCCGGCAAGGGTAGCAGCGAGCTCTCGGAGTTCAGGCGGGCGTTCTGGGCGTTCTATGCTGAGAACTACCCGGAAGATGCGGCCGAGGCCGGTTGGCGACCCGGTTATGCCCGCAGCAACTTCTGGTTCAAGTCTGCGCAACCCGGGATAATCGTGTCGCTGTATCTGGCGCAGAGGGAGGTGGGCATTTATTGCACGTCTCCCTGGGGTGCGCCACAGGTGGATGTCTTTCCCAACCTGGAGGGCTATGAGGAAGTGATGCGTCGGGAGCTGGGGGTGGAGGTCGGTCCGTCGAAGGACTTGTATGGGGCGGTGAAGGTCTGGCGGGTTGATACGAGGGATCGGGGGAACTGGGAGGCTATGGCGAGATGGATGCACCGGGAGTTGGAGGCGTACCTGGAGGTTATCGGGAGGGGGCCTGAGGAGTAGGTTTGAGGAGCTATCCTCAGGTAGTGTCTTGTTCAGTGCGGGAGCCGCGTAGGGCGTGGAGGGCGAGGGCGACGGGCATGAGGAGGGTGCCGGTAAAGGCAATACAAAGGAGGGCGAGGCGGAGGTCATCGGTGGCGTCCTGGACGTAGCCTACGATGAGGGGGCCGATGGCATTGCCCAACCAGATCGAAGTCTGCATGAAGGCGATACCAACGGCGACCTCACGGGGTCGGATGCCGGGGAGCTGGTAGACCATGATCATGAGGAGCGGGAAGTAGAGGTTAGCCACGCCTCGGGGGATGGATAGGAGGATGAGGAAGAGGGGGGAGGTGATGAAGAGGAGTCCTCCGTTGACGGCGGCGGTCGAGAGTCCAGACAAGGCGAGGGTGGTGGTACGGAACCTGTTGAAGAAGGGGATGACGTTGAAGAGGTAGACGGCTGCGCCGGCCCCAAAGAGGCTGAGGCCGAAAACAGCTCCGGGTACATTGTCGGAGACCAGCAGCCCCTCCTCTGCATGGGTGGGCCAGAAGTGTTCGAAGGCGGAGCCGCCGATGGAAACGGCGAACATTCCGAGGCCCATTAGCCACAATTGCTTGTACCTGAGCACGGAGAGGAGAGGATTCTCCTGCTGAGACTCGAGTCGGGTGTGGTATTCGCCGACATCCCGTTCTCGGCCGAGAACGGTCCAGGCTGCGGCGGTTGTCAGCCCAATGCCACCCATGACCATGAGTACCGGACGCCAACCCCCGAGGGCGCTGTTGAGAACGGGGGTGAGGAAGAAGATGACGCCCATGATGAGATCGATGGCGCCGAAGACCACGCCGGTGGTGACCTGCACTTTGCCGGGCGGCGACCATTGCTGGATGATGAGCGCCCTGGGCGACTGGTTGGCTATGAAGCTGATGCCAAGGCCAACGCGACCGATGACCAGGATGGCGAAGTTGGGGGCGAAGGCCTGTAGAAGGGTGAAACCGCCGATACCGAGGAAGGTGATGAAGGCGACGCGCCAGGGCCTGTACCGGGAGAGCCAGAGGTTAAGCGGGATGGCGAGGAAGAGGTTGCCGAAGACTACAGAGGCGCCGAGCCAGCCTTGCTGGATTGATGAAAGGCCGAGCTCTTCGCTCATGTCCGGGAGGAGGAGGCCAATAACGAAAATGCTGGAGAGGGCCATAGCGACCCCCGTGGTCAGGTTGCCGACTACTATCCAGCGGCCTTTGAAGCTATCGACGTTCTGTTGGCTGGTCAATTACCACCTTTAGGTGTTGCGGTTGTGATACCTGCCCGGTAGATCCTCGACGAGGTCAGGGAAACGGGCAAACGTTGTGTCTTTGGGCGAACGGGTGGGCACTACTACATTAGCGGAAGCTGGGGATGACCTCTTTGGCAAAGAGTTTCATGGAGTCGACGATCTTTTCGTGGGGGACGCGGCCGCCCATTTCGAACCAGAGGAGCATCTCGCCGACGGGGAGTTCGGAGCGGAACCAGTTGAGGCGCTCGATGGTCTTGTCGGGGGTGAGGTAGAGATCGATGCCCTTCTTTACGATTTGTTCGTGAGAGTGCTCGTCACGGGCCTCCTTGAAGTGACGGTACTCGGGGACGGCGTCGATGGTACGGGTGCCGGCGGGGGTACTGAGGTTGACCTTTAAGGCATCGAAGTAGTGGTCGACGCTACCGCGGGTGACCGCCTGGGCATCGGCGACGGTCTCGGAGGTGAAGGTGGGCTGGAGGATCTTCATGAAGTCGGGCTTGGCGTCCAGGCCCGCTTCCTTTTCCACCTGCCGGTAGGTTGAGGCACGCTCCTTGAGGGTGTCCATTGAGGTGAGGAAGAGGCCGGCCATGACGCCCATGCGCCGCCTGGCGGCCATGTCGAAGACGCCCTGGCTGCCGCTGGCGGCCACGGTGAGGGGCGGATGGGGCTGCTGAACGGGTTTGGGGACGATGGAGGCCTCCCGGACCTGGAAGTGCTTGCCTTCGAAGGAGAAGTTGTCCTGGGTCCAGGCACCTACGAGGATGTCTAGGGCTTCGGCGTAGCGCTCACGGCTGACCTCGGGCTTGATCTTGAAGGGGTCGTAGAAGGTGAGGACGCCACGGCCAACGCCGAACTCAAGGCGGCCGTCGCTGAGGTTGTCAACCATGGCGCCTTCCTCGGCGTTGATGAGGGGGTCGTGCATGGGGATGATGTTGACCCCGAGGCCGATGCGCATGCGGGAGGTGCGCTGGGCGATGGCGGCGGCCATGATGTTGATGGAGGGCATGATGCCGAGGGCGGCGTCGAAGTGGAGCTCTCCGAGCCAGACGGAGTCGAAGCCGAGGTCTTCGGCGAGCTCAATCTGGTAGAGGACTTCACGGTAGCGATCGGCGGCGCTCTGGTCGGGGTGGCAGGGTATCTGGTAGAAGATGCCGAATTTCATGGGGTGTTCACCTCTTTAGGGATAATACAACTGGCGGGCGGCGTGCTCCAACTCGGGGCGGAAGTCGGGGTGGGCGATGTTGATGAGGGCCTGAGCGCGTTCGCGCTGGGACTTGCCGAGGAGCCGTGCGACGCCGTACTCGGTAACAACGTAGTCGGCGAAGGTGCGGGGGATGGTGATGGCCGAGCCCACTTCGTGCTGGGCCACGATCTTGGAAACGGTACCCCCGAGGGCCGTGGAAGTGAGAAGGGTGATGCCGCGGCCACCTTCGGAGAGGACTGCGCCAATGTGAAGCTCGGGTTGGCCTCCAGTACCGTTGTAGAGCCTGCCGCCGAAGAGGGTCTCGGAGTTGATCTGGCCGGTGAGGTCGATAGAGACGGCGTTGTTGATGGCGACCTGGTTGGGGTTGGAGGCGATGTTGCGGATGTTGAGGATGTGGTCGGCGTCCCATAGCTCGACGAGGGGGTTAAGGTGGGCGAAGGCGACCTCGTCGGGGGTGCTTCCCATGAGGCCTGAAAAGACAGTCTTGTCCTTATGAAGGACTTTGCGGCTGCCGTTGACGACGCCCTTTTCGACGAGGGAGATGATGCCGGGGGCGGACATCTCTGCGTGCCAGCCGAGGTCCTTCTTGTCGTCGAAAACGCCGAGGGTGGGGAGGTAGACGCCGGGGGTGCCGACGCCGATCTGGAGGGAGTCGCCGTCCTTGACGAGGCCGTTGACGTATTCGGCGATCTTGAGGATGGTGTCGGAGGGCGGGACCCAGCCGGCCCAGCGGGCCCAGCTACGGACCTGGGAGACGTCGGCGTGCATGAGGGCGGGGATTGCCTCCTGCCGTTGACTGTCGGACATAATGGGGGATATTCGCTCAAGCTCAGACCGGAGTTCGCCTTCGGGAAGGGTGTCGAGGAGCTTCTGGGCGTCTTCGAGGGAGAGGGCGGGAGGGGTGTGCTCGACAAAGCGGTCGATCTCCGAGACGTGGATGTAGTTGGCGCCGTAGGTGCGTATCTGGTTTTGGTCGACCTGGGCGATTACGTGGGAGGCGTGGGCGGCGATGCGGCGCTTGTCCCAGAGCTCACCGCCGAAGCTGCAGAAGCCTCGTTGGTCGGGAGGGGAGGTGACGATGAAAAGGTAGTCGACGGCCCGGGGCTGGCGGCCTTGCTCTTCGAAGGGCTTCAGTCCGGTAGAGAGGAGAGAGGGCTCAAAGTCGACATAACGCTGATCGTGGGCGGGCCGGGCCACGTCGCCGAGGTAGAACATGATGGTGATGGGGAAGGAGTTGTCCCATCCGGGCCGGAGCCAGCCGGGGTCGTAGTGGCAGCCGAGAAGATGGAGCTTTACGTTGCACAGCTCGTCACGACGGGCAGCGAGGGCGTCGAGGAGGCGGGTGGGCTCGGGGCTGACGGAGACGGTGACCTCATCGCCGGAGGAGATAGTGGATACGGCATCTTCGGGGGTGACGAGGTTTTGCCGGTAATGTTGCTGCCAGTGCATGGGAGGGGAGGGGGTGCGATGTCCGGGCAATGTTAACACAGGGGCAGCACACCAGAGGCCCGGCTATTCAGTTGTGAGGGTTGGGGGTGGGGTTATGGGTGGGGGCAGGCTCCTGTTAGCTTGGGGAACGGGCTAGGAGAGGACGAAAGAGGGGTTTGCCAGCGCCCCCTCTACGGCGTAAGCCGGGGCGTCGGGGGCCGGGACGTGGGGAATTGCCCGCCTGGGGAGACGGGCAATCTTCGCAAGGCCGGGTAGGGCGTTGCGGACGTACCTCCGCGCGAAGGCGCGGGCATCCACAGCGGAAGGGAAAGCTCGCAAGGGGTTAGCTGTGGGAAATACATCTGCGGCGAGCCTGGGCAGGCATCCACGGCGGAGGGGGGCACTCGCGGGGGTTAGCCGTGGGAACATCTGCAGCGAGTCAAAGCAGGCATCCATCCGTACGCCTCGCTGGGCGCAGGTGGGGTCCTTCCGCGGAAAACCGCGGGCATCCACGTCCGGATGGGGCAGCAGGGTTAGATGCGGCTCCCGGGAGACGCCGGACGACAGTAGACGAGAGGGGGCGCTGGGCTTTGAACTTCCACGGGGGAAGGGTGAAGGGCTGAGGGACACGGTGGGTGGAAAGGTAGTGGGGAGGAGGCGCGTGTCGGCAGCGGGTCGGTCCCATACCGACCGGATGCGACGGGGCCATGTGAGGCCTATGCGACTCATGGGACTCCTTTAGTCCTTTCCTGTATTGGTGGCCCGACATACAGGGCCGGTGCCACGAACATTAGTATAGCACATACATTTACCAAATCAATAGGTGGGGTTGGTAATGGAGGAACGCGACGGATTGCAATAGCGTGGTCCGCCCCCTGCTCATACTTCGAGGGCCTTAGCACGAGCGGCCCAACCCCAAGAAGGAGAACACTCTCATCCTCACCTAGATTCCTCGCGGGGCATTGGGATGGGAGGGGGGAAGGAATGACGGGTGTGGGGGGTTCCTATAGAATACGGCGGCTTGTTCCCGTTGGTTGAGGGGGCTGTTTGGGGCGGTCGGGTTGGGAAGCAGATAGTGCAGGGTGGAGGCCCGCAGAGAATGAAGCAGAGCCGTACTGCCTGGTTGACCCGCTCCCGTGCGCTGAGCTCGCTGGAGCATCGGGGGTGGAGGAGGCTGTGGTTCGTCAGCCAGCTTTGGCACCTACCCTTCTGGATGGACTACATAATCCTGGGATGGGTGATCCTGGAGCGGACGGACTCGCCGTTCCTGGTGGCGCTGGTCGGGGCTGCGCGGCTTCTGCCGATGGGGACGCTGGGGTTCGTGGCGGGGACGCAGGCCGACAGGTGGCCTCGAAAGAGCATGTTGGTCGGGGCACAAGGTTTGAACTTCGTGCTGTCGGCGGGAATGGGTGTGGCCCTGCTGTTCGACCTGTTGGAGCTGTGGCAGATGTACCTGGGGGCGTTTCTCATCGGGATTGCCTGGGCAATCGACTACCCGGTGAGGCACTCGATAATCCGAGACGTGGTGCCGGAGGACGTGGTGGTGAACGCGATGGCGATAAACGTTGCGTCGTGGATGGGGTCGGCGATGGTGGGGAGGTGGGTGGCGGGATGGATGCTGGACGTGGCGGGGCCGGGGGAGGCGTACATATTCATCGCGGTGTCGGTGCTGCTGGGTCTGCTTTTCGTGCTTCGGGTGCCGGTGCCGAGGGCCGTAAAGGCGGCTGCGGCGCCGGAATCGATCGTCAAGAGCGTGACGTCAGGGCTGAGGTACGTGTGGGGGAACGGACCCATTAGGGGAGTGCTGCTAATCACTCTCGGGGCGAACACGCTGCTGTTTCCACACATTCAGCTTCATGCGGTTTTCGCGAGGGACGTGTATAACGTGGGGGCCACGGGGCTGGGATTCCTGAGCGGGATGGACGGACTGGGGTCGATGATTGGGTCGATCACGATAGCGGCACTGGGGACGCTGAGGTACAGGGGCCGGATATTCGTCGTGGGGTCGACGGTGCTGGGGATAGGGGTGCTGCTGTTCAGCCTGACCCCGACGTTCGGGCTGGCGTTGCTGGCGCTGCTGTTTGCGGGATTCGGGCAGGGGGGCTTCACGACGATGCAGACGACGATAGCGACGACGGCGTCGACGCCGGAGATGAGGGGTCGGGCGATGGGTGCGGTGGCAATGGCGATCGGGTCTCTGCCGCTGGGGATGGTGTACATCGGGGCGCTGGCGGAGTGGATCGGGGTGCAGAGGGCGGTAACGTACAGCAGCGTTGCGTTTCTGGTGGTGGTGCTGCTGACGGCGGTGACGCAACCGGGGATCCGCCGGGTGGGGTGAGGGGGCCCCACCCCCGAGGAGAGGAATCACCCTCACCCTAGCCCTCTCCCATCGAGGGAGAGGGGACAGGACCCCACCCCCACGGAGAATCTACGAATAAGGAGTATGGATAGATGAAATTTGGGTTGTTTTTCTTTGCAGAGAACCCGGAGGAGTTTAGGACACCGGATGCTGAGAACTACCGGCAGGCGCTGGAGCTGACGGAACTGGCGGAGGACCTGGGGTTCGACCAGGTATGGACTGCGGAGCATCACTTCGATGCACAGTACCCGCCCAATCCGTTCATCCTTTGTGCGGCGATGGCGGCGAGGACCAGCCGGATACGGATCGGGACGAACATCTGCATTCTGCCGCTTCATCACCCGCTGATCGTAGCGGAGAATGCGGCGATGGTGGACGTGCTGTCGAACGGCCGGTTCGACCTGGGGCTGGGGGTGGGGTACGAGAAGACGGAGTTCGAGACGCTGGACGTGCCGAGGAGGGAGCGAGGCCGGCGGATGGAGGAGGGGTTGCAGTCGATCATCGGGCTGATGACGGAGGAGAAATTCACGTTCAGGGGTCGGCACTTCCACTTTGACGGGGTGACGATGCTACCCCGGCCCGTGCAGAAGCCGCACCCACCGATATGGGTGGCGGCAGAGAAGAGACCCGTGGGTGACGAGATACCACCAGCAATCGAGCGGGCGGCGAAGTACGGGTGTCACCTGACGGGGCCTCGGGACCCGGATATGCTCGGGCCGTACGAGAGGGCACTGAGGAAGTACGGTCGGGAGCCGGGGGAGTATTTCAGGAACGTAATCCGGAACTGCTATGTCGGGGAGACGAAGGAGCAGGCGTGGAGGGACTACGCTCCCCATGCCCTGGCGCAGATGCGGGGATACCTTCCCAAGTACACGGAGGCGGGGATATTCGAGACGATGGCGGGCGAGATGTTCGGGAGGCTGCCGCTGCCGAGCGCTGAGGAGTTGCCGGGGCTGGCGGAGTCGGGGGAGGTGCACTTCCTGGGGAAGCCGTTTGTGGTCGGGACGCCGGATGAGGTGTGTCGGGCGGTGGAGGAAGACGAGAGTCGGGGGGTCACGCATTTCCTGGCGTGGATGCAGATAGGGGGGATGGATGCGAGGAAGACGAGGAGCTCGATGAGGTTGTTTGCGCGGGAGGTGATGCCGCATTTTCGGGGGTGAGGGACGTTGTTTAAGGGGATAGGCGGCAATGCGTATGGCATCTCCCTTACCCCACCCCAGGGAACCCTCACCCCCTTGATCCCCCTCTCCCTTAGGGCCTTCAAGGGAGAGGGGGAAACAAGAACAGAGGCCTGCGCCTTCGCCAATGGCGAAGGCGCAGGCCTCTAGTTCAGTACTGAGGGAAGGGATTCCGGCTCGGAGCGGAGGAATGACGGGGTTGGACAGCTAGGGCACCCGGGGAATGTGGATGGCGCTTGAGATTCCTCGCGAGGCCTCGGAATGGTAAGGGGGGAGGGCGGTCAAGAGGCGGGTTGGGTGGTGGGAGGAGCGGTGGCGACCATTTGGGCGGCGACTAGCTGGGCGTAGAGGCCGTTGAGCTCCATTAGCTCGTCGTGGGTGCCTTCTTCGACTTTGCGGCCCGCGTCCAGCACTACGAGCTTGTCGGCGTCACGGACTGTGGAGAGTCGGTGGGCGATGATGACAGTGCTTCTGCCGGTCATAAGGCGGTTGAGGGCCTGGCGGACCTGGTGTTCGCTGACGGCGTCGAGGTGGGAGGTTGCTTCGTCGAGGATTAGGACGGGGGCGTTCTTGAGGAGGGCCCGGGCGATGGATATGCGCTGGCGTTGGCCTCCAGAAAGCTGCATACCACGTTCGCCGACCACGGTGTCGTAACCTTCGGGGAAGGAGGCTATGAAATCGTGGGCGTTGGCCTGTCGGGCGGCTTCCTCGATCTCGTCCTGTGTAGCATCGAACTTGCCGAGGGCGATGTTGTCGCGGATGCTGGCGTTGAAGAGGTAGGTGTCCTGGGTGACAAAAGCAATGCTGTCGCGGAGGGGGTCGAGCCTGAATTCCTTGAGGTCATGGTCGCCGAGGGAAACCTCGCCGGTCTGGGGGTCCCAGAAGCGCATTAGAAGGTAGGCGCAGGTGGTCTTGCCCGCTCCCGACCTTCCGACAAGGGCCACGGTCTGGCCGGGCTCGACGGTGAAGCTGACATCGGAGACGGCCTGGGGGAGGTCGGGGCCGTAGGCGAAGGAAGCGGCGTTGAATCGGACCAGAGGGGCCTTTGCCACGGCGGGTTGTCCGGGGGCGGCGACGCCCGGGCCATCGGCGACGGGGAGGGGTTCATCGTGGACAGCAAAGACTCGTCGGCCTGCGGCGAGGGTCTCCATGAGATCCTTGGCGGTGCGGGCGATGTCGGAGACCGGGGAGAAGGTGGAGAGGGCGAGGAGGGCGGCGAGGGGAAGGTCGGGGCGGTCCATACGGCCTTCCAGGACGAGCCATGCGCCCATGGCGAGAACAGCGAGGCCGCCGAGGCCCGTGACCGCTTCGATGAAGGCGGTCTGGGAGTCCTGGGCCTTCTTGGCCTTGGTCTGACTTCCAGCGAAGTCCCAGCCCCGCTCCCGGATATCGCCAGTGCGGGTCGGGCCCTGGCCGAAGGCGGCGATTTCGCGCATGCCCTGGATGTTATCGACCATCTGGGCATGGATGCCGCCTAACTTGCTCAGGACTTCGTCGCCGAGGCGTTCATTGGTCTTCTGGTCATAGAAGGGTCGGATGGCAACGGCGAGAAGGAAGGGCAAGAGGACGATGGCCAACGGCCAGGAGATGAGGGCCAGAGTGATAAGAACTGCAAGGGGCACGATAAAAGCCACGAAAGCCGGGCTGATGGTGTGGGCGAAGAAATATTCGATCCTTTCGATGTCGCCACCGACGACGCCAACGATGTCTCCTGAGCGGCGCTTGACCAGATAAGCGGGGGCGATGGAGTCCATCTTCCGGTACATGTCGATACGCATTTCGGCGAGGAGTCGGTAGGCGAGATCGTGGGAGAGCCAGCCCTCGGCCCAGGTGAAGAAGGCGGTCAGGGGAGCAAACACCCCTAGCAGAATGAGATAGAGGGTAAGGTCCCCGCCGCGGAAGACCTGGCCGACCAGCAAGGCGCTAACGACGCCCAAACCGATGATGGAGCCATGGTGGGCTATGCCGAGAACGAAGGTGACTACCTGCTGCTTCCACCAGGGGTTGATGAGGGTCATCAATCGACGGAGGATAGTGAGGGCGCCCATGGGTTGGGCGGGTCCGATGTCCGTGGGTGCAGGTTCGAAGACTTCGTCGGGGGTTGTGGGGGGTTGGACATCAGATGTGGCGGCTCCATTGACGGAGGAGGCTGCACGAGTCGGTTTAACAGCGAATCCTGCGGCCTGCTGGTCAGCCATGAGCCGGGAGTAGACCCCACCGGCATTTATCAATTCGGCATGAGGGCCGACCTCTACGAGTCGGCTGTCATCCAAGACGAGGATACGGTCGGCGCCGACGATGCTGGAGAGGCGGTGGGCGATGATGAGGGTGGTGCGGCCCTGCATGAGGCGGTCGAGGGCTTCCTGGATGAGGGCCTCGTTCTCGGCATCAACGCTGGAGAGGGCCTCGTCAAGGACCAGTATCGGGGCGTTCTTCAGGAGGGCTCGGGCGATGGCAATTCGCTGCCGCTGACCGCCGGAGAGCCGGATAGCGCGCTCGCCGACGTAGGTATCGTAGCCCTGGGGAAGCTGGGATATGAACTCGTGGGCGTTGGCGGCTCGGGCTGCGGCTTCCAATTCCTCCTGGGTGGCGTCCTGCTTGCCGAATCGGAGGTTGTCGGCGACGGTGCCGTGGAAGAGGTAGGTGTCCTGGGTGACAACGGAGATGTGCTCCCGGATGTGGTCCAAGGGGAGGTCTCTCAGGTCCTGGCCACCTAGGAGGATGCGACCTTTCTGGGGATCGAAGAAGCGGTAGACGAGCCAGACAATGGTGGACTTACCGGCGCCACTGGGCCCGACCAGCCCAAGTTTCTCGCCCTGGCCAAGGGTAAAGGAGACGTCTTCGAGGGCGTTTCCTCGGCCCTGGTCGTAGGCGAAGGTGACGTTTTCGAACTTGATCTCGGGGGTGAGGGTGGGCGTCTCGGCGACAGTTGATTTTTCGGGGTCCTTGATTTCCACGGATTCGGCCATGAGGTTGAAGATGCTCTGGGCGGCGGCGCTGGCGATCATGCCCTTGTGGTAGAGCATGGTGAGCTCGCGGAGGGGCTTGAAGACCTCGACGCCGAACATCATGACGATAAGGAGGGTGCGAATCTCCATGTCGCCGGCTGCGACCCTACCGGCGCCCACCCCAAGGGCCACGGCGGCGCCCGCCGAAATGCCCAGTACGGTCACGCCGCCAGTCGCTATGTTGGCGGCGAGGACACCCATTGTGCTCCTGTAGAGGGTCCGGGCGCGGTCGGCAAGGCGGTCGCCGTGTCTGCCGCTCTGGCCGAAGGCCTTGAGGGTAGCGAGGCCCTGGACACCGTCCAGGAAGTCGGCGCCGAGGGAACCGTAGGAGCGGTAGCGGTGCATGCTGCTCTTCTGATTCCAACTGTGAAAAACAGCGGGAGCGACGAGGGTGAAGAGGGCAAAACCAAGGAAGATCAGGGCCACCGGCCAGTCCAGGACGGCCATGAATACAAAGATAAGGATGGGGGCGATGGCTGCAATCAGAATCTGGGGAAGGTACTGTCCGAAGAAGGTCTCAAGGCCTTCAACACCATCGCCGAGGGTGAGAATGACACCGCCGGTGCGTCGCTGGTCGAAGTGGCCCGGTCCGAGGGCCAGGCAGTGCTGGTAGAGGTTCTCACGGATCTTGATCTTGACGATGCTGGAGGTGTGGTGGGCGGTGCCGTTCTGCAGGTACTGGAAGATGCCGCGAACACCGATAAGGATGGCGACACCGATCATGGGAAAAGCGAGGGAGGAGTACTCGGCCTCGCCGCGGAAGACCCGGGCGATGACGATGGCGAAAATTGCGAGGCCTGCGACACCGGCCCCGACCGCGATCAGACCCAATACAGTGGAAAGGAGAATTCGGAGCCGGACGCCCTTCGTGAGTTGGAACAGTCTGATGTCGAAGTACATAAGCCAGCGGTCGGAGGCCGGGCCCCGGGGCATAGGCCGCCTGTCGGAGCCCGACAAGGGATTATATATTCAAGATGGGGTATTGTAAACACGTTTGGACCATATATCCGAGGAGCTTGCTGGACTGCTAAAATTCCCCCAAACCAATATGACCGTGAAAGGAACCTAGCGAGTGATGAAAGATTACGTAGCCGTTGACGTGGACGGGCACATCATGGAGCCGCCCGACCTCTTCGAAAGGAATCTGGAGCCGAAATATCGTGACAGGGCGTACAAGCTGGTGGTGGACGATGAGGGTATCGAGCATCCGGTGATGGACAACGTGTGGCTGGACAACACCCGGCCGCCGGGGACGGTTTCCGTATACGGAGCGGTGGACAAGCCGATAGAAGACTACCTGGGGGCGAAGGTGCACTACAAGGACTCGATGGTACCGGGAGCGTGGGTGCCGGAGGCCCGCTTGAAGGTGATGGACGAGGAAGGAATCGACATTGCGCTGTTCTACCCGTCGCTGGGGCTGGACTGGGAGAGTTCATGTGATGACGCCGACCTCGTTGCGGCACATTGCCGGGTGTACAACGACTGGTTAATCGATTTCTGCAAGACTAACCCGAACAGGCTGGTGCCAATTGCCCACATTTCCTTCATGGACGTGAAGCAGGCAGTGGAGGAGACGCGTCGGGTGGCGGGGCTGGGGGCGAAGGGTCTGATGATGCTGGCGTTCCCGCCACGCAACGGGCAACCGTACGGTGAGCCGGTCTACGATCCGATTTGGGCGGAGGCGGAGAGTCTCGGGCTGCCAGTGGGGATTCACGTACACGGGGGCGGGACACGGTTCGGCGGGGACTACTTCTACCCGCACCCGTGGAAGGCATCCTGGTGGTGGTGGTTCGTGACCGCGGGAGAGTTCGTCATCGATTCGTTTACGTCGATGTTCCAGGGCGGGATGTTCGACAGGTTCCCGAACCTGCAGGTTATTGCGCTGGAGTCGGGATGCGGGTGGCTGGCGTACTGGCTGGAGCGGATGGACGAGTACTTCGAGAGGTACGGGTTCGAGACTCCGATGCAGCTCGACAGGCCCAGCGAGTATTTCCACCGGCAGTGCTGGATTTCCATGGAGCCGAGCGAAAAGATCGGGTTGACGATGATGCAGCTATTGGGGGCGGACCGGTTTTTGTGGGCGTCGGACTACCCGCATTCGGATGCGGAGATGGGTACGGTGGCGCAGCTAAAGAGGAACCTGGCCGATCTGCCTGATTCCGAGTTCAGGAAGGTGCTGGGGGAGAATGCAGTGAAGCTTTATGGGCTTAATTGATTCGACATAACTTATGGTGAGGTGTTGGGAGTGGGGAGGGGTCAGGTTGCATAGGCGCGGGTGTCATTAACATAAAGATACTGGTTTGCGTTTAAGTTCTTCACCCTCACCCTAACCCTCTCCCATCGAGGGAGAGGGGACTGGACAGCGTCTTCGACTCCACTGTTGGGGTGAATCAGGGTTTTGAGCGGTACGAGGGAAGGAACCCATCTCCAGATTCCTCGCGGGGCATTGGAATGACAGTTAGTTGGGAGAGTTGCCGAGCAAGAAGCGCCTGGAACGAAGATACAAAGGGAAGGAGTTATGCCGAAGATAGGACTGGTGGGGTTGGGGGTTATCGGGCAGATATACGCTGTCAACTTGATAAGAGCCTTTGGCCCCATAAATGTCTACGACGTGGACCGGCCTCACATGGCGGTGGCCAGAAGCCTGGGAGGGATAGTGTGTGAGAGTGGGGAGGAACTGGCAGCAGCGTCGGAGGTCGTTGTCCTGGCGCTGCCCAACCCCGAGGCAGTACGAGCCGCAATGGGTAAACAGAACGGCCTGCTGGAGGGTGCAGTACCCGGAACCGTCATAGTGGACCTGAGCACCATTGATCCGCTGACGGCATTGGAAATGTTCCAGATTGCCCAAGAACAGGGTGTGGACTACCTGGACTCACCGATTAGCGGTGGTCAGCCGGGTGGGGCGGGGACGGATGGGGCAAGGGCGGGGAACGTGACGTTCATGGTAAGCGGGGACAAGGCAGCGTTTGAAAGGGCGAGACCGGTGATGGAGGCCTTGGGCGAGAAATTCTTCTTCCTCGGCAAGGCCGGAACGGGGACTAGAGTGAAGCTGTTGAGCAATTTCGTGAGCGGGATGGTGAACCTGATTTCGGCGGAGGCTTTTGCTCTCGGGGCGGCGGCGGGGATCGATGCCAAGACGTTGATGGATGTGTTCGACGAAACGGATGCAGACTGCTATTTCATGCAGAACTACGTGCGGCCCCGGATTGAACAGGGTGACGTCGAGCCGGGTTTTTCCATTGACTTGCAGTACAAAGACCTGCGGCTGATGAGTGAGTGGGCACGGGAGGAAGGGATTCCGGCGCCGATCAATGACCTCGGGGTGCAGCTGTACCAGATGGCCCGGGCGGCAGGGCTTGGGGGGAAGGACTTGGTGGAGTCGGTGAATTATTGGGCGCGGGTGTCGGGGATTGAGACTCCCTAACAGAAACTGAAGCCCAGACCGGGCTATAGGCCGTAGAGGCGGGCGCAGTTGTCCCAGAGGATCTTGCGAAGGCTTTCGCGGGGGAAGTCCAGGGTGAGGAGCATTTCTACCGACTTGGGGTAGCGGCTGTCGGGGTGGGGGTAGTCGGTGGAGAAGACGATGTTGTCGTCGCCGAGCCAGTCGATGGTGTATTTGCCGGGCTCTTCGTCGGCCTCAACGGAGGTGAAGCACTGGCGCTTGAAGTAGTCGGAGGGCATGTGGGGCATCCTGTCCTTCAAGACCGACTCCCGGTGCTCGTAGTGCTCGTCCATGCGCCATATCCAGAAGGGGGCCCAGCTGCAATTGCCTTCCAAGAAGGCAAACCGGACGCCCGGGAACCTCTCGGTGACGCCGCCCATGATGATGGCGAGGCAGGCGTACATCTGCTCGATGGGATGGGCGGCCAGGTGCTCGGTGGTCCAGAGGTTTTCGTGGCGGCCATCGAATCGTTCACCGATGGCGACGGGAAGCTCGCAGGGGGTGCCTTCGTGGAAACCGACGGCGAGGTCGAAGGCCTGACACTCGGCCCATAGGGGGTCGTAGTAGGGGTGGTTCCAGTTACGGCCATGGACGGGGTTGGGACGGAGGAAGATGCTGCGGAAGGCGTAGTCATTAGCGACGCGTCGGGTCTCGGAGACAGCGGCGTCGATGTTCTGGGCGGGGACCATGCCGGAGCCAAACATCCTGGTGGGGCTGCCCTGGCAGAACTCAGCAAGCCAGTCGTTGTAGGCGCGAGAGATAGCGGCAGCAAGATCATCGTCGTCGTAGACCTTGGCGTGGGCGAAGAGGCCCATGGAAGGGAAGAGGAGGGCGAGGTCAAGGCCCTCGGCGTCCATGGCCTCGACCTGGGTGTCGGGGCCCCAGCCCCGGTCCTGGAAGGAGAGAAATTCGTCGAGGCGGCCGTAGCGCCTGGCGAGGTCGACGTACATGTCGCCTTCGTCGGCGAAGTTGTCCTGGTCACGGGCGATGACGCGGCCGTCGTGCTTGAGTCGTAGATCCATGAAGTACTCTTCGGCACCGACGGGGGCCCGGTCCCGGAAGTCGGGGGACATGTAGGTCTGCCAGAGGTCGGCGGGTTCCATGACATGCATGTCACTGTCGATGACTTTGAAGCCGTCTTTTACCATTGTAGTGCCCCCTCCCTCAGGGCATTTTCCACCCTCAGGATGGTTACTGCAATGGGGTGATGCGCATGGCGAGGCGGGGTAGCCAGTTGCGGGGACGGTTGGCTATTGGGCCTCGGACGACCTTAAAGCCAGCGCGTTGGAAGATGGGTTCGGCGCCGAAGAAGATGTTGTCGTCGCCCGTGCGCTCGTTTCCAGCCCTGGGATAGGCCTCGACGGCAGGGGCACCGTGGTCGAAGGCGTATTGGGCGGCGGCGCGGACAAGGGCTACGGCGATGCCCTGGCCGCGTGCCTCGGTGCGGACGGTGACGCAGGGTATAACCCAGACATCCACATCGTCGACGCGGGGCGTGGCACGTGACTTTGCGACGCGGGTGAGTTCGTCCCTGGGGGCGACGGCGGCCCAACCGACGGGTTCTTCACCCCGATAGGCGATGATCCCAGGGGCTACTGGGCGTCGCGCCAGTTCTTCCATGGCAATACGGCGTCGGTTAGCACCTGACCCTTGGCCGGGGAGCCTGTTCCACTGGGGTCCAGAGACCCGGGGGAACAGGCACCAGCAGCTGTTCCCCCAACTCCCGCGCAGGACGACCTTGAGGTCGTCCATCAGGTCGGGGGTGAGGGGTCTGAAGGTGAGGGAGGCTATATTGGTCATCAGGCTATCTTCACAAGTGCGATTACGGCCCGAGGGCTCCGAGCCCTTGTTGTGACCAGTAGTACATCCAAGTAAGGCCTACCAATACCCAAGGCGCAATTAGGCTAAACAACGCCTAGGGTTGTGTCGACAGGGGTGGGGAGGTACCGGTTGGAAGGAGGCCTATGGCCTGATGTGACCGTTATTACCAGCGGGGGCGTCGGGGCTCTTTGGGTCGGGCCCGGTCAACGGTAAGGGGTCTGCCTTTGAGCTCCTTGCCGTTAAGGGCTTGAATCGCAGCTTCACCTTCTCCATCGTCCGTCATCTCGACGAAGCCGAAACCGCGTGAGCGGCCGGAATAAGGGTCGGTAATCACGCGGGCTGAGTCGACGGCACCGTAGGGGTCGAAAGCTTCTTTCAACTCCTCATCGGTCAGACTATACGGAAGGTTGCCGACGAAAATGTTCATGAACAGGTCCTCCAGGGCCTAGTATCTCCTGCTTCTTGGTCCATAAACGGGCGCTTAGCGCGTCCATATACGGATGCTGAAGTCGGGGTGCATTCTATCATAGAAAGAGGAAATGCAACTACCTCTCCGGGTTGTTACGCAATTCCGAAAGGTGGGGTGAGTCGGAAGGAGCCGATACCCAGTGGCCTGTCCTTGAGAGCGCTGGTAATACGGGGCATGGCATGACCCGGCTCCAGATCCCTCACAGGACATCGGAATGACAGGTTAATGCGCCGGGTTTGCGGGCAGTGGGTATAATCAGGAGCAGTCCTTGGCATTGCGACGGTCTGCCTTTCAAGATTTCTGAAGACCGCCGGGTATTGGGGGAACTAGGGACATGGGCGCGCGGCGACAGTTTATAGACGTGACTTATTCGTTCTTTGTCGCGCTGGCGATTGCGTTGATCCTCTTTTTAACTGTTCACGCGGTGCAGTCCCGGCCGGATATTGCTGAGGAGACCAGAGAGCGGGTAGGGTTCCTGCTGCTGTTCCCTCTTTCGATCGCGATAATCACTGGCACGGTCGGCTTTGGGTTGGCTCTGCTGAACTGGAGGGAGTGGCGCCTGCTGCTCCTGGCATTCCTAGGCGTGGGGAGCCTGTTGAACGCGATACTCGACGTGTCCGACGCGCTGACGTACTTTGTGGTGGCGGTTTTCCTGGCGGTCGGGATGTATTTCGCGCTGGAGTGGTTCGGGATCAGGAGGCGGCGCAGGGTTTAGGTCGGGGTTAGGCGCGGAAGGCGACCATGAGGCCATCCCGCAGGGTGAGGAGGACGTTGTTGACCCGCGGATCATTGGTAATGTAGTGGTTCAGGGCGGCTATGGCCTTATCGCTCTCATCCTTCGGGTCCAGGACCTTGCCCGACCAGAGCGTATTATCTACGGCTATGACTCCATTAGGCGAAACCAGGTCTATGCACTTCTTGTAGTAGTTGAGATAGTTAGTCTTATCGGCGTCGATGAAGACGAGGTCGAAGGGGCCGGATAGGGTTTCGAGGGTCTCAAGGGCGGGGCCGACGCGGAGGTCGATCTTCTTGCCGTGGGGTGATTTGGCGAAGAACTCGCGGGCGAGGGGTCGGGGTTCGATGTCGCAGGTTATGAGTTGGCCGTCGTCGGGCAGGGCGTGGGCCATCATGAGGGCGCTGAAACCGGTGAAGGTGCCTATTTCGAGAACTCGCTTTGCGCCGGAGACGCGGATGAGGGCCTGGAGGAGGGTGCCAATCATCTGGTCGGAGAGCATTTCGGCGTCGGGTGCGGAGTTGTAGGTGGCCTGCCTAAGCTCCTCCATGATGGGAGGGAGGGGGGTGGTGTGGGCGAAGGCGTAGTCGTCGATTTCTCGGGGGACGATTCCGATCATGGGTTACTCCTAGGGGTGATTGGGGTTAGTTGAACTGGGGTATAACGCGTTCCGAGAAGAGGCTGAGGCTGCGCATTACCTGATGGAAGCTGAGGCCGGGGAAGTTGAGGAAAAGGGCGATGTGCTGGCAGTTCAACTCGGTGCGGTAGCGTTCGATCTGCTCGGCTACTGAGTCGGGGGTGCCGACCATGATGAGGTCGTGCTTGAGCTGGAAGTCGAACCAGTCGAGGTCCAGGTCGCCGTCTTCAGTTTCTCCGTCTACAAAGGAGTCTTTGGACGCCTTCTCGGGGTCGCGCTTGTTCCAGACACCGAGCATGTTGGCACCCGGCCTGACGGCTTCCACGGCATCTTCCATGGTGTCAGCGACGTAGGTTGCGATCATGACGGCCAGCTTATCACCAAAGGTGTTCTCCTCACCCCTCGACTCCCGGGCGGCGGCGTAGTAGGTGTTCCAGATCTCCCTTATCTTGCCAAGGGAGACGGTCTGGCACATGGTGGAGATGCCGCGCTTGCCGGCCAATTCGTGAGAGCTGTTAGAGGTGGACATCTGGAAGATGGGTGGGTGGGGCTTCTGGACGGGCTTGGGGTGAACGCCGAGGGCGACCATCTCACCATCCGGGGCGTGGAACCTAGAGTCGTGGGCCCAGGAGTTGGGCTCGTGCCAGCCGGGTTCCGGGAAGGTGAAGTGGTTGCCGCGATAGCTAAATGCTTCCTGTTCCCAGGCGCCGATTATCACGTCGAGGCATTCGTTGAAGTACTCGGAATTGAGTTTGGGGTTGCGGCGGTCACCCGTGGCAGTGAACTGGGCCGAGGCGCGTGTATCGAAGCCCCGGGCGATACCGAAGTCGACGCGGCCGTCTGTGAAGTTGTCGAGGAGAGCGATGCCCTCGGCGACACGGAGGGGGTGCCAGTCGGGGAGGATGGTGCCACACTGTCCGATTCTGAGGCGGTCGCTGTTCTTAATGAGGCCGGCGCCCATGAGGATGGGGTTGGGGGAGGCGCGGTACCAGCCGTCCCATGCGAAGTGGTGCTCGGCGAGCCAGAGGCCAGTGAAGCCGCCCTGGTCGATGAGTCGTACCTCCTGGTGCATTTCTTCCATGAGGGTGTCCCAGGCGTATTGCTCTCCGACGTGGTAGTAAGGGGTGCAGTCGAACCTCATCTGTTACCTCTTGTGCTCGTGGGGGCGCGGGTGTGGCGAATCCCCTCCAGTTTGGAACAGGCAAAGGTCCCGCCGAAGGGAGGGGGACACCACCCCAGATTCCTCGCGGGCATCGGAATGACATTTGCCGAAAGCTGCTTGACTAGAGAATAGGCTAGGCATAAGAGAACCGGGGGATGATGTGTTCGGAGAAGAGGGAGAGGGACTTCATTACCTGCTGAAATGAGAGGCCGGGGAAGTTCAGGAACAGGGCGATGTGCCGGCAGCCGGTCTGCGAGGTGATTCGCTCGATCTGCTCCGAGACGGAGTCAGGGGAGCCGACCATGATGAGGTCGTGCTTTAGCTGAAAGTCGAACCAGTCGGAGTCAAAGTCGTCATCGTCCATCTCCTCTTCGGTGAGGGTGGCGAGTCGGGCCTTGTGGGGGTTTACGGAAGACCATGTGGCGAGTCGGTTGGCGCCCGGTCGGACGGCCTGGACTGCTTCTTCATAGGTCTCGGCGACAAAGGTGGGGCGCATAACGGCGACGTCCTCGCCAGTCGGGAGCTTGCAGCCAAGTCTGTCGGATGCAGCCTGGTTATGGGCAGCGAATGCCTCGCTAATCCTGCCCTTGGAAAGGGAGGCGCACATGGCGTTGTAGCCCTTTGACCCGGCGTAGCCGAAGGACCCGGCAGACTCGGCCATGATGTAGACGGGGGGTCGGGGTTTCTGGTAGGGGCGGGGGGTTACGCCCAGGGCGATAAGCTCCCCGTCCTCTGCATGGTACTTGGGGTCTCTGACGAGCTTGTTGGTCTCGTACCAGCCGGGGGAGGGGTAAGTGAAGAACTCGCCATTGTAGGAAAAGGAGTCGTTTTCGAGGGCGGCGACAGCGATTTCGAGGATTTCGCGGAAGAGGGCGCGGTTATGGGAGGGATCAAGGCGGCGGTCGGCCTCTTTCGAGAACTGGATTGTGGAGCGGGTGTTGATTCCACGTCCGGCACCGAAGTCGACGCGGCCTTTAGTGAGCTGGTCGAGGAGGGCGATGTCCTCGGCGACTCGGATGGGATTCCAGTCGGGGAGGATGGCGCCGCATTGGCCGACGCGCATCCTGTCACTCTCGGCGATGAGGTCGGCGCCGACGAGGATGGGATCGGTCGGGGCCCGGTACCATCCATCCCAGGCGAAATGGTGCTCGGCGAGCCAGAGGCCGGTGAAGCCACCCTGGTCCATGAGTCGGACTTCCTCGCGCATCTCCTTGACGAGGGTGTGCCAGGAGTAGTCCTCGCCTACGTGATAGTACGGCGTGCTATCGAAGCGCATGGTCTAGTTGAAACGTGGGATTATTTTTTCTGAGGCCAGTTCCAGGGAGTGCATCACCTGCTGGAAGGAGAGGAGGGGGATGTTGAGGAAGAAGGCGAGGTGGGGGCAACCGGTCTCGGACTCCAAGCGTTCGATCTGCTCGGAGACCGTTTCGGGGGAGCCGACGAGGATGAGGTCGTGTTTTAGCTGGAAGTCGAACCAGTCGAGGTCAAGGTCACCTTCTTCAAGCTCTTCTTCACTGACCATAATCTTGCGGATTTTGTCCGGGTCGGTGGTAATCCAAGAGGCGAGGAGGTTAGTGCCTTCGCGGGCATCGGCGACGGCCTGCTCATGGGTGTCGGCGATGTAGGTGGGACGCATGACGGCCAAGTTCTGGCCGTAGGGGAGGTCTCGGCCCGCAGCCTCCGAAGCGGCGTTGTTGTATGCCCGCCAAGCGTCCTTGATGCGGCCGTGGGAGATTGAGAAGCACATGGCCCCGATGCCCATCTTTGCGGAGTAGACATGGGAGCCGGCGGATTCCACCATGTTGAAGACGGGGGGGTGGGGCCGCTGGAAAGGCCTGGGGGTGATACCAAGGGCCTTGAGCTCGCCGTCATCGTTGTGGAAGCGGGAGTCGAGGCCCAGGGGGTTGGTCTCCTTCCAGCCGGGAGCGGGGTAGGTGAAGTACTCGCCTTCATAGGTGAGGGCCTCGTTGCGCCATGCGCCGAGGATGACTTCCAGGGTCTCGCTGAAAAGGGCACGGTGTTCCTCGTTACGGCGGTCGGCTTCCTCTCGGAACTGGATAGTGGCGCGGTTGTTAATGCCGCGGGCGACGCCAAAGTCGACGCGGCCCCTAGTGAGCTGGTCGAGGAGGGCGATGTCCTCGGCGACGCGGATGGGGTTCCAGTCGGGGAGGATGGTGCCACATTGGCCGACACGGAGGCGGTCGCTTTCACCTATGAGGTCGGTGCCGAGGAGGATGGGGTTTGGGGAGGCGCGATACCAGCCGTCCCAGTGGAAGTGGTGCTCGGCGAGCCAAATGCCAGTGAATCCACCCTGGTCCATGAGACGGACTTCTTCGCGCATTTCGTCGACGAGGGTTTCCCATTCGTAGTCTTCGCCTACGTGGTAGTAGGGAGTGGAGTCGAAGCGCATTCGTTGTCTCCCGGGTCAGGTGTCCGATGCGAGAACAAAGGAGGGGGCCGCCGGAGCGATTATATACCATGGACACTCTAGGGGTGCATGTAGGAAGCAGTTAGGCGAGCACCATCCCTCCGGATTCCTGGCTCCGCAGGAATGACGAGACCCTACGTGAAGCGAGGCATGACCTTTTCGGCGAAGAGGGTGAGGCTCTTCATGGTCTTTTCGAAGGTAAGGCCGGGGAAGTTGAGGAAGAGGGTCAGGTGGTCGCAGTTGACGGTTTCACGCAGGCGGTGGATGTCTTCGGCGACGGAGTCGGGTGTGCCGATGCAGACAAGGCCGTGCTTGCGCTGGAAGTTGAACCACGGGAGGTTGAAATCTCCGGGGTCAAGTTCGTCCTCGGTGGCCATGGCGGAGTAGGCTTTGACGGGGTTGTGGGAGTACCACCTGCCAAGCTGCTTCGAGCCCCAGCTGACGTCTTCAATAGCCTGTTCGTAGGTTTCGGCGACGTATGTGGGTCTTACGACACAGAGTTTTTCTCCGAAGGCGACATCGCGGTGTTGGGCCCGGGACATGGCTTCCCGGTGAGCGGCCCATGCTTCCTTAATCTTGCCGATGGATATGGACTGACAGAAGACGCCAAGGCCACGGCTACCTGCGAACTTGTGAGAGCCGAGGGAGTCGGCCATCTGCCAGATGGGGGGGTGGGGTTTCTGGAAGGGCTTGGGGAAAACGCCCATGGCTTTCAACTCGCCGCCGGGGGCGTGGTAGTCGGGGTCGTAGACCATGGGGTTGGACTCGACCCAGCCGGGGACCGGGAACTTGTAGAACCTGCCTTCGTGCCGGAAGGCTTCCTGGGTCCAGGCACCGATGATGATGTCCAGGGACTCGGAGAAGAGGGCGTAGTTGGACTCCTGGTTGCGCCTGTCGGCGTCCAGGTTGAACTGAATGGAGGCGCGGGTGTCGATGCCGCGGGCGATGCCGAAGTCGACGCGGCCCTTGGTGAACTGATCCATGAGGGCAACGTCCTCGGCGACGCGAAGCGGGTGCCAGTCGGGGAGGACGACGCCGCATTGGCCGAACCTGAGGCGGTCACTAAAGCGGGAGAGGCGGGTGCCCAAAAGGATGGGATTGGGGGCGGAATTATACCAGCCGTCCCAGGCGAAGTGGTGCTCGGCGAGCCAGAAGGTGGTGAAACCGGCCTGGTCGGCGAACTTGACCTGGGTCTCGGCTTCGTCGACGAGCTTCTCCCAAGGGTAGGTCTCGCCTACATGGGTGTAGAGGGTGACATCAAAGCGCATGAATGGTGGTTCTCTTTTTCGGTTGGGAACGGCAGTTTGCACCCAATTCGGGGATACTGCCTAAATAATGTAGCTCCTATGAGAGCTTATCTGTAATCTCCTTGTATTCGCGGAAGGCATCGAGATGGTTGGGAACGGTGTCGAGGCCGCAGTTCATGGTGTCGAGGTAGAACTTGTTTCCACCGATTTCGTGCCAGGCAGTGACGTAGTCTGCGATTTGATTCATGGGCATGTCGTCGAGATTAATCTGAACGGCGATCTCGATGTCGTTCGGGTCCCGACCCGCCTCCAGGGCAGCGTTCCGGATAACCTCCAGCTTCTTCTTTGCGTTGCCAGGGTGATCGGTGGTCGGGAACCAGCCGTCGCCGAGGCGGCCCGTTCTCTGGAGGACAGGGTAGGCGTCACCGCCAATCCAGAGGGGTATGGGCTGCTGGACGGGGAATGGCTTCATACCAGCCTGTCGGATGGTGTGCCAGCGGCCCTGGTAGTTGACGACTTTTTTGGTCCAAAGGGCGCGCATGACGTCGATCTGCTCTTCTATACGCTTGCCCCGGTTGTGGAAGTCCTCGCCGAGGGCCTCGAACTCCACGGGGTTCCAACCGACGGCGATGCCGAGCACCAGGCGGCCGTTGCTGAGGTTGTCGACCTCGGCAGCCTGTTTGGCAATAAGGGTTGTCTGACGTTGGGGGAGGATGACGATGCCGGTGATGAGCTTGATGCGCTCAGTGATGGCGGCGGCGTAGCCGAGGAGGACCATGATCTCGTGGAAGTTGTCGTCGATGTCATAGAAAAAGTCGACACCTCTGTTCTTGTAGAAGTCGGTGTTGGCGCCCAGGACGTGGTCATAAACGACGAGGCCCTCGAAGCCCATCTCTTCGCTGGCCTGTATGAGCTCTTTGGCGGGCCCGGGCTCCGAGCCTATCTCGGTCTGGGGGAATACGACTCCGAAATCCATGACGGCCTCCTATCTCTTTCTTCCGGTGAGTATATATCGGGTGGGGAGGGGGTGGTCGGGTTCTTTGACGTCGGCGAATCCGGCGTTGGTCATCAGGCGGCGAAGCTGGCCCTGGGTGATCATGCCGCAGCCGACAAGGGCCTCGTGGAGCTGGACGCCGGCCATCATCTGGTAGGCGGGGTTGCCGCGGTAGTCGACAGGGGAGTCGGGGTAGGGAAGCTCAGAGACTATGATAGCGCCGCCGGGGCGCAGGGCCTTGTGCGCTCGATTGAGGACGTTTTCGTAGGAGTCGGGGCCGCCGACTTCGTGGAGGGTGACGTTCATGGTGAGGAGGTCGAAGGCAGAGTCGTAGTCCATGGCGTTGGCGTCGGCTTCCATTACCCGGGCGCGTTCACCGAGTCCGGAGTCGTCAATGGCCTGGAGGGCGAGGGCTGTGCTGGGCGCGTCGTACTCGATGCCGAGGACCCGGGCGTTGGGGAAACGCCTGGCGTAGTGGACGACGCCGTATCCGGCGCCAGCGCCTATATCCAGGATGTCCAAGCTCGACATAATGACATCATTGGATAGGACCTGGGGGAGGACCGAGTCGGTGATGACGGCGTAGTCCGGCTTGGTCATGTTTTTAAGGGCTTCGAGGAGCCAGGGGTCGTGCTCGCTTCTCGGCCAGGTGCCGCCGGTGGGCAGGTATTTCGGGAAAGCATGCAGGTCCTGATGGAGAGCGGCGTTGAACTGGATTCGTCCGCCCAGGAAGAGGGGATCGGTCGGGTCAAGGAGGACGGACTGCATGTGAGGGGCGAGGCGGTAGCCTGAGGTCTCGTCCCAATCTAGCATTTCGTAGGCGTAGGCGGCGCGGCACCAGATGGCGATGTAGCGGGGTTCGTAATCGAGGCGTTTAGCCAGCACCTCGTCGCTGATACCCTGTCCGTCACCTTGGGAGATTCCTGCAAAAAGGCCGGACTTGAGGCCAATGTCGGCGACCCACGTTGCCTGGTAGCCGAGGATGTAGTCGACGAGCTTGCGCCAAGCGGCTTGCTTGCCGGGCTGTTGCGTTGTGGCCTGTTCGGGGGTCAAGGTAGTGCTCGTCGATTGAAGAATGGGGCGGGTCGGGTAATAATACCCCGAAATCCAGCACGCCGGACAAGGTATGAGCATTTTCAAAATCGGGATAGACGTAGGGGGCACTTTTACGGACCTGGTGGTCACGAGGTCGGGGGAAGGGCCCCGACTATACAAGACACCTTCGACGCCCCAGGACCCATCTGAGGGGGTGTTGAACGGGCTTCGGGACGTGGCGGAGGACTACGGGCTGGGGATGACAGAGCTGCTGTCGGACACGTCCATGGTCATCCACGGAACGACGGTGGCAACGAACACGCTGGTGGAGCGGAAGGGGGCGGGAGTAGGGCTGGTGACTACGGGAGGGTTCCGGGACCTGTTGGAAATGCGAGAGGGCATGAAGGAGGACCGTTACAACCTTCGGATGAAACAGATGGAAGCCCTGGTGCCCCGGTATCTGCGAATCGGGGTGCCGGAGCGCACCCGTGCGGACGGTTCGATAAAGCAGGATTTGGACGAAGATGCGGTGGCGGCGACGGTTAAGGAGATGCTTGCGGAGGGGGTTGAATCGCTGGCGGTGTGCTTCCTGTTTTCGTACTTGAATCCGGAGCACGAGCGTCGGGTGGGGGAGATTATCGAGCGCCTGGCCCCGGGGATGTACACGTCGCTCTCGCACGAGATTCTGCCGCAG
Source organism: Dehalococcoidia bacterium (assembly GCA_965203145.1). Classification (GTDB taxonomy): domain Bacteria; phylum Chloroflexota; class Dehalococcoidia; order Plut-88900; family Plut-88900; genus Plut-88900. The sequence goes on from OZ241876.1 coordinate 2,326,159, forward strand.
ATCAAAGAGTTCGACCGGCTGAGCACGACGGTGGTGAACTCGTATGTCGGGCCGGTGTTTGGCAGGTACCTGACGCGGCTGAAGGAGCGGCTGGCGGCGTTCAGCAATGACAACGACATCCTGATAATGCAGTCAAACGGCGGCGTGACGCCTATCAACGATTCGAAGAACCAGGCGGTGAAGGCGATCCTGTCGGGGCCGGCGGGCGGGGTGGCGGGGGCGCAGAGCTTCGGAGAGCTGGTGGGGGAGAGCAACCTGATCGGGTTCGACATGGGTGGCACGAGCACCGACATCTCACTGATAGAGGACGGTGTTCCTCACGTCACCACGGAGCAGTTCGAGGGCGGGTGGAAGATTGCGGTGCCGATGATAGACATCCACACGCTGGGGGCGGGGGGCGGGAGCATAGCGCGGGTCGATCCGGGAGGATTACTAAGGGTAGGGCCGGAGAGTGCGGGCGCTGAACCGGGCCCGGCATGCTACGGTAAGGGCGGAGACAAGCCGACGGTGGCCGACTCCAACCTGGTGCTCGGGTTCCTATCGGAGACGAATTTCCTGGGAGGCCGAGAGGCGTTAGACAGGCGTAAGGCGGAGGAGGCCATCAGCAAGGACCTCAGCGCGCTGGGGCTGTCGACGGTGGAGGCGGCTTTCGGGGTACATCAGGTGGTGTCTACGAACATGGCGGAGGGGATACGCTTGCTGGCGGCAAGGCGGGGAGTCGACCCACGGGACTTCTCTCTGGTGGCGTTTGGGGGGTCGGCGGGGCTACACGTGAGCGAGATAGCAAGACAGCTGCACATTGAAAGCGTGTATGTGCCCTCGACGGCGCCGGTCCTTTCGGCGTACGGGATGCTGTCAACGGACCTGCGGTACGACTTCTCGCTGTCGCATCCGGTGAGTCTCGACAGCATTGACCTGGGGGAGGTTAGGCGGTTAGCGGGGGAGATGGAAGAGAGAGGCCGAGTGAGGTTGCGGGAGCAGGGTTTGGAGGACGAGCAGATCCGGGTGTCGGTGTCGGCGGACATGAGGTACCTGGACCAGATCTTCGAGGTAAACGTGCCGGTGCCCGACCTGTCTCAGGAGGACTCGGCGGTGCTGGAGCAGTGGTCGGCGAATCTACACCGGCGGTACCAGGAACTTTATTCGTACCAGCAGTCGGACCAGGAGATAAGGCTTGTGACGCTACGGGCGTCGGTGTTTGGGCCCTTGCCCTCTGTGGAGCTGCCCAAGCCGGAAGCCGGGGGGAAGGTGGAGGATGCGCTGAAGGGTGAGCGAAGGGTGTACCTGGGCGAGTGGGCAGAGGTCCCGGTCTACGACATGGAGAAGCTGCCGGCAGAGTGGGAGATGGAAGGGCCGGCGATCGTGGAGTCTGACTTCACAACTATATTGGTGCAGGCCGGGGACCGGGCGTCGGCAGACGGGTATGGCGGGATGCGGATGCAGGTGGCGATAGAGGAGGAAACGGAGGAGAAGGGGCAGGGGGGCAGGCCGGACCCGATCACGGTGGCGGTGGTGGAGAGTCGGTTGAATACGATAGCGCTGGAGATGGCGGAGGTAATGATCCGGACGTCGATGTCTCAGATCTTGAATTCGAGTCGGGACTTTTCGACGGCGATCATTGATGCGGACTGCCAGCTGGTGGCCCAGGGTGAAGGGATCCCGGTGCATATAAGCGCGTTACCGCTGGCAGGGAAGGCGGTGAAGGAGTATTTCGGGGAGCGGATATACGAAGGGGACATGTTCGCGCTTAACGACCCGTATTTCGGGGGGAGTCATATCCCGGACATCACGGTGATCCTGCCGATCTTCTACGAGGGCATGCTGCAGTTCTTCGCGGTTAACCGGGCCCACCATAGCGACGTGGGCGGGGCTACTCATGGGGGGTACAACCCCTCGGCGAGTGAGATTTACCAAGAGGGGATCAGGATTCCGCCGCTCAAGCTGATAGAGAGGGGCGTGCCCCGGGACGACGTACTACAAATGCTGTCGGCGAATGTGAGACACCCGGAGAACTTTCTCGGGGACTTCCAGGCGCAGTTCGGATCGGTGAGGATAGCGGCCCGACGCATCACGAACATGCTGGACCGGTATGGGGCGGAGGGGCTCAAAGCGGCGGTTGACGAGATACTGCACGGGACGGAAGTACAGGTAAGGGAGATGATCTCCTCGTGGCCCGACGGGGTGTACAAAGGGGAATCACTGATCGATGACGACGGATTCGGGGCGGAGATGGTGCCGATCCGGGCCACGGTGACGATAGACGGGGACAGGATGACCATCGACCTGAGCGAATCCAGCAAGCAGGTCACGGGATTTATCAACAGCGCGTATGCAAATACGCGGTCGCTGGCGCACGTGTCTCTGATGTACATGGCACCCTTCGACGTGGCGAGGAACGAGGGGTCGATGAGGCCGATCACGGTGGTAGCGCCCAAGGGTCTTATCGTGAATCCCAACCCGCCTGCGCCTGTGACGATGAGCACCAACCACTGCGGCGAGGAGATCGTGGAGGCGGTGTTCAGGGCGATGGTGCAAGCGGTACCTGATGCGGTGACGGCGGGCTTCTCGCGACGGCTGAGGTATGCGATCACGGGCGAAGATCCGAGCAATGGCCGGCGGTTTATCTGGCACTTCTTCCTCGGGAGGGGCGGAGGAGGGGCGTCAAGCGGATTTGACGGGTGGTCGAACGTGGGGGAGATCAACGTGGCGGGAGGAATCCGGAGTCCAAGCGTTGAGGTGACGGAGGAGCGTTTCCCGTTTTTCATACCGCGCTACGAACTGCTGCCTGACTCGGGCGGGGATGGGCGGTGGAGGGGAGGACTCGGGAGCGTGGTGGAATTAGTGTACGAGGGGTCGCCCGGGGCCCGGCTTAACACGGCGGGAGACGGGATAGTGAATGCGCCGTTCGGGCTGCTCGGGGGGAATCCGGGATGGGCCCATCGATACAGCATCCTCTCCAACGGGAGCGAACGCGTTTTACATTCAAAGGAGACGGGCGTGCCGGTGAAACCCGGCGACACGATCCTCTGCTACGCGGCGGGAGGTGGGGGTTACGGCGACCCTTCGCTACGAGACGAAGACTTGAGAAAACAGGACTTCAGGAATGGCTACTGTACATAAGGGCAACGATTACGACCTAGTTATCGCAGGAGCGGGGATCGCGGGGGCGAGCCTTGCGGTGTCGATGGCGCGAGCGGGGTACGGGGTTCTGCTGGTGGAGGCAACGACCGAGTTCCGGGACAGGGTCAGGGGAGAGTTCATCTTCCCATGGGGCGTTGTGGAGGCGGGGAGGCTGGGGGTCTACGATGAGATTCTCGGGGCGGGGGGACACCAGGTGTTCTGGATGGACATGTACGGCGGCCCCAAGCGGTTGTTCCACGGCGACCTGGTGAACGACACGGGGGCAGGGGTTTCGGCGGTGACTTTCTTTCACCCGACGATGCAAAGGAGCCTTATGGAGGCGGCTACTGAGTCGGGAGTGACGGTGGTGCGAGGGACGCGGGTGAAGGGGCTGGAGCGAGTGGGAGGGCAAATCGTGTTGCGAACGGAGGGAACGGTGGCGGAGGAGTTCAGGTGCCGGATGCTCGTAGGAGCGGATGGGAGGGGTTCTCAGACGCGAGTGCTTGGAGGGTTCCGGGTGAGTCGGGACCCGGATTCGAACATGGTTGCAGGGTTGCTTTTCGACGACATGGGGGTGGCTGACGATGCGGCGCACCATTGGGCCAATCCTAACGCGGGGATAGCGGCAATCCTGTTTCCGCAGGGGAAGGGTCGGGTGCGGGCGTATTACTGCCACAGATGGGACGCAGGATACAGGCTGAGCGGCGGTAAGGACGAGGAGAAGTTCATAGAAGGGTTCCTGAGGACGGGGGCGCTGGAGGAAGTGTTCTCGGGGGCGAGGCCTGCGGGGCCTCTGGCGACGTTCGAAGGAGCACATACGTGGGTCGACTACCCGTACATGGACGGCGTGGCATTGATAGGCGATGCGGCGGCGACCGGGGACCCGACGTGGGGGCAGGGGCTTTCGACGAGCCTGCGGGACTCGAGGATATTGCGGGATGCGCTGGTGTCGAACGAGGACTGGGAGTCGGCGGGGCATGCCTATGCGTCGGGGCACGATGCCTTTTATGAGATCAACCACACTTACGAAAACTGGACTAGCCACCTGCTGATGGACCCGGAGTCACGGGAGCTGAGGGCTCGGGCGGTGCCGAAGTTGAAGATGGACCCGTTCGGGCACATGCACGCCTTCTACATCGGACCAGACAGGCCGCTGGACAAGCGCTCGCACGCGGAGTTCTTTGCGGAGGTGGAGGACGTTGGGGTGGCGGGGTAGGAACAAACTATGACTTCGGCGGATATTCAGCGGACTTACCTGGACGGCCGGCATTATGACCTGGCCTACAGCAGCTATACGGAAGACATCGATTTCTGGGTTGGGCAGGCAAGAAACTACGGTGGGCCGGTACTGGAGCTGGCCTGCGGGACGGGCAGGATAGCAATTCCGCTAGCGAAGGAAGGGTTCGACGTCACGGGGCTGGACCTGGCGGAGTCGATGCTGGAGCAGGCGCGGGAGAATTCCCGGGCGGAGGGGCTGAATGTCCGGTGGGTGCAGTCGGACATGCGGGACTTTTCGTTGGGGACGACCTATCCGCTGATCATCTGTCCATCGCAGAGCATGTCGCGGCTACTGTTCGTCGAGGACGTGGAGAGGTGCCTTGCGGCGGTGAGGGCGCACCTGGATGTCAGGGGGCGGTTCATCATGGAGGTATACAACCCTTCGCTGGAAATACTTAGCCGACATGAAGACGAGAGGTCGCCGTTCCTGGAGTACGATCACCCTGACGGTGACGGGACCGTGCGGGTGGAATTCAGCAGCCGGTACGACCAGGCGACGCAGGTGCTGCACCTGACGCTGCATTACTCGATACCAGGGGTGTCGGGGGAGCCGAGGGAGCACGTAAGCAACCGGATGTACTTCCCGCGGGAGCTGGATGCGTTGTTGAAGTACAACGGGTTCGAGGTGGTGGAGAAGTATGGGGACTTCGAGGGAAAGGCATTTGAATCGGGGGACGAGTACCAGGTGGTGGTGTGCGGGGTGAGTCCCTAAGACGCTCCCCGCCCATGCCACCCATTAGACCTCCTTCGAGAGCCTTAGGACGGGCTTCGATTCCACTCCGGGTGAGTGGAATGCCCGGCACCCGTAGGACATAGCCTGACTCTTCATTTACAATCCTCTGCGCCCCCGTGCGATTTCTGAATTCTGAAGTGGGGCGAGACGCTAGATGGCAGTAGAATCCCAAGCCCTGAGCAGCGACACCGAGGAGAGAATCGGGTTTCGGTGGGTGGTGTTGTCCTATTTGGGGCTGGCCAACGGGACGGTGGTGCTGTTCGTGCTTTCGCTGGGGGTCTTGCTGCCATCGATCTCCGAGGATCTCGGGCTGTCGCCGACGGCGCAGGGTCTGCTGGGGTCGTCGGCGCTGTTCGGGAACCTGGTGCTGGCGTTGCCGTTGAGCATCGTGCTGTCCCGGTACAGGGGCAGGGTGGTGCTGCTGGGAGCGCTGGTGGGGATGAGCCTGTTCGGTCTCGGGCAGGCGTGGGCGCCGATATTCGTGGTGCTGCTGGTAAGCCGGTGGCTGTTCGGGCAAGCGGCGGCGGCGATGCACCCGGCCAGGACGCTGCTGATAAACCAGTGGTTCCCGCGCCGGGAGATCATCTTCGCCAACGGTATTTTCAACGGGACTTACGGGGTTGCGGCACTGGCGGCCCTTGTGCTGGTGCCCTTCGTACTGGAATGGCTGGACGACAACTGGCGGCTGGTAATCCTGTGCTGCAGCCTGCCCATATTCGCGTACACGCTACTGTGGGCGGTGCACGGTCGCAGGGAGAGGACTGTGGCCTCGGCGGCGCAGGGTGCCAAGGAGAGGCTGGACCTGGGGAAGGTACTCGGGCAGCCGGTGCTCTGGATTGTCGGACTGGGGATGCTGGGGCTAAACCTGATGTGGAGCTCCCTGATCACATTCTGGCCGACCTTGCTGCTCGAGGAGTACGGCATCTCGATCAAGACGTCGGGGCAGATGTTTGCGATGGCGGCGATGCTGGAGGGAGTCGGGAGTGTGGTTGTGGGTTACCTGGTGGCCAAGTGGGCGCGAAGGGACGTGATGGGCCCGACGATAGCGGTACTGGGGACGGTGGTGACCGTGGGGTCAGTGGGGATGGCGTGGACGGGGAGCATACCGCTTCTAATCATGTTCGCGCTGCTGCACGGGGTGGGGTTCTCGCTGGTGCCCTTCGTATGGACTTTGCCGTACAGGATCCAGGGTTTCGGGGCGCGGGACATAGCGGTGGGCATTGGCTTCATTGAGACGTGCCTGCTGGCGGGAGGGGCCATAGGGCCGGCGATGACGGGAGTCATCCAGGACGCCACCGGAGACCTGCGCCTAGCAATGCTGATAGCCTGCTCCTTCGCGGCGGCGATAGCAGTTGCGGGGCTGATAGTGACCGTACGCGGACTAGGGAGCCGGGACTAAAGACCGTAGATCCCCCGGGCGTTTAGGCCCATAACCTTGTCCTGGTCGTCGGGGGAGAGGGTTTCGAGGCTCTCCTTCAGGCGGGTGACGGGGGCCTCGCAGGAATCGCTGTGGGGGTAGTCGAAGGCCCAGACGAGGCGGTCGGCGCCGATGAGGTTGGCGGTCGGGGCGCCGAGCTCGTCGTCGGGTTCCATGGATATCCAGCCGCGTTCGCTGAAGTATTCGCTGGGCTTCATCTTCAGGGAGGTGGTGAAACCGATAAGCTCGTAGACCTCGTCCATTCTCTCAAGGAAGTAGGCCATCCAGAGGCAGCCGGACTCCAGCAGGATTATCTTGAGGTTGGGGAACCGGTCGAAGACCGTGCCCTGGAAGAAGCTACAGAAGCTGTGCATGAGCTCGGTGGACTCCACGGTGAAGGTCCACCAGGAGGGGTGCTTGACCTCGGGGTGGAGGATGGAGGATGCCGAAGTGCCTGCGGAACCGACGTGGAGGGTCACGGGGACGTCCTGGTCCTGGTGCTCGGCCCAGAGGGGGTCCCAGTGGGAGGAGCCCCAGGAGATGTCTTTGGGCGGGCCGGAGGGGCCCTGGATGGCCTTTCTTTCCAGAGTTGCGAAACGCTTCATCTCGGAGACGCTTAGCTCAACGTCGTGCCAGGGGAGGGTGAGGGCGGGGACGAGGCGGTCGGGGTGGGCGGAGCAGAAGTCGACGATCCAGTCGTTGTAGACGGTGCAGTAGGCGTTGGAAAGGGCGGGGTCCTGGAGGCGGGCGAAGGCGAGGCCGACGGTGGGGTAGAGGATGCTGATGTCGATGCCCTCGGCGGATATCATCTTGACGCGCTCGTCGGGGTCCCAGGCGCCCGGGACACGGGCGAGGGACTGCTCCCAGGTGAAGTCGCGCTTTTCGAAGACGTGCTCCTTACGCCAGGCCTGGGTCGTTCCTATGGCGGCGACGTTGGCGCTGCGGCCCTTGGAGTAGGTGCTGGTCATCACGCCGTCGAAACTCCAGTACTCGAGGCCCTCGTCGTCGATATCGATGCGGAGGGCGCGAGAGCGGTAGTCGGGGGCGATGTTTTCGGTCCAGAGGTCTGCGGGTTCGAGGATATGGCCGTCTACGTCGATGAGTGGGGCTGTCATGGCACTACCGCCTTTCGGGTTTGTCTGAAGACTATCGTACTAGACATAAGCAAATTATTGTTGTTCGGGGGTGGGGGAGGGGCGGAGGCGAAAGCCGGGGACGAATCGGAGGGCGAGGATGAAGAGGATGCCGGTTATGGCGCCGACAGCGGCGAATATGCCGGCGCCTTCGAAGCCGCCGAGGAAGGCTCCGACGACTGCTCCGGTGAGCGTGGCTGTGCCAGCGACGAGGTATCGGATCTCGACATTAAGGAGGCGGAGCGGGACGATGAGAATTCCCGTAAGGGCGCCGGTAACCAGGCCGATGGCGCCAACGGCGGCGGCCGAACGGGGCACCTCCACGGAGCCGCCGATGATGAGGCCGAGGAAGGCTCCCAGAGCGGCCCCGGCGATTACTCCGCCCAAAGCCCCGAGGAAGAAACCGCTCACGAGCCAGACCAGACACTTGCCGGACACGACGCCCATGAGGCGAAGGCGTCGGGGGAACGCGGATGGGGATTCGGGGTGAGTGTCCAAGTTGGATTCAGGGTCCGTAATGCAAGGTTCCGACAGGGATATGTTAAAGCACGGGGGAGGGGTACGCCAATCGGTGGGGAGGGCATGGGGCAACATCCGATTTGACATATAGTTGCTTGATTGAAGGGTGTTTGAACTTGATTGAACATTGATTGTTCTTGATTGAAGGGTGATTGAACTTGATTGAACTTGATTGAACGTTGATTGAATTCGTAGCTGTTTTGATTGAACGACGCCTGAAGGGGGAAAAAATTCATGAGGGCGATTTTTTGGTTGAGTGTGACTGAGGTTAAGATTGACATAATGGTGGGCTTAAAGGCTGAGGGTGCGCTCTAACTTTTCGTTGAGATCGTAGAGGGCGGAGCGCCGGCGGGGGTGGTCAGCGGGGAGTTCGGAGATGAAGATGAGGGTATCGATGATGTAGCCGGGCTGGGCTTTTTTACTGCGGCGGGTCTTGCGCTGGACGTTGAGGAACCATTGGTGGAGGAAGGGATAGGGGGCGAGGGATGGAAGGAGGGATTCCTGTACGCGCTTGGATGCAAGGCCGTGTCTCAGGCGGTTTCGGTTTCCTTTGGGTGCGCCGGCTCCGGGGCGCTTTCCTCCTGAGGGCATGGGGTTGTCACTTCCTTTGGAATAAATGTTTAGTAAGTATGTACAATTAGAGAGTTCGAGTCAAGGGGGTTTGGCGCGGTTTGGGGAGATTCCCCTAAGCCCCACAGGGGAACCCTCACCCCCTTGGTCCCCCTCTCCCTCAGGGCCTTTAAGGGAGAGGGGGAGAGAAGAACAGAGGGATGCACCTGCGCCAAGGCGCAGGTGCATCCCTCTAGTTTGGTACTGGAGGAGGGAGAAGGCGTAGCCCCAGATTCCTCGCGGGGCATCGGAATGACAGTTAGGGTCATGGGTGGTGGAAGGGATGGTGTCGGGATGGGGGGATGTGGGGTGCGCGCACTCGACCTTCTGATCGGGGGCCGGAATGACGGAGAGGAGGGAGGTGGGTTGGGAGACCTGCACCTCCCCTCCCCAGATTCCTCACTGCCGTTCGGAATGACAGTGCAGAGAGAGGTGGGGGAGGGTCCAGGTTGGGGGTGTTAGACTAGATGTAAGACTAATCTTCGATTTGGCGGTGACCGATTTGACTTTCAGCCCGCTTCGACGCTTCCAAAAAACCACAAAGTTCTTAGTGGTCTCGGTGATTTCCTTAATGTGCCTGGCTGTATTGCTGGTTGGGTGCGGGGGAGGGGACGAAGCGGAACCGACCGCGGTGGGGGAGCTTACACCAGTGTCGGTATCGAGCCCTGAATCGACCGAGCCGACAGCAACGTCCGAAATTTCAACTCCAGCACCCGCAGTGGATGAAACCGAAGCGGCGGCAGAGACCGAGGGTGAAGGGGACAGCAAGGTTGAGCTGCTTTACAGGATTACCAGGAACAGAATTGGAGAGCCGGGCAACGCGGAGGCGGTGGCGGCCATCCGGGAGATTGGAGAGTCGGGGGACTCGAGTTTCGTGGTCGGGCTGAGCGATATCTTACAGGTGCCTCTTACGAGGGACGAGCTGCTGTTCAACGCCAACCAGGTGCTTCCGGTGATGCAGCAGCTTTCCGGGCAGGGGATTGAATACGACGGCAAGGCGTGGGTCGAGTGGGTGGCCCAGCAACCCGACCTGAGGCTGCCGGAGGGCTACTTCGGGTGGAAGGTTGACCTGCTGAGCCAGATCGACCCCAGGTTCAGGAATTACTTCACCATAGACGGAAGCGAAGGGCTGATGGACCCGGCAGACATCGACCTGGACTTGAGGTTCATGGTGTGGGGTGGGGTGTTCCAAGACGATGGGTCGGCGAGGTCGATACCCTCGTTGGTCAACCCGACGATGGTGCCGGCGGAGGAGGCGGTGTACCTGAGGAGCGACGACAGGGTGTTCGGGGTTTCGATAAACGGGGACTCGCGGGCGTATCCGCTGAGGATCATGAACTGGCACGAGATGGCAAACGACGTGGTGGGGGGAGTGCCGGTGGCACTGGCTTACTGCACGCTCTGCGGGTCGGGGATCCTGTACGACACGCAGGTGGAAGACGAGACCTACGTATTCCGGAGTTCGGGGCTGCTGTATTTCAGCAACAAGCTGATGTACGACCTGACGACGGGCGGTCTCTGGAACCAGTTCACGGGGATTCCCGTGACGGGACCGCTGGCGGGGTCGGGGCTGGAGCTGAATGTTCGACCCGTGACCCTTACGACGTGGGGAGACTGGCTGGCAGCGCACCCCGACACGCTTGCCATGGACATAGACACCGGATTCCCGCGCAACTATTGGTCTGAAGGGCTGCCGGGGTCGGCTTACGTGGACTATTTCAGCAGCCCTGAGCTCTGGTTCCCGGTGAACGTGTACGACGAGCGTCTGCAGGTGAAGGACGTGGTGTACGGGGTGGAGATCGGGGGGGAGGCGAAGGCCTACCCTGTGGACGCAGTGGGGGAAGAGGTCCTGATCAACGATGAGGTCGGGGGTACTAACATTGTCCTGTTGGGCAATCCCGGGACCAAGGCAGTGGAGGTGTTCGAGCGCGGCGATGTGGAGTTCGTGGGGCTTGTGACAGAGAACGGCATGACAACTCTAACCGACGCGGATGGGATTGAGTGGCGGGTGACGGACTCCCGGCTGGAGGCCGTGGATGGCAACGAGACCCTGGCGAGGGTCGGGGGGCGGACGAGTTTCTGGTTCGGGTGGCGGGCGTTCTTCCCGGATACGGGGTTGTATGGGGGTGGGGGGTAGTCAGCATACCCACCGTTCAGGGGACTACCTTCACCCCATTCCTCTCCCGTCCAGAGATCTTAGCGTAACTTGCCGGCCTGGGGAACCCCTCCCAGAATCCGCTCGACCCCCTCGAGGGACTCGGGGCAGGCTCTTCGGGAGGCTTCAGGATGATCGGATGCTGCCCATCCCCGGTACAAGGGCATACAACTGACGTGTATTGCTGTCAGGAGCTTGTTTTGGCCAATGCGCTTGAGATTCCTCGCGGGGCATCGGAATGACAGGAGAGTCTGGGCAGTTAGCGGTATTGGATGCCGCCGACGCGGGTTTCGAGGGATTCTGCGACTTCTTCTGCGAAGGAGGAGCCGACGCGAGAGAATAGTCTCTGGAAGAGGGGGCGGCGGGGTCGGGCGTAGGAGATCTTGGGAGGGACCTGTCCAAGCTCGGAGGCGAGGGCGATGGCCCTGTCCATGTCGCCGACCTCATCGATAAGGCCGTACTCGACTGCTTTCTTGCCGGTGAAAATCTCGCCGGTGGCGTATTCCTTGACCTTGTCGGGCGTCATGCGGCGGGAGCCGGCGACAATGTCGACGAATATGTCGAAGAACTGGGTGATGAGCTCGTCGCGCTTCTGCATCTCTTCCTTGGTCGGGTCACGGTAGAAGGCGCCCATGTCCTTGTATTCGCCGCTCTTGGAGACGGTGACGTCTATGCCGATGCGCTTGAGGAGGTCCTTGGCCACGGGGCCGATGGAGATGACGCCGATGGAGCCGATGATGGAACTGGGAAGGGCGACGATCTTAGTTGCGCCACAGGCAGCCATGTAGGCCCCGGAAGCGCCGATGCCCCTTACGAAGGCGATGACGGGCTTCCGGGCTGCGAGCCGGGTAATGGCGCCGTAGAGGTATTCGGAGGCGGGTGCGGAACCGCCGGGGGAGTCGATTTCCAAGATAACGGCACGGACGCGCTTGTCTTCCTTTAGCCCGTCGATGAGATGCACGTATTCCCCAACCTTGGCACCACCCTGTATGGCCCCGAAAAGCTCCACGATAGCGATGCGGGGCTGGATGGGGAGGGCGAAGCCCCAGAAGGTGGGGCGGGAGCCGACTGCGGCGGCGCTTGCGGTGCTGGCAAGGTGCTGGCCCGCGATGCCGGCAAAGCGTCGGGCGGCTTCGTAGCCGATTCCTGCGCCTATGAGGCTAATGGGTAGAAGGTAGGCGTCTCTAGGAAATTTCATTGGTCCTCCAGCGGCTGGCTTGGTGTGTCTTGTGAAGTAGCGGTGTCGGTAGCTGGGTCGGGCGCCGGGGAAAGGCGGCGATCAAAGGTGCGCAAGGCGAGCACGAAGAAGGCCAGGCCCAGCAACCCGCCTCCGGCGCCAAAGCCGATTGTTTCCCACATGCAACCCTGCCAGAACCTCGCGGCGGTGCCCCCGGGGCAGAAGAAGGCATCGGCGACGGCGACCCCGATCAGTCCGAAGGCGAACACGCAAAAGAGTCCAACCACGAATCGGCCGATTGACCATTGGCGGGAAAGCCACACACCGCGCACATAGAGGCCCTTTATCCACCTGTGACGGTAAATGGGTCGGGGCAGGACCGCACGTTGAGGCGGCGCGAAGAGGACCTCGTCCGGATAGGGGAGAGCGTCTTCGGAGTTAGTGGCGGCAGGGTTGGGCGCGCCAGCGGTTTCGTCGGGCAATTCGCAGACCTTTCAGGAGTTCGGGAGGGGCGGGGCGGTTTCGCCGGGCCCGCTACCCCTTAATTTTACATCACCGCCGGGTCGTTTCATAAAGAAGGTCGGGAGGAGGGCGACGAGGGAGACGATGAGGGCGACGATGAAGAAGCCGCGGAAGACGCTGAGGCCGGCCTGGGAGACGTGGGAGACGTAGTCGGGGTCGGTGAAGGAGAGGTCGATGCCACGGACGAGGAAGTCGAAGCGGTCGGTGCCCCAGGCGGCGATAGCGGCAAGGCCCACGGTCATACCCATCAACCGCATTACGGTGAGAAGACCCGAGGCCGATCCCCGGTGCTCGGTGGGGGCGGAGTCGACGGCGGCGGCGGCGATAGGTGCGATGACGAGGCCGAACCCGAAGCCCCCGATGACGAGATGGATGGTGAGGTCGGGGTCGGCGAGGGTGGTGTCCCAGCCCTGCATGAGGAAGAAAGAGACGGCGGCGAGGATGAGGCCGAGGGCGGTCGGGAGCCGGTAGCCGAGTCGGGACACGGCCAGCCCTCCAAGGATTCCGCCGACAGGCACGGCTGCAGTGAAACGTACCAGCCTGAGACCACCTTCGAGGGAGTCTTCGCCCATGACGGTGTTGGTTATGAGAGGAACGTTGACCATGGCAATGATAAGGCCGATTCCGATAAGGAAATGGGTGAGGTTTGCCCCGGAGAAGGTGGCTCGGCGGAAGAGACGGGGGTCGATGAGGGGGTGGGGGATGCGCCTTTCCCTGATGACAAAGCCAGCGCCGAGGGCCAGGGAGAGGGCGATACCGAGGGCGGCGAGGGGTGGGGAGTCGGACCAACGGGAAATGGAGAGGGTGAGGATGACGAGGGCGAGCATGAGCCAGAAGCCGCCAAGGTAGTCGACGGGGGTCTTGCGGCCGGTGCCGCCGGGGACCAGGAGCAGGAGGAGCAGTATGGAAAGGGCCACGAGGGGCACGTTGATCCAGAAGACCCAGCGCCAGTCGAGGAAACGGTCGATGAGGGCGCCCCACATGGGGCCAATGACGCCGCCAAACTCTGCGGAGGCACCGAGGAGGCCGAGGGCCGGGGCTCGGCGGCCGGGGGGGAAGAGGTGTCCGATCATGGCGATGGTGACGGGGATGACGGCTCCTCCTCCAACGGCCTGGAGGATGCGGTAGCCGACCAGAGGCCACAGGTCGTTGGCTATGGCGCAGAGGACTGAGCCTACTGCGAACAGGACCATGGCCGAAACATAGACCTGTCGGTGGCCGTAAACGTCGGAGAGCTTGCCGATAAGGGGCATACCGCAGGTGTAGCCGAGGAGGTAGCCGGTGATGATCCAGGAGACCTGGCTTAGATCGTCGACGCCCAGCCGGAAATCGCCCATGATGCTGGGGAGAATGGTGACAACGACGACCTGATCGTCGGCGGCGATGAAGACGCCGAAACAGGCGGCGAGGATGGGAATGTAGGGGCTCCGGGCGCGAATCATGGCCTTTCGGTCAAGAGTCGGGGGCAAGGTCGGGCATGGAGATATCGACGGGGATATCGAAGTCGGAGGGGAGGATGGTGCGGGTGATGTCGGGGGCCTCGTCTGAGGACATGGGGCCGACCATGTGGATCCTGTAGACGAGGGAGTCGTCCCTGCCGATCCAGATTCCGACGTCAATGGGGAGGCCGGGTTCTGCGGAGGGGGCGATGGAAGTGAGCTGGGCGGAGTCGATGACCGAGGTGATGTGATAGGTGGCCGTGCCATCAACCTCGGCTTCGCCCTCGAGGACAGGGTCTACAGCGTCGCGGATGATGCCGCTGATGCCGGTCGTGGGGTCAAGCAAGGCAGAGCTAATGACTCCGCCTTCGATCTCCTCGAATTCCTTGGTGAAGGGGTTGGTGAGGAAAGTACGGTCGCCTATGGCGACGAGGGTGACATCGAAGAAGAGGTTGCCAGCGAAGGCGCCTATTTCGGCCTGGAGTCGGTCTGGGGCAGCCACGTCACCGGTGACATCCTCCATTACGAGGCCGAAAGCAATGGGGGTGCCGCCGTTTTCGTGGGTCATGGTGAACTTGAAGAAATCGAGGGCTTCGAAGCGGTCGGCGGCATCGGCAAGGATGACGACCGGGTCCGGGGCGGGGGGCGGGGTGGGAGTCGGGGCTTCGGGTCCCGCCGTCCCACAGGACACGAAGAGGGAGAAGCCAATAATGGCCAGGATGCCGATTAAGAGCGTTGTCCGGCGCTTGTAGGGCATGTCTTTAGGTGGAGGGTCTCGGGGGCTGGGTTGGGGGCATGTTATAGCAACGGACAGGGGCGCGCCACAATATACAGGGGCCGAGCCCTTTCCCCCATGATAGAATGCCGCGCGAGCCCTTCTGCCGGTCCGTACTGCACCAAGGGGAGCTTTCTATGGAAGACACACCAATCCTGGCATTGATACTTGTTGCGCTCGGCGGGTTTGTAATCGGGTCGGTCCCGACGGCTGTCCTCGTTGTCAAACGATTTACAGGGAAGGACGTGATGACGCTGGGCACAGGGAATGTCGGGACGATGAACACTCTGCGGGCGACGAACTCGAAGAAGTTGACTCTCCTGGTCCTCTTTGGGGACATGAGCAAGGGTGCGCTGGCGTTATTGTTGGGATGGGGTGTGGCGACGGGATTCGGATACGTGCCGAATTTGGTGATGACGGTGGGAGGGATAGCGTCGATTGTCGGGCACAACTACTCGGTCTTTCTGAAGCTCAAGGGCGGCAAGGGGCTGGCAACGGGGGTCCCGGTGCTGCTGCACATAGAGCCGGCGCTGGTGGGCGTGTGGATAGCGGTGTTCCTGATAACGGTGGCGCTGACGAGGCTGATGGTCGGGGGGCAGATAATGGGGACGGCAGCTGCGGCGCTGGTAGGGTTATTCGTCTATCCACAGACGGCGATTCCAGCGGGAATCCTGGCGGCGATTATCTTCATAAAACATGCCCTGCGTATCAAAAACATCATTGAGGGGACCGAGCCGAAGATGTACTACAAAATCCGGAAATCGGGGGAGGGAGGGGGCTGAGGTTTGGGTTGGCAATTGCAGTCGGAATGGACATAAGGTCTTTGGCTGGACATAAGGATGGCGGATTTCAGGGTTGAGGGACATAAGACGGGGGGCCGGGGTCGGGTTGTTGGGGCGGTGAAACGTTTGGCGGTCGGCGCAATTTCATAGCTGGATTAAGGGAATTTGGAGGCCGCCAGGGTAGTTGCGAAACGGCAGAACTTAATGCTGATCAAGGTGTTACTTTACCAAGGTTATATGAATTATTATGTCTAGTGCATATGCCTTCTTTGGTGTGTAACTGACATAACAGATATAGTGCGAAGTGCCGTTGGCGGGTGTTTGGGGGTAGGGGGAAGGGAATTTCGGGGAAGCGGGAAATGCGACCCAGGGGAGGGAGTTGCGGGGTGTGGAGATGGTAGTAAGAGGTGGGCCAGCGCCTTAGATCCCTCGCGGGACATCGGGATGGGAGGGGGAGGGAACGCCTCCTGACCCCACGGGGAACCCTCACCCCCTTGATCCTCCTCTCCCTTAGGGCCTTTAAGGAAGAGGGGGAGAGAAGAACAGAGGCAGACGCACTGTGCTTCAGCACAGTGCGTCTGCCTCTAGTTCAGTACTGGGAACGCGAGGGATGGATTCCGGCTCCGGGGCTGGAGTGAGGGATTAGAGGCGATTGTCAGAAGGTCTCGGGGCGGAGGAGGGTCTGGAGGACTTGTTGGGCGGCGGTGTGAGGGTCGAGGGCGCCGGATTCGACCTGGTCGACGAGGTTGGAGAGGGTTGGGTCGGAGGAAAGGAGGTGTTGGGCTTCCCGGTCGACGTGGTTGCGGATGGCTTCGAAGAGTTCACGCTTGCGTCGTTCGCTGCGGCGCTGGGCGAGGAGACCCGACTGCTCCGATGCACCTTTATGCTCGACTATAGCGTCGACGAGATCGGCGATGCCTACACCTTCCACGGCCTTTGTAGACAGGACCCTGGGGACCCACTCCCTGGGTCGGGTGTCCCAGCTGATGACAGCGGTGATGTCGCGAACGACGGCATCGGCGCCCGGGCGGTCGGCCTTGTTGACGACGAAGATGTCGGCGATCTCCATGAGGCCGGCTTTCATGGCCTGCATGGCATCGCCGCCTTCGGGGACAACGGCAACGATAACGGTGTCGGCGAGGCCCATGATGTCTAGCTCGGCCTGGCCTACGCCCACGGTCTCTACGATGGTCACATCCGTGCCGTAGACGTCGAGGAGCTTCACGGCGTCACGGGTGCACCTGGGCAGGCCGCCCTGGCTGCCCCTGGTGGCCATGCTACGGATGTAGACGCCCGGGTCCTTGTAGTGTCTCTGCATACGGACGCGGTCGGCGAGGATGGCCCCTCCGGTGAAGGGGCTGGTGGGGTCGGCGGCGAGGATGCCGACCTTGGGAGCAACGGATGAGCCGTTCCAGCCCTCTTGCGACCTCAGGTGGGAGGCGATCCTATCTACCAAGGTGCTCTTGCCTGCGCCGGGGGGCCCGGTTATGCCGATTGTGTAGGAGCGGCCGACATGTGGGCTGATGTGCCGGAGGAGGGTTTGGGAGTCGGGGCCTGATCTTTCGACGAGGGTGATGGAGCGGGCCAGGGCGCGTTTGTCGCCGGAGAGGAGGTTATCTATGAGGGTGGGGTCGAGCACTCAGGATGTCTTTTCTAAGGAGGTGACGGGAAATCCGGGTGTGGGTCCCAGCACCAGATTCCTCGCGGGGCATCGGGATGACAGTTGTTCATCGGGACAGATTATAAGGGTAATGGTGGGGTGTCGGAGTTTGGTGCTATTGTAGAATTGGTCAGTCCCATAACGCCCGCCGTTCGTCAGCTTGAGAGGAGAGACGAAATGGACCAAGTGGAATACCTGCGGCAGCTTCGGAGCGGCCCGATAGAGAAGGAGCTTCCATTCACGCAAGAGGAATACGACGCTCGGGTGAACAAGGTAAGGGCCGAGATGGCGGCGGACGGGCTGGATGCGTTGATCGTGATGTCGCCGGCGAACCTGCACTATCTTTCGGGGTACTACACGTTCTCGGTCTCCAACCTGACAGCGCTGGTGCTCCCGTCGGAGGGGGATGCGGGTGTGGTGACGGCATCGTGTGAGATCCCGGCAGCGGTGCTGTCGGGATGGGTGGAGGACGTGGTGAGCTTTGCCTGGGACGAGGGAGGCCTGGTGGCGTCCAAGGTGGCGGCGATGCTCGAAACTCGGGGGTTGGGGAGCAAGCGGATAGGCATTGAGATGGACCGTGGAGGCCCGGTACCCGAACTGGTGTCAGAGCTGGGGAGGATTTTACCCAATGCGTCGATAGTGGATGCATCAGACCTGGTGACCAGGGTTAAGAAGATCAAGGCGGCGAAGGAACTGGAATACATGCGGGAGGCGGGGAGGATGTCGGTTGCAGGGGCGAACGCGTCTCTGGAGGCGATTAGACCGGGGGTCACCGACAACGAGCTGGCGCAGGTGGGGTATTCGACGATAATCGGGGCAGGGAGTGAATTTATGTCAACTGACCCGATTGTGACGACCGGGGCCCGGGCGAGCTGGCACCACACAACGTTTCGCAGGCTGCCGTTGAATCCGGGTGACGTGGCTTTCCTGGAGTACAGCGGGTGCTATCACAGGTATAACGCCCCGATCATGAGGACTGGGGTGTTGGGAGAGCCTTCGGATGAAGTGCGAAGGATTGCGGACGCGGTGGAGAAGACGCTGCACCTGGTGATAGAGAATGCCAAGGCCGGTCGGACGTCCCATGACGTGGCGCTGGCGGCCCATCAGGGCTACGCGGGGATGGAGGACGAGATGTGGTTCATGGGGATATGTGGGTACAGCGTCGGGGTCGGGTTCCCTCCGACATGGGCCGACGGTGCGGCGTTCATAGCAGAAGGGAACGATACGGTGTTGGAGCCGGGCATGACGTTCCATTTGCCGATCATGTTCAGAGTGCCGCGAAAGTTCGGGGTGGGGATGAGCGAGACGATTGCGATTACGGAGGAAGGGTGCGAGGTGTTGACGGAGGAGAGTCGGGGGTTGTACGTGGGTGGGGTTTAGGGGAATTTTGCCTGAGTGACCCCACACGAGGCGGGCGACCCGCCGGTCGCCCCTACAGGAAGGGCCGAGACGGGGTTACTGGGCGGTCCAGCCGCCGTCAACGGGCATGGCGTGGCCGGTGACGAAGGATGCGGCGTCGGAGCAGAGCCAGACTACGGTCTCGCCGATCTCTTCGGGTCGGCCCATGCGGCCTGAGGGGGAAAGACCGGTTACCCAGGGCTCGAGGCCCGGGTCTTCGTCCATGAGCTTTCGGACGGAGGTGGTGGGGACGTGGGCGGGGCAGATGGCGTTGACGCGGATGCCCTGGTCGGCGTATTCGAGGGCGGCGGCCCTGGTCAGCCCGACCACGCCGTGCTTGGCAGCAACGTAGGCGGCGGTCCCGACGGCCCCGGCGATGCCGTAGATGGACGAAGTGTTGACTATGGCGCCGGCGCCCTGCTCGAGCATTATGGGGATCTCTCGCCTCATGCAGTACCAGATGCTGTTGAGGTTGATCTCGACGACGTGGAGCCAGTCCTCGACGCGGTACTGGTGGGTCATCGGTCGGCCCATGCCGCCACCACCGCCGGCGTTGTTGTGGGCGCAGTCGAGGCGGCCGTAGAGGTCAATGGTTTTCCGGACGAGGGCGTCGACCTGCTCGACGCTGGTGACGTCGCAGGGGACAAAGGTAGCTTCGCCGCCGGACTCACGTATCAGGGCGACGGTTTGTGAGCCGCCGACCTCGTCGATGTCGGAGACGACGACCCTGGCGCCTTCACGGGCGAAGGCCCGGGCGGAGGCGCGGCCAAGGCCGTCGCCTGCTCCGGTGACGAGGGCGACTTTGTTCTGCATTGCTCCCACGAATCCAGTCCTCCCGGCTAGTCTATTCGAAGACATTCATCCAGTCGAGTAGGAGCGTTTTTTGAGGGAATTGATGAGCTCTGGTCGGTGGTCGGGGTGGGCGATGTTGATAAGGGCCTGGGCGCGCTGGGTGTTGGTCTTACCGAGGAGGGCGGCGACACCGTACTCGGTGACTACGTAGTCGGCGAGAGTGCGGGGGATGGTGACGGAGGCCCCAGCGTCGAAATGATGCAGGATTCTTGATTGGCCGTCGGGGGTGGTGGAGCGGAGGACTGTGATGGAGCGGCCTCTCCTGGAAGCGAGGGCCCCGATAACGAACTCCTGCTGGCCGCCGGGGCCGTTGATGGGTCGGGGGCCTTCCGCGGACTCGACGTTGATCTGGCCGGTGAGGTCGACGGAGGCAGCGCCGTTGAAGGCGACCATGTTGTCGTGGGAGGCGATTACGCGGAGGTCGTTGGTGTAGTCGACATCCCGGACCTCTACCCTGGGATTGTCAGCGGCGAGGTCCATCTCCTCACCCGCGCCGGCGAGGGCCGAGGTGACAGCGATGCCCCTGTTGAGGGTCTTCCGGCTACCGTTGATGACGCCTTCATCTATGAGGGGCAGAATCCCAGGGCACATCACCTCGCTATGGATGCCCAGGTCGGACTTGTTTTCGAAGAGGCCGGCGCGGGGGAGGGACATGCCGACGCGGCCCCAGCCGATCTGGATGGTGTCGCCGTTGCGGAGGAGGGTGTTGGCGTGTCGGGCGATTTCGTGGACAACGTCGTCGGGGGGCGGGACGGAGTGGTAGAGGACTGGGGAGGTGTCCGGGTTGTGGACGAAGTAGTCGATATCAGAGACGTGGATGGAGTTTGTGCCGCAGGTGCGGAAGGTGCGGGGGTCGACCTCTGCGATGACGAGTCGGGCGGCGGAGGCGTAGGAGCGCTTGTTCCAGAGGCTGTGGCCGAAGCTGCAGAAGCCGTTCTGGTCGGGAGGGGAGACGACGGTGAAGAAGACGTCGGGGCGGTGGTCTTCCAGACCTCGCTCCCGGACGTTCTTGAACATGAGGGTGAAGAGGGCGGGCATGTAGTCGGCGCGGCCGTCGTCCAAGAAAGGTCGGTAGGTGTAGCGGTAGGAGTTCTGGACCTGGACGTTGAAAGAAGTGGCGATGCCGGGGTCGAACCAGCCGAGCTCGTTGGCGGGGCCTGCGCAGAGGATTGTGACGTCCTCGATATCGCCGGCGCGGGCCTGGAGGGCGGATGAGAGGAGTCGGGGTTCTTCGCCGAGGGTGATGACGACCCTGTCTCCGGACTTGACGTGGGAGATGGCTTGTTCGAGGGATACGGTGCGGGAACGGTAGTGGTCGGGCCAGCCCATGTGCTGAACCCCCTTGGAGGCTAGGCTGCTACGGTGGCTTTTGCCAGCTTTTGGACTATTAGCCTTTTGAGGTCGGGGAGGCCGGTACTGCGGAGGGCGGAGATGGCGACCATGTCCTCGGGCATGTCGAGCCAGTCGGGACCCGGGGTCCCGTTGGTGGGGCCATGGCCGTTGGACGGGAGGAGATCCATCTTGTTAAGGACTACGATGGAGGGTTTCTTTGATAGTCCAAGCTCGTCGAGGATACGGTGTACTTCTTCGACGTGTTCGGGGGCGTTGGGGTGGACGACGTCTACTACGTGGAGGAGGAGATCGGCGTCGGTTAGCTCTTCCAGGGTGGCCCGGAAGGCGGCGACAAGGATTGCGGGGAGCTTCTGGATGAAGCCCACGGTGTCGGTGAGGAGGACGGGGCCGATGGGGTCGATGTGCCAGCGTCGGGTGACGGGGTCCAGGGTGGCGAAGAGCTTGTCTGCAACGAGGACTCCGGCGCCGGTCAAGGTGTTAAGGAGGGTGCTCTTGCCGGAGTTGGTATAGCCGACGAGGGCCACGACGGGCAGGCCGCGCCTGCGCCTGTCCTCCCGGTAGAGGTTTCGGTGGGTACGGACGTCTTCGATTTCCTGCTTCAGTCGATGGATCTTTGCGCGGACGAGGCGGCGGTCGGTCTCGAGCTGGGACTCACCCGGGCCCCGGGTGCCGATGCCACCGCCGAGCCTCTCCAGGTGTTTCCACTGACCTGCGAGCCTCGGGAGGAGGTATTCGTGCTGGGCGAGCTCGACCTGAAGCCGTCCTTCCCGGGTCCGGGCGCGGTCGGCGAAGACATCGAGGATGAGGGCGGTGCGGTCGATTACCTTAACTTTGAGCTTGTCTTCGAGGGCGCGCTGCTGGGAGGGTGAAAGCTCGTCATCGACGATGACGGTGCGGTAGTGAAGGTCACCCTTGAGGGCCTTGACCTCTTCGATCTTACCCTTGCCAAGGTAGGTCTGGACGGGACGGGGGAGCTGTTGGGAAACGATTCCCACCACCTCTGCGCCGGCGCTTTTGGAGAGTTGGGCAAGTTCGTCAAGGGAGTCCTGGAGACGCCACAGGCTGTCGGCGCCCTTGACGGCTGATCCGATGAGGAGGGCTTTCTCGGGGGTGGGGTGGGTGGATATGGATATGGTGCGGCCTATGGGTGCCTCCCCTGCATTGGGGTAAGGGATTCACGGAAACCGGAAAGAACCAGCTTCTTTTCTAGTCGGTCGAGTTGGCGCATGTGGCGAGCGAACATACGCTGGTGGATTCTGTGTTCCTTGAATACCATCTGATCACGGGCCCGGGCCTTGTCAAGCTCTTCCTGGGAGATAAATACACCCATGCAGGTGCGGGCCCACTGCTCATGCCTGGTTTCGACTTCTTCTATTAGACGCCGCAGTGCCCTCTTGCGGGCCTGTACGTATCCATATGTGCCTTGAGGAGTCATCGTCTATAGTCCAGTGAACTAACTGCCACAGGGTTTTCCCGCGGGCAGGTAGGTTCGTGAGACCCTGAGATCAAGAGGCGAGGGACTCGATGCGGGCGAGGGCTTCGTCTATGCGGTCGTCGGGGAGGGAGAAGGAGAGGCGGATGTAGCCCTCGCCCTGCTGCCCGTAGCCCGAGCCGGGGGTGACGACGACGGCAACCTCGTCGATGAGTTTGGAGCAGTACTCGGCGGAGGTGTAGCCCTCGGGGACCCGGGCCCAGATGTAGAAGCTGGCCTGGGGGACCTGGACCCGGAGGCCGAGCTTGGCAAGACCGGCGACGAGCTTGTCGCGGCGGCGCTGGTATATGGCCACGTTCTCCTCGACGCAGTCCTGGGGGCCTTCAAGGGCCTCGAGGGCCATGTACTGGATGGCCTGGGGCAGGCCGGAGTCCATGTTCGATTTGACGGTGTTAAGGGCATTGATCAGCTCGGCGTTGCCGACGGCCATGGCGACCCGCCAGCCGGTCATGTTGTAGGTCTTGGAGAAGGAGTGGAACTCGATGCCCACGTCCTTGGCCCCGGGCGCTTCGAGGAAGCTGTGGGGCCGGTAGCCATCGAAGCCGATTTCACTGTAGGGGGCATCGTTGCAGACTGCGATGTCGTGCTTCTTGGCGAACTCGACGACCCGGGAGTAGAAGTCAACGCCGGCTACTGCGCCGGTAGGGTTGTTGGGGTAGTTGATCCAGAGGACCTTTGCCCTGTCCATGATGTGGGAGGGGATGTCTTCGAGTTCGGGGAGGTAGCCGTTCTCCTCCATGAGGGGCACGGGATAGCTCTCTCCGCCTGCAAAGAGGGTGCCCATGGAGTAGACGGGGTATGCGGGGTCTGGGACGAGGGCGATGTCGCCGGGGTCAATGAGGCAGAAGGCGACGTGGGCAATACCTTCCTTGGACCCGATGAGGGAGATAACCTCTGAATTGGGGTCGAGGTCGACGTCGAACCGGGACTTGTACCAGTCGGCGACGCCCTTACGGAACTCCGGGAGACCGTCGGACTCGGGGTAGCGGTGGTTGGCCGGGACCTGGCTTTCTTTATGCAAGCGTTCAAGCAGATGGGGAGGGGTGGGGAGGTCGGGGTCACCGATGGCGAAGCTTATGACGTCGTGGCCTTCAGCCTTTTTCTGGGCGATCTTCTGGTTTATGGCGACGAAGAGGTAGGGGGGTATGGCGTCGAGGCGCTTGGCGATTCTCAATACTGTCTCCTTTGGAATCAGTTGTAGTTGGGCTCTTCCCAGGCGCCGGTGAAGACGTATTCGGCGGGGCCGGAAAGGTAAACGTTGCCCTCTCCTTCCCAGTCGATGACGAGAGTACCGCCGGGAAGCGTGACATTGGTACGATTATCGGCGTGGCCGTGGAGCCGAGAGGCGACGCCGATGGCACATGCGCCGGTGCCGCAGGCAAGGGTCTCGCCGACACCACGCTCCCAGACCCGGGCCTTTACCTGGCCCTTTTCGGTTATGTTAACTATTTCGAAATTGACCCGGGCGGGGAAGAAGGGGTGGTGTTCCATTCGAGGCCCGACATCGTGGAGGGGGAACTCATCGACGGGGGTGTCGGTGAAGTGGACGGCGTGGGGGTTGCCCATGGAAACGCAAGTGACGGACACGGTGCGGTCACCCAGTTCGACAGGGTAATCCTTGACGACATCCGGGCTGTCATCAAGGGCCACGGGGACTTCGGAGGGCCGGAGGCGGGCGGGGCCCATGGAGGCACGGACCGAGGAGACACTGCCGTTATTTCGGAACAGCTCTATCTCGCCCACTGCACCCAAGGTCTGGACTACGAGCCGATCCTGAGGGGCTGAAACCACGCCTTGCTCGACTACGTACTTGGAGAACATACGGATACCGTTTCCGCAGGCCTCGGCCTCCGAGCCGTCAGGGTTGTAGATTTGCATACGGCAATCGGCGACGTCCGAGTCACGGATGAGGAGGATGCCGTCGCCGCCGACGCCGAAGTGCCGGTCGCAGATATCAACGGCCAGTCGGGACCAGTCCTTTTCGACTTCTCGGGCGTCGATGAGGATGTAGTCGTTGCCGATGCCGTGCATCTTAGTGAAGTTTATGGTCATGGCTTACTCTTGTGTCTCCGATACGAACCCGGTCACCAGTTTGGTTGCCTGATCGACGTAGCTTTCGCTTATATCATACCAGTTGATCCTGGGATCACCGGCCTTGAACCAGGCGGCTTGGTGGCGGATGAGGCGATGGGTCTCGGTCTTTGTTTTCTCGGTTGCCTCTTCGAGGGTGAAGTCGCCGCCCAGATACGAACCGAGCTGTTTATAACCCACTCCCGACATTGAAGGCAAGTCGAGGCCGTAGCCGCGCATGAGCAGGTCGCTGACCTCATCCACGAAGCCGGCTTCGATCATGGTGTCGACACGGACATCGGAGCGTTGGTGGAGGAGGTCCCGGGGGGCGGTGAGGCCGATGATGAGAGTGGGATAGTCAAGGCCTTTCTTACTCACCTGTTTGGAGAAGGGGATGCCGGAGATTTCGAAGACTTCCAGGGCTCGGATGACGCGGCGGACGTTGCGGGCATCTATGGTGGCTGCGGCGTCGGGGTCCACGGCGTTAAGGCGGTCATGGAGAGCACGGTTTCCGAGCGTCGCGGCTTCATTTTCGAGGCGGGCGCGGAGGTCGGGGTTGGGGGGGACGTGGGGGATGGACATGCCTTCCAGGAGGCCCCAGACGTAGAGGCCGCTGCCGCCAACGAGAACGGGAAGCTTGTTCCGGGACTGGATGTCTTCAACGACGGCGTTGGCGCTCTCCAGGTAGAGGGCGAGGTTGAACTGTTCGTCGGGCTCTATGAGGTCGTAGAGGTGGTGGGGGACACGCGCGAGGTCCTCGGGAGGGGGTTTAGCGGTGCCGATGTCCATGAAGCGGTAGACTTGTCGGCTATCCGCGTTGACTATTTCGGCGGCAAGGGACTCGGCGAGAGCAAGGGCGAGGGCGCTCTTGCCCGTGGCCGTTGGCCCGACTATGGCGACAAGCCCCGTCAAGGTCAGCCTGAGCGGGAAGTGGCGGTGACTATGCCGGTGAAATCTTCCGCGTTAAGGCTGGCGCCTCCGACGAGGGCTCCGTCGATCTCGGAGGAAGAGATGAAGTCGGTGATGTTGGAGGACTTGACGCTGCCGCCGTAGAGAATTCGGGTGCTCTGGGCAACCGTCTCGCCGAGTTTCTCGGAGATTGTGCGGCGGATTAAGGAGATGGCCAGCTCAGCGTCGGATGCGGACGCGGCTTTTCCGGTCCCGATGGCCCAAATAGGCTCGTAGGCAACGACAAAATTGGCGTCCGTCGACACTTCGTGCAAGCCCTTAGTGACCTGCCGGGTGAGTACATCACCGGTAGTGCCCGATTCGCGTTGGTCAAGGCTTTCCCCAACGCACATGATTGGAGTCAGGCCGTGGGCCAGTGCGGCGTTAACCTTGCGGTTGACGAAGGCATCGTCCTCTCCAAAGACGGTGCGGCGCTCGGAGTGGCCAATGATGACGTAGTCACAGAGACCTGAGAGCATGGTAGGGGAGACTTCGCCGGTGAAAGCGCCCCTGGGGTCGGGGTGGAGGTTCTGAGCCCCTAGCTTGAGGGTTGTGCCCTTGATGGCTTCACCTACGGTTGTGAGGGAGATGTAGGGAGGACAAAGGAGGGTTTCAACGTCAGAAACGCCGTTGAGGTTGGATGCCAGGGTAGTGGCGAGGGTGCGGGCTTCCTGGACAGTGGTGTTCATTTTCCAGTTGCCGGCTATCAGGGGGAGTCGGGTGGGGGGCATGGGACTACTATCTCCGTGGGCTATGCACCGAATTTGATTAGCTTGCCGGCGTGGGCGAGGGCCAGGGGCATGACGTCGGTGGCGGGGAATTCACCGAGGACGCCCCGGGCGCAGGCGTTTTCTGTGAACTCGGTGACGGGGTCGGGTCGGGACCAGGGGGCCCACATCATGAAGGGGACCGGGTGCCAGCTGTGGTTGGCCCAGGTGGCGGGCGTGGAGTGGTCACCGGCGACTAAAAAGACGTCGGGGTGGAGGTTGATGATCTTCTTTAGCGGGGCGTCAACCTCTTCCAGCGCTCTTACCTTGGCGTCAAAGTTTCCGTCTTCGCCTGCGGTGTCGGCACCCTTGTAGTGGATGAAGAAGAAATCGTGGTTGCCGTAGTTGGCGATCATTGCGTCGACTACGTCAGCGAAACCGGGGCCCTTGGCCATGACCTTCATGCCAACGAGCCGTGCAAGGCCTCGGTACATGGGGTATGTGGCGATGCCGAGGGGGTTGAGCTTGTAGACCTCTGACATGGAGGGCATATCCGGAAGCTTGGAAAAACCGCGGAGGGTCACCATGTTTGCGGGGCTTTCGGCGTCCTTGAGGGTCTCTCTGATCTTGTCGACGGCCGCGTTGACGATATCGGCGGTGGGTTGGGCGTCGGGGTGGGTGGGGCGGACGGGAGGAGGAACAACGCCGTTGACCTGATCATCGGTATCTGCGAGGTATTCGCTGAGGCCCGGGCCCCGGAAGACGATAACGAAGCGGTGAGACTCGACGGGGTGGACCTCAACCTTTGCACCTTCGACCTCAATATTGTCCAGGAGACGGCATAGTTCACGGGACTCGCTGGATGCGAGGCGGCCGGCGCGGCGGTCGGTGATCACGCCGTCCTCGTCGACGGTGCAGAAGTTGCCACGTGCGGCAAGGTCGTCGGGGGTGAGTTCCACGCCGATGCCGGCGGCCTCAAGGACGCCGCGCTTTATGAGGTTGGTGATGGGGTCGTAGCCGAAGAGGGAAAGATGGCCGGGGCCACTGCCGGGGATGATGCCCCGGGCCACGGGTACGGTGAGGCCACACATGGCCTGGGAAGCGATGTAGTCCAGATTGGGGGTGTTGGCAGTTTCAAGCTCGGCTTTTCCGGTTTCGGGGTGGGGGAGTCCGCCGAGGCCGTCAATGACCAAGAATACGATCCTGGAGTCGGTGACACGGGAGACCTGGGAGATTAGCTGCTGGCTTCCGTTGACGATAACCATAAATCAGGCGTCCATAAGTGCGGCAACACCGGGGAGGATGCTGCCGCCGAGGAATTCAAGGGATGCACCGCCGCCCGTGGATACGTGATCCATCTTGTCGGCGAGTCCGAAGGCGGCTACGGCGTCGGCGGTGGAGCCGCCACCGACTACGGTTGTGGCATCGGAATCTGCGAGGGCCTCGGCCATCTGCCGGGTGCCGTAGGAGAAGGCGGGGAATTCGTAGACGCCCATAGGCCCATTCCAGAAGACGGTCTTTGCACGCATTATGTAATCTTTGAATAGGGCAACGGTTTCGGGGCCGATGTCCAGGATGAGGGAATCGGGGGGTACCTGGGTTGCGAGAACGGTCTCGGGCGCAGCGTTGGCGTCGAACTCCCTGGCAACCACAACATCGCGGGGAAGGGCCACGGTCACGCTTCCCTGTTCACCCTGGGCCATGATGCCGGAAACGAATTCCAAGGAATCCTCTTCGAAAATCGAGCGGCCGATCTCGAGTCCCATGGCCTTGAAGAAGGTGGCGCACATTCCGCCGCCAACCAGAAGAACGTCCAGCTTTTCCATGAGCCTCCGGGCGACGGCGATCTTGTCGCTGATCTTAGCGCCGCCGAAGAGGACGGTGAGGGGTCGGGCGGGGTTTTCGGAGGCCAAGCCGAGGTATTTCAGCTCCTTGTCCAGGAGCAACCCTGCAACCGAGGGGAGGTAGTGAGCGACACCCTCTGTGGAGGCGTGGGCCCGGTGGGCCGCTCCGAAAGCGTCGTTGACGAAAATGTCGGCGAGTTCGGCGAGGGAGACGGCGAACCGGGGTTCGTTGGATTCTTCCCGGGAGTCGAAGCGGAGGTTTTCAAGGAAGAGGATTTCACCAGTTGAGAGGGATTCGGCCTGTGACATTACGCCGTTGCCCACGATGCCGTCAGCGAGGGACACGGGCAAGTGGATAAGTTCGGAGAGGCAACGGGCGACGGGGGCGAGGCGCAATGATTCGTCGATCTTACCCTTGGGTCGACCCATGTGGGAGCAGAGGACAAGGCTCGCGCCGCGGTCCAGGAGGAGGCGGATGGTGGGGATGGATGCCCTGATGCGGCTGTCGTCGAGGATGGCGCCGGTGTCGGGGTCGAGGGGGACGTTGAAGTCGACGCGGACGAGGACCCGCTTGCCGGATACGTCTATGTCGTTAACCGTTTTCTTGGGCATAGTTGGAAGGTTAGGGGGCTACGGTAAGGCCGCATACTTCTTCGATGGCCTCGCGGGAGATTGCTCCCTGGCGCAGAATGGCGGGGGAGTCGCCGGAGACGTCGACGATGGTGGAAGGAAGGGCACCGGGGCACGGGCCCCGGTCGATTATCAGGTCGACTTTGCCATCCAGTTGATCAATGACATCCTCGGCAGTGACGGGGTTGGGGCCTCCGCCGAGATTGGCGCTGGTGCCGGTTATGGGGGCGCCGAGTCGAGCGCATAGTTCTCGGGGGACTGGGTGGTCGGGGACACGGACGGCGACTGTCGTGCCCCAGCCGTTGGCGAGGCTCGGGATGTCGGGGCGGCATCTGACCACGAGTGTGAGGGCGCCGGGCCAGAAGGCCGAGGCGAGGGCGTGGGCAGGTCCATCTGTCTGGTCGGAGACCAGGGTCAAATCGTCGGGGGAGGAGAGGAGAAGGGGGACGGGTTTGGAATCGGGTCTGCCCTTGGCGTCGTAGAGGCGCCGGACTGCTGATTCTATGAAGGGATGAGCACCGAGGCCGTAGAGGGTGTCGGTGGGAAAGGCGACGAGGCCGCCGCCATGAAGAATAGTTGTCGCCTGTTCGATGTCCGTTGCGCCGGAAGTTGACATTGAGCAGCTGCGGTTACGCGTTTTTGAGGCGAATTTGCCTTGACTGAGTATAGCACGAGTGCTACATTGAGAAAGAGATCACCAGGAGGTCCCTTGGCGGACGAGGGAGCCACAAACGCAAGCCGCAGAGTAGCGGTATCCGATGATCTAGAAGTCTCCACCTACCTGGAAATCGCGGGCCGTAAGGTAGGGCAATCGGAGACCCCCCACACCGGCGCGACGCCTGAGCACGCCTGCCAGCCAGAGACGGTTGTCGTCCTGGATTTCGGGTCGCAGTACAGCATGTTGATAGCGCGACGGGTGCGGGAGTGCAACGTCTACTGCGAAATCCTGCCTTTCGACGCGCCGCCCGAGCAGGTAGCTAGGCTCAAACCCAAGGGGTTCATCCTTTCGGGGGGTCCGGCGAGCGTGTACGAAGCTGATGCCCCAATGGCGCCAGCGTACATCTACGAAAGCAAGGCGCCAGTGCTGGGCATCTGCTACGGGATGCAGGCGCTGACTCACCAGCTGGGGGGGCGGGTGTCGTCGGGGCTGAAGCGGGAGTACGGGCACGCCGTGCTGAGGCAGAACGTGGCCGACCACCCGATATTTAAGGGCCTGCCGCTGGAGATGCCGGTGTGGATGAGTCACGGGGACGAGATCTCGGAGCCTCCGCCGGGGTTTTCGAGCCTGGCATATACGGACAATGCACCGGTGGCGGTGCTGGGAAACGACCAGGGAATAATCGGGCTCCAGTTCCACCCGGAAGTGTCCCACACGCCCAACGGTACGGACATCCTGAAGAACTTCCTGTACGAAGTCTGCGGGTGCAAGGGGACGTGGACCCCGGCGAGCTTCATTGTGGAGGCGACGGAGAGGATCCGGGAACAGGTCAGGGGCGGGAAGGTGATCTGTGCGCTGTCCGGGGGTGTGGACTCGGCGGTGACGGCGGCGCTGGTGCACAGGGCTATCGGGGACCAGCTGACATGTATTTTCGTAGACAACGGACTATTGCGGCGGGAGGAAGCGGAGAGGATAAAGACGGTATTTGAGCGACATTTGAACCTGAACCTCATGTATGTGGATGCCGAGGACCAGTTTCTAGAAAAGCTGGAAGGGGTGACGGACCCTGAGAAGAAAAGACACATCATCGGGGAGGAGTTCATCAAGGTATTCGAGGATATGGCCGGAGAACTGGGAGAGGTGGACTACCTAGCGCAGGGGACTCTGTACCCGGACGTAATCGAGAGCCTGCCGCCGAAGGACGCTCCGTCAGTGACTATCAAGACACATCACAACGTCGGGGGGTTGCCGGAGGTGATGAAGCTGTCGCTGGTGGAACCGCTCAGACAGCTGTTCAAAGACGAGGTGCGGGAGGTGGGTGACGAGCTGGGGATGCCCGAGGAGATGGTGTACAGGCAGCCGTTTCCGGGGCCCGGGCTGGCGATACGCATTATCGGGGAGGTGACGCGGGAGAGGCTGGAGATGCTGAGGAGCGCCGACTGGATTGTGATGGACGAGATCAAGGCCAGCGGTCTGTACAGGAAGCTGTGGCAAAGCTTTGCGGTGCTGACGCCGCTGCAAACGGTGGGGGTGATGGGGGATTTCCGCACCTACGGGAACATGGTTGCGATCCGGGCGGTGACCAGCGAGGATGCGATGACCGCCGACTGGGCCCGATTGCCCTACGACGTGCTGGCGCAGATTTCAAATCGCATCGTTAACGAGGTCCCGGGTGTGAACCGGGTGGTGTACGACATTTCCAGCAAGCCGCCTTCGACCATTGAGTGGGAGTAGGACGAGGGAGAACTCGACCGGGGTGAAACACACGTGAACATCCTGGTCGTTGGAAACGGGGGTCGGGAGCATGCGCTGGCCTGGAAGCTGGCACAGAGTCCGCGTACCGACAAGCTGTTCGTGGCGCCCGGGAACGGTGGCACGAGGCAGGTCGCTGTGAACCTGGATATTGCGGCTACTGATATTGATAGGCTCTTGACGGCTGTGGAAAAGCATGGGGTTGACTTGACGGTGGTCGGGCCGGAGGCGCCGCTGGCCGAGGGTCTGGTGGACCGGTTCGAGGGGCTGGGGCTGCGGGTTTTCGGGCCGACCAAGGGCGCGGCTCGGCTGGAATCGTCCAAGATATTCGCGAGGGAAGTGATGAGCCGGGCGGGGGTGCCGTGTGCAAACGGCAGGGATTTCTCATCGGCGGAGGAGGCGAACGGTTATTTGGACGAGGTCGGGGCTCCGGTGGTGGTGAAGGCCGACGGGCTGGCGGCGGGGAAGGGTGTGACGGTGGCATCGACGTTGGAGGAAGCGCACCAGGCAGTTGAGGAAGCCATGGTGGGTCGGGTGTTCGGGGAGGCGGGGGAGCGGGTGATCATCGAGGAGTGCCTGGGGGGTCGAGAAGTGAGCCTGTTCGTGTTCACGGACGGGATGGCGGTGTCGGGGCCGGTGACGGCGTGCGACTACAAGAGGCAGCTAGACGGGGACAGGGGCCCCAACACAGGTGGCATGGGCTGCTACAGCCCGGCGGAGTTCCTGACCGAGACGCAAGAGCGAGAGCTTCGGGACACGATCACCTTACCGATAATCCGGACCATGTCGAAGATGGGATGTCCTTACAAAGGCGTCCTGTACACGGGCCTGATGATGACGGAAGATGGGCCGAGGGTGCTGGAGTTCAATGTCAGGTTGGGGGACCCGGAGGCGCAGGTTGTCCTTCCCAGGTTGGAGTCCGACCTGGTGGAAATCATCGATGCGGTGGTGAGCGATCGGCTGTCGGAAGTCGAGGTGAAATGGAGCCCTGAGTCCATGATGTGCGTGGTGCTGGCGTCGGGGGGGTATCCGGGGAAGTATGAGACGGGGCAGACGATTTCAGGGTTGGATTCTTTGGAGTCCGAAGCCCTAGTTTTCCATGCAGGAACATTTTATGATTTTGAGTCGGAGAAGTTAGTGACCTCCGGCGGCCGCGTTCTGAGCGTGGGGGGTCGGGCGCTGAGTTTGGAAGAGGCTCGGGAGCGGGTCTATGAGAACGTGGGAAAGGTCGGGTTTGAGGGGGCGCAATATCGTAAGGACATTGGCCTCGTGGGAGAGGCCGTAACAACAGGAGATTAGGATGCCTTTAGTCGGAATAATTATGGGTAGCCCATCGGACGAACCCTACGCCAAAGAAACTACGGATATCCTGGACAAGCTGGGGATATCCCATGAGGTGAATTTCCTATCGGCGCACAGGACACCGGAGAAGGCCCGGGAGTACGGGATAACGGCCCGGGAGAGAGGCCTGGAGGTGCTGATAGCCGGGGCAGGAATGGCTGCCCATTTGCCGGGCGTTATGGCAAGTTGGACAACCCTGCCAGTGATCGGAGTGCCGCTGCCGGGAAGCGACCTTGACGGACTGGACTCCCTCCTGGCAATAGTGCAGATGCCGGCTGGAATCCCGGTGGCGACGGTGGCCATAGGGAAGGCCGGGGCCAGGAATGCAGCGTTCTTCGCTGCGCAGATCCTTGCACTCAAGCACCCTGAGATTGCAGAGGCGCACGAAGCGCACCGGGCGCGGCTGAACTCGGGCCAGCGTTAATGATCCCTCGGTACTCAAGGCCGGCAATGGCCCGGGTGTGGGCTGATGACGCCCGTTATGACAAGTGGCTGCAGATAGAAGTCGCCGTCTGCGAGGCCTGGGCTGAAGAGGGAGCTATACCAACCGAAGAGATGGAGCTGATCCGCGGCGCCTCCTACGACCTCTCGATATTCGACGAGGCGATGAAGGAGACGAAGCACGACATGACGGCGTTCCTGAGGGCCATGTACCCGAGCGTCGGGGCGGGGGCGCGATACCTGCACCTGGGCCTGACGACATCGGACGTGTGGGACACAGCGCTGAGCATGCAGATGGTGGAGGCCGTGGACCTGCTGCTGGTGGAGGTTGACCGGCTAATTGAGGCGCTGGAAACGCAGGCGAGGAAACACAAGGACACGGTGATGATCGGGCGGACGCACGGCGTGCATGCCGAACCGATCACCTTCGGGCTGAAGCTGGCGCTCTGGGTGGACGAGATGAGGCGAAACCGGGAGCGGATGGAGCGGATGAAGGAGTCGGTGGGGGTGGGGAAGATATCAGGGGCGGTGGGCACTTATGCGCTGGTCTCGCCGGAGATAGAGGCCAGGGTCTGTCGAAGACTGGGATTGAGGCCGGCCCAGATATCGAGCCAGATTGTGCAACGGGACATCCACGCGGAATTTGCCATGACGCTGGCGCTGGTCGGGGCTTCGCTGGAGAAGTTCGCCACGGAGCTGCGGGGGCTGCAGCGGACGGAGATCCTCGAGGTGGAGGAGCCGTTTGGCAAAGGGCAGACCGGGTCCTCGGCGATGCCGCACAAGCGGAACCCGATTATCGGCGAAAGGATATGCGGGCTGGCAAGGGTGATGCGTGGAAACGTAGTGGCGGCGCTGGAGGACGTGACGCTCTGGAACGAACGGGACATCAGCCACTCGTCAGTTGAGCGGATCATATTGCCGGATACGTGCCTTGCGCTGGACTACTGCCTGGACCTTTTCACCGGGGTCATAGAGGGTATGGCGGTGTACAGCGAGAACATGCTCAGGAACCTGGAGTCGACTCGGGGGTTGGTGTTTTCGCAGAGGGTGCTGACGAGGCTCATCGATTCGGGGCTGGACAGGAACGAGGCATACGGGATCGTACAGAAGCACTCGCTGGCTGCCTGGACTGAAGGCAAGGACTTCAGGAAGCTGCTGGTCGAGGACCGAGAAGTAACGGAACGACTCTCAAAAGAGGAATTGGAATCACTATTTGAATACGGGTTCTATCTGCGCCACGTCGACGAGGTGTTCAGTCGGCTTGGCTTGAATAAGGTTGAAACAGGTGGAGAAAGATGACGACTGCTCTTACGGATTCCGGAATGGCCAACATCCTGTACCGGGGCAAGGTGCGGGACACGTACGAGGTTGAAGACAAGCTGCTTATGGTGGCGACGGACCGGATCTCGGCGTTTGATGTCGTACTCCCGACCGGAATACCCGGCAAGGGAAAGATACTGTCGCTGATGTCGGCGTTCTGGTTCGGGTTAACGGAGAAGCTGGTGCCGAACCACTATATCGCGATGGCTGGGGACTCAAAGGGGCTGGGGGACCTGGCCGGGGCGGTGGAGGCGATGAACGTGCCGAAGGAGGTGCTGGACAGGGCGATGGTGGTGAAGAAGGCTGAGAGGATCGACATCGAGTGCATAGTGAGGGGGCACATAACGGGATCGGCGTGGTCGGAATACAAGAGGCAAGGCACGGCAGGAACGCTGCCGATGCCCGCCGGGCTGCAGGAGTCGCAGGTGTTCCCCGAGCCGCTGTTCACGCCCACCACAAAGGCGGAAGAGGGCCACGACGAGAACATGACCTACCAGCAGGTGCAGGACATGGTCGGGAACGAGATGGCGGACCTGCTCCGGGACACCAGCATTGCTGTCTACAGCTATGCCCGGGAGTTCGCGGCGGAGCGGGGGATAATCATCGCCGACACGAAGATGGAGTTCGGGATTATCGACGGGAAGCTGCACCTGATTGACGAGCTGCTTACACCGGACTCGAGTAGGTTCTGGGATGCGGATGATTTCGAGGTGGGGAAGTCGCAGCAGAGCTTCGACAAGCAGTACGTGAGGGACTGGCTGGTGGAGTCGGGGTGGGACCGAGAGCCGCCTGCGCCACCCCTCCCCGACGAGGTAGTTAACCGAACCGCAGAGCGATATGAGCAGGCTTATCGCCGGTTGACAGGCTAAAAGCCAAAATGGGATACTGGATTGTGAACTCAGGTACGAATAGAGGCTAAATTGGCAAGACGCAGAGGGCCCGTGGGCCCGCCTTCCGGCAAGTCCTTCTGGCAGAAATACCAGTGGTTTATCATCGCTGGCGTGGCGCTGTTTTTCGTGATCACGGTGATTGCGCCCGCATTGACTAATACTCCCGAAGAGGAAACGACGACGGACGAGACACCTGTCGACCCGGGCGCCGTTACCTCCGTTCCCGGGGAGTTCTATTTCAGGGCCACCACCGCTGAGCACATAGAGTGGGGTGCGCGGGGTTCCGGGTACGCATCGGACCCGCCAACGTCGGGGCAGCACTACTCGGTTCCCGGGCAGGCGCCGACGAACTGGGGGGCCTACTCGAGCCCAGTACAGGATGAAATACTCATTCACAACATGGAGCACGGCGGGATAATCGCCTACTACCTGCCGTCGGCACCGCCCGCAGACGTGGAGCAGCTTCGGCAGTTCATCACGAACCAGCCGGGATATCCGCGAGGGTTTGTAATGGCGCCCCGCTCCCGACTTCCCGCCAACATCACCCTGGCCGCGTGGGAGTATTACCTGCCGGTTTTCCAGTACAATGAGGCCACCATGCAGGCGTTCATCGACGCGCACTACGACCGGGGCCCGGAAACCCTGGACGGGACCTTGAGATAGGGTCCCGAACGCGCCCGGATGTACCTGGCAAAGGTCCGCGTAACTCTTAAGCCGACCGTGAACGACCCCCAGGGCCTTACGATCCTGGGGGCTCTTCATTCCCTGGGATTTTCATCGGCGCGGGAGGTCAGGGCAGGGAAGTATTTGGAGGTGCGGGTGGATGAGGGGAGTCGGGGGGAAGCCGAAGCGAAGGTGGAGCAGATGTGTGAGAAGCTGCTGGCGAACCCCGTGATTGAGAGCTATTCGTTCGAGGTGGAGGAGGGGTAAGGAGCGGCTCCGGGCGATCGTAGTCGCCTAAGGTATAGGTGATGTTTGGGCGGTTGTGGGCCACCCCCACGCTCATACTTCGAGTGCCTCAGCGTGAGCGGCCCCGTCCCAGGGAGGGAGGTTTGCAGATTCTGCCCAAAGAAGAACCGGGGCTTAGGTCTCGATGACGCCCTTGGTGCTGGGAACCTGGGAGGCGGTGCGGGTGTCGATGCGTGAGGCGGCGTCCATCGATTTGGCGAGGGCCTTGAAGAGGGACTCTATCTTGTGGTGGTCGTTGAGTCCGGCGATGAACTTGGCGTGGATATTGAACCGTCCCTCGATGGCGAAGGTCTCGAGGAAGTGCCGGGCCATGTCTGCGGTGAGGCCGCCCACGACGGGCTGGGTGAAGGAAACGTCGACCTCCGCGTAGCCCCGACCCCCGAGATCCAAAGCGACCAGGGACAGGGCCTCGTCCAATGGGACGAGGGCGTGGGACATCCTGACTATGCCCTTGCGGTCGCCGAGGGCCTGACCGAAGGCCTGCCCCAGGAGGATGGCTACGTCCTCCACGACGTGGTGGCCGTCGGGATCCGAGGTGCTTTTGGCACGGACGTTGAGGTCGAAGGCGCCGTGTCGAGCAAGTTGGGAGAGCATGTGGTCGAGCATCGGGACACCAGTCTCAACGTTGTACTGGCCCGTGCCGTCAATCACTACCTCGATGGAGATGTCGGTCTCTCCGGTCTTGCGTTCGAGGAGGGCGTGTCTGTCAGCCATTGATCTCCGGGCCTATCTCCGCGAGGGCGTCGGCGAGGCGGTCGGTCTCTTCCGGCCTCCCGACGCTGATGCGGAAGCAGTTCTTCAGGTTTGGCCTATCATAATACCGGACGAAGATCTTGCGCTGCTTGAGGAGCCGGTAAA
Organism: Dehalococcoidia bacterium; assembly: GCA_965203145.1. Classification (GTDB taxonomy): domain Bacteria; phylum Chloroflexota; class Dehalococcoidia; order Plut-88900; family Plut-88900; genus Plut-88900. Next base: position 2,363,001 of record OZ241876.1, read on the forward strand.
TCTGCTCTCCGTCTCCACGGGTCACGTTACAAAGTATGTAGTTTCCCTCGGAAGGGACGGGTGAGAGGTAATCGAGGCCCTGCAGGATGTCAAAGAGTCGGTCTCTTTCGCTCACCAGGGCCCTTACGTTGCCCATCAGGTAGTCCACGTCCCCCAGGGACTCCAGAGCGGCGATCTGGGCGAAAACGCTGACGTTGTAGGGCTGCTTGATCTGGTTGAGGTAGGCGTAGACCTCGGGGGAGACGATGGCGTAGCCGATGCGGACCCCGGCGAGGCCCGCCCACTTGCTAAATGTGCGCACGACCATGAGAGTTTCGTAGTCGTTGACGAGGTCGGCGACAGTGTGGCCCGCGAACTCGTAATAAGCCTCGTCGATTACGACATAGAGGCCCATCTCCAGCAGCGCGATGACCTGCTCCCGGGGGATGCTGTTGCCGGTAGGGTTGTTGGGGGAGGCCAGAAAGATGAGCTTGGTGCGCTCGTCAGCGGCGGCACGGATGGCATTGAGGTCTATAGCGTAGTCAGGGGTGCGATCAAGCTCGACCAACTGTCCACCAGCTACGTCAGTGAGGAACTTGTACATGCCGAAAGTGGGTACGCAGCTCAGGACCTTATCGCCGGGCTCCAGAAGGAGGCGGATGATCATGTCGAGGACTTCGTCGGAGCCGTTGCCGACGATAATGTTCTCGGGGGCGAGGCCCGCGTACTCGGCGAGGGCGGAGCGAAGGGTGCGCTGCTCAGCGTCGGGGTAGGCGTGGAGGGCCTCACTTTCGGCGATGGCCTTGAGGACCCGGGGGGAGGGGCCGTAGGGGTTTTCGTTGGCATCGAGCTTGACCGGCGGCAACTGCTGCGACGACTCCTCGGACTCGGCGACGAGTCGCTCGACGGGGACGACAGGGGTGTAACCCGTAAGGTGCCGGAGGTCGGGGCGCATGAGGTCTCGGATTGACGGTCGAGATTTTTCGCTGGTCATCTTCAGTCCCTGGTGCTGCTGAGGGAAGGCTGGGGTGTACGGACCTCCAGGGAGCGGGCGTGGGAGTCGAAGCCCTCCTGCCTTGCGATCCGGATTCCATGGGGCAAGAGGGGAGTCGACTCCTCCTCCGAGAGGGAGATGATGGAGGTCGATTTGAGGAAATCGTTGACGCCGAGCGCGGAGCTAAAGCGGGCTGCACCGGCGGTGGGGAGGGCGTGGCTCGGGCCTGCGACGTAATCCCCGAGGACGTGGGGAGAGTGGTCGCCCAGGAAAAGGGCCCCGGCGTTCCTCACCAGGTCCACGTAGCTTTCGGAATCCTGGACCATGAGGCAGAGGTGCTCCGGGGCATATAGGTTGGACAGTTCAATGGCCTGCTCTATGGAGTCGGTCACGATGATTGCGCCGTTGGCGTCCATGGACCTAGTGAGGATATCAAGTCGCTCGGAGCGACTTCGGAGGTCGGAGAGTTCGGATGCGACGCGCTGGGCGAGGGACGGAGAGTCAGTGATCAGGATGGAGACGGAGTCGGGGTCGTGTTCGGCCTGGGCGAGAATATCGGCGGCGCACCATGAAGGGGAAACCTGGTCGTCGGCGACGGTCACGGCTTCAGTCGGGCCCTGGATGGTATCGATACCGACAGTGCCAAAGACCATCCGCTTGGCGGTCTGTACGAATATGTTGCCGGGTCCGAATATCTTGTCGACGGCGGGGATGGACTCGGTGCCGTAGGCGAGGGCGGCGATTGCCTGTGCTCCCCCGACGGCAAACACCCTATCCACACGAGCGATAGCGGCAGCTGCGAGGACGACGGGAGCTACGGAACCATCGGGGCGGGGAGGGGTCACCAGGATGACTTCCCGGACGCCTGCGACTCGGGCGGGGATGGCGGTCATCAAGACGGTTGAGGGGTAAACGGCAGTGCCGCCGGGGACGTAGAGGCCCGCCCGTTCGATAGCCGTGACCCGCTGCCCAAGTCCCTTGCTCCTGAAATCACGGATGGCGTGGCGTGCTAGCTCGGTCTGGTAGGCCTCAATGCGTTGGGCGGCGAACCTGAGGGAATCGGCGACGTGGACCGGGATTTCATCCAGGGCTTCGTTCAACTGGGACTGGGGAACTTCAAAGCGGTCGGGGGAGAGATCGTGGATACGGAAAACATAGTCAAACAGGGCAGAGTCGCCCTTGGTGCGGACGTCGTCGAGGATGCGGGATACGGCGTCGGACAGGGATAAGGACTCGCCGAAAACGCGCTTTATGCCGTCGGCGATCATAGGGTTGAGAGGAGAGTCCGGGCCGGCGTGGAGGCGTTGGAGGAAGGCCCGGGCCTCGTTGAGGTCGGTAATCACCCTCACGATAGATACTCCCCGGCAATGACGACGAACTGGTCGATAGCCTTGGCCCGATAGGCGGCAATGACATGGTCGGGGGCCTGGGCCCTGGCCTTCTCGAGGAGGTCGGGGCCCTTGGCAATGACGGAGTTCATGGTGTTTTCGTCGTCCTTAAGGTGTTGGGGTAGGGCCTTCCTGACGAATCGCCTGAGGTGGTCCCAGCCGAGGTCCATGGAAGTGCGCTCGGTCATGACCTCCTTCCAGCGGCCCAGGAGTTCGGGATCTATGAAGGATACGCTAACACCGACATCGGAGCTTTTGAGGGCGTCGAGAACGGCGTCCAAGTCCCGGATGCCGTTGCGTTCCCGCTTGTCCATGTCGAACTGGAGGACGCGGTCGAGGACGTTGGTTATGGGGTCGGAAGAGGCTCTTTTGCCGAAGTACGGGCGATAGACCTGGGCTATCCAGTATTCGTCGGTGACGAGGTGGCACATATAGCCGAGGACGAAAGCACGGGTCTCGTGGCCGAGGCCTGCGGCGTCGGCTAGCTCGGGGTAGGTCTCGAAGAGGCCCTGGATGCCCCTGCCAGGCTCGTCTTTGGCAAGGTCGAAGAAGTGGGTGCTGTAGCGGTCCCAGCCGGCGAGGTTCCGGACGTCGGGCGCGGTGGAGCCGAGGAGGTAGCTGCCGGAGTAGTCGGACAGGAGGGGGTGGCCCAGGGCTCGGGCGGCGTCATCGGCAAAGGAGATGTGAAGCGAGGTGTTGGGCATCCGACCGCTATACGGAAGTCTCAACGGAGGCCCGGCCGAGCTGTTCGAGCAGGTTGTCGTATGCCGAGCACTTGGCCTCGAATACATAGGTGGTCGGGAACAGAATGATGCCGTTGCCGCCGATTGCACGAAGGTGGTCAAGGGCGGTGATGACCTTATCCCGGCCAACCACCATGGTAACGGCGTACCAACCAGTCTGGCCCTCCTTGCTGAATACCTGGGAGACGGTCGGGCCTTCGATGCCGGCGATCTCGGGGTGGTCCTGGATGTGGCCGGCGATCTGCTCGGGGGAGTCTCCACGGATGTTGGCGATAATGCTGTAGTATTCGGAGGCCCGGAGATGTCCTTCAATAAGTTCCAGCATTATCCGGACGCCAGCGAGGGCTTCTTCATCATTGCTGAGGAGGTCTCGGTTGGCGAACAAGCAGGCCTGAGATTTTACGACCGTCCCGCCGGAGACGGTCTTAAGCTGGTTCTCCCGCAGGGTGTTGCCGCTAGACGTGATGTCTACGATAAAGTCGGCGTAGCCCATGGCTGGAGCGGCTTCCAGGGTGCCGCCCGCTTCGATGATGGAGAACGTGGAGACACCCCGTTCTTGCAGGTATTTTCCGGTGAGTCGGGGGTACTTAGTGGCGACACGGAGGGGTTTGCCCTGGGTGACGTACTTCCCCGAAAGTTCAACGAGGTCATCTGCATTGGAAATATCCTCCCAGGACTCGGGGACGGCGATCACGAGATCGGCCCCGCGAAAGCCCAGGCTTTCAACGAGGAGCATACCGGCGCCATCATCGGGGTGGGCTTCAAGGTACTGGTCCAGGCCCGCAATACCTATCTCGGCGGCGCCGGCTTCTACCTGGCGCGGGATATCTGCGGCGCGCTGGAAAAGGACTACGGCGTCCGGGACGGCGGGCATGCGGCCCGTGTAGCGTCGGGAGGTGACCCTCTGAACAGCAAGGCCACAGGAATCAAGGAAATCAAGGGTCGGGTCCTGCCAGTCGGCGTTGCTTGGGAGGGCTATGCGGAGCATGGTCTCTGGGGAGTGGCAAATGGGAGAATATTCATGAGCTTGAGCGGATAAATTCTAACCCAAGGGGGAAGGGGCGTAAATGCGACCCTTAAGCTGCCGGCAATCGAGGCTGTCCTCGTGACTCGGTGCGTTTGAAGACGCTTTTGCTGTCCACCCAGACGCGAGCCTACACCGATCTGGGCGCAGGCCGCCCCCCCATACCCCTCGAGGGACTCGGGGCAGGTTTGGGTTTAGGATGAACGGCCTCGCAGTGGTAGTGGATTTAGCGAGCGCAGAGGAATTCGAATTCCACAAAGAAGCCGGGGCGGGCTAGGGCGGCGATTCTTCTCAGCTGGCCTGCGGCAGGTTTAACTTCTACGTCCTTGAAGCAGTCAGCCCATATCTGGAAGATGGCGGGGTGATGCTCTGCCATGTCGACTTCCATAGTGTAGGTGGCTTCGACGCGGATTACGTCATCAAGGGACCAGCCTTCGTTATTCAGCATGCTGACAAGGGAGTCGAAGACGGCCCGAGTCTGGGCTACGGGGTCGCCGGGGTGGCGAACGTTGCCTTCGGGGTCGGCGTCTATCTGGCCGGTGAGGAAAAGAAGCTCGCTAAAGTTGGAGACTTTAAGCCCCCAGTTGAAGACATGGCTGCGGTCGGGGGCGTTTGGCTGGAGCAGGGCTTTCTTGGTGGCCACGTAGGGTCTCCTTTATTGAATTGTGTGCTTTCCGGAAGGGGCTTCAGTCTCACCCTGCCCTCTCTTGTTGAGGGCGGGGGGCGGGAAAGAGAGGGATTGGGTTAGGTGCGGATCATGATGCCGCCGTCTACGAAGAAGGGTTCGCCGGTGGTGAACGAGCAGGAGTCGGAGGCGAGGTAGACGAGGACGCCGGCAAGGTCCTCGGGCCTGCCCCAGCGCTGGGTCGGTATGTAGCGCCGGACCTTGTCGGGGAGGGCGTCATCGGAGTCGACGATCCAACCGCCGACGATGGCGTTAACGCGGATGTTGTCCCGGGCCCACTCGAGGCCCAGGGACCGGGTGAGGTGGATGACCCCCGCCTGGGCGGCGGAGAAGGCGGCCTCGTTGACGACCACCCGTGCACCCAGGCCGGAGGCAATATTGACGATGTGGCCGCTTTGCTGGGCGAGCATGCGGCCAGAGGCAGCCTGACAGGAGACAAAGACAGAGTCCAGGTTATGGTCTATTGCCGTGCGCCATTCTTCGTAGGACATTTCGGAGAGGGGCTTGGCGAAATCTTCCGCAAGGTCATTGACCAGGATGTCAATGCCAGCCATTCCGGCCATGGCGCTGGCAACTGCCGGCTGGAGCCCGGCCGCGTCCCGGAACCAAGGCACGGCTGCGGATGCGGGGGGAGGGGTGACTCCCTCCGGGTGGACGACGGTGAGGATTGCGCCGGCTTCGGTCAGGGCGTCAGCCAGGACAGGGGCGTTGATGCCACAGCGGGTGACCAGAATGGTCTTCTTGTCCTTCAGGTTGAAGGGCGCAGGTGACATGTCAGGCCTCCGGGGTCGAGGTGAGGGGCTGGTAGCCCCAAGGCGCGTATGCGCCGATAAGGGCAGCGCCGTCAACCATGATATTCTCGCCGGTCATGTAGGAAGAGGCGTCGGAGCAGAGGAGGAGGACGAGGTCGACGAGATCCCTGGCCGTGGCGACGTAGCCCACGGGGATGAAACGGTGGGAACGATCTTCTATAGGCTTTTTCATATCCTCCGGGAGGGTGTGGAAGAGGCCAGGGACGATGCAGTTAACGTTGACGTTGTCCCGGGCCCACTTCATGGCCAGGACTCGGGTGAGCTGGATTACGCCCGCCTTGGCGACGCCATACATAACCTGGCCGCGCTGGGTCCCATACCCGAACCCCGAGGAGACGTTAACTATCTTGCCGTACTGCTGCTCGACCATGTATTTGCCCGCGGCCCGGGCGCAGAAGAAGGAGCCGGTGAGCTCTCCGTCTATGCCTCTGTGCCAGACCTCGTCGGTGATTTCCCAGACGGCTTTTTCAGGGTCGTCGGCGCCGGAGATGCCGGCGTTGTTGATGAGGATATCGATGCGGCCAAAATGGGAGACGGTGCGGTCAACTAGGGCGTTGACCTGGGCGGAATCGGTGACATCAGTGGGGACGGTAAGGGCCCTATGCCCCGTGGCGTGTATGGAGTCCACAGTTTCCTGGAGGGGCCCGGGCCTACGACCTGCTACAACGACCGAAGCGCCGAGCTTGCCCAGCCCAATGGCCACCTCCCTGCCCAGACCCGAGCCGCCGCCCGTTACCAAGGCCACACGTCCCGAAAAGTCGTATGGGTCAGTAGTCATCAGTTCAGCCTCAAATGTGCAGGGTCACTTCGCCGGAAACGAGGGTTTTGAGTTCGCCGTCTTCGGTGCGGAGAAGCAGTCGGCCGAACTCGTCAACGTCTTTAGCGAGGCCCACTTCGACGAAACCGGCCATGTCCTCCCTGCGCCATTGTACACGAACCTGCTGTCCCAAGGTGACCAGATATGAGCGCCACATGTCCAACAGGTCCGCGCCTGAGAGGGCTTCCAAATAGAGTTTCTCCAAGTGAAAAAGGAGCGCGCAGAAGACTTGGACACGGGAGACGGGTTGGCCTAGCTGGGCACGGAGCGCCGTAGCAGGTGGGGAGATTTGGGCGAGGGATTCGGGGGTCTGGTTGACGTTGATGCCTATGCCTGCGTTGACGTAGGGCTTGCCGCTGCGGTCTCGGCTGGAGGTGAGGAGAATACCCGAAGTCTTCTTGCCGTTGAGCAATACATCATTAGGCCACTTGATGCGCGGTTCCAGGCATGTGACGGTCTCTATGGCGCGGGCGACGGCGAGGGAACAGACGATATGGAGGCGGGCGGTGACGGGGGGCGGGGGGCGCAGGATGAGGGAAACTGCAATGGTGGCGTTTTTCTCGGCGACCCACTCCCGGTCGAAGCGGCCGCGCCCGGCAGTCTGGTCATCGGCCACAACAGCCGTGCCCTCGGGGGCGCCGGCCAGGGCCTTCATGTCGGCGACGTCCATGGTGGTGGGGAGGGATTCGTAGAAGAAAAGCTCGCGGCCGATGAAGGAAGTGGAGAGGTTGCGGCTTATGGAGTCGTAGGTGAAGGGTTCGGAGTCGGAAGGGGTCAAGAAGCGAGCTCCATGTCCCTGAGGATGGCGTGGGCGGCGTTGTGGCCAGGGGCACCGGAAACGTAGCCGCCCGGGTGGGTGCCAGCGCCGCAAAGATAGTAGTTTTCGATGGGAGTGCGGTAGCTGTTCCAGCCGCGGAGGGGCCGGGAGGCGAAGAACTGCTGGGGAGTCATGTCCAGGTGGAGGATATCGGCGTTGGTCATGCCGAGCTCCCCGATTATGTCGGGCGGGGTAAGGACCTGCCTGTCGATAATGGCGTCTCTGATATTGGGCGCGTAGACGGAGAGGGCATCCACGATGAGATCGGCAGCCTGGTCCCGGGCGTCGTCCCAGGAGCCATCGGCGAGATGGAGGGCTGCGGTCTCGACCCAGACGGACATGGAGTGCTTGCCCTCGGGGGCCATGGAAGGGTCGATGGCTGAAGGGATTTGCATAATCATGGAGGGGTGGTGGGGAAGACGGCCGGCATCGGCGTCAGCGCGGCCGGCTTTGACGTAGTCGAGGCCCGGGCACATCCTCACCCGACCCAGGTAGCTGAGCTGCCATTCATCGCCGAAATAGTGGCTGAGGTCTGGGGGTTCGGAGAGGGAGGCGTGGAGCTTCATGGAGGCCCGCATGTTCTTCAGGGAACGGATACTGGCCCGGAAGTCGCCGGGCAGGTGCGCATCGTCGACGATATCCAGGAATGACTGCTTGGGGTCGAGGTTGGAGACGACGGTACCGGCGCGAACCTGGCGTCCGTCGGAGAGTTCAACACCGATGGCCGAGCCGTTTTCGACGAGGACGCGCCGGACCTCGGCGCTGGTCTCGAAATGGGCGCCGTGAGAGCGGGCAGCGGCCTCGATGGCGCGGGGCAGGCTGCCCATGCCGCCCCGGACGATGCCCTGGCAGCGGGGGTCGCCGAAGCGGGCGGTCTCCAGGCGGGCAAAAAAGAGGGGGGCGTCGTTGAAGGAGAAGGCGAACACACCCTTGACCTGCTCGGACTCGAAGTACTGGTCTAGCATGTCGTAGGCGGAGCCGAAGAGGATGCTCTCGAGGATAGCCTCGTCGTCGGTACCCTGGACGGAGGCCATTAACTCGGCAAGGGTGGGGGGTTCGCTAAGCATGTAGGGGTAGATGATTCCGGCGGCACGTTCCCAGAAGGCGGCCCATTTGAGGTAGGCGTCGCCGTCGGGGCGGTGGATGCGGGCGATTTCTTCGGCGGTCTGTTCATCGGTATTCCAGACGCGGACGGCCCGGCCGTCGGGGAAGGGATGGATGCGTTCGGGGTCGAGATTGAGGATGTGGAGGCCATGCTTTTCGAGCTCAAGGTCCTGGACGACCTTGCCTTCGAGGAGTAGGGAGGCATAGGAGTAGCGGGGAACCCGGAAGCCGGGGAAGATTTCGTCGGTCTGAGTTGCGCCGCCGACGATTGCATTGCGCTCGAGGCCGAGGACCCGGAGGCCGGCTTTGGCGAGGTATGCGGCGGCGGTGAGGCCGTTGTGGCCTGCGCCGATGATGATTACGTCGTAGTCGGTATCAGGCAAGGGTGCACTCCCTGCGGAATTTCGGGGAATGGTAAGGGGCGGGGGTGGAGGGGGTCAATATGGGTAGGGCGTTAAGGCAAATGTGGAGGTTTGGCATTCGCGAGCCGCCGCCCTCTCGACCCTTTAACTTCGCTCAGGGTGAGCGGCCCCACCTCCCAGGGAATGGCAACCAAAAGGATTTGCCTCTACGGGAGGCGGTGGGTGATTCTGGGGTGACGGGGTGGGGAGGGGGTGGGTATAATCGCCGTCATCCCAAGGCAGACAAAACGAGGAGACCACCTATGAAATTCGGGGCTTTCTTTCTTAATCAATCGCCAGAGATGAGGCCGGCGGAGGAGGTGTACGCCCGCACCGTGGACATGGCGGCGTTTGCGGACCAACTGGGATTCGACTCGGTGTGGCTGGCGGAGCACCACTTTTCCAGCTACGGCTACTGCCCGAACCCTCTTCTTATGGCTGTCAAGCTCGCGGAGCACACAAAGAAAGCCCGGATCGGCATAGCGGTGATGGTGGTGCCCTTCTACCACCCGCTGAGGCTGGCGGAGGAGATAGGGATGGCAGACCAGCTAACCGAGGGACGGCTGGATTTGGGTGTCGGTAGAGGTTACCAGCCCTACGAATTCAACCGGTTCGGGGTGCCGATCGAGGAGAATTTCGAGCGGTTCAACGAGTATATGGAGATCGTGACACGGTGCCTGTCGGGGGAGGGGTTGGCATACAATGGGAAGTACTTCCGGTTCCCGACGACGTGGACGTTCCCCGGGGCCCTACAGAAGCCTCATCCTCCCTTCTGGCACGCGGGAAGCAGCCTAGCCAGCATGAGGCTGAGCGGCGAGCGCGGCTACCACACTATCTGCTCGGGTCCGATGGAGAATTTGAAGAGCAATAACCGGACTTTCAAGGAGGCGCTGGAGGCCAACGGCTGGGGCGAGAGAGAGTTCACGATCCTGAGACACACCTATGTCTCCCACGACCCGGAAGAGGCGGCGGGCCAGTTCGAGAACGGGATGTACGTGAGGAGGACGGCGGGCCGGCTCCGGGCGGGGACAGAGAGGGTGGTTGGGGGTCGGGCGTTTTCCGACCCGCTACCCGATGAGGCGCCGATGGAGGAGCTTCTCGAGACCACGCTGATGCTGGGCACACCCGAGGAGTGCATAGGCAAGATCCGGGCCTTCAAGGAAGAGGCGGGTGTGACAACGCTGCTCTGCCAGTTCGACATCGGGGGGCTGGAGACGGAGAGGGCGATGGCGTCGATGGAGCTGTTTGCGAAAGAGGTGATGCCCGCGCTCCGGGCGGCAGGGGTGGGGGTTTAGTCGGGATTCGGCTCGACCGAGGGGGCGAAGGATATGTACGAACCCAATTCCCCCCTGCTCATACTTCGGGAGTCTCGGCACGAGCGACCCCACAGCCCCACCAAGTTGGACTCAATGCAGGGACAAGCTGAAGATACCGCGGGACTGCAAAAAGATTGAAAGGAACCAGATTTGGCTAAGGAACGGGTTGTCTATATCAATGGGGAGATAGTGCCGGAGAGCGAGGCCAAGGTCTCGATACAGGACCGGGGTTTCAAGATGGGCGACGCGGTGTTCGACAACACCCGGACGTTCAACGGTAAGATATTCAAGGTCTACGAGCATCTGGACAGGCTGTACAGATCCTGCAGATACCTGAGGCTCGACCCCGGCATGAGCAAAGACCGGATGGCTGAGCTTACGCATGAGGTCGTGAACGCGAATCTGACCCTGCTCGAAGAAGGGACGGACTACTGGGTAATCCAGAGGGTGACGAGGGGAGTCGACCCGCCTTCGCACAATCCTCGGGAGGCAACGGGTTGCACTGTGATAATCCAGACAGACCCGATCCCCTTCAGGCAGAGGGCGAACCTGTACCGGGACGGGATCCGGGTAATCACCCCTTCGATTCGGCGGACGCCGCCCTCTTCAATGAGTCCCCGGGCGAAGACACACAATTATGTCAACATGGTGCTGGCGGACCTGGAGGTGAAGGCGCAGGACCCGGAGGCCTGGGCCGTGTTGTTAAACGAAAGCGGCACCCTGGCCGAAGGGGCGGGGAGCAACATCTTCCTGGTGAAGAACGGGGCAATACACACGCCTATAGACCGGTTTACGTTGGAAGGCATCAGCCGACAGACAGTGCTGGACCTGGCCCGGGAGCTGGGCATCGAAACGGTGGAGACGGACCTGGACCTGTTCGACGCTTACAACGCCGATGAGGTGTTCATTACGTCAACAAGTTTGTGCATCTGTCCGGTTTCGAGCGTGAACGGTGCACCGATTGCGGACGGTCGGGTGCCGGGGCCGGTGACGTCGAGGCTGGAAAGGGCGTACAGCGGGTTTGTCGGTGTGGATATCTTCGATCAGTACTTATCGAAGTTGTAGGGGTGGGATGAGGGAGCCCCGCCCCAGATTCCTCGCGAGACAACGGAATGACAGGGAAGGGCGTAGATGGGGTTGGGCGGAAGTGATGGAATGGTCGGGCGCGTGCCTCCCCACGCTCATACTTCGAGTCACCTCAGCATGAGCGGCTCCGTCACGGGGATGGATTCATACCTCCCCAGTAAAGATAGTGTGACGATGAGCGACCGGGAAGGGCAAGCACGAGACCTGCCCCTACAGGGAATGGAGAAAAGGTGAAGGAGAGAAAGGGTGGGGGCTAGAGTTCCATGAGGGAGAAGCCGACGGCGTAATCACAGCCAGCGGATTCGCCGATGGCTGCGGCGCCAAAGCTGAGGAACATCTCCGGGTCGAAGTCCTGGGAGAGGTTATCTATGTAGACCTTGTGCTCCTGGAGGGACGCTATGCCCTTGTCTATGGAGTCGGTGACGTCGACGTAGTGGGTGGTGACGGGCGGGGAGGTGGTGAAGATGTACTTGAGGTCGTGCCAAGGCTCGATGCCCTCGTCCATGAGCTCGGGGAAGATCCACCGGTTGTCGGCGTCCCGGGCGGCGTCGAGAACTGCGACGCCGACGGCACGGTGGTCGGCGAAGTTGAAGTTGCCGCCGGGGAAGAACATCTCGAAGTTGCCGCTGATGAGAACGTCAGGTTTGAACTTTCGGATAGCGCGGGAGATGTCCCGGCGGAGGGGAAGGCCGTATTCGATCACACCGTCCTTGTAGTCGAGGAATTCCACGGAGTCGACCCCCACGACGCGGGCGCTGTTTATCTCCTCCTTCATGCGGAGCCGGGCGGTTTCGTTGGGGTGCATGGAGTCGATGCCTGCCTCGCCCTTAGTGACCATGAGGTAGCCGACCTCCTTGCCCTGGGAAGTCCATCGAGCGATGGCGCTGGCTGCGCCGTACTCGAGGTCGTCGGGGTGGGCGGCGATGGCGAGGGCTCGGGACCAGTCTTCGGGGAGGGGGAGGAGCTTGGCAGGTTGCTCAGGCATAGTCGGGGTCTCCTGTCTGGGGTGTGGGGGAGAGTATATACTAGGCGCCGGAAATCAGCTTTTCACGGCAGACACTCATGGCATTTGACAAGGACTCGATGGCTCTCGGGCCGTACAAGGCGCTGGACCTGACCGAGGGCGGGTACAACTGGTGCGGCAAGGTGCTAGCGGACCTGGGGGCGGACGTGATAAAGGTCGAGCCTCCGGAAGGGAGTCCAACCCGCTACCATTGGCCCCTGCACTCCGGGCAGGAGGAGCCCGACCGCAGCTGGTTCTGGGAGGCCTATTGCTTCAACAAGCGCGGGATAACTCTGGACATCCGTAAGCCGGAAGGGGCGGAGCTTCTGAAGAGGTTGGCCTCGGATGTGGATTTCCTGATGATCTCGTCGGGGCAGGAGTACATGGAGTCGCTGGGGCTGGGATACGAGGAGCTGAGCAGGGACAATCCGAGGCTGGTGATGGCGTCGATGACGCCGTTCGGGGAGTCGGGGCCGTATTCGGGGTACAAGGCGACGGATCTTGTATCGTGGGCGATGGGTGGCATGGCATACATTAGCGGGGACTCGGACAGGCCTCCCGTCAGGATCAGCTTTCCGCAGGCCGAATTGCACGCCGGGGCGCAAGCGGTGGTGGGCTCGATGTGCGCGTTCTGGAAGGCGCGGAACTCGGGGGAGGGACAGGTGGTGGAGGTGTCGACGCAGGTGGCAGTGTACTGGACGATGATGAATGCGGGCCAGTTTCCGCAGCTAGAGGGGTACAACGTAGAGCGGTTGGGGCAGTACAACAAGAACGGAGACCTGGACGTTCTGGCCATCTTCCCATGCAAAGACGGATACGTGAGCTTCACGCTGGCAGGGGGCATGCACGGGTTCCGGATGGAGGGGTTGGTGAGGTGGATGCACGAGGAGGGCGCCGCCCCTGACCTGATGCTGAGCATGGACTGGGAGAAATGGGGAGGCTGGGACGAAGATGAGAGCACGGGCCCACCGGGAGAGAAAGAGCAGCAAGAGATCAATATGGTTGCGGGACATATCCGTGACTTCTTCATGACCAAGACCCGAGATGAGCTTTTCGACCGGTCCATCCAGGAAAGGGTGCTCCTAGCCCCCTGCAATGCGGCCAATGACGTACTGCAAGACGTTCAATTGGAAGCTCGTGGGTACTGGTTGAAGGCCGACACGAGGGGCCAAGAAAATCCTCTCAGCTTTCCTGGGCGCTATATTTCGATGCCGGAGTGCCCGATATCGTTCAGGCGTCGGGCACCGGGGGTGGGGGAACACAACCGGGAGGTGTTTATCGACGAGTTGGGGCTGAGGAAGGCGGAGTTCAAGTCGTTGAGGGAGTCGGGGGTGATATAGGGTGGTACCGGGCCAGGACACGGGTAAGGGGATGGCCCTGGAGGGGCTGAAGGTCCTGGACTTCACGTGGGTGGCGGTCGGGCCGATCACGATCAAATATCTGGCCGACAACGGGGCCACTGTCATCAGGGTGGAGTCGGTGACTCGACGCGACGACCTGCGAGGGGCGCCGCCACACAAGGACGGGGTCCCGGGAATCAACCGGAGCCAGTTTCCAGCATCTTATAACACGAGCAAGTACGGGCTGGGCGTCAACATGTCCAAGCCCGAGGCCCGGGCCGTGATCCGAAGGCTGATCAAGACCTGGCAGCCCGACGTGGTGTCGGAGAGCTTTACGCCGCCGGTGAAGAAGAGGTGGGGTCTGGACTACGAGAGCCTGAGAGAACTGAAGGAAGACATCATCCTGTTCAGCGCGTGTCAGCAGGGCCAGACCGGGCCGAAGGCGGCGTTTGCGGGTTTCGGGATGCAGGCGGCGGCGCATGCGGGCTTCTACCACCTGACCGGCTGGCCCGACCGGGGCCCGCTGCCGCCTTACGGGGCATACAGCGACTTTATCAATCCCCCGAACGGAGCGGCGGCGATTCTGGCAGCACTGGAGTACAGGGACAGAACGGGCAAGGGACAGCATATTGATTTGGCACAGTTTGAGTGTGCCATTCAGTATTTGTCGCCGCTGGTGCTGGACTACCAGATGACGGGTCGGGCGATGACTCGCAATGGAAATGGGGACCCTGGCTACGCGCCACATGGGGTCTATCCCTGCGCGACCCCGGAAAATGAACCGGAGAAGCCGATACGCACGGGCGGGCACTGGTGTGCAATTGTTGTTACCACGGAGGAGGAATGGGGGGCTTTGTGTGAGTCGATGGGGATGCCGGAGATGAGGACGGACCCGCGGTTCGAGTCGCCGGGGAAGAGATTGGAAAACTCGGAGGAGCTGAACGGGATAATATCGGGGTGGACGTCGGGGTTTGAGTCCCGGGAGCTGATGGAGAAGCTACAAGAGGCGGGGGTCCCGGCGGGGGTGGTGCAGAGCCAGTCGGAGCTGTGGACCGACCCGCAGCTGGCGCACCTCGGGTTCTTTCAGATGCTGGAGCACACGGAATGCGGACCCATGCCCTACGATGGGTTGCAATTCCAGCTATCGAAGACTCCTGCCCGGCTGAGGTGGGCGCAGGCACTTATCGGGGAGCACAACGAGTTCGTGCTGAAGGAGTTCGCGGGGTTGGACGGTGATGAGATTGCGGAGCTTATTGCGGCGGAGGCTTTGGAGTTTTCTTGATAGCCTGGGGTCAAGGCGGTAGCAAAGATCAAGAGGACTGGAATATGTCCCGGAGGTCAAGGGAAAAGCCCGGAAGAGCAGGAGAGGTCAGGATGTCTTCCGCTCCGTAGATGGATAATTCCTGGAAAGCATTCTCTTGAAGGACCATTACGGAGACGGTGCAGGCATAGGGATCTACGAGCCAGTATTCCCCGACCCCATGCTCTGAGTAAAGGACATCTGGTTGCAGTACATTGGTGTGGGAGAGAACAACGTCAAAGGGGGAGATGAAAACTTCACCAAGGCCCCGTTCCCTTACAAATGCGACTAGGAACCAATACAAGTTGCCGGCGATTCTCTGGTGAGCGGTATTGGGACTGGCAACCATGATCAGTTCTCCGTTGAGGAGCTCCCACCGCTCGTCATCTGGAGTCTTGAGATAGTCCTCGTAGGTTAGGGTGTTGAGTTTTGTTTCAACCATTGTAAGCTCCTGGGGAGTTGCAACTACCACGATTATACTATACCGAATTGATCCGTGAGACGCTATTGTGTGACGAAAAGGGACGAAGTGTCGAAGCGGTTGGAGAGGAGCCGGGGACCGTCAGGGGTGATGTGGACCATGTCCTGGAGGTGCCAGTAGTCGACGTAGGGCTCAATGGCGAGGACCATGTTCTCGGCGATTTCGACGTCCCAGCCTTTGACCAGGAAGGGCTCCTGCTGGTGCCACCAGGACCCGACGCTGTGCCCGACAAAGGACGCGGGGTTGTGGGGGAAGCCCTTGTCCAGCAGCATCTCGCGCCCATAGAAGTAGAGCTCACTGACCTTTGTCCCGATGGTGCACTTTTCGATAAGTCTAAGGTAGATGTCGCGGTAGTCGGCGTAGGTGCGAGCCTGTTCGGGGGAGGGTTCTCCTACTACGGCCATGCGGGACTGGTGGCCGGGGTAGCCATTGAGGTAGGAGACGTAGTCGGTACGGATGATGTCGCCTGCTTCTATCACGAGGTCGCTTTCGCCCAGGTACATGGATGTATTGCGGTGAGAGGTGAGGACGCCGTGGACGAAATGGCAGCCTCTCTCGATGTGACTCCTCAGGAAGCGGGCGTGGACGTCACGTTCCCGATCGCCCGGACGGATGGTGGGGAAGACTTCGAGGTGGGCGTCGTCCTGGATGTCGGCAGCTTGCTTCAGGAGAGCGATCTCGGCGGGGGTCTTGATCCATCGCACGGAGTTCATGAGGGAAGTACAGTCGACGAACTGGGCGTCAGGGAGGAGGGTCTCTATCTCGGCCCACCGGGCGGCATTGACGTAGGAGGCCTCCATGCCGATTTTCGCTTTGTCGATACCCATTGCCTTGAGCACCAATGCCAGCTTTGTCCGCGGTGACTCGACGTAGTCCTGGACGACCTGGATGTTGGTGATCCAGGAGTCCCGCTCTATCACAGGAACGCCCAGGGCATTGCTGATTACGGCCGGCTCGCCGTCCAGGGGCCAGATGCAGAAGACATCACGGGGGGAGTCGGGGAGGTCCAGATGACGGGCAAGGGTACCCGGGAAGGCTACCCCCGACAAATAAGAAAAGTTCTTGCCTGACCGGGCCACGACGGCGGCGAGACCTTCGGCGGCCATGTGTTCCTTCAGGCGGTCGATGTTGGCGAGGGGTTGGTCCGGCACTTTGCGCTCCTTATGTCGAGTTTTAAGGCTAGGAGGGATCTGTTTCCACAGGGCTGAGGCCAAGGGCGCTCACCTGATCATTGAACCTGGCGACGCTGGTCTGGACGGTTTCCTCAAAGCGGGTGATCTGCTGGTCGATGCGAGCAGAGATGTCACGGAAGACGGCCCGGGCCTGGTCTGTCGGAGGATAGTCGCCGGCGCCGACGACCTTGGTGAGCTCGGAGAGCTTCTTGTTGAGGCGGACGGGGTAGTGGAGGCGGTCCCGGGCGCCCTTGAACTGGGTCTGGACGAGTTCTTCCTCTATTGCGCCGAGGGATTCCAGAATTTCGTCGGCGGTGAGGACTGCGCTCTCGGCGCCCATGCCCGAGGCCCGCTCCCGCCACCGGGCGACCTGTTCGGTGATACTGCGGAGCCTGATGAGGGATAGGTGGGTCTCGGAGACCTTGGCGTGGATTGCCATCATCATGTCGAACTGGTCTACGAGGTCCTTGTCGGTGGCAGAGGAGTTGGGGTCACGCACGATGGTGAACTGCTCTTCATAGACTACCCCATCAATATCCAGGCGGACTTTATAGTCGCCGGGCGGGGCAAGGGGGCCGGAGGCGACGTCGTCCTCGGTGGTCTTGTCGCCAGGGAGATTCACGGCCGGTGGATAGTGCATGTCCCAGACCAGGCGGTTTATGCCCTGATCGGCGGGGAGGGGGTCATCCTCGGATCCGACGCATAAGGAGGCGGAGACGCGGTCCTGCGAATCGATTATCTTGAGGGTGGCGGACTTCGGAGAGTCCTGGAGGAAGTAGTTCAAGGCAACACCCTCCTCTGGGTTCCAGCCCGCGTTGAGGAAGATGCGCCTGGGCTTCTGGCCCGGGCGGGGGGCTTCGTAGTAGGTGGCGGGGGTCTCCAAAGCGATACGGTACTTTTTGCCGACCGCTCCCCCGACGCCCGCTGTTGCCTTGCCGCTGGTCTCCTTGGGTCCGGGCATTCTGAGGGTGTCCTTGGGATTGAACAGATGGGTCGCGCTCAACCCGTCCACGTCCGCCAGCTGGCGGAGCAGATGTAGGTCATCGAGGACCCAGAAGCCGCGCCCGTGGGAAGCGATGGCCATTTCGTTGCCCTGGATAGTGAGGTCGTAGACGGGAACGTGGGGCAGGTTGGCGGCAAAGGGCTGCCAGTGAGCGCCGTCATCGGTGGAGAAGTAGATGGAGGTCTCGGTGCCGGAGTAGAGGAGGCCAGGACGCTCGGGGTCCTGCTTGAGCACCCGGGTGAAGTCGTCCTCTGGGATGCCGTCAGAGATAGAGGTCCAAGTCTGACCGTAGTCGGTGGTCTTGAAGAGGTAGGGACGGGTGTCATTGAGGCGGTAACGGGTGGCGCAAAGGTAGGCGACTGCGGGATCGCGGTGGGAGGGCTCTATATTGCAGACCAGGGCCCATTCCGGGAGCCCGTCGGGGGTGACGTTGGCCCAGGTGTCACCGCGGTCACAGGAGACGTGTACGAGGCCATCATCGGAGCCCGTCCAGAAGAGGCCCGGTTCTATGGACGATTCGGCGAAGGCAAATATAGTGGCGTAGACCTCTGCGCCGGAGGTGTCTTTGGTGATGGGGCCGCCGGAAGGTTCCTGGGTAGAGGGGTCGTTGCGGGTGAGGTCGGGACTGAGCAGTTGCCAGCTCTGGCCCTGGTCCCGGGAGGAGAAGAGCCGGTTGCCAGCGACGTAAAGAGTGTCAGAGTCGTGGGGGGAGAAGGAGATGGGGTATGTCCACTGGAAGCGGTATTTCATCTCGCTAGCACCGAGGCCGGTATAAAGCTCGGGCCAGACGGTGACGATACGGGTCTGGTCGGCAGCGTAGTCGTAGCGGAGGAGGTTACCCCCCCCGCCCGGAGAACTGCCGATGGCCCCGGCAAAGACCACGTCGGGGTTGTCGGGGTGGACGGCAATGTGTCCACTTTCTCCAGACCCGACAACGCGGCACTCCTCCCAGGTGATAGCGCCCTTGCGGTTGCGGGAAGGGACGCTGACGGAGGTGTTGTCCTGCTGAGTGCCGTATACGCGGTAGGGCGTCCGGTTGTCGGCGGTGATGTGATAGAACTGGCCGGTCAGCTGGTTATAGATGGAGGACCAGGTCTCCCCGCCATTAAAGGAGACGCAAGCACCGCCGTCGTTGCCCTCGATCATGCGGAGGGGGTTTCGGGGGTCGATCCAGAGGTCGTGGTTGTCATCGTGGGGGGTGGTGACCTCGAAGAAGTTTGCGCCGCCGTCGATGGACTTCCAGGTCTTGTAGTTGAGGATCCAGAGGGTGTCGGGGTCCTGGGTATCGGCGAAGACGTGCTGATAGTACCAGGGGCGACCCTGGAGGTCCCGGTTGTCGCTGACCAAGGTCCAGGTGTCCCCGTAATCATCGGAGCGGAATAGACCCGGGTCTTCGGACTCGATGGTGGCCCAGAGTCGGCCTGTTTTGGCGGAGGATACGGCCACACCTATACGCCCCTTGATACCCTCCGGGAGACCGGGGTTGGGAGATATGTCCTGCCATGTCCTGCCTCCATCGGTGGAGCGGTGGAGGCCGCTGCCGGGGCCACCGCTTCGCAGGGCCCAGGGATAGCGCTGGACGTCCCAAAGGGCGGCGAACATTATGCGGGGGTTGTTGGGGTCTATCGAAAGGTCTGCGGCACCGGTGGTGTCATTCTTGAAGAGGATGTGCTCCCAGGATTGGCCGCCGTCAGCGGAACGGAAGATGCCGCGCTCGGGGTTTGGGCCCCAGGCGTGGCCGAGAGCCGCGACGTAGACGAGGTCGGGGTTGGAGGGGTGAATGCGGACCCGGGAGATATGCCTTGTGTCTTTCAGGCCGACATTTGTCCAGGAACGGCCGGCATCTGAGGAGCGATAGACCCCGTCGCCGTGGGAGACGTCGGTGCGTATGCAGGCTTCTCCCATGCCGGCGTAGATGACATTGGGGTCGGAATCGGCGACGGCAATTGCTCCGACGGCAGCGGTCTTGAAGAAACCGTCGGAGATGTTCTGCCAATAGGCCCCGCCGTCGTTGGATTTCCAAACGCCTCCGGCACAGGCACCGAAATAGAAGGTCATGGGGTTTACAGGGTCTCCGGCTACGGCGACGACGCGACCCCCTCGGGGCGGGCCTATGCACCGCCATTCAAGGGTGCGCAGAAGGGACTGGTCAACGGGCATTCGGGGCCTCCGGTGTCGGAAGGTGTGGGGGACAGAGCAGTTGTGCGGGATCAGGCCCGGGAGTTGCCGGTCTTTCCCCAACCGAAGAGACGGAGGGCAAAAGACAGCACGGCGTCTATGACAAACCAGGTGGCGAAGAAGGCGGCGAGTTCAAGGGTGAAACTGCCGAACTTGTATAGGAGCTCGGCTATGAGCCAGGAGCCGGCGAGGGCCGGGCCGTGAGCGGCGAGAATAGAGCGAAGGGGCAAGGAGCGGATAAGCGTGTACACGGGCGTCCTCCTTGGGAGTCGGGGGGGGCGGCGCGAAGATGGGTTGAGGATAGCACCGCTGATTTTGAGGGTCAATTTGGGGGAGCTTAATCAGCGGTTACGGGGGCAGCAAGTTCTCTCTCGGGGATGTCTTCCCGGGCGCCGGCTTTCGACCAACCTGTGGAAAGCCCAATGACAAACCACCCAATGGCCAGAATGCCCAGAGCGAAGATTGTGTCGCCTATGGAGCGGAGCCAACGGATTGCTTCCAGCACGTCGTTTTGCAGGAACTCGGCGGAGCGGGCGTACCACATGCCATGTTCGAAGCTGGCCCATGTCTGGGCCAGCCCGACGGGCAGCAAGCTGAGCAGCACCATCAGTGCAAGGCCGATGTTCACGGACCAGAAGGCAAAGGACAGAGACCGCGTCTTCCACTGGGTCCGCACGGTTAGGATGCGGAGGCTAAGCAAGGTGAGGCCAAGGCCGAGGTTGCCATACACGCCGAACAGTGCGGCGTGGGCGTGCACGGAGGTCGTGTTCAGCCCCTGCATGTAGTAGAGGGCAATGGGCGGGTTGATGAGGAAGCCAAACAAACCGGCCCCGACCAGGTTCCAGAAGGCTGATGCCACGAAGAAATAGACCGGCCACTTATAGTGCTGGATCCAGGAGGTGCGCCTTGTCATGGACAGGTTGTCGTAGGCCTCGTATCCGATCATGACGAGGGGCATCAGCTCTAGGGCGCTCATAGTGCCGCCTATGACGAGGATGATGGGCGTTGTGCCTGTGAAATAGAGGTGATGGAACATGCCAAGCACGCCGCCGGTCAAGTAGAGGATGGTGGTGAAGAGAATGGCCATGGTGGCGGACCTGACGTGGACGAGACCGAGCCGTACGAAGGTCAGGGCAATTACCGTGGTGGCGAAGACTTCGAAGAAGCCTTCAACCCAGAGGTGGACTACCCACCAACGCCAATACTCTGCGATGGCGAGGTTGGTGTGCTGGCCCGGGATCAGGCCCGGGGCATAGAAGAGAGCGATGGCCGCCACGGAAAGCATGAAAATCAAAAGGAATTGCCGGCGTCTCGGGTCTGCCTTGGCCGACCGCCAGGCCCCAAATAGCGGCCTGAGCATGAGGGCCAGCCAGAGCAAGAGGCCAATGAAGAGTAACGCCTGCCACATCCGGCCCAGATCCAGGTATTCGTATCCCTGGTGCCCGACCCAGAAATTGATGTCGTTGCCGAGGAGCTGGTGGATGGCGAGAGCCTGGCCAATCATGGAACCCGCCACGACAACGACGAGGGCCACGAGCAGGATGTTCACGCCGAGGGCCTGGAACCTCGGCTCCCGGCCTGCGACCAGGGGCGCAAGGCACAGGCCGGTAGCCAGCCAGGAGGTCGCAATCCAGAGCATCCCCAGCTGGATGTGCCAGGTGCGGGCAAGGGAGTAAGGCACGATTTCGGCGATGGGTATGCCGTAGAGTGCGGTGCCCTCGACTCCATAGTGGGCGATAACGATGCCGGCGATAATCTGGGAGACGGCTAATGCCCCGACCACCCAGAAGTATTTGCGTGATGCGTTCATGGACGGGGTTGGCGTTATGTCCAGTAAGGGGTCGGCGGGGAGGGCTTTGCCCTCGGTGCGCCAGGAATCGCGGCGGGATGCGTAGAACCATCCCAGACTACCGATGCCTCCGAGCAGCAATACGAAGCTGATCACGGAAACGACGATCATGACAGCCGTGGGGCCGTTGCCCACCAGGTCCTCTGGGGGCCAGTTGTGGGTATAGGTGATTTCGTGCTCCGGGCGCTCGGTGACGCAGGCCCAGGATGCCCAGAAAATGAACGCGGTGAAGTGCTCGCGACGTTCGAGGTCCGGGATCACGTCGTCGGGCATTGCGTAGCTTTCCCGGAGGTCGGCGAGAACAGGGTCGTCGCCGAAGAGGGCAAGGTAGTGGTCCTGCACGGCCTCGATAGCCCGTGCCCTGAGAGGTGAGATGGTTATGGTCTCGGTAGACGGAACGTAGGTGTTTGTGCGTAGCTCGTTGGCGAGCCTGGCCCGGAGGCCGGCGGCCTGCTCGTCGGGGAGGTCTTCGAAGGTTGACCCATACTCTCCGAGGGCCCAGTAGTCGGCGATCCATTCAGCTTCCCTGTGGAGCCAATCGGCGGTCCAGTCGGGGGCAGTGTAGGCCCCGTGGCCCCAGACCGAACCCAGTTCGTGTCCCCCGATGGAACGCCATACGTCCTGCCCGGCACGGATGTTGTCGCCGGTGAAGATGACCTCACCGTCGGTGGTTATGATTTTCTCGGGGGTCGGTGGAGACTCCTGGTAGATCTCGTTGCCGTAGTAGAGCAGGGCCCCGAAGGAGCCGAGCACTATGACGATGAGGCCGATCCAGAGGAGTCGGCGGCCACTAATGAAGGGTTTCGAAATGGCTGCTTCGGTGGTCAACTTACACTTGTCTTGTTGAGGAGCCGGGCTAGCCTTGAAAACGGGGCATTATCTCCTCTTTGATCGCTTTCATCTGGCCCAGCTTGTCTACAATAGTGAACATCACCGTGGAGATGTTGGCAACTCCTAATTCGCCCAGTTCCTGGATTCTCTCGTTAATGTCGTCGGGTCTGCCGGTGAGGTGGAAGTAGTCGATGAGGGTGGCAGTGACATGCCTGGCCCAGGGAGCGTCCAGGCGTTCAACACCATAAGGCTCGTAGGCACTGGCGACCTTCCTGGAGTCGGAGACGAGATCTTCGGCGAGGCCGGGGAATGAGCGATTCAGGCCCATGCGCAGATCGTTGGCCTCGGGGGTGTCCTGTTCCAGAAGCGTATGAAGGTGGCCGTAGGCAAGGGGGTAGGGGGCGACCTCCTCCCGGGCGTCCTCCTTCTTGTCGGCGACGTAGATCATGGTGCGTACCCAGTATTCGACCTCTGTGGGGTCCCGACCGGCCTTGAGAGCGCCCTGCTTCACAAGGTCCATCTTCCACTTGACCCATTCGGGGTTGGTGCCGATGGATATCACGCCGTCGGCAATTTCGCCGGCGAGCCGGAGCATTCTCGGGCGTTCGGCGGCGATGTAAATGGGAACCGGGTCCCGGGCCCACTCGGAGTGGGCCTTGACACCCTTGTATTCTCCTTCTTCACCGGACATGAACTTGCGGATGAAGTTCACCGTTTCGCGCATCTCCTTGACGGGGGAAACGCGGCCCACGACGGACTCGAAGGGGCCGCCGACTCCCAAACCGACGAAGGCTCGGCCCCCGGAGAGCTCGTTGATGCTGGCGGTGGCGTTGGCAATGGACATCGGGTGGAAGAGCACCGGGGTGGTCACGCCATGACCTATGAGGATGCTCCTGGTGTTCAGCGCGGACATGGCCATAAGGGTGTGGACATCACGACCGACAAAAGGCATGTCGATAAGCGTCAACTGCTTGAAGCCGCTCTCCTCCGCGACTCTGGCGTAGTCGCCAATTTCGTGTGCCGACTCGGTGCGGCCGAGTCCTACGCTAAAGTCCAGCTTCATGGATGCCTCCGCAGGGCAGGGTCTCCAATGGGCACCTCCAACGGGTCGATAGCACCCCTGGGGAGTAGCGATTCTATAGGGCAGTTTGGCGCAGGGTCAATGATGGATTTGCGTCACAGACTCTCCCTTTGCTGCCCTGGAGCAAGTCCTATGATAAGTGTCGGGTAGAACCGGAACCCCACCCCAGATCCCTCGCGGGGTATCGGGATGACAAAGTAATTGGCGTGTTGGGGATACGGGGGTTAGCGGGACTTCTCCATGTCGGCGAGGACGCGGCGGAGGATCTTGCCGGAGGGGCTCTTGGGGATTTCGTCGGTGAATTCGACCTCGCGGATTTTCTTGAAACCTGCTACTCGCTCGGCCACGAAGTTCATCACGTCATCGGCGGTGAGGGATGAGGACTTGGCGACGACGTAGGCCTTGGGAAGCTCCCCGGCTTCTTCGTCGGGTTTACCTACGACTGCGGCGTCGGCGACGTTGGGGTGTTCAAGGAGAAGGGCCTCCATTTCGGCGGGTGCGACCTGGAATCCCTTGTACTTGATGAGTTCCTTCTTGCGGTCGACTATGTAGACGTATCCCTCGGGGTCCATCCGGGCCATGTCGCCGGTGTATAGCCAACCGTCGCGCACTGTTTCAGCGGTGGCCTCCGGGTTGCGCCAGTATCCCTTCATCACCTGCGGCCCGCGAATAAGAAGCTCTCCAATCTCTCCGTGAGGAAGTTCCATGCTTGCATCCTCGGGGTCGACGATCTTTTCGTCGGTATCGGAGACGGCGGGTCCGATGGAGCCGGTGCGGCGGAGGTCGGGTTCGACGAAGTCCAAGTTTGTAACGGGTGAGGTCTCGGTGAGGCCGTAGCCCTGAACGGTCGAGACCCCCGTCAGCCTTTCGAACCGGGACTGCAGCTCCTCGGAGAGGGGTGCGGCGCCGGAAAGGCAGAGTCGGAGGGAAGATAGATCGTGGGACTCGATGCCCGGGACCTGGGCCACGCCAAGAACCACGGGAGGCACGGTATAGAGCATGGAGACGCGGTGTCGGGGTACCAGGTCGAGGAACGAGTCCATGTCGAAGCGGCCCATGTGGACCTGGGTGGCGCCCGCGGCGAT
The DNA here is from genome assembly GCA_965203145.1 of Dehalococcoidia bacterium. Classification (GTDB taxonomy): domain Bacteria; phylum Chloroflexota; class Dehalococcoidia; order Plut-88900; family Plut-88900; genus Plut-88900. The sequence continues at coordinate 2,387,490 of OZ241876.1, forward strand.
GGCAGCGTTCATAAGCACGGTCATGCCGTAGCTGTGGAACAGGGGAAGGTGGACGAGGAGAACGTCCTCCTCGGTCATGGCGGAATCCTCGTCGGGGCGGTTTATGGTCTGCTCCAGGTTGCTGGTGAGGTTGAAGTGGGTGAGCATGACTCCCTTAGGGAGGCCGGTGGTTCCGCTGGAGGAGGGTAGAGCGGCCAGGTCTTCCTTCGGGTCGATGGTGACGGATGGGGGACGGGGGGCGTTGTTGGAGACAAGCTGATCGAAGTTAAGGGTGTCGGGGGCGGAGGGGCCGATGTTGATGACGGTGTCGAGGGCCGGGAGGTCGGGGCGCGCGGCCTCGACGACGGGCAGGCCGACCTGGTGGCTCACCAGGACTCGGACGCCGGAGTTGTCCATCTGGTGGGTAAGCTCTCGGGCGCGGTAGGCAGAATTGGCGGGGGCCACAACGGCACCCGTCTTGAGAATGCCAAAGTAGGCAACGACGAACTCGGCGCAGTTGGGTGCGAAGAGTCCGACGCGGTCGCCCTTCTCGACGCCCAGTCCCGATAGGGCAGTCGCAAACCTGTCGCTCTGCTCGTCAAGCTGGGAAAAGGTAAAGGTGCGGTCGCCGTCTATGACGGCGGTCTTGTCGGGGAGGCGGGAGGCCGTGCGTCGAAGGACATCAAAAAGGGGGTATTCCTCGTAGGGTGCGAGGGAGGGGCGGAGGGGGGTGGGCATGGTCGGGCTCCTGTAGCTTTGGGCTGGCGGAGGCCATGATACAGCATCAACCAGAAATGGAGTCCTTCAGGCCCGAGCCTGTGATGGGCACCAGGACTGCTTCGTCGCTGCCGATTACACCGGATTCGACAAGTTTAGATAAACCGGCGAAGGCTGCGGCGGAGGTAGGTTCGCAGAAGAGGCCCTCGGAACGGGCGAGTCGGGCCTGCCACAATTTGATTTCGGAATCGGCGACTGAGAGAGATTGACCGCCGCATTGGCGAAGGACATCAAGGACGTGGTGGAGGCGCGGAGGATTGGCGACTGAAATGCCCCCTGCGATGGTGCGGTTAGCCGGGTTGGGGGCCCAGGATTCGCCTTTGAAGGCGGCGGCGACGGGGCTCACGGCGTCGGCCTGGAATGCGTGGAGCCTCGGGAGGGTGTCAATGGCACCCTGTCGTTTGAGCTCCTTGAGACCGATCCACGTGCCGAGGAAGAGTGAGCCATTGCCCACAGGCATGACTATGTGGTCGGGGAGCCTGGTCGGGAAGTCTGAGGGGAGTTCGTGGGCGAAGGTCTTGGTGCCTTCCAGGAAGTAGGGGCTCAGGTTGTGGGCAGCGTATACGAGGCCGTTCTCTTCGCAGAAGGCGATGGCGGCCTCGGCGGCGGCTTCTCGGGGGCCGGGGATGAGGTGGGTCTCGGCGCCGTAGACCCTGATCTGGTTGAGCTTGGCCTGGGGTGCGGAGTCGGGTGCGAATATGTGGGCCCTTATACCGCACCGGGCCGAATAGGCAGCGACGGATGCCCCGGCGTTCCCGGAGGAGTCCTCGACTATCTCATCGACGCCAAAGAATCGGGCGGCGGCGAGCATTACGGCGGTGCCACGGTCCTTGAATGACCCGGTCGGGGAGGCGAATTCCAGCTTGGCGTAAAGGGAACTCAAGCCCAGGCATTCTGCGATGGCGGGCAGCGTAACAACGGGCGTGTTCCCCTCGGCGAGGGTAACGGGCGGGATGCCGAGGGTGGGTTGGGCGTCGGGAGGGTAGGCAACGACTAGCGGTGCATGGCAGTCACGGCAGGCGAGGGTGCGGATGTCGGGTGGGTGGCGTCGGGGGCAAGCGGTGCATTGGAGGGTGTGGGTGTTCATGGTGGGTGCGTAGACCTGGGCTTAGGGTTTCGTATAGTATCCCATCCTGTCGGGGCGGAGGTGTAGGGCCCCCGCCCCGATTGAACTCACAGCATTCCATCAGGGAGGACTCAAGATGCCGAATAAAGAGATCATCAACGTAGACATGAAAGGCGGCAATCCGAACCTTTCGCCGGGGGCGAGGTTTGGAGACCTGGTTTTCGTGGCGGGTCAGACGGGGACGCATCCCGACACCGGGAAGCTGGGGGAGGGTGTCGCGGAGCAGACCCGGTTCACCATCGAGCGGATCAAGCGGGTGCTTGAGGCTGCGGGTACAAACCTAGACAACGTGTTGTCGGTGAACTGCTGGCTTACGAAGCGGGAGGACCTGGCGGAGTTCAACGAGGAGTATGGCAAGCACTTCGTGGAGAACAAGCCGCCTCGGGCGACGGTGGAGGTGATGTTGAACAGGCCCGACTTGCTGGTGGAGATCATGGTTACGGCCTGTATTCCCAGCTAGGTCGGGGTACAGGACTGTCTCCCCCAGTTCGCCGTTCGACTTCGCTCAGGGTGAGCGGCCCCGCCCCACGGGATGGATTCCGGCTCGGAGGTCGGAGTGATGGTGTTAGTTGGTTTCGGGGAAGAGGGGACCGCGGCCCAGTTCGGTGAGGACGCGCGACGCGGAGTGGACGGCCGCGTCCATGCCTGAACCCGCTGTGTAATCGCCGGCGAAGTGGATGTTGGCGGTCGGGGCCTGGATGTTGGGGACGTGAGGCAGGCGACCGACCAGCCACGGACTGCCGCCATGTTCCCAGTGCTTCAACACCCCCGTTATGACGTGGCCCCGGGTGTCGGGGAGGACTTCGTACATGGACTCCATGAGGGACTCAAGGGCTTCGCCGTCTGAAAGTTTCTGGAGGCGCTTGGACTCGACGTCGCCGGTGTAGACCCGCAGGAGCCCTTGCCCTGTGCGCTCCTTGACCTCCCTAGGGAAGGTGATGGTGGGATTGGTGACGGAGACCAGAGGACTTCTAACCGTGGGCACCCGCCATACGCCCTCGCCGAGGAAGTCTTCGGAGGGGCGGTCAAGGAGGAAACCGGCGCTGGTTATGGAGCCGTAGGTGGCGGCGGCGAGGGCTGTTCGCTTCCAGTCGGGAAGAGGGTCAACGATGTTGAGGGCCAGGGGCGCGGGGACGGCCATGACGCACTTCCCGGCCCGGACCGTGTGGGTCTGGCCACCCTGGTTATAAGTGACGGTGACGCCATCTGCGGACTCTTCGACCCTCGACACCTCTGCCGAAGTCTTAATCCTATCGGAGAGGCGATCCCAGAGAGCCCGGGCGATCTGCCAGGTGCCGCCGTTGACGAAGTATTCCTTGGCTACGAAGTGTAGGAATGTGTTGATGGGGTGGTAGGCCGATGACCCTCCGGCGTCGGTGGTAGTCGTGGCGAGGGCGACGGTGTCCCAGAGATCCCGGAGATCACCGGGCTTGAGATTCAGGTATTGGGCGAGGGTCATGGAGTTGAGGTGGATGATCTTGGGATCATTGATGTCGGGGAAGTCCTTGCGGAAGCCGCCGTACTTGCGCCTGAGGTTGAAGACGTCCCACCCGAGCTTGATCTTGTCGGTGATAGAGATGGGAAGCTGCCACAAGAAGGACGGCTCGTTGGAAGCGGCGACGAGCTTGCCCTTCATTATTATGGGAAGCTTGGTCTTGTCGATGAAGCTGCGGGTAACGCCCAATTCGTTAGTGAGTGGCGCCACGAGGCTGTCATCCCCGTTCACGACCTGGGCGCCCATGTTGTAGATGTACTCGCCCATCTGCTTCGAAAGGGTGCGCCCGCCACAGTAGTCCTCCCTTTCAAGGAGCAGGGTTTCCTGGTCCTGGAGTCGGTAGGCTACGGTGAGGCCGGCGAGGCCCCCGCCTACGATAACGGTGTCGACAGTTTTGAGGGTAGTGGTGGCCATGGAGGGCTCCGGTGGTATCTAGGGCGGTTGGGGGTGGGGTCGGGTATATAATAGCACCCCGCCTATCTAACCTTCGACCAGAGGAACACCGGAAGGATACCCGCAGTATGCCCAGAACAAAATACGGGATAAGCCTTTCCAACCGGTCTGTGGTGACGGGGGACAAGACGGTGGAGGAGCTGGTGCGCATGGCGGAAGTGGCGGAGAAGTCGCGGTGTTTTGACGGGGTGTGGGTAGGAGACAATCTGCTGTCCAAGCCGAGGTTCGACTACCTCGTGCTCCTCTCAGCTATCGCCGCCCGAACGAACAGGGTGAAACTAGGCACCATCTGCATGGCGACTTTCCCTCTGCGCAACCCGGTCCAGCTAGCCATTCAGTGGGCCAGCCTGGACGTGCTGTCGGATGGTCGGACGGTGCTGGCTGTCTGAACTGGAGGTCCGGCCCGGTACGGGCCGCTGTTCGCCAAGGAGCTGGAAGTGATGGGAGTGGAGTCGAACGAGAGGGTCGGGAGGATGCTGGAGGGGATGCGGATACTCAGGCGGCTGTGGTCGGAGGAGAAGGTCACTCACGAAGGGCGGTTTTATCAATTCCAGGACCTCGACGCCCTGCCGAAGCCCGCCCAGGCTCGGGTCCCGATCTGGCTGGCGGTTAACCCCAAGGGTGATGTAAAGCCGGAGTTGCTGGATCGGGTCCTGAAGCGGGTGGCGAAATACTCGGACGGGTGGCAGACGGATGCGATTACAGCGGAGGACTTCCGGGAGAGGTTCGACCGTATCAAGGCGTATGCGACGGAGATGGGTCGGGATGCGGACGTACTGGACTCGAGCCTGCACCTGATGGTCAACATCCACGATGACCGGGACACGGCATATCGGCAGGCCCACGACTTCCTGGTCGGGTACTACGGGTCGGCGTTCATGAGGCCGGGCCTAATCGACCTCTGGGTTGCCTACGGCCGCCCCGAGAACGTGGCAGAGAAGATCCAGTCCTACGTGGACGCTGGGTGCACGACTCCCGTGCTGCGGTTTGTCGGGCCGGATATGACAGAGCAGGTGGGCCGGTACGTCGAAGAGGTGGCGCCGCTGTTGGATAAGAGATGAGGATCTTGGTCCTCGGGTGCGGGTTCCACGGACGGGGGATCGCCTACCAGATAGCAGCAGAAGGCAAGGATGTGGAACTGGTGGCGGCGGACAAGGATGGGGAACGGGCGCGTCGGGTGGCGGAGAGGACGAGCGGGGAGTGGATGGAATTGGATGTTAAGGATGAGTCGGGGCTGAGGGAGGCTTTGAACGGGGTAGATACGGTATTCAACGCCACGGGGCCCTACCATCTGATGGGTTTGAAGGTGGTTGATACGGCAATTGCAACTAACACTCATTATGTAGACATGGCAGACGACCATGAAATGACCGAGGATCTGTTTTTAAATCCGGCGTGGGACCGGCGAGCACGGGAGGCGGATGTCGCGGTGCTGTCGGGGTGCGGGATCATGCCGGGGCTCAGTGGGGTGCTCGCTAGGTACGGATACGACGAAATGGACGAGCCACTAAAGGTCAATATCTGGTTTTCGTGGAACTACTCGCTGAATTATCCTTCGGCTATACATCACTTCCTCAGGATAAACAGCGGGATGGCCTCGCAGTTTATTGATGGTGATTATGTAAAATCTGGCGCCTTTGCCAACAGGGAAATTATTGACTTTTTGCCGCCGGTCGGGTTTAAGGAGGTGTACTATACAGGCGTCCCGGACCCGGTGAGCATCTCGCAGTCGCTTCCGGGGCTAAAAGAGGTCACGGCAAGTGGGGGACTGCACCAGCCCGAGGGTAACGATTTCATGGAGACGATGGTCAGGTGGGGGTTCACCTCGTATGGGAAGGTCCCGGGTTTTGACCAGAGCCCGATGGAATACCTGATGGCCTATCTAAAGTCTGGCGAGGGAAAGCAATACTTCGACATCGAGCCGCTGGACCAGCCGATGGCGGTGCGGGTCAGAGTAGATGGGATGAATGAAGGAGAGCCGTGTCGTCGGGTGTTCGAGGCGCAGGACTATTCGAGGAGGGGCACCACTTCGGTGGCAGCGCTGGCGACCTTGATGGTTGCGTCGGAAGAGATTCAGAGGAGGGGGGTGGGGAGTCCGGAGGGGTGGCTGGATGCGGAGTCGTTCCTAAGGCGGATGGACCGGGAGCCGGGTGTGGAGCTGTTTGAGCTAGTGGGGGGTGGGGAGGCTAAGGCCTTGTTTGAAGGGTGAGGGTGAAATTCCACCTCACCCCAGCCCTTTCTCATCAAAGGAAAGGGAATTGAGCGGAGGCAATAATGGGCAATTACGATGACTTTACGGCGTATTTTAACGGGGAGTGGGTCCCGTATAGCGAGGTTAAGTTCCCGCCCCACGATCGAGGTTTTGCGGTTGCGGACGTTGTCTTCGACCAGGGGCGCACTTTCGGAGGGGTTCCGTTCCGGTTGGAAGACCACATCGACCGGCTATACAGGTCGCTGAAGTATGTGCGGGTAGATCCCGGGCTCACTGAGGACGAGATGGTGGAGGTGTGTCGGGAGGGGGTGAAGAGGAACGACCACCGCCGGGACTCTGCCGGGGACTTTGCCATCAACCCGATCATCACCAGGGGAACATCGGTGGATGGACCACCGAGTGTTGCGGTGATAATCAAGCCTATAGATTTCAAGGACTTTGCGCGGTTCTACGTGGATGGCGCCCACGCCATTGTTACCAAGGTGCGCAGCTACTCCAGCGCCATGCTGGATGCAAAGGTAAAGCACCACAGCCGGATGAACTTCGTGCTGGCGGAGCTCGAGGCCCGGGACGTGGACCCCGAGGGCTTGCCCCTTCTCATGGACATGGAAGGGAACGTCACCGAGGGGCTCGGATACAACGTTTTCATCGTTACGGACGGAGTGCTGAGGACGCCCAAGGACGACAACATCCTGCAGGGCGTATCCCGACAGACCGTGTTCGATCTGGCCGAGGGTCTCGGGATTCCGGCCGCGGAGGAGGACCTGCAGCCATACGACCTTTACACGGCGGACGAGGTGTTCTTCAGCAGGACGAGTCCACGAATCGTGCCAGTGGCAAAGGTAGACACCCGGCCGATCGGGAGCGAGATACCGGGCCCAATCACGCAACAGTTGCTGGCGGCGCATAGCGAGCTTGTAGGTGTGGATATTGTCGGGCAGAGTCTGCATTATGCAGGGGTCGCGGGATGAGCGGGGTGATTTGCTAAGGGACCTGCCATCAGGAGGAAAACGATGGGTGACAGCATGAATGGTAGGGTTGCGCTGGTCACGGGCGGGGGATCCGGGATTGGGAGGGCGACATCGCTGGTGTTTGCAAGGGAAGGGGCTAAGGTCGTGGTGGTAGACCTTGCGGAAGGGCCTGTGCAGGCAACTGTAGACCTAATCGCTGCTGGGGGTGGGGAGGCGTCGGGGGTGACGGCGGACGTGTCGAAGACTGAAGACGTGAAGCGTATGGTTGCGGAAACGGTGTCGAGGTTCGGGCGGTTGGATGCTGCGTTTAACAATGCAGGCATCCATACCGGCGTCCGAATCCCGTTCCACGACTATCCGGAAGACGAGTGGGACAGAGTAATCGACGTGAACCTGAAGGGCGTGTGGCTGTGCATCAAGTATGAGGCGCCGGTGATGTTAGAGCAGGGTGGCGGGACGATTGTTAACACAGCCTCGGTGGCGGGGCTGGTAGCGGGGCAGGGGACTTCGGCATACACGGCGAGTAAGCATGGGGTGGCGGGGCTGACCAAGAGTGCAGCCATGGACTACGCCAGACAAGGGATCCGGGTGAACGCGGTGGCCCCAGGGGAGATAACCACCCCAATGATGGACCTGATAATCAGGTCTAACAACTTCTCGAAGGCCCAGAAGGACGAGGAGCAGCCCATCGGCAGGATGGGCAAACCCGAAGAAATCGCGGAGGTGGTGGTCTGGCTATGCACCGACGCTGCGTCCTACGTCACGGGCCACGTGTTCCCGGTGGACGGCGGATACATGGCAACCTAGAGAAGACTAATTGTAGGAAAACAGAGGCCCGATAGATGATCAAGCATTTCTCTTCGCTGTACGTGGGCCATATCGAACTGGAGAACGTCGGCGCGAATGGCACATCGCCCGAGGACCGGCTGTACCCCAACGAGCGGCTCACGGAGTGTTTCGGGATGGCCGAGGCTATAGCCAAGCAGATGGACTCCCAGGGCTACTACGCGCTGTGGATGGCCGAACACCATTTCCAGAGGGAGGGATACGAGTGCATACCCAACCTCCTGATGCTCAGCACGTACCTTTCAACGCAAACGAAACGGCTAAAGTTTGGGTGTGCATTCAACATCGTGCCGATGTGGCATCCGTTGCGGCTGGCCGAAGACTTCGCGATGGCGGATATTTTGTCGGGGGGTAGGGTGATATTCGGGGTGGGGCGGGGGTACCACACCCGGGAGGTGGAGACGTTCGGGTCTCCGATGCAGGACAACGACGCCAACAAAGAGCTGTTCATGGAGCAGATGGAGATCATATTCAAGGCGTTCAACGAGGACTCCTTCACTCATGAGGGCAAGCACTATCAACTCCCGGCCCAGGTGCCGTACCGAGGGTACGACCTGAAGGACATCACCCTTGTCCCGAGGCCCCTGCACAGGCCCGTGGACGTCTGGCAGCCCATAGCAAGCCGCCGCACCCTGCGATACATAGCCCAGACGGGAATCAAGGGCGTGGTGCACGGGACGGGGGAGAGGCTGGTGGATGATGTTTTTCGTGAATACCAGGGGGCGGCTGGGGAGGTGGGTCGGGAGCTGGCTTTGGGAGAGGACCTGGCCCTGGGGTTGTTCTTCTACATTGACGAGAACCAAGAAAAGTCGATGGAACGGGCCAGGGTGTTCCACGATGAGCGGTACAAGTGGTTTGCTCCCTTTGGGCTGGTCAGGTATACAGACGCCGAGGGCCGGCCGTGGGGGACACCGGGCGCGCCCAGCCGGGCGCCGACTCTCGAAGACGGGGTCGACCAGAAGGTGTGGCTATGCGGTGATTCGAAGTACGTGACTGACGTACTCCAAGAGTTCGAGGCGAATTACCCGGGGCTGGAGCACGTGATCCTGCATTGGCCAGAGGGAATGCCGCTGGCGGAGTACTCGGAGCAGCTGACGAGGTTCCACCAGGAAGTTATGCCTGCATTCGTGGCGGCATGAGGCGCCGGTAAAGCATGAAGGTCAGGCGAATAGTCTCAAATATTGCGGCGGACAACACAGATAAAGCGCGTAGTTTCTACTGTGACGTGTTGGGGCTTGAACCTGTCATGGACCTTGGCTGGATTGTGACACTGGCATCGGGTGAGAGTGCTCCGGTGCAGGTGAGCATCGCTACAGAAGGCGGTTCGGGTACAGATGTCCCCGACCTGTCATTCGAAGTGGATGATGTCGACGAGGCGTTTCGTAGAACGCGTGGCGGAGGATTTGAAATAACCTACCCTTTGACTGACGAGCCGTGGGGAGTCAGGCGGTTCTACGTCCGAGACCCCTACGGAAAACTGGTCAACGTGATGTCTCACATTTAGGTGCAATCGCCTAAATCTATCGAAAGAAGGAAATAAAGGTGAACAAGCGATTGGTATTCGTCGGGGCGGGAGCGGTGGGGAGCTATATTGGCGGTCTGATTTCTGAGGCTGGAGAGGATGTCACGTTAATTGACCCTTGGCCCGATCACGTGAATGCGATAAAGAGGGATGGCTTGCGCGTCTCGGGTACGCAGGGGAAGCACCACACCCGGCCCACCGCACTTCACATCAACGAAGTCCAGGGCCTGATCAAGTCGCCAGTGGACATCGCCTTCATATGCACCAAGTCCTACGATACAGCATGGGCTTCCTATCTTGTTCGAGACTACATTGCGGATAACGGATTTGCGGTCTCAATCCAGAACGGGATCAACGAGGACACGATTGCAGCGGCGCTGGGTAGGGAGCGGGTGCTGGGGTGCATTGCCAGCAACATAGGAGTGGGGCTGGTGGAGCCGGGGCACGTGACCCGGACGGCGGCCGCCGGAGGCAAGGCCCACACGGTCTTCAGGGTTGGGGAGATGGATGGAAAGATGACCGCGAGGTTGCAGGAAGTAGCGGAGTTACTGGAGGTAGTAGACAGCACGAAGGTAACAACGAATTTGAACGGAGAGCGGTGGAGCAAGCTGGTGGCCAACTCCATGGGGAACGGGTTGCAGGCAATCACGGGGTTGAGTAGCAAAGACATGGCCATGACCGCAGACGTCAGGAGGCTGACCATCCGATTAGCGGCAGAGGCAGTGGAGGTCGGGCAGGCGATTGGGCTTTCGCTGGTTCCGATAGGGGGCAAGGACCCGGAGGTGTGGCTGGCGGCGGGACGGGGCGAGGGGCTGGAAGAGCTGGAGCTTTCGATAATGCAAGCGGCGGAGCGGTACCAGGAGTCGGGGCGGTCATCTACGGCGCAGGACATGGAGAAGGGTAGACGGCTGGAGATCGAATACCTGAACGGGCTGGTGGTGTCCAAGGGTCGGGAGGCGGGGGTGGACGTGTCAGTTAACGAGGCCCTTGTTGCAAAGGTGAAAGCTGTGGAACGCGGAGAGCTTGCGGTCGGGGTCGGGGCGGCGGAGGGGCTGGGGTAGCAGGTAGGGCCACCTACCAGTTACCCCTACAAAGATTCAGGCTCCAGCTTTTCCCGCAGGTTGGCGAGCATGTCGTCGACCATGGTGGGGAGGTCGTACTGGGGTTGCCAGTCCCATTCTAGGCGGGCCGGGGTGTCGTCTATGGAGTCGGGCCAGGAGTCGGCGATGGCCTGGCGAAGGGGGTCTACCTCATAGTTGATCTGGAAGCCGGGGATTCGGGCCTCTATTTCCCGGGCGATCTCGTCGGGGGTGAAGGAGAAGGCGTGGAGGTTGAAGTTGGCGGAGTGGATGAGGCGCGAGGAGTCTGCCTGGTCGAGGAGAATGAGGGAGTGGATGGCGTCGGGCATGTACATCATGGGGAGGGCGGTGTCGGGGCGGAGGTAGCAGGTGTACCGACCCTCCCTAATGGCGCCATAGAAGATGGCGACGGCGTAGTCGGTGGTGCCGGCGGTGGGCTCGGTCTTCCAGCTGATTATCCCCGGGAGCCGGGTCCCGCGCACGTCGAGACCCAGATGTCGGTAGTAGGCGCCCACGGTCTCGCCGTAGACTTTGGAGACGCCGTAGAGGGAGGTCGGGTTCAGGGAGACGTCGTTGGGGGTATTAATGGAAGGGGCGTCGGCGCCGAAGACGGCGATGGAACTGGGGAGATTAACCCTTTTCACTCCGCTGACAAGGGCGGCTTCCAGAACGTTGAAGTTGCCGGTGAAGTTGACGGCGTAAGCGAGGGGTCGGTTGGCCTCGGCAAGGGCGGAGAGCAGGGAGCTGAGATGATAGATTACGGTGATGCCGTTCTCATTGATAACCCTCTCCACGTCTTCGTAGCTGCGGACGTCCAGAGTGATGCAAGGCCCCGAGGCCCGGATGTCCTCGGGCAAGGGTGTCACGTGGCCCGCCGCTAGGACGTTGTCATCGCCGTGGATTCTTCGGAGCTCGGGCACAAGGTCAGAGCCTATCTGGCCTGCGGCGCCAGTTACGAGGATTCTCTCCAACTGGCCTCTCCTACAACGCTTGCCAATAACGTTTGCCCGACATCCTCACAATACGCCCAGTATGCCGGTCGGGGTGGAAGTGTCCGGCAGCAATGGTATAGCCATCGTTCTCGGCCTTGGAAAGTACGGCCTCCCGGCTCCTGCGGCTGTCGTCCTTGTTGATGTCTACCCGGGCGCACCAGTCGGGCTCGTAGACCTGGGCCATGGTGTGAAGAACGTCTCCGACCACCATGGCTTTCTCGCACTGGGAGCTGACGAGGATGACCTGGTGCCCCGGGGTGTGGCCGGGGGTGGGGAGGGTGGATATCTCGTCCGTGAGTGTTGCTTCGCCGTCGATTAGCTTCATATTGCCGAGTTTTTCCAGGGGAATTACATAGTCCCGGACATAGGGCGCCGACTCCAGATTCTTGGGGTCAGTGAAGTAGTCCCAGTCTTTCTGGGGGACAAGGTACTCGGCGTTGGGGAAGTTGGGGACCGCCTTGCCGTCTTCGAAGCGGAGGTTCCAGCCCACGTGGTCGGGGTGGAGGTGGGTGTGGACTACGATGTCTACGTCCTCGGGCTCGAGGCCCTGCCCTTTGAGCTGGTTGATGAGGTCGCCGGTGCGATTCTCGCGGTCGGGGTGAGGCCCGGGACCCATGCCCGTGTCCACGAGGACGCACTTGTCCGCCGTCCTCACGAAAAAGCAGCCGAAGTACAGCTGGAGCCGGCCTTCTTCCAGTATGTCGTCGGCGTAGGGGGCCCAGGCTTCAGGGGTGGTTTCCGGGAAGAAAGCGGTCGGGTCCCGTGAGGGGGGAATCATGTCCAGGACTCCTACGAGTTCGGCGTTGCCTACGGACATTCGGCTGGGCATTCAGGCCTCCTAGGGGTGTGGGTGGGGAGTATTGTAGCGGGTTTGGAGAGGAGGTGGGGCCGGAAAAGGGCTTGCAAGGGATTGATCAATGAGCAAAGGGCGCTGTTCAGGCAGTCCCAGGTCGGGTCTCGATTGTCTCCCGGATAGATAGCTGTCCTCCTATTGCTTCCGAGCTTATAATAATGATGTCCAACGATATCGAGAGTTACCCGTACCCCTCGGCCCGACACACTGAGAGTAAGCGGTTCCTCCAGCAATCGACGGATAGAAAAAAGGAGAACCGCATGAAGATCTATGTAGGAAATCTAAATTACGACACACACGAAGAGGGCCTTCGCGAGGCATTTTCGCCATACGGCACGATAGAGGATGCCGTTGTAATCACCGACCGGGACACGGGCCGCTCCCGCGGCTTCGGATTCGTCGAAATCGCCGATGACAACGCTGCCAGATCGGCAATCGAAGCGCTCAATGGGACAGCAATCGACGGCCGGACCGTGACGGTAAACGAAGCGAGGCCCAGGGCCAACAGGCCGCCTTCGGGCAACCGTCGCTCCTGGTAATCCGCGAAGTAAATACAATTGAGAGGGGCCTCTCGTGTCGGGAGGGGCCCCTTTTTCTTTAGTGGCTTTCTCCTGCGCATTGTCATTTTGGAGCCAACCGGGACGTCGCCTCCCCATGTCTACCGAGTCCACAAATCTCAATGGGCCCGATTGTATATAATCCCTCCAGCCCGACTGTCACTAAGCCGGGACAGCGGCGAACCAAATAGCCTGGATTGAGAGGGAGGAGTGCGATGGAATACAAGGTTATCTCGGGGGATTCCCACGTAGATTTGACCTGGCTGCCAGGCGACCTCTTCGCCTCCAATGCACCCGACTCCATGAAGGCGAAGATGCCGCGGGTGGTTGAGGACGAGAAGGGAGCGTCCTGGCGGGCGAACGGGATCGAACTGGGAGGCGTCGGAGGGCTGGGTTTCACGGGAGAGAAGGTGGAGAAGGGGTGGTCCAAGCGGCTGGACAGAATGATCTCCGTGGGGTTCTACGAAGACGGGGCCAAGGGCCTGTTTCATCCCACTACTCCCGAGCTCCGAGAGATGGACCAGGACATGGACGGGGTGCAGGCAGAGGTAATCTATGGCATCCTGGGGGTCGGGCTTAACCTGAAGGACCAGGAAGCGATGACCGAGGTCTATCGCATCTACAACGACTGGGCGGCCGACTTCTGCAAGTCCAACCCCGGCCGCTTCAGGGCGCTGGCCTGCATACCCAACCACGACCCTGCCGAGGCGGCGGAAGAGCTGAGAAGGGCCTCAGGGATGGGGCTGCGGGGGGCGGACTTCGCGGTGGCCTCGGCGACAAAACCGATGTATCACGAGAGTTGGGACGTGCTGTGGGAGGCCGCGGAGGAGACCCGGGCGCCGATATCTTTTCATACGATCGGGCTGAACCCCCGTCTCCCTGACCCCGAGGAGGCGGAGGAATACGAAAGGCGCTACAGGGCGGTGCGGATCACCATGTTCCAGCTATCGGGGGTGGAGTACCTGGCCAGTGTTATATTCTCCGGTGCATGCGACCGGCACCCGGGGCTCAGGTTCGTCCTGGGCGAGAGCGGGGTGTCGTGGCTACCCTACGTGCTGGACAGGATGGACCATGAGTACGAAGACCGGTTCTACCACCTGAACCTGTCGATGACGCCCCGGGAGTTCTGGCTACGGCAGGGTTATTCCACCTATCAGAAAGAGACCATCGACCCCGGCATGGTGCCCCTTATGGGCGAGGACAACATCATCTGGGGCTCCGATTACCCACACCCAGACGGCGTCTGGCCCGATTCCCTGGCGACAATAGAGGAGAACCTGGCAGGGGTCTCCGACGAGGCGCGGGAGAAGATTACGTGCCTGAATGCCGGGAAGCTGTACGGATTCCTGGACTAACTTCGCAAAGCGCCCACCTGCAAATCGTAAAGGGCGATGGCGTTCTCCCCAGCAACTTTCCGCTGGGCGAAGTCGGGGAGAGGGGCGAGGGTCTCCTTAAGTTTGCTGATTGGTTCCGTGACCGAGTCGGAGTGAGGGTAGTCGTAGGCCCAGAAGAACTTGTCGGCGCCCAGAGTCTCGATGCTGAACTGGGCGAGGCTTTCGTCGGGCTCCATGGCAATCCAGGTCTGCCGCTGAAAGTATTCGCTGGGCGGCATCTTCATGGGGGTAGTGAAGCCGTTTACCTCGTACTTCTGGTCCATCCGCTCAAGCCAGAAGGCCAGCCACCCTACCCCCGACTCCAATAAGACCACCTTCAGGTCGGGGAACTTCTCCAAGACCCCGTCGCCGAGGAGCGACGTGTACTGGTATTTCACCTCGTCGGAGGATATGACGTAGACCCACCAGACCGAGCCGTCCTCGGGGGTGGGGTAGAACTGGTTGCCGATTGAGGTGAAGCTTCCCGTGGGGTGAAAAGAGATGGGGATGCCGAGGTCCTGGGCCTCGGCCCAAAGGGGGTCGAAGCGGGGGTTTCCGAAGGCGATACCGTTGGGGGCGGCGGATATGAGCATCGCCGACCTCACCCCCAGCCCCGCTACCCGGCGCAATTCCTTCACACCCTCCTCGACGTCCAGGGCGGGGATGTGGGCTGCAGCGTGGAGTCGGTCCGGGTATGGCTTACAAAAGTCGATCATCCAGTTGTTGTAGGCACGGCAGTTGGCGGCAGCCAGCTTGGGGTCGGTGCAGATGTCTTCCCAGCAGAGGCCCAGAGACGGGTAGAGGATGGAAACGTCGATGCCTTCTTCATCCATGACCTTGATGCGCTCATGGGGGTCGTAGCCGCCTGGCAGCAGAGATTCCTCGTAGGTAATTGCGCCGGGGGTGAGATGTTCGCTAACGTCCTGGCCTATGCCGGCGATGTTGCCGAGTACGCCACCCTGCATAAACCAGGAGGTTGCGCCATCGACGCCCAGGTATTCGAGGTTCTTGTCGTCAGTGAATATCTGGACGGTACGGTCCCGGAACTCGGGCTCAACATATTCCAGCCACATGTTGGGGGGTTCAAGGATGTGGCCATCAACGTCGACGTAGGTTATGGACTTGTCCATTTTTTGCTCCTCCGAAAGGTGCTGCCACCCGATATACTACACCTTGGAGCCGAGAGCAGCAGAAAGCGCAGAGTTAGTGCGTTATGTTAGGTGCGTGACATGCGCCATCGCAAATAGTTGTATGAGAGCAGAAGGTTATGTAAATGGAATTAAATGGAAAGGTGGCGATTATCACAGGTGCGGGCACGGGAATCGGGAAGCGGAGTGCGTTGGCGCTGTTGAGGAACGGGTGGTCGGTGGCGCTGGCGGGGCGCCGGGTGGAGAAGCTGGAGGAGACCAGAGATGAGGCGGGGGACCTGGCCCAACAAACGATAGTGATCCGGACGGATGTCGGGGAGCCGAAGGCGGTGAGGGAGCTGTTCGCGAAGACCAGGAAAGCCTTCGGTAGGCTGGACCTGCTGTTCAACAACGCGGGCTCGGGGTCTCCGGGAAGACCCCTGGAAGACCTGAGCTTTGAAGTGTGGAAAAGGGTGGTGGACGCCAATCTGACGGGGCCCTTCCTGTGCACCCAGGAGGCGTTCAAGGTCATGAAAGACCAGTCGCCAATGGGGGGCCGGATTATCAACAATGGGTCGATATCCGCCCAGACCCCGAGACCCAACTCCGCTCCCTACACGGCAACGAAGCACGGCATGGTAGGCCTTACCAAGTCTACGGCCCTGGACGGGCGTAAGTACGACATCGCCTGCTGCCAGATAGACATCGGGAATGCGGCCACTGAGATGACATCGGCGATGACCAGGGGTGTGCCGCAGGCGGACGGGAGCCGGATGGTGGAGCCGACCTTTGACGTGGAGAAAGTCGCGGAGGCGGTGCTGTTCATAGCCAATCTGCCCTTGGACACGAACGTCCTGTTTATGAACATCATGGCTACGAAGATGCCCTTTGTGGGGAGGGGCTAGTTGCCCCGCTTTATGAAATCGGCAACCTTCTCAGCCATGGCCATTACGGTGACGTTGAGGTTGGCGCGGATGGTGTCTGGCATCATTGAGGCGTCTACCAGCCGCAGGCCGTCGACACCGTAGACCCGGCCGAACTGGTCGCAGACGGCCAGGGGATCGCTGGACGGGCCCATCTTGCAGGTGCTGGAGACGTGGTGGGTGGTAACTACCTCGGTCATCATCCACTCATCGAGCAGGTCATCGGACTCCATCACCTCGTCGGAAGGACCCGAACGCCTTTCGATGATGTCATCGAACGCCTCGTGGCTGAAGAGCTCCTGGCAGAGCCGCACGCTGTCCCGCATTCGCTTGAGGTCGAAGGGGTCGTCGAGGAGGTTGTAATCCAGGTTCGGCTGCGCTCGGGGGTCGGTGGACTGGAGTCGTAGCTCGCCCTGGCTAAGCGGCAGATAAAGGCACTGGCAGACCCCGACGCCCACAGGGTCCTTTTCGTCGAGACCCCGGAAAGGCCTCGCGGCCAGGTAGTTGGCAACATAGAGAATCATGTCGTTGGGAAAGGGAGACCCCTGCGCCGTGTACTTGAGGGTCACCGTGCCGCAATCGACCTGGTTGATGTCTAGGGGATAC
Organism: Dehalococcoidia bacterium; assembly: GCA_965203145.1. Taxonomy (GTDB): domain Bacteria; phylum Chloroflexota; class Dehalococcoidia; order Plut-88900; family Plut-88900; genus Plut-88900. The sequence goes on from OZ241876.1 coordinate 2,404,381, forward strand.
CCATGCTTTGTTATCCAGCATATTGGCACATCCGGATGGTCCCTCAGGTTCTTCCCCACACCGGGCAGGTCCTGCACCACCGGGATTTCCAACTCCTTCAATTGGTCTCCAGGCCCCACACCCGACAACAGAAGAATGTGCGGCGTGCCTATGGCCCCGGCGCATAGGACAATCTCTTCGCCGTATAGGGAGAACATCTCCCGCCCACTTATGACGAGTACGCCGACGGCCCGGTTTCCATCGAAGATTATTCCGTGGACGTGGCAGTTGCCGCGGATAGTCAGGTTGAGGCGGTGTCGGGCGGGATTCAGGTAACCGATGTTCGTGCTGATGCGGACGCCGTCTATGGCGTTGAAGGCCAGAGGCCCGACTCCCGTGGAATCGGGGCGGTTGTGGTCGGGACAGTCGGGGAAGCCGGCGTCCCGGCAGGCCTGGTAGAAGGCGTGGTGATGGGGCGCCCATTCATGCTCCGGGATACGCTGGCACGCGATTGGGCCATCGTTCCCGTGGTGTTCGTCTCTAAAGTCCTGGTCGGCCTCCAGGCGCTTGAAATAGGGAAGGATACTTTCGAAGGACCACTCGTCATTGCCCCATTCAACCCATCGGTCGTAGTCCTCCCGAACGCCCCTCAGGAAGTGAACGCCGTTGACCCCGCTGGAGCCGCCAGTAATCTTCCCTCGGGGGATGTCTATGCGGGCAAGGTCGGTGGCCCGGGCGCTGAAATTCCAGATGTGGTCGGAGTCCCATACCGGTGTCTTGCTGCCGTAGGCGAGCCTGACTTCGTCAGGGATGCGTTCGAACTCGGGGTAATCTGCCCCGGCCTCAAGCAGGAGAACCGAGCGGTTGGGGTCCTCGGTGAGTCGGGCGGCGAGGGTTGCCCCGGCTGAGCCCGCGCCTACGATGATGTGGTCGTATTTCATCGAACCGACCCTGTGGCTCATCAATTGCCCTGCTTGATGAAGTCTGCGACCTTTTCAGCCATGGTCATAACGGTAACGTTGAGGTTGGCTCGTACAGTGTCGGGCATCATGGAGGCATCCACCAGCCGGAGATTATCAACACCATAGACCCGACCGTACTGGTCACAGACGGCCAGGAGGTCGCTGGTCGGGCCCATCTTGCAGGTGCTGGAAATGTGGTGGGCCGTAAATACCTCGTGGAGCATCCAGTCGTCCAAAAGATCGTCGTCGTTGAGGGCCTCATCAGATGGAGCGTAACGCCTTTCTATGATATCTGAGAACGCGGGGTGGCTCAGAAGGGAGTCGGAGAGGCGGACGGATTCGCGCATTCGCTGAAGGTCGAAGGGGTCGTCCAAGAGGTTGTAGTCGAGAATTGGCTGTCGTCGAGGGTCGGTGGACTGGAGTCGGAGCTCGCCCTGGCTGAGAGCGAGGTATAGGCACGGGCCGACGCTGAACCCGACCGGGTCCTTTTCGTCGAGTCCCCTGTTGGGTCGCCTGGCGGAATAATTGCCCATGTATATGATCATGTCATTGGTGAAGGGCGACCCCGTTGCCGTGTAGCGCAGGGTTACGGTACCCGTTGCGGTCATGGGGAGGTCCATTGGGAAGTCGGGGAGGGTAAGGTAGCACATGGGCAGCCAGGGATGATCGCGAAGGTTGCGTCCGACACCCGGCAAATCTAGTACAACGGGAATGCCTAAGGACTGGATCTGCTCCGCGGGCCCGATCCCGGAGAGCAAGAGGATGTGGGGCGTACCCACTGCGCCCGCGCAAAGGATGATCTCCTCCCCGTAAACTGAGAACATCTCTCTACCGCTTATCACCAGCAATCCCACAGCCCGGTTCCCGTCGAAGATAATGCCGTGGACCAGGCAGTTGGGCCTGATGGTTAGGTTGAGTCGGTGCCGAATCGGGTTGAGGTAACCCATGGCCGTGCTTATGCGGACCTTGTCTACAATGTTGAAAGACAAGGGCCCAACACCCGTAGAGTCGGGGCGGTTGTGATCGGGGCAGTGGGGAAAGCCCATGTCTCGGGCGGCCTGGTAGAAGGCGCGCTGGTGGGGAGGCCATTCTTCCTCGGGGTGGCGGCTGCAGGTGATGGGACCGTCATTGCCGTGGAACTCGTCTCGGAAGTCCTGGTCGGACTCCATACGTTTCATATATGGCAGCACTTTTTCGAAGGACCATTCGTCATTGCCCCATTCGGCCCACCGGTCGTAGTCTTCCCGCCCACCTCGAAGGAACTGGGCGCCATTGACGGCGCTGGACCCCCCGGTGATCTTTCCCCGAGGGATGTCCATACGGGTCCTGGAAGTGGCCCGGGCGCTGAAGTTCCACAAGTGGTCGGAGTCGAAGATAGACCTGCCTCCGTAGGCCAGTTTTATTTCCTCGGGCAGGCGCTCAATTTCGGGGAAATCGTCACCGGCTTCGAGGAGGAGCACGGAGCGGTCAGAGTCTTCGGTGAGTCGGGTGGCGAGGGCGGCGCCCGCGGAGCCTGCCCCTACGATTATGTGGTCGTATTTCATGGCGTTAACCCTGCCGTTCGTTAGTTGCCCTGCTTGATGAAGTCGGCGACCTTCTCTCCCATGGTCATTACGGTGACATTCAGATTGGCGCGCACGGTGTCGGGCATCATGGCGGCGTCCACCAAGCGCAGCCTTTCAACACCATAGACCCGTCCAAACTGATCGCACACGGCCAGGGGGTCGCTGGACGGGCCCATTTTGCAGGTACTGGAGATGTGGTGGGCGGTCATTACCTCGTGGAGTATCCAGTCATCCAGCAGGTCGTCTTCATCAAGTGCTTCGTCGGAGGGGGCGTTGCGTTTCTCGACTATGTTGGCAAAGGCGGCGTGTTTGAAGAAGGAGTCGGTAAGACGGACGCATTCCCGCATTCGCTGGAGATCAAAGGGGTCATCGAGCAGATTGTAGTCCAGGAACGGTTGCTGCCGGGGGTCGGTGGACTGGAGATGCAGTTCACCCTGGCTCACAGCAAGATAGAGCGCAGGCCCGACCCCGATGCCAATGGGGTCCTTGTCGTCGATTCCCCGGCCGGGTCTCACGGCGGCGTAGTTGCCCATGTAGACAATCATGTCGTTCACAAAAGGCGAGCCGGTGGCGGTGTAGCGAAGGGTGACAGCGCCTGAGGCTGGAGTGGGGGCGTCCAGAGGGTAGTCGGGGTTGGTCACGTAGCACATGGGCAGATAAGGGTGGTCCCGCAGGTTCCGCCCGACCCCGGGTAGGTCCTGCAAGACGGGAATTCCCATGGAAGCAAGATGCTCCGCAGGCCCTATCCCCGATAAAAGAAGTATGTGAGGCGTGCCCACAGCACCAGCACAAAGGATGATCTCCTCTCCGTAGACCGAGAACATCTCCCGGCCGCTGATGACCAGCAGGCCCTCGGCACGGCTGCCATCGAAGATGATGCCGTGTACCAGGCAGTTGGGCCGGATGGTGAGGTTCAGTCGGTGGCGGCTCGGGTTCAGGTAGCCCAGGGCCGTGCTCTGCCGCACCCGGTCAATGATATTGAATGCCAGGGGCCCGACGCCTGTTGAGTCGGTGCGATTGTGGTCGGGGCAGTGGGGGAACCCCGCTTCCCGGGCTGCCTCGTAGAAGGCGCGCTGGTGGGGAGGCCACTCGTCCTCGGGGTGGCGCCGGCACATGATCGGGCCGTCGTTGCCGTGGTGCTCGTCCCGGAAGTCCTGGTCGGATTCCATGCGCTTCATGAAGGGCAGAACGTTTTCGAAGGACCATTGGTCGTTGCCCCACTCTGCCCAGCGGTCGTAGTCCTCGCGTACGCCGCGTAGGAACTGGGCGTCGTTGACCGAGCTTGAGCCTCCAGTAATCTTGCCCCGAGGAATGTCCATGTGGGTCTTGGAAGTGGCCCGGGCGCTGAAGTTCCAGATGTGGTCGGAGTCGTAGATCGTCCTTCCGCCGTAGGCGAATTTGACCTCTTCTGGAATGCGGTCGAACTCGGGGAAGTCGCCGCCTGCTTCGAGGAGAAGGACTGAGCGGTCGGGGTCCTCGGTGAGTCGGGCGGCGAGGGTGGCTCCGGCGGAACCCGCGCCCACTATGATGTGGTCGTACTTCATAGTCATGTCCTTTCTAAGTGCAAGGGAGTCCCCAGGCCACCCAACCCGAATGATACTAACACCCGGCCAGGGAAGGAATATGCCGATATCCGAACTGTGCCAAACGGCCCTTGCGCAGCATCGCCCCTACTCTGTAACCTCTCCCGGTAAGCGCCCCAATTATCTTTCAAGCCTCATCTTTTTCCTGCCCGGAGGTCGCAAAGAGCTTTTTCTCCGGATCAATCATACAGGCACGGGAACAATCTGAAATAATCAGAGGATTCCGGCGCCGGAATCCCGCGAAACGGATTCCGCGCCTTCCCCCAAAGTGCTATCATTTTTCATGGCTCCAACCCCTTCCGAAACAGGCTCCCAACCCGCTCCGACCGCCGACTTTATGGACTACACACAGGTCCGCGCATACCTAGAAGAACGAGAAGAGTCCCTATCGCCGTATGCCACAAAATCGCGGCTGTCCAGGGGCCGGAAGGTGGAGGAGGAGCCGAGCCCGCTGCGCACCGATTTTCAGCGAGACCGGGACCGCATCATCCACACCAAGGCCTTCCGACGCCTGAAGCACAAAACCCAGGTCTTCATCGCGCCTTTGGGAGATCATTACGTCACCCGGCTCACCCACACCCTGGAAGTCTCTCAGATTGGACGCACCATTGCGCGGGCCCTGAACCTCAACGAAGATCTCGTGGAGGCCATGTGCCTGGGCCACGACTTGGGTCACGCTCCCTTCGGCCATATCGGAGAAGACGTGCTGGCGTTCCTCTATCCCGGGGGGTTTCGACACAGCCACCAGAGCCTGCGGGTGGTGGACAGGCTGGAAAACGGCGGCAAGGGGCTGAACCTGACCTGGGAGGTGCGTCAGGGTATCGTTTCCCACTCCAAGTCGAGCCTCGGGATTATGGGCGATGACTGGAAGCGCCCCCCGACTCTCGAGGCGCAAGTCTGCAAGGTATCTGACGCCCTGGCCTATCTGAACCACGATACCGACGACGCCCTCCGCTCGGGCCTGATCACCGAGGAGGACCTTCCATCCGAGGCTGTGGAGGTCCTGGGAAGCAACAGGTCAGAGCGGGTGAACACGCTTGTCTCGGACGTGGTTGAGCACTCGTGGGGGGCGTCGGGTCGGGCCCCTGTGCCCGAGGGCGAGACTCCCACAATCGAGATCGGTCAACGAGTCAAAGAAGCTGCCAACATCCTCAGAGACTTCCTGTTTGAAAGAGTCTATTATGTCAGCGGGGCCAGCCCGGAAGCAGCAGAGGCACGCACCGCAGTCGAAGAGATGTACAAATATTATGTTAATCATCCCGAAGGCATTCCCAGGGAATATTGCCTGCGGGAGAACTCCCCTGAGAGGTGGGCGCTGGACTACATAGCCGGAATGACGGACCGGTACGGATTAAGGAAGGCCGGGGAGCTCGGGCTTATGGGGAGAGTCGGGGCAGGGGTGAAACGGTGAGCAGCGCATCCATAGAAGAGGTCAGGAACAGGCTCGACATCGTCGATGTCATCTCGGAGACGGTGCCTCTGAAGAAAGCGGGGCGCACCTTCAAGGCGCCCTGCCCGTTCCACAACGAACGTACGCCGTCCTTCATAGTCAATCCCGACAGGCAAACGTGGCACTGCTTCGGGGCGTGCAGCACCGGGGGCGACGTATTTTCCTTCGTAATGAAGAGGGAGAACATGGAGTTCGGGGAGACGCTGCGGACGCTGGCCGAGAAGGTCGGGATCGCCCTCCCGACCCGGGACCAGGCCGCCGAGAGCAAGACTGACCGGCTACTTGAGGCCAACAAAGCCGCTGCCGCCTTTTTCCAGAACCAGCTTCTGACCTCGCCGGCAGCTTCCCAGGCCCGGGACTATATCCGGCAGCGAGGACTCTCCGAAGGAGTCGTGAAGGACTTCCAGCTTGGCTATTGTCCTCCGACCTCCGGGGTGCTATTCAGGCATCTGCAGGGTATTGGTTTCAACATGGACGAGTGCGCCGACGCGGGGCTCGGCACCCGAACCGACTCCGGGGAAGTGCGTGATAATTTCCGCGGGCGGCTAATCTTTCCAATCCGCAGCCCTCGTGGCCGGGTGATTGGGTTCGGGGGCCGGGCGCTGGGGGAGTCGGGGCCCAAGTACATCAACTCACCCCAGTCCCCCTTATTCGACAAGAGCGGCACACTCTATGCCGCGGACCGAGCCCGGGAAGCCGCCCGTGAGGCGGACAGGGCGGTGGTGGTCGAGGGGTACATGGATGTGATCACCGCCCACCAATTCGGGTTCAGGAACGTGGTTGCCTCCATGGGGACGGCGCTGACCGAGAAACAAGTGGACGTGCTGAAGCGACTCTGCAAGCGGATATCCCTGGCCCTGGACGCCGACACCGCGGGCCAGGAAGCCACCCTGCGCAGCTTGAAGTCGTCGTGGCAATCCTTCTATCGCAGCGTTCATCCGCTTCAGGGAAGCAACCGTCGCCGATTCCTGGAAGGTCCTCCCGACCAAGTAGTTGATATCGTCACGCTTCCCAAGGGCGAAGATCCGGACAGCATCATCCGCAAAGACCCGGATCGCTGGATCTCCCTGCTGGAGTCTCCGACGCCGCTCATCGACTACCTGATGGAAATGGAGGTAGGAAGGGCGAACCTGGACTCCCCCGGGGCACGGGCCACGATACTAGAGGAGTTCCGCTCGTTGCTGGTCACCACCGACTTTCTCGACCAGGAGGTCTACGTCCGTAAGCTTGCCAACCTGATACAGGTGCCCGAGGAGACCGTAAAGGCGGCGATCAACGCCCCCTCTCCAAGCCGGATACGCCAGCCCCGTCCCCCTTCTCCCTCCAGACAGAACAAAGCGGGAGCTGGCACAGCACCAACCCCAAGACGGAACGACGTACTGGAAGACTATATGCTGGGCCTGCTGCTGCAACACCCTTACCTTCTCCCGGAATTGGATGAACCCGATCCTGAGTGGTTTATCGACCCAATGAACCGAGATGTATTTCAACGCCTGATATCGGGCATTGCGATTGAGGATGAAGGCGAAATGGAAGAAGTCATGACCAGGCTTATGGGCGCATTCATTCCCGACAGCACGGATGAAGACATGGTCCGCGGTTTGAGGGAATGCGTCACCCGCCTCGAGAGCCGGCGACTCAAACGGCTCAAGCAGGCCGAGGAGTCGGCCTTGGGAGACGAAGAGGCGCTGGGTGACGCCGTCGAGGCCATCCGAGGCAGAGCGTTGGCCATCAATGAGGGCCTGAAGAGGCTCCATACAAGGGGCACCGCGATATAAGGGTGTATAATAGGATCTTGGACACCGGCATCGCATGAACCGCAACCGTAACCGTAACCCAGACACCATGGCGGAAGAAGAGGGCCTGGACCCCGAGCAGGAGAGTGGGGTAAAGGCTCCTATTGTCGCCAACCTCAACGGCGGGGAGACCGACTACCGTAAGGTGATCGGTGCCGCCATCGCCACGACCAGCGTCCTGGACCTCCTCAATCCCGACCGTCCTCAACACTCGGACGGGCCGACCAAGGTGGAGAAGGTGCTGGCGGCGGCCCAGGCAACAATCGACCAGGAGATGGTCGATGACCCGGTCCGCATGTACTTGCGGGAGATAGGTCGGGTCAGGCTTCTCAGCGCCAGAGACGAGCGGATCCTGGCCCGGCGCATGGAGGGCGGCAAACTTCTTTCCATCATCGAAGAGAGGCTGCTCGAAGAGATCGGCACCGAGCCTTCATCCTCGGACGTGGTTACGGCGATGCTGGAGCACCTCGGGAGGACCGGCCCGACCATCGACAAGATGGCCTACGAGCTCGGGCTCACGCCCCCCGTGACCCTCGCACACCTCACTACGCATCCCATCCTTCGCAACGCAATTAAGGCGGAGATCGACTCCGAACTGGCCGCATCCATAGGCGAGGCACTGGGAAGGGACCCCGAGGAAGTCGACGAAGACCTGGTCGTAGCCTCGGTGGAGGCCCGGATCATGCCGGAGACAGCAATCCAGGCCCTCGGCCCGGACACCCTGCTGGTAGACATTCCCGAAAGACTACGGAACACCGGTGTAGCCGTGGCCCTGGCCACCATTAATCCCCGTTTCCGCCGTGACCTCAACGTGCTCAAGGACGAGGGCGGAAGGGCCCAGCGCCACCTGACGGAGGCCAATCTACGGCTGGTGGTCAGCGTGGCCAAGAAGTACATCGGGCGTGGGATGTCGCTCCTGGACTTGATCCAGGAGGGCAACATCGGCCTCATAAGGGCCGTGGAGAAGTTCGACTACCGGAAGGGCTACAAGTTCAGCACGTACGCCACGTGGTGGATCCGACAGGCCATCACCCGCGCCATCGCAGACCAGGCCCGCACCATCCGAATACCCGTCCACATGGTAGAGACCATCAACAAACTCCTCAGAATGAGCCGACGCCTGGTCCAGGAGTATGGTCGGGAGCCGACCAGCGAGGAGATCAGCCAGGGAATGGAGATCACCCCCGAAAAAGTGCGGGACATCATCAAGATTTCCCAGGAGCCCGTTTCCCTGGAAACCCCTGTGGGCGAAGAGGATGACAGCCACCTCGGGGACTTCATCGAGGACCGTTCGACCCTCGCCCCCGCCGACGCCGCATCCCACCAGCTTCTGAAGGAGCAGGTGAACGAGGTGCTTGAAACCCTGAACGGCAGGGAAAAGAAGGTCCTCCAGCTGCGATTCGGGCTGGAAGACGGGCGCAGCAGGACACTGGAAGAGGTCGGGCGGGAGTTTGGGGTGACCCGGGAGCGGATACGCCAGATAGAGGCCAAGGCGCTCCGCAAGCTCCGCCACCCCACCCGCAGCAAGAAACTGCGCGACTTTCTGGAGTAGTTCTTCCTCTGCCCCGTGCATTCCGAACCGCCTGCGCAGATACGGGCCAAGGGCCTTAGTCCGGCCAACCCGCTTAACCCCTTTCCAGCCTTGGCCAACACACATCTCCGCTTCCACGCCGGTACCCGAACGCATCTTGTTACGGAGCTCGGATTTTGAAAATCCTCAAGGACCCGCGCCTGGACGTCAGATTCTTGCCGACACTGATCATCCGAACTGTCAAAGAGCTAGGAGACGACGATGCCACCCACATGGCCGCCGGCGTCGCCTACTACGCACTCTTCTCCCTCTTCCCGTTGCTATTAGGTATCATCGCCATCATCGGAATGGCGTCCGAATCCGCCTCAACACGGCAGAGGATTCTGGAGTGGACATCCGAGAGTTTTCCGGGCGCCGGGGACCTGATTTCGGACAACATTGTTGCCTCCATCGAGGCGTCGGGCTCCCTGGGGGCAATATCGATCATCGGGCTTATCTGGGCGGGGAGCGCCATATTCGGCGCGATCACGAAGGCAGTGAACCGGGCCTGGGATATAGAGGAAGACCGGCCCTTCGTGAAGAACAAGATCATGCAGCTTACGATGGCCGTGGGAGTCGCCATTCTCTTCGCTCTGGCCCTGGCCAGCGCATCCATAGCCCAGGCCTCGGGCCGCTTCGGAGACACCGAGGCCTTTCTCCTCGGCCACGCCGACCATGTCCCCGGCCTGGTACTCTTCCGGCTGCTGTCTTTCATAGCCAACCTGGCTATTTTCCTTACTCTTTACAAGGTCATCCCCAACACCAAGACCCATTGGCGTTACATCTGGCCCGGAGCCTTGGCAGCAGCCCTCCTGTTCGAGGGGGGGAAGTATCTCTTCGTCTTCTACCTGGACAATTTTGCTACCCTCAGCGCGGTGTATGGCTCCATCGGGTCCGTTATCGTACTGCTGCTGTGGGCCTACGTGAGCGCCTTTATCCTGATTCTCGGCGCTGAACTGAGTTCCGAATACGGCAGGATGCTGCAGGGGGTTGAAAGGGGCCGGAATACGGGCAACAGGTCGGGGACAGGCAGGGTCTTCTAGCTTATGGAATCCCTGGAAGAACTGAACGATCGCATAGTTTCCTGCACACGGTGCCCGAGGCTCATACAGTGGTGTCGGGACGTAGCACAGGCAAAGCGTCGCATGTACAGTGATTGGGAGTACTGGGGAAAGCCGGTGCCCGGGTTCGGGGACCCGGAGGCTCGGGTACTGGTGGTCGGGCTGGCACCCGCAGCCCACGGGGCCAACCGCACGGGCCGACTCTTCACCGGTGACGACAGCGGCAACTGGCTTTACAACGCCCTATTCCGGCAGGGCTGGGCCAGCCAGCCGATAGCTACCCATCGCGGCGACGGCATGACACTTACCGACGCCTACATTACGGCCGCGGCCCGGTGCGCTCCACCCCGGAACCGCCCCACCCCCGAGGAGCTATCCAACTGCATTCCCTACCTGGATGCAGAGTTGGACCTTCTGGACAGGCTGGAAGTTGTGATAGCGCTCGGCGGGATTGCCTTTGACCGGTTTCTGCGGCTGTGGAAGAGTCGAGGGAACGAAGTTCCGACGCCCAAGCCCCGGTTCGGCCACAACGTGGTCTACGAACTGCCGCCGGGTATGAAGCTGGTCGGGTGCTATCACCCGAGCCGGCAGAACACCAATACCGGCAAACTGACCCGCGAAATGCTCGATGAGGCCTTCGTTACGGCCAAGTCGCTCCTCACCAATCCCTGATCCAGTCGCAACCCTGTATAATTCCCACGGAATTTCAGACATCCCGAGGCTTCACCCATGACTCACGGCAACCTTTCGACTTTCCCCACGACCACCATCATCAACAACCAAGACCACCTGTCCATCGGCGGTTGCGACCTCATCGAACTTGCCGAGGAATTCGGCACACCCCTTTACATCTTTGACGAGGTCACCCTCCGGGACATGTGCGCCCAGTTCCGTGACGAGTTCGCCTCCCGCTACCCCGACTCCCAGGTCCTCTACGCCAGTAAGGCCTACATCAACCCCGCCCTGGCCCGTATATTCAGCGAGGAGGGACTTGGGCTTGACGTGGTCTCGGGCGGTGAGCTGGCTGTGGCCCAGGCCGCAGACTTCAACGCCAATCTCGTCTACTTCCACGGCAACAACAAGGGCCCCGAGGAGCTTGAAGCGGCCCTGGACTGGGGAATCGGGCGGGTAGTCGTGGATAACCCGCGGGAGATGGAGCTCATTGATGCGATCGCCCGGGAGCGGGGCATCGTGCAAGATATCCTGATACGCGTTTCCCCGGGCGTCGACCCTCATACCCACAGCCACACCACGACGGGCATCCTGGACAGCAAATTCGGCATTCCCATAGAGACGGGACTCGCAGAGCAGGCCGTTCAGCAAGCCATGTCGTCGCCCAATCTCCGTCTCCTGGGCCTCCACTTCCACCTCGGGTCTCCCATCTACGAGATAGAGCCGTATACCACCGCAATCGACGTCACGATGTCCTTCGCTTCGGAAATGGAGGACCGCCACGGGCTTGAGCTCAAGGAGTTCAGCCCGGGGGGCGGCTTTGCCATCCAGTACACCGCGGACGAACCTCCACCCGACGTCTCCCAATACGCCGACGCCATAACATCGGCAATTCTGGAACGTACCCAGACTCCACCCCGGCTCCTCATCGAGCCAGGTCGGGCGATTGCGGGTCGGGCGGGGGTGGCCCTGTATAGCGTCGGGACCACAAAGGACGTGCCCGGAATCCGCAAGTACGTCTCGGTGGACGGAGGGATGGGGGACAACATACGGCCGGCCATCTACGGGTCCCGCTACGAGGCAATGGTTGCGAACCGGGCGTCGGCGCCGACCCAGGAGACGGTCACCATCGCCGGCAAGTTCTGTGAGTCGGGGGACATCCTCGTGGAAAACGTAGATCTCCCCGTGGTGGACAGCGACGACCTGATAGCGATTCCAGCCTCCGGTGCGTACTGCCTTGCCATGGCCTCCAATTACAACGCCGCCCCCCGACCACCCATCGTCCTGGTCAAGGACGGGGAGCCACGCCTGATCCGCCGCCGGGAGACCTTCCAGGATCTCATGCTGTGCGATCTCTGATCGGCGCCGAGGCCCCCCGCATATACGGGCAGCATGGCATCCTCAACCTGCTTCACACGGCATCCGCCGCCGGCAGGCTGGCGCATGCTTATCTGCTGGTGGGGCCTCCTCACGTGGGCAAGATGACAGTGGCGCTGCACCTGGCCCAACTGGTCAACTGCGAAGATCCGGGGCCCGGGCCCTGCCAAGATTGCGCCCAGTGCTCCCGCATCGCGTCGGGGCATCATGCGGATGTGCAGGCTATTGGGTTGCCCGTAAACGAGGACGGCTCACTGGGAGCTCAGGTCCGCATCGAGCAGGTGCGGGAGCTCCGCAAGCAGGCCAGCTTACGCCCTTATGAGGGTCGGACTCGAGTCTTCATTCTGCAGGACGCCGAACTCCTTACCACCGAGGCGGCCAACAGCCTGCTCAAGTACCTGGAAGAACCTCCTCCCAATGTTCTTCTAGTCCTTCTGACCGCCGACGAAGACGCCCTCCTACCGACCGTTGTGTCCCGTTGCCAGCGCATCGAGCTCAGGGCCATGCCTCTTCCCGAGTTGGAGCGAGTGTTGACCGCAGACTACGAGGTTGAGGGCGAACGTGCAGCGCTATTGTCACGACTCTCCGGCGGCTGCCCCGGCTGGGCTATCTCTGCGGCGCAAGAGCCCGCTATCCTCGATGCCCGGCTGGAAACGTTGAACGAGCAGGCATCCCTCGTCGAGGCCGACCTCCCGACCCGCTTCCGATTTGCCAGCTCGCTGGGCAACGCGTTCTACAGGGACAGGCCCCGGGTGAGGGGTATGCTGAACCTCTGCCAGTCCTGGTGGATGGACCTCCTCTTATACACCGCCGGTGTCCCAGAGCAGGCAGTAAACGTCCACATGGCAGAGAAGCTGGATGCCCAGGCTCAAGACCTGACCATCCACCAGGCCCACGCGTTCCTCAACAACCTAGCCCGTGCTCGGGATATGCTGGAGCGCAACGTCATTCCCCGTCTCGCCCTGGAGTGGCTAATGCTCAAGATGCCCGTGCCGAGTAAGAAGGCAGCTTAGGAGACGAGTTGGCGTCCATCGCGGGGGTAAGGCTAAAGCGATCAGGGCCCGTGCTCTATTACGACGCAGGCGCCCTAGAACTCAGCGTCAACGACTTCGTGGTTGTGGAGACCGACGATGGAGACCGGCTGGGCCGGGTGGCCTTCACGCCCGACCAACTTCTACTCATACAATTGAGAGAATATGCAGGCTCCATCCTGAGGCTGGCCACAGAGGAGGAACTGGGCTCGGGGCTTCTCTGAAACCGGATCAGGCGGGGACGAACTTCCGCCACTCCTCCCGGGTGCTCAGATACGGCCCCAGGTCCCGGTAGCGTCTTGAGGGCGGTCTGACAGGCATTCGCCTAAGCCTCATGCCCGCCTGTTCGGGGGTGCGGCCCGCCTTCCGCAGGTTGCACGGTACGCAAGCGCTGACCACGTTCTCCCAGGTGTGCATACCCCCCGCCCGGCGCGGCACCACGTGGTCAAGGGTCAGGTTGGGCACCTGCTTTTCGCAGTACTGGCAGAAGTGCTTGTCCCTTACAAACACCTCCCGCCGGGAAAGGCGGGGAGGAAGCATGGGGCGTTTGATCATGTGGCCCAGCCTGATTACGGAAGGTAACTCGAACCAGGCCTCGGCGCTGCGCATTTCACCCCTGCCGTTCTCCAGGGTCTCGGCCTTGCCTTTGAGGAGGAGGACGACGGCGCGCCGCATGTTGCAGACGTTAAGGGGTTCGTAGTTCTGGTTCAGGACCAGAACGGCCTTGTTGACCGGTATCGTGCGAGCCATTCGCTAAGGGGTTGAGTCCTAACTGAGCCACTAAGGAGGTCGAGTTGATTCTATCACACGCCGTTGATTCCCCTGCAACCAACCTCGGGCTCCGACCAGTATCGTCAGCCATACGGCGCCCATAACAAGAGCGCCTGCCGTATCGCTGGGCCAGTGGGCGCCGAGGTAGACGCGGGACATGGCCATCGCCGCTACCAGCAGGACGAGGGCAACCTGGGCGATCCTGGCAGGCGCAGCATACCGTCCACCTAGACCCGACAGTACTATCGCCATACCACCAAAGCACACGACGGCGAACATGACGTGGCCGCTGGGGAAGCCGTAGGTTGTGAGTTCTTCGTGCACCTCCAGCAGAGAGGAGTCGGGGCGGGGGCTTGCGACTACACGCTTGACGGCCCAGTTGACGCCTACACCAACTGCGACGAGGGCCACGAACAGCCCTGCGTCGGACCGGCGGCCAACAACGAACAGAACCAACCCCAGACACGCCGTGATAATGGATCCCGGGATCCACCACCCCACCACCGACACCCCTCTCATCGCTTCGTCAAACATGGGCAGGGATATGGACTGTACCCACTCGGCCAGGGGCAGGTCGCCGGGGAAGCGGTCCAGGCGGGCGGCAGTTAGCGACATGCCCACCGACGCCGCGACCAGCAGCATGAGCATCAAGGCCAGCCGCTTTGCCGGGGCGAGATGGAAAGTGACGGGTTGCACCTGTGCGGCGTCTAAAGGCCGATGACGGACTTGCGCAGGGCCTCGTTGAGCCTGGTCTGCCAACCCCGTCCGGTACTCCGAAAGTGGGCCACGATATCTGCGTCGAGCCGTACGGTGACCTTCTCTTTGGTTGGGGCCTTCTGCTTGCCTCGTCCGGGTCGGTGGCGCTCCACGATGTGAGGTATGACTTCGGTTACCGGACGAGCCCGTTGGAACCAATCGTCGTCCAACTCGAAGTCATCCGGGTCTTCGGCAATCTGGCGCTGTATCTCTGCTTCTTCTTCGTCTGTTGGGCTGATGTGTCCTGGCTTAAGTTCCGGCATGTCCCTGCTCCTCCTTCCGGCTAGCGACTCTCAAGCTGATGATCCGCGTTCTGTCACCCCTCTCGGTGTATACGACCCTATAGAGCCGACCGCCGATATATCCAGTGGCGATCCAGCGAGACTCACCATGTCGGTCGCTGGGTGCGGTCCTGGCGGTCTCCCATTCAAAGTCCAATATCGCTTCGAAGCCGACACGCCCTCTTTCTATGTTGGACCGACTCCTGGCTTCATCCCACTCATACTTGATGTCCATATTGTCCTGACATTATAACCTTTGATCAACAGATGCAGGCCTGGCACGACCTTACCTAAACCTCGAGGCCGTTGTTCACTTATAATGAAATCAACTTCCACTAACAGACAGGAACAGGAACTTGCTTGAATCCTTAACCGAAAAGATCACAGGCGTACTTGAGCGGCTCGGGGGGAAGGCCCGGCTCACCGAGGAGACCATCAACGAGGCGCTCCGCGAAGTGCGGCTGGCCCTCCTGGAGGCCGACGTCAACTTCAAGGTGGCCAAGACCTTCGTGACGAGGGTGAAGGAGCGCTGCCTGACCGCCGAGGTGCTAGACGCCCTGACGCCGTCGCAGCAGGTGCTGACCATAGTGCACGAGGAGCTGACCGAGATTCTCGGGGCGGAGGGGCATGACCTGGAGACGCCAGAGGACACTCCCGGCGTCATCATCCTGGCCGGCCTGCAAGGTTCCGGCAAGACCACGACTGCGGCCAAGCTCGCCCTGCATCTCCGGCGGAACGAGAAGTCGGCCATGATGGTCGCGGCAGACCTACAGAGGCCCGCTGCCGTCGACCAACTGGTCTCCCTCGGCAAGCAGATCAGCGTGTCCGTACATAGCGAACCCCCGGGCGCCGACCCGGTGGACGTGGCAAAGAACGGCTTGAGGGAAGCGCGGGCGGAGGGGGTTGACTGGGTCATAGTCGACACCGCCGGACGGTTGAATATCGACGACGAGCTCATGGAGGAGCTTTCGCAGATCAAGAAAGCCGTCTCGCCGGACGATGCGCTCCTAGTCGTCGACTCCATGACGGGCCAGGAAGCGGTCAGCGTGGCGGAGGAGTTCAACAAGCGTATCGGGCTGACGGGGCTCATTCTCACTAAGATGGATGGCGATGCGCGGGGCGGGGCAGCGCTGTCGGTAACATCGGTGACGGGTGTGCCGATCAAGTTCATGGGTATCGGGGAGAAGGCGGATGCGCTGGAGCCGTACCACCCGGACAGGCTTGCTTCCCGCATACTGGGCATGGGGGACGTCCAGACGCTGGTCGAAAAGGCCAAGGTGAGCATGGACGAGGCGCGGGCGAGGGAGATGGAGCGCAAGATGCGCAACGCCACCTTCACCCTGGAGGACTTTCTGGAGCAGATGCACCAGCTGCGGGACATGGGAGGCCTGGGGCAGGTGCTGGACATGATTCCCGGCATGGGCAAGCTGAAGAACCGGCTGGGCCCCGGCGACATAGACGACGACAAGCTGAAGAAGACCGAGGCGATTATCCTTTCGATGACCCCCGAAGAGCGGCGGAACCCGCAGATGATAGGCGGGAGCAGGAAGCGCCGGATCTGCAGGGGCAGCGGGACCATGCCGCAGGACGTGAACCAGCTGCTGAACCAGTTCCGGCAGATGCAGAAGATGATGAAGGCGATGGCGGGGTCGAAGCCGCGGATGCGGGGGCAGCAGCTGGCGCAGCTTTTCCGGTAGGGCGGCCCGGTTCCGGGCAGGGCGATTCGGATATTGTGCGTGCGGGCCGGCTGGGGATTGATGCGGGGCCGGGGTGGGGGACAGGGTGAGTTGGGAGACCTGCACCACACCTCCCCAGATTCCTCACTGCCGTTCGGAATGACATGGGCGGCGTTCGGGATGAAGGAGGGAATAGGAAGGGGTGGATTGCGGGACCTACGCCTCGCTTCCCCGGGGCACCGACGAGGGACGCCCGTGCGGGGAGGGTGCATATCCAGGTGAGTTGGGAGACCTGCACCTCCCTGCCCCAGATTCCTCACTGCCGTTCGGAATGACATGGGCGGCGTTAGGGATGACGGAGGGGATCAGGGAGGGGGGCGGCCTCGGGCGATGCGGGGTTGGGGAGGTGGGGGTGGGTCTTCGTCATGGGGTGACGGGTCGGCGGTACGCGGGCCGACCCCCGCTCGCGCTTCGGGGGCCTCAGCATGAGCGGCCACGCCGACGGGGAGGGGATCACCCTCACCCCAACCCTCTCCCCTCAAGGGAGAGGGGGCAGGACCCCCAACCCCGCCGCCGGGGATGGATTCACGATCGGGGTCGGGAATGACGGTTAGGTGGGGTGGGGCCTCGTCGTCATCCGGGTCTGGGTCATAGTCGTCGTCATCGGGGTCGGGGTCCTCGTCTTCGGTGTCGAGGCCTTTGAGGAAGTCGGGGGTGAGGTAGGCTTTGGCGATGAACTTCTGCATGGCCTCGCTCTCGGCGAGTCTTTCGTTTTCTTCCTGGGGCCAGGGTTCGTCGGGGTCGATGAGACCGTAGCTCCAGCGGGTATCAAGGGGTAGGAGCTGTCTCCAGGGCCACCACTTGTCGCCGGGCCGGGCCATGCGTACCGGCACGAGGTCGCGGAAGCGGAGGTCTCCTTTGTCGATATTGTCCTGGAAGACCTTCTTGATGAGGTTGTCGATCTGCTCTTCGTCGGTGAGCTGCTTGGGGGCCTTGGCCTGGGCGGACCAGGCCCGGATGATGAGTCGGAGGCATCGGTTTATCTGGGTGTAGTCCAGGGGGCGCGTGCTCAAGAGGCGGTTGGTCAACGAGCGGAGGAGGGCGATTTCGCCTTCGATGTCCGGGCTGTCGAGGGACAGCCGGGGCAGGGAGGCGGGGACATGGGACAGGGAGCGGCGACGGTTGGGGCGTCGGCCCCTGGGCCTTCGGCCGCGCCCGACGGGGCGGGAAGTCTTCCGCGGCTTGCGGCCGCGGGCATCCGTGCCCTGGTAGGCAGCCCGGGCACGGGGACTCTTCCGCGGTGCAGTACCGCAGGCATCCGCTTCTACGCCCGGTAAGGCGGAGCGGGGTCTCTTCCGCGGCTCAGTGCCGCAGGCATCCGCTTCTACGCCCGGTAAGGCGGAGCGGGGATTCTTCCGCGGCCCGGTGCCGCAGGCATCCGCTTCTACGCCCGGTGAGGCGGAGCGGGGTCTCTTCCGCGGCTCAGTGCCGCAGGCATCCGTGCCCTGGCATGCGGCCCGGGTACGGGGACTCTTCCGCGGTCTGCGGCCGCGGGCATCCGCGAGGGGGTCGGGCTTGAGGAGACCAACCGCCTCTTGAGCAGGCGCCCCTTTTTGGGGGCGTCGGGGGCCCGGTTTGGCGGGCCCCCTGTTTGACAAGGTCTTGTTGTGATGTTTGGATGTAGACATTAGGTCTGAACGTTAGTATAGAACGTATATGGTAGTAGTCAAGGGGCAAAGGGGGTAGTTTCGGGGGGATTTTCCCCACGGCCCCTCAAGGGAACCCTCTCCGCCTAGCGCCCCGGGAGTAATATCAGTCCCGCCGGTGTTAGGTTGAGGGAGCAAATCGGCGCTGCACTTTCACGGGGAACCCTCACCCCCTTGGTCCCCCTCTCCCCCCGTATCGGAGTACGGGGCAGGCTTAGGGCCTGTAAGGGAGAGGGGGAGAAAAAACAGAGGGATGCACCTGCGCCAAGGCGCAGGTGCATCCCTCTAGTTTGGTACTGGAGGGAAGGAGGGTTAGTTGAAGTTGTAGAGTCGGGCGGCGTTGCCGCCGGCGATTTTGGCCTTTTCTTCTTCGGGGACGCCGGCGAGGATTTCGTCGAGGATCTGGCGGGACCTGGGGAAGGTTGATTCGGTGTGGGGATAGTCGGAGCCCCACATGAGGTTGTCGACACCTATGGCGTCGCGGTCCTTGATGCCCCGGCCGTCTTCCTGGAAGCTGATGAGGATGTTGGAGCGGAAGAAGTGGCTGGGCAAGACACCCGCCTTGAAGCGCTCCCAGCCCGGGCCCCGGTGGGCGCGCTGGGTGTAGGTGTAGTCCAGAAGCTCGATGAAGAAAGGCGCCCAGGCAACCTCGTGTTCGACTGATATGACCTTCAGGTCGGGGTGTCGCTCGAAGACCCCGGAGAAGACCATGTGGGCGAGGGAGACCCGGACCCAGTAGTCGGCGGTGGCGAAAAATGCGGGGCGGACGTTGGTCGGGTCCTGGAACTCCTGCCCGGGCCCCGGCCTTCCGGTGGCTACGTGGAGGCTGAGGGGCATCCCCAGTTCTTCGGCGGCGGACCAGAAGGGTTCGTATTCGGGTCGGTCGTAGGACTTGTCCTCGGGGGGATAGACGGTAATCATGGCCCCGACCAATCCCATCCTGCGGCTCCTGTGCATCTCCTTGACCGCACTATCGATATCATCGACGTTGATCATGGCGATGCCCTTGAGGCGGTCGGGGGCGGGGCTGCAGAACTCGGCTATGGCGTCGTTGTACGCGGTGCAAACTGCGGTCAATAGCTCCGGGTCTCCGGCGTTGTAGACCAGCAGGCCTTCGGTCGGGTAAAGCACCTCACCGTCGACGCCATCGACGTCCAGGTCTTTGAGCCTTGCATCCACGCTGAAGGCCCCGGGTCTCACTTCCTCCCAGCGGGCGTACATCTTGAGGTCTTCCGGCCTATCAAACCGCACACCGGCGAAGGAACCGCCCTGGAAGGAGTTGGTGCGGTGGCCGTCTATGTACCACCAGTCGCCATTCTCCTCCGAAACGACCCTGGGCGCCCTTTCCCTGAACCGGCTATCTATCCTCTCCGACCAGAGGTCAGGGGTCTCCATAATGTGGGAATCGGAGGAAATTACCTGGTAGCTGCCCATTCTTTGTCTCCTTGGGTCTAGCGGCTCAAGAACGAAGCGACGGAAATGACGAAGCGTTCTGGGCGTTCGTATTGGGGCAGGTGGCCGCAGTTGTCAATAATGTCGAGCTCGGCGCCGGGGATGAGGGTGCGGAATGCCTCGGCGTACTCGGGAGGGACGACGGCGTCGGAATCGCCCCACACGAGGAGGGTGGGGGCCTCGATGCGGTGGGCCCGTTTAGGCAGGCCGCGGTCGGGAATGGGCCAGATGAACTTGCCGATGGAGGAAAGGGTCTTGGCCCGTTCTATCATGGCCTCTTGCCGGGCTTCGGGGTCGTCGGGCATGACAAAGGTTGATTTTGCGGCCTGGCACTCGGGGTCGAACCAGAAGGCCCTGGCTTCCTCGGAGGGTGTGAGGGTGAAAAAGTCGAGGGTGGGGGATTGGTCGAGCCACAGGCCCAGGGAGGAGACCAGCGCCATCTGGGACACGAGGCCTTTGCGGTGGGCTGCGAGCTCCGCGGCCACCATGCCACCGTAGGAATGGCCGATTACGGCTGCACCTTCGATTCCCAGCGCGGTCATCAACTCTTCGTAGAAGAGGACGAGGTCCCAAAGGTCATCAAGCTCTTCCAGACCAACGGACTCGGCGACTCCCGGGTGGGCGGGAGCATAGACGTGGAAGGTTTCGGCGAGGGAGTCGAGGAAGGGGGCCCAGCCGGAGAAGCCCTGTTCTCCGTGCAGGTATAGGAGGTCGGGGCCCGAGCCGCCATCGACCATCTGGATATCGAACTTTCCCTTCCGCAGGGAGAAAATTGATTCTCTAAAGTCCGCCAACACTATTCTCCGAAACTCTCTAGCCGACCACCGGCGCGGCTGCGGGCTTGTTCAGAGCCTGGGGCCACCAGGGGTCTTCGTATTCGCTGAAGATGCCCTTCATGCCCGGCATGACCTCTTTTGCGAAGAGTTCGGTGTTCTTGCGGGCTATTTCGTCGGGCATGCTGCCGATGTGGAGCAGGCACATGAGGTGGCCGATGCGGAGTCGTTTTACGGCGTCGGTTAGCTGTTCTCGGACGGTACTCGGGCTTCCGGCGATGACGTGGCCCTTCTCGACGTAGTCCTTCCAGCCCATCTCCAGGGCCGCTTTTGCGGCTTCTTTGCCGGTCTGGGCACGGACGGACTTACGCATGGAGTAGATGGAGCGGTAGCCGGGGGCCTCGGCGAAGGGTGGGTAAATCCAGAGCATCTTCTGATAGAAGTATTTGACGTGCTCGGCGTAGTCTCTTTCGGCCTGCTCGTCGGTCTCAGAGACACAGACCAACTGGAGGAAGCCGAACCTGTGGGGATTGTCGTCGATGCCCCGCTCGGCGACGGTATTCCAGTAGCCCTGGACGACTTTTTCGGCCCTCTGGTAGCCGAAGTAGCTGAGGTAGCAGTAGACGTAGTTGCGGTTGAGGACCCAGTCCCAGGTCTCGAGGCTGCCGCTGCCGGGGATCCAGACCGGGGGGTGGGGCTGCTGGAGGGGTCGGGGCCAGATGTTGACGTAGCGGAGCTTGGTGTACTTCCCGTTGAAGGCGAAAGGTTTGCGCTCGGACCAGGACTTCATGATCAGGTCATGGGCCTCGGAGTGGCGCTCCCGTAACTGCAGCGGCACCTGACCGTAGGAGAAGGTCGTGTCCATGGAAGTACCCACCGGAAACCCTGCGACGAGCCTGCCGTTGCTCATTATGTCTAGCATGGCCATCTCCTCGGCGACGCGGAGGGGGGGTTGATAGAGGGCGAGGCTGTTCCCGAGAACAATGAGCGCTGCGTTGGACGTGGTCTGGGTGAGGATGCTGGCCATCAGGTTAGGCGAGGGCATGAGGCCGTAGGCGTTGCAGTGGTGCTCGTTGACACATATGCCGTCGAAGCCGAGGGAGTCGGCGTGCTGGAGCTGGGCGATGTAGTCACGGTAGTACTGGCCGCCCTTCTCGGGGTCAAAGTGCTCGTTGGGGAGGTCAACCCACGCGCTGCGGTATTTCGTCTCGAAGTCTCGGGGGAGATCCTGGTAGGGCATCAGGTGGAAGTAGGAGATTTTCATGCCTTGGCACTCCTGCTACGGCTGTTCAGTGTGAAGTCAGAGTTTGTTCGATTGGCGGCAATTTATCCGGCGGCCGCGGGCTGCTTGACGATAAAGGCAGGCATTACTTCTTCAGCGAAACGTTCAAGCTGCTCAAGGATGACCTGGGAAGGCGTAGATATCATCGGCTGGATGTTGATCTCCCGCAGGCCGGGGTAGAGTTCCTCCAGCAGCTTGATCGGTTCGATCACCTGCTCGGGGGTGCCGCAGAGGAAGTTGCCCGACCGGACTTCATCTTCGATGGTCGGGAGGCTGTTCCAGAGCTCCTGGGTCGGGTCTTCGAGGCCTTTTTTCTGCTCATCGCTCAACCCGCCCACAAACCCCAGGGGGCCGAACATCTTGGTGTTCTCTTCGAAGTAGGGTCGGGCTTCCTTTATGGCCTGCTCACGGCTGTCGGCGATGTGGAACTTTTCGCCGATAATCAGGTCTTCTCCTAGCTGGGCGTCCGTACGCCCCGCTTTGACGAGGGAGTCTCTCCAAAGTTCCACAACCCTCCGGGAAGCGCCGCCGGGCGCCGCCCCTCCACCCGAGATGGCCTTGATACCGTGCTTGATCATGAAGTCGATGCCGCGCTGGTTGGAACTGACAATGGGTTGCCAGCATTCGACGGGGAGGTACTTGGGCCGGGGGACGAGGGTTATTTCCTCAAGCTCGTAGCCTCGGTAGGGGACCCTGGGGGGGATATCGAAGTACTTGCCGTGATGGGAGAAGGAGCGGTTGTTGAAGGCTTTAAAAATGACCTCGACCTGCTCTTCGAAGTAGTCCCTGTTGGCGTCCCTGTCGAGCATGGGCGCGCCGAAGGACTCGACTTCCCGGGTGTGGTACCCGCGCCCGACGCCGAAGATTACACGGCCATCGGTGAGGTGGTCGGCGAGGGCGTAGTCTTCGGCGAGGCGGAGGGGGTTCCACATGGGGGGAACGTTGAACGCGCAGCCGAATTTCAGGTTCTTCGTGATGTGGGCCAGGTGCACGCTCTGGAGCAGGAGGTTTGGGAGGCATTCGTAGCCTTCACGCTGGAAGTGGTGCTCGGCGAGCCACAGGGTGTGATAGCCGAGGCGGTCGGCAGTCTGGGCTATCTGGTCGGTGATGGCGAGGGCGGAGGCGAGGTCTTCGTCGGATAGAAAACGTTCGTTGGCCGGGGTGCCTGTGTAGCCCAGATTATCGACGTTGACGTGGCCGGCGTACAGGATACTGAATCTCTCAATCATGCCTACACCTCCTGATGGAACTCCAGTCTAGGGACCTCCCGTCATGGTGTGAGCCATTTGCCCTAAATCGGCGAATTAGTCGCAAGGACACAGACGACGGGATACGCCGCATTATACGTTATTAACTTAGACTGCCACGCTTACTTGATAGACTACGTCGGCATCTCTGGGGGCGTCCTGACCCTCGTCTCTCAGGGTTTCCAGGTACAACGCTATGGCTTC
This sequence comes from Dehalococcoidia bacterium, assembly GCA_965203145.1. Taxonomy (GTDB): domain Bacteria; phylum Chloroflexota; class Dehalococcoidia; order Plut-88900; family Plut-88900; genus Plut-88900. The sequence continues at coordinate 2,427,575 of OZ241876.1, forward strand.
CCTTACGTTCCGCAGGGCATCTTCAACTGATTCTCCCTGGGAGTAGCAACCCGGCAGGGCCGGCACTTCCACCCAGAATCCCCCTTCTTCGGCTTGATGGACTATAACTGAGTATTCCATCATTTCAGTTCATAATAACTCTTCGAATTCCTCCGTCGAGCTGCCGGCGCGTTCTATTTGTCCTTATCCCATGCGCTACGAAGTGTCTAATATACCTGGCCCATCACCAAGGCGAGCCGAGATCCTCTCCTTGAGTCGGGAGCGTAAGTCCGCCGGAGTGTCCCAAAGGATGTAGGGATATTGTCGAGTGTCAAATGGAAGGTCTTTGGCCATATCCTTGCGACAAGAATATATGACCTCTTTCCCCAATCCATAAGCAAATCCTGCCTCCCAATAGACACTACCTCTTGATTTTGTTTCGCCATGAGTGCAGTCTGCCACCAAAAACAGAGAGCGACGGATTTCTGCAACAATCTCGTCATCAATCTTCCTGACATCCAGTTTTCTGTCAATCCTAATGGGCGAATAGCCTGCATCGATGATGGCAGGTTCAATCCCATCGGTCGACACTTTTTCCATGCTCTCGTCAAACCACATTGCGATAAAGCCTTGTGAGGAATCGGCGTTCACAAGTTGTTCCTCAATGCGACTATGTCCACTTACTGTAACCCTGAATACTCTGGGAATCTCATAGTGCCCAACCGCTCTAATCGCTGCCTTACTGTTGGCTTCAAGCCATCCTTTTGCAAGTAGATAATCGATGAAATAGCCTATCTCTTCCTCGGTGCTCGACTCTGACCAAGCATATACGGACGGATCAAGGCCACTTCCAATATCGTATGTAATTCCTACTGTAGCGCGTTCAGCAATAAATCGAAGCAACCTGTCTGCACGCTCATGCGCAGGGAGGGAGGCCTTGTTCTTAATGTAATCAATAATGTTTTTGGTTACTCTGGGGCAGGCTTCCCCCTGCGCCCTTTGATCCACTAGCCACGTAGTCAGTCGTGCTCTTTCTTTTTGGGTAATGCCATAAAAATCCACCAGCACTACTACATTATCAAGACGATACTGGCCTCCACAGCGAAGGCAATCGACAATTAGCTCGTCATAGTGTTGCGAGGCTCGTATTTGCGCCTTGAAGTCAGCGCCCCAAATCGGACAAGTATTTTCGTTGGAAGACATTACTCTACTCAGTATTGCAATTGTTGCTGGCGTATCTGTTAGTAGGACTCCCCTTTTCTACGCATCCCAGGCGCGTGGGTAGCGGCTTTGGCCCCAGAAGCCTTCGCCCATGCCGAGGCTGGATTGGAGGCCGGTGCGCTGGAGCATGGTGTCGGTGGTGGATTGGGCGCGGGTAAGGACTTCGGATTCGTCGACGGTTTTGACGACGCGGCCTTGCATCAGGACTTTGCCATCGACTATTACGGTGTCGACGTCCTGGCCGCCGGCGAAGTTGGTGATCCGGTGCACGGGCATGTTGAGGGGGTAGAGGTGGGGCTTGTCCATGTCCAGAAGGATTAGGTCGGCCTTCTTGCCGACCTCCAGGGAGCCGATTTCCGAGTCCAGGCCCAGGGCGCGGGCGCCGTCTATGGTGCACATCTCCAGGGCCTTGCCGGGCGGGATGTAGGCGCCCTCCCCGAACTGCGCACGGTGCTGTCTCATGCAAGAATACATGTGGCGGAACATGTCGTAGTTCATGTCCGGGGAGGCGGCGTCGGAGCCCAGGGCCACGGTGACTCCGGCGTCCAATAGCTGGGGCACGGGGCAGCGGGCCGGGTAGGAGTTGGGAGAGCTGGGGTTGTGAGCAATCTTGGTGTCGGTCTCGGCGCAGATGGCTATCTCTTCGTCAGTGAGGCCGACGCTGTGGGACAAGATAACATCGGGGCCGAGGATACCCAGCTCCCTGTGGGCGAAGGCAATGGTACCGGCGGCATGGCCGTCCTGGGTGAGGAGGACGCCAAGCCTATCAGTCATGTCACGCACGGCATTGGCCTCAGCCTTTAGCTCATCCAAAGGTTTGCCTGCGTAGGGGGGTCGGGTCATGTTCATGGTGGAGGAGGTCAGGCAGACGTTTATCCGGCCATCGGCGGCGCCGTTCCAGGACTTGATGATTTCTTCGGTCGACGCCATCTGCTGGTCGAAGTCGGCCATGTACTCATGTTGACCGTCGGCGTCCCACCTGGAAAAGCGGCGGGGGAAGGGTGGGGAGCTGGGGCCTACGGCGAGGAACTCCCGGATCCCGACCGCCGAAACGGCTTCGCAGTGGCGGTTGGCGTAGACGGGGTCGTCGGTGCGGATGAGCATGCGGCCCCCGCCGAAGTAGCTTAGGCCACAGGTCGTGCCAAACTTCAGCCTTTCCAGCGCGGCGAGGGAGGCCTCGGCGTACCAGAACTCTTCATCCGTTCCCTCGGCGTAGATGAGCTCGACGGTCTCCCGCCAACGGCCAAAGGAGTCGTGGTCCATGGTCTTGACGAGGGCGTGTCCGGCGTGACCGTGCACGTCGATGAGGCCGGGGAGGCAGACCATTCGGCCAGCGTCTATCACAGTAGGAACGGAGTGTGAGGGTTCGATTTCGGCCCGGGGTCCGACTGCTACTATCCGATCAGCTTCGATAGCAACGGCGCCATCTTCGATGACACGTCGGGAGGGGTCCATGGTGATGATGGTGGCGCCTGTAACCAGGATGTCTACCATGTCGGGGCTCCTTGTGGGGACTCGGGGGTTACTTACGGCCCTTGCGCGCAGATTCGTAGATCTCTAAGTAGCCTTCCACCGAACCGTGGGCAATGGCCTCTCCCACCAGGTCCAGGGGCAGGTCTTCCAATTTCTTGAAACGGATGCACGCCTTGCCGATGTTGAGCTTCTTGCCTCGCTTTTCCAGTTCGTCCATAAACCACATCCGCGATTCCTCGTGGGCGTAGATGCACATGAGGTAGAGGGACATGTAGTTCTTCTGGGAGGCCAGGGCAGCGTACTGGAGGGGATGGCCGTTGTAGGTCTTGGGGTAGGTCTCCAGGGGGATGACGTAGCCGATCATGCCGAAATCCATGATCTCTTCAAAGCCATCAGGAAGGCTATCCAGGATGGCCTTTCGGACTTCGCCCATGGCGTGCTGTCGCTCGGGAGACAACTCGGCGAGGTAGTCTTCTACGGTCTGGGCTGTACTTTGCACTGATTGATGTCCTCCGTGAATTAGTTGGCGGTTAGCCCGCGGCCCGGGCCCCGACCATTGGGGATGATTTCTGGAATTCCGGCATGACGTGTTCTGCAAAGAGGGAGAGGCTGTCCATCACCTGCCGGAAGCTGAGGCCCGGGATGTTCAGGAACAGGCCGACGTGGCTACAGTTCAACTCCGACTCCAGCTCCGAGATTTTCTCGACGACGAAGTCGGGGGTGCCGACCCAGAGGTGGCCGTTGCGGCGCAGGAAGTCGAACCAGTCGTCTGAGTTGTCCTGGGCGGTCAGGGTCTCACCCTCGGCGATGTAGATGTGGCGGCCGACCTTGGCGAGGGGGGAACGGTCGAAGAGGAAATTGGTACCAGCCCGGGCGGCGGCGAGGGCCTCGTCATCCATGCTATCCACCACGAAGCAGGGCTTCATAACGGCGAGTTTCTCTCCGAAAGCGACATCGTGGCCCGCGGCCCGAGCCGCATCCCTATAGGCTTGCCACCTTTCCTTGATAGTCGCCACGGGCGGTGAGTAGCACATGACGTTCAAGCCACGCTCGGCGGCGAAGAGGTGGGAGTCCAGGGCGTCGGCCATCTGCCAGATGGGCGGGTGGGGTTTCTGGTAGGGTTTCGGGTGCAGGCCGAGGGCGACCATCTCGCCGTCTTCTGAGAAGTGGAGAGGGCTTTTGCCGGTAATCTCCTTAACGGTCTCCCGCCAGCCGGGGGCCGGGAAGGTGTAGAACTCGCCTTGGTGGGTGAAGGCTTCTTCAGTCCAGGCCTTGATGATTATTTCAAGACACTCGGCGAAGAGGCGGTAGTTCATGTCCTTATTGCGGCGGTCGGCGGCGGGGTGGAACTGGATGCAGGCCCGGTTGTTGGCGCCGCGCATGATCCCGAACTCCATGCGGCCCTCGCTCATCAGGTCCAGCATGGCGACGTCTTCGGCGACATGAATGGGATGGCGGTCGGGGAGGGCGGTGCCGAGGGCGCCGAAGCGGAGGGTGGCGGTGCGGGGGATAAGGTCTCCAGCAACGAGGAGGGGGTTGGGGGCGGCGTTGTAGTAGCCGTCCCAGGCGAAGTGGTGCTCGGCGAACCACATGGTGGTAAAGCCTGCGTCTTCTATGAGTCGGGCCTCCTCCCGCACTTCCTTCATCAGAGCGTCCCAGCCGATGGCGTAGTAGGGCTCCCCGACGTGGTAGTAGGGCGTGCTATCGAAGCGCATTTGGCGTCCCTCACAGAATGGTCGTGAACCGGGCCCTGCGGCCCGACTTTATCACTAAACCGGCCCTCGTGTCCCGACTTTCACGGGTCACGGTAGCATCCTTACCGCAGCCCCGATAAGATAACGGCATGTGAACGCTTACCTTGCGATTGAGCATTGAGGAGGAATGGAGATGACAGCCACGCAATCCACTCCCTTTCCCGAACACTGGGTCGACGGGCTGGACCCCAACGAACCTGCACTTCAGGTCCACCGCCACGCCGAGGGCACGTGGATCATGCGGCAGTCGGTACTGGACCACTGGGAAGCGCCGTTCATGTACCTGTTCGCGGGCTCCGAGCGGGCGATGCTCTTCGATACGGGGGCGCCGGGAAAGCTACCGTTGCGGGAGACGGTTGACGAGCTTGTTGGCGGAGACTTTCCGCTTATCGTGGCGCATACACACTCACATTTTGACCATCTTGCGGGGGACTGGCAGTTCGAGGGTCGGGAGAACACGAAGATAGTCGGGCACACGCCCGAGGAGGTGACGGATTTCTTCGACATGAAGCCCTGGCCCGAGACTTCAGCTACGGTTGACCTGGGGAACCGGGTTATCGACCTGATCGCGATCCCGGGCCACGACGTAGCAGGCATAGCGACTTACGACCGAAAGTCGGAGATTCTGATCACCAACGACTTTCTCTGCCCCGGGCGCCTCTATATCCGCGACTTCCCCAACTACAGGGCTAGTCTTCAGCGAATGATCGAGTTCACCGATACTCGGCCGGTTTCCTGGGTCATGGGGTGTCACATCGAGATGACCGCCGAGCCGGGCAAGGACTACGAGAAGGCAGTCCCGACCCACCCCAATGAACGACGACTGGAATTGACCATCGATCACCTGAGAGAGCTGTGGGAGGCCATCAAGGGAATGGGTGACGAGGCCCGGCGGGAAGTCCACGACGACTTCATCATCGTGCCCCGGCTTGCGTGAGAGCTATCGGACGTAGTCCCTAGTCAGCTTTTCGTAGAGAGCGATGTTGCCCATGGCGTGGTGGTCTTCGGTGGGGTGGCCCTTGATGGCTTCTTCCTGGCGGAACTGGGCCTGTTCTCCGTTCTCCTGCAGGTCGGCCATGAAGTCCCATGAAGCCTTCATGGCTGCGTGCACACAGCCCATGCTGACCAAGATGACCTTGTAGCCCATGTCGGAAAGCTGGCGGAACGACACCCGGTTCCTACTGCTGCCCCATTTGAGGGACGACGAGTAGTTGAATACCAATGGGATGCCGGGTCGTTCCTTCTGCACCTCGCTGGCGAACGTCTCAAATTCGCCGATGGCGTCCGGGTCGCCGAACTCCGACCAGACCATGTCGGCGCCCAGGGAGGCGTAGGTCTTGCCTCGGCGGACAGCCTCGTCAAAGGTGCCGCCTTCGGCGTCCCGGGCGTCGGTGCGGGCGATGATTACGAAGTCGGGGTCCTGTCGGGCGGCGAGGGCGGCCTTGAATTTGCCCATGATCTCTTCCAGGGGCAGAACCCTCTTGCCTGCGAGGTGGCCGCAACGCTTGGGAGCGACCTGATCCTCGATGTGGATTCCGGCTACGTCCGCCCTTTCGTAGTTTTCCACGGTGCGCATGACTGTGAGCGCGTTGCCAAAGCCGTCGTCGGCGTCCGCAATGACCGGCAGTGTGGTGGCACCCGCGATCTGGGCGGCGTGGGAGACCATTTCGGTGGAGGATAGGAAACCGAGGTCGGCTTTCGCGAGGAGGGCCAAGGAGGTTGAGTAACCGCTCATGTAGACGAACTTGAGCCCGACTTTCTCCGCAATGGATGCGTCCAAGGCCCCGGTGACCCCGGTGCTGTAGATATAGTGGTTTTCCTGGAGGAGGCGTCGGAAGTCTTGGCCTTTGCTCATGTGTCGTCCTTAGGATTCACCTCTACTTTGCGGGGGACAGGAGTCGGGCGAGGATGCCGGCGTCTGGCTCATCCTCCAGGTTGCCGACTCGATCAATAACCTCTTCGATATTCTCAGTCTGAATTACATTGGAGGCGTAGGTCCTGAACTTATCGCTGATTTCTTTGAAGGAGTAGGGGTTGGTCGGGGCGCCTTTCCAGTCGGTGGCCTCCAGCACAGACCTTTGCCCGTTGGCTTTGATGATAATGGAGGCCATGGGGCCATCATCTATCTCACGCGATTCAAGCTCGACTATACCCGCCAGACTCCTAATTTCTTCGTCGGCGACAGTAGATTCGTTGAAGACGGCGGGGTCGGTGATGTCTCGGAGGAGGGATATGGCGAGGGAGAAGGGCAGACTGTACTGGGTCCCGAGAATGGTAACGGGAGATTTCTGGCCGTGCTTTCGCACAACCGTAGGGTTGGTTACCACGCGGATTTCTTCAATCGCGTTCCCCTCCAAGCCCGACTCGTCCTTGACCCCGACCACCCTGTCAATTACCGGATGAAAGGAAAGGTGACAGGCGTAGGCCTTGCAGCTTACGCCGAAGAGTACCCACTCGCAGCCGAGGCCACGGGTGAGGAGGGAGGGGTCGGGGGTGGGGGAATAGACATTTAGGAAACCGCGTTCGCCTTCGAGGACGGTGGTGGGGCCGGTGAAGCCCTTCTGAGCGAGGAGGGCGCTTTCCAGGCCAGTCTGGGCGGCTCTCCCGAGGTGGAGTCGCTTGGTCATGGCGCCTTCTCGGGCGAACTCCATGATGCCGGCGCCGTGGGACCCGGCGATGCCGAGGGCGTTTACCAAACCCTCGACTCCCAATTCCAGGGCTTTGCCAGCAGCCATAGCTGAGCCGAAGGGGCCGTTGGTACCCGGCCCGTGAAAGCCAGCCTTGTCCTCCACTGCTCGGCCTGCGGCCCGACCTATGCGGCAGACAGCTTCATAGGCTAAAGCAAAGGATTCCAGGAACTGCTTACCATCGACGGATTGCGTTTGGGCGATGGAAAGAAGAGCTGGAAGAACTACTGCTCCCGGATGGCATGATCCGGGATAGTAGGCCTGGTCGGTCTCGAAGCCGGCGATGGCGGTGCCGTTGGCGAGGGCTGCGTAGGGCATCGAGACCGTCTTGTTTGTTCCCAGAATTGAGCATTGTCCCTGATGGCCGTTCTCCTCAGCCAGGCTCTGCACCATCTCTGCCCACGGGGTGCGGGCCCCGACCATTGCGCTGGCCAGGTTGTCCAGAAGGAATACTCGGCACGCCTCAATAACCTCTCTCGGGAGGTCATCATAGCCGGTGTCATGGACGAATTGGGCGAGTTGGCGGGTCTCGTTCATTTCGTCTTTGGTCTCACCTTAGTGCATGCTCGGCGGCGTTCCTGCCGGCGATGCGGCCGAAGACCGCTCCCCGCATCAGCCCCGAGCCTCCGGGGTAATTGTGATAGAAGAACTCACCAGTGATTTCGCCCGTGGCGTAGAGGCCGGACATGGGGGCGCCGGAGGTATCCAGGACACGGGCCCCGGTATCGATCTTGAGACCACCGAAGGTGAAAGTGATGCCGCCGGTAACGGGATAGACGGAAAAGGGCGGGGAGTTGAGGGGCAAGGCCCAGTTGGACTTAGGAGGAGTCAGACCTACGGTGGCGTTTCCGTCCCTGATTGCAGGGTCAAATGGGCCTTTGAAGACCGACATGTTGTAGTCCCGGACAGTGTTGAGCAGGGACTGGGGAGGCAGAGCCAGATCGTCCTCCAACTCATCGACGGTGTGGCCCTGAACGGGTCCGGCGGTCTGATAGCGGGGCTCGAGAAGGTGAACGGTCTTCCTGTCGAAGATCTGGAACGCTACCCCTGAAGGCTGTTCGAGGATGAGGCCTCCAGCCTTGGCATAGGTGTAGGCCCCGAGATCCTCGCCCTCGTCCATGAAGCGACGCCCGTCTCGGTTGACCATAATCCCGTAGGGGTAGGAGAGGCGGTTGGTGGAGTCGGTGAGCTTCAGGTCGCCGACTTCGGGGGCGAAGGCGTCGATGGGTGTGGCGTGACAGCCGTCCCACTGCCCCGCGCTCGATGCGCCCGCTGCCAGGGCCGCTTCAAGGACTTCACCGGTGTTGTGGCGGGTGCCGCGGACCTTGACGTTTTCCCATTGGGGACCGAGGTGTCGGGCGCGCATTTCGGGGCTGGCCTCGAAGCCGCCGCTGCCGAGCACTACGGCCCTGGCGGATAATTGCTCAACTCCCCGGGCACCGTCGAGTCGGAGAGTGACGCGGCCCGGCAGTTTACCCACTTCAATGCCGGTCACAGCTGCACCGTAACGAACCTCGATTCCTTCGCGCTCTACGGCCTTGAAAAGGGCGGCCACGAGGCCCACACCACGACCCTTCGCCTCCAGAACGCTACCGGGGTTGTACCTCTTGACCCCGTCGGACCCGGCAACCGACCACAAGCCGGTCCATGCCCACTCGACGCCATGACCCGCCATCCACTGCATGGTGGAGAGGGAATCGTTGACTACCTTCCTTGAAAGCTTGGGGTGGGCCTTGTCCCGGGTAACCTTCATCAGGTCGGCGTAGAAGCGGTCGGCGGGGTATTCGCCAACCTCAACCCGGGATTCACCCTCACTTTCCGGCAGAAGGTCTTTCACCTCGTCAATTGAGTTGTAGGCAAACCGGAAGAGCCCGCCGCTAAATCGGCTGTTACCGCCCCTTTCGGATTTTGGCGCCTTTTCGAGCACGAGGACCCGGGCGCCGGCTTCGCGGGCGGAAAGGGCCGCCGTGAGGGCCGCATTCCCGGCCCCGACCACTATCACATCGTATCGTTCTTCGCCTAAATTCATAGTGCCTTGCGGCGGCTATTGTATCAGCCGACATGCAGGGAGCAGGGTTGCAGGAGTAGGACGGGGTGTCGGGTCTTGCAATTCGACGCCGAGGCAAATACATTAGGCCCGGCGCCCGGAACCGATAATGCCGGGCGTCGTCAACAAGGAGGAACCGTGCAAGTATTCAACATGAACGAAATGCCCAAGAACGTCGAGGGGGAAAACCCGATGTTCGTGGGGTCGGTGGCGACGCAGCGGATGGTGACGAAAGACGTCTCCGATCACATGCTGATCGGCAACGTGACCTTCAGCCCCGGGGCCCGGACAAAGCGACACACGCATGAGTCGGACCAGGTGATCGTCGTGACGGGGGGCAAGGGAATCCTGGCCACGGACGATGAAGAGAACGTAGTCACCGTGGGCGACGTAGTGCACGTTCCCACCGGCGAAATTCACTGGCACGGCGCTACCGAGGACTCATCCTTCTCACAGATCTCCGTCCTGCTCCCGGGCGAGAACAAGATCCTGGACTAGGTCCAGCCAGTGTAATGACCGTATAGAGCAATGAGATATCTAGTGAAGAAACCCTTTCTGTTACTGACAGCTTTGTCGGTTGTCGTCCTAATCATTGCATCTTGCTCGGGTTCCGAGCCGCCGACCGCAACACCCGCGCCGCAGACCTCAACCACAGGAGAAAGCACCATCAAGCAGTACAACGCTCCCCCAGCAATGTCCATCGACTCCGAGAAGTCCTATACCGCCAAGCTCAAAACGAATCACGGAGACGTCACGATTGAGCTTTACGCCGCCGACACCCCAATCACCGTCAACAGCTTTGTCTTTCTAGCCCGCGACAACTTTTACGACGGGGTTATCTTTCACCGCGTCATCGAAGGCTTCATGATCCAGGGCGGGGACCCCACGGGCACAGGCACGGGCGGCCCCGGCTACCGATTCCAGGACGAAATCGTGCCTTCCCTGACCTTCGCCGAGCCCGGGCTGCTGGCCATGGCCAACGCGGGGCCCGGGACCAACGGAAGCCAGTTCTTCATCACGGTTACTCCAACCCCTCACCTCAACGGCAACCATACAATTTTCGGCAAGGTCACGGAAGGGTATGACGTAGTGCTGGCCATCTCCAGGACGGATACCGGGCCACGGGACAAACCCAGTAACGATGTCGTCATAGAGAGTGTAGAGATTACAGAGAATTAGCCCGCACGCGGACCGCTTTGCCCATAAAGGTCATCAGTTGGAACATTGCCAGGGGTCAGAGGCCTTGGCGTGAGTTGGTGAAAATGGACGCCGATCTGGCACTACTTCAGGAGGCCAGACCACCAACCGAAGAACTAACCGGCATCGCGGACATCGGCCCCCGAGAAGCATGGGACTCCCACTCGTGGAACTCTGATTGGTGGCGCGGGCGCTGGCCAGCATTGTATGACCGCTGGCCAATGGTGGTGCGCCTCTCAGATCGGGTGGATGTGGAGTGGTTCAAGCAGGTGGGCCCGACAGGCCCAATAGAGCCGGACGAGATTGGCGTCAGCGGCATCGGCACAATTACAGCGGCCAAGGTTTCGTCTCTTGATGGGTCTATCGAGCCCTTCATAGCGGTGTCTATATACGGGTCCTGGATGGGACCTCATCCGTCGGCGATAGGTGACTGGGAGTATCCCGATGCTTCGGTTCACCGAGCAATATCCGACTTAACGGCGTTCATCGGGTACTACAACCGGCCTTCCAAGCATCGCATACTGGCGGCCGGGGACTTGAACATGTCGTTCAGAAGTACCGACCAATTCAATCATCGCGCTCAGACGGTTCTTGACAGATTTCAAGCGCTAGGGCTGGACTACCTGGGACCGCAGTATCCCGCCGGTCGTCGAGCGGACCCCATACCCGCTCACTTGAACGAGGAATCCCTGGACGTGCCTACCTACTATCACAAGCCGTCAAACACTCCGGCGGGGGCCTACGCTCAGATCGACCATGTATTCGCCTCCCGAGGGTTCCATGAGAGGGTAGCTGTCCGCGCTCTTAATGGTGTCGAAGAGTGGGGTCCCAGCGACCATTGCCGCATAGAGATACTGGTGTCATAGAGGCTGGTCTGGACTGCTCATTACCCGCAGCCCTCTGCCTAGGCCAACAATGGAGCATCTCTGATGATAAAGGTCATCAGCTGGAACATCGCTAGACGCCAAGATCCGTGGCGCAAACTGGCGCAGATGGACGCCGACGTTGCCCTGCTCCAGGAGGCTGCACCGCCGCCTGACGAAGTTGCCGACAAAGTCGATATCGGGCCGCGGGACGCGTGGGACTCCCATTCATGGAACTCCGACTGGTGGCGCGGGCGTTGGCCCGCATTGTATGACCGCTGGCCTATGGTGGTACGCCTCTCAGATAGAGTTGACGTCAAGTGGTTCAAGCAGGTTGGCCCAGTGTGGCGTTATCCAGAAGAGGGGGAGATTGCCGTGAGTGGAATCGGGACGATAACGGCAGCCAAGATCACCCCACGCGACGGCTCAATGGAGCCTTTCTTCGCAGTCTCCATGTACGGCCAGTGGGTCGGTTCACATCCCACTGTTAAGACTTCGTGGAGCATCGGCTATGCGGACGCTTCAGTTCACCGCATAATCTCGGATCTCTCTGCCTTTATCGGCCACGAGAACCCGCGCACTCATCGCATTCTTGCCGCTGGCGACCTCAACATAGCGCACGGATATGGCGATGGCGGAAGTCCTCCATACTGGGAGGCACGTTACCAATCCGTTTTCGATAGGATGGCAGCGATTGGGCTAGAGTTCATGGGGCCCCAAGCACCAAACGGCCGTCAGGCACAGACCAGGGCCATGCGCGAGCCCACCAACTCCCGCAATGTAGTCACTTTCTACCTTCCCGGTAGGAATCCGGAGACGGCAAGTAACAACCAACTGGACTACGTGTTTGCCTCCCGAGGACTCCACGAGAATGTCGCTGTGCGCGCTCTTAATGGTGTCGAAGAGTGGGGCCCCAGCGACCATTGCCGCGTTGAGATATTGGTGTCATAGAGGCCGGTGCGGAGTCCGCATTACTCTTTGACCCCTGCCCCGAGCCCCGACCAGTTCGCCGTTTTCGACTATCACTTCGCCTCGGGAGATGGTGTATTCGGGCCAGCCTTTGATCTCGCGGCCTTCGTAGATGTCGAAGCCGGCGTTGGAGGCCATCTCCTCACCGCGGATGGTGCGGGTGCGGTCGGGGTCCCAGACGGCAATGTCGGCGTCCGAACCCACGGCTATGGTCCCTTTCTGCGGGAACATCCCGAACAGTCGGGCGGGGGTGGTGGCTACCAGGTCTATCCACTTGTTGGCGGTTATGCGGCCCGTACTCACGCCTTCGTCGTAGAGCATGGGTAGCATGGTCTCGAGGTTGGCCATTCCGGGGAGGTAATTGCTGACGTTCAGGTCGGGATTCAGCTTCTGGTCCCACTTCCAGGGCGCGTGATCGCTGCAGACCGTCTGTATGTCGCCAGCGTTTATACCGTGCCACAAGGCTTCCACGTCCGCAGAGTCTCGTAGGGGAGGCCAGCCGGTGTATTTTTCGGCGTTGGGCTCATCGTAGCTGCGCTCGTCGAGGTGGAGGTAGATGGGGCGGGTCTCGACGTATACGCGCTGTCCCTCGGCCGGGTTGCGTCGGGTGACGTCCAGGGCAGCTTTCGATGACAGGTGCACTACGTAGATGGTGGCCCCCGTGGCCCGGCCGATGGCTATGGCTCTCGCCGTAGCGATGGCCTCGGCGTAGTCCGGGCGGCTGTTGTTGTAGTACTTGATGCCGGGCTTGCCTTCACCGATGAGGCGTCGGGCGAGGTAGCCATTGATGGGCTGGTCTTCACAGTGCATCATGGTGACCATGCCGTTCTGGTGGGCGGCGTCGATGGCCCTGATGAAGTCCTTGACGCGCCTGTCGAACTGGAAGAGGGTGAAAATCTTGATGCTAAAGTAGCCGTTCTCGGCGAGATTGGGGATTTCGGCGATGATCTCGGGGGTGGGGTGGTAGATGATAGGGTGGAGGGTGAAGTCAAGGACGGAGTTGGCGAGGGCACTGGCCTCGGACCGGTTGAGCATTTCCAAGAGACCCTCGTCCCCGTTCCCTTCCCCCTCGTCGCCCAGGGGTGCGACCATGTTTCCGAAGGTGGTGATGCCGCCAATAGCGGCTCCTGCGGAGCCCTCGTAATAGCCGTCTACCATGCCCCGCCAATCGGGGCCGAGCTCTTCATCGGGTTCGAAGTGTACGTGAACGTCGACGCCTCCAGGGGTTACGAGCTTTCCTGAGGCATCGATTTCCCGGGCTCCGTCCATCGCGCCGCCAATCTGGGCGATTACCCCACCCGTCACCCCGATATCGGCGGTGTAATTCGCATCGGCGGTGACGATGTTGCCGTTTCTGATTACCAGGTCCATGCTCATGTTGTGCCTCCTCGGGGACGGGGTCTAAAAGTTCGGGAACAACTCCTGAAGGCGGTTCGGGTCTCGGGTGGCGCTGAGGGCGAGCATCAGTTTAATCTGGGCCTTGGCGGCCCGAAGGCTTCCACCAAGCAGGACTCCAAGTTCCATCAGATGCTCTATCCCTCCGTCGCTCCTCTCATACACACCAACCCCCAGGGAACCGCCATAAGACCGGGTCACGAGCACCATAGTAATGCCCCTGGATGCCGCCCGTTCGATGGCGGGCATCATGGTGGGGGGAACGCATCCGGGGGCGAATCCGACCAGTACTATGCCATCGGAGAATTCAGAAGCGGCTTCCACCAGCTTGCCGTCGTCACCTTCCACCGCCTGGACTATTGACACCCTTGCCCGAATCTCATCGACGGGGATGTGCTCCTTGATGGTTGGGCGTCGGAACATTTCTGCCCGGCCGTTCCTGACAAATCCCACCGGCCCAAATCCGGGGGAGCTGAAAGCGGCGAGGTCTATGGAATTGCTCTTGACCGCTTCTCGGGGATCGTGGATCTCGCCGTTGGCGCAGACGAGGACGCCCCACCCCCGAGTTTGGGCAGAGATCGCTGCTATGCCGGAATCGAGGAGGTTGCCTGGGCCGTCGGGGCTGGGGTGGGAGTGGACCCGCATGGCACCTGTAACCACGACCGGAATTTCCTGATCCAGGAGGAGGTGGAGCATGTAGGCGCACTCGGCGAGGGTGGCGGTGCCCATGGTGAGGACTATGCCGTCGGCTTCGCCCGACCCGGCGACGCGGGCGCATTCAAGGGCGTAACGGAGGAAGTCCTCGGGGGTCAGGACGGGGCTGCCCACATTCGAAAGTTGAAGGACATCAATTTCGGCCAGGACGGCGAGTTGAGGAACGGCCTGGATAAGGTCTGCGCCTGTGACCGCGGGCACGGAAGCACCCACCGCCTCGTCGAACTTGTAGGCGATGGTCCCACCCGTAGCTATGAGCTTCAGCTTTTTCACCGAATCACCTGCCTCATTACTTGACTCTCGTCACCCGACCGCCGGTCATGGACTCCAGAGTCTTCGGGTCAAGGGAGAAGACGGCCCTAGGGTTTCCCGCGGCGGCCCAGACGACGTCGAATTGGAGCAAGTCTTCGTCGATGATGGTCTCGAGGGATTGGGCGAGGCCGACGGGCGGCACGCCTCCAATTGAGTAGCCAGTGGCCTCTCTCACGAAGTCGGCGTCGGGCTTTTGGACTTTTTCGCCGATGGTGCGGCCCAGGCGCTTTTCGTCGATGCGGTTTGCGCCGCAGGCAACGACCAGGACCCCGCGCCCCGATTCTCGGCCGCGGAAAACGAGGGACTTGGCGATCTGGGCTACGTCGCAGCCGAGGGCGTCGGCGGCCTGGGCGGAGGTGCCCGCCGACTGTGGCAGAACCACGGGCTCATATCCATGGCCCATTTCCAGCAATGCCGCCCTGACTCTTTCTACTCCCGAAGGCTCGGGATTGGTCATTTGACGCCCTTTTTCAACCTATATACCGGGTTGTCGGGAGTTATTCTACTCCACCCTTGCCCGCGATCCCCTCTAGCATTTAGAATCCGTGACATCCTAACCTATCGCTTCTATAGCTGGATGGAGGCCGTCATGGCAGAGTCCTCTTCCCTCAATATGGTAGATCCAATCGGTACGATTTCCGGCAGCGGAGACACCCTGACCGTCACTCCTCCTCACGGAATACTGTCGCGGCGTGACTATCTCTTCGACCGCAACAAGCAGACGGTCACCATTGCCGACAAGAAGTGGTTCATAATGGGCTCCAAGAAGAGCCATCCCTTCGAGCAGCTTTCACTACGGGTGGGAAGGTACGGTCAGCAGGCTGACCAGTGCGTGGAACTGGAGTGCCGTATCCCCAACAGGCCCCTGATCGTCTATCAGCTTACCGACACCACGCCCGACCACGACAAGATAGAGTCGCTGATACAAGCTGTCAGCGATGCCACGGGGATCGAGCGCTGGAAGGGCAACTAGGGCCTAGACGATCTGTAGCTCGAAATCGCCACCGCTCATGGCCTCAAGGCCATTGTCGGTGACTGCGTAGGCGCCGCCCACCAGGATGTGCTGGTGCCTGTCCGGGTCGATGGAACTGGTATGCAGTACGAAGGTCATGTTGCGTTCGAAGACCTGGTCTGACTCCAAGGTTATGTCCAGGCTTTCCAGCCAGGTGAGTGGGTAGGCGATCCCGACGCCATAGCCGAACCGGGCACGCACCGAGGGGTCGAAGCCGTCCGAGACCAGGGAGTCCACGACGGCCTGTTCGGCGTCTGCGACTTTTCTGCCAATCTCGATGTTCTTGCATCCAGCCCTAATGGCCCGCAATGCGATGTTGTAGGCATCCCGGGCTTCCTGACTCGGTTCTCCCACGGCGAAGGTCTGCATGGTGGCGGCGTGATAGCGACGGTGGACACCAGCGAACTCCATGGATATGAGGTCGCCGCTCTGCAGTACCCGACGGTCGGGGGTCTTGTGACCTATGCGCCTGGTCCCGGAGTGAATCCAGGTAGGCATCCCCGGGTACTCGGTGCCGGCGTGGCGCATGGCGGTCTCGACCTCGCCGGCGAGGGCGATCTCGGTGATGCCGGGGCGGGCGACGGCCTTGGCCCGGTCCAATCCCACGGTAGCTATCTCTGCAGCTTTTCGGACGTAAACCATCTCTGCGTCGGACTTGGAGAGTCGGACGCCGTCCAGGCCCAGCGTGAAGTCCTCCAGGACGGCAGGTGCGAGCGCTTCCTTGAGTCGGATGGCGTGGAGTCCCGTAAAGGCATAGGCTTTCAGGTCAGCCCCGACTCTTGTCCCACTGCCCAAACGCTCTTTGACGGCTGTCGCGGTCATCTCTACGGGGTCGTCCGCCCCGTGCCTGTACAGCCGCAGATCCGAAACCCAGGAAGTGACTTCCGCTCGACCTTTGTCCACGTCGCGCATTACGAACGTAGGCTCGTCGTCATCCGGGCCGAATACCAGGGCCTGGAACTGGAAGAAGGTATGGGCGTCGTAGCCGGCGTAGTAATAGAGCAGCTCGGGGCCAACGCATACGGCGCAGTCAATACCGGCCTGCTTCAGAGCTTCCTGGGCTCGGGCCACGCGGCCGCGGAGCTCTTCTTCCGAAAATGCCCAGTCCTTGGGTTCCAGGTTGTTATCAGCCATTGGGTGCTCCTTTAGAAGCGCAGCAGGTCGAAGGGGCGGTTGTAGATGATGTCGTCTATCAGGTCCTCGGGGATCCTGGGAAGGGTGATGCCCTCTCCCCAGTTGTTGATGTTCTTGAAGGCGTTGACGGCGTCCATGGTACTCATCACCGGGAAGTCGGAGCCAAAGGTGATGCGGTCGGTCACCTTGTACTCGATGGCCACCAACAGGCCGTTGTAGAGCTGCCACTTGCGGTGAAACCTGGCCGAGAGGTCGGCGAATACGTTCTTGTTCTTCCGCATGAGCATCACGGTCTCCTGCATGTTCGGCTGGCCGAAGTGGGCAACGATGATGCGCAGGTCCGGGAACGCCCTCCCGACCTTGTCGAGGCGCAAGGGGTTTCCCCAGTCGAGCACCCCATTGGGGTCGTAGGCGCCGCCCATGTGGAACATGACCGGAGTATCGTACTTGTTGGCAATGTGAAAGAGCCGCCAGGCCTCGGGGCTCCAGGGGTCGAAACCCTGATATACGGGCGAGAGCTTCAAGCCCTGGAGCCCGAGGTCCGTGACGCTCCGTTCAAAGTCTTCCGGGGCGGTGGGATCATTCGGGTCTACGGATGCAAACCCGACAGCCCTGCCGGGGTATTGGGAAACATAATCTGCTATGAAATCGTTGGGTATCCTCTTGTGGGCGCGAACGGGCGCATTAATCACCACGAACTTCTCGGCGCCACCGTCCACTACCAGCCTCTTGTGTTCCTCAGGAGAGGCCTCGCCGCCGATCACTCCATGCTTTTTCATATCCGCCCGGGCCTGGGAGGTCATGTGGTCCGATCTCCAGACGTGGGTGTGCCAGTCGATGAGTTGTCGCTGTGATGTCATTTCTATGCTCCGGGAGGATCGGGGGTGGGTTCAGGAAGCTGCTACGGGGGCCTTTGCTTCCTTCTGGGCGTCCTTCCTGGCGAACCAAGGCATGACGTTGGTTGCGAAGAGTTCCAGGCTCCTGAGCACCTTATTGGTCGGGATTCCGAAATGGGAATAGGAGACCAGCAGGTAGTCCAGGTTGCAGACTTCCTGCATCTCGTGGATCTTCTCTACCACGTCGTCGGGGGACCCGACCAGCAGGGACCGGGGCTCGAGAAAGTCCCAGCTCATCTTAGTGCCGGGGTCCAGCTCCTCATCGGGGTCGGCGAAGACTTCCCGGCCTCGGAACGGGTCGTTGTATATGAATCCTGACATGACGCCGGCCTCGCCTTCGCGTCGGGCCTGTTCCATGGAATCGGACACGTAGGTGGTGCGCATGACCGCCTGATCTTCTCCAAAGGCGAACAGCCGCCCTTCTTTCTCCGACCTGACTTCCGCGTAACGCTCCATCCGCTGCTTGATTCTCAAGGGCGGAGGCTGCCAATAGCAGGCTTTCAGGCCCAGTTCGGCAGCTGTGGTCACGGACCTGTCAGTAGAGACCGTCATCCAGAGGGGTGGGTGGGGCTTCTGATAGGGCCTAGGGGTAACCCGGAGCTTAGTAACCTTGTCACCATCGAGCCAAACGTCGTTGGGCGGGTAGAGAGGGTGCTTGAACCGGGTCTCTTCGGCGGGGAAGATGAAGTTTTCGCCCCTGTATGAGAAGTATTCGTTGGCCCAGATCTCCTTGGCGACTTCGATGACCTCCCGGAAGAGAGTGCGGTTTTCCTGGTCTTTTCGGGGGTCGGCGTTGGGGTGGAACTGGGGGCCCTCGTAAGGCCATATTCCACGACCAAACCCTACATCCACCCTGCCTCGGGTCAGGTTGTCGAGGATGGCTACATCCTCGGCAAGTCTAATCGGGTGCCACCATGGGGCGATGTTGGCCATCTGGCCGATGCGAATCCTGGATGTCCGGGCCGCAAGGTCGGCGCCGAGAAGGATAGGGTTGGGGATGTCACCAGCTTCGTAGGGGCCGAAGTGGTGTTCTCCCAGCCACATGGCCTCGAAGCCCATCTCTTCAGCAAGGATGGTCTGCTCTCTGAGGTTATCCAGCAGGTCAGCCGCTGTCGTGGCCTCACCCGCCGCGTCGGCCACGGTGGTAAACGTCGCAAACCTCATAATCCCTTCTCCCTTCTCGGTTATCCCGTCGGGATGGCCGCTTCCTGTTTGTCGAGGCTGGCGTTGAGCGGTGAACCCACCGTTACCCTCGGGACGCGTTTGCTAATGTTGCAGAGAATTTCGTAGGGGATTGTACCGATGGTCTCGGCGATATCTTCGGCTGTGATGGACACCGAGGCCCCTTCCCCCATCAGCATGACCTCGTCGCCGAAGTTCACACCCGGAACGTCGGTCACGTCAATCAATGTGGTGTCCATGGTAATCCGCCCGACTATGGGCGCGATCCGGTCCCGTATTATCACCGAGCCCCTGTTTGACAGCAGGAAGCTCAGACCGTCAGCGTAACCGACGGGGACACTGGCGATGATGCTGTCTCTCTCCGTTACGAATGTCCTACGATAGCTGATGGGGGTGCCTGCCGGCACGTTCTTCAGCAGCGATACGCTGCTCTTGAAGGAGAGGACTGGCTTGAGCTCCGGGTCCTGGGACAGGGAGCTCGGGTTGATGCCGTAGAGTGCCACGCCGGGCCTTACCGCATCGAACCAAGACTCGGGGTGGAAGAGCACGCCGGCGCTGTTGGCGGCGTGGACCATGTCCACCTCGATGTTTCGCTCTTCCATTTCCGTCAAGGCGAACCGGAATCTTTCCAGCTGCAGGGAGGAGTAATCACTGGAATCTTCGTCGGCAGAGGACAGGTGGGTGAAGACGCCTTTCAGATTCACCGCGGGGAGCTCCAAGGCGTGGTCCAGGAACATGCCCAGGTGACGATAATCGATTCCGACCCTGCCCATTCCAGTATCCACCTTCAGGTGATATCGGGCCTCCATACCCAGGGACGCTGCGGATTGGGAGAGTCTTCCCAGAGCCTCTATGCTGTGGACTGCGGGCAGAAGGTCGTAGTGGATGGCGGCGGCCTCTTCTCCCGGTAAAGCGCCTCCAAAAACGATGATCGGGCTTTCGATCCCGTCTTTTCTGAGGGCAACGGCCTCGTCCATCAGGGCGACGGCAAGGGCGTCGACGCCGAGGCTCTCCAAGGCCCGAGAGATGGTCACTGCGCCGTGGCCATAGGCGTCAGCCTTCACAACTGCGATGACTTTTACGCCCTCGGTTACCCGGCTCTTCAGGTAGTGAAAATTATGCGCAAGGGCACCGAGATCAATCTCGGCCCGGGTCTTCTGAAAAGTTGACGCTGTTCCGTTTGTAGTCATTGTGGAATTCGCATCCTTCAGGATGCCGCTACCGGCACTGGTTTCGGGGTCTCCTTGAACTTGGGCATCACCTTGGCGGCGAAGTTCTCCAGACTATCTATGGCATCTTCTTTCGGGAGCCAGCCGTGGCCGTAGTTGATGACCAGATACTCGAGCCCGCAGACCTCCTCGAGTTCATGGATCTTCTCGGTGACCTCCTCCGGGCTCCCGACCAGAAGGTGACGCCCGCTGAGGAAGTCCCAGTCCATCTTCATGTCGGGGGTAACTTCTTCGCCAGGGTTCATGAACACCTGCAGCCCGCGGAAGGGATCGTTGTAGGTGAAGGTGAACATGATGCCTTCTCCGGCGATGCGTCGGGCCTCTTCGCGGTCCCGGGCCACGAAGGTGTGCCTCATCACCGCCTGGTCCTCGCCGAGCCTGAACTCTCGACCTTCAAGTTCCGATCGGGTCTGGGCGTAGAGTTTGAACCTTTCACGGAGTCGGAGGGGCGGGGGCTGCCAGTAGCAGGCCTTGAGGCCCAGACGGGCGGCCGTGGTCACCGACCTGTCGGTTGAGACCGTCATCCAGAGGGGAGGATAAGGCTGTTCATAGGGTTTGGGGGTGACGTTGAGCTTGAGGACACGGTCGCCATCCTGCCAGGTAGGGTCGGAGGCGAACCTGGGGTGGGAGAAACTGGTGTCGTCGGCGGGGAACTGGAAGTTGGCACCCCTGTGTTCAAAGAACTCTTCCGTCCAGGCCTTCTTTACAACCTCGATGACTTCTTCGAAGAGGGTGCGGTTTTCATCGGCCTTTCGGGGATCGGCGTTGGGGTGGAACTGAGGACCTTCGTAGGGCCAGATCCCCCGTCCAAACCCGATTTCCAGTCGGCCCTTGGTGAGATTGTCCAGAACGGCGAGGTCCTCGGCTAGCCGGAGGGGGTGCCACCAGACGGCGATGTTGGCGAGCTGACCTATGCGGATGCGCTTTGTACGGGCAGCGAGGTCGGCGCCGACCAGGATGGGGTTGGGGATATTCCCCATACCGTGGGGCCCGAAATGGTGCTCGCCGAGCCAGAAGGCTTCGAAGCCCATGTCCTCGGCCATGACAACCTGTTCGCGCAGGGTGTCTAGAAGCTGGGCCTGGGTGAAGCGCTTCTTGGGGTCGATCATAGTGCTGACGGCGGCAAAACGCATGGGTGGAGGGTCTCCTGAGTCAAAGGTTGGAGTCGAAGGTCACAGATTGAGATTATATCAGTGTCCGGAACCGGCAGGGCCGAGATTTCTAGGAATTAGGTTGCGATACTGGAGGCAATGCCACCGTCGGCTGCAAGCTGCATCAATCAAACCGGTCCGCGGCGTCCCGCATTTCCCGGATTATCACCTCGGATGGGGTCTGGTGGGTGCCGTGCGGGTAGGCAATCATTTTGTCCGACAAGGCGCGGAACTTTCTCCATTTTTTATCCCACTCGTCCGATGTCAAGTCGTCTTTAACCGCGTCTGTGAGAATGATGTGAGCCTCCTCCACCGAGCGGTTGTGCAAGGTCGCCTTGCGCTTGAGCCATGCCACCGTTTCCTCACGCATCCCTCGCACTTTAAGCGTTGTCACTGTCCATTTCCTTTCTCCATTTGGCTTAAAGCGGTGCTATCCCATCGTCATAGTGCACCTAAGATTCAGAAACTAGGATCCCTCTTCGATGCAGAGGATTGCACGGTGTTCGAGATTCCGGGATTCGGGGCTTGGATAACTGTAGAAATCGGTCGACGAGTCACTTTGTTGAGACGCTTCTGCTTCGAAGAAGCCTTCCCCTGAGTAGGCTCCTGATTCACCAATGTCGATGCGATTATACCGCCGATTGACACTCCGGCCTCCCACCGCCAATAATAGCCTTCACTTTGCTATGAATTTTGAGCTGGAATATACGCCTGAGCAAGAAGCCTTTCGCAAGGAAGTATGGTCGCTGCTGGAGGGTTGCGGGCTTGACGAGCTGGAGTTTCCCGTCGACTCCCATGACCTTTCTTTAGACCAGTATCAACGACGTCGAAGGATAGGTCGGGCGCTGGGGGAGAAGGGGTGGCTGTGGCCCACGGCGCCGACCCAGTACGGTGGCGGCGGGCTGACAATCGACCACGCCATTATCATCGAAGAAGAGCTGGGCAAGGCGGGGTTGACGCTGCCGCCTTACTATGACTCCGGGGGACAGTTAGGGGGGGCGTCGATACTGGTGTGGGGCAGCGAGGAGCAGAAGGCCCATTTCCTGCCTCCGATCTTCAAGGGCGAGGTGCGCACCTGGCAGCTTCTCACGGAGCCCGAGGCCGGTTCAGACCTGGCAGGGGTGAAGACCAACGCCAGCCGGGATGGCGATGAGTATGTCATCAACGGTGGAAAGATATTTGTCGGGTCTGATCACGGGGCGGAGCAGGCGTGGGTGTTGTGTGAGACCGACCCCTCGGCGCCCCGGCATGAGAATTTGTCATGGTTCATTATCCCAATGGATGCACCGGGCGTGTCCATCCTGCCCATGGACCTCCTGGGAACGGGCAATGAAGGGGGGGCGGGGACCGGGCGGAAGAACACTATTCATTTCGAGAACGTCCGGGTGCCGGCGTTCAACCTGGTCGGGGGGGAGAACAATGGGTGGCAGGTGGCTACTACCCATCTGGAGCTGGAGCACGGCGGGGGTGGAGCCATCCAGCCGAACACGCTGGTCAGCCGATTTATCGACTACTGCAAGGAGACCCGACGGGGCGGCAGACCCCTGAGCACCGACCTAGAGATACGCCTGCGCCTTGCCGATATCTACATGCGTTCCGAGATTGTGCGCCTTTTCGGGGTGCGCAACTTCTGGCTGGCGAATGCCAATCAACCTCGCTCTTACGAAGGCTCGCAACTGTCCTACTATGAGAAGATGGCAGGGCTGGAGAATGCGGAAGCGATGCTGGATATTCTCGGGCCGTACGCGCTGGTGAAGGATGAGCGGTGGACGGTGTTGAAGACGGCGGTCGAGCTGGACCAGCGCAACTCCATTGTCAATCTCCATCCTGCCGGAACGGCCGATATCCAGAAAGTCATCATGTCCCGACGTATCGGGGTCGGGCGCAGCATCAGGGAAAAGGCCGGGGCGCTGGCCTGAGGCCCTTCAGACTCTCATGGACTTATCCCTCACCGAAGAGCAGGAGCTTCTCCGTCGGGTGACCCGTGATTTCGTGCAGCGGGAGTTCTCCAAGGAGACGATTCTCAAGATGGAAGAGGCGAGACAGGAGACCACTCCCGAGCTCTGGGGCCGCGCCCGCGAGATGGGTTGGCTCGGGATGCTGACCCCTGTCCAGTACGGGGGATCAGGGAACTCTCTGACCGATGCGGCCGTTGTGTTCGAGGAGCTGGGTCGGGGGCCGGTGCCCGGGCCTTTCTTTTCATCGGGTGTTCTTGCGGCGCTGCTGGTGCAGGAGGCAGGTTCCGAGGAGCAGAAACATAAGTATCTGCCGGGGATAAGCTCGGGTGAGTTCGCATTCAGCATGGCCATTACGGAGCCCGACTACGGGTGGACTCCCGGGTCGATTGGCCTGACCCTAACTTCTCAGAATGGAGCATACAGTCTCTCCGGAACCAAGCTGTTTGTGCAGGACGCTCGGTCGGCCACTCACTTCATCTGTGCAGTGAGGCAGGCGTCGGAAGTGGTGTTTGTGGTTGTCGAGGCGGGTGCCGAGGGGGTCGAGGTGCGGGGGTTGGACGGGTTCGTGACGTCCATGTACGAGGTCAGATTCGACGGCGTGGAAGCGCCGACATCTGCCGTGCTGGCGGAAGGGTGGCCAGCGTTCGAGCGAGCCCTGATAAAGGCCCTGCCCATTCTCTGTGCCTATCAGGTGGGTGGAATGCAGACCGTGTTTGACATGGCGGTTGACCATAGCCGAACGCGGGTGCAGTTCGGGAGGCCGATTGGCCGATTCCAGAGGGTACAAGACCACATTGTCCGGCTCGTAAACCACCTGGACTCGGCCCGGTGGACCACCTACGAGGCCCTTTGGAAGCTGGACACGGCTCGAGACGCCGAAACCTCTGTACACATGGCCAAAGCCGTAACCGCCGAGGCTTATGTCAGGGCTTGTGATGCCGCCCACGAGGTGCTCGCAGGAATAGGCATTGACAAGGGTTACGGGCTCACGTTGCACACCCAGATGTCGCGCACCCTCTACAGCTACCTGGGAGACCCGAAGCACCACAAGCGCAAACTGGGCGACGCCCTGGGCCTCTAGACCTGGGGAGGCGGCGGAAACGGTGCCCACAATCGAACCTGGAAGCGAAGGCTCGGGCCTACTTTCTCCTTACCGTGTACTGGACCTCTGCGACGAGATGGGTATGTTGGCGGGGAAAATCCTCGCTGATCTGGGGGCGGAGGTTATTGCAGTCGAGCCCCGGGAGGGGAACCCGGCGCGCCGGCTCGGGCCATTCTATAAGGACGACCCTGATCCCGAGCGCAGCCTGGTCTGGTGGGCATGGGCGGGGGGCAAGCGGAGTGTCACCTTAGACATTGCCTCGGAGTCGGGGGCGGGAAAGCTCAAGGACCTAGTTGCGGACTCCGACTTCCTACTGGAAGGATTTGCCCCGGGCTACATGGACAAACAGGGGCTCGGATACGAGACTTTGAGAGCCATTAACCCGTCTCTTGTCATGGTCTCAATGACGCCCTTCGGGCAGACCGGGCCGTACTCAAGGTTCCAGAGCCCCGACTTGGTTGGCATGGCCATGGGGGGCCTTAGTTTTCTTACGGGAGACGCGGACAGACCTCCGCTGCGGGTCACGCAGCCGCAGTTTGGGGCGCTGGCTGGGGCCTCGGGGGCGATAGGGGCGATGGTAGCCCATTACCACAGACTCAAGACCGGGCAGGGACAGCACGTCGACGTTTCAGGGCAGCAATCCGTAGCGCGGGTGCTTTCGGAAGCTGCGATAACCTGGGGGCTGAACCATGTCAATGTTGTACGTCGGGGGATCTACAGGGGGATGGGCGGCGAACGTAGACTAAGGAATACGTGGGCCTGCAAGGATGGGTTCGTATCCTTTTTCGTAACCGGAGGTGTCCTGGGAGCGCGCACCAATGCCCTATTTGAGTGGATGGGCAACGAAGGATTCGAACCCAGGCCCGATGCCCGGTTTGACTGGCACGAAGTCGACGCCGGAGAGCTGTCGGACGAGGTGCACAGACACATCGAGAGTACGATGGCCGCGTTCTTCCTTACTCATACGAAGCGGGAACTGTATTATGGAGCCTTCGAAAAGGGCATTCTTATGTTCCCGGTCGGGACCGCCGAGGATGCGTATTCCGATCCTCAGCTTTCCGCACGGGATTTCTTCGTCGAAATCGACCACCCCGAGGAAGATCGCTCTTTTCGCTATCCGGGTGCTTTCATTAAATCGACGGCCTGCTACCTGGGCCCGAGGCGTCGGGCTCCCCTATTGGGTGAGGACAATGGTGAAGTGCTGGGGAAGAGGGGCGGAAGTCGCAATGGCAAGCCCCGTGCGGGACAGTGCATGAAAACGCAGCCCTTCGAGGGATTGAAGGTACTGGACTTTTGCTGGGTGGGCATTGGACCCCTAACCACGCGCTATCTCTCCGACCACGGGGCAACGGTAGTCAGGGTGGAATCGCTCAGGCGGGTGGAAGTGCTAAGGACGGCATCGCCCTTTGCAGATGGCATTCCGGGCATAAACCGGAGCGGGTATTTCACCAACTACAACTCCAATAAACTGGGGGTGAGCATTGATTTCTCCAATCCCGAGGCCAAGAAGGTAATACACCGGCTGGTGCGGTGGGCAGATGTAGTTACGGAGAATTTCTCTCCCGGAACCCTGGAGCGCTATAGCCTGGGATACGAGGACCTCAAGGCAATTAAGCCGGACATCGTCATGTACAGCGCTTCGATGCTAGGGAGAGGGGGGCCTTACGACAGGCAGGCGGGCTTCGGGCCGATGTTAGGGTCTCTGGCCGGGTTCGTCCATCACTGCGGGTGGCCGGACCGCACGCCAGTGCCTCCTTACGGAGCGTACACGGACTTCTTCCTGGCAAGATTCGGAGCTTCGGCGCTGATAGCGGCGTTAGATCACCGGGACCGTACGGGGCAAGGGCAATACCTCGATTTTTCGCAGCTGGAAGGGGCGCTCCAGGTCCTGGCACCCGCCCTGCTAGACTATTCGGCGAATGGTCGGGAGCAAGAGAGAGACGGGAACCGGTCACTAACCGCCGCCCCCCATGCCGTTTACCCCTGCAAGGAACCCGACACCTGGTGCGCCATAGCCGTGGAGACGGATGAGCAGTGGCAGGCGTTTGTGTCAGCAATGGGGGGGCCTGCATGGGCTGGGGACCCCAAGTTCAAGCATTTTCCCGACCGCAAGGCAAACGAAGAGAAGATCGACGACCTGATATCCGAATGGACCCGCAACTTCGAGCCCGTGCCGCTTATGGAGATGCTGCAAGGGGCAGGGGTCCCGGCGGGGGCGGTGAGCAGCTGCGAAAACCTATTCTCAGACAAGCAGCTTGCCCACCGGGGCCACTATGTCTGGATGGACCACCCTGAAATGGGCCGGCACCCGTTTGATGGGACGGAGTTTATCTGTTCGGCAACGCCGGCCCTTTACAAGACTCCGTCGCCGATGCTGGGCCAGCACAACGAGTATGTGCTGAAGGAAGTGCTGCGCATGACGGATGACGAAATAGGCGATCTCGCGGCCTCGGGGGTGCTGTACTAGGTGTCCTGACGGCGCAGGCCCGAAGGCCCCTTGACCCCACCCTGCCCCGAACCTACGATTACCCGCGCCGATAATCACCGGTCCAAGGCAAAACAATATGGCTGACTTACATGTCGCGGTAGTGGGGGCAGGGCCTGCTGGAATAGCGGCTGCGGTTGCGGCCGCGGAGGCCGGGTCCCGGGTCACGCTAATCGACGAGCACCCCATCGACTCCTCGATGATGGCCCTCGATATACCCTACCTGTTCGGACAGCGGATGACGCCTACCACACGAGACGAGGGGTTGATGTTGCAGCGGGTCATCGATGCGAACCCGGGAATCGGTCGGGCGCAGGAGGCGGGGGTAGACGTGCTGCCCGGTGTGTACGTGTGGGGGAGCTTCCGGGAGCGAGAGAACAGCCGACATGTGCCCAAACCCGTGCTGGGTCTCGGCAACGACCGGGAGACGTGGATGCTGGAATACGACCGGCTAGTTCTGGCCACCGGAGCCCGAGACTTCTCGCTGAGCTTTCCGGGTCGGGACCTAGTGGGGGTGGTCGGGGCGCGGGGGCTGGGGGCGCTCATTGAGAAGTACCGGGCGTTCAGCGGGAGTCGGGTGGTGATTATCGGGTCTGGTGATGTGGCGCTCGTCACTGCAAAACTAGCACTTGAGCATGGGATAGAGGTTGCGGCAATCGTGGAGCAGGGCTCGGAGGTGAGGCTGGCGGGGCCGCTTGCCGATATGCTGAAAGAGCGCGGCGTCACCTTCTACACCGGACATAGGGTCGTGGAGGCCAGGGGTCAGCGGGAGGTGGAGGCCCTCGTCATTGCCTCAGACAGAGAGGAAGTTGAGATAACCTGCGACACCGTTTGTCTCGCCATGGGTGTCGTGCCTTCGGTAGAGCTGCCTTATCTGACAGGCTGCGAGTTGCGGTTCGACGCAAGCGCCGGCGGGTATGTTCCGGTGTTTGACTCCCTAATGCAGACGAGCATCGAGGGAGTGTTCGTGGCGGGAGACGTAACCGGAAGTGTCGACGAGGCGCTTGCCGAGCGGCAGGGGGTCCGGGCAGGGAGGGGGGTGGCTGGGATAACAGAAGGCGTTGCGGAGGACCTGGTTTCGGGGATGCAGAATGGATCCCTGCTCGAAGTCGAATACTGGGAGTCATGGCGAAGGTCGTTGGCGGATGGAGACAGGGGAGATGTGACGGTTTGCCTTTGCGAAGAGGTGAGTCGAGCAGACATTCAAGCCGTGTCACCGCCCCGATACCTGGGGTGGCCTTCGAGGAAGATGGGAAACAGGACGCTGGCAACTCTGTTCCAGGAAGCGCCGATCAACCTGGACAGGCTGAAACGCCTGACGCGGGCGGGAATGGGCTACTGCCAGGGGCGTCGGTGCAGGGAGGAGGTGGCGTTGATCTCGGCAGAGGCGTCGGGGGCGGATGCGTCGGAATTGCCACTGGCGACATTCAGGACTCCCATCCGGCCTTTGCCGCTTCGGTCAATGTGGGATAACGAGGAGACGGAGGAGACTCGGGCAGACTGGCCGAAGTGGTTTAAAAAGCCCGCTATCAAACTTGAGTCCCTGGGTGGAGGCGACTAGGTGAATCTGGACAGCGCCGAGGTGGTGATCATCGGGGGTGGGGTGTCGGGACTGAGCTCTGCCTATTTTCTGGCCAGCGCGGGAGTGGATGTAGTGGTGCTTGAGAAGGGGTTAATCGGGGGAGAGGCGTCGGCGCGGAACGGGGGAAGCATGAGCCCGCGGGCTGACGAACCCTTCGCCATTCCCATGGCAACCCGGGCCCGGGAGACGTGGAAGACTATGGATGAGGAATTGGGCTACCCGACGGAGTTCATCCACGAGGGTCGGCTGCAGGTGGCGATGTGGGAGGAGGAGATGGACCTGGTGCGGGCGATGGCCGTCAACGCTCCCAAGTTCGGGGTCGAGGCCAAGGAGGTAGACCCGGAGGAGATGCGGTCTCTGGTCCCGGAACTGACGGACAGGGCCCTTGGCGGGATGTACTTTCCCAACGCTGGCCACTCCAACCCCCAGCGGGCGGTGCAGGCATACGCCTGGGCGTGCCAGGACCGGGGCGGACGCATCTATCAGGACACCGCTGTAATAGGGGTAGACGTGGCGGGGGGGCGGGTGAGGGGGGTAGAGACAAGCCGGGGGGCGGTAACCGCAGACGTGGTTGTGAGTGCGGCAGGGCCACAGTCGGGGTTGATTGGGGATATGGTCGGGCTGCACGTACCGGTGGCGCCGGGCCGGGTGGAGATCATCGCCACCGTACCCCTGGAGTCGAGGTTCACGACATATATTGCAGGGAACGGGTTGTACGGAAGGCAGACACTACGGGGCAACCTGGTATTCGGGGGAGGGCCACACGAGTGGGTGGACGTGGAGGTGGGCAAGACGCCTCCGAAGCCGAACACACCCCTGGTGCGAAACATCTCTCGGCGGCTGGCGGAGCTATTTCCTGCACTTGAGGACACGCGGGTGCTAAGGTCGTGGGCGGGGGTGGTGGAGCAGACGCCGGACAGCATCCCGATCATCGACAAGGTAAATGAGCCCGAAGGTTTTGTAGTGGTCTGCGTGTCGGGGAACGGGTTCGGGCTGTCTCCGGCGACGGGGCTGGCGGTGAAGGAGCTTATCGTCGATGGGGAATGTGCGGTGGATATCTCGGCGTTCAGGTTTGACAGGTTTCGAAACGTGCCCCGGGACTGGAGGAAGACGTGGGGGTGGGAAGCGGGGGCGTATAACACGTAGGCTCGACAAGAGGGAGGAAGGGAATGGCGAAAGCTGCGCATCAGAAGGACTTGGTGGGCCAGCAGGTTGTAGATTTCGAGGAGCGGATCGACGTTGCGAGGCTGAAGAGGGACCGACTGTCTCGGCTCCAGGGCCAGATGGGCCGGCTGGACTTGGGCGGCATCCTTATGTTCGACCCGGTGAACGTGCGTTATGCGACGGGGTCCCGGTCCTCGGGGGCGTACAACCTGAGGCGGTTCCAACGATATGCCCTGATCCCCCAGGAAGGAGCGCCAGTGCTGTTCGGGGATATGTCCAGCGCCGAGGACACTGATGAATTGCGGATCAGGCCCGGGCAGGTGTGGGACTTCTTCCCATGCGGCCCGTATATGAATGAGGCGGTGGAGCTATGGGCGGCGGGGGTCAAGGATGTACTGGATGAACTGGGGTTGGCTTCGGAGCGGATAGGGTTGGACAAGCTGGATGCGCTGGGTTTCGAGACGGCCAAGGGACACGGGATCAGGCTGGTCGACGGGTGGGAGGCGATAGAGCGGGCCCGGGCGATCAAGACTCCGGACGAGCTCACCCTGATGCGGCAGGCCGCAGCGGTGGCGGACATTGCCATCGAGAACACCCGGCAGGCGATCAGGCCGGGGGTCAGCGAGGACGAGCTGTGGTCGATCCTGGCAGGGACGAACCTGAAGTACGGCGGCGAGCACACCGACGGCAAGCTGCTGGCCGCCGGTGGGAACATGAACCCCTGGTTCAAGGATACGTCGCAGAGGCTGGTGAGGCCGGGGGACTTGGTCGGGTTCGACATCGACATGGCCGGGCCGATGGGGTACTTCCTGTGCGTGTCTCGGACCTACCTGTGCGGCGACGGCAACCCCAGCGACGCGCAGATGGACGTGTACAAGACCGGCTACGAGTTCATCCAGCAGTCAATGGACCTGTTCCGGCCCGGCAACAGCTACCAGGAGATCGCCGAGAAGGCGTACCAGTTCCCGGAGAAGTACAAGGCGCAGCGATACCCGGTGATGTCTCATGGGGCGGGGATGTCGGACGAGTGGCCGGCCATCGGGTATCCCGACAAGACGCCACACGGGTTCGGGCACGAGCCGGGGGTGCTGGAAGAGAATATGGTGATGACGCTGGAATGTTACGTGGGAGAGGTCGGGGCGGTGGAGGCGGCGAAGCTGGGTGAGCAGATGATCATCACCGCGGACGGGCCGGAGATCATCTCCACAGCGTCCTACGACTGGCGATTCCTTTAGCAACCCCACCCCGCCGAGTTCAACTGCATCGGACCGGGGATATCCCTCGCATCCCTTCAAAGGCATCACCCCTTGCAACACCCAGGCATTTGCGACACCATTAGCTACCAGATCGCCAACAAGGAGCAGACCATGACCGAGTACAACACCATCCTTTATGAAAAGCAGCGCAAGGGTGTGCTTATCACGCTGAATCGCCCCGAGACCCTGAACGCAATCTCGCAGGAGGTGGCGAACGAGCTAAGTCATGCCCTATATGCGGCCGACGCAGACCCCGAGATCCGGGCCGTTGTGATTACGGGGGCGGGTCGGGCGTTTTCGTCGGGGTACGACATCAAGGCTGGAAGACCGATGGAATGGCCCTCGGGGCTGCCGGAGGGCGCGAACATCGCCGAACAGATCGAGTTTCAGCGAAACCATGACAAGGGAGAGCAGGCCAACCTGCTGCAGATCTGGGACATGGGAACGCCCGTTATCGCGGCGGTTAACGGGTGGTGCCTGGCAGGGGCATCCTGGTACGCGCTGGCCTGTCACATGACGTTTGCCTCCGACCAGGCGGTATTCGGCCAGCCCGAAGTCCGGATGGGCGACGACACCAACTTCTTCTGGGTGCTCAATGCGGGTTACAAACATGCCCTGCGGTACGCGCTTACCGGCGACCACATAGATGCCCAAGAAGCCCTGCGCATCGGGCTTATCAACGAGGTCGTGCCCCACGAGGATCTCATAGACCGCTGCTTCGACATTGTCGAACGGATAGCGATGAACGCGCCGGAGACCGTGAAGATCAACCTACAGGTGGCGACCAAGGGGCTGAACATGATGGGCCTGCGCAACGCCCTGCTGCTGAATGACGAAATGAAGGCGCTGGCCCACCTGTCACGGAGCAAGGACTTCTTCAAGCCACTGGACGAGGCCCAGCGCGAGGGTGGCCTGAGGGCTTTCCTGAAACTGCGGGACGGCCCATTTATTCCGGAACCGTTCGGGCCACGGTCTAAACCTCGGGAATAACCGAAGACCAGGAGAACCAGATGAACTCCCGCACAGCCGATGCCGTAGTGATTGGAGCCGGGATAGCAGGCTGTGCTACGGCTTACTATCTGTCGAAGAAGGGGCTGAACGTTGTGGTGGTGGAGAAGGGAGAGGTAGGGGACGAGCAGTCGAGTCGTGCGTGGGGGTTCGTGAGGCAGCAGGCACGCACGGCCCGCGAGCTTCCCCTGATGATGGCAGGGGCTATCGTGTGGCAGGAGATGGAGCGCGACCTCGGAGCGGACGTGGAGTGGAACCAGGGTGGGTCTCTGACCCTGGCTGGAGACGAGGAGATCCTGGGCAGGATCAAGGCGTGGCTGAAGGTTGGGGAGCAGTTCGGTATCGAGACCCGATTCCTGACCAACGACGACGTGAAGGAGCTGATTCCGTCGATGCGGGGCGAATGGCTGGGGGCGATGTACACGCCCAGCGACGGCCACGCCCAGCCCGACAAGGCTACCAACGCCATATCCATCGGGGCACGAGAGAACGGAGCTCTGTTTCTGACAGGGGAGGCGGTGGAGAAGATAGAGGTGAAGGAAGGACGGGTGTCCGCTGTAGTTACGGACAAGAGCCGGATTGTGACGGAGAACGTGGTGTGTGCGGCGGGGGCGTGGTCTCACAAGGTGGCGAAGATGGTCGGGCTGACGCTGCCGTACCGGATGGTGCGGGCGAGTGTTGGGCAGACGAACCCGACGGGGCACGTCACTGATATGGCGGTTATCGGGCCCCGGATAGCCTTCAGGCAGAGGCCGACGGGGGAGTTTTACATTACGCCCGGGCCGGGAGGCACGGACTACGACGTCGACCTGGACAGTTTCAAGCACATACGTCTTTTCATGCCGAATTTCCGTCGGAACCGGGAGATGTTCAAGGTGCACATTGGGAGCGCGTTGGTCATGGATATCCTGAGGAGCCTGCCGGGCTCGCCGGCGCGTCGGCACCCGTTTGCACACACGGTGGGGAATGCGCCGGACCCCAACAGGAAGGTCGTCGACCGGGCTCTGGGCACATTCAAGTCGCTATTCCCTGACCAGCAAGGTCTGCGGATAGAGCACTACTGGTCGGGGCGGATAGATGCGACGCCCGATGCCCTGCCCGTCATTGGAGAGGCGAAGTCTCCAAAGGGGTTCTACTTCTGCACGGGGTTCAGCGGTCGGGGGATAGGGATCGGGCCGGTGGCAGGGAAGGTGACCGCGGAGCTCATTGCGGACGGAGAATCGTCGGTGGACATCCACGCCCTGCGCCACAGCCGCTTCGAAGAGCAGGACATGGACATGATCAAGGCCGTGGTCTAAGCCCAGGACCATGACCAGCGGATATACCCGCAACGAGACCCGAACTAGATACAGAGTCCTGCTGACGGGCGATCCCCTGGGCCGGTTGATCAGCCTGCATCCGATCCTAGTGGCGCTCATATTCATTGCGCTCGGGTGGGGGACTCTGCTGCTGATAGTGTGGCGGCTGGATGTCGTTGAAAGCGACTTCCTGCGGAGGCCGGTCTTCATAGTCGGGGACATGGTGTTGCTGCCGTTGTGCGGGGCGCTTATTGCAGCGTACTACCGGTCGGCTTCGCTGGAGATGCCGTCGGAGTGGGGGATGAGGGTGGCGGTCGGGAGCGGGGCGCTTGCGGGTGTCGCTGCGGGGGCCACGGCAGCATTCAGTATCCTGGCATCGGGGACTTATCACGGGCTCTGGTCGGTACCCCACACCATATTCATCTGGTTTTTCGCCTACACGTTTATATCTTTCCTGCTCCGGGCGTTTTCGGACATGACCTTCTACCTGAGCAGGCGCAAGGTTTATCACGTGATAGCAGTGATACTGATGCCGGTGGCGCATATGACGCTTAAGGCTAACCTGGGGGGGTCTTTGGGGTAGGCACATTTTTCCTTAGTCGGGGGGCGGGCGATGGTAAAATGAGTGCCAAAGCCGCCGCTGAACAGCAATGGAGGGTAATCCTGTGACGCAAGCAGAAGTTTCCAACTGGGGCCGGTGGGGTACCGAGGACCACATAGGCGCCCTGAATCTGATCACGCCCGAGGTCATCCTCAAAGCCGCAGGGCTCATTACTCGGGGCAAGGTCTACAGCCTGGCCGTGCCCCTGGAGCGGAACGGGCACCAGCATGCCCCCTTTCACAAAACCTGGAAGGTCACCTTTACGACACCTACACCCAACGTCAACTTCACAGAGGACGTCCTGACCATAGACACTCATTCCGGGACGCACATCGACTCCCTGGGGCACTCCTGGGCGGAGGGACAGTTCTATAACGGCTATTCCGAGGAGCAGGTCTTCAAGTCGGGGGTGCGGAAGATTGGGATAGACCAGGTGAAGGCGATAGTCGGACGGGGTGTCATGCTGGATATACCTCGCTATCGAGGGATAGAGCACATGGACGCCGCAGAGGTCGTGACTGGGGAGGAGCTAGATGCGGTGGCGGGGGCCCAGGGCGTCGAGATCCAGCCGGGCGACGTGCTCCTGTTCCGCACCGGATGGCACACGGTCTTCTACAAAGACTACGATCTGTGGCGCTCGGGGGTGCCGGGCCCCGACGGCTCCTTGGCGCCGTGGCTGAAGGAGAGGGACGTATGCGCAATCGGGGCGGACCAACCGACGGTCGAGGTGAACAGCCCGGATGGTGGAGAGGGGTACAGCCTGCTTCACCGATACGCATTGCGGGACCTGGGCGTATACCTGCTGGAGAACATGAACCTGGAGGAGATTGCCCGGGACCAGGTGTACGAGTTCATGTTTGTCGGGGCGCCGCTGCCGTTGACGGAGGCGTCGGGGACG
This sequence comes from Dehalococcoidia bacterium, assembly GCA_965203145.1. Taxonomy (GTDB): domain Bacteria; phylum Chloroflexota; class Dehalococcoidia; order Plut-88900; family Plut-88900; genus Plut-88900. The sequence continues at coordinate 2,462,142 of OZ241876.1, forward strand.
CCGTGGAACCCCGTGGCCCTCGTATAAAGGGACATACTTACACAATCGAGGAACAATCAGAAATGGCAAGCATCCAGTTCCCCAACCTGTTCAGTCCCCTGACGATGCGCAACGTGACGATACGGAACCGCATAGTGAGCACGGCTCACGCGACCGTCCTGGCCGACAACGGGATGCCCGGCCCCAAGATCAATGCCTACCAGGCAGAGAAGGCACGGGGTGGGGCGGGGTTGATCATCTGCTACGGCTCGGCGTCCGTGCACCACTCATCGCCGGCGGTGGACTGGGGCGGGGTGGAGCTGTTCGAGGACAAGGTGATTCCCTATTTGAAGGACGCCTCGGCGGCGGTGCACCAGCATGGAGCGAAGATTTTTTCGCAGATCACGCACAGGGGTCGGCGGGGTAATTCGGACATATCGTGGCACCCGTTGTTCGCGCCTTCCGGCTTGCCGGAGCGGGTGCACCGGGAAACTCCCCACGCCATGGAGATCGAAGAGATAAAGGATGTTGTAGAGGGATATGGCAAGGCCGCGGGTCGGCTGAAGGAGGGTGGCTTCGACGGGGTGGAGATCATGATCGGGTCGGGGCACCTGCCTGAGCAGTTCCTCTCTCCTTTCTCCAACAAGCGCACCGATGCATACGGCGGCTCGCTGGTGAACCGGTTGCGCTTCGCGTTGGAGGTCATAGAAGCGGCTAGGGAGCAAGTGGGAGAGGACTTCGTGGTCGGGATTCGGGTGGGGGGAGAGGACGAGCGGACCAAGGGCGGGTTGAGTCGGGCGGACCAGTTGAAGATCTTCGAAATTCTCGAGGCAACGGGGCAGGTGGACTACCTGAGCATCACGGGAGCAACACCCGAGTACATGATGGGGCAGTCGGAGGCCGTCCCGGCGATGTGGTTCAAGACGGGGCTGTGGGTGGACTATGCGGCCGAGGTGAAGCGGAACAGCAACCTGGCGATCCTGATCGCGGGCCGGATAACCGACCCGATGCAGGGTGAGTGGATTGTCTCTGAGGGAAAGGCCGACCTGGTGGCAATGACCCGGGCAATGATCGCCGATCCCCACCTGGCAAACAAGGCAAAGGAGGGCAGGGTTGAGGACATCCGGCCGTGCATTGGGAGCAACCAGGGATGCATCGGGCGGCTGTTCCATGGCAAGCCGGTGACCTGCATACACAATCCGGTAATCAGCCGGGAAGCGGAGCTGGCCATCGTCAAGCCTGCGGAGAGCAAGAAAAAGGTTGTCGTGGTCGGGGGTGGGCCGGCGGGGCTGGAAGCGGCACGGGTGTCGGCGGAGCGGGGCCACGACGTGGTGCTGTTCGAAAAGAGGGCCGTGCTGGGTGGTCAGATCACGCCTTACACGAAGGCGGCCGGTCGGGAGGACTTTGGGGCAATCGTAATCTGGCTGGAAGAGCAGGCGCGGAAGCTCGGAGTCGATATCAGGCTTGGTGCGGAGGCCAACGCCGACACCGTCCTCGCAGAATCGCCTGATGCGGTCATCATCGCCTCAGGTTCAGAGCAGCTTCCGCCGGACATCCCTGGGGCGGAGTCGGGGCCCGTGGTAACTACGGAGGAGGCCCTGACCAAGGAAGTCGATTGGGGAGAGAGGGTTCTGGTCATCGACCAGGACGGCCATCACAAGGGTCCGGCGGTAGCCGAACAGCTGGCACTGAAGGGAAGCAGCGTAGAGGTCATATCAGACTTGTTCACCATCGGGGAGGACATAGACATCAGCACAAAGCCTCTGGTGTATCAACGAATGTTCACCAACGGCGTGACCCTTACGCCTCACACTGAGGTCAAGGAGATCCGGGAGGAGCAAGTGGTCCTCCGCAACATTTACAACGACGAAGAACGCACCGTGGACGGCGTAACGACTATAGTCCATGCGGGTCTGCGTGAGGCCCAGGACAGCCTTTACAAATCGCTAAAGGGGAAGGTTGGGGACCTTAGGTTGGTCGGGGATGCGAGGGCGCCGCGGCGGATTCACGATGCGATACTGGAGGGGACCCGGGCGGGAAGGGCTGTATAACATTCCTAGGCCGTCAGCCCTATGCAGACCGATAAGCCCTTCACCATCCGCAGGGAGCACCCGGGAACCGACACCGCTCGGCTGCTGATTTCAGAACTGGACGCCTATCTTGACCCGCTTTACCCGGTGGAAAGCCAACACGGCTACGATGTCGAGAAGCTGATCAGGCAGGGCGTCGAGTTTTTCGTGCTGTACGAGGATGGGACTCCTGCGGGGTGCGGTGGAGTCCAGCTATTCGGGGACCCAAATGGGAATGCCGATAGCTACGGGGAGGTCAAGCGGATGTACATCCGACCGGGGTTCAGGGGTCGGGGGTATGCGAAGAAGATGCTGGAGCACCTGGAGGGCGTTGCCGCGGCCAGGGGGTATTCGAAGGTGCGGCTGGAGGTGGGGGTTTCGCAGCCTGAGGCCCTGGGACTCTACGAGCGGACCGGGTACTACAAAATTCCGCCCTTCGGGGACTACTGGGATGATCCGTTGAGCTTTTTCTACGAGAAGACACTGGACATCTGACAGGCTAACCGTACCGAGAGAACGTCTTTCGCTCTTAACAACTGCCGAGTGGCGCTGGCCATGTTCTCGCGGTTTCCTTATGTGAATACGTTGGTTTGAAGCCAGGAGTTGCAACACATGAAAGACACGCACGGCAATTGCGAGGAAGCAGTCACCCTGGAGGAGTCCAGCGTCAGCCCCCGGGCGATATCGCTGGACCGAGCCGAGGAGATAGTCGACGAGGTCCATGACCTGATCAAGGCCGGAAGGGCCCGTGCGGCATGGGACCATATCCGGCACCTACACCCAGCCGACATTGGGAGCATCGTGGCGGGGCTGCCGCGTACCAGCAGGGATGCGATGGTCCAGACCATGTCGCCCGAGACCGTAGCCTTGATACTGAGGCAGATGAATCCCGTGGAAGCGGGACGGGTCGGAGCCAGGCTGGGGTCTCGTATGCTGTCGAGAGTGCTGCGCCAGATCCATCCTCATCAGGCGCTAAACACACTGCAGAGGCTACCAATCCTACGGGCCCGAGAGGTGGCCAAGGAGCTGGAGCAACCCCATGTAGTCGCAGAGATTCTCGAACACGAGCCTGATACCGCCGGAGCCTTGATGACCGAACAGTTTCCTGCGGTTACGATCACTTCCGAGGTGAGAGAACTGAGGCACAGCATCAGGGCCATGGGAGAAGAGAAGCAGAAGTTCTCGCACGCTTTCGTCATTGAGGAAGACGGCAAACTTGCGGGCCAAATCAGCATGGTAGACCTGGCACTGGTAGAGAACGACACACTGGTCCAGAGCCTTGTCACGACAATCGTGGCGACGGTGACAACGGACACTCCCACCAGAGAGTGTTCACGGCTACAACAGCACTATAATTTGTCTCAACTCCCCGTTGTTGAGGAAGGGAGGCTGGCAGGAGTAATCCTGGGAGAGGCCCTGTTAAGTGCAACGGTCGAGCATGATACGCGTCAGATGCAACGTGTAGCCAACGTAGCAGGGGAAGCGGTGGATGGCCCGATTGCAGCGTCGGTGCGGGCACGACTCCCGTGGCTAACCGTCAACCTAGGAACAACGTTCATTGCAGCGGCGACGATTACGCTCTTCGAATCGACGCTGGCACAGGCCGTAGTGCTGGCTGCATTCCTGCCCGTGGTAGCGGGTCAGGGCGGCATTGGCGGTACTCAGACCCTGACCCTGATAGTACGGGGAATTGCGCTGGGAGAGCTTGTCGGGCTGGGTGCGAGGCGGCTCCTGGTAAGGGAGGCGATTCTCGGCCTGTTGCACGGAGTGTGGCTGGGCATCCTGGTCGCGGTCATCGCGATTTTATGGAAGCAGAACCCGGGACTGGGCTTTGTGCTGGGGCTGGCGATGCTCGGCAACATGGCGATCGCGGGTACAGTGGGAGCAGGCGTGCCCCTGTTCATGCGAAGGATTGGGGTCGACCCTGCTGTGGCGTCGGCGGTGCTGGTCACTACATTTACGGACGTTATTGGGTTCTTGCTCTACCTGGGAATTGCGACGGCCTCGATTAGCCTTGTAGTGTGAGCCAGGCAGGTCTTGCCTCTCGACCGACCAAGTGTGTCGGGGCCGACAGTAGACATGACAGGCTCACCCGAAAGGAATAGATGCCAGCTCGGAGGCGGGAATGACGATAGGAAGGGGTGTGTTTAGGCCAGATAGCCGCCGTCTACTTTCATGAGGTTGCCGTTGACGTAGGATGCAGAGTCGGAGCAGAGCCAGACGACTACCTCGGCGACTTCCGACGGGTCTCCCTGCCGGTGGAGAGGGGTACCCTCTAGTAGTTGGCGGTTCTTCTTGGGGTCGGCGCCCCAGAGGCGCTCGACCATAGGGGTGTCTATGGTGCCGGGGCATACGGCGTTGACCCGCACACCTCTTTCAGCAAACTCCAGGGCGGCTGATCTTGTCAGACCCGCGACGCCGAACTTGGTGCCTGTGTAGGGCCCCAGGCTGGCACTCCCCTTCAGGCCGCTAATCGAGGAAGTGTTGACTATGGCACCGCCTCCCGACGCCAGCATGGCCGGGAATTCGTATTTCATGCAGAGCCAGACGCCCTTGAAGTTGATGGCCGTCAGGCGGTCAAAGTCGGCTTCTGAGCAGTCGATTAGGCTGCCTGTCGGGCCTTCGATGCCGGCGTTGTTGTAGGCATAGTCGAGGCGCCCGTGGGTTTCGATCACTCGGGAGACCATGGCCTCGACTTCATTGGCCTGGGATACGTCGGCTCGCCAGAAGTCTATGCTGGCCCCTACTTCGGCGGCGAGGCGTGCGGTTTCGGCGCATCCGGCCTCGTCCACGTCGACGGTCGCGACGGTCGCGCCTTTCTTCGCAAAGGCCAGGACCGCTGCCCTCCCAATACCCGAGCCTCCGCCGGTCACCAAGGCCACCTTGCCTTTCATGTCGTCAGCCATGAGATGCCTCCTTCACCAATGTGTAGTCCCCTCTAACGTCCCATCCTACCACTTCATTCAAAAGGCACACCCGACTTGGATGTTAGAATCTAGCCATGAAAGCGATCCGAGTCGACAAGCAGGGCGGCCCCGAGGTGATGGTCTACCAAGACTTTGAGCTTCCGCCCCCCGGCCCCGACCAGGTCCAGGTCAAACTGGAAGCCATCGGAGTGAATTTCCGGGACCTGTACCAGCGAAGCGGCGAATACCCGATGAAACTGCCCTACACGCCAGGGACGGAGGGGGCGGGGACTATCACGGCTGTAGGCCAGGAGGTGAGCGGGTTTGAGGTCGGGGACCGAGTGGGGTACTACGGGGCGCTGGGGGCGTATACAGAGGCGAGCAATGTGCCGGCGCGTCGGGTAATCAAGCTGCCGGACGACTGCTCGTTCGAGAGAGCCGCCGCGGTCATGGGCCAGGGCACCACTGCCCACTACCTGGTGCACAGCTGTTATTCGCTTAAGGCAGGCGAGACGTGCCTGGTGCATGCCGCAGCCGGGGGCCTGGGATTGCTGATGGTGCAGATGGCGAAGCGGATCGGGGCGAGGGTTATCGGCACTACTTCGACGGAGGCTAAGGCAGAGGTGGCTAGAGGTGTGGGATGCGACGAGGTGATTATCTATACCGAGCAGGACTTCGAGGTGGAGGTGAAGCGTATTACGGACGGGGCGGGGGTACACGTGGTGTACGACAGCGTCGGGAAGACGACCTTCGACCAGAGCCTGCGGTGCCTGAGGCGTCGGGGGTACATGGTGTTGTGCGGGCAGTCGGCCGGGCCGGTGCCGCCGTTCAACCCGCGGGTGCTGAACTCGCTGGGGTCTCTATACCTGACGCGGCCTTCGGGGATTGATTACTCAGCTACGCGGGAGGAGATGGAGTGGAGGTTGAATGATGTTCTCGGGTGGGTGGCATCGGGGGAGCTGAAGGTGACGATTGACTCGGTGACGCCGCTGGCGGATGCGGCGGATACGCACATCAGGCTGGCGAGTCGGGGGACGGTGGGGAAGCTGTTGTTGAGGCCGTAGTCTCTTGTAATATTCCGACACTTCGCTTAACCAGTTCTTTTGCAACGGCTTCACCCTCACCCTAACCCTCTCCCATCAAGAGAGAGGGGACTGTACACCTCCCCACAACACTTGGAGAGGGTCACACAAAGGTCTCGTCGAGTGAGAGGGGGCAGGAAGGGCGGTTGACAAAGACTTTGGCCTATACTACAAACTCAACCCATTGTAGGAGTTGTCTCTAGTCTGCCTATGGAGGTCTTATGGCTGAGCTCTTGCTGGTCGGCACTACACACTACCCACCCCTGATCTATCCCGACGAGGGGATGTACTCCCAGCTCCGGAAGCACGTGGAGAGCGACCGGACGCCCGACGAGATGAAGGTCGAGGCGAATTGGCCCGAAGCCATGCAGGAGGAGTACGGGCCCAATGGGGCGAATGCGGGGGCGTCGGCGGCGGAACACCGGGAGAGGCTGGTGTCGGCATTCCTAGCTTTGCGCAAGGAGATCGACGATTTTAACCCCGACTTCGTCCTGATCTGGGGCGACGACCAGTACGAGAACTTTCGCGAGGACCTCGTCCCTCCCTTTTCGATCTACATCAGCGACAAGTTCAAGACCCAGCCTTTCCACCGTAAATGGTTCAGGCCCGACGGCACCCAGGTCTTCAACGTCTGGGACGAGGACATCGACAAGACCTTCACCCACAGGGGCCACCCCGACGCAGCGAAGTTCCTCACGACCAAGCTGCTGGAATACGGCTACCCGATGCCTTACTCCTACAGGAACCTCCACTTCAACGGCTTGCCCCATGCCTTCATGAACACCCTTTTGTTCCTGGACTACGACAGGAAGGGCTTCGACTATCCGGTGGTGCCATTCCACGTGAACTGCTATGGGTCAAGCGTGGTGAGGAACAGGGGCGGGAGCTATCTGAATGCCGAGGAAGGAGCGGAACCCGACCCACCCGCCCCGTCACCCAGGCTGTGCTTCGATGTCGGGGCGGCGACGGCGAGGGCTCTGATGGACAGCCCCTACCGGGCTGTGCTGATAGGCTCGTCAAGCTGGTCTCATGCCTTCCTGACGCCCAAGAACCACCTCCTCTGGCCCGATAACGATGCTGATTACGCCCGATACGAAGAGCTGCGGGACGGCAATCAGCACCTCTGGGCAGACCTCTCGCTGGACCAGATCGAGGAGTCAGGGCAGCAGGAGTTGCTGAACTGGGTGTGCCTGGCAGGGGCACTGACCGAGACCGGCTACAAGGCCGAAATCGTTGATTTCATCCAGACCCACATCTTCAACTCATCCAAGTGCATGATGGTGGCCAAGGCCCCTGTCGCAGCGGCTGCTGGCTAGTGGAAAGCAGGTCAGTATGGTAAGCACCGCACCAAGAACAGAGGAATCGGTAGGCATCGCAGAGGTGCGCCCCGACAGAGGGGGTGAATCCTTCGGGGCGGCCCAGGTCGGGCCTTTTGACTACGTGCCGAGGGTCGGGTTCCGGGAGTACTGGTACCCGGGAATCTGGTCGAAGAAGGTAGGGCGTAAGCCGGTCAACCTGAAGATGCTCGGAGATGAGCTTGTGCTGTTCCGGGGCAAGGACGGCAACGTCGTGGCGCTGAACGAGTGGTGTCCCCACCGCGGGGCCCGGCTGTCCCGGGGGTTCTGCGAGTTCGAGGGCACGGTCACCTGCCCTTACCACGGCTACACGTTCGACGAGACGGGCAAGTGCGTGGCGGGGCTTATCGAGAACACCAAGTCGCCGTTAATCGGCAAGATGCGCTCCCGCAAGTACCCGACCGCCGAGTGGAAGGGCATCGTCTTTATCTGGATGGGCCAGACCGAGCCCGTGCCACTGGAAGAGGACTTCCCGTGGGAGTTCAAGGACGCCACGCTGAATGACCGGCGCTACTCAAGGGTCAAGGACTGGGAAGTGAACTGGACGGAGCCCGTTAACCAGGGCATCGATTACCACGAGTTTTACCTGCACCGCAATGTCAACTTCTGGCGGTTAATTGACTGGCGGCTCCCCTTCTGGCGGCCCAAGCCCGTGTATACCGGCGGCGTCAAGATCGTGGAGGAGGGTGGCGACTTCATTACGCTGCACCAGAAGAACGTGGTCTTCGGGCAGGCCGACTACCCGGGCCTCGGGAAGTGGCCTCGGAAAACGTGGTGGCGAAAGCTGAAGTCGCCGGAAGCGCCGGTGTCGGGTTCCATGCCTGCGGCCAAGGGGGAGGATGCCTGGGCGACTTACAACCACAACTACGAATTGCCGAGCAAGGTGCGGGTGTGCGTCGGTACTTTTGTCCACCTGCGCTGGGGCGTGCCTTTGGACGAGCACAACACCCGGATGTGGACGTTCACGCTGTGCAAGACGCCCAAGACCTTCCTGGGCCGGTTCTGGCAGGACGTGTGGTACTACTTCTGGCGCAAGCCCGCGGCGGTGATTGCGATCAACGAAAAAGAGGACCTGGTGGTATTCAAGAAGGAGCGGCTGAACCTGGACCTGCCACAGAAGCTGTCGGGTTTGGACATAGGGGTAATCAGGTTCCGCAACCACCTGGCGAGAAGGTCTCGGGACTTCCGGAGGCTGGGCGGGGCGGTGGGGTGCGAAAAGCAGCCACTTGACCCGGAGTTCACTTCGCATAGCAACGGGGCTTCCAGAGAGCCCTAAGCATTACCCTCATGGAAAGAAGAAGGCCCCGCCGTTGCCGGTGGGGCCTTCTTCTTTCGCTCCCTTATCAGCCTAATTGAATCCGTAGAGGTTGGCGGCGTTTTCGCAGACTATCTTTCGGTAGACGTCGGGCTCAAGGTGGCCGAGGGTCTCCTGGATGACCTTGCGGGACTCGGGGAAGACACCGTCGGGGTGGGGGTAGTCAGAGCCCCACATGATGCTGTCCACGCCGATCCTGTTGACCTGGTCCATGGAGACGTATTCGTACTGGAATGTTGAGTATCCCTGCCTGCGCCAGTACTCGCTGGGCTTCAGGTTGAGCCCGAGCCTGAAGAACTTGTCCTCGTACTCCATGTCCAGCCGCTCGATGACGTAGGGGATCCACCCGATTCCGCACTCTCCGAGCACAAACTTGAAGTCCGGGTAACGCTCGCAGGCACCGGAGAGCACGATGCCCGAGACGATTTCCGCTCCCGAAAGCTGGAAGGTCACGGTGGTCATTCCGTGGTAGATCGGGCCGTAATCGGCCTCGTCCTCGGGGGCGGGGGCTCGCAATTCGAGACCCAAAGTGTGGAAAGATACCGGCATACCGAGCTCCTGGGAGGTCTCCCATAGCGGGTCCCATGCGCCGTGGTACATCGGCTTGGTCATCTTCTTCACGTTTATCTCGGCGCCGCGCAGGCCGGAGTCGGCGGCGAGGCGGAGCTGTCGGGCAGCGTCCAGGGGGTCGTGGACGCTGAGGCACCCCAGGGCGGCGAGTCTCTGGGGGTTGGCCTTGACGAAGTCCCCGACCCAGGCGTTGTAGACATCGTAGACCGTGGCCAGGACCCTCGGGTCTTCGAAGCCGGGGATGGAGAAGGCGCCACCACCGATGGCGAGTATGCCGTACATTACCTCGGCGTCGATGCCGTCTATTTCCTGGTCCTTGATCCGAAGGTCGACATCGGACGGATGGTAGACTCCCTCGTCGATTCCGGAGAAAAAGCCGACGTCGTCCATCTTGTCCAGCAGTTTGGACTGGCCGCGCACGTACTTGCTGAAGTTTCCGGTCAGCCCCCCGCCCCCGACCCCTGCGATATCGGTGTCGTGCACCATCCAGCGGGGGCCGTTGTCCGTGTCCTTGATACGCGGCATGCGGTCCTTCATCGCCGCCGGCGCTCCTTCGACGAACATATCGCCTGGAAGCCAGGTTATGTCGAGATGTGTGTCCGCTGATATGATGTTATAGCCCATTATTTACACGCCCGCCTTTCTCGTTATGTAGCGTAGCCCAACTTACCCTCTTATGAATAATTCTCTTGAAAAGTCGGTTATCACCTCGTGCCCCGACTCCGTAACGGCAACCGTTTCGCTGGTCCCGACGCCGTACTCCCCGTTCTCCCTCAGCGCCGGCACGACGTGGAAAACCATGCCGGCGCGGAGCTCACGTTCATCGTGGTGTTTGAGGTCGATGATGTGGCCCTCACCCCAGGTAGGGGGATAGCCAACTCCCAGGCCGTAGCCCACGCGTTTACGGAAGTGTGGCTCAAAGCCTCGGGCGTCGATAACCTTCTGGCAGGCCTCCTGAACGTCGCGGGACCGGGCCCCGGGCTTGATCGCCTCAATGGCGGCTTCCATGGATTCTCTGCAGGCGTCGTACATTCTTTGAAGCTCGGGGCTCGCCTCCCCGACCGCCGCGGTGCGGAAGAGCGGAGAGGTATAGCGGTTATAGGTGGCGCCAATCTCAATGGCCACGGGGTCGCCGCGCTCCAGGGTCCGGCGGTGGTAGGTGGTGTGGGCCAGCCCCGACTTGTACCCGGCGGTGACGATTGGGCTGTTGCAGAAGAATTCGCCGCCAGTGGCAGTCATGGCCTCGTAGGACGCTGCGGCCACGTCGTTTTCGGTCTTGCCAACTGCTATGGCATCGACGGCGGCCTGCATGCCGGCCTCGGTGCTCCGGGCGGCCCTGCGGAAGTAGTCAAGCTCAAGTTCCGACTTGATTAGCCGCACCGACTCCACAATCCCCGTCCCATCCACCAATTTACCCCCGACCATCCCGTTAAGCTTGTTGTAAGAACCAACCGTTAAAAATGGGCTGGTCTGCTCCGTCCCGATGCTTGCGTTGGAGAGGCCGAGGTCGCTAAGGGTGCGGGCTACGGCGGCCTCGGGCTCCTCGTGGTCCTGGTATGTCTCGATGGAGTCGGTCCAGGAAGTTGCGAGGGCGATGGGCCGTTCCAGCAGGCGCAGTACGAGTACCGGGTTCCCGGTCATGGGTACGACGAGGCATTGCCAGTTGTTGAAGCCCGCCGTGTTGTAGCCCGTAAGGTAGAAGAGGTTGGACGGAGAGAACTGCAACAGGACGTCCATGCCCTTCTCTAGCATGCCCTGGCGCACCATGGTCAGTCGTGCTTCGAACTCCTCTTTCGGAAAGGTTTCGCCGAATCGTTCTCCGTATGCCAAGCTTGTCACTCCTCAGTCTCTATAATCAGGCTCCTAAAATTCAGGCATCACCCAGCCGCCGAAGCGTTCCTCAGCGTAGGCAAGGACGGCCAGTACGATGTCCTCGCGCCAGGGTCTGGCGACAATCTGAACGTCGATGGGCAGGCCCTCTGGGGAGGTTCCTGCACGGACAACGCCTCCTGGCCAACCCGTGAGGTTGTATGCCGACGTATGGCTGTATTCCCGGTAAATTCCACCCAGCTTCCAGGTACCGTGGGGCAGGGCGGGAAAGGCGGCGGTGGGACAGATGATAATGTCGTAGTCCTGGATGTAGGACAGCATGTCGGAGCGGTAGTCGTCCAGCTCTTCGAGAAGCTTCATCAGTTCCGCGCTGGACACGGGTTCAACGGTGCCCTGCCGACGCCCGATTTCCTCGCTGACCTCTTTGGTGCCTGCGGCATCGAGCATCCTCTGGATCCAGGCGCCGCCATCGGCGTATTCGATGCTTTCGTAGAGGCGCGTGGCCTGCTTCAGGGCCTCGGGCACCGACTCTTCGACGTGCACGCCCGCTTCCTCCAGTGCTGAGGCAACGGCGTTGACCATAGTCGTAGTTTCCGCTGTCGGTTCGATGTTGCCGTTGTTGGAATGGACTGCCGCCCTGAGTCCCTTGAGTTGCACATCGGCAGGATCGAGCAGCGCCATGGGCACGAGTCCCGGGTCCCGACCATCAGGACCCGCTATCACCCTTAACACCAGGTCCAGGTCTTCGACATACCGGGTCATGGGACCAATTGTCGTTAGAGCATCCAGCGCTCCCATGCCCCAGGGAACGATGTGCCCGGTCCTGGAGACTCTGCCGGAGGTGGGCTTGATACCCGCTATTCCACAGACGTGGGCCGGGGCCCGGATGCTGCCTCCGGTGTCGCTGCCGAGGTCGAAGGGCACGCCTCCGGAGGACACAATGGCCGCCGCTCCTCCGCTGCTGCCATTCGGGCTGCGTTCGAGGTCGTAGGGGTTGTTGGTGCGGCCGTAGACGAGGTTGTCGGTCTCACCGTGGAGGGTGAGCTCGGGGGTGTTGGTCTTGCCGAGGAGGATGGCACCTGCCTCCCGAAGCCTCTTCACAACCGTGGCGTCTTCATCGGGGACGAAGTTGGCCCTGCCCAGGGTACCGCCGGTGCTTATCACGCCCTCGGTGTCCAAGGAGTCCTTGATAGTCATGGGGACGCCGTGGAGTGGGCCGAGGGAGTCGCCGCGGGAGCGTGCCTGGTCGGCGGCTTGGGCCTCGTCCCTTGCTCGGTCGGCGCAGAATTGAACGACCGCGTTAAGCTTGTCGTTCACCTCCTCGATTCGGGCAAGGCATCCATCGACAAGCTCCGCCGCCGACACCTGGCCATTCTTTACAAGCCCTGCCAGGTTCTTTGCGGACGAGTAAATCACGTTGTCCATACCTGTCCCTCCTTCCTGACCTAAGGGCGCGGGGCAAGGGTAATACTGTTGAGGATATTGTTCAATCGTGCGCCGGTTGCAGAACCCCTGTCTATCGCCTATCCTCCCACGCAGCCCATGAATGCCCCCGACCCTATCGAAAGACCCCTCGACGGCGTTAAGGTTATCGACCTGAGTCTCGGCCTCTCTGGAGGCTACTGCACCAAGATGCTGCGAGGCCTGGGCGCCGAAGTCATCAAGGTCGAGCCCCGGGACACGGGGGACGACGTCCGCAGCATTGGCCCGTTTCTCAATGATAAGCCCAACATCGAGACCTCCGCGCCGTTTCTTTACCTGACCCAAGGGAAGAAGAGCGTGGCGATGGATATTGAACGCCCCGAGGGTCGACAGATCATTAGGCGGCTTGTCGGTGAATCTGACGCAGTGGTGGAGTCATTCAAGCCGGGTTACTTGTCGGGGGTGGGGTTGGACTATGAGAGTCTCGCGGAGGATAACCCGACGCTGATCATGGCCTCGATCTCGTATTTCGGGCAAGAGGGGCCTTACAGCCAGTACGAGGGGTCGGAGATCGTAGCGTATGCCTTCAGCGGGTACATGTACATCACCGGCGACCCCGACCGGGAGCCCCTGAAGGCCGGTGGTTATCAGTCGGAGTACCACGGGGGCATATCGGCGGCGATGGCGGTGGTGGCGGCGCTGAACTACCGAGACCTAACGGGCGAAGGGCAGTACATCGACGTGTCCACTGTGGAGGCTACCGCCTCCACATTTGAAGGGGTGTCCTACTACTCGTTGCTGGAGCGAGAAGGAGTGTTGCCGCGGCGCAAAGGGACCCGGCTCATCCACACCAGCAGTCGGGCGCCGTATCCTTCCACCCTTCTCCCGTGCAAGGACGGCTGGGTGCACGTGCACTATTCCCCATCGTTCCCGGACGGGTTGGCGACGCTCACAGGTAATAGCCGTCTGGCAGAGAATGAAGTGATGACGGCTATGGCAGGTCATGCGGACGAGATAGACCAAGGGGTCACTGACTGGATGAAGGACCTGACGCGGGAGGAGGTATTCGAGCTTTCCCAGGAGCTGCGGATACCCTTCACCAAGGTACAGTCCATTCCCGAGGTGATGTCGGACCCCCAGAACGAGGCCCGCGGATTCTTCCGGGAGGCCGATCATCCTGTGGCCGGGATGCTGAAGTATCCGGGCACGCCTCTTGCACCATGGGGAGATGAGGACCTGCCGAGTCGGGCGCCGCTGCTCGGCGAACACACAGACGAGGTGCTGCGTGACACGCTGGGTCTGTCCGACGGAGAGATGGAAAGGCTAAGGGCAGAGGGGGTCATTTAGCCGTGGCGTCGAACTCCAAGAAGCCACTTCCGCTCACCGGGGTCCGGGTGCTGGACCTGACCAACGTGATTGCGGGGCCGGTGGCAACTCGGATGCTGTCGCATCTCGGGGCGGAGGTGATCAAGATTGAGCTGCCGTGGGGTCGGAGCGTCGGGAACATGGCCATCTTCACGACAGACAAAAAGGTGGAACGGCCCTATAACAAGAATGCGGGCTTCAACGAGGTGAACCGGGCCAAGAAAAGCCTAGCCCTGGACCTGGCTGACCCCCGGGGCAAGGCTATATTCGAAGAGCTAGTCTCGGTCAGTGACTTAGTGATAGAGAACTACAGCCCGCGGGTTATGCCCAACCTCGGGCTCACTTATGAGCACCTGCGCACCCTGCGCCCCGACCTGATAATGGTCGCCATGCCCGCCCTCGGGAGTCCGGGGCCGTGGAGCGACTACGTATCCTTCGGGCCGGGAACGGAGGGGCTGGGGGGAATGTGCCACGTAACGGGGTACGAGGACGGACCTCCGAGCAAACCGGGCAACTTCTACAGCGACCAGACCTCGGCGTTCCACGTTGCCACGGCGATCATGTCAGCTATGTGGAAGCGCCGGCGCACGGGGCAAGGCAAACGGCTCGAAATCGTACTGCGGGACGTAACGATGGCGGTCATCGGGGAGAAGTTCCTGGAGTACCAACTGACGGGTCGGGGGCCGGGGCGGGTCGGGAACCGGCATCACGGGATGGCGCCCCACAACGTCTACCGGTGCAAGGGAGAGGATGCGTGGGTGGCTATAGCGGTGGCGTCGGACGAAGAGTTCGCCAAGCTTGCGAACACTACCGGCAATCCCGATTGGAAAACGGATGCGCGATTTGCCTCGATGTCTGCACGGCTGCAAAACCAGGCCGCTCTCGATGCCCTTATCCAGGAGTGGACACTGCAGCGCACGCCGCAGGAGGCGATGCACCGTTTGCAGGCGTCGGGAGTGAGGGCGGGGGCAGTGCTGAAGGCACCTGATGCCCTCGTCGATCCGCAGTACCAGTCCCGGGGATTTGTAGACTACACGCACCATCCGGAGGGCGGAGAGTTCAAGCATCCGGGGGTGTCTTTCAAGTCGTCGGGGCCTTTAACGTCGTTGGGGCGTCGGGCGCCGCTGTTTGCGGAACACAGCGACTGGGCAATCGGCGAACTTCTCGGGCATTCCTCATCGACTGCAGAGACTCTCCACGACGAGGGTGTAGCTCCCCTAGTCCCGGTGGTCAGGAAATAGCCAGCAAGCCCCTATAATGGCAAAATAGGCCGCATCTACGCACACCTCTCCGGAATGGAGGTCAGAGCGAATGTCACTCAAGGACAAGTACTGCATAGTCGGAGCGGCTACGACCAAGTTCGGCCGTGTGCCGGGGGTCTCGCCCCTCCAGTTCACCGTGGAGGCGGCAAGGCTTGCCATCGAGGACGCGGGTCTGGAAAAGGACGACGTCGACGCGGTCCTGTGCAAGTACCCCCCGACCGGTTTCAAGAGCCTGTGGGCCCACAAAGTTTCCCAGGCGCTCGGGATCCAGCCGGTCATCGCTGCGACAATAGACCAGGCGGGGGCGACCAACCTGGGACTGGTGCAGTACGCGATGATGGCCATCGAGGCGGGGCTGATAACCACCGCCGTATGCTGCTATGGCGACAACCCGCTATCAGGGAAGCCGGGGACCTATGGGAGGCCGGTCGGGACCGACGCAGCGTACGGGTTCATCGGTGCGCCGGCAGGTTACTCGATGATCGCCCAGAGGCACATGACCGAGTTCGGGACAACGAGTGAGCAGTTGGGTGAAGTGGCGGTTTCGACTCGGGCGTGGGCATCCAAGAACCCCAACGCTCACAAGCGGGACCCGATCACGTTGGAAGACCACCAGGCGTCGCGTTATGTCACCTGGCCGCTGCATCTCCTTGACTGCTGCCTCGTCTCCGACGGCGGGGCCGCGGTGGTGGTCACTTCTGCCGACAGAGCCAAGCACCTGAGGAAGCCTCCCGTGTACGTCATGGGCATCGGGCAGCACCACATCGCCTGGGACCTCCCCCACCGCCCCACCCTCACCACCAGCGGGGCAAAGATATCCGGCGAGAAGGCGTTTGCCATGGCGGGTGTCGGGCCCGGGGACATAGACGTCTGCGAGATCTACGACTGCTTCACGATAGTCCCCATCATCACCCTGGAGGACTACGGGTTCTGCGCCAAGGGCGAGGGCGGGGCGTTCGTGGCGGACGGGCACACGGGCCCCGACGGGTCGTTGCCGATGAACACGGGCGGCGGGCTCCTTTCCGAAAGCGGCATGGCCGGTATGCAGCTCCTGGTCGAGGGGGTGAGGCAGCTGCGCGGCGAGTGCGGCGACAGGCAGGTACAGCGCGCGGAGACGGCCCTGGTCAGCGGGCAGGGCGGGATCATGCACACCCACGCCACAGCGATCCTGCGGAGGTAATCAATGACCACCCACTACTCCAAGCCCCTGCCGGAAATCACGGAGGACAACCAGCCCTTCTGGGACGGGTGCAAACAGCACAAGCTTCTTCTCCAGCGTTGCTCCAAGTGCGGCCACCAAAGGGACGCGAGCCCGGCCTGCCCCGAATGCCTGTCAGGGGAGCATGATTGGGTGGAGGCGTCGGGACGGGGGAGCGTGTACTCGTGGATTGTCGTTCACCAGCGCTATAACAGGGCCTTCGAGGATGATTTGCCGTATAACGTGGCGATTGTGGAACTAGAGGAAGGGCCTCGGCTGCTGTCGAACATCGTAGGAATTGAAAATGACGACATCCGGCCCGACCTTCCTGTAGAAGTCACCTGGGACGACGTGACCGAGGAGATCACCCTGCCCAAGTTCCGCCCCTCCTCCTCCCCGACACCGCACAAGGAGCCCCGATATGGCCCTGGACTATGAAAAGAAAGGCAAAATCGCCTACATCACGCTCAACCGGCCCGAGGCGATGAACGCCATGGACCCGGAGATGTACCGATCTCTTTCAGAGGCCTGGATAGATGTGCGGGACGACCCCGACGTCTGGTGCGCCATAATCACGGGGGCCGGGGAGAGAGCGTTTACCGCGGGCGCCGATCTGAAGAAAACTATCCCTCGGGTGCCGGAGAAGTGGGAGTTCTGGCAAACGCAGAATGAGCAGATCCTTAACCGGGGGCTGGAGGTCTGGAAGCCGGTTATTGCGGCGGTCAACGGCTATTGCCTGGCGGGAGGAATGACGCTGCTTCTTGCCACAGATCTACGCATTGCCGCAGAGCATGCGAAGTTCGGCCTGTCGGAGGTGAAGCGGGGGATTTTGCCAGGGAACGGGGGCACACAGCGGACGCTCAGGCAGCTCCCGTATCCCGTGGCCATGTGGCTGCTCCTGTCCGGGGAGTGGCTGACGGCCCAGGAGGCGCACCAGTACGGCCTTGTGAACAAGGTCGTGCCCCTGGACAAGCTCATGGAGGAGGCGGAGAGGATGGCCGACGTGGTATGCAAGAACGGGCCGCTGGCGGTGAGGGCCATCAAGGAGCTGGCCGTGCGCTCGCAGTACCTTCCGCTGGACCACGGGCTCCGGATGGAAGAGGCCATTCAACAGATATTGATGACTACCGAGGACGCAAAGGAAGGGCCTCGGGCCTTTGCCGAAAAACGTCCCGCGGACTTCAAGGGTCGCTAATTCGACCGGGAGTATCGAAATGCCCGACTCCACAGAACGCTACCAGCTTCCCGAACAGCTGAGGATGGCCGCGGGCGCAGTCAGGGACTACGTCCGCAACGAAATCGTGCCCCTGGAACAGCAGATCCCCCATGACTCGATCCACCTCCCCAAAGACGAATACGATCGGCTGGTCCCCGTGGCCAAGGACATGGGTATGTGGTGCACGGGGGTTCCGACCGAATTCGGGGGTGGGGGACTCTCAATCTTTTCGCAGGCGGTTATCGACGAGGAAATGGTGCAGCACGCCGCGGGCCTCTACTGCCCCGTCTACGGCACCATGGGAGAACCGCCCCCCGAGATAATATTTGCCGGTAACGACTATCTCCGGGAGACCTACGCAGTCCCGACCGTCCAGGGCAAGCGCAAGGCCTGGTTCGCAATCACGGAACCCAGCGGCGGCTCCGACCCCGCACGGGCCATCCAGACCCGGGCGGTCCGAGACGGCGACGACTGGATAATCAACGGCAGCAAGGTCTTCATATCGGGGGCGCTGTGGGGAGACTGGGGAATCGTGTTCGCACGCACCAACCCCGAGACCCGACGCGGGGTAACGGCATTCGTGGTGGAGAATTCATGGCCGGGCTTCGATTTGACGCCTATACCCGTTATCAGGGCATATACCCCCGCCCAGCTTTTCTTCCAGGACCTTCGGGTGCCTTCTCGAAACGTTCTGGGGGAGGTGGATGGGGGCTGGGACCTGTTAGCCAACAAGCTGCTGGCCCGGAGCCGTATACCGTACTCTGCGGCGAATCTTGGGGTATCGGTGGCCGCGCATCGGATGGCCGTGGAATACTCGAAGACCCGGGAGACCTTTGGGGCTCCCCTCTCCACCCGACAGGCGATCCAGTGGATGCTGGTCGACTCCGAAGTCGAGATACGCACATGCCGCTGGCTCATCTGGGAGGCGGCCTGGAAATTCGACGCGGGCGAGGACTTCCGGCAGGAGGCATCCATCGCCAAGCTTCACTCTGCGGACGTGCTGGCACGGGTCGTGGACAGGTCGTTGCAGGTCCACGGCGGGTACGGCGTTACGCGGGAGATGCCCCTGGAAAGGTGGTACAGGGAGGCTCGAGTGCGACGCATCGGGGAGGGAGCGCAGGAAGTAAACA
Source organism: Dehalococcoidia bacterium (assembly GCA_965203145.1). Classification (GTDB taxonomy): domain Bacteria; phylum Chloroflexota; class Dehalococcoidia; order Plut-88900; family Plut-88900; genus Plut-88900. Next base: position 2,480,841 of record OZ241876.1, read on the forward strand.
AAATGCTCATCGCCAGGGAGATCCTGAACCCAGGCGGGGTGAGGCGTTAGGCCGAGCCGTCTACTCACGTCAAAGTAGTGCAATCAATTCACCAGGCAGGGGGACGATATGAGTGAACAAGCTTACACACCAGAACTGGAGGATGTGGGGAATATAGTCGGGCTGGAACACGTGAATCTGACCGTCCCAGACCAATCGACGGCCACGGCCTTCTACGTTGGGGCGCTGGGCGGGACCCGGGACCCGTACCTGATGGTCGGACTGGACAACATGTGGGTGAACCTGGGCGACCAGCAGTTCCACCTCCCGACCAACAACGCCCAGCAACTGCACGGCCACGTCGGGCTGGTGGTCCCCAGCCTCGACCAGCTAAGAGGGCAGCTATCGGGGGTGGGGGAGCGGCTGGAGGGGACTCAATTTGCCTGGGAGGACAAGCACTGTTGCATCGTGGTCACGGGCCCCTGGGGAAACGAGTTCCACTGCTACGACGGCGGCTCTGACAAGTTCGGCGAGATGTCGCTGGGGATCCCATACGTGGAGTTCGATGTTCCGGCAGACACAGCGGACGGCATAGCGAGGTTCTACCGGGAGATCATGGGGGCTCCGGCGGAGGTGTCGGACGGGATGGCGAAGGTGGGTATCGGGACGGGGCAGGAATTGCGTTTCACAGAGTCGGGCGGCGAGATTCCTGAGTACGACGGTCACCACATTGCGATCTACGTGGCGGGGTTCTCGGGGCCGTTCAACGCCCTCAACGAGCGGGGCCTGATTACCGAGGAAATCCGCAACCACCAGTTCCGATTCCAGAAGATTGTGGACCCGGATTCGGGAGACCTGCTTTTCGAAATCGAGCACGAGGTCCGTGGCATGAAGCACCCGATGTACGGCCGGAACCTTGTGAACCGCAACACAAGCCAGGACCTGGGGGCGTATGTGCGGGGTGGGGATGCGTTTTAGGGAGGTTAGGATAGACGGCTGATCTCGGAGCAGGCATCGAAACCGACATCGAAGCTCAAGATTAAATTGGCTCCTGACTTTCGCATGATGGACACATGCAAGGCGTCTCTGGCAGAAAGGCCGTTGACAGAAGTGACCAATGCCCTGGCTGCTCGTATTTCAGCCATTCCGTAAGTGAATACATCGTCGACGATTCGGTCCAAGCTTTCGAAGGCCGGGGCTATAGCTTCGACACGCTTTATCGCCGTGTATCTGTGAAGTATCTCCTGGTAGACCTCCACATCAGTGATGAAGCGTTCGCCCGTGCTTACCAACTGAGTAAGGAGTGTCACGGCACGATCTTTGTTCGGGTGTGGCGCTCCGACTAGATACATCGGAACGTTGGAGTCTACGAAAATCATGCGGGAGGTAGAGGTGGTTCACTCTCCCGTAACATTGTTTCAATGTCTGCCGTGGGAAACTGATGTCGGGAAGCTTCAGCGATTGCGCGCAGTTTTGACTCCAGAGTCGATGGATGCTCGCTCCTTGCCTTGCGAAGGGCCTGTCGCACCCACTCTGCAATGGTTACATGCTGTGCGAGAGCTACCCTTTGTATTTCCCCGTATTCCTCTTCGTCGACGAGAACTTGTAGTCTTTTAGTCATATGAACAGTATAAATGACTCATAGTTAATGAGTCAAGCGTAGTCATTACTTCCCTCTTCAATGGAAATGGGCGTCTAGTCCCGCCCAAACCTCAATGCCCGACCAGGCAGCCGTCCAGAATGTTGCCCTTCGTCCACTACGACTTTGCCGTTTACGATTACATAGGGGATGCCGAGGGGGAACTGCTTGGGGTTTTCCCGGGTGGCGGGGGCTTTGACGGTCTCGGGGTTGAAGATTGTGATGTCAGCCTTGTAGCCGTCTCGGAGGAGGCCCCGGGACTTGAGGCCCAGGCGTTGAGCAGGGAAGGATGTCATCTTGCGGATAGCCTCCGGCAGTTGCAGCTGCTTTTCGGCGCGGACGTTTTCGGCGAGGATGACGGGGAAGCAGCCGTAGGTACGGGGACTCGGGAACTCGCCCATGAGCACGGCGTCGCTCCCGACCATCCCGCAAGGGTGAGAGACGAAGACGGGCAGAGTATTGGCGTTGGTCCCCAGCCCGACTATGCACAGGTCGAGACCGTCGTCCTGGAGGATGTCGAGGAAGGCGTCCAGAGGGTCCTGGCCCCGCATCCGCCCGATCTCCTTCACCGATAAGCCCTCGTACTGCTTGTTGTGCTCCTTCTGCAGGTTGGTGAGCCAGTTGGCAGTCGCATCCCGGCCGCCGGCCCTCATTTCGGCGACGAGCCGGGTGCGTTCGTCGGGGTTGGACAGTACTTCGAAGATGCGCTCGGGGCCGCCGTCCATGGTCCAGAGGGGAAGCTCAATAGTCGCCCGCGTGCTGGAGTATATGTAGGGGTAGCAGTCGAAGGTGACGTCCATGCCCTCGGCGCGGGCGTCTTCCACCAAACCGATATAGTCGAGGTGAGACCCGACCCCCTGGGCGCTCTGACGGTAGTGGGTGAGGTGGACGGGGATGCCGCTCTTGCGGCCTATCTCGATGGCCTCGTGCCACGGGGCAAGGAGGCCCTGGGACTTGAGGGAGGCCCGGGTGTGGGTGTGGTAGAAGCCTCCCATTGCGTTGGTGGTCTTAGAAAGCTCTATCAGTTCGTTGGTGTCGGCGTAGCCGCCGGGCGGGTAGTCCAGGCCCGTGGAAAGGCCGAAAGCCCCGTCCTCCATGGCCTCCCGGATAACGGACTTCATGTCTTCGATCTCGGCGCCGGTGGCGGGCCTGTCGTCCCAGCCAACGGACCAGATGCGTACGGGGGAGTTTCCGAGGATGTAGCAGATGTTGACGGAGACGTTGTTGTTGTAGAGGGCGAGGAAGTCGGCGACGGAGGACCAGTCGGTGGGCATGGGGGGCCTGTCGTTGAGGCCCGCATCCATTTCTATGAATCGGTGAAGGTCCTCCTGGGTCTTGAATGGGGCAGCGGAGTTGCCATCGATGCCGATGAGCTCGGTGGTGACACCCTGCCGGACCTTGGGTTCGTGAAGAGGTTCCTTGAGGATGGTGAAGCCGCCGTGGGAGTGGACGTCGATGAAGCCGGGAGAGACTACGTGACCGGTGGCGTCGATGACCCGGGCGGCCTGCACGTGGGAAACGTCGCCGCGAATGATCTCGACCTCCTCACCCTGGACTCCGACGGAGGCGTAGAAGCCAGGGCCGCCTGCGCCGTCGATGACCATTCCGTTGTTGATAAGCAGGTCGAGCATGATGATTATTCCTTGCAGCTAGGCTTCGATGCCCATGATGGAGAAGGGGCGGTTGTGGAGGACGTCGTCTATGAGGTCAGGGGGGATGGGGGGAAGCTTGATTCCGTCACCCCAGTCGTTGAAGTTTCGGAAGATGTCGGCGGCCTGGGCGGGAGGCATGACTGGGAAGTCGGAGCCGAAGAGGATGCGGTCGGTGACCTTGTACTCGATGGCGACCTGCAGGCCGTTGTAGAGCTGCCACTTCCGGTGGAACCGGGCGGAGAGGTCGGTGAATACGTTGAGGTTCTTGCGCAGGAGCATGACGGTCTCCTGCATCTGCGGCTGGCCGAAGTGGGCGACGATTATCTTCAGGTCCCGGCATGCCATGGCGACCTTGTCCAACGTCAGGACGTCTCCCCACTCCAGGGTGCCTTTGGGGTCGTACATGCCGCCCATGTGGAACATGACGGGCACGCCGAAGTCCTGGGCCATGTAGTAGAGGCGCCAGGCCTCCGGGGACCAGGGGTCGAAGGCCTGGTAGACGGGAGAGAGCTTCAGCCCCTTGAGCCCCAGATTCTTGACGCTGTTTTCGAAGTCATCGAAGGCGGTGGGGTCATTCGGGTGTACTGAAGCAAAGCCAATGGCCCGACCGGGGTATTGAGCACAGTACTCGGATATGAACTCGTTGGGGACGTCGTGGCCCGGGCGCCGGGGGACGTTGATGACGGCGAACTGGGTGGCGTTGGCATTGTCCATGGCGGCACGGTGTTCATCGGGCCAGGCCTCGCCGCCGCGGACGCCGTACTTGATGCGCTCAGCCATGGCCTCTTTGCTGCGGTGCTCGGGGAGGTAGCAATGAGTGTGCCAGTCGGTGATGCCTCTGTTTGAATTGTCGGTCATGGTCAGTCCTCCGTGTCAGGGCGAGGGGCTAGTTCCTGAAGTAGGGCATGATCCTTTCGCCGATGAGCCGCATCTGCTTCTTCTTGTCGATGAAGGTCCACATGTGGCAGTCGAGCGCCTTGACCCCGGCCTGCTGCAATTCGTAGACACGCTCGCAGATCTGATCCGCTGTGCCGTACATGCCGACGAAGTCAATGAGCTGTCGGGTGACGAGCCTGGCGTGGTCGGCGTCGACGCGTTCGTGCTGGTAGTAGTCGTAGGCATCGTGGACGCGCTTGAGTTCCTGGAGCAGGTCTGAGTCGATCTGGCTGATCAGGCTCTGGACGTCGGGGTTGGAGTCGTGGCGGAAGATGGAGAGATAGAAGCCGGTGCACATGGTGGCGACGGAGGCGGCCATCTCGCCCCAACCCCTGTCTCCGTCCTCCTCAACGTAGAGGGGGAGGCAGACGCGGATGTCGATGTCATTGGGGTCCCGACCCGCCTTTTCGGCGGCACGGTGGACGAGGTCCAGGCACCACTTGGCAACTATGGGGCTACCCTTGGAACAGAGGAGCACGCCGTCGCCCAGCCGACCGGCGATCTCGCAGGTCCTGGGGCCTGCAGCATGGACATAGACGGGGAGTCGACGCTGTATCCACTCGTTGTGCATTTTGGCGCCGTTAAACTCGGCCTCGTGCCCGGATGTGTAGGTGTGGATGAAGTTGATGACGTTCTCCAAGAGGGCCATGGGACGGACGTTGATGTCCATTGTGCGGGCTGCGCTGAACCCCGACCCCAGCCCCACCCAGGCCCGGCCCCCGGATATCTCGTCGATGGTGGCCATGGCGTTGGCGGTGACTGCGGGGTGCCGGGTGAAGGTGTTGGTCACTGAGGGCCCGATGCGCACGCGGTTGGTGTTGAGGGCGGCTATGGTCATGGCGGGATAGGGGTCCCGGGCAAGGTTCTGCGTGTCGATGATGCCGAGCATGTCGAAGCCGGCCTGCTCAGCTGCAGCGGCGTGGTCCGCGATTTCGTAGGAGGCGAGGGCTCGGCCCCAGGCGACGCTGAAGTCCATTCTCATGGTCGGGCTCTCCGGCGGGGGAAGGTGTCTCGGGGCATTATAGCGTATGGTGGTCTTCGCTTTTCGGGTAGTGGGTGGGGGTAGGTTTTGATTGAACGTTGATTGAAAGTTGATTGAACTCGTAGCTGGTTTGATTGAACGACGCCTAAAGGGATTTCTGGGGATTTCGCGTGTCGCAGGGGGGAGGGCGACCCGCCGGTCGCCCCTACGGAGAGGGGATACCCCCAGCCCCACAGGGGAACCCTCACCCCCTTGATCCCCCTCTCCCTTTAAGGCCCTAAGGGAGAGGGGGAGAGAAGAACAGAGGGCTACGTGGGTGCTGCGCACCCACGTAGCCCTCTAGTTCAGTACTAGGGAGAGGAAGGGGGAAGGAGATAAAGGGCGTGAATGGGCAATTCCTCTAGGGGCATCGGAATGGGATGGGAGAAGGGGGTGTGGGAGCTATTCGTTGGGTTTGGGGCAGAGCCGGGTGACGGCCGAGCACCGGACACAGGCACAAGGATTGCCGGGGTCGGGCTCAACGACTTACGACGGGCAAGGCGGGTTCGATGAACTGCTCTATGGTGCCGTCGCACAGGACTACCCCGTCCTCGCAAATACATTCGACACGCCCGCCCTCGAACTGTTCGGCGTAGAGCCTTGCGTACAAGCCCCCATGCTCGAGGAGCTCTGCGTGGGTGCCCTGCTCCACTATCCTGCCCCTGTCCATGGCAAAGATCACGTCCGCCGCCATTATCGTGGAGAGACGGTGGGCTATGGCGATGGCGGTCCTGCCGCGCATCAGTGGTTCCAGGGCGGCCTGGACCTGGCGTTCGCTCGCCGTGTCCAGGGCCGAGGTAGCCTCATCCAGTATCAGCACCCGGGGGTCGTGAAGAATCACCCTGGCTATGGACAGCCTCTGACGTTCGCCCCCGGACAGCCTGTAGCCGCGTTCGCCTACCACCGTATCGTAACCGTCGGGGAAGTCCATGATCTTGTCATGGATGTAGGCGGCCCGGGCGGCGGCCTCAATCTCCCGCTGGGTCGCCTCGGGGTTCCCGTACAGGAGGTTGTTCCTGATGCTGGCGTGAAACAGGTAGCTCTCCTGGGTCACGTAACCGGTCAGTCGGGCGAGGCTTTCGAGGCTGATCTCCCGGACGTCCAGGCCGTCGATCAGCACCGAGCCCTCGGTAGGGTCGTAGAGGCGTGGAATCAGATAGGAGATGGTCGTTTTGCCTGCGCCGCTCGGCCCGACGAACGCCGCCAACTGGCCCGGCTCAACGTGGAAGCTGACTCCTCGCAGGGCCCACCTTTGGCCGGTTGTTTCGCGCTCCGAAGGGTCATCATAAGACAGTCCAACCGACTTGAAGGACACGCGACCCCGGACTTCCCGGTGGTCCAACCTGGTCGCGCTGGGCGAGTCCGTAATGTCGGGCTTGATGTCGAGGTAGCCGAATATGCGCTCGAACAATGCCAGCGAGGCCTGAAGCTCCACCGAAACCTGGAGGAGGCTGCCCATGGGGAAGAAGAGCCTGGACTGGAGGGTAGTGAAGGCGACCAGGGTCCCGGCGGTCACTCCCCCAAAGGCGCTCCCGGTAAGCAGGTAGCCGGCAATGAGGTAGATGGCCACGGGGGAGATGGAGAAGAATATGCGCATCACGGCGAAGAAGGACTGGCCGGTCATCTGCAGGCGCACCGAGAGGTCGGCCAGCCGCTGGTTTTCGGTCCGGAATCGCTCGCTTTCCTGGTTCTGCCGGCCGAATAGCTTGGCCAGCATGATGCCAGAGATGGACAGGGTCTCCTGGGTGGTAGCGGTCATGTCCGCCGCGGCTCTTTGGGACTGGGCCGTGACGGCACGGCGTCGGTCTCCCACCAGTTTGGAGAGGGCGAAGAAGATTGGGGTGGTTCCCACCGCCACGACCGTAAGCTGCCAAGAGAGCACGGTCATGGCCGCAACGGTGCTAATCACAATGACCGTGTTGGACAGAACATTGGACACGGTAGTGGTGACGACGTTCTGGACTCCTCCTACGTCGTTGGCTATGCGGGACTAGATTTCACCGGTACGTGTCCCCGAGAAGAAACCCAGCGACAGGCCCTGGAGGTGGACGTAGAGGCGGTCCCGCAGGTCGCGCATGACTCGCTGACCCACCAGATTGGTCATATAGGTCTGGACAATCCCGAGACCCCCGGTGACTACGGCAACCCCCACCATCACCCCGGCCAGAATCCAGAGCAGGGTCAGGTCGGGGGTGCCGGAAGGCGGGAACAGGGCAGAGTCGAAAACCTCTCGGATCAAGAGAGGGTTTACCACCCCCAGGCCGGCGGTCAGGAGGATAAGGAATGCAATTCCAAGCAGCTTGACCCAGTATGGGCGGAAGGAGGCGGCGGTACGCCTTACGACTCCGCTGGGCCTGCTCGTTTTAGCTGTTGAGTCGGCATCCATCGAGTCGGGTTTTCCCCTGGACCTGTTTAATGGCTACCAATTCATGCCGCCAAGTGTATCGAGGGGAGACGCCGAAGGTTTGAGGGGCGTCGGCGCATGTGGTTTCCAGAGGCAGCGGCCTTCGGTTCGGCAAGTATACACAACGCCGGGGGCGGGTCGTCTCCATGGCGGGCAGGGAAGGGGACGCCGCACCCCACGCCCCAAGGTAGATTCAGGCCCGAGGTGCACTTACAGTTTGATGGAGCTCGTGAATGACAGGGAGAGATGTTAGCGGAAACGTGGGATGATGTGGGTGGCCAAGGTCTCGATCTGGGGCATGACTTCGTGTGGCGGGCGGGCGTTGGAAAAGGCGAAGTGCGTAACGCCGATGTCTGCGAAGGTCTGGATGGCGCGAATTACATCCTCAAGGGCGCCGATGGCGTAGTGGACATCGGCAGTCGGGGCCAGGGACATGGAGCGCTGATAACGGTGTTCGAGGGCTTTTTCGGCGATGCGCTGGGCCTCGGCCTGGGTGTCGGCGATGCAGAAGTAGAACTGGATTGCTTTGGTGATGGTGGACGGGTCACGACCCTCAGCCTCACAGTACCTTTCGATTCGAGCCCATAGCTGCTGGTACATCTCAGGGCTGATGCTGTGGGGTATATAGCCGTCGGCGAAACGGGCGACTCTCTTCAACACTCCATCGGCCGTGCCACCGACCCAGATGGGTGGGTGGGGCTTCTGAATAGGCCGGCCCCCGAGGACGTACTCGTCCAGCTCCAACAGCTTTCCGGAGAAGGATGCCGGCTCGCCCGTCCACAGCGATTTAATCGCTTCCAGTGCTTCGTCGCAGTACCGGCCTCGGGTGCGGGCGGATGCCCCATACGCCTCGAAGGAGCCCGGGACGGTCCCACCAGTGCCGACCCCAAAGATAAGCCTCCCACCCGAGAGCCGGTCCAGCGTGGCGAGGGCATGGGCGATGCCGACGGCGTTTCGCAAGGGCAGGATTATGACCGACGGGCCGAGGGTGATGCGCTCCGTGTGAGCGGCCATGAAGGAGAGGGTGGTGAGGGGTTCGAGGGCGTCGGCGCCGGAGTGGACATTCTCGGTGATCCAGAGGGTGTCGAAGCCGAGGGACTCGATGGCCCGGGCGTAGTCGATGACACCGCGCCGCGAGTACCGGTAGGTCTCGTGGAAGGACATGCCGAAGGTGAGGTTGGTCATGTCAAAGGTCAGTTGGTGGGAGACACCACCCGGTTCCCGGGAGAGGTCGAAGCGCTAGCCGCCCGCGGCAGTAGCGGAAACACCTTCCAGGTTGACCTCCACCTCAATCTCCAGGATGGCGACGGGGTCTTCATTTTCCAGGTTGTCGGGGGTTGGGAAGTAGCCACCGTAGTCGTTGGGGATGGAACGGTGGTAGGCCAGGGCGTCTTCCACGGACATTTGCGGAGGGGGCACGGGGTCGCCGTCAAGTTGTATGCCCTCAATGTGGAATTCGATGGCCTCTTTAATCATTGCCTGGATGCCGTCCCAAGTCTCGTGTGCAGAAACGCAGCCGGGCAGGTCGGGGATGTAGGCACAATAATTGTTGGGGGTCTGCTCAAATACTACTGCATAGGTAAGTGTCATCAGTTTCACCTCCGAAGGCCCGCTTGCCGTAATATGCTTCGCCATGTGTCTTTGTTCAGGTCTCGGCTCGGATGTCCTGCGATGGTCACTGTTCCGGGTTTGACCGGATGCTTGTACTGCCGGTGGCTGCCTTTCGTCCGATCTAACTGCCAGCCATCTCTTTCGACAATTCTTATGGCTTCTCGCACTTTGGGCATGGCATGGCTGGGCAACCGATAGCCATGTTATCACATATTTGGTGGTATAGACGGCGGACATAATTGTGCCGCAGCCAAAAAGAACAACTGCGAGGGCATGCCCCTACTGCATTCTAGCTGCTTCCGTTGCGCGGATTCAGGATGGCGCCCTGAGCGGCAGTCAACTTTGCAATGGGGATACGGTAGGGACTGCAACTCACGTAGGTGACACCCGCGTCGTGGAAGAAGCGGATGGATCGGGGCTCGCCGGCGTGCTCCCCGCAGACGCCGATTTCCAGACTGGGCTTCTCTTCTCGGGCCCAGCCGATGGCGGTCTCCATCAGCCGACCCACACCCTTTACGTCGATTATCTCGAAGGGGTTGTCGTCCAGGAGGCTGTTGTCCAGGTAAGTGGTTAGGAACTTCTTCTCGGCGTCCTCCCGGGAGAAGGAGTAGACGGCCTGGGTGAGGTCGTTGGTGCCGAATGAGAAGAAGCCGGCCTCGTCGGCGAGGGGTGCAGCCCTCATGCAGGCGCGGACAGTCTCCATCATGATGCCTATGCGGAAGCCCTTGCCCTCGATGTGCTTCTTCACCCAGAGCAGCTCCTGGAGGGTTATGACCTGGGGGACCATTATAGATACCCGGGCCCCGGTCTCGGCCTGGGCTTCGGCGATTGCCTCCACCTGCATGGCGTACACCCGAGGCGTGGTCACCGCAAGCCGGACTCCACGGTGCCCGAGCATCGGATTGACCTCGTGGAGGTCCTCGATGCGTTGTTTCAGCCTGGGATCTTCCGTTTCCAGCTCTGCGGGGAGGAACTCGTGGAGGGGGAGGTCCAACAGGCGGATTATGATTGGCGTATCTTCAAGGGCGCGGAAGAGGGTCAGGAAGTCGGTCTTCTGGAGGTCGCGGAGGTTGGCAAGGGCTCGCTCCTCCTCCTCATTGGAATCGCTGAGGATGAAGTCGCGGATGGCGTCGAGGCGCATTTTTCCTGTGAACTGGCGCTCGGTGCGGCAGAGGCCGATGCCCTCAGCGCCGTGCTTCTTTGCCAGGGCGACGCCCTCGGCGGTGTCGGCGTTGCCCCAGACCCCGATCTGCTTGGTATCGTCGGCCCAGCTTAGCAGCTTGGCGAGCTCGGGAGTCGCCTCGGCTTCCAGAAGGGCCAAGGCGCCCTGGTACACGCTGCCGCTGGAACCGTCTACGGTTACGACGTCACCCTTGCGCACTACTACGTCGCCCACAGTGAAGGACTCGTTCTCGAGATCTACTGTGACTTCCTCCGCTCCGCAAACGCAAGGCTTGCCCATGGCCCGGGTCACGATGGCAGCGTGGGAAGTCAGCCCTCCCCTGGAGGTCAGGACGCCACCGGCGGCAGCGATTCCCTGTATGTCGTCGGGGCTGGTTTCCGGACGGACAAGGATCACGCCATCCGTGGCCTTGGACATCGATACGGCCTCCAGGGGGTCGAAGACGACCCTGCCGGAAACGGCGCCAGGTGCGGCGTTCAGGCCCCGGGCTATGGGTTGGTGACGTTCCGGGAACTGGATGCGGTTGTGCAGGAGTGCCCGTATGTCGTCGGGGGTGATGCGGAGCAGGGCCTGGTCCTGGGTGAGCAGGCCATCCTCCACCATGTCCACGGCTATCTTGACGGCGGCCTCGCCGCTGCGCTTGCCCGAGCGGGTCTGGAGCATATAGAGCGTGCCCGACTCCACGGTGAACTCGACGTCCTGCATATCGTGGAAGTGATTCTCGAGGTCTCGGGACAGGTTCTCCAGCTCTTCGTAAACATCCGGCATCTGGTTCTTCAGGGCGTCGATGCTTTGGGGAGTCCTGACCCCCGACACCAGATCCTCGCCCTGGGCCACGGGCAGGTACTCTCCGAAGAGGCCCCGGGCGCCGGTGCTCGGGTTCCGGCTGAAGACTACGCCAGTGCCAGACATTTCATCGTGGTTGCCCATCACCATGGACTGGACGACCGCGGAGGTGCCTATGTCAGATGAAATGTCGTGGAGGCGTCGGTACTCGTTGGCCCGGGGGTTGTCCCAGGACCCGAATACGGTCTTGAGGCACTCAACCATCTGCTCCCGGCTCGCCACGTTCAGTACGGTGTCCATCATGCCCGGCATGGAAACGGGGGCCGACGACCGGACCGAGACCATTAGGCCGTCGTCAAAGTCGCGGCCGAGGGACTCCCCGAGCCAGGCCAGGGCATCGTCGATCTCGTCCATGGGGAGCGTATTGCTATTGCGGTACTCCTTGAAAGCGTCGATGGAGACGACGAATCCGGGGGGAACAGGCAGCCCGAGCCTGGTCATGGTGACCAGGTTGGCCCCCTTATTTCCGAGAAGGGCCTTGTCCTCGCACTCGTCGATGAACCGGTAAACGTTGGTCATGGCTGAAACCTCATGCGCCCACTCCGGCCAGGAGCGGTTCATCTACATAGGCTATTGTCTGGGGCCCCTGGGGCAATACGCAGACCGTGGCGTCGGGGCCATAAGAACCGATTATTTCGTCCACCGCGCCCTGCAGATCTGCAACCGGGCGGATGTGGGCCGACCTTATCTGGTCGGGGGTCAGGTAGTCGGACTTGAGATACACGTTGGCTTTAAGCTGGATTTGGGCCTGTATCTGGACCTGCCACTGGTCCTGGCGGGAGAATCCGGGGGATTCGACCATGGACAGCAGGGCTTCAGGCGATTTGCGGGAGGTGAGCAGGGACTTATAGTCGCCATGCTCAGGAATTCCGTCCCGACACTCGGCGGCGCAGATTATGGAGCCGCCCGACCTGATCACCCGTGCCGCAGCCGAAAGGCCCTTCACGGCCTGGTACAGATTCAGGTCCAGGGGATAACCGCTGTTGGTGGTGATCACCACGTCGAAGGGCTCTGGGGTGGGGCGCATGGTGACGCTGCGGGCGAAATCACAGGCCTCGGAATGTTCGGCGAATAGCTCCCCGGCGTGGACGCTGGTAATCCGGTGTTCATCGTCAACCGTGACATCAATGCCAAAGCTCACCCCCGTGTCCCGAGCTATCCGGCGTATGGCTTCGTGGACGGGGTTGCCCTCGGTGACCGCCCACGTGGCATCGGGGTGGGCGATGAGGGGGGCGGAATGGAGCTTCATTATGGTCTCGACGCCCGCCAGGCCCGGGGCAACCATCTTGGGACCTCCGCTGAACCCCGCGAAGAAGTGGGGTTCGACCAGGCCGAGGGTAATGCACACGTCGGCATCCACCCAATGGCGGTTCAATAGGACGGGCACGCCGTCTACGGGTGGGGCGGCAGAGACCAGGGCACCAGGGTCAAAGGCGTTGTGACAGATTACGGGATAGTTAGCAAGGACCTCGGGCCCGAGCATCTGCTCAAGCTCTTCAGGGGAGTTAGACCTGTGGGTGCCCGTGGCAACCAGTATCGTTATCCGGTATTTGGGAAGGTGGTCCAACTCACTTAGCAGGACCGGAAGGACCTCGGCGGTGGGCACGGGTCGGGTCACGTCGCAGACGGATATGGCGACGGATTGACCCTCGCTGGCGAGTGAGCGCAGCGGAGGCGAGTCGATGGGGTTGCGGAGGGCATTAAGGATGGCGGACTGAGGGTAGGGGAGTGGTTGAGGATAGTCGGGCTCGATTACCGTAGTTCTGTCGGCGGGCAACTCTACGGTCAGCCCCGTGGTCCCATAGGCCAGTTCAACGCGCACTTGAGTCTTCCCTTCAAGCCTCGTAAGAAGAATTGCGTAATCTAAATATTACCACCGCCGCAATGGCAGTGAGTGGCGAAGGTTTCGTTGGGAGCGGTTACGGATAGAAGAGCCGCTCCGCGGCCTTCTTGAGTTCAGGCCGGAAGTCGGGGTGGGCGACGTTGATTAGCTCTCGGGCGCGCTCTCGAATGGATTTACCGAGGAGTCGGGCCACGCCGTACTCCGTAACTATGGTGTCGGCGAAGGTGCGAGGCACGGTGACCACGCTCCTCTCCTCCAACTGCGGCACGATTCTCGATACCGCACCATCGAGCGCAGTAGACCAGAGCAGCGTCAGCGCCCGACCTCCGTTGGACATGATGGCCCCAAGCTGGAAGTCGAGCTGGCCACCCGTTCCGCTGATCTGCCTGCCTCCGAAAACCGTCTCGGCGTTAATTTGGCCCGTGAGGTCTACCGACAGGGCGTTGTTAATGGAAATCATGTTGTCGTGTCGGGCCACGGTGCGGGCGCTGACCACGTAGTCGGATGGGAGAAGCTCGATGGCAGGGTTGTTGTGGGCAAACCGGAGCTCAGCCTCCGTTGCGCCATGCAGGCAGGTGAAAATCGCCTTGTCCCTGTGGATGGACTTTTGGGCCCCGGTAAAGATTCCCTTTTCAATCAGCGAGAGAGCCCCGGGCGCCACGAGCTCCGAGTGCCATCCCAGGTCTTTCTTGCCGTCAAAGGTCTCGAGAATCGGCAGGTAGCCGCCGGGCGTACCTATGCCGGTCTGGAGGGTCGCTCCGTCGGGTATCAGCTCGGCAACATAGTCCGCAACTCTTCTCGCGGTTTCGGGCGGGTCGGTCCATCCCATGCGTGAGGCGAAGGCCCGCACCTGCTTAGGCGTTAGGGGCGCCAACTCGGGGAGGTATCGGGCCTGCTCCTCGGGGCTTATCTTAGGGAGTAAGTCCGTAAGGAGGGAGCGCACCTCAGCGTCAGAAGAAGACTTAATTGTCTGACTGACCTCTTCGCCCGTGAGCAGGGGAGCGGTGTGTTCCACGAACAGGTCGATGTTGTTAACGTGGATGTAATTCTGCCCGTGGGTACGTATCTGGCTCTCGTCGACCTGGGCAATCACGACTTTCGAGAGGTCAGCGAGTCGGGCCTTGTCCCAGGGTGCGTACCCGAAGCTACAAAACCCACCTTCATCCGGACTCGAAACCAGGACCATGAGCACATCAATGGGCTTGACACCACCCAGGGCCTCGATGCTCGGGATGCGGGTCGTGTTGAGGAGCGGCGAGTAGTCGATTAGCCTGTCGTTGTAGGCCTCGATCCCGAGACCCAGGAACTGCTCGGTGACGATGTGGAATGAGTCTCCCCAGTCCGATTGCAGCCAGCCGGGGTCGAAGACGTGGCTGTCGATGCAGACCTTTACGTCATGTAGTTCATCTCGACGGTCGGCGAGGGCCTGTAGAATCAACTGGGGGTGGGGAGGTGCTGGCACGTAGGCGAGGTCGCCGGACTTGACAACCCGGGCGGCGCCTTCAGCCGATGTGAGACGGGACTCGTAGACTTCCTTCCAAGCCATGCGGGGGATAATAAGGGTTGCCGGTTCGGGATGCCAGAGGTGAAGGCCGTTGTGTTACAGTGATGCAAAGAGGAGGGCATGATGCTCGACGCCACGCTAATCTCCGCCGACTCCCACGTTGATGAACCTCTGTCGCTATGGCAGGAACGACTCCCGGTCCATCTGCGCCACAAGGCACCGCATATCGAGGTGCGGGACGGCAAGCGGCTGATGATCCAGGACGGTATGAGGCCCAAGAAAATGGCCATGGGGTCGGACGAGAAGACGGATGAGGACAAGCTGAGAGAGCAGGGTCGGGTGCAGGGTTGGGATGTCGACTACCGGCTCAATGCCCAGGATGTCGACGGGGTGGGGGCTGAGGTTGTCTACCCAGGTACATTCGGTCTAGAGATGGCCTGCTCCCCAGATGCGGAGTTCCAGGCCGAGGTAGCCCGGGTCTATAACGACTGGGCGATGGAGCTTTTCGGCGACCGCAGGGACAGGTTCGCCATGGCGGCGCTGATCCCGGTTATTGACATCCCGTGGGCGTGCGGAGAGATGCGTCGGGTGGCGGGGCTGGATATGGGATCGTTCTTCCTGCCCAGCGTAGTTGACCCACCCTACAACCGAGTCGAGTACAAGCCGATATGGGAGACGGTGGAGGAGACGGGCGTACCCCTGAACTTCCACATCAGCAGCGGCCGGGACCCGAGGGTTGAACGGGGCCCGGGCGGCGCAGTCATCAACTACATTATGGGCGCGCTGGTGGACGGGATCGAGCTGCTGGTCTACCTGTGCTCGTCAGGGGTGCTGATGGACCACCCGAATATGAAATTCGTCATCGTGGAGTCGGGAGCGGGGTGGCTGGCCTGGGAGCTCCACGCCATGGACGAGGCCTACCAGAAACACCACATGTTCACCCGACCCAAGCTGGACATGCTGCCCAGCGAGTACTTCAAGAGGCAGGGCTACGTGACATTCGGCGACGACCCCGTGGCCCTGACCACCCTGGATTACTACGGCGCCGACCGCCTGCTATGGGGCAACGACTATCCTCACCACGAGGGCACCTGGCCCAACTCCCGAGAGGTGATAGAAAAGCAGTTCGCGGGATTCAGAGAGGATACGAAGAGGAAGATCGTGAGGGAGAACGCGGCGGGGTTGTACGGGTTCGCGCCTAACTAGGTTTCCAGCGGGCCGCCGCGGCGCAGCCAGTCGGTCATCGATCCGTCGTAGAGCCTGGGTGAATAGCCCAGCTTGGACAGGGCCAGGAATCCGAGGGAAGCCCTGGGCCCGGTCCGGCAGTAGGCCGTCGCTTCACCTGAGTCCGACGTCAGAGGCCTCAGCATTGAAGCCAACCTATCATCAGGCAACAAGTAGGCATTGTCTTCACCTACCAGTGATCGCCATTCCAGGTGTCGTGCGTTGGGGATGTGCCCACCCGCTCCGTCCTCTCCCCGGTACTCCTTCTCGCCGCGAAAGTCGATCAGTCCAGCTGGTGTGCCCTGCGACAGGTCATCCCATCGGGCCCTGATGTCTTCGTTGAACGCAGGTGAGAATTCTGCGGCGGTCGGGGGGACGGGGCGGTAGAAGACGGCGTTGCCAGAGGCCTTCCAGCCTTCGAAGAAGGTGTCCATGAGCAGGACCTCGGGGCAGCCGAGATACTGGAGAATCCACGAGAGCATCGCCCCATTCTGTCCATCTACGGAGTCGTAGAGCAGGGGAGTGCGGTTGTTGGAGAGGCCTGCGTCGGCGGCCCAACGGGAGAGGGAGTCGGGGTCCATAAGCCGGGCCTGCTCGTCGAAAGCGGTGTAGACGGGAAGGTTGACCGCCCCCTCCAGGTGCCCCGACATGTATTTCATCGGCCGTCGGGGGTCGAGGAGGATAACTTCGGGGTCGGCGAGGTGTTCGCTCACCCAGTCGGGAGAGACCCAGGTCACGGGACTCAATGTACCTTGCCCTCGCTAACGCTTGAGTTGCCGGAGAACGCGGTGGTTACTCCGGCAACTCCATTTTGCCAGGGGGAAGAAGGGCGCAAGCCGCTAGACCTTCTCGAACTCGGGAATGATCTCCGTGGCCCGGGCCACGGTGTTGGCAACCGGCGAGCCTTCGACGGCGAGCTTCCAAACCTCTCTGAGGGCGTCTTCGTCGGCGTCGGCGGAGACGTAGACCTTGGCATTGATCTTGCCGTAGCCCGGGTTTCCGTCGTCCAGGCCTGCCCACTTGAGGATGTTGTCGAAATGGCCTTCCAGGGCGATCTCCAGGTCGTTGAGCTTGATGCCGCGCTTGGTGGCATTCAGCACGAACCCGACCATCATGCATCCCCCTACAGCCGAGAGAATGTGCTCGTGGGCTGAGGCCGCGGTGTCGGTGGCGTCCAGGCCTTCGGGCTCGTCAAGGTCCACGGTGTGGGTCCGGGTGTAGGCCTTGCCCTTGAAGCCGGACTCCCACCTGACGCGGGAGCGCCAGGGGCCGCTGACGGCCTTCTTGACCTCGGGGTCTTTCAGGGACTCGAGTATCTCGTTCAGTTTCTCGGGCCTGAGCCCGTTAAGCTCTTCTGCCATTGTTCTATTCCTCCACGGATGGCTCCGGTCTGCTCCTAACCGAACTCCACCCTGAGCTTCTCTGCGGCCGCGGTTATCGATTGTAGCTTCTGGTAGGCAATAGGGTCGGTGTTCACATTGCGCTCGGCGAAGGTGCCGAAACCGCAGTCGGGGTTCAAGTAGATCTGCTCGGGAGCGAAGTAGTCCAGGGCCTCGTGGACCCGGTCTATGATCTGGTCGGGGCTTTCGATTTCGTCGGTCCTTGGGTTCGCGACCCCCAGCCCTATCTCCTTCTCGTTCTTGTACTCCTTGAACACCTCCATCTCGCCGGCCCTGGGGGTGGCGTACTCCAGGACAAGCTGGTGGATATCCATGGCCATGAGGTATGGGAGCAGGGGCCCGTAGTTGCCCTTGAGCAGCACGTCTTCCTTCCGGCTCCAGTTCCCCCGACACACGTGCACCCCGAACCTCACCCCGTCAATCCCCTCGACGGTCTCGTTCATCATCCGCACCGCCGACTCCAACTCGTCCCTCGGGTCTTTGCGGGTGGCCATGGCGGCGCACATGAAGGTCTCGGCGCTTTCGTCTCCGTAGACGACCTGGGAGAGTGTAGGCTCGTCGAACTGTATGAAGTCGACACCCCGTTCCTTCAGGGTCAGCACCTCTTCCCGCAGGATTTGGATAACGTCTCGTGAAAGCTCTTCCTGGTCCGGATAGGCGCTGTCCGAGAGCCCTTCAAACCAGGCCGACTTGGTGAGCAGGTAGGGCCCCGGGAGGGGGACTTTGGTCTCCCTGTCTGTGTGGTCCATCAGGAAGTCGGCTTCGTCCAGGGCCAGGGACTTGCGCGCCGACAGCTTGTCGATGGCGATGGGGCTCTTGATGGCGAAGGCGGGAACGTCGAGCGCCCGCAGGATCTCTTCGAAGGAGGCCCGGTCTTTCATGTAGTCCATCAGGTCGGAGACTTTCATCAACTTCATGCCGTTGAGCTTGTCCACGGCAAAGGAGTAGAAGTTGTCCCTGCGCATCTCGCCGTCGGAGATTATGTCTACTCCGGCGTCTTCCTGGTACTTGATGGCAAGCAGGACCGCCTGGTCGGCTATTTCGGCGAATTGCTCTTCACTGATCTCACCGTTCTGCTTTTTGCGGAGGGCCTGCACAACCCACGGGGGCCGGGACCAACTTCCTACTACCGAAACTGGGAACAAGGTATCGTTAGGCATGAGCTCTTCCGTCGCGTCAATATGGGGCTTCCGATAAATTGGCCGCAATGATTATAGCGCAAGTTGATTGCGGTGTACGTGTCCGGGGTATCATTGTGCTAAACAGGCCCACCTGGACGAAAATCGCACAGTGAAGGCGGCTAAAGACATGAACAGCGATTCTCTGCCAATTCTTCCGACCAGCGTGATCGGGAGCTACGCGTATCCCGGCTGGATGCTCACGGCCCTGGAAAAGATTGAGCAGGGCGAATACGGCGAAACCGACATCAAAGAGCTTTACGACGATGCCTGTCGAATGGCCATACTGGACCAGGAACGGGCGGGCGTAGATGTGGTGTCGGATGGGGAGATGCGGCGCTGGTACTTCGTGCAGAGCTTCCCCAAGAGGATGACGGGCCTAGCGGTAGAGCCTCCCTTGCGCAAGACGGGCCTCTACGGCTATGACACCCCGCCCCGGTACCGCGCCCTTGAGAAGGTCACATTGCCCTCGGGGTTGGGGATAGTTGAGGAGTTCAAGTTCACCAAGGCCAACACAACCAAGCCCATCAAGGTCACGTGCCCCGGACCCCTGACGATGACGATCCACATCAGGCCTGGAAACGTCTATAAGAATCAGCTGGAGATATGTTGGCAGCTGGCCGAAGTGATTAACGCGGAATTAAAGGCCCTGGTCGCGGAAGGGGCCGAGTTCATCCAGATCGACGAACCATCCTACGCAGTGGTGCCTGGAGAGGTGGACGAATGGGTACGGCTCTACAACGCCTGTATTGAGGGAGTGAAGGCCAGGCACGCCTTGCACATCTGCTTCGGCAACCTGATGAGCAGGCCCCGAGGCAAGCGGACATATCGCTGGATGTTCCCCGCCCTCAATAACGTCAACGCCGACCAGCTTGTCCTCGAATTCGCCAACCGGGAGATGAGCGAATGCGATCTCTGGAAACAATTCGACGGCGGCAAAGAGCTCGGGGCTGGGGTGGTGGACATCAAGTCGTTCTACCTGGAAACGGCCGAAGATGTGGCGGAGAGGATCCGCAAGGTCCTGCAACACACCCCCGCCGAGAAACTCCACCTCACCCCCGACTGCGGCTTCTTCCAGCTTCCACGCTGGATTTCATACCTGAAGCTGAAGGCGCTGGTGGACGGAGCCAAGATCGTCAGAGCCGAATTGGCCTGATAGGCGCTCAAATGAAGATCAAGAGCATAGAAGCCATACCCCTCGTCAGGAAGCTGGCGCAGCACTTTCACGGGGGCAATTACTACATCGCCAGCAGGAACACCATCGTGACCCGGGTAGAGTTGGAGGGTGGGGTGGTGGGGCTGACCTACGGCGGCGATGAAGACGAGAACGACATCAAGATATGCCAGATTGTTAACACCGTATTCGCCCCGATGCTGGTCGGGGAGGACGTGCGGGACGTGGAGCGGCA
The DNA here is from genome assembly GCA_965203145.1 of Dehalococcoidia bacterium. Lineage (GTDB taxonomy): Bacteria > Chloroflexota > Dehalococcoidia > Plut-88900 > Plut-88900 > Plut-88900. Next base: position 2,500,670 of record OZ241876.1, read on the forward strand.
CTGGGAGCGGATGTGGGAGGCTCCCGTGGACCTGGCATGGCGCGGTCTGCATGTAATCAACCTCGGAAAACATGCAATCGTGACTCAGGCCATTGCTGCCCTGGACAATGCGCTGTGGGACGCCTTGGGCAAAGCTCTTAATCAGCCTGTTTACAAACTGCTTGGAAGCTATAGAGACCGTGTCCGCGTCATCGCCATCGGCGGCTATATCCGGGACGGAGACCCGACCCAGAACCTAATTGACGAAATTGAGTCCTACAAGAGCATGGGTGTGCTGGGCCTGAAGCTGAAGGTCGGGAAACTTTCCATTGAGGAAGACCTGGAGCGCACCCGGCTCGCCCGAAAAATCGGTGGCGACGATTTTCTTCTAAGCGTTGACGCCAACCAGGCCTGGTCCGTCGATGAGGCAGTGCGGTTCGCCCGAGGCGCGAGGGATCTGGACCTTGCGTGGCTGGAAGAGCCAGTCCAGTGGCACGACCAAATCGAAGGAAACGCCCGGGTGCGTTGGGAGGGGATTCCGGTGAACGCGGGGCAGGGCGAGATATCGAGGCACGGGTGCCGGGACCTCGTGGCCCGGGGCGCGGTGGACATTCTGAACGTGGACGTGACCATCGCAGGGGGAGTGACAGAGTGGCGAAGGATCGCGGGCATGGCTCGGGCCTTTGGCATCCGCATGGCCCACCATGAAGAACCCCAGATTGCCCTGCATCTCCTTGCGTCTGTCCCTCACGGCATAGCCGTCGAAATCTTCCCCAACCCCGACCGGGACCCCCTCTGGTACGACCTCCCTGTGAAGCAGCCCGAAATCCGGGACGGATACATGCTCCTGCCTGAGGGGTCGGGTTTCGGGATTGATTTGAACGAGGATGTGATCGAGAAGTGGAGGGCGCCGGTGGAGTAGACCTCTCCCGGACCTCGCGCTAACACATCGAGACCTCGGGCCCACGAAGCTGGTATTACTACCGTTCCGACAGCATGCCTCATTGGCTTCCGTGAATAGTGCTGCCAGTTGAGCGCCATGCGCGGTCGTTAATGCGAATGAGTATCACAACACTCTATACTTGCCTTTAATTGCTCGTGACTTTGGCAGATTCCCGCGCAACCGGTATTACAGGTTTGCATGCGATTGAACTCTCTACGACCCTTGAATAAGGTGCAAGAGTAGTATCAATTGGAATTGATGACATGTGATATCATCAATAACACCGTTTTCTTTGGTCATGGGTGAATGGAGAGTATGTGCAACCCGAACTTGAAGAACAAAACCTTGGTGAATCTGATAGACAGCTGATAAGGAGCTGATCTGAAATGACCCGGAGGCCCGAACTCCTCATCCTTATTGGTCCCATAGCGATCATCATCATCCTGATAGTCGTCGGCTTCATCTTGTTGAATAGTGGGTCAAGCGAGTCGGACGAACGTACAGTTGGATTAACAGCGGAGGCCACGCTCAACTCAGCGGACGGCGCTTTAATTGGGACTGTCAGCTTCCGGCAAACAGCCTCCGGGGTACTGATAATGGCCGATGTCAGTGGGCTGCCACCGGGTGGGCACGCATTCATTATTCACGAGGTCGGTGCATGTTCGCCCGACTTCAACGCCGCCGGGGATCACTTCAACCCCGAAGATGCGGAGCACGGCTTTATTCATGCGTCCTGGAAGCGGGGCGGACCAATAGGAGGCCATAGCGGCGACCTGCCTAACATCTACGCCGCCTCCGATGGCTCCGCCCGCGCCGACTTCTTCACCGATGGCATCACTTTGGACACGGGCCCAATCAATTCGATATTCGACGATGACGGGTCGGCCATCATAGTCCATGAGCGGCCCGACGCCTACGGCGAAGAGGAGTCGGACACGGGCGCTCGCCTGGCCTGCGGCGTCATCGAGCCATAGTAAGGAAATTGAGCAAGCCGGGGTTCAGGGTCGAGAGGGAGCCCACGGCCCTTGCACCGCAACAGCCTCGTCGTCCCCGGGCCACGGCGGCATAGTCGCAATCAGCACCGAAAGATGCCCGTCGCCCGTGTTCCTGAATTGGAATTGTGTCCCGAGCGGAATATCAAAGCTCACACCCGGGGCCAGGTCCAATATCTCCTCCACCTCCCCCTCCTTACGCCACACCTGTCCTTGGCCCTCCAGCACGTACCAGATTTCCTCGATGGCCCGGTGCACCACCGCCGTTGAAGTCCGGCCCGGAGGCAGCGTGAAGTGGTTCACTTCGCCACGGTCGAGCTTCAACAGGAACCGGATGGCTGAGCCGTCGGGAGCGGTGGCCTGGGGGTCGGGGGAGAGTGAGGCGCTTTGCATGCCTCAGCCGGCCGGCTGCAGATGATACCCAGCGTGGTCTTCGACCATGTGTGGTACGGGGTTCACCACGTTGTTCAAGGCGATGATGTGCTCGGGGCCCGTGGCGCAGCACCCGCCGATTATCTGGGAGCCCATGTCCAGCCAGTCCTGCCCAAAGTCCGCCAGCCTCAGGGGGCTGTAGCCCGACAGCAGGTCGCCGCCCTTGTGCACCCGACCGCTGACCGGCGCCATTGGGTTGTACCCGACATTCGCATAGGCGCCGATCACCCCGTCGAAGCTCTGGTTAAGGGCCAACAGCCCTACCGAAATGCACTCGGGGCGGCTGCACATCAGCATGATTCCCTCCACCGGATGACCCTTTAGCGCCTTGGCAAGGTCGGCTAGCGTTTCGCCGTACTGCATCCAGCCATATTCGGTGATGTGCCGCACCCCGAGAAACACGGGAAGCCCGATGGTCGCCAGCGCGTCAACTGCAGCGACGCAGTCCTCGATGTAGCCAACATACTCGGCGAGAAGGGCGTCGACGCCCAGGTTGGCCAGCACCCTGCCGGGCCCCGTGAATTCCTCGGCGTAACGCTCCGCGCCCAGGGTCTTCACGTCCGACTGAGTGTAGGGCTTGCGGTAGTCCTGGGTGTAGGGCGCTGCAATCCCGCCGAAGACGTAGGCGTTGGTGTTGATGGCGTCTCGGGCGCGGATGGCATTTTCACCGGCTGCGGTTGCCAGGCGTTCCCACTGGTCCTGCTGGCCTATCAGGGAGAGCCGGCTGCGGGTCGTCCAGAAATTGTTGCTGATGATTATCTCCGCCCCGACCCGCAGGTAGTCCTGGTGTACCTGCTGGACTACGTCGGCATAGTCGACGTTGGCCGTTGCAGACCAGGCCAGGAGTTCGGACTCGGCGGAGGCGCTGACCAGCACGTTCACACCCCTGCGCTGGATCTCGGAGCCCGTGCCCCCATCCATGAGAATCGGCTTGCCTGACTTCAACCTTTCGATTATTCCCGTTTCCGGCATAATGCACCCCCTCAGCGTTCGAATATCGCTAGTGTAAAGGGATTGGGCAATCGGGAAAAGTAGGCATAGGGACGTGGGATATAATCGGCCTAGAATACGTCGCAAAGTCCCGGAGAAATCTCATGCCCAAGATCAGGACCGTACTCGGCGACAAGGACCCCGCCGACGTCGGCCACATTCTCCCCCACGAGCACACCTACGTCCGACTCATCGCCGCCGAGTCCGATCACGCTTCGCGGTTTGACAGGGAGCGGGCTATTGAAGAGGGCGCCGCCATGCTCAAAGCCGTGAACGCCGAGCAGGGCATATCAGGACTAGTGGACTGCGCCCCTTACGACCTTGGCCGGGACATGGGGCTGCTGGTGGGGCTGTCCCGGGCGTCGGGTTGGGACATCGTGGCGTCGACGGGCATATTCGGGGCGTGGGGCTATCCTGCGTACTGGGAAGGGCAAAGCGATGCGGCCATAGAAGAATTCTTCACCCGGGAGATCGAGGAGGGAGCGGTAGACGAGGGAGTGAAGTGCGGCATAATCAAGATCGCCACCCGGCTCCGCCCCCACGAAAAGCCCTCGGGTCACGTCTCCTCCCGAGACCAGCTTCTATCCGACCAGGATAGACGAGTCCTCCAGGCCGCTGCACGAGTACAGGCAAGGCTCGGCGTCCCCATCACCACCCACACCGACCGTCGGGACTGGCGGTTAGGGAACGTCGGCCTGGAGCAGATAGAGACGCTGATTGCGTCGGGCGCAGACCCCGAGCGCTGCATCATTGGGCATGCCTCTCACACCTCCAACCTCGGCTACATCATCGAGGTTCTTGAGCAGGGCTGCTACGTCGCCTTCGACACCATAGGAATCGAAGTTGTGGTATCGGACCAGGCCAAGGCAGCAATGGTGATTGGATTGATTGGGTTGGGCTATGAGAAGCAGATCTTGCTTTCTCATGATCTGCACGTGAAGGAAATCGGTCGAGAGCCGGAAACGGGCCCGACAGTCGGGATTCGCTTCGCCCCCGACTACGGATACATACAGCGGGTCTTCGTGCAGTGGCTGAGGGAGGGTGGGGTGTCGGAGGAGGCCATCCGTCAGATAACCATTGAAAATCCGAAAAAAGTCCTTGCCTGGTAGACCCATGAGCCCCAACCAAAAAACAGCATCAACTGGAGCATAGTCATGGCCAAAATCAGGACCGTTCTCGGCGACAAGGACCCCGCCGAAATGGGGCACATCCTCCCCCATGAGCATACCTTCTTCCACCTTCTCGGGGCTCCGTCCGACCCAGCAGCCGTCTTCGACCGGGAGAAGGCGGTCCAGGAAGGGGCGGCCCAGTTCAAGGCTATTGGGGAAGAGTTCGGCATATCCGGACTCGTGGACTGGGCCCCCTACGACCTGGGCCGAGACATGGGCCTGATGGTAGATCTGTCCCGGGCCTCGGGATGGGACATAGTCGCGTGTACGGGAATATTCGGGGCGTGGGGATATCCTGCCTACTGGGAGGCACAAAGCCTGGAGGCAATAGAAGACTTCTTCAGGCGCGAGATTGAGGAAGGGGCGGTGGACGAAGGCGTCAAGTGCGGCATCATAAAGGTCGGGACCCGACTCCAGCCCCACGAGCACCCCACTGCCCCCGACGCCCCCCTGGACCAACTCCTCTCCGACCGAGACCGCCGGGTCCTGGAGGCCGCGGCCCATGTCCAGGCCAAACTTGGCACACCCATCGGCACCCACACAGACTCCCATGACTGGCCCTTCGGGAACCTCGGCCTAGCCCACATCGAGACCCTGGTCAATGCGGGGGCAGACCCCGAGCGTTGCATCATCGGGCATGTTTCCCAGACGACCAACGTCGGGCATGTGCTTGAAGTCCTGGAACGTGGCTGCTACGTCGCTTTCGACACCATAGGAATCCAGACTGTCGTCTCGGACAGGACAAATGCGGCGATGGTGGCGGGCCTCCTGGGACTCGGCTACCAGGACCGGGTACTGCTGTCCCACGACCTGTACGTGAAAGAGGTCGGAAGGCCTGCCGAGTCGGGGCCCGTGGCAGAAGAAGACCACGCCCCGGACTACGGCCACATCCAGCGCACCTTCCTTCCCTGGCTCCGGGAAGCGGGTGTCTCTGAGGAGGTGATCCGGCAGGTCACGGTAGAGAATCCGAAGAAGGCGTTTGCGTGGTAGTGTGATGTCATTGGAAGGGAGACGCTAATGACATATGAAGTAATCTCCTCCGACGGCCACGTTGACCTCGCCTACCTCCCACCTGGCCTCTTTGTAGAAAACGCATCTTCTCACCTCGTCGACCAGATGCCGAGAGTCATGGACAAGGGCGAGGGGCCCGAGTGGTGGGCCAATGGCATGTACCTCGCCGTGTCCGGTCGCAGAGCCAAGGCCCTCCTGACCCCCGAGAACGAGGCCCGCATAGACCGTATCGCCGAGACGGGCTTCTACGAAGATGCCGCCCGCGGCCGCCCTCGCCCCACCGACCCCGAGCTGAGGATAGCCGACCAGGACCGGGATGGGGTGAACGCCGAGGTAATCTACGGGCTGACCTTCATCGGTGGACGGCTGATGGCTGGCTACAACTTCCCAGGCGGCACCCGGGTAACCGAACCCAACTCTGAGGTGATGGTTGAGCTATTTCGCATCTACAACGACTGGATGGCCGACTTCTGCGGCCATACCCCTGACCGGTTCGCAGGTCTCGCCTGCCTCCCCAACAACGACCCCGAGACCGCTGCCGCAGAGCTTCGAAGAGCGGCGTCGATGGGCCTGAGGGGAGCAGAGCTGGACGTACACGGGGCGGGCATACCTGTCTACTACGAGGACTGGGACCCGCTATGGCAGGCCGCCCAGGAATGCGAGATGCCCATATCCTTCCACCTGCTCAACTGGGGCCCGAGGGAGCCCAAAGCTCCCGATGTCGCGAAATACAACCGCATCTGGTGGACCATGGACATGGTGCTGTCCCCGCTTTTCGGTGCGGAGTTCCTGACGTCAATCCTGCTGTCGGGGGCCTGCGAGAGTTTTCCCGGCTTCAAGTTCGTTTTGGGCGAATGCGGAGCGGCTTGGGTGCCCTTCATGCTCGACAGGCTCGACCACGAATGCACGGGGTATCCGGGTCTAGAGGCCAGCCCCGTAGAGTATTGGCGACGCCAGGGTCACACTACCTACCAGGACGAGGACCTGGTCGCCGACCTGATAGGCCAGATTGGCAAGGACAACGTGATGTGGGGCTCGGACTACCCCCACCCCGACAGCGTCTGGCCCGACTCCCGGGCGACCATTGAGAAGAACCTGGGCCGTCTCCAGGACCCGGAAGTTCGCGGAAAGATTGTCTGTGAGAACGCGGGGCGGCTCTACGGTTTCATTTAGGGAGAGACGAAAGAAGAGCCGATACCGCCTCAGGGTCCGGGGGGAGGTAGATGAATCCCGCCTTTTCTGCGTACATCTTGTCCACGTGGGAGTCGCCGACGTGAATAGCACGCTCGGAAGGAAAGCGCTCCATGACTTCCGGCAACTGGTACTTCAACGACGTGAATTCCGCCGCAATCCCGTTCCGCTCCCACATATTGGCCTGTTCTGAAAGTGTCCGGTCGGAGCAGCTTCCGATGACATGCCCTAGCCCTTTCACCCGCCTCACTAGATCAAGGGTGATTGGCCCCGGCGGGTCCCCGACTTCCAGTGTGCCGTCTATGTCGAAGCTGAAGATGTAGCGCACGAGGGGGTATGATACTACGGCCGGGAAGTATCTGGATTCTGTTCTTTCCGCACATACCAGGAGGCAATCATGGCTATCGTTCGCTTATACACGGGAGAAGACGGCCGGTCCCACTTCGAGGACATTGAGCCCGACCTGGAGCCCCTGCCCGACGGCTGGCCCCAGGACGCCCGTGCCATCATCCACGGCGGCATAGTCGTCCAGCGCTTCGACCCCGAGCGCTCCAACCCCTGGCACCATGCTCCCGGCAAAGTCGCCGTCTTCACCGTCACGGGTTCGGTGGAGATAGAGGTCGGTGACGGAGACAAACGTGTGATTGGGCCGGGGGACGTGCTGATTGCCGAGGACCTTACGGGGGAAGGCCACTACACCCGGGAGGTAGGCCCCGAGGCCCGGCTGTCCCTGTTTGTTCCCATGGGAAAATAAGGTCGGGTTTGACATGCAGGCGGCGTAAAGATATTTTTCGGTGAACCAGGTTCCCGTAAGTGCAGCAGGGCAGGAGGATTGACATGGCTAGAATGGAATTCGGGGTGGGGCTGGGAGCGGAGCTGAGGTTCGACGAGATCGCAGAGCACTCAAGGGTCGCCGACGAAGCCGGATACAGCCACCTCACCTTCGTCGATCAGAGCAACGTGTCCAGGGAATGCTTCGGGATGATGACTATCGCCGCCATGAACACCCGACGCATCCACATCGGGCAGGGCGTCTGCGATCCCTTCATGTACCACCCAGCGGTCATCGCCAACTTCACGGCCAGCATCCGGGAACTCACCGGAGGGAGAGCTTTCATTGGCCTGGGGGCGGGGAGCAGGCAAGCGGGCAAGGCAATCGGGCGCTCCGTCAGCCTTAAGATGCAGCGGGAAACGGTCAACTTCCTCAAGGACTACACCTCGGGTGGCGATGCCGAACTGTGGGGCGAGACCTGGCACTCGGAGTGGATAAGGAACACGCCATTCAACGGGCAGTCCATTCCCGTCATCATGGGCCCCCTGGGCCCGAGGGCCATGCAGCTCGCCGGTGAAGTCGCCGACGAAATCCTCATGTTCGGGGCCGGGGAACCGGAGATTATCAGGTGGAACCTGGAGCAGATACAGACCGGCGCTGAGCGGGCGGGTCGGGACCCGTCCAAGATCAAGACATGGGCCCGGACCGAAGTCTATGTGACGGGCTCCAAGGAAGAGGCCAGGCACGAGGTCGCTTCCTACGCCGCATCCTGCGCCAGCGAGCTCTACCGAGTAGTCTTCACCCGCGACACCCCCATGGCCCACGACCTTTATGCGAGGCTGGAAAAGAAGAATCCCGGCCTGGTGGACGAATACAGGAAGATCTACGAGGGTTTCAACCCCTACGAACACGAGTCCCTCCACGCCGAGCACAAGCACCTGGCAACGCAGAGGGTCATCGACTCCATGAACCTGACGGGTCGGGTGGAGGATATCGACGAGAAGATCTACGACCTGCACGAACTGGGCTTGAACGGCGTCTCCTGCGTCCAGTACGCCATCATCGACCAGAAGAGCAATATGAAGGAGATCTCCAACAGCATCATGCCCCAGTTCCGTTAGACGGGTGGAAGCAGACCTCCCCGGAGCGGTAAGCAGGACCAAACAGGAGTAAAACAATGGCCAGAATGGACTTCGGGATAGGGCTCGGGGCCGAGCTGAGGTTCGATGAGATAGCCGACCATGCCAGGGTCGCCGACGAGGGCGGCTTCACCCATCTGACCTTCGTGGACCAGAGCAACGTGTCCCGCGAATGCTTCGGCATGATGACAATCGCCGCCATGAACACCCGGCGCATCCACATCGGTCATGGGGTCGTGGACCCGTTCATGTACCATCCGGCGGTCATCGCCAACTTCACGGCCAGCCTGCGGGAGCTTACAGGGGGAAGGGCATTCGTTGGCCTGGGCGCCGGGGCCCGGGAGGCTGGCAAGGCGACCCGGGGCCCGGTGAGCCTCAAAATGCAGCGGGAAACGGTCAACTTCCTTAAGGACTACACTGCCGGCAACGACGCGGAGCTCTGGGGCGAGACCTGGCACTCCGAATGGATCAGGAACACCGGATTCAACGGCCAGTCCATTCCCGTGATCATGGGGCCTCTCGGGCCGAGGGCCATGCAGCTCGCCGGTGAAATCGCCGACGAAATCCTCATGTTCGGGGCGGGGGAGCCGGAGATCATCAGGTGGAACCTGGAGCAGATCGCCACGGGCGCCGAGCGGGCGGGTCGGGACCCTACCAAGATCAAGACATGGGCCCGCACAGAGGTATACGTGACGGGTTCCAAGGAAGAGGCCCGGCATGAGGTCGCCTCCTACGCCTCTTCCTGCGCCAACGGCCTCTACCGGTCCATATTCAAACGCAACACCCCCGAGGCCCAGGAACTGTACCGCAGGCTGGAAAAGAAGAGCCCGGGCATCGTGGATGAATTCCGCAACATCCACGAGAATTTCAACCCTTACGAACACGAGTCCCTGCACGCCAAGCACAAGCACCTCGCTTCTCAGAGGGTGATCGACACAATAAATCTGTCGGGGCCCGTGGAGGACATCGACGAAAGGATCTACGATCTGCACGAGCTGGGCCTGAACGGTGTCTCCTGCGTCCAGTACGCAATCATCGACCAGAAGAGCAACATGCGGGAGATTTCCAACAGCATCATGCCCCAGTTCCGATAGGCGACGCATGACTACGACCAGACCGGGATTCCTTACCGAGCCATTCGGCGCCTACTACCACCGGGAGGTGCCGGACGAGGACGCGGAACTCACCCACACGGGCCCCGGGACCCCCTGCGGCGAATACCTGCGCCGATTCTGGCAGCCCGTAGCACACTCCGCCGACCTCAAAGACCTCCCAGTACCACTCACTATCATGGGCGAGGACCTGGTCGCGTTCCGGGACAAGAGCGGGAATGTAGGGCTGCTTGAGATACACTGCGGCCACCGGGGCACTTCCCTTGAATTCGGTGTCATCGAGGACCACGGGATACGGTGCTGCTATCACGGATGGCAGTTCGACGTGGACGGCTCGATTCTCGATACGCCCGGTGAACCCCCGACCTCAACCCTCAAGGACAGGCTGCGACAGGGCGCCTATCCTGTCCATGAGTATCGGGGCCTCATATTCGCTTATATGGGCCCTCCAGAGAAAAAGCCCCCATTCCCCGTCTATGACGTCTTCGACAGGCCCGGGTTCAGGCTGGAGGTCGGGACTTATAACGTTAAGCACTGCAACTGGCTCCAGATCATGGACAACGTTGTCGACCCCGTCCACGAGAGCTTCCTCCACGCCCGGGTCAGCAACGTCCAGTTCACGGATGCCGAGAGTCGGCCCATGGAAGGCCTGAAGGACGTGGGAGAGTTCGACGTGATGGAGACGCCGGTCGGGCTGAACTGCTTCCAGACCCGGCGCGTCGGGCCCGATATCTGGTCTCGCACCATCGAATGGGTCATCCCAAACATCGCTCAAATCCCCGATCCCCGTGTGCTTCCGCCAGAATACGCGAATGGCCAAGAGATGCTCTGCGCTCTCCCTCGAATTTTCCGCTGGCGTGTCCCAAAAAACGACACCGAGACTCTCGAATTCACCTTCGTACGGGTGCCGGAGGGTGAGGAAGACGAGTACACAAAGAACCCTGGCTTTGCGGTCGCTGCTCAGCTGGCGGGTCGGGCACGATCCTACGAGGAGCGGCAGCGATATCCCGCAGACTATGACGCGCAGGTCGGGCAGAGGCTGATCGCCAGGCACGCCCTGGAACACCTGGCAACCACCGACAAGGGAGTAATCCGGATGCGCAGGATGATGCGTGAAGGGATCCGTGCCGTCGCCCGAGGTGAAGACCCCAAGGGCATCGACATGGCTGGGGAAGGGCCCATATCAACCTACGGCAACGATACCGTGCTGAAGGTTGCCTACGAGGGTTCGGAGGATGGAGACAGGGAGTTAGTGCGGGAGACGGGGTTGAAGCTGGCTGAAGGGTTTATTGACAAACCGCCGAGTCGGGTGAAAGGAAGTCGTTAACACCCAGGGCAATCAAGCGCGTGTCTGCATAAATGGCGCCGACACCAAGGCACTTGGTCTCGGCGCCTCTCCCGCCCAAAACTCCAACAAAAATCCATCCGGGTCCCGAATCGCCACCTCTCGACTCTCGCTCCCATCCAACTTCCTGTTCAGAATCACCTCCGACCCCTCCAGTTTGTGTTTGCTCTCTTCAAGCTCTGCATCATTCCACACCTCAAACCCCGCGTGGTGCAGACCCGTGCCCCCTGTTTCGGGGGCCGATATGAGAATAATGTGCCCGTTCTCGGTGGTCCCGCCAAGTTCTACGCAGTCTTCGGCAACACTCCCGTACAGCACCCGTAACCCGAGCACTTCGGTATAGAAATGTAGAGACGCTTCAATATCAGTCACGCTCAGTGCAGCATGGGTAATGCGCTTGGGATGGAACACAGCCCCTTCTACCCGACGGAACTCCGGGTCTTCGTGGTAATTGCGGGAGTCGATTGCCGTGAAGCGGGGCGGGTCTCCGGGGGTCCAGTCGGGCTCTCCGTAGCGCACGGTGCGGCCGTCGCCGCGTATTTTGCGCCACTCCTTTGTCGAGTCTGAGTAGATTTCGATGCCGTTGCCGTCCGGGTCCCGGGTGTAGAGGCTCCGCGTGATGTCATGGTCCGACACCCGGAACTGCTCACCCGAGGCCACTGCCGCCCGATACCCTTCCACAAGGTCGGCCTCACACTCCAGCTCAAAGGCCAGGTGGTTCAGCCTGGGGGCGTCGGGATGCCGGAACACGGCGATGTCGTGGTGGGTGTTCCCATTGCTCAGGAAGCCCCCGACTGCAGGGCCCTCCAGGTCGTCCATCGCCGCTTTCTTATACACCACCTCCAGCCCGACGACCCTGTTGTAGAAGTCCAGAGACCTCTCCACGTCGGTGACGAAGAGGTTGGCGTGCCCGAGCCGTCGGGCACGGAAGAAGGACGTCTTAACCTGGGTCAAGACGTGCGCTCCTCAAAAGATCCGCCCCTGAGCTCGATGAACATGCGCCGGGCGTTGATGTAGTTTCTCTCCGGCTCCTCCCAGCCCTCCAATTCGCCAAGCGAGAAGGATGCGGCGGCGTCATCCGGGCCCTTGCCCATGCGGAAGTATTTCTTGCAGTGTTTTTTCAACCTCCTGAAGTAGCGGTGCGTCCAGCCGATGGCATCCTTGCTCGCCACGGGCCCATGCCCCGTGACGAGGGTCTCGACATCCATCTTGTTTCTCAGGCCGCGGGTGACCTTGATCCAGTTGGACACGTGGCCGTCGGCAGCCAGGGGGACCAGGTACTGGAAGGCCACGTCTCCCGTGAACAGAATCTTCTCCTCCGGCAGGTAGATCAGCGTATCGCCGAAGGTGTGCGCGGGGCCCGGGTGGATGAGCTCTACGCTCCGGCCCCCGAGATGGACGGTCATGGTGTCGGCGTAGGTTACGTTAGGGGGTGTCAGCTCGAGAACTCGCCAGTCGTCTTCGTATTGAGGCCAACGATCTGTGAGGACGTCGGGGTCGGCGCCCCGACGGAGGAGAGATTCCCGACACCCCTCGTGGCCGACGACGTTGGCGTGGGGCCGGTAGAACTGGTTTCCGAAAGCGTGGTCGGCGTGGTGATGGGTATCGACTACATAGCGTACTGGCTTGTCAGTCACCTTTCGGACGTCCTCCATGAAGGCCGTGACCATGCTCTCGACCATCATCGCATCAACCACCAGGCACTCTTCGTCGCCAACGATCAGCCCCGAGTTGCAGATGTCCCACCCAATCCCCTCGCGGATGTAGGCAAACACCCCGTCCGCGATCTCCTGCAACCCGGTCTTGTAGTTGTATTTCGCCATCTTCGCCCTCTCTTTGGTCCTGCTTGGGGTGTAGACATATTACTCCAATGGCCGGGTGTTATCGATAGGCATTGGGAAAGACGTGATAATATGGGCCGGGCCCTTCGGTCCGAGGAGAAATCAATGGGAAAACTCGACGGAAAAGTTGCGATTGTCACGGGCGCAAGCAGGGGCATCGGCGCATGGATCAGCCAGTTGTTTGCCGAAGAAGGGGCGCGCGTCGTCTGCGTGGCGCGCACCTTGAAAGAGGGTGACCACATCCTCGAAGGCTCGTTGGAGATGACCTGCGCCCAGATCCGGGAGTCGGGGGGCGAGGCAACGCCAATCGCAGCCAACATCTCACTGCCGGAGGACTGCGAAAGACTGATCGAAGAGACCAAGGCCGCTTACGGTCCCGCCGACATCCTGGTCAATAACGCCGCCCTTACCTACTTCATCCCCATCAAAGACTACCCGCTCAACCGTTGGATGCGCACCTGGGCGGTCAACATCCACGCCCCTTTCATGCTGAGCCAGCTCGTGCTCCCCGACATGATCAACAAGAAGAGCGGCAGCATCGTCAACATTTCATCCAGCTCCGCCATAGGTCCCGGCCGAGGCCCGTACGATGAAAAATCCAGGGAGGACATCGGGGACACCTGCTATGGCGCCGAGAAGGCCGCCCTTGAACGGTTCACCCAGGGCCTTGCCCTTGAAGTCTTCGAGTATGGAATTTCCGTGACCTGCCTCTCGCCGTCGGTGGTAGTCCCGACCCCCGGCACCCTCTATCACAAGCTGGTCGACAGCATGGACGACCCCCGAGGGGAACACCCAGAACTGATGGCCAAGGCCACCCTACTTCTCGCCACCGAGCCCTTGGAAAAGATAACAGGACGGGTCACGTACACCCAGGAAATCCTGAGAGAGTACGGGTTGATGGGCGAAGGGCAGGGTGTAGGGGTGAGCGAGCCTGGTTCGGGGTACAGCCAGATCTAGGATGGCTGCGGCGCTGGCAAAGACAGTATCGTTCCTGGAGGCGGCGCGTGGCCTTCAGCCCCTGGTCCGGGAGTCGGCTGGGGAGGGAACTCTTTATCGAGAGCTCTCTACGGAAGTTGCTGTGGCCATTACCGATGGCGGGTTTTTCCGCATGCTCGTGCCCCGGGCGTTGGGCGGCTTTGAAATCGACTACCCAGACTACCTGAGAGTCGTCCAGACTTTCGCAGAAGCCGACGGCTCAACCGGCTGGTGCGTGAACCAGAACACCGTCCTGGCCCTGCAGGCCCCCAAGATCCCGGAACCCACCGCCCGAGAGATCTGGAGTGACGAACGAGCCGTCCTCGCCAACGGCCCACCCATAGAGGCCGACGTAATCCCCGTCGACGGCGGTTATCGACTAACGGGAAGCTGGCGTTTCAGCAGCGGCTGTCATCATGCCAACTGGATGGTCGCCCTCGTCCCGAAAAACAAGATCGGGGCCCGGATGCGCTCCCGCAGCCCCGACGACTTGCTGCTGGTCATGCCGAAAGAGCAGGTGAAGCTGGTAGACGTGTGGGATGTGAACGGCCTCCGGGGCACGGGCAGCTTCAACTTCGAAATCGACGACCTATTCGTCCCCGAGTCCCACACCTTCTTCTGGAGCCAGAAGCCCTGGGATGACGGGTCACTGTACGCGATGCCCATGACCCTGATTTTCTCTTCGGGGTTCGGGTGCGTGGCCCTGGGCGTGGCGAGGGCCGGGCTCGATGCAGCCATCGAGCTTGGAATCCGCAAGCGCGCCGAGCGTGAAGGCTCCCTCCTCAGGGACAAGTCCACCTTTCAACGGGGCATAGGACAGGCCGAGGCCACGTGGCGCTCCGCAAGGGCCTTCCTGTTCGATGCGGCGGAGAGGGCATGGGAGTCGGTGAGTTCGAAGGGCACACTGACGCTGGATGAGCGGATCAAGCTGAGGCTGGCCAGCACTCATGCCATAAGGGTCGGGGCGCAGGTCACGGACATGGCCTACAACCTTTGCGGCTCCGACGCCATCTTCGAACGGAACCCGATACAGCGCCGGTTCCAGGACTCCCACGTCATCACCCAGCAGATCCAGGGCCGCTTCGAGCACTACGAAAAGGCAGGCCAGTACTTCCTGGGAATGGAACCCGAGGGGGAGTTCTAGCAGGAAGTTCCTGTCATTCGCAAGTTGGGGAGAGAACACCTTCACCTTTATTCTGGGCAATTGTGTCATTAACATTTCTCGAAATTCTCAACCTAATCCAAACGAGTCGCTAACCTGACGCAATAGTTACAATAGAATCGAGTACCGCTACAACTTCTTGATCTATCTCTTCAGTGTCCATATATTCAATCAGATAGTGATAATCTGACTTTGAGACGTGACCAGACATACCAGTTTTCTTGTAAAAGGCACGAAAAAGTGGAGGCAGGAAATCTTCTGATACCTTGGTGTCGCCATCCCAGGGCGAAGATTGCCCCAATAAGCGGCGTGCATCCTCCACTTCAGATATAGCTTCCTCCATACAAGTATAGAAAAGCGGTAGCCGTTTTTGTGCCCATTTCAATAACACTTCTCGACTACAAAAATAATTCTCTATCTCTCGTTTCTGCCAGCTATACTCCCTTAAGGCGTCGTTCTGCCCGTCAGGAATATTGAGACGGTCGAACAAAGCAAATCCACGCAATTCCGGATAGGCCTCGCGTAACCCATAAAAGTGGTATCTGGCCTCCATCGGGTGGTTGCCCACGTAATGTACAAAGGGTCTATCCAATAGGTTTCCTGCCTGATGTTTCATGTAATGCGCAAAACCACGTAACACAGCCAGATCAGTAGAACCTTCCAAATAGAGTACCCATCCCTGTTGCGCAGCTTGTATGTAATTCTCAAATCCAATTCTTGCTAGTGCCTTAAAGACTTGACTTCTACTGCCATCCATTCGGTGAGGAGTGCCGACGAATGCAGTTACTGAATGTCGGTCACCTGCTTCATTCAACACAATCTCGGAATGGGTAGCGATAAGAAGTTGGCTATTTTGAGTTGAGGCGGTTTTTGTTATTTCTTGATAAATTTGTCTTTGCCTCAATATCTCCAAATGAGCATCCGGTTCATCTAGCATGATTATGGAATTAGGGTGGAGCAACATGTAGGCGGTCAAAAGCAAAGTCTGCTGAAATCCTCGCCCAGAAGATGCCAAATCCATTTCCAGGTTCGGCATTCGGCTATCCTTATATCGTACCGTGATTTCGCCCCGCTCCTGGTTGTACTGTGGATCAAGGATGGTTGCGCCAAACAAACGCATCATTCTTGGAACTAATACACTCATCCATTCTTCTCGTTGGCGGATGAATACTTGGAAGCAGAGATTACGCAAAACCTCTGCAGTCCTTCCTTCCCCGAGAAGAACATTCACAGTTCCTGGCTGAAGCATGGCCTCTGTAGAGGACAAGCCAGACATGGGAGGCAAGAAAGCTACCTCTTCCTCGAATGCCTCTGATGGCACCGACATTCTTGATTGTCCATCTAGGCTGGTACGCAAAGGGCGGCAATAGAATAATTCAGGGTTTGCGTAGTCGAATTCAAATCCGCATGTCCATTCTTTACCATTTGCGGTCCTACCTGCTACCTCGATTTCAATGCGAACATTGCTAGTTCCCGTTCTCTGAGGGTTCGCCTCGCGGGTCTGCAATCCCCTCCAGAGTTGGTTGGAATGATTCACTGGCACGGAAAACAAATCGAGTCGATTGATGGATACCCCTGGACGTCGGATATCATCCGTAGTGACCATACCCCAGCGTTCCCGCCATCTCCGTAATCCAAGTTCCCATAGCGACAGAGCTTGGAGAGCGGTAGTTTTTCCTGAATCATTGGGTCCTACAAAGACCACTACTTCATCTAAGTCTATGGTTACGTCGTCAAATTGTTTGAAGTTACGTATTCTTATTTTCGTCAACATTGAACTGTTCACATGCACTCATGAGGAAAGGATTCTAACATCATTCCCAATAAGCGCTTGATGGCTCGATCGGCGACAGAAAAGCCTTATCAATACTGCAGTTCATCCTTCGATAAGAGGTGCTATCAGCACAAGCATTGCAAACTCATCCCGCTTTGGTTAGTTAACCCCCAGGATATCGATCCGTTGTTCATTTTCTCACCTTCCGCGAGCTGCAGTATCAGAGGCCTCCCACATTTAGCCCCCTAAGGCCCTTCCTGGTCGAACGTTCTCAACGCCCTCGGCGGCGGCTGCACGTATCGCTCGGCCTCCAGCTTGGCTTCGTCCAACTCTATTCCCAAGCCAGGACCCTGGGGTAAGTCGATGTACCCGTCCTTCACCTCTATCGGCTCAACGGATATATCGTTGGCCTTTTCAGCGAAGTTGATGAAGTATTCCGTTATCAGGAAGTTCGGGATGCACGCCGACACCTGCAGCGTAGACGCCAGGGCCACCGACGTGCTGTTGTAGTTGTGCGGCGATACGGCCACGTAATGCGGCTCGGCCATGGCCGCTATCTCTTTCAATTCCAGGATTCCACCGCAGTTGGCGACGTCTGGATTGATTATGTCAACGGCCCGGTTGTCGAAGACTTCGCGGAATGCGGCCTTGCCGTAAAGGGCCTCGCCGGTTACCACGGGGATATCTATCTGGCTCCTCACCTCGGCCATGGCTTTCAGGTTCTCCGAGGGCACTGGTTCCTCGTACCAGAAGGGCCTGAACCGTTCGACCTGCTTCGCCACCCGGACGGCATTCATTGGTGATAGCCGCCTGTGGACCTCAATCAGGATGTCGACCTTCTCCCCCACCGCCCCCCGCACTGCCGCGATGTTGTCCACAGCCGCCTCCTCGACCTCCTTGTCCACGTACAGCCTCCAAGGGCCGGGGAAGGGGTCGAACTTCAAGGCAGTGAAACCTTGCTCAATCACCTCTCGGGCCATGGTGGCGTAGTCCTCGGGGTCCTTGGCGCCGCCGTACCAGCCGTTGGCGTAGACCCGGATCCTGTCCCGGCAAGCCCCGCCGAGAAGCTGGTACACCGGCACACCCAGCTTCTTCCCCACCACGTCCCACATCGCCTGCTCTATCCCGCTTAGCGCGCAGTAGAACTCCATCGACCCTCGACGCCCGGCATAGTCGTCGTAGGCCATCTGGGTGGTGTGCTTGATGTTTAACGGGTCTCGGCCCACCAGGTACCGGCTAAGCTCGTCAACGTGGGCCTGGATAGCCCGGTCCCTGTCCAGCTGCGTGTAGCACTCACCCCAGCCGTGGATACCCTCGTCCGTCTCTACCTTGACGAAGAGCCAGTGCTTTCCCCCGATCATCCCCGCCCGGTGGCCCTTGGAGTAGACGAGATAAGACTTTACGTTCTCAATCTTCACGCCCGACCCCCATTCAGTCGACTACCGCTATCGCCTCGACCTCAATCAACGCCTGGGGATCAAGGAGCCGGTTCACAACGGTCGTGGATGCCGCAGGTAGCTCCGACCCAAAGAACTCCCGTCGCACGTCAATCGCCTTGTGATAATTGGGAAGCGCCGCTTCGTCTATGTAGTCGGTGACCTTGAGAACATCCTTGAAGCTGGCGCCTCCGGCCTCCAGGACTTCAGCGATGTTGAGGTAGGTCTGTCGGGTCTGGGCTTCCACGTCGCCTATGGCAAGAGCCCCGGTTTCCGGGTGATGCCCGGTGGTGCCCGATACAAAGAAGAGGTTGCCCTTCTTCACGCCGGGCAGGAAGGTAATCCCCTGCGCGTGGGCCCTTTCCGCCAGCACCATCTCCTTCTTGCCTCCCTTCACCGCGACCAGGTTGATCTCGATCATCCACTCTGGAGCGTTAAGGGCCAGGCACACAACACCTGTGGAAGCCGGAAATTCCTCGCCGAAGAACTCCCGACGCAGGTCTGCCGTTTGGCGGTAGAAGGGTCGGGCGGCGGGGATAATGTAGTCCCGGACCATGATTACGTCTTCGCGGGTCATTCCTCCGTCCGCCAGAATCATGTCGAATTTCTCAAACAGGTACTTTGTCTGGTCGTAGAGCGACCACGGGCAGGCCCGTTCGTCGTCTTCGTCTATGTACCACGGCGCCTGACCAGCCGACCAGAGGATGTCGTTCTTGAGGACGCCTGGCCGGTTCGTCCCGCTTTCGTAAGACGCTATAGTCTTCTCTGGGAATGGCGGGTAGCCAGGGTTAATGTATTTCTTTTCGCCGGGGCTAATGTCTAGCACCAGGTCGACACTCCAAATGGCGTTCAGATTGAGGTTTCCCTGCATGTACAGACCCGTGCCAGGCGCATAGTTCGGGCCGAAGTTGCTTCGCCATGTGTCGGGGCTGACTGTCGGCGACGACCGGAAGGCCCGCTTGTAGTGCGATAACGGCGGAGACCCCGCCGCGGAGGTGAAGACGGTGCGGTTCGTCATGTCGTATGGCGTCCCGCCGCAGGCCTCGATCAGGAGCTTGTGCTTCTCCATGATCACGTCCATCTGCTCCACCGCATCGCCCAGGCATTCGATCTTCCCCGTTTGAGGGTCTTCTCGCTCTGCCGTCTGCCCGGACAGATACAGAATCCCGTTCTTCTCCGCCGCCAACGAGTACGGCATCTTCGAGTAATCGAAGTAAGGCCAGTTAGCCGGGTTAATGAGCCTTCGTTCCGCCATTTCGTCTCCTTAAGTTCTTTTCGAGTTCTGGAGCAACGCGCTAGCCTTTCGGGAAGTCGGGGCCCGGGTAGGCGGGCACGTAGATGTCCTCGTACTCCACCTTGAACCGCTGCCACACCCTGAGCGTCGACTCCCGGGCCTTCTCAATGACCTCGTCCTCATCCATCGTCAGCACCTTGCCCCTACGCATCACGAACTCCCCTCCCACCATCACCGAGTCGACATCGGCACTTTCTCCGTAGTGCACCAGGTTCGACACCGGGCTGATAGCCGGGACAAGGTGCGCCCGACCCAAATCCACGAAGGTTAAATCCGCAAGCTTTCCCGCCTCTACTGACCCGAGCTCCTCCTCCATCCCCACCGACTTCGCCCCGTTCAACGTCGCCCAGTGCAGCAGGTCCTGGGGCATCGGTTTGGGCGGGGAGTCATCCCGGAGGCCCCGGTTCAGGACAAGCCCGAAGTTCAGAGCGTGAAACATGTTCTCCGTCATATTGTCGGTACCCAGGGTCACGTTGACCCCTGAGTCGGTGATTTTCGGCATCCTGGGGATCGGGTACCGGCCCGTCCGGGCGCTGGGCGACGGGCAGTGGGCCATGTGGGTCCCGGTCTCGGCGAGGATCTCGACGTCAGCCTCGTCGCAGAAGAACCAGTGCGCCGCCAGCACATCCCGACCCAGCCACCCGTTGTCCCGCAGGTACGCCGCTGAGGACTTCCCGCTCACCGCTCTCACCTGGTCCAACTCCTTCTGGCTTTGCGCCAGGTGTACCGTCCGGCGCAGACCATGCTTCTCCGAAAGGTCCAGCAGTTTCCTCAGCATCCAGGGGGAGCAGTTGTCCGGGGCGTGGGCCGCCACCTGGCACTGCACCCGGCCCCCATCCATACCGTGAAACTCCTCGATAAGCCGCTCGGCCCTGCCCAGGAACTCCTGCCCCCACTCTTCCGAGTACTCGTATATGCCATAGCGTATTTTCAGGTTGAGGGCGTCGGCGCAGCTTTCGCTCAGGAACAGCCTTACGCCCGAGTCAACCATGGTCTGGGCGTATTGATAGACGTGCCGGAAGGGGTCGACCATCGTCGTTGTTCCCGACCTGATAGCCTCCAGGCACCCGAGGGCGTTCATGGCCTGCCGGTCCTCGGCGGTCATGGCAAAGGAGATGGGCGACATGTAGCCGTAAATAGCATCGCCTCCCATGTCCTCCACCGTGCCCC
Organism: Dehalococcoidia bacterium; assembly: GCA_965203145.1. GTDB lineage: Bacteria > Chloroflexota > Dehalococcoidia > Plut-88900 > Plut-88900 > Plut-88900. The sequence continues at coordinate 2,521,397 of OZ241876.1, forward strand.
GAAGAACAGTCAACACGGAGTGGGTGTGGGCGTTGACGAAACCCGGCAGCACGGCTTGCCCCGAGGCGTCGATCCTCTCCAGGCTCTCGTACTTCCTTTCCATATCCCCCGACTCACCCACCTCCTCAATCCTCTTCCCCAGCACCGCAACTGCACCATTCTCAATTACGGATCCCACGTCATCGCACGTAATCACTACCGCGTTTTGTATCAAAGCGTCCATTCCGGCTCGACCTCCGGTCCTATTCTATCAGCCGGTACACGAGACAGTGTTATAATTGCTCCGGCGCTTGTGCGCAGGTGCGGATGAGGAAAGGCGTGTCACCCAATCCCCAGCAGGCTCTCGACTACTTCGAGGCCGTTGAATACTATTTCCAGCAGGGCCTGACCGACGGCCTACCCGTAGTACCCCCCACCCCCGACCGCGTCGCCGAATTCCTGGACGCCGTTAACCTGAAGCACGATGACGTTGTCGGTGTAGTCTCCGTGGGTGCAATCCCGATCACCGCGGAGAAGGTTGCCCTCAACTCCATCATGGCCGGCTGCCTCCCCGAATACATGCCCGTCATAGTCGCCGGAATAGAGGCCATGGTCGATAACGAATTCAGCCTCAATGCCACCGCCGCCAGCACGTCCGGCGCTTCTCACATGCTGGTGGTCGGCGGAAAGATTGTGGATGAACTGGGCATAAACTACGGTGTCAACATGCTGGGCCCCGGGGCCCGGGCTAACGCCACCATCGGTAGGGCCTTACGACTCATCCTGATGAACGTGTGCGGGGCCTTGCCCGGTGTGCTGGACAAGTCGACCCTCGGGAATCCGGGCAAGTTCACCTCCTGCATCGCCGAGGACGAGTCCCTCACCCCCTGGCCTCCCCTCCGCACCGACTACGGCATCCCCGAATCTACGGATACAGTGACCGCCTTCGCCTGCTACGCTCCGGTCCAGGTCTCCGACCACCGCAGCAACAGCGCCGAGGAAGTCCTGACCCGCATAGCCGATGCCATTGTCGCCTATCCCTACTACGCCCGGGGCTGCGAGATCATGGTCATCCTCGTCCCCGAGCACCTAAATCACATCCTGCGAGCCGGGTGGAGCAAGAAAGACGTGCAGCAGTTGCTCCACGAGGCGACGCAGAGGCCCATGGACTACTGGAGGTCCCGCCCCGACAGCGGGAAGAACGAATTCCGGGAGGGAGTGGGGCTGTCGGGGGTTACGGCAACACCAGATGACTTCCTGATCATCCCCGCAGGAGGCGGCGCGGGCGGCTTTTCAGCATTCCTCGTATCATGGGGCAGCGAGGTCGATTACAGCCGCAGCGTCACCCGACCGCTGATCTCCAAACCAGGAGGTGCGATATGACGAGTCCAGACCCCATAGGAATACCGGTCATGGACCCCCGAGGCGAAACTCCGGCGACCAGTGTATCGATGGCGCCGCGTGCGCCGACACTGGACGGCAAGACCATCGCCCTGGTCGATAACACCAAGATCAACGCCGGCAACCTGCTGGACAAGCTATCATCGCTGTTGGCGGCGGAGGTGGAACCCGCACGGATTGCGCGTTACTCCAAGCCCGACGCCACCCGACCCGCTCCCCCCGAATTGATAAGACAAATATCCCACGAATGCGACATGGCTGTACTCGCCATCGGGGACTGAGGCTCCTGCAGCCAGTGCAGTTTGCACGACGGTATAGAATTGGAAATGAACGGAATACCCACCGCAGTCATCATTACCAAGGAGTTCGAGATACCCGCCAGGACCATAGCCCGCATGAGGGGCATCCCCGACTATCCCTACGCCCGGGTCCGACACCCCATCGGCAGCCTGGACAACGATGCTCTACTGGAACGGGCGGAGTCGGCACTGCCTCAGGTTCTCGATATTCTCACTCGTGACCCAAGTCAAAGAAATGGACGGACGCAATAGTGGACAATTCTTCTCTCTCTCCATCAAGTGAAAGCAGTCGTGGATCGGGTCTGAAGGGCCTGGGGCGCATCCTGGCCTCTCCATTTTCCAGGGGTCGCCATGAAGCGCAAATCCGAGTAATCCAGACATCTCCCGACGACCCCAACCAATACAAACCCGGAGGCAGAACTCTGAACTATAGAACTAACAAGGGCTCCAAGGGGTCCGGCGTATATATCGACGTCGAGAACCTGCAAGAAGACGCCCAAACCCTGATATCTTCTCTCATGTTTAACTGGCCCAACACCACCCCCGCCCCCTCCCGCATGACCCTCTACGTACGTGCAGACCAGGTCGAGCTCTGGCGACTGTGGGCGGTCGATCAGTTCAGCAGCATCCAGGTCCTGGTGAAGGGCATCCAGCACTTCAGCCGGGACTCTTCCAAGAACTCCGCCGACATCGCCATGGCCACCAACGCAATCGCCGATTTTGTGCGCGGCAGAATAGGCCACATCGTCGTTTTCAGTGACGACAGCGACTTCATTTCCCTCTACGCCGCCATCCGAGACGAAGTAGACGGCTCCCGGGGCCCTATGCCCTTCCTCTGGGCAGTCACGAACCGTCACAAGTCTCTTTCCGCCAACGTCAAGCAGTTCTTCCCCCGAGACCTTCTGCACGTAGTCTCCGCTGATCACCGCTCTGCCAGGTCCTACTCTTCCTCACCGCCCAGGAGCCGCCCCAGTGTTTCCAGACGGCCTGCACGTCCCACGCCCGCGGCTTCATCTACCCCTTCTATTTCGCAGGCACCTCCGACTCCCCCTCCCTTTTCTCCAGCGCCTCTCGCCGCGCAGGGCAGCCCATGGGCGGACATGGCCCGGGCCATCGTCCGGGAGCAGCCTGTCGGCGCATTCAAGAGCACCGACTGCCAGGACATAATCCGGCGTCGGTGGCCGGGCCACAGGCTGGCCAGGGTGGGAGGCGCAGCTTTCGGAACCGAGTTCAAGAAGAACATCTGGCCCGAGCTCGAAAAGCTCAACGTGAAGATACCCAACCCCAACCGGAAACCCGTCACCTACGAACTCACCAACGAGGCCAAGGCGGCAGTGCGCTAAAGGAGCGGATGGTGGCCACCCCCTTTCCTCACCTGTTCGAACCTATCAGGGTCGGGAAGTACACTCTCAGGAACCGGATAGTTAACGCCGGCCACGCCGCTCATTACCAGGGCGAGGGCGGCCTCCCCGACGAACGGTACGTCCACTACGTGCGCGAACGGGCCAAGGGCGGCGCTGCCATGGTCGTCATAGGTCACAGCGTCGTCTACAACGACGGCGAGATTCCCCTGTCCATGGCCAACTACGACGACCGGGTCATTCCCGTCTACCGACGCATGTCCGAAGCCACCCACGAGTTCGACACCCCCCTGCTGGCGCAACTCGGACACCGGGGACGGGCTGTAGTCGATTCCGCGGGCGTCCTGGGCCGACCCCTGATGGCGCCCTCCGCCGTGCCCCCGCCCCACTTCGGCAGTCCCCAGTACATGCCCCACGAGATGTCCACAGGGGAGGTTGAGGAAGCAGTCCGGCAGTTCTACGATGCCGCCGCCCGTGTCCGCGAGGGCGGGCTGGACGGTGTCGAGCTCCTTGTCGGCCTCGGATATCTCGTCGCCGAGTTCCTTAGCCCCGACTCCAACCGCCGAACCGACAAATACGGCGGCTCAACCATTGAACAGCGCATGACCTTCCTCTATGAGATCGTCGAAGGCTGCCGCAAGGCCCTCGGCCCCGACCTCCTCCTCGGCATCCGCATGTACGACGACATGGTCGACTACAGCGTCGGCATGTCGGAGCTGAAGACCATTGCCCCCCTGCTGGAGCAGACCGGCGCCATCGACTTCCTGAACGTCTGGCAGGGCGCCATACCCGACCCCAAGTCCTTCGCCGACCACTGGCCCAGTTACTACCGGGAGCCGGGCCAGTACGTCTACAAGGCCAACGAGATCAAGCAGACCGTCGGGCTGCCAATCATCGGCGCGGGCCGCATCGACTCCCCCGCCCTTGCCGAGCGCCTCGTCGCCGACGGGGTGGTGGACATGGTCGGCATGGTCAGGGCACTCATCGCCGACCCCCACCTTCCCAACAAGGCCAAAGAAGGCCGTTCGGACGAGATACGTTACTGCATCGGGACAAATCAGAGCTGCGCAGGACACATCCTCATTGGGTTAGGAGTCGGGTGCATCTACAACCCCATCACAGGCCGCGAGAAAGACTGGAGCATCCTTCCTCCCGCCCCCGAGAAGAAGAAAGTAGTAATCGTCGGGGGAGGCCCGGCGGGCATGGAAGCCGCCCGCACCGCCACCATGAAGGGCCACGATGTTGTCCTCTTTGAAAAAGGTCCGAGGCTCGGGGGGCAACTGGGCTTGATAATGAAGACCCCGCGTCGGGACCACTTCGAGGAGGTTGTCCTCTTTTTCGAACGCCAGCTCGGCAGGCTGGGGGTCGATGTCCGCCTCAACACCGAGGCCAACCCCGACCTCATCCTCGCCGAAAGCCCCGACTCTGTAGTCGTCGCCACTGGCTCCACCGCCTTCACCCCCGAAATCCCGGGGGCCGAAGGCCGGAACGTTCTCACGACTTGGGAAGTGCTCAACGGATCGGCCGAGCTGGGTGAGCGGGTCGTCGTTATCGACACCCAGGGCCTCCCCGAGGCATCCACCGTCGCCGATCACCTGGTGACCAGCGGCAAGTCCGTGGAGATAGTCACAGGGCTTCAGTACGTGGGCCGGGAGATAACTCCGCCCCTCTGGCAGCACCTCTACGAAAGCCTGCTGCGCAAGGGCGTGAAGATGACCCCCTTCACCGGCGTATTCGAAATCCTGGAAGACTCCCTCTACGTCTACGACGTAGTCACGTGGGAGCCTCGCTACATCACGGGAGTCGACACCGTGGTTATAGCCGCCGGCGGCCAGGCAGTAGACACCCTCTACCGGGACCTCAAGGACAGCGCCCCCAACCTCCACCTAATCGGCGACGCCCTCCAGCCCAGAGACATAGAGGTAGCCGTGGTGGACGGCCACCGCACCGGACGGGTGATTTAACTCACTTCTCCAAGGAGGGAAGCCAATACGACATGAAACAACCTAGGCTCATAGAGACTGACGAATACAAGAGTGCAGACAAAGTCTCCAGCAATATGAGGGAAAGGCTCCCGCGCCTAGACACCAATGCTGAACTCCGGAGGAGAATTATTCCCTACTGCCGCTTAAAGAAAGGAGATATTTGGGAAGACCCTATCCGAGGGCATCGAGTGGGGGTCTTAGATGCCACTTTGGCTGATGAAGTCGAAAGACTCGCAATCGGCAAGCATGCACAGCTCGTTATCTCAGACCCTCCTTACAACGTGGCTGTGGGCAACGCCAATACGCTCAGGTTGTTCAAAGTTCCAATCGAAGAATATGTGTCCTTCTCTCGTAGCTGGATTGGAAATGCTGTCGGCATTATGGCCGATAACTCCTACATCTATATCTGGACAGGGGCTGATTACAGGGACAACTTTCAGCCGTTACCTGATCTAATTAACCTGCTTAGACAATTTCCTTCGCTCAAGTCCAAGAACCTAATCACCGTTAGAAACCAGAGGGGGTACGGTACTCTCAAGAATTGGATGTGGGTCCGTCAGGAATTGCTCTGCTACGCAAAAGGCATACCGGAGTTTCATGTTGATGCGGAATACACTGACATACCAAAGACTCTCAAGGGCTATTACAAGGAAGTTAACGGTGAGCGAACCGAAAACACACAACGGAGTAAATCGCCCTTTATCCGCGCGGGCAACGTATGGATTGATATTCAGCAAGTCTTCTACAGACTTGAAGAGAATGTTCCAGGTTGCTATGCACAAAAGCCCCTTAAAGCCATAGAACGCATCATTTCGGCCAGCACATCCGAAGGAGACCTGGTTTTTGATTTCTTCTGCCACTCAGGCACCGGACTAATCGCTGGAGAGCGTCTAGGTCGAAGGGTGTTTTGTTTTGATGTCGATCCCCTGTTTGCAGAGCTTACCATCAGACGCTTAGAGCTATACCGAGACTCAGGGCGCACCGGATGGCAATGGCGTAATCCATTTCCAGAGATTGACAGTTAACACTTGCAGCAACAACCGAAAATGAATACCGATGATTTACAGCGCAACCTAGACAGTTTCATTGCATCTCTTGATGCCGAGGACCGAAGTCTACTCGAAGCCAGATTAACTGCACTACTTTCCGCATATCCCTTCAATGAATTTGAATATTCCCTCATGTTTCTCATGGACAAGGGAGGCATAACCTTCGACGTTTATGAAAAGCTGAGGGAATCCTATGTTTCGGCCAACAAGCATCTATCTCTCTTCGAGTTGGCTCCGCGAGTCTTTGGAGAAATCTGGGGGCATGAACATCTCATAGATCTGGACGGTAGATTCAGTAAGGCAAGCAAAGCCCTGGACCCGTCTTATCACGGCCAGTATGACCTCTGGATAGAAGGTGTAAGGGTAGAAGTAAAGGCGGCCCGCGCGATCAATACCAAAAAGCGCAGTAGTCTCGCATCAAAAGCTCTCAGATTCGGTGGGTCGGAACCCTTCTGGATGAACTATCAGCAGCTCAAGCCCCGATCCTGTGATGCTTTCGTTTTTATTGGGGTCTGGGTAGACCAGATAAGATATTGGGTGCTGTCTTCACACGAAGTAGAGAAAGACGACAACCTGAGTCATCAGCATCGAGGCGGCATCGAATTTCAAATCGGCATCAGAAATCGCACCATCAGTGCTTTCGATAAGTATCTGGTAAATGCGAGGCAGATCGGAGACGCTGTCATACGCAAGGCCTAGCCCCCTCCCTTGACCCCACCCCGCCAACCCTTCTAATATCTCACTCGCACTGCGGGAGTAGCTCAGTGGTAGAGCCCCTGCCTTCCAAGCAGGTTGTCGCCGGTTCGAATCCGGTCTCCCGCTCCAAATCCCCCCATTTCGAAGCTACGAAGCCGACGAGACCGTCAAAACGGACGGTCTCTTCTCCTGTTCGCGGCTAGTCCGACACCCATCGGCTTCCCGGCTCTCCGATTCATCTACGTACGATATCTTCCCGCTAACCTCACTCATCGATCTTTGGAAGGCAGCCCGGGAAGGCCCGGGAGACTGAGCAAAGGCCTGATGCTCTGTTAGAGTTCCAAATCGACGCGCCGAATTGACAGCCCCCTGGTAAGACGCTACCCTCGCATGTGCACATATTTGCGACTAAGTATCCTGACAAAATGACTGTCGAACTTAGACCTCAAGGTGACGGTTAGGGATCCCTGGGGCACTGTCTGATGGGTCGCTATTTGGATACCATCCATTGGGTTATCCATTCCAATCGCACAGGAACTCTCAACTGCCCAAAAGGTGAGTGAATGGGCCGTGAACAATGATACGAAGTAGCACTAGATAGGGGGTCTATTGTGACCACGTTGGAACAAGATTCACGAGTGCCGGTGACTGTGTTGACGGGGTTCCTGGGGGCCGGTAAGACGACCCTCGTGAATCGCATATTGACCGAGAACCACGGAATGCGCATTGCCGTGGTGGAGAACGAGTACAACGAGCTCTCCATTGACAGGGACCTGGTGGTTAATGAGGCGGAGGAGATAATCGAGATGAACAACGGGTGCCTCTGTTGCATGGTGCGGGGGGACCTGATTCACGCGCTCCGCAGCTTGTTGAGGCGCCGCAAGAAGTTCGACTACATACTCATAGAGACCAGCGGCTTGACGGACCCGGGGCCGGTCGCCCAGACGTTTGTCATAGACGAATATTTGAAAGAGAAGGTAAGGCTGGACGGCATTGTCACCATTGTCGACTCCAAGCACGTGTGGCTGCATATCGAGGAACGAGAGGAGCTGCGGGAGCAGATCGCCTTCGCCGACGTGGTACTGCTGAATAAAACGGACCTGGCCACGGAGACCGAGCTTGAGAAGCTGGAGGGTCGGGTCAGGTCAATCAACGCGCTGGCGAAAATGCACCGTACACAAAAGTCGGCGGCCAGGATGGAAGACATTTTAGAGATTGGCGGCTTCGACCTGGAGCGTATCTTGTTATCCCATCCCAACTTGCTGACGGCTGAGGAAGATGAGTGCGAGATCGCGGAGGGTATCACCTCGGTAGGGATAACAATGGCAGGGGAACTGGACGAGGACAAGGTAGAGGAGTGGGCACACGAGTTGGGTCATGAGAGGGGCGAGGACATCTTTCGCGTCAAGGGCGTATTGAACTTCAAGGGTGTGCAGGACAGAGTGGTCTTCCAGGCCGTCCACGCGATATTCGACGGCCAGACGGACAGGCCGTGGGGGTCCGACCCAAGAATTAACAAGGTAGTCTTCATAGGACGGGACCTGGACAAAGCGGAGTTGGAGTCGGGGTTGCAGGCTTGCGTGGCGGTGTAGTGATGGCGGCAGCGCAATGCAGACGCTTCTCTACATTCGCGGAGACCGAAGGCAGGGAGAGAGTCCCGGCCCGCCCCAATTGACCACGAGGCGATTTCGGCTTCGGGAGACGTCCAAGTGATAGTCTCTTTGCCCTACGGATTACGGCAGCGTCGCAAACCAGGAACAACTACACCGCTCCATCTACAATATCGCCGCGCCTCTCCTAGGTCCGCCTCCCGCTAGGTTGGCCGGAGCGTGTTGAATTGCGGACTTTTCGCTGAAAGGTCTCGCTGTATGGAACGTACGCCTAAGGCGGCAAATGCGTCGTCCGCGGGCAATGGCAACATCTCTGCACCATCGATCATAGGGGTTCCCACAGCAGGCGAGGCTATTCGTCAGTCTTGAAAACCCCTTATCCCATCGACCTGAACGTTGTGGACGGAGGAGGCAGCTTCCGAGACAAGAATCAGTGTTGACAAGGGGTTCAGTATTTGATATGTTATCCCCCTTCCAAGTGCATTCCACTGTAAAAACACATGCAATAATACGATACTTTCTCTCAATAAGATAAGTGCAAAACCAACAAGGAGGATGGTAATGCGTTCCAATTGAAAGGCCATGTGGTTAAGTCCAGGAATACGTTAGCAAATCAGAACTTGAATATCGAAGCATGAGGTGAAACATGGAGTTCTATAACGTGAAGACCAAGCAAACAGTGGATATACCGGAGAGCGGCCTCAGGAAACGCACCCTGGTGCATAAGAACGGCAGACAAACTTATGCCGTAACCGCCGAGGAAGACGGTACAAAACTGGTTAGATTTGTCAGCAAACAGCATTTCGATTCCCTGCAAGTGCCTGAGGTTGAAGGCTCCTGAGGAAGAATTATGTGGTGGTTCAAACGGGCGGTACTCCTTCCGACTTTCGCTGATGTACAGGCGATGCACCCCTGGTTCCTGGACTACGCCCAGTTGGAACCGGGAGTTAGAGAGTTGGTCTGGACATTGAACCAGACCGGCTTGGTAGAAACTCTCTCCTCATGTGAAGGTCACCCGGAGCAGCCATACTGGTGGGAGACCACCGGTGGAACGGCCTACGTCCTGTGCCTGGTGACGAACCCCAGCCAGTGGGACAGGGTGCTGCATCGATTGCGCCTTCTGGCCCAGGACTGGAAGGATGTCCAGTTGATTGTGCGAGATGACCAGGAGCAGTGGGAGCAATGGCTGGGGTTTCAAGTTAGCCATGCCCAGCCAGAATCTGCACGCAATGCTCTGGACCAAGCTATTGGCCAGGCAAACAAGCTGATCAAAGAGTACTTGGACCACGATGTAGTTGCTATAACCTCAGCCCGACGTGGACACGAGGGCCATGCCCAGCAAAATGGCTTTCACGGCTTGTATGAAGATGAAGGAAACAAGGGCTGGGGGAAGGGTCAACGGATCAACGGAGGTGTCCCAGGGAAAGACTAACTGCTTACTGCACGCCGCTGCGCCTGAGGTGCGAGATTCCGTAACCGTGTGTAGTGACCCCGAAAAATGATTGTGAGGCGGCACAGGGCTCGGCTATAGATACTGCCCCGTGCATCATATTTCGAATTGTCAGCGACGCCTAACCGCAGAATGTTGAGCCTATACTCAAGTAACGGACATCCGGCTAAGCCATGGTTATTGGGCGTGGGTTCCGATGTCAGGCGTAGCAAAAGGTCAGGATCGGCCTCCCCGGCAATTCTTAGCTAAGAGACCGCAATCAGCCACCGAAAGGGCTTTACTGCCTTCCAAGCAGGTTGTAGCGGGTTCGAGTCCCGTCTCCCGCTTCACCTATAGCTTTGCCAGGGCCTGCTCCAGGTCTGCCTCGATGTCCTCCCCCGACTCTATCCCGCACGACATCCGTATCAGCCCGCCGAAAATCCCCACCTCCTCCCGCTCCCCCTCCGTCAATGCTCTGTGCGAAGTCTTCGCCGGGTGCGACACCGTGGTGCACGTCTCACCCAGGCTCGCCGCAAACCTGATCATCTCCAGCGACCGTACAAACCGCGATGCCCCCTCCTCCCCGCCCCTCACCTCGAACGACACCATGCTCCCGAAACCACCCGTCAGGGTCGACTTTGCCAGTTCGTGCTCCGGGTGGCTCGGCAAACCGGGGTAATGCACGGCCAACACGGCGGGATGTTCTGAAAGATAGTCGGCGACCCGCATGGCGTTTTCGCAAACTCGGGCCACGCGCAAGGGAAGCGTCCGGATTCCCCTTACGACAAGCCACGCCGCAAAGGGGTCCAGTGTGCTTCCCCATACCCTGTTCGACTCCCTGGTCGCCGCCATTGTCTCGAACCGACCTGCCGCAACCCCGCCCATCACGTCCGAGTGTCCAGCCAGCAGCTTCGTAGCGCTGTGTATCGTCACGTCGGCGCCCAGGTCCAGAGGCCGCATCAGAAGGGGCGTAGCCAGCGTGTTGTCTACCACCACTCGAGTCCCCTCCGTTGACGCGAGCTTGGCTATTTCCTCAATATCCGTGAGCCTGAGTAAGGGGTTGGTAATCGACTCAACCAACATCACCTTGGGCCCCGACTCCAGGGCCTTTTCCACAAGGCCCAGGTCCGTCACATCCACGAACTCGACCCCCAGCCCGAGCTTTGACAGGTGCCCTCTCAGGAGCAGGTTGGTCCCGCCGTATAGCACGTCCCCGGCCAGCACCGTATCCCCCTCCTCGACCATAGACAGCAGCGTGTTCCCGATTGCTCCCATCCCTGAGGCAAAGGCCACGGCATCGTCAGCGTTTTCCAATTCGGCGACGACATTTTCAAGGGTCTGGACGTTCGGGTTGCCGTCTCGGGTGTAGATAAACCCGTCTTCTACACCAGCATAGATGTCGTCCAGCTGCTCCAGGCTCTTTACCTCGAACACCGAGCCCTGGTAGATGGGCGCCATGAGGGGCCTGGTCACCGACTCCACGTCCCTCCCCGCCGAAGCGCAAATTGATTCCACCGACCGCTTTCTTGGGTTCATGCGAAACTCCCCCTCGAGACTTGTGTTTTAGGCAATGCCCAATACCTGACGGTAAAGCAGCAGATTGTCCCTAAGCACCCGTGTAATCAGGAAATTCTCGCGCACGTGCTCCCGAGCCTTGCGCCCCATCTCCTCGGCCAGATTTTGGTCCCGAAGAAGGGATAGCGCCCTGTCGGCACACTCAGCTGTTGAATCGATCAGGAACCCCGTCTCGCCGTCCAATACCTGAAGTTTCAACCCCCCCGCCCGACCCGCTATAACCGGCTTTCCGTGCCACAGCGACCCCGTAGCGCTCAACCCGAAACCCTCCCTGCTCGACTTCTGTACCATTATGCTTGACAGGGTCTGGACTGCGTTTACTTCTCGGTCGGTCATGCCCTTGAAGTTGGTGATCAGGTGAACGTCCGGGTCCTCACCGGCCCGTCGGGCGGTCTTTTCAAAAAAGCCGAGTCCCTCGGGATCATCGGCGGCGGTCGGCCCGATCATGATCAGCTGGATTTCCGGTACTTGTTCCTTGACCAGCGTGTAAGCGTCCACCACCCCCAATGGGTCTTTCCAGGGGTCGAACCTTGATACCTGTGCCATGATCGGTCTTTCCGCGTCCACCCCAAACCGCCCCAGCATCCGAGCCGCTTCTTCGCGGCTCAAGGGCACGTTCTTCTGGTCCAGCGGATCGATCCCCGGCGCAGACACCCGGGGCATCGGCCCCTCGTATCCTTTGATGATGAAGTCCTCCATGCTGAACTCGGCTGCGTCATAGAGGCTGATGTACTTCTGTAAGTTGGCCCAGACGTCGGGTTGGGCGTCCGTCAGGTCGATGTGGCAGCGCCAGATCCACCTGGTATCCGCACCGGACCGGCCATCCACGAAGTGCAGCAGTGGCGCAGGTTGGGGATCGTGGACGAAGATGATGTCGTAATCGGGGGAGAGGTGTCGGGCATTCTTGCGGTTGTAGTCCAGCCAGGTATCCCACATCTCTCCCGTCCACGCCGTGCTCTTCCCCTGCAGGCTGTTGTGCATGCTCTTGGTCACGTCAAAGAAGGGTGCTCCGCCGCGAATAGTCCGCCATTCCGCCTCGACGCCCACGTCGTTCAAGAGAGGTATCAGCGCCTCGAAGATATCTGCAACGCCCCCGCCGCTCGGCGAAGAGTTCAGGTGGAGCACCGTCTTCCCTCTCAAGCCCGAGGCCAAATCCCTGATCTCCTCCACCGCCCCCCGCCCCGCCACCTCCGCGTAGTCCTCCAACCTCCTCTCCCCTACCTCCCTCAATGGCAGGGTTGTCTTCCTGCTTCCTTCACTCATCTATGTCTCCGATAGAATTCCTGGACAAGACGAGGCGCTCGCCTGTACAACGAGCGCCCCTGTTCTGGTCAATTTTTCTCTTGCTTATGTCTAGTTTAGAACTTACTCAGGCAGGTCGGAAGACCAGGCTCACCCTGGCCCCTTCGCCTTCCTCCTCCTGGTTGAACCCTGCAACCACCGGCATTCCAATGGATACCGCGCTCGGGTCCGAAGCATCGACTCCCTCCAGCATCGCCGTGATGCCCGGGCCTTCCTCGGTCTGGACCACCGCCGACCAGTATGGCTTATCTCGGCCGTAACCCTTCGCTGCCATGCCTGTCGGGACTATTGTGATAGACGTATATCCGACCACCCTACCTTTGCCGCTCAGCTCCTGCCAGCCCATGTCGGTGCCGTGGCACTGGGGGCAGACGGGTCTGGGGGGAAGGTACAGGACGTCACACTTATCACATCGGCCCGCAACCAGCTTCCCTTCGGAGATGTTCTGCTTATAGGTGGAAATCGTGAAGTCGGTCTGCTCCATGACTCTACCTCCGCTCAAGGATGTGTATTGCACAGGTCCCGCCCGTGCCCCCGACGTTGTGGGTCAGGCCCAGGCTCAGGTCCTTGTCCTTTAGCTGGCGGTCTCCGGCGCGCTCGGTGAGCTGCGTCCACACTTCCAGTATCTGCCCGGTTCCCGTCGCCCCGACCGGGTGCCCCTTGGACTTCAGCCCGCCCGACACGTTGACCGAGCAGGGTGCCTCCCTGGAAGTCTGGCCTTCGGCGGCAGCAAATGCGCCCTTGCCGGGCTCGAACAAGCCCAGGTCTTCAATCCCAATGATCTCCGCGATGGTAAAGCAGTCATGTACCTCCGCCATATCCAGGTCGCTGGGCTTGATACCCGCCATCTCGTATGCCTGATGTGCGGCGATCCTGGCGGACGGTATGGAGGTTATGTCCCCGGCCCATGTTGCAATTGGGCCCGCGCTGGCCTGTGCGCTCGCCACCACGTTTACCACGTCGTCCGTGTACTCCCGGGCCACGTCCTCCGCAGCCAGGATTATGCAACTCGCTCCGTCGGTTACCGGCGAGCAGTCGAAGAGGTGAAGGGGCCACGCGACCTGGGGATTGGCCCGGGCGTCATTCAGGAAGTCAAACTCGTCTTCCCATTCGGGCACGGGCTTGCCTCGCTTCGCTGCGCTGGCCTTGCGCCTTTCCATGAAGTCGGCTATCGAAACATTGAACTGCGCCTTCGGGTTCAGGGCGCCGTTGCGATGGTTCTTGATCGCAACGTGCATCAGGTGCTCTCGGGTGGCGCCGTGCCGGTCCAGATACGCCGAGCCCATGGCTGCATAAAGGCCCGGGAATGTGAACTGCGCTTGGTCCAGCTCCATCGGCACATCGCTGGCGGCGGCCAGGGCGTCCTGCACCTCCTCCGTGGCTAGGGAGGTCATCTTCTCCACACCTCCGACCAGCACCATGTCGTACATACCCGACGCCACCGCCATGATCCCCTCACGAAAGGCCAGCCCGCTGCTTGCACAGGCTCCCTCCACCCGTGTCGCGGGCCTAGGGGCCAGGCCGACCCAGTCGGCCATCAGGTGTCCCAGGTGTCCCTGCCCCTCGAAAAGGTCAGCGGAGAAGTTGCCCACGTAGAGGGCCTCAATGGCCTCGGGGTCCAGGCCCTTGCTGACGGAACCAACGGCCTCGGAGTAGGCCTCCCCGAAGAGGTCCCGGGTCGTCTTGTCGGCAAAGGCTCCGAACTTGGACATGCCTCCGCCAATGATGCTCACTCCCCTCCCCAGCTTTCTAGTCTTGGCCGCCATTGGCTCCTCCTTGCGTGGGTCCTTACCCTGCGTTGTCGGTAGTCTTATCGAAAGTCCTGACTTATTCCTTGATTTCCAGGGTCGACACCGTGCCCGTGGACAGAGCCGCAACCCTGATGGCGTGGTTATTGGTATCGGCGATGTACATCTTGCCGTCAGCGATAGCGAGGCCCTCGGGTTCGTAGAACAGGGCCTCTTTGGACAACCCATCCTCGAAGCCCGTGTCCCCCAACCCCGTAAAGCTGACCACAGCCCGGGTCAAGGGGTCGATCCTCTTGACCTTGTTGTTGTAGGTGTCCGTGACGTAGAGCATGCCCTCGTGCCAGCAGATTCCCTGCACGTGCTGAAGCAAAGCCCGATCCCCGACCCCATCCCTGTCCCCGAAGTCGAACAGGCCCGTTCCCACCAGCGTGCTCACCTGCCCCGACTCACCCCTCGTAGCCGTCCGCACCGCACTGGTCTCGCTGTCTGCGAAGTAGATCGTATCGCCGTCCGTGTCGATTCCCGTAGGCTGGGCCAGCATCGAGTTGCGCAAGGACCCATCTCGGATCCCCTCCCTGCCGCTCCCGGCGAAAGGCCCCACGTACCCTGATTCCAGGTGCATCACCCACAGCTGGTGGAACCCCGCCATGGCGATGTAGAGCATCCCGTCCTGGCAGGTCAGGTCCCAGGGCGAGTTCAGGGCAACGTCCCCAACTCTGCCGTCATGGAACATGCGCGCCTGCTCTCCCGTCCCGGCTATCGTCTCGACCGTTCGGGTCTGCAGGTCCACTCGACGGATGCAGTGGTTCTCCGTATCCGCCACGTAGAGGTTCTTTCCCGAAATGGCCAGCCCGTGGGGATGGTTGAACCGGGCGTCTGCAAAGTTTCCGTCCTCCAGCCCGGACTCCTCTCCACCGATTACGTCCAAAATCTGGCCATCCATCGATATGGACAGAATACGGTTGTGGTTGGAGTCCGACACGAAAAGCTGGGACCCAGCTTCATTCGAGATGATCTTGCTGGGGAAGGAGAGTACGCCTCCTTCTTTCTTGTGCTCGTAGAGGCCGGGAATCGGTGACCGGTCTAACGTGCCCCGGCCCTCGAACTCGGTGATCATGTCGCTGATAACCCTATCGAAAGCCCCAAAGGTTATCTCACCTTCATGTCGCCCGAGGATGTTGCCCTCGGGGTCGATCACATAGAGGGTCGGCCACGCACGCGCTGAGTACTGGCTCCACACCCGGAAGTCTTTGTCGTTGACCACTGGGTGTTCCAGCTCGAAGCGACGTATCGCCTTTTCAATGTTCGCCGTTTCCTTCTCGGTTGTGAACTTCGCCGAATGGACCCCAACGACCACCAGCTCGTCCCGGTATTTCTCTTCCAGTTTCCGCAACTGCGGAAATACGTGCATGCAGTTGACTCAGCAGTAGGTCCAGAAGTCCAGGATGACTATCTTGCCCTTGAAGTCCTCCATGCTCAGAGAACGCCCGACGTTCAGCCAGTCTATATCCCTCGGGAAGTCCGGGGCCCTTATGCTGCCTACCAGTGCCTGTTGTGCCATTTCGGCTTGCTCCTCAACTCTCGGACATTACCTTTTGGTTCTTTGACTCAATTAGAGGGCACCCTGATCACCCATACTGCCGGAAGGCTGTCTGCGATCAGCTCCCAGCTGTCTCCCCCGTTCTCGCTTGCGAACAGTTCCCCGTCCGTCGTACCCGCATACAACCCACCCGACACTCCAGGGTCCGACACCAACCCCCTCACCATCCCGTGAAGCCTGTCCGGCAGCCCGTTCCCGAGTCTTTCCCACGTCGACCCCGCATCCCGGCTCCTGTAAATCCTCGCCGCTGCGCCTTCCGGCCTCCCGAAGGTGCTGGGATTGTCTATCGCCGATCCTATGTAAAGAATGCTCGGGTCCCGGCTGTCGAAGATTATGGGATGAGTGTAGGGGTTCTCCATGCCGTCCTGTATGTGCTCCCAGTTCCGGGCCCCGTCCGTTGAGCGGTAAAATCCATCGCCCGTGGTCGAGTACATGACCTTGGCATCGCTGGGGTGCGATAGAAGATAGTGGATATCTTCGTATATGCCCTCACCGTAATGCTCCCATGTCTCCCCGCCATCTTTGCTGCGGATCAGCCCGCCGACCTCCACCCCCGCATACACGGTTGCCGGCTCGACGGGATCAAAGTCGAATGTCCGCACATGGGAGATGAACGGAGGGGCTGGGAAAGACCATGTCGAATAGTTGGGCAGTGCCTTCACGGCCTCCATTTCAAGCCAGCTCTCCCCCCCGTCCCGGCTCCTGAACACTGCCGCCGGCTCCGTACCGGCAAAAACCATCCCCGACTGATGAGGAGAGACACCTAGGCCCCTGATGTCTCCCTCCAAACCTCGGGTCCAGGGGCCTGACGCCGAGTCCGCCCAGTACACACCATCATGCGTAATTCCCGCATACATCCTCCCCGAGGCATCAATCTCCAGTTTTTGCACCCATTTTCCGTCCAGGGACTCGGCTGACCTAGCCCAGGACCCGTTCTCTTTTTCCAGGACCAGGAGCCCCGTTTCTGTGCCAACCAGCAGCTTCTTAGTCATGCCTCACCTCCTGTTGGCTGTCCAGCTTCCATTCCACCATTGTCTCTTTTCGCCAATAGGTCTGGTCGGATTCTTAGCTCGCCTCGTCGGTATGCCATCACTATCTCCGGAACAACTTCAATGGCGGGGCGCATTTGAGCAATTTCTTCTGCGGTTAGTTCCGGGCAGTCAGGGTCCCGGGCAATGCCAACGTCAATGACTATGTCCTCGCCATAAATGGCCTCTACCCCCACGAAATCCAATTCCAATGCCGCGAGTTCTTCTATCTTCTGCCGGTAACTATCTACATCAGCAGGATCCAACTTGATCTTGTTAGGCTTCGTCTCCCGAATCTTCATCCTACTCTTCCAATTTCGCCCTGCGGATGCTGATCACCCGAATCTTGTTGTCCCTTATCGTGAACACCAGAAAGATGAACAGATCACCTGCGTATCCCGTAGCCGTCCATCGGACTCACCCTCACGTTGGCTGTAGCTGACAGTCGCCGTATTCCAGTCAAACCCATAGACTGCGTAAAAGTCCACATGGTGCTTTTTGAGATTAGCTAGGCGTTTGGCCTCATCCCATTCGTATTCCAAAGTTTAACTATAAGCCTTAGGCGTAGGGCTATCAAGCCGACAGCGAAACCTGACAACCAAACGGCGCTGCAGTTCTTCGACCCCTACCCCCGACCCAGATACTCCAGCGCCGCCTCCGTCATCACCCGGAGCCCGACCTCCAACGCCCGCTCGTCAAACCCGAATGTCGCGCTGTGATGGGGCCCGTATTTCGCCCCCTCATCCCCACCCCCGACGATGAAGTAGCAACCCGGCACTTCCTTCTGGAAATACGCTTGGTCGTCGCCTCCCATCGTGGGTTCGCATTCAATCACGTTCTCTGTGCCAATGGCCCGTTCCGCTGCCCGTCTCACTACCGCCGTGACTTCGGCATCATTCATCACAACCGGGCTCTGGTAGACGTCTTCAAATTCATAGGAGGCGCCAGCCGCGGCGGTTATCCCAGTCAGCACTTCCTCGATACGAACCATCACTCTGTCACGGGTCTCGTCATCGAATGCCCTCACCGTCCCTTTCAACTCCACCTCGTCGGGGATGATGTTGAATGCCGTCCCACCCCTTATCATCCCGATGCTCAGCACCGCCGACTCCTGCGCCCCCACATTCCGACCCACTATGTGGTGAAGCGCACTTACGGCCTGCCCCGCAACAAGCACCGGGTCCACCAACGACTCCGGATGCGCCGCGTGTCCCCCGCGCCCCTTTATCTTGATGGTGAACTCGTCAACGCTGGCGAACATCCCTCCCGCTCGCACCCCGACCTTGCCTGTCTCCAACGTGTTGATAATGTGCAGGGCGATAGTGGCATCCACCTTGGGGGCCTCCAACGCCCCCGCCTCGATCATCCCCAGTGCACCTCCCGCGGTCTCCTCCGCCGGCTGGAAGGCAAACTTCACGTTGCCCTTGATCTCATCCTTCAATCCCGTCAGGACCGATGCAACTGACATAGCCACGGCTACGTGCCCATCGTGACCTCAGGCATGCATCACCCCCGGCTCCCGTGACCGGAAGGCCAAGCCATTGGATTCTTCAATTGGCAAGGCATCCATGTCTGCCCTGATAAGCAGGGTCTTTCCCGGAGATCCACCTTTCAGCAGCCCCGTGACCCCTGTTTTCCCGACACCCGTCCTCACCTCCAGCCCTAGCTCCAACAACTTCTCGGCTACCAGCGCCGCCGTCCTAACTTCCTTGAATGACAGCTCCGGGTGGTAGTGGATATCCCTTCGCAATGCTGTCATCGCCGGTCTGACTTTTTCGTATTCACTGTCCAATTGCACAGTCATGGAGTCCCTCCAATAGTCCGGGCCCGGCCAATCTCCCGAATACTATATCAGTACTCGCGTCCCCTTCCGGCGTTGCGCCCGACTCTTGACCCCCAACCGCCCTCGCGGTAACCTATCCCAAACGTCCGGTTAGAACGCCCTCTAGGAGAACCACATGGTAAGCCTAACTCCCATCGCTCTCGAAAAGGTCAAGGAATTCATCGCCGAGCAGGAAGAGGAAGAAATCTCCCTCCGGGTGATGATTGCAGGCATGGGCTGCGGGGGTCCGCAGTACATGATGTCCCTGGACAACGACATCTCTGCAGAGGACATGACTGTAGAGCAGGACGGCCTCACCGTCGTCTTTGACCCCGAAAGCGCCCCGATGCTTGAGGGTTCGCAAATCGACTACATCGAGACCCTCGAACGGTCGGGCTTCACCGTCAACAACCCCAACTTCCAGGGTGGCGGTGGCGGAGGTTGTGGCGGCAACTGCGCCTGCGGCCGGGGCGGCTAACCCCCGACCTACATTCGACAGAAGCAAATTGGGGCCCGCCAAATGGCGGGCCCTTTCATTTGATGCACAGTGCTAGTTACGTTAAAGCAACAGTAAGTGCACTATGGAGTCGTTATGGCTGTAAATCTCTCCCTCCGAAACGTTCCCGACGAATGGGTAGAAAAGCTGAGAGAAAGGGCAAAGCGCAATCACCTTTCTCTTCAAGGCGAATTGCTTTCAATTCTGGAGGAGACGGTGACACCCAGACAGCTAACGATTGAAGAGGCTTACCAAAAGATCAGGCGCTTGAACATTCGCCCAGTTAGTGAAGCAACTCAAATGATCAGAGAGGACAGGGATAGCAGGTGATTCAGTTGAAGTGTCTGTTTCGGTGAGTTTTCCTTCAAGGAACCCGAAAGCCGTCCTTCTCCTGCCCCCTCCCCCTTACGGCCTGATCCGCGTCCTCTTGTGGTTGATGTAGTCAACCAGGATGTACTCGCCCAACCGGTCCGCCGTCGTGAAGAACGCCCGACCCCGATTTATCTTCGTCACGTGCTCCATGAAATCGATTAGATAATAGCTCGTGTCCAGCATGAATACGTTGATGATTATCCCGTCCTTGGTGCAGCGCTTCACTTCCTGGAGCGTAGCCTGCACCGTAGCCATGCTTGGGGGCCAGGCGAAATAGGGGTAGTCCTGCTCCATGTGGGCCGTCGGCTCCCCATCCGTGATCATGATGATCTGCTTGTTCTCGCACTTGCGCTTGGCCAGGTACTCCCGGGCCAATTGCAGCGCATGATGCATGTTCGTGCCCGGCGCACTGTCGCTGGCGCCCGCCTCCGGCAGGTCCCGAGCCTTGATCTCCTCCGCCATCAGCGAAAACCCGATTATGTGAAGGTCGTCCTTGGGGAACTGTCCTGAGATCAGGCTGTGTAGCGCCAGGGCTACCTTCTTGGCCCCGAAGAAGTCCCCGCTCATGTCCATCGACCGGCTCTGGTCCAGCAGTAGCACGGTCGCGCTCCGGGTCTGGTGTTCGGGCTTGTAGATCTCCAGGTCATCG
Organism: Dehalococcoidia bacterium; assembly: GCA_965203145.1. GTDB lineage: Bacteria > Chloroflexota > Dehalococcoidia > Plut-88900 > Plut-88900 > Plut-88900. The sequence continues at coordinate 2,541,798 of OZ241876.1, forward strand.
GGAATCATCCGCACCGGCGTCCCCGCCCCCGATCTCTCAACGGCATTCAGCACCGTCCTGGGGATATTCAAACGGAACGGGTCTCCAAACTCGTAGCGCTTGCTCTCCTGCACGTCCTCCACCCCTATCCCCGTCCTTCTCACTTCGTGTGCCGCCCGACGGTCCTTTTTCATGTGCCCAAATATGTCCCTCAGCGCCTTCTGTCCTATCCGCCGGTGGCCCTTGGGCGTAAGTTCCATGCGCCCGTCCTTGAAGCGCAGGTATCCCGCTTCCTCCATCTCCCGGACAAGTTGTCTGAGCGCCTCCACGTCCTCTTCCGCTTCCTCACCCAGCACCTCCCGCAGCTTCTCCATGTCTATCCCCTCCAGCCCTCGACTCGCCTGCGCCCGACGTATCTGCGCCTCCAGCTCCTCCATGTCCTGCATTCTCGACATCAGCTGCATCGCTTCATCCCAGCTCAACTCCTCCTCCCCCTCGAACGGGTAGCCGCTCATCCGGCGCCGCGTCGGGTGGAGGGCCTCCAGGTTCTCGGCGAGGCTGGCCATTAAGTCAGCCAGCTCGGGGTCCGTCATCTGGGATTGCATCATCTGCTCCAGAGACTCCCGCGCCTCGTCCGATAGGCTGTTCATCAAGGACCGCATCTGCGATATCCGTCTCTGTAGGTCCTCGACGAACTCCTCCAGGGTATCGGGCATGTCAGGGAATGCCCCCCTATACCTCTGCTTGAATTCGTCATAGCCGGGGTCGAGCCCCATCCTTTGCCGTTCCAGCATTTCGTTCAAATCGGAGAGCATCTGCTTTATCGCATTCATCTCTCCGGGGCCCATGTTCTGCATCCGCTCCGCTAGGTCCCGGGCGTAGGGGTCGAGCATCTTCTGCCTGAGCATGTCCAGTAGCTTTTGGAATTCCTCCCGGGCCTCCTCATCGAAGAACTCGTAGTCCATCAGCTCCTTGAACGTCCCGCCCACGCTCTCCGGCAGGTTGTCCAGCTGGTCCATCTTTTTCTGGACCATCCTCTCTAGCATCTCCCTCATCTCATGCCCGGGCTCCTCATCCTCCCCCGACCCCCGGGCCTCATCCAGCCGCTTCTCAAGCTCCTCCCTCTCCATCCCGACGATCCTCTCAAGCGTCTCCTTCAGATCGTCCATCATCGACTCGAGGTCATACTGCTTGAGTTGCTTTTCTTTCTCACTACGGAGTTGATCAATCAGGTCCCGCAACCCCTGCATCCGCATCCCCTGCCGAGTCTGCATACCCCTCTCCACCAGCCGCTGCATCGCCGACTGCAGGTCTCCGTAGGCGAGAATGTCCTTGGTCAACTCGTCCAGCAGTTCTTCCGCCGACGCCCTGAACGGCTCCTGCGTCCCGTCCCACTTGGAATACCTGTACCTGATGCTCAACTCTTCACCTTCTGCGGGCTGTCCTGCAACGACTCTACTGTCCTGCTCAATCCCTCTTGCAAACACACCCGAGGCTCCCATCCCAGCACATTTCGCGCTTTCTCCGCATTGAGGACTATTTTGAACACTTCTCCATCGGGTTGCGGCCTGTGTCCCGGCTCAAGGCCGTAGCCTGTCAACCTGCTTAGTCGACTGAATATCTCGTTGACCGAAGTCCCCACCCCCGACCCCAGGTTGAATGCCTCATCGTCTCCGGCAGCCAGGGCCGCAACGTTGGCACGGGCGATGTCTTCCACGTACACGAAGTCTCGCTGCTGCTCCCCTGACCCGTTGATGAACACCGGCTCGCCATCCAGCATCCGACCTGCAAATATGGCTACGACTCCCGCCTCTCCTAACGGGCTCTGTCGGGGCCCGTATACGTTGGCATACCTCAACGCGCTGTATTTCAAGCCGTACAGGCTCCGATAAATGGGCAGATAAAGCTCCAACGCCGCCTTTGCTGCACCGTACGGAGAGAGAGGCCGAACCGGATGTTCCTCGTCACACGGCAGGGTGACGGGTTCACCATACATTGCCCCTCCGCTCGACGAGAATAGGATCTTCTCCACCTCATTCTTACGGCACTCTTCAAGCACATTCAGAGACCCGATGATGTTGGCGTCCGCATCCACCAGGGGCCCGCGAATCGACTTCGTAATGCTCGCCTGCGCCGCAAGGTGACACACATACCGTGGTCTGTGTTCCTGGAATACCTGTGACAGCGCCGGGTCCCGGAGATCGGTCTCCAGCACCTCAACGTCTGAGTTTAAGTTTTCTCTCCCCCCCGACTCCAGGTTGTCCACGACTACAACTTCATACCCCTCCCCCACCATCGCATCTACAACATGCGACCCAATGAACCCCGCCCCACCCGTCACCAACACTTTTTCAGCCATTCTCTCTCCGTACAGGCTGCAATTAACCCAAGGGTGCGATTACGCCCTCTGCGAACAACCTCAAAGACTCATCAAGGTCTGCGCTTGCTTGAGTATTGAGCACAATCGTATCGAACCCAGACACCTCCGCCATCCTCTCCACCTGCTCCCTCACCTCTTCGGGTGTCCCTGCAAGGGCCAACTGCTCTATGAATTTGTCCGGCACCCCACCCGCGTTCTTCGGCGCATTGGGATCGTGCGGATACGGCGAGAAACCCTTCCTTATCCTCTCAATCGCTTCTTGGTCCTCTTCATCAAAAAGTCCCGCATTTACACGCGATAACAGACCCGCCACGTGCTTGGAAACATGCTCTTTCGCTACCTCGGCTTCCCTTGCTATGGCGAAGGGCACCCACATGATCACGTCCGCCCCCGACACCTCCCGCCCCGCCTCCCCCAGCCCCGCAATGGCCTTGTCCATCCCCTCCTGCACGAACCTCGGCCCCGACCCCGCCATCAATATCACGTTGGAACTGGCCCTCGTTGCCGCCTTTATCATCTTCGGGCCCGTGGCCGCGACATAGATGGGGATGCCTGTGGGCTCTTCCAGCCACGAGATGCCACCCTTCACCCCACCGTCGAACTCCGTGTCCCGGTTGTTCAGCAATTCCGTCAGCTTCTCGACATATTCCTCCAGTTCAGCGATCCGCGCCGGCCTCCGCCCTATGGTCCTGACCAGGCTGTTCCCAGTGCTCACCCCCAGGATCACCCGACCCGGCGCCAGCTCGTTGAGAGAGGCGAATGCCCCCGCCGTGACGCTCACGTGCCGTGTATAGGGTGCCGTTACCCCCGCCCCGAGCTTTATCGTGCTCGTGCCCAGGGCGCAGGCGGTGAGAGTCACATATAACTCACGGCAAAGAAGCTGAGAATCGGCTATCCAGAAGCTGTCAAATCCCAGGCGCTCCGCCAGTTGCGCCGATTTCACTACCTCCGGCAGCGGCTTCTGTGCAAATATACACGCCCCGAATTTCAGCTTTCTCATTTATACAAGTCCCCTTGCCCGTCATTGTAACATCGCCCACCTGGTCCCCTGCCGGAGGGGACTGCACGCTGCGTCGACACGGCCCGCCCGTCAAATCAGCTAGCGGCTAGTCTTCCATCAGCGAGTAAATCTCCTCGCCCGGAGGCCCGTCGTAGGCCAGCTCCCCGTTCCTCAGCGCCAGCATTCTCTGGCCGTACCGTTCCGCCATCTGCAGGTCGTGGGTGATCAGAATCACGCCCTTGCCGTCCGAGGCGAGGTCGGCCAGCATCCGAAAGAAGATGCTTTTCTTGGAATAATCGACCTTTTGCAGGGACTCGTCGAGAATCAAGAATTCCCGTTGCTGGGCAAGACAGAACGATAGCCAGACCCGCTGCTTTTCCCCTCCAGACAGTTGGTCGAAGGGACGGTCCGCAAACGAGTCCGCCAGACATCGCGCGAGGCACTCCTGCACGATCTCCTTGTCCTCCGCGCTCACCCTCCACCCGAGACTGCGCTCCGGCCTGAACCGACCCAGGCTCACCAGTTCCTTGGCGCTCACGAAGGGCGGGTCCTGTAGGTCCTGCGGAAGGTATGCGATGTGTCTTCTCAACTCGCCTTCCCCACCCCCATCAACCCCTGAGCCCGCATAGACCCGACCCTCCGTCGGCGACAACTCACCCGCAATCAGCCGTGCCAGCGTCGACTTGCCGGCGCCGTTCGGCCCTAAGAGGCAGACGAATTCTCCTGCTCCCACGGACGCCGAAACGCCCTTCAAAGCCGCCCTTTCGCCGTATGAGAAACGGACGTCCTCCAGCTCTATCCTGAACTTCAAGCTGCCATCCCTCCCCCGACTCACGGCAGCCTCCTCGCCACCCAAATCATCAGCGGCGCTCCTAGAACTGTGGTTACCAGCCCAACCGGGACCTCTGCGGGCATCAGCGCCAACCTCGCTATCTGGTCAGCGTACAGGACCACCAGTGCCCCGGCCGGCACCGAAATTGCCGTAACCGTACGGGCGTCGTTGCCCACCAGCAGTCTCACCACGTGAGGAGTGAACAGGCCCACAAACCCGACCACCCCCGCCAGACTGACCCCGGCTCCCGCCACAACCCCCGCTGCTACGAGGGCCGTCAGCCGGGTGTGCCCCGGGTTGGCCCCTAGTTGCCACGCCAGCCGGTCCCCGAGCACCAGCAGGTTCAGCCGCCCCGCCGCCAGCACCGCCAGTCCAAGCCCAAGGGCAAGGAAGGGAAGCGCCGGCGCTACGTCTCCCCACCCCCGATTCGCCATGCTGCCGCTGAACAGTGCCAGAGCCTGTAAGCTGAATACCCGTGAATGGGTCAGGATTGCGGCGGCAATCGCAAGGGTCAGCGCCCCGATGGACACGCCGATCAAGGCAAGGCGGGCGGGCGTCAGGGTCTCCCGGGAAGCCAGCAGGAATATCAGGATGGCGCCCGCAGTAGCGGCGGCCACTGAAATAGAGGTCAGCCCCCAGGGCCCGACACCAAACACTCCCGCCAACGCCAGGGCCTGCACTATCGAAGCCCCACCCCCCAGCCCGAACAGCTGCGGGTCTCCCAACGGGTTCCGGGTGGCGCTCTGGATCAGCGCCCCCGACACCCCAAAGCACGCCCCTGCCACCAGCGCCGCCGCCACCCTCGGCAGACGTATCGACCGTACTACGACATCCGCAGTCGGGTCTCCGCTATCAGAAAAGAGGGCCCGAAAGACCTCGGATATTCTGAGTTCAGCAGTGCCGAATGCTATCCCGACGACGCATCCCGCAAGCAGGGCAACCCCGAGACCGACCAGTACAAGAACCGGATGTCTCAACTATTGGGCGCTTCCTACGATTTCTGCCATCTCCTCCACAGCCTCCACTATCCGAGGCCCCTGGTTCCGCAGGAAGATCACGACATCCAGTTCATGCAGCTGTCCCATTGTCACTGCACGCAGGCTCGTGAAGCCAGGTATCCGGGGCAGCATCGTAGAGAGCCGCGGCGCAGGTTCCGGCGCAGGTGTGATCGTAAACAGGAAGTCCGGGTCCATGGTCAAAAGCTGCTCCACAGACACCTGCGCAAACCCCGGGAATGTCCCGCTGTCGGGTATGTCCGCCGCCGGGTTCGACAGCTGCAGCAACGCAGTAATAGCCCCGGGGTACGACTCCGGTTTCGCAACATACAGGTTACGGTCCGCATCCGAGATCAGCACTACCGCACTCCTCCCTATCTCAGCACCCTCAACCGCCGACGCCACTCTCGCTGCAATCTCCCCAGCCGCCTGCTCGGCCTCTTCGTCGTTCCCGACAATCTGCCCCAGGAGTATGACCCCTGTCGTTATGTCCTCCAGCGATGCCGCCCTTACAGCCACTACCGGCGCCCCAAGCTGCGACAGAGGACCCAAGAACCGACCCTGGCTAAGCGCTTCGATTATTATCAGGTCGGGACGTTGGGCAGCTATCGCCTCAAAGTTTGGGGAGTATGCTCCACCCACATGAGGAAGTCCGACAACCTCGTCGGGAAACCTGGAACTCGTGTCCCGGGCCACCGCCGTCCCTCCGGCAACGTAAAGCATCTCTGTCGCTGTCGGGCTGACGCTCACTATTCGCACGGGCTTGGCTGCGATCTCTATCGGCCTGCCTATCATGTCCGTAATCTGCAATGGGTACGACCCCGGCATGGCCTCCGGCGTTGAAGTCGGCTCAGGGTCCGGCGCGGGAGTGGGCTGCTCCGCCGCAGCCTGGGTGGGAGTCGGAACTGCCGTGGGGGCAGGCGTCGGGACTGAGGTGGGTTCAGCCGTCGGCTCCGGTGTGCTCTCTGTAGCGTCCACCGTCGGGGTAGGCTCCGCAACATCCTTCTCCCCCACCCCCGAGTCTGAACATGCGACCAACACCAGGGTCATTGCCAGCAGTAGCGAAAGAAGTCCCGCCCAACCTCCACGCCGTATGAGCTTTGCCAATTTAGCCAATCAAGTCTCCTGATTATGTTTGTGAGAAATAGTGCAATTAGTTTATTGCACTCACGCCGACTCCGCCAGTTCCCCACCGAGGTCGCTGCAGCAGCGAACAGATCCGTCAATTCCGGCACAGCGCGACCACCGGGATCTCCCGGTCGGTATAGTCACGGTATCTGGCGAACCGTGGGTTTTTCGCCGCAACCTTGTCGTACAGTTCGGCCCGTTCTTGGCCGCGCATTATTCGGGCCTCCGCTGCAAAACTTCCCCCCGGCGTTTCCACGTAGACCCTCGGGTCAGTGGCAATGTTCAGATACCATTCGGGATGATGTCCCTGACCGTAGTTGGAAGCGACCACAATCAACTCCCCGCCCTCTTCGAATTGAAAATACAGCAGAGGAGATGAGACCCGCTTACCGCTCTTCCGACCCATAGTCACCAGGATCAGGACCCCCGACCCCTCCAGTCTACCCAAAAGCCTCCCGCCCGAGATACGGAACAACAACCGGTGCATCGGAACGAAAAGCCAGGCAATAATGAGCCGCTTATACGTAGGCATTAGGCTCCCCTCAGGGGTGCGTTCTATCTCTCATTTGTCCTAGACTACTGTCAAGACCCCGCCACCCGACTTCTTGACCCGCTCTCGTCACCAACCTTAGACTCCCCCTGGCTCCACCCCCACGAAGAAAATTCCATGATGGACTGGAAAGAGCACTACAGGAAGAACACGGTGTCCCCCGACGAAGCCGTGGCCCTGATCGGCCCCGGCGACAACATCGCCATCAGCCTCGATCCCAAGCCCTCGGCCCTGATGGACGCCATGGTCGCAAACCATGCGCGGCTTAATGATATACGGATCTTCGATGTCGCCCCCCACTACGACCCCGGCTGGCTTACCCCCGACTTCGAGGGTTCATTTAGATACAGTCCCTCCATGTTCCTCGGCCCTATTGTCCGGCCGGCCTACTACGAACACCGTATTGATTTTGCTCCCGTCATCTTCACCACCGACCTCCAGCCCTACAAGGAACCCAATCGAGGCCCCAGGCTGGACGTGACCCTGGTGTCGTGCTCGCCCCCTGACGATGAAGGGTACTGCAGCTTCGGCAAGTCCCTGTGGAACAAGCGGAGCTTCGCCAAACTCGCCCGGCTAGTCCTCGTCCAGGTCGATGATTCCCTTATCCGCACCTACGGCGACAACAAAATACACGTCTCCGAAATCGACCGCTTCGCCGAGTTCATTCCTCCCGAACTGACCCTGGAAGAGTCGGAAGAGATGGTCTCCAACGTGGAGGACCCGATGGTGCGCAAGGAGCTGGAGCCGCTCCTGGGTCAGATGAGCGGGAACGCCAGGTACGATAACCTGCCGCGCCTTTGCGGCAGTACGGTGAAAGAAATAAGGGAGTTTGTCAGGCTCTTTCTGAAGGCTTCGCAACCCGGCGAGGAAGACAGGCAGATATCGGAGAATGTAGCCGAATTGGTCAGGGATGGGGACACCATCCAGATAGGCGTGGGCACCCCCAGCGCCCACTTGCCCCGACTGGGCACATTCGACCAGAAGCGTGACCTGGGCTGGCACTCGGAGATGACCGCCCCCGGCATCGTCGAGCTCATCGAAAGAGGCGTCATCAACAGCGAACGCAAGAACATCCACCCCCGCAAGGCCGTGTTCACCGCCTTGACCGGGTGCGCCCCCGAGGAAGTGCCTTTAGCCCACAACAACCCTCGCATCGAGCTTCGGGACGCCGAATACGTTGTCAACATCAACACGGTCTCTTCCCACGACAACTACATCGCAATGAACAACGCTATCTCCATTGATTTCTCGGGGCAGATCAACTCGGAGAGCATTGGAGGCCGGCAGTGGACAGGGACCGGAGGCCAGCCCGAGCTTCACATGGGCGCCGTAATTTCCAAGGGCGGCAGGGCCATCACCCTCCTGCGTTCCACAGCGGCCGGAGGCAAGGTGTCCCGCATCGTCCCCCAGCACCCGGAGGGCGCCGTGATAACCGTCCCCCGTTCCTTCGCCGACACCATAGTCACTGAGTACGGAGTGGCCCAGCTCCTCGGCAAGACCATCCGAGAGAGGGCCCAAGAACTTATATCCGTCGCCCACCCCGACTTCAGGGCCGACCTCCAGAAGGCGGCCGACAATCTCTACTATCCCTAGGAGGAAAACATGGCGGTCATCGAATACGAGGTAAAGGACAAGATCGCCTACGTGACCCTGAACAGGCCGCGTTCTCTCAATGCGATCAACAACGAGATGTCTCGGATGTGGAACGAGGTATGGACGCGATTTCGAGACGATGACGACGCCTGGGCCGCCATCCTCACCGGCGCCGGCGACCGCTCCTTCTGCTCAGGCGCCGACCTCAAGGAGATGCGGTCCCACCATGATAGCGGCGCCCATAAGGGCAACCCCTTCGGCGGTGACCCGCGGCCCCTGCGCCCCTCCGAAGAACTGGGCGTCTGGAAGCCCATAATCGCCGCCATCAACGGTTGGGTTATGGGTGGCGGCGTGGTCTTCGCCATGGACTGCGACATACGCATCGCCTCCGAGAGAGCCGTGTTCGGCCTCCCGGAAGTAGAGTTGGGCATAGTCACCACCTGGTGGGGCACAGTCAGGGCCCGGGCCCACATGTCCTTCGGTCGGGCCTTAGAGTTCCTTCTCACCGGCAATCACGTCACCGCCCAGCAGGCCGAGCAATGGGGATTCGTAAACCACGTTGTACCCCATGACCAGCTGATGGAGAAGGCGGAAGAGATGGCCCGGAAGATAAACAGCAACGGCCCCCTGGCCGTCCGGGGCATCAAAGAGGTCTCCTACCGCAGCCTCCTGGACGGCATCCGGGAGGCGGGCCGACTCGAAGACGTAATCAGCATCATCGCCGCCCAGAGCGATGATGTCCAGGAAGGCGTCCGGGCCTGGCTGGAAAAACGCCCTCCCGAATTCAAGGGCCGTTAGGAGCCGCCGATTGCTTCCGCCTGGAATGCCTCCGAGCTGGATTTAATCCTGTGGCCCTGCTATGGCGTTTCCAATTGAATGCCCAGGCATCTGTTGATTTCATCATGTTCGATCGAGAATCTTCTTTTTTCCGCGCACCGGCATTAAGTTCATAGCCTCCCGTGATAAGATTCTATTTAACTCGGCCATTCATGAAGACCCTGTTGGGAGGACCCGGATATGAACAGTCATCCCTTCGACAACAAATTCCTCGTAACCGACGACCACAAGGAACAATTCCAGCGCGACGGCTTCGTCAAGCTCGATGGTTTTCTCAACGCCCAGGTGGTCGAATTCCTGCTCAATCGTGTCGAAGTCGAAATGGCAAAGGGAGACAGCAGCATTATCCAGGCCGGCTCACTGTTCAATCGATCGAAGTATGATTTCGAGACTGAAAAATCAGATGTCTACGATTTGATGGCGAGACCTTATTTCCGTCATTGCCTGACCGGTCTGGTCGAGCACGATCTCTTTCTGACATTCGAAATCTGCTTTGAGCTCGAAAAGAACGTTAGCAAAGGCTTCCCTTGGCACGTTGGTATGCAGAGTTTCGGTTTTCAGTTCGCAGAAGAGCCGGCATACACCCTGTGGGCGCCATTGCATCCTGTCGATTCTAAGGGGCAGCGAGGCGGCATGGCCTATGTCCCGGAGAACATTATGTCGGGGGATTTCGCCTATCGGATCGACCCCGCAATAGTTTCTACAATGGAGGCCAAGGCCCGGGCTGGAGTCAGGACAAACGTGTTTGATTACTTTAATCTGCGCAATGGGATTCTCAATTCACCCACCATGCTTCAGATACTGGAGAATCACCAGGTCGAAGACGATTTCGAGCCCGGCGACGCTCTACTATTCAACAAGTACGTCGTCCATCGAAGCATAATGCTCGGTGATGGCCCTCTTCCCAAGCGTGCTGCCTACGTTATGCGCTTCATCGATGCACAGTCGCACTACGATCTTCAGCGGGCAAAGATGCTGCAGTACCCTGAGGAAAAGTACGACAAGGGTCCCCTGGCCTACAAGCCTATCACCCGACAGCACATCGAAATCGCCGAAGCCGGCGCCCAGGACGGCGACCTTCTCGCCGAATGCTCCTACTTCGACAACCGCGACCGCCGGACCCTACGGTGCGAACTGCCTTCCTAAGCCCGCCTTTCTCATCCACCCCAAGGAACTCTAGCCGTTTTCAAGACTGCTGGCCTGTGCTTGCCCTGAAAGTACCCTGTATGCGATCTAAGTCCAGTCTGTTCCCGCCGCCTGGATGCCGGATGCCATCCTGAAGGGCTTCGAAAGAAGGAACTAATCGAATGAGTGGACGCCATCCATTTAGCAAGCTGACCAGCGATTTCACACCGGAGCGCCGGCGGCGCATCGACGACCTTAAGAGGGAGTTGCTCGCGGAGATGCCGCTGCACGAGCTTCGCCGGGCGCGGGCGCTAACCCAGCGAGACATGGCCAAGATGCTGAATGTGAACCAGCCCGCAGTTTCCAAGCTGGAGCAGCGGGCCGATGTGTACGTATCCAGCTTGCGGTCCTACATTGAGGCAGTAGGCGGGAAGCTGAAGGTAGTTGCCGAGTTTCCCGAGGGTGAAGTTGCCATCACCAACTTCTCTGAGGTGGGAGAGGACTAACCTCAAGCTGACGATAGAGGAAGCTCCAGCCGGGTCCATGAGATTTCATGACATGAGTCACGGTGCCCGCACGCTTATCCCTGGACGCCCCGGTATTCCGTAAGACTGCTGTCCCGCGCCTGCACAGAGGCGAAGGCGCTCACCCTACCAGCACTCCGCCCAATTGACTCCCCATTCCCCCCAAAGTTAGAATCGACCCACACCGTGCTTGCAAGTTCCGAAAAGTCCCCTCTCCCCCCGACACCCTAACTATGACAACGCGCACTGAAAATCTTGCTCGGATCCCCAAGGTCTACGACCCCTCAGAGGTCGAAGGCCGCATCTACAAGTCCTGGATGGACAAGGGCTACTTCAAGCCTCGCATACAGGAAGGCAAGCAGCCCTTCGTCATCATCATGCCCCCGCCCAACGTAACCGGTGAACTTCACCTCGGCCACGCCCTTACCGCCGCCGCCGAAGATGCCCTCATCCGCTGGCACCGCATGATGGGCGACCCCACCCTCTGGCTCCCGGGCTCCGACCACGCAGGCATCGCCACCCAGGTCGTCGTCGAACGACAGCTCGTCAAGGAAGGCAAGACCCGGCAGGAAATCGGCCGCGACGCCTTCGTCGAGAGGGTTTGGGAGTGGGTCCGGCAGTACGGCCGCACCATCGCCGAGCAGCACAAGCGACTCGGTGCCTCCTGCGACTGGTCCCGGGAACGTTTCACTCTCGACGAGGGTCCCAGCCGGGCCGTCCGCACCACCTTCGTCAACCTCTACAACAAGGGCCTTATATATCGAGGCGAGCGCATCATCAACTGGTGCCCCCGCTGTTCCACCGCCCTCTCAGACCTCGAGGTCATCCACCAGGAAGTCGATAGCAAGCTCTACTACATCCGTTATCCCCACTCCCTGGACCCGACCCGCCACCTCACCGTCGCCACCACCCGCCCCGAGACCCTCCTCGGCGACACCGCCGTCGCCGTCAACCCGGAAGATGAACGCTTCGTCGATTTCATCGGCCAGAACGTCACCCTCCCCCGACTCAACCGACCCATCCCCGTTGTCGCCGACTCCGCAGTCGATACCGAGTTCGGCACCGGCGCAGTAAAAGTCACCCCAGCCCATGACCCCAACGACTTCGATATCGCCCAGCGCCACGATTTGCCCCTGATCACCGTCATCGGCCCCCAGTCCACCATGACCGACGCCGCAGGCCCCCAGTACCAGGGCATGACCGTCGCCGAGTGCCGCACCCGGATCCTCAAAGACCTGGAATCCGACTCCCTCCTCGAAAAGGTCGAACCCCTTACCCACTCCGTCGGCCACTGCCAGCGATGCAACACCGTCGTCGAGCCCCTCGCCGGCAAGCAGTGGTTCGTCAAGGTCGGCCCCATGGCCGACGCCGCCGCCCGCGCCGTCACCGAGGGCCGTATTCGCATAGTTCCCGACCGCTTCACCAAGGTCTACCTCAACTGGATGGACAACATCCGGGACTGGTGCATCAGCCGCCAGCTCTGGTGGGGCCACCGCATCCCCGTCTGGTACTGCGACGGCTGCGACCATCTCACCGTCTCTCTCCAAGACCCGACCACCTGTGAAGCCTGCCCCTCCACCAACATCCGCCAGGACCCCGACGTCCTCGACACCTGGTTCAGCTCCGGCCTCTGGCCCCACTCCACCCTCGGCTGGCCCGACGACACCGAAGACCTCCGCTACTTCTACCCTGGCTCAGTCCTCGAGACCGGCTACGACATCCTCTTCTTCTGGGTCGCGCGCATGATTATGATGGGCATCCAGAACATGGACGACATCCCCTTCCACACCGTCTATCTCCACGGCCTCATTCAGGACGAGCACGGCGAGAAGATGAGCAAGGTCAAGGGCAACGTCCTCAACCCCCTCGACATTATCGACGAACACGGTGCCGACGCCCTCCGATTCGCCCTCACAGTCGGCACCGCCCCCGGCAATGACAGCCGGCTCAGTCAGGCCAAGATCCGCGCCAGCCGCAACTTCACCAACAAGCTCTGGAACGCCTCCCGCTACGTAATCTCCATCCTCGACCAAGCTGATATGTCATTCCGAGGCCCCACGAGGAATCTAGGACTTGCCTCATCATATTCCTCATTGCAAGCCTCCGACCTCCTCCCCATAGAAGACCGCTGGATACTCAGCCGGCTCAACCGCACCATCGAAGACGTCACCCGAGCCCTCACTTCCTTCCGCCTCGGTGATGCCCAGGAGTACGTCCACGACTTCATCTGGAACGAGTTCTGCGACTGGTATATCGAAATCGCCAAGGTCCGCCTCCGAGACAATTCCGACTCCACCTCCCCCGCCCCGGTCCTTGCCCACGTCCTGGAGTCCTCCCTCCGGCTCCTCCACCCCTTCATGCCCTTCATCACCGAGGAAATCTGGCAGAGCCTCGTCCAGCGTATGCCCGACTCCCCAGACCGCCCCGACTCCATAATGATCGCCCCCTACCCCACCCCCGACCCCTCCGCCATCAACCCGGAGGCCGAGGAGTGGGCCAATCTCCTTATGTCCCTCGTTCGCGGCGTCCGCAACGTCCGCGCCGAGCGCAAGGTCGAGGCAGGAAAGAAAGTCCCCGCCGTCTTGCTGGACGGCGATACCCTCGGCCCCGGCGGCCGTTCCTTCCTCGAAAACCTCGCCGTCTGCAACATCGAGGCCCGTCCCGCGAATGCCCCACAACCCGAAAACTCCATCATGGTCGTCGAAAAGGCCACCCGAGTCTTCCTGCCCCTCGCTGGCCTCTTCGACTTCGCCGGCGAACGTCAGCGCCTCGAGTCGACCCTCATAGACCTCCGAAAGCGCATCGGCCAGGTCGAGTCCCGCCTCTCCAACGAGCAGTTTCTATCCAAGGCCCCGCCCAACGTCGTCGAAAAAGAACGCACCAGGCTCTCCGGCTGGCAGGAAGAAGAGTCCACCCTCCAGCAACGCCTCGCCGAATTGGCCCAATAGCCAACACCCTTAAACCGTCATGCCCGAGCAGTCGGGAATCCAGGGGCGGCGCGGGGCGGGGTCCCATCCCCTCTCCCTTGACGGGAGAGGGCTAGGGTGAGGGTGATCCCCTCCCGAGGTGTGGGGCCGCTCGCACTTCGACAGGCTCAGCACGAGCGGGGGAGGAGGCAGGATGAGACAAAAGGCTACATTGAGGAATGACCCATGAAATTCGCCGTCAGCGTCTTCGGCAACCAGCCCATGCCCCGGATCGTCCAGCGCGTCAAAATGATCGAGTCCCTCGGCTTCGACGCCGTCTGGTTCGGTGACCTCCAGCGCATCTGCCGGGAGGTCTACGTCGAGATGACCGCCTGTGCCCTCAGCACCTCCCGCATCACCCTCGGCGTCGGCGTCACCATGCCCTCCACCCGACACGCCAGCGTCACCGCCAGCGCCTTCGCCTCCCTCAACGAAATCGCCCCGGGCCGCATCCGCGCCGGCATAAGCACCGGCGACAGCGGCGTCCGCTCCATCGGCCGCCGGCCCACCTCCATCACCCGCCTGGAGTCCTACATCGGCCAGGTCAAGGGTCTGCTCCAGAACGACGAGGTAGAGTTCGACGAAGGCGGCAAGGCCAAACTCGGCTGGCTGAATGAGCCGACCAACGTCCCCATCTACGTCGCAGCCACCGGCCCCCGACTCACCCGGGCCTCAGGCCGCATGGCCGACGGAGCCATAATCCTCAGAGAACGTGACCCCGCTAGCATGGCCGAAGGCGTCAAGATTTTCAAGGACGCCGCCGCGGAAGTCGGCAAACGACCCGGCGATACCAGCCTATCCTGCTGGCTCCAGACTAGCCTCGGCCCCAACCGGGATGTCGCCCGTTGGAAGCTCAACGGCCCCGTCGGCGTCATTATCAACATGTCCAATCCCGACCTCTTCGACGAAGAAGACCTCCCCCTGATAAACAAGCTGAAGGCCAATTACAACCCTTCCCGACACTCCCGCTCCTACGTCACCGAGGAGTTCCGCATCCCCGGCAAATACATCGACCGCTTTGCCCTCGGCGGCGACAAAGAAGACGCCATCGCCTGCATCAAGCAGTTATCCACCGTTGACGGCCTCGACGAAATCATCCTCGCCCCCCAGTACATCCCCGAGGTCCCCGGCCCCTCCGTCGACGACACCATCCAATACTTCGCCGAAGAAGTAATGCCGCACGTCTCCTAGTCCCGTCCGTCATTCCCGACCCCGCGGGATGGATTCCCGCGGGGCCGCTCGTGCTGAGGCCCTCGATATATAAGCGAGGGGGGATAGGTCCGCGCCTTGACAACTTAGAACATTGATACTATCCTATATCCAGACCCGGACATCGTACATCCGGTCTAAGCAAGGAAAGGAACAAAGGAGTCCCATGAGTCGCCCAAGCCTTACATGGCCCCGTCTAAGCCGGTCGGAATGGGACCGACCGGCCGCCGACACGCGCCTCCTCCCTCACCCCTTTCCTAATCCCGTGTCCCTTGGAAGCCCCCGAAGTCCATACAGAAGGTCCCCGGTTGCCAGCGCTCTCTCACAGTCCCCGGTCCGGAAACTTCCCGTCCCTTCCTACGCGCGGCCCATCCAGGCCGCGTATGCCCGCTCCGCCCTACCCGGCGTCGACGCGGATGCCTGCGTTAACTCGTGGATGAATGCCCGCTCCGCCTTACCGGGCGTCGAGCGGATGCCTGCTCTAACCCCGCGGATGATTTCCCGCTCCGCCCTGCCCGGCGTCGACGCGGATGCCTGCGCTAACCCCGCAGATGACCTGTCCCGCCCCTTCCCTTCCATGTCCCGGACCTCAGAGAGAGCGCTGGCAACCCCCTCATCCCCTTCCATCCGTACCTCATTCGACAATCGTGAAGGAGCCCTGCTGAGCCCCCACAACTCTTACCGATAATTCACAACTGAATCTTCCGGCCCTTGGTCGGGACATTCCGCTCACCCCACCATTCCCCCTTGGGAAAGAAATATCAAAAATGCGTTGCATTTTTGATATTTCAACAAAATAGGGCGGGTGGGCGGGACTCATATTAGTCTCGGGGAGGCCGGGAGGGGCATCCCTCTCCCCGTGTTGTATACTCTCACCAACACCCCCCACCCCACCCAAGGAGCCAGACAATGCCATCGACTATCAAGGAACATCTCTGGTACGGAGACCACTGGATCGACGTCGACCTCCCGGAACGTACGAGGGTCATAAGGGCCAACGGAAACTCCTCCGCCAAGCCCCTCCCCGACCTGGAAGCCGCCATCAGGGAGGCCATCGCCAACCCCATCGCCCATGACCCGATTCACAAGCTCGTCGGCAAGGGCGCCAAGGTCACCATAGCCTTCGACGACCCCGGCGGCGTCCAGACCAAGGGCGTCGACTTTCGACAGGTCGCTATCAGCGTCCTTCTCGAGGAACTTCAGAAGGCCGGCGTCGAGCTATCCGACATCCTTCTCCTCTGCGCCAACGCCCTCCACCGCAAGTGGACCCGCTCCGAGCTCGCGCCCATCGTCGGCGAGCGCATCAGCGTCCTCTGGCCCGCCCAGCGACTCCGCTGCCACGACGCCGAGAACCCCGACGAACTCGTATTCCTCGGCGAGACCCACCGCGGCTTCGAAGTAGAGGTGAACCGCGCAGTCACCGACTCCGACCTCCTCATCTACCTCAACGTAACCCACATCCCCTTCGGCGGCGGCTGGAAGTCCGTAGCTGTGGGACTCGGGACCTTCCGCAGCATCAGGCACCACCACCGACCCTTCCCCTTTGCTTCCGGCAAGTCCGTCATGGACCCCAAGATTTCCTCATTCCACAAGCTCGTCTGGGAGCAGGGCAAGATCATCGAAGACCATCTCGCCAGGAAGGGCCGACGCATCTTCAGCATCGAGACTGCCGTCACCAACACCGACCCCGCCGAGGTTACCGCCGTTTTCGCCGGCCACACCCCCGACGTCCACAACTACACCCTCGACGCCCTCAGCTCCCTCCAGGTCCTCGACGTCGACGGCCAGAGCGACATCGGCCTCTACGGCGTCACCAGCAAGACGGGCTATGCCCACAACTCCTTCATTAACCCCCTCCTCGTCACCGACCAGGGCTTCGAATACACCTACAGCATGTTCCAGAACCAGCCTTTGATCCGGCCCGGCGGCATCATCATCCTCAGCCATCCCTGCAAGAACCAGTTCGACGACATCCACCATCCCTCTTACCGGGAGTTCTACGAGCGCCTCCTCCCCGTGACCCTTGACCCCTACGAGCTCTGGAACCTCTTCTCAGACGACTTCGCCCATCGCCCCGAGTTCATCCACAAGTACCGCTACGGTTACGGCTTCCACGGCGCCCACCCCTTCTTCATGTGGAACACCCGCGGCGCCCCCTCCCGACACCTCTCCGGCATGTTCCTCGCCGGCGCCACCGACTTCGACGTCGCCCGCCAGCTCGGCTTCGAGCCCTTCCACACCGTAGAAGACGCCATAGCCGAAGCCGAGAACCGGCTCGGGAAGGACGCCTCTATCTCATTCCACAAATCGCCGCCCACCTCCATAGTCCGGGTCAACGGCTCCAACGGCGCTCACTAATTCAATAGCTTTGCCCTGCATACTCCATCGCTCCGCATAGGCCTCAGGTGATTCAAGTGGAGGAGGTTGATCATGGAACTGCCGTTTAAGGTCATGGACGCCGATGGCCACATCGCAGAGGACACGTCCCGTATCCGGGAATACATGGACCCGCCCTACAACGCCAACCTCTGGCAGGGCATCCCCGACAAGCAGGGCCGGGTGGGCCACGCCAGCAGCCTCAGTGGGCAGAGCTTCGTGGATACCACTATGGGAGGCACCAAGGGCAGCGTCGGACCTGCAGGATACCCATTCCCCAATGACTGGCTCGAGGCCCTGGAATGGGGCAACATGGACACGACCGTCCTGTTCCCGACCAACCTTCTCGGCTACGGCGACATCTTCGACCCCGACTACATGTCTGCCCTCTGTCGCGCCTACAACTCCTACCTCGCCGACGAATGGCTCTCCGTCAGCCCCCGGCTCAGGGCGGTCTCCCTCATGCCTTTGCTCGACGTAGACTCGTCTATCAAGGAGATGAAACGAACCATAACCGAGCTCGGCTTCTCCGGGGTGACGGTTCCCGCCCACGGCTTCGGCGGTCTGGGGGCCAGGACGTACGACCCCTTCTACGAAGAGGCCCAGGGCCTCGACTGCCTGGTAGCCGTCCACGGCAGCACCCCCGAATACATGCGCTTCAACAAGTTCATCCAGAAGCACACCGCCTCCTTCCCCATGTCCAACATGCTCCAGCTTGTCCACATGACCTACGAAGGCATCTTCGAAAGGTTCCCCAACCTGCGGGTCGGCTACCTGGAAACGGGCTGCACCTGGGTCCCGTTCTTCATGAACCGGATGGACGAGGAGTGGGAGAAGCGAGGACACCGGGAAGCCGTTGACTGCAAGAACCCTCCCAGCGAGTACATCAAGTCAGACAACGTCTTCTTCCACGCCGAGCCCTCGGAAGACCTCGTCCCCCAGGTCGTCGACATCCTCGGCGAAAACGCCCTCTTCTACGCCTCAGACTGGCCCCACTGGGACAACGAATACCCCGACAATGTAATGCAGTTCTGGACCCGCGAAGACCTCAGCTTCAGCGCCAAGAAAGGCATCCTCGCCGACAACACCCGCCGCATGTACGGCCTCCCCTCAGCAAGCTAGCGTCCCGTTCCCAAAATTGCCAGGACATATCCATATACGATTTACCACCTTCCCTCTCCGGCGTGGGGCCGCTCACCCTGAGCGCAGCCGAAGAGTCGAGCGGAGGGGTGGCCCACGCCCGATGAATCCGCAACCTGATCTAACGCCAACCAACCCGCTTCTCTGTCATTCCGAGGCCCCGCGAGGAATCTAGGACTTGCCTGCTCACCAACCTCATAGCCAACCCTCCCCTCTCCACCCCCTAGTCACCGCCCTCCGACAAGCCCTAGCCAACAACGCAGACCCCTCCAAGGCCGAGGGTATGAGGCGCTACATGAAGTCGGAGATGCCCTACCGCGGCGTCCAGACGCCCCTCCTCCGCCGTCTCTGCAAGGACCTCTTCCGCAACCATCCCATCGACGACAAGGGCGTCTGGCAGGATGCCATCTTGGACTTATGGAGAAACGCCGCCTACCGGGAGGAACGCTACGCCGCCCTCGAACTGGCAAGCGCCAAATCCTACGCTCCCTTCCGCACCCTAGACACCCTCCCTCTCTGGGAAGAACTGGTCGTCACCGGGGCCTGGTGGGACTACGTCGACGGCATAGCCTCCCACCGCCTCTGTGAGCTCCTGGAGCAATATCCTGAGGAAATGGCCCGTCAAATGCGCTCCTGGAGCCGTGACCCCGACAAGTGGAAACGACGCTCCTCCATCATCTGCCAGCTAAATCGCAAGGAGCAAACCGACCTCCCCCTCCTCTTCGACTGCATAGACCCCAACCTCACAGACCCCGACTTCTTCATCCGCAAGGGTATCGGTTGGGCCCTCCGCTCCCTCGCCTGGACGGACCTCGACACCGTGGAGGCCTACATAGCCCGCAACGAAGACAGGATCAGCCCCCTATCCCGCCGTGAAGCCCTCAAGAACGCCGAAAAGATCCGTAGTGGAAGAGGACGCTAGCGTCTGGCTCCCGATGCTGCCTGCACCGACGTCCTCTTTGAAGCTTTCCTGTTCAGGTGCTGCAACCCCCGCTTCGTATCACTAGCCACCTTCGCCTTGTCGTGTTTTTCCAGCCGGTACTTGAACAGCCAGTAGGTGAACTCTTTGGCCTCCGTCCCCGACAGCTTATCCCCGACTCCCCCCTCCCGACCCCTCCCGAACTCCTCCAACAACGCTTCCTTGCTGCTCCCATAAGCCCGCTTAAAGGCTATCTGAGAAACGTCCCTCTTCGAAGCCAGCCCCGCAGCCGTCCTCTCCTTCCTGATCGACTGACCCAGCGCCTCAACCAGCGCCCCCTCGACTTCAACGCCGTACCAGTAGTTCAGCAGCGCCCCGTGCTTCTGCCCGCCCACCAGCCTCTTGAACTCCTCATCACTGATCTCTATGGGCGGCTTCCCATCTCCCAGCAGCTGCTCCATCTCTCTCTGGGGAATCAGCCCGTTCACACTGTCGCAGAGGCGTCGGGCCAGGAGTAGCCAGTCGAACGCTTCCCCCGCTATCAGGTAGCACAGCGGCTTGCCCTTATAGACCTCCTCCGGCGCCGCCCACATCCCTATTGCCTCCAGCAGTGACGGATACCAGTGCTTCCCCCCTTCTATCGACTCCCGCAGGTGCGCTATGGCCCCCTCCGCCGCCAGCACCCCCTCCTCTGACATCCCCGACCCCCTGAATGCCGACCCAACATCCTCGCCCTCCACGTCGTCGTCAGTCACACGTCCGTTGTCCTCCACCGTCGTCATCCGACCCTCGCCACCCTTCCGCCCTTCAGCGCAGCCCTGAACTCCTCCAGGGGTAACGTGTTGAGAATGTCCTTCGCCTCGCACCACCCCCGCCTCGCCATCGACACCCCCAGCCCGAGATTACCGAACTGCTCCGTAGCATGGGAGTCCGAGTCAATGACCAGCCCCACCCCCAGCTCCCTGGCCCTGTGAATATGCTTGTCCTTCAGGTCCAGCCGACCGGGCTGAGCATCTATCTCCATCACCGTCCCTGTCTCCCGGGCCGCCTGGAGTATAGCTTCCACATCCATCTGCACCGGCTCCCGCTCCCCGATTAACCGGCACGTCGGATGCCCGAGAACGTGCACCCTAGGGTTCCGTATAGCCTTGATAATCCTCTCCGTCATCACATCTTCCTCCTGCCCCATCGCCGAATGCACCGACGCTACGACCACGTCCAGCTGTTCAAGCAGTTCGTCCGGGTAATCAAGGCTACCGTCCGACCTTATGTCCACCTCCGAACCTGCCAGCAGTTCTATTCCGTCCAGATCTTCGTTCAACGCCCTGATATTCGCGATGTGCTCCAGCAGACGCTCGTTGCTCAACCCGTTGGCAATCCCCCGCCCCGAGGAGTGGTCAGTGATCGCCAGGTACTCCAGCCCCGCCTCCCGTGCCGCCAGCGCCATCTCCATCAGCGTGTCCCGACCATCGCTCTCGTTGGTGTGCGCGTGCAGGTCTCCCCGGATGTTGCGAGTCTCCACCAATGTCGGAATAGAACCCTCCGCAGCCCTCTCTATCTCATGCTGACCTTCCCTCAGCTCCGGCGGGATGTACTGCAAGCCCAGCCGTTCATATAGCGACTCTTCGTCCGCAAACTCCTCCACCTCCCCCGACTCCAGGTTCGTAATTCCATACTCGTTGATGCTCAGGCCCTGGCGTCGGGCCCTCTCGCGGAGCAGGACATTGTGCTGCTGGCTCCCCGTGAAATACTGGATCAGAGACCCGTACACCTTTTCCTCGACTATCCGCAGGTCGACCTGGATTCCCCTATCCAGCAGGACACTCACCTTCTTGGGCCCGTGCACCAGCACCTCTGCAACTTGCGGAAGCTCCGTCAACGCGCGGAGCACGGGCTCCGGGTCATCCGCCGTCCCCATCAGGTCTATATCCCCAATCGTCTCCCGACGCCTCCGTAAGCTCCCCGCCCCCTCCAGACTATGCAGACCAGGAACGCCTCTCAATGCCGACGCCACATCCTCGTACACCGAAAGCGCCCGACCCAGCGAGATCCGCCTGTC
Source organism: Dehalococcoidia bacterium (assembly GCA_965203145.1). GTDB lineage: Bacteria > Chloroflexota > Dehalococcoidia > Plut-88900 > Plut-88900 > Plut-88900. Next base: position 2,563,410 of record OZ241876.1, read on the forward strand.
CTTCGTCCTCAACGTCTGCAGGTGCCGCAATATGTTTGCCGCCGCCTTCTCCCCCAGGCCCGGTAATGCCGCCACCGCCCCCTCCTTCAACGCCGCTTCCAGCCCCTCCAGGTCATGCACCCCCAGGTCCCGACTTATCTTCAATGCCGTCTTCGGCCCCACCCCCGGAACGTCCTTCAACTCCACCACACCCTCCGGGAACTCGCCCTTCAGATTCTCGTAGTACTCCAGCTTCCCCGTCGAAAGCAGCTCCTGGACTTTCTTGTTAATCGCCGACCCGACACTCGGGACCTTGCTCAGCCCCTCCTCCCCCTCCTCCCGATAGATCTGCGAAAGCTCCGTCGGGTGGTGTTCAATGGCCCTTGCCGCCTTCTTGTAGGCGCGAGTCTTGAATACCACCTCGCCCTTCAAATCAAGAAGGTCGCCGATGTTGTTGAAGATTGCTGCTATCTGGCCGTTGTCCATACCGCTCAGGCCCCATGGCATCGCTTATACTTCTGCCCGCTCCCGCAGGGGCACGGCGCATTCCTCCCCACCTTCCCCACCACCGCCTTCGCCTTGTCCCTTGACCTCACCTTCCCCCGTCCCCCGGGCCCCGGGGCGTTCGCCGATGCTCCATTCGCCTGACCTTGACCATTCGAGGCTGTCACGGGAACAGCCGTAGCCTGCGCCCTCACCCGCTCCCGGACGTCGACTCTGAACAGAGTACGCACAATTCCCATCCGTATCCTGGCAGTCAGCTCTTCGAACATCAGGTGGCTGCGACGCTTGTACGCGACCAATGGGTCTCGTTGCCCGTATGCCTCCAGCCCAATGCTCTGCCGGGAGTTCTCCATCGCCGTCAGGTGGTCCATCCAGTGCGTGTCGATGGTCCTGAGCATCACGTGCCGCTCAAGGGCCCGCATCCCCTGCTCTCCCAGCTTATCGGCAATGTCCTTGTATCGCTTGTCCGCATGCTCTAGGAAATACTCCGACACCTCGTCCCGGTGGAGCTGCCCCAGCTGCTCGGTGTCGACATCCGCGGGCAGGGGCAGCAGCAGTTCCATCGCCGGCAGCAAGCCGTCCAGGTCCCATTCGTCTCCGTGCTCATCCTTCAGGTGGCGGTACACCGTCTCCGTGATCTCTGCCTCCACCATCCCCCGGATCACCTCATTTACGTCCTCTCCCTCCAGCACTTTCCGCCTCTGTTCATATATGACGTCCCTCTGGTTGTTTGCCACGTCATCGTATTCGACCAGCCGTTTGCGGATGTCGAAGTTGATGCCCTCCACCTTCTTCTGGGCGTTCTCCACCGACTTCGTGATCCATGAATGTTCCATCGGCGTCGATTCATCCATCCCCGCCCATCCCATCACCGTCTTTATCTTGTCTCCCCCGAACCGGCGCATCAGTTCATCTTCCACCGAGATGTAGAACCGGCTGCTCCCCGGGTCCCCTTGCCTCCCCGCCCGACCCCTCAGCTGGTTGTCTATCCTTCGCGACTCGTGTCTGTCCGTCCCGATGATGTGCAGCCCGCCCATCTCCACCACCTTTTGGTGCTCTTCTTCCCACTCACCCTCGTCCCGGCCCTCCGGATTCCCCCCGAGAATGATGTCCGTGCCCCGACCCGCCATATTCGTCGCCACCGTCACCGCCCCGATCCGCCCCGCCTGCGACACTATCCCAGCCTCCCGCTCGTGGTGCTTGGCATTCAGCACCTCGTGCCGTATCCCTGACCGCATCAATTTCTGGCTAAGGCCCTCAGACTTCTCCACCGAAGTTGTACCGACCAGCACCGGCCTCCCCGACTCATTCAGCTCCTTCAGGTCCGACACCAGCGCATCGAACTTCCCCTTCTCCGACTTGAAGATCAGGTCCGCCATGTCGTCCCTGATCATCTCCATGTGGGTCGGTATCACCACCACGTCCAGCTTGTATATCTTGTAGAACTCTTCCGCCTCGGTGATCGCCGTTCCCGTCATGCCCGACAGCTTCTCGTACAGCCGGAAGTAGTTCTGAAGGGTGATGCTGGCCAGGGTCACGCTCTCCCGACGGATCTCCAGCTTCTCCTTGGCTTCTATCGCCTGGTGAAGCCCGTCCGAGTAACGCCGCCCCGGCATCATCCTGCCGGTAAACTCATCGACTATCGTCGCCTCCCCGTCCCTCACCACGTAGTCCTTGTCCCTCACGAAGAACACGTGCGCCTTCAGTGCATTGTCCAGGTAGTGAGTCAGGGCGTAGTACTTCGGGTCGTACAGGTTGTCGATGTTGAGAGCCCTTTCAACCTTGGCATACCCGACCGGCGTGAGGGCCACCGACTTGTGCTGCTCGTCAACCGTATAGTCCGAGTCCCGCTTCAGCCGCGGCGCAAGTTGTGCGAAGGTCGTGTACAGCTTCGTGGACTCGTCAGCCTGCCCGCTTATGATAAGAGGCGTTCGGGCCTCGTCTATCAGGATGTTGTCCACCTCGTCGACTATCGCGTAAGCCCTCTCCCCCTGCACTGTTCTCGAGAGGTCCCCTGCCATGTTGTCCCGCAGGTAGTCAAACCCGAATTCGTTGTTGGTCCCGTACGTGATGTCTGCGCCGTAGGCGTCCCGCCTCCCCACCGACACCAGGTCCTCGTAAGTCCCGTCCTTCGCCCCCGGCGAAAACTGGAAGGCATTCTCATGCTGAAGACAGCACACCGTCAGGCCCAGGAGGTGGTAAATCGGGCCCATCCACTGGCAGTCCCGGCGCGCCAGGTAGTCATTTACCGTGACCAGGTGGACACCCCTCCCCTCCAGCGCGTTCAGGTACGCCGCCAGGGTGGAAACAAGCGTCTTCCCTTCACCCGTCTTCATCTCGGCGATCTTACCGGCGTGCAACGCCATCCCGCCCATCAGCTGCACGTCGAAGTGGCGCTGTCCCAGGGTTCGCTTAGCCGCTTCCCTTACCAGCGCAAAGGCCTCGGGAAGCAAAAAGTCCAGGGACTCCCCTTCTCCCAGGCGGGCCCTGAACTCCTCGGTCTTGGTCTTCAGTTGGTGGTCCTGCAGACTCTCTAGCTCGGGCTCAAGCCCGTTGATCGCCTCCACGACCGGCTGAAATCTTCGTAAGTCCGCCTCGTTGCTGTCCCCTGCCAGTTTTGACAACCATTTAAGCATCTACCGGCCTTCACCCGAACAAGGCCCCCACCGACTCCCCACCGTGAATCCGCCTTATCGCCTCTCCCAGCAACGGCGCCATGGACAGGCAAGTCACCTTGCCGTTCCTTTTGCCCTGGGGCACGGGTACCGTATCGGTCACCACGAATTCTTTGACAATGGTGTCTGCCAGGGCAGTCGTGGCATTCCCGGAGAAAATCGGGTGAGTGCAGCTTGAATATACGTCCTCGGCGCCCATGGCCTTCAGCGCATCTATAGCGGAGACAAGGGAGCCTCCCGTGTCAATCTCGTCATCGAAGGTAATCGCCGTCTTGCCCCGGACGTCTCCGATGACGTTGAGGCTCTCCGCCGGGTTGCCGTTCCCGACCCTTCGTTTTTCGATTATCGCTAGCGGCGCATCCAGCCGTTCCGCCATGTCCCGGGCCTTCTTCGCTATCCCGACGTCCGTCGCCACCACTACAACGTCATCCAGGGACTTCTCCTCGAAATATCCGGTAATGATGGGCAGGGCGGTCAACTCATCTACGGGAATGTTGAAGAACCCCTGTATCTGGCCGGCGTGCAGATCAACCGTCAGCAGGCGGTCGGCGCCCGCCACCGTTATCAGGTCGGCAACGAGCCTGGCTGTTATCGGCACCCGGGGCTGGTCTTTCTTGTCCGTGCGCCCGTATCCGTAGTACGGCACCACCGCCGTAATCCGCCCCGCCGACGCCCGTTTCGCCGCATCTATCATGATCAACAGCTCCATCAGGTTGTTGTTGACCGGGGATACTACGGGCTGGACCAGGAAAACGTCCCTCTCCCGGATGTTCTCCTGGATACGGACGAATATGTTTTCGTTCTTGAACTCGAAGACTTCTATCTGTCCGAGGTTGATGCCGAGGTACTTACAGATATCCTCGGCTAGTTGCGGGTGGGCATTGCCGGTGAAGATTTTGAGTTCATCTCTCACCCCGTCACTCCCTCAAAACAGTTTAAGTCATCGCTTGATAAGCGGGAAAAGAGGATCGCGCCTATGGAAATGGTCTCCGCCTGTCCCCCCGATTATAGCATAGCCCCTCACCCCCCTCTCCCCCGTCATTCCCGACCGCGATCGGGTCGAAGATGCACCTATGGCGTGAATCCCTCCCCTCTCCCCTTATTCATTCCCGAGGAGTCGGAGGGGGATCCAGGGAGGTGGTGGGCGGGGTGTCCAGTCCCCTCCCCGTAGGGGCGACCGGCTGGTCGCCCACGCCTTGCCAGCCCATCTCGCCCCTCCATCACTAACCGCCACCTTCTCCCCTGTCACTCCGATGCCCCGCTAGGAATCTTGGGCGAGGTTCCCTCCCCCAAGTACCGAACTAGAGGCAGGCGTGGGTGCGTTGCACCCACGCCTGCCTCTGTTCTTCTCTCCCCCTCTCCCTTATAGGCCCTAAGAGGCTGCCCCGAGTCCCTCGAGAGAGAGGGGGACCAAGGGGGTGAGGGTTCCCATGGGTGTCGGGGGGATATTCCCCCAATAGACGCACATTTGCTCTTGACACACCTGTCCGACAGTACTATCATACTCTGCGTGCGAACATCCATTCAGGAACAGAAGAAGGAGGGACCAAAAACCCAGGGAAGCCCACCCGACCCCATCGGGTCCTGTGCCCGTTCCCTGTCCATCCAGGCGATGGATAGACGCTCTGGTCTACACCGTTCCCGTCCGGCCTCCCCCTCCAGTGCATGAGGGTCGAGGCCTTGGCCTACCCTACCTTATGTGAGGGTCGGGCTGGCCCCCCTGCGAGTCCTTTCGACGTCGTTTGAGGCGGGCCGAGCGCCTAGATGCGCTCTGGCGGCAGGGCAAGACAGTGCCGTTTCGACGGCTGCCCAATGCTGCCGCTCCCTCAGGGAGCTGGGCCTGGCCGGTTGAACTCAACTGGCGTAAGTGGCCTGCGGCCCGTACTTACTTAGTACGAGGAAGCTTGGCGATTGCTCGCGGCCTGTGTGGCGTGCAAGCCCGTACCCGGTACGTGGATGCATAGCAATTGCCGGCGGCAGGTGCTCCCCAACCCCGGGACACCTACAAGCTGCCTGGATAGGAACAGGGGCAAAGTCCAGCCAGCGTCTTCCATCGCCGACCCAAAACCCAACAAACAAAATGCAAACCCAGACCAGAACCCCACACCCCAAAAATCCTTCCCCCACCGCCATCCCCGGCTTGTCCACCCGTCATTCCCGAGGAGTCGGGAATCCATCCCTCCTGAACAACCAGACCCAACTCCGCAACTCAACCCGGCTCCCCTCCGTTACTCCCTCCCTTCCTTTCAGTACTGAACTAGAGGCAGAGGTCGGCGCTGTCCTTCTTTCCCCCTCTCCCTCCCCCACCAGTACCAAACTAGAGGGAAGCGCCTGCGCCATGGCGCAGGCGCTTCCCTCTGTTTTTTCTTCCCCCTTTCCCTTAAGGGCCTGTATAGACCGGGGAGAAGGGTAACAGTTGTTCGGAGAGATAGGTAACACATTCTACAGGCCTAGATCTATGGCAGCGATGGGTTGTATGGAGAAGAAGACGTTCCAGGTTCCATCTCTGGCCCCGGGTCTCAGGGCCACGCACATTCCTCTGAAGGGCTTGCCTACACGAAAGGTCTTTCCGCAGAAGTAGATGCGGCCGTTAGCATCGACAGAACGTACGTGGTCGTCTGCGTCGTACTCGACGGGTGGAAGGGTCTCGGGGAAAGGGTGAGAGCTGATGGTGTATCGGCTGGCAGGGGTATTAAGGTCTAGGGCATGGTGAGGACGCTGGAGGTTGTAGAAGTCTCTCCAGCTGTCGAAGCTGCTCTGACACTGAGAGAGGTCGGTGTAGCTGATGCCCTGGAGCAGTTCAGTCTTGAGGGACCTGTGGAAGCGTTCAAGCTTGCCGAGGGTCTGGGGGTGGTAGGGCCTGCTGTGGATAACCCTGATTCCCAACCGGAGCAGCCATACGGTCAGAGGTGTGAAGGGATGGTCGAGGTCTTTACCCCAGGGAGACCCGTTGTCAACCAGGATAGTGTGGGGCAAGCCATAGAGGCGGAAGATGGAGATGAGATGGTCACGGACAGTCTGAGTCCTCTCGTCTGCGCAGGCCCTGACACCCAGGGAGAACCGGGAATGGTCGTCCAGCACCGTCAATGGATGGCATCTGCCACCCCTGGTGACCGGGATGTGTCCCTTGAAGTCCATCTGCCAGAGGTCGTTGGGTCTAGGGTGCTCGAAGCGGCGGTAGGCCTTGTGCTTGAGGCTCTGCGCCGCCTCTATAAGTCCGTATCTCTTGAGTATGGCCGTTATAGTGCTCTTGGAGGGGACGCCGGTGTGCCCCCTGTCCTTGAGCATCTTGGCCAGCACATGTCCTCCCTTGGTGGGGAGCTCTCTTCGCAGGTCCACTACCAGCTGTTCCATCTCGGCGCTGGTGCGGTTGGGGGAATGATGAGGGCGCCTGGGGAGATCACCCAGACTCCCCTCTCCGCCCTCCAGATGACGCCTCAGCCACTTGTAGCCGGTCTTGCGGCTGATCCCAATGCGCAGACACAGTTCACTCATGTTCACACCCTCGGACTGGGCCAGACTGACAAACTCTCTTCGCTGAGACATGACGGTCTCCACTTTCCATGGCATGGGCATTCTCCTCATAAGGATTTCCATGCCTATTGGTGTAACCCATGTCCCCGAACATGTGTAACCTATGTCCCCGGTCTATACAGGGCCTTAAGGGAGAGGGGGATCAAGGGGGTGAGGGTTCTTCTGTGGGGCGAGGGGTATCCCCTCCCCGGTTTGGAATGCGGGGTGAGGGTTCCCTCCCCGTTCCTTAAACAATCAAAGACGTGCCTGAAATCGCAAAACAATCAAAACTCCACCTCTCTCCCTTGTCCTCCGCGCCACGCGAAATTCCCCGTGATCCATTTAGCCGTCATTCAATCAAACCAGCTACGAGTTCAATCAACGTTCAATCTACCTTCAATCAAGTTCAATCATTCTTCAATCAAACTCAATCAACTTCAATCGAGTTCAATCATCTTTCCCGGAGGCGGGGCGGGGCCGCTCATGCTGAGCGTAGTCGAAGTATCGAGCGGGGGACTATCCCCGGCCCCCCATCAGCACATCCCGGAGCTTCGCAATAACCCTCTCGACCTCTGCGTCGTCCAGGTTCGTCGGTACCACCGTCAGGTCGTCGGGATCACCCAGGTCGCTGAGGTAAATCGGCTCCGGCCCCGAGGCCATATCGTCGAAGACTTCCCTGGGACTCAGGCCCGTCCAGTCTTCCGTGAAGTTGATCCGCGCCGAGGGCACCGTGTAGTCGTAACCGTCGTGCTCCAGCTGGACGTGCAGGCCCGGGACCTCGATCAGCGCGTCCACCACCCTCTGCATCATCGCCCGGTATCTTTCGTTCTCCTCCTCTTCATCCTCCTCCACGAAGATCTGGAGCGCCGCCAGCAGACCCATCACCTCTTCCTTGGCCACCTTCATCGGCCTGCCGATGAACTGGTGTGGGCTGGCATGCCCGAAGGCAGCGTCTATCAGGTCCGCCCGGCCCGCCAGTATCCCCGACCCTTGCGGCCCCTTGACCCCCTTGCCTCCGCTGAATATCACCATGTCTGCACCCTCGGCAATGTACTTCCTCAGGTTCTCCCGGGGCGGCAACATCGACGCCCCGTCTACTATCACCGGCACCCCCCGGGCGTGGGCTATTTCGCAGACCTGGTCCAGGGGTATCGCCCGCTTGGACACGAAGTTAGCGTGAAGATAGGCCACTGCCGCCGTGTTCTCCGTAAACGCCGCCTCCAGTTGCCACGGCGCACACCTTCGCCCATCCCCGATTTCCACCAGCTTTGCCCCCGCCACCCGGTACGCCTGGTCGTACGGGAACCTGTGGCACCTCTGGATGATGAACTCGTTCTTCATACCGCTCGTGTCCGGCAGTTGGGCCATCTTCACCGGGTCCGACCCCGCCAGGCACGCCGCCGCCTGCAATACAAGGCCCGCTGCCGCTCCGTTCGTCACCAGCCCGGCCTCCGCCCCCGTAACTTCAGCTATTACCTTTCCGGCCGCCCGGTTCAGGTCGTCAAGGTTCACCATCACCCTCGCCGACCGCGCCATCTCGTCTATAACCTCGGGCCTCGTCTTGGTGCCGCCGTAGAGGGTCGTAGTGCCGGTGGCGTTAATGATCGTCCTGATCCCGAGAGCGCCGTACACCCCCGAGGCATCGTTGCCTGGTGTCATCGTTGAATTTCTCCTATCTCCGGAAGCTGTGTCTCCACCCCTCCGCCCGACGATGATATCACAGGCAAATCAAGGGCCCGGCGGACATCCCATCCGCCGGGCCCCAAGCCTTTCGCCCCTGCAGACCTATACCAGAAGTTCCGCCTGCACTGCCGACCTGTCGAACACGATCTCACCGTCGCTCTCGTCGATCCTGACGCTGCCGCCCTTCCCGATCTCGCCGGTCAGCACCTTTCGAGCAAGCGGTGTTTCGACGTATCTTTGCACCGTCCTGCGCAGCGGCCGGGCCCCGAACTGCGGATCGTATCCCTTGTCCGCAATCCATTCCTTGGCTTCCTGCGTCAACTCTATCGTGATATCCCGGTCGGACAGCCGCTCCTGCACCTCCGCGACCAGCAAGTCCACTATCTGGACCATCTCTTCCCTGCCCAGCGACTTGAAGATAACCGTCTCGTCTATCCGGTTCAGGAACTCTGGCCTGAAGGCCTGTCTCAGGGACCGCTCTACGTTCCGCTTGATGTCGGCATCGTCTGCCTCGGAGGAGCCCTGTCTCAGGAACCCGACCGGGTCCTCCTGGAATTGGGACGTCCCCAGGTTGCTCGTCATTATCACCACGGTGTTCGCGAAGTTCACCGTACGCCCCTGGCCGTCCGTCAACCTGCCATCCTCCAGCAGCTGCAGTAGAACGTTGAACACGTCCGGGTGGGCCTTCTCTATTTCATCGAACAGCAGCACCCGGTAGGGCCGTCTGCGTACTGCTTCCGTCAGCTGGCCCCCGTCGTCGAACCCGATGTATCCCGGCGGCGCACCGATCATCCGGGAGACCGTGTGCTTGTCCATGTACTCGGACATATCGATTCGTACCATCGCTTCTTCATCGTCGAACAGGTACTCCGTCAGGGCTCGGGCTAGTTCCGTCTTCCCCACTCCCGTCGGCCCGAGGAATATGAAACTCCCTATCGGCCGCTTCGGGTCTTTCAGTCCTGCCCGCGCCCTCCTGATCGCCTCGGACACCGCCTCGATCGCCTCGTCCTGGCCGATCACCCTCTCTTTCAGCCTCTTATCCATGTGAAGAAGCCGCTCGGCTTCACCTTCCAGCATCCGGGACACGGGGATACCGGTCATCAGGGCCACCGTTTCCGCAATGTCCTCCTCGTCTACCGTTCCGTCGAGCTTTTCGCTGGTGAGCCATTCGTTCCGGGCCTTTTGGTAGCGTTCCTCCAGCACCAGCCGCTCCGACTTGATCTCGGCAGCCCTCTGGAAGTCTTCTCGCTGGGATGCGCTCTCTTCCCGGTCGGACAGGTGCTGCACTTCCTTTTCCATCTCCTTGACCTCTTCTGGCGCCCCCTCCAGGTCGATTCTCAGTTTGCTCGAGGCTTCGTCTATCAGATCTATCGCCTTGTCCGGCAGGCACCGATCGGAGATGTACCGACGGCTCAGCTTCGCCGCCGCCGTCAGCGCCGAGTCCGCGATGGTGATCCTGTGATGGGCCTCATACCTTGGCTTCAACCCCCTCAGAATCTCAATCGTGTCTTCAACTGACGGTTCCTCGACTAGCACAGGCTGAAAACGTCTCGCCAGGGCGGCGTCCCTCTCGATGTTCTTGCGGTACTCATCCATCGTCGTCGCGCCGATGCACTGCAGTTCACCCCGGGACAGCGCCGGCTTCAGCAACGTGCTCGCATCTATGGCCCCCTCTGCACTCCCTGCCCCGACCACCTGGTGTATCTCGTCTATGAACAGGATGATCTCCCCCCGCGCCTTCCGGATCTCCTCCATTACCGCTTTCAGCCGCTCTTCGAACTCCCCGCGAAACTTGCTCCCCGCCACCATCGACCCCATGTCCAGCGATATCACCCGCCGTCCCTTCAGCGATTCCGGAACGTCCCCTGCGGTTATCAGTTGGGCCAGCCCCTCGGCGATGGCCGTCTTTCCAACACCTGCCTCTCCTATGACTACGGGATTGTTCTTGGTCCGGCGCGTCAGGATTTGCATCACCCTCCTGATCTCCACCTCCCGCCCGATAACCGGGTCCAGCGTACCCTCCCGGGCCAGCGCCGTCAGGTCCGTGCTGTATTTCTGTAGGGACTGGTACCGGCTTTCTGCCCGGGGGTCGGCGACCCTGCTCGTGCCCCGGATCTCCTGCAGCGCCTGGTACACCTTCTCCTTCTCGATGCCAAACTCCCGGAAGATGACCGGCGCGTCCCCCTCCTTTTCCTCCACCGCAGCCACCAGTAGGTGGTCGATTCCAATGAAATCGTCCCTCAAACGAGTCATCTCCGCTACTGCCCGTTCCTGCAGTTTCGAAATGCGAGGCGTTATGTAAATATTCTGTCCAGCGTAGGCGACCGTAGGTGTTTTTTTCAGTTCCTGCCTGAATCTTTTCGCCACCCCGTGAGGGGCAGTACCCAGCTTCTCCAGAATTTCAGGCGCCAGGCCGCCTTCCTGCTCCAGCATGGCTAGCACCAGGTGTTCAACGTCCCATTGGGTGTGGCGCATCTCGTTTACCAAGGCTTGGGAGGTCCGCAAGACCTCCTGGGCCTGTTCCGTGTATCTGTCAGGTCTCATTACCATCTCTTACTCCCTGAATCCTGGACTCGTGTCACCCGGTTCCCCGTGCCCCGGGACCCGGACATCAGCTGGTTCAGCTCTTCCTTTAGCGCTGTCAACTCTCTCTGCATCTCCAACATCCGCTCTGACATCCTCATAATCACATCCACCCCCGCAAGGTTCACCCCCAGGTCGTCAATCAAGGACCTTATCCTCTGCAAATGCGCCACATCCCTGTCCGAGTAGAAGCGCGTATTGCCCCCGGACCGGGAGGGCTTTATCAGTCCGGCTCTCTCGTAGTAGCGCAATGTTTGGACGTGTACACCCACCATTCGCGCCGCCACGCTAATGCCATAAAGCGGCTCCGATTCGCTGTATCGGTTCACTTGGACCCCCTTCGGTCTCTCATTTCCTTTAGTTCAATAACGAGTTCCGATTCTCTTTGTGAGAGGTCGGTCGGGAGCATCACCTTCACCGTCGCATACGCGTCCCCCACCCCCGACGCCCCGTAAGCGGGCATCCCACGACCCTTCAGCCGGAAGCTCTGCCCGTTCTGCGTCCCCTGCGGCAGCTTCAGCGCCACCGAACCCTTCAACGTCTGCACCTTCACTTCCCCTCCAAGCATGGCATCGTACAGGGACACGGGAGTCTCCACGTGAATGTCATTCCCCACCCTCCTATACCTGTCGTGGGGAAGCACGTTGATCGAGAAAATGATTTCACCCTGTCCTGCCCCGGGCCGACCCTTGTCCGGGTCAACCGACATCCGAAAACCCGTCCAAACGCCCGCTGGCACCTTGACCTCCAGCCTTCGCTTCCTCCCATCCATCCCTGACATCTCCACGAATCGAGTCGTTCCCCGGTATGCCTCCTCCAGGCTGACGTCCAGCGTATGCTCCCGGGGCGCGGGTCTGGCAAAGGGGCTCGGGCCTCCGCCCCTTCGTCCGAGAATCCCTTGCAATATCTCGTCCAGCGGCTCCCCTCCAAACCCGAACCCCGACGGCCCGGCCTCTCCGGTTGAGAATGACCACGTCCGCGTGAACCCGTCTCCTCCGCTCCAACCTCCACCCCGGAACACCCGGCCACCCTCGTCATATTCCTTCCGCGCCTCCGGGTCCGAAAGCGTCTGATACGCCTCGTTTATCTCCTTGAACTTCTCCGAGGCATCCGCGACTCCCGGATTCACGTCCGGATGATGTTCCCGGGCCAACTTCCTGAAGGCGCGTCGGAGCTCTTCTTGCGTGGCATCTTTCTTGACGCCCAGGATTTCGTAGTAACTGCGCTTTGCCATTCAGTTTACCCCTCGGATCTTCTGGGACGCTTATATGTTAGTGTTTGCCTGCAGATATGTCAATGCTATTGTTATATTAATACATGAAGTATTTGGCATACTTATTGCTGATGTCCTTGACAATGCATTTGTTAGGTCTTATGCTATCACCATAGTTGACAACGCTGTTGTAGAAAGGAGAGTCCACATGGCCATCAAGAGGACCGCTCGAACATCCGCTCGTCGGCAGCCCCTCCAGACACTCATGAGCATTCTCGGGGACGTCGCTCAGGTCACGGGAATCGGCATCAGGTACTTCTAGGAAACCCGGCCCGGGGTCCCTAGGCCCCGGGCACAGGACAGGCATCAGGAACCAGTTACAAGGAGGAACCATATGAACGCAATAGTGAAGCGAGACCCGTTCGCAGGATTCAACGGCATGAAAAGGCTCATGGACCGCTTTTGGGACGACCCCTTCTGGGGATTCCACGGCTACACCTCCCAACTAAGGCGGGACAACCCCATGCCCATCGACGTAACCGCCGATGAAAAGCAGGTCGTCATCCAGGCCTCTCTCCCGGGCGTCAAGCCCGAGGGCGTGAACGTTACCATCGAGGACAACCGCCTCACCATTGAGGGACAGGTCAATTCCGTCGAGGAGACCGAGAAGGACAGGTACGTAATCCGCGAGCGCCACTCAGGCTCTTTCTACCGCAGCCTCGCCCTTCCCAAGGACTTGCAGGATGACAGCGTAGAGGCCCGATTCGAAAACGGCGTCCTCACCCTTACCCTGCCCCGGGTTCCGGAGGTCAAGCCCCAGGCCAAGACCATCGAGATCAAGGCCGGCTAACCCCGGACCCCTGGACTCAGTTACCCGTCACGGGCAGGCTTCACGCCTGCCCGTGACCGCTTTTCCTTGACACTACCCCAGCCCCTTGCTAGCATCTAGCGCGGCTTTCACCCTGTAACTCAGAGACCATCCGAGAAACGTTTCCTTTTAACGCCCTTTACTCACCAGGTCCGCCAGTAGGCCAGCATGTCTAACGCCATCGCGCTTCGCTGCAAGGAATGTGGCAAGGAATACCCCCTTGACCCCATGAACGTGTGCGAATGGTGCTTCGGCCCCGTCGAGGTAGTCTACGACTACGCCGCCGTGGCCCGAACTCTCAACCGCGAGAGCGTGGAGGCCGGGCCCCTTACCATGTGGCGCTACAAGGACCTCCTTCCCGTCAACGGCAATGTCGTAGACCTCGGCACCGGACTTACCCCCCTACTGAAAGCCGACAACCTAGGCCGGGAGTTGGGCCTCGACAACCTTTATATCAAGAACGATTGCGGCAACCCATCTCACTCCTTCAAGGACAGGGTCGTCGGGGTCGCATCCACCAAGGCCCGGGAGTTCGGCTTCGACACCTTCGCCTGCGCCTCCACCGGCAACCTCGCGGGCAGCGTTGCAGCCCACGCCGCCCGGGCCGGCCTCAAGGCTTACGTTTTCATCCCCGCCGACCTGGAGCGAGGCAAGGTGCTCTCCGCCGCTGTCTACGGCCCGACCCTCGTGGCGGTCAAGGGCAACTATGACGAGGTCAATCGCCTTTGCAGTGAACTCGCCGACAAGTACCACTGGGCCTTCGCCAACATCAACATGCGCCCCTATTACTCGGAGGGTTCCAAGACCCTCGGTTTCGAGGTCGTCGAACAGCTGGGCTGGCGCTGCCCCGACTGGGCCGTCGTGCCCGCTGCCTCGGGATCCCTTTACACCAAGATTTGGAAGGGTATGAACGAGTTCGCCCAGGTTGGCCTCTCCGACGTGCCGCACACCAAGATGGCCGTTGCCCAGGCCCGAGGCTGCTCTCCCATCATCACCGCCTACGAAGACGGTCGCATGGACATCAAGCCCGTCAGGCCTAACACCCTCGCTAAGTCCCTTGCAATCGGCAACCCGGCAGACGGCTACTACGCTCTCAAGACCATCAAGGAGACCGACGGCGCCGGTGTCGCTGCTACCGACCCCGAGGTTGTCGAAGGCATGACCCTCCTCGGCCGTACCGAAGGCATCTTCGCCGAGACCGCAGGAGGGGTGACCATCGCCGGACTCAAGAAGCTCGCCAAGGCCGGTGTCATCAAGCGCAACGACCTCACCGTCGCCTACATCACCGGCTCGGGTCTCAAGACCCAGGAGCCCGTCAGCGACATTGTGGACCCTGTCATGGTTGAGCCTACCATCAGCTCTTTCGAAGACGCCCTGGAGGCCCGGGGGAACGGCATCCGGGCCACCGCTATCGCCTAGCCGGATTTGGAAGGATCAGGGAGATGGTCAAGATGAAAGCCAAATTCACCTTCCCCACCGAGCTCGTCACCGAGCCCGTCATCTATGGCCTCGGCAAGAACTTCGACGTCGTTACCAACATCCGCCGGGCGGACGTCACTGCCACCCAAGGCTGGGTGATCCTCGAACTTGAAGGCGAGGAAGAGCAGATAAACAGCGGTCTGGCCTGGGTCGCCGAGTCAGGCGTCCGCGTCGACCCCATTGTCGGAGACATTGTAGAAGGTTAATTTCATACGGATTTGCGGAAAAGAACTCAGGAGGTCCCCTAAATGAGCGTCAGCCTTAAGATCCCTACCCCCCTTCGTCGCATGACCAACGGAGAGAGCAGCGCCACCGTTGAAGGGACGAACATCAGGGAGTGTATCGACTCGCTCGATGCACAGCACCCCGGGATCAAGGCCCGACTCGTCGCCGACAGCGGGGAACTCCACCGCTTCGTCAACGTCTACGTCAACGGTGAGGACATCCGCTTCAAGGACGGCATCACCACCGCCGTCAGCAGCGGAGACGAAGTCAGCATCGTCCCCGCCGTAGCCGGCGGCTAACCGCCTCCACAAATCTTTGTTTCATCCCGAGGCCCCGCGAGGGATCTCAAGCACCTGCTTGCTCACCGCAGACTTCTAGGCATAGACGCTCATCATATTTCCCTGTGGGAGGGGGCGCTTATGCTGAGGCCACTCGAAGCATGTCCTGAGCTCTGTCGAAGGATATGAGCGGAGTGAGACCCACGACTGTTCAAGCTGCCGCAAAATTGAAGCGCCGTACGTTCCAATAGCGTACGGCGCTTGTATTCAAGCGTTGTTGGCGAAAGACCCTACGAAGCCGCCACAGGGGCCCGACTCCCCGCCCGCGCAAACTGCGGAATCACCCGATCGTTAAACAGCTCCAGGCTGTGGTAGACCGTCGAGAAGGGCACGAATCCCGGGTTCGGCCACAACGTCACGTGCTGGCAGTCTAGCTCTTCCTGCAAGTGCGATATCTTCTCAGCCACATAGTCCGGAGACCCGACCCAGATAATCTCCTTCTTCTGCGCGAAGTCGAACCAGTCCATGTTCAGGTCGTCGTCCGACAGTTCCTCGCCCTCCGCCACCGATCCCTTCCGACCCCATCTGTCGTTCACCCCCACGGCGGCCCGGAAAAACGCATTCACCCCGGCCCTCGCCTCCTTTTCGGCCTGCTCCTGTGTCTCCGCCACGTGGGTCAACCTCATCACGTTGAGGCTCAGCCCATCCGGCGTCCTGGCAAACTGGATGTCGCGGCCTGCAGCCTCTGACGCAGCATCCTGGTAGGCGTTCCACGCCTCTCTCACCCCCTCGAACGTCCGACCCACCGTCGTAGTGCATATCCCCCGAGTACCGGCAAACGCGTACGAGCTCGTGCTGTCCGCAGCCTGATAGATCGGCGGCCGGGGCTTCTGGTACGGCTTAGGCATCACGTGAAGACCTATTAGTTCACCGTCCTCCGCAAAGTGAGTCGGGTCCCCGGAGTATATCTCCGGGTCTTTTTCCTTCCACCCGGGCACAGGGTAAGTGTAGAACCGGCCCTCGTGGCTGAATGCGCCCTCCCCCCACGCCTTTAGAAGAATGTCCAGCGTCTCGCTGAACAGGGCGTAATTGGTCTCCCGGTCCCGACGATTGGCATTGACGTTGAACTGGATACTCGCCGTACTGTCCGTGCCCCGGGCTATTCCCACGTCCAACCGACCCTTGCACATGTTGTCCAGCATTGCCAGCTCTTCTGCCAGCCTGATCGGGTTCCAGTCCGGCAGTATGCAAGCCGTCTGCCCGACCCTTATCCGCTCCGTCAGCCCCGCAAAGAAGGTGCATACCTGCACCGGGTTCGGCGCCGCCACCGGCCACCCGCTGTACCAGAAATGGTGCTCGCCCACCCAGACCCCCGTGAAATCGGTCTGGTCGTAAAGAAGCGCGGTCTCCTTCCACTCCTGCGTCAGCTTGTCGGCCGGGTACTGCTCGACCTCGTGATAGTAGATGTTGCTGTCGAAGCGCATATCGACTCCCCGTCTCTCAGACTCTTGTTGGCCCTCGGCCCGCTACTATATCAGACTCACAGTAGCTACCGTCTAGTATCCCCTCGCCTCCGCCCGGCGCAGCAGGTCCACCCCTCCCCTCAACCTCCCTGACTCCTCGTCTACCAGTACTCCGGTGGGCCGCGCAAAGCTATGGTTCGCGTAGTCCTCAGGCCCGATCACCATCCGGTGCCCTCGCGCCTTCAGGGCTTCCACCGTATCCGGGTCAATGGCTTCGTGATAAGCAGTGTCCAGGCCGCTGGCATCGATCCTTGGAGCTGCTATCGCATCCTGCATCCTCATCCCGAAGTCCACCACGTTCATAATCACTTGAGAAACCGCGTTGATAATCTTCCTCCCACCCGGAGCCCCGACAGTCATCATCGGCTTCCCATCCTTCAAGACCAGCATAGGCGACATATTCACCAGCGGCCTCTTCCACCCCGCTATCGAATTCGCACGCCCGGGGCTCGGGTTGAACCACAACATCCCATCGGCCAGGATAACCCCCGTACCCCGACACCCGATCATCGACCCGAAGCTGTTCACCATCGTGTGTGTACAGGACACCATGTTCTGGTCCTTGTCGATCACGCTCAGGTGCGTCGTGCTCGACTTCGGAGAAGAACCCGACATCGCATACTCCCCGCCCTTTGACTCCGGATCGAATGCCCAGGGGTCATGTATGGCTGTGTCCGCGTAGGCAAGCCACGGCGGAGTGTCTCCCTCGGGCTCCAGGCGGGCGTTCACCCTGTCCATCTCCGCCGCCAGTGCAGCCCCGTATCCCGTGGAAAGTAGGCCCTTCAACGGCACCGACACAAACTCCGGGTCACCCAGGAACCTGTACCTGTCCGCAAATGCATGTCTGGTCGCCTCTATGAACAGGTGCAACGCTTCCACACTGTTGTGCCCCCGCGCCCCGATGTCGATGTTGTTCAATATCGAAAGCGTTTCCATGCCGGTAGTCCCGCCGTTCACAGCCCTCGCACCGAGCAACGTGTGTCCCCTGTAAGTGATGGAAACCGGTTCAACCTCTTCCGCCTCGTACCTCCCCATGTCTTCCATCGACAAAACGCCCCCACCCGACTGTACCTCCTTCACAATAGCCTCAGCTATCTCACCTTTGTAGAACGCCTCGGCCCCCGACTTCGCCACCGCCCTCAACGTCTGACCCAGGTCCCTCTGCACCAGCCGTGACCCGACAGTCGGCGGGAATCCCCTGTTCAATAGCAGTTCGGAAATACCCGGATACCTCACGAGCCTTTCCATTTCGTCGGATATAGACGCGGCAGTGTACCAGTCCACCTCGAAACCCTGCTCCGCCAAATGGATTGCCGGTTCCAGGACCTGCTCCAGGGGCAGAGACCCGTACCTGCTGTGGGCCATGCAGAACCCTGCTATCGTTCCCGGTACAGTGGCCGACTTCGCCCCGATGATATTCTCCGAATTCGTCACACTCTGCAGCCCGATATCCATGATTGCAGAGTCGGATACCTGGTACATGTCGGCTGTCGCCGCCCCCGGGGCCCGGGGACTGAACTCAATCACCACCGATTTCCCCTGCTCAGCAAGGTGGACCAGCATGAACCCGCACCCCCCGATGCTGGTCATCATCGGCTCCACCACGCACGCCGTGAATCCCGTCGCCACTGCCGCGTCGATGGCATTCCCACCCGCCTTCAGCATCTCCAGCCCGGCCTCAGAAGATAGGCCGTGGTTTGCCGCCACCACTCCATTCTCCGCTACGACCTCGTCCTTGCTTACCCTTAGTATGCTGCTAAGTGACATTAAGCGTCGCCTCCTAAGTGTTCTCTCCCGCCGCCAACTCCCCCAACACCTCCCTCACCGACTCCATCGGGATGTCGTCCCTGATAACCGGCCTCCCGACTTCCTCCAGTAGCACCCACCGAATCGCCTTGCCCCGGACTTTCTTGTCCAGGAACATCGCCTCTATCAGCCTGTCCGGGTCCAGCTCCGGCATCGAGGTCGGCAACCCATACCCTTTCAGCACCCCCGACAACCGATCCACCACACCTCCTCCCAGCCCCGCATGTTTCTGGCTCAACCGAGCCGCCCCCATCATCCCTATAGACACCGCCTCGCCGTGCAGGAGTTCGCCGTATTCCGTGGCCGCCTCCAGGGCGTGCCCTATCGTGTGCCCGAAGTTCAAAATCATGCGCCAGCCCGCCTCTTTCTCATCTCCACCTACAACCTGCCCTTTCAGCCCCGAGCTCCGTTTCACTATTTCCGTCGTCATTTCCGGGTCAAGGTCCAGCACCCTGTCCATGTCCCGTTCCAGCACATCCAGCAGGTCCGGGTCCATGATCATCCCGTGCTTGATAGTCTCCGCCCACCCCGACGCCAATTCCCGGGGCGCGAGCGTCCTCAACGTCTCCACATCCGAAAGAACCAGCTTCGGTTGGTAGAACGCCCCGATCAGGTTCTTCGCCTTCGGGTGGTTTATCGCCACCTTCCCCCCGATGGCCGAGTCCGTCATCGCCAGCAGGCTGGTCGGCGCGTGTACCAGGGGAATTCCCCGCAGGAATGTCGCCGCGGCGTAGCCCGCCAGGTCTCCCGCCACCCCGCCCCCTAGGGCCACCACGGCACTGCCCCGCTCCAGTCTCTGCTCCACCATCCAATCGTATATCTTCGTCAGCGCGTCCTCCGACTTGCTCCTCTCTCCCGACGGCACAGAGTACGCCGACGCCTCAAACCCCACCGAGCTTAGAGAGGCCAGCGCCTTCTCGCCGTGAATGTCAAACACCCCCGCATCTGCAATCACCGCCGCCTTTCCCGAGAGTCCAAGGTTGCGCATCCGCTGCCCCACCTCCGATAGGTTCCCCCACCCGACAAACACCGGGTACCGGCCCCCGGGCGTCTCCACCACGAAGGACGCACCCATGTCCCGGCAGTACGGCGATTCAGCCTCCCGCCCCTTCGTCCCGACCGGCGGGAAGACCATCGCAGCCGCTCGCTTCCTATCGAACCTGCGCTGCCCGTACCTCACCCCCCTGATCACTTCTCTCACCACCTCATCCGAGGTCAAATCGTCGGTGTGTACCGTCCAGTCGGCAGTCGCATAAAACCGCTGTCGGTACTCCTTCAGCGCCTCTATCCTCTTTTTGGGCTCATCACCTTCCAGCAGGGGACGCACCTGCCCTTTGGATTCGTTTCCCAGGTGCCTCTTCAACCTGCCGAACAGGAAATCTGGCTTGGCTTCCAGGCACACCACCACCCCGCTCCTCGCCATCGTCGCGCGGTTGTCGGGGTCCAGCGGCACACCACCACCCGTCGAGACTATCAGCCTTTTCCTTCCGCTTATTTCCTCCATCAGCCCCCTCTCCCGGGCCCTGAATCCCTGCTCCCCTTCCTGCCTGAATATCTCCGGTATCGGCGACCCGGCCCTAGCCGCAATCTCGTCGTCCATGTCCAGGTGGGGCCTGCGTAATCGTCGCGCCAGCCGACGCCCAATCGCCGACTTCCCGCTCCCCGAAAACCCGATTAGGTATACGTTCCAGTCCCCGATTCTTGTATGTTGCCGGTTATTCACACGCCTCTGCCGACTATATCCCTGCCCTCTCCCTCGATGGGAGAGGGTTAGGGTGAGGGTGAAAAGGTCTTTTCGGAAACCCTCGCAGGGGATTTTAGCCTTCGCGAGGTGTCATCACAGCCCCCACCGGCCCCTCCACCGTCTCCAAGTACGATTTCATGTTCCGCACCGTCTCCTCGATGTGGTCCCCTCCGAACTTCTCCATCACCGCATCCGCCAGCACTATCGCCATCATCGCCTCACCAACAATCCCCCCGGGCGGCGCCTGGCACACGTCGCTCCGCTCGTAGTGGGCCTGGATCTTCTCTCCCGTGGCCAGGTCCACCGACGGCAGAGGCTTTGCCAGCGTCGATATCGGCTTTATCGCCACCCGGACCACGATGTCCTCTCCGTTGCTCATCCCCCCCTCGATTCCCCCCGCCCGATTCGATATCCGCTTCCAAGTGCGTCCCCGACTCCCGTCGAACGGCTCGATTACATCGTGCACCTGGGACCCGAGCATCTGCGCCTGCTCGAATCCCGGCCCCACCTCCACCCCCTTTACGGCGTTGATGCTCATCATCGCCTGGGCCAGATTCGCATCCAGCTTGCGGTCCCAGTGCACGTGGCTCCCTACACCTATCGGTACCCCCGATGCCACCACTTGGAACACCCCTCCCACCGTGTCTCCCGACTCCTTGGCCGCATCTATCGCTGCAATCATCTTCGCCTCGACGTCCGGCTCGTGACACCTCACCACCGACTCCTCCACTGCGCCCCAGTCCTCCGGCATCGGGTCCTTGACCTCATGCCCCCCGATAGACAGCGTGTTGCTGTGAATCTCAATGCCCAGATCGCTTAGCAGCTTCCTGCACACGCCCCCCACCGCCACCCGGGCCGCAGTCTCCCGCGCACTGGCTCGCTCCAGGATGTTTCGTACGTCGTCCTGCATGTACTTCAGGATGCCGGGCATGTCTGCGTGGCCGGGCCTCAGCCTGGTTACCTTCTTCACTTGCCCGTTCACCTTCTCCACCGCCATCACTTCCTGCCAGTTCTCCCAGTCCCTGTTCTGGATCCACATCCCGATGGGGCTGCCTAGCGTAACCCCATGCCTAACACCCGACTTGATTAGCGCCCGGTCCTTCTCTATCTGCATCCGGCCCCCCCGCCCGTACCCCTTTTGACGGCGCGCCAGGTCGACCCGGATGTACTCCTCGTCCACCGCTATTCCCGCCGGTACTCCCTCAATAATGATTGAGAGTCCCTGTCCGTGGGACTCTCCGCTGGTCAGGAACCTGATTTTGCTCATCTATTTTCCATCGCTTGTCGTGCTGCCCTGAACATCGCCTCCACCGGGGCCCGACGCCCAAACCACAGTTCAAAAGCCTCCGCCCCCTGGAACACCAGCATCGGCAGACCGCCAAGTGTCCTAGCCCCGACTTCTTTAGCCTGTTTAAGCAGCGTCGTCTCCTCAGGATTATATATCAGGTCGTAGACCAGCGACCCGCGCACGATCCGTTCCCGGGGCACGGGCGAGGCACCCTCCATCGCAGTGTGCCTCATCCCCACCGACGTTCCGTTAACCAGCAGGTCGTATTCCATATCATCGGGTATCTCCCCCTCCACCAACACCTTCACTTTCGGAAACGCCCGTGACACCTCCTCCCCCAACCTCTCCGCCCGACTCAACGTCCGGTTCACCAGCATCATCGACGATACCCCCTCCCCCGCCAGCCCGAATACCACCGCCCGACCCGCCCCTCCCGTCCCCACGACCACTACGCTTTTCCCTCTCGGCTCAAACTCACCCTGGTCCCGCAGCCCTCTCAAAAAGCCCGGTGCATCCGTATTGTGCCCCGTCAGTTTGCCATCTTGCCGCACTATCGTGTTTACGCTCCCTATCAATCTGGCCGTTTCACTCACGTCATCCAGGAAAGACATCACCGACTCCTTGTGCGGAATGGTCACGCTCGCCCCGACAAACCCCTCCGCCCGAAAACTCTCCAGCCTGCTCTCTAGGTCCTCGGGCGCCGTCTCCCAACCGTCATACGTGGCTTCTATCCCCTCTGCATCCAGCGCCGCTTGCTGGAAAATCGGAGATATGGAGTGACCCAGCGGGTAGCCGATTATTCCCAGAGACTTGCCCATCGAATATCAGCGGGTGGTTAGGAGTTCGGCGCCCCTACGCGTCCCTTGAGATACTCTTCCAAGATCACCGCTGCAGCCACCGAGTCCCGCCTCCCCTTCCTACGCCCCCTCTTCACCCCCGAATCCTTCATAATCCCATCCGCCGCCTGCGACGAATAGCTCTCGTCCCACGTCTGCACCGGTATTGAAATCCGTTTCGCCAACAACTCCGCAAAGACCTTTGCCTTCTCCCCTTGCCTTCCCACCCCGCCATCCAGTGAAACCGGCATCCCCACCACCACCTCCCAAATCTCCTCGAGTTCCACCAACTCAGCTATCTGTTCAATGGCTCCCGCCCGGGTCTCGGCCCTCACCGCCTCGCGCGGCTCCACCACCATCCCCGTCGGGTCGCTGACGGCCACCCCGACTCGCACATCCCCCACGTCCAGCCCCAATAGACGCAACGCCTATCCCCCAGCCTCTCTCACCAATCTCCCCACCTCCTCCAGCGCCGCCGACACCTTGCTCTTGTCTTTTCCGCCAGCCTGGGCCATCTCCTCGCTTCCTCCCCCGCCCCCTCCCGCAACCTTGGCCACCTGCTTCACGATATTTCCGGCGTGCAAACCCCTTGCAGCCAGGTCAGGTGTGGACATGGCGATGAATGCAGGCCGGTCATTGATAACCGACCCTAATACAACGAACACGCTCCCTAGCTTTGCCTTCAGCAGGTCACCCATCTCCCGCATCGTCTCGACATTCGGGGCATCCACCCGAGCCGCGACTACTTTGGCCCCATCAACGTCCTGTACCTGCGACAGCAGGTCCTCAGCATCCCGACGCCCCGCATCCCGCTCCAGCCGATCGGCTCTCCTACGTTGTGAGTCCAGCTCCTCCATCAGCGACGTTATTTTCTTCGAAATGTCATCCGGCGCCGACTGCAGTTGCGCCGATATCTCGTCGACCAGGTCGTACCGCTTTGCCAGCAGCGCCTGCACCGACGCCCCCGTTACCGCTTCAATCCTCCTCAGCCCCGACCCTATGCTCCCTTCATCCGTAACCTGGAAGTTCCAAACTTCTCCTGTCCGGCCCACGTGCGTTCCGCCGCACACCTCGAAGCTGAACCTGTCGTCCCCATCTCCCATCGACACCAGCCTCACGACGTCCGGGTACTTGTCCCCGAAGAACGCCAGCGCCCCCCTGCTAATCGCCTCCGAATAAGGCGCCGAGTCATTGGATACCGACAAGTCCAAGCGAATCTTGTCATTCACCAGGTTTCGGATGTCGTGCAGGTCCCCCCGACCCAGCCCCACCGGGTGCGTGAAGTCGAACCTCAGCCTGTCCGGCGCCACCAGCGACCCCGCTTGTCTGACATGCTGGCCCAAGACCTGCCTCAGTGCGGCATGCAGCAGGTGCGTCGCCGTGTGGTTCCGCGTCGACTCCCTCCTGTGCCCCGAGTCCACCACCATCTTCACCGGGTCCCCGACACCCATCTCGCCATCCACTACCCTCCCCCTGTGTACGTAAAACCCAAGCTGAGTCGCCTGCGTGTCTTCAACCAAGAATCGCCCGCTCACGCCTGTTATCTCTCCCCTGTCCCCGACCTGGCCTCCGCCCTCGGCGTAGAACGGCGTCTCCATAGTCACCACTTCCACCTCTTCACCCTCTCCCACCCCCTGCACCGACACCCCCTCCCTCAACAGCCCCACAACCACCGAATCCCCGACCAGGTTCTCGTAACCCGTGAACTCGGTAGTCCACACCCCCGCTGCTGCATAGGCTTCCGCCGTCTTGTCCCTGCCAAACCCCTTGGCAGCCCTGCTCCTGGCTCTCTGCGCCTCCATCGCCCTGTTGAATCCGGCCATGTTCACCCGAAACCCGCGCTCGGCAGCAAACTCTTGTGTAAGCTCGGCAGGAAATCCGTAAGTGTCATACAACATGAATACCGTGCTGGGGTTGATCTCATCATCGACTATCGTTATGTGACCATCCGCCTCCACCCGAGACTGCCCGTCCATGATCGCCTTGAGTTCAGCCATCCCCGCGTCTAGGGTGTCATGGAAACGGTCCTCTTCCTGCTCGATCACCTTCAGCACGAACTCCCGGTTCCGCTCCAGGTCCGGGTAGGCTTCCTTCATATTATCGATGACCGTCTCCGCTATAGTTACCAGAACCGGCCGACGCACCCCCAGCTTCCTCGCGTATGTCACCGCCCGACGCAATATCCTCCTCAGCACGTACCCCCGACCCTCGTTGGACGGCACCACTCCATCGCAGACCAGGAACGTCGTCCCCCGACCGTGCTCCGCTAGCACCCGCATCGCCACGTCCCTATCCCGGTCCGCCCCATACCTCCGTCCTGTCACCTCCGACACCTTCGCCATGATCGCCTGGAAACCGTCGGTCTCATAGACGTTCGTCACGCCTTGCAGGATCGCCGCCGTCCGTTCTAGCCCCATGCCCGTGTCGATGTTCCCGTTGGGCAAGGGCGTCCGGTTGCCCTCGGTGTCCTGGTAGTACTCCGTCAGGACCAGGTTGTAGAATTCCGTGAACCGGTTGCAGTCGCAGGCCGGGCCGCAGTCGGGCTTGCCGCACGACAACTCTTCACCGAAGTCGTAGTAGATCTCCGTGCATGGACCGCAAGGTCCCGAGTCCCCAGGAGGCCCCCACCAGTTCTCGCTCTCGTCGTACCTCACCATCCGCTCTTCCGGCACCCCCAGCCCCCGCCAGTACTCGTACGACTCGTCGTCGTCCAGGAATACGCTTACCCACATCCTCTCCGGCGGCAGCTTCAGCCGCTCCGTCACCAGCTCCCACGCCCACTCTATCGCTTCCTTCTTGAAATAGTCCGCAACACTAAAGTTCCCGAGCATTTCGAAGAATGTCAGGTGGTCAGCATCCCCCACCGAGTCTATGTCCGTCGTCCGGAAACACTTCTGGCAAGATGCAATCCGGGGCGCGGGTGCCTTCGCCTCCCCAGTGAAGAACGGCTTGATCTGCACCACCCCCGCGCTCGTAAGCAGCAGCGTCGGGTCCCCGATGGGAATCAGGGACGAGCTGGGTATAACCAGGTGCCCCTTCGACTCGTAGAAAGACAGGAATTCTCGTCTTAATTTATCGCTCTTCAAATCTGCTCTTTCTCTAGCCGAGAACCCTTGCGTTTTGTTGAAACTGTTTCAAGATTCTATCGTAGTGTAGGCAAACCCCCTACCCCAGTCAACGAACAACCTCTACCCCTCCCTTTTTCCCAGTATTGAACTAGAGGCAGAGGTCGGCGCAGAAGCGCCGACCTCTGCCTCTGTTCTTCTCTCCCCCTCTCCCTTAATGGCCCTAAGGGAGAGGGGGATAAAGGGGAGAGGGTTCCTTTCCCACCCCCATGCTATAATCCAATCCCCCTGAAAGGAGGCCCCCGTGCCCTACCAGCGAGACCTCTTACCCTCGTTCGCCGGCATCAACTCCTTCGCCCGCGCCCCGAGAGGCGCCTTCGACGACATCCAACGAGGTACGGTCGCAGTCGTAGGCATCCCCTATGACGGCGCATCCACCTCCCGACAGGGCGTGCGCCAGGGCCCCAGGTCTATCCGGGAAGCCAGCGCCGACTTCATCTACGATCTCCAGGCCTCCCAGTCGGGCGCCCTCATCGACGTCATCTCCGGCCGGGTCCTCAACACCCCCAGTGCCAATGCCCTCGTTGACCTCGGTGACCTCCAGTCTTCTCCCCTGGACTCACAGGGCGTCATTGCTGCCTGCACCGATGCCTTTTCGCGAATCTCGAAGTCAGGCGGTTTCCCCGTGGCCCTCGGCGGTGATCGCTTCATCACCTTCCCCCTGGTCGGAGGCCTGGTCGAAGGCTTAGGACAAAATGTCGGCCTCATCCGTATATCCGGCCTGCTTTCCCTCACCAATCCCGACTCCTCCCACGGCCCCGACTGGACAGGTGCGTCCCTCCATCGCATCCTCGACGCTGGCAACGTCCAGGCCAGGAACACCGTGTGCATCGGCGTCCAGGGTTACATACCCTACCGCGAATGGGACCACGCCCGAGACCAGGGAGTCACCGTAATCACCGCCGACTCCCTGAAAGAACAGGGCCCCGAGACCGCTGCCCAACGAGCCCTTGACCTCGCCGGAGACGGCTGCAACGCCATTTACGTCAGCCTGGACATCGGTGTCGTAGACTCAGGCTACGCCTCCGGCACCGCCGATATAGTGGTCGGTGGCGTCGTCCCCAGAGACCTGTTGGCCCTCATGCGCGCCCTGTCCGCTTCCTCCGAGATCGCCGCCCTGGACGTGGTAGAAGTAGCCCCGGGCCTCGACGTCCGGGGCCGCTCCGAGCGCCTCGCCGCCCAGTGCATCATCGAGCTAATCGCCCCACGAGCCTTCGGCGCCTGACCCCCGACACCCTGATGACTACGCAATCCGCACCCGTATCCACCCCGGGCATCACCACCTTCATGGACCTGCCCCGTGGGGACATTGAGCACCTCAGGGAGGGCATGGTCGCCATCTGCGGCGTCTCCTACGATCTCTCCTGCACCTCCCGCATCGGCTCGCGCTTCGGAGGCCGGGCTATTCGAGACAGCGCTTCTTATTACGCCGGCGCCTTCTCCCGCAACGACCTCGTCGAAATCACTACAGGTGACCGCATGAGTGGCGCCCGACGCTCCCAGATCCTCGACCTAGGTGATTTCAATGCCTACCCCCTCGACTGGCCCCGCACCGAAAAGGAGCTTCGCCGCTCACTTTATGAAGTGGCCTCCACGGGTGCAACCCCCGTGGTTCTCGGCGGCGACCATTTCATCTCCTATCCCCTCTGCCTCGGCTACGCCGACGCCGTGCGCAAACGCTCGGGCGGCAGCGTTGGCTATATCCAGCTTTCCAGCCGCCTCGACCTCGGGACAAGTGATCCCGTTTGGGGAGACGTCTGGCGAGGCGCAACCGCCCGACGCATCCTGGATTCCGGATCCGTCTCCCCGAAGAACATGGTCTGGGTGGGCGTCAACGGCTACGTCCGCCGAGAGGAGTGGGACTACACCCGAGAAAATGAGCTCTCCGTCTTCACGCTCGCCGACATCCGGCAACGGGGCCTCCAGCCTGTGGTCGAAGAGGCCATGGCCATAGCCGGTGACGGCTGTGACTTCGTCTACGTCAGCATCGACTTTGACGTTATGGATGGGGGCATCGTCGCCGCCACCGCGGACCCGTGCTTCGATGGCATGACCAACGTAGAGCTACTGAAAGCTGTAGACATCCTTCGCCGCAAGAAGGCCGGGGCCCTTGACCTCGTCGGCATGAACCCGACTATCAACATGGTCTCCGCCACCGGTCAACGGCTCGGGGCCTGGATAGTCATCCGTTTCCTCGCCGGGGAGGCCCTCGCCTACCCTTAGCACCCCGAACACCATGCAGGACTACGCACATACCTCAGCCCCGACTTTCATGGGTGCCCCCCTCGTCGGCCTATCCGACGTGCAGGCCGGCATGACCGTCATAAGCGGCGCACCCCACAGCCTCCGGGACCGCTTCGGCGAACGCTACGGCCCCCGGGGCATCCGCCACCACTCGCTCAACGTCTCCCAGAAATTCGACCGCGCCCCCGAGGGCCTCATAGACGTAACGACTGGTCACACCCTCATCCGCCCCGACGATTTCCCCCTCGTCGATGTCGGAGACTTCAACTCCTACCCCTCTGACGTGATGAAGGCCACCGAGGGTATCGCCGGAGGTGTTTCTGAGGTGGTGATGCGGGGCGGCTTCTCAGTCTGTCTCGGCGGCGATCATTACGTCGGTTACCCGTCCTGCTTGGGATACACCCGGGCCCTGGGCCGACTTAGACCCAACGCCCGCGTCGGCTACATCCACATCGACGGACACCTGGACTTCGCCGACTCCTACGGCCCCTACGGCAAGTACATGAACGGCACCAACGCCCGGCGCATCTCCGAACTCGATGCTATGGAGCCCGCAAACATGGTCTTCATCGGCATCCAGGGCCCCTGCTACCTCGACCAGGTCGAGCTTATCCGGCGCTACGGAGGCACCATCTTCACCAGCGAAGACGTTGAGGAAATGGGTCCCGAGACCGTCGGCTACCGCGCCGGAGAGCTGGCCATGCGAGGCTGCGACACCATCTACATGAGCTTCGACATCGACGTGATAGACGCCGGCTTCTCCGACGGTACAGGTTCGGTGACCATGGGCGCAATGACCGCCTCCACCCTGTTCCGCATCCTCGGGCCCTTGTCCCAGTTCCCCATCGGCTCCATGGACCTCGTCGAGACCTCCCCGCCTCTCGACCCCAGCAGCCGTACACCTCGTTTCGCCGCCGAGGCCCTTATCAAGCTCATCACCCCCAAAATCTTTGAGGTCTATTGAACACATCAGTGAAACGATATGAAGTTAAGCGGTTTCACCTGGCTCAAGCTGCTCGCAGCCCAGGTTCTGTTTCTGGTTGCCAGCATCGTCCTCTGGATTCTCCACGTCCTGCTCCACGACAGCGTGGGCATTTCCCTGCTGCTCCTCTCCGTCATCTCCATGCTGGCTTTCTTCCTCACCGTCCTGCTTATGGCCCTTAAATTCTTCAAGCTAATTTGGCGAAAGACCTGATAATACGCTTCAATTCCTGGCCTCCCGAGAGCGGATAGTCCAAAGGCACATAAAGGACATTCAGAAGAGGAGTTCACATTTGGCCCCACCCCGGTTCGCTAGCTGGAATATCTTATTTCTGGTTCTCGGTTTCATAGTTGTCCTAAACGTCATCTTGGCCATAACTGTCGCATTGAGGATTGACAGGCTTGAATTGGTGCCGGGTACAACGGATGTTTATCGTTCACTGCCCTACACCTTGGGTGACTACCTATTGTTTGCGTCCCTCGCTGTTACTATCGTGGCTTTTCTGATAACTATTCTGGTGATGCTCTTTAAGTCCTTCACAGACTTGCTGTACGCCTTGGTAGTTTCTCTGACATCTGCCTTTGTCAAAGCCGTCAAAATAGGCGGCAGGGCAAGAAAACGAGATCCAAAGCCCGACTCTGCAACCGGCAACGGTGTTAGCGGTTCCAGGGAAGTAGGCATCTGATATGCCCATCCGCAGAGGCCCCATACCCAAGACCGGTGGCCTGATGACCTTTATCGGCGCTCCGACTGGCGTCATCGACGAACTGACGCCCGGCATGTTCGGCGTCTTCGGCGTTCCCTACGACGTCTCTAGCCCCGACCAGATAGGCCCGCGGGTCGCACCCAAGGCTTACCGGGAGACCTCCACCTACTTCCAGATGATGACCGCGTCGGATGCTACCCTCGTCGAGATCAACTCCCGGCTCACTACCAACACCAACGTCGTCCGCAACTTGGTCCGTGACCTCGGAGACCTTCCCGTCTCCCACGTCGACTGGGATATCATGTCCTCCACCCTCCGAACTACTGCCCGAGATATAACCTCCCGCGACGCGATCCCCGTGGCCCTCGGCGGCGACCATTTCATCACCTATCCCTTGGTCCAGGGATACCTGGAAGCCCTGCGTGAATCGGACAGCGGCTCCGTGGGCTACATCCAGTTTTCCAGCCGCCTTGACCTCGGGTCCCGGGACCCGGTCTGGGGTGACGTCTGGCGCGGCGCCACCACTAGACGCCTGCTCGACTCCGAGACCGTCCGCCCCGAGAACATGGTATTCATCGGGGCCAACGGCTACATACCCCTGGAACAGTGGCAGATGGCCGAAAGGCTTCCCTCCACGGTCATCACCGCCGAACAGGTCCGCTCCCGTGGCATCTCTAACGTGATCTCCGAGGCCCTTGAACGCGCCTCTCACAACTGCTCCCGCGTATTCGTAGGCATCGACATCGACGTTATGGACGGCGGATACGTCGCCATGACCGGCACCCCCCGATTCGATGGCCTCCGCAACGTCGACCTCTTCGAGGCCATGCCCCTCCTCGCCCGGGGCCCGGTCGGCGGCATCAGCCTCTGCGGCCTCAACCCCCTCATCGAGACCATGAGCCTCGTCAAGACCGGCCAGCGCTGCGGCGTCGAAATGCTCATCCGCTTCATAGACGAAAAGATCAGGCTCACCGGGAGCTACAAGTGAGTGAACAAGCACACCAATTGGTGGATATAGGCGCCTCCACCTTCCTCGGCTCGCCCTACGTGGCCCTGGACAAGGTCGAACGCGGCATGGTCGTCATCGGCGGCGCCCCCCACGACAGCACCCACACCAGCCGCTTCGGCACCCGAATGGGCCCCCGAGGCATCAGGGACGGCTCCCTCGCCATGGCCCAGCGAATCCGCGAATCGGGCCCCGACGGCATCCTCGATGTCGCCTCCGGCGACCAACTCACCCTCCCGGAGACGAACCGCCTCGTCGATGTCGGTGACTACAACGTCTACCCCTCCGACGTGATGAAGTCCACCGAAGGCATTGCCGGAGGCGTGGAAGAGGTCGTAAAACGCGGGGGTTTCTCCGTCTGCCTGGGCGGCGACCATTATGTCGGCTACCCCTCCTGCCTGGGCTACACCCGTGCCGTCACCGAGCTTTCCCCAAAGCCCAGGATCGGCTACATCCACATCGACGGCCACCTCGACTTCCGGGACGACACCCCCGTCTGGGGCAAATACAACCACGGCACCAACGCCCGACGCATCTCCGAGCTTGACCTCGTCAGCCCCTCAAACATGGTCTGGATCGGCATCCAGGGCTGGTCTGACGAGGAACCCGTCAGCGCCATCGATTCCAACAACGGCCTCATCTTCACCGCCGCCGACGTCCTCCGCATTGGCCCCGAGGAGGTCGCCCGCCAGGCCGGAGAGCGCGCCTCCGCCGGCTGCGACTTCATCTACATGTCCGTCGACATCGACTTCATTGACACAGGCTTCTTCCCAGCTACCGGCTCCGTCGTCAACGACGCCATCACCCCCGACATCATGGCCACCATCCTCCGCATTCTCTCTGGCTACCCCATCGGCGCCATGGACTTCGTCGAGGTCTCCCCCCGCATCGACCCCTCCGGTCGCTCAATGATCATGTCCACCGACCTCCTCCTCGCCCACATCGCCCCCCGCATCTTCAACGTAACCACTCCATCATAGAGCCACTCGTCGCCGCCTTCCCCTGGGACAGGGCTCCCCCACCTTCAGTTAAACTACACTCCTTATGGGCATCCTCGACAAACTGCGCGGCCTCGGCTGGGTCGTCGGCTCCCGAAAAGGCGAAAAGGCCGTCAAGGAAGGCCGATGGGAAGACGCCCTCGTTCACCTCGACGAGGCCCTCGCCCAGAACCCCAAGGACGCCCACGCCTATTTCTACCGGGGCCTCGCCCACGGCGGGCTCGGCAACCTCAACGCCGCCATCCGGGACCTGAACTCCGCTCGAAAATTCGGACCTGTAGACAGCGCCCTGCTCAGCAATCTAGGGACCTGTTACTTGAGAAAAGGACAGCTTGCCGCCGCGCTCAAGCAGTACAAGCAGGCTCTAAAGCTCAACCCCCGAGACGCCCGCGCCCTCCTGAACGTCGGAATCGTCTACGCCAAACAGTCCGAGTCGGCCCCACCCCGCTCCAGGCCCCGTCTCGCCGCCCGCGCCCTCGAGTCCCTGGACAACGCCATCCTCCAGGACAGCCGTCTCCCCGAGGCATACCACCACAGGGGTTTGCTGTTCGCCGCCCAGGACCGCCTCCCCGAGGCCTTGGAAGACCTCTCCTATGCCATCAAACTGGACGCCTACTACGCCGAAGCCTACGAAGACCGCGCCAGCCTGTACAACAAGCTCGGCGAAAGTGAAAACGCTAAGGCAGACTTAGCCCGCGCCCGAGAACTAACCCAGGACGACTAGGCCCCCATCATCGGAACGTCCGCCTGCCCGTACTCTTCCCGCAGCACCCTCTTCAGCACCTTCCCCATCTGGTTACGCGGGAGAGAGTCCACGAAGATCACCGACTCCGGTTTTTTGAAGCTGGCCAGCTGACCCCGGCAGTGCTCGATTATGTCATCTTCAGAGGCCTGCGCCCCGTCCTTCAACGCCACAATCGCCCTTACCGTCTCGCCCCACTGCGGGTCCGGAACCCCGATAACCGCCGCCTCGTCGATGGCCGGGTGCGAATGCAGCGTTGCCTCCACCTGCTCCGGCGAGATGTTCTCTCCGGCCCGGATGATGATGTCCTTCGCCCGACCCGAAAGGAATATGTACCCTGCCTCGTCCATGTATCCCATGTCGCCCGTGTACAACCACCCGTTTCGTATGGTCGTGTTCGTCGCCTCGTCCGCCTTCCAGTAGCCCTTCATCACCCTCGGCCCCCGGGCCACGATCTCTCCGACCTCGTCAGTAGGAGCCTCGTTCCCATCCTCGTCGAAGATCTTCACCTCCGTGTCCCCCAGCGCCCGGCCTATCGACCCCAGCCTCTTCAGCTTCAGCGCCCTCTCCGCCGGTGTCCCCTCTATCACGTGGTCTTCCGGCGTAAGCATCGTGATCGTGGACGCCGACTCCGTCTGCCCGAATGCGTTGATGAACCGGGTCCCGGGCAGCTCCTCGATCGCCTTGGTGATGACTTCCACGGGCATCGGGGCCGCCCCGTACGTGATGACCTGAAGGCTGCTCAGGTCCCGGTCGTGAAACTCCTCGTGCTCCATCAGCCCCTTTAGCATCGTCGGCACCATCATCGCTCGGGTCACCCGCTCCGTCTCCACTAGCTTCATCCAGTCGCTCGCCTCGAACTGCCTCTGCACAACCAGCGTCCGACCCCCGTACACCGCCGCCAGCACCGCCTGCATCCCTGCGATGTGGTACAGCGGCACGGTAAGGATGTTCTTCTCTTCTATTTCGGGGTCTGCAGGGCTCACGTTGTTCAGCACGTAGGTGGCCAGGTTGTCGTGCGTGAGCATCACGCCCTTCGGCTGACCCGTGGTCCCTGCGGTGAACATCAGGATGGACGTGTCGTTGTCGTCTATGTCCGTGAACACCTCCTCGGGGTCCGACTCCGCGATTATCGACTCATATTCCAGCATCCCTTCCACCGGTCCCTCCACCGACACCACGTGCTTCAACCCCGGCATTTCGTCCCTTAACGAATTCACCAGCTTCACGTACCTGCCACCGATAAAGATCACCGACGACTCCGAGAAGTTGACCATGTAAGCCAGCTCGTCGGCCTTCGCCCTGAAGTTCAGCGGTACGTAAGTAGCCCCCAGCTTGGCCGTGGCAAAATAGACCTCGATGCACTCGTTGCAGTTGACCTGCAACATTCCCACCTTATCTCCCTGCCCCACCCCCATCCCCGCCAGAGCATTGGCGAGGCGGTTCGACCGTTCAGCCAAGTCCGAGAAAGTCCACCGATGTCCCTCGAATATGATCGCTTCCCGGTCGGGACATATCGAGCTGGAGATAAGAAGAAATTCAGGCGTGTTCATTCACCGTTCCCCTGTTTCTAGGCTTTGGGCCACTATTCTATCGCGCCCTTCAACGTTTATCTATTGCCGGCCCGGATAAGCTCTTGCGCCAGCCTCGACTCCACCCCCAGCCCCTCTTCTAGGGGCAGGTCCAGCCCCCGACGCATCGCAGCCTTCGCCGCCGCCAGGGGACCCGTCCCCGACCTAAAGAACCCCTCCGCCAAAGCCCCGCACCTGGCCTTCAATCCACCCTCCGGCACTATCTCGCTGATCAGCCCCATCGAGAGCGCCCGATTAGCGTCCATCCGCTCTGCGGTCAACAGCGTCCACAATGCCTGCCCGGTCCCGACCGCCCTCGGAAAAGTCTGAGTGGCCCCCGCCGCCGGTATGAAACCTAACGACGTCTCCGGTAGCCCTAAGATTGCATTCGGTGTCGCGATCCTGATATCGCAGCACAGTGCAATCTCCAGGCCCGACCCGAATACGTACCCGTGCATCGCCGCAATCGTTGGGATGGGCAAATCCATAAGCAGGCCCCACACGTCCCGCTCCCATCTTACCTGTCGTGCAATCCTCTGCGATGGCGCAGTCCCGAACTCCGTCAGGTCCGCGCCTGCGCAGAAGGCCCGGTCCCCGGCCCCCGAGATCACCACTGCCCTGATATCCGAGTCCCACGACACCGCAGTCAATGCCTCATACAGGTCGTCCCGCATCTGGATGTTGTAAGCGTTCAGCACCCGGGGCCTGTTCAGCGTGACCCACGCCACTGAGTCCCGTATCTCGAAGATTACCGTCTCGAAAGTCTCCATACCGCCCCTATTCGCCGCGGAATTCTGGCTTTCGCTTTTCCAGGAAAGACCCGATCCCCTCTGCCCGGTCTGCTGTTGACTGCAATATCACGGTCAGGTCCTGCTCCAGCCTCAGACCCTGGTCCAGCGTCATGTCCATCCCCTTGTTTATCGACTCCTTGGCATACTCCAGGGCCACGGGGGCATGGTTCGCAATTTTGTGCGCCAGCGCAATGGCTTCCTTCACCACCGACTCCCTCGGAAACAACGCATGCACCAACCCCATCTCCAGCGCCCTCGCGGCATTAACTTCCATCCCCGTCAGCACCATCGCCGCCCCCCGCCCCCGACCCACCAGCCTCGGCAAACGCTGCGTCCCGCCGTCCCACGACATCATTCCGTACTTGATCTGGTCCATCGCGAAAACGGCTTCCTCGCTCGCCACCCTAAGGTCACAGGCCAGCGCCAGCTCCAGCCCCAACCCCAACGCATCCCCATTGACTGCCGCAATCACCGGTAAAGCCAGTTGAGCGATATGTCGGGCCGCGCCCGGCGCCCTGTCAACACCCCTGCCCGCGACCTCCCTCACCGCCGCCTCTGTCCCCCCGGAGAACACCGCACCCTCCCCCGTCACCACCACAACCCGCACACTCTCGTCGTCCCTGACCCATTCAACCGTCGCCGCCATGTCCTCCCCCATCGCCGCCGTCACACGATTGGACTCATCCCCTCCCCTCAACGTCAAAACGGCCACCGGTCCGTCAATATCCAGTCCTATGTGAGGTAGCTGCATGCGCGTAAATGCCTCGCTCTTCAATGCCCGGATTCGCCGATTTTAGCACAGCCCCCTACCCTACTCCCTTTATCCCATTCCGATGCCCCGCGAAAGATCTCTAACGTCCACCAACCCGCTCCACCCCCCACACCCGTCATTCCTCCCTTCCCCCATCCCGATGCCCCGCGAGGAATCTCAGACTTATCCCCCGGGGTTGGGCCGCTCGTGCTGAGGCCCTCGAAGTATGAGCGGGGGATGGCTCAGGCTATGCCAATCCGTCACATTCTCCTGCCCTCAACACCATCCCCACCTATTGAGTTGTTGAAATGTGCGTGCTATACTAATGTTCGTGGCACCGGCCCCGTATGTCGGGCCACCAATACAGGAAAGGACTAAAGGAGTCCCATGAGTCGCAAAGGCCTCACATGGCCCCGTCGCACCAGGTCGGTATGGGACCGACCCGCTGCCGACACGCGCCTCCTCCTTACCCCCTTTCCACCTACCGTGTCCCTCAGCCCTTCACCCTTCCCCCGTGGAAGTTCAAAGCCCAGCGCCCCCTCTCGTCTACTGTCGTCCGGCGTCACCCGGGAGCCGCATCTAACCCTGCTGCCCCATCCGGACGTGGATGCCCGCGGTTTTCCGCGGAAGGACCCCACCTGCGCCCAGCGAGGCGTACGGATGGATGCCTGCTTTGACTCGCTGCAGATGTTCCCACGGCTAACCCCCGCGAGTGCCCCCTTCCGCCGTGGATGCCTGCCCAGGCTCGCCGCAGATGTATTCCCCACAGCTAACCCTTTGCGAGCTTTCCCCTCCGCTGTGGATGCCCGCGCCTTCGCGCGGAGGTACGTCCGCAACGCCCTGCCCGGCCTTGCGAAGATTGCCCGTCTCCCCAGGCGGGCAATTCCCCACGTTCCGGCCCCCGACGCCCCGGCTTACGCCGTAGAGGGGGCGCTGGCAACTTCCTCATTTAGTTCCTCTTCCTCCTACGCCATCCCCTCCCTTATCCCCAGTACTGAACTAGAGGCAGAGGTTGGCGCAAAAGCGCCAACCTCTGCCTCTGTTCTTCTCTCCCCCTCTCCCTTAAAGGCCCTAAGAGCCTGCCCCGAGTCCCTCGAGGGGGAGAGGGGGATCAAGGGGGTGAGGCTTCCCCGAGGGGTCGGGGGTGTCCCCCGCATAGAAAGGAAATCGCCAACTAACCAATAACCTCCCACCTCCCCACAACACCCAGACCGAACTTCACCTCATCTTCCCCCTGCTGATAGACTCCCTTGCCCGCCTGTGCTAACCTGATGCCCGATTACACTAGGCAGCAGGAGTCCGATCTTGAAATTCGGTTTCTTCTCCACTCTCGACAACCCCGACCTCCGACTCCCATACAACCAGGTCCTCTCCGAACTCACCGAGCAGACCCTCGCCATCGAGCAGGCGGGCTTCAACGCCGTCTGGCTCGGCGAGCACCACTTCGGCGGCGAGGGTTTCGACGGGATCCCCAACCCCATGATGATCCTCTCCCATCTGGCCGCCAAGACCACCGATGTCCGGCTTGGCCTTGCAGCGCTCATCGTCCCCCAGTGGCACCCCCTCCGCGTCGCCGAGGACGTCGCCATGCTCGACCAGCTCAGCGGCGGACGCGTCGAGTGCGGCGTCGGGCGCGGCATCTTCCCCCGGGAACTCACCAACCTTAACATCGAGGCAGACCGCCGCAACGAGCAGAAGAACTGGCGCGTCTTCACCGAAACCGTCGACATTATGAAAAGGGCCTGGACCGAGGACCCCTTTACCTACGAGGGTGAGTTCTACAGCTTCCCCCACCCCGGCGTTAAAGACAGCCACTCCTGGCGCGAGCGCGACCCCAGGTACCGCTCCGAAGAGGGCGAGTATATCGGCATGTCCATCCAGCCCAAGCCCTTCCAGTCCCCCCACCCCCCTCTCTGGAACGTCGTCGACAAGACCCCTGGCTTCGTCGTCGCCGCCGAGCTCGGGCTCAAGCCTATGACCTGGCTCAGGGCCCGGGGCAGCCTTAGGGAGGTATTCTCCACCTATCAGGAGGCCGCAACCCGGGTCAATGGCCGGCCTATGGCTCTCGGCGAGGACTGCGCCCTTCTCCGCACAACCTTCGTCGCCGAGACCAACGAAGAGGCCCGGCGCATCGCCGAAGGCCCCCTAAACGCCCTGGCTCAGTACACCAGCGGCGCCCGACCCCGCTCCATCTACCTCGAACCCGGCGAGGAGCTCACCGAGGAGGATAAGGTGAAGCCCTGGTTCGACTTCCTCATGGAAAAGAATCACCTCTTCATCGGAGATCCCGAGTTCGTCGCCGCCAAGATCCGCGAGCTTGATGAGGAGTATCAGTTGGACAGCCTGCTGACTCTTATGGCCATGCCGGGCCTGGACCACCGCCACGTCATGCGATCCATCGAGTTGTTCGCGGAGAGGGTCATCCCTCTCGTGGAGTCCCGAAAGCAGGCCGTCGTCGGCTAGCCCAGCATTTCCAGCGCTTCCATTGGACTCATCGACACGCACGTGAATATCGGCGTGTCCCGCAGCGTGTAGCTGCTGGCCTCCGTACCCCTTAACTCCATCACGAGGTCCAGGAAGTCCGACGGGCTGTCCGTCTCGAATGACACCATGAATTCCTGGTCGTCCAGCCCGAAGGAGTAGCTGGTGTTGATCTTCACCGATGGGTACTTGTGCCCCGTGGTGATGTGCGCATCCATCATCCGCTGCCTCTCCGCCTTGTCCAGCATATACCACGCCCGGGTCTTCACAAACGGGTAGACGAACAGGTACCGGGCCCCGGTGGGAGTGATATTCAGCCTGCTCCCTTCCTGCCCCGCGTGCTTGTGCTTCTCCGTGTAAATCGACTTCCGGGTCATCGCCAGGTACGAATACGGAATATCCAGGTACTTCCCCAGACCCGACCCCAAAAGCGCCGCCGTCAACTGCTGTATCGGCTCCAGTTCATCGCACGCATTCCAGACCAGCAGATCGGTATCCCCCCGGGTTCCGACCGTGCTGTATGTCCGCACCATCAACCTGTCCGAATATTCATCCAGAATCGCAGCGAACTGTTCTCTCCCCTGCGTCCTCTCGCCATCCGATAGCCTCCGCCACTCCTTGTCCGCTTTGAAAAACGTGTATTTGACATATGATCTGCCGTTAGAATTGCTCAAATCATTCCTGCCTTTGTCACCCAACCTGTCGCAATTATCTGACGGGGTTACACGGCCGCTGCTTCAGTTAAAGATGCGGCCTCCCTACCCCGAACGCCTCCTCAACCACCCGACCTAACCTCTCCTTCTCCCAAGGTCCCTCAATGGTTGTCACCGCCGCTCCCAGTGTCTCCTTGAATGCTTCCAGAAAGTCTCTGTCTACATTCCCCATCGAGACCTCCCGCCCATACTTCTCTACCGCTCCTGCTAACATCCTGATAAGCCACCACGATCCGTTCCTCTCCATCAGCCCCGACAGAAACTCTCCGTCCTTCTCCAGCGATATCCTTTGTTCCGGGTAGTCTCGAGATCTCTCCAGATCATACGCAAAATACGCCAGGCTCTCTTGCACTACCTCATCCTCTCCCCTCCTCCCCAGCCCCGAAACAATTTCCGCTGCGAAGTCCACATCGAAATAGGCGATCTGGTATATCAGTCGCGCCGGTGGCGTCCGTACCGGCCCTGACTCCAGCACCAGGTCCAGCGTAGTCTGCAAATCTGAACTCAGAATCGCCACCGTTTCCTCCGGTTTGTAGGCGATAAATTCCCTAACCCGGGGCTGCACATCCCTGAGGATCTCTAACGTCCCTTCCGGGTCCCTCGATCCTCTCGCAACGATCCGGTCATACGCTACTTCATTCGTACGCACGTCGATTTCAAAGTTTCCGGAACTGTTCTCGAATAGTGTCCCTAGCCCTTCCGTAAACACCTTACGATCAGCATCCTCCTGAATCCCCAGTGCGTCGACCAGCTGGACAGGTTGCAAACTCAGCCGAGCCTTGGCCGGCGTAAGTTCCAGCAGGGCCACGGCGAGGTCGTCGGGAAGGTTGGCCATAATTTCCCTGGCAACCCGTCTGTCGGTGCTGAACAGCAGATCAATGAAAGTGTCCACACTTTGCTGTAGCTTAGTCGGACTTTCTATTTCGTATCTCGCAACAAGTTGTTCTGCGACTATGGCGCCCTCCGCCGGCTCCCGTCTCCCCACCTCGACAATCTTCTCCACGTCCGCAATGAAGTGCCTCAGTTCCTCCACGAAGGCGTCCGCACCTTTCGGCAACTCATGGGGAGGAGTCCCTTCCGGTTCGGACTCCAGCACTGCCAGGAGAAGTTTGTCGTCCAGAATCGGCAGGAAATTGTACAGAAAAGAGTCTTCTTCCAGCCTGTCGGTCAGATATCCGACCGCTCTATCGTGGCTTAAAGCCATCGCTGACTCCAGTGCCTCAAACGCCGACTCTATGGAGCCATCGTTATCAGTGGCCTCGTACTCTCCCACCACTTCCGGATATCGCTTGTGAAATGCGAACATCTCCCTCAAATAACTTCGCCAGAACGGGAATCCCCTGTCCACGTTCACCGCATCCTTAAGGCTGTCGTCGTTTTTGAGCACAGTATCGAACTGCTTAACAAAGTCGATTAGCCTTTGCCTCTCCTCCCCGACCAGCGTCTCTCTCAACGCATCATCCAGCATCGCACCGTCTTCCCGCTCCACCCCCGAATAGGCGTCCCTTGGAATATGTGCAATTTGAAGATAAGTGTCGGCCAGGCGCCTGTCGCTGGGCTCAAGGGCCGCGTACCAGCCCATAAGGTCAGCCCATGTTTCAAGCCCTCCATCTGACAGATACCTGTCGAAGTACTTTCTCAAGATGGGTGGCACTAGACCCAAGTCTCCCGCAGTAAAGCGCGGTATGTCCGCTTCTCCCGCGTGTATCAGGTCGGGGATTCGACCTTTAGTGAGGTTCGGGAAGTTCCTGAACCGCTCCCTCAGCGGCTCGTACCTGTCGGGGGGCTGCAGCATGAATCGGTGGAGGTCATCGTGGTAACGGGCCATCGCTGTAGATAGGTTAGCGCCCGGGGCTGCGTCCCACGATAGCTCTGGGTGTCCCGTAACCGGAAAAGACCCCCAATAGGAGTGCCCTAGTTCATGTGCTACCGCATCCGGCCGAGCCTGCCCGACTCCCGTAAACCCTCGATACCCTGTGCTCCCGTACCAGGCCGGCCACCCCTCCATCTGCCTGAAATCCAGCGCCTCTACCACCTCCCTACCCTCGGAGGTGATGTTGAACAGCGTGAAATAGGCCTCCAGCCTAACCTCTACCCAGTCCTCCTCGTCACCCGTGGCCTCCACTGAGGCGATACATGAAACTTGTGCCGCCAGGATAAACAGGACCAGTGGCGCAAGCAAAACTCTCCACCATCCCCCGCCCCCCGACCTCATTCGGCGCCCGAGGTCTCCAGTCAACCCATCTTCGCCCTGACGTCCCGGGCCTCGGGGTTGGGGGTGTTGGGCAGCGGTTCCCCGTGAAGCCCGGCCATCAGGTTGTCCACCGCCATCAACGACATTTTGGTCCTCGTCACAACGCTGCCGCTGGCTATGTGGGGCGCAATTATCACGTTCTCAAGCGTCAGGAGCGGGTCTTCCATCGAGATCGGCTCCACCTCCGTGACGTCCAGCCCCGCCGCCGCTATTGTCCCGTCCTTTAGCGCATGGTATAGGGCAGCCTGGTCCACTACTGGCCCCCGAGACGTGTTCACCAGCACCGCCGTCGACTTCATCGCCCCCAGGGTCTCGCTGTTAATCAGGTGCCGGGTCTCGGTGGTCAGGTTCACGTGAACGCTCACGAAGTCGGACTGGGCAAGCATGTCCTTCAGGTCCGTGCAGTAGGTGGCGTTGTACTCCTTTTCCGCTGCCTCGTTTCTGAATATGTCGTAGTAGGCGATGCTCATCCCGAAACCCCTTGCCCGCTTCGCCATCTCGATCCCGATTCGCCCAAACCCGATGATCCCCAGCGTCGACCCGTGGATGTCCTGCCCCAAAAGCACTTTCGGGCCCCAGGTCTTCCATTTGCCCGTTCTCGTGTAGCGATCGCCCTCCGACACCCTCCGGCCCGCGGCCATAAGCAGCGCAAATGCGAAGTCGGCCGTAGTCTCCGTCAGTACTCCGGGGGTGTTCCCTACGGGTATCCCTCGCTTCGTCGCCTCGGCGATATCAATGTTGTCGAACCCGACTGCCATGTTGCTCACAACCCGCAGGTTCGGCGCCGCGTCGAAAAGCTCCGCGTCTATCTTCTCGGTCAGCAGACAGTACAACCCGTCGATGTCCTGGACCTCCTTAAGGAGTACATCTCGGGGCGGAGGCATTTCCGAGTCCCAGTACTTCATCTCGGTCGCGTCTAGCAACCTATCCACCGCTTCGTCGAATATTTGTCGTGTTACGTAAATTTTCGGTTTGGCCATCGTTGCCCTCCGGCAAAAGTAATGCGCCATTCTACCTTTTCATTTTGCGCCTTCGCCACTCTTCCAAACCGGGACTCACGCATTACTGTCATCCCGATGCCCCGTTAGGAATGTGGCATGGAGTGAGAACCGTCCCAGGGTCGAGGCCGCCGGTATCCAACGGCCGCAACCATATCCCCACCCCCCCCATCCCGCCCTAGTAGATGATCTTCCTGTTCTCCGACACCAGACCGCCCTCCCGTACTTTGCTCACCACGTAGGAAAGGTCGCTGATGTACTCCTCCACGACCGGCTTCTGGATCAACGACAGCATCATGTGGATTGCATTGGGCTCTTGAATCCTGCTCGTGTACCACCCCGCATCCACCATCCCGTCCGCCACCGCAAAGATGTCGAACTCTTTGGACCCGTAGGTGAAGATGGTCAGCTGGGGGTCGCCGTAGGTCTCCAGCCCACCTATCCGGTTCACACCGTCCATCAGTGCTTCCCGGATGTGCATTACGTCCTGGGCAATCCGCATGTAACCCTCTTCTCCAAGGTAGTTCATGACTGCCCACGCCGACGCCACCGCCCCTCCCGGCCTGCTCCCAACGAACGTCTGCGTCCCGTAGTAGCCCTTCGACCACTGGTCGAACTCGAACCCCTGGTACTGCAGGTATTCAGCATTACTGTAGAGGACGGTTGAGGCGCCCTTGGCCGCGTAGCCGTTCTTGTGCACGTCGGCCGATATGGACCTGACTCCCGGCACCGAGAAATCGAAGTCGGGTATGGGGTAGCCGAGCTTCCTGACAAAGGGGGCAATGAAGCCGCCAATGCAGCAGTCGACGTGGAGCCATA
The DNA here is from genome assembly GCA_965203145.1 of Dehalococcoidia bacterium. Lineage (GTDB taxonomy): Bacteria > Chloroflexota > Dehalococcoidia > Plut-88900 > Plut-88900 > Plut-88900. The sequence continues at coordinate 2,605,788 of OZ241876.1, forward strand.
GGTCTCGGGACTGGGCGAGTTTGCCGAGGTCTGTGATGGGGTCGACGATGCCGTGGGGGTACTCGGGAGCGGAACCGACCATCATTATGGTGTTATCGGTGATAGCGTCGGACATGGCGTCAACGTCGGCGCGGAAGTCGGGGCCCGGGTCAAGGCGCACGACCTTGAGGTCCATCAGCTCCGCGGCCCTGTCGAAGGCCGGGTGGGCCGTCCTGGACATCAATATCTCGGGGGTCCCGTTGGGCGGCTTGTTGGCCCGGGCCCAGTCCCGGGCCGTCTTGATGGCCAGGAAGATGCTTTCCGTGCCTCCCGTCGTCATACTCCCGGATGCCTGCTCTCCTCCGTTCAGGAGCGCCAGGCTCAGGTCGATTACCTCTTCCTCCATCTTCGCAAGGCTGGGAAACACCTTCGGGTAGACCGCGTTCTCGTTGAAGTACATGGCGTAGGCATCATGGGCGACCTTTATGACGTCTTCGCCGGCGTAGTAGAGGAGGCCGGATATTTTCCCGGTGCGCCAGTCGACGTCTTCCTGCCGGCCCTCGGTCAGGCGAGCCTTGAGCTCGTCCCAGTTGGCGCCCGTCTTCGGAAATGACCTGCCCATAGTGCTTCTCCCAAGTTGTTGTGTTGGGGTCTCTCAGTCCGGCAATTGCTCCGACAAGGTAATGTCAAAAGGAGATTGCGTCAACAGCCTGCCCTTGTTGGGCAGTGACGCACCCCGCTTTTGTTCGGTTGGGGGTGGGGGGTTTTGATTGAACGTTGATTGAACACTGATTGAACTCATAGCTGTTTTGATTGAACGACGCCTAAAGGGATTTCCGGGGATTTCGCGGGGCGCAGGAGACGGAGGGGAACCCTCTCCCCCTTTATCCCCCTCTCCCTTAGGGCCTTTAAGGGAGAGGGGGAAGAAAAAACAGGGGCAAGCGCCTGCGCCATGGCGCAGGCGCTTGCCCCTAGTTTGGTACTGGCAGGAAGGGAAAGATACATTTCGGATCGGGGGCCGGAATGATGGAAAGGAGTCGAGGGGAGTTGCGAGATCGCAGGTGATTGTTCCGGAGGGATGGGTTCCTGCCTCCGCAGGAACGACGGATGAGGAGGGTGGAGATAACTGGTGAGACGGACAGTCGGGTGTGGGCCACCCCCGCTCGACCCTTCGAGGGGCTTCAGGGTGAGCGGCCCCTCCCCTGGGGTGGGCAACCCGCCGGTAGTTTTTACGGAGGCCGGTCGCTCCACCCCTCGAGATGGATTCCCGATTGGGGTGGGGGTGCAAATGGTCGGGGCGGTGAAGGTGAAGGGAACTACGATGGAAGGTCCTATGGTCTTAGGCAGGAAGGCGGCTACGCCTGCGCCAGTGCCAGTGGCGTCGACGACCACCCTGCGGCAGCCCCAAACATTTTTGAGAAGGTGGACGAGGCCCGAATAGGTCTCGGTGTGGGGCTTCCCCGTCCACCAATGGCGCTCGACGACGGTGAGGGCGGGCAGCCTGGACCCGAAGCCATCATCAAGCATTTGGAGTTCGCCGATAGTTACGACGGTGGAGTCTTGGGTGGGCTTAAAGCCCTGGAGACGGACGTCTCCCGGTTGTTCCGATTCGCCGGCGAGGTCGATGCCGGCTACGTAGATTCGGCCTGGAACGGGGGCACTGATTCTACAGTGTTGGCCACGAAGTAGAGCTAGCCGATTTGAGTTTAGGAACCTTCCGTTGCCGGTCACGGGGACCAGGCAGTATTGGGGGCGGGACGATGGTTGATCGCTGCGAAGACGTAGACGTTGGGTCTTTGGGCAGCGCTTGTTGTGGGTGTTGGTGTGCAGGACGGAGTGTGGGAAGAGACCTGGGAGGAGGCGCGTGCCGGGGGCCGGGCGGCGGGATACCGCTCCGGTACGACGGGGGGTGAATAGGCCGGTGCGGCTCATGGGACTCCTTTGATCCTGCATTGTGATGGGCGCCGAGGTGTGAGGTCGGCGGCCTGGGGTTTAGTATAGCACGGGGGTTCATGTAGTGCAAATGTCCAGTTTTGGGGGAGGGGGGGCAAGAGGGCGGAGGCATAGAGCCGGACTTTAGGATTGACCATTCAGCCTGCGCCCCCTCATAATGCCGACTTGTGCCCAGGGAACAGCCGGTCTTTGCTCAACTTGGCGAAATCGGGCTGCTGGAACCCCTGGACAAGACCGTTGTGGACAATCGGGGCTTTGCCGGTATCCTGAGGAACCACCCCTACTTCGCCGGTGTGGGTGGCATAGCCTCGGAGCCGCTGGCATACAGCACCAACACCTACACCGAGGAGACCCGGCCCAAGACGATGAAGGACTTCTTCGACGTGGAGAACTTCCCCGGCGTCCGGGCATTGGACCAGCGAGGATGGACTTGGCTCAGATACGTAACTGCAGCCTACTGGAGTGAAAACCCCGAGCATATCGGTACGACTCAGGGAACCCTGAGCCAAGAGCAGATCGATGAGGCCTACACGTACCTGGACGCCATCAAGCCTCACATCGACGTCTGGGCTGCGGGATCCTCCGACTGTCCCACCTTCCTGATCATTGGAGAGGTGGACATGTGCCTCACGGGCAACGGGCGTTTCGGGGCCGCCATCCTGAACGGGGACCCCCTGCAGATGTCCTGGGAGGCCGGTCACCTGATGACCACCTTTGCGCAGGTCATCCCCGGCGGTTTGAGGGAGGCAGAACCCTTGAGGTTTGAGCTCACCCAGCTAATCATGGCGTGGCTCTCGTTCCCGGAGATAAACGCCCGCATCTCCGGCGAAATCCAGTACTCCCCCATCAACCAGGACTCCTGGGCTCTCCTCGGGGGCCCAGAGTTCGACGACGACCGCCCGTTCCTCCCCACCTCCCCGGAGAACGCCCAGTACGGATGGCTGGTGGACGAGGTTTGGCAGACCAGCGTCACGGACGAGCAGACCGAACGATATGTAGCCTGGCAGTCTGAATAGCGGGTCAAGCAGCAGAGAGTTGCTCTCAAGGTAAAAGAAAGAACCGGTGGGGTCGGGCGTCAGAACGTGATGCCCGGCCCCGTCGCTTTTCACGGGCGAGGCCACGGTTGAGCGAAATGAAGGCACCCATACCCCAGGCCCTGGACGGGATACGGGTGCTTGAGGTCGGCAACGGGCTGGCCGCTCCCTACTGCACTAGGAACCTGGGAGCCTTCGGTGCAGAAGTGATAAAGGTCGAACCTCCGACGCAGGGAGACGCCTTCCGGCAGTCGGGGCCCTTTCTTGACCACACCCCCAACGCGGAGACCAGCGCTCCCTTCCTTTATCTGAACACGGGCAAGAAAAGCATCACCCTGGACATGGAGTCGGAAGCCGGGGTGGAGACATTCAAGAGGCTGGTAGAGAAAGCCGACGTGCTGGTCGAGGACCTGCCGCCCGGAACAATGGGCGATATGGGCCTGGCTTACGAGTCTCTGGAAACCTTGAATCCCCGGCTGGTTATGGCATCGATAACGGGCTTCGGCCAGTCTGGGCCTTACCGCGACTACAAGTCCAACTCCATGATCAGCTACGCCGTTACAGGCCTCATGTATATGAACGGCGAGCCGAGAAGGGAACCCCTGACGGGTAGCGGCCACATCCCTGAATACGAGGCCGCCGTACACGCATACAATGCCATCTGTGCCGCACTCTTCTGGCGAGAGGAAACCGGCGAGGGACAATTTATCGACATATCCGTAATGGAAGCCATGGCCTATTTCCACGAATTCGCCATAGTAGTATGGACCCACGTCGGCATCCTTAACGAAAGAGCGGGGAACCGGCACCCGGTCGGGATTCATCCCCTGTCACTCTACCCGTGCAAGGACGGGTACGTATCGATCAGCGTGGCCACACCCGACCAGTACGACAACCTGATGCTCCTCATAGAAAGACCCGACCTGCTGGACGAACCCAGGTACGCAGACCGCCACGACCGGTGGAACCTTGCCGATGAATTCGACGAGATATTGCTGCCGTGGCTCATGGAGCACACGGCTGACGAGATAGTAGGTCGGGCGCAGGAGCTCAGGATTCCGTCCGGAAGATTCAACGACTGCGGTCAGCTGATGACCGATCCCCAGCTTTCCGCCCGTGACTTCTGGATGCACGTTGAGCACCCGTATGCCGGTCGGCAGACCTATCCCGGCGCACCATTCAAGATGAGTGAGACGCCGTACCAGCTGGCCCGGGCGCCGCTGCTCGGGGAGCATAACGAGGACATTTACACTAATGAACTGGGTTTGAGCCCGGAGGAGATGTCCCATCTAGAAGCGGCTAAGGTAATTTGATCTGATCGATTCGGGGCCAAACTTTTCGCGCATGAAAAACGGTGCAAAACAATCGGCTTTGAGTGGTGTTCGGGCGCTGGACCTGACCCGGGGCTGGGCGGGGCCGATCGGGGGCAGGTTCCTGGCCGACTTCGGGGCCGAGGTAATCAAGATCGAAGCGCCGACGGGTCGGGGGCTGGCCAGTGTTGATCCCCCGCAACCCCTGAAGTACATGCGCGTCGTACATGCCGCCTACCCCAACAATGACCCGGGAGACGAACCCTATAACCGCTATGGCGCCTTCAACGAATATCACCGCAACAAGCTGAGCCTCACCCTCGACCTGACTGCCGAAGAGTGCAAGGAGATATTCCGCAACCTCGTGCTGATTTCGGACGTGGTGCTGGAGAACTACAGCGCCCGGGTGATGAAGAACTTCGGGTTCGACTACGAATCGCTGAGGAAGCTGAACCCGGGCATAATCATGGTGTCCATGCCGGGCTTCGGGACCTACGGGCCACAGGGCCACTTCGTGAGCTACGGCAGCGACATAGAGCCGAACGCGGGAATCACGAACCTGATGGGTTACGAGGGGTCGGGGCCCTTGCGGCACGGTGAAGCATACGCAGACCCGAGCGCGGGCGTCCACGCCGCCCAGGCCATTTTGACCGCATTGTTCTACAGGCGACGGACGGGTCGGGGGCAGTACGTGGACCTGGCGCAGAGCGAGTCGATGATCGGGCTGATAGGGGAGCACATCGTGGCCTACAGCATGAACGGAGAAGAGCCTGAGAGAATCGGGAACAGGCATTCAGAGTTCGCTCCTCACGGGTGTTACAGGTGTCGGGGGGAGGACAAGTGGGTGGCAATCTCGGTGGAGGGTGACGAGGAATGGGAGTCGTTTTGCGAGGTGGTCGGGGGTCCTGACTGGGCACGCTCAGACAAATTCGCAACCCAGGAAGGCCGTCGGGCCAACCATGACGAACTGGACGCCTATATCTCGCGGTGGACTTCCGACAAGGACTACAAGGATGTGATGCACTCCCTCCAGGCAAAGGGGATAGCCGCCGCAGCGGTGTTCACCAACCAGGATGTAGCCGAGGACCCCCACCTGAAGGACCGGGGCTACATCTGGGATGTCCCTCATGCCAAAGCGGGGACGCAGCAATTTCTGGGGGCTCCGTTCCAGATGTCGAAGACTCCGGTTGTGCTGCACAGGGCCGCCCCCATGCTCGGTGAGCATAACGAATATGTAGTGAGGGAACTGCTGGGGATGAATCCCGCAGAGGCCGACAAGCTAAAGGAGGCCGGGCTGATGGTGACCCGGCCGCCTGTATGATGGTCGCGGTTGAAAAGATGTGGCCTTTGCAAAGAAGCAGGAATAGAGATGTCACTCGATAACACCCTGACCCCCGACCAATGGCCCCTCACGCGACAGTGCGACTTTATTTCCAACCTGTACTGGCTCTGGGTCGGAGGTATGACCGTTGTTACCCTCTTCAGGCATGGAGAAGACACCGTCGTCGATTGGCGTTTCAAAATGCTCAACCGACACCAGTCTGGGCACTTCATCGAGGGGCTGAAGAAGCTGGGCATTGACCCCGACAACGAACCTCCTGCGGTGGTCGCCGCCAAGTACCACTACTTCTCCAACGGGCTGGGGGGAATCGATCTGGAGATGGTGGTTGAGTCACCGAAAAAGGCCTGGATACGCTACAACTCGCCCTATGTCCCCGACGGCACCGGCTGGCTTGCCAATCCGCCGAGCGTGGGTCGGGCGCCGTTTGAAGGGTGGCATCCCTACAACGGGGTGCGGCTCAACAAGCCGAAACTGGGCTTCGTGTTGTGTCGGGGATTTGCAGACGGCGAGCCCTACGCCGAAGGCTACTTCATGGAATACGACCATGAACTCACGCCCGAGGAGCGATTCAGGTTCGATCCCTCGGAGACGATGCCTCCGTTTGACCCGGAGAATGCGCCGAAACTGGACCCGGAGGTCTGGCCCCCGGACCGGATAGCCAAGTCGAAGAGGAATTTTGGTCGGGGGTACGTGGAGGAATCGATAATTTCGTTGATCGAGCTTCTGGGCGGGGATGTGGTTGCGGGCATAGTGCGGAAGTCTTTCGAGGGTATAGCTATCCAGTATGGCAGGGAGCTCTTGTCGGAAATGGGCGTAGAAGGCTCCAACGCCGGGTCTATGGCAGCGTTCATGAAGCACCTAACCGACATGGCCGGAGACGAGTCCGAGCTATTTTCGCCCTCCCCCGACAGGCACATCCTCCGCACAACCCGCAGGCGATTATTTGAAGCTCAGAAAGCGCCGATCGAGATACATCACGCCATGTTTGGATTCGTGGAGATGACGGCAAAGATCGTCGGGCGGGGGATAAGGGTGTCGCAGACGGCGTTAAGGGAGGAGGGGGAGCCTTACGATGAGGTGGTCTTTGAGGATGTGGGGGGCTAGATCTCGGGTGGTCTCCCGGCTTGCTGGGCGCCCGGCACGGCTCATTCGCGGCATGTGCTAACATTGGCTTGTCCACGTATTGAAACGAAACGCAATGAGAGGGAAGTAGGAATAACGGATGAGAGAGTTTGACCTGGTAGTCAGGGGCGGCACGGTAATCGACGGCACGGGTGTACCGCGACGCCGCGCAGACGTAGCTGTAAAGGACGGCCGGGTCGCCATGATCAGCGGCAACATCCCTGCCGGCGCCGCAAAAGAGATCGACGCCTCGGGCTGCTACGTCGCCCCCGGGGCCATAGACCTTCATACCCATTACGACGCCCAGCTCAACTGGGACCCCTACGCCTCCCTTTCCGGCTGGTTCGGCGTAACTTCCCTCACCATCGGCCAGTGCGGCTTCGGCTTCGCCCCCACCCGCCCCGAGGACCGGGACCTCAACATGCGCATGATGGACCGCATCGAGGCCATACCCCTCAGGTCCATGCGCCTCGGAATGCGCTGGGACTGGGAGACCTTTCCGGAATATCTCGACAGCCTTGAAAACCAGGGGCTGGGCTTGAATGTCGGGGCCCTATTCCCCTTCTCCCCCATGCGCGGATATGTCCTGGGTATGTATCCCGCACGGGAACGCACATCCGTCACCGACTCCGAACTGAACGAAATGAAGCAAATCTTCCACGAAGCCATGCAGGCAGGCGCATTCGGCTTCGCCCTGGACAAGAACCTGGAAGACCGCGCCGAGGACGGCAGCGTCCTCCCGACCGTCGTCGCCTCCGACGAGGAGTTCCTTGCCATGGCAGACGTCATGCGCGGATTTGGAGTTGGACATATAGGCGTGACCATCGGCTCCGGCCTGACCCTCGAAGAACGGACCGGAGCCCGTGACCTGAGCGAACAGTTGATGAGGAGAAGCGGAAGGCCTCTGCATCTGCTGGATGCGCAGTTAGGCGAGGGCAGGGACTGGTTGAAGGCCTGCCGAGCCGATAACCTACCCCTCGTCACCCAGTTGGTCTGCACCCCCTTCGACAGCGAGTTCAAGCTCGCCGAGTACAACCTCTACGACTACATGCCCAACTGGGTGCAACCCCTCGTCGGCAGCCCCGAGGAACGGGCCGTCAAGCTAAGAGTCCCGGAGACCCGCCAGGCTATGAAGGACGACGTGGAGAAAATCCCCCACTTCCGCACCACCTGGAACATCGTCAAGGTGTTGGAGACGGAACACGAGCGCAACGTCCAGTTCGAGGGCAGGACCGTCAGCGAGGTCGCCGAAATGACCGGCAAGCATCCCGTCGACGCCTTCCTCGATCTTGCCTTGGACGAAGACCTGGAAACTGTTTTCGCCCTCCCCACCATGCGCTCCGAGGACGTCATAGAAAAGGCCGCCCGGCGGTTCAAGGACCCCTACGGTCACATCTCCGTTTCCGATGGTGGTGCCCACACGAGGTTTGCCACCGGAAGCACGTGGCCCGTTTACTGGCTCATGTTCTGGATCAGAGACAGGGAGATCATGTCGCTGGAGCAGGCCCACTACAAGATGAGCACCATGCCCGCCTGGTTCGCCGACTTCAAGGACCGCGGCACACTTCAGGTCGGTAACTGGGCCGACATCATGGTCTACAACCTGGACGAGCTGGGCTTCCTGTATGACAAGGTCATATTTGCCCACGATTTCCCAGGAGACGAGCGCCGCCTGATCCAGAAACCGACCGGCCTCCGCTACACCATAGTAAACGGCCAGGTCACCTTCGAAGGGAACGACTGCACGGGCGCACTGCCCGGCCATCTATTGCGCAGCCGCGACATGGTCGGTTAAGGGCTCAGGCATCACCTCCTACCGATGCCTACAGTCCGGTTTGGGGCCACCTACCCGAGATCGACTCCCCCTAGCCTTGTTGAACCGGCAACCCTCGCCGAAAAGCTGGAGGGCTGGGGCTACGACTCCTTCTGGGCCCCCGACCTCCTCACCACCCCCGACCTCGATCCCCTTGTCATCATGTCGGGGGCAGCGGCGAGAACAAGCCGCATCGGGCTCGGGACCAGCGTCCTGATTCTTCCTGCCAGGCCTGCTGTACAGTTGGCAAAGACCGCTCTCTCCTTGGATACCATGTCCAATGGCCGCTTCATCCTCGGGACGGGACTTGGCGTATTCCGGAAGGACCTGCGGGCAGCACAGGTGGGCCACGTTTCAAGGGCTAAGATCAATGACGAGGCCCTCGAAGTGCTCCGCAAGCTCGTGCATCAAACCAACGTCACCCACCTCGGCAACCATTTCACGTTTGAAGACCTGACCGTCTTCCCCAGGCCCGTGCGGAAGAACAGCCTTCCCATCTGGACCTCGGCCTTCTGGGACGGAGAATTGAAAGAAGGCCCATTACAGCGGGCCGGCAAATTCGCCGATGGCTTTTTGAACAGCGCCCCGGTCGATTCTTACAGAGAATGTAGGGACAAGATAATCGACTACGCGTTGGCCTTTGGTCGGGACCCGGGTACCATCGATTGGGCCTGTCTCATGTACACCTCCCTCGGCGGATCAAGAGAACAGGCCTGGGAAACCCTCTCAACCACTGTGCGCCAGGGATCGGGGAGGGACCCCAGGCCCATAGAGGGTGGATGCTACGCCATCGGTACGGTTGATGACTGCGCCGAGAGCATCCAACGTTACATTGATGCGGGTGTTACCCACATCATCATTACGGCGAAGTGCCCCGCCGAACAGATAGAGGAGTTGTACGAGACCCTTGCCAAAGAGGTCCTGCCTAGAGTCAGGTAAGCTTCTTTGCGTTCAGCCCCGGGCCTGTATTGCCGCGGCCCTTGCCTCATCCGTACAGGTGCGCCGGATAGTCCATCCCGATGTGGCCTGCTTCCTCCAGCTTCCCGTACTCCTCCTCTGTTAGCCCCAGCAGTTCCTTGTATACCGGCTCATTGTGCTCGCCCAACATCGGAGCTGGCCGTCTGATCGGGTTCGGGGTCTCGATCATCTGCCACGACATCCCCGGATATTGATGTGTCCCGGTAGACGGCTGGGTTAGCTCCTGGAAAAACCCCCGATACCTCATGTGCGGGTCATCGAACAGCTCTTCCTGGTCATGCACGGGCGCCGCTGCCACCCCTTCTGCCTGCAGAACGTGCATTAGCTCGACGTGGTCCTTGTCCCGGGTCCACGCCAAGATATGTTCATCAATCTCGTCCTGCCAACGATGCCTCCCGAGCGCCGTGGCAAAACGGGAGTCGTGGGCCCATGTCGGGTCCCCCATCACTCGCAGTAGCCCCGACCATTCTTCATCGGTCCCGACCGAGACCACCAGCCAGTTATCCTCTCCCTTGCACCGGTAGCAGCCCTGGGGCGCCTTCGAAGGATGACCATTGCCCAGGGGCCCCTGGATGCGTCCGTTCAGTTCGAAGTCAATAACGGACTCGGCGACGTGGTGTACCACGGCCTCGGCGGATGCGACCTCCACCAGCTGCCCCTCACCCGTGACCCTGCGATGGCACAGGGCGGCCATGATGGCGAATGCCAGGCTCGCACCTCCCACGGCGTCGGCCAGGTAGGTAGTGCCGCGCACGGATATCAGGTCACTCGCCTCGTCTGTCGATTCATCCCTGTACCCTCGCAGCCAGTTGTGTCCCGCCAGCGACTCCATTTGCCGCCCCGCCGCCCGGTACGTGGCATAAGGGCCGTCCAGACCGTAGGCCGGCAACCTGGCCAGGATTATGTCAGGTCTGGCCTGCCGGAGGGTCTCGTAGCTAGCCCCGAACTTAGCGTAGGTTTGGGGCACGTTGTTCTCTACTACAACGTCCGACACGGCCACAAGCTTCAGGTAGGACTCCATGCAGTCGGGATCGGGGAGGTCCGAGGTGATGCTCAGCTTGTTCCGTCCGTGCACCTGGAACATCAGGTGTCGGTTCCAGTGGCGTTCCCCCGGGATTCCGTCGGGATAGTCGTTGGCCCAGTTTGACGTTGGTCTTTTGAAGGGCCTGATACTCGGCGCCCGGGTCGCCCGCTGCATGAACTGGAGGGGCTCCACCCTGATCACCTCCGCCCCCCAGTCGGCCAGCAGCTGCGCCCCGAAAGGCCCGGCCCACGCCAGGGTCTGGTCGACTATCCGGACCCCGTCCAGGGGCAGTCTTCGCCCGCTCATCGTGCCTAGATAACCCCTATCTGCCTTAGCCCTGCAAGCTCCCGGCGGCTATATCCGAGCATCCCGCCGTAAACGTCACTGTTGTGCTCGCCCAGGCCCGGGGCCGGTCTCCGCGCCTGCCAGGGCGTGCGCTCCAGTATCGAAATCCGCCCGGGCAATCGTCGCAGCCCCGACTCCGCGCCTTCCACTTTCGTCCAAAGTCCTCTCAGACTGAAGCTCGGGTCCGAATGGACCCCCGCAGCATCGTTGAATGACGCCGAGAGCGTCCCATGCCTCTGGAACTGGGCCCAGGCCGGGCCCATGGGTCGGGCCCTCACCCACTTTTCCAACATCACGCCCAATTCCTTGATAAGCTCGCCGCTCTCCAGGGGGTTGCCGTCTGCGTTCTCCCACTTGTCCAGGAAAATCGCCAATTCGACGGCCTCCGACTCCGTGATGGTGTCGGGCTGGCCCATGGCCGCGAGGAGCTGGGGGAATCTCTCAATCACCTGGACGTCAAGATAGCCGTCCAGCGCGGGGTAGACCCCGCCCAGGTAGGCTTCAGAGGCGTCGGGCCTGGAGTACCTGTTTCCCGTGTACTGGTAATTCACCAGCAGCGCCGTCTGCCTGTCTATGGATCCCGCCTGGGTCTCCATTATCGAAAGGTCAACGTGCTCCCCGTCCCCATCTCCCCCCATCTCTCTGTAGAACGCCATGAGCGTCGCCATCGCCGCTTCCTGGCCGGCGAAAATCATCCCCACCCGACCCCCCAGCTTCAAAGGCTCCCTGTCCGAAGTCCCCGTGAACAGCATCGGGCCACCTATCGCGTACTCGATGATCTCGCTGGCCTTGTAGTCCCTGTAGGGCCCAGACTGTCCAAAACTGGAGAGTGACGTCACTATCACCCCGGGATGCGTATCCGAAAGCTGGCTGTGGGAAAGGCCGTATCCGGCCATCACACCCGGCTTGAAGCTCTCTACTACTACGTCGGCCCACCTGACGAGCTCCTTACAAATCCCTATACCTGCCGCGTGCTTCAGGTCCAGAGTGACGCCCAGCTTGTTGCCGTTGAGGTAGCTGAACAGGCCGCTCGAGTCGGGGCGGGGCTTGTCCTCGGGGAACGGGCCGAGCCTTCGGCCCGGGTCTCCCTGGCCGGGGCGCTCCACCTTGATTACTTCTGCACCGTAGTCGGCAAGCAGTTTCGTGCAGAATGGCCCGGCCACGTAGTGGGTAAGGTCCAAGACCTTCATCGTGCCCAGGGCCTGGGGCAGATTGCCATTGTTATGCGTAACAGGCATTTTACCGCCGCCAATATATCCGCACCCCTCTGCGCAGGCAACCGGATTCTCGGGACACTGTCGCTCCCTCAAGAGTGTGCCATCTGCCCCTTACCCCGACCACCACGGACGCCTATCCCCAACGTATGCACAGTCCAAGTATTTCTGTGCCCTCTGTAGCGCTGACCGCCCCTTGGGGTCCGTTTCGCTTGCGGGCACCGAATCTCTCACCTCCTTAAAAGAAGTTTCTTCGCTAAACAATCAAACCCGTGCTTGAAATTGCAAAGCAATCAAACTCTTGGCCCATTCTTTGGTTGAAAATGCCTTGAAACTACCTCCCCCGACCACCTAAACTTACCTTAGCCCATGCAGGACAGATACGGCCTTTCCATTACCACCAATTCCCCCCACTCTGCCGACATCTTCGTGGATGGCCTGGATATCCTGCTCTCCATGAATCACGGCTCTCTTGAGCGGATCTCCCAGGCAATCGAAGCCGACGACTCCTTCGCCGTAGCTCACGCTACCCTGGCCTACCGCTACATGTACGAAGGGAAGGTCAAGGAGGCCCGAGACAGCATCAAGCTAGCGGAGACCTGCGCAGAGGGACTTCCCCGTCGGGAGCGTCTCTACGTTGCAGTTATCCACGCTTATATTCACAGCCCCGGGCCCCAGGCCCTCTCCCTCATGCACGAATACCTGAGGGAGTTCCCTCGGGACATCCTCATCCTATATATCGCCAATAACCTTCTCTTTTACGGCTGCAGCGGCGGCGGTTCGAAGAGTTTTCCTGCAGACCAGCTGGCCCTGTGTGGCGGGGTAGCTTCCCACTACGGCGATGACTGGGCATTCCAGAGCCGCTATGCCTTCGCGTACCACGAGTCCGGAATCCTCGATGAGTCCCTACGACTCGCCGAGGCCTCCCTCAAGACTCGGCCCGACAACGCCGACGCCTCCCACTCCGTCGCCCACGTCTTATTCGAAAGGGGAGAGGCCCGCGACGGGGCCCAGTTCCTCGACGAGTGGACCGAGGACTACGACTCCCGCGCGCCCTTCTACGTCCACCTTGCCTGGCACTACGCCCTCTTCGAGCTCTCCCAGGGTCACTACGGCAAGGTCATGGACCTCTACAACAGCCGTATCCAGCCCGCCGTTGCCGCGGGTGACGGGGGCGCTCTAGCCGACGCCGCAGCCCTCGCCTGGAGATATATGCTCTATTCCAATACCGTCCCAGATATCGACTGGCAGGCGCTTTCAGACTTGGCCGAGCCCGCTATCCATACCGAGGGCACCGCTTACCGGGACGTACACGCCGCACTGGCCCTCGCGGGCGCCAATCACTGGGAGAGGATGACCGGTCTGCTTGATCGTATGCGGGCCCGGGCCACCGACGGCGAAGCACTGGCCTCCGAGATCATGGTCTCCTTACTCCAGGGTTTGGAACGTTTCGCCGCTGAGAAGCCCGAGGAGGCCCTGGAACTTCTTGACCCCCTATTCGGCCCTTCAGTCCTCGATCGGCTGGCCCGCATCGGCGGCAGCCACGCCCAGCGAGAGGTTCTCGAGGACACTCTCGTGGCCTGCTACATCGAGACCGGCCGCTTCGAGCAGGCCGAGACCATGCTCCGCACCCGCCTCTCCCGACGTCCCTCCACCCGAGACCTCTTCTGGCTCGCCAAGTCCGAGGCCGCCCTGGGCAACGCCGACGCTGCCCAAAAGGACTTCCGACAGGCCGACCAGGACTGGACAGCCTCCAACCACGACCCCGATTCAGCAGAGTTTGCAGCCCTGCAGGCCTCCATCGCCTGAGCTGCTAGCGCACCCTTTCCCCGGCCCTAAACACGGCCACTATCTTTTCCAGCGCCCTGAGGTCACGCGTCGGGTCTCCCTCCACCAGCAGAAGATCCGCCCCTTTGCCTGCCTCCACCGTCCCAACCTCCGCCTCCAGCCCCAGGGCCTTCGACGCCTCCCTCGTTCCCGACAAGAAAGCCTGCCCCGTCGGCATCCCCACTTCGACCATGGACTCCAGCTCCCTGTGAAACTGCCCGAACGGATAGGCCCCCCAACCGCAGTCCGACCCCCCGATCATTCTCGCACCCGCCGAAACTAGCTCCCGGAACACCACCCCCCTCTGTCGGATAGTCTCCTCGTTCTCATCCAGTTCCCGCCTCTCCTCTTCCGATATCGTCCCGTCCTCTCTTTTTGCCTCCAGCGCCAGTGTCGCCGCCCGACGTATGTGAATGGTCGGGTTGACCCATGCTCCCGTTTTCGCTATCCGCTCCCCGATTCTCGGGTCCCACCTGCTTACCCCATCTTCATCCAGGAAATTGCAGTGGATGATCATGTCCACGCCAGCATCGAGGCAATTCACTATCGACTGCGTCGAAATCGCATGACCCGCCACCAGCCGGCCCCTGTAATGCGCCTCCTCCACTATCACCTTCAGTTCATCCAGCGTGTAGGCTGCCCGCTCCGGCATACTCCCGCGGGTCGTGCCCCCGCTCGTCATCACCTTGATGAATCCCGCTCCATTCTTCACCATACGTCTTACCGCCGCCCTCACCCCGTCTATCCCGTCCGCCTCGGCGCCCATCATCCAGCAGTGCCCGCCGGTTACGGTAACCGGGTTGCCACAGGCCACAATCCGGGGCCCGGGCACTATGTCCCGACGGATCCCCTCCATCAACGAAAACACCACTTTGTTCCACCCGCCGTTGTCCCTCATAGTCGTTACGCCGCTCTCCAGCGCTATCCTCGCGCTCTTCACTGCTTCCATCAGGTGAATGTCGTCCCCATCCTCGTGCACCTCGTCCACCGACAACCCAGTCCCCGGCATGTTGGTGTGCGTGTGGCAGTCTATGAGCCCTGGCATGAGCGTAGCGCCCGGAAAATCCAGCACCACGCCCTCCATATCCCCGCTCTGCGACAACTCCGATTGCCGGGCCACCCACTCCACCCCTTCGCCTGACACCTTGACCGCCATCTTCTCCCTGACATCTCCATTCACGCCATCCGCCAACCTCCCTACCTTGATAATCGTCGGTACTCCATTACTGCTCATCTTGTTCTCCTTTCCTCAATACCTACCTCCCTTGACGGAAGAAGGCTGGGGTGAGGATGAATCATATCCCTCAGGACAACCTCCGAATCCTCGGCATCCCGACCCCCGACACCAGATTCGCCATTGCCAGTATTCCTCCGTTGATCAACAGCGCCCTCGGCGCTCCCAGCAGCCCCGCAACCCAACCCACTTCCAGGTGGCCCGTCGGGGCTGTTCCAATCGCCAGCACCCAGGAACCCATCGCGCGTCCCCGCTGCTCGTTCGGAACGTTCTCCTGCATCAGCGTCTTGTATAGCGTGTCCGCCGCAGTCGCGCACGCATTCACTACCAGTATCACGAACAGATAGAACATGAAATTCTCATATAAGGAGAAGGCCATGAGAGAGAGGCCAAATCCCCCCGCCGTGATGAATGCGTACAATCCCTTCCTCCCGGAGTTTCTCAACCTTGCCAGGCTTAGCAACCCCAACAGTCCTCCAATCTGGCTCGTAGCCGCCATCACCCCCAGCCCCACCGACCCCACCCCCAATACATCCTTGGCGAAGACCGGGAGTACGCTCTGGTGCGTGAACCCCAAGATCTCGGTTATCGCCGCCAGGTACATCAGGGCCAACAACACCCGGTTCTGCCGAATGAGCCGTACCCAACCCACCAGGTTTTCAAATACCGGCTGCCGATTGGCTGGCGCAGCTTGCCCGACATCTCGTGTTCCCAGCAGCACCGTCAGACCTACCAGGTAGGTCGCACCTATCAATACATACGCCCCCCCGATGCCCACCTCCCGGATCATGAACCCCGAACTCAGCGACCCCAACAGTGCCCCGACCCGGTGGCTCGACGACATCAGCGCAAGTCCGTTCAGACTTCTCTCCGGCCCCACGATGTCGTACGCATAGGCCTGGCTGGTCGTTCCAAAGAACGCCTTCAGGCATCCCGACACCCCCGCCAGCAAGATGATCGGCCAGACCTGGTCCACCTCCAGGAACATAAGCGTCGCCATTGTCCCAGCCCAGACCGCCGCCCCGACGTATATGAAACGCAGAAACATGCGCCGGTTCACCCTGTCCGCCACAGACCCCGACACTATCCCCAGGAAGAAGAATGGGACCATGCCTGCCGCAAACGCCACCCCGACAAGAAAGGGATCGTCGGTCATTTCGAAGACCAGCCATCCCAGGGCCACCATCTCCATACCCCAGCTCAGCGCATGGAAAACGCCTCCGCCCCACAGAAAGCGGAAGTCTCGAAAGCTGAAAGCCGCCCAGGGACCGGTGGGCGCTGCGTACGTCGTCCGAGCCATGGGGGTAAGTCTACCCTATGGTCTCGGTGTTCCGTCTTATCTTTGGGGAGAGGCTCTAGGCAGCTTAGCTAGTCGGGGACAGCCACTATCCCCGCACCAATCATCCCTTCGATCTCTTCCGATGAGTACCCCACCTCCCCCAACACCTCCTCAGTGTGCTGCCCCAACACCGCTGCGGCCGCATTATCCCCCGTAGACGTCTCCGAAAAATGAACCAGCACCCCGGGCTGCCTCAACCCCGTGAAAGTCTGGTGTTCGCCCTCATAGACCATCCCCTCCGCAAGTGCGTGCTCGTTCTCGTAGAATCCCTCGAAATTTCCTTTCGCCACCCTGACGCACGGGACACCTTTCTGAACGAGCCTCGCCTCCCAGTCCCGGGCCGTGCCCCTCGCAAAGACCTTACCGAGGGCCTCACACAGCTCCTCGTTCCACGGATCCATTGCGGACGCCTCCTCAAAAGTCACCCTTGGCTCATCCCAGTCCCCTCTTAATGCATCCTTAAGCCGCTCCCACTCCTTCTCCTGCACACATCCCAGAAATACCCACCCCTCCCTCGTCTCATGCAACCTGTACAGCGCCGACAGCCCGTGCACCCCTGCATCCGCCAGCGGCCTCTCGTTCTTCCTTCAAAGCGTATGAAGTCGTCCGAGGTCGCCAACGCACCGGTTTTCATCAGGCTCAGGTCGACCTTTTGCCCCTGACCCGTCCTGTCCCGGTGGTTCAGTGCCATCAGCACCGCTACGGCCAGCATAAGGGCATTCGTGTCATCGCAGATCGCGGTCCTCAGGAATATGGGCCCGCCCGACCTTCCCCCGTTCCATGCCGTAAGCCCCGACATCGACTGGAAAAGCGGGTCAAAACCCGGTTTCTTCGCCTCCCGGCCGGTCGGGCCGTATGCCGTGCTGTGTACGTAAATGATGTCCGGCCGTATCTTCCGCGCCGACTCATAGTCGATTCCAAGCCGCTCCGCCACGCCGACCCTCATGTTGTGCACCAGCACGTCGCTCCTCTCGATCAGCCTCCTTATCACTCCCCTGGACTCGGGCACCTTGAGGTCCATGGCAAGGTCCTTCTTGCCTCGGTTCGAGCCCAGTATGAGCATCGGCACACTGTGTCCGCCCTCGCCGTGCAATGGTTCCACCTTCACCACCTCCGCCCCGAGATCGCAAAGCGCCATCGGTCCCAGGGGTCCGGCAATGTACGCCGACAGGTCAAGTACCCTCAACCCCTGCAACGGCGTCCTGTGTAACTCCCCTCTCGACTTCCGATTCCTATTCCATTGCACCTCTGAGCGAGGAAACAGATTATCTAATGATTCCACATTGCCATGGCCATCCAGGGGAGCAGGCCCCCTAACCCGACCCGGCGTCTCCGAAAACAGGATTGGATGTCCGACCTGCTTCATCTCTCCCAGCACCGGGTCCTTCACGTCCACGACCAGCCCGTTTTCATGCACTTGAGGCACGTCCATGTACTCCTGGGTCGATAGGACGGGCGCGGTCGGCACGTCTCCATCCTCCAGGATCTGCAGCCACTCCGCCCGAGGCCTCTCCCTGACCCTGTTTCCAATCAGCTCTATTGCTGCCAGGCGATCCTCGTCTTCTTTCCATCCCGTTGGTGCGGTCTCGAATCGAGGGTCTATGACCAGTTCCGGCAGGTCCAGGGCAATAGACAGCTTGTCCCAGAACCAGCGTGTCAGGCACCCGATGTGTATCCACTTATCGTCGGCGCACGGGTACATCCGGTAGGCCGGCATTCCACCATGGGGATGTACGTTGTTCACTATGAAAGGCGGCAGCTCGTTGGCTATGGGAAGAACCGGGTACCGGATGGCGATTGCACCTTCGTACATGCTTGTCCAGACCCGCTGCCCGACCCCCGTCTCATTCCTCACGTGCAGCGCAGATAGAATCCCCTGCAGCGCCAGCATCACCGTCCCGAAGCTAGCCACCGGCGACGACACATACACGGGCCCGGGTCTCACTCCTGCCTGCTCCGTCATGATCCCCGACGCCGCAGCCGCTATCCCCTCATATCCCGGCAACCCTTTTAGCGGGCCCTTCTCCCCAAACGACGATATCGAACAGTAGATAACGCCCGGGTTCCGCTCCCTCACCGCACCGTACCCGACCCCAATGCCGTCCGCCACCCCGACTCTCCAGCTCTCAATCACAACGTCCGCCCGGGATGCCAACTCCAGCGCAGCCTCCACCCCCTCCCCAGACCTCAAGTCCACCGCCATCTGCCTCTTCCCCCTGTTCCACACCCTGAACCCCGGTGCTATCTCCAGCGGGTCCCCTCCGGGCGACACTACCTTTAGCACCTCCGCCCCGTAGTCGGACAGAAGCATCGTCGTCAGAGCACCCGGAAACCCTCGCGTAAAGTCCACAATCCGCAGGCCTTCCACGGGCCCCGGCGATACTTCACTAGCCATCCCTGCCGGAATCTCTAACCACCTTCCTTATCGGTGTCTTCCTGAGCCTTTCCACCATCGTATCGATGCCACACGAGTAGTCGGGGATTGGGGCTTCCGTTCGCCCTGAATGGAGTCGCAGGGGCTCACGCATTGACTTGGGCTGGAGATCATCATCCACCCCTTAAATCACGACCCTCCCTTCCTTCATCTCCCCGATCTCCTCCCACGAATACCCCGCCTCCAGCAGCACCTCCTCCGTGGAACCCCCGAATTCAGGGCTCGGGGCCCGCGGCGTCAGCGCCGACCCATCGATCTGGAACGGTATCGCCGTTTCCCTCAAATGCCCAAGGACCGGGTGATCGACCCCTATCACGTATTCGTTGGCCTCCACCTGCTCCCCCGAGATCACCTCCTCGGGCTCGGTCACCAGCCCCCAGGCTATGCGCTCGGCATCCAGCCTCTTTCCCCAGTCCTCCAGCGTTCTCTTCCTGAACTGCTCATCCAGTATCGCGACCAGCGCCGCACTGTTCTCCCTCCGGGCATCAATCTTGGAAAACCGTTCATCCTCTATGAGGTCATCCCTTTCAACGGCCCGACACAGGTTTGGCCAGAACCGGTCCGCCTGCAGGATAGTCATGTAGACCCACCGGTCATCCGACGTGCTGTAGATGTTGACCAGCGGGTTGGGCGGGCTCTTCCGCGAATACCGGGGAGGAGTTTTCCCAGTCCTTAGGGGCGCCCACAGGTTCTCGGCCGCAATCCACGCCCCAGTCCCCAACAGCGACCCGTCCACCAGGCCCCCTTCTCCCGTCCTTTCTTTCCTGTACAGGGCGGCCATTGTTCCCGCAAACATGCACGTGCCCGTCGAAACGTCCCCCAGCGACCCCCTCATCCTCGTCGGCACCGACCCCGGGTCCCCAATTGACGCCATGATCCCCGACCGAGCCCAGAACCCGATGGAGTCGAAACCCATCTTGTCCTTCTCCGGCCCCCGGGGCCCGTATCCGGTACCCCGCACGTACACGATTCCGGGATTTACCTCCTTTATCGAGTCGTAATTCACCTTCAGCTTGTCCAGTGTCGAGAGACGGAGATTAGTGACGAACACGTCCGCCTGCTTGCACAGCGTGTAAAGAACTTCCCGACCCTTTTCCCGGGACAGGTCCAGCGCAATGCCTCTCTTGCCACGGTTCATGGTCTCGAACACGTAGTTAGGGTCCTGCTTGACCGTTGCATCCGTCGGGGTCCACCCGCGAGCAGGGTCCCCGCCCGTCTCCAGGTGCTCCACCTTTATCACGTCTGCGCCGCAGTCGGCCATGATCACCCCGCACGCGGGACCCGCCAGCCAGATCGCCAGCTCTACGACCTTCACGCCCTCTAAAGGCAACATTTCTTCAATCTCCCTGTTTCTCCTGCCCCACCCACCATCTCGACCCAGTCTTGGCCGAGAATTATAACAGTCGCCTTGACAAAGACTCCCTCGACCCGTGACCATTGAAGAGTCAACCTCACCACCCAAATCCACGCCATGAACGTCGAATACGCTTTCCTCTGCGATTACGCCGATTCCTCCAACAAGCTCACCGCTGTCGGGATCGGCATAGACACCATTTACGCCAAGACCGTGCCAGTGATGCACCAGCAGCTCTTCGCCGTCCTCGGGCTAAAGTTCACCTCCAACGAGACCCGGCGCACCAAGGCATTCGAAATGCGCGTCCAGGACGCCGACGCCAACGACATTATCCCGCCCGTTACCGCTAACCGCGACATTCCCGCTCCCGGCAAGGGCCTCACCTACCGTACTTACCGCAACGTCAACGGTCTCTACGGCCTCCGCTTCCAGAAATTTGGCGATTACCAGGTCAGCTGGCTCATAGACGGCATCGAAATCTGCACTCTACCCTTCCGCGTCGCCGAAATGCCCTCACCCTGACCCACCCGGCCTCAACGACCTCACCCTCTCCACCAAACTCGGCAGCACCTCCCCTGACGGCCCTCGCAGGACTACATCACATAGCCCTGAAATCACCGTATCGTAGGGATTTATCTCGATTAGCACCCCACCCGACTGTTTGATCATGTGGGGAAAGCTGGCTGCCGGGTACACCTCCGCCGTGGTCCCGACCAGCATCATGCAGTCCGACTTCTTCGACTCCTGGTCGCACTTCACCAGCACGTCAAACGGTATCGGCTCGCCGAACATCACTGTGTCAGCCTTGATGATACCCCCACAGTCGTCGCACAGCGGCGGATAGTCCGTGACCTCGTATTCCTCCGCATCCCACCGGCTATTGCAACCGACACACCTCAGCTTTGTCGAATTGCCGTGTATTTCCGCCACGTTCATGCTGCCCGCAACCTGGTGCAGGTTGTCCACGTTCTGTGTGATTATGCAGCGCAGGTAACCCATCTCCTCCATCTCGGCCATTGCCAGGTGTCCCGGGTTCGGTCGGGCCTGCTCAAAAGTGCTCCGAAACTCCGCCATCGGGCCCTCGTCGCTGTTGCGTTCCAGCCAGTAGCCCTCGGGATCTTGCAGCATCTTCTGGTAGCCGTCCATCGGCGGTTCCCCATACTTAGTCCAGATGCCCCCGGGGCCCCTGAACGGAGGAATACCGCTTTCCACCGACATCCCAGCCCCGACCAGGGCCGTCGTGTACTCAGACCCAACAATAAGCTCCGCCGCTCTGTCTATCCCTGCCTGCAACTCAACCTCGTTCACAGCCGTTCTCCTTCTTCCCAGTCCGTAATGCTTTTCCTTATTGTCTTTTGGTGCCTCGCGAAGAATCTGGGTCAGCACCTCCGACCCCATTTCCTTCGGAGGAGAGAGCTAGAGCACGCCCCGAGTCAAAACAACAGCCTCCCTCCTTCAACCCTGATCAACCGCGCCCGAGTCCTCAACCCCTCATCAATTCGATCCAGGTCGGTAGTAGTCAATATAGTCTGCTCACTCCGCAGCACCGTCTGAAGCACCCGACGCCGTCTCGTTTCATCCAGTTCAGAAAGAATATCATCCAGCAGCAGGACGGGGTCTTCACCCGTGTTGGACTCCAGCAGCTTCACCTCCGCGAGCTTCAGGGCCGCCACCACAGTACGCTGCTGGCCCCGAGACCCGTACGGGCTCGCGTCCCGACCTCCCACCTCAAACTGCACATCGTCCCTGTGAGGCCCGACCACGGTCACCCCCTGCCCAATCTCTCTGTCCACGTTCGCCGAAAGCCGCTCCCGGATAACCTCTCCAATCTCGCTCGCATCTTCAGCAATATCTCGAAGTTCCCTGGGATTCGGCAAATACCTCAACGCAAATGACTCCTCGCTACCCGTCAGCTCTCCGTATATCACTGTGCTGGCTCCGGCCATTTCTTCCAGCATCCGTCTGCGAGTGAGATGAATATGCACCGCTTCCTCGATGAGAGGAGCGTCCCAAACCCTCAGTTGGCTGCTCTGGCTCGTCCCTTCTCTGATCGCCCTCAGCAGGTGATTGCGCTGCGTCAGTATCCTCGTATAGCGTTGTAACGCCTTCAGGTAGTCCCTGTTCATCTGGGAAATCGTGACGTCCAGGTAGCGTCTTCTCGATGAAGGAGGCCCGGTGACCAGGTCAACGTCCTGTGGGTCGAACAGAACCGCGTTCAGCGTCCCCATCACGTCCGACGCCCGCCGCGGCACGCCGTTTACCCGAGTCTGCTTCCTGAGGCTGAACGAAATTTCATCCCCAGCCTCCGATTTCTCCGCCACTAAACCGACATCCAGTCTCGTCCTCTCTCCACCTCGGCTCAGCTCACCCGTGACACGGGCTGCGGGCAGAGGGTCATCCATCGCCCCCCACCCTATCAGTTCCCGTTCGTTGGAAGCCCTCACCGACTTGGTGGTAGCCAGCAGGTACACCGCCTCCAGCAAGTTAGACTTACCCTGCGCGTTGTCGCCCCACAGAATGAACGTCCCCGGCCCAAATGGCAGATCCAGGGAAGCGTAATTTCTGAAGTTGGTAAGCGATAGGCTTTCCAAGTACAAACGTCTTCACTCACACACGGGGAGTGTCGGTCGATACACTCTATTTGCTAGTGAACGATGCCGCAAGCCAACTTTGACCAGACGTCAAAAGGGATTGTCCCACCCAACCACCCCATGTAATATGTCCCAGCCCCTAACCCCAACACCCAACACCCCGGAGACACACATGAAATTCGCAAGATACCAAGCCGACGGACGAACTTCTTTCGGCGTAGTCGAAGGTGACACTGTCACAGAGATCGAAGGAAGCATCTACGGTGATGTAAAGCAGACCTCTACCCGACACAACCTCGCCGATGTAAAGCTACTCATGCCCTGCGAACCCACGAAGGTCCTCGCGGTGGGCCTCAACTACGCCAGCCATCTCGGCGGCAGGAAGCAACCCGAGGTGCCCGGAATCTTCTTCAAGACCCTCACCTCCCTCCTGGACCCCGAGGGTACCATTATCCTCCCCAGGGACGCCGGACTCATAGAGCACGAAGGCGAGCTAGTTATCGTCATTGGCCGACGGGCCAAGTCCGTATCCAAAGAAGACGCCCTCGACTATGTTCTCGGCTACACCGCAGGTAACGACGTCAGCTGCAGGCCCTGGCAGCGAGGCGACCTCCAGTGGTGGCGCGCCAAGGGCTCCGACACTTTTGGCCCCCTCGGCCCCTTCATCAACACCGAGATCGACCCCTTCAACACCAACCTCGCTGTCCGCATCAACGGCGAGACCGCCCAGGAAGGCAACACCTCCGACCTCATCTTCGATGTGCCCACCATCGTCAGCTTCGTCTCCGCCTCAATGACCCTTGAACCAGGCGATGTCATTTACACCGGCACCCCGGGCATCCCCGGCGCCACCAAGGACGGCGACACCGTCGAGGTCGAGGTGCAGGGCGTTGGTGTACTCCGCAACTACGTCGCGGACGAAAAGTAGGCCGAGACCGGGCCATGATAATCGACTGCTACCCCAGCTCCTTCGCCCAGTGGGACTCTGCTGCCGGTTACAAATCCAAGGCCGAGAAGATGGAGGTCATCCATCGGGAGCTGGCCACTCACCATCAGCCTGCCTGGAGCGCCCGTGACCGCGCCCCTGTCGACAACTCTTCCCTCATCAACCCAGACACCGGAGAGCTCACCAACGCCCGCTGGACCCGACATATGGGACAGCTCGCCTGGGAGTACGAAGGCGAGACCTACGTCAAACAGTACTTCCCGCCCATGCTCCACAACCTCGAATGTCCGCCCGAGCTAATGATCGCCGAGATGGACTACGCCGGAATCGACGCCGGTATCCTCCACACCCACCCTCACAAGGGTCTCTACACCTTCCAGAACGAGTTCCAGCGCAACGTCGTTAACCGCTACCCGGACCGCCTTATGAGGCTCGTAATGGTCGAAGCCCACTCCATCCCCGCCAATCCCGAAAAAGCCGCCGAAGAAGTGATTTGGGAAGTCGCCAACTCGAAGAGCCCATCGGGGCTCCAGTTCATGCCCCGCTATTACTACAGCCCGCCCCTTCACGATCAGCAGGGCCACCGCGACCCGTGGGACGAGGGGGCCATGCGGCCATTCTGGGACGCAGTCACCAAGCTCGGTGTCCCGGTGTTCTTCACCATGATCGGCAAGGGCCTCGCAGGCCCGAGCCCTTACGGCTCAGCGCTCCTCGAAGAGTACATGGATGAACTCCGAGTACTTATCCGCTGGATGGAACGCTACCCCGAGGTCAAGGTAGTCATAACCCACGGTCTCCCCTGGCGCGCCTTCCTGGACGGCGACCGCATCCGCTTCCCGGAGGACATCTGGTCCATCTTCCAGTCCCCACAGTGCCACATGGAGCTTATGTTAACTATTCAGATGGGCGCCATCTGGGAGTATCCCTGGAAAGAGGCGGAGCCTACCATCGAGGAGTGCGTCAAGCGCATCGGCGCTCACAGGCTGATGTGGGGCTCCGACTGGCCTATGGTCGGCCGCTACTGCACCTATAAGCAGGCCCTCAACCAGTACAAGCTCAACTGCAACTTCCTCTCCGGCTCCGAACGAGCCGACATCCTCGGCAACACCGCCGCCCGAATAATGGGCCTCCATTAGTTTCTTATCCACCACCCAACACCCCACCCATCCACCCCGCCAACTCCGTCTCCTCAAGCACCTTGATCCCCAACTCCCGGGCCTTCTCCACCTGCTTCTCCGTCGTATATCCATACGACGCCAGGTAGCAGTTGACACCTAGACCCATCGCCGACTCCAGGTGCGCCACCTGGTCGTCCACAAAATGGATGTCCTCGTACCTCACTCCCGAGGCCTTGGTCACCAGCCGCATGTGAACGTTCTTGTCCGGCGACCTGCCCACCATGTCCTTACCAAGTACGTGACCCTCCGGCAGCACGAATCCCTTGTGTTCCAGTATCCCTCGGGCGACAGTGCTTGGCTTGGACGTAGTTACGAATATCTCCTCAAAGTCACCCTTCCGTCGGCTTAAGGATTCCACCATGCCTTCGTAGAGTCGATTCCTGTCCATCCACCCCTCCTCGTCCCGACCCCTGAACCCCGCGCGATATTTCTGGAATGCCGACTCCAGCCCCGGCCCATCTTCCACCCCGAATAAATTGAGGAGGTCCGGCAGTCGGGTCTCCAGCTCGTGGTCGAAATCCTCCTGGTTCTCTATCTCTACGCCCAGGTCCAGCAGGTACAGGATCATCACGTAGTCCCGACCGTCCCGGATCAGAGGCCTCAGCCGGTAGAACCCATCTCTGAAGTAGTCCGGCACTACCGATTCCATAGGATCGAAGGCTTCTCCCTTGGCCTCAACGTAAGCCCCATACGCCGACACCACGCACTCCGCCGCGCTGTCGCATATCACCCCGTCAAAGTCCAGGGCTATCACATTTCTGTTCATCAATTACACCTTGTGTGACGGCCTCTCAATCTCGATTCCTGTGGCAGGACGAAAGGCATTGGTTGACTCCCATCGCGGCGCCTATTATCATTGATTCACACTTCTCTCCTCTAGGGGGACAAAAATATGCCCTTGAGCGCCTTCATCGGAGGCCCGGGAATAGGGTTGCCCGAGATCCTCGTAATCCTCGTCATCGTCATTATCATTTTTGGCGTTGGCAAGCTGCCGGAAATCGGCGGCGCCTTGGGCAAGGGCATCCGCGAGTTCAAGAGGTCTTCCTCCGAAGTTGAGAAAGTGGTCCAGGACGCCAAGGAACCTCTGCGTTCCGACTCCCCCAAGCCCGGCCGCAAGCCCCACATCCCCGAGTAAGTTACAGCTCGCGCCGGATTTCCAAATTCCACCCCTAAGGTGCGCGCGGCCTCAACTCTTCAACGTCCACCCCGACCTCTTTGCCTATCCTGATCACCTGCTTCCAGTACTCCTCCCGCACCGGAACCCCCTCACGGGACCTACGTTCGTATTCCCGCTGCGCCATCTCCCCCGGCAACACGATTTCTTCAAAGCCTTCCGCAGTCTCGGACTCCTTCACGTTCCTGATCATCTCATCAACCTTGGACTTGAAATCATCCAGCGGCTGCAAGTTACCGACATTCACCGCCATCAAGAAGAACCCACCGGTCCACGGTTCCTCGGGCGTTGGGTCATGGGGGACGCTCTTACCCGTCGTGCCCCCCGACGCTATTCCAGCCAGCACATCCACAAATAGCAGCCAGCCCATCCCCTTCGGCCCCAGAGGCAGTATTGCCCCTAACTGCTCGGAGTTCCGGCTCATGGGGTCCACTATCAACGGGATTGGATCGCCCGTTCGCACGCCATCAGTCCCAACGAGGGGATCATCCGCCATCGACACCCTGTCCCTCGCTGAAAGCACCACTCGGCCGTGCGATACCGAGCTCATCGCCCCATCGAATATGATCGGCCTCTCGTCTCCCGCGGGTACGACAAAGGCCAAGGGATTCGTGTTGAATATCGGCTCCCGTCCTCCCCACCCCGACACTAAGAGCACCCCGTTGCTCATCGCCAGCCCTATGAAGTCGTACTCCAGCGCCCTTATCGCGTATGCCGACGCCATGGTGAAATCGTTGGTGTTCCGCACCCACACCAGCCCAACGGCTGACTCCCCGGCCTTCTCGATGGCCATGTCCATCGCCTTCGTAGCCGTAATCTGTCCTGGTCCCCGGTTCCCGTCCAGCAGCGCGTATGAAGGCCCCTCGCTCACTGTCTCCAGGGGCGTGCCGAACTGCAGTGCCCCGCTCTTCACCCACGGATACACCAGGTCTATGCACGCAATCCCCTGGGTGTCCTTCCCGAATAGGTCCGCCTGCACGAAAGGCTCCGCAAACAGCCTCGCCTCCTCCCCCGATGCCCCAAACCCCCAACCCAGCGCCCTGTACACCTCCCTCAGATAAGAGGCCTTCTCAACCCTCATGCATTCCTCCAAAGCCATCTTGTGTATCGCCCATGAAGAGGTCTGATTCCACTTCTCATTTCGAGGTGCCTGGTCCAGATACAGGACAGAATCCGCTCATCCTGGGCGGGGTCGAAGGGTCAAGCAGATTCTGAGGGCGGGCCTTTACGGGGATCAGCACGTGCAGACGTCAGTCAATGAGAGCAAATCTGGAGCATACCCCGAATTCTTCAAGAGCATTTGGGCGACTGCCGTTCAATGGCCATGCCCGTGACCATTGTCATCATCGTCATCGTGTTCATGATCATGCCCGTGGCCCTGCCCATCTCTCACAAACTTTTCCCGACCCCCTAGCTTAACAGTCATCAGTAGCGTCGCTGATGCTACCAGTAGCCCCGCCGCATAGTAGAACACGTAGTCCATACCCCAGTGGTCGTAGATCAGCCCAGCAAATATGGGTGACAGGCCACCCAGCGCAATCCTCTCGAAGGACAGTATCCCCAGCATCGACCCCTGACTCTCCGGTTCGACCATGTCCAGGGCCGCCGCCGTCAATATCGGCTGGTCGCTGTAAAGGAACAGGCCCAGCAGCGCTATCAGCGTGGTGAACTGCCATCCCTCGCCGTAGGGCGCCAGCAGGAACGATACCGCCGTCATTGCCAGGAGAGACGGGACAATTACCACCTTCCTGCCTATTCGGTCGGACAGGTATCCCAGGGTCGGGGTGGCCAGTATGCCTATGAACACCAACATCCCGATGTAGAACCCGACCCTGAACGTCCCGAACTCCAGGGACTCGTCCATGTATATGGGAAGGAAGGTCACCACGGCCAGGTAGGCCATGCCCCGCAGCCCCGCCACGAACATGACTATCCACAGCGTGACGCTTTTCAACAGCTGCTTGGTCATTTGCAGCTGTTCCCCAACACCCCTCTCCCGGTGCCTCGGCACCCCCTTGGTACCGATGTCCCGGAACGCCCAGAACACGATGAACGTCAGGGTCAAGGGCACGACCGCGTAAATGCTTATGATCCCCCGCCAGCTCATCACCGTCAGGATCGCACCCGTGGCCAGCGGCCCGATGAAATCGCCCAGGCTCCCGCCTATCCCGTGAAATGACAGCGCCGTCCCCTTGCGATGTTCAAAGTGGTGGGACAGCGCGCCCATAGCCGGCAAGTGCCAGATGGAGCTTGCCACCGACACTATGACCATCCCAACAAGGATCACCGGGTAGATTGGCGAAAGGCCCGTCAGAATCCACCCCAGCCCGAATGCCAGCATGCACAGGCTCAGGGCCACGCCCCAGTACGGTCTGAGAACGTCCAGGATAATCCCGCTGGGCAGCATCACCAGGCCCCCGGCTATCTCCCGAGTCGCCGTTATCGCCCCTACCTGCACCTTGCTCAGCCCGAAGGCGTCCTGGATGTCCGGCAACATCACGAGGAAGCTCTGGTTGAACCAGTGGAAGATCCCGTGGCCCCCGCTCAACCCCGCCAAAATGAAGCTCGCCGTCCTTCGGACGGGAGTGTCTTTCTCGGCGTGGTCGAAGGGGGATCCATGGTGATGTGCCATACTCAAGCCTCGGTATTCAAGTCGGGTTTGAAATCGTCGTGGTGCTCATCGCGACCGTCAGCACAGTACCGGATTATAGGTGCAACTCCTTGCTACTGCCAGCAGTTGCACGCATTGTATTCAAAACGACGATCGTCCCACTACCCGTGCACCCACCCCCCAGCACCTTATCTTTCGGCCCTCACAATGCTATCATTTGTCCTCGGAATTCTGGGCCTGGGCCCGGGTCCCGGAGAGGTGCTGGAGTGGCCGAACAGGCGCGACTGGAAATCGCGTAGGGGGCGGAAGCTCTCTCGTGGGTTCGAATCCCACCCTCTCCGCCACCACCCCTTTTCTCATTTGTTGCCAGGGTGTCTCTTAGAGTCTCATTAATGCCCGTACATATAGCTATATAGGGTATCATTAACGTCTTTTGGCCCTCTCCTAAAGGCTCCGCTGATATCCCTTAATCCCTTGTATTCCCACTCCAAGTATGGTAATTATTGTGGGAATGATTCCGAGGGGAGTACGCTTCATGAGGCTGTCTGCGACAAAAGCAAATGCACTCCGCAAACCCGGACGTTACACCGACGGGCAAGGATTGCACCTGTTCATCGGGAAGTCGGGAAATAAGAGCTGGGTGCAACGCATCACCATCGACGGCAAAAGACGGGACATCGGTCTGGGTGGATTCCCGGCTGTATCGCTGGCGCAGGCAAGAGAGCTTTCCGCTGACATCCGTACGTCTGTTGCTCAAGGACGCGATCCCCTTGTTGCAAAACGCAAACCCAAGATTCTCACCCTTAAGGAGGCTGCTTGCACCGTACACAGGCAAAATAAGCCTCGTTGGCGCAACGACAAACACGCCGCCGCCTGGATACGGACGCTGGAACGATACGCCTTCCCAATGATCGGGAACAAACTTATAGACAGAATAGGGCGTGCCGACGTGCTGACGGTCCTGAACCCCATCTGGTCTTCTCGGCATGAGACGGCACGGCGGGTACGCCAACGGTTACGGACGATCTTTAGCTGGGCGATGGCGCACGGCCTCATTGAGATCAATCCGGCGGGAGAGTTGATTGACGGTGCGTTGCCGTCCATGCCGAAGGTGAAGGCACACTTCAGGGCGATTCCCTACCAGGAAGTCGGTCCGGCTCTTGCAGCGATTGAATCGTCCCACGCTTCCCCGGCTGCAAGACTGTGTTTTCGGTTCCTGGTTCTCACATCTGCACGATCTGGCGAAGCCCGGGGAGCACGTTGGGATGAGATTGACCTCCAGGGCCGGGTATGGCGGATACCATTGCAGCGCATGAAGGCGGGCTTGGAGCACCGGGTTCCCCTGAGCACACAGGCTCTTGAAGTCCTCCATGAGGCATCTGCATTGCGTGACGAGACCGGCCTGGTGTTCCCGTCTCCCCTGAAGCGCGGGGGCCAGCTCTCCGACATGACGCTTACGAAAATTCTCCGTTCTCTCGGTCTGGCGGAACGGACCACCGTGCACGGGTTCCGCAGTAGCTTCAAGGACTGGACCCAGGAGCAGACCGATTCGCCCTGGGCCGTCTCAGAGGCGGCCCTAGCTCACACCCTCGGCAGTTCGACCGTACAGGCTTACGCGAGGTCGGACCTGTTCGAACGCCGCAGAGACCTTATGCAGAAGTGGGCCGACTACGTTACCGGCTAGCCTCAAGATATTCCGGCGCCAGCCAAGATTGGGGCTCCGGAATTGATGGCCGGTCTGTACCAGGAAAGGCGACCACGTCTGTAGTCTAGTCGATGGTCTGGAGTCCATCCATGCGATAATGTCGCTCAACCTCCACCGGACGGCTCTGCTGCCGGTCTTTACTGGATGGGGGAATTGGCCGGCTTTCATCAATCTGTAGATGGTGGAGCGGCTCAGGCCCGTGATCTCTTCAACCTCTCTACGCCTCAAAAACTTGTACTGCTTTCCAGCAACGCCCAATTCTGTCCGATGAGTTGCCGTTGAGTTCTGGTGGGTAAGATCGTTGTTCATATCATTCGCCTCTTTCTGGGCTTGCATTTGAAAGTGAATCTTGCACCCGCAACTCGTGTCATCAGGTCCTCCAGTTCGACCAAAGTCCTTCTTTCGGAAGGAACCGCTTTTTCCATTTAGAACGGTTTTGTTGCAAAGTAGTGTATGCCCGGATAGATAGGGGGTAAGCCGGTGTTGGTATTCGCCGAGTACGGCAAAGATATAACTAAAGGCGCTCTGTTTCGTGTCATGTGTCATTTGCCTTTCTGCAGCTCACGTCGCGATGAGCATAGGGTCAGAATGAGAACACCGGCATCACAGCGAATATGGGTGTCACGCTAACTTGCAACAAACCTCAGTAGGGATAGCTGCTCCCGCCTTTGCGGGTTTGGCCAATAGGCCGGGCCACATTGGCTCCGGCGATGCTCCGGCCTCCCCCACCACTTTGCTTCGGGTGTTTCGGTTGTGCCGTGGCGCTGCTCGGCCCTACCCCAGCTCGCCGCTCTGCGCGTTTCTTCTTGCTCGCTTCCGACATCCGTTTCAGGCGTCCAAGTCGCCGACGCTCGTTTCGTTCTTTGTCGATCCCGACAGGCCAGTACCCGTGGCGGTTAAGCCGGCGCGCTACACAGTCGACCACTACATGGGTCATCGTAACGCTGCGGGCCTCCGCGCATAATTTGAGCATCTTGGCCAAATCGGGACGAACGGCGAGATGTAAGGACGCTTTGCCGTCAGGTCGCTGATATGGCATATCGATCTCCTTTTTTCCCGGGGGGGTGTCGACTAAATTCCCCCCTTTAAAACCCCCAGTCCCACGGTAGGGGGAACCCCTACCCAGCCGCCCCGTGTACACGGCGGCGCGGTCCAGAGGGTAGCCTTTCATATTAGCGCCATAGGGGTGAGCAGGCAAATCGGCGGTCCCCCGACCCCTGCGGAGGGAGGCCCAGGGGCAAACGCTTTCTAAGGTTTCCCCCTCTTAGAACCCCCCGTTTATGGGTATGGTTGGAGACCCTGGCCCCCCTCCTTGTCGCGATCTTAGGGATGGCATCGCCGCTATCTCAAACCGATTTTGTTGCAGGATCCCCTTGTCAATGGGGCCGTCAATTGGATAGACGACCACTTCGGATACGTCATAAGTCCGATGAACGAGCCTTTCCGTTAGCATCCTTCATGTTCACACCCAGGAACCCCCACTTCCCATGTGGGTGGCAGGACCTCTGCGTAAGCGAGCTCTTCGGCGGTCTGCAGCTTGGGGGGCAGTAACCAACAAACCCATGGCAAGGAGATTCTTGGCCGCAAGGGGGTTGTGGCCTTACACCAAATCAAGGGTTCTATTTGAAACCATGGTGTCCCCGGGGGGACTGTTTGACTTGTGCCCACGGGGACGGACAGTTTCGCGTAGGGCGCCAAACCCTAATCTCAAATAGAACCATTGAATGAATCAGACGTAATGCAGATGCCATCCAGAGCGGGTCTGATCCCTCACATTGTAAGGTCGTCTAGGAATTCCGAGACCGGCCTAACTCCCGTAACCAAGAGATTGTCCCTGGCACGGGTGCAGGCAACATAGAGAAGATTCCGTTCGGTGTTGTACACCTCCTCCAAGTCCGCCTCGTCGGCTATAGACTCGACTCGGGACTGCAGAGGGATAATCTCAGAGTCGCAGGCCATTACGGCAACCGCTCGAAATTCTAGGCCTTTAGCTAAGTGCATTGTTCCAACGCTCAGAAATCCATTCTCAGGCTCCATCTCTTCGTCGAGCAATGTGTGAGGAAGACTAGTTTCTTCGATGATGTCGACTGCTCTATCAATTTGATCTGTAGACCTGACAAACACGCATATCTCGCTCGGGTCGAGGCCCTCCGAGATCCTGGCATTTATCCACTTACTTACGACTGCGCTCTCGGCTTCCTCGTCTGCGACGGCAATGATGGTGGGGCTTGGGCCATTGAAGACCGACACTGTGCCTCTTCGGTCTTCTACATTGCCATCAACGTCTGACATTTCAGGGTCCAGTAGACGGTCGGCCTGCATTCGGATTTGGTGGGAAGTGCGATAGTTTATTCGCAGAGTCTTGGAACGACCTCTGACATCCACTCCAAGCCCTTTCCACGAAAAAGGCTCTTGAAAAATGCGCTGACCAAGATCTCCAGCGAAGAACAGTCCATTGGGGCGGTCTCCGGCCAAAGCGGCGAGGAACTTTAGCTGAGCTACGCTGATATCCTGCGCTTCGTCCACGACTATGAAATCGAAGGGGATCTGGAACGTCTTAGTCAGTTCGCCGGTTAGGCGGCCGTACATCTCGACCTTCGTAAAAAGCCCTCGCTCCCGCAAGGCCGATCTGACTCGCTCGAAAACTGGCCATAGGGCAAACCGCTGGTTCTCAGATAGTCTGCGATAACGGCCGATTCGAGCTATGTCGCGATAAGCTTCCCAGGTGTCCAACTGCCAAGCGTCTACAACTCGCTCCCACTCCGCAACCACGAAGCTTGGATTGAAGTTGCTTGTATGCAGTCCCGCGGCCTCTTCGATGAGTTGCTCCACGGACTCCCGCTCTGCCAGCTGCGGTGTTCCGAAGAAGTCTGCATATAAGGCCAGGGCCACGTCGTCGAGTGAATCGACTACAAGCCTGTCGTTCGGCTCCGACTCACTGGGAATTAGCCGATGGAACTTTGCCCTGAGCATGTTGGCAAGTGCGCCTGAAAACGTGGTAAGTAAGACGCGTAAATTAGGGTTTGATTTAGCCAGATACACTGCCCTGTGAAGAGCGACAACAGTCTTGCCGGTGCCCGCTGAGCCCGATACCCGAGCCGGACCGTTAAATTCCCGCTCCACCAGTCCCATCTGGGCGGGGTGAAGGAAGATGGTCCACTTTTCCCAAGGGTATTCGAGGGCCTCCCGCAGTTCTTCAACGTTGTGCATGACTCGGAAGCGGCGCAGTGCGTCCGGGTGATTGAAGGGGTCAGCCCCGCTGTGGGATGGCAATGATGGCTGTGGAGTCTTACCGACGGCTAATTCGAGCAACGCCTCTGCGGCCTCGGCGGGCAGGTGGTCTGCTATATCCAGTATGCTGTCTTCGTCGGCGGTCTTTACTTCCTCCAGCCACTCGGGTGGAACACCATAACTGAGTAACTGTTCGTCCTGGGCTTGAGCAAACAGCAGGCGCTTTGGTTGTGCCCTCAGCTTGGTCTCCACGTAAGAGAATACGGGGACTTCCTTAACTACCTCCCGTAGCTCCACTAACTGTGCAGCCCCGGTGGTGGGGTGAGCCTCGATTTTTCTGCGCTCCGCCCATGCGTAGGCCTCATCATGGTGATCGACATAGCACAGTGTCACGCCGTCGCTTGTGCGATGGATGATTATGCGGATGTCCAGGTTGACGCTTATAGACCAGAAATTAGGGTCCCTGGCACCCGAGACACGATGAAGCCTGAGCCCCGTCAGGGCTCGATTGGTCTGGAGGTCGTAGGCAGTCGTTTTGGCTGCCTTTTGATGCTCGTTAGGAAGTTTAGAAAGGCTTTCGGTGAACGTGTTCGCTATACGGAAGTTCATAGATCGCTATACGGGCTGGCGCCAGTCATCACCTGGCATGATACGCAACATGAACTTATCGAACATTGGAACTGTGAATGCGGTATCACCGTGGCTTGGACTCCAAATCATACCTTTAGTAATCAATTGATTTCTGGTAGGCGCCAAAGAACTCACCTGACGATTCAGTTCATTGGATATATCACCGGAACGATGAGGTCCTTCTCCAAGCTCTGCCATCGCCCGTACATATTTTTTTTCAGACGGTGTCAGCCGGTCAAACCTGACAAGGAAAAAACTCTCATCGAGGGCGGCTACAGTCTGAGTAGACGCCATTTCAACATTGGCTTTTGTGATAGGTGATCGTTCTGCTACGTCCCATACATGCTTACCCCACTCCTGCAAAAAGTATGGATAACAGCGCGTTTGGTACACTATTGCATTCAGAGCCGCGTCCTCTATCTCGACTCCTTCAGCAGCTGCTGGCTTGGCAATTGCTAACTTGGCGTCTTCTTCAGACAGTGGCCCTATCTCAGGAAACTCGAAGAGTCTCTCTGCATAGGATTTAGCCTTTCCCATCCGGCCTCGCACTTGAGGAAGGCCGGCACCGAACATCACTACCGGAAGCTGCCGCTGAGAAGCCCGATGCAGTGCAGTGATTAATGCCGCGAGTTCATCCTCTTTCACATACTGAAGTTCGTCGACAAAAATCCCCACGCAAGTTCCATCTGCTTTGGCGGCCTCGCCAACGACTTCCAACAAATCCTGCAAATCGATTTCCAGATCTCCATTGTCAGCCAGACCGGGCTCAGAGTCGAAATCCAAGCCAACTTCGATGTCTTGGTACTTCACCTTCAGGGCGCCAACGAATCCTGCAAGTCCTCTGAGTGCGCGGTGCGCCAACTCTTTAGCGGCCTCTCTATGCGAGAGTTTCAGTAACGCAATTCGCAATTGAGGAGCCAAGATAGATGGCAGCGAGCGCCCTTCGGGCGCCTCTATTCGTAGAGCACAAATGCCTCCGACTTCTGCATCTTCACGAATGCGGTCCAGCAGCACGGTCTTTCCAACACCCCGCAAGCCAACCATCAAGAAACTCTTGCTAGAACGTCCAATTTTGGTCCGCTCCAATGCGATGTGCGCAATACGCCGGATCTCATCGCGTCCAGCTAGTTCGGGTGGTGGTGTTCCCGCACCAGGCGCGTATGGGTTATTAATCGGGTTCACAACATCAATATATAACAAAGTTAGTCATATTACAATAAATACATAATTTGGGCTAACTTAGGTATAATTCAGGCCAGCCGGACCTTCAATCGACCCGAAACACCTTCATCACCTCATCCCCGAGGTGGTTGATGATCTTGACGGCTATGCGCCCCGACTCCGGTATGGGGAATGGACGGGAAGTATCGCTGTTGAGGGTGGCCCAAGCCTCCGCATCAATTTCTGCTTTCAGTGTCGTCTTCAGGGACTTGTAGGGATCGTTGGCGCCGAGGAAATAGGCGTGGCGCACGAAGAAGCTCTCCTGGTTGTAGTCGGTGTCGATGAACCAGCAGGCGATGCCATCAGGCCCGTCACTGCGGACCTCCCCGGTGTTGGGGTGGAAAACGTCCACGCCTTTGACCTTCACCTGAAGCTGGTCATCTTCGGTCCTAAGGACGTCGATGTCCGGCTCACCGAAGATGACGAAGAGGTTGCCGTTGCCCGTGTTCTTGAGCTCGCCGGCCATGTGGAGATCGGCGTTCATACGGGCCTTTAGGACGGGGATACGACCTAGTTTCTCAAACTCAGTCGTGTGGGCATCATAGTTGAAGGCGCAGGCAATCAGGACGTCGAAACCGCATTCGGCGGCCTCTCGAGCGGCTTCCACAAGATCGGGACGGGAGACGGTGCCGAACTCGGGGCCGATGAAGATGCCTGCTCTCCTGTCCGTGCCCCCCGAGACTTCACCATCTTCATCCACCGTGCCACCCTCCGTGTAATGACCTTCGGCACAGACCAGTGTGCCCGGCCAGGGAGTCAGGGAAGTGAAGGTTATCCGGTCTTCCTTATGGGCCTGCTGCACGCCGGAGCGCTTGAGATTCTCAAGGATGACCTGGCCGAAGTCGTAGCCCGTACTGTAGCCGTTAACCTGTTCGGCGATGCTGTCTATGACATCGCCGTTCTCATCAACTCCCAGCACCCGATGGGGAGTGATGCTCTCTACGGTGAAGGGCCCTGCGACGCGGACCTTGTCGGTGTCTTCGTAGGGCTTGTCATATAGGTATTCGGAGTCTGCCTGGGCGGCTATGGAGGCGTCTATATCCCTCTGACGGGCTATGCGACGCTCCCACCATTTCTGGTGAAGCTCTTTGACATCTAGTGACCACGAATCCTCGGCATCTCTGGGTATTTCCCACTCTTTCCACGACGTTCCCAGCTCGGTATTCAGTGATTCCCGTAGGGGTTCCAGTTCTTCCTGGGCAGTCTCCCAGATCACATCTATCTCAGCGTTGTTGGCGATGGATTTCAAGGTGACGTGAGGCACACGCTGGTAAACGAAACCCTGCCTGATGTTGCCGTATGTAGGCATCTCCGATGGGGCACGGTGGGACACTTCGGCTTCCTTAAGCTGGCCTTCACGGGTATCAGCAAGGAGGTAGTAGGGGTAGCGGGCGCCCATGATGCGGGCACGGGCGAGGGCGAGAGCCACACGAGAGGTATCAATAGTGATCCAGCGACGTCCCCACTGTTCCGCGACATAGGCGGTGGTGCCAGAGCCGCACGTGGGGTCTAGGACGAGGTCTCCAGGATCTGTAGTCATTAGGATGCAGCGTTGTAATACCTTGACTGTTGTCTGCACCACATACAGTCGATCCTGAACGAAACCCCCTGACTGCGTATCATCCCAAATGTTTCGTAAGCGCCCTGGAATTTCGTGCCAAAACAGCAAATAAGAGAGGAATTTTCCAGTGGATCCAATCCTTTGTGCCCTTATAGCCCTTTCTATACCTTCATTAGAGGTTGACCAATGACGGTTAATCTCAGGAACAAAGGAACGCCCTTCAAATTCTATGGACCTGTCACCCTGCGAAGCTCCTTGGCCCGATATCGGACCGTGCCTAAAAATGATTGCGTCATCCGGGAGGGCCACGCGCCTCTTACGTTCGTCCGGTGTCATTCTTCGCTGGGTGTAGTCAGATTGCCTTATGTGTACATAATTTGGATCTTCAACGGGGGGCAACTCTCTCTTGTCCGTGAGTGGACGCACTTTTATCTCTTCCAAATTTCGTGCGTACCACAGAATATGATCGTGAGATGCGCCCAAAGCAGCATCGCTGTGAGACCCAGTTTTCTTAAACAAAATCTCGGCTATAAAGTTCTCACCGCCAAGGACCTCATCCATTACCGCGCGGACTCGGTGCACGTTTTCGTCGCCTATTTGTATGAATAGTGAACCAGAATCAACCAGAAGATCGCGGGCTACGGTTAGACGTTCGCGGAGGTATGTCAAATATGAGTGGATACCATCTCTCCATGTGTCACGGAAGGCCTTGACCTGCTCTGGCTCTCGGGTAATGTGGGCCGAGTTGCCATCCTTCACGTCCTTGCTGGTAGTGGACCACTGGAAATTGGAGTTGAACTTGATGCCGTAGGGGGGGTCTATGTAGATGCACTGCACCTTGCCCTGCAGACCCTCCCGTTCGGCCAGGGAGGCCATGACCTGCAGGCTGTCTCCCAGGATCATGCGGTTGGACCAGTTGGACTCGTGCTGGTAGAACTCGGTGCGGTCGGCGCCTTCGGGCAGGCCGTTGAAGTCGGCGAACATGTCTATCTGGTGGTCTTCCGCCTCCCTGTTCTCCTTTGACTGT
Source organism: Dehalococcoidia bacterium (assembly GCA_965203145.1). Taxonomy (GTDB): domain Bacteria; phylum Chloroflexota; class Dehalococcoidia; order Plut-88900; family Plut-88900; genus Plut-88900. The sequence goes on from OZ241876.1 coordinate 2,643,965, forward strand.
TGCAGCAAGTCCTTTATCAGGGCCTTGGGGTGGACCTTCTCCTGGATGTACAGGGGAGGTACGTTCACCACAAGGTCGGATAAGTCCTGTTCGTCCTTGCCGCGCCAGACCAGCTGAGGGTCGAGGTCGCGGTTACGCCGCTGGTAGGCCTTCCGGATGGGGGATGTCTCTGCCTCCGTCACCATAGACTGGTATTCGGCGGTGGGGATGTTGGGTCGGGTGGCGTTCTTATGCCGCAGGCTGTAAACGGATTTTTCTTTCTTGGCACGCTTGGCCCGGGCCATTACCACATCCTCCTATAGGAGCTTCCGAGAGTTTAAGCAGTCAATTGTTCGTCAGCGGGGCCGGCTAACTTCCCACCGCTGGAACAGGGGCTTTTGTCAATCTATCAATCAAGGCCTCGAACTCCGATTCGATATCAAAAACATCGGTAAATTCGGCGAAGGCCCATCGGCCGTGCTCGCCTGAGGCGTTTACACCGGGGACCCAGAAGGAGTCCATGGTATTCTTCTTTTGCTTGGCGTTCTCTCCCCTGTAGCCCTTGATCTCCACTATGAGGTTTAGGTAATCCTCCCGGCAGTCGTCGATACGCAGCACGAAGTCGGGTATGTAGGTGTGCGGGGTGGAGCCGAATAGATAGGGGACCTTGAGGTCCAGGTTGTGGTTCTTGGCGTAGGAGATCACGCGCGGATGGGACTCGGCGACCCGGCAGAATTCCGCTTCCCAATTGCTGTCCAGCACGACGTAGTTGATGTGGCACTTGCGGGAGTCTGTTCGCCAGAGATTTGACTTGGAGGTGTTGAAGTTCACATTTCGAGTTGAGCCAAGAGGGTTGTAGGAATCTAGCAGGGCCTTGATGGAGCGTTCGCCCCGGCTGCTCTTAATGGCGGCACTGATGCGATTGCAGGCCTCATCTGCTAGCGACTGGTACATCAGCTGGGCCGGATAAGTACCGCCACGGCAGACAAGACTGGTATCAAGCCACTGCTTTACCACCGTCTTCAGCTTGCCGAATAGGTACAACTTAAGGTCCTCGTTGGGGTCTCGCCACTTGGTTTCCAACAGACGTTTGGTTAGGTGATACACCAGGGAGGAGATCCGCAAGTCACCAGTGTGAATGAGAGTAAGATCCACCCCTTCCCCGATAATGCCTTCGACCCTTGTACGTGTAGGCCCTATCAGGTCAGGGGTCAATTCGAGCTTAGAATCATCGGTGAATTCTGCAACCAGATCTTCCTTTGGGGGGTCATCTCGGTATCCTGCGACCCGGGGGAATGTGATTTCGAGATGGTCTCGTTCGGGTCGGACAGCCTGAACCTGGGTGGTTTCTCGGGGTTTTCCCGGATTGACCACTACTGGTTTGGCGGTGAAGTCGAAGGGAATGCCCAGGACGTCGGCATATTCAACGTTGAAGAGGTTGCACTCATTCAGGGTGTATGACTGGCGCCTGAGGGCTCGACCGATGACCTGTTCGCACAGAAGCTGGGTGCCGAAGGCCCGTACCCCGAGGATGTGGGTGACTGTATTGGCATCCCAGCCCTCCGTGAGCATGGATACCGACACCACGCAGCGTATGTTCTCACCCAGCCGCCCCTTCTTGCCGACGGTGTTCATCACCTCACGGAGCAGCTCTTCCTCGGTGATATTTTCGCCATCGGCCGGATTGCCTGTCCGCTCGACTCTTTCCCGACGGAACCTCTCGATCTGCGGAGCGGCGGCTCTTCGAAAATCGTCGCTGAGCTTGTCCCCTGATTCCAGTTGCGTGCTATCGATTATCAGGGTGTGGGGGATCGAGAGACGGCTGCTGTATTCGTCGTAGTTGCGGAACAGCTCAAATCTCCCCTGTACTAGCGTTGTGCTACCGTCTTCGTTTACGCGTTCGAAACCGGATATGTAGTCATAAACTAATTTGGAGGTAGCGGTATTGTTGCAGACAATGATGAAACACGGCGGGGCCTCCATGCCTGCTGTGCTCCAGTCCCTGTAAGTGGTCTCGTAGTGACCATAGAGGGCAAGGAGCGCCGTTTGGAGTTCAACTGGCAAGTTAAGGGGGTCCAGGTTTCCTGATTTTGCTTTGCCAGCCTTGGGCATCTTAGGGCGAATGTGCTCCCACAGGTTACGGAAGACGGGAACTTCCTCGCCAGGGATGTTGTCAGCGACAGGAACGCGGGGCAGTTTGACGATACCGCATTCGATGGCGTCCATGAGTGAAAAATCACTCACTGTCCAGGGAAACAGCGTTCCCTCGGCATAACCGGACCCACGAAGAAAGAAAGGCGTGGCAGATAAGTCGACAACCTGGCGGAGCCCCAGCCTGCGTTTAACAATCTCCAGACCAGAAATCCAGACTCGGGCTTCCTCGTTGTTCTTCTTGGCCTCTTGCGTCTCCTCTCGGGTCAAGGGCCTTTCGTTATCATCGTCGGGTTTGCGCCGGTAACAATGGTGCCCTTCGTCGTTCAGCACCATGGGGTTCCTGATGCCCATTAGTTTCTGCATTACTCGCTGGACCATCTGCCCTTCGGATTCCAGGGTTTCAATGGGTTCTCCCGGACCCTGCAGCAGCGCGCGTCCACCCTTGGAGACTTCAAGGCGTTCTCGTCGCCGCAAAGCATGATAGTTAGTAATGACTATCTTTGCTTTTTGCAGGTCTGGCAGCATGTCCGCGGGCACCAGTTCCCTGCTCTTATAGTAGGCGTCAGGGTCGTTGGGCTGAAGAACACGCAATCGATCCTTAATCGTGAGTCCCGGGGTGACTACCAGGAAACCCTTTGTAAACCTGCGGCTGTTCGGGTTCCGAACGGCATTGATGGTCTGCCAGGCGATCAGCATGGCCATGACGGTCGTCTTGCCGGCACCGGTGGCCAATTTCAGGGCAACTCGGTACAGGTCCGGGTTGGCCTCTTTGTTGACGCGGGACAGTCGATCCAAAACGCTCTTCACTTCCGGTCCAAGCTTGGGAGCGACTTCAGTAAGCCAGATCAGGGTCTCGGCTGCTTCGACCTGGCAGAAAAAAGGTCGCAGATTGCTGAAGTTGTGCTTGCGCCAATGAAGGAGCAACCTGGCCGTCTGGGGCGTCACTCCCCAGTTATTGGGCCCGGGTATGTTCCGCCATGCGTCGACTCGGCGGCGGATCTCCGTAATTGCGGCTGTTACTTCGTATTGCTGCTCCTGAGTGGAGAGGCCCATCCCTTCTTCAAATCCAAGCTGCTGTTGGGCCTTCTTCCCCATTTGCTTGGGCTTAGGGATAGGGGTAATGAAGTCGGCTCCACGCCGCCTCTCGATGATTTCCTGGGTCGGCTGGCCGGTTTTGTCCAGCTCCCAATGTCGAGAGGGGTACTCGTAAGGGGAATTGATTATTGGTCTGTCGAAGAAGGGATTGTCCATGGTGTGCCTACTAGCAAGCCTTGTGGAATTTTACCACTTAGGTTAGAGAGACGACTGCACGCATTTGCCTTGGCCCTGTCAATAACAGTGCGCCTCATACAGGACTACACATTGGCAACCGCGCTCCTGTTCAATTTGTTCCTCCTCCATAATCCCAGAATCGTGAAACTCGCCAGTCCACCATACTCCATACAGAAAAATGGGTCGTCTGTCCAGTGAAATATCGGTGAATTAGCGGTGATAATCTCAGTGTAAATATCGGTAACAGTCGTAACCGCATGAACTCCGACGATCAACTACGCCCTGCGCCGGGTGACCGGTGGCCGGGGAGCCGGTGGAGTTGACGGCCACGGAGTACGCGGTGCTCTATGAGCTTGCGATCCTCGCTCCCGCACGCTGACCCACGCCGCCCTGCTCCAGCGGGTCTGGCTTCTGGAGAAAGTCGACGAGATCTGGCAAGTGCGGGCCGTGGTGGTGGTGAGCTCCGCCGCAAGCTGGGCGACGATGTTGCCGTCCCAGGTACATCATCACCGAACCCCGCGTCGGCTACCGGATGGCCGCGGGGGAGGGAGCTGGGACGAAGGAGTCTTGAAATGGATGCCTTGATGCGGGAGCGCTGGCGCTACTCCCTGGCCTGTATGACGACCCGCCCGCCGTCCTCTACGTCGATGTTCAGGTTGTGCCTGTGCAGCAACGACATCCCAATGAGGGGCGTCGTATCGGACACGTAGGCAACGACCTCTCTTGGCTGGCCGTTCCACAGCACCGTCACGCCGTAGACCTCAAGTGTTGTTTCGCTGCCGTCGGCCAGGATCACGTTGTTCACGCCTCTGTAGCCCAGTCCCAACTCTGCGACCATCGCTGGCGGCAGGGTGAGGAAGCGGGTGAAACCGGTATCCACCACGGCCTCTATGTCCCTAGCCTGTCCCGCCGGACCTCGCAATGGAAGAGACACAACCGCCTCATACGCTGCGTTCACGGTCCCCTGTATCACTCGGCCCTCCGCAGAGACCCGCCCCCGATGCTGGCGACTGCCCTATACCCCACGCGAAGCAGCCAGACATCGATGGCGTCCGGGCACTGCCCAAGCAGGAGATCCGATGCAGCAAGCTCGCTTTCGCCGATGGCCCAGATCCCGCTTTCCACGTCGATGGCAACGTAGTCCCCATCGTGGCCGGATTCCACCTGCGCTTTGACATCTCGCCGGTAGATCTCATCGCCAAGACGAGCCGTCTCTTCCTTGGGTCTGCGCTGGCGCGCTGGGCTCTCTGCGTTCACCATATCGCGCTCCTTCTCAAGACGTTCTTCTACACGCAACAGTCTACGACATCCGGCGATTTCAGGACAATGGCGAAGGCCCCGCGAACGGGGCCTTGAACATGAAGAATATCGAAAGGGCGGTGGGGGGTGACTTCCCGTTGGTGTGGTGGCAGGCCTGACTCCTCGACTTACGCGATTCCGCCTTGTTGAGCTATACTCGGGCCGAGGGCCTACCAGGCTGCCAGCTTCCTCAGCCACATCTCGAAGATGGTGCTATCTACCGTCTCCTCAGGCCCACCACTTCTCGCCTGAGACTATCGGGGACTCGAACTTTTCCGACCCTCAAACAGGAGTGGAATGTTAAGTTAGTCAGTGCGTGGCCCTATAGCACCAACATAACAAAGGGGGGACATCGCGGCCAGAATGTCCTCTCGCTGCCGGTTCATGTATGCAGTATTCTTACGTTACCGGCGTACCGGGCTGCCGTGTGGGTGATCTTTCAATCACCGGTAGCGATCCCGAGCGTTGCCCTTTCCCTCAACCATTCGATCCTTCTTAGTGTCAGCCGGGGCCGAACACCATGCCGTCGTGCTCCTCCACGAAGGGCTCCACCGGGTCATCCTCCGATCTGATAGGCGTAGTTATAAGTAACGCCCTCATCGAACGGGAGCACACCTATGACTCCATTAGTCTTCATCACACCTAGACGGCCTCGCTCAAGAGAGTATCTTCATTGCTACCACCCATACTCGGTCTCTCCTCTTCTGTCTCATATGTACTGAACGAGTTCACCGGTTTGACAAGAGATTTCAATTCACCATAATGATGACATTATCATCACTATGGTGAGGCAATGAACGGCAACGCAGGCAACAAAGACAGCGCTCGCCTGACTGTTACCCTAGGCGAGGGCCAACGATCTGCCTTGGAGTCGATAGCGTGGCAAAACGGCACAACGCTTGCCTTTGTGGTTCGCTATGCCCTTCGTAGGTTTATCGACGAACACGGAGAAGATCGGTTGACGCTAAGGTTTCCAAGTGAGCAATAGGGACGAGAGAAGTCGAGATTCGGCCGTAGGCGCATACGAAGCACCGATGGACCCAGGGCGGGAGCTGGTATCGGCATTTCATACTGACCTTGGTTTCATGTACCAAGGGGATCTGGGACAGGTGCTTCGACAGAGTCCTCTGACAGAGTATGCGGGCCAGATTCAGCTTATACTGACATCACCTCCGTTCCCTCTCAACAAAAAGAAGAAGTACGGCAACCGAAAAGGCGGTGCTTACTTGGAGTGGCTGACTGGGCTAGCTGCGCTTCTGCGGACATTCCTCAAGCCAGATGGTTCCATCGTCCTAGAGCTTGGCAACGCTTGGAACCCTGGTAGTCCAACCACGTCAACCTTGCCTCTGAAGGCCCTATTGGGATTCCTCGAGGCCGGCAATCTACATCTGTGTCAGGAGTTCATTTGCTTCAATCCTGCCCGTCTGCCAACTCCGGCTCAGTGGGTCAACATAGAACGAATTCGAGTGAAGGACGCGTTCACAAGGGTCTGGTGGATGTCGCCCAGCGAGAGGCCCAAGGCTGACAACAGGAAAGTGCTGACCAAGTACAGCAAAAGCATGGAGGACTTGCTTCGGAAGGGCACGTACAACCCTGGGCGTCGTCCATCCGGGCACAACATAGGGACCAAGTCGTTCCTTTCGAATAATGGGGGGGCTATCCCTCCCAACGTGTTGGTTCCTACAGAGGAGACCGAAGATCTCCCGCTGTTTGAAGTCTTGCCAATTGCCAACACCCGAGCAACTGACGTTTACCAGGAGTACTGCAGGAATAATGGGATACCCGTTCATCCTGCAAGGATGCAGGAAAGGCTCGTAGAGTTCTTCATCGAATTCTTAACCGACAAAGAGGACATTGTCATGGACCCCTTCGCGGGGAGCAACACGACGGGCTCAGTTGCTCAGAGACTGCAGAGGAGATGGGTATCCGTAGAACTTGATCCTGACTACGTGGCTGGAGCTGAGGCGCGGGTACGACCAGATCTGACCATCGGCACTATGCCAGATCGGCCGTCTGAGCCTTTGCTCCAATAAGTCCATTAGACGTAAGGTGCAACTTGCCTAATCGACTTCCACGGAGAGCGCTTCAGAGAGCATTGCGTGCTCGTCAACCAATTTAGTCTTGAGCCACTCCAAGCCCGCGTGAGCCGTTAGCTCAGCATACACGAAGGGATGCTCTCCGCTCTCAGGCACAAGAGATCTGACGAGGTCACGAAGTCGCCCATCTGAGTCGAGTGTGCCGACATTCCACTTTGTGGTTAGGCCGACTAAATCCGATGGTTCTTTCTTTAGTCCTCGTGCGAGACCCACACTTACAGCGATTCGGAAAACATCAGCCTCCTGCCTGAACCACTCCAAAGCCATTAGAGAATCTAGATGCCGCTGAGCTTCTGGCGTCACACCCAGGGTTCGACGATCTTCAGCCTCCGGTCTCATTGTCGTCACCTCTACATCAAATCTATCCGAGATCGTGTTGGCGCGCCGTCCCGGATGAGTTTATAGTGATGGCTAATTCTCTTCTCCAAGGAGCCTAGATCCCGGTCCTCGTCGATCTCGCCAGACTGCACTAGCAATATCACTTGTTCACTCATCGTTGGAATGAAACTCAGAACGTTACCTCTATGCTGCCGGTCAAGGCGACCAAAAGGAGTATCCATCACGATCGGACCTTTCCTGACTGCTGATCGATTCAATGCGCCAATCAGGGCGAACGCGACGATCTGCTCCGCACCAGCTGATCTCTCCCTGATGACTCGGTCATTGCCGGCTATGATGTCGAGGCCAAAGTGACGATTGATTTCCAGTCTCTTGTACTCGGGTTCGGTAGTCAGCTTCAGAAAGATATCAGTCGCAGCTTCTTCTACGATTTGTGTCATCTCGTCGCGAAATGAATCTATGGTATGGGTGAACGCATCGACTAATGATTCCAGTACATTGGATCTCAAAGCTATCTTAGGGTCCGCGCCTGGACTGTTGGCGAGCCTACGCCGCGCCGCTAGCAACTTCGACCTTTTTTCATCCAATAGCTGTGCCCGATATGCAATTTGCTTGGCCACCTCGTCCAATTGCGTGACTGTTTCGTCGTATTGGCGCTGAATCTCCTTGGTATCCGGTCGATTACCCCACAGCCGTTCTTTCACATCACGTAGCTCAAGCCCATCTCGCCTTACCTGAAGTTCAGCCTTTCTAATCGATTGCTCAATCTCTGTAATCGTCGCCAATGCCTGAGAGTCCTCAAAAGGACGAAGCAATCTGATACGCGTAGGATCGCCAGTGCCTGAACCTGCCTTTTCTAGTAGTCTGACCTTGTCATGCAGTTTCTCCGTTTCGTTTCGGTGATGATCCTTCCGGCCTTCGTCTATCCGCTGATCACATACAGGACATACTGCCTGATCAGTCAACGATTCTAGCTGAGCGATGCTTTGCCGTGCTATAGTGATCTCAGTTGATATATGCCTCTGTTCCTCTGCAGCGGCTGCTAGCTCAGCGGAAATCCTACGCGCAATCCCCGCTGCGGGTAGCCACCACGCCTCTTGGACCAACGTCTTGATTCGTTCCCGCTGTGATTGGATATCCGCTTGCGCCGATTTCTGTCGCCCTTCGATTTGCTCCTCCAGTTGAAGGTCAGCTTCGATTCCAGCTAACCGATCACGCTGGGCTAGAAGTCCGTCTCGCGATTCGGCCAACTGACCTTCGATTTCTCGCAGCCTGACCAAGTCGTCACTAAGGGCCTGAACGGCATTTGACAGCTGGCTTTCACTAGCTGCGAGACGGGCGGCTTCCTTTTGCCTCCTAACCACCCCCGCCTGTTGTTGCCCGGCCTCCATGTGCAACATACGAAGGTCAGCCTGAGCCTGCTGAAGCGCTGGCAAGCCCAGGATCTTCTCAATTGACTGCTTTATCATTTCTGTGTGGTGCGCAGGAACATCCAACAATTCTTCGTATTGGGACAGCATCTCGCCATCAAAGAGAAAAAAGCGCGCAATGTCGTGGTGGAGAACGCCCTCTATCTCTGGAGTGATCTGACGTTGAGGCACGAAGTGTCCGTCTTTTCGAAGACTGGTCGTGAAAGACAGAGAGCAGTCGCTTTGAGGAACCTCGTCTGATTCCACGTGCCGGTTTAGCTCGAAGTCATGATCTTCGTGAGAGAATTCCAACGTTGCCGACATGAAATACTGACCACTATCAATGGCGTCGTAGGAAAGAAGTCTATGGCTCGGCTTTGGGACTCCCTTTCGCCCAAAAGCTTGGCCGTATAGGCACCATCGGATCGCATTTTGGAGTGTCGTCTTGCCTCGCATGTTCTCTCCATTAATAACAACAACAGGAGCCGTTGGCGAGACGTCTAGATCGATTTCGTGTTTCCCGCAGAAAGGGCCAAAATTCTCCACTGCCAATCGCTGAATCTTCATGACATCTGCTTCTTTAGCAAGTGTTCATCAACTGCAAGTTCAACTATATCGCGGACCGATCTAATGATCGAATCGCGATCCTCATCAAATTGATGACTCCACTCCCTTTCTAAAATCTCCTCAACGATGTCGCAGGCAAGTTGCCCAACAGGACATTCGTTACCGATCTGGTCTGGATTCTGGGTAAGCTGTTCCTTTAGAATCGCTAACGCTCGTTCCTTGGTGTTTGCCATCTCAGAGTTCGTCATGGTTCGTTCTCTTGGTCCTCAAAGTCGTCCATCCCGCTAGTAGAATCGATTCCTAGCTGGCTGGACAATTGGCGGATCTTGAACGAGGTGGCTGTGTTACGGGACAAGCTGCTGAAGTGGGCTGCCCTACCCAGTTCGACCTTGAGGAGAGGTCTAAATTCGGTCTCAGCTCCTGGCGGAACAACCAATACATCGTGTATAGTAGCGGCGCTTTTGCCTGTGGTACTCCTAAGAACCCGGCCTCGCCGCTGTATGAACTCCCTCGGATTCGATGAGGAAGCAAGAATCAACGCGTGGTCAACTAGCGGAATGTCGACGCCCTCGTCCAGACAGCGAATCGCGGTGAGAACACCCCCATGCCGCACAAAATAGTTCAAGACCTCCGCCCGATCACTGAGCATCTGAGAATGGTACTCTAAGGAGTCGATGCCAACACCGCCAAGGGCTCTCCTGCATTCAAGTAGCTGGTCTGCTGTGTCACAGTATACAAGCCAATGATCGCCCGGATTCAGCTCGGCCTCGAGAATTGACGCGCACACCCCCGGTTTCGTTTTCGCCCGCTTAGCAATCGCCGCACGGCGTACCAATAGCCGCATCAAGGCAGGTGTCAACGAAGCTTCGTTGTCATTCGCGATGCCTGCGTATGTTCGCGCGATTCGTCTGGTAAGCTCTGTCCACTCCGTTATCTCGTCGCCGGTGAGAGATGCAAAATGAACATAGTAGTCATAGGGTACGAGTCTACCACAACGTATCGCCTCCTCCAGACCAAAAGCCGGCTCAAGGGTTGATCCGAAATAGTCAAACAGGAGGCGAGTCCCGTTTGGGTCGCCGAACCGCTCCGGTGTAGCACTGAGCCCCAATCTCCCCCCGGCATCAATTGTAAGCAACGATCGGTATACCGGACTTCCGACGTGATGAACCTCGTCGGCGACGACTAACAAGTGGTTTCCCTCAACGATTCTTGACCGAAACCGCGCAGTTGAGGCCGATTGAAGGGTGGCCAATACGACACGAGGCCCCAAGAAGGATCCCGACCTAGTGAAGTCCGGCAGAGCCTCGGTCCAATTGCTCATACTTCGGTCTCCCCCGACCACCAGGATGTCTGGTTGTATGTCTGCCAGCTCCTTGTCGAGAGCGACGTGCCACTGATCGAGAAGTACGTTGCTTGGAACGACCGTCAGAGCGGGACGGTCGTTCCTTATCCACTGCCGAATCACTTGTATTGCGGTGATGGTTTTTCCGGCGCCGGTGGCATGTGTCAGGATTCCGCGGCCTCCCCGTGCCACCCAATCCGCGACGGCTCGTTCCTGGTGATGCATCAACTTCGTTCTGCTATGCTGCGATAGTGCTGGCAGACCCTGTTTGACTCTTAAGGCATCGAGCGCAGCCTCGGGTCCGTCTGGGTGGGCCAGCTTGACCAGATCGTCCTTGGGTACGTCTGGGAATGGAATCACCTCGAGTCCGGGCTGGCGAGAATCCCAGAGATCATGGAAATAATCGGTAATCAGCCTCACCCTATCCGCATCAGCATCTGCCCCCCAAGACGTGAATACCGCAATATCTTCTTGATTACCCCCAGTCGAGAACGCAGATCCAGTCTCGTTCGCAGAGCCATTGAAGCTGACAATTGCCCCGTCACTAGATTCGAACCGACCAATTTTGGAATGAAATAAGCCAGGGCGCCCTGGCCTAAACGCGATTCGGATATCGAGCACTCCCGCACTGACTAAAGATGCCAGTAGTTGGGTGGCGGTGGAATTCGTCGGCTCGGCCGCAAGCTGACGAATATCGCGAACAATCGCCGCAGATATGGATTCAGATTCGCTCATGCCACTTTCAATCGCAGCCACATCCTCCTCAGCCAGATAAGGAGAGCATATCAGCCTGAGATGCCCGCCACGTTCCACGAAATCGGCTAACGCCAGCATCGAGACCGTATAGACCGAGCTCCGGAAGAAACCTGCGGCTCGATCATACGTCACGGCAGCACGAAGGCAGGGCGCATAGAATTCTAAGGCAAGGTTGGTGGATCCAGTCGCATACCATGGCCGGAATGGGATGCTAGACAAACTAAGGCGCTCAAATTGACGAGCTTCGGTCACGAATTAACGTCTCCTTCCTCTCTCAAACGTAGTGCCAGTTTGACTAGCCCAACCCGCGAATGGTAGACACCACGGTCTAGTCGATTCTTTTCTTGGCCACCAACCTCTTTGCCTTCGCGTACCCCTGTTCTTGCAGCTTCTAGGTCGGCGGCCTCGAGCGCGTTGACCTGATCGCGTTTCTCCTCAATCATGGCTACCAGCTCCTCGACCCTTGTCACCCCGGCTGTGGTCAGGTCATCCAACAGGTCTCCGTAGTTTTCTTCGTCAGATGCGTTTTCTATCGGAAGATTGTCCGCGACAATCCACCGGACAAGGTCAGGGTTGAGTGTAGCCTCCGGAGTTCCAGTCTTTAGACCCTCCTCGTATGCCTCGCGATCATCAAGAACTCTTTCGAACTCAAGATCAACAAGGTCGAGAAGAGCCGAGACCCTGTATAGGGATCGTTTGACGGGTTCTGGTACTTGCGCTTCACGTTTGTATTGGAGGGTGTGCGAAACTTCTGCCCATATGTGTTGGGACACTGTACGCACCTGGATTTCAGTCTGGAGGCCGCCCAATTCTGCCATAGTTGGCACGGCAAGCCATTCCGGTTTCGGCCGAACCTGGTAGTGAATTGAACCATAGCCGAACTGATCAGAGGACAGGCGCTCAACCGTATCCTCCTTCGACAATATTTCGAGGTTCTCTTCTATCAATTGCCGACCGACTTTCTCATGGCGCATGAATAGAAATACCACCCGAATTCCCGCGATGTCCTCAATTTCAACAACCGATTTCGGCGACAATCCATTTCGGTCACACTTATCAACCAATGAGTTCCATTCTTTGACACGTGTGGTAATCGGCATAGCAAGCGACAAATTGGCCTGTTCGAAAAGCGCAGACAGCTGGTCAGCGATCTCGTCACAGAGTGACTGGTACTTAGGCACCATAGATTCGTAGTCGGCGAGCAACCCATCAAAATCTATCATCGTCATAGTTGTACCTTGGAGTTGGAGCAGTCTGAAGTGCCACCCACAGCAAGAATCGTCGTCGAGCCCCAATTATACTTAGCCTTCATGGCACACCTGATCAATACCAATTGTTTCGTCGGTTCTTCTTGAAAGTGGGGTTTCAATTATAAGCATGAGTGAAAGCAAACTACCCCACAAATAAATTGTCAACGACGCCCGATTTTCTTTCGAGGATGAATGCGTTTGTATTGACTGCTATGACATCCGGGTTTTGGTCATTTCCCTCCGACATTCAAAAGCATTGTGCTGGAGTCGTCCAAGAATGACCAAACCCCACTTTCAAGGACAACCAAATCAAGAATTTTGCATCGAACCTTATCTTGGACCTGTCATCAAGGTCCACCCAGTATCTGCTACAGGGACGGCTTGCAAGAACAGGTCACGCGGGCCCTAGCCAATCTTCAACCCAACCTAGGCCGAAAACGTATACGATTCGCTATACTGGACCGAACCAAGCATGGCAGCAGAGTACGCAAACCTGCTAAGTTACTCCTCCGGAACCTCCTCAGGTGGGTAGACTAGCTAAAGCATGAAGCCCGACCACAACTTTAGTATCCTGGCTCTGGATGGCGGCGGGGTCAGGGGTATTTATGCCGCCCGCATTTTATCCAGGTTGGAGGCGACACTTGAGGCCCAAGTCAAGGACTGCTTTGACCTGATTGCCGGCGTCAGCACTGGTTCAATCCTGGCCGGTGCCGCTGCGGCGTCAATTCCCATGTCGGACATAGTGCGGCTCTTTGAGGAGGAATCGCCGCGCATTTTCAGAAAGCGGCGCGGCATCAGCGGCCTTACCCTGCTCTGGCGCAGCAGATATTCCCAGAAACCGCTTGACGACGTGCTACGGCGGTACGTGCCTGCCCTCACTCTCGGAGAGCTAACCACACCGCTGTTGATTCCCAGCACCAACCTTGCCACCGGCGGAGCTCACGTATTCAAGTCGCGCTATCTGGCCGAGCTCGGCGAAACCTATTCGCGAGATCGGGAGTCGCTCCTGCGAGATGCCATTCTGGCGTCCTGCGCCGCACCGACCTTCTTCGATCCCAAGGAGGTTGGGCCACATTTGCTCGCCGACGGTGGCCTATGGGCCAACAACCCATCCATCATCGCGCTGACCGAGGCAGTCTCCAAGTTCAACCGGAACATCGATGAGGTGAGGATTCTGTCACTTGGAACCGGACATGCACCGAACATGTATCGCCGCCGGAGACGCTGGGGACTGCTGACGGGCTGGGGTCGGGAGAAGCTCGTTTCATATGCCCTGAGCCTGCAATCCCAGGCGTCCGCCAACATGGCCAAAATGATGCTCGGCCCGCGCTACTTGCGCCTTGACCCGACTATAGAATCCTGGCAACTGGACGATGTGCGTCACATCATCAATTTGAAAGCCCTAGCCGACCACACATTTGACCGGCAATCCCCTATTATCCTGGCCCATGTCAGGGGAGATTGACCAGTGAAGCATATCGAAGTGTTCAACCGATTTCTTGTCGACAGAGTCAACTTAAATCCCGTTCGACGGCGAGAACTTGATCGACGCACACGAGCGGTGACTACGTTCCTGAGCCGGAGCCTGGATGGCTACCAATCTAACGAAAGGCAGGGGTCTTATGCCCTAGACACCATTATCAGGCCAGTAAACGACGGGGAGTACGACGCGGACATCCTGGTCTTTATGCAGAACAACAAATGCAAACGCTCACGGGATTACATTGATGACCTCTATTCATGTTTGCGTGGCTATCATGACATCGCCGACAGTCTGCGCCGGAAGACTCGGTGTGTTTCGGTGAAATACGCCGGGGACTTCAGCCTGGACGTGGTGCCGTGCATCAGGCGGGGCGAACGCCTTTACGTCTGCAACAGTGAAGACAACCGCCTGGAACCAACGGATGGCACGGGTTACCGGGAATGGTTCAACGTGAAGACTGAGGTTACGAATGGCCATCTGAAAAGTACGGTTCGCCTACTGAAATATATCAGAGATCACCATGGCAACTTTGAAGTTCCCTCGGTGCTCTTGACCACTCTGGCCGGACACAGTGTACACGTGAACGAGCGGGGCAAGCGTTTCACCAACCTCCCCGAGACACTGCAAATCGTGTCGAAACGCATGAACGCCTTTCTTCAAGTCGTTCCCTGTAGGCCGCGGCTGAGGAATCCCGCTCTTCGCAGCGAGCGGTTTAACCGCCATTGGGACAACAACGACTACCGTAATTTCCGGGAGAAGTTCCAAGCCTACTATGAACGGATTAACGATGCCTGCGCCGAGACGGACCCGAAGGCGAGCCTGCGCAAGTGGCAAGGACTCTTTGGAGAAGGGTTCCGATAGACTGCCGCGCTATTTCCTGGCAGTCGCTCTCGCATTTGCACAATGGCCGCAAAACTGTCTCCTATCAACTCAAGTCTGACTTTGCCAGGCTAGTTCACTGCGTTGGAAACTATACGAAGGTCCAAGTCCGAAAATGCGATAATGCTGGTGCTGTCGTCGAAATCGTCAAGTTGCCCAACAGGGTCGAAATGCCTGCCAGGTAGGACGACGGTTACAACGTATGAGGAATACACGAGCCAGCTAAGGCGATAGCTAAATGCTTCACTAACGTGACCCTGTCTGGCGTGATTACGGTGGATGTCTGGGCACGGATTCCCACTGCCCAAACTGGCATTGAGGTGACGGCTCTGCGGGTGGGATAATCGGGCGGAAGTGCAAGATACTTGTACGGAGAATATACCCTGATAGCCTACATCGGAGACTTCGCCGGGACCTTCGAGATCGGCGGCACGGATTTCAGCTAAGACCCCGGATACAACATCGCTCCCACCGAGAGCGTGCTCAGCATGAGAAGCGTGAAGGGTCGGCAGGCGGCATTCATGCGCTGGGCATTGATACCCTTCCGGGCAAATCACCCGAAGATCGGCTCCCGAATAATTAACTCCTGAATAGAGTCGCAGCCGAGAATCCTGCTTTCCTAGACGCTGTGAGGCGTCGTCGCTGCTCTTCCTCGCCGACGGCGATACGAGTCCCAGAAGAGACCAGCGGACAAGAGACCATTTCAAGTGGCGTTGAGGTCAGGTAAGCCGCTCGCGATGGCTGGGTGCCGGGAGAGCTAGAAGGGTCCCTAGAGCAACGAACCCCCCTCCACCACCATAATCGCCCAGCGGTCAATGACTTCCTTCTTCACATCCATAATCGGATGCCCGTAATCCTGTCTCGGGGGACGGATGGGTTGAGGCTAGAGGCTGGGGTCGAAGACGCAAACAGACTCTCACCTTACCCGGGCTAGGATATGGACGCTTAAGATGTCTTCTACTGATGAACAATGCATGCAACGTGGTGCCTGCAGTCACTGCTCGGCTGGAGGGACATGCCATTTATATCAGGATTTCCCACCGAACAGTTCGTAGTATAGTACGCGGCGGCCTAGCATCCGGGATTCGAACTTGTCGCGAATTTGCAGGAATTCGACAAACAATTCCCGACACGCCCGAAAACGAAGTCGAGGTGACCTGACCCTGAATTTTATGAGTAGATTTTTTGCCGCAATCGAAGAGTTTGCCTGCCCGAGTTGGCAATACAGTTGGACGAGGTACGGGACCGACGGATACAATGGACGCATGGAAACGTGTTCGATTCGTAAGTCGCCGCAATTGTGGTAATGGATGTGGGAATCAACGGGTAAATTTCGCCAATTCATAGCTAAATACTGAACCCACTCCCGCCACCATTCCCTTCTTTTGTCTCCGCATTTTGCCCGATTTGTGCTTGCTATGTGGCTAATAAACACTTTTGCAGTGCTCATTTACACCATCTGTTTCCCCGGGTATCTCACTACAAGCGTGGCAACATATGTAGGAACATTTTGGAATGAATCTGGGTCTCGATGACTCTCTCAGCGACAAAAGTGAAAGCCCTTAAGGATCCGGGCCGTTACTCCGATGGCGTTGGGCTCCACCTCTTCATCAACAAGGCTGGACGCAAATCGTGGGTGCTTCGCATCACCGTTGGAGGTCGTAGGCGGGATATTGGCATGGGAGGTTACCCGTCGGTAAGCTTGGCCCGAGCCTGGGAAAGGCGGCGGAGTATCGGACTTCTATCGCAGAGGAATGGGACTCGGCGGCCGAAAAGCACGCACCTACGATGCAGGCCTTCAGAGAAGCCGCCTATGCCGTACATGAGGCTAACAAGCCCCGCTGGCGCAATCCTAGGCACATGGCCCGTTAGATTCAGTCCTTGGAGCGTCATGCAATTCTGGTACTGGGCTACACACCCTTGGACCGGATAGATCGTGGAGACGTTCTGCGGGTGCTAACTCCTATATGGACGAGCCGCCCTGAGACGGCCAGACGTGTGCGCCAACGTATGATGACCATATTCCGCTCAGCAATGGCTCACGGTTTCATGGCTACCAACCCTGCAGGTGAGGCCATCGACGGCGCACTTCCTGTGATGCCGAAGATGAAGGCCCATTCCAGGGCCCTGACCTATCAGGAGGTGGGCTCAGCCATTGAAACGATCCCACCCTCCCAACTCTGTCCGAGAGAGATGACCGGGCTCGACATGGCGGCCTCTCCGGCCTCAGCGCTGCTCTCGCCGGAGACCTCACCGGAACCTTCACCACTGCCAACCTCGTCGTGGGCTATCCATCCGGCGAAGGACGCCTGCATGGATGGTAGACTGATCGTTCGCATCTCGCCCGGGGCCATGTTTATGGGAATTGTCGGGCCCAATTCCTTCCCGTTCGACACGTGCACCTCGATTCTGACCCGTGTGAGGACGGAGTTGCTGGCAGCGTCATAGTTCATGACCAGGCGGGCGCCGCTGTGGACTTTGTCGAAGGTTTCGTTGGGCGCTAGCGTTGCGCCGCTGGCCTCCTCGCCGCCGCCGGAGCCTTCACTGCCCTCAGCCTCTTCGCCGCCACTCCCCTCTCCACTTGACCCGTGCTCGCCCGAGCCCCCTCCCTGGGAAACTGCCCCTGTTGCCGTGACCTCGTTGTCTCCTTCCTGACCTTCCCCCGACTCGTTGTCGGCCGTGCAGCCGACGGTTGTTGACGTTGAGAGCATCGCCCCCAAATCCGATCCTATCAGGACTTTTTGATGGTCCGCACTTCGAATACCATTTTCCAATCCTTTCGTGGTATAGCTGTCCTGCCATCCACAATAGGAGCGAAATGTCACAGGAATATGTCACTCACAACTGGGATTCAGAAGTTTACAAATCCGACGGAATTACCGGGATACGGCCTAAGAAACCGTCGGCCGATGCCCGGCCCAAGGGTGCGCCTCTTCATACGCCGCCGACGCCCGCAGCACCGTCGCCTCGTCCCCCGCCTTCCCGATAATGTGAAGCCCCACCGGCATCCCATCCGAGAACCCGCAGGGGATGCTAGCAGCCGTCTGGCCGCTCATGTTGATCGGGAACGTGAACGGTATGTAGTCGAGATGCGGGTCCAGGCGCCTACCGCCCACCTCCTTGGGGGGCTGGCCGACGGGAAAGGCCACGGTGGGCATGGTCGGGCTCATCAGCAGGTCGTAGTCATCGAGAAGCTCTTCGAAGCGGCGCTTCACCATGGTGACCACGTGGAGTGCCTGGGCGACGGCGGCGCCGGTGGCGGCCCTGCCCTGCTCCAGGCTGTATCGGCCGTAGGTAGTCAGGTCTGCAGCCTGGTGGTCGAGGAGGTGGCCGTAGCTGCTGTAGGCGGCGGTGCTGAACATGGTCCAGAAGGCGCGGAAGGGGTTGCTAAGTCCAACGTCGACCTCCTCGACGGATGCACCGAGGGATTCGAAGTTGCGGGCGGCGGCCTCGGAGATGCGGAGAACGTCGGGGTCGACGGGGGCGTAACCGTAGTCGGGTGTCCAGCCGATTTTGAGGCCCTTGACGCCGTCGTTTAGCCCGGACATGAAGTCGGGGACGGGGGCCTTTAGGGACATGGGGTCCCGGGGGTCATGGCCCGAGAGCACCTGCAACAGGAGGGCCGAGTCCTTGACGGTGCGGGACATGGGCCCCGATTGGGAGAAGAGGTTGGCGGTGGCCGGGCCACGGCCGACGCTGCCGTAGCGGGGGACCCGGAGCTGGGTGGGCTTGATGCCATAGACGCCGCAGAAGCTGGCGGGGATGCGGATAGAGCCTCCGCCGTCGGAGCCGGTGGCGAGGGAGCAGAGGCCGGCGATGAGGGCCGAGCCCGCGCCGCCGCTGGAGCCTCCGCTGGTGCGCTCGGTGTTCCAGGGGTTACGGCAGGCGTCGCCGAGGAGGTTCTCGGTGGTGCCGGACTGGCCGAACTCGGGGGTGTTGGTCTTGCCGAGGATGATGGCGCCCGCCTGCCGGACGCGTTCGACTACGACGGAGTCTTCGTCGGGAACATGGTCTTTGAAGACGTAGCAGCCCATGGTGCTGCGGATGCCTTTCGAGAACTCCAGATCCTTGATGGAGATGGGAACGCCGTGAAGGGGCCCGAGGTCGTCGCCGCGGGTCACGGTTGCCTCGGCCTCGGCGGCGGTCTCGCGGGCGAGGTCTGCGGTCACGGTGAGGTAGGAGTTGAGCCTGGGGTCCAGGGAGTCGATGCGATCAAGGAAGAGGTCGGTGAGCTCTCGGGGGGAAAGTTCCTTGGAAGCGATCATGTCCCGAACCTGCCAGGCCGGGGCGAAGGCGAGGTCGGTGTTGTTCACGGGGCACCTCCGGTGGGATGGGGTGAAGGTTCAAGTTCGGTTGGTGAAATGGTAACACGGGGGGGAGGGTAGGAATGCATGTAATGGAGTTATCATTGCGAGAAAGGCGGGCCATCCCCCGTTCGATCCTTCGAGTCCTTCGGGGTGAGCGGCCCCATACCGCGGGGATGGATTCCGGCTCGGGGGGCGGAATGACGGAGGAGAGTCAGGGGGCGAAGACGCGGATAATGGCCTGCGCCTTTTGGGCGGCGTTGGGGACGAAGGTGCGGGGGGAAGGCCTGCTCTATGCCGGGTCGTCGAGGCCGTGCGCCACCACCCCGCCCCAGAGATGCGAACCCTTTGCGTGTCCCTATCGAATCTTCAGCGGTCGAGGTCTCGAAGCATGTGTCGGGCCCCGTGCCCGTTATCGTGGAGGAAGGGCGGGGGCCCGTGTCGGCGCAAATAGAGAACAGGTCACGCCGGGTGGCCAACATCGAGGAAGAGTGGGGCTTCGACCTCTGGTGGACGTCCCCACCCATCACCCGTACTTATTGCCGCAAAAGAGATGCGGACAGCTTGGAGTTTACCCTGTTCTGGGACGAGAGGGTCGGCTGTTGGTGCCGGCGAGGCGCGTAGCACCGACACGCCGCCATGACTGCATCCTACGCCGAGCTTCACCTGAAGAGACACTATTCCTTCGGGATGGGGGCATCCCATGCCCACGCGATGCTAGTTAGTGACAGGAAGCACGGCTACGGCGCACTCGCCCTGACCGACACCGACCTGTGCAGTACCCTGGAGTTCGCCCGCCTGGTGGGCAGCCTAGACATCCAGCCCATCACAGGCCGCAAACTAACTCTCATCGAGGAGACACGACTCGTCCTGCTGGCCAAGTCCCACAGGGGCTACGCCAACCTGTCCCAGTTATTCACGCTGGCCAAATCCGAGGATAGGAAGGATCCGCTACTGGATCCGGTGCACCTGTCCCACCACTCAGAGGGACTGGTGTTGCTTACTGGTGGTCGAGAGGGACCTCTAGCCAACCTGCTATTGAAGGGTCAACGCAAAGAAGCTGGAAATTTACTAAAGCAATACTTGGAATGGCTCGGCCCCGACTCCTTATACATCGAAATTCAGCGTAACTTCCTGGAGCGAGACGCTAACCTCGCCCGGGACTCGATTTCACTAGCGCGAGACATCGGAGTCCCGCTGGTTGCCTCGAATGACATCCACTACCACCACACCGAGAGGTTCCGGCACCATCATGCCCTCGTCGCGGCCCGAGTTAACACCACCATAGAGCAGGCCCTTCCCCACATCAAGCCCAACCATCACCTGCATCTGAAATCGCCCCCTCAAATGATCGAGTTGCTCAGCGATCTGCCCGACGCCCTTTCTAACACCTTGAAGATAGACGAGCGGTGCATATTCAACCTCGCCTCGGACGTCAGATACACCCTCCCCGCGCCCGCGAAAAGGCAACGGAATACCGAGACGCTTTCCCCGAGGGCAGAGAACCGGTGGCCAAGAGCCGCACAGCTACGATGCCGACATTCAGTGTCGCCGCCTATGCTATCCACGATGCCAACAAACCCCGCTGGCGCACGCCCGGCACGCGACTTGCTGGATTCAGACCCTGGAACGCCACGCGATGGCGGAATTGAGAAACTTGCCTGTCGACACGATGGGACACCTGGACGTGTTAAACGTACACACCCCCCATAAGGACGACACGACCTGGGCTAATCCGTCGGCGGGCTAGAACAGTGTTCCGGTGGGCAATGGCTCTCGGCTTCATTGAAACTAACCCGGCTAGGATACCGCCATCGGCGACGGGGGCAACAACCGCGTGCCCAAGCAGTATCTGGTCTCCACCACGCGAGTCTTTTTGCAGGCCGAGCTATTGAAGATGGTGGAGGAGTTGCCCGACGCCACAGCCTTGGTACTGGAGGTCATCAACTTCCGGGTGAAGAATGACCCGCTAAGCGCCCACGGTAGCTGCGGATCATTGGGTGAAGGTCAGCACGACAACGTAGTATTGACCACGGCGGTCTCCTGGCTGGTACGGGGAGCGATAGACGGGGTATGGCGTCAGGTGACCAGGACGCCAGCCGAAGGGTTGTCACCCTCAGCCCGAATACCGGGATGAAGTCGACGCCCCTGAATCACCAGTGGTCACAACCCGTCTGGTCCTCTGCCCGGACGCCTTGGCCTGAGACGTTCTTTGCTCGCTATTATGTGGATGAACTTCCCTTTATCCTCGATCGAGACATGGCCAAGGGCCAGCAACCGCCAGCGAGGCGCCAGAGTCTAAGTGGCTCTAATTGAGGCCGTATACCCTTGCGGCATTGCCGCCCACTATCTTGGCCCTTTCCTCCTCAGTACAGTCCCCCAGAATCTCTTCGATAATTTGACGACTTCTGGGGAAGGTCGACTCTGGATGAGGATAATCAGCGCCCCACTGCAGGTTGTCCACACCAATGATGTCCCGCAACCTGATGCCCACAGCATCTTCCTGGAAGCCAAGGAATACGTTACCGTGGAAAAAGTCGCTGGGCAGCGCATCGCCTTTGAACCGGTACCCCTGGGTGAGCTCTATGCCTGTTTCGGAGTACATTATGTCCATCCGGCTCAAGAAGTGGGGAGCCCAGGCCAGCGCATACTCCACCGACCCCACCTGGAGTTTCGGATAGCGCTCAAAAACGCCGCTAAAGATCATATCGCCAAGAGACATTCGTACCCAATAGTCAAAGTTGGTCATAAAAGAGGCCGTCACGGTATCGGTAATTACAGAACCATACTTACGATTAGTGCCAGTGTGCAGGCTAAGGGGCATTTCCAAGTCCTGGGCCGCAGCCCACAGGGATTCGTACTCCGGCTTGTCGTAGGGCCGCCCCTCGGGAGGATAGGCAGCAATCGCAGCGCCGGCAAGGCCCAGCTTGGCACAGCGTTCCACCTCATTTATACCGGTTTGCACATCATCCAAGTTTATCATTGCGATGCCCTTGAGCCGCTTGGGGACCGCGCTGCAGAATTCGACGACCCAATCATTGTAGGTCCTGAATATGGAGTTTAGTAGCTCGCCGTCCGCTACACTGTAGAGCCCAAGAGCGGTTGTTGGATAGACGATACTCACGTCAATTCCGTCGATGTCCATGTCTTTGACGTGCTCCTCGGGAATGAAACCCCCTAGGGGCACATCTTCTGTCCTGCCACCTCCAAATTTCAGCTTTTCCGGCTCTTCAAACCTGAGGCCGACCTGCGTCCCCGCAGCGATGCTCATTTCTTTCACGCCTTCACAAATCCAATAATCGCCCTCTTCCAAACGTTCAACGTGAGGCATTCGGTCTTTGAACTTTGTCTCGCCCCTACTGGTCCATAGGTCTACTGGCTCGATGATGTGATTATCAGAGGATATGACCCTGTACTCAGCCATACATCACCCTCCTTTTCCCTCCGGCACTAACCTTTGAGCGCCCGCCCTTGTTCAAAGACCTCGCTAGTCCTTTTTGGGAGCCGTGCGACATACACTCAAACCTGTTCCCGGGTCCAAGCATATGTCCCCAAGGAGCCGACAACACCCATTATGCCAGTGGCCTCTACCGAGTGCAGTAAACCAGAAGCCAGTACGCGGGCGCGATGGCCAGCCCTTTATCGGTCGAACCAGGCGTCCTGGATGATCGCAAATCCACGCGGATGCGGAGCTACACCCCGAAGGTCCTTATTCACGCCGTATATCCACGGCTGGAACACCACGATCAAACGCGGAACGTCATCGATGAGAATGCGCTGGATCTCCCCGTAGCTCTCTTTCTGGCCCTCAAGGTCCTGCCCCCTGGCCCTTTCGATCAGCTCGTCCACCACCGGGTTGGAGTAACGCGGACAGTTAAAAGCGGCCTCGCTGTGAATCTGCCTGAGCAGGGCTTGGTCCGGCATGAAGCCGAACCAATAGACGGAGGCCAACTTCCCATTATTCCAGTGCTCTGTCCAGTATGCCTCCGATGGCGTCCGCTCGACGTCGATCCGGATGCCCGCGGGCGCAGCACTCTCTTGGTATGCCACAGCCAATTCGATCAACCCTGGACCGATGTCGGATGTGTACAGGGTGAGGTCGATCCCGTCCGGGTACCCGGCCTGCTCCAGCAGCGACCTCGCCAGTTCGGGATCGTAATCCGGGGGTGCATACTCCGACGCGAAGACGGCGTGGCTGGGGTGAATGGGGTGGTCGCGGGCGGGGATGCCCAGCCCGAGCAGCACCGCCTGGTTGATGCCTTCCCGGTCCGTCGCGGCTTGCATGGCCTTCCGGACCAGCTTGTTGTCGAAGGGCGGCACGTTGGTGGGTATACACAGCGCAAGATGGGAGAAGCTGGCCGCGTTCAACACCGTGGTCTCAGGATTGGCCGCTATACTGGGGACGTTCTGGGGATTCACCTGCCATATGATATCCACGTCGCCGCTCTTGAGCGCCTCCACCCGGGCAGTGGCGTCGGGGATCGCCCGGACGACAATCTCGTCCAGGTAGGGCTTGCCCTCCTCCCAGTAGTCGGGATTACGCACCAGCGTCGTGCGTTCGCCCGGCAGGCGCTCCTCAATCATGAAGGGCCCAGTGCCGAACTCCTCCTGGGCCAAACGCTCGACATCCACGTCGGCGGGGAGGATATGCGCTAGTGGTTCCGATAGGATATCCAGGAAGAACCCGTTGGGGCCTACCAGGTCGAAGCGGATGGTGTAGTCGTCGAGGACGACCATTTCCTGGATAACCTCGAAGATAGGCCGCGCTCGAGAGTCCAGCTCCGGATCTAGCAGCCGGTTGATGGTGAAGACTACGTCCTCCGCTTTGAACTCCTTCCCATGGCGGAACTTCACGCCCTCGCGCAAGTAAAAGGTGTAGGACGAGAAGTCTTCGTTGGCCTCCCATGACGTGGCCAGCTCCGGCTTCACCGTTAAGTCCGGCTGGATCATGACCAGATTGTCATAGACTGCCAGCATAACGATGTACTCAACCCCGCCCAGACTAGTGGCCGGGTCCAGCGTCCCGGTGGCTTGGTGTTGCGCAAATGTCAGCGTGCCACCGTACTTCGGCCCCCCAGCCTGTGCGGTGGCTAGCTCTGCGGCTTGCGCAGCGGCGGTGGCCTCGGCGGCAGTGGCGGTTGCGACGGCGGCGGCCTCGGCGGTAGCGGCGGCCCTGGCGGCAGCGGCTAGCTCGGCGGCCTCTGCGGCGGCGGCCTCTGCGGCGGCGGCTAGCTCAGCGGCCTCTGCGGCAGTGGCGGCTTCTGCGGCCTCTGCGGCGGCGGCTAGCTCTGCGGCCTCTGCGGCGGCGGCCTCTGCGGCGGCGGCTAGCTCTGCAGCCTCTGCGGCGGCGGCCTCTGCGGCGGCGATGGCTTCTGCGGCAGCGGCCTCTGCGTCGGCTACGGCTTCTGCGGTGTCGTCTGTGGGGACCTCGGTGGCCGTGTCATCGCCGCCGCAGGACACAACGAAGAGAACAGACACCAGCGCCACGGCGAGAAAGATCAGAAGCGGATGCGGACTAGCTATCTTGGAACTCATGACGGTCTCCTCCCTTTGCGCGGCAAACGTACCGTTTTCCGCTCTCATGCCCCACCCGGGGCGCCACCGACGGATGGAAATCCACCCAAGCCCCTTCACTAAAGGGGACCCAAAGGGGGGATTTTTAGCCAACCATCACACACGTGTCAAACGTTACTTGTCTATTCTCAGAGAGGTGTGCCATTAAGCAGCCTGCTAGTTTCCGAAGGCTATCACGCGGGGGTAGGGGTGTCAACTAAACCTTGTTCTCTCACAACATATGGTACAGGGCAAATGCATCTAGCTCTTTCTCAAATATTCTAAATTGACAAATTCCCGATGGGTTGATAGCTTGGGGCAGCGCTAACTCTCGACGCCTCCTTGGTGGCTGGAAAGCAGGTCGTCGCTTGGAGGTCGCCTCAAAAACCACTCTATTATTTCGCCATATGCGACAATTGTCCTCCAAAGAGATGAAACCTTTTGGCGATTTAAGATAGCTAGTTTTCACTTGGTTACTCCATCTGTCGGCCCCGTTTCTTAGAGGCTACAGATAGGCTGTTGAGCCCATGTTACGTTTCATAACGGTACGCTTAGGGTTGATAGTAATCACCCTTTTCGTTGTCTCCGCGGTCATATTCGGTGTCACGGAGCTACTGCCAGGTGATGCGGCGCAGATATTGATGGGAATGTATGGAACGGATGATAATATCAGGTATCTAAGGGAACAGATGGGCTTGGACCGCCCTGCTCCCGAGCGGTTCGCAACCTGGCTTGTCGGGTGGACCAAGAGGGAAGGGGCATTGTTCAGGACCAACGACGGCGGTGCAACCTGGAAGCGGGTGAGCCAGCATCCCATAGTAATCAGCCCCACCTTCGTATCTTCCAAACTGGGATGGGCTGTTTCCAAGAACCGCATTTATATCACCAAAGATGGCGGGGTGCAGTGGACCAGGCAGATTGAGGTGGAGCATCGGCTGACGGCCATCGAATTCATTGATGATAAGAGGGGAATTGCCATCGGAGAGGAAGGCACGATCTACCGCACTGGGGCGGGTGGGGTCCCGTTGGAGGAGGATGGGCAGCAGATAGAATGTGAAGACGCTGCAACTGTGAATGTGGTGTGTCAAGATGGGGTACTCTCGACCTGGGCTCCCGTGGAGAGTGGAACGACATCGGCGCTTACCGACATTGCCTTCGCGGGCTCCGATCACCTCTGGATAACCGGAGAGAAGGGGCTCCTACTACGCTCCACAGATGGCGGTTTAAGCTGGGATACGGCGGACACGGGTGTCGACGCGACGTTTTTTTCGGTGGCCTTTGCCAACGCTGAGCAAGGCATCGTTGTTGGGGAAAGCGGCACGATCCTAGTGACCGCAGATGGTGGCAGGACCTGGCAAAGCTCAGACGCAGGCACCACATCGACACTGAACGCTGTCGACTTTGTGTTGGACGCAGCGCCCGGGGGCTTTGACCGCCACGCGGCCGTGTGGGCGGTTGGTGATGGGGGAACGGCACTGTATAGCACAGACGGTGGCGTCACCTGGGCCAGTCCGACCATCAGTACGTCTCTAAAGAGTGCGCTTAATGCTGTCTCCTTCGACGGCGCCGACGGCGTCATAGTCGGAAGCAAGGGGACGGTTCTGACAACCAGCGACGGAGGCGCCTTCTGGAGCCGCCATGCGATCTTTGAAGATCAGGAGGGGACGGACGCCGATCAGAGAGTGCTCACGGCCAGGCCGCTGAATGACCTCGCCATCCACGTAAGCGAGTCCGGCGACGTCAGCGCCTGGGCTGCCTCCGACGATACCGTCTGGCGATCGGGTGTGCTGGGGGGCGACTTCGGCGATTCTTTGCTGCAGAGACGGCCCGTTACAGACGTTATTGGGCACCGGTTGTTGCCATCCATATATCTTGCATCGTTTGCTTTTCTGATAGCGGTCCCCCCTGCGGTCCTTGTAGGTACATGGGCCGGGGTGCGTCCCAACACCATAGGCGACCGCATAATCAGCGCTGTCGGTATGGTAGGCATATCGCTGCCGGAGTTTGTGACTGGGGTGTTGCTGATGGTCATCTTTTCCTCGCAGTTGGGCTGGTTACCGACCACCAGCGCCATACCCCGAGGGGAAAGTCCCTTAACCAACCCGGAGATCCTGGTGCTCCCGACCCTTACCCTGACCGGTGTGGTATTCGCCTACATTATGAGGATGACTCGTGCCAACGTGAACGAGGTGATGGAGAGCCCCTACGTGCGGACAGCGATCCTGAAGGGCCTTCCAATGCGTAAGGTCATATTTAGGCATGTCGTTCCCAATGCGATGCTCCCCACTATAAGCATCGTTGCTACGATGACCGGATGGCTTTTAGCTGGCCTCATCATCGTTGAGAACGTGTTCGCCTATCCTGGCCTGGGGCAACTGTTATTGATCTCGATCCAGACCCGTGACATCCCCTTGTTGCAGGCCCTTTCGCTGCTCATCGCCGTGACCTATACCGTTAGCACCCTGTTGGCAGACCTGAGCTACGCCGTCCTGGACCCACGGATAAGGTACTCCTAATGGCGGTGCGGTTTACCACAAGTAGGCTTCGCATTGGCGTGCCCGCAGCCGCCCAGCCGCTGTTTTTCGCCACGGGCAGGGGGGTCCGAGAGTTTTTACGGCTTTCCCTGTCCACAACGGCGGGACGCATCGGGCTAGCCATCGTACTGGTCCACGTGTTTGTGGCGATTTTCGGTTCCATGGTGGCCCCTTATCCCTTCGATGAATTCCATCTGCCTCCAGAATTTCCCGCTGAGGACCGGCTCTCGGGGCCGAACTGGACCTACTTGTTGGGAACGGACCAGTTCGGACGCGACGTTTTTAGCCGCGTGTTGTCCGGGGCAGGCTCGCTGATAACGATTTCGCTGATCGGCGCCCTGCTGGGGATTTTCTTGGGCACGGTGATAGGAATGACCAGCGGCTACAAGGGAGGCCGGGTGGACGAAGTGGTGATGCGAATCATGGACGGAGGTCTGGCCTTCCCGGGGTTGCTACTGGCGCTTTTGGTACTGACAACCCTAGGCAGTCGGGAAGCCCCGTGGGAGTGGCTCGACGATAACTGGGAGGCCTTACTGATCGTGCTCACCGTCGGCGTTGTCCATGCGCCTGGCATTTCTCGGGTGCTGCGAAGCGTCACGCTAAAGGCCAAGAATCAGGAATTCGTGATGAGTGCGCGTCTGCGGGGAGAGAATGCTCCTTATATCATATTCAGAGAGATTCTGCCTAACGCCCTGCCGGTCCTGGCCGTTGAACTCTCGGTGCGGCTCAGCTACTCGATCCTAATAGTGTCCTCCTTGGGATTCCTCGGCCTAGGGGTTCAACCGCCATCGCCGGACTGGGGCCTCATGATCGGAGAGGGCCGGCAGTTCATAGTCGCTGCGCCGTGGATGACACTGGCGCCCGCCGGAGCAGTAGCCACCTTGGTGGTGGGCGTAAATCTCCTGACCGACGGCATCAAACAGGCCAGTGGTCTACCAAGGGAGATCATCAGGTGAACAGCCAGGCAAAACATGGAACGCCGCTGCTCCAAGTAGAGAATCTGGGCGTTACCTTCTTCACGCCCCGGGGCACCGTCCGCGCTGTCAGAGATGCGTCGCTGGAGGTACATCGAGGCGAGGTGATGGGAGTCGTCGGCGAGTCGGGATGCGGCAAGTCGACCACTGCCTTCGCCGTCATGGGCTACCTTCCGGGCATTACACGGGTAGACGGCCGGATACTGTTCGAAGGCCGGGATGTTGCGCAAATGGGCGCGTCGGAACTGCGCCATTTGCGGGGCAACCGCATAGCCATGGTCTACCAAGACCCTGCAACGTCCCTGAACCCAACCATGAGGGTGGGTTCACAGATTCATGAGGTGCTCAGCCAACACCGGCATATGGACAGTGGAGAATCCCGCCGCCGCATTGTCGAGTTGTTCGAAAGCGTGCGATTGGCGGCCCCCGAGTCGATTGGGCGGCGGTATCCCCACGAACTCAGCGGGGGCCAACAGCAGCGGGTGGTCATCGCCATGGCGTTAGCCTGTGAGCCAGACCTGCTGATCATGGACGAACCTACGACGGGCCTGGACGTCACCACGGAATCGACTATCCTGGAACTGGTATCGGACTTGAAGCAGCGGATCAACGCCGGCATTTTGTACGTGACCCATAACCTGGGCGTGATCGCAGCCGTGGCCGACCGGGTCGCAGTGATGTACGCTGGTGAGACTGTGGAAGAGTCCCCGGTGCGGGAGCTGTTCAAGTCCCCCAAACATCCCTACACGCGGGGGCTGCTGAGTTGTGTGCCTACGCCTCCAACAGAAGCCGGGGCCACCGTTCAGCTCAGTAGTATCCCGGGTGCGGTCTTTTCTGCCTCCCAACCTGCACCAGACGCATGTCTGTTCATGTCGCGGTGTCCCATAGCCCGGGAATCGTGCGGGAGCCAGGCCCCGCCAGTCGTTGACACAGGCTCTGGGCACCTCTCTCGTTGCTTGTATTCGGGTGATGTTAATCGAGACATTTGGGGTGAGCAGAAGACCAACGTGGAAATAGATCGCTCCCAAGAAGAACCAGTGTTGTCGGCAAGAGGTCTCCGCCGTTTCTACGGTAGTTGGGGACGCAAGTACCTATTTTTTGGCCCCCGGGTTCGGCCGCCGGTCCGCGCCGTTAATGAAGTTGACTTCAACGTCGGGCTGGGACGGACATTGGGGATCGTGGGTGAAAGCGGCTCCGGCAAGACTACGGTTGCTCGGGCCATCGTGGGGCTGGTGCCTCGGGACCGGGGCAAGCTCCAGCTACAGGACCAGGAACTGGCGCCCGACGTAGGCAATAGGACCCGAACTCAACAGGCGGCCATGCGCATGGTATTCCAGAACCCGACCGCCTCGCTTAATCCAAAACTTGCCGTCCGCCACGCCATTATTCGATCCCTGCGCAAGTTCTCCGGCCTGAATAAACGGGAGAGCCGACAGCGTGCCGGGGAATTGTTACAGGCCGTGGGGTTGGACCCAGAGTACTTGAACCGGCATCCGGGGGAGCTGAGCGGGGGAGAGCAACAGCGCGTGGCGCTGGCCGGGGCTTTCGCCGCCTCGCCGGACATTGTCGTTGCAGACGAGGCCGTCTCCGCCCTAGATGTGTCCGTCCAGGCTCAAGTGTTGAACTTGCTACGGTCCCACCAGCAGGAAACGAACACGTCCTACGTGTTCATCACCCACGATCTGGGCGTGGTGCGGTACCTTGCCGACGATATCCTGGTGCTCTACGCAGGGCACGTTGCCGAGTCGGGGCCGGCCAAGAGCGTGCTTGCGATGCCGTCCCACCCCTACACCGAGGCTTTGATGTCGTCGGCGCCGATCCCCGATCCCGATGCTCAGCCAACCATGATCCGGCTGCCGGGGTTCGTTCCTACCATGAGGGATAAGTTTCAGGGTTGCTTCTTCGCAGCGCGTTGTCCTCGAAAGATCGGAGCTATATGCGACGATACTCCGCCGCCCGCGCTCACCTCGAATGGTGGAGATCACGTGATCTATTGCCACATTCCGCTGGAAGAGCTGGCCCGGCTGCAAGTTGACGGCGTGGCATCGTTGCGGCCTTCTGAAGAAGACCCAGTGGTGGGGAACCAAGCCGCGGGAGCATGACTCTCCACTACGTCAGTCAACGCCGGCTTCAAACGCCAGTTTAACTACCCCAGCCACTTCTGACCCCACCCCAGAGTGCGGGCCAATTATTCCTCCTCTCCGTCCAGGAACACGGCCCGGATTTCGATCAGGGTGTATTGACCGTCGAGGCTCCCATCGAATGCAAGGGAAAGGAATAGACGGCGCTCGTCCCCCAGGCGGATGCCGACGGGAACGACGTTCTCGGCATCCGTGGCCCGGAACTAGAGGTCGCACTGGCCGCGTACATCGGCTGGATTTCAGGACTCAGGGTGCTGCTGAGGAGGCTATAGCAGCATTGAACGGGATCTTTCTGCCCTTTGCCACGACCAGTGGGGAACGACTCGTAAAAGGTGACCCTCGCCCTTACCTTCAGGAGCGCTACGGGTCTCTAGTCCACTACGTAACGTTAGTTGTCCTTGCCTCTCAGTTGCTGGTGGAGGAACGTCTCATCCTGGAGGAGGATGCAGACCGATTCGTTGAGCGAGCTATGTCAGAACACGCCTTTGATAGGGTCGGCTAGGCTTCTGACAGGTATTACGAGGCTGCGTCCAGAGCCTCCAGCATCCGGCCCATCTCTTCAATGGTCTTCAGCGTGGTTGGCTCCAGGCCGATCTCAATGTGGGCCACTCCTTCCCTCTCGTACTCCTTGAGGATTCGTGCTATTTCTTCAGGAGGACCGATCAGGGGCTTCAGCGGACGTTGATTAATCAACTGCTCCGAGGGGAGCCGGTCCCACCAGGGGTCTGCCGTGGCGTCTGCGACTAGGACCGTTACGGTGCGCTCGAGTGTCGCCGGGTCACGACCCTCCTTACGGCATGCCGCATCCACAATCTCACGAAGCTCTATTGTTCCTTCCAGGCTGTTAGAAGTGTGGGCGTAGTATGCATTCCAGCCATCGGCGTACCTGGCGGTTAACGAAAGCATCCGGGGTTTAATGGTCCCAATCAAAATTGGGGGCCCACCCTCCCGCGGCCCGAGGGGTCGAAGCTCACATTCCCGCGCACTGTGGAACCGTCCCTCAAAGTCGATCTCCCCGTTTCGCAGCAACCCGTGGACTATCTGGATCGCCTCTTCGAAGCGGCTCACCTTATAGTCGAATGGAAATCCAAAGGAATCGTACTCGAGCTTGTGGTACCCGGACCCGAGTCCCAGGATAAACCTGCCTCCACTTATCTCTTCGACTGTGGATACCATCTTTGCCAGAAGCGCAGGATTTCGCCATCCCATCGCCATTACAAGGGTTCCTATCTCAACTCTTTCGGTTATCGCCGCCGCCGCTGACACCAGCGACCACACTTCCCACACTCCCGATGGCCTATCTTCATCCCGCAGCGCGTAGAGAAGATGATCGAAAAACCACACCGAGTCAAAGCCCACCTGTTCGGCCAGAACGGCCATCTCGCTGATTTCCTTCCAACTCCTCATCCCCGCGCCCCGAAAGCCCTCCATATGGGGCATCTCCAACCCGACCTTCAACGTCCTCGAACCATTTGCAACCGTCATGTTTCACTCCCTGGACTATTTTGGGGATCCATTGCCCGTATGGTTGTTCACAACCCCTGGTGTACAAGGAAATTACATGCCGGTGCAGACTCCCGACGCCGGAATATGCAATGTTCGGCGTCCCGCCGTGGCGTTATGTTCATCGGAACAATGTCCTACAACTTCCTCATACCGGCGCTCTGCACTTCTCTATTCGCTTTACGTATGCTTGGGCAAGCATTGGTAGTGACCCGAGCCCCCGTTGACTTCCTTCCAATGAGCACTGGTATCAGGGGCTACTACCCTACAGATTTCTACTGCCGGCTCAGCTGATCTTTCTGGCGATCATGATTGCGGCAACTTTGACAGTCTATCAGACGAGCCATTTTTTGCGATTGGCGGCTGGAAACCGGGCAGCACCAATTCTCCTTGTCATTTCCGGGGTCTACTTCGTGTCGATGGCCCTCCGTAAGACGACATCCCATCGAAGTCCGGGGCCTCGGGCGAAGTCATGATGCCGGTTGCTCTACGGGTTCCGCCTACCATCAAGTCTGGTCGAAAATATGGGTGTATGGGTCTTTCTGCTCTCCCCAAACTCGCATACGATACATCCGCTCAGCTTGCTGTCGAGGTGGTTGAACAGGTCCTGCTTCCGTTGCTCTACTTCACACTCCGAGGACAGCAATCGACAGACGAAGCCGCCGGGTCTGGGATAAAGAGGCAGAGGCGGACTAGCTTAGCGGCGCGTTACTCATACCAGGAGAAGCCGCTATATACGTCGTCAGGCGTGGATGGTCGAAGCGCGAGGCGGCAGCAAGACATGGGATCAGTCAAAAGTGATCCAGTACCGACTCAACATCACGGCTGCTCGGACGAGAGTGCAGCCAATGCGGTGGGGTTAAACCGTCTGCAACGCTTCGCTAGTGGCTCCGCCATATCTCCGACAGGCCACGCTTCTTGAATCTGTACAGCTCAGAGGGGGACGGATTATATGTATGACCTGTCCTTGAATTCCGTGTATTGTCCAACCATGTCCCGAGTCAAAAATGGTCGACCATTCTTGGTGGGCTTTATCAGACTCGAACTTCTAATCAAGGCCCAACGCGACCGGCACTTAGGTGTGTTCCGCAAACCAGGCCCAGTCACTCCGGTTATAGTCATAGGTGAAGGCGTGATACCATACATTGCGTGACAATCTTCAGGGGCGTTACTTTCGCCCTATTTGTGTGGTAAGCATTGTGGGAATGAACACCAACTTGTAGGTAGTTCGTAGCCAACTCCGAATCCCACCCTCTCCGCCACTACTTTTTTCCTATGACTGCTGGCAACGTAAAGCTGGTTGCTGCAGCCTCACGCAGAACATCACCGCTAAGATCAGATGACGCATAGCTTTCCTGCTTAGTGAAGGGACTCATCAAGTGATGTATCGACTGGGTGTCAATTCTGAAGGTTCTTCAACGCGAGTGCGCAGCCTCTTGTTGCCATTATTAGGGACGCCTTGGCAGTTTATCAGTCGCTTGGAATGGCTTTCGGTTCGTGTTGATATAAAATGAGGGTGCCTTGGCTCATGTAGAGCACTGGCTATGAGTAGATGACCTTCTTGATATAGGGTGTGCACCGGTGCTTGAGTCTTCGATTCATTCGGATAAACCACAACTGTGCCAGAGAGTATTTTCAACTGCGCTTGGAGATATAAACCGATGACAGAAAATAACAAGAGAAATGCGTCGGAGGATCTTGCCCTGGGGACTCATAGCCCAAATAAGCAAAGCTTCCCCCAACAGGAGCCAATAGCCATTATTGGAATGGCCTGTCGATTTCCCGGCAGTAGGGATCTGTCTGAGTTCTGGCAGCAACTTGTTAGCGGTCGGAATGCAGTGGTGGAAGGCCCGCCGGAGTCCGTAATAGGGCGGGCAGGTCGGGACTTCCCGGAGTCCAGCGGCAAGTTCAGCGCACTGCGCTACGGCGCGTTTGTGGAAGACCTGGACCAGTTCGATGCAGAGTTCTTCCGCATTTCCCCCATCGAGGCACAGATGCTCGATCCCCAGCAGCGCATGATGCTAGAGGTGAGCTGGCAGGCATTGGAAGACGCGGCCATTGCCCCCGAGAGCCTCAAGGGCAGCCGCACAGGGGTCTACGCGGGCATCAGCAACTACGACTACCGTGAGATAGCAATCAACTCCCCCGAGACCTCAGAAGCGGCTGGCGGCCTCTACGCTGTGACGGGCACCGCGCTTAATACAGCCATAGGCCGGGTGTCGTTTGCGCTGGGGTTGGAAGGGCCGGCGATGGCGATAGACACGGCGTGCTCGTCCTCGCTGGTTGCCATCCATCAGGCGGTGGCGGGGTTGCAGCGCAATGACACCGAACTGGCCATCGCCGGCGGCGTCCATATAGTCCTGTCGGGACACTCGTGGGAATTGCGCGCCAACGCGGGGATGCTATCGCCCACGGGCCAGTGTTGGACGTTCGATGCATCGGCCGACGGCTTTGTCTGCGGCGAAGGATGCGGCTTGATAGTGCTCAAGCTTCTCAGCCAGGCGGAGGCCGACGGAGACCGCATCTGGGGCGTCATTCGGGGGACTTCGGTGAACCAGGACGGCGCGAGCCAGGGGCTTACGGTGCCCAGCGCACCATCCCAGGAGAAGGCAATCGAGGAAGCGCTGGCCCGGGCGGGCATTTGCCCCTCTGATATGGACTACCTGGAAGCGCACGGCACAGGGACGGTGGTCGGTGACCCGATCGAACTGAACGCTGCAACGGCGGTGTATGGGATGGGGCGCGAAAAAGATAGTCCTCTACTGATCGGCTCCGTCAAGACGAACATTGGGCACCTGGGGCCGGCGGCGGGTGTCGCGGGGCTTATCAAGTCCGTTCTGGCAATGAGACATGGAGTTATCCCGAAACACCTCAACTTTAGAGACCCGAACCCGCGGATCGACTGGGAGAACCTGCCCGTGCGTGTGACCGACACAAACACTGGGTGGCCTGTAAATTCTGACAGACTTCCCCTCTCGGGCATCAACTCTTTCGGATGGTCGGGCACGAACTCGCACGTAGTTGTGGAGGGCTATGGGCAGCCGTTGGTCTGTTCAGACCCGGCCACTATGGCCCCTCCCTCGGGTCCAGAATTGACCGTTCCGTGTCAACCGGCTAGCGAAGACCTGGAGAAAGGAGGCGAACGGGAGACCCGGGTCCTGCCGCTTTCAGCTAAGTCGCCCGAAGCGCTGCGAGACATGGCAACCCAGTACCTGGCATGGATGGAAGAACAGGGCGGAGGGATACCTGCCGAGTCGACGGGCGCGAATCCGGCGCTTGCGGATGCGGCGTGGACCGCGGCAGTCGGGAGGAGCCATTTTTCACATCGCGCGGGAGTCGTGTTCAGCGAAGTGGCGCATTTGAAGGAAGGGCTAAAGTCGCTGGCCGATGGCGAGGGGGACTCGGACCGACAAACAAGGACTGCCAGCAAGGTGGCCTTTGTTTTCACGGGACAAGGGGCCCAGTGGGTGGGGATGGGCAAGGAACTGTACGAAAGGGAGCCCGTGTTCCGGGCGGTGCTTGACCAGTGCGACCGTTTGCTCTTTGAAGAGCGGGGGGTATCGCTGCTGGACGTGATTTTAGGTCGGAATGGGACCGAAGGGTTGTTGGACGAACCCAAGTGGACGCAACCTGCCATCTATTCGCTGGAAGCCGCGCTGACAGCGCTGTGGGCGAGCGTGGGAATAAAGCCCGATGTTGTGGTGGGCCACAGCCTGGGGGAGATAGCGGCATCGCAGGCGGCGGGGGTGTTCAACCTGGAACAAGGGCTGCGCTTTGCCTCGGCGCGGGGCACGCTGCTCGGAGCCACTAGGGGGGACGGGGCCATGGCCGCGGTGTTCGCGCCTGCCTCGCGGGTTGCGGCGGTAGTCGAGGAGCACAACGCCAACTCCGATGACGTCGGGCTAAGCGTCGCCGTGGACAACGGACTGCAGCAGGTGGTGAGCGGCCCGGCCAAGGACGTAGACGCGGTAATGGAGATATTCGAGGCGGAAGACGTCAAGGTGAGGAAACTGAGGCGGAGCCCCGCCTACCACAGCGCCCTGATGGAGCCGGCGCTGGATGACCTGACGGCCGCGGTCGGGGAGGTAGCCGGAACACCGCCCGCACCCTCAATTCCCCTAATCAGCGACCTGAACGGCAGACCAGTCGGAGAAGATGAGCGGATGGATGCCGCCTACTGGAGACGTCACGCGCGGGAGCCTGTGGCCTTCCGCAGCTGTGTCGAGACGCTGGCGGAGATGGGGGTGGATATGGTGGTGGAGCTTGGGCCCCATGCGATCCTGGGGCCGGTGGTGTCGATGACATGGCCTGAGGCGTCGCCTAGTAGTACTCCGGCAGTGCTCCAGAGCCTGCGGCGTCCGCCTCGGGACCCGAATGAGCCGGTCATAGACACGGTAGGAGGTTTCGTGGCGGCTGCAGCCGGAGCCTATGAAGCGGGCCTGCCCATCAGGTTCGAAGGATTGTTCAGCGGAGAGGCCCGGCGCAAAGTGTCGCTGCCAACCTATGCGTTCCAGCGGAAGCATCACTGGGTGCAGAGGTCGAAGCGCCGACGGCAGGATGCGGGTCATCCTCTTCTGGGGACTCGGCACGAGTCGCCGCGTGGGGAGGTGATGTTCGAGACAGAGGTGTTCTCGTCGGATCCGGCGTGGATGGCAGACCATCTGGTATACGAACGAATTGTTGCGCCCGGGGGCATGTACGGCGCTATGGCGGTTTCAGCTGGTCTTGCCGATGAGAACGGCCCGATAATCGTCGATGAGATGCAGACGCACAATGCGCTGATATTCGAGGACGACGATCCGGATGACCCGTCTAAGAACACAGGACGCAAGCTACAGTTTGTTCTAGACAGATCTTCGGAGGAATCTGGTCGAAAGTTCGAGATATACAGCAAAGGGGCGGAGGAGGGATGGACCCTTCATGCGGAAGGCCTGCTGTCGTCGGGCTTGTCGGGGCTGGGAGAGTCGGGGGTGGCAGACCTTGAGGGAATCAAGGAAGGGCTGGACGCCCAGGACCCGGCCGAATTCTACCGGATGAGATCGGCTGACGCGATTTATCTCGGCCCGTCTTATCACACGATGAAGGAGATCTGGGCCACAGAGGGTGAGTCGCTGGGCGAGCTTGTCCTCCATGATTCCG
The DNA here is from genome assembly GCA_965203145.1 of Dehalococcoidia bacterium. Lineage (GTDB taxonomy): Bacteria > Chloroflexota > Dehalococcoidia > Plut-88900 > Plut-88900 > Plut-88900. The sequence goes on from OZ241876.1 coordinate 2,680,938, forward strand.
TAGACGCGACCGGGATAGAGATGCATCCCCTGTTGCTGGACGGCTGTTTCCAGGTCCTGTCGATGGCCAGGTATTTGTCGGGGGTGGAGAAGGGGTCGGTGTACATGCCCTTCGGGTGGGAGAGGCTCTGGGTGAGGGGTCCGATGCCCGAGAGAGTTGTGTGCCACGCGAAGGTGAGGCCACCGGCCTCGATTAATGGGACGGGAGGGGGGTCGGTAGTGCCGCCGGAGGTCATCACGGGAGACGTCGATTTATATGCCACGGATGGCACTCCGATTGGAGGTTTGAAGGGGTTCACTGTCAAGCGGGCGACGAGAACAGCTCTTGTCTCTGCCAGAGATAGTCTTAAGGACATACTGTACGAAGTCCTCTGGCGAGAAAAATCCCTTACCAAAGGCATGTCTACCGCGGACTTCCTAGCCGACCCAGCAAGAGTATCCCAAGAATCGCGCAGCTTTAATGACTATCTACTTGAAGAGGGCGTCGAATCTCGGGACAGGGCGGATTTCCTGAAGGACTTGGAGCGGCTTTCCCAGTCCTACGCACTTAATGCGCTGGAGGGGCTGGGATGGGAACGGAAGGCGGGAGAAACGGTATCCCAGGAGGAGCTTATCCAACGGCTGAAGATAGCTGACGAGCACCGGCGGCTCCTGGGTCGACTCCTAGGCATGCTGTCGGAGGCGAGTGTTATATCTCCCTTCATCAACGGATTCCAGATCGATGTCGGGGCTGAGGACCCGCTCCCCGATGAGGCTCTTGCCGACCCGGAGTCGCTGGCTGATGAAATCAGTACCAGACATCCTCACGGGGCCAACGAGCTGGGACTTTTGCGGCGCTGCGGAGCGTCTCTGGCCCAAGTCTTGCAGGGCAGCGAGGACTCACTGGGACTCCTGTTCAGCGACGAAGGGCCCAGCGCTGCCGACCTGTACCTGAAAGCGCCCGCATCCCGGGCGGCGAACCAGATGCTGGCGGATACAGTGGCTGCCGCGGTGTCCGACCTTCCCGAAGATAGAGTCCTCCGGATACTGGAGGTCGGGGCGGGGACGGGATCGGCGACGACGGATATACTTCCGCTTCTGCCATCCGGGCGATTTGAATACACGTTCACTGATATCTCGGCGGGCTTCTTCACGGAAGCCGAGTCACGGTTGTCGACAACGGGCGCGCCCATCGAATACAAACCCCTGAACATTGAAATTGCTCCTACAACCCAGGGTTTCGATGTTCACGGTTACGATCTTGTTATCGCTGCGAACGTATTGCACGCGACTCGAGACCTGGGTGAAACGCTGGCACACTGTCGAGACCTGCTGGCGCCTTCGGGACAACTGTTTGCCTTGGAGGGGCTGCGGCGTCGGGCCTGGCAAGACCTGACATTCGGGCTGCTGGACGGCTGGTGGCGCTTCGCCGACTCATACCGGCCCGAACACGCGTTGGGGACTCCCCAGGTATGGAAGCAGGCCTTGAGCGACGTTGGGTACTCCGAAGTCGGGTTCATTGGGCCGGCCAACCCATACACGGATGAACCGTTGGGGTCCAGTGTGATCATGGCCCGGGGGCCGGCTGACGTTGCGCTATCTCCAGGCGCGTGGGTCATTGCGGCAGATGAAGGCGGGACTGCGGCGGAGCTAGCGGCAGAGTTGGCTTCACGGGGGCAGTCGGTGGTCTTGGCCGGTGTAAAAGAAGGGGACTCACACGGAGATTCCAGAGTTTCTGTGGTCGAGGTAGAGGCGACGGACAGGGAATCGTGGCGGTCGGTGTTGGAAGGATTACCGGAGGAGGTGCCGCTCAAGGGGGTGGTGCACCTAGCGGCGCTGGATGGGTATGGAGCGTCGGCGACCACCGGGGAGATGGCGGAGGACGTGACCCGGGTCACGGGTAGCGCACTGGCCCTAGCGCAGGGGATTGTCGACGCCGGGGTAATGCCCAGTGAAGGAGTCTGGTTGGTGACGCGTGGGGCCCAGGTATTGGAGCAGGAGTTTATAGACCGGACGACAGGCGAGCTTGCGGGAGCGACTTTGTGGGGATTCGGGAAGGTTATGGCCGGAGAAGCGGCGCACCTACAGCCAAGACTTATCGATTTGGACCCAAGGCCGCGTGATGTGATGTCCGGTCTTGTTGATGAGCTTCTCTCTCCTGACGCCGAGACCCACATCGCCTATAGGGGAGGCAGCCGCCTGGCGGCGCGGCTGGTCCGGGGTGTGGAGGACAGGCGTCTCGTATTGCCTGAGGGTACGGAGTGGGGAATCGGGCCCGAGGACCCGGAAGCCGGGAACACTGCACTGCGGACCAAACCCCGACCGAGGCAGGTCCTCGAACTCGGGGAAGTGCGTATAGCTGTGGAGTCGATGGGGCTGAACTTTGCGGACGTGGTCATCAGCGCGGGCGCGGTGGACTATGTCGTGGAGATTGGCCGGGAGGCGTATGGAAGAATAGTAGAGACGGCTCCGGATGTTGAGGGGCTTTCCATTGGCGACCCGGTTGTTGGGATGGGGTTTGGCGGCTTCACGCCGGAGATGGTAACCGAGGCGGCTATGACCGCTCGGACATCTGAGGGGTATTCGGCATCTGCCCTGGCTGCTACACCCATCTGCTTTGTGACTGCGGACATGGCATTTGAACTTGCGGGACTCAAAGCAGGAGAACGGGTGCTGATCCACGCCGGGACCGGGGGCGTAGGAATAGCGGCGATCCAGTTTGCCCAGGCGGTCGGGGCCGATGTGTTCGCCACGGCCAGCGTAGGCAAACAGGCCTATCTCCAGGACCTGGGTGTAAAGCACGTCTTCGATAGTCGTCAGACGAGTTTCGGGGAAGAAATCCTGGAAGCGACGGGGGGAGAGGGTGTCCACGTAGTCCTGAACAGCCTCACGGGAGAAGGGTTTATCGAGGCGAGCCTATCGTGCCTGGGAGAAGGGGGCAGGTTTGTCGAGATAGGCAAGCGGGGCATATACAGCGAAGAGGAGATGTCGGCGGCTCGACCGGACGTCGAGTATCACATTTTGGACGTGGAGGCCCTCAAGAGGGTCGATCCTGAAAAACCCGGCGCCTCGTTGAACAGGGTGATGAAGCGTCTGTCGACCGGGGAGCTGAGCCCGCTGCCGCATACCGTTTGGCCCCTTACGGAGATTCGGTCTGCGATGGACGTGATGCGGGACGCCCGTCACATTGGCAAAAACGTGTTCAGGATGCCGCCCCTTGTGAGGGGGGCTGTGCAGGAAGAGCGCACTTACCTGGTGACGGGGGGGATGGGGGGAATTGGGTGTGAGGTTGCGCGGTGGCTGGCCGAAAACGGCGCCACCACCATTGTCCTGAACGGGCGCCGAGCGCCGGACCCCGAGGCAGTTGAAGTGATCAAGGAGCTTCGGGAGAGGGGCGTTGACATTCGGGTTGAAATCGCCGACGTGACGGACTTTGCCGCAGTCGATGAGATGCTGGCCCGAATTGAGGAGACCTTGCCAGCGCTAGGGGGCGTTGTACACAGCGTAGGGGTGCTGTCGGACGGGGCGATAGAGAACCAGACCTGGAAACGGTTCGAGAAGGTGATGTGGCCCAAGGTTCTCGGGGCATGGCATCTGCACAAAGCCACCATTGATAAAGACCTGGACATGTTCATCCTCTTCTCCAGCGTTACAGGGGTAATCGGAAACCCTGGGCAATCCAACCATGCCGCTGCCAACGCATTCCTTGACCAGCTTGCCGCCCATCGCAGGATGCTGGGCCTGCCCGCTCAGTCTATTGCATGGGGCGCCTGGTCAGGTATCGGGGAAGCGGAGGAGCAAAGGGAGAGGATCGAAAGGCAACTGGAATCCACAGGTGCGGGATGGATTGCCCCTCAGCAGGGCATTAAGGCCCTCGATTGGCTGGTGCGGCAAGACGTCACCACCCCCACAGTGACTGCGGTCGACTGGACGGTCATCGCGGAAGGAGTCGAGCCCTCTTCTCCATTCTTCGAAGAACTGCTTGTGAAGAAGCGGGCGCCAGTGCGTCAGGTCGAGGAGACATCGGTTTCCAGTGGCTTGCTGGTCCAACTCCGGGAGGCCCCGGAGGGTGAGCGGCAGAAAGTATTGTCGGCATTTTTGCAGGACGAGCTGAAGAGCGTGATGAGGCTGGGCTCTCCGCCCTCCCCGACGGTCAGCTTTTTCGACCTGGGCATGGACTCCCTGATGGCGGTGGAACTGAGGAACAGGATAAACCGGGCCCTAGCCGGGGAGTACACGGCCTCCAATACCGTTGTGTTTGACTATCCGAATGCCACGGCCCTTGCAGACCATCTTTCCAAAGGACTCGGGGCGCTGACCGGGTCTGCTCCCTCTCCTGTAGGGATCGCACCTACCACCCCACCGAAAGTCCGAAGGGACGAGGAATCCATAGCCATCGTAGGAATGGCGTGTCGGTTCCCTGGGGCGCCGGACATAGATACCTTCTGGCGTCAGCTGGAGTCGGGCGGAAACGCAGTGACGGAAGGCCGATTGGACTCGGGGTCGTGGGAGGGTGTCCTCGGGGACCCGAAGGCCGAAGACCCGATTATTCGCCGCGGGGCTTATGTGGAAGGCATCGACCTGTTTGACTCGAGGTTCTTCAAGATTTCGCCCATAGAAGCAAAAATGATGGACCCCCAACAGAGGATGCTGCTGGAGACAACTTGGCAGGCCCTTGAGGACGCGGGCATCGACGCCGAGAGGTTGAAGGGGAGCCGCACGGGAGTATATGCGGGAGTCGGAGGGAGCGAGTATCGAGACCTGATTTCAACTCGGGGCCAGGAGTACAGCTACGCAGGCACGAACGACTCGATAACTGTCGGGAGGGTTGCGTTTGCCCTGGGTCTCGAGGGGCCGGCCATGCCCATTGACGTTGCTTGCGCATCCTCGCTGGCTGCGGTCCACCAGGCAGTGGTGGGATTGCAGCGGGGTGAAGTAGACATGGCGCTGGCAGGGGGTGTGAACGCCATCCTCTCACCGAAAATATCTACATTCCTCAACGACTTAGGCATGTTGTCGGCTAGCGGCCAATGTCACGCCTTCGACGCTGCCGCCGACGGCTTCGTGCGCGGGGAAGGCTGCGGCATGGTGGTTTTGAAGCGGCTCAGTGACGCCGAGGCCGATGGTGACCGGATCTGGGGTGTAGTGCTGGGCACGGCGGTGAACCAGAATGGCATGAGTGCGGGCTTGATGGCTCCCAACGGCCCGGCGCAGGAACGGGTTATGCAAGATGCCTTGTCCCGTGCCGGGGTGGCAGCATCGGACATCGACTACCTGGAGGCGCAGGGTGTGGGGAGCCAGTTCGGAGACCCGATAGAGCTGAATGCCGTGTCTGAGGTCTACGGTAAAGGCCGGGCGGAGGGGCGTCCCTTGTATGTAGGGTCGGTGAAGACGAACATCGGACACCTGGAATGGGCCTCAGGCGTAGCGAGCCTGATTAAGACAGTACTGGCAATGCGTCGGAGGATGATACCCAGACACCTCAATTTCAAAGACCCCAATCCTCACGTGGACTGGGACCGGCTGGACGTGCAAGTCACATCTGAAGCCGTCGACTGGCCTGCTTACCCTGACAAGGCCCCGTTGGCTGCGGTGAACAGCTTTGGCCTTTCGGGCGCAAATGCCCACGTGGTGGTGGGAGGATATGAAAGCGCGGAGACTGGCAACGGGCAAAGTTGGCCGGTAGGGCCTGCTCAGCTGGTTGAAGTCGACGGGCAGCCCATCGGCCGGCGCTGCCTCAAAGAGCGCGGGACCCGGTTGCTTCCGCTGTCGGGCAAAACGCCCGAGGCCCTTCGGGAATTGGCCCAACGCTACGCAGGGTTCCTCGATGAGCGGGACGGCGAGCTATCGGCTGGTGGGGCAATCCTTGCCGATATAACCTGGTCGGCGGGGGTAGGTAGAAGCCACTTCAGCCACCGGGCCGGAATAGCCTTTAGCAATGTTGCTCAGCTCCAGGAGGGGTTGGCTGCAGTGGCAAACGGAGACAATGGGCGAGGAGACCGGGAGGTCCCGGAAATGCCCAAAGCAGCCTTCGTATTCACGGGCGAAAATGATGGACGTCTTGGCTTGGGTCGAGACTGGTCCGAGACGGAGCCCGTGGTGCGAGAAGTGCTGGACCGATGTAATGAGATATTTCTCAGGGAGCAAGGCCTTGCACTCTTGAACTTGATGTCCGAGCGCGCAGAAGGCTCCGCTGATCCTGTCTTGGCCCAGGTAGCCGTCTATGCCCTGGAGTGTGCCTTGGCGGCCCTGTGGAGGAGTTTGGGGGTTAGTCCGGGAGCGGTGGTAGGCGATGGACTGGGCTTGATATCAGCGGCCCAGGCGGCGGGGGTCCTTGACCTTGTTGACGGGCTACGCATTGCGGCATCGGTGGCAGAAATACAGTCGATATCTGCCAACGGGGACAACGCCGAGTCGCTGGCGAACGCAGTGGCAGCGGCCAACCCCTCTTTGCCGACCGTGCCCATAGTGAACGGAGCTACAGGGCAGGTGATTAAGTCCGGCGAAGCGCCAGGCGCTGAGTTCTGGAAGGTTGAAAGGCAGAAGGTCGCAAGGGCGGAGGGTTGTGCCAAGATGCTGGCGGAGCTGGGTGTGGTTTCGGTGATTGCAATGGGGGCTGGGGATACACTTGAAGACAGTATTCGGGATGCCTGGCCGGTATCGTGGGAAGGGTCGGAAACTCCGGGCCAGCCGGTGGTCTTGACAAGCTTTTGTGACGTCCCGGATGGCAACGCCGGTTTCATGAAGGCCGTGGCAAAGGCTTACGAATCGGGCCTGGACCTCGCCTTCACCGGGCTTTTTGCCGGAGAGGCACGTCGAAGGGTGCCATTGCCCGGTTACCCCTTCCAAAGACGGAGACATTGGGTAGACGCACCAAGGCTGACGATTTAGCCCCTTTTTCTTGAATTAGCAAGTCTAGGTTGGTATCCTAGAAGTGTGTCAAGACCCATCTGTAAATTCACGTTACTATGGAAGGAATAGTGTTATGGCCTCGACTGCAGACCGCCTCCGAAAACTGGTAAACGACAACATTGAAGTGGACGGGAAAGCTCTGAACCTGCCCGACGACCTGGATGTCAGCCTTGCCGAGTCGGGTGTATCCTCTACAGACATGGTCGCACTGGCTAAGCTGGTGGCGGACGACTTCAGCGTTACAATAACCCCCGAAGACTGTGCAGGGCTGGACAACCTGAAAAAAGTCGTTGCCTTTATCGACGGCCAAGCAGCCTGACCGATTCACGTAGTTTCAACACACTAGGCCCCCTCTTATTGGTTGAGCGGCCCGAACGCCGGATTCCAGTCTTGGCTAAAGCGGGCTCAGCATGCGTTCGTACTGAACAGAGATTACGTTCACTTGTTGGCTGTAGCATCCGCTTCCACTACTAAGAAATGGTGGGAGAAGGCGCTTCAAGTCGGAAGTGTCACTGCCTATCGCCTAGACTTGGGCCCCGGCCCTGCCCGAGAGGCCGAGGCCTTGGCCCTGTTGGACGACTACGAACGGGCACGTGCCCAAAGGTTCACCACATCAGGCCCCCGGCGCCGCTTTATTCTCTGCCGCGCCGCTCTGCGCTTCATTCTCTGCACCCATCTCGGGTGCTCCAACGAGCAACTGACCATAGGGTCCTCCTACTACGAAAAGCCGTACGCCATCGTCGGCGGCAGGTCTCACCCCATTAGCTTTAACGTCAGTCACAGTGGCAATAACGGCCTGATTGGCTTGGGCCAGGGGAATCGTATAGGTGTCGACATCGAAGAATGGAATCCCCACCGAAGCTTGGACCTGCTTATCGAAACTGCTTTCACCCCTGCAGAACGTACAGCTTTGGAATCAACCAATGTCATCCAAAGGCAACACTTTTTCTTTAGGCTCTGGACCATCAAGGAGGCGCTCATCAAGGCAGTGGGCATGGGGCTATCCCTTGACATGTCCAGCTTCGAAGTGCCGGTGGCTATGCGATGCGGGGCCGCCATTGCCGAGTTCCACTTTCCTCAAGCCCCCTTGGTTGCTTGGCGGTTGGACACCATCGCCGGTGGCAGCTACTACGGAGCTATTGCCCAGGAACTGATTCCTCCTTTACCCTCCTATCAGCTCGATAAGGACAGCAAGGCACTGAGAGTCTCAACAACTTAATGCAGCGATCACACCCCGTATGGCGGATGCCAGAACCTCTATCCATCCTCGACGTCCGCGTTGACGACAACACCATCATTACTCTGCGTCGCCACGGCAACCCGGATGGCCCGAGGCTTCTCCTCACCCATGGCAATGGCCTCGCCATCGACCTCTATGTTCCTTACTGGTCCCTCCTAGCCGAAGAGTTTGACCTTATCATCCACGATCTAAGAAATCATGGCTGGAACCAGGTGAGCCGGTTGGATGATCACAACGTCCCCACCCTGGCCGCAGACCAGGATCGCATTCTGGAAGCCGCCAACTTACACTATGGAGATAAGCCCACTATCGGAGTATTTCATTCCCTATCGGCTTTGATATCTCTCATGTCGCCCGCCAAGGGTAGCGGGTATGCCGGTCTGATATTCTTTGATCCTCCGCTCTGCAAGCCCACTCGAACGTCCTATGCGGATTTCGATGCATCGGCTACGCGCGCCGCCGCCGCCGCCCGACGTCGCACTGAGCGATTTAAGTCAATGCACCAGCTAATTGAGGTTGTGTCCATAGTCCCGCTTTACGCACGCGTTGTGCCGGGGGTCTTTGAATTGGTGGCCAGAACCACACTGCGCAAGCGGGATAGCGGAAAAGGTTTTGAATTACGTTGTCCCCGGGAATATGAAGCCCAGATTGTAGACTATGCCTCGGCTTTTGCCGTGGGAATTAACTTCGATGCCTTCCGCTGTCCAATAAAGGTTGTCGGCGCAGACCCCACCCTGCCCTTCTCCTTCCTGCCAACCCTCGACCTCAGCGATGTGCTCAGCATCGACTACGACTTCCTGCCGGATGCAACCCACCTCCTCCAGCTGGAGCAACCCCGAGAATGCGCAGCGCTGACTCGGGACTTTGTGCAAAAACTCGGTTTCATCTGATCGCAAGTCCCCGACATGTGACACAGCTGATTGCCATTCCGCCGCTCATGTTCGCCGAAAGAAAAGTTTGCTGGATGGCAGGAGTTTCCGGACCCCTTTCGCGATAGTTGTGTTTGATTCGAAAACACGCTATCCATGGTCACAAGTTTATAGCAGAGGGCTTATCCTACCCTTCACTGTCACCCCTTGCTGTTCTTCACCTAACTTCCCTGTGCTAGAATCCCTTGCATGCAAGATATCAAGTATTGGGTCGCCTTCAACAGGATACCCGGAGTTGGCAGGGCCCGCTACGCTGCTCTTGAAGCTTACTTCGGCTCTCTAGAATCGGCTTGGAAGGCAGGGGCCGCCGAACTCAAGAGGGCAGGTCTCGACAGACGTACCATCTCCTCCATCCAGTCCCGACGTTCATCCATAGACCCTGACACCGTGATGTCGCAGCTAATTGCCAGGCAGATTACACCCCTCACCTGGCACGACTCCCGCTACCCAGATCGCTTACAGCAGATATATGATAGGCCGCCCGTAATATACATTCAGGGCGAAGTCAAGGAGCAGGACGACTGGGGAATTGCCGTCGTTGGGACCCGAAAGCCTACAGCTTACGGTCGGGAGATGGCCCAACTATTGTCCATGGAACTCGTTCGCAACGGGATCACCGTGGTCAGTGGCCTGGCCCGGGGCATCGATTCCGTCGCCCATCGCGCGGCCCTCGATGCCGGGGGACGCACCCTTGCCATTCAGGCCTGCGGCCTCGACATGGTTTACCCGCCCGAGCACCAACGCCTTGCCGATGAAATCGCCGAATCCGGCGCCCTCATCAGCGACTACCCCCTCGAGACCCGCCCGCGTCCCGATTACTTCCCCCGTAGAAACCGCATAATGAGCGGCCTTTCCCTCGGCACTCTCGTCATCGAAGCCGATGAGAAAAGCGGCGCATTGATAACTGCCAGCTATGCCCTGGAGCAAAATCGCGAGGTCTTTGCACTGCCCGGGACCATTACCTCTCCAAAAAGCCGGGGAGCCAACCGACTCATCCAGGAAGGCGCCAAACTCGTCACTTGCATAGAAGATGTGTTGGAAGAGCTCAACCTCAGACTCGTACCTGAACAGCTGGTCATGCAAGAACTCATTGAGGTTTCGTCTCCCGAGGCTGATCTGTTACAGTTTCTGTCTCAGGAGCCCGTCCACATCGACGAAGTCACCCGACAATGCGCCCTTCCGGTATCGACTGTTAGCAGCACACTGGCTATGATGGAATTGAAAGGTATAGTTAAGCAGGTAGGTGCAATGACCTACATCAAAATCCGAGAAACGAGGCCCGCATATCCCGCCCCCGCGTAAACCTTATGGCTGAAAAACTCGTAATAGTGGAATCCCCCGCCAAGGCCCGCACCATCGGCAAAATCCTGGGCAAAGACTTCAACGTCCAGGCATCCCTCGGCCACGTCCGGGACCTTCCTCAGTACCGCTTCGGCGTCAACGTCGCCAACGACTTCGAGCCCGCATACGAGGTTCCCAAAAAACAGAAAAAGACGGTCCAGGACCTTTCCAAGGCCGCCAAGGGCGCCAGCGCCGTCTACCTGGCCACAGACCCCGACCGCGAAGGCGAGGCCATCTCCTGGCACCTGCTCGAAGCGTCCAACATCAAGGGTGTACCCGTACACCGCGTCGTCTTCCACGAAATCACCAAAGGCGCCATCATCGAGGCATTCGATCACCCCCGGGAAATCGATATGGACCTCGTCGACGCGCAGCAGGCCCGTCGCATCCTCGACCGCGTGGTCGGTTACCGCCTCAGCCCCCTCCTCTGGCGCAAGTTGGAAAAGGGCCTGTCCGCCGGGCGTGTCCAGTCGGCTGCCCTCCGTATGGTCTCCGACCGAGAAGCCGAAATCACGGCTTTTATCCCCACGGAATATTGGACCGTCGAGGCGGACCTGAAGAAACATGGAGACCTCAAGAAGAGTTCTTTCTCAGCCCTCCTCTACAACCAGAAGGGCAAGCGTGGAAAACTCGCCATACCGGATGAGGCGACCAGCAACGCAATCACAGATGCCCTTAACGGCGCCGCCTACACTGTCTCAAAGGTCGACAAGAAGCAGGCCAGGCGTCAGCCCGCCCCTCCCTTCACCACCAGCACCCTTCAACAGGAGGCCGGGCGTAAGCTGCGTTTCACCGCCAAGAAGACAATGGCCGTCGCCCAGCAGTTATACGAAGGCTTGTCCATCGGAAGTGAAGGCCAAGTTGGACTTATAACCTACATGAGGACAGACTCCCCATCCGTCTCTAACGAGGCCCGCAACGAGGCCCGTCGCTACATCTCCGAAAAGTTCGGTGACAAGTTCGTCCCTCCCTCGCCTCGCGCCTACAAAGCTCGTGCCAAGGGTGCCCAGGAGGCCCACGAAGCCATCCGCCCTACCTCCTGCTTCCGTGACCCTGACTATCTACAGCCCTACCTCGACAAAGACCAGTTCAGGCTCTACGACCTCATCTGGAAGCGCATGATCGCCAGCCAGATGAGTGCGGCACTTATAGACCAGACCACGGCACACATTGAAGCGGAAAACAATCAATCCGTCGAGAAGACACCTGTTTACATGTTTCGGGCCACGGGCTCCGTGACAGTCTTCCCAGGATTCCTCACCCTCTATCAGGAAGACGCCGACGACCAGACTGCGGACAAGCAACCACCCCTCCCCACTCTATCCCCCGGAGAGACCCTTGATTTCCTTGGCCTTGAACGAAAGCAGCATTTCACCCAGCCTCCCCCCCGCTACACCGAAGCATCTCTGATCAAGGCTCTGGAGGAGAACGGTATAGGACGGCCCAGCACCTACGCCCCGACCCTCTCAACCATCCAGGAGCGCAAGTACATCCACAAGGAGAAGGGTCGTATTCATCCCACGGAACTTGGTATAAGGGTCAACGCTCTGCTCAGCGATCACTTCCCCGACATCGTCAACCTCGGGTTCACCGCCGAGATGGAACGGGAACTGGATGACATTTCCCGCGGAGAGCGCGAGTGGGTCCCCGTCATCCGGGAATTCTATGAGCCCTTTCAACACGCCATCGACAAGGCATCCGATGCCATCCCCGACGAGGCCACCGGAATCATCTGCGATAAGTGCGGTCAGCCCATGGAAGTCAAGTTCGGGCGCAATGGCAGGTTCCTTTCCTGCAGTGCCTACCCCGAATGCAAGAACGCGAAGCCCATTCCCGGTGAGGAGCCCCAGGAGACTGACATCTTCTGCGAAAAGTGCGAACGCCCCATGCTCATCAAGGTCGGACGTTATGGCAAATTCCTGTCCTGCTCCGGCTACCCCGAATGCAAGAATGCCCGACCCCTCCCCGGCGAAGAGCGCGAAGCCCCAGAAGAGACTTCCGAGGTCTGCGACAAGTGTGAGAGCCCCATGGTCATCAGGTCCGGCCGTCGCGGCAAATTCCTCGCCTGCACCGCCTACCCCAAGTGCAAGAACACCCGGCCTCTGCCGGGTGAAGAGCGAGAAGCTCCAGAAGAGACCTCTGAGGTCTGTGACAAGTGCGAAAGTCCTATGGTTATCAGGTCCGGTCGTCGCGGCAAATTCCTCGCCTGTACCGCCTACCCCAAGTGCAAGAACACCCGACCCCTCCCCGGCGAACAGCCCCGCCTAGAGCCGGAACTCATTGACGAAGCCTGCGAAAAGTGCGGCAAACCGCTCGCAATTAAGGTCGGGCGTAGGGGTAAATTCATTGCCTGTACAGGCTACCCAAAGTGCAAGAACGCCAGGTCTCTCATTTCCAAGAAGGCCAAGGAGCCCGTACCCGCCTAGCCCCGAGCTATTGCCTTGGACGAACACCTCGACAGATTCATCCTGCACCTTGAAGGCGAACGAAACCTATCGCCCTATACGGTTCGCAACTACAGGACCGATCTATTCCCCTACCTCAACTTCCTGGAAGACAACGGCATCTACAACCTCGCCGACGTAGACCGCCACGTCCTGAGAAAATACGTTTCATGGCTCATGACCGAACGCCGTATACAAGTCACCAAGGGCCTAGCCAAGCACGGTCATGACATGCGCAGTGTCTCCCGGAAAATCAGCGTGCTACGCACCTTCTACCGATTTCTCGTCCGGGAAGGCATCCTGGATACCAACCCCGTGGCCCGGATCTCCCTGCCCAAGCTGGACAAGAAGTTCCCCAAGTTCCTTTCTCCACAGGAGGCCTCGTCCCTCGTCGAGGCCCCCCAGGACCCAACCCCCCAGGGGCTCCGCGACCGGGCTCTGCTCGAGCTAATCTATGCTACGGGCCTCCGAGTCAGTGAAGTCATAAGCCTCGACATAGACCACGTTGCCGACGGCAATCGCGAGATTCGGGTCCTAGGTAAAGGCTCCAAGGAAAGGGATGTTGTCGCTGGCAAACAGGCAGTACAGGCCATCGCCCGTTACCTATCCCACGGCAGGCCCAAACTCTCAACGGACGCCAAAAACCGCGCCCTCTTCCTCAATGGTCGCGGTGGTCGGCTGTCATCCCGCAGCGTCCAGGCCCTTGTCCGAAAGTACTCTCTTGAGCAGGGCCTCCACGACCCCGCCCATCCCCACACCCTGCGCCACTCCTTTGCCACTCACCTCCTTGACGGCGGCGCCGACCTCCGGGTCGTCCAAGAACTCCTGGGCCACGAGAGCCTAGGCACCACCCAGATTTACACCCACATGACCACTGCAGAGACCCGCAAGACCTACGAAAAGGCCCATCCACGTGCCCGAGCTTCCGCGGAGTCCCAATGAGAATTCTGGTAGTCAACGGGCCCAACCTGAACCACTTGGGTAAACGTGACCCGACTCAATACGGCACCCTGACCCTCGCCGACGTTGAAACCGCTGTCTCCGCCCGGGCCGCCGAACTCGCTGTCGAGGTCTCCTTCTTCCAGTCCAACCACGAAGGCGCAATTATCGACTTCCTCCAGGCAGAGTCCGAAGCCGCCGATGGCATCGTAATCAACCCCGGCGCCCTCACCCATTACGGCCTCTCCCTCCGCGACGCCCTCGCCGATACTGGTCTACCCATCATCGAAGTCCACCTCTCCAATATCCACGCCCGGGAGAAGTTCAGGTCAGTTTCCGTAATCGCCCCCATCGCCCGTGGCCAGATCGCCGGTCAGGGCTGGAGGGGATACATATCCGCCCTCGATCTAATCGTCGACTCTCTCAAGGAAAGCCGCTAGGATAGAAACACCATGAGCGCATTGGACAGGACTCAAAGGCTCAGAGAAAAGCTCGCTGATGCAGGCCTAGACGCCATACTCATCTCCCAGCCCGAGAACCGACTCTACCTCTCTGGATTCAGCGGCTCCGCCGGGTTCCTTATAGTCTCCCGGGACCACGCCTTCATCGCCACCGATTTCCGTTACTTCGAACAGACCGCCCGCCAGTGCCCGGACTACACACTGATCAAGATGGCTGGCGGCAAACCCCTCGGCTGGTTCCACGAGGCCCTCGCTGAGATTAAACCCAAGCGCCTGGGCTTCGAAGCATCGGACGTATCCTTCGCCTTCTACTCCGCAATCAAGCGGTCCCTTTCCGAGCTTCCATCCGACGAACGCCCTCGCCTCATGTCCACCCGCAACCTAGTCGAAGCCCTCCGCGAGGTCAAGGACGCTGCCGAAATTGCAGAAATCGACCGGGCCGCTTCCTTCGCCGATGCCGCTCTCGCCAAGGTAGTACCTGCCATCGAACCCGGCATGACCGAGAGGCAGGTCGCATGGGAGCTTGAAAAAGCCATGCGTGATGCCGGCGCCGACTCCATCAGCTTCGATACTATCGTCGCCTCCGGTCCCAACGGCGCCCTTCCCCACCACCGCCCATCCGACAAGCAGATCCAGGACGGCGAGCCCGTCGTAATTGACATGGGAGCCAGGATCAACGGCTACTGCAGCGATATCACCCGTACTATTGTGGTTGGCAAGCCCGACCAACAACTCGACAAGGTCTATCACACTGTCCTCGATGCCCAGCTCAATGCTATAGAAGAGGTCCGTTCAGGCATGACCGGCCATGACGCCGATTCCCTCGCACGCACCGTCATCGACGCGGCCGGTTACGGTGAACGATTCGGCCACTCCCTGGGCCACGGCATAGGTCTCGCCGTCCACGAAGTGCCCGTTGTCGGGCCCCGGGGCGGCAGCGTCCTCGGCAAGAACATGGTCTTCACGATTGAGCCCGGTATCTACATCCCCGGCTGGGGCGGCGTCCGGATTGAAGACATGGTAGTCTTGGAGAACGGCAAAGTACGGGTCATAACTCAGACTGCCAAGGGAATTGACTTGGCTGCCAATTAAGCGGAGTCTTTCTGTTGGCCTCCGCGCAGAATGTGATAGCTGACTGAGGAACGCTTATGATCGAGACCGGAGACATCAGGAAGGGCATGACCATCGAAATCGATGGCAGCCTTTTCAAGATACTCATGCTCAAGCACATCAAAATCGCCAGGGGCTCGGCCCAGGTCAGGATGAAGCTCCGCAACGTCACTGAGGGCCACACCATTGAAAAAACCTTCCAGGCGGGTGAGCGCTTCGCCATCGCCCGACTCGAGCGCCGTGAAGCCCAATTCCTTTACCGGGACGATGACCTCTTCTACTTCATGTTCACCGACACCTTTGAGCAGAACCCCGTCTCATCAGAGCTGCTTGAAGACATGATCGGCTACCTCCTGGAAGGCATGACCCTCGACGTTATTCTCCATGGCGACGTCCCCATCGGCGTCGAGCTCCCAACCAGCGTCGACCTCCGCGTCACCCAGACGGAACCCGGATTCAAGGGCGACACCGCTCAGGGCGGCACAAAGCCCGCCACCCTCGAAACCGGCCTTACCGTAACCGTCCCAATGTTTGTCAATGAAGATGACACCATAAGAGTGGACACCCGCTCCGGCGATTACATGGAGCGGGTATAGTCTATGAAGTGACCTTTGCCCCAATGTGATTCCGATGCCCCGCAAGGAATCAGGGGTGGGATCTGGACACATTCAATCCTCTAGCGTAAACCGGGACACTGAGATACACGATGTTCTTGTGAAAGGAGGAGAGAAATGGAAGGCCGCAAGCTTGTACAGGAAATCATGGTCGAGGCCGAATACGGTGCCGCCTACTACGTCAAGAAAGGCCAGGTCCAGCGGGTTATAATGATCGACGGCCCCCAGGTCGGGGACTGGACAGCCTTCAACGCCAACAACTTCAAGGAGCATTACGACTCCTCCCACACCTTCATCATGAACAGCGCCCAGGGCACTGGTGGCGCAAAGGCCGTACGCGACTTCTACTCCCGACCCCCTAACATGAACGTGATGTTCACCACAGTTGGAGACACGGTGGGCACCCACTGGATGTTATGCGGAGCCAAATGCACCCCCCAGCGCTACAAGGTCTGGAATATCGAGGGTGGTCACCGCAGCTGTTTCATGAACCTCGTTGAGGCCCTTGAACCCCACGGCATCACCCCCGATGATGTCCCCGACGTCTTCAACATGTTCATGAACGTCTCTTACGACGATGATGGTCGCTACCACATCCACGGCCCGGTAGCAGGCAAGGGCGGTTACATAGACATGCGCGCCGAAATGGACTGCCTCGTCGGGCTTTCCGCTTGCCCGGCCGGGGACGTCTCCTTTGTCAACGGCGAAGGAGACGAACAGGGCAACAAGCGCCTTAAAGTCGAGATCTGGGAGTAGAGAAAGGCGGCTGACATGATCCGGATGGCGATCATCTACAACAGGACCGAGGACAGCACCTTCGACCTCAACTATTACCTGAAGACCCACATGCCTATGGCCGCCGCCGAGTTCGGCGCCTTCAAGTGGGATGTCGACAACGTAGTCAGCGACGCAGCCGGCGGCGACTCCCCCATCCACTGCATCGGCTACCTTTACTTTGAGAGCGAGGAGAGGCGCGCCGCGGGAATGAACGACACCACCGTCCCCAAGGTAATAGGAGACGTGCCGAACTATTATTCCCCAGGCATGCCCACGGCCATCATCAGTGAAGTCGTGGGAGGCTAACCCGACCTCCACCCACCCATGCTCAACCTCGGCTGGTTCTCCACGGGCCGGGGGCCCGGCTCCCGTGCCCTCCTCTCCACCGTTCATCAGGCTATAGTGGACGGGCGAATCAACGCCAGGATTCGCTTTGTTTTCTCCAATCGGGCTCCGGGCGAACACGAGGGCAGCGATCAATTCTTCGCCCTCGCCAACTCCTTCGACCTCCCGGTCGTGCACCACTCCTCCAGGGCTTTCCGACACCAGTGGACAGGGCCCCCTTCCCAGTGGCGCGCCGCCTACGATGCCCAAGTCGCCGACCTCATCGCACCCTTATCCCCCGACCTATGCGTCCTAGCCGGCTACATGCTCATCATTAGCCCCGACCTTTGCCGCAGGTTTGCCATGATCAACCTCCACCCGGCCGCCCCCAACGGCCCCGACGGCACATGGCAAGAAGTAATCTGGCGTCTAATCGAGCAACGGGCGACCTATAGCGGTGTCAAAATCCACCTCGTCACCGAGGAACTTGACCAGGGCCCCACCATCGCCTATTGCCAATACCCCATACGCGGCAAGGCCTTTGACCGTCATTGGAATGCCATCGGCGAAGCCTCAGCTGAAGACCTCCGAAACACTCTCGGTGAAGACCTGCCCCTCTTCCAGGCCATCCGAGCCGAGGGCGTTAAGCGTGAACTACCCCTCCTCGTCGAGACCCTCGCCACCTTCTCCCGTGGTGCTATCACACTATCGACGGACCTCCCACCCCAGGACCTCACCCCCCAGATCGAGTCCTCTATCTTATCCGCCTAGTTCCACCTGATTCATTCTTATTCCCTCCCACTCCCCCTGGGAAAGAATATGCCCAAAATGCAATGCATTTTGGGCATATCAATTTATTTTTCCTTGGGGCGGGGGGAGTGCGGAGTCAACTAGCCGGCAAGGTCTGATCCGAAGTTACCGTCCCTTATAGTTCGGCTTCCTCTTCTCTACAAAAGCCAGGGGCCCTTCCTTCGAGTCCTCTGTTTTGTGGATCCTCTGCGACACCAACTCCTCCAACCGAAGCCCTTGCTCTAGGGGCATATCGATTCCCTGGTAAGCCAGCTGCTTGATCGCTCTCACAGCCAGGGGGCCGTTGCCGTTTATCTTGTTAGCCAGCTCCTCGGCTGTCGACATCACTTCCTCGGGCTTCACCACCCGGTTGACGAGACCCAAGTCATAGGCCTGCTGTGCGTTGAGCCGGTCTCCTGTAAGCAGCACCTCCAAGGCCCGGCGGAAGGGCATCGACCGGGGCAGCCTTTGAGTCCCACCACCACCCGGGATGATCGCTCTTAACACTTCCGACAACCCAAAATGGGACCGATCCGAGGCAATTATGAAGTCACACGCCAGGGCAAGTTCCAAACCTCCCGCCAGACAATAGCCGTCCACCGCCGCAATAACCGGCTTGGTCAGGTCGCTAGTGCGCCAGAACCCTGAGGCACGCACCTCAGCCAGGATCCCTTCGCCTTTGCCGTCCCCCTTCCGCCGGTCGGACATCTCTTTCAGGTCCGCCCCCGCCGAAAACGCCCTGCCCCCGGCGCCCGTGACTATCGTGCACCAGATCTCGGTGTCGTTCTCAATCTCATGCCACGCCGCATTCAGTCCGGTTACAACCTCGTTGTTAAGGGCGTTCATCTTTTCCGGCCGGTTGATCGTGACGTAGGCTATCCGGCCCTTCTTTTCGAAAATTACCTGCGGCATAGCTTTCTCCGAGTCGAACTTCCTCAGTGGTCGGCCCTTGCCTGCCAATCACCTCTTTAACGGCCCTTGAACTGCGGCTGTCGTTTTTCAGAAAAAGCCAGGGGCCCTTCCACCGAGTCTTCAGTGGTGTTCAGAATACTGCTGAAGACCTTTTCGAACTGGAATGCCTGGGGCATTGTCAGGTTGTAGCCCCGCAGGACTGCTTCCTTTATCGCCCGCACGGCCAGCGGGCCATTTTGGCAAATCTTCTCCGCGATCTCCTCTGCCGTGGACATCACCTGGTCGGCAGGCACCACCCGGTTTATCAGTCCGGTCCTGTACGCTTCCTGAGCGTCTATCCTCGACCCCGTCAACAACAGCTCCATGGCTATGCACATGGGCATCGCCCTCGGCAGCCTGTCAACTCCACCGCCGCTGGGGATGATTCCCCACCTCACCTCCTGCAACCCGAACTGTGCATGTTCTGCCGCCACCCTTATGTCGCAGCTCAGTGCTATTTCCAGGCCGCCGGCTATACAGAATCCGTTGATTGCAGCTATGGCTGGCGTGGAGATATACATCTCGTAGACGTGCGGCAGTCCGGGAGGGTTGTTCACCGAGTACTCACCCGCCCAGGCCTCGGGGCCCGTGGTCGCCACGTCCTTCAGGTCCTGGCCCGTGCAGAAAGCACGCTCCCCAGACCCGGTGATGATGATCACCCACACATCGGGGTCGTCATCCAGGTCCCTCCACGCATCGGCCAGCTGTTTCCAGTGTGCATCCGTGAGCGCGTTCAATCTCTCGGGCCGGTTCAACGTCACATAGGCTATGCGGCCCTTCTTCTCAACTAACAGATGAGATTTGATATCTTCACTCATAACCCCTCCCCCCTTTGCTTCAGGCAGTCTTTTCCTCTTCAATCCCCATGCCCAGCCTCAGCCCCGACCCCTCATCATCTATGTCCGCACTCGCTTCCAGCGCCCTGCCATCCGACGTTATCAGCGTAGCCGACCTCTTTCCTGCCATCGCTTGTTCATCCACATAACACTTCACCACGTCTGGGATCGAAGGCGCATGGTACATCGCCTCCATAAGCGCCTCTTCCAGTATGGACCTCAACCCCCTGGCCCCGGTCTTTAGCCTTATCGCCATATCCGCCGCCCGTCCCAGGGCCGCCTCCGTGAACTCCAGCTCCACCCCGTCCAGCTCGAATATCCGCTCGTATTGTTTCACAAGCGCGTTCTTTGGTTGCGTCAGCACAGAAATTAGTGATTCCTTGTCCAGAGCTCCCACCGCCGCCATCACCGGCAGCCGACCAATGAGCTCGGGGATCAGTCCGAACTTCAGCAGGTCCTCGGGCTCTAGCTGGTTGAGCAACTCTTCTGAGCCTCTTTGCCATCGCACCGCCGAGGTAAACCCCATGTTTATCACGTCTCTCTTCACCCGCTGCTCTATGAGCTCCTCTAGCCCGTCGAAGGCTCCCCCGCAGATAAACAGAATGTTTGACGTGTCAAGCTGGATATATTCCTGGTGCGGGTGCTTTCGGCCTCCCTGTGGTGGCACATTGGCAATGCACCCCTCTATCACCTTGAGAAGAGCCTGCTGGACCCCCTCTCCCGACACGTCCCTCGTGATCGAGGGGTTTTCACTCTTCCTGGATATCTTGTCTATCTCGTCGATGTAGATGATCCCCCGCTGCGCCCGCCCGACGTCATAGTCCGCCGCCTGTATTATCCTCAGCAGGATATTCTCGACGTCTTCGCCAACATACCCTGCCTCTGTGAGGGTCGTCGCATCGGCGATAGCGAAGGGCACCTGCAGGATCTTGGCAAGGGTCTGGGCCAATAGGGTCTTGCCGCATCCAGTGGGCCCCACCAGCAGGATGTTGGTCTTGTCCAGTTCCACCTCCCCACCCGACCCTCTGTTGCTTATCCGCTTGTAGTGATTATATACCGCTACGCTGAGGACTTTCTTGGCCCGGGACTGACCGATGACGTATTCGCTCAGCTTGTCGTAGAGCTCCCGGGGAGTCAGCAGCTGCTCCGGCCCCAGGTCCTTGCCCGCCGAACTGCGATCTTCGTCTATCAGCTGCTGGCATAGCGCCACGCAGTTGTCGCAGATGTAAGTCTCGGCCTGCCCCCCGATCAGCTTCTTTACGTCAGGAGGACTCTTGGAACAGAAGGAGCAGGCGTAGCTCGGTTTTCCGTCTCTTTCGTCGGGCATTCAGTCTCAGCCCGGGCCCCGCGGCCCATATCACTCGGCGCTCTCCTCTTTAGCCTCTTCCTTCGCTTCTTCCACCGAGCCCACCACTTTGTCAACCAATCCGTAGTCTCTAGCTTCGTCCGCGCTAAGGTAGATGTCCCGATCCGTGTCCCTGGCTATCTTCTCGTAGTCCTGGCCCGTGTTGTCCGCCAGGATATTCCTCAGCTTGTCCTGAAGCCTCAGTATCTCTTTCGCCGCAATCTCGATGTCGGACGCCTGTCCTTGCGCTCCGCCCATCGGCTGGTGCATGTGTATCGTGGAATTGGGCAATGCGAACCTTTTACCAGCCTTGCCCCCGCTCAGCAGCACCGTGCCCATGCTCGCAGTCATCCCGACGCATATCGTGGACACGTCGCATTGTACCAGTCTCATCGTGTCGTAAATCGCCAGCCCGGCGCTGATCACGCCACCAGGCGAGTTGATATACAGGTTGATATCCTTGTCCGGGTCTTCCCGCTCCAAGTAAAGGAGCTGAGCTACGATCAGGTTGGCCACGTGGTCCGTGATCGGTGTGCCCAGGAATACGATTCGCTCTTTCAAAAGCAGCGAATAGATGTCAAACGCCCTGTCCCCCCGGGCGCCGCTCTCGATTATCATCGGTATCACGTTATCCGGTCGCATCTTTCTCCTCGTTTTCATTCACTGCCCCGGCCCCCGACACCGCAAGCGCCGGGCCCTGCTGGGCGATCTCTTTCATGCGTTCAACGGCTTTTCTCAGCCTGATCCGATTCCCGAGGTTACCCCTAACTTCATCGCTGTGCAGCCGTTCCAACATCTCCGGGTCTGCCGCATCGGCCTGGGCCTCCGCCTCTCTGATTTCTTCTTCTATCTCCTCTTCACTCGCCTCAATCTCCTCCTCCTCCGCCAGCTTGTTGAGAATGAGCGACGTCGTGACCCGGCTCTCCGCCGACTCCCGTCTCGCATCCCTGAGCCCTTCCGGCGTCTGACCGATGGCCCGGAGATAGTTCACGAACTCGAGGCCCGCCTGTGCTATGGCCCGGGCCTCGTCCACTATCATGTGGTCGATCTCTCGCTCCGTCAGATTGGGGGGCGCCTCGATGCTAGCCTTCTCCTTGAGAGCCTGCATCAGTTGTTCCTCGAACTTGCGGTCCGACAGCTGTTTGGCCTGCTCCTCCATCGCCTCGGCAGTCTTCGCACGGAAGTCGGCCAGGTCTTCGTAGTCCCCGTCCAACCCCTTTACAAACTCTTCGTCCACAGTCCCCGGCAGCTTGGCCTTGACTTCCTGCACCGCGACTTTGAACTCACACTCTTTTCCGGCGATCTCTTCCTGTCTGAAATCGTCCGGGAGGGTCAGAGTAAACTCCTTGGACTCTCCCTTGCCCATGCCCTCCAACTGCTGCGAAAATCCGGGCACAGGGAAGTCCATATCCGGGTTGGGCTGGTACGGAGACCCCGATTCACTGATCACCGACTCCCCATCCACCCGACCATCCACATCTATCGTCAACAGGTCCCCGAACTCTGCCGCCCTCTCCACCTGCTCCCACGGTGCATTCCTCTGCCTCACAGACTCCATCGCCTCTTCCACCTGCTCCGGAGTTATCTCTACCGGGTCCGGCTTTATCCGTATCGACTTGTAGTCTCCCAGCTCCACCGTGGGCTTCAGGGGAACCGTAGCCTTGATTACCGCCGGCTCCCGTGGCTCGAACTCCACGTCGGGCGTGTCTATAGCTTCCAGGTCCTGCTCTTCGATTGCTTTTTGGACCAGCTCGGGCGCCAGGTCTTGCAGCGCCTCGTTGATTACCGCTTCCTTGCCTACGAAGTTCTGAATGATGGCCCTCGGGGCCTTTCCCGGTCTGAACCCCGGCACCCGTACCCGCTGCGCCAGGCTCTTGTACGTCTTCTTTAGCGTACCTTCAAGCTCGTCCCCATCCACCTCAATGGTGAGAAGAACGCGGCTTTCGGGTAACTTTTCGCTGGTGACTTTCAAAGGTGGAGAACTCCTTTGGCGACGGAAATGCTAAGCTTCCGTTCGTGAAAATTATAGCACAGCCCACCCCCGACAACGCCCCTCCCCCCGACTCCCATCAATCTGGCACAATCCTCAGGTGCAGATCTCTCAGTTGGTTCGGGCTCACGGGCGCGGGCGCATCCGTCATTACGTCCACTGCACTCTGGTTCTTGGGAAAGGCAATCACCTCCCGGATGCTTTCTTCTCCGGCAAGGATCGCTACCAGCCGGTCGATGCCCGGGGCAATGCCCCCGTGCGGTGGGGCCCCGTATTCGAACGCCTCCAGCAGGTGCCCGAACCGCGACTGTGCCTCTTCTTCATCGTAGTTCAACAGCTTGAACACCTTCTGCTGAAGTTCCCGGTCGTGTATCCGTATGCTCCCGCTGGCCAGCTCCTGTCCGTTGCACACCATGTCGTAGCACCGCGCCCGCACCCGACCCGGCGCCGAGTCCATCAACTCGATATCTTCCTCACGAGGCGAGGTGAACGGGTGATGCGTCGAGTCCCATCTCCCCTCATCCTCGTTCCACTCCACCAGCGGGAAGTCCACCACGAACAGGAAGGACAGTTTCTTCGGATCAGCCAGCCCGAGCCTCTGCCCCATCTCGTTCCTCAACGCCGCCAGCGCCGCATTCGTCGTTTTCTCATCCCCCGCCACTATCAGAAGCAGGTCTCCCGTTTCCCCTCCGAGACGACCAGTTATTCCATTCAGTTCATCCTCGCTCAGAAAGCGCGTAACCGCCGACCTTACCTGTTCAACACCCCATCGTCCCCCCGAGTCCGGTGTCCCTTGCAAGGCTATCGTCACCAAGCCCTTCGCGCCCCTCTCCTTGGCAAACTCCGTCAGCTCGTCCACCTGCCTCCGGCTGTACCCTGAGCACCCCGTCGCCCGCATCCCCTTTATCATTCCCCCGCTCTCCGCAACTGACCGAAACACCTTGAACCCCGACTCCTTCACCACATCCGTGATCTCTTCCAATTCCAGCCCGAATCGAAGGTCCGGCTTATCCGTACCGAACCTCCTCATCACTTCGTCGTAGCTCAGTCGAGGGAAAGGTTTGGTCAAATCGAAATCCGGTGTAACAGACTCCACCAGACCCGTGAACAACGCCTCCGTCAGGTCCAGCACGTCTTCGTCGTCCACGAAGCTCATCTCCAGGTCCAGCTGGGTGAACTCCGGCTGTCGGTCTGCCCGCTGGTCCTCGTCCCGGAAGCACCGCGCTATCTGGAAATACCGCTCGAACCCCGACACCATCAGCAACTGCTTCAACTGTTGCGGAGACTGCGGCAGGGCATAAAAGTTGCCCGGATGCACCCGGCTCGGCACCAGGTAGTCCCGGGCCCCTTCCGGCGTGCTCTTTATCAGCACCGGGGTCTCGATCTCGAGGAAGCTTTCACCGTCCAGGAAGTCCCGGATGTATTTCACAACCCTGTGCCGAAGGGCGATGTTTCGCTGAAGCCTCTGACGCCTCAGGTCAACGTACCGGTGCTTGAGCCTCAGGCCTTCCTCCACTTCCACCTCTTCATTCACGTAGAAAGGCGGCGTGCGCGATGGGTTCAATACCTTGACAGACTTCGCCCCGACCTCAATCTCGCCCGTCGCCAGGTCCGGATTCTCCGTGCCCGCGGGCCTCGCCCCGACCCGACCCTCCACCTGCACCACCCATTCGTTGCGAAACTGGGTCCCCGTTTCGTGGGCCTCTGGGGAGTCCTTCGGGTTCAGCACCACCTGCACCACCCCCGACCTATCCCTAAGGTCGATGAATATCAGCCCCCCGTGGTCCCTACGTCTATGCACCCATCCGGCCAGCGTAACATCCTTGCCTGTATCCGCTGCCCTGAGTTCACCACAGCCTATTGTCTTTAACAACTCTTAGCACCCACGGCGAGAAATTATAGGTTAAGCGCCGAACTCACGCCAATCATCAACTCCCAAACAAAAAGGTGAGAGCTTTTTGGCCCTCACCTTTCTTAATTGGCTTTGGGAAGTCGGGGTTGGTCTGCTACAGGTAACCCTCCAGCAGCTCCCTTGTCGACTCCCTGTTCAGCTTCGCCACGGCCGCGCTCTGGATCTGCCGGACCCGCTCCCGGGTAACCCCCAGCACCTCTCCGATGTCTTTCAGCGTGTGTTCCATGCCGTCCTTGAGGCCGAACCTCATCTCCAGCACTTCCCTCTCCCGAGGGTTCAGCTCGCTCAACATCGTGTCCAGGTGCCCTTTCAGCATGTTCTGCGACAGGGTCTCTTCCGGCGTGGGAGCATCGTTGTCTGTCAGCGTACTCCCGAGCAGCAGTCCGGCGCTTCCCTGCGGCTGGTCCAGCGAGGCCGGCTGTTGCCATGCCCGCATGATCCGCTTGATCTTGGCCTGGTCTATTCCGGTGGCCTCGGCTATCTCTTCTCCCTGTGGCCGCCTCCCCAGCTCCTGGGTCAGCGCCTGCGTGGCTTTCTCTACCTTGGCCGCTGTCTCGCTCAGGTGCACCGGCAGCCGGATTGTGTGGCCCTTGTCGGTAAGGGCCCGCATCACGCCCTGGCGGATCCACCAGGTCGCATACGTGCTGAACCGAAACCCCCGACGGTAGTCGTACTTGTCCACCGCCCTCAGGAGCCCTAGGTTGCCCTCCTGTATCAGGTCCAAGAGCGGCAGCCCCTTGCCCTGGTACTTCTTGGCGATGCTCACCACCAGCCGGAGATTCGACTCCGTCATCCGACGCCTCGCCGACTCACCTACCTTCGCAGCCTGCTCCAGCGACAACCTGCCTTCGACGTCCGGTGCGCCGCCTTCCAGTTTCGCCTTCGCCTCAGCGCCGAATTCGATGGCCCTCGCCAGTGCCTTCTCTTCTTCGAAGGTCAAAAGCTCCGAGGCGCCTATCTCCTTCAGGTAAGCTTTCAGGGGTTCGTCTACCAGTTCCTGCTGGGCCTGCTTGTCCTCGGTCTCCTCGGCTACCGCCGTGCTTACCAGACCGAGGCCCTCTTCTTCGTCCAGGCTCTCCAGCACCGATTCTATGTTGTAGGTCGTTACCATTTCCTTGTTCATGACCTTATGCTGCACTCCATTGCAAACCCGTTATCCGGGGTTATTCACGCTTAGGATACGCTCATTTGCATAATTTGTCAATTGTTTTATAAAACAATACTACAAACCCTTGGTGCATTCCTCCTTACTACTTGTTTTTTCTCGATCCCTACTATGTAACGTTTTACCGGCCCCTGGGTTATTGCCTGCTATCTTACCGGCAGTAAATTGATATCAACCGGTTGACGGAGCACCTCTTCTCCCGTATTGGCCGCGAGCCTGGCCGCCTTAAGGGTATTGACCAGCAGCATGGCCACTGTCATGGGCCCCACGCCCCCGGGAACCGGGCTGATAGCGCTGGCCCGTTCCTTCACGCTCTCGAAATCTACATCACCCGCCAAACGGTAACCCTTCTCCCGAGACCCGTCCTCCAATCTATGCACCCCGACGTCTATGACCACCGCCCCGGGTTTCACCATTTCAGCTGTAATGCCTTCAGGCTCGTCTATAGCCGCTACCAGGATATCGGCCTGGCTGGTGACTTCGGCCAGGTTCTTCGTACCCGTGTGGGCAACGGTAACCGTTGCATTGGCTTCTGCGTGCTTCTGCATCATCAGCGCAGCCAGTGGCCTGCCTACTATCAGGCTCCTGCCACAGATCACCACGTGCTTCCCATCCGTCGTCACCCCCGACTCCAGCAGCATCCTCTGGATCCCGGCCGGTGTGCATGGCACGAACCTCGGAGCACCAATCAGCAGAAGCCCGACGTTGTCCGGATGCAATCCGTCAACGTCCTTCATGGGATCGACCGCACTGGCTACTCTCAGAGGGTCCATGTGGTCCGGCAACGGCAGCTGCACCAGGATCCCGTGGATCGAGTCGTCCTCATTCAGGCAGTCCATCAGGCTGGTCACTTCTTTCTCCGAAACGTCCGCCCCAAGCCTCACCGTTCGAGTCTCGATACCCACAGCCCGCGCCGCCTTCTCCTTGGTCTTGACGTATACGTCCGACGCTGCGTTATTCCCAACCATCACCACCCCCAGTTTGGGGACTGCACCGGTGGTCCTTTTCAGTTCCCGCACCCCACTCCGCACTTCGTCCCTTACTTTTGCAGCTATCTCGCGCCCATCGATTAGTTCAGCGGTCATTCCGGCAATTCCTTTGTGAAATATGGAACACAGCGCAATGTACCAAATTTCACAATGCTTTGCAACTACCCCGGATGACGAATTCTCCCTTTTGGGTTTACTATATGTCCCGGGGGAGCCTGCGCGGCTCCCTCAAGAACAATCTAAGGCGAAAAATTGCCTGGTTTCAAAGACAAACTTGCGTCGGATGCCTTCCTTGTGACCGCGGAAGTCACGCCTCCCAAGGGCATCAACATCGAACCTGCTCTCTCCACCCTCGATTCCCTGGCCTCTGTAGACGCGGTCAACGTCACAGACCAGAACGCCTCCGTCATGCGGCTTGGGCCCCTGCCCCTTGGCAAAGTCATCCTGGACAAGGGCGTCGAACCCATTTGCCAGTTCACCTGCCGGGACCGCAACAGGATAGCCCTCCAGTCCGACCTCCTTGCAGCCAACGTACTCGGCATCCAGAACATCCTCTGCCTCACCGGCGACCCCACCGGTACCGGTGACCACCCCGAGGCCAAGCCTGTCTTCGACCTCAGCGTCATAGACCTCATCCGCGCCGCTTCCGGCATGGAGTCAGGTAAAGACCTGGCCGGCAACGAGTTGAATGGGGCGCCGAGTTTCTGCCTCGGCGCCGCAGCCAACCCCGGCGCCCCCGACGCAGACCTTGAAGTCTCCCGTATGGCCCAGAAAGTTGAGGCCGGCGTTCGCTTCTTCCAGACCCAGGCCGTCTATGACCCCGATCAGTTCGCCCAATTCATGGAGAAGGCACGACCCCTAAACGTCCCGATACTCTCCGGTATTCTCGTACTCCATTCCGGCCGCATGGCCCGCTACCTCAATGAAAATGTTCCCGGCATTGTGGTGCCCCAACACCTCATCGACGAAATGGACGTCGCCGAAAACAAGCGGGAGAAAGGCATTGAAATTGCCTCCCGGATCATCTCCCAGGTTGCATCCATCGCCCGAGGCATCCACATCATGCCCATGGGTTGGGAGCGAGACGTACCCCGCCTCATGCAGATCTCCGGCATCAAACGCTCCGAGCCCGATTCGGGGTCCCCGGGCCCCGACTAGTGCGCTCCCTCCCCCGAGCTCCCCTCTTCCCCTTCCTCCGCTTCCGAGGCCTGGATAGCTGGAAACGCCAGGTAGCCCTCGTTTGCCTTGCCCAAGGGGTGGCCTCCATCGGCTGGT
This sequence comes from Dehalococcoidia bacterium, assembly GCA_965203145.1. Taxonomy (GTDB): domain Bacteria; phylum Chloroflexota; class Dehalococcoidia; order Plut-88900; family Plut-88900; genus Plut-88900. The sequence goes on from OZ241876.1 coordinate 2,709,259, forward strand.
CCTTCATGCAGCCCTTCTACCCTCTCTTCATCGAGCAGGAGCTTGGCGTTGACTCCGCCGCCGACGCAGCATTCTGGGCCGGTGCATCCTCCGGCGTATTCGCCCTTTTTATGGGCCTCGCAGGCCCTTTCTGGGGCCACCTCGCCGACACCTATGGCCGCAAGCCCATGCTCGTCCGCGCCTATGCCGCCGGGACCCTTGTCCTCATGTTCTCAGGCCTCATTACCAATATCCCCCAGCTCATCGGTATCCGCATCCTCCACGGCGGCGTCTCCGGCAGCGTCGGTGCGGCCATGGCCCTAGCCGGTTCCTTTGTCCCCAGCAACCGCCTTCCCGTCGTAGTCGGACTCCTCCAGTTCACCAGCTACTTCTCCATCACCATCTCACCCTTCATAGGAGGCCAGCTTGCCCAAGCCTTCGGCTTCAGGACAACCTATTTCATTTCCTCGGGGTTCGTACTTGCCGCCGGCCTGATGATCCTGCTTTTCGTCAAGGAGTCCTTCCAGAGGTCCGACGATAAAAGTGGCTCCCCCCTCGCCCTCTTCTCGGAGACTCGACAGGTCCTCGCCACCCCGGGCCTCCTCCCCGCCCTCCTCTTCGTCCCCATCATCCAGGGGGCCCCGACCGTCCTCGCTCCCGTGGCCCCCGGTTTCATCCAATCCATCACCGACGCCAACCGAGTGGTTTTTGACACAGGACTCGCTTTCGGGGTCCTCGGGTTTTGCTCCGGGATAAGCGCTATATTCGTCGGCAGGATGGCATCAAGGTTGAACCTTCGCGTAGTCCTCATAGTCTCCTGCCTCGGCGCTTCTCTGGCTTTGCTGCCCCAGTTCTTCAACCACCAGTACTTTGTATTCGTAATTCTTTTTGCCCTTTCAGGCCTGTGCAACGGGGCAATGATGACTTCTCTCAGCTCAATCGTCGGCCTCATGCTCCCGAGAAAGCACCTCGGCGCTGCGTTTGGCATCCTAAATTCCGCGTCTGCTATGGCATGGGGCCTGGGCCCCTTGACCGGAGGCGCGCTCGCTTGGAGCATCGGCCACCGCCGAGTCTTCCTCGTCGAATCAATTGTCCTCGCCGTCGCCAGCGCGTCAATATTCGGAATCTTCAAGGGAATCCGTGTCCCGAGACCCACCCCACCCCCCACCTCTACCGAGGCCTGACCCCCTATCCCTTTTCGATCTCCGCCGCCCGGTCCAGGACTATGTGCGCTACCTCGGCCTTCGGCAGAAGTGGCAACTCTTCCTTCTCCCCGTCTCTCCCTATGATCACCACCCGGTTCGTGTCCGACCCAAACCCGCTCCCCTCGATCGTGATGTTGTTCGCCACCATCAGATCGACGCCCTTCCTGACCATCTTCTCCCGAGCGTTCTCCTCTAGGTCCTGGCTTTCCGCGGCAAACCCCACCTTAACTAGCCTTTCGCCTCGCGCCTCCGCCAGCACGTCAGCCGTCTGTGTCAGCTCCAGCGTCATCCCTCCACCCGATTTCTTGATCTTGTGCTCAGCCTCCGCTGCCGGCCTAAAGTCGGCAATAGCAGCCGCCATCACCAGTATGTCGGCATCCAGAGCCCGGGTCACCACTTCTCGCCGCATCTCCTCCGCCGTGTCTGCCTTCACAAAATCTACCCCATACGGGGCCCTCAACGAAGTCCGCGTCGACACCAGGGTCACCGTCGCACCCCTGTCCCGCGCAGCCTCAGCCAGCGCGTACCCCATCTTCCCAGACGACCGGTTCCCGATATGCCTCACCGGATCGAGCGGCTCCTGCGTCCCTCCCGCCGAGACAACCACCGACTTTCCCGCCAGGTCCCCCTCCCGACCCAACACCTGCTTTAGCCCACCGATAATGTCCTCCACATCCGCCAGCCGCCCCCGGCCCACCAGCCCCGACGCCAGTCTCCCTTCTCCCGGCCCCACAAACGTCCAGCCACGGGTGAGCAGCCTTTCGACATTTTCCTGGATCACCGGGTTCTCAAACATATACCCGTCCATTGCGGGGGCAAGCACGACTGGCCTCCGCGTGGCCAGCAGCATGCAGGTCAACAGATCGTCCGCCAACCCATTTGCCGCCTTTGCGATCAGGTTTGCCGTTGCCGGCGCCACCAGGATTGCATCACATCCTTCCGCCAGGGCCACGTGTTCGATCCCCGCGTCGGAAGCCGGGTCAAAAAGCTGGTGCAGCACTGGCCTGTGAGTCAGGCTCCGGAACGTCAACGGCTCAACAAACTGCGTTGCCCCTTCACTCATCACCACATCCACCACGGCGCCTTGCTGCACCAGCTTGCTCGTAAGGTCCGCCGCCTTGTACGCAGCAATGCTTCCCGTAACGCCCAGCACTATCCGCCTCCCCCCCAGCCCCCTGCCCAGACTTTGCATTGCGTCGCTCATCTCGGATTCATCTCGTGGATCAGCTTCAGCCCTTCGAGCGTCAGGTCCGGGTCCACTTCATCCAGTACGTCAGTCTCGCCCGCCATTATCGATGCAAGGCCCCCCGTGCCCACCACCGTCGCCCGGCCTCCGAGTTCCCTCTTGAACCTCGCCACCAACCCTTCGATCAGGCCAACGTACCCATATATCAGCCCAGATTGCATGCTCGCCGGGGATGTCCGGCCAATGGCGTTAGGCGGCGCCTCCAACTCCACCCTCGTCAGCTTGGATGCCCTTGCCACCAGGGCCTCCGCCGCCACCCCGATTCCCGGGGCAATTGCCCCACCCAGGTATTCCCCGTCCTTGGAAATCGCATCAAACACCGTGGCCGTGCCAAGGTCCACCACTATCACCGGCCCGCCGTATTTATGATAGGCCGCCACCGCATCCGCCACCCGGTCCGCCCCTACGTCCCTCGGGTTCTCATACAGGATGCGCATCCCCGTCTTCACCCCCATCCCCACCACCAGCGGTTTCAATCCGAACTGCTTCTGGCAAAACTCCTCGAATACTCCCGTCAGCGGCGGCACGACGCTGCAGACCACAATCTCCGTAATCATGGAGTCCGGCATCCCTCGCGTCTGTAGAAGCCCGTTGAACAATACGGCGTACTCATCCGCCTGCTTGTTAGCGTCCGTCGAAATCCGCCAGGTCGCAGCCAACGACTCCTCGTCGTACACCCCAAGTGTTATGTTCGTATTCCCTATGTCAATAGCCAGAAGCATGGCGCCTCAACTCAGTTTGCCTCTATGGGCACCAGCGCGATCCCGTCTACATATTCGAAGTGCCTGTCCGCCGAAACTAAATCTGCCCCCATCTCCATAGCATGAGCCGCTATCCACATGTCGTTGGTCGGAATCGGCCGTCCCTTTGATTTCTGTGATGCCGCAATCCTGGAGTATCTGTCCGCTGTCTTTACAGTAATGCTCAGAAACGTAACGTAGGGAGCCTCGATAAACGAATTGAGGGTGGACAAATTCTGCTCCAAGTTACGTCCAAGCCGGAACCCGTATACCAATTCACCGTACACGATGGGAGAGAAGAGCACCCATTCAGCTCGCCGTGCGAGCTCTGCCATCCGCGTTTCCCCCCTCACAAGCCGGGAATACGCATTCGTGTCCAGTAGAATTCTCATTTCCACATTGACTCGTCAATCTTTTCAAACTCCTCCTCGATTATGGCATCCAGCTCATCAGCCTCCTCCTTGCTCATCGTTCCAAAGAAATGGTCCAGTGCCGAACCTATCCTGTTCTCTCCGTACCTGCCATCCGATATGCCCGCCCCTCTCCGGAGCAGCTTCAAAGCCGCCCGATTCAAAGAGATACCTTCGCGTTTGGCCAACTTGCGAATGTGCTCTTTAAGTTCATCGTCGAATCCCCTAATAGTCAGTTGGTTCATAATTCTCCCGCTCCTCGCGAGTCACTTGATGAGTCATTATGCCTCAGACTTTGACTCACTTCAAATGCCCTCAGAGAGCATTCACCCCGCATTCTCCAACCCCCTCACCGCCCCCGCCAGCCTGACTAGCAGGTCGCTCGCCACCAGCCCCGCCTCCCCAATCTCTTCTCGACCCACCTCCCCCGCCACCCCGTGCAGGTATACCCCGGCCAGCGCTGCCTCCCACACCCCCAACCCCTGTACAATGAGCCCAGCGATCGCACCCGCCAGCACGTCACCCGTCCCAGCCGAGGCCAACCCCGGGTTCGCGAACGGGCTCACCACCGCCCGACCATCCGCCCGGGCCACCACCGTGTGCGCCCCCTTCAGCACCACAGTCTTGCCCCACCTCTTCGCCGCTTCACGAGCCATTCCGATCCTGTCACCCTGGATCTCTTTCGTTGACGCCCCCATCAGCCTCGACATCTCTCCGGGGTGGGGCGTCAATACCGCCTCCCGACCTAACCTCTCCCACCACCCTTCCTCCGACGCCAGGGCATTCAGCCCATCCGCATCAATCACTGCGGGCGGTCCGTCCCTTTCTGCATCCAGGAGCAGCCCCTTTACCAGCTTCCACACCTTGGGATCCCTTCCCAGCCCGCACCCGACCAGCAGCGCATCCGCCTGTGCCACCCCCTCGTCTAACGCCGCCCTCCAATCTTGCACCTCGGCCTCATCCCCCAGTGGAATGTACGTCACCTCCGCCGCCCGTGCCCCGACTATTGCCCTCACTGCCGGAGAACACGCCAGCGTCACCAGCCCGGCCCCGACCCTCGTTGCTGCCGCACACGCCAGGTACGCAGCCCCAACGTACTGCCCAGACCCGGCCACCACCACCAGCCGTCCGAACGTTCCCTTGTGGGCATCCGCCGGCCTTCTTGGCAGCAACGCTTTCACCATCGGCCCTGTCAGCATCTCCAGCGAAATGTTATCCGCCAGCCCATCCGGAATCCCGATGTCCGCAACCCTAAGCTCCCCCACCCTCGAAGCCCCTGGAAATGCAAACATCCCAATCTTTGGATACCCGAGGGCAACGGTAAGGTTCGCCTGCGGCCCCACAGGGTCTGCCTGCCCCGAGTCCGCATCCACCCCCGACGGCAGGTCCATCGCTGTTACCCGAAGATTTGAGTTCAACCCCCTCGCCGCCTCCAATTCCGCCAAAATCTCACCAATCCTCCCCGCTATCGGCCTCGACCTCCCAGTACCCAGCACCGCATCCACCACTATTCCCGCCGACCCCAGCACCTGCGCCAATGCTGCAAGTCCGTTCCCTTCGTATGCGTTTGTCGGTTGCAGGCCTCTACTTAGGAGCAATCCAAGATTTTTGTCCGATTCCGGCCTGGGAGAGCACAAACAAACATCGACATTGGCTACCCAGTCATGGAAATACCGCGCCGCCACCAGCCCGTCCCCACCGTTGTTCCCCGGCCCAACCAGCACCACCACGTTTTTACCCGCCACCCCTTCCCCCCACTCTCGCACCTCTTCCGCAAACGCCCGTCCCGCATTCTCCATCAGCTCCGCAGTCGCTATCCCCTCCGCCTCGCACCGGGCCTCTATCTCCCTCATCTCGGCGCTGCTTACTATCTTCATCTATCCTCCGACCCCTTCATTCCAGCCTCTCCACCATCGCCACCGCCGACGCCACCGCAAACTCATCCGAGTGAGACAGGCTTATCGCAACCTCACCCATCCCCAGCTTCCGCGCCCGGGCCTCAGCTCTCCTGTACAGCTTCACAGTCGGTTTCCCACTCGGCATCGGCAGTATCTCGATCTCCCGCCACGCCACCCCCCGGTTTCCCGTACCCAGCACCTTCATCACCGCCTCTTTGCCGGCAAACCGGGCCGCCAGGTCGGGCACTCGAGTCCGGTACCGAGCAATCTCCTTTGGCGTATACACCCGGTCCAGGAACTTCTCGCCCCATTTCTCCAGGGCTGCTCTGATCCGCGGTATCTCCGTTATGTCTACTCCCACGCTCGGAAACCTGTCATCTGCCACTATTCGCACTCACCCCAAAAAGGTAGCCGTGAGTATATCACCCTACCTGTGCCACCCGGGGCTCGACCTAATGGATAATCGCCCCTTGCACCTCCTACCCCACCCCCTTATCATCCCACCCGCTATGGCTCATCCTCCCGGTCCCAACACCGCGAAAATCGTCGTAATCGGCGGCGGCACAGGGAATTTTGTCGTCCTGAACGGCCTCAAGCACCACACCCCCAACCTCACCGCCATCGTCTCCATGAGCGATAGCGGAGGATCCTCCGGCCGGCTCCGCGACCAGCTCGGCCAATTGCCTCCCGGAGATGTGCGACAGTGCCTCCTCGGCCTCAGCCCCGACAACCCCAACGACTCCATTCTCCGTCGCCTCCTCGACTACCGATTCGACCGCGGCCGGGACCTTCAGGGCCACAGCTTCGGCAACCTGATGCTCGCCGCCCTCACCGAGATTACCGGCAGCATGGCCTTGGCCATCATCGAGGCTGGGCGAATGCTGCAGATTACAGGCCGTGTCCTTCCCGTAACCCTCACCGACACCAATCTGAAGGCCCGACTCATTGACGGCACTGTAGTATCCGGTGAGGCCAGCATAGACGTCCGGGGTCTCAATCCGGGCGTTCACATAGACTACGTTTACCTGGACCCCCCCGCTCTTGTGTACCCACCGGTAGTGGAAGCCATCCTGGACGCCGATCTCGTGGTCATGGGCCCCGGCGACCTTTACACCAGCATCATCCCCAACCTGATGGTCGAAGGTGTGGGAGACGCCATAGCCCGCACCCCGGCCCCGGTCCTCTATGCTTCCAACATCATGACAAAGCCCGGGGAGTCCGATGGCTTCAAGGTCTCGAACTTTGTCGGGGAGGTGAAGCGCTACTTGGGCCCGAATGGCCGCATCGACTACCTGCTGGTCAACAACGGACCCCTGCCGCCGGAAGCCATCGAGCGCTACGGCTCAAGCAACGCTTACCCCGTGGAATTAGACTACGAGGAGTCGGCCGAATTGGTTGGCGAGATTGTGACCGGACAGCTCGTCGGGCCCGGGCCCCATATCAGGCACGACTCCCGCGCCCTCGCCGACATGATTATGGCCGTGGCCCGGGGTCACGCCCCGTAGCTGATCTCCCCCGACTGCGCCGACACCTTGTTCAGCTTCCGGTTCAGGTGCAGCCCCTCCAGTATGAACTCCACCCCCGAGGCCGCTGTAGCCGGCTTGTCGCAGCCCAGTTTCTTCAGCCCCTTGTCGAACCCTCCCATCTTCTTCACCAGCCGGCCGTGCGTCCGGGAATGGGACATGTCAGTGAGTACCACGCTTGCCCCCTCCTGGAACTGGGTCAGCAGCGCTGCAAAGTCCGCAACTTCGAAGTAGCGCGCGAACACATTGGCCACCGCTCTGTCTACCAGCCCGTCCAACACCTGCTCGCTGCGCTCGTCCTCCACCGTCTCCAGCTCTAGCTTCCCCAACGTAGACGCCTTCAGATACGTCAAGTCCGAAATTCTCGGCGCTGCCGTCTTCTCTCCCGTCTGCAAAGCCCGACGCAACGCATTGCCCAACATGCTCTCGTAGTTCGCCGTCGTTATCCTTACGCTCACCCCTGACCTCTGGTTCACATCCGGGCTCTGCCTCGCCAGCGCCGACACCTGCGCCACGATCTCCTTCATGAAGTGCGGCGTCACCGTCTTCCTGCCATCGTCAAACCGCCGTGCCTCCGACTCCATAATCTCGATTTCGACTTCCGGTGTCTTCGGATAGTGGGTCCGGATTTGGGCCCCGTACCTGTCCTTCAACGGCGTGATGATCCGGCCCCGGTTCGTGTAGTCCTCAGGGTTTGCGCTTGCCACCACCAGGATGTCCAAAGGCAGCCGGATCTGGTACCCCTTTACCTGGATATCCCGCTCCTGCATCAGGTTGAACAATCCCACCTGTAGTCTCTCCACCAGGTCCGGCAGTTCGTTTATGCAGAAGATCCCCCGGTTAGTCCTTGGGACCAGCCCGTAATGTACGGTCAGCTCATCGGAAAGGTACCGCCCCTCGGTGACCTTGATCGGATCGATGTCCCCTATAAGGTCGGCCATCGTAACGTCGGGTGTGGCCAGCTTCTCCGCGTACCGGTCCTCCCGCTTCAGCCAACCCACCGGCGCCCTGTCCCCGATCTCACCCACCCTGTCCCGGCACGCCCGACACACTGGTGCATACGGGTTGTCGTTAATCTCGCACCCTTCCATCACCGGCACAGCTTCATCCAGCAGGCTTACCAGACCCCTGATCATCCGGCTCTTGGCCTGCCCCCTTTCCCCGAGGAGGATGATGTCCTGACCCGCCAGCAAGGCGTTAACCATCTGCGGCAGTACCGTTTCCTCGTACCCCAGTATCCCATCGAACAACCCCTCCCCCGACTCCAGCTTCCGGATCAGGTTGCGCCTCACCTCCGCCTTGATCGGCAACGCCTCATACCCCGACTCCTTAAGCTCTCCCACAGTACTAGGTCTAGACATTTATTCCACCTTCAAATTTGACAGTCCCTCCCCTCCCCCTTGACGGGAGAGGGTCAGAGCCTGTCCCGAGTCCCTCGAGGGAGTGAGGGTGAGTCCCCCGAAAGAACGACGCCCATATTCCCAAACCCCCCTCCCCCGTGTCAAATACGCCTCGCCTTGCGATATTAGACATCCGTATGTACGCTTCCACCATGCCCTCACTGACTCTCACCCCCGACACCCTCTCCCCGGATGGCGAGGCCCTCGCCTTCATCAACGGCGATTCTATTCCCATTCCCTTCGCCATCCCCGGCGAGACCGTTGAAGTCGAATTCATGGAAGGCAAGAAGGGCGTGATGTCCGCCACGTTGACCCGGGTCATCCACCCCTCCCCCCACCGCGTCCGGCCCCCGTGCCCTTACTTCGGAGAATGCGGAGGTTGCCAGTGGCAGCACGTCGCCTACTCCCGCCAGCTTGAAATCAAACATGACATCCTGAAGCGTCATCTGCAGGAGACCGGCGGCATTTCCGACCCCTACGTCACCGACACCATCCCTTCCCCTTCGACAACCACCTATAGGAACCACGCCCGCTTCTCCGTCAACCGCGAGGGAATGCTCGGCTTCACCCGCGCCGGCACCCGACGCCACCTCCAAATCGACCGCTGCCTCCTCATGCACGACCGCATAAACTATGTCCTCTCCGACCTTCAAGACAAGGGCAAGGGCCTGCGCCAGGTCTCCGTCCGATGCGGTGTCGCCACAGCAGACCTCCTAGTGCAGCCCAATCTCGACATTCCAGACCTTGATTTCGAGTCCGGCCAGACTCATTTCACCGAGTCCTTATTCGGATACCCCTTCCGAGTCTCCAGCCCCTCATTCTTCCAGGTCAACACACCCCAGGCCGAGCGCATAGCTGCCGAGCTCCGTGACCGCCTCTATCCCACCGGCGATGAACTCCTCGCCGACGCCTACGGGGGCGTGGGCACTTTCGCTGTCCTGCTCGCCCCCTATTACCGCCGGATAATCACGCTGGAGGAGTCTCCCTCCGCTATCGAGGATGCCCTCGTCAACTGCCAACCCTTCCCCAACGTCACCGTAGTCAAGGGGAAGTCCGAGGAAATTCTCCCGGCCCTCGACGCCCGCCCCGACGCCGTCATCCTCGACCCCCCACGCACCGGCTGCCACCCAACAGTTCTTGACTTCTTGGCCAAACTCGCCCCTCGAACAATCGCCTACGTCTCCTGTGCCCCGAACACCCTCGCCCGAGACCTGCGCATCCTCATCTCCAGGGGCTACAGACTCAGAGAGGCCGTACCCATCGACATGTTCCCTCAGACCCACCACGTCGAGTCCATATCCATCCTCGAAAGGAACTGAACCATCTCTCCCGACCAGCCTTCCACCCTTGTCCTCGCCTCCCGCTCCCCAAGACGCAGCCAGATCATGGACGCCCTCGGCATCCCCTACGAGGTCTGCCCCGCCGACATCGACGAAACATCCCTCATAAATCCATCGGCCAGACCCGAGGATGTTGCCCACCGGATCGCCCTCGCCAAGGCCGACGTCGTCTCCCATCTCCGCCCCGAGGCCCACGTCCTCGCCGCCGACACCATTGTCTGCCTCGGGAGCCGCATATTCGGCAAACCCGCCGATGACCAGGAGGCCAGGGACATGCTGATTGCCTTGCGTGGAAGGCCCCACCGGGTGGTCACGGGCATCGCCCTCATCCCTCCCCGCCCTTCCGACCCCATAGTCGCCCACGTCAACACCTCCGTCCTCATGCGCCCCTACACCGACGAGGAAATTGAGGCCTACATAGCCACCGGCTCACCCTTGGACAAGGCGGGCGCCTATGGGATCCAGGATACCGACTTCCACCCTGCCGCCCCCGTCAACGGCTGCTATTTCAACGTGGTCGGTCTCCCCCTCTGCGCTGCGTCGGAGATGCTGAGGCAGGTCGGGTTCCCGCCCTTGGTCGACCTGGACGTCGCCGCCGCCTGCATCAGCCACCGATGTCCCTTCGCCGGGCTCTAATGTATCCGGAGCGTTCGTGCTCGATTTCCCGTTATCTGCGAGCTCCCCCCTACTCACCGCCTCCCGTCCGTGCCGATATAAACAACCCCGTCACTGACACTGCAATCGGGCACAACGCGGAAATGATCATCGCCAGCTGCAGGCTTCCGGTGGCCGTTTGAATTACGGCCACCAACAGCGGCCCCACCACACTCCCCAGCCACAGCATCGAAAACATCATCCCCTGCACCACCGCCGCCTCCCGGGGCAGGATTCCCGGCAACTCGAACGGCAGCGAGGTGAAGGGGATCCAGAACCCTCCTCGGGCCAGGCCATTGACCACGAAAGCCGCCACCAGGATTGGCATCGAGCCTGTAAACAATACAACCAGGTTGGTGGCTGCTATCAGTATCCCAATGCCTATGAGCGGGATACGGTAACCCCCAAACCTCTTTATCACAGGCAGCATCACCATCCCTCCTGCGGCCACCACCACCCCCACCACCCCGATGACCATTCCCGCCCTCACCTCGGACATCCCGTACTCGTCCTTCATGAATGTCGGCCAGAACGTGAACTGGGACATCTGGGCAATCGCATAGCCCAGAATCGCCACCCCCAGCAGCCACGGCTCCTTGTATTTGAACAGGCTCTTCATCGGAGAGCCCTCTTGGGACCCCGAGTCCTGTTCGTATTCCACCGTCCGGTTCTCCCGACCCAGCAGTACCCACGCCACGGCCATCCCGACACTGAAGTAGCCCCATGCGTACAGCGTTGTCCGCCAGTTATTGTCGAAGGCTTCCAGCATCAGGGGCGCAACGACAAAGCTGATCGTGAGGGATATTCCGAAAACCGCGTTGAGAATCCCGCTCGAAAGCTGTATCTCCCTGGCGGGCAGCCATTGCCGGACAAGAAGCACTCGGGACGCCTCCCGGGCCACGGGCGTGATCCCAAAGAGCAGCCGACCCAGGAGCAGTATCGCAAAGTTGGACGCCGCTGCCTGCATGAATACGAACCCTGCACCCAGGAACAGCGTTATCGCCGTCAGGATCATCGGCCTGTAGCGCGACATCCACAGGCCGAAGGGAATCGAGAGTATCAGGCTCCCGATTATCGCCGACGATCCCAGCCACCCCTGTTGCAGCGGCGACAACCCCAGGTCCTCCGACATCGTGGGCAGCAGCACGCCCAGGACCAGTGCCCCCACAATCGCCGAGGCATGTGCCACGTTGAACGTCATCATCACTACCCACCGGTAGCGTGACGGCCTTAGTGCATCTGGGGGAGAGCTAATCAATTCCTGGTTCTAGTCGGGCCCCGACCTGTCCCTGAACAGCATCAGCCCGGAGGCGGCCATTGTAAGCCCGAAGAAAGAGCTTATCACCATCGGCCACACCCGGTCTCCGGTTGCGTCCCACGCGATACCTACAAACGCGGGCCCAAGCACCCCTCCCAGCCTCCCCACACCCTCTATGAACCCGGACGCCACCGCAATCTGCCTGTGCGTAATGTTCGGTATCTCGAACGGCACCGTCCATATTAGTCCGATGAATGAGAACCCCACCCCATGAAATACCGCGTATGTCCACAGGAGCGGTATCGACGTGGACATGTTCATCCCCACAGCCGTCCCGACCAGCAGCACTACCAGGCCCGCCACCGCCAGCCTTCGCATTCCCCTCGACCCCCGGCTCATGAACATTGTCGACAAAATTATGTTCCCAATGCCCTCGGATATCGCCGCCGCCAGCAACATGCCTCCCGACACCGTCTCTTCAATTCCCCGCTCCCGAAGCATCAGCGTTGGCCAGAGGGTGAGCAGCGGGAACTCCATGACCAGCATCCCGATCATCCCCATGCTCACCATCCAGACGTCCCGGTCTTTCAGCACCCCCCAGGGCGATGCTTCTCCAACCTTTTCTTCATCCCTAAGTCCGGGAACATTGATGGGCTCCTCTGTCCTCCGCTCCTTCCCAATGACTGCCCAAATCAGCGTCACGACCATGAAGATGATCCCGTAAATCGTCAGCGTCCACCGCCAGCTGTCATTCAGCCACACTTGTAAGAAGGGAGTCAGCAGCAGCGCAATCACCGCCGAGGCCCCATAGGTGGTATTGACCAAGCCGTTGACCAGCACGATCTCCCGTTTGGGGAACCACTGTGCGGTCAGCACGGCCCGCGCCGGCTGCCGGGCCACTATGGCCACGCCAAACGCAAGGCGCGCCAGCAGCAGCACCGTGTAGTTCGGGGCCCATGCCTGGACAATCACGAACGTCGTCCCGAAGGCCAGCGCCCCCAGCAGAACCTTGCTGGCATTGGGCTTGGACAGCCACAGCCCCGCAGGCATCGACATCAGCATCGTCCCAATGAACATGGACGACCCCAGGAACCCCTGCTGCGATGACGATAGCCCCAGGTCATCCGAAATGTTGGGCAGCATTATGCCCAGCGAGAGCATGATCAGGGAGTTCAGGATGTTGGACAGGCCCAGGAAGGCCAGCACGACAAATCTGAACTTGGGATATCCCCCGGCCCCCGACTCTATGCCGGAATCCCTCATCTTTCCCGCAATGCCTGCAGTCGTATCAAAATACCGGCTATTCTAAAGGATTGGCTTGGAGCCGTGATGGATCGCTTTGATTCCTGTTTCCGCCCCCGCCTTTTCGGTATAATTTCATCGTTCCCTGCCCCATGGTTTCATTCCCCGCCCTGGAAGGTGTGCTGTGTCTCACAGCTATTCCGTCAATGACCTCCCCGAGCCCCAGGAACTCGACTCAGAAGCAAGTCAGCAGACCCCTCCGCGCCACGGCATGCTCTCGGGCATGCGTTTGCTTCTGGAGCGGGCTGGAATCAGGCGCCAACATCTCATTGCTGGGGCAGCAATCGCCGCCATCGGCTTTAGCATCGGCGCCTTCTTCCTCCACGACTACCTCTTCGACGAAAAGAACCTCATCTCCCTCGGTTATGTCGGTGTATTCATCTTCACCTTCCTGGGAGCTGCCACCATTTTCCTGCCCAGCGCCAGCAGCCTGGTCGTCATCGGCGCTGGGGCCTGGCTCAACCCCTTCCTTGTCGGCATTGTCGCCGGTGTGGCCGCCACCCTGGGAGAGATCACCGGCTACGCCATAGGTTATGAGGGCGGCGAGCTCCTCGAGAAGCGGAGCAGGCTCTTCGCCCGGGCCAAGAGTTGGATGGAAAGACGAGGCAGCATCACCCTGTTCCTCCTCTCCATAGTCCCCAATCCCGCCTTTGACGCCGCAGGCCTCGCCGCCGGAGCCATCAAGTTCCCCCTCAAGAGGTTTCTACTCATCGTCTGGACTGGCAAGACCATACAGGCAATAGTCGGAGCCTTCCTTGGAAGCCAGACCTGGGGCTGGTTCTCTGGCATCGTCGACCGCGTCCTCTCCTGAACCGACCTCCCCTCCCTGCCCCACTACCACAATTGATGTAAAATTCCCTTGACCGCGGTATCTGATTCTATACCGAGCTAGTCCCAATGCCGGCATACTACCCCGCTTTCCTCAGCATCCAGGACCGACCCTGCCTCGTCGTCGGCGGCGGCCAGATCGCCGAACGCAAGGTCAAGGGCCTGCTGGATGCCGACGCCCGCGTCACCGTCGTAAGCCCCACCGTCACTCCCCGGCTCCAACGACGCATCGACAAGGGCCTCGTTACCCACATACCCAGGGAATTCCAGTCCTCCGACCTCGAAGGCTTCTACCTCCTCATTGCCGCCACCGACGATATGCCCCTCAACCGAAAGGTTGGCATCGAAGGCCGCAGCCTCGGCTTGATCGTCAACGTCGTCGACGACACCCCTTACTGCGATTTCATCGCCCCTTCCATCGTTCGTCGAGGAGACATCACCTTCGCCATATCCACGGGGGGAGCCAGCCCGGCCCTCGCCCGGTGGCTCCGACGCCAGGTCGAGCAGCAGTTCCCCCCCGAGTACAGTGGCCTCGCCAGGGTGATGTCCAAGGTCCGTCTCCAGGTCCGCGGCGAAGGACACAAGGTCAGCCCCGCCCGCTGGCAGAAGTCCATCGATAATGGCTTTATCTCCCTCGTCAAGCAGCGCAGGCTCGCCGACGCCCGCCGTTACCTCTTCGCATCCCTAACCGGCAGCGGAAAAGCAGGCAAGTAAACGGGGCCTGACTGTGAAAGGCGTGATCAAGCTCGGGACGCGGGCCAGCGACCTTGCCATCGCCCAGGCCCGCGAAACTTCCGATTGCCTCTCCCGCACCCACCCCGACCTGCATGTCGAAATCGTCCCGGTCCACGCCGTGGGAGACCACGACAAGGTGTCACCCATCGCCAAGCTCAATGCCCGTGGTGTCTTTGTCTCTACACTGGAAGATCGGCTCCGTTCAGGCGAGATCGACGCCGCGACACACAGCCTGAAGGACATGCCCACTGACGTTGACAATGACTTCACCCTCGCAGCCATCCTTGAGCGCCTCGACCCACGAGACGTTCTACTATCAACCGGCGGCGCCGGCCTGAAAGACCTCCCTCACGGGGCCCGGGTCGGCACCGGAAGCCCCCGGCGCGCCGTCCAGATCAAGGCCTCACACCCCGACCTCCAAATTGCCCACATCCGCGGCAACATCGACACCCGCATCCGCAAGCTCGACAACGGTGACTACGACGCCATAGTCCTCGCCGCCGCGGGCCTCATCCGCATGGGCTGGCAGCGCCGCATCTCCGAATACCTCTCTCCCGAGACCTGCCTCCCCGCCATGGGCCAGGGCGCCCTCGCCATAGAAACCCTCGTTGACAACACCGAGATCAACGGTCTCTTCTCCTCCATTCAACACACCCCCACCCGGCAGGCCGTCGACGCCGAACGGTCCTTCCTCCGGGAGCTTGGCAGCGGCTGCCTCGCCCCCGTCACGGCCTATGCCACCGTCAACGGCGATTCCCTAACCCTATCCGGCCTAGTCGGCCACCCCGATACCTTTGAAATCATCACCGGTTCCATCCTGGGCAGCCCCGAACATGCAGAATCCCTCGGCATACAACTCGCAGAGCAATTGAAAGCTCAAGGTGCGGCAGAGTTGCTTTCTGGGGTGGTTGGATGATGGGCAAGGGTTTCGTCGCCCTCGTTGGCGCGGGGCCCGGCGACCCGGGGCTTATCACCGTCAAGGCCTTCGAGTACATCAAGCGCGCCGACACCATAGTCTACGACCGCCTCGTCAACCCCGACCTCCTTGACCACGCCGCCGAGTCCTGTGAACTGGTCTACGTCGGCAAGACCCCGAAGCACCACACCAGGACCCAGGATGAAATCAACGAAATCCTGGTCGCCGAGGCACAAAAGGGTAAGCTCGTGGTCAGGCTCAAGGGTGGCGACCCCTTCCTCTTCGGCCGAGGTGGTGAGGAAGCCGAAGTCCTCGCCGAGAACGGAATACCCTTCGAAGTAGTTCCGGGCGTCACTTCTGCCATCGCCGCCCCCGCCTATGCCGGAATCCCCGTTACCCACCGAGACCTCTCCTCCTCCGTGGTAGTGGTCACCGGCCACGAAGACCCTGAAAAGACCCGGGCCTCCGTCGACTGGGACGCCCTTGCCCAGGGCCCCGACACCATCGTAGTCCTCATGGGACTGGGAAACCTCGCCCCCATCACTGACCGCCTCATCAAGGCAGGCAAGCCCCCGGATACACCCGTCGCCCTCATCCAGGACGCCACCACCCCCGACCAGGAGACCGTCACCGGCACCCTCGCTGACATCGTCCAAAGGGCCTCGGAGGCCGGCCTCCGACCCCCGGCAGTGGCCGTAATCGGCCAAGTGGCTGCACTCAGAGAAAAAATGGGGTGGCACGAGACCCGACCCCTCTACGGCAAACGCATCCTCGTCACCCGCGCCCGAAAGCAAGCCAGCGCCCTGTCCTTCCGGCTCGCCGCCCTCGGCGCGGAGGTCATTGAACTCCCCGCCATCGAGATTACCCAGTCCCACGAACACAAGAAGGTCCTCGAAACCGCGGTGGCCGGTATCCCCAAATACGACTGGCTTATCCTCACCAGCGTTAACGGTGTAAACCTCTTCTTCGACCGTCTGCAATCTGTCGGCACCCGACCCGAAACCCTCAACGGCCTGAAAATAGCCGCCATCGGCCCCGAGACCGCAAAAGCGATTTCAGGTCATGGCTACGAAGTTGCCGTAACGGCTTCCACCTACACAGCCGAAGGCCTTCTGGACTCCCTCAAAGCCATGAACTTACTGGGCGCTCGCGTGATGCTGGCAAGGGCCGAGGGCTCCCGCCCCGTTCTCCCCGACGGCTTGGCCCAGATGGGCGCCACCGTCGACGAATTCTGCACTTACGCAGCCGCAGGCCCCGGCCACATTCCTGAACGGGCAATCCAATGCCTCAGGTCCGGAGAAGTCGACATTGCTACCTTCGCCAGCTCGTCCACGGTCAGGAACCTGGTCAACATCCTTGAGGGCGACGTGAGATCTCTGAAAGACACCGCCGTTGCCTGCATAGGCCCCGTCACCGCTGCAACAGCGGAGGAACTTGGCCTCGATGTCACAATTGTCGCCCGTAAACACACCATACCCGGCCTGATTGACGCTATACTTAAGCAAGTAGGAGCTCAGTAGTGACCAGTTTGCTTGAACAAATTACGACAACCCGGGGCACGGGCTTCCCCACCCAGCGCCTCCGACGCCTGCGCCGCACCCAGGCCATGCGCGACCTTACAAGGGAGACTACCCTAAGCCCCAGCGATTTCATCTACCCCATGTTCGTCACCCAGGACTCGGGCCAGAAGCGGCCCGTCGACTCCATGCCGGGCGTATTCCAGCTCTCCCCCGACCTCGCCGCCAGGGAGACCGAGGAAGTCGCCGCCCTCGGTGTCAAAGCTGTCCTCCTATTTGGAATCCCCAACGAAAAGGACGCAGTCGGGACCGGCGCCTACGACCCCAACGGCGTGATCCAGGAAGCCGTGGCCCGCATCAAGGACGCTTGTCCCGGGACCATTGTCATCACCGACGTCTGCCTATGCGAATACACCGACCACGGCCACTGCGGCGTCATCGTCGACGAATACGTCGATAACGATCAGACCCTCGAGCTCCTCAGTAGGACCGCCCTCTCCCACGCCGAGGCCGGTGCCGACATCGTCGCCCCTTCCAACATGATGGACGGTGTGGTTGGTGCAATCCGGGACATGCTTGACCGCAACGATCTCGACCTCACCCCAATCATGGCCTACTCCGCCAAGTACGCCTCCTCCTTCTACGGACCCTTCCGGGACGCCGCCCAGTCCACCCCTTCCTTTGGCGACCGCCGCTCCTACCAGATGGACACCCGCAATGCCCGTGAGGCCCTTCTCGAAATCGAATTGGACATCCAGGAAGGCGCCGACATTATCATGGTCAAGCCTGCCCTTGCCTTCCTGGACGTGATTTCCAGGGCTCGAGAAGCCTTCCGTCAACCTCTGGGCGCTTACAACGTGAGCGGCGAGTACGCCATGGTCAAGGCCGCAGGCCGCAACGGCTGGCTCGACGAAAAGAAAGTCACCATGGAAATCCTTACCGGCATCAAGCGCTCCGGCGCAGACATCATCCTCAGCTACCACGCCAAGGAAGTCTCCCGCTGGCTCAGGGATCAGGTGTAGGCCCGACCTATGAGCTTCGTATCCCTGGCTCTGAAAGAATGGGCGGTAATCACCCGGGCCCTCGCCCGGGGCGAACAGTTCCTCGTCCTCCGTAAGGGTGGCATCCGGGAACAGCAGAAGCGCTTCGTCCTGGAAGGCAACCGCTTCCTCCTCTACCCAACCTACGAACACCAGAGCCCCGACCTCCTCAAACCCCAGTGGCACGACGCCCTCGCCCTCACCGAGACCCAGGCCCCCCCTCCCGACACCGTCATCATCGACACCCTCTCCGAGGTAGTTGAAATCCTCGAAGTCTCTGAACCCGAGCGCGTCTCTGCCCTCGAAGACTTCTACATCTGCACTAACGACTACGCCCAGTACCGCCTCAAGTGGCGCCCCAGGCACCCCTTGTCTATCATCTTGCTCAGGGCCATGAAACTCAAACGCCCCCGCTCCATACCCGTCCTGCCCCGATACGGGGGCTGCGTCTCATGGGTGGAGCTTGAAGAGCCCATCAACGTCACCGGCGCTCAGGCCGTCGTCCCCGACGAGACCCTCCGCTCGGAGATCAACCGCATCAAGGAGGCCGTCGGCACGGCCGTCCCCGTATGAAGTACCGCACCGTCCCCAACACCGACCTCTCAGTCTCCGAATGCGGCTTCGGCACATGGACCCTCGTCAGCAACTGGTGGGGCAACGTTAACGAAGAGCAGTCCATAGCCCTTATCCACAAGGCCCTGGACCTCGGAATCAACCTCTTCGACACCGCAGACCAGTACAGCTCGGGCGCCAACGAGGAAGTAGTCGCCAGGGCCCTCAAGGGCCAGCGCAACGACGTCGTCCTCTGCACCAAGGTAGGCTACGACTTTTACACCTTCACCGCCCGAGTCCGCCACAAGGAAAAGCCCCAGAACTTCGAACCGGAGTTCATCCGGGAAGCCTGCGAAAAGAGCCTCCGACGCCTGGATACCGACTGGATTGACGTCTACCAACTCCACAACCCCCGCATCAACGTCATCGAACGGGACGATGTCTTTGAGACCCTTGAGGACCTCAAGAAAGAGGGTAAGATCCGCTACTACGGCGTGGCCCTCGGCCCCGACATCGGCTGGTTCGAAGAGGGTCAGGCTTCGATGCAGGAGCGCTCCGTTTCCACCCTCCAGATTATCTACAGCATCCTGGAGCAGGACCCGGCCCAGGACTTCTTCCCCATCGCCAGGGATTGCGGCACCGGCCTTTTCGTCCGTGTCCCCCATGCCAGCGGCCTCCTCGACGGTACAGTCAACCGGGACACCGTCTTCCCCGAGACCGACCACCGCAGCTACCGCAAGCGCGAATGGCTCGACGAAAGCATGGACAAGGTCGACCAGATCGGCTTCCTCACCGAGGACACTGGCCTGAACATTGGCCAGGCAGCCTTGAAATACTGCCTCGGGCAGGAGACCGTATCCTCGGTGCTGTTGACGGCAACCGACCCCGCCCAGCTTGAGGACTACGCCCGGACCCCCGACCTCCCAGACCTCCCCCAGGAACACCTGGACCGCGTCTACGAACTCTACAAGGACAACTTCGGTATAAAGCCTGCTCCCACCGCCGCCGGCTAACCGTTTCCCCGCCCGACTTCTGACTACCAGGATTAAGCATGGTCGCCAAAACCACCCTCGCCCTCACCTCCACTGAGAAAGAACTCCTGAACGTTCTCCAGTGGGACTTCCCCCTCGTTGAAACTCCATTTGCAGAGATTGGGGAGCGATTGGGAATGACAGAGCAGGAGGTTATCTCCCTGATCGCCAAGCTGAAGGACGACGCCATAATCCGCGAGCTAAACGCCATATTCGACACCCGGCGCCTCGGCTACAAGAGCTCCCTCGTCGCCGTCCGCGCCCCCGAGGACCGCGTCGACCAGGTCGCCGACGTCATCAGCGAGCACCCGGGCGTCAGCCACAACTACAAGCGGGACCACTACTTCAACATCTGGTTCACCCTCGCCGTGCCCCCAGAGGCCGAGCTTGAGACCGAGCTCGACTCCCTCGCCACCCGCGCCGGCGCCGAAAAATACCGCCTCCTCCCCACCAAGCACCTCTTCAAGATCGGCGTCAAGCTGGACATGACCAAAGATGAGGAAAAGCTGGAGCCCGAAGCCCGGGCCAAAAAGAAGCCCCGGCCCGCTGCCGGCCCCCTTACCGAAGATGACCGGGCCTTCGTCCGCGAACTTCAGGAAGACGTGCCCCTGGCCCCGCGCCCCTTCGACGGTATGGCAAAGCGCCTTGGCATGTCCGTCCCCGACCTGCTGGCAAAGATAACCTGGTTCCAGGAATCGGGTCTGATGCGCCGGTTCGCTGCCGTCCTCCGCCACCAGAACGCCGGGTTCACCTCCAACGGCATGGTCTGCTGGAAGGTCCCCGAAGAGCGGATTAGGGAAGTGGGAGAGATGGCAGCATCTTTCCCCCAGGTCAGCCACTGCTACCAGCGTCCCACCTACCCCGACTGGCCCTACAGCCTCTTCAGCATGGTCCACTCCCGCACCGACGAAAAGTGCCGAAGCATCGCCCGCCAAATCTCGGAGAAAACAGGAATAACCGACTACGAGATCCTCTTCAGTACAAAGGAGTACAAGAAAGAGAGAGTCAGGTACTTCGTCTAGTACCCGTCCCGTAGTCGGTTATACGGTTCAGTCGCTACGCCCCAGGCCTGTAACAGCCTGGAGAGCTTTTCGGCAGATCGGACTCCGCTAGTCCGCCTCCGCCTCCTTGTTGGACATGCGGCCCCTGAGTATCTTGGCCGCAGCCCCGACTACCGCCGCTATCAGGGCAATTATGATGAATTTCTTCTTCATCTCAGACACCTCTTTCCCCGAGAGTCCGGGACCGGAACATTACTCGACCCCGGTACTTCAATTATATTGATTCTCCCGCACCTTTAGCAACACAACTGCCTAATCTCGCATTTGATCTTGTCCACGCGGAGAGGCAACTCCACTCCCCCATCCACTTCCCCTCTTGAGGTCCCCCACTCCCATCCCAATGCCCCGCGAAGAATTTCCATCGCTCCTCCCCAATCCCCCCCGTCATTCCCGACCCCGATCGGGAATCTATCCCCGGCTGGGGGCTAGGGCGGGGCGTCCTGTCCCCTTCCCGTAGGGGCGACCGGCTGGTCGCTCTCCCCGAGGCGGCTGGGCCGCTCATGCTGAGGCCCTCTTAAGCATGCCCCGAGTCCCTCGAGGGGTATGAGCGGGGCGGCGGCCCATGCCTTGCCCTCCCACCGCATCCCTCCATAACCAACCACCATCTTCTCTCCTGTCATTCCGATGCCCCGCGAGAATCCTCAATCGCCCCTCCCTAACCCTGCTTCGTCCTTTGCCCAGCACATCTTTCCCTGGCATCCCCCTTGGTAATGACATATCAAAAATGCAGTGCATTTTTGATATGTCAATAAAACTGGGCGGGTGGGTCTCATATTTGTCCCGGGGCTTGGGGAGGGGCGTCCCCTCCCCAAAATACTGAACTGGAGGCCGACGTGGGTGTGCTGCACCCACGTCGGCCTCTGTTCTTTTTCTTTCCCCCTCCCTCGATGGGAGAGGGTTAGAGCCTGCCCCCGAGAAGTCGGGGGGTGAGGGTGATACGAGTGCCGAGAGACCAGTCATGCAAAGCCCTCTTAGTAGCCCTGAGAACCTGCCCTGAGCCCCTTGAGGAGGAAAGGGGGACCAGGAGGGCGAGGGCTCCCCCCGTTGGGCCGGGCGGCGTCTCCTCCCCTCTCCTGCATCCATGACCTCTGCCTCTGTTCTTCTCTCTCCCTCTCCCTTATAGGCCCTAAGAGAGGGGGACAAAGGGGGTGAGGGTTCCCCTGGGGCCGGGGGGTATTCCCTCCCTCTCCCCCCAGTACCAAACTAGAGGGAAGCGCCTGCGCTCTGGCGCAGGCGCTTCCCTCTGTTTTTTCCTCCCCCTCTCCCTTACAGGCCCTAAGGGAGAGGGGGATCAAGGGGGTGAGGGTTCCCTTGGGGGGCCGGGGGGTATGCCCCCCAAAACCCGTGCCAAAAAGCCCTTGACTTCTATTACACCCGTGCTAAACTGTTTCACAGTTCGAACTGATATTCAGTAACCCAAGGAGGAACCAAAAACCCAGGGAAGCCCCCGAGACCCGACCCCACCGGGTCCCGTCCCCCTTCCCTGGTTTCCAGGCGATGGATGGTCCATCGACTCTATGCGGCATCAAGCCTCTCTATGACGACGCCCTTGCCGATACGACGCCCCTCACCCGGGCGTATACGCCTCGCCGCCTTTACCGTCGCCGAGGAATTCCGCGAGTCTTCCGACTCGTTATGCAGGGCCTTAGCGCCCTTATGCGGCTCCTTCCGCCCACGGCGGCATCGAGCCGATATGCCGTCCCGCTCAGCGGTCGAGCGCTGATGCGGAGAGCGGATGTCCCCACGCAGAGACGCCCTCGACAGCGGCAAGTCTCCCAAGGCATGCGTGAAGGGAAAGGCAGGACAACCGCCGATGCCACCAGCGTCGGCGTAGGTGCCATCGGGGTCCTACATCCGAGTCCCGGACCTTCCATCGCCGACCCAAAACCCAACAAACAAAATGAATACCCAACCCCCACAACCCAACAACCCCTCCCTCACCACCACTCCCGACTTGCCCATCCGTCATTCCCGAGGAGTCGGGAATCCATCCCTCCTGAACAACCACCCCCAACTCCGCAACTCAGCCTGGCTCCTCTCCGTTATTCCCTCTCTTCTACCCAGTACCAAACTACAGGCAGAGGTCGGCGCTGTTCTTCTTTCCCCCTCTCCCTTCCCCCCCAGTACCAAACTAGAGGGAAGCGCCTGCGCCATGGCGCAGGCGCTTCCCTCTGTTTTTTCTTCCCCCTCTCCCTTAAGGGCCCTAAGGGAGAGGGGGATCAAGGGGGTGAGGGTTCCGCCCTCCCGGTTCCTTAAACAATCAAAGCCGTGCCTGAAACCGCAAAACAATCAAAGACCCCCCACGCGAAATCCCCAGAAATCCCTCCAGGCGTCGTTCAATCAAACCAGCTACGAGTTCAATCAATCTTCAATCAACGTTCAATCAAAAACCCACAACCGAATAAAAGACCGGCGAGTTGCCCGTCCGGTATGTCACGGCTACCATATCCCTTGATCGGAGGAGACTTGTCATGACCCAAGCCAAATTCAGAGTCCTTCACACCGACCCCGACAACCTCGGCGCCCCCCTGGACGTCGAGACCAATACCCTCGCCCGGATCGGCGCCGAGCTCATACCCATCCCCTGCACGACCGAGGACGAGGTAATTGAAGCTGCTCAGGGCATGGACGGCATCCTCAACATCCGCGCCCCGATTCGCGCCAAGGCTGCCGCCGCGTTGCCCGCCGGCTGCAAGGTCGTCGTCCGCTACGGCGTAGGCATCGACACCCTGGACCCCCAGGCCCTCACCGATCACTCCATTGTCATCGCCAACGTCCCCGACTTCTGTTGGGAAGAAGTCTCCAACCACGCCTTGATGCTCCTCCTCGCCTCCGCCAAGAAGCTGATCAAATTGGACGGCTGGACCCGCACCGGCAACTGGGGCCGGGAACTGCTCTACCCCATGGGCTCCATCTACGGCCAGACCCTGGGATTGGTCGCCTGCGGTAACATCGCCCGCGCCGTGGCCCGAAAAGCCCACGTCTTCGGCCTCGAGGTAATCGGTTACGACCCCTTCATCTCCCAGGAGCAGGCAGACGAGGTCGGGATAAAGCTCGTCTCCTTCGAAGAGCTTCTCGAAAGGTCGGATTACGTCTCACTCCACACCCCCCTCACCCCCGAGACCCGTCATCTCATGGGCGCCGACCAGTTCCGCGCAATGAAGTCCTCGGCCTTCCTGATCAACACCTCCCGCGGACCCGTAGTCGATGAACCGGCCCTGATCGAGGCCCTCCAAAGCGGCGGGATCGCCGGTGCCGGTCTCGACGTCTTCGAACAGGAGCCCGTAGACCCCGACAACCCTCTCCTCAAGATGGACAACGTCGCCATCCTTCCCCACACCGCCTCCTACTCCGACAACGCCTTCGATCTCCTTCACCGCCGCGTCGGAGAGGAGATGGTCCGTGTCCTCACTGGTCACTGGCCTCTCAACCTTGTAAACCCCGCCGTCAGGGAAAAGGTCACCCTTGAGGACCCCGCCTAACCCCCGAGCTACGGAGAAATCATGTCCACGACACTGACACCTGCACAGATGGAAGCCCTCCGAGAAATCACCTCACCAACCATTGCCAACGCCATCGAGACCTTTGACATCCAGTCACGAAGCGTCGGCTTCATGGGCCCCGAGATCAAGTGCCAGCTCCCCAGCCTCGGCAACATGGTCGGCTACGCATGCACGGCCCTTATCAGCGCCCGTGCCCCGGCTTTCAAGGGCCAGGGCCCCAAGCCCCGAGACCTCTGGGAGCACGTGCAGAGCGTCCCCGGGCCCCGGGTCGTCGTTATCAAAGACCTGGACTACCCCAACGCCATCGGCTCCTTCTGGGGCGAGGTCAACGGCAACATCCACAGGGCCTTGGGCTGCGTCGGCACGGTCACCGACGGCGGTGTGCGCGATCTGGACGAAGTTGAAGACCTCGGCTTCCACTTCTTCGCCTCCGACGTGCTGGTCTCCCACGCCTACGTCCACCTCGAAGCCGTCGGATGTCCGATAAATGTGGGAGGAGTCGAGGTCCATCCCGGAGATATCATCCACGGTGACAAGCACGGCGTGATCACCATCCCCGCCGGCATCGCAGGCCGAATCGCCGACGCCTCAGTTCAGATGGAGGACTGGGAACGACCCATCATCGAGTTCTGTAAGTCCCCTGACTTCAACCTCGACAAGCTCCAGGAGCTCATGTCCCGCCCCCGACCCAACAACGCCCTATAGCCCCGCCCTGTTCGCCTCCGACTGTCGTTGCGCCGCCATCAGGCTTTCCCTGAATGCCGCCTCCACACTCCCGCGCTCCAGCGTCTTTATCCCCTCGAAGGTCATGTTGCCCGGGACCCGGGCGTAGTCTAATAGCTCTTCCAACCCTTCGGGAGTGCAGTCCGCGTCATCCAATTCCCTCGATGCACATCTCAGTGCCGCTAAAGAAGCCGCCTTCGCCACCTCAACGGGCAGCCCCGCCTCCCGACCATACCCGACCATCGCCTTCACCACCGGGTACAGAAAAAACTGGCTGCATGCTTGCAATACCGTGAATGCGTCCTGGTTGCCGTCTTCTATCACCATTATCTCGTTACCGAATCGGCCCCAGTATTCCTTCAGTTCCTTTACCTGGTCCTCTGAGGTCTCGGGTTCGAAGGCCATCCCGATGTACCCCTCCCCCTTCCCCATGAACACCGGCGTGAAGACCCAGGCAAGAGTGCAAGGCGCCTCCAGGTATTGCCTGTACCAGCTAAGGGGAAGCGAAGCTGCGCCCGTCGCCACTATTTGCTCCGCCCGGATCACCGGCCCCACCTCCTTCATTAGCGTACCCATCTGCTCCGGCCTCACCAGCGGAATGATCATGTCCGCGCCCTCGCACGCCTCCCTGTTCGACTCCAGCACCCGGATCCCAAACCTTTCCGCAACCTCCGCCCGACGCTCCGCCCTCCTGTGGGTCGCTATAACATCGACTCCCCGCTCACTCTCCTTAACTGACGTCATCACTTCCAGCAGGATTTCGGAGTAGAGTCCTGCTCCCAATATCGCGATCCGCTTAATTTCCCCCACAGATGGTTTCCCTTCTATCCCGCCGACATCGGACTCGGAAACTGAATGCCGAATTCCCTGGCATATTCCCGCAACGCCTCCACCACCTCTTCGTGCAAGGGAACACCGTTCTGCAGCCTTTCCAAGCGAGTCTCATGTTCGATCTGTCCGGGAATTAGCACGGGCTGGTCTTCTCGGACCCTGGGCGTCGACTTCATGTCTCGGATCATTTCATCCATCATCGCCTTGAACTCGCCTACCGGCCTAAACCCGTCCACCCGGAACGCCCCGAAGAAGTGTCCCACCACCCTCTTTTCACGAGACATCGTCGCCCCGAACCCCACCCCCGTCAGCACCCCCGACAATATGTCAACCAGCATCCCCAGCCCGAAACCCTTGTGACTGCTTAGCTCCGGCGACGACCCCAGCGGCACCAGCGCCCCTCCACTCCAGTAATCATTGGGGTCCGTCGTCTCCCTACCCTCCGAGTCCACCGCCCACCCAACAGGTATCGGTTCCGACTTCCGGCGCGCCAGTTCCAGTTTGCCCACGGCCACGGCGCTCGTGGCCATATCCAGCACGTAAGCTGGCTCCTTGCCCGCGGGAATTGCGAAGCTGATTGCATTTGTCCCCAGTTTCCGCTTCGCCCCGCGGGTCGGCAGCACAGCCGGCGACGCCTGTGTCATCGATATACCGATCATATCGTGGGGTAGCGCCATCTCCGCGTAGTAACCCGCAGACCCGTAGTGCCTGCTGTTCCACGCCCCCACCAGCCCCACCCCCGAGACCCGCGCCTTTTCAATCGCGAGCTCCATCGCCCTATGTCCAACAACCGGACCCAACCCCCCGTCTCCGTCTATCAACGCCAGCGTACCGTTGTTACTCACCGTCTGGACGTCGGGACGAGGGTTTACGTTGCCATTCTTCATACCCCTCACGTAAGACTGGTGCGCCGAAAGATGGGCCACCCCGTGGGAGTCGATTCCCCGCAGGTCCGCATAGAGCAGCACACCCGCGGCCACATCCGCATCGTCATGGCTCATCCCACACCCCATCAATATCGAGCGCGCCAGCCGATGCAGCTCACCAGCATCGAATCTTGTGTATTCGTTCATTCCATCCCTCGGATTTGGATCAGCCGAGATTCTAACCTCATCCCCTCCTTCTTTGCAGACACTCCTCCAAATAGCGCCCGCTCCCCCCTTGCTGGTATACTACCAACAGGGACTTTGATAGCCCCTTCGCCCCTCGCACCGACATCGGCCCAGTCCATTTGCAGGCTGATAGGCATTCTCCATGAGCAACCTCATCATCTCGGAAACACCAGAACTCAGGAAACCCAAGGTGCTGGCCGGGTTCTCGGGTTGGGCCAATGCCGGTGAGGTGTCCTCGGGAGCGGTTTCCTACCTCAAAAGCAAGCTCAACCCGACCAAGTTCGCCGAACTGGACCCCGACCCCTTTTACGATTTCACTAACGCCCGACCCTACGGCAAGATTTCCGAGGGCGTCATCAAGAGCCTTGATTTCCTCACCAACGAGTTCTACTACTGGGAGAACCTGTACGGCGAACACGATCTCATCCTCTTCCTCGGCACCGAGCCCCACCTAAGGTGGCGCAGTTTCACCGATGATTTCTTTGCCGCATTTCAGGACCAGGACCCCGACGAACTGATCCTCCTCGGCAGTTTCTACGACTCCACCCCACACACACGGGAGCCCATCGTCTCCGCCGCCGTAAATGGCAGCGGCGCCCGCGACGACCTCGCCGAGTACGACCTCCAGTTCACCGACTACGAAGGCCCGACCTCCATCCATGCCGTCCTGGAGCACGCCTGCGAAGAGCTTGGCATCCCCAGCATCAGCCTCTGGACGGGCACCCCCCACTACCTCCCCACCGCCAACCCGAAGGCATGGCGAGCCGTCCTTCGCCGTCTTCTGCCCATCCTGGACCTCGACTTGGACATCCAGGATCTCCGCCGCCGCGGCGACCGCCTCGACAAGCAGGTCGAGCAGGCCCTCGAGCAGAACCCCAAGCTGAAGCGTTACGTTCGACAGCTGGAGAGCTCTCACCAGCCCGAGGAGAAAGAGGAACCCCTCCGCTCTGATGAAATCATCAAGAGCCTGGAAGACTTCTTACGCCAGCGCCAGCAGCCCAGCTCCGAGAACTAGCCCTCGAGCCCTGGGCTACACGTAAGGCCCGAGAAATCGCCCGCCGATCACGTGCAGATGCCCATGCTCCTGGCTCTGCATCGCGTCATCCCCGAAATTGGACACCAGCCGGAAGCCGTCGGGGCAGTAGCGCTTCCCCATCTCCACCGCAATCCGCCCCGCCTCCGACATGTCCTGCCAGTACTCCTCCTGGTCCATGTGCCGCTTCCTCACCACCAGCAGCATCACCGGCGCCCACGTTAGCTTGTTGTCGAAGACGATAAACTCCTCGTCCTCATATCGCACATTAGCCCTCTCCACCCCCGAGACAATGTCACAGAATACGCAGGACACAGTTGTTTCGCCTTAATACGGACAATTCAGGATTCGTCAGACATTCCCCTACCTTCGCCCCCTCATCCCCTCCCCCCGACGCGGACGCCCCACTCTCACATCCCCGCTCCGGTAGTCCGGCACTTGATCGATACTGTACAGCATCGTCAAACTGGGGTCCGCCATCCTCGAACCTATCCTCTCATCCATATCATCCGGGGAAAGCGCCGTTGTTATCACAGTCGGCATCCTGCCGTTGTAACGATAATTTAGGATTTGGTACAACTTCTCTTTCGCCCAGGGGGTCGCTGCCTGCTCTCCATAGTCATCCAAAACTAGCAGCGATACAGTTCTAACCTTATTGAACAGTTCGTCGTAAGTTATTCGGGAATCCAACGCATAGGTGGATCTCAGGTAGTCGAGAAGGTCAGGCACTACTATGAACAGCCCATCCCTCCCCCGACTCCTGTGATAGTGCGCTATCGACGCCGCCAAATGCGTCTTCCCCCGACCCGGCGGCCCCATCAACACCATCCACCCGTCCAGCGACTCCGCGAAATTGAGCGCTGCCCTGTAGGCGCCCTCAAGGTTCTGCTTCGCCTCCCCCCTCAGCCCCCTCCCTCCGGGCTTAAACGACTCAAAGGTCATGTTCGCCGGCAATGCCAGGTTCAGGCTGTCCATCGAGCTCAGCACTGACGACCTTCTCTCAACCTCGATCACCGTCGAAAGCATCGGGTCCGTCAGGCGGCTTTGCAGGCCCTCGTCCAGCCGTTCCAGTGGTATGTTAGTCGTAATCACCGTCGGAAGTTGAGTGTTGAACCGGTGATTCAGGAGTTGGAACAGCTTTTCCGCGGCCCATGGGCTGCTGGTCTGAGACCCGAGGTCATCAAGTATTAGCAGCGGAACATTCCGCACCTGCTCAAAGAGTTCATCGTATGTAACCTCGCTGTTTGGCCCGAACGTTCCCCTCAGGTGGTCCAGCAGGTCGGGAGTAACCATGAAGAATGTTCGAATCCTCAGACCAATGCAATGATTGGCCACTGCTGCAGCAAGGTGTGTCTTTCCGCTCCCGCTGTTACCCGTGAGTACCAACCACCCCCGAGGCTCGGCCGCATACCTCTTGGCCGCATCATATGCGGCCTGAAACAACCTCTTGTTGTCTTCATCCGGGCTCCGGCCCTGCGGTATTACGTTGTCGAAAGTGAGTCGGGACAGAGGCCCGAGATTACTGTACTGCTCCAGCCGTTCCGGGATCCGCTCTTCCCATTCCGCCTTCAGACAGCTGCACGGCGTCGCCTTCCCGAAATCGGGATGTCCGAACGACACGTCGGGCGTCACCCACCCGATACCCTTGCATATCTCGCAGTCGGGATGACCGGCAGCCTCTTCAGTCAAACCTTCGCCTGACGAGGTGTCCGTACTTCCCCTTGAAATACCTGTCCGTATCCGATCTTGTTTCAGAATGTCCCCGAGCCGCTCCACCTGTTTTCCCTTCCGTCTTCCATTTTCTAAGGATCGCTTCGATATAACGCCAGCTCCGGGCCTCGTATCGCACCGCTTCCTGTACTGCCTCCCTTATCCATTCCTCGGAAAACTGCCGCAACGCCGCCTCGATCTCCTCCGAGATTAGTGGCGTCAGCGGGCCTATGTTATTTTCATACAAAGAGTATATGTTGGGCTTTGCATCCTCACCGGAGACCTCGATGGTCACTGCTGGAACACTGACCCCCTCACCCGTCATTCTCTCCACCGCCCGTGCATTCTCAGGGGTGTTGAGCATATAGAGTTCGTGCCCCAGGCCCTCCACCTCGACCCTGGCGCCTATCAACACCCCCCTCTCCACCGCCCCCCTCAGCCCCGACTCTAGCGCCTCCACCCGCTCCGTCAGGTCCTTGCCGAGGCTCGGGCCTAGGACCTTGTCCCCAAGCAACTCCCTGAACGTAACAAATCGGGGTGAACCCTTCTTCTGCTGCACTGCCCAAAACACGTGAAGCACAATTCGCAGCTCCCCTGCATCCTTGATTTGCGGCATCAGTTGGGTGAAGAAGACGTTGGGAATTGCCGTCTTCTGAGAGTTCGCCCTGAAACCCTCGAACCCCGACATCCGAGCCCTAAGCCACGCCCACCGGTAACGGCTCGAACTTGGCCAGATGGTCCACGAACCGCAGCTGTATCGTCCCCGTTGGCCCGTTCCTGTGCTTCCCGACTATGATGTCCGCTATTCCCTTCGGGTACATCTCGTCGGGGAACAGCTTCCCCCACTGCTGCTCCGTGTAGTACTTGTCCGCTTTGTATATGAACATCACCACGTCCGCGTCCTGCTCGATGCTCCCACTCTCCCGCAAGTCCGAAAGCATCGGCTTGTGGTCCTGTCTGAGTTCCGGCGCCCGACTCAGCTGCGACAGAGCCACCAGTGGCACGTTCAGGTCCCTGGCAAGCAACTTGAGCCGCCTTGATATCTCGCTCATCTCCGCAACGTTGTTGTCTCCCCGCTGAAGCATCAGACCCATATAATCGACAATTATCAGGTCTAAGGGTTGCTCCCTGTGAAGTCGTTTGGCCTTGCTCCGAAGCTCGACGATATTCAGGTTAGGAGAGTCATCTATATAGATCTGAGCACCGCCCAATTTACCTGTTGCATCTACGACTCTCTCAGATTCTTCCACCGTGAACTTTTGAAGTCCCGACTCATCAAGTCTAAAGTTCCTCGTATCCACTCCCGACTCACTGGAAAGCAAACGCTGCACCACTTGCTCTCTGTTCATTTCCAAACTGAACACAGCCACTCGGGCGCCCTGGTCCAGGGCCGCAGTCCGTGTGATGT
This sequence comes from Dehalococcoidia bacterium, assembly GCA_965203145.1. GTDB lineage: Bacteria > Chloroflexota > Dehalococcoidia > Plut-88900 > Plut-88900 > Plut-88900. The sequence goes on from OZ241876.1 coordinate 2,740,214, forward strand.
TCAACGCCAGGCTGCTCTTCCCTAGGCTCGGCCTCGCCGCTAGGACAATCAGGTCTGACCGGTGCAGTCCTCCCAGCAGAGTGTCCAGGTTGTGAAACCCCGTCAACGCAACCGATAAAGGCCCTTCTCCTTCGTCTCTAGTGAATGTGCCCCCTTCTTCCAGGTACTCGTCCAGGACTTCCCGGATGTGCACAAAGTCCTGAGACCTCTGCCCACTCCTCAGCCGGAACAGGATGTCCTCGGCCCGGCTCAGCGCCTCTTCTTCGTCGGGGCCCGCATCATACCCGATCTTCGAAATCTGCCCCGCCGACTCGATGATGCGCCGCATCGTCGCCATCCTGCGCACGATGCCCGCATAGGCCTTGATGTGCACCGAAGTCGGCACCACCGTAACCAGGTGGCTAAGGTAAGCGGCCCCGCCCATATTGGTCAGCCGCTCCCTGCGGTTTAGCTCGCTTTCGACCGAGACCTGGTCTATAGGCACGCCCCGGTTGTAAAGGTCGACGCACGCCTCATAACACCAACGGTTCGACTCTCGATAGAAATCGTCGGCGTCCAGCAGGGGTGCGACCTCGTTAATCGCTTCCCCGTTGATGAGCAGCGACCCCAGAACAGAGTCCTCTGCATCTATATCATGTGGCGGCAGCTTTTCCGCGTACATTCATCCCCCGACGCCCAGTCGGGCGCCTCCCCCGGACTAATTGGCGCTTTAACTACTGCTCGGCCTGTTGCTGTCTGCGTTTCGCCCGCCGCACCGCCGCCGCAGCCGCCGACTCCTTTGCTGACGGTTCATTCCCGTCAGACGAAGTCCCCTCTTCCTCACTCGTTTCCTCTTCCACCACTGCCTCCGCCTCGGCAGTCTCTTCTACAGGAGTCTCTTCCTCAGCTGCTTCGGCCTCCTCTTCCACCTCATCGCTCACTACGGCCTCCTCTATGACCTCGGCTGCCGGGGGTTCCTCCACAACTTCAGCAACGGTTTCCTCGACCTCTTCCTCCGCAGAAGGTGCGTCATCCACTATTTCAGCTTCGGCCACGGGCTCTTCTTCGGCAGCATGGGCCTCTTCCGGAGTCTCCGCAACGGCCATTGCCTCTGGTGCTTCCTCCTCGACAGTTGTGTCGTCCACCTCCTCCGCTTCGGCGACCGTTCCTTCCGCTTCCGCAATAACGGTCTCATCTTCTACCTCGACAACAGGGGCCTCTTCAACAACCTCAGACTCGGCCGCTGCTTCATCTTCCGCTATGGGAGCCTCCTCTACCTCGGCAGATGCTTCAGTTGATTCGGCAGCAACTGCCCCTTCGACCAGCTCCGAAGCAGGAGCCTCCTCCACCTCTTCGACGCCAGTGGTTTCTCCTACTAACTCAGCGACGGCAGCTTCTTCAACTACTGCTTCCGCCTCCGCCACAACCTCTTTCACCTTTGACGCCCTCGCCTTGCGCTTGGTCGTCGGCTTGGCCGGCTCAGCCTCGACAACCTCCACCCTGATCACTGGCTCAACCTCCGCGCCCAGCCCCACGGTTACCTCGTAGCTCCCGACAGCCTTGATAGGCTCTTCCAGCAGCACATCCCTGGCCCCGACATCCTCACCCGACGCCTCCGAAATCGCTTTCGCCACCGCCGACGCGTTGATAGATCCGTAGAGCCGTCCCGTCGGGCCGCTCCGGGCCTCTAGAGATACCGACAAGCCTTCCAGCTTGGGTGCCAGTAGCGCAGCCCGGGCCTCTGCATTGTTCTGCCTCAATGCCTCCGCCCGCTTCAGCGCCTCAACCCGACGCATCTGGTCCTGCGTGGCTAACACTGCCAGCTGCTTCGGGAAAAGGTAGTTTCGGGCGTATCCGTTCTTGACTTCTCTTACGTCTCCGGCCTTGGCGACGTTCTCGACTTCTTCCAGGAATATCACTCTCAATTCGGCCACGAACCTTTCTGTAGACGACTAATTTTGGCAATGTCTGTAGGGCTTCCACCCCACCGGCAATTATATAACGCTGGCAGAACGGGACAAGGACGCGAATCGGCTCAAAACTACTGATGCATAGCCTTGGGCAGACCATTTCTCCAAGTTTCGGCAACCTCATTTAGGGGTAGATCAATGTCCACGCCGACCCTAAACCGTTCCCCTCCCACCACCCCAAGCTCCGTCACCGGCACGCGAGCCCCTTCCGCCATCTCCTTCACCTTCTCAACGTCTCCCGGCCTTGCCGAGACCACAATCCGAGACTGCACTTCCCCAAACAGCACCGCATCCCACCTCCCCTTCCCCCCGACCTCACACTCTATCCCGATTTCTCCTCGAATCGCACAGAGCGCCAGCGCAACTGCCACCCCACCCATAGAGCAGTCGTGCGCCGACTCCAACATCCGCTTTCCTATAAGCGTCGCGCACAACTCCTGCACCCGTTTTTCCATGTCCAGGTCTATCGAGGGTTTCCCCGCCACTTTCTCGTGGACTAGTTCGAGGTATTCACTCCCGCCCAGCCCCGTAGCACTGGGCGCGGGCCCCAGGAGCAGCACCACGTCACCTTCATTCTTGAACCCCATCCCGCAAACCAGCGAGACATCCTCCAGAAGACCCAGCACCCCCGCCACGGGAGTGGGGTATACGGGCTCATCCATAGTCTCGTTGTACAGGCTTACGTTCCCGCTTATCACCGGCATCCCAAAGGCCTTGCAGGCCTCCGTCATCCCCCGTATGCACTCCTCCAGCTGGTAGTACACCTCCGGCTTCTCCGGGTTGCCGAAGTTCAGGCAGTCCGTCACCGCTATCCCCCTTGCCCCGACACACGCAGCATTCCGGGATGCCTCCGCCACCGCAATGGCGCCCCCCGTAAACGGGTCCAGGTAGCAGAACCGACCATTCCCATCCGTCGAAAGAGATATTGCCTTCTTGGTCCCCTTCACCCTTATCAGCGCTGCGTCGCTCCCCGGTGGGACTACAGTATTCGTCATCACCTGGTGGTCATACTGCCTAAATACCGACTCTTTACTCGCCACGTTCGGCGACGCCAGGAGCCTCAGCAGCACCGACTCCGGCCTCTCCTCGGGCAGAGGCAGCGTATCGAAGTCAAAGTCCTGCAATTCCGAAAGACCCTCAGGTTTCTTCCCATCGATTCTGTACTGTGGCGCATCTGTCAGCACGCTCACAGGCAGATCGGCCACCAGTTGCTCGTCGTCTCTGATTTTCACCCGACCGTCATCCGTCACCCGGCCTATAACGTCCGAGTGTAAGTCCCACTTTTCCGTAATCTTATCGACCGCAGTCTTGTTTTCCGGCGAGATGATCAGCAGCATCCGCTCCTGGGATTCGGAGAGCATCACTTCGTAGGGCGTCATACCCTCCTCCCGACGCGGCACCCGACCCACGTCTATATCCACCCCGCTCCCCGCCCGACCCGCGCTCTCAACAGCAGCACTCGTCAGGCCCGCCGCCCCCAGGTCAGCCAGCCCCACCAGCAGACCCGCTTCCGAAAGCTCCAGGCAGGCCTCGATGAGCACCTTCTCCAGGAACGGGTTCCCAACCTGCACCGTTGGCCTGAGTTCCCTCTCCTCCTCGAATGTCCGGGACGCCAGCCCCGAGGCCCCATGAATCCCATCTCTGCCCGTGTCGGCGCCCACCAGCAAAATCAGGTTGCCCGTCCCTTCCGCTCGCGCCTTTAACAGACCGTCCGTCCTCACCAGCCCGACGCACATCGCATTCACTAGCGGGTTCCCCGAGTACGTCGGCGAAAACACAGCCTCACCACCGACGTTCGGGATCCCGAGGCAATTCCCATATCCGCTTATGCCCCCCACCACCCCGTTGAACAAATATCGATTTCGCGCCGAATCGGGTGGCCCGAAACGCAATGAATTGAGCAGGGCGATGGGCCTCGCCCCCATCGTGAAAATGTCCCGCACTATCCCCCCCACACCCGTCGCCGCCCCCTGGTACGGTTCGATCGCCGACGGATGGTTGTGCGACTCGATCTTCATCACCACCGCCAGTCCATCCCCGATATCCACCGCGCCCGCATTTTCGGCTCCGGGTTCCACCAGCACCCTTTCACCGTCTGAAGGGAACATCCTCAGCAACGGCTTGGAGTGCTTGTAGCTGCAGTGCTCGCTCCACAGCGACCCGATTATCCCCAGCTCCACCAGGTTCGGCTCCCGCCCGAGCTTGTCCACCGCTAGCGCGTATTCTTCCTCGGAGATCGCCAGTTGGTCTAGCGCTTCCCTGCTTACTGGCATTCTGATTTCCTATGAGAGTGCTGAGTCCGCACGTAAGTTTCGTTAGTAGACATCAGCAAGTAGCACACCAACCGCTATCGCATTGTTTCCAAAGTGCACCAGCATCGGCGCCCACAATGCGCGCGTCCTATGATAAAGCCACGCCAGCAGCAACCCCAAGACGAAGAGCGGCGGGAAACTGAGCGGTTCCAGGTGCGCCGCCATGAATAGAAGAGCGCTTGTAATCGCCGCCCACCAGAATCCCCACCTCCCCGCCAGCCCCCCAAATACAAACGCCCTGAAGAAAAGCTCCTCCGCTATGGGCGCAACCCCAATCGCCAGGATTGCCAGGCCGATCAGGTATTCGCTGCCCGCCTCAACAAAGGGCGTCGGCGAAAGGTCTTCCGTGTCAACACCCGCCCTCTCCAGGACCACGTAGTAGGCCACCTGCACCGTTATCTCCGCTATCAGCACTACCACCCCCCACCCTGCATCCCTCCAAGCCGGCCACCTCCACAACCCCAGAGCACTCCACCGGACCTTGCGACGCGAGACAACGAATATCCACACAGTCAACGGGAGGGCAAGCTGGACCAGCAGCATCCCGACCAGCAGCGGGATTCCCGTATAGTCGGCTTCTACAGCCTTGGCCACGAGGTAGACTATCGCCAGAATCGAGACGGCTTGGACTATGTAGAAGCCCGTGCCTAGCGCTACATCTTTGACCCCCCACCCCGCCCCACCCCGACTAGCTGGAATAGGGAGCCCTTCCCCTCCCTTTTCGATAACACCTGTCTGCGGAAGGACTGAGCTTCCGCAGTGGGTGCAGAATCGCCAATCGGGCGCCAGTTGCAGGCCGCACATGCGGCAGAATCGTGGGCAGTTGTCTCCGCTGTGCGGCGCGTCAGTCGGATTCATCGGGAAGGGTTCTGTTCGGAATCATATTGAGAGTTTAGCGCGGGAAGTCGGTCATACCCTCGTTAGAGTATCCACAATCGACTCAAACACATACAACCCGTCCGTCCCCCCGAGCACTGGCTCGCAGCATCTCTCCGGGTGCGGCATCATCCCCAGCACATTCCCCTCCCGGTTCGCTATGCCCGCTATCCCGTTCAACGACCCGTTGGGGTTCGACTCCGGTGTCACCGACCCATCATCATCGCAGTATCGGAAAAGCACCCGACCCTCTTCTTCCAACACCTGAAGAGTATCCTCATCAGCGTAGTACCGCCCCTCGCCGTGAGATATCGGCACCCGGATCACCTGCCCCGACCCACACTTACTTGTAAACGGCGTATCCGTGTTGTCGACCCGCAGGTTGACCCACTGGCACCGGAACTCCAGGCTGTCGTTCCTCATCAATGCCCCCGGCAGCAGCCCCGACTCGCACAGCACCTGGAAACCGTTGCATATCCCGATTACCACCCCTCCCCTCCCCGCAAAATCCACCACCGCCTCCATCACCGGCGAGAACCGTGCAATGGCCCCGCACCTCAAGTAGTCCCCATACGAAAACCCGCCTGGAAGCACCACGCAATCGTAGGAAGACAGGTCCGTTTCCTTATGCCACACGTAGTTGGCCTCCTGCCCCAGCACCTCGTCCAGCACGTGATAGCAGTCCACGTCGCTCCACGTCCCCGGAAAGACCACTACACCAAATCTCATCCCTCTCCCCTTTCCTCGCCCTTGACCTGATTCTTCCTATATTCCTCGCCGGGCGGGGTAGAGAAGTCCAGTCCCCTATCCCTTAATGGGAGAGGGCTGGGGTGAGGGTGAAACAAAGGCCTAATCATCACTTAAGGTCCAAAGTACCGGAAAACCCGAGCCCCTAGTCAATCATAACCCAGGCCCGGGTCCCTTCACCCGACATCATATTTCTCAACCCGACTTCCCGGCCAGCAGCTCCCCTACTATCTCGTTCACCATCTTCCCATCCGCCTTACCCTTTACCTGGGGCATCAGCTTACCCATCACCTTGCCACGTTCCCCCGGCCCCGACGCACCCACTTCTTCAATCACCGACTGGGCTATCTCTCTCACTTCTTCCTCGGTGAGCTGCTGCGGCAGGTACTTTGCAATAATCGCCAGCTCAGCTTCCTCTTTCTCCACCAGGTCGGGCCTGTTGCCGTCCCGGAACGCCGTAATGCTCTCCCGTCGCCGCTTCGCCTCCCGAGTCAGAACTTGCACCACGTCGTCATCCCCCAGCTCCTTGCCCCGAGACTTCTCCTCCGACTGCACACTGGCCTTAATAAGACGTAAGGCGGAGCGCTTTAGTCCATCCTTGTTGCGCACCGCCTCCAGGAGGTCTGTATCCAACTGTTCGCGTATCGACATCGGTCGATCTGTCGGTGTACCCCCGTATTACCGTCGAGCGTTTCGTCGCTTTCGTGCCGCCGCCGCGGCCTTCTTCTTCCGCTTGATGCTCGGCTTTTCGTAGTACTCCCGACGCCTCGCCTCGGATAGTATCCCGTTCTGCTGGACCTTCTTATTGAACCGCTTCAGCAGGCTCTCGAAATTTTCGTCTCGCCCCAACCTTACCTCGGACAATTTGGGCTCCTCCCCTAGTTTTGTATCGCTAGTTTATTTGAACAATCGGTCTCCGATTATAGGAACGCCCAAATTCAGTGTCAAGAAATACGGGTTCCCTCAGAGCAAACACCGAGCGTCTTACCTTCAATTTATATCGAAAATTGCTCGACCACTCTCGTTCTGTTGAGACCTCTAGCTTTCCACCCTCCCCCTCCCCACCCTTATGCTACCATTACCCCTTAACATCCCACCTAACGGAGGCTATTCATGGCTACAATTGCTCAAGCTGTTATTTCTAGGGAGGCCGGTGCCCCGACCCGCGTCGAGGACATGGTCGTTGAAGACCCAGGGCACGGGGAAGTCCTTGTAAGAGTCCAGGCCAGCGGCGTCTGCCACACCGACCTTCACTACAAACTCGGCAAGATCACCGACGAATTTCCCTTCCTCCTCGGCCACGAGGTCGCTGGTATCGTCGAGTCGGTAGGCGAAGGAGTCGAGTCCCCCGCTGTCGGCGACTACGTCGTCATCGCGTGGAGAGCCCCCTGTGCAAACTGCCGTTTCTGCGCCATCGGCCAACCCCACCTCTGTTCCGCAAGCCTCAACGCCCAGCCCCGGATGACCGCCAAGAGCGACGGCAAGCAGCTTTCCCCCGCCCTGGGCATCGGCGGCTTCTGCACCCACACCGTTGTCTCGGCCAGGCAGGCCGTCCCCGTCCCCCGAGAATGCCCCCCCGCCCAGGCGTGCCTCCTAGGATGCGGTGTGACCACCGGCATCGGTGCGGCACTCTACACAGGCGGCGTCCGCCGTGGGAGCACCGTAGCGGTCTACGGCTGTGGCGGCGTGGGTTGCAGCGTGATCATGGGTGCCAAGCTGGCCAATGCTAAAACCATCATCGGTGTAGACATCGCCGACAATAAGCTCGCATGGGCCAAAGAGTTCGGCGCCACCCACACCGTCGACGCCACGAATTCAGACCCCGTGGAAGCCATCAAGGAGATTACCGGCGGCAACGGCGTCGACCACTCCTTTGAGGCCGTCGGCACCCCGGCCACCCTCCTCCAGGCCCTCTGGTCCCGTGACCTCGCCGGGACCTGCACCCTCATCGGCGTCCCCGACCCGACCATGGTCATGGAGCTCCCCATGCTCCAGTTCTTCGGGCTCGGAGGGTCCCTCAGGGTGAGCTGGTACGGCGACAACCTGCCATCAAGGGACTTCCCCATGTTTGCCAACTGGTACCTGCAGGGCAAGCTCGACCTGGACAGGGCCGTCACTAAGCTGATTAAGCTCGACGACGTGGAAGAAGCCTTCGAAGAAATGGAGCGCGGCGAAGTTCTGCGATCAGTAATCCAGTTCCCGGACTAGAGGCGAGACCGATCCCGGAACGCAAAGGCGTCGGCGCACTCCGTCGACGCCTTTCTATTTCGCCAATACCTACGCCCGGGGCTCGACCATCCTCTCCGGGTCCAGGATTCGCGACAAATCTTCCTCCGAAAGGTCCGTCATTTCCCGCGCAACCTCCCGGATCGTGCGGTCGCTCTTCGCAGCTTCCTTGGCGATCTGGGCTGAAAGGTCGTACCCGACCACCGGGGCCAGCGCCGTCCCAATCATCAACCCTCGCTCCACGGTGCTCGGGCCCTGGTCCGTGGCCCGAAGCCCCTCTATGCACTGCTTTGTCAAGTTCTCCGCGGCAGCGGCTAGAATCGATATCGACTGTAACAAATTGTACGCGGCCACTGGCATCATCAGGTTGATCTCGAAATAGCCGTCCTGCCCTGCGGCCGCTATGGTCGTGTCGTTGCCCTTGACCTGGGCACATACCTGGATCACCGACTCCGGAATAACCGGGTTCACCTTGCCCGGCATGATCGAGCTTCCGGGCTGCACTTCGGGCAATGCAAGTTCTCCTATCCCCGCCCTCGGCCCCGACCCCATCCAGCGTATGTCGTTGGCTATCTTCGTCAGGCTGATTGCGATTGTGCGGAGAACAGCGCTGGCCTCCACCACCCCGTCGAGGGTGTTCTGGGCCTGAAAGTGGTGCTCCGTCTCTCTGATCTTCACCCCCCCAAGCTCCGACACCCGTCCCGTGACCCTTGCAGCAAACTCGGGATGGGTATTCACCCCCGTCCCCACCGCCGTACCCCCCAGCGCAACCTGGGAAAGCTCCTCGCGGGCGTGGTCCAGACGCTTGATCCCAAGCTCTATCTGGCTCGCATACCCCTTGAACTCCTGGCCCAGCCGCACGGGAGTCGCATCCTGCAGGTGTGTTCGACCCGTCTTGATGATGTCCCAAAATTCCTTGGACTTGGCTTCAAGCGCCGCCTGGGTTCTCTGTAGCGCTGGGAGTAGGTTGGTATCAATCTCGGTCAGGGCGGCCAGGTGCATGGTAGTCGGAATGACATCGTTGGAAGACTGCCCCTTGTTAACGTGGTCATTGGGATGCACCACCCGTGACCCGATTCCCCCGCCCAAGATCTCCGACGCCCGGTTCGCTATCACCTCGTTCGCGTTCATGTTCGTCGAGGTTCCCGACCCCGTCTGAAATACGTCCAGCACGAAGTGATCGTCCAGCTTCCCGTCCACCACTTCCTGCGCGGCCTGCACGATTCCGTCCTTCTTGTCCGAGTCCAGCAGCCCCAGCTCGCAATTCACTTCCGAAGCGGCCAGCTTGATTAGGCCCAGCGCTCGGATGAACGACCGGGGAAACCGGAGGTCGCTGATAGGAAAATTCAGTACGGCCCGCATCGTTGAAGCGCCATAGTAGGCGTCGGCCGGCACTTCCATCGGGCCCATTGAATCTTTTTCGATTCTGGTCGGTTTGTCGTCAGTCAAGGGAGATTCTCCTTGGATTCGCGTCTCGGGGGACAACTGTAAAGAGGCCGTTAGGAGGCGTCAACCGAACCGGGCTAAACCGTACCTTTTGCCTCAGCCCCGGGACCGCCTGAAATCGAAATGACATTCCCGAGACCTTTTTTCTATGGATTTTTATAACAAAAGGGATTATAATTCCCTCGCACGACAATCTAGGCGGCTCACCGGGGCGTCCGCTCTTTTGGCTAGCCCCGGTTTTTGATGTAAAATCCTCCGTTCTGTTCCCCTAATACCCAGTCAGGCGGGGCATAAATATGGCAGACAAGGCCACAATCCAGGCCATAGCCGACCAGGAATATCAGTACGGCTTCGTTACCGAGATCGACCAGGATAAGGTCGCCCCTGGCCTCAACGAAGACGTTATCCGCCTCATATCGGAGAAGAAGGGCGAGCCCGACTTCATGCTCCAGTGGCGCCTCCGGGCATACCGCCACTGGCTTACCATGAAGGAGCCTACCTGGCAAAACGTCTACTACCCACCCATCGACTACCAGGACATCGTCTACTACGCCGCCCCCAAGCAGGCCCCCGAGAGTTTAGACGAAGTCGACCCCGAGCTCCTCAAGACCTACGAAAAGCTCGGCATCCCCCTGGAAGAGCAAAAGTGGCTCGCAGGCGTTGCCGTGGACGCCGTCTTCGACAGCGTATCAGTAGCCACCACCCATCAGGAACGCCTCGCCGAGATGGGCATCATATTCTGCTCCTTCTCGGAGGCCGTGAAGAATCACCCCGACCTGATTCAAAAATACCTGGGTTCCGTGGTCCCCTACACCGACAACTTCTACGCCACCCTCAACTCCGCCGTTTTCAGCGACGGCTCATTCTGCTACATCCCCAAGGGCGTCAGGTGTCCGGTGGAGCTCTCCACCTACTTCAGGATCAACGCCCGGGACACGGGCCAGTTCGAACGCACGTTGATAGTCGCCGACGAAGGCAGTTACGTCAGCTACCTGGAGGGCTGCACAGCCCCCATGCGCGACGAGAACCAGCTTCACGCCGCGGTGGTCGAACTCGTAGCCCTCGGAGACGCCGAGATCAAGTACGCCACCGTCCAGAACTGGTACCCCGGCGACAAGGAAGGCAAGGGCGGCATCTACAACTTCGTGACCAAGCGGGGCAAGTGTGTCGGGGACGACTCCCGCATCTCCTGGACCCAGGTCGAGACCGGCTCCTCCATTACCTGGAAGTACCCGGGTGTCATCCTCCAGGGCGACCGCTCCGTCGGCGAGTTCTATTCCATCGCCCTCACCAACAACTATCAGCAGGCCGACACCGGCACCAAGATGCTCCACCTCGGCCGCGACACCCGCAGCACCATCGTCTCCAAGGCAATCTCCGCGGGTCACGGCAACAATACCTACCGGGGCCTCGTGAGAATCGGGCCCAGGGCCGCCCGGGCCAAGAACTACACCCAGTGCGACTCCCTGCTCATCGGCGACCAGTGCGGCGCCCACACCTTCCCCTACGTGGAGGTGAAAAACAGCACCTCCAACATGGAGCACGAGGCCACCACCTCCAAGATCAACGAAGAGCAGCTCTTCTACTGCCAGCAGAGAGGCATCTCCCCCGAGAACGCCGTCGGCCTCATAGTCAGCGGCTTCTGTCGGGAAGTCGTCAAGAAGCTGCCTTTCGAATTCGCAGTGGAGGCCAGCAGACTTTTGGGTGTCAGCCTGGAAGGCTCCACAGGATAAGGAAGAAACTTCAATTGCTTGAAATCAGAGACCTCCACGCCGGAGTCGGCGATGTTGAAATCCTCAAGGGAATAAACCTGACCGTCAACGCCGGCGAATTCCACGCCATCATGGGGCCTAACGGCTCCGGTAAGAGCACCCTCGCCCGAGTCCTCTCCGGCCACCAGTCCTACACCTGCACCCGGGGCGACATCCTTTACAAGGGCAACTCCATCCTTGACCTCCCCCCCGAGGAACGCGCCCGGGAAGGCATCTTCATGGCCTTCCAGTACCCTTATGAGATCCCGGGCGTATCCACCCAGGAATTCCTCAAGACTGCCTACAACTCCCTCAGGGAGCACAGAGGGCAAACGGAACTGGACGCCGTCGAGTTCTACCGCTTCCTCAAGGACAAGCTCCAGGTCGTCGAGATGGACCCTTCCTACCTCAACCGCCCCCTCAACGACGGCTTCTCTGGCGGCGAAAAAAAGCGCAACGAGATCCTCCAGATGGCCGTCCTGGAACCCGACCTCGCCGTCCTCGACGAGACCGACTCCGGCCTGGACATAGACGCCCTCCGTATCGTTTCCGAAGGCATTAACCGCTTGAGGAGCCCTTCAAAGGCCGTCCTGCTGATTACCCACTACCAGAGAATCCTCGAATACGTCGGCCCCGACTTCGTCCACGTCCTGATGGACGGGCGCATAGTAGAGTCGGGCGACGGCAGTCTCGCCCAGCACCTCGAAGAGCACGGCTACGACTGGGTCCGCGACCAGGTTGCCACGGCCTGACACCTCAACCACACCTGCAAAGAGCCTCCAAATTGGTACAAGTCCGCAGCAGTGAACACTCCTTCGTTAGTGAGTTCGAAGCCCTCCAGGCCCGAGAGCAGGGCTCGACCCCCGATTGGCTGCAATCCCTCAGGCGCGATGCCTTTCGTGAGTTCGAGTCCCTCGGCTTCCCCACCACCCGCGACGAGGACTGGAAATACACCAACGTCGCCCCCATAGCCAGGCAGCGTTTCACCCTGGCTCGAGCCGCGGATTACCCTGACTCCTCGATTTCTTCACTGGACGTCCCGGGGCTCCGATTCGTTGGCGGAAAGTATGCCTCCAGCGTCGGCTTGGAATCCGATGCCCTTCCCATCGAAGTAACAAGTCTCGCCCGCGCACTTAGCGACTCCACCAAGCCAGTAGAATGCCGTCTGGCTGTTAACCCTGCCCGCATCACCAACGGCTTCGTCTCCCTCAACAGGGCCTTCCTTGAGGATGGCGGCTTCATCAGGGTTCCCGCCGGTCTAGCCGCATCAACCCCGATTCTGCTTTCCTTCCACGCCGATGCAGCTCTCACCCCCTCCATGGCCCACCCCCACAACCTCATCATCGTCGAAAAAGGCGCGACTGCTGTAGTAATCGAGCACTACGCAGGCAGTGATGGTGTTGCCCTGACCAACGCGGTCACCAACATCGTACTTGAAGAAGGTGCAAAGCTCGCTTGGTACAAGGTCCAGGAAGAAGGCCCCGAGACCTTCCACATTGGCACAACAAACGTCACCCTCGCCCGGGACAGCGTCCTCACTTCCTTCACCCTCGACCTCGGCGCAAGAATCGCCCGCAACGACTTGTCAGTTTCTCTTGAAGGCGAGGGCGCCGAGTGCACCATGAACGGCCTCTACATCGCCTCGGATAACGGCCACGTCGACAACCACACTTCCGTCGACCACACCGCATCCTTTACCCCCAGCCGGCAGCTCTACAAGGGCGTCCTCACCGACAATGCAAGAGCCGTGTTCAACGGCAAGATCATCGCCCGACGCGGCACTCACCAGGTCGATGCCCATCAGACCAACAACAACCTCCTCCTCTCCGACCGTTCCATGGTCGACACCAAGCCCCAGCTCGAAATCTTCGCCGACGATCTCAAATGCTCCCACGGGGCCACCGTCGGTCAGCTGGACGAAGAGGCCATCTTCTACCTCGCCAGCCGGGGAATCGGGCCTGCCCAGTCCCGACGCATCCTGACCTACGGCTTCGCCGAGGCCGTCCTCGCCCTCGCCTCCGACGATCTGATTCGCGAATATATGTCGGGTCTCGTTCGGGAAAAACTGACCCGCTGCGCCGAATCAGGCGCCTTCGAGGCCAACTCATGAGCCCCGACCGCGCCCGCGCCATTGACAATGCCGAGGCCAGGCGGCTCAGGAGCCAGTTCCCGGCCATCAATCAGGAGGTGAGGGGCAAGCCCCTCGTCTACCTCGACAACGCCGCAACCAGCCAGAAGCCCCAGTCCGTCATTGATGCCATCGCCGACTACTACGCCCGATACAACGCCAACGTCCACAGGGGCCTCCACGCCCTCAGCGAAATGGCCACCGCCGAATACGAAGGCGCCCGGGCCAAGGTGCGCAGCTTCATAAACGCCGCCGAAGACCACGAGATCATCTTCGTCCGGGGCACCACGGACGGAATCAATCTCGTAGCTGGTAGCTACGGCCCCGCCAACGTAGGCCCGGGTGACGAGATCGTCATCTCCGAAATGGAGCACCACTCCAACATCGTCCCCTGGCAAATGCTCTGCGAGCAGACCGGCGCCGAGCTAAAGGTCGTCCCCTTCAACGAGGACGGCGAGCTCCTCATCGACGAATACGAGCGCATTCTCGGGCCCCGGACCAGGCTCGTAGCAATGGCCCACACTTCCAATGCCCTCGGCACCATAAATCCCGTCAAGACCATCGTCGAGATGGCCCACGCCCGAGACATTCCCGTTCTCATTGACGGCGCCCAGGCCGTGCCCCATGGCCCGGTCGACATGAAGGACCTGGACTGCGACTTCTTTACCTTCTCCTCCCATAAGGTTTTCGGCCCCACGGGCATGGGAGTCCTCTACGGCAAGGCGGACATCCTCGATGCCATGCCCCCCTATCAGGGCGGCGGCGATATGATCAAGTCCGTAACCTTCGAAAAGACGATTTACAACGACCTCCCCTACAAGTTCGAGGCCGGTACCCCGAACATCGCAGGAGCTATCGGCCTGGGCGCGGCCATCGACTACGTGGAATCCGTGGGCATGGCCCGCATCTTCGACTATGAGAAGAGCCTCCTCCACTACGCCCACGAGGCCCTCTCATCCATCGAAAGAGTCCGTATCCTCGGCACCGCCCGCGAAAAGGCTGGCGTAGTCTCCTTCCTGCTTGAAGGCATCCATGCCCACGACGTAGGCACCATCCTCGACACCGAGGGTGTGGCCATCCGCACCGGCCACCACTGCGCCCAGCCCGTCATGCAGCATTTCGGCGTACCTGCCACCGCCCGGGCTTCCCTCGCGTTTTACAACACCAGGTCGGATATCGACGCCCTGGTCAAGGGCCTGGACAAGGTTATCGAGGTCTTCAACCCATGAGTGAGCTTTCGGACCTGTACCAGCAGGCGGTCCTGGACCACAACAACCGCCCGAGAAACTTCGGGCGTCTCCAAAACGCCAACGGCTCCGCCCAGGGCTACAACCCCCTCTGCGGCGACATGATAAACGTCGAAGTAGTAATGGATGGCGACACTGTCAGGGAGGTCGGCTTCCAGGGAGAGGGCTGCGCCATTTCCAAGGCCTCCGCCTCGATGATGACCGAGCTGGTCAAGGGCCTCGACAGGAAGGCCACCGAGGAACTGCTAGCTACCTTCCATCAGTCCGTTACCGGCGAAATCGACATGGACATGATGGAGGCTATAGACAAGTTGGGCAAGCTGGCCGCCCTGTCGGGCGTCAGCGAGTTCCCCATGCGCGTCAAGTGCGCCACCCTGCCCTGGCACACCCTCAAAGCCGCCCTTCTCGGCCAGGGAGAAAGGGTCACTACCGAATAGGGCCGGGTGAAATCAAATATGAAGCAGAACGGGGTCTCGCAGTGCGAGACCCCGTTTCTTTGCTCAGTATGGGAGGATGGGAGTGCCACGCACTCCCGTTACCCGGCCCTTCAGCCCTTCGACTCTATCCTGGCAAGAATATCCCGTATCTCCGCCAGCACCGAGGCGCTGTCGGTCGGCGCCCCGGCGGCGGGAACTGGAACAGTGGCCCCACCCCCCTCCACCATAATCTCTCGCTGCCGTAGGACAGCATCCCTGAACGCCACCGGGTCAACCACCCCGACTAGGTCACCCTCTGTGCCGGAATACTGTCCGGACTGACCTGCCGTCTCGACCCTGATTCCCCGGATGCCGTAAAAGCGCATCAGCGGCCCATCGTGGAGACGGACGTCGGTGATGCGGTTCAGCGGAATGGTGATCTCCTTTCGGAAATACACCCCCTTCTTGATTTCAACGCTGTTGGCAGTCACCCGTGCCGAAAGCCGCCGCAATGACTCGGGCGCAAACCAGAGGCTGAATATCAGCCAGAAGGGTATCAGCAGGATCCCGACCACTGTTATCACTAGCCATAGGCACCCCAGGATACGAATGTAACCGGTGTATCTCTGGTCGAACTCTGCTTCCCTGATAACCTTGGCCCCCGATTCACCTGTCATTGACATGCTCCTGAGAAATGGTTGGCCCTGCTTCTGGTAGACCCCACCGCCTGGCTATCTTACATGAAAGCTCCGCAATCGGCTGAAGCCTGAAGCTAGCCTCAGCCTTGTTGACGCCGCCTAACACGGGATAATAAACTCCCCTAATACCCGACCTGACTCCACACTGCTTACCGCCCTTTATTCAGGAGGTAACCCATGCGAGCAGCCGTACTGCGCGAAGTCGACGTCCCCCTGACCATCGAGGATGTCCAGATCGATGACCCGGGCCCCAACGAGGTGGTGATTCGGACAGTTGCATCCGGGGTGTGTCACAGCAACCTCCACTACATGGAAGGAAAGTACTCCTTCCCCATGCCCACCGTTCTCGGCGATGAGGCCGCCGGAGTCATCGAGGCCGTCGGCTCCATGGTGGACTACGTAAAACCCGGAGACCATGTCATTACTTGTCTCTCGGTCTTCTGCGGTGTATGCGACAAGTGCCTGAGCGGCAGTCCCCACCTGTGCCGGCGCAAAGGCATGAAGCGCCCCCCCGGCGAGCCCCCCAGATTGACCCAGAACGGCAACGTCATGCACCAGTTTTCCAACCTGTCCACCTTCGCCGAGTACATGCTCGTCCACGAAAACGCCACCTGCAAGATCCGGGAAGACGTGCCCCTTGAAGAGGTCGCATTGATCGGTTGTGCAGTCACCACGGGCGTCGGAGCAGCGCTGAACACCGCAAAGGTGGCCCCCGGCAGCACTGTGGCAGTTCTCGGCTTGGGTGGCATAGGCCTGAGTGCCCTCCAGGGCGCGGTCCTCGCAGGCGCGGAGAAAATCATAGCCATTGACACCGTGGAAACGAAGCTTGGCTTGGCAATGGAACTCGGAGCGACGGACGTCGTAGACGCTTCCACCGGCGACGCAGTGGAAAAAGTAAGGGCTCTCTCCCCCCGGGGAGTCGACTATTCATTCGAAGCAATCGGCCTGAAGCAGACTGCCGAACAGGCCTACTACATGCTCGACGACGGTGGGACGGCCACGGTCATCGGCATGATTCCCGAAGGCACCGAGATCCACCTTGACGGCCCGTCCCTCCTCAGCGAGCGGAAGATCGGCGGGAGCAGCATGGGCTCCAACAGGTTCAGGATAGACATGCCCCGCTACATCGAGCTCTACCTCCAGGGGCGCCTGAAGTTGAAGGAGATGATTTCCCAGCAGATTCCCCTGGAAGACGTGAACAAGGCCTTCGATGACATGAAGGAAGGCCACATGGCCCGCAGCGTTTTGACTTTCAGCTAATCAGGACTGGCAATCAGAGCAACTAGAACCCCCGCCCCACACCCCCAAGGAGGACACCCGACATGAAGATGAAAGCAGCCGTGATGAGAGCACCCTACGAAGAGGTGAGCATTGAAGAGGTTGACGTCGGCGAACCCGGCCCCCGAGAAATCCTCGTCAAGACCGGCGCATCCGGCGTATGCCACAGCGACCTCCACTACGTCGACGGCCTCTACAAGTGCCCCCTCCCCACCATCCTCGGCCACGAGGCCGCAGGCACGGTCGCGGCGGTAGGGTCCCAGGTGACCTACCACCAGCCCGGAGACAGGGTCATAACCTGCCTGTCCGTCTTCTGCGGCACCTGCGACAAGTGCATCCAGGGCGAGATGGTCAACTGCAGGGGCGTGGGCCTCAAGAGGGGACGCGACGAGGCCCCCCGCCTGCACAAGGGCGACGAAGTGATCCACCAGGCCATGAACCTCTCTTCCTTTGCTGAGTACATGCTCGTCCACGAAAACGCAGCGGTGGTAGTGGAAGAAGACGTGCCCATTGAAGTACAGGCCTTGATAGGTTGTGGCGTTACCACCGGCGTCGGAGCGGCCATGAATACTGCCAGGGTCAGGCCCGGCAGCACAGTAGCCGTTGTCGGCTGCGGCGGCGTGGGACTGAGCGCCATCAACGGCGCTCTCATCGCCGGAGCGGCAAAGGTCATAGCCATTGACGCCGTGGAGGACAAGCTCGGCTTCGCTCAGAGAGTCGGCGCTACCGACGTAATAGATGCGTCCAAGGGTGACGTTGTCGACAGGGTCAAGGCCATGACTGGTGGGCTTGGCGTCGACTATTCCTTTGAGGCTATTGGCAAGGCTGTAACCGCCGAGCAGTGCTACGACATGCTCGACAAGGGCGGCACCGCAACCGTCATCGGCATGATCCCCCAGGGCACGAAGGTCACTATTGACGGGCCTGCCCTGCTGGACGGCCGCCGACTCCAGGGCAGCAACATGGGCTCCAACCACTTCCGCGTCGACATGCCCCAGTACATGGAGCTCTACCGCCAGGGCCGCCTGAAGCTCGACGAAATCATCTCCAAGCGTATCAAGCTGGAGGACATCAACCAGGCCTTCGAGGACATGCGGGACGCCCACATCGCCCGAAGCGTCATCATGTTCAACTAGTCCCGACCCCCGGGAGACCACCAATCATGCAGCAGCACCAGTACGACGCCATAATCATCGGGGCGGGGCACAATGGCCTCGTCACCGCCGGGTACCTGGCCCAGGAGGGCCTCAAGGTCCTCGTGCTGGAGCGGCTGGAGATGGTCGGCGGCGCAGTGGTAACCGACGAACTCGCTCCCGGCTTCAACATCCCGTATTGCGCCTACATCCTGCACATCATGCAGGGCCGAGTCATCGACGACCTCAAGCTGCGTGACAACGGCCTCGACATCATCCCCTTCACCACCTTCCGCTTCGACCCCTTCCCGGACGGCAACTACATCATGACCTACCGGGAAAACCACAAGAACGCCCGAGAGCTTGCCCGCTTCTCCGAAAAGGACGCCCAGGCCTTCCCGGAGTGGGCGTCCTTCTGGGAACGGGCCTCCGCCATCCTGCATCGCTATTGGTTCCGCGAACCCCCGACCATCGCCGAGGTCTACCAGGACGTCCGGGGCACCAGCGACGAGGAAGTATGGGAGACCATGCTAACCGTCAGCATGAGAGACCTCGTTGACCAGCACTTCGAGCACCCCCAGGTCAAGGCCCACTTCATAGATGCCCAGGACGCCGGTGACCCGAGCGCCCCCGGCAGCATCCTCAGCCTCGCCTACCTCCGGGTCAACGCCTTCACCAAGCCCGAGAACTATGGCATCCCCCGCGGCGGCATGAGCCAGCTCCCCTTCTCCATGGCCCGCTATGCCGAGTCCCTCAGCGTCGAAATCCGACTCAACACCGCCGTCAACAAAGTCATCGTCGAAAACGGCACCGCCGTCGGCGTCCGTCTGGAAAACGGCGAAGAGATCAGGAGCTTCATGGTCGTCTCCAACGCCGACCCCAAGCGCACCTACAATGACCTCGTCGACTCCGCAGACGTCGACCCCGCCACCCGCTCCAAGGTCGACGGCCTCACCACCCGTGCCAACTGCGTCAAGCTCCTCGTCGCCCTCCGTGAGCTCCCCGACTTCAGCAGCTACCTCGGCGAAGGCTACGACCCCCGGCTCACCGCCTACTTCCGCATCTGCCCCTCCGTCGAGTACTTCCAGCAGAGCTGGGACGACGCCAAGAACGGCTACCCATCCAGCTGCCCGGTGATGAACGTCCAGATGCCCTCCATCTACGACAAATCGTTGACCCCGCCCGGCCATCACGTCCTCTCCGCATGGACCCTCTACGCCCCCGCCGAGCTCAAGGAAGGTTCGTGGCAGGTCGAGGGCCCGAAAGTTGGAGAAAAGCTGATCGACATCCTCACCACCTACGCCCCCAACTTCCGTGAGTCCATCGTCGACTGGACCCTCCAGACCCCCGAGGACATTGAAATCCGTCAGTTCCTCACCGACGGCAACATCCGACACATCGACATTACCACTAAGCAGATCTTCTCCGGCCGCATGCCCTACCGCTCGACCATCGACCGCTTCTATATGTGCGGTTCAGGCACCCATCCCGGCGGCGAGATTACCGGCGCCCCGGGCTACAACGCCGCCAGGGCCATCCTCAAAGACCTGGAGCGCGTCGCCGTCTAGCCCCGGTCCTCCCCCCACACCACCTCCTGCCCCTCGGGCGTCGACTCCAGGGACTTCAGCGCCCGCTCCACCAGCCGACGCCTGAACGCCCTCTCCTCATCCGGCGGGAGATTAGGATCGCCCGTCGTTGTCGTCACCGCTTTGCCCTGCACGATCCGGTTCGCCCCGATGCTCTGTGCCAGGGGCACCATCGCCGTGATGAATGCCGTCGGCAGCCCGGCCCGCTCCAGCTCCTTCGCCAGCGTAGCCCCGCTACGCGTGCCCGTGCCTCAGGTCCCGGTCAGGATCACCCCCTGCACCCCCGCCGCCTGCAGTTCGGCCGCTATGTCCTCCCCGAACCGCTTCATGTCCGCCACGTACCCGATATTCCCTACGGTGGAATACATGTACTCGTGGACCTTGCCTATGGCCTTCTCTTTTTCGAGGTCCCGCATCACGTCGAGAGGCAGGACCCTGTCGGGATCTTCATTCAGCTTGGTTGTGTCGAAGCCACCGTGGACGGATTGCCACTTATCGGGGGTGAAGTCCGACACCTCGCCGATGTCATAGCGCGCCCAGTGCTTCGCCCACCCGCTCGGGATCTTGTCCGGGTTCCCCCGAGGCACCACTCCCCCCTCCGTCACCAGCGCTATCCTTGCCCCGGCCACCGACCCTATAGCCGGCGCAGGTTCTATCTTCTCCATCGAAGGCAGCGGCCATTCCGTCTCGAAAGGCTCCCCGTGTACCTTCTTCAGCACCATATCGACAAGCCGCTGCGCCATCGTCTTCTCGTGTACCTGCGTCTTCACCCGACCCGTCGGTATGTACCCGTCCTCGTCCGCAGGCCCGAGCTCCTCCCCCCGCCCCAGCTTGACCGCAAGCTTAGCCATCACCTCAATCGCCGCCCCCATCCCCACGGCCGTATCCGAAGTCGAAGCCATGTACACCTGTCCCCTGTGCTGCTCCGCGCCGGGGTTCCTGGGGTGCATCCCCGAAACAACCGGGATCCCCAGCGCAGACCCGACCCTCTGGCACACCTGCGCGCACGCCAGCCCGTACCGACCCGACCCGAACGCAGGCCCCGCCACCAGCACCTCCCCCCCCGACTCCCTCACTAGCTCCACGATCCGCTCCAGCGCCTCCTCTTCGTTCTCGGTGAAATACGTGTCGCCACAATACACCGTCGCCACCACCTCCCCTTCCTCAGAAGAAGTCAGCGCTTGATTAAGGGCGTTCCCCGGGCCCAGCGGACGGCCCTCGGAGCCCGGCGCCGTATCCGCCTTCTCTTCCCCGCCAATCCCCGCAAAAAACTGGTTCAGGTAATGTACAACCCTCAGCTGCGACATACTTCTACCCCCTCAATTCCCATGGCCTAGACCCGAATCCCGTCTGGTTGTCGCAGAGTATACACCCCTTCCCCCAACCCCTCCCGTCATTCCGATGCCCCGCGAGGAATCTGGGGCTGGGAGAAGGCTGTCCCTTTTCCTGGGCGGTGGAACCGCTCACCCTGACCGACCAGTCGAAGGGTCGAGCGGGGGCCGACCCACCTCTACCCATCCGTCACGCCTCCCTTCCCCCACCCCCGACCCCCCACCAGGTACTAAACCCCCTCTCCCCGAGCCACGATAGGTGAGTCTCCAGTAGTATATGCAGCCGCCTCTTCGAACAATTCCATTTGACCGGTGAAGGTCTTTCGTGACACCGCATCTCTCAGCTTTACGCCAAGTTCGTGTTTGCTTCCAAAAATCATGTGATAAAGAGGAGTATTATTCGAAGGGGATTATATTCGTGTGTGCACAAGATTCTAGGCATGGATTAGCCTAGGATTGCTTGCGCTTGCGTTTCTGTCTCGGTTCGGATTTCCTTACGGTATGTTGCCCCGCCTCTTCCATGTAACGCCATTTCTTAGGCGGTTTGGCATTGAGCGTCACGTGAGCTATCTCTTCGGGTGTGGCGTTCAATATGGGCGGGGGCAGAACGTATTTCTCGGCAGGTTGTTCTCGCTTCTTCGGTCGGGGCATTGACTCTCTCTCATTACTATTGACTCAACGATAATGCCTATTCCACCCCTACGCAACTGCAGTCTAAATCAACCGCGTTTGGGGGGAGTCCTCGTAGGGGTCTAGCTCCGGGTCGGCTATCAAGTCGGCATAGGGCAATCGCTTGCCGTCCGCATTCGACGCCATCGCTTCCATCATCGTGAGGGTATCGAGGGGCCGGTGATTGTGTCGTCCGGCAAACTCCGTGACGTAGCGTTGCAAGTGCTTCTCACTGAAGTGGTGATAGATGCCGTCATGCCCGCGCTTGAGCATCGCCCAAAAGCTCTCTATGCCGTTCGTGGATGCCATGCCTTTGACGTACTCTCCTGCGGAGTGCGTGACGCTCGCATGCCTTCGGTTGAGCTTCCGATAGGGGTGCCATTCATCGGTATACACGATTGCATCAGGTTGGGTGTTCTGTTCTACGAACGGCACTAGCGTGGCGGCGTCCGTGTGTTTCACCACCTTGGCCCTCACATATCCTGTAGGCCGGTCTTTGATGCCCGCTACGGGGGTTCGGCCATGCGAGCCGCGCCCTCTCATTTTCTTGCGAGTCGGGTCTAGCCGCTTGGACAACGGCCTGTTCCTTTCCTTGCCCCCCACGTAGGTCTCGTCCGCCTCTACGGGTCCTGCCAATCTGTCAGGGGCAGTCTCCCGCCACGTCTCCCTTATGCGATGCAACAAGTGCCAAGCGTTCTTCTGCGTGATGTTCAACTCGCGGTGGAGTTTCATGCTGGAGATGCCCTTGATGTTCGTATTCACTAGGTAGTACGCCAAGGCCCATTTGCTAAGTGGGAGCTTGGAGTCGTGCATGATTGTGCCGGTCTTGACAGTGAAGACCTTGCGGCATGTGCGGCACCGGAATTGAGGCGTCTTCCGCGAGGACTTATTGGGCGCGACGTTGCCGCTCTCGCAATACGGGCAACGCATGCCCTGGGGCCAACGAGCCGCGACTAGCCAATCGTGGGCCTTGCGTTCGTCTCCAAATTCGATTGTGGCTTCGACCATGCCGATGCCCTTGCGGTAGTGTCTACCGGGTGCTTGATTCGCCATAGCTCCTATTCCCTCGTAACGGGTATTTAGGCGACGCTATGGCGTATTCCGGCATGTGTCAATCTCATGGTGTGAACAAGGGATGGCCTATGCTCAGGCACAATGCGGGCCAACTTGTATAGAAATATACGCGGCGGTTGTGTTTCCGCCCTCTCGATTGACATTGCGGGGTAGCTCAGGCATGATGCGCGTGCGAGCCATGCCGTAGGCCAAGAGCCGAAAGCGAAAATATTTCCTACTCGTTGCGCGTCGCGAGACGCAGGGGTGTGGCCCCATGCTCCCTTGTGGCCGCACGAGTAGGAGACGGCATGGCTCGCACCTAGCCTCACCTATGGCGCAAGGGAGCACCTCATATTGTATTCAAGCCGGGCAGTGCCGCGTCCACGAGAAGAGCATTGACCTAGAGATTGCCTAACCTCGGAATAGGCCATAGCGTCGGGTGTAGAAACCCACTTCTCTCACTCTCTCTAGGAGGCTTCCCCCATGCCACGCCCTCGCCGTCCTGCCCGAACGCGCTCTGCTCGCCCGAATCGCCGTCCTAAAAGGTCGCGATGGATGCTCGTGACATTGGGAATGTTGGCAATAATAGCCATCGTGGGGGTTCTAGCCTTTGAGTTATCCCGCAACGATGATCCTGGTCTTGGCAACCCCATCTCCGATTTCAGTTCTCCCTCTCCTAGTCCAACCCCCGCACTCACGCCGACTCGTACCCTAAATATTATCCTTACGCCTGTCCCTACCCTTTTGGTGCCCACAAGACCCACGCCCTCGCCAATTCCTACGCCGACCCCCGTTCCTACGCCTGTGCCGACGATTGAAGTTTCACGGGTCGTTTGGGAATGCTTCAAAGATAAAACCCAAATCTGGCACACATGGGAAGACGGCAACAGCGAATGGGTGACGTGCAGCGGGTATGATGATGAATACAACGATATGTGGGTGGTGAATAAATGGGAGCAAGAAAGGCCCATCAAGGCGTGGCTATATGGCGCAGATGATTATGTCGCCCGCGCTCAAATGTGGCTCGACCATTTCGCTCAAATTGCCAATCTTCAGTTCGTTGTAATGCCCGACTTCGATAGCGCAGATTTTCGCATCTTTGCAGGAGTACAAGAGAACGATGCATCTCCCAATGGTACGGGTTCATTAGCAGGCTTTTTTGAAGAGTATTGGGACATATCAGGCGTGTGGGAGAATTTAGGCTTGTGGGAAGCTGGTCGAGGGTCTTGCTTAACAGGCTATCATCAAGGTGTTGATAGTGGGGAATGGGTAGGCGGAGACGTGCTCGTGCCCGCATTCTATGGGCCTACGCTCGACGAATGGGAAGCACGGGCTATAGACGGCATCATCGTTCACGAAATGGAGCACGCTCTATTCTGCCGCGACCACGCCTATCGCTCGCAGGAACACCT
The DNA here is from genome assembly GCA_965203145.1 of Dehalococcoidia bacterium. GTDB lineage: Bacteria > Chloroflexota > Dehalococcoidia > Plut-88900 > Plut-88900 > Plut-88900. The sequence continues at coordinate 2,764,472 of OZ241876.1, forward strand.
ATTCCCTACAATTGCAGGATATCCAGAAGGGTGGGAAGACGAACCCGTGCATCACCCCTTTGACATAGCTTTCATAGAGTTGATTGCTCACCCCGACATCAAATCAGGCATGACGATAGACGAGATTGAGCCGCTAGTGATAATCGAAAGAGACGAGCCATAAGGCAAGCGGGCCACGCACAATGGCGGTTGGCCCGTTTGCAGTCTCTTGAAGGCCCAGCTATTCTACGGCATGTTCACCAAGCACATACCACCCTTCGTATCGTCATCACTAATGGGCATGGGGCTTGCGACCCTCACGATGGGCATGATGTTCCCGACGCTCACTTGGGCACTTCTACCCAGTCTGATTGTGGCCGGTCTGATTATCGTGGTCGGGTACTTTGCGGCCCGGCGATTAGGAGGGAGAGGATTAGACGAATGAGAAAACTGCTTGCTCACGCGATGTTAGCACTAATCTGGAATGCTGAAGTGCTAATTGTGGTCATGATTCTATCCCAGGTCGTGCCCGCCATTGTGGAAGAGCAACCTAGCGGCGGCTATACCGACCTTGAATGGTGGATGTGGGCCGCGGTTGTGCTTATCACTACCACATTCTTCTATGTGTTGCATGCGATGGCAGAACCCTTGAGAATTCGATGCAGAGCACTATTGTATGAAAGGCTCACCAATGAGCAACGTTGAGAACACGCCTTTGAACGTCAAGGCGCAGGCCTTGCTCAAGTTGATTCGTCAAGAGATGCCCTCATGCAACGGGATGCGGCCCTCTGATGCAGGCAAGATTGCCGACGCCTTGTACCTCACGCTTCAAGGCAAGGAAGTGGGTTAAAGCGGGGCTGGCAAGTTGGGTTAAGGCACCTATGGATGAACAGGAATTGATATTGGCAGGCCGGATTGTAGCTTGGATAATTGGCGGTGCCATCATCTTCTCAGACCTACTACTAATGAAATGGGAAGGCCGGAAACTTAAGAGGGACATCCCAATTCTTTGCGGCGGCGCGCTCGTCGTAGCTCTAGGGTGTATAGGTTTATGACGAATACTGTGAGTGCGCCCAAGAGCCCAAAGGCCACCAAGAACGCGATAAATTGGTCTGCACCTATCGTAATCTCTTCCATCTGTTCAACTCCTTGCTATCGCCGTCCCAGATGTTTAGAAATGGGGAAAACTAGGCTAAAGTGTGCCTAAATCGTGTGTGCACACACGAATATAATTCCCTATTCGAATTCATGACAGGCCTGTCGTCGGCAATGTGTTGGTAGCCAATTTCACGTAATTGCTCCTCATAGTGGTCCAATAGAGTCCGCGTATCCGGTATACCGCGTGTTTCCGATCGGAAGTACTCGCGATGGTCTGTCTTTAGATTTAGGAATGAGTCCATAGCAGCGGATTCTTCTGCCCAATTTCTCTTCATATATCCGATATTGAAATTTATAAGGACGTCTAGGCGACGACCTTCTGTAAGTTTTTGAAGGCTTTGGAAGGAGAAATCCCAGGCCCATGGATCTAAGAATGCGAGCCCTAGAGATTCTTGCTTAGGGGGTAGAAGCGTCAGAATCTCATCTGTAGTCTGGTCGGCCCTGCCCGTGAAGTACCGAGGTAGCTTTCCAGTCATGCTCTGTACCAATAGCCGACTTTTCAAGGCTTCTATGCATTGGGCATTCTCATCTGCGAAATAGTAGAAAGTGAATGGAAATTTTGAGGCAATGAGCGGAGAGCCCTCTAATTCCTCCCCTGAGTTTCTGACAATGCACCTTCCAGGACCACAAAACGGATCCACATAATAGAGCCTCTCCGGCCACTTTTTGTGCATAGCCCCTGCAAAGATGCCAGCTATGTTACGAAGTCTAAATTCTTTGTCCTTGGCATGTTCTGCAACGCTTAGGGCCAGTAGGCCATCTTTGGCCGTTGAAAGAGGTTGTCCACGATTCCCAATGTTCATTGGTGATGAGTCTCCTAATATCGCACGAGCGTTTTGTCAGTTAAGCCAGGACGGGAACTTCCCGCCAAATCCGTCCATCGTCTGCGATTGCTAGGTCTCCACCACGCTTACCTCTCGCACCGCCCAGTTGTTTCAGAAAGAAAGCAACTCCAGCTCTGTTAGATTGATTCCTTAAATCACGCACCCAATCTAGGTCCATGGGACGGGCCCGCGGGCCGCTCTCGCCTCCAACAATTACCCAGCTTACGATCCCGCTATTGAGCCACGGTGTGAGGTCAACACGTTCTAGCAATGGCTCTGCGGATACAAAGCGCACTGATGCTGGGAGACGTCCCAAGACTGTCAATCTCGGCGCATATTTCTGGCTTTCTACAGACGTGCCAACCCATACCCTTTGCGGCCATTCATCGCTGAAGAAATGTTGATATTGCCTCCACCAGGCAACTGCCCTTCCCGGTCGCTTTGTTAAGACTTGAAACACATGACCATGTTGCTCAGAAGCTTGAGCCATCACCGAAAACATTTGAAGAACGAAGTCGAACGGCACCTTCGGATGAAATATATCGGCCATACTGTTAACGAACACACGCCTAGGCTTCTTCCAAGACAACGGAGTGTTCAAGCGCTCAGGCAGCAAGCGAACATCCTCCGGATTGGTTTCGTATCCTGGCACGCGCATGCCTCTGAGGCGCGGATATAAGGCGAACATATAACAATGGTCACAACCCGGAGAAACGCGAGAACAACCAGTTATCGGGTTCCAGGTTTCATCTGTCCATTCGATTGAGGAAGGCATTAGTCAACAACTCCTGAATAAGAGTTTAGCACAACTGTGTGCTGTCTGTTTCGCCTCACGTAATCGCCAGAGAGCAATAGATATGTCCATACTGGGCCAAATCCCCTGACCACCCCACCCCCGACCCGGAATCCCCTCCCCCCAGTACCAAACTAGAGGGAGACACCTGCGCCAGGGCGCAGGTGTCTCCCTCTGTTTTTTCTCCCCCTTTCCCTTATAGGCCCTAAGGGAGAGGGGATCAAGGGGGTGAGGGTTTTCCCCGTTAGGCCGGGCGGCGTCTCCTCCCCTTTCCTGCATCCTTCATCTCCGCCTGGACCAGAAGTTCTCCTCCATTGTCCCCAGTATTGAACTAGAGGCAGACGTGGGTGCGTTGCACCCACGTCTGCCTCAGTTCTTCTCTCCCCCTCTCCCTTATAGGCCCTAAGGGAGAGGGGGATCAAGGGGGTGAGGGTCCCCCCCTCAACAAATCAAACCAATCCATCAATCCCACGAATCACAGTTCAGATATTCCTCCCAAAAGCCGCACATTTGCCCTTGATACATCTGTCCGACTGTACTATCATGTCCTGCGTCCGATCGAACACTAACCCACATCATCAAAGGAGAAACCAAAAACCCAGGGAAGCCCCCGAGACCCGACACCGAGGGCTCAACGCCCTAGCCCATCCCAAGACCTTCCCCCTCGCCTGTAGGGGCGACTGGCCAATCGCCCCCCTCGCGAGGCGGGCAGGTTGCGGCACAAGCGAACAGCGCTATCTCCTCACCACCTCCCCTCCGTCATTCCCGAGACGTCGGGAATCCAGGGGTGGGGGTCCCGTGCCCCTTCCCTGACCATCCAGGCGATGGAAGGTCCACAATATTATGCGGCAGGTCCCTTGCACGGGACCTTTGCCCAAATGTGCCCCGCATATGCCGGGCCAAAACCCTCGGGCCGTTAGGCCCTTGGAAACATCTCCCCCGTCGTTCCCTTCGGAGATCCCCTTTAACCCAGCGACGGCAGCGAGAAAACACCTCCCCATCCCTCCGAGTGGGTCAGGAAAACTGAAAAACTGGTGGTAGAGATGCCCTCAGGCGGGAACCCCTCGCTTGTCTGCCATGTGACACAGGAACACGGGGCTGAACCAGGCGGGCCTCCCGCCCCCTGAAAACTGAGTCCCGGACCTTCCATCGCCGACCCAAAACCCAACGGACAAACTGAAAACCGAAACCCCACAACTGAATACCCACCCCGCGTGCCACCTTCCCGCCGAATCGGTTCCCTTGGTAGACTTGTCCCACTCCCCGTGCTACCATCCTACCCAGTGACCCCTATCCCTCGGTAGGGGTCACATTCGGATACAGGTTCATGCCTTGCTGGAAGAGCTCGCCGGCCCCCCGCCCGACATCCACACCGCCGTAGCCATCGGAGTGTTCGATGGCGTCCACCTCGGCCACAAGACCCTCTTTCAGCGCACCATCAAAGAAGCCGGGCGTCGCGGCATGGAATCCGCCGTCGTAACCTTCCGCAACCACCCGCTGACCGTCCTCGCCCCGGCCTTCCAGCCCCAGTACCTCATGGACCTCGACTCCCGCCTCGAAGCCATCAAAGCCCTCGGCATCGACCACGTCGTCGCCATCAACTTCACCCGGGAAGTCTCCCAGCTAAGGGCCTCGGAATTCGTCCGGCAGCTTGTGACTAGGCTGAACATGAAAGCCCTCGTCTGCGGCCAGGACTTCGCCCTCGGCAAGGGCCGTGAGGGAGACGTGCCCACCCTGACCCGGCTCGGAACTGAACACGGCTACGAAGTCGTCTGCCAGGACGTCATCCGCGAAGGCGACCTCACCGTCAGCAGCACCGCCATCCGCGAAGCCCTCTCCACCGGCGACGTCGACCTCGCCATGCGCCTCATGGCCCGACCCTTCCGCCTATCGGGCCCCGTGGTCGTCGGAGACAAGCGTGGCCGGCTCCTCGGCTTCCCCACCGCCAACATCCAGGTCCCCCCCGACCGCGCCCTCCTCGCCGACGGCATCTACGCCACCCGTGCCATCCTGGACAACCGGCCCCTCGACTCCATAACCTACATCGGCAGCAAACCCACCTTCGAAGGCGAGACCCGAGCCACGGAGGTCTTCATCTTCGACTTCGACGAAGACATCTACGGCCGACACCTCACCGTCGACTTCCTCGCCCTCGTCCGCAGCGACATGCGCTTCTCCGGCGTTCCGGAGCTGATAGAGCAGATGAACAACGACGTCCAAGTAGCCCGAAAAGTCCTCGCGGCGAGTCCCAGCCGATGACTAATCAAAAATACGCTCACCTCTTCACCCGCGGCGTCGCCGAGATCATCCGCCAGCAGGAGCTTGAAGAGCTCCTCGATTCCGGCCGGCCCCTCCGCCTCAAGATGGGCTTCGACCCCAGCCGCGCCGATATCCATCTCGGCCACACCGTCGGCCTCCGCAAGCTCCATCAGTTCCAGGAGCTCGGCCACCGCGTCATCCTCATCGTAGGCGACTGGACCGCCCAGATCGGCGACCCCAGCGGACAGTCCGCCACCCGGCAAATGCTCTCCGCCGAGCAGGTCCGGGAGAACGCCCGCACCTACATGGAGCAGTTCTTCAAAGTCGTGGACAAAGACCGCACCGAGGTCCGATGGCAGAGCGACTGGTTCGGCAAGTTCACCCTCACCGAGGTAATCTCTCTCACCAGCCGCTTCACCGTCGCCCAGATCCTCGCCCGGGAGGACTTCTCCAACCGCTTTAAGGCCAACCGGCCCATAGCCATCACGGAGCTCCTCTATCCCCTCCTCCAGGCCTATGACTCGACAGTAGTCGAAGCGGATGTCGAATTCGGCGGCACCGACCAGAAGTTCAACCTGCTCCTCGGGCGCGAGCTCCAGGGCATGGTGGGCCAGAAACCCCAGCAGTGCCTCCTCGTCCCCATCCTGGTCGGCACCGACGGCGTTCAGCGCATGAGCAAGAGCCTCGACAACTACATCGGCGTCGCCGAACCCCCGAAGGACACCTACTTCAAGGTCATGCGCCTCAACGACGACCTGATCCCCAACTACCTCGAGTTGGTCACTGACCTACCAGACAACGAAGTCTCCGACTTGTCCCAGGCCCTCGCTTCCCGCTCCGTCAACCCCCTTGACCTCAAGAAACGCCTCGCCCGGGAAATCGTCGGCCAGTTCCACTCCCCCCAGGCCGCTGCCTCCGCCGAGACCGAGTTCGAGCGCATCGTCCAGCGTAAAGAAGCCGACGACATCGTCACCGAAGTACCCCTGGCCTCACTGAGCGACGGAGATGCCGCCTTCATCCCCCGGATCCTCGTTGAACACAAAGCGGCGTCCTCCACAGGTGAAGCCCGACGCCTCATCGACGGCGGCGGCGTCGAACTGGAGGGCAGCAAGCTCTCCGAGTACGCCGTTAACCGGTCCAAGCTCGTCCCCGGAGCACGCATGAAAGTCGGCAAACGCCGCACCCTTGTCTTTGTCGACAAATAGCGCCCTTTTCCTAAGCTCACAATCGGCTAAAATCTAACCGAGAAAAAGCCATGCCAGATAAGAAAATCCACCTCCGAATCCCCGGCCCTACCCCCGTCCCCGACGAAGTTCTGGACGCCATGACCGCGCAGATGATCAATCACCGCGGCCCCGCGTTTAAGGACATCCTGGAGCGCGTCACCGTCCGCCTCAAGGAGTTCTTCCAGACCGAGAACGACCTGTACGTTATGACCAGCTCTGGCACCGGCGCCATGGAGGCGTCCATAGTCAACACATTGTCTGCCGGAGACCGAGTCCTTGCCCTCACCATCGGCTCTTTCGGGCAGCGCTACGTCCAGATCGCCGAGGCCTTCGGCGCGGATGTAGTCAAGCTGGAAGCCCCCTACGGTAAGGCAATCGACCCGGATGACGTGGACAAGCACCTCTCCGACGACCTCTCCATAAAGGCTGTCTTGGTTACCCACAACGAGACCTCCACTGGCGTTACGAACCCCCTCCGCTCCATCGCAGAGATCACCCGCTCCCATGACAGGCTCCTCCTCGTCGACGCCATCAGCAGCATCGGCTCTATAGACCTCCCCGTCGACGCCTGGGAATGCGACGTCGTTTCCACCGCCTCCCAGAAGGGCTGGATGTCCCCGCCCGGCCTCTCCATGATCAGCGTCAGCCAGAGAGCGTGGGAAGCATGGAGGACCTCTACAATGCCCCGGTTCCACTGGGACTTCGGCCAGCTCCAGTCTTACTTTAAGCGGGGCCAGACTCCCTGGACCCCCGCAGTTTCCACCTTCTACGCCCTGGACGTCGGCCTCGAAGCAATAGCTCAGGAAGGCTTGGCCAACGTATTTGAGCGCCACGCCTCCGTCGCCCGACGCGCCCGTGACGGCGCCCGTTCCCTCGGCCTCTCCCTCCTCGCCGAGGAGGAATTCGCCTCCAACACCGTCACCGCAATCAACGCCCCCGAGGGCATAGACCTCTCCCAGCTTCTCAAGATCTGCCGGGAGGAGTACGGTGTAGTCCTAGCCGGAGGCCCGGGCCCCCTGGCCGGCAAGGTCTTCCGCATCGGCCACCTCGGGCACGTCACAGAGGATGACATCGACGTGGTTATCGACACCCTCCGTGAGGTCCTCCAGCGCCTCGGGTTCAAAGGCTCAAGCAACTAGGCCCAACCAGCCATGAGCGCCGCATCCAGCCCTGACCAGCGCCACGGTGAGCTCGCGCGCATCCTCCATGCCCACAACCACCGCTACTACGTCCTCGACGACCCTGTAATCACCGACGCCGAGTATGACTCCCTCATGCGCGAAATCCGCGCCCTCGAGGAGCAGAGCCCTGACCTCATCACCCCCGACTCTCCGACCCAGCGCGTCGGCGCCGAACCCCTCGACTCCTTCGTATCCGTCCAGCACCCCCGACCCATGCTCAGCCTCGCCAACGCCTTCTCCAACGAAGACCTGGTCGCTTGGCGCACCCGCGTGTCGGGCCTCCTTGACCAGGTTACATTCGACATGGTCTGCGAGCTTAAGTTCGACGGCCTCGCCGTCGCCCTGACCTACGAAAACGGCTCCCTCGTCCGCGGCGCAACCCGCGGCGACGGCCTCCGCGGCGAGGACGTCACCCTCAACCTTCGCACTATCCGCTCCATCCCACTGACGGTCCCTTCAGACAGCCCAACCCGCTTCGAAGTCCGCGGTGAGGTATACATGTCCTTGAGCGGCTTCGAAGAGCTGAACCGGCAACGTGCAGAGGCCGGGGAACCCCTATACGTCAACCCCCGTAACACGGCCGCCGGCACCGTCCGACAACTCGACCCACGCATCACCGCCCAGCGACCCCTCGATATCTTCATCTACGGCCTCGGCTACGCAGAAGGCCCCGTACCCGATACCCACTGGGAGATGCTCCAGTACTTTAAGTCCCTGGGATTCAGAATCAGCCCCCTCTCCGAACTCGTCCATGACGTTGATCAGGTGGAGGCCTTCTTCAAGCGCTGGGAAGAAGGTATGGAAGACCTCGACTACGCCGCCGACGGCGTGGTAGTAAAAGTGAACGAGATCGCCCTACAGGAGCAGTTGGGGTACGTCGGACGCGAGCCGAGATGGGCCATCGCCTACAAGTTCCCCGCCGAGCAGGCTACCACCAAGCTCCTTAATATCGGCATAAACGTGGGCCGCACCGGCTCCCTCAACCCTTTCGCCGAACTTGAGCCCGTAATAGTGGGCGGTGCCACCGTCAAGCTCGCCTCCCTCCACAACGAGGACGACATCATTCGCCGCGACATCCGTATCGGCGACACCGTCATAGTCCAGCGAGCAGGTGAGGTCATCCCCCAGGTCCTCGGCCCCGTGGCCTCCCTCCGCACCGGCGAGGAGCGTGTTTTCCAGATGCCCACCGAATGCCCGATGTGCGAGACAACCGTCGTCCGCCCGGAGGGCGAGGCCATGCACCGTTGCCCCAACCCCCTCTGCCCCGCCCAGTCCTACGAGGCCCTCAAGCATTTCGTCTCCCGTGGCGCAATGGACATGGAAGGCATTGGGGAGTCCCTCTGCGAAGCTCTGTTGGATTCCGGCCTCGTCAAAGACCCCGCCGACCTCTACAACCTCACTAAAGATCAGCTTCTTACCTTGGAGCGCATGGCCGACAAGAGCGCTTCCAACGTTCTTGCCGCCATCGACGCCAGCCGCTCCCGCCCCCTCCCCCGAGTCCTAATCGCGCTCGGCATTCCTCACGTAGGCGGTGAAACTGCCGAACTCCTGGCAGAACGCTACCCCGACATAGACGCCCTCGCCCAGGCCACCGAAGAAGAACTCGTCGAAATTAACGCCATCGGGCCCATCATCGCCAAAAGTGTCGCGGAGTTCTTCAAAAATGAAGCCAGTCTTGCCATCATCGAAAAGCTCCGGGCCGCCGGCGTCAATCTGAAGTCTGACCAGGTCAAGATATCGGGTGCAGGGCCTTGGGTCGGCACCACCTTCGTAGTCACCGGTACCCTGGACAACTACTCCCGGGACCAGGCCCACTCCCTCATCAAGGAGCTTGGCGGCTCCGCCGTTTCTAGCGTCAGCAAGAAGACAAACTATTTGCTCGCAGGAGCCAATGCCGGCTCAAAGCTCTCCAAGGCCCAGTCCCTCGACATCCCCGTCATCGACGAAGCCACCTTCGCCCAAATGGTAGAGGAAGCAAGAAGCGCCACCCCAACCTCACCAACGAGCCAAAGCGACGCCTAAATGTGGCCCTTCAAAAGAAAAAAGTGGGCCTCCGACCCCTTTGACCTAGTCGTAGTCGGCCTCGGAAACCCAGGCCCCGAGTACGTCGGCACCCGGCACAACGTCGGCTTCGAATGCGTTGACAAGTTCGCCGCCGACCACGGCTTAAAGTGGGACGGCCGTCGCGGTCCCCTCAAATGGGCCGAAGGTCGGGTAAGCATTGAAGGAAAAGCCCATCGTATCCTCCTCGGCAAGCCCCGCACCTTCATGAACCTCAGCGGCGAGGCCGTCCACTACATCACATCCCGCTGGTGCGTCCCCGAGGACAAGCTTCTAATCATCTACGACGACATGGACCTGCCCCTCGGCACGGTACGCATCCGTATGCAGGGCAGCGCCGGAGGCCACAACGGTATCAAGTCCATCATCCGCGCCCTCGGCACCGAGGAAATACCCCGCATCAGGGTGGGCATCGGCCGGGACCCCACCGGCCAGACCGGCGCTATCGCCCGGGTCCTCGGCCCCTTCTCCAACGAAGAACAGGAAACCGTAAACCGCTCCGTCTCCACCGTCTCCGACGCCATAGCCTGCATCCTGACCTCGGGCCTGGACGCCGCCATGTCCCGATACAACTAGCGGGCTAAGGGACAACCACCTCCATGGTTTCTACTTCACCTTCATCGCCGTAAGCAGAGCGGGACTCAGCAATTCCGGTATGCTGTGGGACCGGCAGAGGCAGGCCGTCTTCCTTCATCTCTTCAAGGTATATCTCCACGGCCTCCGCAATGAGCTCCCTCACTTCCTCCCTGGTCTCGGCCGCGGCTATGCACCCAGGCAAGTTTGGTGCATATGCGCTGTAGCTTCTCGGTCCCCTCTCGATGATTATGGCGTATTTCATGCGATTCACAGCTTTCTAAAGTTCCCTACCAGATGCTCCACCCCCCATCCACCATGATCGTCTGCCCCGTGATGTAGCTGGAGTTCTCCGAAGCCAGGAGCAGCAGCAACCCTACTAGCTCCTCCGGCTGCCCGACCCTGTTCATCGGCGAAAGAGCGGAGAGTTCTGCCTTCACCTCCGGCACGCTCAGGAAACGGTCCGTCAGCTCCGTGTGGAAGAACCCTGGCCCGATCTGGTTGACCGTTACGCCGCGCTTCGCCCATTGCTTTGCCGTCTCTCGCGTCAGTCCCGCCATCCCGTGCTTGGCCGTGCAATATCCAAGGCTCGGGTCATTCTCCGGCGCTGCCTGCACCCCTTCCACTGACGAGATATTGATAACCCTCCCCCAACCCCGCTCCAGCATCACCCGACCCGCCTTCTGCGTCAGCATGAATACGCCTATCAGGTTAGTGTCCAGGATCGTCCGGTACTCCTCCAGCGTCGTCGTCTCCGTCCACATCGCCATCCCGCCTCGGGCCGCGTTGTTGACGACTATGTCTATCCTTCCGAACTCCTCCATCGTCTTGGCCACCAGGTCATCCACCTGGTCCTCCTGCGATATGTCGGTCTGCATCACCAGGCACCGACGCCCTCGTTCACGCACCCCTTCCGCCGTCTGCTCCAGCCGCTCCTTCCGTCTCGCCGCCACCACCACGTCCGCCCCGGCCTCGGCCAGCGCGTGGGCAAACACCACCCCAAACCCCGACGACGCCCCCGTCACAATCGCAACGCGATCCGTAAGATCAAACAGCTTCTCAATCATCTTTACTCCTCCTGCCATTACGCGAAACGGCGACCTGCGAGGTGGACAGGTCGCCGCTTCTAGTTCCTCTTCTAAGCGTGGTAATACAGCGCGTACTCGTAAGGGTGCGGTCTCATCCTCACCGGGTCCGCCTCATTGAACTGCTTGTACTCGATCCAGGTATCTATCAAGTCCGGGGTAAACACGTCGCCCTTCAGCAGGAAGTCGTTGTCATCCCTCAATGCTTGCAGGGACTCGTCCAGGCTTGCCGGCACCTGTGGAATGCCCTTGGCCTCTTCCGCAGAGAGCTCGTACAGGTCCACGTCCATCGGCTCCCCGGGGTCGAGCTTGTTCTGGATACCGTCCAATCCCGCCATCAGCATCGCCGAGAATGCCAGGTACGGGTTGGATGACGGGTCCGGAGGTCGGAACTCTACCCGCACCGCATTCGGCGCATTCGAGTAGGCCGGAATCCTGATGCATGCGCTCCGGTTCCGGTGTGAGTAGATTAAGTTCACCGGGGCCTCGTACCCGGGCACCAGCCGCTTGTAGGAGTTGGTGCCGGGTGCGCAGAAGGCCATCAGCGCACGCCCATGCTTCAACAGGCCGCCTATGTAGTGGCGGCACATCTCGCTTGTTGAGCCGTAGCCATCGCCGTAGAAAAGGTTCGTGTCGTCTTTCCTCAGGCTCTGGTGTACGTGCATACCCGATCCATTGTCCCCGAATATCGGTTTCGGCATGAAAGTCACGGACTTACCGTGTCGCTTGGCAACGTTCTTGGCGATGTACTTGTACAGCAGTGCCTTGTCCCCCATGTTCCTGAGGGTGTCGAACCGGATGCTGATTTCGCTCTGCCCCCCCGTGGCGACCTCGTGATGGTGCATCTCCACCCGGATCCCGGCTGCCATCAGTTCCGTAGCAATGTCATTCCGGATGTCCGTGATCGAGTCCAGGGGCGGGGCTGGAGAATATCCCATCTTCCCGGGCGGCCTGTGCCCCAGGTTCGGTGCGTCTTCTCCCCTGTCTCCCATGGTCTTCCCCGACCCTCTGTTCCACACCGCCTCTTGCGAGTCTATGTAGTAGTAAGCTGCATTGGTCTGGTTGTCATACCGGATGTCATCCAGGATGAAGAACTCCAGCTCTGGGCCCCAGGCGCTGGAATCGGCAATTCCCGTGCTCGTCAGGTATGCCTCCGCCTTCTTGGCCACGTACCTCGGGTCCCGGGAGTACCCGTTCCCGAGTATTGGGTCCCGTATGTCCCCGATCAGGCTCAGAGTTTTCCTTTCGTACACCGTATCGAGGTATGCGGTGGTCGGGTCCGGCACGATCAGCATGTCGCTCTCGTTGATTGCCTGGAACCCCCTGATGCTCGAGCCGTCAAACCCCATCCCGTCTTCGAAGAGAGCGTCATCCACCTCCACCGATGGGATCGAAAAGTGTTGGAGCCTCCCGAACAGGTCGGTGAACTTTAGGTCGACAAACTCGATCTCTTCGTCTGCCAACCTCTTGATTATGTCTTTTGCGCCGCTCGCCGCCATTTTGCCTCCTTTAGCTGTCTCTTGGTTTTCTAACCCTTTTTACTATCTAAGCAAAAGTAACCTAAAGGCCAAACATTCTAGGGTAATCTCCCGAGATCCTTCCCCCGACTACCCTTCAAACTAGGTAGCCTTTTCACCACTCCTCCTCCCCTCCCACTCCTCCGCCGGACCTTAAATTAGAGAGGGCGCCCCCCGGATTCGAAGGGCGCCCTGTATAAGGCAGTTCCATTTCTTGCTGCGTCTCTGATTATCACGCGTGGGCCAGTACGCCACAGAAGGCTTCGTAGTCTATAAGTTCCGTAACCGTGGGCTTGTCGCCGCACACCGGGCACTCCGTGTCCCGACGCACCCTCACCTGTCTGAAGTCCATGTCCAGCGCATCGAAGATGAGCAGCCTTCCCGCCAGCGAGTCCCCGAGCCCCAGCAGCAGCTTGATCGTCTCTATCGCCTGGATAGTCCCGACAATCCCAGGAAGGACTCCCAGCACCCCTGCCTCAGCACAGCTGGGCACCATGCCTGGGGGTGGCGGGTCCGGGTAAAGGCATCGGTAGCAGCCCTTGTCATGCGTGAACACCGAGGCCTGACCCTCGAACAGAAATATGCTGCCGTGAACGTTCGGCTTCTTGGCCATAACACAGGCGTCGTTCACAAGGTAGCGGGTCGGGAAGTTGTCGGTACCATCTACGATCACATCGTAGTCTTTGATGATATCGAAAATATTCTCGGACGTTAGACGCACCGGGTGGGCCACCACGTTTACGTCTGGGTTAATGCCCTTCAGCGTGTCCGTCGCCGAGTCAACCTTCGGCCTTCCCACGTCGCTGTTACGGTGCAGGATCTGCCTCTGCAGATTCGTAAGGTCCACCACGTCGAAATCTACGATTCCCAGCGTGCCGACTCCCGCCGCACCCAGGTACAGTGCCGTCGGCGAGCCCAGTCCCCCCGCCCCGATTAGCAACACCTTGGACTCCAGGAGCTTTCGTTGCCCCTTGCTGCCTACTTGCGGCAGGATAAGATGTCTGCTGTACCTCTGGACTTGTTCCTTGTTGAAAGCTAGCGGTGTTGCCATTAAGACAGTTCCTCCGCGGGGTTAGGGCCATCACCCTTCTTCTCTGCCTGAGGACGATGTATGATAACATAGCTAGCGCCGGGCTTCAATTTTGAAGCCTGCAAAAATGTAAAAAACATACGGGAGATACCGGTCCCATGGATACCTTAGAGTTGGCCGTAGATGTTCGCGAAGCCCTTGGCAAAAAGGCCCGATTCCTTCGCCGAGACGGCATTACCCCAGCCAACATTTACGGCCGAAACCTCGACTCAGTAGCCCTCCAGCTCCAGTCCTCCGACCTCGTCCACGCCCTTACGCAGGCCGGTCGTAACGCCGTCCTGTCCGTCAAGGTCAATGGCGAGAAGAAACCCAGGACCGCCGTCATCCGTAACGTCCAGCGTCACCCGGTTACCGACTCCATAGTCCACGTAGACTTCCTCCAGGTCGACGTTACACGGGCCATCACCTCCGATGTCCCCGTCTTACTGGTCGGTGAGTCGCCCCTTCCAAAGACTTCCACTGTAATTTCCCAGATACTGTCCTCCATCCAGGTATCGGGGCTTCCCATGGACATCCCAAGCTCTGTGGAGGCCGACATTTCAGTGCTGGTCGAGGTCGATCAGTCAATTCACGTCAGCGATCTCCGGCTTCCTGACGGCGTTGAAGTCCTTACCGACGCCGACCAGATGGTAGTCCGGGCAGCCCAGGGCCGCGTCTCAGCCGCCGACGCCGCCGCTGAAGCCGAAGCCGCAGAGGAAACCGAAGAAGGTGCCGAAGAAGCCACCGCCGAAGCGGGCGCAGCTGAGACTCCCGCCGAATCCGAAGATTCCTGACCCTTCTCTTGTCCAGCGCTCAATACGAGGCCCCGCGAGGAACCTAAAGCGCCTGATTCACCCCACTCAATTGCCCTGCCTGAACACATCTCTTGGAATTTCCGGGGGATTCCACCTCGCACCTCCTTGACACCCTCCTATTTTTCGGTTAATATCTGCTTAGTACGCACGTTCCCAACAGAGGTGCTCGATGAAAGCATTGTCCAAAAAACGTAAAGAAGTCCTGGAAGCCATCACCGCTTTTCTCGATAGTCACAAGTATCCCCCCAGCGTCAGGGACGTCGTGCGGATGTGCAACATGAGTTCCACCTCCGTCGCCGACTACCACCTCAAAGCCCTCGAACGCGACGGCTACATCCGCCGCGATGCTGGCGTATCCCGGGGAATAGAGATCATCGGTTACGAAAGCCGAAGCTCCAGCGCAATCAAGACCCCGCTCCTCGGCGCCATCGCCGCCGGCGAACCCCTCCCCGTCCCCACCGCCGAGCCGTGGGCCGCGCTCGAGACCCTGGACGTCCCCGAAGACCTCATCAGCGGCATGGAAAACGTCTACGCCCTCAAGGTCAAAGGCGATTCCATGATAGACGCCCTGATCGACGACGGCGACATCGTCCTCCTCCAGCATTCCGAAACCGCCGAGGATGGTGACATGGTAGCCGCCTGGCTCGAGTCTGAGGAAGAAGTCACGCTGAAGCGGATCTATCGAGAGCAGGGAAGAGTCAGGCTTCAACCCGCCAACTCCCAGATGGACCCCATATACGTCGACCCCTCTAACCTCTCCGTCAAAGGAAGGGTCATCGGGGTCATCCGAAAGTTAGCGTAACCCGCCTTGCCGGGACTTTTCCGGTGCCCTCTCCAATTGGCTTGGGGAGGGTGCTCGGTACCCTTTCCCTTGTCGGGAGAAGGCTAGACCCTGTCCCCGAGAAGTCGGAGGTGAGGGTGAAACTCTTGGGATAAACCCTAGTCCGCGGAAGGCAGGGGCTTCGGTTGCTGCAGGGTCATCTCCTGGCTGCAGCAGTTCACCGCACCCTCCCCTGCCTTCGTGCACAGCACTTGGGTCCCGCATTGCTCACAAACGAATCGTTTGCCCAGTAAGTTTGGCATTCCCTTAAGTCCTCTCCATCATTTAGAAGCAGGAAGACCCCGCATCCGGGCCCCGACCACTACTTCTTGAGGGGCATTTCGGTACCGCAGCACGTGATTGCGCCGTTCCCGCCCCGGGTCACAATGAACTCCGACCCGCAGCTCTCACACTTGTACCGCTTGCCTGTCTGATTTGCCACGTAGTGCCTCTTGGAAAATCGGGCCCGGGCCCCGCGCCCGCACCCAACGAGATTTCCGGCAATTATAGCCACCCACTTTTCAAAGGGTCAAGACAGCCGGGCCTAAGGCGCCCACACCCTAAAGTACCGATATTCTGTGCTGCTCTCATTGCGATCGAAGAAGTCTCCTATAACGGCAAGGCTTCCCGTATCCTGATTGTGGCTCAGGTCCAGCTTTTTTACATGCTGCCCGTTGATGAAAAACCAGCCGGAGTCCCCTACGGCAACTAGCATTAACTGATATGTGTCCATTCCTGAACGATTCAAGGAACCTTCATCTACCGTAATGTAACTGGAATCGCCAACGTTTCTGGTGAAATGGAACCAGGTTCGGCGGTTACTGACAACGAGAACATCAAGGCGGTTGTTCTCGGAGTTGCGGAACAAGAAGCCAAGGTCCCACCGACTCGGTACAGGTCTGGGGAACTCCGCTTCTGCAACGAAGTCTCGGTATTGCCTGTCCGCAAAGTGAGTCCCGAAGCTGCCCGGTTCTCGCTGCATTAACTGTCCACTGCTTGTCCTGTAGCCGTTGCTAAAGCTGTTGCCCTTAAACCCCTCGTAGCGGATGACGACCCCGGGGCTCCCATCACCTCCATGCAGATTCGCCCCAATCAACACATCACCTGCTCCCGTTACGGGATACACGTCTACAGAGCCGACATGCTGGCCATTCACAAAGATCAAGCTCCGGGTCATTATGGCAATCACCATCAGATGATTGCTGGTGCCCGCTCCGGTGTTCAAATAAGACGTGCTGTTGTGCGCCAGGTTTTGGTAATTCCCTGCCGCGACAGCATTTACTTCCCAACCGGTGGATGACAATATGAACTGGAGCTCATCGTTCTCATGATGCCTTATGACAAACCCGTAGCTCCACTTTTCGGATGCTGACTCGCTATCGGGATTGATGAAGGTGGCTTCAACCATCACGTTTGCGTCCCGTAGTTCGGTGCGCTTGTAATCCGCCTCAGAATCACCGTGCCGCAATTCCCCGCTCAGAGGCCCGAAGTCATAACTTCCTGGGGTACGGGGGGTAGCAGTGGCCCTCGGCCTGGGAGTGGCTGTTGGATAGGGTGTGGAGGGGAGAAGGGGCGTGGCCGTAGCCCCGGACGCCGAGTTAGAAATTGGCCTGGGTGTCGGCGCCAGTGTACCTGTAGGCTCAGGAGGCGAGGTCGGCATGGCCTCCATAGTGGCCGCCATGCGCGCACCTACCGTAGCGTCTATATCAGGCGTAGGGCTAGGCATAGCCGTGGGCAGCGCCTCGGCCACCGCCGTCCTCACCTCCGCCCCGACATCCGGCGTCGGCTCCGATGGCCCCCCAGACCCCACACACGCACTCACTATCAGCGCGAGACCCAGCCCCACCGACACCAGGACTCTCATCTCACCCCCGAGCGACTATGTATAAACGCCCTGTAGCGGCCTCGTGATCGCCCGCATCCGGTCCATCATCAGCGCAAAGTTGTCCAGCCGCAGGGCCTGTGCCCCATCGCAGAGCGCCTCCTCCGGCCTCGGATGCACCTCAACCATCAGCCCGTCCGCTCCCGACGCCGCAGCTGCCAGCGCCATCGGCGTCACCAGGTACCACTTTCCTGTTGCGTGGCTCGGGTCCGCGATTATCGGCAGGTGGCTCAGCCGCTGGATAACGGGTATGGCGCTCAGGTCCAGCGTGTTTCGCGTGTACTTTTCGAAAGTCCGGATGCCACGTTCGCAGAGCATCACGTCCGGATTGCCCTGCGCCAGGATGTACTCAGCAGCCAGCAGCCATTCTTCTATCGTCGCCGAAAGGCCCCGTTTCAGCATCACCGCCCTGTTGCACTTCCCAACCTCGTCCAGCAGGTTGAAGTTCTGCATGTTCCGCGCCCCGATCTGCAGGATATCCGCATACTGGGCTACTACTTCAACATCGGTCGTAGTCATCACCTCGGTGATAACCGGCATCCCTGTCTCTTCCCGCGCCCGGGCCAGCAGTTCCAGCCCCGCCTCCCCCATCCCCCTGAAGCTGTACGGAGAAGTCCTTGGCTTGTACGCTCCGCCTCGCAGGATGTTTGCACCCGCGTCCTTCACCCCCAGGGCCGTCTCCAGAAGCTGGTCCCAGCTTTCCACGGCGCAGGGGCCCGCCATCACCACCGGCTCCCCACCCCCGATCTCCACGTCCCCGACCCTTATCACCGTATCCTCCGGGTGAAAGTCTCGGCTCGGCAGTTTGAATGGACTCGAAACCGTTACAACCTCAATTACGCCTTCCATATATTCCAGGTTGGACTTCAGGTCGGGATAAGTCTTCCCCACCACCCCCACTATTACCCTGTCCTCGCCCCGGGACAGGTGCGCCGATAGCCCCAGCGTCGTCAGCCGGTTCTTCACGGCATCGATGTTCTCTTCCGAGCAGTTTGCATTCATGACCACTATCATCTGACTCTCCCGGACCTGGGCCGGCTACGCGCTGTCCGCATCCACTATGTACGCAGACCCCGCAAAGCCTGGCCTAAGTTGTCTGGCCTCCTTCATGTATACGTGCCTTATATCCTTTAGTTGTTTGTCTGTATTCACCAGCACCAGCACCCGGATCACCTTCTTAAGACCCTTGGGCACATCCATCTCATGGCCGCAGAGCAACGCATTATCGACCCATCCCAGGTGTCTGGCCGCCACCGCCGGATACTCCGCATTCAGGTCGAGAGTCGTGGTGAACGTCGCCGCGGCAATGTTCTCCGGTTGGATATCGTTGGCCTTTATCAGGTGTTCCAGTAGCTCTGTTGTAGCCTCGAGAATTGCCTCCTCGGTATTCTCCTCCGCGATTGTCGCTCCTCTTATTCCTCTACACCACAAAACGATTCAACTCCTAAGCCACTGCCTCTACGCAGCCCCGAAGCCCTCGCACGAACTCTCTCACCTTCTCTTCCCGTGCCTCTGGCGCCGACTGCTCAATCAAGTTTATCAGGGCGCTGCCCACTGCGACACCGTCCGCCATCTCGAATACCGTATCTACGTGCTCCTTCTTAGATATCCCGAACCCGACAAGAAGCGGAAGGTCCGTCTCCGCCTTTACCCTGTCCAGGAACTCCGAAACATCGGACCGCAGGTCTCGTCTCGCCCCCGTGACCCCCGTTACGCTAACGCAATACACAAACCCCGAGCCCGTCTGCGCCACCCCCCTTATCCGTTCCACCGTGCTCGTCGGGGCCAATAGGAATATCAGGTCGATCCCTCGCGCCCTCAACACCCTCTGCAGAGGCCCGGCCTCCTCCAACGGTAAGTCAACTACAATTACTCCATCCACTCCCGCGTCCCCCGCCTCCTCCCCAAACCGATCCAGTCCGTAGCTGAGCACTGGGTTGTAGTACCCCATCAGCACTATCGGAGTCCCGGGAAACCGCGCCCGAGTTTTACGCGAACATTCCAGGCAGTCTCTCAACGTAATGCCCTGCTCCAGCGCAATCTGGCTCGACTTCTGGATTGTCGGACCCTCCGCAAGTGGGTCACTGAACGGAACTCCTAGTTCAATAACGTCTACACCGCCTTCCACCATTGCCGTAATCAAGGCATTATCGGCGCCTGTTTCCGGATACCCGACGGTAAGGAAGGTCGCAATTATCGGCCTGCCTTCCGCCTTGGCCCGTCTGAAGCTATCGGGTAAACGACTCAATTGCCTGCCAGGTTCTGTGCTTCGGTCATGGAAAACCGTCTGTTCCAAACTTCACACACTATTAAGTGATGAATACTAACACCCAGCTACCTGCCTTTCAACAAACGTGCGTAGTTGCCCCTGCTTTCCAGACTGCGTTTACTTCGATTCACCTCTCCCTTCAGACCCTTCTCCCTTCCCACTATAGGCTTGACACAACATGGGCCTGTCGTTATCTTGGAACCGCTTCATTTCGGAAGCCATATCCCTAGGCCCGCAGCCAAGGACTCAACCTGTCTCTCGTCAGAGAGGGAAAAGAGGCCCGCCATTGAAATGGATCGACTACGCCAGCCCCACCTCCCTTAGCGAGGCCCTTGATATCCTCGCCAGGGACGGCGACCGTACCCGTGCCCTCGCCGGCGGCACCGACATCCTCGTTCAGCTTCGAGCTCGCCGCCGCTCTCCCGACATCCTCCTCGACGTCAAGTCCATCCCGGAACTCAACGAGCTCTCGTATGACGCTTCCTCAGGACTGACCATCGGCGCCGCAGTGGAATGCTACAAGATCTATGAAGACGCCGCAGTGAAAGAACACTACGCCGCCCTAGTGGACTGCACATCCATCATCGGAGGGATTCAGATACAGGGCCGGGCCTCCGTCGGCGGCAACCTCTGCAACGCAGCCCCCAGCGCCGACTCCATACCCGCCCTCATCGCCTACGGCGCCACCGCTAACATCGCCGGACCTAACGGCACCCGCAGCGTCCCCGTTGAAGACGTATGCACGGGGCCCGGACAGACCATCCTCGGAGCAGATGAACTCCTGGTCTCCGTCAGCGTCCCCGCCCCGGCGGCCAACTCGGGCGCCCGATACATCCGCTTCATCCCCCGCAACGAAATGGACATCGCCGTCGTCGGCGCCGGCGTATCCGTGGAATTGGACGGTGACAACATCAAGTCCGCCCGAGTCTCCCTCGCTTCCGTAGCCCCCACCCCCCTCTTCGTCCGGGAAGCGGGCGACGCCCTCGCCGGTCAGGCCATAAGCGACGAGGCAATCCGCAAGGCCTCTGGCCTCGCCCAGGCCGCCGCAAAACCCATCACAGACATGAGAGGCACCATCGAGTTCCGCACCCACCTCTGCGAAGTTCTGACCCGACGAGCACTAAACACCGCCATCGAGCGGGCCAAGGAGGCGTCTTAGATGCCTAGGAAAACTTACGTACAGACAACCATCAACGGCGAAAACGTCGAGTTCCTCTGCGAGCCCCGACAAAGCCTCCTCGAAAGCCTCCGAGACGTAATCGGCCTCACCGGCTCCAAGGAAGGCTGCAATGACGGCAACTGTGGCGCCTGCACCGTCAACATGGACGGCCGAATTGTCACGTCCTGCTTGGTCCTCGGCGTCGAGGCCGAAGGCAGCAACATCGAGACCATTGAAGGCGTCGCCGAAGGCAACGACCTGCACCCCATCCAGCAGGCCTTCCTCGAAAACGCCGCCCTCCAGTGCGGCATATGCACCCCCGGATTCATCGTCGCAGCCAAGGCCCTCCTCGAACGGGAACCCGACCCCTCCGAGGACCGCATCCGCTTCTGGCTCGCCAACAACCTCTGCCGCTGCACCGGTTATGACAAGATCGTCCGGGCCGTGATGGACGCCGCCCAGAAGATGCAGGAGGTCAAGAGTTGACAACCAGGCAGGGCACCGACTCCAACGTCGTTCTCGTAAACCAGGAATTCGATGTTGTCGGCACCCGGCCCATTCGTCACGATGGCGCCGACAAGGTCACTGGGCGCGCCCGATACGGCGCCGACTACAAGGCATCCGACCTCCTCTTCGGCAAGGTCTTGCGCAGCCCCTACGCCCACGCCCGCATCAAGTCCATTGACACCTCCCGCGCCGAGGCCCTCGAAGGCGTCCGCGCCATCGTAACTTCCGCCGATTTCCCCAGCGCCGGCTCCGACAAACCCACCAGGCGCTACCAGCGCAACAACGTCCTAGCCGGTGACAAGGCTCTCTACGTCGGCCAGGCTGTAGTCGGCGTCGCCGCCGTCAATGACCACGTCGCCGAAGAGGCCCTTGCCCTCATCCACATTGATTACGAAGTCCTTCCACCCGTGACCAGCGCCCCCCAGGGCATGGCCCCCGACGCCCCAATCCTCCACGACGAAATGCGCACCGATGAGTCCGGCGAGCTTGGCAAGGACCCCAGCAATGTCGCAACCCACTTCCAGCAGGTCCTCGGAGACATCTCCGAAGGCTTCGCAAACGCCGATTTCATCGTCGAGAAGGAGTTCGACACCGCTACCGTCCACCAGGGGTACATAGAGCCCCAGAACGGTACCGCCTTCTGGAACCAGGACGGTCGACTCCACGTCTGGACCAGTACCCAGGGTGCATTCCCTGTCAGGACTTCCCTGTCTCAGATCCTGGACCTCCCCGTTTCCAAGATTCGGGTGACCCCCATGGAGATCGGTGGTGGGTTCGGTGGCAAGATTCCCGTCTACCTTGAACCCGTGGCCGCCCTCCTCTCCAAAAAGACCGGCCGACCCGTCAAGATGCAGATGTCCCGCAAGGAAGTCTTCGAAGGCACAGGCCCGACCCCCGGCTCCCACATCAAGATTAAGATGGGCGCCACCAGGGATGGAAAGCTTGTCGCCGCTCAGGCCCACCTCGCCTACGAGGCCGGTGCATTCCCCGGCTCCCCCGTCGGCGCCGGTGCCACCTGTGTATTCGCCTGCTATGACATCCCCAATATAGTCATCGATGGCTACGATGTCGTCGTTAACAAGCCCAAGACCGCCGCCTACCGGGCCCCGGGCGCAACTAATGCCGCATTCGCCTCCGAGACCGTGGTAGACATCCTCGCCGAAAAGGTGGGTATGGCCCCCCTGGACTTCCGTGCCCTTAACTCATCCAGGGAAGGCACCCGACGCGCAGACGGTACTGCCTTCGGCGTAATCGGTAGCACCGAAGTCATAGACGCCATGAAGTCCCACCCCCACTACAACTCCAGCCTGGAAGGGTCCAATCGCGGGCGCGGCGTCGCCGTCGGATTCTGGATGAACATCGGGTGGAGGTCCGCTTGCTCCATCAGCGTCAACTATGACGGCACCATCAACCTCCTCACAGGCTCCACCGACATCGGTGGCACCCGTGCATCCCTCGCCATGCAAGCCGCCGAGGTCCTGGGCATCCCCGCCGAGGACGTCAACCCCACCGTCGTAGACACCGACTCCATCGGCTACACCGACGTTACCGGCGGCAGCCGCACGTCCTTCGCCACCGGATGGGCTGCCCACGAGGCCGCCGTAGACGTCCGGGACGAAATGATCAAACGGGCCGCCCGTATCTGGGACATTGACCCCGACGACGTGGAGTTCAACAAGAGCGTCTTCAAGTCCAAGTCAGACCCCGAGCTCTCAACAACCTTCAAGGACCTCGCCCGACAGATGAACGACACCGGTGGAGGCGTAGTCGGTAAGTCCACCGTCGACCCCAAGGGTGTCGGCGTATCCTTCGCCGGCGCCATCGCCGACGTCGAAGTCGACCCCGAGACCGGCAAGGTCACCGTCCTGCGCTTCACCTGCATCCAGGACGTCGGCAAGGCCGTTCACCCCTCCTACGTCGAAGGTCAGATGCAGGGCGGCAGCGTCCAGGGCATCGGCTGGGGCCTCAACGAGGAGTACTACATGAACCCCGAGGGCGGCATGGACAACTTCACCCTCCTTGATTACCGCATGCCCACATCCCTCGACCTCCCCATGATCGACACCGTCATCGTCGAAGTGGCCAACCCCGGCCATCCTTACGGCGTAAGGGGCGTCGGAGAGGTCAGCATCGTCTCGCCTCCCGCGGCCATCGCCAACGCCATCTACGACGCTATGGGCGTCCGCATGGAAAACCTTCCCATGAATCCCCCCGCAGTATTGGCCGCCCTTGGCAACGGCAACTCTGCGAGCTAGGTCCATGGCCACGGTCTTTATCCCTTCCCTCATGCGCACCCTATCCGGTGGAGTAGACCGCGTCGAAATCGAAGGCGCCACCGTCCGACAAATAGTCAAGAATCTCGACGAGATGTTTCCCGGCATGCAAGACCGACTCATGGAGAACGGCCGCCTGAAAGCCCTCTTCTCCGTCGCCGTGGACGGCGAGGTCTCCCAGCTCGGCGCCCTCGAAAAGGTCCAGCCGAACAGCGAAGTCCACTTCCTCAACGCCATAGCCGGCGGCTAAACCGACTGGGGTGGAGGGGAGGGGGCAAGTCCCCTCTCCCTTGAGGGGAGAGGGTTAGGGTGAGGGTGATTCGGGTACCGAAAGACCAGTTGAGCAAAGCCCTCCTGACGGGTGAGGGTGAGGTTGATCCGGGCAAAAGTCCGCACAGCGCCTATTCCCCGAAGTAACCAGCCATGAATAACCCAGCCCCCAAAACCCACCTCACCTACGAAGACGCCCAAATCGGCTTCGAATTCACCCCCTACGTCTTCCACGTTACCCGAGACCTCATGGATCGCCTCGCCAACCTCCTCGAAGAAGACCTCCCCGTCTTCCGTGACCCGACCGCCGCCAAAGAGTCCGGCTACGCCGACATCGTTTCAATCCCGGTACTTATGAACTGCTACGCCCACTTCATCGCCATCATGGACAGCGCCGGCTACCTGCGCCCCGGCGAGTCCTTCCACTCCCGCTCCGGCTTCAAGTTCATCGCACCCGTCTACCCCGGCGACACCATCACCAGCAACATGAAGATCGTTGACAAGTGGGTGAAACGGGACCACCAGTACCTTGCCTTCCAGATCGAGAGCCGCAACCAGGACGGCGCCCTCATCGCCGAGAAATACCACGCCAGCGTCTGGCCCAGCGAAGCCACCGCAGCCCCCAACCCCTAGCCCCGAGGAGACTCCCGTGACCCAAGCCCCATCGCAGGCAATCAACAAAGGCGACCACCTCCCCACCCTCACCCGCACCATCACCGAGGAGATGGTCATCGCCTACGAAGAACTCTTCGAAAGAATCGCCGCCCGCAGCGACTGGAAGGCCAGCTTCCACGCCGACCGTGAGGCCGCCGCCCAGACCATGTACCAGGAGCCCATCGCCCAGGGCGTCCTCACCGAGGCCTTCTTCTCCGTTCTTGTCTCCCGTTGGCTTCCCGACCCCAGGGGCTGGATCGAAGGCGGCACCTTAACCACCAAGTTCATCGCCCCCGTCTGGTACGGTGACACCCTGACCTACCACGCCGAAGTCTCCAAGATCGAAGACTCCACCGTCCACCTCAACATCTGGGCCGAAGACCAGAACAACAAGAAAGTCATCGTCGGCCAAGCCTCCGCCCTCCTGTAGACATCCTCGTAATTCCGGCTCCCAAGCCGGAACCCATCCTTCCCCCAAGTACTGAACTAAAGGCCCACAACTCCCAAAGCCTCAGCCTCGCCTAGCCCGACACCAACTTACATGTCATTCCGAGGCCCCGCGAGGAATCTCAAGCGCCCCTCTCACCGAACACCCCTCAAACCCACACCAACAACCTCCGTGACCCTCTCAGCCCAACGTTCGGACACATGGGTAACACACCCCAACCCCCTACGGAATAACCCCCTCACCCTTCAACCCCTCAATCTCCCCCCACGAATACCCGTACTCCAGCAGCACCTCTTCCGTGTGCTGCCCGACCAGGGGCGCCGGCCCCCGGGCCCCGTTCTCCGTAACCCCGAACTTCACCGGAAAATTGATCACCCTGTACTCCCCGTACTCCGGGTGCTCCACCCTCTCGTATACCCCGATCGCCTCCGCCTGCGGGTCCTCCGCGGCCTCTAGCATATTCTGGATCGGCGCCCATATCACCTCGTGTTTCGTCAACAGCGGCGCCCACTCGTCCCGGGTCTTCGTCGCGAATATCTTGTCAAACAGCGCATTCAGCTCCACGCAGTCCTCCAGCAGCCCCTCCACCGTGGAATATTTCTCCACATGCTCCAAATCCCCCAGCCCCAGCGCCCGACACGCCCTCTTCCAGTAGGGATCGGGGTTCGGGTTCTCCAGGATCAGCCACTTGCCGTCCTTTGCCTTGTACCAGTTCGTTATCGGGCTCTCGTTCTCGTTTCGGTACGGCCTTCGTTTCGCATCCTGACCGTTCACCAGCGTCCTCTGCAGGTCCGTCCCGATAACCCAAAGGCCCGTCGCAAATAGCGACCCCCACAGCTCCTGTCCTTCCCCCGTGCGCTCCCTGTGATACAGGGCTCCCAGCACACCCGCCAGCAGCCCCAGTGACGTTGAGTGGTCGCCCATACCGCCCCTTTGTAGTATTGGCGGCTCATCCGGCCAGCCCATCAGATTCATAATCCCCGACCTTGACCAGAACGCCCCGAAGTCCATCCCCAGCCTGTCGTACATCGGCCCCTTCTCCCCATACCCCGTAAAGGATATGTATATAAGGCGCGAGTTGAGAGCCTTCAGATCGTCGTAAGTCACCCCGAACCTTTCCCGGCGCCTTGGCAGCAGGTTCGTCACGAACACATCCGCGCTCTCGGCAATCTTGTGCACTATCTCCCGAGACCCTTGCTTCCTCAGGTCCAGCGCAATGCTCCTCTTTCCCCGGTTGTCCTGCTCGAACGCGTAGTTTTCCGGGTCGGTCTGCTTGTACCCGCGCCACGGGTCCCCCCTGTGCGGCTCGACCTTGATCACCTCGGCCCCCAGGTCGCACAGCAGGGCCCCGGCTGCCGGCGCCGCCAGCCAGTTCGCTATCTCCAGGACCCGAATCCCGTCAAGTATTCTGCTCATCAGCCTTCCATGTCGGGGGGAAGTGTCGGTCAAGTATAATGTCCCCTCCGAAGGGGCAGCAACGCGTTAAATTTAGGACGGTTGATCATGCTAATCGACGGCCACGCCTACATCTTCGAGCCCATGGACTCCCCGGCCGGGTACCCGACCCTCGACCAGAAAATGCGGGCAGTCCAAACGGAGCTGTCCATCCACCACCAGCCCGTCTGGCGAGTCCGCGACCGCGCCTTCGCCGACAACTCCGTCCTCGCCGACCCCGACTCCGGCGACCTCCACGACGTCGCCTGGGGTCGGGACAAGGACCGGCTCACCTGGACATACCGGGGCGAGACCTACACCAAGCAGTACCTCCCGCCCCTCCTCAACAACCTCGAAATGCCCGCCGACCGCCTCATCGCCGAAATGGACTACGCACGCGTCGACATCGCCATCCTCCACAACGCCTCCCACCTTGGCCGCAACAACAAGTTCCACTCCGAGGCCGCCGCCCGCCACCCCGACCGCATCAAGAGCCTCGTCCATGTCCCCGAAACCGGCATACCCTCGGACCCCGCCGCCGCCCTTCGGGAAGTAGAGCACTGGCTGAACGCCGGAGGGGTTTGCGGCTACCAATTCTTCACCCGACCCTACTCTGTCGGCGGCTTCGCCGAAAGCTGGAATGCTGGTCCAATGAGCGAATTCTGGCAAGGCATTGCCGCCCTGGGACTCCCCGTCTATTTCACCGTCCAGCCAAAGGCCGGTCAGGCCTTCGCACAATCAGGCACCGCGAGTTACCTCCAGGAGCTAGACACCGTATACGAATGGATGCAAGACTACCCCGACACCTCAGTCGTCCTCACCCACGGCCTCTCCTGGGGTAACTTCCGCCAGGGTGACCGCCTGGTCCTCCCCGAAGACGTGTGGCGGGTCTTCGAGTCCGACAAGTGCAACCTCCAGCTCCTCTTCCCCATCCAGCTTGGCGGCATCTGGCAGTACCCCTTCAGAAATGTCGAGCCCACCATCGAAGAAATCATCAACCGCATCGGCTCCGACCGAGTCATAGTCGGCACCGATATACCTATGGTCCTGCGGTTCTGGAACTACCGCCAGTGCTTCGACCAGTACCGAGCCCACTGCCCCTTCCTCTCCGAGGAAGACCGCTCTAATATCCTCGGCGGCACCGTTGCCAGGATTCACAATTTCTAGACCCGTCCGTTTCTCACTCTTGGGAGCTTAACCATGAACAACGGCTTCAAAGTCATGGACAGCGACATCCACGTCTCCGAACCCCCGGACCTGTGGACCGGCTACATCGACCCCGCCTTCAAAGACCTCGCCCCTCGCAAGATGTCCATGAACGGCGGAGGCGAGACCTGGCACTGCAACGGCAGACCCCTCCCCGCCTTCATCGACCTCCCCGAGCGCCAGCGCGGCCTCGACATCCGCAACGAAATCGCCCAGCAGAAAGCCGAAAAAGAAGGCATATACCAGCCCGACAAGCACATTTCCGGCAGCCTCGGCGCAGAAGCTGAGGAGGGCTCCCTCCCCGGGCACATGCTAAAAGCCGTTGAAACCGAAGGCCTCGATGTAGCCATCTGTTTCCGTACAATGGGTGCCCATGTCATCGGTATCGACGACATTGACCCCGCTCTCGCAGCGGCAATCTGCCGTGGCTTCAACCGCTGGCTCCGGGACTACTGCGACGCCGACCCTTCAATCCTCAAGCTCGGCGCCCTCGTCCCCATGCACGACGTCAACCTCGCCATCCAGGAAGCCGAGTTCGCCGTCAACAACCTCGGCGCCGTGACCCTCGTCCTGCCCAGCAACCCCGTCCGCCAACTTCCCTGGTACGACCCCTACTATGACCCCTTCTGGAACGCCGCCCAGTCCCTCGGCGTCCCGGTCTCCTTCCACGGCATCCAGATGGCCTACCAGGACCACCTCGCCCGACGCTACATGGACAACCACGCCCTCGGCCATTCCGTCGCCCACCCCGTCGAGCTGATGTGTACCCTCGGCAACATGCTCTCAGGCGGAGTTCTCCAGAAAAACCCGACCCTCAAGGCCGCTTTCCTGGAAGGTCACAGCAGCTGGGTCCCCTGGTGGCTCTACTGCCTGGACGAGCACGAAGAGATGATGGGTGACAAGGAGCGCTTCGGCCTCACCCGCCCCCCGAGTGAGTACTTCCAGGAACGCTGCTTCGTATCCGTAGACCCCGACGAAGCCCTCGTCAAGTACACCATCCAGGCCATCGGGTCCAGGAACCTCGTCATCTCCACCGACTGGCCTCACAACGACTCCGCCTACCCCCACGCCATCGAGACCTTCCTCTCCCTCGATGGCGTCCCCGAGTCCAGCCAGCGAGAAATCCTCTGGGATAACTGCGCCCGCCTCTACAACATCTCCTGAATTCTTTCCTTCCCTCTGGTGTTGCATCAGGGCCAGCCATCCTTTTCTTCCCCTTCATCCGAAACCAGCGCCAGCCACCCTCCCCTTCCCCTTAGTACTGCATTAGGGGCCTGCCTATGCGTAAAACGCATAGGCAGGCCCCTATGCTTCTCTCCCCCTCTCCCTTAAAGGCCCTAAGGGAGAGGGGGATCAAGGGGGTGAGGGTTCCGCTGGGGGCGGGGGCCCCTTACGCCCGACCAAGCAGCGGAATTACCTCCCGCGCAATCCGCCCCGGCATCTCCGCCGTCACCTCTTCCGGCCCCGAGGGGCTGAAGATGAAATGCTCCACCCCCGCCTCCCGGTACTCACCCATCCTCTCCACGATCTGCTCCGGAGTCCCCAGAAGTGCATACTTCCGCACGATCTCTTCGAAGGACTGCCCGTAGTCTCCCCCCAACGCCTGCGCAGACATCCGCGCCGCCTCGTCATAGCTCTCGTCTATGCAAATCGGAACCCACACCGTCGGGTCTATCCCCCCCGGGTCCCGACCCGCCCCCTCCGCAATCTCCACGATCTGCGTCCACCCCTCCCTGAACAGTTCCGGCGAGTACATGTAAGGGATCCACCCGTCCCCGTACAACCCCGTTCTCCGCACCGACTTCCTTCTCCCGCCCACGTAGATTGGCGGATGTGGCTTCTGCACCGGGTGCGGCTCCAGGCCAATGTCTTCCATCTCGTAGAACCGACCCGAAAACGTCACCGATTCCTCGGTCCAAAGCCTCTTCATCAACCGCAGGATTTCGTTCGCCCGGGGCCCGCGCTCGTTCACCGGTACCCCCATCGCCTCGAACTCCTTCGGGTACTCCCCCCCAATCCCGACCCCGAAATCCACCCTGCCTCCCGAAACGTGGTCCAGGGTCGTCACCGCCTTGCACATTAGAATCGGGTGCTTTAGTGGGATCAGCACGATCGCCGTGCCCAGCCTGATGCGTTCTGTCACCGCCGCAGCCGCGGCCATCTGCATCAGGCTGTCGTGGATCGGGTGACGCCAGACCACGTGCTCCCCCGCCCAAAGCGTGTCGAAGCCCAGCTCCTCCGCCTCCTTCGCCTGCGCCGCGGCATCACCCCCGCTCTCCTTGAGCGTAATCCCGTACTTCATCCCGGAAACCAAGGACTAGGCTAGCTTCTCGCTAACCTCGCCCAGGATCTCGCTCAGGTTGCTTACTATGAAGTCGACCTCATCCTTCGTTATGCACAGGGGTGGACTCAGGAATATCAGGTTGCCCCGCTGGCGAGTCAGGATCTGGTGTTTCAGGAATCCCTCGGTCAGCAGCTGCCCCAGCCCCGAGTCCTCGGCGAACTTCTCCTTCGTGTCCCGGTCCTTTACTATCTCCACCCCCGCCAGTAGCCCTAGACCGCCCCGCACCTCCCCGACGATTGGGTGCTCGTACAGCGTCTGCAGCTGCTCGTGTAGGTACGTCCCCATCGCAGCAGAGTTTTCTATCAGACCCTCGTTCTCCAGGATGTCCAGGTTGGCCATGGACGCCGCACAGGAAACCGGGTTCCCTCCAAACGTGAACAGGTGCTTGAACGTCTTGTCCTCCCCGCCTATGAATTCGTCCGCCACCGACTTCCTCGCCACCGCCGCCCCGATCGGCAGGTACCCGCTCGAAAGCCCCTTCGCCATTGTCATTATGTCGGGCTGCAGGTCCCAGTGCTCGGAGGCGAACATCTTCCCCGTCCGCCCGAATCCCGTGATCACCTCGTCCACTATCAGCAGCACGCCGTACTTGTCGCATATCTCTCTGACCGTCGGCCAGTATTCGGGATGCGGTACTGCCATCTTGGACGTGGAAATCGGCTCACCGATTACTGCCGCCACCGTTTCCGGCCCCTCATGCAATATCGCCCGCTCGATTTCCTTCGCGCTCTCCACGTCGCCGATACCGGATTGGCTTCCGTAGTGGTCCGGCGTAGGCACGTGAATGTTGCCCGGCACCAGGGGCCCGAACCCGCTCGTCCCTGGATATCCTCCCAGGCTCATCAATGCAAACGTCGCCCCGTGATATGAGTTCTGCCGGCTGATGACCTTGTACCGACCCGCCTCCCCCCGGTTCTTGTGGTACGCCTTCGCCATCTTCAACGCCGACTCCACTGCCTCCGACCCCCCGCTCACCAGGAAAGCCCGAGACTCCTTGTCCCGGGACAGGCCCGCCAGCCTCTTGGACAGCTGCAGCGCAGGCACGTTCGTGGTGTTCTCCGGCGAATACGTGATGGTCTGCATCTGCTGGTAGACCGCCTCCGCAATCTCCTTCCGCCCGTATCCGATGTTCTTCAGCCACATCCCTGAAAGCACATCTATGTACTTCCTGCCCTCCGTGTCCTCCACCCAGCACCCCTCCCCGTCTGCCATCACGTGGAGCCCGTCCTCCTTCTCGAAGTCCGCTACCTGCTGGGAATGCGGCCAGAAATAGTTAAGGGCCATCTCCTTCAGTTCACCGGCGGTCGGGGTCTGGGTAGCTGCCATAGCAAAACTCCTTTACGGGAAATCCACTGAGATTGCGAAGCCCCGGGCGCTAACACCGCCGCCCGTGACCTCCGCGCCCGATTCTATACTCCCCCCTCTACCCGGTCAAACCAGCCTTGGCATCCCACCTTCCCCAAGCCCTATGCACTACCATCATCCCTACCCCCGAGCCGGAATCCATCCCGAGGAGTGGAAGGGAGTCCTACCCCGTCTCCCTCGAGGGGAGAGGGTCGGGGTGAGGGTGATCCCCTCCCCAGGTGCTGGGCCGTTCACCCTGAGGTCACTCGAAGAGCCTGCCCCTGCGAAGGCAGGGGGTCGAGCAGGGGGCCCCTCGCCCCACAAATACGCCACCTCAGTCTTCGGCCAGCCACACCCCTCACTGTCATTCCGATGCCCCGCGAGGAATCTAGGATTTGCCCACTCACGCCCTTTACCTCCTTCTCCCTTCCTCTCCCCAGTACTGAACTAGAGGGCCACGGGGGTGCTGCGCACCCCCGTGGCCCTCTGTTCTTCTCTCCCCCTCTCCCTTAAAGGCCCTAAGGGAGAAGGGGATCAAGGGGGTGAGGGTTCCCCTGTGGGGCCGAGGGGCATCCCCCTCCGCAGTTGTACATTTGCCCTACCTGAACCCCCGTGCTATACTACTCATCAGGCCACCGACCTCGTACCTCGGGGCCCATCACAGGAAAGGAACAAGGAGTCTTATGAGACGCAACAGCCTGATCAGCTCTCGTCGCACCCGGGCCCTGCGCAACCGCCCGGCCTACGACACGCGCCTCAGCCCCTCATCCTTTCCTACCAGGCGATGGAAGGTCCATCGACTACACGCGGCATACCCATCTCCTGGGTCCCTCCCGCGTCTGCGCCCCCTTAATGGCGTACTCACCCCCGGCTACAGGCCAGGGGGACGACCCGACACCCTCGGGTCCCCGGAGGCCATCGCGCCCCGGCTCGACTCCCCCGTCGCTTCCTTCGGAACTCCCCCATACCACGGCGACGGGAAGGAGGATACGCCCGACCCCCTCCGAAGGGTCGAGAGCGTCTGGGGTTCATACCCCTTTCAGGACTCCCCCGTCTTTCCCCTCGGAGACCCCTGTTCACCCAGAGACGGCAGAGAGTTCGCGCTCCCATCCCTCCGAATGGTAGAGCGCCTCCCGCATACGGACAGGTCGGGGCTTCCCTCTAGCCTTGCCGACTTGCGGATCTGGCGCAGCCTGGCCCCCGGCCCCTGCGCCCTGGTCATGGTCCTTCCATCGCCTACACCCCTCTTCCCGTCATTCCCGACCCCGATCGGGAATCCATCCCTGGGGCTGGGCCGCTCGTGCTGAGGCTCTCGAAGTACGAGCGGGGGGTGGCACACACCCGACTGTCACGTCTCGCCAGTTATTCCCACCCCCTCCTCCTCCGTCATTCCTGCGGAGGGCAGAGCCTGCCCCTGCGAAGGCAGGGGAACTCATCCCTCCGGAACAATCACCTGCGATCTCGCAACTCACGCCATCCCCTCCCTTTCCACCAGTACCAAACTAGAGGCATACGCCCGCACCCGGGTGCGGGCGTATGCCTCTGTTTTTTCCTCCCCCTCTCCCTTAAAGGCCCTAAGGGAGAGGGGGATCAAGGGGGTGAGGGTTCTCCTGTGGGGCTGGGGGCCTCCCCTGCGCCACGCGAAATCCCCAGAAATCCCTTTAGGCGTCGTTCAATCAAAACAGCTACGAGTTCAATCAATGTTCAATCAATCTTCAATCAAACGCCCCATCACTCCCTGGGCGCCCCACCCCCATCCAATTGTCCCCAATTATTGCCCTGTGCTATACTCCCTCGCGCCCATTTTCAGGCTATGCAGGAAGGAATAGAGCAACTAAAGCATGGTACAAGAGACCGTAACGGAACCCCAACCCGCCGCTGAAGCGCCTGTGGTCGAAACCCAGGAAGAGCAACTTCCTGAACCCGTCACAATGAAGCTCCTCCTCGAATCGGGTGTCCACTTCGGACACCAGACCCGACGCTGGCACCCCAAGATGAAGCGCTACATCTTCACCCAGCGCAACGGCATCCACATCGTCGACCTTCAGCAGACCATCACCAAGCTCAACGAGGCCTGTGACTTCGTCCGCTCCCTCGTCATGGAGGGTGGCGAGGTCCTCTTCGTCGGCACCAAGAAACAGGCCCAGGACGTAATCCAGGATGCAGCCACCCGCTGCGGCATGCACTACGTCAATATCCGATGGCTCGGCGGCACCCTCACCAACTTCGGCACAATCCAGTCCCGGATCGACCACCTTGTACGCCTCGAAGACCAGAAGGAGAAGGGCGTTTTCGAGACCCTCCCCAAGAAAGAAGCCCAGAAGCTCGAGGAGAAAATCGTCCGTATGAACCGCCTCCTCGGCGGCATCAAGGAGATGACCAAGCTCCCCGACGCCGTTTTCATCGTCGACCCCGGCAAGGAAGACATTGCCGTCAAGGAGTCCCAGCGCGTCGACGTACCCCTCGTTGCCATCGTTGATACCGATTGCGACCCCAACCTCATCGATCACCCCATCCCCGGAAACGACGACGCCATCCGCTCCATCAAGCTCATCAGCGGCAAGATCTCCGACGCCGTCCTCGAAGGCGTCGAGCTCCGACAGCGCCTCGCCGAAGAGCAGCAGAAGGCCTACGAGGAGGCCATGGTCGAGCCCGAAGAAGAGGCCTCCGAGACCTTCACACCCGGACCCGAAGAAGAGCAAGCGCCCGGACCCGCCCAGGAATAACCAATGCCAGTAACTACCGATTCCATCAAAGAACTCCGAGACCGCTCAGGCGCAGGCATCATGGACTGTAAGCGCGCCCTTGAAGCCGCCGGCGGCGTAATCGAAGAGGCCGAAAAGCTCCTCGCCCAGAAGGGTCTCGCCCTCGCCTCCAAGAAGGCCGGCCGGGCCGCCGACCAGGGCGTAGTCGACTTCTATGTCCACTCCGGCGGTCGCCTCGGCGCAATGATTGAGGTCAACTGCGAGACCGACTTCGTTGCCAGGACCGACCAGTTCAAGGCCCTCGCCCATGACCTCGCCATGCAGGTCGCTGCCATGGAACCCGTCTACGTCCGCGCCGATGATGTCCCGGAGGACTACCCCCGCCCCGCCGAGGAAGTCGCCCTTCTCTCCCAGGCCTTCATCAAGGACCCCTCCAAGTCCATCCAGGACCTCGTCAACGAGTCCATCGGCCAGCTCCGCGAGAATATCCAGGTTCGTCGCTTCACCAGGTTCGAGATCGGTAAGTGACCCCTGCCGCCAACCCCAAGTACCGCCGCCTCCTCATCAAGATTAGCGGCGAGGCCCTGTCAGGCAATCGGGGTTTTGGCATCGACGACGAGACCGTTGCCCTCGTCGCACGCCAGATAAAAGAAGCCAAGAGCACCGACTGCCAGATCGCTATGGTCGTAGGCGGCGGCAATATCTGGCGCGGCGCAGAGGCCGCATCCAACGGCATGGACCGCGCCACCGCAGACTACGCCGGTATGCTCGCCACCGTCATCAACTCCCTCGTCATGCAGGACGCTTTGGAAAAGCAGGGCATCGACACCCGCGTCCAGACCGCTCTGCCCATCCAGTCAGTCGCCGAGCCCTACATCCGGCGCCGGGCCATGCGTCACCTTGAAAAGGGTCGCGTCGTCATCTTCGCCGCAGGCACCGGCAACCCCTACCTCACCACCGACACCACCGCCGCCCTGCGCGCCGTCGAAATCGCAGCCGACGTTGTCCTCATGGCCAAGAACGGCGTCGATGGCGTATACGAAGCCGACCCTAAGTCCCACCCCGACGCCAGGAAACTCCCCAACCTCAAGTATCTGGAGGCCCTTAATCTCCGCCTCGGCGTCATGGACAGCACCGCCCTCTCCCTATGCCTCGACAACCAGATCCCCATCATAGTCTTCAACTTCCAGTCCCCCGACTCCCTGGACCGCATCCTCCGCGGCGAACACGTCGGCACCCTCATCTCCTGAACACCCCCTCCCCTTGCCCCCGCCCCCTCCCGATATTACACTTGCCCCCACCACCTCCCGACCGGAGGGTCTTTGCAATGCCGGAAACCGATGATCTCCTTACCGAAACCGAGCTCAAGATGGAGGACTCCGTCGACGCCCTTGTAAGAAGCCTTGCCTCCGTCAGGACCGGCCGGGCCAGCCCCGGCCTCATCGAAAACCTCCTCATCGACTATTACGGCGCCTCCACCCCCCTCAACCAGCTGGCTTCCATCGCAGTCCCCGACGCCCGACTCCTCACCGTCCAGCCTTGGGACAAGAGCTCTATACCAGCCGTCGAGAAGTCCATCCTCCAGGCCGACCTCGGCCTCAACCCCGCCTCCGATGGTGCCATCATCCGGATCCCCATCCCACCCCTTACCGATGAGCGCCGCCGGGAATTGGCGAAGCTGGTAAGCCGGCGAGTCGAAGAAGGCCGCGTCAGCGTACGCAATGCCCGCAGGGAGTCGGTGGAGCAGGCCCGTTCTATGAAGAAAGCCAAGGACATCTCCGAGGACGAGGAGCGCCGCGCCACCGACCAGATCCAAAAGCTCACCGACTCCTTCATAAAGAAGATCTCCGAACTCGGCGAGGCCAAGGAGCAGGAGTTGATGGAAGGGTAGCCCGCTTACCGCTCTCAGGCTTCATTGCACCCTGTCCGTTCGTGGAAGCGAGCCCCAGAGGACCCTTTTGGAACACCCCGCCGTTAGCCCTATACCATTGGTAGACCCCCAGACCTCCCCCGTCCCCCGGCACGTCGCCATTATCATGGACGGCAACGGCAGGTGGGCCCAGCGGCGTAACCTGCCCCGACTCAAGGGCCACAGCGCCGGCATATCCAACATCCGCCCCGTCATCGAGGATTTCGCAAAGCACGGCGTCGAGTATCTCACCCTTTATGCCTTCTCTACGGAGAACTGGGCCCGACCCCCGGAAGAGGTCCAGGGCCTCCTCGAATTCCTCGCCGCCGCCATCAGGGACGAGACCCAGTACTTCCACGAAAGAGGCGTCCGCCTGGTCCACATCGGCCGCATAGACCGTCTCTCTCCCGACCTGCAGACCTCCATCCGCGAAGCCGTAGACCTCACCGGCAGCAACACCAACATGACCGTCTGCATCGCCTTCGACTACGGCGGCCGCGCAGAGATCCTCACCGCCATCAGGCAAATGCTCCGGGACGGCATAGACCCGACCTCCGTCGACGAACGGCTCGTTTCCGACTACCTCTACACCCGGAACATCCCCGACCCCGACCTCATAATCCGCACCGCCGGCGAAATGCGCCTCAGCAACTTCCTCATCTGGCAGTCGGCCTACAGCGAATACTATTTCACCCCCAAAGCCTGGCCCGAGTTCGACCAGGAAGAGGTCCGCAACTCCCTGCAGGCCTACTCCCAGCGCCAAAGACGGTTCGGTGGCATCGACTCCTGACCCCTCCGTTCCCTCTCCCTTGGCGGGAGAGGGTCAAGGTGAGGGTGAACGCAATCCTAAACGCCCCTCCAACCTCCTCCTCCGCATCCTCACCGCTGCCGTCGGCCTCCCGGTCCTGTTTGCCGTAGTCTGGCTCGGCGACCCCCTGGTCTCCATCGCTGTGGCCATCGTCGCAATAGCTGCGGCCCTGGAGTTCTATTTCCTAATCGGGAAGCGCTGGATATCTCCTGCAACCCTGGCTGGCCTTTTCTTATCTGCCATCTTCTTGGTAGGCGTCATATTCTTCGACGCAGTAGTCCTCCCCGTGCTCGCCGCCGCATCCGTCGCCCTCTGCCTAGGCATCCTCTACCTGAAACAGCGTCAACCCTTGAGCTTCGTTGGCCCCGTAATGTGGGGCGGTCTCGGAGCCTTCCTGATCGCCTGGCCCCTCGCTCACTTCGTCCTTCTCCGGGACCTCTCCCAGGGTCGGGACTGGGTCTTCTACACCCTCGTAACCGTCTTCGCCGCCGACGCCGGTGCCTACTTCATCGGCAAAGCCGTTGGGCAGCGCAAACTCGCCCCCCGCATCAGCCCCAACAAGACCATGGAAGGTGCTGGGGGTGGAGTCGCCGCCGCCGTCATTTTGGGCACCCTCGCCCACTACGTTATGGACCTCCCCGGCGCCCTCGCTCCCATCGCCGCTCTATCCGCCATAGTGGCCCTCGTATCGATGGCCGGAGACCTCGCCGAGTCCTACCTCAAACGCAGAGTAGGCGCCAAGGAGTCCGGCAGGCTCCTCCCGGGTCACGGCGGCGTCCTGGACCGCCTCGACAGCGTTGTATTCACCATACCCCTTGTATACTATTACGTAGCATGACTGACGGGATAAAAGGCCTTGCCGTCCTCGGCTCTACGGGCTCCATTGGCACCCAGACCCTGGACATCGTGCGCGCCTTTCCGGACCGGTTTAGGGTCATCGGCTTGACAGCCGGGCGTAACACCTCTCTCTTCAACCGGCAGCTTTCGGAGTTCTCCCCCGACTTCGCCTGCTCCCTCGACCCCTCCCCCGACACCCGCGCCTTGATCGCTGACTCCTCCCAGTGGTCCTCCCCAGAGGAAATCGCCTCCCACCCCGACGTTGATATCGTCGTTATGGCAACCTTCGGACGCATCGGCCTCGAACCTACTCTCGCCGCCCTGCGTGCGGGCAAGCGTGTCGTCCTTTCCAACAAGGAAGTCATCGTTTCCGCCGGAGAACTGGTCGTCAAGGAAGCCAAAGCCTCGGGAGCGGAAATCATCCCCGTCGACAGCGAGCCCAGCGCCATCTGGCAGTGTCTCCAGGGCGAGGGTGACGTCTCCCGACTCGTTCTCACCGCATCCGGCGGTCCCTTCCGCCAGCGCCCCATCGACGAGCTCCAGGACGTCACACCCGACGAAGCCCTCCGCCACCCGACCTGGAAGATGGGCAACAAGATCACTATCGATTCCTCCACCCTCATGAACAAGGGCTTCGAGGTCATCGAGTCCCACTGGCTCTTTGACATGCCCTACGAAAAGATCGAAGTCGTGGTCCATCCCCAGAGCACCATCCACTCCTTCGTCGAATTCTCCGACGGCTCCGTCAAGGCCCAGATCGGCCCCACCGACATGCGGCTCCCCATCCAGTACGCCCTCTCCCACCCCGAGCGCTGGCACAACGGCCACACCCCCCGCATGGGCTCTTTGTCCACCCTGGAACTCACCTTTCAGGAGCTCGACACCAACCGATACCCCTGCTTCACCCTCGCCGTCGAAGCTGGCAAAAAGGGCGGCACCTACCCCGCTGTCCTCAGCGCCGCCGACGAAGTCGCCGTCCGTCTCTTCCTAGACCGGCGCATCGGTTTCAACGACATCTTCCGTGTCGTCGAAAAGGTTCTCGAACGCCACGACCCTGTCTTCGAACCTTCCTTCGAGGACATCCTCGCCGCCGACCGCTGGGCCCGAGACATGGCTTCCGGCTGACCGCCCAGCCCCCATGACCACCGTCCTCCTCTTCTTCATCGTCATCAGCGTCCTCATCGTCATCCACGAATTTGGACATTTCATTGCAGCCCGAGCCTTCAACGTCCGCGTCGAGGAGTTCGCCCTGGGCTTCCCGCCCCGCATCGCCTCTGTGGTGCGTGGTGAGACCCGTTACAGCATAAACGCCATCCCCATAGGCGGTTACGTAAAGCTAACCGGCGAGGAAGATCCCACAGACCCCCGCAGCCTCGCCACCCGCAGCATTCGCGTCCGAGTCACCATCCTCCTGGCCGGCATTTTCATGAACCTTGCCCTCACTCTTGTCCTATTCGCAGTCTTCTTCACCTTCCCGCCCGAGGTCGTCGGCACCCAGGTTATCGTCGCCCGCGTCGAACCCGGCTCCCCCGCCTACGCAGCGGGTATGCTCCCCGGAGACGTCTTCCTACGCAGTGACCTTTCCTTTGAAGGTTCAACCCTGCAGCTCCTGGACCAGTCCGAGGACGCTGACCCCTACGGCGGCACGGAAATCCAGTCCCTCCGGGACGTCACTGACTACACTCAGGACAACCTCGGGCAGGAGGTCTCCTTTCTCATGGCCCGTGGCAACACCCCCGTCATCGTAAGGCTCATCCCGCGCGCCAACCCTCCCCCCGACCAGGGGCCTATGGGCATCGGTGTCGGCGTGTCCGGCGGCGAGGTAGTCACCCGCTTCAGCCCCAGCCTCAGCGTCATCCCCGAGTCCTTCGTCCAGGTCTACCGGTTCGTCACCACCATCGGGGAATCCATAGGCAACATCTTCACCTCCTCCGAAGGGCGGGAGGGCCTTGCCGGGCCCATCGGTATCGCCCAGGTTACGGGAGAGGTTGCCCGGACCGGAGTCCTCCCCTTTATCGGATTTGTCGCCATTCTCAGCCTGAACCTTGCCCTCTTCAACCTTCTCCCCATCCCCGCCCTCGACGGTGGCCGACTCCTCTTCGTCATCATCGAGGCCTTTCGCGGCGGCCGCCGCATCGCTCCCAAGCGCGAAGCCCTGGTCCACCTAATGGGCTTCATGTTCCTCATCGCCGTCATAGTTGTAATCAGTTTCAACGACATCGGCCGCCTCATCCGCGGCGAACAGTTCCTCCCCTAACCCCTCATCCCCTGTAGGGGCAATCCCTTGTGGTTGCCTGGGGTAGCGCGGGGCCGCTCATCCTGAACGGAGTCGAAGGGTCGAGCGGGGGGGAGGCCCACGCAACTCAACTCGCCACCTGCTCTCTTGAAGCCCCTCCCCACCCCCGTATCCCTCCACCACGTCCGGTAGTATAATCACCCCCGTCTGCTGCCCTACCAACTAGCGGAGGTGCCCTCATGGTGCGTTTCGGTTCCAATCGTGACCTGCTCGGCCAGGAGACCGTAGACTTTGACGAACGAGTAGACGTCGCCCGACTCAAAAGAGAGCGCCTCGCCCGACTCCAGGCCGAAATGGCCAAGGCCGACCTCGGCGGCATCCTCATATTCGACCCCGTCAACATCCGCTACGCCACCGGTCACCGCCATGCTGGAGTCTTCGGAATGAGGACCTTCGGCCAGTACGCCATCGTCCCCCAGGAAGGTGACCCCTGGCTCTCCGAATATGCTGACGACGGCTCCTGGGCCCTTGAAAAAGGTACCCTGTTCGAGTTCTTCCCCGCCGGTCAGTACGCAGAGGATGCCGCCCGACTCTGGGGCGACCGCATCACGTCTGTACTCAAGGAGAAGGGCATTCTTGGACAGCGGCTGGGCTTTGACAGGCTCGACTTCAACAGCATGGAGTCCCTTCGAAATCACGAGATTCCCCTCGCCGACGCCCGCATCCCCTTCGAACGCGCCCGATCCATTAAGACCGAAGACGAAGTCTCCCTCATCCGCCAGGCCTGCGCCGTCGCCGATATCTCCATCTGCGCAGTCCGGGACGCCATCAAGCCCGGCGTCACCGAGCAGGAGCTCTTCGCCGTCATGACCTACACCAACCTCAAGCACGGCGGCGAGCACATGGACGCCCGGCTCCTCTCTGCCGGTGGCAACACCAACCCCTGGGGTCAGGGATCCACCGACCGAATAGTCCGCCCCGGTGACCTCGTCGGTTACGACACCGACATGTCCGGACCCATGGGCTACTTCGCAGATTTCTCCCGCACCTACCTCTGCGGCGACGGTCCCCCCAACGACGAGCAGATGGAAGCCTACAAGCTCGGCTACAACTTCATCTACGAGTCCCTGGAACATTTCCAGGTCGGGGCCCACTTCCAGGAAATCGCCGAAAAGTGCCCCGAGTACCCCGAGGAGTACAAATACCAGCGCTACCCTATGATCGCCCACGGCGACGGCATGTCCGACGAATGGCCCTGCATCTACTGGCCCGACCAGTCATGGAGCGGCTACGGAAACGACGATGCGGTGCTCCAGGAGAACATGGTTCTTTCCCTCGAAGGTCTGGCCAGCAAGCGCGGAGCCCGTGAAAGCGTCAAGCTGGAAGAAGAGATCCTCATCACCAAAAACGGCCCCGAGGTCCTCTCCAACGCCCCCTTCGACGACCGCTTCGTCACCCACATCCCCGTCCCCAAGCCATAGCTG
This sequence comes from Dehalococcoidia bacterium, assembly GCA_965203145.1. Classification (GTDB taxonomy): domain Bacteria; phylum Chloroflexota; class Dehalococcoidia; order Plut-88900; family Plut-88900; genus Plut-88900. The sequence goes on from OZ241876.1 coordinate 2,805,601, forward strand.
TTTGTTCACTAGGCACGCGTGCTCGTGAAACGAGGCAACCGCGCCGAGGCGAGGTGTCCAGTCCCCTCTCCCTTGACGGGAGAGGGCTAGGGTGAGGGTGATTTCAGAATAGCAAAGGTGTCACGTACGCCCACGCAGATCCAACTGCATATACCAAAGCTATGAATCCAGTTACCCTTCATTTGACTGGCATGAGACTCCAAGGCAAATCAGCCCTCATTTCCGGCGGCGCCCGAGGCATCGGCGCCGCCATCGCCCGACGCTTCCTCTCCGAAGGTGCATCCGTAGTAATCGGCGACGTGTTGACCGAAGAAGGCCACTCCCTCGCCCAAGAACTCAGTCAGCAGGGCGGACAGATAACCTTCACCCCCCTGGACGTGACATCCGAGTCCTCCTGGGCCGACGCCGTGGCCCTCACCATCCGCCAATTCGGCAAGCTCGACATACTCGTCAACAACGCCGGAATAACGATACGTGAACTAATAGAAAACGAGCTTCCCGAAAGCTGGGACCGCATCATGGAGATTAACGCCAAGGGAGTCTTCCTCGGAACAAAGGCCGTCCTCTCCGAAATGAAGCGTCACGGCAACGGCGCTATAGTCAACATGTCCTCCTCTTACGGCAATATCGCCAGCCCCAACTCCGCCATCTACGGCGCCTCCAAGGCCGCCGTCCGGCTCTTCACCAAGTCCACCGCCATTCAGAACGCTTCATTCGGGGTCCGCGCCAACTCCGTACACCCGGGGCCCGTCAATGCCCCCCTGATTCAGGAATTTCTGCCATTCCCGGAAAAGGTGCGACAGCTCGAATTAATGGTCCCCATGGAGAGGCTCGGCCAGCCCGACGAAATTGCCAGCGCCGTCCTCTTCCTCGCCTCCGACGAGTCTTCTTTCATGACCGGCTCTGAGCTCATCATCGACGGCGGCATCAACGCCCGGTAGGCCTCAGTTAGTTCTCGCAGTTGTCTAACACTCGTCTCTCGCAATAAAGTAGGGGTTCAGTGACGGCAAAAGGTTCTCACCCAAGGAGCAACCATCATGAGGCTTGAAGGAAAGGTAGCACTCATTTCCGGCGGGGCCCGAGGCATCGGCGCCGCCGTCGCCCGTCGCTTCGCCGCCGAAGGGGCCTCTGTTGTCGTCGGTGACGTTCTCCTAGAAGAGGGCCAGCTCCTGGCCAGCGAGGTTCGGGAAGCAGGAGGTGAAATCACCTTCACGCCCCTCGATGTCACCTCCGAGTCCGCCTGGGCCGACGCCGTTGCCCTCGCCATAGACCGCTACGGCAAGCTCGACATTCTCGTCAACAACGCAGGCGTCATCAGGCGTGACCGCATAGAGGACGAGACCGCAGACCTCTGGGACCGCACCATGGCCGTCAATGCCAAGGGCGTCTTTCTCGGCACCAAGGCCGTCCTCTCCGAGATGAAGCGCCACGGGAACGGGTCCATAGTCAACCTCTCCTCCACTGCCGGCATCGTTGCAGGGCCCAATACCGCATCCTATGGCGCGTCCAAGGCCGCGGTGCGGATCTTCACCAAGTCAACCGCCATCCAGAACGCAAGGCTCGGCGTTAGGGCTAACTCCGTCCACCCGGGCCCCATCAACGCACCCATGATGCACGAGGTGATGGACTTCCCGGACAAGCTTGCCGACAATCTCGCCCGGGTCCCCATGGGCCGCTTCGGCGAGCCCGAGGAAGTCGCCAACGTCATCCTCTTCCTCGCCTCCGACGAATCCTCTTTCATTACGGGCTCGGAACTCGTCGTGGACGGCGGCATTACCGCCCAGTAGCCCCGACTGTTAAACTATCTCCATGACCAACCGACGCCTCACCAAGCAAATATCCGTGGGCGGTGTTCCCATTGGCGGCGGGAGCCGGATAGTCGTCCAGTCCATGACCGACACGGACACCGCCGACATCGACGCCACTGTCTCCCAGGTCAAGCTTCTCGCCGACGCCGGTTCCGAACTCGTACGTGTAACCGTCAACAACGATGCCGCCGCGGCTGCCGTGCCTCGCATCCGTGAACGCCTCGATGAAATCGGTTGCAACGTCCCGTTAATAGGCGACTTCCATTTCATCGGCCACCGACTCCTCCGCACCCACCCCGACTGCGCCCGGACCCTCGCCAAGTTCAGAATCAACCCCGGCAACGTCGGACGAGGCCCCCGCCACGACCAAAACTTCACCACCTTCATCGAAGTCGCCCGTGACCTCGATAAGCCCGTCCGCATCGGCGTAAATGCCGGCAGCCTCGACCCCGACATCCTTGCCCGGAAGATGGACGAAAACTCCCGCAGACCCGACCCTCTCTCCGGCGACGAGGTCGAACGTGAAGCCCTCGTCGAAAGCGCCATCTCCAGTGCCTCCGCAGCTGTGGAACTGGGCCTCCCCGAAGACAAGATAATCATCTCCTGCAAGGTCTCACGCCTGAACCAGATGGTCGAGGCCTACCGGGAGATCTCCCGCCAGTGCGACTTCCCCCTCCATCTCGGCCTCACCGAAGCCGGTATGGGAACCAAGGGCATAGTCGCCACCACCTCCGCCCTCTCCATCCTCCTCTACGAGGGCATCGGCGACACCATACGTTCCAGCCTCACCCCCGAGCCCGGCGGCGACCGCGCCCGGGAGGTCCGCCTATGCCAGGAAGTCCTTCAGTCCCTCGGCCTCCGCTCCTTCCGACCCGCCGTCACAGCCTGCCCCGGCTGCGGACGCACCACCTCCACCCTCTTCCGTGAGCTTGCCCGGGACATCCAGCAGCACCTCGATAACAAGATGCCCGAGTGGAAGTCCCGCTACGCCGGCGCCGAGACCCTCAAGGTCGCCGTCATGGGCTGCGTGGTCAATGGCCCGGGAGAGTCCCGGGTCGCCGACATCGGCATATCCCTCCCCGGCACCGGCGAATCACCTCGCGCCCCCGTCTTCGTAGACGGCAAACGCCTCAAATTCCTCGAAGGCCCCACCATCGCCAACGACTTCGTCCAGATGGTCGAAGACTACGTAGAAACCCGCTGGGGCCCCAACTCCCTCAACTAGTCCCCATTCTCTGGCCCCTGGGGTGGGGCCGCTCACCCTGAGCGGAGTCGAAGGGTCGAGCGGGGGCGGCCACACCGTTCTAGGCGTCCAGCCTGGCCTAACCCCCTACCACCCTCCCCCTCACCACATCCGCAATATCCGACACCAACCCATCCACCCCCAACCCCGCCAACCTACCTACATCGGCGGCATCCTCCACTCCCCACCCGAACACCATCCTGCCTGCCGCGTGAATCCTCTCTACCAGCGACGCCGTGATATGAGGCGCCCGCACCCCGATAACCTCACACCTGAGATCGTCCAAGGCCCTCACCGTATCCCGAGGCGGCACATCCACAATCAACCCCATCCGTACCCCCGACTCCATCTCCCTCACCTTGCTCAATACCGCCGGGTCCAAAGAGCACACCCCCACCCTCCCTTCCTCCCCGGACCCCTTAACAATCTCCATGAACCGCCCTATCGACCTCACATCCTTCAACTCCAGCACCACCCCCACCTCCCCCCGACACACATCCAACGCCTCCTCCAGCGTCGGGACCCGACACCCCAGCGCCACATCAATTCCCATGAGTTCCGGCAGCGTAATCTCCCCAATCGCTCGACCTTCAATAGTCGCATCGTGCGCCAGGACAAAGCACCCATCCACCGTCTCCCGCACGTCCACCTCCACCGCATCCACCCCCAGCCCCATTGCCGCCTCTATCGCCTCCAGAGTATTCCCCGGCCAATTCCTCGTATATCCCCTATGTGCGATGTTTAGCATGCCGTCAACCAACTTGCACTAGGGCCGTTCCACATCAGCGTAGGCATAGACTGGATTGACCAGATCGTTGTCGTCCTCATCGGCCTTTAGCGCAATCTCATGTTGGACCACCTTGCCCGGTCGCACCTCGATGGGCGTGGAAAACATCGGGCCGTCCACCACGCAAGTGTGAAACTCCCCGTTCTCTCCCAGCGGGTCCACCCCCGACGGCAAATCAGCCAGAAACTGCCGGTCAAACCACCGGCCTGCAAATTCCGCCCCCAGCACCGCCGTATTCACAGCCGTGACCACGGCCCTCAGCCCCGACCCCATCATACGCATTGCTAGCTCCCTCGTATCACTTCCCCAGATTGGAAAAACCGGAGTGAATCCCGTGCCCTTCAGCTTCTCCTCGCGGTAGCCGCGGATGTCCTCCAGGAACAGGTCCCCGAAAGCCAGGTGGCGCGCTGATTCCCCTTCAGGGAGTCTCCCTATCCTGTCCAGGAATAACCTCATCGCCTCCTCGTACGCCTCGTTGGGACAAGGGTATGGGATTGGAATCTCGTAGAGTGGCAAGCCCAGCCGCTCCGCCTGCATCCGCAATATCCACCCGGGTGTCGAGTGCAGAGACACCCGGTCGAACGTCGACGTCACCGTCGTGAAAATCCCCCTGACCTCGTACTTCTCAGGCTGTTGCCGCAGGGTATGCAGCGCCCACGCCGAGTCCTTCCCCGACGACCACGATACTAAGACTGGCAACGGCTTATTCATAACCCTATGTATTCCGGGACTCCTAGGACTTCAAGCCCAGGACTCTCCGATTGTAGTTTATGTAACCCTTCCCTTAGCGGCTAGCCTCCAGGTGCTACAATTCCCACCTACTTAGACCTCAGGAGCCACCCATGCGCCTCTCCCGGATGTTCGGAAAGACCCTCAGGAGCGAGCCCGCCGAGGCCGAATCCATAAGCCACCGCCTCATGCTCAAGGCCGGCATGGTCCACCAGGTCTCCGCCGGCGTCTACAGCTACATGCCCATCGCATGGAGGGTCCTCCGCAAGATCGAAAACATTATCCGTGAAGAGATGAACGCCGCCGGTGGTCAGGAAGTCAAAATGCCCGTCATCCAGCCCCTTGAGCTCTGGGAGACCTCCGGCCGGGCCTCCGCCTTTGGGGATAACCTCTTCAAGCTGCAGGACCGACGCGGCCGTCCCCTCTGCCTCGCCCCGACCCACGAGGAGGTCATCACCCAGATGGCCATCCAGCACATCCACAGCTACAAGGACATGCCCCGCATGCCCTATCAGATCCAGACCAAGCTCCGCGACGAGCCCCGACCCCGCGCCGGCCTTATGCGCGTCCGTGAGTTCGACATGAAAGACCTCTACAGCATGGACGTCGACCAGGCGGGCCTCGATGTCAGCTACGACAAGATGGTCCAGGCCTACAGGAACATATACCGCCGTTGCGGCCTCCCTGCCCTCGCCGTTGAGGCCGACAGCGGAGCCATTGGCGGCAAGGACTCCCACGAATTCATCCTCATCGCCGAAAGCGGCGAGGACCAGATCGTCCAGTGCCCCGGCTGTGGTTTCGCCGCCAACATGGAGCGGGCCTCGGGCGTGAAGTCCGACCAGCCCAGGACCGGCCCCCTGCCCCTTGAAGAAGTCGCAACGCCCGGCGTCAAGACCATCAAGGGCCTCGCCGAATTCGTCGGCGTTCCCGAATCCAAAACCTTGAAAGCCGTCTTCTACACCGCCGACGGCGAAATAGTCTTTGTAGTCATCCGCGGCGACCTCGAAGTCAACGACGTAAAGCTGAAGAACCTCCTCCACGCCACCGACCTCCGGCTCGCCACCGACGAAGAGGTCAAGGGCGCGGGTCTCGTTGCTGGCTCCGCTTCCCCCATAGGCCGCGGCGACCTCAAGTGCATTGCCGACGACTCCATTGAGCTCGGCGACAACTTCGTGGTCGGGGCAAACAAGCCCGACACCCACCTCCTCAACGCCAACTACCCCCGTGACTTTCGCGCCGATGCCATCACTGACATCGCCGAGGTGGAAGCGGGCCAGGGCTGCACCCAGTGCGGAACGCCCCTCACCATCACTCGCGGCATCGAGGTCGGCCACGTCTTCAAGCTAGGCACCTTCTTCAGCGAGTCCCTCGGCGCCTACTATTCCGACCAGGAAGGCCGGCAGAGGCCCATCGTCATGGGATGCTACGGCATCGGAGTAGGTCGGCTCATGGCCGCCGCCATGGAGCAGAACCACGACGAGCACGGCATCGTCTGGCCCCACCCCATCGCCCCATATCATGTCCACATCTGCGCCCTCTCCCTGGACAGACCCGGCGTCGCCGAGGCCGCAGACCAACTCTACGACTCCCTCCAGGCCGCCGGACTCGAAGTTCTTTACGACGACCGGGACGAGTCCACTGGCGTCAAGTTTAACGACGCCGACCTCCTCGGCATCCCCGTCCGCCTCACCGTAAGCCCCCGCAATCTCAAGCAGGACGCCGTGGAAATCACTGACCGCGCTACCCTCCAAAAGCGCATGGCCCCCCTCTCCGAAGCCGTCTCCGAAGCCCAATCCATGCTCTCCACCTAATCAGCCGCACCTCCCCCTTTTCTCCTCTCATTCCGATGCCCTGCGAGGAATCTGGGGCTTGGGTGAGGGTGTTCCTTCCCCTGGGGCTGGGCCGCTCATCCTGAGCGAAGTCGAAGGGTCGAGCGGGGGGTAGCCCACGCCCCGCCAATCCTTCACATCCCTCCGAAGCCACCCCGCCCCTCTCTGTCATTCCGATGCCCCGCGAGGAATCTGGGGCTGAGGTGAGGGTGTTCCTTCCCCTGGGGCTGGGCCGCTCATCCTGAGCGAAGTCGAAGGGTCGAGTGTGGGGTAGCCCACGCCCTTCCAATCCTTCACATCCCTCCGAAGCCACCCCACCCCTCTCTGTCATTCCGATGCCCCGCGAGGAATCTGGGGCGGGGTGGGCGGTCCCCCTCTCCCCAGTACCGAACTAGAGGCCGACGTGGGTGCGATGCACCCACGTCGGCCTCTGTTCTTCTCTCCCCCTCTCCCTCAATGGCCCTGAGGGAGAGGGGGACCAAGGGGGTAAGGGTTCCCTTGGGGGGCGGGGGGATATTCCCCAAATAGGCGCACATTTGCTCTTGACACACCTGTCCGACCGTACTATCATACCCTGCGTCCGATCGAACACTAACTCACATCAGCAAAGGAGGAACCAAAAACCCAGGGAAGCCCCCGAGACGTCGGGGACGCCATCTCCTCACTTGCACGGGTTCCGTATCCCTTCCCTGACCATCCAGGCGATGGAAGGTCCATCTGCTCTACGCGGTACAGCCCCTTCTTGGGACCTCTACCGAATCGGTGCTCCCTGTATTGGGACGCCTATGTCGCTGGCATTGACTCGTCGGCGAAATTGTACGGCCCGGCGTTTCCGGGATTAGGGCCCTAGAGCCCCTACGCGGCTCCACCGCCGTCACCATAGACGGACTCCGTTCCGCCCATGACGGCTTAGAGCCGAATGCTGTCCCGCACAGCGGTCGAGCGCTGATGCAGGACGGATTGCCCCACCCAGGGACGCCCTCGACAAAGGCAAGTCTCCCAAGGCATGAGTGGGGATACGGCAGGACGCCGCCGATGTGTAATCATCGGCGTACATGCCATAGTCATCCTGCACCAGAGTCCCGGACCTTCCATCGCCGACCCAAAACCCGACAGACAAAACGGAAAACAAGACCCACAACTGAAGAAAAAAACCGGTGTATCGCTGACCAACCAAATGAGTGCACGGGTTTGCCGCTCCCGGAAATAGCGTGTTATGCTCGGATGGCTTTGAGACGTGAAATGGATATAGAGAAGGGCGTAGTTGTAGCAGCGATGAGCGGGGGTGTGGACTCCGCGGTCTCGGCTTACCTTCTCAAGGAGGCAGGCTACGATGTGATCGGCGTGACGATGCGGCTTTCGGCGCCACAGCCGGCGTCGGGAAGCCGGGAGAACAAGCGTTGCTGCACGGCGGAGGACGCTAAGGACGCGCGTCGGGTGTGCCGGATCCTGGGCATCCCCCACTACGTCCAGAACTTCGAAAAGGAGTTCCGGGCCAAGGTCATCGAATACTTCCTCGACGAATATCGGAAGGGGCGCACGCCCAACCCGTGCATAGCCTGCAACGAGCATGTGAAGTTCCGGTTCCTGATGGAGCGGTCTCGGGCGCTGGGCTCGGATAAGCTGGCAACGGGACATTACGCACGGGTCGATTATTCGGATGGGCGGTACAGGCTGCTGAAGGCCCGAGACCCGGGGAAGGACCAGAGCTACGTGCTTTACGGGCTAGGACAGGAGGAGCTATCCAGGCTGGTGTTCCCTGTGGGCGATTACCCCAAGGCTCGCATAAGGGAGATAGCGAGGTCGTTGGACCTCCCGGTGGCGGACAAGCCGGATAGCCAGGACATCTGCTTCATCCCGGACGGGAACTACAGGGGCTTTCTACGCAAGAGTTTGCCTCCCCGACCGGGTGATGTAGTGGACACGGAGGGGAACCGGATTGGGGGACACCAGGGTGTAGAAGAGTTCACGGTGGGCCAGAGGAAAGGACTGGGGGTGGTGTCGTCGGAGAGGCGTTACGTGGTGTCGCTGGATGTGGGTCGGAACGAGGTGGTTGTGGGAGGGGAGGGTGACCTCTGGTCAGACGGTTTGACGGCATCCAAGGTTAGCTTTGTGTGCGGTGAACCCCCGATTGGGCCCACGAGGGTCACGGTGAAGATAAGGCATCGGGCGCCGGAGGTATGGGCGACACTGGAGTCGGATGGGGAAACGGCGATCGTGAGATTTGAGGAGCCGCAGAGAGCGGTGACTCCGGGGCAGGCAGCGGTGTTCTATGACGGGGACGAGGTAGTGGGGGGTGGGGTGATAGAAGGGCCTTTGGCTTCAGGTGCTGGAGGGGCGTCGGTAGAGGAAACGCGACGGGCCGTGACTGTGGTTTCCTGATCACCGACTAACTGAGGACGAAACACGGTCCGATGGAGAAACCTACGTAACGTAGCTGCCATGCGGAACCCCTCCCATTCCGCTCTTAAGACCCTTCGATTCCGCTCAGGGCGAGCGGGATATCCTCCCCTGGTTCAAGGTTGACTTGGGAAACTGGAGGCCGGGTTGTGAAGGGTCGCTTAAGGGGGCATGTTGGTCGGACAGCTAGCTGCATGATGAAAGCCGATACTCGGGCGCCGGGATTCGAGCTGGAGACGACTCTCAGGGAGAGGGGACTGAGGTACATAGCCGGGGTGGATGAAGTGGGTCGGGGGCCTTTGGCGGGACCCGTGACAGCGGCGGCGGTTGTATTTCCATCGGACATTTATGAAAAGGACTTGCTTGGGGTGCGGGACTCGAAAGAGCTTACGGCGAGAGCTAGGGAGAGGTTGGCGGTACTGGTGTCACAGAGGGCGGTGGATGTGAGGGTGGGGTGGTCCCCGGCTCGGGAGGTGGATGCGGTGGGGATAGTCGGGGCGACTAGAAGGGCCATGATGCGGGCGATTAACAAGCTTGAACACCAGCCTGAGGGTCTGCTTATCGATGCGGTGACTCTTCCCGGAGTTGCATTGCCGCAGTTGTGTCCAGTGAAAGGCGACCAGGTGTCGCTGTCGATAGCGGCGGCGTCGATAGTGGCAAAGGTGGCCCGGGACAAGCTGATGGAAGAAGCCGATCGCAGGTATCCCGGGTACGGGTTTTGTCGCAATAAGGGATACGGGACCCGGGAGCACATGGGGGGGTTGAAACGCCAAGGCCCTTGTCCAATTCATAGAGTCACCTTTGCTCCCGTGGCACGGTGCAATGGACTCGGGACGCTGTTCTAGTGCCACATGAGAGAAGGCGGTTTGGGGACTGGGGGGAGGAGTACGCAAGGCGATTCCTGGAGAGGAAGGGTTATTCCATCCTGGAGTCGAACTACCGAGGTCAATATGGCGAGATTGATCTGGTGGCGCGGGAGGGAGAGTGCCTTGTGTTCGTGGAGGTGAAGAGTCGTAGGACTGGGGCTTTCGGGAGGCCTGAGGAGTCGGTGACAGGGGCGAAACAGCAGAAGCTGGTGCAGGCTGCGATGGAATACATACAGTCGAAGGGGCTGGAAGACTGTGAGTGGCGGATAGACGTGGTGGGGATAGAGGCGGGAGGGTCTCTGCCGCGGGTGCGGTTGGTACAGAATGCGGTGGCGTGGGGGGAGGGGATGGAAAAAGGGGTGTGATGGGTTGGCAAGCGTGGGACGCCATCCTGCTCACACTTCAACTACGTTCAGCATGAGCGGTGCCTCCCTACGGAGGGCGACAGGCCGGTCGCCCCTACGAGAAGAAGGACACCGGGAGCCATGGTGAAATAGTTGGTGTGCTAGAATGCGGGGCCGGGTCGGGAGTTGGTATGCCAATTTATGAATATCGGTGTGGGGGATGCAGGCGTCGGGTAAGCCTGTTGGTTAGGGGCTTTGTTGACCCACCGAACAAGGCTTGCCCCAAATGTGGGTCAGGGGAGCTTTCGAGGCTGGTGTCGAGGGTGGCGGTACTGAAGTCGGGGGAGAGTCAGTTAGAGGAGCTTTCGAACCCGGCGGCGTGGGGCGGGATTGATGAGAATGACCCCAGAGGGATGGCGGAGATGATGCGGCGGATGGGGGATTCGATGGGTGAAGACATGGGCCCCGAGTTCGGGGAGATGGTGGACAGGTTGGAGTCGGGAGAGATTCCGGACGACTCGGATGACTACGGAGACCTGGACTGATATGCCGATCTACGAATACAGGTGCACACAGTGTGATCGGACGACCAGCGTGTTCCTTCGGAGCATTGGGTCGGCGGCCAATCCGGTTTGCGAGTCTTGTGGGAGCACTGAGCTGAGCCGCATTATCTCCAGGGTGGCGTATCACAGGTCGATGCAGGACAAGTGGGATGCGTCAGGGCCACCTCAGATGAACCCGACGGATGACTATTACCAGGACCCGAGCAATATCGGGCGGTGGGCCGAGAAGAGGTTGGGCGACATGGGGGTGGAGATGCCGGAGCAGGCACGGGAGATGATAGACGCGGCCCGGGAGGGGGAGATGCCACCGGCGATTAAGGATATCTAGGGGGGCTAGGGTCCGCACGACTAATTTCATGAATGCCAAAGTCAAAGGGCTTTACGTTATTCTCGATCCGAGTTTTCTGAAGGGTAAGTCGGAAGTGGAGGCGGTGGAGGCGATCATTCGGGGGGGAGCGAAGGTCATCCAGTGGCGGGACAAGAGTCGGGACAAGGGGGATCAGCTGCCGATTGTGAGGGAAGTGAATCGGCTGTGCGCGGAGGCGGGGGTGGTATCGATAGTGAACGATCATGTGGACCTGGCACTGATTTCGGGGGCATCGGGGGTGCATTTGGGACAGAAGGACCTGCCGTTGGCGGAGGCGAGAAAGCTGATGCCTGGGGATGCAGTAATCGGGGTGTCTACGGCGACGGTGGAAGAGGCGCTGCTGGCTGAGTGCGAGGGCGCTTCGTACATTGCGGTCGGGGCGATATATCCGACGAGCTCGAAGTCTGTGACCCGTCCGGCAGGGCTGGAGACTTTGGAGGCGGTTGCGAAAGCGGTCGCTGTGCCGGTGGTTGCGATTGGGGGAATCAACGCGGGGAATGTCGGGCCGGTTATGGAGGCGGGAGCGGACTCTGCGTGTGTGATAAGTGCGGTATTGTCGGCGGCGGACCTGGAAGAAGCAGCGAGGGAGTTGAGCGTGGCGATCGAGGCCTCGTCGGGAGGGCGAAATGGCGGGTGAGCGGTCGGGGCCGATGGATAATCTGGGGGAGATTATCGAGAAGGTAAGGTCGCAGCTTTCGGAGAAGCACAGGGCGAGGGAGGAGGGGCTGCGGCTGTCCCGGGACGCGATCCGGCACTGTGCCAACTCGATTCGGGCTACGCACAGGGGTGAATTTGGGGAGGCGGAAGGGTTGTTGGGCAAGGCACGGGAACTGCTGGACGAAGCGGAGGAGTCGCTGCAGGGTCATCCGTCGATGTACCACGCGGGTTTTCTTCATGATGCGCAAAAGGAGTACTCGGAGGGACAACTTACCCTGGCGCTGGCATCGGAGAGACGGCTGCCGGACCCGGATACGTTGAGGGTTGGGTATCCTGCGTACCTTAACGGGATGGGGGAGGCGGTGGGTGAGATGCGCCGGCACATCCTAGATACGCTCCGCAAGGGGGATGTTGAGGAATGCGAGCGGAAGCTGGAATACATCGATGCGATCTACACGGCGCTGACGACGATTGATTTTCCGGACGGGATCACGTCGGGTCTGAGGCGGACGACGGACATGGTGCGGGGTGTGGTGGAGCGCACAAGGGGAGATCTGACGGTGGCGTACCGGCAGCACCAGCTTGAGAAGTCGCTGCAACAGCTGGAGGATAGGCTGAAGGGGTAGGGAACTCGGTTGGGGGTGGGGTTTTGATTGAACGTTGATTGAACTCGTAGCTGGTTTGATTGAATGACGCCTAAAGGGATTTCCGGGGATTTCGCGTGGCGCAGGAGACGGAGGGGAACCCTCTCCCCCTTTATCCCCCTCTCCCTTAGGGCCATTAAGGGAGAGGGGGAAGGAAAAACAGAGGGAGCAGTTGGCGCGCCTGCGCCAACTGCTCCCTCTAGTTTGGTACTGGTGGGAAGGGAAGGATAGATTCCGGACCGGGGGCTGCAATGATGCGGTGGAGAGTTGCATATCCAGCTTAAGAAGGGAACCCTCATCCCTTTGGTGCCCCTCTCTTCCTCGAGGGACTCGGGGCAGGTTCTTGGGGCCTTTAAGGGAGAGGGGAAAGGAAAAACAGGGGGAAGCGCCTGCGCTTCGGTGCAGGTGCTTCCCTCTAGTTTGGTGTTGGTGGGAAGGGAGGACATCAGCCTCATCCCAGCCCATTCCTTCAGGGTACGGGAGGCTGCATCCCTTACACTCCCTGAAGTTGGATGGGGGTGATCGGCGGTGAATGCCATGTCTTGAGACGGGCGCTTGAGATCCCTCGCGGGGCCTCGGGATGACATAGCAAATCGGGGGTTGGTACTGGTGGAGATGGAGGGCATCAGCCTCATCCCAGCCCATTCCTCCAGGGTACGGGAGGCTGTACCCCTTACACTCCCTGAAGTTGGATGGGGGTGATCGGCAGTGAATGCCATGTCTTGAGACGAGCGCTTGAGATCCCTCGCGGGGCCTCGGGATGACATGGCAAATCGGGAGAGGGAATGGAAGGTCCCGGACGGTTTGCGCAGGATGTCGGCGACGCCTGTACCGATGCGGGGTGTCCGCCCCTGGGGACGGTCCACATCAGCGTCGACCCTGCGACAGCCCCATACTTCCGATAGGGTATGGACGAGACACGAGAAACTCTCGCTCTGGGGCAGTCTCGACCACCGGAAGTGCTCTACCACCCCAAGGGGGGATGGGAGCGAGGACCCGTGACCGCCGTTCATAGACCGGAACTCTCCGGTGGTGACGACGGTGGAATCACAGCCCCATACTCCCGATAGGATGTGGACGAGACGCGAGAAATTCTCGCTCTGGGGCAGTCTCGACCACCGGAAGTGCTCTACCACCCCGAGGGATGGGAGCGGGGACCCGTGACCGCCGTTCGTAGACCGGAACTTGCCGGTGGTGACGACGGTGGAATCCATATATGGTGCCTTTATTTTGAGTCGGGGGTTGTCCGACTGCCCGGACAGGCCGGCAAGGTGTATGCCGGGGGAGTCCGAGAAGGGCGCTATGGCCCGATGGAGCAACATTACACCGTGCTCCGGGGCGTCGCCTGACGGGGCGAAACCGTTGCGCCCTATGAGTGGGGCGCGCACCTGGCAGCCCTCCGTGAGGGCGTGCCGTGATTTGTCCGGGGACCTTACTTGCAGGGAGCGGGGCGGTGATAGATCGCTGCGAAGACGTAGGCGTTGGGCCTTTGGGCAGCGCTTGTTGTGGGTGTTGGGGTGCAGGACGGGGAATGGAAAGGGAGTGAGGAGGAGGCGCGTGTCGGGGGCCGGGCGGTGGGATACCGCTCGGGTGAGACGGGGCCTATGTAGGCCGGTGCGGCTCATGGGACTCCTTTGATCCTGCGTTGTGATGGGCGCCGAGGTATTGGGTCGGCGGCCTGAGGTGTAGTATAGCACGGGGGTTCAGGTAGGGCAAATGTCCCATTTTGGAGGGTAAGGGATGCCCCTCGGCCCCCCAGGGGAACCCTCTCCCCCTCGATCCCCCTCTCCCTTAGGGCCTTTAAGGGTGAGGGGGAGAGAAGAACAGAGGGCCACGTGGGTGCTGCGCACCCACGTGGCCCTCTAGTTCAGTACTGGGGAGAGGAAGGGAGAGGGAGATAAAGGGCATGAGTGGGCAAGTCCTAGATTCCTCGCGGGGCCTCGGGATGGGAGGGGGAAGGGGGCTGGCCGTAGACTGAGGTGGAGTATTAGCGGGACGAGAACCACCCCCCGCTCGACCCTTCGACTGATCGCTCAGGGTGAGCGGCCCCACACCAGGGATAAGGATGAACTGATTGAGGGGCAGGAAAGAGCGTGTTTTTTCGATAGGCGCTTGAGATTCCTTGCGGGGCATCGGAATGACAGTGAGGGGTGTGGCTGGCCGTAGGCTGAGGTGGCGTATTGGTGGGACTAGGGGCCCCCGCACATATTTCGAGTTGCCTCAGCATGAGCAGCCTATAGATTACCGAGAGGGGACACCACCCTGTTCCGTTCGGTCGACCCCCTGCCTTCGCAGGGGCAGGCTCTTCGACTCGGCTCAGGGCGAACGGAACCCCCGCCCCTGGGATGGATTTCAGACCAAGGGCCGGAATGATGGAGAGGGGGATGGGGGGTGGGGAATGTTGACGCTGGGGTCGGGGGGCCGATACAATCCGTTGCCGACAGGGGGGCCCGGACTCCTCAATCATTTCCAGTCAGGAGACCTCTTCGAATGACTTCAATTGTAATCAGCTTTGCTGCAGGCGCGACCGCGCTGGTGTTCGCTATCGCCCTGGTGATGTACATCCTTCGGCAGGACGAGGGGAACGAGACAATGCGGGAGATCGGCAAGGCGATCCAGGAAGGGGCGATGGCCTTCCTCAAGAGGGAGTACGCCGTCCTGGGCGCATTCAGCCTGATCATCTTCGTCATCCTGTGGATATTCATAGATGCGGACGTGCTGGACAGGATCGCGGGCGATGGACGCACGTTGCCGGCGACGGCGATTTCGTATCTTGCTGGGGCGGTGGCGTCGGGGCTGGCGGGATTCATCGGGATGAACGTGGCGGTGAGGTCAAACACGAGGACGACGGCGAAGGCGCAGCAGGGGCTTGGCCCGGCGCTGCGGGTGGCGTTCTCGGGCGGGGCGGTGATGGGGATCACGGTGGTAGGGATCGGGCTGATCGGGGTCACGGCGCTGTACTGGACTTTCAAGGACCCGTTCATCGTGGCGGGATTCGGATTTGGGGCGTCATCAGTAGCGCTGTTTGCGAGGGTGGGGGGCGGCATCTACACGAAGGCTGCGGATGTCGGGGCGGACCTGGTGGGCAAGGTGGAGGCGGGGATACCGGAGGACGACCCCCGGAACCCGGCGACCATTGCAGACAACGTTGGCGACAACGTCGGGGACGTGGCGGGGATGGGGGCAGACCTTTTCGAGTCTTATGTCGGGTCGCTGATAGCGACGCTGTCGCTGGCGGCGACGGCGGCGGTGCTGGTCGGGCACACTAGCGATTTCGATTCCAACGGGTTCATGCTGCCTCTGCTAGTGGCGGCGATAGGGATATTCGCCTCGTTGCTGGGGACGTTCCTGGTGCGAACCGGGGAGGGTGCGGGGATGGGGAGGCTGCTGTGGGCGCTTAGGACGGGGATATTCACGTCGGGCGGGCTGGTGCTGATTGGCACGGGCATTGCGGTTTCGGTCCTAGACATGGACTTCAACCTGTTCTGGGTTGTGCTGGTGGGGTTGGTGACGGGGCAGGTGATAGGGACGGCCACGGAGTTCTTCACATCCTACGAGTATCCGTTTACCAGGAACCTTTCGAAGCAGGCGCTTACCGGGCCGGCCACGGTGATAATCGGCGGGATGGGGCTGGGGATGCTGAGCGCGGTTATCCCCATAGTTTCGATAGTAGTGGCGATCTGGCTGGCGCACTGGCTTGCGGGTGTATACGGAATAGCGCTGGCAGCCGTGGGTATGCTCTCGACGCTCGGGATTACGCTGGCCACCGACGCCTACGGGCCGGTGGCAGACAATGCAGGCGGGATAGCCGAGCAGGCGGGCCTGCCGCCGGAGGTGAGGGAGCGCACGGACTCGCTGGACTCGCTGGGCAACACGACGGCGGCGACGGGCAAGGGGTTCGCGATTGGGTCGGCGGTGCTTACATCGCTGGCGTTGATGGTGACCTACGCGGAGGCCGTAGACATATCGATAATCGATCTGCTGGAGGTAAGCTCGTTGATCGGGCTGATAGTCGGTGGGTTGATGCCGTTCCTGTTCTCGGCGCTAACGCTGCAGGCCGTGGGTCGGGCAGCGGATGCCATGGTGAGCGAGGTGCGGAGACAGTTCCGGGAAATCGCCGGAATCATGGAAGGGACGGCGAGGCCGGAATACGGCAGGGCGGTGGCGATAAGCACGCAGGGAGCGATCAGGGAGATGATCGTGCCCGGCCTGCTGGCAATCGTGACGCCGATTATCGTGGGCATCATACTGGGGCCTGAGGCCCTGGGCGGTCTGCTAATCGGGTCGATAGCCTCGGGAGTGCTGCTGGCTATTACGATGGCGAACGCGGGCGGGTCCTGGGACAACGCCAAGAAGTTCATCGAGCAGGGCGAGCACGGGGGCAAGGGGTCGGAGGCGCACAAGGCGGCGGTGGTCGGGGACACGGTCGGGGACCCGTTCAAGGACACGTCGGGGCCTTCGCTGAACATCCTGCTGAAGCTTATGGCGATAGTGGCGGTGGTATTCGGGCCGCTGTTTGTGTAGGCAAGCCCTTTCAGAGAGAAGAAAAGGAGTCGGGGCCCGGCGTTTGTCGGGCCCCGATTGCTTTGGGCGATGGATGGGGAAGGGAGAGTTACGAGCCGTTAGAAAGAACGGCGTCTACGCGGGCAACGAATTGGGTTACGTCGCCAAGGAGAGACTCGACGTAATTGCGGTCGAGCCAACCTTCGTAGAAGTTCGTGTGTAGCTGACCTGCGATACTGAATAGGCGTCTCAATTCCTGGTCGTCAATTTCATCGGCAAGTTTACCGACTGCTTGATAGAGTGCCCTGTGGTCGTTGTGGGGCCAGCTGCGTTCGGAGGCTATGGCTTTTGCCATCTGAGAAGCTGCACCCCAACCTTTCTCGGAGGCTTGTCGGATGTCGTTCTGGGCGAGTTCCGTTGAAGCCTGAGCCAAAAAGGCCCTGCCCTGTTCTCGATATACAAAAGTCTGTTGATTCATGCGTGTTATTACCTTATTCCGGTGGCATCGTAGCACCAGGTACAAAAGGCGTCAAATGAGCGTTGGTCCAAGGCGAAGTTCAGCCGGAAATGTAGCCCTGGGAGGTCAGGAAGTCTTTGGCGGCTTCTATGGTGGGGAAGACCCGGGAGCCTATGGCGTCGATGGCGTCGATGACGTCATCGGAGGCGAGGTCTGCGTCTGCGAGGTCCATAACGTCCCGGCGCTCGACCCTGCCCTTGAGAGGGAAGGCGTCTTCGAAATACTTGGCGACCTCGCTCCATGAAACAGCTGCCATCGGGGGTTGCTCCTTGTCGGGGATATTGTATGTAGTGTCGGGGCCGGGGCGACGGATATTATAGTGCAATATGGAGTGGGGGGGGTCGGGGTTTATGGGGAGTTGGCAGGATGGTAACGTTAGGGCGTCACGTACCAGAAAACTTGTCAAAGATTAAACGCGAGAGCGGTCAAAGGTGGAATAGGCGTGGACCCATCCGAAGTCGACAGTAAGGGGGCACCAGGACATGCGAAGACCCAGGAGATGGAGAGCTCCGGGGCTTTGGCAAGGGCCACGGGAATAAGCAGACGGCGATTCCTGCAGTTGACGGCGGCGGGGGGCGGGGTTGCTGCGCTGGCGGCGTGCGGGGTCATGCCGACAGCGATTCCAACGGCAACGCCGGAGCCAGCTCCGACGCCGGGCGCTCCTGTTGAGGCGGACGAGGCTCGGGTTTGGTTCAAAGATCCTGGGCCGTTTATACGGCACAATGGCAGCCTTGAGGCGCGGTTGGAGAACGTCCAAGGGGTTACGACTCCGAATCGATATTTCTTTGTGCGAAACAACTCGGAAAGCGTGGACGTGGATGTGACGAGCTGGAGGCTGAGCATAGAGGGAGACGGGGTGTCGGGGGTGGTTGAGCTCAGCTATGACGACATTCGGAGGATGCCGTCTCGGACGGTTGTGTCTTACCTGGAGTGTGCGGGCAATCACCGATCGATGTTCGAGAAGCTGAACGGACAGACTACGACCGGGACGCAGTGGGGGTTGGGGGCGGTGGGGAGCGGGGAGTGGACGGGAGTGTCGTTGTGGGATGTACTAATGGAGGCCGGGATCAAGGCGGATGCGCGAAGTGTGTTGTTGGTCGGGTTGGATGCGAAGTCGCCGGAGGGAGGTTTCAGGCGGGCGCTTCCAGTAGAGAAGGCGATGCATCCGGATACGCTCCTAGCGTATAGCCTGAACGGCGAGGCTTTGCCTCGGGACCACGGATATCCGCTTCGGGCCCTGGTGCCGGGGTGGGTGGGGTCGTCTTCAATCAAGTGGCTCCAGAGCATTGTGGTCTCCAGAGAGATGATTTGGACACGAAACAATACGACTCATTACGTGCTAATTGGAGACGAGTATCCACGGGAGGGGTTGGCAGATGGACAGATCATCACGACACAGGTGGTGAACAGCGCACTGGCGCTGCCTTGGCCAGCAAGGATGTCCTCGGGCGAGCATAGGTTGTACGGATTTGCGCATTCTCCTCATGGGCAGATCTCGAAAGTGGAATGGAGGGAGGACTCGGGGGGTACGTGGCACGAGGCGGATCTATCAGGGCCACAGGTGCAATATTCGTGGGTGCGGTTTGAGTTTACGTGGGATGCGAGGCCTGGGGAGCACAAGATAATGACCCGGGCGACGGACTCGGGGGGGAACAGACAGCCGGACAGGGTGTCGTCCAATAAGCGGGGGTACCTGTTCAACCAGCCGATCCCGCATCCGGTGACGGTGTATTGAGGGGGATGCACTTGATGAGAACGGTGCCAAAGTTTTTCCACAATTGATCAGAGATGACTCAGCGAAACCGGCATTTGGAGACGCATTTCACCCTCACCCCAGCCCTCTCCTATCAAGGGAGAGGGGGCCGGACACCACCCCCCCAGATTCCTCTCGGGGCATTGGGATGAGATTTAGACAGTTTGGCCTTTGTGACAGGGATACGGCAAGGAGATAAGAGATGAATGTGATTTGGATAGTGGCGGATACGTTCAGGTGGGACCGGATGGGGGCATACGGGAACAACTGGATCAAGACGCCGGCGCTGGACTCGCTGGCTGAGAAGTCGGTGAGGTTTGACGGGCACTACGTATCTTCTTTTCCGACGGTGCCGGCTCGGGCGGACCACCAGACGGGCCAGTGGACGATGTCGTTCATGGGGTGGGAGCCGCTGCCTTCGCATTCCATAACGCTGGCAGACATACTGTCAGAGAAGGGATATGTGACGGCGGCGGTGGTCGATACGCCTTATTACATCCGGGACGGGATGAACTTCGACCGGGGGTTCCAGGGGTTCTTCTTCAACCCGAGCCAAGATGCTACGCTCATACCCGGAAAATTCAGGACTGAATCGGGAGACCTGAGGTCGGGGTGGAGGTCGGAGGCCGATCATGCGGCGCCGCAGACGTTTACTTGGGCAGCACAGTGGCTCCAGCGACACTACAAGGAGAACTTCTTCCTATACATCGATACGTGGGACCCCCATGAGCCGTGGGATGCGCCGAACTACTACACGGAGCTGTACATGCCGGACTACGACGGCGAGGTGATAGACCCGCCGTACAACCGCTGGCAGGATGTTCCGGGGTTCACGGAGGCCAAGGTGAAGAAGGCCCACGCCTCGTATTGCGGAGAGGTGACGATGGTGGACACGTGGGTGGGGTACCTACTGCGGTGCATCGAGAACATGGGGTTGATGGAGAAGACGGCGATCATCTTCACGACGGACCACGGGTTCCTGTTTGGGGAGCACGGGGGGCATTTCGGGAAGTCGGTATATACGAACGAGGAGGGAACGGCGGCTGCGGGATGGATGCAGGCGGGGGCGGGGTGGGGCCACGACCCGCTGTATGACGAGATTATCCGCATACCGCTGCTTATGTATGTGCCAGGCGTAAAGGCGGGGGTGTACGACAAGCTAACAGCGGCTGTGGATGTGATGCCGACGGTGATGCAGATCCTAGAGCAGCCGATACCCGAACACGTGGAGGGAAACAGCTTGCTGGGGAGGATGCATGATCTGTCGTTGCCGGGGCGGGAGTTCGTCATCAGTGGAAAGCCGTTTGCCAACCCCGGGGCAGAGGTGAGGCACGTGGACAACTTCCTGCGTCGGGCGAAGGTGCATTCGAACACGGTGGTGACGACCGACGAATGGTCGCTGCTGTATGCGGCGGAGGCCGGGAAGTCGGAGCTGTATCACCGGGCGTCGGACCCCGCGCAGGAGCATAACGTGGTGAAGGAGAGAGAGGACGTGGCACGGGATATGCACGAGCACCTGGTGAAGTTCATGGGGGACACGGGCCTGGAGGAGCGGCTGCGGGGGCCGAGGCTGGAGTATCGGGGGTAGGGGGTGGTATCCAATTGACTCACCACTGACTTAGTCATTTAGTTAGCTAAGTGAATGCAAGGAACGGAAATGACTACTGTAAACGTGCATGAGGCGAAGACAAATCTGTAGCGACTATTGGCGCAAGTGGAAGCGGGAGAGGAAGTCGTTATCGCCCGTAGGGGCAAGCCAGTGGCGAGGCTAGTTGGCTGCATCCCAAAGGGAAGCCGCAGCCCGATGTTCTGAAGGGCCTGATAAATGTCGAAGACAGCTTTTTCTTCGACCCGTTGCCGGAGGAAGAGCTTAAACTCTGGGAGGGTGGCTAGGTGCGGCTTCTCCTGGACACGCACGCGTTTCTCTCGTGGATTGAGGGAATACCTTATTGACAGATCCTTAGCTTAGCTATACAGTTAGCTAATTAATATATGGAGAACCACGATGACAACCGTGAACGTGCATGAAGCGAAGACTAACCTGTCCAAATTGCTGGTGCGGGTGGAGGAGGGAGAGGAGGTAGTTATTGCCCGCAGCGGCAAGCCGGTGGCGAGGCTGGTTAGCTGCAAGCCGAAGAGGAAGCCACAAGCCGGGGTATGGAAGGGCAAGATAAATATCCACGACAGTTTCTATGATCCGATGACGGAAGAAGAACTCAAGCTTTGGGAGGGTAAATAGCTGAGGCTCTTACTGGATTCCCACGCCTTGCTATGGTGGCTCACTGACGATGTGCGCTTGCCAGGAGAGACATACAGGGAGATAGAAGATGAGAGGAATGAAAAGCTGGTAAGTGCGGCCACTGTGTGGGAGATTGCGATCAAGCATCGAGCGGGTAAATTGGAGGAGGCGAGCAATTTAATCCTGGATATATCAAGTGCACTGGAGGAGCAGGGATTCTGGGAATTGACGATAACAGTGGATGATGGAGTTCGAGCAGGAATGCTTCCAATGCACCATAGAGATCCGTTTGACAGGATGTTGATTGCGCAGGCGTTGGGACGGAACCTGATGTTAGTTTCAGGGGAGGCAATGTTTGATAGGTACGGGGTGCGGCGGTTGTGGTGAGGGTGGGAGCTAGCGGGCGGTCATGCCGCCGTCTATTGGGACGACGGCACCGGTGACGAAGGAGGCCTCGTCGGAGGAGAGCCAGATAATGGCCTCAGCGATCTCCTCGGGGTTGCCCATGCGGCCGGTGGGAGTTTTGCCAATCATCCAGTCTTCCAAACCGGGGTTGGTGTCGATAACCCGGCGGACCATTGAGGTGTCGGTGTAGCCCGGGCCTACGGCATTGACCCGTATACCTTCCTGGGCATATTCAAGGGCGGCTACCCTTGTCAGGCCGGAGACACCATGCTTGCTGGCGGTGTAGGCGGCGGTGTTGGGGGCGCCGACGATGCCGTAGATGGAGGCGAGGTTCACTATCGAGCCACGGCCCTGTTCCAGCATTACGGGTATTTCGTATTTCATGGAGAGCCATACCCCGCGCAGGTTGACGTCTATGATTCGGTCCCAGTCATCTTCGGAGTAGAGGTGGGTGGGGTTACGGGAGGCGACATTGACGCCGGCGTTGTTTACGGCGCAGTCGAGGCTACCGAACCGGTTAACGGTGCGCTGAACAAGGGCCTCTACCTGGGAGGCAAGGGTGACGTTGGTGGGGATGAATATGGCCTCGGCGCCGATTTCGAGGATGAGCTTGACAGTCTCGAGGCCCCCCGGGCCGTTCACATCTGAGACGACTACTTTACAGCCACGTCGGGCGAAGGCGAGGGAGGTGGCGCGTCCGATGCCGGAACCGCCGCCGGTGACTAGAGCGACCTTTCCGTTCAGGCTTTCGTACATAGCGTTGCTCCTAAGGAATGATGGCTACTTGGCTTGTTTGCCAGTCGGGGGGGAGGGGCGGAGGAGACGGCCCTGGCCGTCCCGCCATTCGTTGCCCCAGAGGATGGTAATGCCTTCGTAGATGCCCCATAGGGCGCCGACGATGGTGAGGGTGAGCAGTATCTGAATGATGCCGTGGATTGGGTAGCCGAGGTAGAAGCGGTGGGCGCCGATGGGGCCAAATACGACGCCGAGGTTTCCGGCCATGGAGCGATCCTTGGGGGAGTAGTCTTCTTCTCGGGGCTTGCGTTTTCTTTTGCTCATGCACTACCTCGCGAGGACGTTGACTAACCAGTCTTCCAATCTCTCTTTCACCCTCACCCTAGCCCTCTCCCTTTAGGGGAGAGGGGATCGACACCTGCGATTGTCGGATTCTAAAGGACTCTTGTGATGGCCTATAATGGGGCCCGGCCAACAACAATTTGGAGAATGGACGCGATATGTCGGATTTCGAGGACAGGGTAAACCGAGGAGAAGCCAGCTATCAAGAGCTTAGCCTGGGAGGCAGAACGGCGGCAGGGCTTCCGCAGTACGACCTGGTGCCGGGTATGGGAGACTGGGTGACGGCGTCACTTTTCGGAGAGGTGTGGGGGAGGCCGCAGCTGCCAAAGAAGATCAGGAGCATTGCGACAATGACCGTGCTGACGGTGACAGGGAAGGAACCCCAACTGAAGGGGCACATCGGGTATGCGCTGAACCTGGGGTGGAAGAAGGAAGAGCTGGGAGAGATGTTCATGCACCTGGTTTTCTATGCGGGGCTGCCTTCTACGCTGAACGCTTTGTCGGTGGCGAGGGCTGTTTTCGAGGAGCGGGGTCTGATGGAGGAGGGATTTGGGGAAGTGGGGGGCGGGGAGTCGACGGAGGAGCGGACAGCCAAGGGGCATGATGTGTTGAACGAGCTGAGCCTCGGGTACGCGGATTCGGCGTCTCTACCGCAATACGCACTGGCAGAGGGAATGGGCGACTGGGTGAAGGCCAGCCTGTTCGGGGATGTGTGGGGGAGGCCGGGCCTAGAGAAGAAGGTGCGGAGCATCGCGACGATGTCGGCGCTATGCGCGCTGGGCCGGCTGCCGCAGTTGAAGGGGCACATAGATTTCGCGCTGAACCTGGGGTGGAGTCGGGAGGAAGTGGGGGAGCTGTTCATGCACCTGGTGTACTATTGCGGGCTTCCCGCGTGCCTGAACGCGCTAGGGGTGGCCAAGGAAGTGTTCGACGAGCGGGACGCCGCCGTTTAACTGAACTGAAAACAAATCGGGAGGAAGAGATGAGTTTCTACACAACAAGGCCGTCGGTCGTGGCCCGGCACGGGATGGTAGCTACGAGTGAGACACAGGCGGCGATGGCAGGGCTTCGGGTGCTGGAAGATGGGGGAAATGCGGTAGATGCGGCTATAGCTACCTCGGCGGCGCTGTGCGTGACGGAGCCGATGTCCACGGGGCTGGGTGGAGACATGTTCGCCCTGACCTGGATGGCGAAGGACCGGAAGGTGACGGCGCTGAACGGGAGTGGAAGGGCGGGGAGGAATGCGTCTTTGGAGGAGATGAGGAGGGAAGGGTACAGGGAGATGCCGCAGCTGGGGGCGCAGTCGGTGACGGTGCCGGGCATAGTGGACGGGTGGGACGCGCTTTTGAAGAGGCATGGCACGATGCCCCTGTCCCGATTGCTGAAGCCGGCCATAGGATATGCGAGCGAGGGGTTTGTGGTGCAGAAGGTGCTTGGCCGGTCGTGGAAGAACAACGAGGCCAAGCTGGCGAGGTGTCCATCGGGTGGGGAGCTACTGGTGAACGGTCGGGCGCCGAGGGCGGGAGAGGTGATGAGGGTGCCGGAGATGGCGGAAGTGCTGAAGACAATCGCGAGGCGGGGGCCAGGGGCGTTTTACAAGGGGAAGCTGGCTGCAAAGATAGCGAATTACGTCCAAGAAATGGGAGGGTGCCTGGAGAAGGAGGACCTGGAGAGCCACGAGTCTACGTGGGATGAGCCGATCCACAGCGAATACCGCGGGGTAACCGTGTGGGAGTGTCCACCCAATGGTCACGGGCTGGCGGCGTTGATGGCGATGAACATCGCCGAGGGGTTCGACATCCGGGGGATGGGATTCCAAAGCGCCGACACGTATCACCATTTGATCGAGTCGATGCGGCTGGCTTATGCGGATGCGCTGAGGTACATCGGGGACCCGGCTAAAGTTGACGTGCCGGTGAAGGTGCTGCTGGACAAGGGGTATGCGGCAGAGCGTCGGGGGGGGATTTCATGTGACGGGGTGATCCAGCATCCGAAGCCGGGGAACGTGTACGCGGCGGCAAATACGGCGTACTTGACGGTTGTGGACGGGGAGGGTAACGCTTGCTCATTCATTAACAGCCTCTACGAGAGTTTCGGGACCGGGCTGGTGGTGCCGGGCACGGGGATTGCGCTGCACAACCGGGGGGCGCTGTTCTCATTAGACCCGGAGCACCCGAATGCGCTGGCTCCGGGGAAGAGGCCGTATCACACGATAATTCCGGCGATGGCGACTCGGGGGGACGAGATGTGGTTGTCGTTCGGCGTAATGGGCGGGTTCCAACAACCGCAGGGACACCTGCAGGTGATGGCGAACATGGTCGACTTCGGCCTCGAGCCTCAGGAGGCGCTGGACGCGCTAAGGTTCAGTTCGATTATCGGGGACGGAGTGGCACTGGAGGAGGAGGTCGATGGCGGGGTGCTGCAGGAGTTGATGAGGAGGGGTCACCACGTGGTCACCTACGGAGACGAAAACCGGAGCCTGTTCGGTGGAGGACAGATCATCGAGCGGGATGCGGAGACGGGGGTGTTGAGGGGTGGGTCGGAGCCTCGCAAGGATGGGTGTGCTATCGGGTGGTAGGGGTACCCACCAATCGCCGCTGCGTGGGAGGATGCCAATAAAGCATCAGGTGACGTGGGTATGGAATTCGGTTCCGATGTGGCCCGCGGTCTCCAGGTCGGCGTATCTAGCGTTGTCGTAGCCTAGCAGGTCTTTGTAGACGTAGGGGTTGTGCTCGCCGAGGTTGCAGGGCGGGGTGCGGAGTTGGTTAGGGAGGGACCGGGAGCGCCACATGGGGCCGGGGTAGCGGTAGACACCCGTTTCCGAATGGTCCAATGTCTGGAAGAAGCCGCGGTGGGCGAGGTGGGGGTCGGCCAAGAGCGCTGACTCCTTCATTACCGGGCCGGAGGGAATGCCTGCGCGTTGGAGTTGGGCCATAAGGGAATAGGGTTCCTTGTCTCGGGTCCAGCGGGCTATATGTGCGTCAATGTCTTCCTGGCATCTCCAGCGGCCGAGGATTGTGTTGAATCGGGAGTCGTCGGACAGGGTGGGGGAGTTGATTAGCTGGCACAGGGCTTGCCAACGGGCGTCGGAGTTTATGGAGATCGTTATCCAGTTATCCCCGCCGGCGCAGGGATAGCAGCCGTGGGGCGCTTTCGAATAGTCGGCGTTGGCGAGGGTGGACTGGACACGGGAATTCACGGAGTAGTCTATGAGGGCTTCTCCAAGGTAGGGGAGCATGGCCTGAGCTTGGCCAACTTCTATAAGGCCCCCGAGACCTGAGTCCTGGCGGAAGAGCAGCGCGGAAACGGCGGCAAAGGCTGCGTTGGCCCCGGCTGCGGCGTCGGCGGTGTAGACGGTGCTGGTCATTGAGGGGTCGGTATCGCGGTAGCCGCGGATGCTGGTGTGGCCCATAACGGCTTCAAGGGATGAGCCAACGGAGCGGAAGTGGCGGTAGGGGCCGTGCAGGCCGTAGGGAGGCATACGGACTACGATGATGTCGGGGCGGATGTTTCGGAGCCAAGTGTAGTCAATGCCGAGCTTGGCAAGGGTGGAAACGGGGTTGTTTTCCAGCAAGATGTCGCTAATGGAGACCAGGTCGGTGAAGACTGAACGACCGTCTTGTTCGTCCAAGTTGAGGGACATGCTGAGCTTGTTGCGGGCGTGAGTGTTGAAGGCGGAGTCGCGGTTCCAGGGCTGGGGTTCGGGGTTGTTGTTGGGGAACTTATGGGCTGAGAGGAACTGGCCTTTTTGGGGTCGCGGAACGACGCCACGGGTGACGGGTTGGAAGACGGAGAGGGGTTCGACGCGGATGACCTCGGCGCCCCAATCGGCGAGGAGTTGGGTGGCGTAGGGTCCGGCCCAGACAATGGAGAGGTCGAGGACGCGGGTGTTGGAAAGGGGAAGGCGGCCAATACCTTCGCCGGTCATTTTCTAGATGACTCCCTGTCGGGCCAGGCGAGAGAGTTGGGAAGTGGTGAAGCCAAGGAGGCCGGAGAGGACTTCTCGGTTGTGCTGGCCGAGGGTGGGGGAGGGGCGGCGGAGCTGTCTCGGGGAGGTATGGGGGGCGAAGGGGCCGCCGGGTAAGCGGACATTGCCGGTATGGGGATGTTCGGCGTTATCCCAGAAGCCTATGGCCCGGAACTGAGGATCGGAGAGAACTTCGTCTGTGTAGTTGAGGGGGCCTGAAGGTATGCGCTGCTCCTGGGCCTTGAACCAGAGCTCCTGCTTTGTGTGGCTGAGGCTCCAGTCGAGAACCCGGGCTTCCAGTTCCTCAAGTAAGTCGGCCTGGCGCTCGGGGTGGTGGATGTCGATTCCGAGGGCGTTGGCGAGTCGGGGGAGCATGGCGCCGACGGTCCACATTTCGATATAGCCATCCATGGTCGGGCGCTGGGCAGAATAGAGGGTGGGGCCAATTCTTTGAGCGTTCTCGCCGGTGTACTGGCAGGCGAGAATCCAGTTGGCGCGTCTATCGATGCTGCCAGCCTGGGTCTCGAATATGGAGACATCGACATGGTCTGCGCGGCTGGTTGCCCGGGCGCCGTAGAGGGCGGTAAGGGCTGCGCCGGCGGCGACGGTCCCGGCCTGGTAGAGGCCGACGCGTCCGCCCAGCTTTAGAGGCTCGCGTTCCGCGAGGCCGTTGGCGTGCATCATGCCGCCCATAGCATAGCCGGTGATTTCATCCAGGGAATAGTCCCTGTAGGGACCGGTCTGGCCGAAATTAGAGATTGAGACCATGAGCAGGGAGGGATTGATGCAGGAGAGCGCGTCGAAAGGGAGGCCGAGTCGTGCCATTGTACCGGGTCGGAAACTTTCGACGAGGATGTCGGCCCAGCGGACGAGTCGTTCGATAATTTGCCGACCGAGCCTCGACTGTAGATTTAAGGTTATGCTGCGCTTGTTGACATTGAGGTGGAGGAAGAGGCCACTCTCCTCGGGTTGGGGGATGTCGTTTTGGAAGGGAGAGAGGCGTCGGGCGGGGTCTCCGGTATGGGGTCTTTCTACTTTTATGACGTCGGCACCGTAGTCGGCGAGGAGCCTGGTGCAGTAGGGGCCAGCGACGTAGTGGGTGAGATCAAGTACCTTGAGGTTTTGGAGGAGCTGGTGCATGGTTGGGTGGGAGACGGGGGTAATGTTAGTGAAAGGAGGGAGGGGTGTCCATTGGGGGAAGAAACGTGTGCGGGCTAGTCCCCGATTCCTAGCGGGGCGTCGGAATGGGAAAAGGGTTAGGGTGGTTGGGATGTATAATTGCTGAAACGGAGCAAGTCAGAGCGGAAAAAGGGAGATGCAATTTTGGAGGTTTTTCTAGCGACGCCGAGGGGTTTCTGTGCGGGGGTGGTGCGGGCGATAGACATCGTTGAGTTGGCCCTGGAGAAGTACGGGCCACCCGTATACGTGAAGCACGAGATAGTGCACAACCCTTATGTTGTGGAGTCGCTGGAGGCAAAGGGAGCGATAACTGTGGAGGACGTGGACGAAGTACCGGAGGATGCGGTGGTTGTGTTCTCTGCGCACGGGTCTCCGCCCGAGGATTTCGAAAGAGCTCGGGAGAAGGGGCACAGGGTGATCGATGCCACCTGCCCCCTGGTGACTAAGGTACACAACGAAGCGCGGAAATACGCCAAGGAGGGTCGGAAGGTTGTCCTGATCGGCCATCCGGGACACCAGGAGGTTATCGGGACGATGGGGCAGACGTCCATGGAACTGATTGACGAAAGGGAGGAGATCAACCTTCCTGATTGGGATGAAGAAAGCCCCCTGGTGGTCTTGACGCAGACAACTTTGTCAGTGATGGACACGTCCAAAGCCGTTGACAAGGTAAAGGAACGCTTTTCGAACTCGCTGGTGAGGAACGACATCTGCTACGCGACGACGAATCGACAGGAAGCGGTGCAGCGATTGGCAGAGAAGTCGGACCTGGTGCTGGTAATCGGGGCGCGGCAGAGCTCCAACTGCAACCGGTTGAGGGACGTGGCGGAGGCGCTGGGGGTGCCGGCGTACCTTATCAGCGGGGCGCAGGACCTGGACGGGTTGGAGATAGGCGAGGATGTGAAAAGGGTGGGGATAATCTCGGGGGCATCCACGCCGGAACTGCTGGTGAAACAGGTTGTCGAGGCGCTAAACCCCGAAAGGGTAAGCACGCTGGAGGGCGCGGAGGAGAACATCACCTTTATCCTGCCAAGGGAGTTTCGGGACGGGAAGCAGGAGCGGTGAGCCGAATCTCGACGGGTCGGGGCCAGGGGGCCATTTCGAGCAGCGGTCATTGTGAAGCATGGGCACTCTTAGGGTTGTCATAAGCCTGATACTGGGGCTGCTGATTTTCCTGGGGGTGTTGAGCTATCTGACGACCCATGCGCTGCACTCCCATTTTCTATCCGAGGAGTTCTACTTCGAGCATTTTTCGGAGAACGACGCGTATAACAAACTATACGACGCCGTGTTGGTGCCCGAGGTAATAAAGCAGATACAAGAGGATGAGCGGGCGACATTTTTAGGCAACATTCAACTGGAAGAAGAGGACGTTGAACCGCTAATAAAGGACATTCTGCCGCCACCGGAGTTGCGGAGGCAGGTGGAAGCGGGGGTGGGGGGGGCGGTGGAGTATCTCAACAAGGAGATTGATCCCGCCACGGGAGAGCCAATAGAGATACCGAATGTGTACATCTATTTCCGGCCAATTATCGGGACAGGGGTACCTGCTCCCGAGGGAGTCGAGCCGGTGGAAGGTACAGCCAAGCCGGCGCTGATACGGTTCCTAGCGCAGGAGATAGAAGACAACCTGACGATCCTGCCGCCGGTGGAGGGCACGGACGTGCAGAGAGCCGAAGCCCTGAGTGAAGGGCTGGCAGATACACTAATCCAGCTGCAGGACCCGCGGTTCCCGATTACGGCGCCTTCGCTGGTAGGTGTGTCGGCGGATGAGAGGCCGGAGGCGTATGCCCGGGCGAAAGAATTGGCGAGGGAGAGGGGTCTTTCGCCGGAGATTCTCGGATTTCTGGATGAGGTGGATGACGAGATTCATACAGCGTTTGGACTACCTGACTCTCGGGAAGCGTTGACGGAGGTGCTAGTCGTGGCGGTGGACCCGTTAGTCGGGCCTTTGATCCAGAGCGGGCTGGATGAATTCCGGGACAACCAGCTGGACCGGGAGGACCGGTTTGATCCGCTAGGCAAGATTGCGAAGAATCGGGGGGTGGGGAAGGACGAGGTACTTCGGGAGGTGGATGGATACAGGGGGTGGTTGACGTGGGGCGGCACGGCCGGGTCCTGGGTAGGGATACTGGCGATCGTGGTGTTCAGCGTTCTCCTAGGGCTGTTCCAGTTGCCGGGCTTGAAAGGATTCATCGGGTGGCCGGGGCTGGCGATATTGCTGTCGGGGCTTGCGTTCCTGGGGTTGGCGCTCATCTTGAAGAGTCAACTGACAGGGATGTTTGCGTCTTTCCTGGAGGTGGGGCACGTAGGTTGCGACGGGCTGGTGGGAAGGGCGGCAGAGGTAGAACCGGCGCTGTGCCAGCTGGCAGTGGATGTGGGGACGTCGATGATAACGGACGTGACGAACAGCCTGATTATGCCGACGATAATCATCATGATTATAGGTGGGGGTTTGGTGGTGGTGTCGTTGTTCAAGAGAGGACCGGCGGATTAACTGAAAGGCGTGATAAATTCATGACAAATGTGCCGAGAATCAAGAGCAGAGAAGACCTGCCGGCAGAAGGGTGGGAGGCGTATGACGAAATTGTGGGGAGCAGGGGTGGGGTGTCGGGACCGTTTTCGGTTTTGCTGAACAGCCCTGAAGTGGGACGTCGGATAGGGCACCTGGGAGCTTACATCAGGTTCGAATCGAGCCTGCCGGGAGAGGTCACGGAGCTGGCGATACTGGTAACGGCACGGGAGTGGGACTGCCAGTACGAGTGGACGTATCATGAGCCGCTGGCCCGGGAGGCGGGGGTCAGGGAGGAGGCAATTGCGGCGGTGAGAGACCGAACGGTCCCGTCGGGGCTGGATGAGGTGGAGGCGCTGGTTGTCAGGTACGTGCAGGAGACGATACGGGAGCACAAGGCGTCGAATGAGGCCCGAGGAGCGGTGTTGGGGAGATTCGGGGCGCGGGGGGCGGTTGACCTGACAGCGACGGCGGGGTATTACGCGATGCTAGCCGGGGCGCTGAACACGTTCGAGGTGCCGCTGGAGTCGGGAGACAGGCCACTGCTGCCTTTGTAGTCTTGAGGTTTGCGGATAGTCTGCACTACGGTC
The DNA here is from genome assembly GCA_965203145.1 of Dehalococcoidia bacterium. GTDB lineage: Bacteria > Chloroflexota > Dehalococcoidia > Plut-88900 > Plut-88900 > Plut-88900. Next base: position 2,836,580 of record OZ241876.1, read on the forward strand.
TTAGGCCTCGGGCCATGTAATCTCTGGTTGGTACTGGAACGCTTTTCAATAACCATTACTCAGAAAGTTTGCGGGGTCAGTCTAACTAGTTCAAGCGGGACGTTTGTCTGGCCGTAGACTCGGAGTTATACTCCCGACTTCCATATCAACCAGGAGATAACAGATGGCGAAGAGACCACCTCCCCGGGAAAAGCACCCATATTACATGCACGATTGCATCCAGGACCAGCCTGAGGCGATCGCTCAGATTTTGAGCAGTCAGGGCTCGGCGGCGGATGAGGTTGCGGACCTAGCATCGAGGGCGAGGAGGGTGCATGTGTGCGGAATCGGGACGTCCTGGCATGCGTCTCTGGTTGGGGAACATCTTTTCAGATCTGTGGGGTTGTCTGAGGCGAGGGCGTGGCATTCTTTCGAGTTTGCCTCCTATCCCCCGCCACTCTCTAGTGACGACCTGGTGATAGTGATGGCCCATAGCGGGACGAAGCACTACTCGGGGGAGGCGCTGGCACTGGCGAAGGCGTCGGGGGCGTCTACGGCCCTTGTAACCTGTCAGACTTCGGAGGCGAAGCTGGACCAGGCGGACGTGGTGGTGAGAACTACGTACCGGGACCGGTCTTCCGCGTTCACGATTAGCCATACGGGTGCGATGACTGCGCTGGCGATGATCGCTTCTCGAGTCGATGGTGGGGAGGGGTTGGGTCGGGAGCTGGAGGGACTACCAGGGGCCGTGGCGTCGGCGCTGGGGACGGAGGAGCAGGTAAAGGAGCTGGTTGGGGAAGTAGGGAACTTCGCGTGGTATTGCTTTGCGGGATGGGGGCCCAATGCGTCGACAGCATACGAGGTGGCGTTGAAGATAAATGAGGCGGCCTACGACGTAACGACTGCATTTCAGCTGGAGCAGTTCCTGCACGGGCCGTTCGTGGCGACGGGGCCAGGGTGCTCGGTGACGCTGATCTCACCCCCGGGGCCCGGGTACGAGAGGTCGGTGGAGATAGGGAAGGCGGCAAAGGCCACCGGGGCGGGGTTGACGGCGCTGGTGTCGGAGAGGGATGGGGATATGGCGTCGGTGGCGGACAATGTGATTAGGCTGCCGGGGGTCGTGGAGGCGTTGTCGCCGGTGGTGTACCTGGTGCCGTTGCAGCTGTTTACGTACTGGCTGGCGCTGGAGAGGGGTCGGAATCCGGATACCTTCCGGTTGGATGATCCGACGCATTTGGCGGCGCGGGAGCACTATTCGTTGTAGGGGGTGGGAATCACCCTCACCCGGGCATTCTCCCGTTGGGAGAGCTTTGCGTCATTATACCTAGGGCCAAGACACCCCACCAATTCCGCTCTTGAGACCCTTCGACCCTGCTCAGGGCGAGCGGAACGCTCCACCCCTGGATTCTCGACCTGAGCCCGGAATGAGGGAAATGCAAAGGTCTGATCCAAGGAGATTGGGTAATGCCTCCCGGCCCACTATGTTCGGGTTGGTTAACGGGAGTCGGGGGTGACGAGGAAGTCGGGGTCCTGAGTGATGTCCTGGGTTGCCCAGCGACCTTCTTCGACGGCGTTGATGAACATCTGGACGGAGTGGTTGAAGAGCATGGGCTCTTCGAGGTTCATGGTATGGCCGGTCTGGGGGAAGATGAGGAGGCCAGAGGGGGCGATGTTGCGCTTCATGAAGAGGGAGGGCTCGATGCAGGGGGCGTCTTCGTCGCCGACCATGATGATGGTGGGTACGGTTAGCCGGCGGCACTGATCACTGAGGTCGAAGATCGAGGGTCTTTTGCCCTGGACGCCGCGGAAGGTGAGGGCGGAGCCGATGGCTGAGTGGGATAGGAAGAGTCGGTTGAACTCCTCCCAGGCGTCGGGGTCCTTGCGGAGGAGCTGGGTGCGGGTCTGGGTCTTGGTGTAAAAGGCCATGGAGTCCATGCCCTGGGTCTCCATCCTGGTGGCGAGGTCGTCAATCTCATGGCCCCAGCGCGATGAGTCGGTGCTGCCGGAACCTGTGCCAGCGACGACGATACCCCTGGCCATTTCGGGATGCTGGAAGGCGAAATGCAGGGCGACGTTGCCGCCCATAGAGAGGCCGCAGACGTAGGCCTCCTTGATATCCTGGTGGCAGAGGAGACCGTAGAGGTCGTCGACGGCATGCTGCTGGGAGTAGGAGTCGGGGTCGGTAGGGACGTCTGAAGGGGGATAGCCGCGGGCGTTGTAGGCGACGGTAGAGTAGCTGCGGGAGAAGAATTCGACCTGGGAATTCCAGCTTTCCCAGCTGCCGGCGTATTCGTGGACGAAGACTATGGGGAAACCCTGGCCGCGGGTCTCATAGTGGAGGTTGATGCCGTTGACGTTGGCTTTGGGCATGGGGGCTCCTTGTGGGGAATGGTTGGGGTTGATGGTATCGGGGAAGGGAGGAGGGGGCAAGGGGGTGGCGGATGCCTCGCGCCAAATTTCTCGCAGGGCATCGGACTGATAATTTAAGGGGTCTTACGAGGTTACAATTGTTGGGCCAATCAACGTACAGGGAGTATGAAATGGCGCCGAAAGATATAGAGACTGAGTTCTTGTTTGAGGTAAGGATTCCGCAGGGGCCGCACCACTTGATTGGGGATGGGCCGCTGGGGAACCGGAGGATAACGTATCCACTGGAAGGAGCCATAGTAGAGGGGCCGGCCTTGAATGGAACGGTCCTGGCGGGGGGTGGGGACCCGCTGCTCATGCGGCACGACGGGGTGGGGTTGGTGGATGCAAGGATCACGATTCTGTCGGATGCAGGTGATCTCATAATGATGACCTACAAGGGTGTCCTGCGGTACACCGAGGAGTTCAGTGAGGCATACAGCCGAGGGGAATTAGTATCGCAAGACGGGAACTATTTCTACGTGTCGGTGCTTTTTGAGACGGCGTCTAAGAGGTTCAAGTGGCTCAACGGAATCCTGGGCGTGGCATGGGGGTTCATACCAGAGGACCTGCCGAGGCCGTGCATCGGATACCAGGTATTTGCAGTCAGGTAGGGAGGTGTGTCGGGGGCCGGATGTGATGTAAGGGGCCTTGCGGGGAGGTCTCTTTCAAGCCTTTGGAGAGACCCAGGATGTGTTGCGGCAGGGCCCAGAGGGAAGGGAACGCCCCGTGCCAGATTCCTCGCGGGGCATCGGAATGACAGGGAGAAGAGTCTTGGGGATGGGATGGGGCGAATATCCAGGGAGTTAGAATGGGGTGGCGGTGATTTTCGCGGAAGGAGTTGGATATGGCGCCGAAAGAGATAGAGACCGAGTTCCTGTTCGAGGTGAAGATTCCACAGGGCAAACACCATGTGATAGGGCAAGTGCCGCTGGGATATCGTAGGTTCACGTACCCTCGGGCAGGGGCACGGGTGGAGGGGCCGGCGCTCAAGGGGACGGTGTTGGCTGGGGGTGGGGACCCGTTTCTGATGAGAAGCGACGGAGTTGTGGAAATAGATGCCAGAATCACGCTTGAATCGGAAGACGGGGACTTGATAATGATGAATTACAAGGGGGTATTCCGATACAGGGAGAGGTCAGGCAAAGAAGAGAGGTGGGTCGACCCGGGGCCGGAGGAGGATACCTATTTCTACGTGTCGGTGCTGTTTGAGACTGCGTCGGAGAGGTACAGGTGGTTGAACGGGATTTTGGGTGTGGCCCGGGGGTTCATACCGGAGGACATGCCGAATCCCAGTGTAGGGTATCGGGTGTTTGCGGTGGGGTAGGGGAGCGGAGTGGCTAGGAGTAGCTGCCGGGGAGGGACTTGAGGAGGTTGGCCATTTCTATGGCACCAGCGGCGGCGTCGAAGCCCTTGTTGCCTTTCTTGCCGCCGGAGCGTGCCATGGCCTGCTCTACGTTGTCGGTGGTCAGGACCCCGAACATGATGGGGACGCCTGTTTCGAGGGCTGCCTGAACTACTCCCTGCTGGGCACCGGCTGAGACGTAGTCGAAGTGGGCGGTCTCACCTCTTATGACCGCGCCGACGCAGATAATGGCATCGTAGCGGCCGCTGTCGGCCATCTGCTTGGCGACGATGGGGAGTTCAAGGGCGCCGGGCGTCCAGGCTACGTCTATTTCCTGCCTGGATACGCCGTTAGCGGTGAGGCCCTCGATGGCGCCGTTGAGGAGCCTGGTTGTGACTGACTCGTTGAAGCGGGAGACGGCAATGCCGATGCGGAGGGCCTGGCCAAGGGTGTCACCAGTGTAGGTCTTGGTCATAGGAAGTTTGCCCTGCCGGTTAGATCAGGTGGCCCAACTTCTGCTTCTTGGTCTCGAGGTAGTGCTTGTTGTGCTCGTTGACTGTGGGGTGGATTGGGACTCTTTCGACGACGTGAAGGTTATAGCCTTCGAGACCTGCACGCTTGGCGGGATTGTTGGTGAGGAGGCGCATCTCGCGGACGCCGAGGTCGACGAGTATCTGCATGCCGATGCCGTAGTCTCGGCGGTCGGCGGGGAAACCGAGGGCCTCGTTGGCCTCGACGGTGTCCATGCCGTGGTCCTGGAGGGCGTAGGCCCTGATCTTGTTGTGGAGGCCAATTCCGCGGCCTTCCTGGCGCATATAGACAAAGACCCCTCGTCCTTCTTGTTCGATGGCTTTAAGGGCGAGGCCCATCTGCTCGCCGCAGTCGCAGCGGGAGCTGGAGAAGACGTCGCCGGTGAGGCACTGGCTATGGACACGAACCAGGACGGGCTTTTCGCCGGTGATTTCGCCTTTGACGAGGGCAATGTGTTCATCCTGATTGATGGAAGTGGAGTAGGCGATGGCCTGGAACTCACCGTAGTCGGTGGGAAGGCGGGACTCGGCGAAGCGCTTGACGAGCTTGTCATTGCGCATGCGGAAGGAGATGAGGTCTGCGACGGTGATAATCTTGAGGTCGTGCTCGTTGGCGAACTTTCTTAGGTTGGGGAGTCGGGCCATGGAGCCATCTGTGTTCATGATCTCGCATATGACGCCTGCGGGGTAGAGTCCTGAGAGCTTGGCGAGGTCGACTGCGGCCTCGGTCTGGCCTGCCCGGACCAGGACGCCACCTTCCCGGGCGCGAAGGGGAAACATGTGGCCGGGACGGGTGAGGTCTTCGGGGCGGGCATCGGGGTCAATGAGGGTGGCAACGGTACGGGCGCGGTCGAAGGCGGAGATGCCGGTGGTGACTTCGCGTCGTGCTTCGACGGAGACGGTGAAGGCGGTCTCGAAGGGGGCGGTGTTGTCCTGGACCATCATGGGGATGCGGAGCTCTTCCAGACGCTCTCCGGTCATGGAAATGCAGATGAGACCACGGCCGTGGGTGGCCATGAAGTTGATAATCTCGGGGGTACACTTATCAGCGGCAACGGTGAGGTCGCCTTCGTTCTCCCGGTCCTCGTCGTCTACGATGATGACCATCTTGCCGGATTGAAAGTCGGCGATGGCTTCGGGGATGGTGGCGAATTGCATCCAGTATCCTCCGGTAATCCAGGGCCTCAGTGCTGGGGGCTCGCAATGGCGGAGAGGGTAGGGGCGGAAAGGTCACCGCTCTTGACCAGCTGCTCGACATACTTGGCGAGGATGTCGACCTCAAGGTTAACGGCTTGACCAACGGCGCGCCGGCTGAGGGTTGTATGCTCCCAAGTATAGATTACCAAGGAGACGGTGAAGGTATCCGGAAGGCGCTCCGCAACGGTGAGGCTTGTGCCATCGACGCCGATGAAGCCTTTAGAGACGATGTAGGGGAGTAGGTCGGCGGGGGGGCGGATTTCCATAATCCAGGCGTCCTGGTCGGGGGTGACAGAGACGACTGTGCCGCGACCATCGACGTGGCCCTGCATGACGTGGCCACCGAGCCGGGCGCTGAGGGTGAGGGCCCTTTCCAGGTTGACGGCGGCGCCGGGCAGCAGGTCGCCGAGGTTGGTCCGGCGGAGGGTCTCGGGCATAACGTCGAACGAGATGCGGCCAGCATCTATTTCGGTGATGGTGAGGCAGGTCCCGTTGACGGAAATACTGTCGCCGATGCGGGAGTCGTCCAGCACGGCTGATGCGGAAATGGAGAGCCTGGAACTCTCCATGGAAACGGTTTGGCCGAGCTCTTCGACTATACCAGTAAACAATGGTCCAGCTTGTCTAGCTATTCGGCTGCCCTTTGAGGTACCCGGTGACGATGATATCGGGGTTTAGGGTCTCGACGTGGACTTCACTGAGCTTGAACGCCTCCGCCACGGCGCTCGGGCCTCTGCCACCGACCGCCCCGATGCCATCCTCTCCGCCTATTATAACCGGAGCAATGAATGCAACAACTTTTTCGACGAGGCGGCAGTCGAAGAAGGAGCCGAGGAGGGCGCCTCCCCCCTCTACGAGGACGGTGGTGATCTCTCGGTCGCCGAGCAGCTTGAGGAGAGCTTCGAGGTCTACACCATTTGACGAGGGTGGAACCTGGAGCACCTCAACATTCTTTTGTTCCAAGCTGTCGCGAAGGTCTTGGGAGATATGGGGTGATGCGAATATGGTGCGACCCTGGTTTTCAAAGACGTGGGAATCGGGGGAGATGGGTCGGGCGCCGGCAACGATGATGCGTGCGGGTTGACGGTCGAGGAGGGCGCCGCTGGGGTCACGGGCAGTTAGCCTTGGGTTGTCGGCGTTGACAGTACCGGAACCTACGATGATGCCATCGACGCTACGTCGGATGCGATGGGCATGGGCGCGGGCCTCGGGGCCGGTGATCCATTTGGAATCGCCGGATCGTGTGGCAATCTTTCCGTCGAGGCTGGCTGCGAACTTGGCGGTGACGAAGGGTCTGCCGGTGGAAATGTACTTGGCGTAACCTTCGACGATGCGGTCGGCGGCGGTGCGGCACTCTCCCAAGACGACTTCAATACCGGCGTTTTGCAGCTCCCGGACGCCTTTGCCGGAGACCCGAGGGTTGGGGTCGAGGGTGGCGACGTGGACCCTGGGGATCCCGCTATTGATGATGGCGGTGGTGCAGGGGGGGGTACGTCCGGCGAAGCAGCACGGCTCAAGGGTTACATAGACTTCGGCACCGCGGGCTGCGGAACCGGCCTGCTGCAATGCAACAATCTCGGCGTGGGACTGGCCGGGGGGTCGGGTGCTGCCTTCGCCGATGACTTCTCCGTCCTTGACCACAACCGCGCCGACCGCGGGGTTAGGAGACGAGAGTCCGAGGGAACGACGAGCGAGGGAGAGGCAATGCTCCATGTAGCTTGCGGCGAGGCGGGGGGAGGGCGAGGGATTCAACAGGGCTCGTCTCCCGCGGGACGGGACTTGAAGTCGACATGAATCCTGCTGGCTGTCGGCTGGGTCTGGCCCTGATACTTGCTGCCGAGAGCCTTGGAGCCGTAGGGGTTCTCGACGGGGCTGGAGAGGCGAAGGAAGGAGATCTGGCCTATTTTCATGCCGGAATAGAGGGTCACGGGGAGGTTGGCGACGTTACTCAACTCCAGTGTGAGGTGACCTTTCCAGCCCGGGTCGACGTAGCCGGCGGTAGAGTGGATGAGGAGGCCGATGCGGCCGAGTGAGCTCTTGCCTTCAAGTCGGGCGACGATGTCGTCGGGGATTTCGATGTGCTCGGAGGTGCTGGCCAGGACGAACTCGCCGGGGTGGAGGATAAATGGGTTATCGTCAGAGATCTGCTCCATGTCGGTGAGGTCAGACGTGTCCTGGCGGACGTCTATGTAGGGTTTGCGGGAGTTGCGGAAGACGAGGACGGTATCGTCGAGGTGCACGTCGATGCTGGCGGGCTGGATGTCGGAGGGGTCAAGGGGTTCAATGACTATGCGCCCTTGGGCGATTTCTTCTCTTATTGTTCTGTCGCTAAGTACCACGCTCTCGTCCTATGTTTGTATGCGGGAGGGGTGGGGATTGGAGGGGATATATTAGCAATACGGGAGTGGAGATTCCAGTGGAGTTGGGCGTCTGCTGGATTGATATTAATGTTTCGAGGTGAGGCCAGTGAAGAGGCGCCGGGGCAATTGCTCCGGCGCCTCTTCAAGAAGGTGGGAGATTTGGGGAGCTATTCGATTGAGAACATGATGTTGACGGTGACGGAGGTCTCTATTTCCCCGGGGCTTACAGAAGTGTCGAAGGCCGCTGATTCTTCCATGGCTACGGCGAAGGAACGGTTAAGTACGGGGTACGGGACACCGCTGCCGTAGTTGATGGAGATTGGTTTGCCGAGAGTTACACCGGTGAGGTCGGCGAGGTGCTGGGCTTTGTCGGTGGCGTCCTGGACAGCGTCTGCAACGAGTTTATCTTCGTAGGAGGAAGTGTCGTCTACGGAGAAGTAGATGGACTGGACACGGGTGAGGTCTCCGCCGGCTTCGACGGACCGGTCAATTATGGAACCGACCGAGTCGATATTCCTGATGGTCACGTTGACGATGTTGTTCACGCTGAAGCCGATTAGCTGGCGGGTCTCGCTGCTGTAGTCGTACTGGGGTTGGATTGAGAGTCGCTGTGTCTGGATGTCCTTGTCTTCGATCCCAGCGGCGCTCAGGACGTCCACGATACCGGCCATGGCCTCGGCGGCGGCGGCTCGGGCCTGGGCGACGGACTCGTCAAGGGCCTCAACGCCCAGGACGAGGGTGACAATGTCGGGTGGGAGGGAGATGGAAGCGGTGCCGGATACGGAGATGCCGCCTCCGCTGGCAGAGTCGGGAGATTCCATCGATGTCCCGCAGGCGAAGCTGGCAAGCAGCCCTACTAGGAGTGCGACAATCAGCACCGATACGCTCCTGGACTTATTCATTTTCGACCTCCTTGAGATCCAGTCTTCTTCGCAGAAGAGGGGCTAGTTGTTTTCCCCACTTTAATTCAGACGTAGAACCCAGTGCCTTTGTTCCGGCTGGGCTGTGTGAAGGGCGGGGAGGAAATGGCTCAGATATAATTGTTGTCTAGAGTGGGGCCTTCGGACGGGCCTGGGCTGAGATGACGAAAGCGCTAGTTGACATAGCAAAGGCACTGGCCCTGGCAGCGTTCTTCTTCTTTGTAGTGCAGGCCATGCTCCAGAACTACCAGGTGCTGGGACAGAGCATGGAGCCAAATCTACATTCGGGACAGCATGTTATCGTGAACAAGGCCGCCTATATGTCTGTGGACGTGGACAGGCTCTCCAAGTTTATCCCATTCTACGAAGTTGATAAGGGGTCTGAATTGCATCTGTTCGGGGAGCCGCAGCGGGGAGATGTAGTGGTAATCGTGTCTCCGCAACCTTCTAGAAAGAGGCTGGTAAAGAGGGTGGTCGGGTTGCCCGGGGATACTATTGAGATTGAAGGCGGGATGTTGAAGGTCAATGGGCGCACGATGACTGAGCCCTATGTATTGGGCATTCCCAGGGATAGGGGTCCGTTGATGATTCCCGCGGACCACTATTTCGTGCTGGGGGACAACCGACCACAGAGCAACGATTCGAACAGCTTTGGGCCGGTACACAGGAGCCAGATTGTTGGCAAGGCGTGGCTGGCCTACTGGCCGCCGGAAGATTTCGGGACTGTGGACAGCTATCCAACTGATCCAGAGATGGAATGATGAAGGAATACGACTCCGGTCAAGGGGAAAGCGTGGAAGAGATGCTGGTCAGGGCAGAAGTGGTGATGGATGGTCATTTTCTGCTGACCTCTGGGCTGCATTCGCCGAGGTACCTGGAGAAGTTCCGGCTGCTGCAGTTCCCCGAGTATACAGGCCGGATGTGCAAGATGGTGGCGGACCATTTCAGAGGGGAAGGGGTGGAGGTGGTTGCCGGGCCTGCGCTGGGCGGGGTGATTCTTGCCTATGAAGTGGCGCGGCTACTGGGGGTCAGGGCGGTGTATGCGGAGCGGGTTGGGGATGGGAGAGGCTTCCGGAGGGGGTTGAGCATTGAGTCAGGGGAGAAGACGCTCATAGTAGACGATATTTTAACTACGGGTGGGTCGGTGGTGGATGTGCTCAAGGCGGTCAAGGAAGCCGGTGGGGAGGTAGTGGGCGTGGGGGTGCTGATCGACAGGTCGGGGGGTGGGGTGGAGGTGGGGGCGCCGCTTTACTGTTGTCACACGGTGGAGGTGCCAACCTACAGGCCGGAGGAGTGTCCGGCGTGTCGAGAAGGTAAAGCGTTGGCACGTCCGGGTGGCGGGTGAAGGGTTGGCTGGCTCAATTGACAGGGATAGGGTCGGATGACAAGATTGAGGCCGGGAGCCGTTAGCTCAGCGGAAGAGCACCGGACTTTTAATCCGGGTGTCGTGGGTTCGAATCCCACACGGCTCACCATTACCGGCCAAGATTGACTGTACTACGAAATACTTCCGCACTTTCTCGCCTACGTGGTCGTAGGTGGCTGATCCCTATGACTGCTAAAAGCCTCACCTCCGCAGTAGCCCCTACTCGATGGTGACGGTGTCCGTGAACTGTGAACAACCAGCCCTATTGCATGCCCGGACCTTCCAAGTGGTCAAGTCATATGCCCTGAAGAATGATCTGTTGGGGGCGATCTCGAATGACTGGCGTCCAGAGAGCCGTTTACCGACAAAACTCTCTGTGATTCGGCAAGAGCTGTCAGCAGAACGTTGTGACTTTTGGAGTCACCACTAAGTATTGTTTCAGTTTGACTTGAATCAATTTCCAAGACTTACGGGCGAGGAAAACAGGTTTCGAGATGACACACATTGGCTTGAAGACCCAAACACCCATATTTACAGGCATGAAATACTGTTTCGATTACGTTTTGGTTACTAGTGATAATGCGGACCTTCAAAGAACACCACAATAACAGTGAAGACAATAACTACGACAGTACGATGAAGGAATTCTTTAGAATAGTTCAATTTCCCCTAAGCAAGGCCCATGGGAAGTAGGGAAGTCTATTTCATATAGACGGAATCGGGTCCTCTGATTTACTGAATGTGTCCTAGTCTATTCCGGTACCTGCACATGGACCGTAACGATATCAAGACCATGATATTTCCTATGTCGCAATGTGGACGCGTAGTGACGAAGCAACCTGTATGAAATCTCTCGAGTGTCCAGCAAATCCGGTGTTTCTAACGTATACGCCAGATGGTCCTCCAGATTCTCCGCACTGGCCCCAGAAACGAACTCCAGCTCTGCCATGCCTTCCCTAATTCGGGCACTGATGGTCAGGCGCCGTTGCTCTACCGTTTCCTCACTGTCAAGGTCGTCCGACAACAGGTTCGCGAGGACCTCCTCTCCTACAAGCACAAGCCTGCTTCTTGATGCAGTGTCCCAATTCGCCTTCGATGCGATTCCGTTCAGGAACTCCGTCAACTTGGGCACTTCTCTCACGTCTAGGGCGATTGTCAGCCGCTTGCTACGAAGACTGGTTGACTCAAGGAATAGAACCATGATCACTGCTAACAGGGCGCCTGAAGTCACTCCGTTTCCCAATAGCGCTCCCAAGAATCCCCCTCCGAGGAGGTCCGGAAAGATCCACCCGTTTTGCAGGCCCGTACCAATCCAGAAGGAAAGTCCTACAACTGCCGCTTTCCGATGATCTAACCCATCGTTCGCAATGATCCTTATACCTTGAACGAAGAGCATTCCCAGGAGAAGGGTCATATAGGCGGCGGCTACCGGTGTGGGTATGGCTATCAGGAGTGCCGTTACCTTTGGCAGAAATGCAACAGTTGCAAATATTAATCCTATTGCGAGTCCCACACGCCGGGCACCGATTCCCGTTATCTCGGCAAGGGAAACACTCGTGGAGTAGGTTGTGGTCGGCAAAGTGCCGGCAATTCCCGAGAGCAGGTTGCCCACTCCGTCGGCGTTTATGGCGCCCTGTACTACCCGGGAGTCCGTCGCCCGGCTTCTTCTACGCGATACCGCCTGAATAGCCACTCCTGCGCCGATGGTGTCAATGGAGCCCACCATGGTCACGATCAAGAATGCTGGGAGGAGTGCCCAAAACTGGCTACCCGGAGTGTAGTCCAGTCCCGGCCAGGACCCCAATGGAACACCCAGCCATGGAGCATCGCTTATCAGGTTTACTTCATACGATCCGAACGCCGCGAATACTGCGCAACCAACTCCTATGCCAAGCAACGGCGACCAGATTCGCCATGAAGGCGGGGCTCGCAGTTGGAGTACGATTACAGACAAGAGCGTAGCCGCAACGGCTGCGGCAGCGGCTGTAGTAGGTACGTTGTCGGGCACCTCCATGAATGCGCCGAACATCACAGGAAATATGGATGCTGAGATCAGCATCATTACAGAACCCGAGACGACGGGAGTGAATATTCGGCGGAGCATCGGCAATCGAGACGCCAGAGTGAAATTTAACAAAGACGAAACCAGCACCAGACTTGCCATCGTTGCGGGTCCGGCTTCCAGAAGCGCCGCAACGCAAACGGAAATGAAAGCTCCTGAGGAACCCATGATCAGCACATGACCCGCGCCCACACGTCCAACGCGAATGGCTTGCAATACGGTCGTAATACCGCTTATTAGCAGGGCGGCGAAGACAATCCAGGAGATGTAGCCACTTGGCTGATCGGCAACCCGTGCAGCTATGACGACAGTGAAGACTATCCGAGATACCATCACCGCCGCGCCCTGGACCCCTGCGCCCAGGGTGACTAGAGGGGGAGGGATCTCGTTAGGTTCGTGACGAATATTTTCGTTGGCTTGCGCCAAGCTTCTTTAGACAGGCTTCGCCCTTGTCGGGACCTCTAGCCTGGAAACAACTGTTTAGTTGCTGACACGAAGAGAGCCTGCGGCGGGTGAGTTTTCAGTATCGAAGTTCGGTCCTCTTGTGGTTTGCCCAGTGGGCTTCTTCAATCGTCTGCTAGCATTTGCCATTAGAAGTCTTTGGGATTCAGACTCGAGCCGTCTACTGCCAAACGTCCTAATTCATGAGGGCGTTTGCTACATCTAGGGAGGGGTACAAATGCATTCAAGACGGGGTGGATTGGCGCATCCGCTCCCATTTCTGGAATAAGCCCTGTCAAGCCTCATATGAGCAGTCATCCCCGCAAGGAAGTGCCAATTGCCTCGTCAATTTCAGGTACAGAGTTCCATCGATAGATACGATTGCTACATACGCGAGTGATATCTGCTCCTTGCAGACGTGCTCTCTTCTGGCTAGATTGCCTTTGCCTGGGTGCCGGACTAGTCCACACAGGACTATCGAGAGCCCCACACATTCGCGATGTTTTGGGAGGCGAAATGCCTGACAAATCCCGCTGCAGTCGGGTGCTGAGGCTATCCAGAGGGGCAGCGGCAGCATTCTGGATAAGCGATCAGACCCCTGGGCAAGAAGACATCGATGGCTTGCGATACGTGGCGACCGTCGCCGTCAGGGTGCACTGGTTCATACTCCCCGTATTAGTCTTTGAACTGCTGTATCAGCCCTATTTCCTGTATGTCGGGGGCGCCAGGTTCGTACCCTTTCCGCTGCTCCTGGTGGCGCTGGTTGGGTTTAATGGATACCTTCACTACCGCCTGCTGACGGACAGACCCATCATATGGCGCATGCTTGTGGCCCTCTGTGCCCTGGACGTGGTCCTCGTGTCTGCCGCGCTGGCGTTGAGCGATGGCTTCAACCACCCCTTCCTGCACCTGTTCTACTATCCCGCACTTGCTGGGCTCGCAGCACTTTTCACTTCATTCAGGATTACCATGGTATGGGTGACGATGGCATCCGTTGTTTACCTGACCATCAGCCTGACCGTCGGAGATGGCATAGACACGGAGGCAAGGGACGAGAAGGCATTGCTTGCCAGGATAGCGATCATGTACTTGGTAGTCGCTGGGGTTAACCTGGCAACGAGCTTCGAGCGATCGAGATGGAGGCAATCCGTGGAGCGGGAGCGGGCCCTTCAGCGGGAACGTGTGGATCTGTCCCGAGCCATCCACGACACGGCGGCGCAGTCCGCATACATGATCGGGCTGGGCATCGACACTGCGAGGGCCCAGGTTGGACAGGTAAGTCCGGAGGCATCAGCGACCCTGCAGGAAACGTCCCGCCTCTCCCGATCCCTCATATGGGAGCTAAGACAACCCATCAACATGGGAGGTATTTTCGAGGGCGGAGAACTGAACAGGGCTCTCAGGTCGCATGCGGCCAGCTTTACCAATGTGACCTCCGTACCTGCCGAGGTTACTAATAGGGGAGTGGAGCCCCCGCTTACAACGGAGGTCAAGGGCCTGCTCTTCTCGATAGCGCACAACGCACTGACCAACTCCTATCGGCATTCGGAGGCCGGTAATGTGGAAATCTTCTTGGAGTTCACTGACGAGCATAGCCGCCTCTCTGTGTCGGACGACGGGGTAGGACTGCCGGAAGACTACGAAGAACGCGGGAAGGGCTTTGTAAACATGCAGAGAGCAGCCGAGCAATTAGGCGGACATCTTGTGGTGGAGAAGAGGGGCAACAGAGGCGGTGCGACGGTGACCTGTCTGATACAACACTCGAAAGTCTAGGAGGAGAATCGGGATGTCAGAGGATGGTCGCATAAGGGTAATGATCGTCGATGACCATTCGGTGGTGCGGATAGGCCTGAAGCATGTGCTAGAGCAATCAGGCGAGTTCGAAGTCGTTGGACAGGCGGCTGATGGGGAGGAGGCAGTCAGGGTGGCGGCCGATGAATCTCCGGACGTGGTTGTCATGGACGTAATCATGCCGGGGAAGGATGGAGTGGAGGCATGTCGAGAGATAATGGAGTCAGCACCCGAGACTCGTGTGGTCATGTTGACGGCCTCGACCGAGGTGGGTGCTATTGTCGAGGCGGTGGCCGCCGGCGCTACCGGATTCCTTCAGAAAGAAACGGACAGGGAGAGACTGCTGTCTGCCGTGCGAGACGTTGTCTTGGGAGAACTCAGTGTCTCAGTTGAAGTTGTCAGACGGGCGTTTGAGGAAATACGTGGTACCGGAGTTAGAGGAGATCCCGCTGTTGCCGCCGGTTTAACTCAGAGAGAGCGGCAGATACTCGTCTCCTTCGCCCAGGGCATGTCCTACGCCCGAATTGCGCAGACGAGGGGCGTCAAACCGGTAACCGTCCGAAACGCCATATACGGTATCCAGCAGAAGCTGAAAATAGGGACAATGCAGGGCCTAGTGTTATGGTCGGTGAGGAATGGATTGCTGGACAACTTTTCAGCAGACACTACTCTCGGTAGCCCATAGACCCAGACGTTCGTTCACTCTATGTTCGTATGTGGCCCACCTTCCGGAGCTCGAAATTATCAGCGCGTTTTCCTACCTCAACTACATCCGATTAGAAGGACACCTCGCAGCGAAAGGTTCGCAGTTCAGTGCGGCACGGCTTACCAGCACACATGGTATCCATCACTCCCCGACCCAGAGCGGGTCTTTTACTGCCAATAACCGTCCAAGGGAGTCCGAGCTGAGTTAAGGCTTAGTGGCAAGTGTTGAAGGTGGAGGAGATCTCAGGACGGTTTTTCCAGGGCGTAGAAGGCGCATCCTACGATACCGGCAGAAGCCGCCCGCTCCCACATGCGATAGCGGTCAAGGGTATCGTTGAGCGGCTGAGCGCCAACGTCCGATTCAATGTCAGAGCGGCGACTTTCGAGCTCATGCGGGAGCCGGCGCCAGGCCCACAGGGCACGTTCGCTCCAATCCTCGCGTTCGAGGACGGCGAAGCCCGCTTCATTGAACCCCCGGTCATACTGTGACATTGACCAAAGTCCGGGAGAGTGAGCGTCGGCGGAGAACCTCTTGAGGATTTCAGGAGCCAAGCCTTCGGCCGCAGTCAACTCGGTCAAAACCATCCGACCTCCGGGCTTGAGGACCCGGAAGGCTTCGCTGATAACCCTGGGTTTGTCGACGGCGTGCAGCATAGATAGAGAGCACCACCAGACATGAAACCGGTTGTCCGGGTAGGGGAGGTCGTGAAAGTCGGCGTATTCATAAGAGATACGGTTGCTGATTGCAGGTTCGGTGCGGTCTTTAGCGATAGCGAGCTGGTCGCGCGAGAGGTTGGTGGCGACGATACGTGTGTCGAAACGTCGGGCGACATAACGGGCCGCACCGCCGACTCCACAAGCTACCTCCAGCATTTCCATACCGTCCCCCAGGCCCGCCGCCTCTGCGAGTCGGGCGTTGGCACGCTCGGTGGCGATGGCGAGGTCATCGTCAGGGGTCTCGAAATAGCCGAGATTGATGTTCTCTCCCCACATCCGAACCATCGACCGGTACATGGGGTCATCGTACATAGCTTTCAGCTCATTGTTGAAACGCTGGATCTCGTCTTGATTCATTGGGCCCCTTGAGGCGGACTCAGTTTTCCCAGTGTATAGACGACTCAGAGTACGCGAAATACCGCAATGCGATGCTGAGTTTCCGGCTCGACGTCAGGGACAGAGTGGAAAGGGTCGCCCCATTCGACCAACAACCATCGTCCTGTAGCGGATAGTTCTTCGTATTTCTCACGGTAGCCTTCGGGATCACCTTCGGCGGGTAGGGTGAAGACGAGATAGCCACCGGCACGAACTACCCTGACAATTTCGTCGAATCCGGACGCAGGTGCATGGCCGAATGTGAAGGTACCGGCGGATACCATGGCGTCATAGGAGTCTGTGGGGAGTGGGAGGGGTTGGCCGAGCCGGGCGTGGAAGAGACGGCGATACACTCTTTTCGCTTTAGCATGCGCCAGTTGGACTCTTGAGATATCGAATCCGTCGATGGTCTCAAAGCCTAGCTTTGCCAGCTCCAGGCCGACCAATCCCGAGCCAGCGCCTGAATCCAGTACCACGGAGGTTGAATCGATTAGCGACGCAGCCTTTTCGGCGGCGAGTCGGGGGCCGAGCCAGCCATATCGGTTGACCTCCCCCTCGTACTCCTGGCCAAGGGCGTCATAGGCTCTTTCGAGGTCGTCGAGGGTGGCTGCGTTTCTCAGGTCGTGGATGTCGAATTGGGAGGTCATTGGCGTTCACAGGCAGCAGGCAAATGATGATGTTGATGGGATTCTATCACTGGGGAAATGAAAAGACGGGTTTGACCGGTCTGAGGGGGGATGCTAGCCTACCCAGCCGGGTCATGGTCAACCAGTTTCCAGAACACGCAAGGGTCGTAATCATTGGGGCGGGCATCGTCGGGTGCAGCGTTGCATACCATCTCGCCAAGATGGGGTGGAAAGACCTGGTGGTGCTGGAACGCAGCGCCAAGGTCAGCGGGACCACGGCTCACTCGGCGGGACTGGTGACGCAGCTGCGGCATACGCGGTCATTGACGGATATATCCCGTTACGGTGTCCGGCTTTACGAGGAGCTAAAGGAAGAGACGGGGCAGGACACAGGGTTTCGGCAGACAGGGAGCATAAGCGTTGCGCGGACACAGGGCCGGATGGACGAGCTACGGCGAATGATATCGATGGCCAAGAGCTTCGGGGTGGAGATGAACGAGGTCGGCCTGGAGGAGGCGAAGGAGATCTGGCCACTGCTGAGCACAGAAGGGCTGGTAGGAGCGGTACACCTACCATTGGATGGAGAAACGGTGCCTGACAGCACGGCGAATGCCCTGGCAACAGGTGCGACCAACAGGGGAGTGAGGATAATCGAGAATACGCCGGTGACCGACATCCTGACGAGCGGGGGTGCGGTGTCGGGGGTTAGGACGGCGCGCGGGGAGATAAGGTGCGAAGTGGTAGTCAACTGTGCGGGGATGTGGGCCCGGGAGATCGGCCTGAAGTGCGGAGTTGCAATTCCACTGCACGCTGCGGACCACGCATATTTTGTCACTGAACCGGTGCCGGGGGCCTCGGAGGACATGCCTTCGATCCGGGACCCGGACGGGTACATTTATATACGGCGCTACCCCTTCGAGGGCGGAGGGATAATGGTGGGCGGGTTTGAGCCTATGGGGGTGCCGTGGGGGATGGACGGGATACCGGACGATTTTTCGCTGCACATGCTGAACCGGGACTGGAGTCACTATGACGTGTTCATAGAGAGCGCCCTGGAGCGGGTGCCGGCGATCGGGGAGGTAGGGGTCAGGATCAGGCTAGTCGGTCCGGAGAGCTTTACGCCGGATACGCGGTACATAATGGGCGAGGCGCCAGAGCTGCGGAACTTCTTCGTGGCGGCGGGTTTCAACTCGAGCGGCGTGGCGTCGGCGGCGGGGGCAGGGAAGGCGATGGCAGAGTGGATCACGGAGGGGGAGATGACGATGGACCTGGCGGAAGTGGACATCAGTCGGTTCCAAGCCTGGGCAAACAATCCCACATACCTGCGTGATCGCACGGGGGAGGCGCTGGGCTTGCTGTACGCGATGCACTGGCCGCACAGGCAGCCGGAGTCTGCGCGTAACGTGCGTCAGTCGCCTTTGCACGACCGGCTGGCGGCTCGGGGCGCGTGCTTCGGGGTGGTGGCGGGGTGGGAGAGGCCAAACTGGTATGCACCCGAGGGGGTAGAGCCGGTTTATGAATATTCGTGGGGTAGGCAGAACTGGTTTCCTTATTCGGCACAGGAGCATATGGCGGTGAGAGAGGGCGTCGGTTTATTCGACCAGACTTCCTTCGCCAAGCTGCTTGTGCAGGGCCCGGACGCGGAAACCGTCCTGCAGCGGGTGATGGCAAACGATGTAGCCGTGGAGCCGGGCAGGCTGATCTATACGGCGATGCTGAATGCTCGGGGTGGAATAGTCTCGGACCTGACGGTGAACAGGATATCGGACGACAGCTACATCATAGTTACGTCTGCAGGGTCTGTGACGAGGGACTATGCGTGGATAAAGAGGCATATTCCCGATAACGCGAGGGTGACTTTGACGGATGTTTCGTCCTCCTATGCGACGCTAAGCGTGATGGGTCCGAGGTCCCGGGAGTTGTTGTCGGGGCTTACGGACGCGAACCTGTCTAACGAGGCGTTTCCGTTCCTGACTTCCAGGGAGATATATGTCGGGTATGCGCCGGTAAGGGCCTCCCGGATCACTTACGTGGGGGAACTAGGTTGGGAGCTTTACGTGCCAACGGAGTTTGCTGAAACCGTATATGATTCCATTGTCGAAGAGGGGAGCCGGTTCGGGCTGATGCACGCGGGCTATCACGCACTTGACTCTCTGAGGCTGGAGAAGGCGTACAGGAGCTGGGGCCACGACATCACTGGTGTCGATACTCCGCTGGAGGCTGGGCTGGGATTTGCCGTGGCTTTTGACAAGGGCGTGGAGTTCATTGGCAGGGACGCGCTGCTGCAGCAAAGGGAGTCGGGGGTGGGGAGGCGGCTGGCGATATTCGTGCTTGATGACCCCGAGCCGCTGCTGCTGGGCGAAGAGCCTATTTATCGGGACGGGGAGATGGTCGGGAGGACGACCTCGGGGAACTACGGTCATGCGCTGGGGAGGTCGGTGGGGATGGGGTACCTGGAAAACGAAAAAGGGGCGACGCCGGGGTGGATACGGTCGGGGTCTTACGAGATCGAGGTGGCTACGGAGCGATATGCGGCGAAGGTGAGGCTCAGTCCGCCGTATGATCCCAAGAGTGAGAGGGTGAAGGCGTAGGGGCGAGGGGATGGAGTCAGGCGGCGCTGAGGAGAGTCACCCCAGTCACCACTGAGATGATGCCAATAGCCTGTATGGGGCGGAGTCGTTCGCGGAGAAGGATGATGGCGCCGATGACGGGGACGAGGGTGTAGGAGGAGGAGACGGCGGCAACGATGGCCACGATGCCCACCTGAGCGCCCCTGGCGAAAGCGAACATGGCGGCGATTTCGATGGCACCGACGGCGAAGACTGCGAGGGCGAGTTTCGGGGTGAGGGGTTGGGCGGGGGAACCAGGATGTCTGAAGGCTATGGGGGCGGCAAAGAGGGCGGTGAACATCCTGATCATGAAGACGGGCAGGAACCAGCCAAGGTCTCTTGAGAGGGCGGCGATGGAGTAGTAGAAGACTCCGAAGGCGAGCATGGCCAGAAGTCCGAAGATGACACCTCTCCCGATGATGATGCGTCCGTCCTTCAAGTCGGCGACGTTAGTGGACGCAAGGAAGACTCCCAGAAGGGCGGCAGCGGCGCCCGCGGATTGGCCGAGAGACATGCGTTCGGCGAGGATGATGACGGCGAGGATGATGACGACGCCCTTGTATACGGACATGATAGGGCTGACCAGGGACACGGGCCCACGCTGAAGGGCGGCGTAATAGAGGAAGTAGGTGGCTGTGTAGAGGACGCCGAGGCCGACGGCGGTGAGCCAGTAGACAGCGGAGGCTTGGACTATTTGGCCATCGATAGGGGCGTAGGCGGCGGCTGAGATGACGGATGCCAGGTTGACCCCGAAGATCAACCTGAAGTGACTGGTCCGTCGGGCGAGCAGCGCACTGGCGAATTCGGCCAATCCGAAGCCCAGGGCTGACAGGAGGCCCATAATCACGCTGTCAGCTATCATGTCGATGTTTCTCTGGGGAGGCGGACCGGGAGTCATAATCAACCCCGGGGGGCGAATGCCTACCAAGGGCACTATACGCAAATCAGAGGTCGCCTGGCACGCGGTGGAGTGGGAGTTGACTAACTTCATGGTGAGAGACAGGAGTGAAGAGCATGAAAAAGAGCAAGTGTGACGTGCTAATTCGCAATGGGGTAGTCGTCACCATGGACACGGAGCGTCGGATGTACAGGTGCGGAGCGGTAGCGGTGGCGGGAGGACGAATTGTGGAGGTAGGAACGGATGCGGCGATGGGAGAGCAGTTCGAGGCGAGGGAGATTGTGGATGCCGGGAGCGGCATTGTTCATCCCGGGTTCATTGATGCTCACAACCATGTTGTGCACACGTCCTGTCGGGGGGTGGGGGATGTTCGAAGCCACAATCCATCCTCGGTGAATTTTGCGACGTGGAAGGCAGGGGTCACGGAGGAAGATGAAGCTTTCGCTACGGAAATGGCGAGCCTGGAGATGCTTCGGGCAGGCTTTACGATGTTCATTGAGCCCGGGTCCTTGTTCTCGACGGATGCCGGGGCGGAGGCGGTGGGTCGGGTGGGGATGAGAGCGCTTTTTGCCCCGCTGTATCTCTGGGACAGGCAGGAGTGCTTCGATGCGGTACCGTCGCTGATGAGTCCGAGCCTGGCGGCCCGGGCGCCGATCGATCATGGGCGGACAATGGCGCTGATTGGGTCGGAGCTGCACCGGAACGAAGACTCGGAGGCGCCGGTGCGCGGTTTCGTGTTCGTGTACGGAGCGGGAACGGCCTCTCCAGAGCTTCTGCAGGCGGCACATGGGTGCGCCCGAGACAACGGCGTTCCGTTTCAGCTGCACGCGGGTTTCGTGCCGGGAGAGGGGCCCATATACCGGGCGATAAACGGCAAGAGCCATATTGTTCATTTGCAAGAATTGGGGGTACTGGACGAGAACACGGTCATAGTTCATGCAAATGTGGTGAATGATGAAGAGGAAGCCGCTATAAGAGAAAGTGGCTGCAAAATCGTGTGGTGCCCGGCGGCGTTCTTCGCGCTGGGGTTCGGGGGGAGTGCGAAGTTCAAGATGGCGGAGCGATATCGGAACGGGACACGGGTGGCATTGGGGACGGACGGTGCGGTCGGGTGTACGCCGGGGCACGTGATGCTGGCCGGGCACTTTGCAAGCCAGACCTACTCGGATGCGGTGTCGCCGGAAGCGTTGCTGGAGATGCAGACGATCAATGGAGCGGCGGCCGCAGGAATGGAGACAGAGCTGGGAAGCCTGGAGCCGGGGAAGCGGGCGGATATCGTTGTGAGGAGTGCAGGGGCAGCCGAGGCGTATCCGTCGAACAATCCGATCCACCTGCTGGCGTTGACGATGGGCGCTGGTAGTGTCGATACCGTGATGGTGAACGGAGAGATCGTTTTCAAGGATGGGCATTCTACACGGGTGGACGAGGGGGAGGTGTACAGGAAGGTGTCCGAGTCGGTGGCTGCGCGGGCGGGGCGGCTGGGGATTGATGCGGGGCCGGGGTGGGGGGCAGAGTGAATTGAGAGACCTGCACCTCGCTTCCCCGGGGCACCGACGAGGGACGCCCGTGCGGGGAGGGTGCATATCCAGGTGAGTTGGGAGACCTGCACCTCCCCGCCCCAGATTCCTCACTGCCGTTCGGAATGACATGGGCGGCGTTAGGGATGACGGAGGGGATCAGGGAGGGGGGCGGCCCCGGGCGATGCGGGGTTGGGGAGGTGAGTCTTCGTCATGGGGTGACGGGTCGGTGGTATGCGGGCCGACCCCCGCTCGCGCTTCGAGGGCCTCAGCATGAGCAGCCACGCCGACGGGGAGGGGATAACCCTCACCCCAACCCTCTCCCATCAAGGGAGAGGGGGCAGGCCCCCCAACCCCGCCGCCGGGGATGGATTCACGATCGGGGTCGGGAATGACGGTTAGGTGGGGTGGGGCCTCGTCGTCATCCGGGTCTGGGTCATAGTCGTCGTCATCGGGGTCGGGGTCCTCGTCTTCGGTGTCGAGGCCTTTGAGGAAGTCGGGGGTGAGGTAGGCTTTGGCGATGAACTTCTGCATGGCCTCGCTCTCGGCGAGTCTTTCGTTTTCTTCCTGGGGCCAGGGTTCGTCGGGGTCGATGAGACCGTAGCTCCAGCGGTCCTTCAGGGGGAGGAGCTGTCTCCAGGGCCACCACTTGTCGCCGGGCCGGGCCATGCGTACCGGCACGAGGTCGCGGAAGCGGAGGTCTCCTTTGTCGATATTGTCCTGGAAGACCTTCTTGATGAGGTTGTCGATCTGCTGTTCATCGGTGAGCTGTTTGGGGGCCTTGGCCTGGGCGGTGTAGGCCCGGATGATGAGTCGGAGGCATCGGTTTATCTGGGTGTAGTCCAGGGGGCGCGTGCTCAAGAGGCGGTTGGTCAACGAACGGAGGAGGGCTATTTCGCCTTCGATGTCCGGGCTGTCGGTGGACAGTCGGGGCAGGGAAGGGGAGACGTGGGACAGGGAGCGGCGACTGTTGGGGCGTCGGCCCCTGGGCCTTCGGCCGCGCCCGACGGGGCGGGAAGTCTTCCGCGGCCTGCGGCCGCGGGCATCCGTGCCCTGATAGGCAGCCCGGGCACGGGGACTCTTCCGCGGTGCAGCACCGCAGGCATCCGCTTCTACGCCCGAAGAGGCGGAGCGGGGTCTCTTCCGCGGCTCAGTGCCGCAGGCATCCGTGCCCTGGCAGGCAGCCTGGGTACGGGGGTTCTTCCGCGGTCTGCGGCCGCGGGCATCCGCGAGGGGGTCGGGCTTGAGGAGACCAACCGCCTCTTGAGCAGGCGCCCCGGGAGAGGGGCGTCGGGGGCCCGGTCTGGCGGGCCCCCTGTTTGACAAGGTCTTGTTGTGAGATTTGGGTGTAGACATTAGGTCTGAACGTTAGTATAGAACGTATATGGCAGGAGTCAAGGGGCTTTGGGAGCATTTTGGGGGGATTTTCCCCCCGGCCCCTCAAGGGAACCCTCACCCCCTTGGTCCCCCTCTCCCTTAGGGCCTTGTATAGACCGGGGAGAAGGGTAACAGTTGTTCGGAGAGATAGGTAACACATTCTACAGGCCTAGATCTATGGCAGCGATGGGTTGTATGGAGAAGAAGACGTTCCAGGTTCCATCTCTGGCCCCGGGTCTCAGGGCCACGCACATTCCTCTGAAGGGCTTGCCTACACGAAAGGTCTTTCCGCAGAAGTAGATGCGGCCGTTAGCATCGACAGAACGTACGTGGTCGTCTGCGTCGTACTCGACGGGTGGAAGGGTCTCGGGGAAAGGGCGAGAGCTGATGGTGTATCGGCTGGCAGGGGTATTAAGGTCTAGGGCATGGTGAGGACGCTGGAGGTTGTAGAAGTCTCTCCAGCTGTCGAAGCTGCTCTGACACTGAGAGAGGTCGGTGTAGCTGATGCCCTGGAGCAGTTCAGTCTTGAGGGACCTGTGGAAGCGTTCAAGCTTGCCGAGGGTCTGGGGGTGGTAGGGCCTGCTGTGGATAACCCTGATTCCCAACCGGAGCAGCCATACGGTCAGAGGTGTGAAGGGATGGTCGAGGTCTTTACCCCAGGGAGACCCGTTGTCAACCAGGATAGTGTGGGGCAAGCCATAGAGGCGGAAGATGGAGATGAGATGGTCACGGACAGTCTGAGTCCTCTCGTCTGCGCAGGCCCTGACACCCAGGGAGAACCGGGAATGGTCGTCCAGCACCGTCAATGGATGGCATCTGCCACCCCTGGTGACCGGGATGTGTCCCTTGAAGTCCATCTGCCAGAGGTCGTTGGGTCTAGGGTGCTCGAAGCGGCGGTAGGCCTTGTGCTTGAGGCTCTGCGCCGCCTCTATAAGTCCGTATCTCTTGAGTATGGCCGTTATAGTGCTCTTGGAGGGGACGCCGGTGTGCCCCCTGTCCTTGAGCATCTTGGCCAGCACATGTCCTCCCTTGGTGGGGAGCTCTCTTCGCAGGTCCACTACCAGCTGTTCCATCTCGGCGCTGGTGCGGTTGGGGGAATGATGAGGGCGCCTGGGGAGATCACCCAGACTCCCCTCTCCGCCCTCCAGATGACGCCTCAGCCACTTGTAGCCGGTCTTGCGGCTGATCCCAATGCGCAGACACAGTTCACTCATGTTCACACCCTCGGACTGGGCCAGACTGACAAACTCTCTTCGCTGAGACATGACGGTCTCCACTTTCCATGGCATGGGCATTCTCCTCATAAGGATTTCCATGCCTATTGGTGTAACCCATGTCCCCGAACATGTGTAACCTATGTCCCCGGTCTATACAGGCCTGTAAGGGAGAGGGGGAGAAAAAACAGAGGGATGCACCTGCGCCTAGGCGCAGGTGCATCCCTCTAGTTTGGTACTGGGGGGAAGGGGATGGAGAGAGGTGGTCGGCTAGAGATGGGGTGGGTTGGGGGATGGACGTTTGAGATTCCTCGCAGGGCTTCGGAATGGGAAGGGGGTGATGGTGAATGGCGAGGTGGGTTGGGAGACCTGCACCGCCATTCCCCAGATTCCTCACTGCCGTTCGGAATGACAGTGAGGGGCGTCGGCTGGCGATGGAGTTATGTGAGGGGCTGAAGATGCGTGGGCCTTCCCCTGCGGGAGGGCGACCGGCCGGTCGCCCCTACGGGGATTCGGCCCCACCCCGCGGGGGAACCCTCTCCCCCTTGGTCCCCCTCTCCCTTAGGGCCTGTAAGGGAGAGGGGGAGAAAAAACAGAGGGACGCACCTGCGCCAGGGCGCAGGTGCGTCCCTCTAGTTTGGTACTGGGGGGAAGGGGATGGAGAGAGGTGGTCGGCTAGAGATGGGGTGGGTTGGGGGAGGGGGGTTTGAGATTCCTCGCGGGGCATCGGAATGGGAAGGGGCTGGGGGGGTGAATGGCGAGGTGGGTTGGGAGACCTGCACCGCCCTTCCCCAGATTCCTCACTGCCGTTCGGAATGACAGTGGGAGAGGGGACGGGAGGGAAGAACATAGGCAGGAGGCCCAATGCCCGGCTGTGCAATTCCAGGGCAATGAAATCCGACTTGACAGGAAGCGCTTAGCCAGTAGAATGATAGCTTGGGGAAATAGTTTAACCGCAAGGCAGCATAACGCCGCAGATAACATTTCTGACACTGCGACGTTATATGTTTATAAGCCGTCCCATCGACACAGGTCGGGGGCTTACCCGTTAATCTTTGTGGTTGAATTTCAATTTTTCGGCCGTACCGCTGGACTTTTGGAGGTAAGTCTTTTCAATTGGCGGACTCGATCAATGGCAGGTCAATGAAGACCTGTTTCAATGCGAGCAATTTGACATGGCCCAAGGAATAGCAAGGAGCACGCACAATGACGCACGGTTATAGGAGAAGGAAGTTTACGAAAAGGAGGGGGGTCCTTGCAGGGCTGAGCATCCTCCTGATTGCGCTGATGGTGCTAGCCGCTTGTGGCGAAGCTGCGACTGCTACACCGGAAGCGATGGAAGAAGAGCCGACGGCGATGCCGGAGCCGACGGCGGTGCCGGACGAGCCGGATGATGCGATGGACGAGCCGGATGACGCGATGGAGCCGACGGCGATGCCTGAGCCGACGGCGATGCCGGATGAGCCAGATGATGCGATGGACGAAACGGGCATCAGGCCCCGATCCGAGTGGACGGTAGAGAACCCGGCGAACCTGGCAGAACTGGAAGCCGAGATCGAAAAGTACAGGGGTTCAAGCTTTGTGTTCACTTCCTGGGGCGGCGCATACCAGGCGGCGCAGCGGCAGGCGTACATCGAGCCGTTTTCCGCGCAGTTCGGAATCGAGGTCGTGGAAGAGAGCCCGATGGAGTACGCGGTGATACGCGTAATGGTAGACACGGGCAACTACAAGTGGCACGTAATGGACGTAGGCGGCCGGGAGCTCTGGAACCACATCAACATTGATGCACTGGCGGAGTTAGACCTCAGTGTAGTGGACAACCGGAACCACGTTGAGACTGTGAGCACGCCATACGGCGGCGGCGGCGGAATCACCTGGTCCACGGTGCTGGCGTACAACTCGGACGTATACCCCGAAGGCAGCATCACGACTTGGGCCGACTTCTTCGATCGGGATTCATTCCCCGGGAGACGAAGCGTTAGGGACGCTTACAGAGGCAGCTGGTTCTCGGCGCTTCTGGCAAACGACCCGAGCAGGCTGGCCGACTCCGACTGGAGAGCGAGGCTTGGAGCACCGACGGACGAGGACGTGCAGGAAGCACTGGCGCTCTGGGAAGCCAGCCCGCCGGACGGTTTCTGGCACACCGGGTCGGACTGCCCGCAGACACTGATCTCGGGCGACTACGACATGTGCACGGCGTGGAACGGCAGGATATACAACGCCCAGATAGAGGGTGAGCCCCTGGCGATCTGCTGGGAGTGCGGACACCTGGTAGGCACGGGAGCATTCGTGATGGCCAAGGGCCTGGAAGAAGTGAACCCCGAGGCCTTTGACCTGGGACAGCTGTTCATCGCCTGGACGGGACTGCCGGAGATCAACGCCAATATCTCCAGGTACATCACCTACGGGCCTCTAAATCTGAGATCTGCAGAGTTCATGGTAGGCGCCGACTTCGATCCCATAACTCCTGCCCTGCCGACCTCGGCAGCCAACGCACCGTTTGCGGTGATCGAAGACGAGAAGTACAGCGGAGAGAAGAACAGCGGGTGGACCGAGCTCTGGCTGGAATACCAGCAGAATTTGGCAGCGAACTAGCCACAAGCGAGGTAAAGCCAAAGAGGTCCCAGAGGACCCTTAGAAATGAAGAGGCCCGGCGCCTGAAGGCGCCGGGCCTCTTCGCGTGGGGCTTTTGAACAACTTTCAATGATATTTGGGCGACTTGCAATCTGTGGAAAGGAACTTTCCGACCATTGAAATCATCAGGAAGCCTGGTGTGCAGGAAGGGATAAGACGGGGTTCCCTACTATTGACAACCAGGCTGGCTCCACTATAATGCGAAAAAATTTTCACAATTGTGGCATCTTGATTAACGCCGCAGCGAGGCACGAAGCGCTGCGACGTTGTGCTTTTCTTTAAGGGGCACCCTGCCCCTTTCCATTCGCCCTTCCACACTTATTCGGCAACCCAAGAAATTCTCAGGACTTTGGAGGTGTGTAAACAGCATAGATGAGAGAGTATTTGGAGCCGGCCTGCGACTTGCGACAGGTCGGAGCCAGACCGAGGCCCAAGGGATAATTCAAGGAGAGAACATGAGAGAGAAAGGAATGAGGAGAGGAAAGCTCTCCAGGCGAGGCATCTTCGCCGGGCTGAGTATTCTTCTTGTAGCACTAATGGTCCTCGCGGCCTGTGGCGAAGCGGCAACGGCAACGCCAGAGGCCATGGAGGAGCCCACCGCAATGCCGGAACCGACGGCAGTGCCGGACGAGCCGGATGACGCGATGGAGCCGACGGCGATGCCGGATGAGCCGGATGATGCAATGCCGGAACCCACGGCAACTCCGGAAGCGATGGAAGATGACGATGACACCGGCACGGGCCTAAGGCCCCGGTCCGAGTGGACTGAGGAGAACCCGGCTACTTTCGAGGAGCTGGAAGCAGAGATAGAGAAATACAGGGGCGCCAGCTTCGTGTTCACCTCCTGGGGTGGCGCGTACCAGGCGGCCCAGCGACAGGCTTACATCGAGCCGTTTGTCGAGAAGTTCGGGATCGAGATAGTTGAAGAGAGCCCGATGTCCTACGCCAGGATTCCGGCGATGGTGGAGACGGGCAACTTCAGCTGGCACGTAATGGACGTGGGCGGCCGCGAACTGTGGGCGCAGATCGGACTTGGCAACCTGGAAGAGCTCGACATGACCGTGGTTGACAACCGGAACCACGTAGAGACCGTTCGGACCCGCTATGGCGGCGGCGGCGGAATCACCTGGTCGACGGTGCTGGCCTACAACACCGACGCATTCCCAGAGGGAGAGATCACGGGCTGGGATGCATTCTTCGACAGGGACAGCTACCCTGGCCCGCGGAGCGTGAGAGACTCCTACAGAGGCAGCTGGTTCTCGGCCCTCCTGGACCTCGACCCGAGCAGACTGGAAACGCAAGAAGGCAGGACTGCCCTGGGTGCGCCGACGGATGAAGACGTACAGGCGGCACTGGCGCATTGGAGCGCCTTCCCTCCGGACAACTTCTGGACGACGGGATCGGACTGCCCGCAGTTCCTGATTTCGGGTGACAACGTGATGTGCACGGCCTGGAACGGCCGGATCTTCAACGCCCAGCAGGAGGGCGAGCCCCTCGGCATCTGCTGGGAGTGCGGACACCTGGTCGGTACGGGAGCGCTGGTATTTGCAAACGGTTTCAAAGAGGCCAACCCCGAGGCCTTTGAAATTGCGCAGCTGTGGGTTGCCTGGACGGGACATCCGCAGATCAACGCAGAGCAGTCGAAGTACATCTCCTACGGACCTCTGAACCTGAAGTCGGCGGAGTACCTTACGGGCCCCGAGTTTGAGCACGTGCTTCCGGCGCTGCCGGTATCGCCCGCCAACGTGCCCTACGCCATCTTCGAGAACGAGAAGTACAGCGGAGAGAAGAACAGCGAGTGGAACGACCTCTGGCTGGGCTACCTCCAGAGCGTGGGGAACTAGAGCTCCGGCTCAAGGCATAGCTTAATCAGAAACTGATAAGCCGAAGGAATGGAGAGGCCCGACCCTATAATTGGGGTCGGGCCTCTTGCCTTTTGCAGGGGCCAGCACAGGAGACTACAGGCTAATGAAGGCGGCGGCGTTGCTGCCGAGGAGCATGTCCAGTTGGGTGGAGGTGAGGGGAAGGGAGGAGAGGAATTCGGCGTCTGAGGCCTGGGAGGCGAAGGGGTAGTCGGTGCCGAAGGTAATTTTATCGGGGCCGTGGTTGTTGACTATGTTGAGCAGGGTGTCGGGGGCGATTTCGTTGACGGTCGGGGGCCAGGAGGTGTCGATAAGAAGGTTGGGGAGGCCGACGAGGTGCTTTTCGGCCTCATCGAGCATGTAGAAGCCGCCGAGGTGGAAGGCGATTATCCTGAGCTTGGGGAACTGCCGGGCGACGGCGGCGATGCGGTGGGGGGAAGCGAAATCGGGGTGTTTGTCTCGGAGGTGGGGCATGGAACCGCAGTGGATTGCGACGACCATGGAGTCGCCGATTTCCTCATAGAGGGGGAACATTGATGGGTCGTCGGGGTGGAAGCGGTTGAGGACGGGGTGAAGCTTGATGCCCTTTAGGCCCCGGGAGCGGATGCGTCGGATTTCGGCGGGTTTGTCTTCGAGGAGTGGGTGGACGGCTCCGAAGGAGACTATGGAGGAATCCTGGATGCTGATGAGCCAGTCGTTGACGCCTTGTACCTGGTCGGGGCGTTCGGTGATGCCCACGACGACAGATTTGTCCCAGCCCGAGTCCTGCATGTGGGCTTTCAGGCCCGCAACGGTGTTGGACAGTGGCATGTCGAGCTTCAGGTCGCAGGTGGCGTGTTTTTCCACTATTGGGGCGATGGTGTCGGGCCAGACATGGGTGTGAACGTCTACTCGCAAGGCTACCTCCTTGGACAGGGGTACATTATAGTTGGCCCGTCTGACCAGTCGCTTAGAGGGAGGTTACAGCCGTGGCGATGAACATCAGAGACCTTGAGGGGAGAGTCGCAGTTGTTACGGGAGGAGCGCAGGGGATCGGGAGGGCGACGGTGGCGGAGCTGCTGTGGCGGGGCTGCCGGGTGTGCGCGTCGGACGTTCAGGGGGAGAAGGTGCGGGCCTCGGTGTCGGAATTGGACCCCGGGGGCGAGATGACGATGGCCTTGGAGGCGGACGTAACTTCCACGGAGCAGGTTGAGGAGATGGTGGCACGAACGGTAGAACGATTTGGGGGTCTGGATATCCTGGTGAACAATGCGGGGGGGAGCGGGCATATCGGCATCGACCATATCGAGGATGTGACGGATGAGATCTTTGAACGGGTTACGGACGGGAATTTGAAGAGCGCTTTCCTTTGCAGTCGGGCGGCGGCGCCGGTGATGAAAAAGCGGAGGTTTGGGAGGATAGTGAACCTGTCATCTATTTCTGCGAAAGGGGCGTTCGGGGCGAGGGGGCCGTCGGCGGCGAGGCTGCCGTATGCCGGTGCGAAGGCGGGGATCATCGGGCTGACGAACCAGCTGGCGAAGGACCTGGGCCCGTGGGGTATCACGGTGAATGCGGTGATGCCGGGAGTCATAGTGACTGAGCCCGGGGCGCGGGTATCGGAGCGATTCAGGGTGTTGTCCGAGGAAGAGCAGGAGAGGATAGTCGGGTCGATACCACTGGGGAGGGCGGGGAGGGCAGATGAGGTGGCGTCGGTGATCGGGTTCCTGTGCTCGGAGGGGGCAAGCTTTGTGTCGGGGGCAACGATCGAGGTGACGGGAGGGGGGTAGGGTCACACAAAGTATGTAGTCACATATAATGACGTGGTATAGTCGTATTAGTGAATAGTCGCCGTATGGGTGAAGTGGAAACTTGCAAGAGAGAAGCAGACTGTCTGAACATACCAAGAAACCAGTGAGGATGATCTAGAATGGGCGTAACGCACGTCACAGCTGTAATTCGCAACCCGGCTGAGCCGGAGAGGACATGGGAAGGATTGTTTCTGGTGGACACGGGTGCGACCGACTGCATGGTCCCGCGGAAGGACCTTGAGTCCATTGGCCTAGAGCCCAAGGGGAAAAGGGTATATGAGATGGCCGATGGAAGCGAAATTCATATGGACGTCACGACCGCGGACGTCGAGTTTATGGGTGAGGTCGTAGGTGCGACGATCGTGATGGGAGATGGAAATGGCGAGCCGTTGCTCGGGGTGACGGCGCTAGAGTCAGCAGGCATTGAAGTTGATCCGCGTAATCAAAGCCTAAAGAGACTACCTGCGATAAGGTTGAAAGCGGCGAGCCCTGCGTAGGGTCGTATGGGTGGTCTCGGCTGGAAAGGGGCGTGGCGAATGGGTGATGGGGGCTCCAGGGTTAGCAGCGGGGGTCGGGGGTTGGGGTAAGGGTAGGGTTCTGCCTGTTTTTCATTCAGTTATGTTGTAGCTGGCTAAGGGCTATGCTACGATTTTTTGGCAATGGACCCCGAGTATATACGCAATTTCTGCATCATCGCGCACATTGACCACGGGAAGTCTACGCTGGCGGACCGCCTGCTGGAGTATACGGGAACGATATCCGAGCGGGAGATGAAGGAGCAGCTCCTGGACGACATGGACCTGGAGCGGGAGCGGGGCATCACGATCAAGGCGAAAGCCGTACGACTCCACTATGGGTACGAGGACGGGGATACCTACGAGCTTAACCTCATCGACACGCCGGGGCACGTGGACTTCACTTACGAGGTTTCCCGGAGCCTGAGCGCCTGCGAGGGGGCTGTGCTGGTGGTAGATGCGTCGCAGGGGATACAGGCGCAGACGCTGGCTAACGTATACATGGCGCTGGACCAAGACCTGGAGTTGATCCCAGTAGTCAACAAGATAGACCTACCCAACGCGGAGCCAGAGAGGGTCATCGGGGAGATGTGCGATGCACTGGGGTTCCGGCCGTCGGAGGTGGTGCGGGTGTCGGCGAAGGAGGGTCTGGGGACGAAGGAAGTGCTGGATGCGATAGTGGAGCGGGTGCCTCCGCCGGGCAGGGATGGGTCGGGGCCGCTGAGGGCGCTGATATTCGATTCGAAGTATGACTCGTACAAGGGCGTGATCGCATACGTCAGGGTGTTCGACGGAGAGGTCAAGAGTGGGGAAGACCTGAAGCTGATGTCTAACGGGGTAGGGTTCGAGGGGCAAGAAGTGACGGTGTTCACACCCTGGCCCAAGGCGGTGGAGCGGCTGGGGAGCGGGGAGGTGGGGGGCATAGCGACGGGGCTGAAGCAGGTGAGCAGGTGCAGAGTTGGGGATACGTTGACGAGTGCAGAGAGGTCGGCGTCGGAGCCGCTGCCAGGGTACAGGCCGTTGAAGCCGATGGTGTTCTCGGGGCTGTACCCTGTGGACACGCGGGAGTACACGTCGTTGAGGGACGCGCTGGAGAAGCTGACCCTGAATGACGCTTCGCTGGCGTACGAGCCGGAAGAGAGTGCGGCGCTGGGCCCCGGGTTCCGGTGCGGGTTCCTGGGGTTGCTGCACATGGACATCGTGCAGGAGCGGCTGGAGAGGGAGTACGGGCTGGACCTGATCACCACTTCCCCGAGCGTGGAGTACAGGGTGAACCTGCGGAACGGTGAGCTTGTGCTGGTGGAGAGGCCGACGGACCTGCCGCACGGCGGAGAGATCGAGTCGATAGAGGAGCCGTGGCTGGACCTGACGATAATCACGCCGGACACGTTCATCGGGGCGGTGATGGAGCTGGTGCAGGAGCATCGAGGGAAGTATTCGAAGATGGAGTACCTGCACTCGGGGCAGGGGAACGGGGCGTCGGGGGGGCACGGAAGGGTGTCGCTGGAGTTCCAGATGCCGCTGGCGGAGATGCTGGTGGAGTTCTACGACCAGCTGAAGTCCCGGACGAAGGGATATGCGTCGCTGGACTATGCGCTGACGGGGTACGAGGCTGCGCCGCTGGTTAAGCTGGACCTGCTGGTGAACGAGCAGCCGGTGGACGCGCTGTCGCTGATAGTGCATTCGGACCAAGCCTACAGAAGGGGTCGGGCGCTGGTGCAGTCTTTGAGAGGGATAATTCCGAGGCAGTTGTTCGACGTGCCTATACAGGCGGCAATTGGGAGCAGGGTTATAGCCCGGGAGACGATCAAGGCGCTGCGGAAGAACGTGCTGGCGAAGTGCTACGGCGGGGATGTTACGCGGAAGAGGAAGCTGCTGCAGAAGCAGGCGGAGGGGAAGCGTAGGATGAAGAGGGTGGGCAACGTGGAGATCCCGCAGGAAGCGTTCATGGCGGTGCTGAAGGTGGGGAAGTCGGGGAACGGGGCTAGCCGGTAGACAGGTCAAGGTTGGCGAGGAATGCCCGGAGGGCGGGGCCGAGCTCGGGGTGGGAGAGTCCGATGGAGAGGGAGGCCTGGATAAGACCCAAGGGGTTGCCCGCGTCGTAGCGTGTGCCCTCGAACTCCAGGGCGTAGACAGGTTCGGAGTCTAGGAGGTTGGAGATGGCGTCTGTGAGCTGGATTTCGCCGAGGGCGCCGGGTCGGGTTGCGGCAAGGGCCTGAAGAGTGGCCGGGGT
The DNA here is from genome assembly GCA_965203145.1 of Dehalococcoidia bacterium. Lineage (GTDB taxonomy): Bacteria > Chloroflexota > Dehalococcoidia > Plut-88900 > Plut-88900 > Plut-88900. The sequence goes on from OZ241876.1 coordinate 2,870,046, forward strand.
GAGGACGTAACGACCGACGATTCCGAGGTCGGAGGGCGCGTCGTCGGGGTGGGGCTTCTCGACCAGAGCCTTGACCCGGTGGAGGCCGGGCCCGACCTGTTCGCTGTCGATTACTCCGTAGCCTGAAATGCGGTCCTTCGGGACTTTCTGCACTGCGAGGACTGAGGCCTGGCGGTTGTTATAGACATCGAGGAGCTGGAGAAGGGCCGGGGTGTTGGAGGTGATGACGTCGTCGGGGAGGAGGACGGCGAAGGGCTCGGGGCCGATGGCTTGTCGGGCGGTTAGGACGGCGTGGCCGAGGCCAAGCTGCTGGCGCTGAATGACGGAGGAGATTTCGAGGCCATCGGTGATGCGGTCGAGGCCGGAGATTAGGTCCAGCTTGTCTTTCGAGGCGAGGAAGTCGTTGAGGGATGGTCGGGGTCGGAAGTAGTCATCAAGGGCGGTCTTGGCGGGAGAGTTGACGAGGATGGCGCGGGTGAGGCCGGAGTCCAGGGCTTCCTCAAGGCCGTACTGGATGACGGGCTTGTCTATGATGGGGAGGAGCTCTTTGGGGACGACCTTGGTGGCGGGCAGGAAGCGGGTGCCCCAACCGGCGGCGGGGACCACGACGGTCCTTACTGGACTGAGGGAAGGCATAACTAGGGCCAGGACTGGCCGAAGAGGTCGGTCTTTACGATCTGGCCGGTAAAGGAAGTGTCCGACAGGCCTGCCAGGTAGGCTGCGGATGGTACGACCGCGGAAGGCTCCTTCCAGGTCGACCAGTCGGTGTCAGGGGGGTAGGTGAAGAGGGCGCCTTCGGTCTTGACCTGGCCGGGGTCGAGGCTGTTGACGGCGACGTTGTGCTCTTTCATTTCGAGGGCGAGGCCCTGGGTGAAGCGGTCGAGGGCGGCGTCGGTTGCGCCGTAGAGGGTGAGGGTGTCGGGGTCATGGGCAGCGGAGGAGCTGATGTTGATGATGGAGCCGGACTTCTGTTTCATCATGGGCTGGATGGCCAGCATGCAGAGCTCGATGGGGGCGCGGATGTTGATTTCGGCCATGAGGCCCCAGCGCTTGAGGGTAGTGTCGGCGACGTTGGTGTGGAGGATGATGGCGGCGTTGTTGATGAGGACGTCGATGCGGCCATAGGTGTCGATGACCTGCTGGATGAGGGCGGCGCGGTCGTCGGGGCTAGTGAGGTCGCAGCGGATGGGGAGACACTCGCCGCCGTCGGCGCGGATCTGGTCGGCTGTTTCGTGGATGGTGCCGGGGAGGCGGCTCTGGCCGGGGGCGTCGGTGCGGGCCATAACGACAACCTTCGCGCCTTCTTTAGCGAACCCGATGGCGAGGCCCTTGCCGATGCCCCTGCTGCTGCCTGTGATGATGGCGACCTTGTCTTTGAGCTTCATGCGCGTCTCCCGATGGAGGGTGTTGGGGGCACGTTACACCAATGGGGGGGTGGATGACCAGACCAGGGACATAGGGAAGGTGCAAGTGGACGGGGAGACCTGCACCGCACCACGCCAGATTCCTCACTGCCGTTCGGAATGACAGTGGGAGAGGGGTCGGGTGGCTAGGGGGTGCGGGGGCGGCGTGGGAAGGGGAGTCTGGGGCGGAGGGCGCTCCAGGCCATGGCGACGATGAAGAGGGCGGCGGCGAAGAGGACGATGGTTGCGCCGGAGGAGACGTCGACCCAGTAGCTAATGTAGATGCCGAAGAAGCCGCAGAAGGTCCCGATGGTGGTGGAGAGCAGGAGCATGTGGGAGAACTTGTTGGTGATGAGTCGGGCGACGATGGGAGGTATGACGATGGCGGCGGCGATCATGGTGACACCGAGAATCTGCATGGAGACAACGATGACGCCGGCGAGGACTAGGGAGAAGGCGGTGTCGACCCAGGGGGTGGGGACGCCGTAGAAGCGGGCGACCTCGGGGTCGAAGGTGGTGAAGAGGATGAGCTTGTAGCCGACGAGGACGAGGAATACAGTGCCGAGGGAGACGGCAACCAGGGCGATGAGGTCGCCGCGCTGGACGCCGAGGATATCGCCGATGAGGGCGGCTTCGAAGCTGCGGGTGAAGGTGCGCTGGGTGCTGATTATGGCGATGCCGAGGGCGAAGCTGGCGGTGGTTATGATGCCTATTGCGGCGTCGGCGCCTATGACACGTTTTCGGGTCGTCAAGGAGATGAGGAGGGCGGAAAGGAACCCCCAGAGGCTGGCGCCGACGAAGAAGTTGATGGACATGATGTAGCTGACGACGGCGCCGCCGAAGACGGCGTGGGAGAGGCCGTGGCCGATGTAGGCCATGCCGCGGAGGACGATGTAGACGCCGATGAGACCGCAGAGGCCACCGGCAAGGGTGGCGGCTACGAGGCCCTTGATGAAAAACTCGAACTGGAAAGGCTCAAGCATCGGGGGTGGGGGTGGGGAGGTGGGGTTCCTTCATGGTGTGCTCTTCCCGGGTGGCCCCATAGGCGTGGGGTCGCTCGGCGACGAGGGTGAGGCCCTGGTAAGAAATGATGGGCAAGTCGGCGCCGTAAGTGCGGCTGAGGATGTCGGGGGTGAAGACCTCGGAGGGAGGGCCCTGGGCCACGATGCCGCGGTTGAGGCAGACAACCCGGGGAAGGTGGGCGGCGACGGAGTTGATTTGATGGGTGGTCATGACGATGGTGACGCCCTGGTGGTTGAGCTCGTGGAGTAGGTGCATGACCTCGTCGCGGGTCTTGATGTCGACGCCGGCGACGGGTTCGTCGAGAAGGAGGAGCCTGGGGTTGCTGATGAGGGCCCGGGCGAGGAATGCACGCTGCTGCTCGCCGCCGGAGAGCTGCCGGATGTGCCTGCCAGCGAGATGTCGGATGCCCAGTCGGGCCATGATTTCCTCAGCGTGGCGGACCTGTCGAGGGGAGTGCCACGGCAGGAGGGGCTTGCGCATAGATGCGCCCATGAGCACGACTTCCCGGACGGTGACGGGGAAGTCCCAGTTGATGGCCTCCAACTGGGGGACGTAGCCGACGTTGGGGCTTCTCGGGCCGAGGGGGACGCCGTCGATCAAGACTTGTCCGGAGAAGAGCCGGACTGCGCCGAGGATGACGCGGAGGACGGTGCTCTTGCCGGTGCCACTGGGGCCGAGGAAGCCGACGAAGTCGCCGGACATGATCTGGAGGTCCATGCCGGAGAGGACGGGCTGGCCGTCATAACCGCATGTCACGTTGTCCAGGGCTACGATGGGTGTGCCAGCGGCAGGACGAGGGGCGCCGGGATGGAGCAAGCGGCCTCCTATTGGGGGTAAATGGCGGTGGAAACGCCTTCGAAGACGTGGGACGGGTCCAAGTCGTCGAAGGGTAACACGTCGCCGCCGAGGGCTCCAACCATAACGGTCATATTCTGAATCATGAGGCCGAGATAGGAGTGTTCCGGGTCTCCGGGTGTGCCGGGCAGGTCGTCGTCGGCGAGTTCGTCGCTGTAGCGGGCGCCGGACTCCCGGGCGATCTGCTCGAGGGCGTCGCTGGGGAAGACCTCGGAGCCGAAGACGGCAGGAACCTCAAGCTCGCGGATGTGGAGGATGATGCGGCCCATCTCCTGGGGGGAAGGTTCGCTGAAGTCGGAGGGCTGGATGGCGCCGATGACCTCGAAGCCGTAGGTGCGGGCGAAGTAGGCCCAGGAGTCGTGGTAGGTGAGGAGGCGGCGGTTGTCGGGGGGGATGGTCTCGACGGCCTGGCGGATGGCGGCGTCGAGGCTTTCGATGCGGGTAGTGAAGGCGGCGAGGTTGGTGTCGTAGTAGGTCTCGTTGGAGGGGTCCAAGTCCACGAGGGCATCGCGGGCGAGCTGGGCGTAGCGGAGGGCGAGGGTGGGGTCGGGCCAGAGGTGGGGGTTGGGGTGGCCTTCGGACTCGGGGAAGGAGAAGTCGAAGGCCCACTGGTCTGGGGAGATGGTGTTGTCGCCGAGGAGGAGGACCGGGGTGTCGTCTTTCTTTGAGCTCTCGGCGAGGTTGAGGGTGGGCTCTTCGAGGAAGAGGCCGTTGGCGATGATGAGGTCGGCCTGGGCGAGGGTGACGGCGACGGAGGGGGAGGGGGAGAAGGTGTGGGAGTTGGTGCCCTCGGGGACGATGCCCTGGAGCTCGATGCGGTCGCCGCCGATGTTTTCGACGATGCTGGTGATGGGTGCGACGGTGGTGACGACGTTTAGTCTGGCGGATTCGGGGGTAGGGGTGGGGGTACCGGCACAGGCGAATACGAGGGAGAGGAGGAGGGCAAGGATGGAGACGGGTGCGAGGAGTTTCAGCATTTTCTGTGTTATTGTTGCGAAGGCTTGCTTTTGCAATGGCTTGCGGGTGCTAATGGTAGCAAGAGGGGGGTGGGGTGTCAAATGAGCGGTGGGGTTCAGCACGAGCGGCCCTGTCCCTGGAAAGGCCGGCACGAGGGATACCCCCACCCGATCCCCAAGGACGGATCACCCTCACTCCCTCAGGGGACTCGGGACAGGCTCTAGCCCTCTCCCGTCAAGAGGGCTTTGCGTAACTGGCGTTTCGGCACCCGAATCACCCTCACCCTAACCCTCTCCCATCGAGGGAGAGGGGACTAGACACCATCCCCAGCCCCTTGGATGGAGTTATGCAAGGGTCTCATCGAGGGAGAGGGGACTGGACACACCCCCTCCATACCTTTGGCATGGTTGCGTGAGGGTCTCATCAGGGGAGAGGAGACTTCGGGAGTCGTGGTAGAATGGGGGTGCCGTTATGCAGTGGGCCGCGAGGCCCGATTTCAGCGAGGTTTACCAGATGACGACGACCGCCGAGCCGGAATACAAAGTCATAGGCACGAGGCCAATCAGGCACGATGGGGTGGACAAGGTAATCGGGAGGGCGATGTACGGTGCGGACCTGAAGCTGCCGGGGATGCTGTACGGGAAGGTGCTGAGGAGTCCTCATCCCCACGCCAGGATCATTTCGATTGACACGTCGAAGGCCGAGGCGCACCCGGACGTGAGGTCGGTGGCGACGTCGGGGGACCTGCCGGACCCGGGGCCGGTGACCCGGGAGAACGTGTTCCCGAAACCGGTGTCGGACAACATCCTGGCTCGGGGGAAGGCTCTGTACAAGGGGCACCCGGTGGCTGCGGTGGCGGCGACGAGCGCGCTGGCGGCGGAGGAGGCGCTGGCGCTGTTGGAGGTGGAGTACGAGCAACTGCCATGGACCACCAGCCTGGAGGAGGCGATTGAGGAAGGGGCGCCGGTACTGCACGAGCACTGGCCGAAGAACGGGGCGAGCGAGAACGGGCTCGACGGGCCGAACGTGGCGGACCACGTCCAGCACGCCTTCGGGGACTTAGAGAAGGGGTTTTCCGAGGCGGACGTGGTGATAGAGAGGGAGTACAGGAACAAGTCGGTACACCAGGGGTACATCGAGCCGCAGAATGCGACGGCGTCGTGGTCTGCGGACGGTCGGGTGACGATCTGGTGCAGCAGCCAGGGGCACTTCCTTATCCAGTCGCAGGTTGCGCAGATACTTGGGCTGCCAGTATCGAAGGTGAAGATAGTGCCGATGGAGATAGGCGGGGGGTTCGGGGGTAAGCTGAGCGCGTACCTGGAGCCGGTGGCGGCGGTGCTTTCGAGGAAGTCGGGGCATCCGGTGCAGATGACGATGAGTCGGGCGGAGGTGTTCGAGAGCACGGGCCCGACGTGCGGGAGCAAGGTCTCGCTGAAGCTGGGCTTCACGAAAGAGGGTCGGATAACGGCGGCGAAGGCGACGTACATGTTCGAGGCGGGGGCGTTTCCCGGGGCACCGCTGGCAGCGGCAGCGGCGGCGATCTTCTCACCGTACTACATCGAGAACCTGCTGGTGGACGCGTACGACATAGTGGACAACAAGCCGAAGACGGCAGCGTATCGGGCGCCGGGAGCGCCGAACGTGGTGTGGGCGGTGGAAAACCTGATGGACGAGATAGCCGAGCAGCTGGAGATGGACCCGATGGAGCTGCGGCTGCTGAACGTGGCGACGGAGGGGACCCGTCGGGCGGACGGGGTGAAGAACCTGGTCATCGGGGCGAAGGAGGTGATGGAGGCGGTGATGGCGCATCCCCACTACAGCGAGCCGCTGGAAGGGGAGAACCTGGGCAGGGGGGTGAGCATGGGGTTCTGCCGAAACAACACGGGGCCGGCGTGCGCAATCGCTAACGTGCTGGCTGACGGAACGGTGAGCCTGGTTGAGGGGTCAGTGGACATTGGGGGTTCAAGGGCGTCGTTGGCGCAGCAGCTAGCGGAGACGCTGGGGATACCGGTGACGGATGTCAACCCGAGCATTGGGGACACGGATGAGGTGGGGCAGACTTCTCCCACGGGCGGGAGCGGAGTCACGTACAAGTCGGGGATTGCGGCTTACGAGGCGGGGATGGACGTTCGGAGACAGATGATATCGAGGGCGGCGATATTGTGGGAGGTGGAGGAGGACCAAGTGGAGTATGTCGACGGGTCGGTACGGCACAAGTCGGACCCCGAGCTGCGGCTGACGTTCAGGGAGATGGCGTCGAAGCTGGGGCAGACGGGAGGGCCGGTGGTGGGTCGGGGGAACGTGAGCCCGACGAGGTCGGGGGCTTCGTATGCGGCGAACATCATCGACGTGGAAGTAGACCCGGAGACGGGTAAGGTGGATATCCTGAAGTTCACGGCGTTCCAGGACGTGGGGAAGGCGATACACCCGAGCTATGTGGAGGGGCAGATCCAGGGCGGGAGCACACAGGGAGTCGGGTGGGCGCTGAGCGAAGAGTACTTCATGGGCGACGACGGGAAGATGGCGAACTTCACGCTGCTGGACTACCGGATGCCGACGGCGCTGGACATGCCGATGATCGATCCGGTGATAGTGGAGAAGGCGAATCCGGGGCACCCGTACGGGGTGAGGGGGGCGGGGGAGTCGAATATCGTGCCTGCGCTGGCTGCGCTGGCGAATGCGATTCACAAGGCCACGGGTGTGAGGTTCCGGGAGCTGCCGATGTCGCCGGGTGCGGTGTTGAAGGGGATCAAGGGGAAGAACGGGGCTTAGGTTTCGGGTTTCAATAGAGACGCCGGAGGGCGGATGCGCAAAACGCATCCGCCCTTTTTTCTTGCAGAGGGTGACGCCCCCTGCCCCGGATTCCTAGCGGGACATCGAAATGACATGGTGAGAGGAGGCTGTGCGGCGTCGGGCCGGGCATGGATCACTCTCACCCTAGCCCTCTCCCGTCAAGAGGGGTTTGCGTAACTGCTCCTTCGGAATCCGAATCACCCTCACCCTAACCCTCTCCCATCGAGGGAGAGGGGACTGGATACCTCCCACCAGCCCCCTGGAATGAGTTATGCAAAAGTCTCATCAAAGGAGAGGGGACTGGACACCCCCCACCCAACACCAAGGATTGGGCTATGAAAAGGTCTCTTCGAGGGAGAGGGGATAAGACCCGTATGCGTGAAGGTTAGATGGGTGGATGTTGGAGGTGGAGGGGGTTGGACTGCTGGTAGGCGTAGGCGGCGTTGAGAACTGTGGTTTCAGAGAGGTGGCGGCCAGAGAGCTGGAGTCCGATGGGTAGGCCGGCGCTGTCAAAGCCGCAGGGGACGGAGATGGAGGGGCAGCCGGTGAGATTGAAGATTACGGAGGAATCGCCGCGGACGGGATCGAGGAGGGAGAGGGGATCGAAGTCGGCGAGGGCGACGGCGGTACGGATGGTGGCGGGGCCTGCGATGAGGTCGACCTGCTCAAATACCTCAGCGACCTCCCTTTTGAGTCGGCTGCGCATGCGCTGGGCCTGGACATAGTCGTTGGCGGTGAAGAGGGCCCCGGCGAGGAGGAAGGACTTGACTATTTCGCCGAATTGGTCAGGGCGGTCCTGGAAGTCATCCTGGAAGATGTTGTAACCCTCGACGATGTAGATGGGGGCGCCTGCGGCGCCAGTGTATTCGAGGTGGGGGATGTCAACGTCGAGGACCTGGGCACCCATTTCGCCAAGGTCAAGGATGGCCTGGTCAACGGCGGCCTGGGTGTCGGGCTGGACAGAGCCAGGATGGCGGTCAAAGTAGCTGCGGAGTACGCCGATCCTGAGGCCGCGGACGTCTCCTGTGAGGAGGGAACGGTAGTCGGGGACGGGGGCGTGGGAGGCGGTGGGGTCCCGGGGGTCGGCGCCAGCGATGGCCTTAAGCATGATGGCGGTGTCTTCGACGGTGCGGCACATGGGGCCGATGTTGTCCATGGTCCAACTGAGGGGCATGACACCGGCTCGGCTGACCCTGCCGTAGGAGGGGAGGATACCGGTGATGCCGTTCCAGGAGGCTGGGAAGCGGATGGAGCCACCGGTATCGGAGCCCAGGGCGCCGAAGCAGAGACCGGCGGCGACGCCGACGCCCGAGCCGCTGCTGGAGCCTGCCGGGGCGTGGGCCGTGTTCCAAGGGTTTCGGGCCTCTGGGCCGTTGCTGGGCGGGCCCATCATTGCGAGCTCGCTCATGGTGAGCTTGCCGAGCATGGCAGTACCGGCTTCGCGGAGACGTTCGGTGACGGTAGCGTCGGAGTCGGGGATGCGGTCGTTGAAACCGAGGCTGCCGTAGGTTGTGCGGATGCCGCTGGTGTCGCAGAGGTCCTTGAGGGCGATGGGGATGCCGTGGAGAGGGCCTCGGGACTTGTCCTCGGCGAGTTCACGGTCTGCATTTTCGGCTTGCTGGAGGGCGAGATCGGGGGTGGGGGTAAGGAAGGCGTGAAGGGTGTCGTTGAGGGCGTCGATGCGGCTGACATGGGCCTGGGTCAACTCGACGGAGGAGAGCTCACGGTTGTGGATGAGTTGAGAGGCCTCTTCGATGGTGAGGTAGTGAAGGTCTGTTGGCGGCATGGGAGATGGACTCCTTAGTCGGCGCTGTAGAAGTGCTGGTAGGCGGTCTGGACTTCCTCGCCGTGGAGGTCGACAGCGTAGAGGGTGTCCAGCTGCTGGCGGTAGCTGTTGTAGACCTGCTCAACGTGGTTGAGGGTGTCACCGAACTTATCGAGTCCGGCGGAACGGGCGAGGGCCTGGAAGTCGGGGGTGGGTGGCATGGGATGCAGCCTTTCCGGAACGGTCTAGTTTGACGAATAGGCGCCGAGGGACTCGGCGGACTCGAAGGGGAGGGAGAGAGAGTCGGCGACGGCCTCGTTGGTGACCTGGCCTTCGAAGGTGTTGAGGCCCTTGGCGAGGACGGGGTCGCGGCCGAGGGACTCGGAGAGGCCGAAGTTGGCAATTGCCTCGATGTAGGGGAGGGAGACGTTGCAGAGGGCCTCGGTGGAGGTGCGGGGCACGGCGCCGGGGATGTTGGTGACGCAGTAGTGGACAACGCCGTCGACGAGGTAGGTCGGGTCTGAGTGGGTAGTGGGCTTGCAAGTCTCGATACAGCCGCCCTGGTCGACGGCGACATCGATGACGACGGCGCCGGGTGTCATATTGGAGATCATGTCCCGGGTGACGACTTTCGGGGCCTTGGCGCCGGGGATGAGGACTCCGCCGATGACGAGGTCCGATTCGGCGACGGCCTGGGATGTGGCGTCGACACCGGCGGCTACGGTTACGAGATGGCCGGAAAGGATGTGCTCCATCTCGCGGAGCCGCCCGATGTTGGTGTCGATGAGAATGACCTTAGCCCCGAAGCCGAGGGCCATCTGGGCGGCGTTGGAGCCCACCATGCCAGCGCCGATTATGGTCACGGTCCCGGGGGGGACTCCCGGGACGCCTGCCAGGAGCTTGCCGATGCCGCCGTGCTGCTTTTCGAGGTAGTGGGCACCGATCTGGACGGAGATCCTGCCGGCGATTTCGCTCATGGGGGCGAGAAGAGGGAGGCCACGGTACTCGTCCTGGACGGTCTCGTAGGCGAGGGACGTGACGCGGTGCTTGAGGAGGGACCTGGTGAGCTCGGGGTCGGCGGCGAGGTGGAGGTAGGTAAAGAGGATGACGCCGGGACGGAGCATGTCGTACTCCGGTTCGAGGGGCTCCTTGACCTTGACTACCATGTCGGAAGCCCAATAGATGTCCTGGGGGTCACTGACAATGGAGGCGCCGCGGCTTACATATTCGGCGTCGGTAAAGCCACTGCCCATACCGGCATTGTGTTCGACGAGCACGCGATGGGAGTGTTGGGCGAGGGCGGTGACGCCGGCAGGGGTGAGGGCGACGCGGTTCTCCTGGTCCTTGGTCTCTTTAGGCACTCCAATGATCATTTTTCCCCCAGCGACGTCTTCGATTAGGGGAGGCAGGGCGTCTGTACGGGGCCCCGGCCTCGACCTGTGACAACGTGATCACCCAGCGTGCTGCATAATCTGAAGCAGGCTCCGAGACGGACAATCGGAATCCCTACAATAATACCCCGTGGGGTTGGGGTGGGGTCAAATGGCGGGGGGGAATGAAGCTATTGAAATACTGAGACTCCATAGTACAGTTTTCTAGAATGATACTCATTCCTACTGGAGGGAAAAACGTGCTGTCAAATTCTGATGTGCTAGAGCTCGTATACCGATTTAGTAAACTTATGGAGAGCCGGAAGGGTCAACTAGTGTGTTTCCGAAAGTATGGCGTTCAGATTGAGGGGTGGCTGAAGGGTGAATTGCTGACTTTCTTGGACTCTGAAAAACAAGAGGGCCGTTTACATGATTTCGACAGGGAAGCCAGCTTTGACCAAGGCCGAAGGAAAATTGACATTAACCTAACCAATGAAGCTGGCGAGAGGACATGGATTGAACTAAAACACTGGTTGATTGGAAATCAGAAGGGTTACGAATACGGCCCCAAGTTCTATTTCGGTGATAAGTCTTCAGTTGGAATCAAGCTAGACGTTGAGAAATTACAATTGGCAGATGGGCGAAAACACCTATTGATTCTTACCACTTCTAATCCTGGCGCAGACTCCTGGTTTGATGGGGTGAGGTTGTTTAACGATAAGTTCAATCCATTGCATGTCTCTGCCTTGACTGATCCGAGAGATTTTCCAGGGTACTACTTCTTAGGAGTTCTCTCGACTTAAAGGTTCTGACGACACGAATGAAACGAACAGATCATCGATCAGGGAGGGGTATTCAGAAGCGTAGGATTGCGGCTAGAGGGCATTGGCGCGGTCTCTGAGGGCGAATTTCTGGATTTTGCCAGTGGAGGTCTTGGGGAGGGGCCCGAGGACTACTTTTCTCGGGGCTTTGAAGTGGGCGAGGTTGTCACGGCACCAGGCGATGAGCTCGTCTTCGGTGATATCCGGGGTGTCGGGGCGGGGGGTTACGAAGGCGCAGGGGGTCTCGCCCCATTTTTCGTCGTGCTTGGCGACGACGGCGGCCTCCATGACCTTGGGATGCCGGTAGAGGACTTCCTCGACCTCCAGGGAGGAAATGTTTTCGCCGCCGGATATGATGATGTCCTTGGAGCGGTCCTTAATCTCGATGTAGTGGTCGGGGTGGACGACGGCGAGGTCGCCGGAATGGAACCAGCCGCCTGCGAAGGCCTCGTCGGTGGCGTTAGGATTCTTGAGGTAGCCCTTCATTACGGTGTTGCCGCGCATCATGATTTCACCGATGGTCTGGCCGTCCTCGGGAACGGGGGCGAGGGTATCGGGGTCTACGACGGTGAGGTAGGAAAGGGTCGGGTAGCGGACGCCCTGTCGGGCTAGCATGGAGGCTTTTTCGTCGGTGGGCATGGCGAGCCAATCGTCCTGCCAGGCGCAGATGCTGGCCGGGCCGTAGGTCTCGGTGAGGCCGTAGAGATGGGTGACTCGGAAGCCCATGCCCTCCATGGCTGCGATGACGGGGCTGGGTGGGGCTGCTCCGCCGGTGGCGATTTCTACGATATGGTCCCACTTCTGCTTGGCTTCCTCGGGGGCGTGGATGAGCATGCTGAGTACGACGGGGGCACCGCACATATGGGTGATGCGGTGGTCCTTGATCAGGGAGAAGATGAGGGCGGGGTCTATGCGTCGGAGGCAGACGTGGGTGCCGGCGACGGCGGTGACGGCCCAGGTGTAAGTCCAGCCGTTGCAGTGGAACATGGGCAAGGTCCAGAGGTAGACGTTGTCCTTGTTCATGCCGAACATCATGGCGTTGCCCATGGCGTTAAGGAATGCGCCGCGGTGATGAAATACGGCGCCCTTGGGATTGCCTGTGGTGCCGGAGGTGTAGTTGAGGGCAATGGCCTGCCATTCGTCGGAGATGGGGGCTGGGCGGAAGTTTTCGTCGCCTTCGATGATGAGGGACTCGTAGTCGGTCTCGCCGACCAGGTCGTTGGGAGGGGCGAGGGGGTCGTTTATGTCAATTACGGTGACAGGGCGTTTGACTTGGGAAAGAGCTTCCTTGATAACGGGGGAGAACTCGCGGTCGGTTAGGAGGACCTTGGCCTCGCCGTGTTCGAGGATGAAGGCGATGGCCGGGGGGTCGAGGCGGATGTTGATGCCGTTGAGGACGGCACCGATCATGGGGACGCCGAAATGGGCCTCGAGCATCGGGGGGGTGTTGGGGGCCATGATGGCGACGGTGTCTCCGAGGCCTATGCCCCGTTTCGATAGGGCGGAGGCGAGGAGGCGGCAGCGCCGGGCAAACTGGAGGTAGGTGTAACGGGTGTCGCCGTGGATGACGGCGGTCTTCTGGGGGTAGGCGGTCTCGGCCCATTCGAGGAAGGTGAGGGGGGTTAGGGGCTGGTGGTTGGCGGCGGTAGGGTCGAGGTCCTGGTTGAAGATTGAGGAGGTGTCGGTCATGGTGTCGGGCTCCGTTGTGGTGGTGGGGGCTGTGGGTGAAAAGGTAGTCGGGTGGGGGCAGGGAGTCAAGGTGGGGTGGTCTATCACAACCCCGCTCATACTTCGAGAGGCTCCGCACAGGCGGCCCCGGGACAGGTGAGGGATATCCCTCACCCTCTCCAGTCCAGGGACCTTTGGGTAACCGCGGGTTAGGGGAGTGGGACGCCCCACCCATTCCGCTCTTGAGACCCTTCGACCCTGCTCAGGGCGAGCGGAATGCCCCACCCCAGATTTGTCGCGGGGCATCGGAATGGGAAAAGGGAGGGGGTAGAATGTAGGGAATCGAGAGAGTTGCGAATTACTACGTCGAGGGAAAGGAGGAGGGGATTGAGGAAGCAGAAGCAGGAAGAGTACAAGGGGTATCGGACGGCGGGGATACGGTTGATGGAGCCGATGCTGGAGGGGCTTCCATCGTTTGCGGAGGAGCAGGATGCGGCGGCGCTTTACCCGTACCACCTGTTCGATAAGGCGCACCTTGTGATGCTGGCGGAGGAGAACTTGATCCCGAGGGACGACGTGGCGGCGATGTTGGAGGTGTTGAGGGGAACGGAACCGGACAATATCGTGGAGTCGAGGCTGGAGGCTGGGGGTGCTATGCACTCGGGGGAATACCTTCTGATAAGGCGGCTGGGGGAGGAGGTTGGGGGACGGATGCATTTGGGTCGAAGCTCGGGGGACTTGCATGCGGTGTGGCGGAGGTGCCGGCAGAGGGACTCGCTGCTTACGCTGATGAAGGAGATAAATAGGCTTCGTGGGGTGTTCCTGCAGGTTGCGGGGGAGCATCTGGAATCGGTGATGCCGGCGTACACGCACAGTCAGCATGCGCAGCCGACGACGCTGGGCCACCAGCTCTTGGCCTGGACATCAAGTTTGGAGAGATGCTTCGGTCGGGCGGCGTTTGCCTATAGCTGGGCCAATCAGAGCCCGGCGGGGTCGGCGATTATGACGGGGTCGGACTTCCCGTTGAACAGGCATCGGACGGCGGAGCTGATGGGCTTCGACGGGGTTCTGCCGAATACCTACGATGCCATCCTGAACGAGGACACGCCCTTGGACAGCTTTATGGCGGTGGCGTCGGTGCATTTAAATCTGTCGAGATGGGCGTCTGACCTGAACTTCTGGTTCACGTCGGAGGCAGGATACATCGACGTACCGGACCGTTTCTGCGGGACGAGCAGCATAATGATGCAGAAGAAGAACCCGGACAGCCTGGAGTACGTGCGGGGGGCGGTAGCGGATGCGATGGGCGGGCTAGTGGCTTCATTCGCGGTGCAGAAGGCTGCGAGCGGGGACCCGACGATGGACCTGCGCTACATGGACGACGCCCTCTTCCGCTCCTTTGACATGGCGATCCGGAACCTGGGATGGTTCATCGAACTGATGCCGGCGCTAGAGGTGAAGCGGGATCGGATGAGGGAGATGGCGGGTGAGCACTGGGCACAGGCGACGGACGTGGCGGGGGCGCTGGTCAGGGAGAAGGGGCTGCCGTGGAGGACGGCGCACCAGATTGTGGGGATACTGGTGAGGATCACGGAGGCGCGAGGGATACGGCCTCGAGAGGTGACGCCGGAGCTGTTGGATGAGGCGTCGGTGGAGTACATGGGGGAGGAAGTTGGGTTGAGCAAGGAGACTCTGGCCAGGGCGCTGGACCCGATGGTTTTCGTAGAGCGCCGGACGTTGTATGGTGGGCCAGCGCCGGAGGAGTGCAGGCGTCGGATGGCGGAGTATGAGGAGCGGCTAAAGGTGGATGAGGGGTCGGTGGCGGAAAGGGAGGGGAAGTTGGGGGAGGCGGCGAGGAAGTTGGAGGTGGCGATCGATGGGATTCTGGGGTGATGTCTTGTTCAGTTTACTACGAGCAGCTTATCGCTAAAGCAAAATGCAACTAGCTTACAATCTTTTCACCCTCACCCCAGCCCTCTCCCATCAAGGGAGAGGGTACTGGACCCCTCCCCAGACCCCTCGTGGAGCTTCGGGATGATAGGAGAAAAAGATGATTATTGATGTGCACCGGCATATGTGGTCGGCGGACCAGAGGCACCCGGAGACGTTTGCGGGGGACCCTCGGTGGGCGGGTTCTGAGGCTTCGGACTTTGACTGGCGCCGGGCGGCGAGGGAGATCGTGGAGGAGATGGATGGGGCGTCGGTGGACGTGAGCGTGATCATCGTGGCTGACTTCGCGAAGAGGTTCGGGGAGCCCAGTGTTTCGATAGAGGAAGAGAACGAGATGCTGGTGTCGGCGCAGGAGATGTACCCGGAGCGGCTGATAGCGTTCTATGGGATAGATCCGCAGAGGCCGAAAGCGGCGGATAAGTTCGAGGCGGCGGTGAAAGCGGGGAAGGTGTCGGGTATCAAGTTGCATCCAACCACGGGCTATTACCCGGGGGACAAGTCGTGCTACGAGTTGTACGAGATATGCGCTACGAACGGGCTGCCGGTGCTTTTTCACTCGGGGCCGGGGTTCCATCCGCTGCTTATCGGTAAGTCGGCGCATCCGCTGGAGTTCGACCGGGTGGCGGCGGACTTTCCGAAGGTGGATATGATCCTTGGGCACGCAGGCGGGGACTGGTGGGAGGACTGCATTGTTGTGGCTAAGGCGCATCCTAACCTGTACCTGGAGATAAGCGAGTGGCAGGCGAAATTCAAGTCGGATAGGGAGGGGGCGGTGCGGGCTGTTGGTGAGATGATCAGGGGTGTCGGTGCGGAAAGGGTGATGTGGGCGAGCGATTTTCCGGGGATCAGGAAGGAGATGTCGCTGAAGGCGTACGTGGAGTTGTGCCAAGAGCTGCCATATATGGGGAAAAAGTACGGATGCGAGATATCGGAGGAGGCGGTGGGGATGATGATGGGTGGTAATGCGGGTCGGGTGCTGGGGGTGGGGTGATTGGTCAAATAGGGAGACCTGCCAGTCGCCTCTACTGGAATCAGAAGGAGAAGAATAGGTGAAAGTTGAGTGGATGAATCATACGGGGTTTGTGGTTTCGGATATGGGGAGGGCGCTGGAGTTTTACCGGGATGTGCTGGGGCTGCGGGTGCAGCGGGATCTGGTGCTGGAGGGGGAGGTGGTGACACAGTTGACGGGTTTCGAGAATGCGAAGGTACATATCATCTACCTGGGCAATGACTTGAAACACGCAGTCGAGCTGGTGCAGTTCCTGGAGCCTCCGGTGACTACGTGGTCGAGGCCGCCGAGGAACAGGGTGGGGACGGCGCACCTTGGGTTGATTGTGGAGGACCTGGATTCGATATACAAGGATCTGTCGGGGCAGGGGTACGAGTTTGTGAATCCGCCAGCCCAGCGGCCGGGTGCGGTGTATCCCTGGGCCCGGAAGGTGTGCTACCTGTACGACCCGGATGGGAATATGCTGGAGCTGCTGGAGAGAGATGCTCCTCCGAAGGGTGCGACAACGGTGTGAGCTCAGGTAAATCACCCTGACCCCTTCTCCTCCACATACCGTTGCGTAACCATGTGCCGACAGAAGGGCTCCCCACCCATTCCCCTCTTGAGACCCCCTCGAGGGACTCGGGGCAGGCTCTTCGACTCAGCTGAGGGTAAGCGGGTGCTCATCCCAGATTCTTCGCCGAGTCCCGGAATGGCAGGGAAAAGGGTATTTGCATAGTTGGTAGTTGGGAATACAATATGCCGGTTTACTGAGAAAATCGGTAAAGGGGCATCGGGATTCGGTAAGAATTAGTTCTAAGGGAGAGGAGGGTCCGGTAATGGATGAGAAGGTGATTTCTGCGGATACGCATATGGACATTGTCTGGCTGCCAGAGGACTTGTTCGTGTCCAATGCGCCGGACTCGTTGAGGGCGCAGATGCCCAGGGTGGTTGAGACGGATCAGGGGAGGATATGGGAAGCGGAAGGCGCGAGCTTCGGGTTTGTGGCAGCGGGGGCGCTGACCGGGTCATACGAACCGTACCAGCCGGGGAAGTCCAAGCGTTTGGACAGGATGGAGGAGATGGGGTTCTTCTCCGATGCGGACGCGGGGAGATTTCATCCCAGCACGCCCGAGTTGAGGCTGAAGGACCAGGATGCGGACGGGATCGAGGCGGAGGTGATATACGGAATCCTGGGGGTGTCTACGGGGTTTTCGGATGCTGAGGGAGGTCTGTCCGGCCCAGAAGCGCTCACGTGCGTGTACGACATCTACAATGAATGGGCCGCAGACTTTTGCAAGGTCAACCCGAGCAGGCTGGCAGCGCTGGCTTGTATAACGAGTCACAGCCCCTCGGTAGCGGCCAAGCAGCTGAGAAGGGCGGCGGACCTTGGGTTGAAGGGCGCGGAAATGAACGTGTCAAGCGCTTCGTCGCCGATCTATCAGGAGGAATGGGATGAGCTGTGGGAGACATCGGGTGAGTGCAACATGCCGATATCTTTCCACACTGTCGGGCTGAACTACAGGCAGCCGGAGTCGGGGGCGGATGAGAGGTACGAGACGATTTCGCTGGGGCTGATGTACACGCTGTTCCAGTTGTCGGGGCCCGAGTTCATGACGAGCGTTCTGCTGTCGGGGGCATGCGACAAGTTCCCGAACTTCAAGTTCGTGCTCGGGGAGTGCGGCATCGGGTGGCTTCCGTATGTACTTCACCGCATTGACGTGGAATACGAGGATAGGTTGTTCCCGCTGGGGCTGAGCGCGATGCCCAGCGAGCTTTGGAGCAAACACGGGTATTCGACGTTCCAGGATGAGCCGTTGACGGCGGACGTCATAGAGTCGGTTGGAACTGAAAACGTGCTCTGGGGGTCGGACTACCCACATGCAGACAGTGTGTGGCCCGACTCCAGGGAGACGATTGATCGTAATTTGGGCAAGCTGGACGCAGGGATGAGACACAAGCTGGTCTATGAGAATGCCGGGAAGCTCTACGGGTTCCTCAACTAAGGGCCGGCGCCTCGGCGCCCGGACATTCCGCGGTCGATAGCGACCGGAAGGGCTGGTCAAATGCTGCGATTGAAGAATCGAACTCTGCCTTTGAACATGAGGCAGAGCGGCGACGTGGACGCGAAAATCAAGATAACTACTCGCCTGCGGAAGGGGCCTTACTGGCACCTGGCGGTAAAAGCGGGGGCCTGGGCTTTCGCGACGTATAACCACACGTACCACCCTCGGGCGTACGTAAAGCCCGAGGACGGCGGGCTTATGAAGGAGTACGAGTACATCACCCAGCACGTCACAATGTGGGACGTGGCGGTAGAGCGGCAGATCCAGGTCAAGGGGCCGGATGCGGCGGCGTTCGTCGACCGGGTCATTACGAGGGACGTGTACTCAAAACTGCCGGTAAACAAGGCCCGCTACGTCATCCTGTGTAACCAGAAGGGCGGGATCATCAACGACCCCGTGCTGCTGAGGACCGCGGAGGACGAGTTCCGGTTCAGCATTTCGGACTCGGATGTTTTGTTGTGGTGCCAGGGTGTGAACTGCAAGGGCGAGTTCAACGTTGACATCAGCGAGGTCGATATCTCGCCGGTGCAGATCCAGGGCCCGAAGTCGGTGCAGCTGATGAGAAAGCTGTTCGGCGACGGGATCATGGACATGAAGTACTACACGATCTGGCAGACGGACCTGAACGGGCTGCGGGTGGACATATCGAGGACGGGGTTCTCGGCGGAGGTGGGATTCGAAATCTACCTGCATGATGCCGTGGACAACTCGGACGAGATGTGGAACACGATCCTGGCCGCGGGCGAGGAGTTCAACCTGCACGTCATAGCGCCGAGCCACGTGCGCCGGCTGGAAGCGGCCATCCTGTCGTACGGGCAGGACATGGACATCGAGACGAACCCGTTCGAGGTGAACCTCGATTGGCAGGTGGACTTCAAGAAGGATGGCTACATCGGCAGGGAAGCGCTGGTAAGGATCAAGGAAGAGGGGATACAGCAGAGGATGGTTGGGCTGGCAATGAGCGGCACGCCGATAACCTGGTACAACCCGGACTATTTCATAGTGAAAGATGAGTCGGGGGAGAATGAGGTGGGATACATCACGAGTGCGTTCTTCTCGCCGAGGCTGGACTGCAACATAGCGCTGGCGATGATGCCGATAGACAAGACCGCGGATGGTACCAAGCTGAAGGCGGTGCTGCCGGGCGACGGGCCCGTTGATGCGGCGATCGTGCCGATCCCGTTTGTCGATCCTAAGAAGGCTATTCCTTCGCAGAGTCTCGGCAGCTAGCCGGTCTTACTCAGCCATACAACGTGTGCCGGGGGCATTAAGTATAATGCTCTCTCTATCCTGAACGCGCTCAGACACTTAACCATGTCCAGAGACGGATTTCTTGTAGCCGACAGCGACCTCCACGTGATGGAGCCACCCGACCTGTACGAGAGATATCTCGAACCCAGGTATCGGGAGCGGGCGCCGGTGTGGATGGCGCGGCCTGACAGCGGGCATAAGGACTTCGTGATGAAGGTGGATGCTCCCGTGACCGAGGAGTGGATGAAGAAGGAGATGGTGTCCCGAAAGCACCTGGACGACCGGATGGCGGTGGTATATGCGGAGGAGATGGAGCACGGTTACACGCCGGAATTGACGCTGAGGGCGATGGACGTGGAGGGGATAGACGTTGCGATCCTTTTCAGGACGTTTGCGCAGATGGCTATCCAGGTGGATGGGCAGGACCCCGACTATACGTTTGCTATTTGTCGGGCGTTCAACAACTGGCTATCGGAGTTTGCGTCGGTGGACGGGGCGAGGCTGAAGGGGTCGGGGATCCTGGCGTTGAACGATATCCAGGCGGCGGTGGGGGAGGCGGGGAGGTGCGTGACGGGGCTGGGTATGGCTGCGGTGACCCTGCTGCCGACGTTTGTGGACAACCGGATGTTTCACGACCCGGAGTGCGATCCGCTGTGGACGACCCTGCAGGACATGGATATCCCGGTGACGTTTCACGATACGTCGCAGGGGTACGCGGCTCGAAACCCGGGGAACTGGTTTCGGGACCATCCTAACAACTTGGTGCTGGTGCACGCGTTTTCGTTTCCGATACCGTTGATGCTGGCAATTGGGAGCGTTACTGCAGGAGGTCTTCTGCACAGGTTTCCACGGTTGAGGATGGCGTTCCTGGAGGGCAACTGCTCCTGGGCGCCGTGGGCGCTGTATCGGTTGGACGACCAATGGGAGACGTACGGGGACAGCCAGGAGATCCAACTGGACATGATGCCGAGCGAGTATTTCGTGAGGCAGTGCTATGTGTCTACGGAGACGGACGGGGAGCTGCTTCATCACCTGGTGGACGAGATTGGGGATGATAATGTAGTGTTGTCGACCGATTACCCCCACACGGACTCAAGCTATCCACACGCGGTCGAATCATTCCTTGCTTATGACAAAGTGAGCGATGAGACCAAGAGAAAGGTGCTGTGGGACAACTGCGCGAGGTTGTACAACCTGGCGGCGGGGTAGGGTGGGGGTTGCCACTAATAAACTGCTAACAAAGAGGAGAATTGGATGACGGAAATGACGGGGGGCCAGGCACTGGTCCGCTCGATATATAACGAAGGGGTGAGGGTTATCTTCGGGTTGCCGGGGGTGCAGCTTTACCACGCGATGGATGCACTGTACGACACCCCCGAAATCAGGTTCATCACGACCCGGCATGAGCAGGGAACAACGTACATGGCGGACGGATATGCGAGGGCGGGGGGCACTATCGGGACTGCGATGGTGGTGCCGGGGCCCGGGCTCCAGAACGCGGGTGCAGGGCTGGGAAATGCGTATGCGTGCTCGTCGCCGGTGCTGCTGATCTCGGGGCAGATAAACAAGAAGAACATTGGTCGGGACGTGGGGATACTGCACGAAGTCAACGACCAGCTGGACATAATTGACCCGGTGACCAAGTGGAACGCCCGAATCATGAATGCAGTCGAAGTGCCGAGCACGGTGCAGGAGGCGTTCAGGCAGCTGAAGAACGGCCGTCCGCGCCCGGTGGAGATAGAGATACCGCCGGAGACTCTAGCGGAGGTCGCGGACATAGAGCTGTGCAAGCCTGCGGAAAACGAGACGTCCGCGCCGGAGAAGGACGAGGTGGAGGATGCGGTAACGGTCCTGATGCACGCGGAGAGGCCGATAATCTGGGCGGGGGGTGGGGTGATTTCCTCGGGGGCGAGCAAGGAATTGCTGGAGCTGGCGGAGTACCTACAGGCGCCGGTAATCACGACCCCTGAGGGCAAGGGTGCGATTTCGGACAGGCACTATCTGTCCGTGGGGGTGACGAGGGGTCGGTCCACGGGGCAGACCCGAGATGCACTGCGGATGTATTTCTGGGAGCGGGACGTGATTCTAGCGGTGGGAACGAGGTTCGCGGGTGTGGAAGCGCTGGAAGAGCAAAGAGTGGTACAGATAGATATCGACGAGCAGGAACTCGGGCGGAACCATGCGGATACGGTGGGGGTAGCGGGGGATGCGAAGCTGGCGTTAAAGAAGATACTGGCGGGGTGTCGGGAGGCGGGGCCGCAAGCAGATTCGCGCAGGGAGGAGTGTGAGACGTTAAGGGGGCTGCGATATGACCCCGCGAACCAGATAGAGCCGCTGGGCGGGTTCGTGCGGACGATCCGCGATCGCATGCCGGAGGATGGGATCCTGGTGCCGGACATGACGCAGGTGGGGTACTACTCCCGTGCGTACTTCCAGGCATACGAGCCGAGGACGTATTTCACTTCATCGTACGCGGGGAATCTCGGGTTTGCTTATCCGACGGCTCTCGGGGCGAAGGTGGCACAGCCGGACAAGGTTGTTATATCGCCGTGCGGAGACGGGGGATTCCTGTACAACTCGCAGGAACTGGCAACGGCGGCACAATACGGGATCAACGTTATCGCGATAGTTTTCAATGACGGTGCGTATGGGAACGTTCTCCGGGACCAACAGGAAATGTTCAACGGTCGGGTGATCGGGTCCGAGTTGCAGAACCCGGACTTCGTGAAGCTGGCGGAGGCATACGGGGTGGTGGGGATGAGGGCGGAGTCGCCGGAGGAACTGGGGTCGGCGCTAAAGAAGGCGGTCGACCTGGATAAGCCGGTGCTGATAGAGGTTCCGCTGGGGCAGATGCCTGCGCCGTTCTAGGCAAGGTTGGTAAGCTCCCGAACGTCCTGCAACTCGTCCAGTTTCTCTGTGTATTCAACCAGGCGGTTGACGCCTTCCTGGCCGAGGATGTCATCGCAGAGGAAGTGGATTTTGTCCACGAGTCGGGAGCGGGGGGCCCGGTTCCCGTAGTCACCCCATAGGGTGGCCGTTTCTCCGTGTACGGTTGTGCCGTCCTTTAGGAGGATGGAGGCCCTAGCGATGGTGGAGCCGTCGGGGGCGGCGGCCAGTTCATCGTCCATTTGCACATTCACTTTTGAAGCGAATTCCTGGATCCTGGGGTTGGATATTACGTCCGGGTGGAAGGCGGTGATGTCAGTCCTGTTTTCGACGAGGGTGACGGCGATGGCATAGGGGACATGGAACTTGGAGGCGAGGACGTTGTCGGGGTAGGGGCCGAGCATACCATCGAGCATGCGGTGGGCGCGGAGGTCTATGCGTTCGATGGAGTCGGGATCCAGGCCGTTTCGGGAGCGGGCGTCGAGGACGGCTTCGATGGAGGCGTGGTTGATGCGGCAGCAGGCGTGGAACTTGAAGTAGTTTTGCTGGATGCGGAGCTCTCCTCCGAGGCCCTGGACTGCAGCCTCGGGGCTGAAGGAATCGCCGAGGATGGTGCCGAAGACATCAGATGGTGCGTCGTGGAGGCCGGTGAAGCCACAATCGTACAGGTGGGCGGCAAGGATGCCCTGGAAAGACGAGCGGCCGGGGTAGAGGTTCCGGATGGTGGCGCCGCGGAAGGCAGTAGTCCAGGTGTTGGCGGGGCTCATGGATGCGGCGAGGTTGAGCACATCTCGTACCTGTGCGGTGTCGTAGCCTCGGAGCTTAGCTATAGCGGCGGCGGTGCCGGCAGCGCCCCAGTGGCCGTGGGAATGGACGTTGTCTCGGGGCCTCGTTGCTCCGCCGAGGCGGGACTCTATCTCGTAGCCGACTACAACGCTTTCGATGAACCTCTTACCGTCGACACCCATTTCCTCGCCGACGGCCAGGGCACCGGGGATGGTGTGTATGGCGGGATGGCCACCGCCGAAACGGTTGCCTTCATCCATTTCCAGCGCAACGCCCGCGGTGGAGTTGGCGAGGGCTGCGAACATGGGCTCGGCCTTGAGGTTGTGCCCGAGAAGGGTGGCGGCGGGAGGTTGGGAGCGCTCCGAGGCGAGGTTGGCAAGGGCGCGGTTTTCGGGGACCTGGGCACCGGCGATGATAGCACCAAAGGTGTCCATGATGACGTCCCTGGCGGCGGCGCGAGCGTCGGGTGAGAGGGAATCGTAGGTGGTAACTGAGACGAACTGGGAGAGCTGATCAAGGTAATCGGTCATGGTCGGGCCTCCGTGGAGGGGGTGTGGGTGCAAGGTAACACGGGGCGCGGGGGAGGGCAATCGGAGGTGTATACTCACCGAGAGTGAGGAGAGGAGTTGTGACCGAGGAAAGCCAGGTTCTAACAGAACTGAGGAAGATGGTCGGGAGGGAGATGAGGATCACGTCTCCTGACGAGATTGGGAGGTCGGGGATACGGGCCTTTGCGCAGGCGCAGGGGGACATGAACCCGCTGTATTTTGATGAAGAGTATGCATCGGGGACACGGCATCGAGGGATAATCGCTCCGCCGACGCTGGTGTGCGAGACGCTGCAGTACATGGTGGGCGAGGTGGACGAGACGGGTGGGGCAGCAGGGCGGTTCGGGCTGCCGGTCGGTATGGAGATCCGGGCGGCGAATGACTACGAGTTCTTTCAGCCCATGAGACCCGACGACGTGCTGACTGCCCACTGGAAGGTAATCAACGTGCGGGAGAAGAAGGGTCGGACTGGGACGTTGTATTTCCTGGAGTACGACATCACCTATACGAACCAACGGGATGAGCTGCTGGCGGTGAACCATGAGACGATGATATTTCGGGATGAGGGGAGTGGGGATGGGTAAGAACAGGGTCCGGTTTGAGGACGTTGAGGTGGGGGATGAGATTCCGGCATTGGTCAAGGAGATATCCACGGTCAGCATGGTGATGTATGCGGCGTCAACGTGGGACTTTCATCGGTATCACCACGACATGGACTACGCGAAGGGAAAGGGGATGCGGGAGCAGTTCCTGGACGGCCAGCAGATGGGCGGATACCTGGCCCAGCTTGTCGTGGACTGGGCGGGGGTGGAGGCGACACTTAAACGGCTGTCGTTCAGGTATGGGGACTTCGTATTTCCGGGAGACACATTGACTTGCAGGGGAAGCGTGGTGGAGAAGAAGGGCAACAGGATTGTGGAGTGTGAACTTTGGATTGAAAACCAGCACGGGGCAAGGGTGCTGAAAAACGGTCGGGCGGTGGTGCAGCTTCCTACTTGGGACGCCTAATGCGCTTGGGTCAGTGTGATATTATTTCCTGCAATAGTTGACGAGTATCGGGAGGGCGTATGGGTAAAGCGCTCGAAGGCATCAGGGTCATAGATTTAACACAGTTCGAGGCCGGGACCACTTGCACCCAGGCCTTGGCGTGGCTCGGCGCTGATGTCATCAAAATCGAAGCGCCGGGGAAGGGAGACCCGGGGCGAAGGGCCTCCATGGATGTCCCGGGACTGGACAGCTACTATTTCCTGCTTCTGAACGCTAACAAGCGCAGCATGACCCTGGACGTTAAGACCGAGGAAGGGAAGCGGCTGTTCCTGGAACTGGTGAAGAACGCTGACGTGGTGGCGGAGAATCTGGGGCCTGGGACTCTGGAGCGGCTGGGCCTGACATTCGACGTGCTTTCGAAGGTGAACCCAAGAATAGTCCTGGCGCGGGTAAAGGGATTCGGGACGTACGGGCCGTACAGCGGGTTCAAGAGCTTCGATATGATTGCCCAGATGGTGGGCGGCGCCGCAGCTACTACAGGACATCCCGGCGGCTCACCGACGTTGATGGGCATAACAGCCGGCGACATCGGAACGGGCTACCACACGGCCCTGGGCATCATGGCGGCGCTGTGGCAAAGGCAGGCCACGGGGGTGGGGCAGGAACTCGAAGTTTCGATGCAAGACGCGGTGGTGAACCTGGGTCGGGTGATCATGATGACCTACAACATGACGGGCAAGGCGCCGGACCGTCGGGGCACGACTACGGCCGGGGTTTATCCGGGGGACATTTTCAGGTGCGCGCCGGGCGGCTTCGACGACTACGCTTTCATATACGTGAGTTCGGTTATCGGGGACAAGATGTGGCCAGCTTTGCTGAAGGTGATGGGTCGGGAGGACCTGATAGGAGACCCTCGCTACAGCACGCCCGGGGCTCGTAAAAAGAATGGCATGGAAGTGAACATGATCGTCGAAGAGTGGACGATGCAGCACACCAAGTACGAAGTCATGGAGAAGATAGGCGGGGCGGGCATACCGTGCGGGGCTATGCTGAACGCCGAGGACATTCACACGGACAAGCACCTGATAGAGCGGGGTATGATAGTGGACATGGACCACCCGCAGCGGGGCAAGTTCAAGATCATTGCCGACCCAATCAAGCTGTCCCATTCGTCATTCGACATGGAACCGGCACCTTTGCTCGGGCAACACACGGCAGAGGTGCTGAACGAGGTGCTGGGCATAAACGGCAGCAAGTACGAAGAGTTGAAGACTGCGGGCGTAATCTAGACGTTATTTCGGCTACGGGCCGAGGCTCGATAGGAGGGCCTGATGTTCAGAGGAATCGTATTTAGGGACGAGGTTGAAGAGCTGGTCCAGTTTGTCGAAGAGACGGACCCGAGCGAGATAATCGAAAGGACGCTGGATAAGCTGAGGGCCGGAACGCCCGCGGTGGACCTGCTCAGGGCAGGGGCATTGGCGGTGTGCCGGTCTACGGAGCTTCCGCCTGAGCATCACGGTGGCCCCGTACACCCGATTTGCGGGATTCCGGGTGTTTACAACACATCGCGCAGGCTGAGCGGGGAGATGGCTTTCATGCCGATAGTGCAGCACGTGGCGCTTTGTAACAACCACGTCCACTCTCCGCAGATGGGCCCGTATATCATGCCGGCGATGGAGGCGTTGGAGGGGACGGGGGCGATGATCGGGTCCTACCACCTTTCGGACGGGACGGAGGCCTCGGATGACCCTGATGTTATGGGGTCGACAGAGGAGGCCCTTTTGAGGGCTATCCAGGTGAGGAAGCCGAGCCTTGCGGAGCAATACTACCTGTGGCTGGAGCAGAACCGGACGAGGGGAGAGACGCTGGACCTACTGCTTCCGGCGTCCGTGTCCCGGAACAGCATAGACGACCACTACTTTGTGTACCCGATGTTCACGTTCAAGGCGCTGGACGTGATCGGGTGGGAGTGGGCGCCGGTGCTGATGAGGGTTGTGGTACGGTACCAGGCGAGGAACCCGTTCAGCCTGACCCGGACGCAGGAGTCGGTGTTCGAGGACGTGACTAAGCTAATTGAGAAGTACGGGCTCATGGACAGGGAGATACCTGTGCAGACAGGTGACCGGGAGTCGGAGGTGATCGGGGAACTGGGCGAGGCCATCGGCGGGTGCTCGGACTACGTGGATGGAATGGAGCCGATGGCGAAGGCCCTGGCGGAAGGACTGTCGCTGGAAGGGGCCGGGGAGGGGTTGTCGGTGGGGGCGTCGAAGGCGTACCTGAAGTCGAGCTACGGAAACCCGATGGACTCACACCTGCACACGGGTACGAACGGGCGTCGGTACCTGGTGAACATGGAAGGGGTGAGCCAGAGGCACAAGATCGAGGCGCTAATCACCGGGCTGACCGGGCCGGAGTGCCTGAACGGGGCCCGGATGCAGTGGGAGAGGCCATTCGATCCCGCGAAGGCGGAGTCCCTGCCGGAGATGGGCCAGGCCGAGTTGCTGGACGCTATAGTTGAGAGCATTGAAGGTCAGCCATGGGCCAACTGGCGTGAGATCGGGGTGGACAACCTGGAGCTCGGGGGCGAGGTGCAGGAGGCGATGCTGCTGGCGCAACGGTACGCAGACCGTCGGTACAGCCCCGAGGCCCTGTTCCGGAGGATTGGCGAGCTAATCTGCAGGGATGACTTTACTGAGCTGCACGGGATCAAGCACCACCAGGCCTTAGTAGACGAGTTCTATGCGACCCGGGAACCGTACCGGTGGAACCACCTTGTGGCGGCTGTGAAGTCGGTGGCGGTGGTCGAGGGCGGCAAGGAGCGGACGATCTTCGACCGGACGCTGGAAATGCTGAAGGTCTAGGGGCTGGGGGTTTCCGCCGAGTGCATTAGAAAAGTTCGGCGTCTTCGTCGAACCACTTGCGGATGAGGTCGTTGAGGGAGCCGTCCTCTTTCATGGCGGTAATGGCGCCATTGAGCTTGCTCTTGAGGTCTGTGTCGCTTTCCCTTACGCCCGCGCCAATGCCCTCTTCCAACAGTACGGGCTGGCCCAAAACGGCGAGTCTGCCCCCGCTTTCGGCGACGATGGAGTGAGCGAACTCCCGGTCGAATAGGCCCGCGTCCACATCCCCGTTGAGGATGGCAGAGATTGCGTCTTCGCCCTCACCGAATTCAGTGAAGTCCGCTCCGGTTTCGGCGAGATAGGCGGAGTGGACAGTGGCCACACCGGCGGCGATTATGCCATTCAGGGCTTCTTCCGAGGAGTTGGCAAGGGCAATGTAGACAGAGGGAGTCGGGGGTAGGTAGGGCTGAGTAAAGTCTATGATCTGGTCCCTTTCGGCATTGATGCTCATGCCGGAGACTATCACGTCGAATTTCTCGCCAGTAAGGTCGTTGATGATGGTCTCCCAGGGTGTGACCACCCATTCGCATTCCAGGTTGGCCCGTTGGCAAACCTCACTCATCAAGTCCGCCTCGAAACCGTCCACTTCTCCTGCATCGTTGACGAAGTTGTAGGGGGGATACTCCCCGTCGGTGCCGATGCGGACTGGGGTCGGGTCCTGTGCGCAGGATATCGAGACCGGCAGGAGCAGAAGCAGGGACAAAACTAGAATCAGTCCGAACCTGGGCATTTCAGACTCGGCTACTCGTCCAAGAATTGGGGCATGACCTTGTCGGCGAAGAGGTAGAGGGAGCGCATGACCTCAGAGAAAGTGAGGTGGGGGAGGGGCCAGTACATAGTCACGTGCTGACACCCTAATTCTTCGCGCCACTTTTCGATGCCCTGAGCGACAAATTCCGGGGTGCCAACGAGGGTATGGCCACGCTTGGTGAGGAAGTCGAGCCAGTCGTCGGCCTGGTCCTCGTCGGAGAGGGGTTCGGATTTGCCGATCATGGTGGGTCGGGCCCACTTACCTGCGCCATAGGTCATGGCGGTCTCGATAACGGGGCGCATGATGCGTCGGGCTTCTTCCATGGTCGGGGCAACGAAGATGGGTCGCATCATGGCGACGCCTTCGCCCATGGGCACGTCCCTGCCCTGGGCGTCGGAGGCGGCGTTCCTGTAGGCGTTCCAGGCTTCCCGGGTGCCTTCCAGGGTGCGGCCCCAGGACATTGTCCCGAACCCCCGGCTGGCGGCGAATGCGTGGGAGGAAGCGGAGTCGGCCATCTGCCAGATGGGGGGATGGGGCTGCTGGTAGGGCTTAGGGTGGACTCCCAGGGCGATTAGCTCACCGTCCTCGTTGTTGTAGCGGCGGTCCTGGGCAATATCGGGGACGGTCTCCCGCCAACCGGGGACGGGAAGGGTGTAGAACTCTCCGGTGTGGGTGAAGGCGTCTTCCGTCCAGCACTTGAGGATGATGTCGAGGGATTCTTCGAAGAGGGCGTAGTTCTTTTTCTGGTCCCGGCGGTCGGCGTTGAGGTTGAAGTTGGCGTTGACGCGGTTGTTGATACCGCGAATGACGCCGAAGTCGACGCGCCCCTGACTCATGTGGTCGAGCATGGCGATGTCCTCGGCGACGTGAACGGGGTGTCTATCGGTGATGGAGACGCCACACTGCCCGAGGCGAAGGGTAGAGGTCTGCCCTGCAAGGTCGGCGCAGGCGAGGACAGGATTGGAGGGGGTGGGGGTGACCCAGCCGTCCCAGAAGAAGTGGTGCTCAGCAACCCATACCGTGGTGAAGCCGGCCTGTTCGTAGAGGCGGGCCTCGGCGCGCCATTCCTCGATCCAAGGGTAACCATCAATCTGACCGCCGTGAGCGTAGAGACCGCTGTCGAATCTCATCCTGACACCTCTGTGGGGGTGGGGATAGGGACGGGTGTCACAGTAGGGGGGAGGGGGGTGGTTGTCAAGGAATTGGGGTTGCCGCTGTTTTATCCGCCCAGGAAATAGACGCTACAATAGTCTGGGGAATTTGATTTCATGAAGAACATGCAAGTAACTGAAGTCAGAAAACGGTGGTCCGAGTTACTTCGAGATGTGGAGGCAGGAGAGACCATTGAAATCTCGCGGTATGGAAAAGTGGTTGCATACCTCGTTCCGGATGAGTCGCAAGCCAGATTACGGCGGGAAAAGGCGGTAGAGGAATTTATTCGCCGTCGAGATGAAGAGCCGAAGATTAAAGCGACGCTGGAAGAGATACTGGCGCGGCGGCATGAAGGACATAGGATTTAAGGATCCTGGCCATGAACGTCCAAAGAGATAGAAAACAACAGTGGAAATAGGAATCATCGGGCTGCCGCAGAGCGGCAAGACGAGTATATTCAATGCCTTGACTGGCCTGGGTGGGGCGGGGCAGGGGGGTCACGGGGACAGGGCGGCGGTGGGGGTGGCGAAGGTGCCGGACTCCCGGCTGCAACCCCTTTCGGAGCTGTTCAACTCACGAAAGATAGTGCAGGCGGAGGTGAAATACTTCGACGTGCCGTTGACGCCAAGGGGGTTGGGGAAGGGCGAGGGTTTCGGGGGGAAGCTGTTGAACGTGTTGTCGCAGGCGGATGCCTTGCTGCACGTGGTGAGGGCTTTCGATGAGGAGTCGATTCCGCACGGGGAGGGGAGTGTAGACCCGATACGCGACATAGAGGTGCTGGACCTGGAGCTGACCTATTCGGACCTGACGATACTGGAGCGGAAGCAGGAGCGGCTGGAGGATGCGCTGAAGGGGGCCCGGGCGCAGGAGAGGGATGCGCTGCTCCGTGAACAGACGCTTGTGGACAAAGTTAAAGACAAGCTGGAAGAGGGCGTGCCCTTACGCTCGCAGGAGTTGGATCCCGATGAACAAAAGGCGCTGAGCGGATACCAGTTCCTCACGGCCAAGCCGGAGCTGATACTGCTCAACGTGGGAGAAGACGGGCTACGCAATGCAAAAGCGTCTGAAGGGGAGGTGATGAGCAGGTTTGGCGGGGAGTCGGTAGGGGTGGCCTCTGTGTGCGGGAAGTTGGAGGAAGAGCTTGCTCAGCTAGATGCCGAGGAGGCTGGGGAGTTCCGGGTGTCTATGAACGGGGGAGAGCCGGCGCTGGACAAGGTTCTGCGGGTGTCATATGAGCTGCTAGGGCTTGTGTCGTTCCTCACTGTAGGCCCAGATGAGACGCGGGCGTGGCCGGTGGGTCGGGGGACGGCAGCAGTGAAAGCAGCGGGTAAGATACACTCGGACATAGAGCGTGGATTTATCAGGGCGGAGGTGATTGGGTACGAGGAAGTGCTGGAGTGCAAGGGGCTGGTGGAGGCCCGTAAGAAGGGTTTGATCCGGCAGGAGGGCAAGGAGTACCGGGTGCAAGACGGCGACGTGATTAACTTCCTTTTCAATGTCTAACCAACCACGTAGGGTCTCGCTGTACCTGCACATCCCATTCTGTGTTACGAAGTGCAACTACTGCGACTTCAACACGTATGCGGGTATAGAAGACCTGATGCCGAAATACGTGTCGGTTGTGGTGGATGAGATAGGGATGTGGGGGGAGGGGTTGGGAGGAGGGACTCGGGTGGGAACGATTTTCTTCGGGGGCGGTACGCCGTCGCTCTTGCCTGTTGAGGATGTGGAAAGAATCCTCGGGGCCTGCCGACGGGCATTCTTGTGTGAGGAGGGGATGGAGGTCACGTTGGAGTCGAATCCCGGAGATTTGTCGGTGGAACATCTGGAAGGGTTGAGAGGGGCGGGGGTGAACCGGCTGAGCATTGGGGTGCAGAGCTTCAGCGACGCCCACCTGCTGGCTTTGACCCGGAGGCATTCGGCGGCGGAGGCGGAGGGGGCGTTTGGGATAGCCCGGGAGGCGGGTTTCGACAACGTGAACCTGGACTTGATGTTCGGGCTGCCGAGACAAACCTTGGAGGAGTGGAAGAGAAACGTGGAGCGGGTGACCAGCCTGGGGCCTGAGCATTTGTCGCTGTATGCGCTGACCCTGGAGGAGGGAACACCGTTGCATAGGGATGTGTACAAAGGGTTGACGCCGGAGCCGGATGCCGACCTGGCGGCGGAGATGTACCTGTATGCGATGGAAGCACTGGGCGAGTCGGGGTACGAGCAGTACGAGATATCTAACTGGGCAAAACCGGGTCGGGAATGCCGGCACAACCTGGTGTACTGGCGTAACGAGGAGTACGTGGGGATAGGGGCTGGGGCGCATTCGTTCCTCGGGGGGTGCAGGTTTTCGGAGGAGCGGAGCCCCCGGCGGTACGTAGGTCGGGTGAGGCAGTTGGGGATGGGGGGAGGGTGGGGTCGGTTGCCGCTCGGGGATAAAGAGGCCACTGCTGAAATCCTGCAGAATAGCGGCCCAGTGACTGAGGTGGAGGTGATTTCGGAGATGGTGGAGATGGGAGAGACGATGATGATGGGGCTTCGCTTGATGGAGGGGGTGTCGGGGGAGAGATTCAAGGAGCGGTTCGGGTGTTCGGTAGGTTCGGTGTTCGGGCCCGAACTCGAGGAGTTGAGAGAATTGGACCTGTTGGAGAAAGCAGGAGATAGATGGCGGCTGACAGACCGGGGGAAGTTACTGGGGAACGAGGTATTTCAGAGGTTCGTGGCGGTGAGGGCGTAGGCGGCAGGGTGCTATTCTAGCTTCGGATAAGGGAGATCCGAGAGGGTAGATGTACGTCATAGGAACGGCGGGGCACGTCGACCATGGGAAGTCTGCGCTGGTGCGCGCGCTGAGCGGGATCGACCCGGACCGGTTGCGGGAGGAGAAGGAACGGGGGCTGACGATAGATCTAGGGTTTGCGTGGTTGACGCTACCGAGTGGTAGAGAAGTTAGCATCGTCGATGTGCCGGGACACGAGCGGTTCATCAGAAACATGCTGGCAGGGGTAGGGGGAATAGACGTTGCGCTGCTGGTTGTAGCGGCGGACGAGGGGGTGATGCCCCAGACCAGGGAACACCTGGCAATCATAGATCTACTCCGAATTGATAGAGGCCTAGTAGCGGTGACAAAGAAGGACTTGGTGGATGATGACTGGATGGAGTTGGTCACATCGGACATTGGGGATGTGCTGAAAGGTACAACGCTGGAAAAAGCGCGAATGGTCGGGGTGTCTTCGGTGTCAGGGGAGGGGCTTGGGGAGTTGCAAGAAGCCCTGGATTCTATACTGGACGGGGTGGAGGCCAGGACAGCTGACGGGCATCCGCGTTTACCAATCGACAGGGCGTTTACCATCTCAGGGTTTGGGGCGGTGGTAACGGGAACGCTGGTAGGAGGGAAGCTAGAGGTGGGGGAAGAGGTTGAGCTTGTGCCGGGGGGACAGAGGGGTCGGGTGAGGGGGATCCAGACGCACAAGCAGAGTGCGAAGGTGGGAATGCCCGGGACACGGGTGGCGGCGAACATATCGGGGATCAGCCACGAGAGCATTGAACGGGGGCAGATCCTGACAGACCGGGGTTGGTTGAGGGAGAGCCGTGCGTTGGACGTGAAGCTTCAGGTGGTGCAGGACTCTCCGGTTCCGGTGAAGCATCGGGCCTCGGTGACGCTACACCTTGGGACGAGCGAGACGCTGGCGAGGGTGAGGCTTCTGGACCAGCAGGAGTTGGAGCCAGGGGAGTCGGGGTGGGCACAGCTGTACCTGCAATACCCGATTGCGGCGGTGAAGGGCGACCTGTTCGTAATCAGGTCTCACCAGGGGACGTTGGGAGGCGGGGAGGTGGTGGAAACGCTGGCCCGACGGCACAAGAGGTTCGATGCGCCGGTGGTGGACCGTCTAAGCGTGCTGGTCGAGGGCCGGCCGGAAGATGTGCTGCTGAAGGCGCTGGAGAGCATTGAGCCGAGTTCATGGAAGAAGGTGGTTGAGCAAAGCGGGGTCTCGGGGAAAGATGCGGAGGAGGCGTTGAAGGGCTTGCTGGAGAGAAGAGAATTGAGGGTCCTGGGAGATGGAAAGGTGACCGGTGGGACGGTGTTGTACTCGGGGAGGGGTTGGGGGAGGGTTATAGAGCGGTCAAAGGAGGCTGTGGAGTCGTACCACAGGCAGTATCCGCTGAGGGCCGGGCTGCCGAAGGAGGAGTTGAGGAGTCGACTGGGGTTAGGAGGGCAGATATTCGGGAGGGTCGTAGAGAAGCTGGGAGAAGAGGGTGTGCTGGTGGAAGACGGGTCGGTGGTGAGATTGCCGGGGCATAGCAGGGTGCTGAGTGCGAAGCAGCAGGCCGAAGTAGATCGGTACCTGTCGGCGCTGGAGGAGCAACCTTATTCTCCGCCGACGGATATCGGGATCAGCGGAGAGTTGGTGGCGGGTCTGGTGGATGAGGGAAAGGTAGTGAAGGTCAATCAAGACGTTGTATTCAGCTCCGGTGCATACGAGGAGATGAGGAACAGGATTGTGGAAGAGGCGAGGGCCGAGGGGAAGATCAACGTGGGTCGGGTGCGGGACATGTTCGACACGAGCAGGAAATACGCCCTGGCGCTGATGGAGTACCTGGACCAGCAGAAGATAACGCGTCGGGTTGGGGATGACAGGGTGCTCAGGTGAGCCTTGAGATAGACAAGGTGATCGGGCAGATAGCCCAGATGGCGGAGGAAATCCGGTCGGGGGAGGTGGGCTGGCAGGAGCACCTTGATAAAGCGCTCAACCTGGCGAATGAGCCGGGTATGGATGCGGAAACGTTGAGGAGGCGGATCGAGAGGGCGAAGGTGACGTGGCTGGTGTCGGAGCCGGTGGAAGCGATTTCGAGCAGGTACCCCGCGCCGACACTACCTGATAACTACGGAGTGGTGTCGGTGGATGGTTCGAGCATAGATTCGGACCGGCACGGGCCGGCGAGGTGTTACCTGATAAACATCGGGTTGGCGGCGTTGCGGTACGGGTCGGGGCACGGTGCTGAGCTTCGGAGCGAGCCGAGGCTTTATGCAGGGGAAGAGGACCTAGTGCTAAGGGACCCGGACTCGGCGGGGGAGCAGGCGATGACACCGGCGCTGGTCGGGATCAGGAGGTCGGTTGAGGAGGTCCGTTACCTGTTGAAGGAGATGCGGAAATCTCCGCCTCGGGTGCCGACGGTGTGCCTGCTGGACGGTACCCTGGTGCCGATTGGCTTGATAGGAGGAGGGGCGCCGGAGTTCGTGAGGCGCAAATTCCTGGATGAAGGTCTGCTTGAGGCGCTGGACGGGTTTCGGGAGCTAGCGGAGTTGGCGCCGGTGGCACTGGCTTCATACATAAGCTATCCGGGAAGCGTGGAGGTGGTGAACAGCCTGAGGGTGCAGGTGTGTCCGCACACTCCGTTTCCAGATTGCGACAGGCATTGTTCTGGGTTCCGTGGTGGGAATGGGGGGTGCGGGGCGTGCGTGACGTCGCCGGAAGGGACGAGGGAGTGCGATGTAGTGTCGATGATTCGGGACCGAGACCTGTTCGGGAGGCTGCTGGGGGTGGGGGAGAGGTCGGGGCTGTTTGCAAGCCGGTCGTCGATTGTGAGGGAGAGGTACCGGGAGCACCATGTTGAGTTTTTCTACGTGAACGTTGGGGAGGAGGTGGGTCGGGTGGAGATGCCTCGGTGGGCAAGCAGACAGGAAGGGATGGTGGACATGGTGCACTCGGTGGTGCTGGAGCAGTGCCGGCTGGGGCAAGGGTACCCGCTGGCCCTGGCCGAGGCCCATGAGCAGGCGGTGTTGAGCGGAGGGGACAGGGAGGAGTTCTGGCGGATGGTGGATATCGAGATGGGAGGGGAGGGGTTGGGGGCGGTGAGGTCTGCGAAGGCGTCGAGCAAGCAGACCAGGTGGGTGTAGCCCCGGCGGGGGTGTTGATAGGGATGGATTGAGGGTAGATTGAACTCGATTGAATTTGATTGGAGAATGATTGAACTTGATTGAAGGTAGATTGAACGTTGATTGAGCTCGCAGCCGGTTTGATTGAATGACGGCTAAATGGATCACGGGGGATTTCGCGTGTCGCAGGGGGCAAGGGGGAGGGACAGCTGTTTGATTGTTTTGCGATTTCAGGCACGGCTTTGATTGTTTAAGGAACGGAGAGGGAACCCTCTCCCCGCATTCCAAACCGGGGAGGGGATACCCCTCGCCCCACAGAAGAACCCTCACCCCCTTGATCCCCCTCTCCCCCTCGAGGGACTCGGGGCAGGCTCTTAGGGCCCTTAAGGGAGAGGGGGAAAGAAGGACAGCGCCGACCTCTGCCTCTAGTTTGGTACTGGGGAGAGGAGAGGGAGTGACGGAGAGGAGCCAGGCTGAGTTGCGGAGTTGGGGGTGGTTGTTCAGGAGGGATGGATTCCCGACTCCTCGGGAATGACGGATGGGCAAGTCGGGGATGGCGGTGGGGGAGGGGTTGTTTGGTTGTGGGGTCTGGGTTTGCATTTTGTTTGTTGGGTTTTGGGTCGGCGATGGAAGACGCTGGCTGGACTTTGACCCTGTTCCTATCCAGGCAGCTTGTAGGTGTCCTGGGGTCGGGGGACACCTGCCGCCGGCAATTGCTATGCCTCCACGTACCAGGTACGGGCTTGCACGCCTCACAGGCCGCGAGCAATCGCCAAGCGTCCTCGTACTAAGTTAGTACGGGCCGCAGGCCACTTACGCCAGTTGAGTTCAACCGGCCAGGCCCAGCTCCCTGTGGGAGCGGCAGCATTGGGCTGCCGTCGAAACGGCTTTGTCTTGCCCTGCCGCCAGAGCGCATCTAGGCGCTCGGCCCGCCTCAAGCGATGTCGAAGGGACTCGCAGGGGGGCCAGCCCGACCCTCACTTATGGGAGGGTAGGCCAAGGCCTCGACCCTCATGTACTGGAGGGGGAGGCCGGACGGGAACGGTGTAGACCAGAGCGTCTATCCATCGCCTGGATGGACAGGGAACGGGCACAGGACCCGATGGGGTCGGGTGGGCTTCCCTGGGTTTTTGGTCCCTCCTTCTTCTGTTCCTGAATGGATGTTCGCACGCAGAGTATGATAGTACTGTCGGACAGGTGTGTCAAGAGCAACTGTGCGTCTATTGGGGGAATATCCCCCCACCCCCCAGTGGAACCCTCACCCCCTTTATCCCCCTCTCCCTTAGGGCCATTGAGGGAGAGGGGGAGAGAAGAACAGAGGCAGACGTGGGTGCGATGCACCCACGTCGGCCTCTAGTTCGGTACTGCGGGAAGGGGGGCCGCCCACCCCGCCCCAGATTCCTCGCAGGGCATCGGCATGACAGAGATGGGCGCGGTGGCTTGGAGGGATGTGAAGGATTGGAGGGGCGTGAGCCACCCCACGCTCGACCCTTCGACGTCGCTCAGGATGAGCGGCCCAGCCCCAGGGCAAGGAACACCCTCACCCAAGCCCCAGATTCCTCGCAGGGCATCGGAATGGGATTGGGGGGAGTCGGGGGATGGGGGGCCGAAAGCGTGGTTTCGGCGTGCTAAAATCGCGGGTATGAGCATGGGTCTGGATAGCAATGGGCGTCGGTTGTCGGAGCGGGTGGGGGAGGTAGTCGAGAGTGATTCGACGGCGTTTGAGGCGCAGTGCTATCGGCTTCAGGAGCCGCCAGCCCTGGGGAGCCTCGTGGTGGCGGATGATGGAGGGATGGAGGTCTTAGGGGTGGTGTCGGGGGCGGGGACTTCGTCGATACAACCGGGGAGGAGGGCATTGGCCAGAGGGGAGGACGAAGAGTCGGTGGAATCCCTGTATGCGAACAATCCGCAGATAGAGAAGCTGTTGATGACGACTTTCAGGGCGGAGATTGTCGGGTACCGGGAAGCCGGGAGGATAGTGCAGAGACTTCCGGCCCGGCCGCCAAGGGTGCATTCGTTTGTTTGCGGGTGCTCTTTAGAAGAGCAGGCATCCTTCGGGGGATCATTTGAATTTTTGAGCATTCTTGTCGGGGGTAGGGGACAGGTGGGAGACCAACTGATTGGGGCGTGCCTGAGGCAGTTGAGTGAGGCGGCAGATGACCCCCGGGAGTTCCTGGTGGGGGCGGGGAAGGCGTTGACGGTGATCTGGGCATCGGAGCCGCAGAGGCTGTACACATTGCTGTCGGGGATAAGGCCGTGACGGATGGGCAGCTGGGTCGGGTGGTGGGGGGGTCCCTGAGCGAGGGGCTTACGGTCAAGCTGGACAAGGACTCCTCGATAGAGGACATGGCGGTAGGGCGGTACACGGTAATCCAAGGGTCGGGGAAGAGGTTTTTCGGGATGGTGACGGACGTGACACTGGAGAGCGTCGACGCCCGGATGTCGGCGTTCCCGCCGGACCCACTGGACCCGTTCGTAGCGGAAGTGCTGTCGGGGACGGCGCTGTATGGGGGTTTGAAAGTCAGCCCGATGTTGACCATTGGTTCTGCTGAGACGTCGGGGCCGGAGCCGGTGAGGACGATACCGGGGCACTTTTCCCGGGTGAGGGAGGCATCGGAGGAGGACATGGCGCAGGTCTTCGGGAGCGAGGACGAGCGGCACTTCTACGTGGGGAACCCGCTGGACATGGAGACCAAGGTATGCCTTGACCTGGAGGAGTACGCCAAGCGAAGCAACGGCGTGTTTGGGAAGAGCGGTACGGGAAAGACGTTTTTGACCAGGCTGCTTTTGGCGGGGTCGATCCAGAAGGGGACGGCGGTGAACCTGGTCTTTGACATGCACAGCGAATACGGGTGGGAAGGTCGGAGCGAGGAGCGGTACAAAGTCAAAGGGCTGAAGCAGCTTTTCCCTTCCAAGGTAGCGGTGTTCACCCTGGACCCGGACAGCTCGCGACGGAGACGGGTGAGTACGGACTACACGGTAAGAATCGGTTACGAGGAGATCGAGCCGGAGGACATCAGACTGCTCAGGGAGACGCTGAACCTGAGCCAAGTTGCGGCGGATGCTGCTTACATGCTCGAACGGGAATTCGGGAAGGGGAAGTGGCTGGAGCGCTTCCTGAACTATGGGGAAGGGCTGGCGGAACTTGCCGACAGGATAAACGTGAACCCGGCGGCACTGGCGGCGTTGCAGAGGAGGCTGGAGATCCTGAGGAGGATGGACTTTCTCTCCGAGGGAGGGGGAAGGGACGCGGTAAAGCAGATTCTCGATCACCTGGCGAGGGGGATGAGCGTGGTGCTGGAGTTCGGGAAGTACGAGAACAACCTTGCCGCATACATCCTCGTTGCTAACCTGCTTACGCGTCGGATACACGACCAGTATGTTCGGAAGGCGGAGGCTGCGCTGGGGGAGGGGGGCGCGGAGCCGGAGCGGCTGATGATCACGATTGAAGAGGCTCACAAGTTCCTGGGGCCGGGGCTATCGGGGCAGACGACGTTCGGGACGATTGCCAGGGAGATGAGGAAGGTGAACGTGACACTGCTGGTAATCGACCAGCGCCCGAGCGGGATAGACGAAGAAGTTATGAGCCAGATTGGGACGAAGATATGCTGCCTGCTGGACAACGAAAGGGACGTGGACAGGGTTCTTTCGGGGGTGTCCGGGTCGAGGCAACTGAAAACCGTGCTGGCGGGGCTGGACTCGAACAGGCAGGCGTTGATATTCGGGCACTCGGTGCCGATGCCGGTGGTTATCCAGACCCGGGAATATGGCACTGAGTTCTACAAGTCGGTGCAGGGGCCGGTGACGGCGGAGGTTGGGGTGTCGGGGGACGGGGCGGGGTTGAGTGCGGACGATCTTTGGGGGGCGATCGAATAGGGGTCGGGGGTTAGCTAGAGGGAGATTGACAGGATGAAAGTCGGATTCATAGGTCTGGGGAACATGGGCGGGCCGATGGCGATGAACGTGGCGAGGGCCGGGTTCGAGATGACGGTGCTGGACCTGGTACAGGAGCGGATGACGCCGCTGCTGGAGATGGGGGCATCCGGGGCCGGTTCGGCTGCTGAGGTGGCGGCAGTTAGCGACGTAACGTTTACATCTCTGCCCGGGCCGCCGGAGATGGAGGCTGTTGCCATTGGGAAGGGTGGGGTCCTGGAGGGGATAGGGGAGGGGTCAGTGTACGTGGACCTGACGACGAACAGTCCGTCGCTGGTGCGTCGGATTGAGCCGATGTTCAGGGAGAAGGGGTGCGCCATGCTGGATGCACCCGTAAGCGGCGGGGTGCCGGGGGCGGTGGCGGGCAGGCTGGCGGTGATGGTGAGTGGGGATGAAGAGACCTATGAGCGGTGCAGGCCGGTGCTGGATGCCATAGGAGACAAAGCGCAATACTGCGGCTCTATCGGCTGTGGGACGATATGCAAGCTGGCGCACAACGCGATCAACTATGCGTTCATGGAGGCGGTGGGCGAGTGTTTCACCGTGGCGGTGAAGGCGGGGGTAAAACCGGAAACGGTTTGGAAGGCGGTGCGGGACGGGGCGGTGGGGAGGGGGGTGGCGTTACACGTGAGCATCCCCGGCAAGGTGCTGACGGGAGACTTTTCGCCGGAATTTGCCATCAAACTGGCGACTAAGGACGTGACCCTGGCCTCGGAGCTGGGGCATGAGTACGGTGTCCCCATGCCGACAATCGACCTGGCCCTGAAGGACTTACAGGAGGCGATGGAGCGGGGGTGGGGGGAGGATGACTCGAGGGGGGTGATCAGGTTGCACGAGGAACGGGCGGGGGTGGAGCTGAGGGCGGAGGTATAGGGGCGTAGAAGGCGTTCTAGCGGATGCGGGACATGGCAACGTCGGCTTCCTGAACCAGGACCTTGACCACGTCTGCGGCGCTCATGACCTCGTTGACTACGCCGGCACTGGCGCCGCAATAGACCAAGCCGTCATCAATGGCGCCATCAAGAAGGGAAGTGCGGGTCTGTTCGTCCGAATGTGAATTTGTACCACGTGCCCCGTTGGTGGAATTACCGAGGTGGTCAAAGGCGGTGTTTCTGAGGAGCCGGACGGGCCGGGCGCCGACTGTTGCGATGGCGGTGCTGGTG
Source organism: Dehalococcoidia bacterium (assembly GCA_965203145.1). Lineage (GTDB taxonomy): Bacteria > Chloroflexota > Dehalococcoidia > Plut-88900 > Plut-88900 > Plut-88900. The sequence continues at coordinate 2,909,925 of OZ241876.1, forward strand.
TCGACGGCGTTAATGATGGCGTCCTTGAAGTTGGGGTGGGCGACGCATTCGTGGGTGGCTACGAACCGGGTCCCGATGTAGGCGGCGCTGGCCCCGAGGCCGATGGCTGCGGCCAAGCCTCGGCCGTCTGAAATGCCGCCAGAGGCTATGACGGGTATCTCGATTGCGTCGACGACCTGGGGCACGAGGGTGAGGAGAGAAAGGTTGTCGGTGCTGCCGGGGCCAGCGGCCTCAGTACCGGTAGCGATTACGCCGTCGGCGCCGCGGGCCTCGGCGCTGCGGGCCTGGTGGACGGAACCGACCACGTGGAACACGGTAATCCCTGCATCCTTGAGGTGACCGGTGTGGTCTGAGGCGTCGCCGCCGACGGTTACGACGATGGGGACGGCCTGCTCAGTGGTAATGCTTACCAGGACGTCGAGGAGGGGGTGGTCGGTGAAGAGGCATACGCCGTAGGGGCGAGGGGTGAGGGCCTTTATCTTTCGGAGCTGGGACTGGAAGTTCTCAATTTCATCGCCATCCTCGGGGAGGGCGGCGTTGGGGGTGACCATGCCAAGGGCGCCGGAATTGGATACGGTGGCGGCCAGTTCGGCGTTGGAGACCCAGGGCATGCCCGCCTGGATAATGGGAGACTGGATGTTGAGGGACTTGGTGAGTCGGGTAGCTTTCATTGATCCTCTTTGGTAAGCCGATCCGGACTAGAGCATTACGCCTGGGAAGCACCTCAATCTGCCGAAATAGTAAACGCTAGTGAGCTGACTTCAAGGATATAATATAACTCAACGGATGAGGAAAGGTTAGAGAGGGCAGAAAAGGGCGCAGGACAACATCTCAGACCCTGGAGTTTCCGAGATGAAAAAGGACTTAATGAACATATTGGCGTGTCCGGAATGCAAAGGTGAATTGCGCCTGGACGTGGAAACGGAGGTGGGTGGGGACGTGATATCGGGTGCGTTACTTTGTTCGAAGTGTCCGCACAGCTACCCGATTATTGACTCGATACCGAATTTTCTGCCGCAAGAGATGCGGCAATAGCAGGTGGGGAGAGAGTCAGGTCTCGCTCTCCTTTTTCTCGATGAGGGTGCCCCTGGGGGTGGAGACGAGGCCCGAGCCATAGAGCACGCTCCACCGGCGTTTCTTTACCCTTTCGGGTCTGTTGAGGGCGGAAAGCATCTGTGCCACGGTGCGGGACTCGACGGGATGGAAGAGGAGAGGGTTGAGTTCCGAGAGGGGGTGGAGCACGAAGGCCCGTTCGGGGATGCGGGGGTGGGGGATGGTCAGTTCCGGGGTGTCGATGACCTGGTCACCGTAGAAGAGGATGTCGATATCAATGATACGGGGGCCGTCTTTGAAGCTCATGATGCGGCCCATCTGGCCCTCTATGTGCTTGAGGTAGGCGAGAAGGTCGGAGGGAGAGAGGTCGGTGTAGGCGGCGCAGACGACGTTGACGAACCAGGGTTGATCTTTGAGGCCGACGGGTTCGCTTTCGTAGATTGAGGAAACCTCGCTGACAGTTACCAAGTCAGGGAGGAGCTTCAGAGCCCGGGCGAGGTTGGACTCCTTGATGCCGATGTTGGAGCCGAGGCTGAGATAAACCCGGGTATTACGGCCAATGCTGGTGTCTGACATGGCTATGAACCCTCCCGGCCGTTGAGGGGAGGCCTGATAATGGCGTCGGTCATGCGGCAGACGCGGACCATGGCCTGGACGTCGTGGACTCGGGCTACGTCTGCGCCGTTGGCGATGCACAGGGCGACCACGGCCGCGGTGCCTTCCATTCTCTGGTCAACGGGAAGGTCCAGGGTGCGGCCGATCATCGACTTTCGGGAGGGGCCGACGAGAATTGCCGGGGCTATGCTTCTCAGTTCAGAAAGCCTGCGAACGACCTCAAGGTTGTGCTCCAGGGTTTTCCCAAAGCCGAGGCCGGGGTCGATGATGACGTTTTCGGGTCGGACGCCGGTTTGGACGGCATATTCCACGCTGGCTTTGAGGCTGTACCTGATGTCGGGGATAAGGTCCTGGTAGTCAGTGCCGCCCTGGTTGTGCATGAGGACCACAGGAACCTGGGCTTCGGCGGCGAGGGGGGCCATGTCCGGGTCATAGCAGAGGGCCCACTGGTCGTTGATGATGGATGCTCCGGCGGAGAGGGCCTCGGCGGCGACGCGGGCGTAAAAGGTGTCGATGCTGATTGGGAGGGTGGTGCGGGGGGCGAGGGCCTTGATGACGGGAATGACCCGCCGCAATTCGTCTTCTTCGGAGACGGGGGTGTGGCCAGGTCGGGTGGACTGGCCGCCAACGTCCAGCATGTCGGCGCCCTGGGCTTCGAACTCCAGACCCTGCTCCACGGCGGCGTCAACATTTCTGCCGAGACCATCACCGGAGAAGGAGTCGGGGGTGACGTTGATGATGCCCATGACGAAGGTGCGCGTTCCCCAGGGGAAGGGGGTGGGGTGGGGCTTTCTCAGCGTGTTTGACGGAGCGTTAGTCATGGCAATTTTGTCACCTTATTCAATTTTAGCACTTGGGGTCGGGTGGGGGGATTCAGGTTGTACGGGTAGGGGTAATCTGGTAGCATTCGGCGGGCCGGAGGGCGCATGAAATCGCCCGGCTACCCCAGTATCTGCCACTCCCAAATATATCTTGGCGGGCTCTTCAAGAGGAATGTCACCGAACGACAAGCTGGATAAGCTGTTAAAGCTGAGGGACCAGAGTCGGCTTGGCGGCGGACTCAAATCGATAGAGCGCCAACACACGAAGGGCAAGCTGACAGCCCGGGAGCGGATTGACCTGCTGCTGGACCCCGGAACATTCAATGAACTCGATCCCTTTGTAGGGCACAGGGCGACGGAGTTCGGGCTGAAGGACAGGGTGTTCATGGGGGATGCGATAGTCACGGGGTACGGGAAGGTGGACGGGCGGACGGTGTTCGTGTGCTCGCAGGACTTCACGGTTCTTGGGGGTTCGATATCGGAGGCGGTGGGGGAGAAGACGTGCAAGGCCATGGACCTGGCAATCAGCAACAGGGCCCCGCTGATAGCGATCAACGACTCGGGAGGGGCGCGGATACAGGAAGGGGTGGTCAGCCTGAAGGCGGTGGGAGATATCCTGTACAAGACAACGCAGGCCTCAGGGGTGATACCGCAGATATCGGTGATAGTGGGGCCGGCGGCGGGCGGGGCGGTGTATTCCCCGGCGATAACCGACTTTATTTTCATGGTCAAGGGAATCGGGCAGATGTATATCACCGGCCCCGACGTGGTGAAGGCGGTAACCGGCGAGGTGGTTACCCACGAAGACCTGGGCGGTGCCTATAGCAATGCCGCCAAGAGCGGGGTCGCACAGTTCATGCACAATAACGAGAAGGAGTGCCTGGACGAAGTGCGCCGGCTTCTCGGGTTTCTACCCTCCAGCGTAGATGACAAGCCACCGAGCAGAGAAATCGGTGGGGATGCGTGCCGGACGGATGAATCGCTGCGAGGCATCGTCCCGGATGACCCCAGCAAGCCGTATGACATGAAGGAAGTTATCAGCAGGGTAGTTGATAACGGGGAGTTCCTGGAAGTGTCCCAGTTGTTTGCTCGGAACATGGTGGTCGGGTTCGGACGGATGGGGGGCGGGGTGGTGGGGGTGGTGGCACAACAGCCTTCTCATATGTCGGGGGTGATAGATATAGATGCATCTCAGAAGGGGGCGAGGTTCGTGCGCTTCTGCGATGCGTTTTCGATTCCGATAGTGACGTTCGTGGACGTGCCGGGTTTCATGCCGGGGACTGAGCAGGAGCACGGGGGGATTATCAAGCACGGGGCAAAGCTGATTTTCGCCTATTCCGAGGCGACGGTGCCGAAGATAACCGTAATCACAAGGAAGGCGTACGGCGGCGCCTACATAGTGATGAGCAGCAAACACGTAGGCGGGGACATCAACTACGCATGGCCCTCGGCGGAGATAGCGGTGATGGGGGCGAGCGGGGCGGTGAACATCATCTCACGGCGGGAGATCCGGGACTCGGATACGCCTGAAGAGACCCGGGCACGGTTAATTCAAGACTACGAAGAGAACTTCAACAACCCTTACCAGGCCTCGTCACGAGGTTTCGTGGATGATGTTATCGATCCCGCCGAGACTAGGCCGAAAATCATTGCAGCACTACAGATGCTGGAAAATAAGAAGGTAACGCCACCTCCCAGAAAGCACGGCAACATTCCGCTGTAGTCCGTGCAACCTACCAAATGTCTGAAGAAGCCACCCATAACGGTAAGACACGCCTACGCATAACCGACGTCACCCTGCGCGACGGCCACCAGTCCATACTGGCGACGAGGCTGCGCACTGATGACATGACGCCGGTGGTGGGGAAGCTGGACGACATGGGATTCCATTCGCTGGAGGTGTGGGGTGGGGCAACGTTCGACGTGGCGCACAGGTTCCTGAACGAGGACCCGTGGGAGCGGCTGAGGGCGTTTAAGAAGCTAGCGCCCAAGACGCCGCTGCAAATGCTGCTGAGGGGCCAGAATCTGGTCGGGTACAGGAACTATCCAGACGACGTAGTCAGGGCGTTCATCCTAGCGGCGGCTAAGGCAGGAATCGACATTTTCCGCGTGTTCGATGCCCTGAACGATGAACGGAACATGGAGACGTCATTCGCGGCGATCAAGGAGGCGGGGAAGCATATCCAGGGGGCGCTGAGCTTCACCATAACGGAGTCGAGGCTCGGGGGGCCGGTGTATACGCTGGACTACTATGTTGAGAAGGCCAAGAGATTCCGGGAGATGGGGGCGGACAGCATCTGCATCAAGGACATGAGCGGTCTTCTCGGGCCCTACGATGCGTACGACCTCGTAAAGGCGCTAAAGGCCAACCTGGACGTACCAGTGCAGCTGCATAGCCACCACACCAGCGGCATGGCCTCGATGTCGGCGTTGAAGGCGATAGAGGCGGGAGTTGACGTGCTGGACACGTCGCTTTCGCCTTTGGCGATGAGGTCGTCGCACCCATCGATGGAGTCGATGATGGCGGCGCTTCACGGTACGGATCGATATCCTGAACTGGATATCTCAGGGGCCCAGGAGGTGTGCAACCACCTGGAATCTGTGTACCCAAAGTACAGGGAATACATGCGCAGGGACAGGCTAGCGGTGACGGACACTTCGGTGATCCACCACCAGGTGCCGGGTGGCATGTTGAGCAACCTGGAGTCCCAGCTCAGGCAAGCGGACGCGCTGGACAGGTTGGGGGAGGTGCAGGAAGAGCTGGCAAGGACGAGGGCCGACCTCGGGTATCCGCCCCTGGTGACGCCTACGAGCCAGATAATCGGGACGCAGGCCGTGCAGAATGTGCTCTTCGGCCGATACAAGACGATTTCCACGCAGGTAAAGGACTACGTATACGGGCTTTACGGCAAGCCGCCTGCGCCCATCGACCCCAAACTGGTGAAACGCATACTGAAGGACTATCCCGATGGGCAGACGCCGGTGACTCGGCGTCCGGCAGACGGGATGAAGGGTGAAATGGAGGAAGCGAGAAGGGAAGTGGGGGAGCTAGGGAAGTGCGAAGAGGATATACTTACCTATGCGCTGTTCCCCTCCACGGGGATGCAGTTCCTGAAGTGGAAGTACGGAGTGGAAACAGCGCCGGACTCGGTGAGGCCGAGGACGTTGGAAGAAGTGGAAGCGGAGGATAAACTAATTGAGGACGTCAAGGAGGGAAAGTTGACACCGCAAGGCACCGGGGGCCGGAGATCATATACCGTATGGGTGGATGATGAGCAATTCAGTGTTGTGATTGAGCCGTCGTCCGGAGGCGCTTCGGTGGCCTCTGCGATGCCGTCGGCGCCCAACAGGCTGCGGCCCCAAGCTCCACCGCCGCCATCATCAATGCCGGCCCAGGCGGCAGCTCCACCCAGGCCTTCTGCGGTAGCCCCACCGCCACCGAGACCCACACCTGTTGCAACGGCCGGGGTCGGGGGTGGGGGGACGATCGTGTCTCCTATGCCGGGCACGGTAATCAGGTACCTAGTTGAGGCAGGAGCGGAGGTTAAGGCGGGCGAGGCCGTGGTGCTGATCGAGACGATGAAGATGGAGAATTCCCTTCCGGCGCCGATAGACGGCAAGGTGGTGTCACTCCCATGTCAGCCGGGACAGGCGGTGGGGAAGGGTGAGGTGCTGGTAGTTATAGAAGGGTCGGGTCGGGAGAGCGCACCTTCGCCGGCCCAGGCGCCGATACCGGCGGCTCCTCCGCCTCCGACACCGGTGGCTTCAGCAAGCCCCGCTAGTCCGCCGCCTGCCAGCGCGGCTCCAGCGGGTGGGGAGTCGGGGGAGGGGACGGCCATCGTGGCGCCGATGCCGGGAACGGTCATACGCAATCTCGTTGAGGAGGGTGCAGAAGTGAAGGCGGGAGAAGCGGTGATACTTATCGAGACGATGAAAATGGAGAACTCGCTTCCTTCTCCGGTAGATGGGACAGTGCTGTCCTTGCCATGCAGTGGGGGGCAGGTGGTGAGCAAGGGCGAGGTGCTGGCGCGGATCGGGTAGGCGAAAATTGAAATCAAGTCAGATAACCAGATAGCTTAAACCAGAGGGTGTGACCCAACAAAAGAAGGGGGATTGAACGTTGCCGGATGCAAAGGTTATAGAGAAGGCACAGGAGCAGTTCGCGTTGATGCTGGAGCAGCAGCTCGCGAGGGTGGAGCGTATCAAGAACGGGTCCGCTCGGACGGACTATACGAAGCTGGACAAGGTGGTTATAGGGATACTGGGGGGTGACGGTATCGGGCCGTTCATAGCCGAGGAGGCGCAGATAGTCCTCGAAAAACTGCTGTCCGATGCGGTTTCGGCGGGGAAGGTCGAGTTTCGGGTGCTGGAAGGGCTGACGATCGAGAACAGGGCGGCGCATTTGAAGGCGATTCCCGACGACGTACTTGCGGCGATCAAAGAATGCCACGTCACCCTGAAGGGCCCGACCACCACGCCGGAAAAGGGTGACGAGTGGCCCAACATCGAGAGCTGCAACGTAGCGATGAGGAAGGAACTTGACCTCTACGCCAACATCCGGCCCGTACGAATCCCCAAGGAGGGGATCGACTGGACGTTTTTCCGGGAGAACACGGAGGACATGTACGCGGTGGGGACGATGGGGGTGAACGTGACGGACGACCTGGCGGTGGACTTCAAGGTGATCACGAGCCCCGGGTCACGACGGATTATCGACGCGGCTTTCAGATATGCGAAGGACAACGGCAAGAACAGCGTAACGGTGGTTACGAAGGCCAACGTGGTGAAGACCACGGACGGCAAATTCCTGGACATGGCCCGGGAAGTGGCAAAGGACTACCCGGACATTGACTGGGAGGGCTGGTACATCGACATCATGACGGCCAAGCTAATCGACCCGAAGCGCCGACAGAACTTCCAGGTGCTGGTACTGCCCAACCTGTACGGGGACATTCTCACGGACGAGGCGGCGGAGATGCAGGGAGGCGTCGGGACGGCGGGGAGCGCGAACGTCGGGGACGAGTACGCTATGTTCGAAGCGATCCACGGGAGTGCGCCCAGGATGGTGAAGACGGGTCGGGCGAAATACGCAGACCCGAGCTCGATGATCCGGGCCGGTGCGATGCTCATGGAACACATCGGGTACCGAGAACTGGGGCAGAAGCTGAACAAGGCCCTGGACGTCTGCGGACAGTACGAACGGCGGCTGGTGATGACGGGTCGGGACACGGGGGCCACGGGCAAAGAGTTCGGTGAGTACCTGGTTTCGACGGTGAACGATCCGGACCTGGAAGCCAAGTGGGAGAAGCTGGTCTACGCGTAGTTGCGGGCTTCGGTCCTGATGGAGAACGGAGCATACGAACCTCAGTGACCCGCGCTCTCAGGGGTGGGAGCACACCAAACAAGATAGAGAAGGTCGGAAAGGGTAAATGAGAAAGAAGATAACGGTAGTCGGGGCGGGGAACGTCGGGGCGACGACGGCGCAGAGACTCCTGGAGAAGGGGTACGCCGACATAGTGCTGGTAGACATTATCGAAGGTCTGCCACAGGGCAAGGCGCTGGACATGCTGCAGGCAGGCCCGGTGGTCGGATACGACTCGCAGATAGTCGGGACAAACTCCTATGAAGAGACGGCAGGATCGGATATTGTGGTAATCACGGCGGGGATACCGAGAAAGCCCGGTATGAGCCGCGACGACCTGCTGTTTACGAATATGAAAATTGTGGGAGAAGTTACGCGGAATGTAGTGGAACAGTCACCGGAGTGTATCCTGATAATAGTAAGTAATCCGCTGGATGCGATGGCGCACCTGGCGTTCAGAAGAAGCGGACTGCCCCGGGAGCGGGTAATCGGGATGGCGGGGATCCTGGACACGGCCCGGTTCAGGACGTTCCTGGCCCGGGAGTTGAATGCTTCCGTGGAGGATGTTTCGGCGTATGTGCTCGGGGGTCATGGGGACACGATGGTGCCGCTGGTGAGGTTGACCACGGTGGCGGGGATACCGATTACCGAGCTGCTATCTGCGGAGAGGATTGCGGAGATAGTGCAGCGCACCCAGGACGGGGGCGCCGAGATCGTGAAGCTGCTCAAGGCGGGGAGTGCGTTCTACGCACCGTCGGCGTCCATTGTGCAGATGGTGGACTCGATAGTGCTTGACCAGAAGCGGATACTGCCGTGCGCGGCGTTCCTGGAAGGGGAGTTCGGGATTGACGGTCTTTATGTCGGGGTGCCGGTGAAGCTGGGGGCCAAGGGTATCGAAGAGATCGTGGAGCTGGAACTGGCGCAGGATGAGAAAGCTGGGTTAGACCACTCGGCGGAGGCGGTGAGGCAGCTTGTGGAGACTATGAGGACACAGGACGCGTCCTTGTAATCGGGCTACGACTTCCTTCTCTGAAGACTAGAGAAGCCGCGCGAAGGGCTTGGCCTTCCGTGCGGCTTTGCATTTCGGAGGCGCATCCAGGCTTTGGGGGGAGCGGTGCTTCAGACTCCTGACGGGGCCCTCGGAATGGTTATGGAAGGATGGGGTCAGGAGGGGAAGTGAGTTGATAGGCGCTGGTGGAATTCCTCGGGGGTGAAGGTGTATTCCTGGGTGCCCTGGACTTCGATGGCGAAGGAGGCGCAGGTTGTGCCGAGTTGGCAGGCCTGCACCAGTGACTGGCCGGTTACGAGGCCCTTGACAAGGCCGCCTCGGTAGGCGTCTCCGGCGCCGGTGGGGTCGACGAGGGTGTCGGGGCGGGGGATGGAGGGTATGTGGGTCTCTCCGTGGTCGGTGACGATGACGGAGCCGTGATCGCCCTTGGTAGTGATGATGGTGTCAGTAAGGCGGAGGAGGGCGTCGTCGGTCAGCCCGGTAATCTCTTTGATAAGGGCTAGCTCATAGTCGTTGGAGATGAGGATGTGGGAGCCGAGGATGGCATTGGCCAGTGATTTAGACTCCCATAGAGGAAGGGACTGGCCAGGATCGAAGATGTACCTTATATCCAACCGCCTGAAAAGCTGAGGATACTTGATCATGTCGTCGAGATTACCTGGTCCTATGATGGCGATCGAGTTTCCGGAGTGGGCGTTTTCAAGGGGGAGGGGGGAGGGGTGGCCCATGGCGCCGGGGTTGAAGGCGGTGATCTGGTTGTCGGCCATGTCGGTGATGATGTGGGCGCAGGCGGTGGCTTCCTCTTCCACGATATGGACGGCGCTGCGGTCCAGGCCCTTGTCGTCGAGCCATTTGAAGTAGGGCTGGTAGTCTCGGCCGATGGAGGCAACTATGGTTGGGTCTTCGTCGAGTAGTTTGAGGGCGTAGGCGATGTTGCCGGCGGTGCCGCCGGGGCGTTCGACGATGCCGTTGACGGCGAAGCTGATGTTAATCATGTGGAGCTTATCGGGCATGATGTGGTCGGCAAAGCGGCCCGGGAAGTCCATGATGCGGTCGTAGGCGAGGGACCCGGAAACGAAGATTTTCAATGAGGGCTCCTTTGGGGGGATGGCGTCGAATTTCGCGTTGATTGGCAGAGGGTGGTGATTGGATTAGGGAATAGGGGGCTTAAGAGGCGGGGACGGGGTGGGCGGCCTTTTGGAAGTGAGGCATGACCTTTTCGGCGAAGAGTTCGATGCTGCGCATGACCTTGGAGTGGGGGATGTAGGGCATGGCCATGTAGGTCATCAGCTCCTGGAGGCCAATGCTCTCTTGAAGCTCTTCCAGCTTCTCGATGACGTGCTCGGGGGAGCCGATGAGGAGGTTGCGGTCGAAGAGGAGGTCCCAGTCGAGGGTCATGTCGGGAGTTACTTCTTCGCCGGGATTCATGAAGTTGACCAGGGGCCGGCGGTTCTGGGTCCAGCGGAAGGTCATGAGGACGCCAGCCTCGGCGTCGCGTCGGGCCTCTTCCATGGTGGGGGCGATGTAGGTGGTGCGCATGAGGGCGATGTCTTCACCGGAGGCGAAGGTGCGGCCTTCGACGCGGGAGCGGGTGTCGGCGTAGAGCTGAAATTTATTCTTTAGGAGGGCGGGAGTGGGCTGCCAGTTGATCACCTTCATGCCACGCTCGGCGGCGAATTGGATGGAGCGGTCGGTATCGGTGACCTGCCAGAGGGGCGGGTGGGGTTTCTGATAGGTTTTGGGGATCATCTGGAGCTTGGTAACGAGGTCGCCTTCGGACCAGCGGGGGTCGGGTGGGCTGAGGGGGTGGTTCCAGTGGATACCGGGTGCGGGGAAGGTGTAGTTGGGGCCATCGTGGGAGAAGTATTCGTTGGTCCAGGAGTTGATGAGGATGTCCAGGGTCTCTTCAAAGAGCTCACGGTTGGCGTCGGGGTTGGCGGGGTCGGACTTGGGGTGGAAGGCGGAGCCCTCCCGGGAACGGACACCCCGACCAACGGCGACGTCGATGCGGCCCTTGGTCATCTGGTCGAGCATGGCGATGTCTTCGGCGAGGCGGATGGGGTGCCAGTAGGGTAGAAGGTTGGCGCCCTGGCCGAGGCGGATGCGGGAGGTGCGGCTGGCGAGGTCGGCGCACATTAGGACGGGGTTGGGAAGCTGGTCCATGCCCTCGGGGCCCATGTGGTGCTCGCCGACCCAGGCGGAATGGTAACCGGCCTGCTCGCAGAGGACGACTTCCTCGCGGAGGTCGTCGATTAGCTGGTGGTAGGGTCGGTGCCCGTTGGGGTCGACGCGGGTGTCGAAGTAGCCGAATTTCATGGTGGGAGTATACAACACAGGGATGAATATGCCCCTTCCCGCTCGACCCTTCGACTTCGCTCAAGGCGAGCGGCCCCGTGCCGGAAGGGGATGGAACCCCGCCCCAGATTCCTCGCGGGGCATCGGGATGGGAATAGAAAAGGCAGCGGCGTTGACATGGGATTGGGGGGGTTGATAGGGTAGCGCGGCCCCGGGAATGGGGTGATGAAAGAGAGGAAATAGGTAGATGAGATTCGACTTTAGTGTGGGGATGGGGCGGACTTTGACGCTGGACGAGGTGGCGACGCATGCACAGGTGGCGGAGGAGTGCGGGTTCAAGCAGATGACGCTCATAGATTCGCAGAACTTATGCCGGGACGTGTATTCGATGATGACGGTGGCAGCGGTTAACACGCACAGAATCCACATCGGGCACGGGGTGACGAACCCCTTCACCCGACACCCTTCGGTCACCGCGAACGGTACGGCGACTATCAACGAACTATCCGGGGGTCGGGCGTTCCTGGGGATTGGAGCGGGGTTCAGCTCGGTGATGACGATGGGTATGAAGGCGCGGTCGATGGAGGAGTTTCGGAACGTAATCGAATTCTTCAAGGGGTACACGGCTGGGAAAGAGGTGGAATACGACGGGGCGCTGATGCACTCGGAGTGGAGCCGGAGACAGATCCCTGTCTACATGGCGACAGTCGGGCCGAGGTCCCTGCGGATGACGGGTGAGCTGGCGGAGGGGGCGATCCTGATAGGGGTGAACCCAACGATCCTGAAGTGGAGCCTGGAGGTAATGGAGAAGGGTGCGGAGAAGGCGGGAAGGTCGTTGGACGACATCGACAAGTGGGCCCGGACGATGATCTATGTTGCGCCTTCGAAGGAGGCGGCGCGCCGGGAGGTGGCATCGTATGCAGCGACGTGTGCGTGCGAAATGTACAGGTCATTATTGAGGCGGGAGACGCCGGAGGTGGAGGACCTGCGGAACCGGATGGAGGAGGTGCAGCCGGGCATCGTTGAAGAGATCAAGGCGGTGTACGACGCCTTTGAACCCTATGAGCACGAGCGAACGGACGCGACGCACTCCGCCGCGGTGTCGCAGAGGGTGATAGACACCTTCATGCTGACGGGGACGCCGGATGACATCGGGGAGGAGATTGAGAAGCTGCACCCGCTGGGGATAGACAACGTATCGACGGTGCTGTTCTCGATCATCGACAAGAAGGGGATGATGCGGGAGATTTCCAATAAGGTGATGCCTTACTTCAGGAATTGATTTGCGGTGCGGGGGCCCGCCGGTCGCCCCTATGGGAAGGGGACGTTCCCCAACCCCACAGGGGAACCCTCACCCCCTTGATCCCCCGCTCCCTCAGGGCCCTTAAGGGAGAGGGGGAAGGAAAAACAAAGGCAAGCGCCTGCACCATGGTGCAGGCGCTTGCCTCTAGTTTAGTACTGGGGGAAGAGATGGATTCCCGATCGGAGTCGGGAATGACGGAGGGGGTTATGAGGGGGGTTAGGCGGGGACTTTGGCGACGAAGCTCTTGGTGTTGACGATGTGGCGGTTGAGGCCCAGGTCTTTGGGGCGTATGCCGAAGGCGAGGCCTAGCATCTGGGGAAGATGGATGACGGGTAGGCCGATCTGCACCTTCTTCTGTCGGGCGGCCTTGGGTTGGGCGCCGTCCAAGTTGAGGTGGCAGAGAGGACAGGGGGTGACCATGACGTCGGCGCCTTCCTCTTTGGCCTCGATTAAGTGGTTGCCGGTCATGGCGTAGGAGGCCTTTTCATTCATGGTAAGGATGGGGAAGCCGCAGCAGCGGGTCTTGCCGGAGTAGTCAACGGCGATGCCGCCCAGGGTGTTGGTTATCTGCTCGATGTAGGTGTCGCGCTCGGGGTGGCCTTCGAAGTCGAGGAACATGGTGGGGCGAAGGATGTAGCAGCCGTAGAAGGGTGCGATCTTGACGCCGGTGAGGGGCCGGGTGACGAGGGGCTCGACCTTATCCAGCCCGACGTCTTCGACGATTATCCACAGGAGGTGGCTGACCTCGGTGGTGCCTTTGTACTCCAGGCCTTCGAGGGCGAGGGTCTTGTTGACCCTGGCGAGGTAGTCGGGGTCGTTCTGGAGCTTGTAGTTGGCCTGACTCATGACGCCCTGACAGGTGCTGCAGATGGTCATAAGGGGAAGCCCGAGCTTCTCTGCCATGGCGAAGGTGCGAGCATTCAGGGTATCCGAAAGCTCGGGGTTGCGTTCACTGAGGATGCCTGCGCCGGTGCAGGCGGCTTCCTTCAGTTCGACTAGCTCTATGCCGAGTTTGTCTGCAACGGCGAGAGTTGCTTTGAAGAGCTCGGGGCAAGCGCCCTGGGAGACGCAACCGGGATACCAGGCGTACTTCATTATTCGCTTTCCAGCTTTTCAAATATGCGCTTGATCTTGTCGGCGCCGGGGCGCTTGTGGTGTAAGAGGGGCGGCATCTTGCGGGCGAGGAGGGAGCGCAAGGCGGTGGGGATAAGGCCCAGCAGAGCACCGACGTTCCTGAATCCGTAGGATTCGACGATGAGGCGCTTTTCGTCGAGCCAGCCGCTGCGCTTGACGGAGTTGGAGAGAGACTCGGCGTGTCGGGCGCCGTTGTTGTTGACGAAGCCGTTTTCGACGGCCTTGTGTCGGAGCTCAAGGATCTGGTCCATTGGGGCGACGCCCTTTGGACAGACCTGGACGCATTCGAAGCAGTGGGTGCAGTCCCAGATGCCGCCGGGCTGGCCGAGGGTCTGAAGTCTTTCGGCTTGGATGCCGTCCCGGGGATCTCCAGCGAAGCGGAGGGCCTTGGCGAGGGCGGCCGGGCCGAGGAAGCGCTTGTCAACCTCAAGGACCGTGCAGTCGGAAACGCAGGCGCCGCACATGATGCAGCCCATGACCTGGTTGAGGGCGAGCATGTCGGAGTTGTCGACAATGTATTCGTGGTCGGGGGTGGGGCCGGTGGGCGAGAGCCAGGGTTGGACTTTACCTATCTTCTCCCAGAAGGGTTTTGCGTCTACGACGAGGTCCTTGACGACGGTAGTGTTGCCTGCGGGCTCGACGACGATGGTGTCGGAGCGGGCGAGGGCGTCGGTGATCTTGGTGTTGCAGGCGAGGCCGGCGTGACCGTTGACGCGCATGGCGCAGGAGCCGCAGATGGCGCTGCGGCAGGAGCAGCGGAGGGCGAGGGACTGGTCCTGGTACTCCCGGATCTTGATGAGAGCGTCGAGGACCATCTCGTGCTCATCACACTCAACCTTGAAGTCCTCGTAGTAGGGCCCGGAGCCCGATTCCCGGTTGAAGCGTTTGATTTTTACGGCTACTTCCATAGTCTCTGTCGTTTCATTCGGTCAGTAGGTGCGGGCCTGCGGTTGCCATCGTGTAACTGTAACGGGTAGGAAGTCCATCTGGGGCTCGCCGTCCTTGAGGGTTACGAGGGTATGGCGGAGCCAGTTTTCGTCGTCTCTTTCGGGGTAGTCGGTGCGGGTGTGGGCGCCTCTGCTTTCCTTGCGTTCGATGGCACCGGCGACTATGGTCTCGGCGCAGTCGAGCATGAAGCCCAACTCCAGATATGATATCAGGTTGTAGTTGAAGACTTTGCCCTTGTCGTTGATGGAGGCCCGGGCGTAGCGCTCTTTAAGCTGGGCGATGTCCTCTCGGGACTTCTTGAGGCCCTCTTCGTCACGGAAGACGGCGACGTTGTTGTGCATGGACTGGCCCATAGCTAGTCGGATGGCGGCGGGCGGGTCATCGGTCGGGTCCCGGTTGAGGATGGCCTGGATGCGGTTTTCTTCGTCGGTCTTAATGGCGTTGGAGATAATGGGTTGCTGAACGGAGGAGGCGTACTGGGCGGCGTTGAGCCCGGCCCGCCTGCCAAAGACCACGGTTTCCAGCAGGGAGTTGGCGCCGAGGCGGTTGCCGCCGTGGAGGCTGATGCAGGCGCATTCACCGGCGGCGTAGAGGCCCTCGATGGAGGTTGCGCCGTCGACGTCTGTCTTGATGCCGCCCATCTGGTAGTGCATTCCGGGGACGATGCGGATGGGTTCTTCGACGATGTCCACGCCGGCGAACTGGATGCCTAGCTCGCGGATCTGGGAGAGGCGTTCGAGGATCTTCTGTTTGCCAAGGTGCCGGCAGTCGAGGAGGATTGCGCCGTTGACACCGCGACCGGCGTCGATTTCGACGCGTTCGGCGCGGGATACAACGTCCCGGGAGGCGAGCTCCATCTTGTTAGGTGCGTAGTAGGGGTTGCGGGAGTTGCCCATGAAACGCTCGCCCTCGTTATTGATGAGGTAAGCGCCCTCACCTCTTGCGGCCTCGGAGAGGAGGGCGCCGTTGGCGGGGAGGGTGGTGGGGTGGTACTGGACCATCTCCATATCGAGGAGAGGGGCGCCGGCGTTGTAGGCTAGGGCGATGCCGTCACCGGTGCAGATCATGGCGTTGGTGGAGGGTTCGTAGACTCGGCCGAGGCCTCCACTGGCCATGATGACGGCCTTGGCCTGGATGGGCTCGATGCGGCCGGAGAGCATGTCCATAGCCACTGCGCCGCGACATACGCCGTCCAGCATGATGAGGGACGTGACGAACCACTCTTCGTAGACGAAGATGCCGGCCTTCATGAGTTGCTCGTACATGACGTGAAGGATGGCCTGGCCGGTGATGTCGGCGACAAAGAAGGTGCGGGCGAAGGAGGCACCGCCGAAGCTACGGGCGCCGAGCCTGCCGCGCTCGTCGCGGTTGAAGATGACGCCCATGTGCTCAAGCTCGATGATGTCGCTGGGGGCTTCACGGGCCATGATTTCAATGGCGTCCTGGTCGCCGAGGTAGTCGGAGCCCTTGACGGTGTCGAAGGCGTGGGATTCCCAGTCGTCCTCGCGGCCTTCTTCGGGCATGGCTGCGTTGATGCCACCCTGCGCGGCGTTGGAATGGCTTCGGACTGGGTGGACCTTGGAGACTACGGCTACGTTGGCGCCGTGTCGGTGGGCTTCGATGGCGGCGCGCATACCGGCAAGTCCCGCGCCTATAACTAAAACGTCGTGTTGTGGCAAGTGAAGACCTGTAGCTGGGTCGAGTCTGTGAATTTTATCATTTGCGGGGGTTGGGTGACAATACGGATAGCGATATATGACCCCCCAATGGGACCCTGTTGGCGCCCGGACATGGCACGGGGGGGGGGCGGTCGGGGCTTTTCGGTTGGGTGGGATTGGGCCTATCATTCAGCCATATCGACAGGGCACCCTGATAAAGGACTTTTTGGGAAATGGGATGCTTAGACTCCTAAGTGTTACCAACTTTGCAACGATAGAGCAGCTGGAAATCGAGCTGGCGGCGGACTTCAACGTGTTGACGGGGGAGACGGGGGCTGGGAAGTCGATCATCGTGGATGCGGTTAGTTTGTTGCTGGGGGGTCGGGCGGATGCGGGGATGGTGAGGGCGGGGGCGCGGCAGGCCAGGGTGGAGGGTGTTTTCCTTCTGGATGCAGGGCTAAGGCAGGCGGTCGGGGACGGGCTGGATGAGTACGGCATTGAGGCTGGGGACGAGGAACTGATACTGGCTCGGGAGGTTAACCTGGATGGCCGCAACACGTGCCGGGTGAACGGCCGGATAGTACCGCTCCGGCTGTTGAGCGGTCTGGCCGAGCACCTCGTGGACATCCACGGTCAAAATGAACATCTGTCGCTGCTGAGAGTCCGGGAGCACATGGATATCCTGGACAAGTACGGTGGGCTGGGGGAGCTACGCTCGGAAGTGGCGGAGCGAGTGCTAGAGCTTACGGAAGTGCGACAGGAGCTGGAAGAGCTGGGTCGGGCTGAACGGGAGTTTGCACAGCGGGTGGACTTCCTGAGGTACCAGGTGGAGGAGATCAGCGCGGCCAGCCTGCGGCCGGGCGAGGATGAAGAGCTGACTGTCGAACGGGACAGGGTGGCGAATGCGGAGCGGATTATCAGTTTGTCGGACCACGCGTATCGGGCGCTTTACGAGGGTTTCGAGCAGCAGCAATCAGCGGCGGACCTGATGGGTCAGGCATCGAGAGACCTGGAGCAGCTTGCGCAGCTAGATTCTTCGCTGAAGCAAAACGTTGAATCGGCTGAGGCGGTGAGCAGCCAGATAGAAGAGATGGCGCGTATGCTGAGGGGGTATCGGGACGGGATTGTGTACAGCCCGGAGCGACTGCAAGAGTTAGAGGAGCGGCTGGAGCTAATAAGGGGCCTGAAAAGGAAATACGGTGGGACGATTGACGAGGTGTTGACCTTCGGTGAGCAGGCGAATTCGGAACTGGAGAAACTTTATCACAGCGAGGAGCGGAAGGAGGAGCTGGAGGGTCGGGAGTTGGAGCTGCGGGAAAAGGTAGGGGAATCGGCTGGGCGATTGTCGGGGGCAAGGAAGGAGGCGGGTGAACGGCTGGCTGAGGCAATCAGAGGAGAGGCAGCCGGGCTGGCCATGGAACATGCGCAGGTGGTGGTGGATATCCGACAGTCGGAGGCGGAGGAGGGGGCGCCGGTATCTCAGAATGAGGAAAAGGCGAGGATGCTGGCTTTCAGCAGCACGGGTGTGGACTCGGTGGAGTTTATGATCTCGTTGAATCCGGGGGAGCCGCCCCGGCCGCTGGCGAGGATAGCCTCGGGAGGAGAGGCATCGAGGCTGATGCTGGCGATCAAGACGATATTGTCGACGGCAGACCAGATACCGATCCTGGTGTTCGACGAGGTGGATGCGGGAATAGGGGGTCGGGTAGGTGGGGTGGTGGGACAGAAGCTGTGGGAACTATCTAAAGATCACCAGGTGTTGTGCGTCACGCACCTGCCGCAGATTGCGTGTTATGCAGACAGTCATATGAGGGTGGTGAAGACGACATCTCGGGAGAGGACTGTGACATCGGTGGAGGCGTTGGATTGGGAGGGGAAGGTGACGGAGGTGAGCCAGATGTTAGGGTCGGGGGGTGGGGCGGCGCGGAGGAATGCGTCAGAGATGCTGGAGGAGGCGGGGAGGTGGAAGAGGGCCTTGCAGTAGGAATCTGAAGATGCAGGTCCTAGATCCCTCGCGGGGCCTCGGGATGGGAAGGAGGGGCAATGGGATGACATGGGGAGAAGGGGGAGCTTAGAATCCAGCCCATGCGGGTAATTGCTGGGGAGGCTAAGGGTCGAAGGTTGAAGGCACCTCCTGGAGCGTCCTTTCGGCCGAGCGCCGAGAGGGTGAGAGCAGCCTTGTTTTCGATGTTGGAGGCGTCGGGGGTGGAGATGGGTCGGGTGCTGGACTTGTATGCGGGGACGGGGGCGATAGGGATAGAGGCGCTGAGCCGGGGGGCGGGATGGGCGGACTTCGTGGAGCGAGACAGAGCGATGGCGCGTGCGATTTCGGAGAACCTGACAAACACACGTTTAGAGGAACGCGGGCGGGTACATGTGATGGATGCGGGGAAAGCCGTGGATGCGTTGGCGGGGCCGTATGACGTGATATTTTTGGACCCTCCGTATGCTGATGAGTCAGTTGATCGGGTGGTGGACCGTATAGGGGAGAGGGGATTGTGCGGGGAGGATGGAATGGTGATAGTGGAGCATGCGAGGCGTCGGCCTCTTGAGGGAAGGTACGGAGGACTTGTTCTGCAAAAGGAGAAAAGCTACGGTGATACAATGTTGTCGATCTTTCAAATGGAGGAAAGTCTTTGACCACCGCCCTATACCCCGGCAGCTTCGATCCCGTAACGAACGGCCACCTGGACATTGCCAAGCGGGCCGCCAAACTATTTGACGAACTAGTTATGGCCGTCTATTCAGTCCCGGACAACAAGAGGCTGCTATTCTCTACGGAGGAGCGGATAGCACTGGTAAAGGAGTCGCTGAATGGCTACTCCAATATCAGGGTCGTGGGTTATTCCGGGTTGACTGTCGACTTCGCCCGGGAGATCAATGCCCAGGTCATGATTCGCGGATTGCGCATGGTCTCGGACTTCGAGCGAGAGTTCGAGATGGCGCTGATGAACAAGAAGCTGGCGCCGGACATCGAACTGGTTACGCTGATGAGCAGCCTCGAGCACCAGTTCCTGAGTTCCTCGCTGCTGAAAGAGGCGGTGAAATTGGGGGGAGACCCGGACTCTTTCGTGCCTCCGCATGTGGGGGAAGCGTTGATCAAGAGATTGAGGTAGGGGACGGGAACCCTCGCGCCAGCGCTCTTTCGGCAAGTGACCTTTGCGTAGCTGGTGTTTTAACTCCAGTATCACCCTCACCCTAGCCCTATCCCTTGAGGGGAGGGGGTACCGGACCTCACGGCCACCCCCCCATCCATGCGATTTATTGGAAGGCGGGCATTACTTCTTCTATGAAGGACTGGACGGCGTCGAAGTCGAAGGGGGCGCGGAAGGCGATGTTGAGGTCGGTCGTGCCGATGTCTACGTATTGTCCGATACGTTCTTTCACTTGCTCGGCGGTGCCGAAGAGCATGCCTCCGGGCTTGTAGGCGGGATCGTGGGCCCAGGCTGACTCCACGTCTTCCTTTTTCTTGCGGGCATCGGCTTCGCTGGTGCCCATGTAGAAGCCGAGGTTGACGCTGCGGGTGATGGAGGCCGGGTCCCGACCTTCCTTTTCACACCAATTGTCCAGGACCTGGTTCTTGGCGGAGTAGACATCGGGGGCTATGTAGGCGGCGTTCCAGCCATCGGCGTAGCGGGCGGCGATGCGTAGGGTGCGCTTTTCGCCGAGTCCCCCGATCCAGAGTCGGGGGTTGGGTTGGATGGGGCGGGGGAAGAGGTAGGCGTTATCGACGGAGAAGTGATCCCCGTGGAAGGTGGTGGACTCGCTGTTAAGCATCGAGCGGATGATCTGAGCGCCCTCTTCGAGCTGGTTGAGTCGGGTCTTGATGGGAGGGAAGGGGTAGCCGTAAGCGAGGAACTCCATCTCGTACCACCCACCCCCTATGCCCATTTCCACGCGTCCGTTGCTGATGTGGTCGATGGTCACTGTTGCCTTGGCGAGGAGGGCGGGGTTGCGGTAGCCGATGGCCATGACGAGGCAGCCGATGCGGACGTTCTCCGTTTCGGCGGCGATGGCGGCCATGGTGGTTGTAGCCTCGAAGCAGGGGCTCCTGCCGTCGTGGGTGGGGTTTTCGTAGAAGTGGTCCCAGACGGAGACCCAGTAGAAGCCGTTGGAGTCGGCGATCTGCCAGAGCTTGCGGAGGTCGGGATAGGAAACGTCCTGGACGCCGGTGTGCATGCCGATACGAAGGGCCATGGGAGCCTCCCTATGGGTGTAGGTGATGGGCTTATATTAGCAGGAAGGGGGAGGGAGGTGGGGTGCTATAATCGGGCTTGTTCCAAGGCTGGAGGCGTGGCGAAGAGATGCGTGATCACGCAAGTCCTGGATTCCTCGCGGGGCCTCGGAATGACAGCGAAAGAGGCAGCCTTGGAATATCGAAGGCCGGCGCTGGGAAGAGACTGAGATAGGCAAAGGAGCGATGGCGAGTCAGCAGACATCCATGTTGGAGCGGAAGCCGCTCTTTTTGTTGATGGACGGGCACGCGCTGGTGCACCGGGCGTTTCACGCGCTTCCGCCGTTGACGGTGAACAAGACGGGCGAGCCTATCGGGGCAGTGTATGGATTCACGAGCGCGCTGCTGAAAGCGCTGGATGAAATCGATCCTACCCACTGCGCAATCGTTTTCGACAGGCCGACTCCTACGTTCAGGCACATGCAGTACGAGGAGTACAAGGCGCACCGGGCATCGACGCCGGATGATTTGCGGGTGCAGTTCAAGAGGATACGGGAGCTGGTGTCGGCGTTCGGGATTCCGGCCTACGAGATGGACGGTTACGAGGGCGACGACGTGCTGGGAACTCTTTCGACACAGGCCTCGGAGCAGGGAATCGACACGGTGATATTGACCGGAGACACGGACACGGTCCAGCTGGTGACGCCTTATGTAAAGGCCCTGCTCCCGAGGGGAATGTTCAAGGACACTGTGCTGTACGACGAGAACAAGGTGATGGAGCGGTACGGCGTACCGCCGGTGCTAATCCCGGACTACAAGGGGTTGGTGGGGGACTCTTCGGACAACATACCGGGGGTGCCGGGGATCGGTGGGAAGACTGCGGCGAAGCTGGTGCAGGAGTTCGGGGATATCAAAGGGATATACGAGCACATCGAAGAGGTGAAGCCGCCACGCATCCAGGGCCTGCTTAAAGAGCATCAGGCGCAGGCGATGATGTCGGTTGACCTGGCGAGGATTGTGGTGCGAGTGCCTCTGGACCTGGACTTCGATGCTTGCGCAAGGTCGGCGTTCAACAGGGAGGCGGTTGTTGCCCTGTTCCGTGAGATGGAGTTTTCCAGCTTGCTGGCGCGGCTCCCGGGCGGGGACGGAGAAGAAGCAGTTGAAGGTGAAGAGTCCGCGGTGTCGGGGGGAGGGGAGGTCGAATACCACACGGTCACGGATGAGGACGCCCTGGACCAGATGATTGCGGAGGTACGGGAGGCGGGCTACTTTGCGTTTGACACGGAGACGACGAGCCTGAACGCAATGATGGCGGGGCTGGTTGGGGTTTCGATATCTGCAAAGGCGGGTGTGTCGTACTACGTACCGGTGGGGCATATCGTGGGGCAGCAATTGCCTAAGGAATTGGTGGTGGAAAAGCTGAAGCCGTTATTCGAGGACGACGCCCTGCCAAAGACGGCACACAATGCGAACTACGACATGATGGTGCTGGCGAACTACGGGATCGAGGTGAAGGGGCTGGCGAACGACAGCATGATCGCTGCGTTCCTGGTCGGGGAGAAGGCGCTGGGGTTGAAGGGGCTTTCGTTTGACCGGCTGGGTGTCGAGATGACGCCCATCACCGAGCTTATTGGGACGGGGTCCAAGCAGATCACCATGGACAAGGTGAGCGTAGATGCGGCGAGTCCCTACGCGGCGGCGGACGCCGACATGACGCTCAGGCTGTCGACGATGTTGGAGAAGGAAGCCCGGGAGGAGGGGTTGTGGGGGATGATGGAGGACGTGGAGCTCCCACTGGTGCCGATCATCGTACGGATGCAAAGGGCGGGGATCGCGCTGGATGCCAAGCTGCTCACGGGGATGTCGATGGAGCTTACGGAACGGTTGGCAGTACTGGAAGCGGGGATTTACGACGATGTCGGGCACCGGTTTACGATCAACTCGCCGAAGCAGCTGGGGGACGTTCTGTTCAAAGAACTGGAACTGCCCAGCGCGAAGCGCACCAAGAGCGGATTCTCGACGGACGCCCGGGTGCTGGAGGGGTTGAGGGGAGCGCACCCGATCGTAGAGAAGGTGCTGGAGTTCAGGCAGATTTCGAAGCTGAAGTCGACATACCTAGACGCGCTTCCCGACATGGTAAACCCGAAGACGGGTCGGGTGCATACGACGTTCAACCAGACGGGGTCGGTAACGGGCCGGGTGTCGAGCAACGACCCGAACCTGCAGAACATTCCGATCAGGACAGAGCTCGGGGGGCAGGTCAGACATGCATTCATAGCGCAGGACCACCCGGAGTGGGTGCTGCTGGCGGCGGACTACTCGCAGATAGACCTTCGGGTGCTGGCCCACATTTCCGAGGACCCGAGCCTGATAAAGGCGTTCCACGACGGGGCGGACATCCACGCGTCCACGGCGGCTTACGTGTTCGACGTGCCTATGGACGAAGTGACGGCTGAAATGAGGCGGATTGCCAAAACAATCAACTTCGGAATCATCTACGGGATTAGCGGTTTCGGACTGGCGAACCGGACCGGGCTGTCCAACGAGGAGGCGCAGAGATTTATCGACCAGTATTTCGAGCGGTACCCGGGGGTGAAGGATTACATGGAGGTGACGAAGCACAAGGCAAAGGCGCAGGGGTACGTGCAGACGGTCTTGGGCAGGCGCCGGCATTTCCCGGAGTTCAACTCCCGAAACCACAACCTGAGGATGGCGGCGGAAAGGATGGCAATAAACATGCCTATCCAGGGAACGTCGGCGGAGATTACGAAGCTAGCGATGATCGGGGTTCAGAACCGGATGGACGAGGCCCGCATGCAGAGCAGGATGCTGCTACAGGTGCACGACGAGCTCATCTTCGAGGTGCCGAGGGACGAAGTGGAGGAGATGTCGGGGCTGGCTAGGGAGGTCATGGCGTCGGCGCTGGAGCTTAGCGTTCCGCTGAAGGTGGACGTGAAGATGGGTCCCAACTGGGGAGACATGGCGTAGGCGATGCCGGAACTGCCGGATGTCGAGGTGATGCGCCGGGTGGTAGCGCCCGGGGTGAGGGGCAGGACGGTCTCGGGGGTGACGCTGAACTGGAACAATGCGGTGAAGGCACCTTCTCCGGGGGAGTTCCGCGAAGGGTTGATGGGGGCGACGATAGAGGACGTCGGGAGACGGGCCAAGTATTTCCTATTCCAGCTAAGGGACTCGCGTACGCTCATTGTTCATTTGAGGATGACGGGGTCGCTGAGGGTGGTTGAGTCCGGTGAGGAGATGCACAAGTACACGCAGACGGTATTCCACTTTGAAGATGGGTATGACCTGAGGTTTGTAGACCCGAGGAAGTTCGGGGCGGTGTGGCTGGTGGATGATGCGGCGTCGGTGGTCGGAGACCTGGGGCCCGAGCCGTTGGAGTCCTCCTTCACGGCCGAAGTATTGGGCGGGATATTGGAGGGTCGGGGGACGGCGATAAAGTCGTTGCTTATGGACCAGAGGCGGGTCGCGGGGATAGGGAATATCTACGCGGACGACATCCTGTTCAGGTCCAAGGTGCACCCGATGACTCGGGCGAGAGATGTGAGGGTAGAGGTGGTGGAGTCGATCCACGAATCGATTGTGTGGGTGCTGAGTCGGGCGATCGACATATTAGAGAAGAATATGCCGGTAGATGCGCCCCCGACGGAGGACCTGGGCCCAATGATATTCCTGGTGCCTCGGGAGAAAGGGGTGGGGTGTCCGCGGTGTTCAGGGGAGATAGAGAGGATGGTTGTGGGGGGAAGAGGGACTTATTTTTGTCCCGCGTGTCAGCCGAGACCCTGATATCAACTGCCGCCGGGGAGGGGGCCGTAGCCCTTTTGGAGGAGTTCGACGAAGACGCCGTGGGAGGAACTTGGGTGGACCCATACGTAGTCGGTGCTGGGGGTGGGGTCTGCGTCTTCGGGGATTCCGGTGATGCGGCCACCCTGGGAGCGGACGTTTTTCACGGTATCTACAAGATCGTCGAGTTCGAAGGTAATCAGGTAGACGCCTTCGCCGCGCGCCTCGAGAAACTTGCGGACATGGCTGTCGTCGCCGAGGGGTTCAAGGAGTTCTATGAGCGCCCGCTTCCCATTGCCGAGGAAGGTGTTGCGGTAGCCGAACTGGGTGTTGTCGTTGGGAGGTTGCATGACCTGAAGGTTGTAGAGGCTGCAGAACCTGTCGGTGGCCTCCTGAAGGTCGTATACGGCGATACATACGAAGCTCAGGTCGGTAGACATAGTATTTCCTCGCGGGTTGGGTCTAGGCGCAATTACGGCGTGGTGTAGAATGTAACGGCCCTGCTCGGGGCCATTTTGGTGGATTATATACGCTCCTTGTGCAGTCGTGATGAGCAAAGAAGGGAGTTTGTGATGGAAAAGGCGTTGGAAGGCTACAGGGTTGTTGACCTGACGCAGTGGGAGGCGGGGACATCGTTCACGCAAGCGCTGGCGTGGCTAGGGGCGGACGTAATCAAGGTGGAGGCCCCCGGGAGAGGGGACCCGGGGCGGAAGGCCCCGCAGGACGTTCCCGGGCTGGACAGCCCCTATTTCCTGATCCTGAACTCCAACAAGCGGAGCATCACGCTCAACCTGAAGTCGGAGGAAGGGAAGAGGGTGTTCTTCGACCTGGTGAGGAACGCGGACGTGGTGGCTGAGAACCAGGGGCCCGGGACCCTGGAGCGGTTGGGGCTTGGATACGACGTTCTATCCGAGGTGAACCCGAAGATAGTGCTGGGGCGGATCAAGGGCTTCGGGACCTACGGGCCCTACAGCCATTACAAGTGCTTCGACATGATTGCCCAGTGCACGGGAGGGTCCTATTCGACCAACGGCTTCAAGGACGGGCCTCCCATTGCTATGGGGACGTCAATCGGGGACATAGGAACGGGGTACCACGCCGCGCTGGGCGTGGTGTCGGCGCTGCTGCAGAGGGAACGGACGGGGAAGGGGCAGGTTGTTGAGGTCTCGATGCAGGAGTCGGTGTTCAACTTCAGTCGGGTGGCGATGATGTGGTACTACCACGATGCCGAAATGATCATGAGGAAGGGCGACGATGGCTGGAACACGGCGCCCTCCCGGATGTACAAGTGCAAACCCGGTGGCCCCGATGACTACTGCTACATCTACGCCACGGAGAGCATCTCCGATTCGTGGAACCAGCTGCTGAGAATAATGGGCAGGGAAGACCTTATTGGGGATGAGCGGTACGCGACCTCAGAGCTGCGTTTCCAGAGGAAGGAGGAGGTGGACAAGCTGGTTGGGGACTGGGCGATGCAGCACACTAAGTACGAGGTGATGAATACGTGCGCCAGCCAGGGGGTCGTGGCCGGGGCGGTGCTGAATGCCAAGGACTTGTTCGAGGACCCGCACATCAGGAAGCGGGGGATGATCGCTACGATGGAGCATCCGCAGAGAGGTGACTGGGAGATGATAGGCAACCCGATCAACCTGTCCGACTCCCCGACGGAGTACAGGGGAGCTCCACTGCTTGGGCAGGACACGGACGACGTGCTGTCTGGGGTGCTAGGCTATTCGGAAGAGCGCATCGAGAAACTGCACCAGGAAAGCGTGGTTTAGCGGTCTCCATCAATGGAATGCTAAAACTGGCGACGGCTATTGCCATCGTGCTGGTGATGGCCGGGTGTGGGGATGGAGAGCCAGGTGATGGGACCGAGTCGCAGGTCGCGCTGGGGCATTTCCGGGAGGGGGAGGAATTGCTGGGGAGGGGGCAGCTGGGGGCGTCCATCGCCGCCTTCACGAGGGCCATACGCGCCGACCCTTACTTCATTGACGCCTATAACAAGCGGGGCGACGTATCCATGGTGATCAAGCGCTGGCCCGACGCGGTGTCCAACTTCGACGAGGTGCTGCGCCTGGATCCGGACAACGTGCCCGCCTATTTCAACAGGGCGTTTGCTCATTCCCAACTGGACAAACCACAGGATGCGGTATCGGACTACACGGAGGTGGTTGAACGAGATTCAGGGCAGGCCGAGGCGTACTCGAACCGGGGCAGCCAATATATCAAGATGGGTCTGCCGGCCCTGGCATTGGAAGACTTCAACAGTGCAATCGAGATAGATGGGGAACTGAGTCGGGCGTACGTAGGGAGGGCGATAGCGTATTCGATGCTGGACATGCCGGTGGAGGCGCAGGCGGCGATCGATGACTCGGTGGAGCGGGGATATGTCGAATACAACGTGAAAAGAGCGATAGAAAGGGCGTTAACGGAATACGGGGTGGTACAGGAATACCAATAGTCAACGCCGGTTGACGGTTGCTGGTGTGTCCCGCTAGACTGGTTGGTAAACAGACCGGTCGGTCTAGTAGAGAGGCATCCGGCTTGTCCACAAGAGTAGAGGCTCGAACCGCGAGGGAGCGCATTTTGGATGCGGCGGCGAGCCTCTTTGCGCGCCGGGGGTATTACAACGCGAACGTGGATGAGATCATCCAGCAGTCGGGGACTTCCAAGGGCAGCTTTTACTTTCACTTCCCCAGCAAGGAACAAATGGCCCTAGGGCTGGTTGACCAGCTGAGCGACAAGCTGGTGAGAAGGCTGGAGCGGTCAATTGAGGCAGAGTCGGACCCGCTGAAAAGGATCCCGCTGGCCATAGACGCTGTACTTTTGACTTTCTCCAGGCAGAGGAAATTGGCACAGATACTCCTGGTGAATATTGTCGGGCAGGGGAGATCAATGGACCGGAAGTTCCTGCCGATCCGGGACAAGTTTGCGGGACTGATAAAGAGAGAGCTGGACCGGGCGGTTGATTCGGGAGATATCAGGGCAGTCGACACGAACCTGGTGTCCCGGTTGTGGCTGGGTTCGCTGAGCGAGGTGATACTACGCTGGCTCTTGGAGGACAAACCGAAGCCCTTGATGGAAAGCGCGCCGGAAGTGCGGGACCTGCTGATGAACGGCATAGTGGCGCGTGGGGAGGAGGCTGGGTGACTTACGCAGACGTTGAGATAGCGGCGGAGAAGGGTGTTAGGGGCCAAGTGAAGTTGATTAGCCGGTCACATCGGCTGGGCGAGGTCCTGACGCCTACGGAAGTGTTCGGACAGGCCGAGCGGAGGGAGAACTTTCGGGCGTTCTGGTCACAGAGGGACGGTGAAATTACGCTGGTTGGGCTGGGGGTAGCGTGGGGTGTCAGGGTGTCGGGGGAGGGGAGGTTTCAGGAGGCGAGAGAGTGGTATCGGGAGTTGGTGGCGAACGCCAGTGTGGAAGGGCCGGACGTCGTGGGAACGGGGCCCGTGGCAATCGGCGGATTTCGATTCGATGTGGAAGCGGAGACCTCGCCGGAGTGGGCCGGATTCGGCGATGGGATCATGGTCGTGCCCCGGGTCTGCTATGCCTGGACACCCGAGGGGCGGTGGGTGACTGAGAACCGTATCTATCCCGCAAATGGAACGGATAGTCTTTTGCAGATGGGAGATGAGCAGAGGGTTGATGTAAGCGTGGAACTGGGGGAAGGCGAAAGGTGGGTGCGTGCGGTGCCAGGAGCGTTGGAGGCGGTGGAGAGCGGAAAGGTGGAGAAGGTAGTGATGGCGCGGAGGCTGGGGGCGGAGAGGAGGGGAAGGGTGGAGGTGGGAGAAGCACTGGAGAGGTTGATTGAAAGCGAGTCCAGATGCTCGGTGTTTGCGATCGGGCTAGGTGGGTCGACGTTCATGGGTGCGACACCGGAGCCATTGGTGAGCATGTCGGGAGGGAGTGTTGAGTGCATTTGCCATGCGGGGTCGGTGGCTCGGGGGCGAACGCCTGAAGAGGACGGGCTGATGGGTGAGGCACTGCTTGGAGATGCGAAGGAGCAGCGTGAGCATGACTTCGCTGCAAGATTCGTCGAGCAGGCGTTGATGGGCCTCTGTGAGCAGTTGACGTGGGACTCGGCGCCAAAGGTATCCAAGTTCAAGAACGTCCAGCACCTCTCGACGGCGTTTCGGGGGATGAATAGGAAGGGCCGGGACATCCTGGAATTCGTCGAAGCACTCCATCCGACACCTTCCGTAGCCGGGGTGCCGACTAAGAGGGCAGTGGAGCTGATAAGGAAATTAGAGGGGATGGACCGCGGGTGGTACTCGGGGCCGGTGGGGTGGATGGACCACATGGGCCGGGGGGAGTTTGCGATTGCCATCAGGTCGGGGCTGGTGGCGGGAAGTCGGGCGTACCTGTATGGGGGCGCGGGGATTGTGGAGGGCTCGGATGTTGAGAAGGAGTACGCGGAGACGGAGCTGAAGATGCTGGGGCTGAGGCAGGCGCTGGGGCTGGACGGGTGATGAGGGCTGAAAACCGGAATTATGCTATGACCGGGGCGCTGGTGGAGGGGCTGGCAGGGGCGGGAGTGAAGGATGTGGTGATCTGTCCTGGGTCGAGGTCTGGGCCTCTGGCGATGAGCTTTGTGCAGTGTGAATCTATCAAGACCTGGATTCACCTGGACGAGAGGGCGGCGGGGTATTTCGCGCTGGGTATGGCGAAGGGGGGTCGGGGGGCGGTTGTGGTGCTCACCACCTCCGGCACGGCGACCGCCAACCTGCTGCCGGCGGTGGTGGAGGACAGGCTCACTGGGGCGCCGCTGATTGTGATTACGGCAGACCGACCCCCGGAATTAGTCGGCTGGGGGGCAAATCAGACCATCGAGCAGTCGGGGATATATGGGACGCATGTGAAGTGGTCGGTTGACCTTCCCGTTCCCGGGGCCAGCGTGGACTTAAGGGACTATGCCCTGGCGGTCGGGAGGAGGGCCTATGCGACGGCAATGGGGTATCCGTCGGGGCCGGTGCATTTGAACGTGCCTTTGCGGGAACCCCTGGCGCCGGTGGTTATTGAGGGAGAAGAAGTGGAGGTGCCGGGGAGTGTTGACATCTTGGGTGGTGTGGTTCAAGCAGAGGCGCCGAATGGATGGGAGGCGGGGAGGGAGCTAGCTGAGCAATTGCAGGGTGTCGAGCAAGGGATCATCGTGTGCGGGCCCCAGGACAAGTTGGGGCTGGCGGAGGCGGTGTCGGGCGTGGGGAGGAGCCTTGGGTATCCGATCCTTGCCGACCCTTTATCACAGGTCAGATTTGGGAAGCATGACCGGACGCATGTTGTGGACTTCTACGATCTCATGCTACGCGACCAGGGCCTATGGGAGCGGCTTACGCCCGAGCTTGTGATCAGATTCGGGGCTTGGCCGACCTCGAAATCTTTGGGGATGTTTTTGGCTGGGACCAGGGTGACACGGCACGTGCTGGTGACGGACATCGGCTGGGCTGACCCGAGTCATCTGGCTACTGACGTTGTGCAGGCGGACCCGCTCTCCTTCTGTAAAGGGATGGTGTCGAGAGGTGAGGAGCCCAACAGAGAAGCCGGGTGGTTGGAGAGGTGGGTTGGATTCAGCCGGGTGGTGGGGAAGGGGGTGGGGGAGTATCTGTCTGGGATGGAGGAGTTGTTTGAAGGAAAGGTGTTTTCCGAATTGCGGGACCACCTGCCTGAGGATGCGATCCTGTTCGCCGGAAACAGTATGCCTGTTCGGGATATGGACACGTTCATGGCCAGTTCTGGCAAGACGATCAGGGTTATGGGAAATCGAGGGGCGAGCGGAATAGACGGCGTGGTGTCGACGGCGCTGGGGTCGGGAGCCGGGGCGGGGGCGCCTGTAGTTGCAGTGGTCGGCGACCTGTCGTTCTTACACGACTTGACGGGTCTGCTGATGGCGAAGCACCCTGAGATAAACGCGACCATTGTCGTCTTGAACAATGACGGTGGCGGGATTTTTTCGTTTCTGCCGCAGGCGAAGTACGGCGACCATTTCGAAGAGGTCTATGGGACGCCTCACGGGCTGACATTTGAATCGGTGGCGGAGCTGTACGGGTTGGGATATACGCGGATCGAAGGTTGGGATGAGTTTGGGGAGGCGGTGGGGAAGGGTGTGGGGACCAGGGGCACGTCCATTATTGAGGCGCCCGGGTCCCGGGAGAGGAATGTTGTACTTCACCGGGAGGCGGCATCGGCCGCAATGCAATCTCTGCGGAGCGGAGACAGGAGCTAACAGTGACCCTGGTACCGGTGAACGGGATCCAGTTGAACGTCGAGTTGCAGGGGCACGGGCCTACGATTGTCATGCTGCACGGGTTTACGGGGGACCTGAGCACATGGCGTTCCCTGACGGACCACCTTAAGGAGCGGTACACCACGGTGCTGGTGGACCTGATCGGACATGGGAGGTCGGATGCGCCGGAGGAGCCGGATAGGTATTCGATGGAGCGGTGCGTGGAGGACCTGCTGGTGCTTGCGGGTAGACTCGGGATTGGGGAAGCGGTGTGGATGGGGTATTCAATGGGGGGTCGGGTATGTTTGTGCCTGGGCGTGACGGCGCCCGAGCGATGCCGGGCATTAGTCCTGGAGGGAGCATCGGGAGGGATTGAGGATGAGGAGGAGAGGGTTGCGAGGGTATTGGCGGATAGAGGGGTGGCGAAACGGATAGAGGAGGAGGGGGTGGGGTGGTTTGTCGACTACTGGGAGTCGCAGGCGCTGTTTACGAGCCAGGTCAGGCTGGATGAGGAAGTGAGATTAGAATTGCGGAGGCAGAGGCTCGGGAACCGGGCCACTGGACTGGCTAACAGCTTACGTGGGATGGGGACCGGCGCACAGCCAACGATATACAATCAGTTGCCGGGATTCCAGAGGCCAGCGTTGTTCCTGGCAGGGGAGGAAGACAGGAAGTTCGTGGAACTGGGTCGGCGGATGAGCGAATTGACTCCGAGGGGAAGGTTCGAGTCGATCAGCGAAGCGGGGCACTGCGCGCACCTCGAGAACCCTCAACAGTTTCGCGCGAAGGTCAGCGATTTCTTAGAGGTACTGGAAGGCGCGCCTAGACGTGAGCCCGTCCCCGGGGCCCTAGGGAAAAGTGTTGTATAGCTTCGGGGTCAAGAGAAATGCCGAGACCCGGGGAGTCGGGGGTGGAGAGGAAGCCGTTGGTCGGGGCCAGGGGGGTTTGGAGGAGGTCGTGGATGAGTAGGGCGCCGGTGGCGAGGCCGCAGGCATGGGGAAGGTCCAGCGCAGCGGTGAGATGGGTCGCGGCGGCCAGGCCAACGCCGGCCTCCAGTGTGGATGTAAGGACGACGCTGAGGCCTTTGGTTCGGGCGTGGTCGATGATGGAACGGGCGACAGAGATGCCGCCGACTCTTGCAAGCTTTAGTACCAGGAGGTCTACGGAGTTAGAGTCGGCGAGGGCTTGGGCGGACTGGAGATTTTCTACGGACTCATCGGCGGCGATGGGGATAGGAGAGTCTCGACGGAGTCGGGAGAGGGTATCGGGGTCAGCGGGCGTCACGGGTTCTTCGATGAATTCGGGGGAGAATTTGGCGAAGCGTTGGAGAGTGAGGGCGGCCTGGGGCTCAGGCCAGGACTGGTTGGCGTCCAGGCGGAGCTTGACGGAGCGGCCGACGTTCTGGCGGACGCGGGAAAGAGCGTCTTCGTCGAGGTCCAGGGGTCGGCCCCCAACCTTTAGCTTAATGGTGCGAAAACCCTCTTCGGCGACCTTGATGGCGAGGGTTTCAGTTGCAACGGGGTCGGCCTCGCTGATCACAGCGTTGACCTCCACGGGTTTGGGGACGCCGTCCAGGAACTCGGCTAGCGACTTGCCTTCGGACTGGGCAAGGCAATCAAAGGCGGCTGTCTCCAGGGCAAAGGCGAGGGGTGGAGGAGGGACTGCGGACAGGGGTGCTGAGGCAAGGGGACGATTCAGCAGGGCCGGGGCTACGGTTTCGAGGGCTGTGGCGATGAAGCGGAGGGAAGAGTGGCCGCGAACCAGGGCGGCAGGAGCCTCGCCGATGCCAACGAGTCCATCGTCGGTCTCGAGCCAGACTATGAGGCTGAAGCGGGTGTCGATGAGAGAAGAAGAGGTACGGAAGGGAGTTTTGAACGGGATGCCTACGGTCTGCCATTCGATGGCGCGGATTAGCATGAGTGGCAAGTAGGAGGGGTCACAACGTAAGGGCGTCGGGCCCCAAATTGAAGATATTTCGGAGGGATCATGAATTCGACCTATACGGACATCATATACGAAAAGGGGGATGGAATAGCCAAGATCACCATCAACAGGCCCGAGGTGCTCAATGCATTCCGGCCGCGGACAATAGACGAGATGGTGGATGCGTTCAAGGACGCGTGGTTCGACGAGCAGGTTGGGGTGGCGGTGCTGACAGGTGTTGGGGACCGGGCGTTCTGCTCGGGGGGCGACCAGCGACTGAAGGGGCCCGGTGGGTACCGGGACGACTCGGGATCGACGAGGATGCAGGTGCTGGAGCTGCACCGAACGATGAGGTCGATACCGAAGCCGGTCATCGCTATGGTGAACGGTTATGCCATTGGCGGGGGCCACGTGCTCCACGTGCTGTGCGACCTCACGATAGCGAGCGAAAATGCGATATTCGGGCAGACGGGGCCGAAGGTCGGCAGCTTTGACGGGGGGTTCGGGGCGGTGTATCTGGCGCAGATCATCGGGGAGAAGAAAGCCAGGGAGTTCTGGTTCATGTGCCAGCAGTACTCGGCCAGGGAGGCGGAAGCGATGGGGCTGGTGAACAAGGTCGTGCCACGGGAGGAGCTTGAAGCCGAGACGGTGCGGTGGTGCAAGGAGATGCTGAAGAAGAGCCCGACGGCGCTGCGGATGCTGAAGGCTTCCTTCAACGCGGCGACGGACTGGGTTTACGGGCTTCAGGCGGTGGCCCATGGGGCAAACAGTCTGTTCTACGGTACGGAAGAGGCACTGGAAGGCAGCAACGCGTTCCTGGAGAAGCGGCCTCCGGACTTTTCGCCCTACAGGCACATGCCCTGGTAGCCGTTGGTGAATGACATGATGACACGAACTCTGAGCTACGGTCGGGCGTGGTTCTGGGCATCGAGGCCGTTCTCGCTAAGCGCGGCAGTAGTGCCGGTGCTGGTGGGGAGTGCGGTGGCAGCCGAGCAGGTGAGCATCAGCTGGCTGCTGTTTGCCTTTGCGCTGGTGGGGTCGCTGACTATCCAGATCGGGACGAACCTGACGGACGAGTATGCGGACCACCGTCGGGAGGGGGGGCAGGCAAAGTTTCCTGCCCCACACAAGGTGCTGGCCCGGGGGTTGCTGACCGAGAAGGAAGTGCTGATCGGGTGCATTGTGACCTTTGCTGTCGGGATAGGGATGGGGCTGTACATAGTGACGGAGGTCGGGTGGCCGATACTGGCTGTGGGCTTGGGGAGCGTGTTCGTGGCGGTGTTCTACAGCGCGGGCCCCAAGCCCCTGGGGGACACGGGTTTGGGTGAGGCAACAGTATTCTTCTTCATGGGCCCGTTGATGGTGGCGGCGGCATACTACGTTCAGACGCAGGAGCTGGCTTGGGCGCCGTTTTGGGCGTCGATGCCGGTGGCGTTCCTGGTGACGGCGATCCTACACTGCAACAACCTGCGGGACGTGGATGAGGATAGAGAGAGCGGAAAGAGGACCTTCGTTACGATGCTGGGGCCGAGGGCGGGGCAGGTGATATATGTCGGGTTCCTAGCGGCGTCCTATGGCAGCATGGTGATAGTTTCCGTTACGGGTGTGGTATCCATTTGGGGGTTGGTGGGGTTGGCGTCGTTGCTGTGGGCTTACCTGGCGGCCAGAAGGGTCTTGACGGGAAAGGATCGCCGCGAGATGAGCATGGGGTTAGTGAAAACGGCGAAGCTGCACGGGCAGTCGGGGATGCTGTATGCGGCGGGGTTGGGCGGGGCGGTGGTGTTCGGGTAGGTTCAGCCGCCGCGGGCCAGTTGCTTCAGGTTGGTGGACTCATCGGAGAGGGAGGAGGCGTCGACGGGGGTCTTTTGGCCGATGAGGGTGCGGGTGGGCCTGATATCTCGGAAGTTGTTCACTACCAGCGCCCCGTGTATTGACCCATCCTTCAGGTAGAAGGCAGTAAATTTCTCCTCGGCGGGGTCGCCCCGCACTGCGATTTTGTCCCACTCGGTGGCGTGGCCCAGATACTGGATGTTGAGGTCGTACTGGTCCGACCAGAAGTAGAGGGTGGGAGAGTAGGGCTCAGGGACGGCTAGCATGGACTTTGCCGCAGCAGCGCCCTGGTTGAGAGCGTTGTCCCAGTGTTCAACACGGAGTCGGTGGCCGAGACCCGGGTGGTACCAGTTGGTGACGTCTCCGGCAGCATAGATGTCGGGGTGGGATGTCTGACAGAACTCGTTGACGAGGACACCGCTATCTACTCCAAGTCCAGCGGATTCGGCGATAGAGGTGTCAGGTGAGATGCCTACACCAATTACGATGAAATCACAGTCGATTGAGTTGCCCTGGTCGGTGACGACCTGCTCGGCGCGGGTATTGCCTCGGATTTCGGAGATGCCTTCGCGTAGCCGCAGGTCGATACCCCGGCTGGTGTGGAGGTTAGCATAGATGGCGCCCATCTCTTCACCAAGAATGTGGGCCATGGGCTGGGGCTGGATTTCGAGTACGATGACCTCGAGGCCGGCTGTCTTGCAGACGGCAGCGACCTCGGAGCCGATGAACCCGGCGCCTACGATGACAGCCCTGGAGGCGCCGTTCATGGCCTGGGCGATGGCCCGGGAGTCGTCTATGGTGCGGAGGTAGTGGACACCCTCAAGGTCCGAGCCGGGGATGGGGAGAGTCTTCACCCGGGAGCCGGTGGCGAGGAGGAGCTTATCGTAGCGGAGGGAGGCGCCGGTGGCGAGGATCAGGGTTTTGGAGGATGCGTCCAGTGCTTTGGCTTCTGTGCCCAGGTGAAGTTCGATGGACTGCTCGGCGTAGAAGTCTTCGGTTTTGAAAAATAGCTTTTCCTCCTCTTTCGCTCCGCTGAGGAATTCCTTCGAGAGGGGAGGACGGTCATAGGGACGGTGGGGCTCGGCCCCGACGAGGTGGACTTCATCGTCGAAACCCTGCTTTCGGAGGGTCTCGGCGGCGGTGCCTCCGGCTATGCCTGCACCAACGATCACATAGGACTGCTTTTCTGCCATTTCACTATTCTCGTAGCTGGATTTAGCATCGGAAGTATAGCATTGAGCGCCTACGACTCCAGGGTGCGCCTGTGCAAGGGATATCGACAACGTATAAAGTATGGCGCACAGTCCGAGTCGATGGATAAGGAATCTTTTGAGGCATGGTATTCAAGAGTTTTTTGAGATTGGGCGCGGTGGCGGCGATTGTTGCATTGGCTGGCGCGGGATGCCTGCCACAAGCGGCCACCCCCACGCCACTGCCTGTAGTGATTCCCGGGGAAATGCCGCCAATGGTAATGAAGCTGGACCTGGAGGTGCTGGCTCCGACACACCTGGAATCGGACGGGGAGAGCGTGTGGGTGTCAAGTGTCGGGACGCCGGGCCAGTTGAATACTACGGTTCAGAGATTCGGGCTGGATGGGACGGAGCTGGTCAGCTTTGATATTGGGAGTACGCCCGGGCCGATCCTGTTCGACGGTGAGAACATATGGGTGGCTGAACTGGGGACGCCAAATGAGCCGGGAAGTTCGGTATTCAAGCTGTCGGGGGAGGGGGTGGAGTTGGGTGCCTACGAGGCGGGCATTGTGCCCTTTGCAATGACGTTTGACGGGGAATCTTTAT
The DNA here is from genome assembly GCA_965203145.1 of Dehalococcoidia bacterium. Taxonomy (GTDB): domain Bacteria; phylum Chloroflexota; class Dehalococcoidia; order Plut-88900; family Plut-88900; genus Plut-88900. Next base: position 2,945,870 of record OZ241876.1, read on the forward strand.
GGGTGGTGAACCCTACCGAGGACACCGTGACGAAGATATCTACTTCTGGGCAGAAATTGGGAAGCTTCGGGGTGGGGGATGGGCCGTCGGCGGTTGGGTTCGACGGGGTGCACGTGTGGGTTACGAATATGGGGTCTCCGGAGTCGGAGGGAAACACGGTGCAGAAGTTGGATGGGGATGGGCGGATAGTGGCGGAGTACGAGGTCGGGCTCAGGCCGATAGCGATGGCCTTCGATGGGAATAGTATGTGGATCGCCAACAGCGGGCCATTGGAGGACGACCAGGCGGACTCGGTGACCCGGTTAGGCTTGGACGGGCGACGATTGGGGGAATTCAGGGTCGGGAACGGGCCAGTGGACATCCTGTACGACGGGGAAAGTATCTGGGTAGCTAATGCGGGGAGCAACAACGTTATGAGACTTTCCACCTCGGGCCTGACACTGGGGGTTTTCGACGTGGAGTCCGGACCGGTGTCGCTGGCGCTTGACGGCAAAGACGTGTGGGTGGCGAGCCTGGAGGGCAATACGCTTTCGAAGATTGTGTTGTCGGGGGGATAAACGGTGCCCCAAACCCATCGCGGGGCATCAGAAAGGCTGCGGAGAGGGCGTTATCTTATGGGGTAGGACCGAGCCGCCTAATCAGCATAGCTCCCCCTTTCGACCTATCGAGGACCTCAGGATAAGCGGCCCCAACCCCACTCGCGCAAATAGGATGTGGGGTTAGATCCCCCTGTCTGAGAGTAGCTTGTGATAGCCGTACTGGGTGGTTAGCGGCTTGGTGAAGCGGTCTGGTTTGAGCTGTTCGATGTCGGTCGGGAGGGGACGGTCGAAGACTAGGTCGGCGATTATCTTGCCGAGATAGGCGCTGCAGAGGATGCCGGGGAGGGTGACGGCGGCGTAGAGGCCCGACCACCCGGGAATTTCACCTAGGACGGTTATGCCATCGGCGGGATTGGGTCGGGGGCCGGCGAGGTGTTCCACCAATTCAGCATCTTCTATGAAGGGCATCATGCGCGAGGCCCGTTCCAGGATTCCCTGCCGGGCCTCTGCGGTGGGAATGTTGTCGAACTTGTCGGGCTCGGCGGTGGTGCCGGCGTAGATTAAACCGTTGGCGCGACGGTGGAGGTAGATAGGCATTTCCTCACCGCCGGAGGTCTCGTAGCTGGCGACCCAGTAGGGCCAGTAGTCCTCGTCATCCTTGCGTAGGGTTAGGATTTCGCCTTTCATAGCCCCGACCTCTAGGGGGAACTCGGTCCACTCCTTGGCTTTGCCGGTCCATGCACCCATGGCTAGGACAGCTCCGTCGCATTCTACGGTACCGACGGAGGACTCGACGCCGGTGACCTTGCCACCGGACTGGACTATTCCAGTTGCTTCGCCGATTACTACCTCCGCGCCGCGATTCTCGGCGGCCTTGGCATAGGCGAGAGTGGTGCGGTAGGCGTCGAGCTGGCCTGCGGCTTCTTCGAGCATACCACCGAGGATGGGGTCGGCCAGGCGGGGCTCTATGCGGCGAATGTCGTCGGCTGTGAGCATGGCCTGGCCGGAGGTCGGGCCCCATTCCTGCATGTATTCCCAAGTGGGTTGGCTGCGGGCGACCTCCATCCACGGCATCTCCCGCATCATGATGTCGATGCCGGCCTGCTCGGCGACGTCAGGGATGACATACTTGAGGAACCGGACTGCCCGGCGCATGAAGTCGGCGTGGAAGGGAGGCTCGATCCAGTGGAGGGGAACGCCAAATGCCCCTGCCCCGTGGCCCGAGGCGCCGCTGCCCAGGGCATCGCGCTCCAGGATGATGACTTTGGCGCCGGCCTCGGCGAGAAAATGTGCGCAGGACGCGCCTACGATTCCCCCGCCGATTACTACGATGTCCGCTTTGTGAGGCAATTTGGGCTCCTTGTTGCTTGCGGGACGATGAGGGTTTAAATTCCTCTGTTGGCGGCCAGTTTGTGGTAACCGTACTGGGTTGTGTGAGGTTTGGTGAAGCGGTCTGGCTTGAGCTGCTCTATGTCGCAGGGAAGTGGACGGTCGAATACGAGGTCGGCGATTATTTTACCCAGGTAGGCGCTGCAGAGGATGCCAGGCAGGGTGACGGCCGCGAACAATCCTTGCCAGCCAGGGACACCACCGAGAACGGTGAGGCCGTCGGAGGGGTTGGGCCGGGGGCCTGCCAGGTGCTCCACAAGCTCTGCGTCTTCTATGCAGGGCATCATGCGGGCAACGCGCTCGAGGATGGCCTGGCGGCCCTCGGCGGTGGGTATGTTGTCGAACTTGCCGGGCTCTATGGTGGCGCCGGCATAGATGAGGCCGTTGGCCCGGCGGTGCAGGTGGACGGGGAGCTCTTCCCCGTCTTCGGTGGTCTCGAAACTTGCGACCCAATAAGGCCAATAGTCTTCATCATCTTTGCGAAGGGTGAGGAGGTCGCCCTTCATACCGTCAATTTCAAGGGGGAAACCGGTCCACTCCTTGGCCTTGCCGGTCCAGGCACCCATGGCAAGGACTGCACCATCACACTCTATGGTTCCCACAGAGGACTCTACTCCGGTAATTTTGCCTCCACTTTGAGAGAGGCCGGTGGCTTCGCCTATGACGACCTTTGCGCCACGGTTCTCGGCGACCTTGGCGTAGGCGAGAGTGGTCCGGTAGGCGTCGAGCTGTCCGGCGCCCTCCTCCAGTATTCCTCCAAGTATGGGGTCGGCGATGCGGGGTTCGATGCGGTGAATGTCATCAGGCGTGAGCATGACGTGGCCGGAGTTGGGGCCCCGTTCGAGCATGTAGTCCCAGGTGGGCTGGCTTCGTGCGACCTCCAGCCAGGGCATCTCCCGCATCAGGATATCGATGCCGGCCTGTTCTGCTATGTCGGGAACGACGTATTTGAGGAACCGGACGGAGCGGCGCATGAAGTCGGCGTGGAACTGGGGCTCGACGTAGTGAAGAGGGAGAGTGAAGGCTCCGGCCCCGTGACCCGAGGCCCCGCTGCCAATGGCGTCGCGCTCCAGGACGATGACCTTGGCGCCGGCCTCGGCGAGAAAATAGGCACAGGCAGTGCCTACGATGCCGCCGCCTATTACTACTATGTCGGCTTTGTGGGTCACTATGGTCTCCTTGTTGTGAGTGGTCAGCTTATCTTCACCCTTACCCTAGCCCTCTCCCCTCAAGGGAGAGGGGACAGGTCACTACCTAACACACCCGTGGATTCCCGACTTCTCGGGAATGACGGAGAGCAATTAGACGGAGAGGGAGTAGAGTTTGGCGCAGTTGTCCCACATCACTTTCTTCTTGGCTTCTTCGCTGAGGGGGAGCTTGAGGAAGCTGTCGGTGGCGAAGGGGTAGATGGAGTCGGGGTGGGGGTAGTCGGTGGAGAAGACGAAATTGTCAGTGCCGACCCAGTCTATGGCGTACTTGGAGGGTTCCTCGTCTGGGTCTATGACTGCATAGCACTGGCGCTTGAAATACTCGCTGGGGGCCATAGAGAGGTATTTGGAGGCCTGCTCCTGGCGGTGTTCGTAGTGCTCGTCCATGCGCCAGAGCCAGAAGGGGAGCCAACCGGCGTTACATTCCAGGTGCGCAACCCTGATTCCGGGGAATTTCTCCAGGACGCCACCGGCGCACATGCAGAGGGCAGCGTACATCTGCTCAACGGGGTGGCAGGCGACATGGCCCATGGTCCATATACGGTCGGGCTCGTCGTAGAAGCGGTCGGCGATGGCCTGGGGGAGATTACACTTGAAGGTCTCGTGGAAGGTGACGGCCATGTCCAGCTCCTGGCAGACGGCCCAGAGCCTGTCATACTCGTCGCTGTGCCAGTTGCGGCCCCGGATGGGGTTGGGGTGGAGGTAGATGCCGACGAAATCCAGCTCCTCGCGGGTACGGCGGACCTCGGCGACGGCGTTGTCGATGTTGGAGACGAGGATCATGGCGATGCCCTTGAGCCGGGAGGGACTTTCGGAGCAGAAGTCGGCGAGCCAGTTGTTATAGGCTTTGGCGACGGCGTCGGCGAAGGGCTCGTCTTCGTAGTCGACTCCGGCAACGACCATGCCCCGGGAGGGGTAAAGGTTGGCAACGTCCAGCCCTTCTACCTCCATGGCGTTGACCTGAGAGACGGGGTCGAAGCGGCTGTCAATTGCTTCCTGCATGTACTTGTTGCTGCGGGAGTGAGAGATGTTGAGTCGGGCTTTTTCCTCCTCATGCTCCAGGTGTTTCTGGTTGGAGAGGAAAGCGCCGAGGATATCCCCTTCGATGGTGGTGTTCATGTCGACGGGGTCTTTGCTGGTGCCGACCGGCGCCCGGTCCTTGTAGGCAGGATCGATGTAGTTCAGCCAGAGGTCCCAAGGCTCGTGGGTGTGCATGTCACTGTCCATGACTTTGAAACCGTTCTTTGCCATTGGGGGCTCCTTTCAGCTAGTTGGCGATGCCGTATAGCCTGGCGCAATTGTCCCAGAGGACTTTCCTCTTGGACTCCTCAGATAAGGGAAGATTCAGAAATTCGTCGATGGCGAAGGGGTATTTGCCGTCGGCGTGGGGGTAGTCCGTCGAGAAGACGAAGTTGTCGTCGCCAATCCAGTCTACAGCGTACTTGGCGGGGCCTTCGTCGGGGTCGATAGCGAGGTAGCACTGGCGCTTGAAGGTCTCGCTGGGAAGAATGGACTGGTAACGTGAGGCCTGTTCCTGACGGTGTTCGTAGTGCTCGTCCATGCGCCAGAGCCAGAAGGGGAGCCATCCGGTGTTGCATTCGAGGAAGGCGACGCGGAGTTCGTTATATTTGTCCAGGATGCCACCGGCGCAGAAGCAGAGGCAGGCGTACATCTGCTCAATGGGATGGCAGGCTACGTGTCCCATGGTCCAGATGTGGTCCGGTTCGTTATAGAAGCGGTCGGCGATGGCCTGGGGAAGGCTGCACTTGAAGGTCTCGTGGAAAGTTACAGGGACGTCGAGGTCCTGGCACTCCTGCCAAAGGGGGTCGTAGATGGGGTTGTGCCAGTTGCGGCCCTGCACGGGATTCGGGTGAAGGTAGGCAGAGAGGAAGCCCATTTCGTCGTGGGTGCGTCGCACTTCGGTGACGGCCTCTTCAACGTCGGTGGCGAGCACCATGGCGGCGGCACGCATCTTGTTCGGGTCTTCGCTGCAGAAGTCGTGAATCCAGTCGTTGTAGGCCCGGGCCACGGCGCCCGCGTACCGTCCGTCCTGGTAAGGCACACCGGCGACCGACATGCCTCGGGTGGGGAAGATAATGGCGAGGTCGAGCCCTTCGGTGTCCATGGCCTGAAGCTGGGACACGGGGTCGAAGCCCCGGTCTATGGCGGGCTTCAGGTACTTGTTCCCGTGCTCGGCCTCCACTTTTCTACGGCTTGTTTCCTCTTCGTTGCTTTGGATGTCGGCGTCAGCGAGAAAGGCAGCGATGGGCTTTCCCTGAATGGCCATGTTCATGACTAGCTGGTCTTTGGTCATCCCGACGGGCGCGAGGTCACGGTACTCGGGGTCGATGTTGTTTAGCCACACATCCCAAGTCTCGTTGACATGCATGTCGCTGTCCATGACCTTGAAGCCGTTTTTGGTCATAGGTGAGTCCTTTCGGTGTGGTCGAGGTCTCGGGGGGCTGAATGGAGCCATGATACTCCGAGGGTTGGGGCGTAATCAAACCTGCGTCAAACGGTCGTTGACCGCCAACCGGCGAATGCTAAAATGAGCACAACGCCACAGCGGGAGAGAAGCCTGGAGACCCTCGAACAGGCAAGAAAAATCACCGAGATCGCTTCAGAGAGGCAGGCAGCCGACGTCCTGCTCCTGGATGTCGCTGAAATCTGCGGCTTCGCCGACTACTTCGTGATTATGAGCTCCCTCACTCCCCGCCACACCGAGGCCCTCCGCCAGGAAATAGAGTCGGGCCTCAAGGACCCCGGCATCCCCATGCTTCACCGTGAAGGCTCTGCGGGTTCCGGCTGGGTCCTCCTCGACTACGGAGACATAGTCGTCCACATCTTCTCCGCCGCAGAGCGAGAGTATTACCGACTGGAAAGCCTCTGGCAGCAGGGCAACACCATAGTCCGCATCCAGTAGCTGTTCCCTACTCCAATATCCACAGCTCCACGTTTCGCTCGTAGTCGATTAGTTCCCCGTCCTCAAAAAACAGTTTTAGCTCCAAAACCGCGTTCTCCGGCGAGTCCGACCCGTGAACCAGGTTCCGGCCAATGTCCAGCCCGAAGTCCCCGCGTATCGTCCCCGGAGCCGCCTTCTTCGGGTCTGTGACGCCCATGATGTTCCGGACAACCTCTACCACCTGGGGCCCCTCCAGCGCTATCGCCACTATCGGGCTCGACGTTATGAAGTTCACCAGCCCCTCGAAGAACGGCTTCCCCTCGTGCACCCCGTAGTGTCGACCCGCCAGCGCACGGTCCATGTGGATCATCTTCATCCCTACTATCTTCAACCCCTTCGCCTCGAACCGCGCAATCACTTGCCCGGATAGCCCCCTCTGAACGGCATCGGGCTTCAGCAGTACCAAAGTTCTTTCAGTGCTCATAAATTCGACGCGCCGCCCGAAGGCGGCACAGTCCTCCTTTTCAGTGGTTTACCTCTCGAATTTTGGTCATCGTAGTTACAGCCAGGCTTATGTTAGCAGACGGGCCCTCATCCCCCCGGCGGCCGAGTAGACCTCGTAATAGACGGCCGGCGTATGTACAGCGGTTGCAGCGTCACCGGGTCATCAGCCTCCCCTCCCCCGATCTTCCGGATGCCAATCTGCCCCATAGCCACAACCCGAGACGCTCGCCCCACCCCCCTCGGCACCAACCCTTCCTCCCCTAGCCTTTCCCTTAGCTCCGACTCCATCTCGTCTGTCATCGGCCCACAGAAAATGGTCGCCTCACGAACGGAGTCGGCCAGGTCCTCGATAGTGGTCAGGTGCTCATCAACCGTCTTTTCCATCTCCGAGCCGCTAGTCCCGTACATCGCTGCCGCCACCTCCCCCCTCCCTGCCGGCATCAGGGCACAGACCGGCGCCCCCAGCCCCATCATCGGGTACGCAGCAGCATCCAGAGTGGGCACGGCGACCAGCGGCGCACCGGTGCCCACGGCCAATCCCTTGGCCGTAGTCATCCCCACCCTCAGCCCCGAGAACCCTCCCGGCCCGAGGCTCACCACAATGCCTTCAAGGTCGCTTAACCCTAATTCGGCCTTGCCCAGAAGGTGCCGGATAGCAGGCACCAACTCCTTCGTATGGTTCTGCCTGGTCCGCCAATGAAACTGTCCGGCTGTTTCCGCACCATCCATCAAGGCGACACCCAAGTCCCTGGTCGCCGTGTCTATTATCAGGTACAACTAGCTCTCCCTGTCCCGGGAACAGCCTTCATCGACGACTCCCTTCAACTTCACCAGGAGCGCTTTATGCTTGTCGCCTCCGGCACTGAGATCGACAATGCGCTTATCCGGCCCTGCCACGCTGAAGACTACCCTCAGGTGATCGTCAGGGAAAATAGAGTCGGCCTTCTCCGCCCACTCGACTACGCACACACCTCCGTTGCCATACGTCTCGTCCAGCCCCAGGTCCTCCGCCTCTAGGGGATCATCTACCCTATAAAGGTCGGCGTGAAACAATGTATGCCTACCCTCGTATTCGGATACCAGTACGAAGGTAGGACTTCGTGCATGTTCGTTAACTCCCAACCCCCATGCAATTCCCTGAGTCATGCATGTCTTCCCTGCCCCCAGGTCGCCCGACATGAGTACCAGTTCTCCACCCCCCATCACCTCTCCCAGCCGTCGACCCAGTACCTGCGTCTCTTCCGGCCCATATGTCGTAATCTTCAATTGCTTCAAGCCGCTCAATGGTTAGAAAAATGCTCCCATCCGGATTTCGGTGCATCAATCGGCACGCCATTTTCATCCAACAGGATAACCGACCCGGCACCGCCTTCAATCATTTCTCCTATGATAGTCAGCCGAGTCTCCATCTCCCCCGAGGCCCTCTCCAGCGCCTCCCGAGACCCGGCCACCAGCAGTTCATAGTCCTCCCCGGCGGTAAACGCCAGCCCCACGGCCTCAGGCCCGAAAGCCTCGTTCACGTCGGCGGAAATAGGCAGTTCCGCCACCGACACCCGCGCCGTCAACCCGCTCATCGCACACATCTTCGGCAGGTCGGACATTAGCCCGTCACTCAGGTCCATCGCCGCCCTCACTCCGGCCGCGAGCAGCGTCTGTCCCTCTGTCACCCGTGGCACGGGCCTGTTGTGCGCCCCCTTTAACCTCTCTCCCACGTCGCTAGGCACCTCAATCCCTTCGTTCAGCACCCTGAACCCGCCCCCCGAGCTCCCCAGCCACCCCGTCACCGCTATCAGGTCGCCCACCTTGGCAGCATCTCGCCGCAGATAACATCCCTGCCCCGAGGCCTCGCCAATCACAGTGACGTTTATCATCATGCACGGCCCCCCGACCGTATCGCCCCCAACCACCCTGCACCCGAACTCATCCCCTATCTCCTTCATGCCGCGGTACAGTTCGGCAACCTCTTCCGCATCTGTATTGGGACTCAGAGCCAGCGAGACCAAGGCGTACCTTGGCGCCCCGCCCATTGCCGCAATGTCGCTCAAATTGATGGCCAGCGCCTTCCACCCCAGGTCCCGACACGATGTCGTCTCCAACCGGAAATGCACGTCCTGCACCATCGTGTCGGTGGTGGCCAGCTCGACCCCCGACCCCGTCCGCCAGGCCGCCGTGTCGTCCCCAATGTCCTGCAGCACCCCACCCCCCTCACCCGGCGCCCCTGCCCCTAGTACATCGGCGATCATTTCCACCAGGCCAAACTCCCCCATCTCCGAAATCTTCATGCCGAAAATTATAATCGGAATTTCTATGGGCTAATATGAGACCGTCGCCTGTGGCGCCCCGACACCCCGCTTGCTATAGTTGAATCCCCGGTAAATCCGGGGCCCGAAACCCATGCGCTCCCTAATCCTCGCCGACATCCACGCCAACCTCGAGGCCTTTCACGCCGTCCTCAACGACGCCCACTCCCGAGGCCCCATCGACCAACTCTGGTCCCTCGGCGACATCGTCGGCTACGGCCCCAACCCTACCGAAGTCATCGACCTGTTGAGAGATTACGATCACGTCTCTGTCGCCGGAAACCACGACTGGGCCGCCATCGGCAAGATCGACACCCGGGACTTCAACCCCTACGCGCGCGCCGCCGCAGAATGGACCCAAACCAACCTGTCGCAAGAGCACGCCGACTACCTGGACAGCCTCCCCCTCACCCTCGAGAGGGGAGACTTCACCTTAGTCCACGGCACCCCCCGGGACCCGATCTGGGAATATCTGGTCAGCGAGACCTCCGCCCTCGCCAGCCTCGAACACCTGCAGACCGGTCACTGTCTCGTCGGACACTCCCACATTCCATTCCTCTGCCGCGTCGACCCCGATGCCCTCACCTGCGAGTTCCTGGAATTCCCCACCGGCGTACCCATCGAATTGGACAAGGGCCCGCTCTTCATCAACCCCGGAGGCCTCGGCCAGCCCCGAGACCACAACCCCACTTCCAACTACGCCATCTACGACAGCGACCTCAACTCCATCTGCCACTACCGCGTCCCCTACGACATTCCTGCAACCCAGGAAAAGATGCGCCGGGTCAACCTCCCCGAGCCCCTCGTCACCCGCCTGAGCCGCGGCGTTTAGCCCTCCCCGATTCCCGTTGTGGCAGCCCTTGCCGGTTGCTATAATCCGCCCATCACCCCAAGACCCCCGCCCTGGGGCAGGAGGTTCCATTGGCAGCGCTCAAGATCGCCTACGGCTATCCCATTGCCCAAACCTACATCGATAGGCTCAACTCACTCCCCGGCGTGGAGCTCTTCGACATCGTCGGCCTGCTCCAATCAGAGAAAGACGCCGCCTCCGAGCACGGCCCCGACTCCCCCGAAGCCACCGCCGCCCGACAGCAAGTAGATGACGTCATCAGCCAGATCGAAATCTACTACTCCGCCTCCCTTCCCGGAGGCCTGCCGAAGCGCGCCCCGAACCTCAAGTGGCTCCAGTACGTCTGGGACGGTATCGACCTGGACGTCGGCCCCGACATCCTCGAGTCCCCTATCGTCATCACCAACGCCCGCCAGCTGTCCAACCTCAACATCGCCGAGTGGGTGGTGATGTGCATGCTGATGTTCAGCAAGAAGCATCCCCAGCTCATCGCCGAGCGCCGTGAAAAGCTCTGGAGCGACGAATTCTACGAGCAGGTCGAACTGGACGGTCAGACCGTTGGAGTCGTGGGCCTGGGAGCCATCGGCGGCGATGTGGCCCGACTCTCCAAGGCCTTGGGCATGAACGTCCTCGCCACCCGTAGGACCGTAACCGGCCGGCAGTACAACGTGGGCGACGTGGATGAGGTAATGCCCGCAGCGGACCTGGACGACCTGCTGAAGCGCAGCGACTACGTAGCCCTCTGCGTACCCGGCACCCCCGGCACCCGACAGCTCATCACAGAGCGGGAGATCGATCTTATGGGCCCGACTTCCTTCCTCATCAACATCGCCCGGGGCAGCGTGGTAGATGAGGACGCCCTGACCCGCGCCCTCAAGGAAAACCGCATAGCCGGTGCAGGGCTCGACGTTTTCGCCACCGAGCCCCTGCCCGAGGACAACGAGCTCTGGGACCTGGACAATGTGATCTTCGCAACCCACAAGAGCGGCGATGTTAAGGGCTACAATGACCGCGTCGCCGACCTCTTCACCCGGAATGTCGAGCGCTACATCAAGGGCGAAGACCTTCTCAACCTTGTAGACAAGAAAGCAGGCTACTAGCCCCCATACCGTAAGGAGAAAAAGATGCCCAGAGTCACCATAGACATGTACCCCGGCAGGACCAAGGCTCAAAAGGCCGAGCTCGCCCGAGTCATCACCGACGCCATGGTCACCATCGCCAAGACCCAGGCCGAGGCCGTGGACATCGTCTTCAACGACGTCTCCCAGGAGAGCTGGTCATTCGGCGGCGTCCTCGCCTCCGACAGATAACCCCCTCCTTCATCCCAGGTCCCGAGCCGCAACCCATCCAGGGCGGAGCATTCCGCTCGCCCTGAGCAGAGTCGAAGGGTCGAGCGGGGGGGAGATTCACGGTTTGCCGCTCAGTCGCACCCTGCGTACCCGCGCACCCCTTCTTCTGTTAAAATCACCACGCCCACGGGCCGCTAGCTCAATTTGGCAGAGCAACTGACTCTTAATCAGTAGGTTCAGGGTTCGAGTCCCTGGCGGCCCACCAGACTTGACTAAATCAAGAACTTTCGCCTTGAGGCTGGTCCTAGCCATATAATCACCCCTAAGCCCTCTCTCCCAGACCCACCCGTCGCTCCACCTATAACCTCAATCTGCTGCGTCCATCACCTCCACATGGGTCATCGGTCCCGACAGTCCCGTCATACCGGACCCTCTTTTCTACTCCTGGTACTTAAACGTCAGTAGTTCTTACTTCATTATGGTTGAACCTCATTGGTGATGGGTTTGTTTGTCGAACAACCGCCTTAGCCCCCTTTGTGGCGGGCTCCAACGAGGTCTTCTTGTGCTCTTGGTGGATTTGGGCCTTGCGTCAAGTTTGCTCACCCATCTCCCCACGTTTGCACCCCGCCACCCCTGCCTGCTAGAGTAAACGTTTCCGTTCAGGAGCTTGGGCTATGTGTGCCATGAATGGATGGGTATCGACAATCGGGTTAGCTGGGCTCGCGGCCTTGGTCAGTGCCGTGGTCCTCATGGTAGCCGCAGTAATCATGGTAATGATAGGAGAGTGCAATCAACCGGATCCCGCGAATAACCCTCTCCCGACATCAACCATGACTCCTACCCCCGACTCTCGCCCTATAGCCAACTCCGGGTCCTCCATCGACAGGGCCACTCTCGTCACCCTCTTCGAAGACACCAATGGAGAGAACTGGGAACGCAAGGACAACTGGTTGTCCGATCTAGCGCTCGATCAATGGTACGGTGTTACAGTTGACCAAAATGGTCGGGTAATTGAGTTAGATTTATCTAGCAACAACCTTGAAGGGCAATTACCGCCCGAATTGGGCAACCTTTCCAAGCTGGTTTTGCTCGATCTCTTGGCAGGCGTCACGTCCTATACCAGCAATCATCTAAGCGGAGAAATACCGCCGGAGTTTGCCAATCTCGCTAACCTGGAAACCTTGATTCTCTGGGGAAACGACCTGTCGCAGGCGGTTCCGTCGGAATTGGGCAACCTGTCTAACTTGAAGAAACTGTCCCTAGGTAGCAATGAATTTAGCGGAGAGATACCGCCGGAACTGGGCAAACTATCAAACTTGGAGAGCCTGGACTTGGGGAGCAATGAGCTAAGCGGACGGCTACCGAAGGAACTGGGTAACTTGGCCAACCTTGAGTCCCTGGTTCTTTACGACAACGAGCTTAGCGGAGAAATACCCCCTGAGTTGGGTCGCCTTTCCAACCTCGTCCGGCTTTGGCTCCACGAAAACTTGTTGAGCGGAGAGATCCCCTCGGAACTGGGTCTACTCTCCAATCTCAAATCCCTGATTCTCTACGAAAACGAGCTAAGTGGAAAAATACCCACGCAACTGAGCCAACTCTCTCGATTGGAATCCCTGGATCTAAGAGGTAACCGCCTAAGCGGGGAGATTCCGCCTGAACTCGGACGCCTTTCGACGCTGACGGAGATGCATCTCGGGGACAACCAGTTAAGCGGAGAAGCACCTCCTGAACTTGGCAACCTGAAGAACGTGACACGCCTGCACTTGTCTGACAATGAACTAAGTGGGCAGATCCCTCCAGAGTTGGGAAACCTCACTAACTTGCAAGTGTTGGGGCTTGACCACAATAGGTTTTTCGGAGAGATACCGCCGGAATTCGGCAACCTGAAGACGCTAATATCCCTGGACTTGGCTGGCAACGATTTAACCGGAGAGATACCGTCGGAAATGGGTGCCCTTTCCCAACTTATAACTCTTGATGTTATGGGTAATCAGATCACCGGTTGCATCCCTGAAGGGCTCCACAATTGGTTGGTCGAGCATCTCCCCACTTGCGATTACGAATTCTCACCCCTCATCCCCACTCCCGACCATCAAGGAGACAGGGCTGTTCTCGTCTTACTCTATAACTCCACCGATGGCCCCGACTGGATACGAAATGACAGATGGCTCTCGGACGAGCCGATAAGGGAATGGGAAGGCGTCACCGTAGAAGGGAACGGTCGGGTTGTGCAACTCGACCTTGGCCATAATCGACTAAATGGACCCATTCCGCCTGAACTTGGCAACCTCACAGAGATCAGGTCCTTGCTTCTACATGACAACCGTTTAACCGGACCGATACCGCCGGAACTCGGTGACCTTGTTCACCTAGAGAAGCTGTACCTCAGTTACAACAGCTTGACAGGTGAGATTCCGCCGGGATTGTACGGCCTTGTTGACCTTGAAGAGTTGTCCCTGTCAAGCAATCAGCTAACCGGAGTGCTCTCCCATGAGCTGGCAAACCTCACCAACTTGAGACGCTTGACTATGGGGAGTAACGGGTTGAGTGGAGAGATACCCCCCGAACTGGGTAGCCTCACCCGACTCACATATCTGAGTTTGGCCGTTAATGACCTGACCGGAGAGATACCTCCCGAACTGGGTAATCTCACCCGACTCACGGGTCTTGGTCTCGGCGGTAATCATTTGAGCGGAGCAATACCACCGGAACTGGGCAACCTCATCAACTTGGAAAGCCTCTGGCTCGCCGGCAACAACTTGACTGGGAATATACCCCCGCAATTGGGCCAGCTTACCAACCTCTTATTTCTCTATTCCCATAGCAATGCATTGACCGGACATATACCGCCGGAATTGGGTGGCCTTCGAAGTGCGGAGTCGCTCTGGTTCAGCGAGAACGAGTTAAGTGGAGCAATACCCACTGAATTGGGCAACTTGGCTAACCTGGTATCCCTAAATCTGAGCTATAACAACTTGAGTGGAGCAATACCCCCGGAATTGGACCAGCTTTCCAAGCTGGAGCATTTGTACCTCCACTACAATGAGTTGAGCGGGCAGATACCCACTGAATTGAACCAACTCCCCAACCTTGGGTACATAGAGCTCAAGGGTAACCAATTCACCGGCTGCCTTCCCAATGGTGTGCGTTGGGCCTACACCAAATTGGCTCTCCCTTTCTGTGACTCCACCCCCTAAGCCATACTCCCCTATTTCCCCCGACGCCTCACGTGATTCAAGGCCTAGGTTACGAGAAAACCAGGGTAAGGAGGAGCCGCTCGTGCTGATGTCCTCAAAGCATGTCCTGAGCTTAGTCAAACGGTATGAGCAGCGGGGTGGTCACGGCCAGTCGTTCAGCGAGCAGCACACATCCTCACCCGTGATAGGCCTGACATCGAGCGGCACTGCAAACACGGTTCGACACCTATCATCTTCTACGTTAGGCCTGCTCTCAATACCTCGCCGCACCTACTCCGACAAGGCCTTCCCAAATCTGACTCCCTCTCGTTCTGCCAGTGCCCGCGTCACCGACAGGATGTCATCATAAACGTCCAATTTGGTACGCGCATCAGTACCATGCCGACATGGCATTGAACTGTCAACGTACCCACTTCCCAAGTTGACTCTCTCTCCAACTGCATGTAGGTATACTTCAACTCGGTTGTATCAGGAGATTTGAGCGTCAACTGGAATGTGCAAGAGTAAATTGTTCCTTAGGACTGCGTGGGCAGCGGCTGTGTTGGTATGCGTAGCCACAATCGTTGCCGTGGCCTGCAACCAACCCGAGCCTACCGTTGCTCCCAACCCTACGCCAGAACCTACTGCCACTGCGATTCCAACTCCAACAACCTCTCCAACGGCTACAGCCTTGCCATCACCTACGCCTACTTCCACACCGGTTCCTGCACCCACACCCTCACCCACGCCGGTGTCAGTGCCTATTCCAACGCCAACACCTACCCATCCCGCCATCCCCACCTCTGTGCCTGAGTCCGTTGAATTCACTTCCGTAAGCGCAGGGGAATCTCATACCTGCGGTGTAAAGATCGAAGGCTCGGTAGTGTGCTGGGGCAATAACGAATTTGGCCGAGGCACGTCTCCGCAGGGAGAGTTCACCTCCGTCAGCGCTGGTATAACCCACACATGTGGTCTCAAAACTAACGGCTCAGTGGTGTGCTGGGGAAATGACGACAACGGCCAGTCTACGCCGCCGTCGGGGGAGTTCACCTCCGTCAGTGCCGGGAGAACGCACTCCTGTGGGGTCAGAACGGACGGCTTGGTCGTTTGTTGGGGTGACGCCAAATATGGCCAGTATCCTCCGCCCCCGGGGGAGTTCGCCTCCGTAAGCGCGGGAGAACGTCACTCATGTGGGGTTAGGCCCGACGGCTCGGTGGTCTGCTGGCGCTACAACGAATCAGGCCAGTCCACCGATCCGTTCGGAGAGTTCGCTTCCGTCAGCGCCGGGTCAACCCAAAACTGTGGAGTGAGAACCGACGGCTCGCTGAAGTGCTGGGGAAACGAGGCATATGGCCCGCCCGAGCCGCCTGCAGGGAAGTTTACCGCTGTTAGCGTCGGGAGGGCGCATTCCTGCGGCATGAGGGTTGATGGATCCGTTGCGTGCTGGGGCAATAACGAAGAAGGCCAGTCCACTCCTCCGCCCGGGGAGTTCGCTTCTGTAAGTGCCGGGCATTCTCACACGTGCGGTGTCAGGCCTGACGGTTTGGTGGAGTGCTGGGGCAATCCCTATTGGAACCCGGCCAGGCCGCCATTAGGAGAGTTCACCGCCGTCAGCTCAGGGTCACGGTATGCGTGTGGATTGAAGGCCGACGGCCTGGTGACCTGCTGGGGAGAGAATCATCACGGCCAGTCCAAACCGCCGTCGGGGAAGTTCGTTTCCATCAGCGCTGGGGCCAGCCATGCGTGCGGACTGAGGCCCGATGGCTCCCTGGAGTGCTGGGGCTATGACGAGTTGGGCGAGTCCACGCCGCCCCAGGGAACCTTTGCCTTAGTCAGCGCTGGAATAACCCATACATGCGGCGTCAGAACCAACGGCTCAGTGGCGTGCTGGGGAGATGACGAATACGGCCAGTCCACGCCGCTGTCAGGGCAATTCGCCTCCGTCAGTGCCGGATACCTGTACTCGTGTGGGGTGAGGCCCAGCGGCTCGGTGGCATGCTGGGGTCCACCCCGGCTGATAGAGGGCACACCGACATCCGGGAAGTTTACCTCCGTCATCACCGGCTATGGCCCTCCGTGCGCGGTGAGGGCCGACGGCTCGGTGGTCTGCTGGGGTGCGGATTTTTACGGCGAAGGCGCGCCGGTACCCGGAGGTTTTGTTTCTTTTAGCGTCGGGCTCTGGCACACGTGCGGTGTAAGGCCAGACGGCTCACTAGTCTGCTGGGGTGAGGATTTTCAAGGCGAAACCACGCCGGCCTCAGGAGAATTTCTTTCGGTCAGCGTCGGACTTTCCAACGCATGCGGCCTAAGGCCCGATAGCACGCTCGAATGCTGGACCGAGTGGTCTTCCGATACGTTCGTCGGAGTCTCTGATCCCAAACCGGAGGACCCGCCCACCCGGGATGAACCAGAGCACTGCGAGGAATCATACTATCGCAAGATGGAGAATGCTGCCCCACCCTGGGCTGAGATTTCCTCTATATCTTCGTGGAGCAAGGTCGACGAAGAAGAACTTCTCGCCCAGCTGGAGGATGGTATAGATGTCACGGTGACGGACGGAAACGGCCGGACTCTCTTGCACTGGGCGGCGGAATGCAACGGGAGAAGCGGCGTCATCGAGCTGGTCCTTGAACATGGGGCGGACGCCAATGCCAGGGACGACTCCGGCGCCACCCCACTACACTGGGCAGCGGGTGGCAACAACGCCATCCATGTAGTTGAGTTGCTCTTGGACCGGGGTGCGGTGGCGAATGCCGTAACCGATGTGGCTGCCACACCGTTACATTGGGCCGCTGGCTACAACTCCACGGCAATGGTCAAGCTGTTGCTGGACCGGGGCGCAAGGATAAACGTACAAGCATCACAGGGACAAACGCCATTACACTGGGCTCTGGAATTGAACCCCGATCCCAACGTGGCCGCATTGCTGCTGGAACTTGGGGCCGACGTCAATGCGAAGACCTATGACCGTGCAACCCCATTGCATTGGGCCGCGGGTCACAGCACGAGGGTTGTCGTCGAGCTTCTACTGACTCGGGGCGCGGATGTGGCCGCCGTGGACAAGGACGATTCGACGCCCTTGCACTGGGCTGCGGACTTTGACAACGACCACGCGGTGGCGGAGTTGCTTCTGGACCGTGGAGCGGATGTTAATGCTAGGACTATGTACGCCGAAACTCCCCTCATGGCTGCGATTTATAGCAACAGCGATGCTGCCGTCATAGAGTTACTCCTGAAGCGTGGAGCCGACATCGAGCTCAGTGAACATCACGGCGGCACCCCCCTGATAAGGGCTGGATGGCACTACGACCCCAAAGTCATGACCCTGCTACTCGACTACGGCGCTGACATCACGGCCCGCGATGAATACAACTACACGATCCTGCACACTGCCTTGGATTTTCACGGATTTGAAACTATAGAAATGCTGGTCCAACGCGGCGCAGACATTCATGCCAGGAATGATTCCGGCGATACTCCGCTCCACCGGGCGGCATACAACATAAAGGACCCCAGGGTAGTGAAATTGCTGCTGGACTTGGGCGCTGATATTGGAGCCACGGCTAATGATGGTGACACGCCATTGCACGCCGCGGCCAGTTCCAACGTGAAGTCGGTGGTCGAGCTGCTGCTTGAGCGAGGTGCAGATGTGGGCGCGCTGGGTGATCGGGGAGATACTCCTTTGCACAAGGCCGTCTACTGGAATGACGACCCCGCGGTGGCCGAGTTACTGTTGGACCACGGTGCCAACGTAAGTGTCAAGAACCGCTACGGATT
This sequence comes from Dehalococcoidia bacterium, assembly GCA_965203145.1. Classification (GTDB taxonomy): domain Bacteria; phylum Chloroflexota; class Dehalococcoidia; order Plut-88900; family Plut-88900; genus Plut-88900. Next base: position 2,963,804 of record OZ241876.1, read on the forward strand.
CACGCCCTTTCACGAAGCGATAAATCAAACCGCTCGACTGGACCTGTTGGAACTCCTGCTGCGACATGGAGCGAATATTGACGACCCGGCCAATTCGGGTTGGACACCCCTGCACATAGCGGCACAGGGAGGCATTCCGCCCTGGGTCGCTGAATGGCTTCTGGATCAGGGCGCTAACGTCAATGCGATAGACGCCGAGGGAAACACTCCCCTGCACGTTGCAGCATCCTACAGGTTATCACCCAGCTACAGATCGGAAATCTTAGAACTGCTATTGCAGCGGGATGCGGACCCGCATATCATGAACGACGCAGGGCGAACTGCCTGCGACCTTTTGGACGGCGCTTTCGTAGAATACTGCTAAATGCGGATGCCCGATGAAATGGGCAAGCAGACGTTCCTTTTGCGGTCGTTCCTCCATTTCGTAGCTCCATCCTGGCTCTTGAAGAGATCGCCCTGACTCAGCCTTGCCTGATTTGGGGCCAACTAACCCCAGTCAGGAGTCTAACCTCAAACCCAACCCTTGCTACGGCGCCACTCCCCCGCACATAGGTTCAGACTAGAACGCAGATCCCTGTAACACTGCTCTCTCTGACTCACGTCCAAGATGATCCACCAGACTTGATAAAATCAATAACTTTCACCGTGACACTCGCCCTCAACCTGTAAGCGTGTTTCCCGTCCTGTCGGGAGAGAGGTCACCGACAGGGGGAAGTGCAGGCTTCGTCGCTACTCCTGCCCCGGCACCTTCCCCACCGCCATCCGGTAGCCGACGCGGGGCTCGGTGAAGATGTAGCGGGGGTCTGCGGCATCGTCGCCCAGCTTGCGGCGGAGCAGCTTGACCACGTTCCGCACCAGCCATGCCTCGCCGACCCGCCCCGGGTCCCAGACCCGCTGGAGCAGCACGGCGTGGGTCAGCGTGCGGGGCGCGTGGACCGTAAGCTGGTAGAGCACGGCGTACTCCGTGGCCGTCAGCTCCACCGGCTCACCGTTGACCGTCACCCGGCGCAGGGCGTAGTCGATGGCCAGCCCCCGGGCGTCGTAGGGTCCCGAGGGCTCCCCCTGGAAGGGGTCCAGCCGCTTCCTGAGCGCCGCCCTGATCCTGGCTGCAAGCTCCGTCGGCGAGAAGGGTTTGACGAGGTAGTCGGTCGCCCCCATGTCGAGGGCACGGGCGACGGTCCCGTCCTGGCCGTAAACCGAAAGGAAGATGACCGGCACGTCGTCCGTCCTGCGGATGTCGTTCATCAGGTCGATGCCGTCGGCGCCCGGCAGCACGAGGTCGAGGAGGACGAGGTGGGGTTTCTCCTCCTCCATGAGTCGGGGCACGGCGGCGGGGTCGGCGGTGGCGACGGGGGCGTAGCCCGCGCGGGTGAGGACGTCGCGGACGTACCGCAGGTCCTGGGGGTTGTCGTCGACGGCGAGGATGCGGACCCGGGGCGTGCGCGTCGAGCCGGTGGGGGCGGGCTGTGGGAGCGTAATCGCGGACCGCTCGACCGCTGGCAGCGTGAAGGTGAAGCGCGCCCCGAGGCCAGGACCTTTGCTCTCGGCCCATATGCGGCCCCCGTGGGCCTCGACGATGCCCCGGCAGATGGCGAGGCCGAGGCCTGAGCCGTCGACGCTCGATGGCGTCGCCTCGCCGGACGCCCGAGAGAACTTGCGGAACAGCTCAGGCAGAAGCTCCTCCGGTATGCCCCGTCCCCGGTCGGCGACGGAGACGGCGACGTGGACGCCGTCCCGCACGGCGGTCACCGTGATGGGCGACCCCTCGGAGGAATAGGCGGCGGCGTTGGAGAGGAGGTTGCCCAGCACCTGGACGATGCGCCGCCGGTCCGCCACGACCACCGGAAGGTCTGCCGCCAGATCCACGTCCAGGGGGTTCCGGGCGTCGGCGCTGCGGAACAGGGCCCCGGCCTCCTCGACCAGCGCCCGCAGGTCGGCGGGCTCGGGGTCGACCGGGAGGGCGCCCGTCTGGATGCGGGCCACGTCCAGCAGGTCGCCTATCAGGCCGCGCATGTGCTCGGCCTGGTCCTGGATGATGCGGAAGAACTGGGCCATCTCCGCCGGGTCCAGGCGGGCAGATTGCGCGGCCAGGGTGTCGGCGGAGCCCTTGATGGACATCAGGGGGGAGCGCAGCTCGTGGCTGACCATGGCCAGGAACTCGGCCCTCAGCAGCTCCTGCTCCTCCAGGGGCGTCAGGTCCTGCAGGGTGACGACGAAGGATGCCACTTGCCCGTCCTCGGCGTGGATGGGCGTGGCGTTGAGCAGGACGCTGACGCTCCGCCCATCGGGGACCCGCAGCACGATCTCCTCGGCCCGCACTGTCTCCCCCGAGCCGAGCAGCTCCGCCAGGGGGAACTCCCGCAGGGACACCTCCCGGCCGTCGCCGCGCACGCAGGTCACCACGCCAAGGAGGTCTTCCGCACGCTGCTCCTCGTCCCGCAGGCCGTCCATGATGCGCATGGCCTCCCGGTTGAAGGAGGTCATCTCTCCTGTCTGTGTATCGAAGACGACGACGCCCACCGGCGAGGTGTTCACCAGGGTTTCCAGGTCAGCCCGGGCCTGCCGCTCCTCCCGGTGGGTGCGGGCGTTGGCGATGACCAACGCGGCCTGGGAGGCGAACATCACCAGGGTCTCCTCGTCTTCCCTGGTGAACTCCTCCCCGTCCTCCCTGTCGCCCACAAAGACGTGGCCTACCCGCACGCCCCGGTGGAACATCGGGGCCGCCATGAAGCGGAAGACGCTCACAGGCATAGGGATGGTGAAATCCATGAAGCCCATGGAATGAATGTACTGCGCCAGGTCGGGTACCCTCATGGGTTCGGAGATGCCGGTAAGTACCTGGAAGATGCGCAGTCCATCGGGCATCAGCCATAGCCGCTCAGACTCCTCCGTCTTCAGGCCGGATGACAGGAAGTCCTGCACCAGTCCCCCTTCGCCCAGGAGCGTCATCACGCCATAGCGGGCCGAGGTCAGGGAGCGGGCGGAGTCGAGGACGCCCTGGAGGACGGTGTCGAATTCCAGGCTCTCATTGATGCGCCGGCTGGCCTCGCTCAGGCGCGACAGGCGTTCCCGCAGGGCCTCGATCTCCTGGTACGGCTGGTCTGATGGTGCCATGTCTTTCCTCCCGTCCTAAGGCGCGGGCCGTGCCTGCGCACAGCCGCAAAACGCCAAAAATTCAAGTGGGAGTATACACCTGGCTATACAAAACAGATTGCAAACAATACGTACACGATATGGCTTGGTTGGTATAGTTTTTCTTGGTATGCGTGTCTCCTCTCCCCGAAACACATGCCCCGCCTCACCCCATGGACAACGAATTCACTTGGGAATTCACTGGCCTGAACGCCTGGACCTGAATGGCTGGGTGAGGACCGACGCCAACGGTTACGAGTTCGGGCCTGCAATGCCGTCGGCTACGGATGACGACAAGTGGGTGTCCTATGTGTACAACAACCCGGAGAACGGGGGCATCGGGTCGGACTTCGGGGGGCTGGAGCCGCGACGAGTAGGCAAACAGGCGAAGGTCTCCGCACGAAGGGAAAAGAAGGATGCGCTGGTTTCTACTTGGCTTCATGTTGCTCCTGGTTGCCTGTGGCAGCGAAGTGGACCCGTTGGCCGGTACGGAGTGGCGGCTGGTCGCATTGGGCAATGCCGACGCTCCCGCCGAGGTGGTGGACGGCGACGCAACCGCCGAGTTCACCACCGATGGGGATATGAAGGGGTTGACGGCCTGCAACTCTTACTCGGCGAGATACAGCGTGCGGGGTTCGGAGCTGCACCTTGACGACCTGTCGTGGACGGAAGCGGGCTGCCTGTCCCAGGCGCTGTACCGTCAGGAACAACGGATGCAGGACTTGTTGGCGACAGTGGACCGATTCGGGATCTCGGGGGAACAACTCAAGCTGCATAGCGAGGGTGAGCAGGTGTTGATCTTCGAGAGGGCTGAGAAGTAGCCGCATTGTCCCGTTTTCCGGTGCGGCTCATGGCAACGTCGCCAAACCGTACATTCGAAGGGTTCCATTTAATATTGGGGAGTGGGCTAGAGAAAGACTGACTTGCGACTAGGACGTGGGGATCAGCAGGCGCGCTTACACAAAGCCCTGAGATTGATATCGCGATCAGGGTCTTTAAAATTTCTTTTGGGCGGCCTAGTTATTGTCATGGTTCTAGTTGTCATGGGGAGCGGCCTTGAGTCACGCGCCGAAGACGTGTTCGGGCCCGGGGACTGCATTGAGTCTGGACATTCCCATGCCAGAGGATGGGAGTATCACGACCATGGCAGGCGACAGTGCTATATGGGCCACAATACAGGGGAAGAGGAACACTATCACTACTTCTACGTTGGTAATCGGGACGACGACACGACATCCTCTGTGCCACCCCCCACATCTACACCCACCCCTACCTCGACGCCTGTTCCAGATGCCACGCCCACGCCTCGCCTCGCACCCCGTCCAATACCCACTCCTACGCCACGCCCGGCACCCACGGCAATCCCCCTCCCTACGCCTACACCTACGCCAACCCCGACGCCTACACCTACGCCAACCCCGACACCTACACCCACGCCAACCCCGACACCTACACCCGTCCCTACGCCTACACCCTCACCAACCCCGACACCCACACCCACTCCAACTCCGACGGCAACACCCACGCCAACCCCGACACCTACACCCGTCCCCACGCCTGTTCCCATCCCCACCTCTACCCCCGCGCCCGCGCCGACCGCCGTACCCACTCCTACATCAGCCTCCGCCACAGGGGTAACGCCCCAATCAGAGTTGGAAGAACTAGAGCAGCCAGCCGTCCCGGTCATAGGGGAGGCCATACCAAGACTTCGCAACACTTTGGGAGGCATAGCCTCCACCCCGCGCAGACGCATTACACTGATAGTAATTCAGGCGGTTGTCAGCGCCTTTGCCGTCGGCGTCTTCTCCTACTTGATATTCCGGAGGCGCTAATCAGGTTCGATAGACGGGGGCGTTGAAGTGGCAGCGACTCTTTAGGTGGGCTCTTGCCCAAAGTGGTCTTGTACTCCGGCTTCGACGGCGTCTTCGACAACCAGCTGCAGTGTCATTACGAACTCTGCATATTCCCCGGGTTCCGTGTTTACCGATAGATCGCCACCGTATCTGCGGGCCACGTCCGCCGCAAGCGGGAGGCCAAGTCCTGCTCCCACAGCTCCGTCTCGGGTGGAGAAGAACGGGTTGAATATACGGCCAAGGATCTCATCCGGTATTCCCGGCCCGTTGTCCCGCAACCGTATTTCAACTGAATCTTCCACGCGCCGCGTGGCAATCGACAATGTGGGTTCGTAACCCTCGGTGTTGCTGCTCTTATCATGCATTGCAAGGTATGCATTCGAAACCAGATTGAGGATTGCCTCGCCGAAGTCTCTTTCCACCAGGGTCGTCTCACCCACTGTCGGGTCCAGGTCGAAGGAAGGCTCTACGGAAAAGTCTTCCCACTCAGCGTTGAGTGTGTCGCATCCTGAAAGTACTGCTTCTCGCAACGTATCATTCAGATCAACGAGGGCTGCATTTCCACCAATCTCGCCGAATCCGCGCATCCTCTCCACAATCGCCAGTGCACGGCCCCCGTTGGTCAGCACCCGCTTCAGGCTGCTGTTTATCTCTTCCGTTATATCGTCAAGCAGCGCGGAGTCGTCCTCGGACATCCTGTCCTTGTAGTTGTCCAACATTTCCGTCAGTTCGCTGTAAAGCTCCAGTGAACCCTCAGAAAAGTTGTTGACGAAGTTCAGCGGATTGCTAATTTCGTGGGCGACGCCCGACACGAGCTCTCCGAGAGCGGCAAGCTTCTCCTGGGCTACGAGTCGGGCCTGGAGGCGCTTGAGCTCGTCATTCGCCACCCGCAGATCTTCGTAGAGTTTTTCCACCAAGTTCAGGCGCTGCACTTCCAGGGCCTGCTGCCGGAAGACTTCTAGTGCGCCCGCCAATTCTCCTATCTCGTCCCGACTCACTTCCGGCACCGGCGTTTCCAGGTCTCCGTCGGCCATGTTCCGCATCCGCTCAGACATTCGGGAAAGCCTGCGGACCATGCCGTTCCCTACCCATATCCAGGCGGCCAGCGTGGCAGCTATGACGCTTATCACGCTGATACCTGCCAGCAAGGTGCGACCTTCGTCGAAGCTGCTTATGGCGAGGCCCAGGGCTTCGGAGGACTCGGCGCCGGATGCCTCCAGGAGTGCGGTAACGGAGGACTGAAGTCCTTCGCTGGACCGATCAAAGGACACCGCGAGATCCCTTATGTTCTGCGTCAGGACTAACTGCTGCCCCCGTATGTAGAAGACCCCCGTGCCGCCTCCAAGGGCCGAAACCTCCGGGTCTATGCCGGTGGCATGGATCTCCGAGAATTCGTCAAAAGCCGAGCCTAGTTCGGCTTCCTCCCGAGCTTCCAGCGCCTGTCGTAGCACGGATAATGCCGTCTCCGATTCGCCTACATCCGAAGACATGGCGGCCAGCTGAAGCCTGACCTCCTGCGCCGAGGCGTCGGTGGCCAGGAGCGCCTCTCGGGTCACGACAAGGTCGTCTATAACGCCCGCAAGGTTGTAGGCGGCGTCGCTCACTGATTGGGCATCATTAGCAAGGGCGGGGACGCCACTAACCCGGTTGAGCGCCGCTTCCAGCCGTCCGAGGGTAGTGGAGAGGTCCTGGCTGTCCTGTTGGTGGAACCCTGACTCCGCATCCGCCACAACTTCCAAGCCTAGGATTCTGAGCCGTTCCGCCTCACGGGCTGCTACCCACGACGACTCTAATGCGGGAACGGTCTCGGACTGGAGATCGTAGTTGTGGTCGCCGCTCTGTTCGAAGTAGTAGACCGCCACCCCACCCGATATCAGTGTCAGTGCGACGGCAAAGCCCAGAGCCAAGTAGAGCTTGGTCCCTATGCGCCGCCACCTGTTTGCCAAGAAGTGCATTGCGCCTACTACCATGCCGAAAAAGCCAAATCTCTGGGAGTCATATACGATGTTACGCACGGTCGATTAGGGTAATACCCACCAAGAGCATCATGAGCCATATAAGGGCTGTTGCCCTCAGAGTCTCCAACTCAAAGCTCCGCCTTATGCCAGGCCACACAACAGCGCCCACTGTGGCGCCGACTATCAATATGATGCCGGCCAATCTCATGGCCTTCCTAAAGCGGTTGCAGTACGCTGACCTCATAGCGTATGGATAGGATTGTATGTAATTCCCCTGCCCAACCAACAACCGTGCCCTTTATCGGTCATGGTGAATGTGCCAATCCCGGCCACCGGTGGAGCGGTTCATCCAATCCTTGCACTCCGGTCAGACTGGGCACAAAGAAACCCTACGAAACTGTAACAGGCTATCTCTATCATGTACGTATCGTTTGCTATTGTTCTTATATAGTTGCGTGTATACTCCCATCTGAATTCTTGGCGTTTTGCGGCTGTGCGCAGGCACGGCCCGCACCCAGGACGGGAGGAAAGACATCGCGCCATCACATCAGGTGTACCGGGAGATCGAAGCGCTGCGGGAACGCCTGTCTCGCCTGAACGAGGCCAGTCGGCACATCAACGAGAGCCTGGACTTCGACACCGTGCTCCAGAGGCGTCCTCGACTCCGCCCGCTCCTTGACCTCCGCACCCACGGCGGCACCGGAGACTGTAGAGCCGGCAGACGAGGCCGACGGCTTCCCTACGGGAAGCCTCCTGGCCGTCATGATCCCAGATGTGCTGATCGTGGTAGGGGTCGGCTACTTCACCTTATTCCGCAGACGTATGGAATAGATCAAACGGCTTTGTTGCAAAATAGCGTATGGGGGGCCTAGGATACCCCGATGCTCCTTAGCTAGCATGTTTCAGGGATGGGCGTATCAGCCTTGCCATACCTCCTGCCCGACCATTGGTTTGCCGGTGTCGTCCTAGAGTTTCTAACACATATCCTCATACCGATAAGCCTTCCTGCTGCCGCAGGCTGGGGCGCGACTACGTGGAAGAAGAGACGATGGGAGCATAGGGGCTGGTTATTGGACTGGTCTTGGCGATGCCAGCAACACCGCTTAGCATAGTTGCCTCTTGGGTCTGGGAGAGCCGATCATACAACGATTGGTTGTGGATACCAGGGGCTGCGTTGGTTGCGCTGTTTTTTGAAGCTATTGCGGGCGCGCTTTCTCTGCTCTATGTCACGATGCCCGAACCGGAGCAGGCAAGCTAAAGTGGAATATGCTAATTTGCAACAAAACCAGAAGAAGGGAAGCGGGTGACCAGTTCCCCTGCTTCCCCAACGTTTACGCTATCCGTACGTCCCTCAGCCCGTCGGAGTGGGGTATCCCCTCGGGAATCGCCTCGACCGTCGACCAATTATCATCGTTCGCCGACACCGTATAGGTGGCATACAGGTCCGGGTCCGCAACGCCGGCTTTGACGGTCATCTACCCTCGCGCCTTCCGCCCGAGGAAGCGGACGCGGAAATCCGGGCCCAGGAATTCGATCATCTGGCGTAGCTCGTCGAGCCTCATTCGTTTGCCCGGCTCCTTGTAGTGGCCTCAACGGTCACCACTCTTGAGAATTTCTTGAATGACTCTTGCCCCAAAGGCATCGGTTGAGAGAATGCCTGACGCGGATCTGCCATACTCTCCAACCTATCGATAATCCCCTGCACCTCTTGGGTCTCCTGGACTTCCTTTCCTGTCTGGGGGTTGCCGCAGGGTCCTGCGTCATAGGCTCCAGTGTAAAAGCAATCGTCTCAACTAATTGCTGAGCTATCGTAGGGCAGCAGGACTCGTCCCGCTGCCCTACCACAACTTCCATACCCCCCTGCCCGGCGGTGCTGGAAACCACCGCCGGGGAATGCTCACTCTCAGGCTGCCTGGCGTAGCCGCCACCGGATGCCCGAGAAAGCTATCAGTCCCACGATGCCAAGAACCAGCGGAACTATGACTCGTTTCCTTTTCATTATTCTCCTCCTTGCTCAGCTATCCATCGGACAGTGGGACCCGTTACGCGGCCCGGCCGCCCCTGACACGCCGGGAGTGGAGTACGGACCGGGCCCCTATCCCACCCCCGACTCGCAGGTGTCACAACAGATGCATCGCGTTGTACCTTGGATCGGCAGCTTGGCCATTTCAGGACTCCTGTTACCCGTCATGCCTCCCACCATATACTCCTGATGTGAAACTATCGTGAAAAACAACCCTCCATCCGTGAAAGAATTCGTGAAAAACAGGGGGATTTCCGTGAAAGACTCTTCACAGGTCGTACCCGCGATACAGTGTCGGGCACCTGCATCTTGCCGCCCAGCAGGCCTCTGTCGGCTCAGGCCATCTCTCCCAGATCATGAACGGCTCTCAACGTCGATCACCGGGTGCCCTCAGAAGGCTGCACAGGGTACTGTTTCACAGGATGCCTGCAGAGGAGGAGGGTCATGACCGTCGAGAAGAAGGTGCAGGGCTGGCGGAAGGGCGAATGATAAGGGATGGTAGTGCGAGGGGCAGGCCTGGCCGTGGAGAGGGAGGCAGCGCTTTACGGACGGTCGGCCGGGTGGCCCGGGGCGCAAAGGTGGGGTCCGCCTTCCGCGCCGGTTACAAGGAACGGTCCAGGTGTCGGCGACTCAGGTAGTCGAGAGGGGCTGTTTCGCATTGTTAACACGGCGGGACTCGGTGGTTGAGTAAAAGGAACTTGCCGAGGGATGACAGTGTCGGGCAGGAGCTGCACACGACGAGGGTACGCGGGGCAGAATTAAGGTGCGGCCCCGTCTGTACGGTGGGGGTGCATCATCATTTGACGGGAGCGCATGCTGGTGTCGGCGCAATGCTACCTAAAGAAATTCGAGACAAGCTGCAGTAGCTACAAGAACTTCTCGAAGGCTCGCTGGAGGCTTGGGATGCCCCTACGACGATTGGCTTGGCATCCGATCTGGCTTCTGCTATGTGTCGAGGGCAGGCAACTTTATTGGGTAGTCAGAGAATGCCTGGTATTTAGCATCTACCCAGAAGTTATTTTGAGAACAGTGAAGTGAAGTTGCGGTCGGGACACCACACAAATGAGAATCAACCCAGGTTCCCACAGGCAACATCTTGGTTCCCCCTCTACCCACCTTCGTAGTCGAGGTCGAAATAGACAACTATCGAAGAGATTGAGATCATCTGTGCATCGTCTCGGCCTCCCACATCTTCACCAGGGCCAAAGTCAAACATACGACTACGAACAACTAGATGCCGCCCCCGATTACAAGGCAAGCCAACAGAGAAGCTTCTGTACCCGCGTCCTCTCAACGCTACAGCTCGATATCTCTCGTGTTCAGCACCACAATTATCATTTCCGCGGTCTCCGGGACAGCGTGTTTGCCATGGCAAGAGCGAACACGAACCCGGCCGGACCAATGATCCAATGGATGACCCCGATAAAGTAGGGAGTCATCCAGGGCCCTACTAGGTAGACTATACTGAGTACAAATCCTAACCATCCCCACCTCCCACCGTACCGTGCGGATTGAAGGGTTACGCCAGAAGAGACAATACCCACCGAAGCCATGCCGCAGAGCAATCCGGCCTGAGCCCAGGTGGTTCTCGACTCCGGGCTGATCAGGGGGATTAGGAGGAAGAAGACAGCCAGGGCGGTGGTGAGAAGTAGGGCCACCACGCCCCCTCCAACCAGTAGTTTTCTATCACTCAACGTGGCGGCTCCCGTAAGCATCCGACCCCGGCGAAGCGCTCCCGTTCATACACCATCAGGTCCTCGGTCGCCTCGATAAATGCCTCCACCTCAGGGGCGATGGTGCGCCATGGTTCATAGTTCAGGTCGGCGTGCTGATCAAAGCCCAGCGTCGGCTCCCCGTTGTCAAAATCCCGCTCCGCGAAAGTCACGCCCGCATCCGTCGCAGCTTGCCACATATCGATCCTTGCCAAGTCGTATACCGTCGTGCGGTTCAGGGTCCCACTCTCATCTATCAGGGCCTCTTCGGTCTGCTCTTCAGTGCAGCCGGCCGTCATCTGGTCGTAGTCCGACCAGGTCTGGTCGAACCACTCCTTAACCTCCCCGGCGCTGCGGACTTGGATGCATCCGAGCTTATCGGCCTCCACCCTGTTCTCCTGCAAGCGACGCTCCGCTACTACCTTGTAGGCCTCGACCTCCGGCCAGATCACCCGCCATGCCTTCTCGCTGATCTCCTCATGAAACGTCATCAGGTACTCCCCGTAGTCGGTGACCATGACATCCACCCCCTCGTCGACCGCAGCCTGGCCCATGCTCTGCATGATTTCCAGGTCTGCGAGGAGCTGCTGCCTCTCCTCTTCAGTCTGGGGCCTCTCGTGCCATGCGGGGTGGTGAGTGCACCGCCTGGTTATCGTGCCCTGCTCGTTCATGATGCCGATGAATCACACACGGGTCTCCTCCTGGGTGGGAATCTCTGGCCCAGAGCTACAGGCTCAAACTGTGACGACCAGCATCAACGCTAAGATGATTCTCACGGAGTCCTCCTGTGGGACAGTCATCATATCCTCTACCATTTGCAGCAAATCAATCGTCCATATATTCGCGGGCACCTTCACATCTCCATGCTGTGACAGGCGGAATGCCTGTGCGCACACATTCGTTGTCAAAGTCCTGAGGATACCCTCGGAATTTGGCCCTGTGCCAGTGAGCAGAATTGGGTATGAATCCGCGGCCGAAGGATCTCTCCTTCTGAATGTATACGTCATCAGGGCCATTGGACCACCAGGTTGCCGCAGGGCAGGGGAGTAAATCCCAGCCAAAGGGGTACTTGTTGTGGTCTCACACCGGGAGTCGGGACCATGGTCTCCCTACACGGACGAGGCAATGTCTTGAGATCTGTTCCACACCACGTCTGGGCTTTAGTCGCAATCCTTGCCCTACGACTCGCTTCGCGCGGCGACTGCATCTTCCAGAGCTTTGATGAAGTCCGTCGGGGCCACCTTGTCCGTGAAGTGAATCGGGGTTCTAAGGTCGTCCGAGAACGTCACCTTGTTGCCATCGATGACGAAATGACTCCACCAACCGTACAGCCCATAGGTCCCGTCAGGATTGCGCCCTAGCGTAAACAGGCGCGTTTCACCATCGTTCAGCAACCTCAGACGAACAGGGTTCCCCTCTGCCGGGGGGGTGCTGTCTGCTTTTCCCAGCATTCGTAGCACGAGGGGCTCCCCGACGCTCAGCTTGCCGTTGTTCAGGATGATCTTTTCAATCTCAACCAGGAAGTCGGTATAGGGCGGGTAGCCGGCCGGGGGCCTTGTTCCCGTGTCTTCCTCCACCTTATCGAGCCATTGCTCAAGGCGGACGTTGTCGGCTTCGTTGTAGGACTTCAAGTTACCGGTGGCCTGTATCGATGTGACCTTGCCGATCACTATAACCTCAGACTTGTCGAGCAAGTCTTCCAGCGTACTCGGCGCAGGTATCCAGGAGCCTGCCGTGTTTCTTTCGTAAATCATCATGTTGCTCTGAAACGTAGCCAATGGGTCCTCTTCGTCACCGGCGCATCCCTGGGCCAGAACGCCCCCTGCTACTACGCCAATTGCCAGCAGCGTCAAGGCCGTCCGTTGCACTGAAAGGAACCAGCGATATGTCATTGTTTTCAACCTTTCTGTGTGGGCCACTATCGGTCGAATCGGCCGGAAGACTCGCTTAGCACCACGAGTTGATGTGAAGTTTGTCGTGTGGTTTAAGGATTATGTGTGAATTTCCGCAGCCTCCAGGTTTCATGACGCTTACGTCGGTGCATTCCGTATGGGCCATTCCTATCGCATGACCGGGCTCATGGATCACCACATTGTCTATCTCAAGATCAAGCTCAGTCTTGTAATGAGTGTTCAGGTAGATTGTAGCCCGCCGCGCCTTTGCGTCGTGGTCGTTGCAGTCACCCGTTATGGTCAAGCCGGGATAGGCCATGCACCCGACCGTGCCTTGGTTGACTGGACGCTCGGACACTGCTCCTGCGATCCACCCTGTACGCCCGAAGTTCATTTCCTTGAAGACCATATCGCCGGAGGATGATTCCGACCACGTCATGTCCGTGTAGTTGTTGTACTCGAAAACGGCAGTGTCAATTTCCTTGGAATACCTCTTGGTCGTGTCTTTGACCGTGACACTTGAACTGTACCAACGGAATTTTGGGTCATATTCGTGAGCGAATACGACCTGCACTGTCGCTAGGGTGCCCAGGAGCGCCAAGACGACCATTGAGAACACTACAAGCGGTACTCGATGCGTTAGTCTAACCATTTCGAATCTCCTTCCTTGTTCGGCAGACCCTGCGTTGCCCAATAAGCTCTTTCTAGCCCCGATACCCCTCATATTAGGGAAGACATGTGAAATATCCGTGAAATTCAATCCTCTACCCATGAAAAAATCCATGAGAAATTGGGGGTGTTTCCGTGAAAGACCTTTCACGAGGCTTCTCCATGATAAAATGCCGTATGAATGCATCCCGCACCTAGCCTGTGAGTTGTGGAAGAGCGGCAGAGGACATCATCCATGGCGGACGACTCGGCAGCACAAGAAATTGAGGCCCTGCGCGCCCGCATCGCCAGGATGAACGAGGTCAGCCTTCGCATCACCGAGAGCCTCGACCCCGCCGCCGTCCTTCATGAGGTTGTAGACGGCGCTCGTTCATTGACCAATGCGAGGTACGGCGCCGTAGCGGTGTTCGACAACTCCGGGCGGGTACGGGACTTCATCACCTCCGGCATTACTCCTCAGGAGCGTCGGCAGTTGGGTTCCCTTCCTCAGGGGCTGGGCATCCTCGGATACCTCAACGAGGTTCGAGAGCCGGTGCGACTCGCAGACCTCACCCGGCACCCCCGGTCCGTCGGCTTTCCCGAGAACCATCTCCCGATGCGTACCTTCCTGGGGACACCAATCCGTCACCTGGGCGAACCCGTGGGCAACATCTACCTCACCGAGAAGGAGGGAGGAGAAGAATTCTCGGAGGAGGACGAAGAGACTCTGGTCATGTTCGCATCGCAGGCGGCAATCGCCATCGGTAATGCGCTCAGACACCAAGAGGAGCGGCGCGTCAGGAATGAAATGGAGACCGAGAGGCGACGGTTGGACGCGTTGGTGGAGTCATCACCAGTGGGTGTCATGGTGGTGGACGCTGCCACCAGAACCTTCGCGAGGGTCAACCGGGAGGCGGAACGCATCCTGGGAATGTCGCCTGAGCCCGGCTCAAAGCTCGTCGATTATCACCAGGTGGCCATCTACCGCCGGACGGACGGGAAGAAGTACGAAGGCCACGAGCGACCACTGGCGAGAGCCCTGGACCGCGGCGAGGTCATACGGGCAGAGGAGATCCTCGTCGACCTGCCGGGAGGCCGAAGGGTGACCACTCTCGTAAATGCAACGCCCATCTACTCGGACGGTGGAGGAATAGTGTCTGCTGTCGCCGTTGTGCAAGACATGACGACGCTGGAGGAGGTCGAACGCCTGCGCAACGAGTTCCTGGCCATGGTGAGTCATGAGTTGCGAACGCCGTTGACCACCATCAAGGGCTGCACGAGTGTTGTGCTTGGCAGTTCCGACCCGATGGACACCTCCGAGGTAATCCAGTACTTCCGAATGATAGACGAGCAGTGCGACCGCCTCCGTGGACTGGTCAACAACCTTCTTGACATGACAAGGATAGAAGCTGGAGCCCTGTCTGTAACTCCCAGGCCCACAGATGTGGGGACACTAGTCGAAGAAGCGAAGTCGGCCTTCCTGCGTCGCGGGGCACGGAACAAAGTTGAGATAGGCCTTGACCCCGACCTGCCTCAGGTCTCAGCAGATAAGCGTCGTGTGACTCAGGTGATGGACAATCTGTTGTCCAACGCATCCAAGTACTCGCCGGAAGGCTCTACGATCGGGGTGACCGGATCACGGGACGGAGTCTACGTATCCATTTCCGTAGTTGATGAAGGCAGGGGAGTGCCTTCGAATGAGTTGGCGAGGCTGTTCAAAAAGTTCTCTCGGATAGGGGGCGGCGAGAAGGGGCGTGAGATCGCAGGCGAGGGTCTGGGACTCGCCATCTGCAAGGGCATAATCGAGGCGCATGGGGGCCGCATCTGGGCAGAGAGCGAGGGGGAGAATCAGGGAACTCGGATTACCTTCACGATCCCCGAAGTCTCTGACACATCTCAGCAATCTTCCAGCAAGGACTTTGCAGCAGCGCCAGCCGAACAGCATCGGGTCCTGGCGGTAGACGACGAGCCACAGGTACTGTGGCTCCTCCGAAACATTCTATCTGATCATGGATACAAACTGTTCGGGACAGCCGACCCGGATGAAATGATGCACTTGCTGGAAATGGAACAGCCCAATCTCGTCTTACTGGACTTGATGCTGCCCGGCACCAGTGGATTCGAGCTGATGGAACGTATCCGAAGGGTGTCAGAGGTGCCAATCATTTTCCTGTCGGCCAACGACCAGGAGGAAAACGTAGTAAAGGCCCTTACCATGGGGGCCGACGACTACATGATAAAGCCCTTCTCTTCGACTGAGCTGTTGGCGAGAATCGAATCGTCCCTGAGGAAGCGCAAGGCGCCTGATGCGGACGTGCCCCGTCAGCCCTTCCGGCTGCAAGACCTAACTATCGACTACGTCAACCGCACCGTCTCCACCTCGGACGGTGCAGTACACCTGTCCGCAACCGAATACAAGCTGCTCTTCGAGCTTTCCACCAGCGCCGGACGCACATTGACCCGTGACCAGCTATTGCGTAGGGTTTGGGGTCAGATGTACTCGGGAGAAGGGGAGTTGCTTCGCGCCACGGTGAAGAACCTGCGCCGCAAGCTCGGTGACGACGCAAACGATCCGAAGTATGTATTTACCGAACCTCGAGTCGGCTATCGCATGGCTAAGCCATAGCCTGTCGAGTCTTGGTGCGATGACGCTGAAGAGAGTAGGGGATTACCCACCCGTGGGGAACGAATTTGCCTTAAAGCCTCCAAGGAGCAGGGCAATGGGAATCGTCCAAAGGCGGCGCAATTCGGCAGCATACCTTTGAAGCGGAATGGGTGGGCTGTCCTAGCAGACCAATAACCTCGGCAATTCAGGACTGACCGCGATGAACTTGGCAAACAGCTCCTAGCGCACCAATGGGAGATGTGCGGATCCACGGTGGACATACGACCCCACCACATCCATGCACTTCACGACGTACACGTGAAGGACCGGGGGTGTCTTTCTAGGCTTCTTTTCCGAAAGTGGGGTTTGACCCCTTAGATGACAATCTCGGTGTCCGCGGGCACAACTCTGCCTGATCCATGGAAACAGGCTGCCGGTTGCCTGTGTCCAGGCTCTCTTGGGGATTGAAATACAGTATTTTCCATTCATAACTCTATGCCGCAGAGGGCCGCGACGCCCATTCCCAGCATCAGGGTCCACAGCAAGAAGATGCAACGGGAAGCATCAGACCCGAACCTGCTCCCTACAACTCACCACTCCAGCGAGCCTAGCACTGAGCCTACTATCAGGAGTATCCCAACAAAGGTCATTAAGGGCCGAAGACCCTTGTGGTCCTACTTCTTGGGGGTGGGTTGGAACATGGCCTTAGACAGTCCGCTCTTTGGGCCGCATGGCCTACGTGGTATTTGTTGCAACGCCTACACAGGTATGGGGATGGAACTTTTGAATCCGAAAAATAGACTAGCCGGTTCAGCAGCTGTTCTGCCAGTTCTTCGGCCTCTTCCATGGTGTCATAGGCTTTCTTCGAGGTGCAGAAGCGCTGAATGGGGGTCTTCAAGCTATGGCGTCTTTGGCGAAACCTGCGACCCTTCCTACCCTCCTTCTTGGTTCTAGGCTTCAAATCCCTACCTACCTTTTGCGATTGTCCAAGGTCCTTCGCGTGATTGGCCGCTCCTTGAATGCCACAGCTTGCCGTTTCAGTCTCCGATGTTTCGGCGCATCTATGGGCCGCCCTTCGGCGACCACCAGGTCTTTTCTCGTATGCAACAGGCGGGCCTCAACTCTTCAACCTCCACCTGCACCGAGAGCCTATTATACAATGGCTCATATGCGACATGTATCGATAATGCACTCAGCATTGATTAGTGCATATTTAATGCAGAATTGATCACTGAGACTTGAAGTCAGCAAAGGGTAGATTATGGGACGCGGAGATTCGGCCCGGGTGTACACGTTCACGCTTGAACGCGCAGCTCGCGCAAGGTCCTTGGGCGACAAAGAGTTTATTGTGGACTTTGAGGACATTGTTCAGGGATGCGAAGGAGTAGACCGAATAGACGTTGCGGCGGTCCTAACAACCAAACGCAAGCTCACGGATGCAACTGGTCTCCGGCTGAAGCACCTTGTGTTTTAGGTTTAGCGGAAAGTGGGAATTGCCACATGGGTGCGCCGGTTTAACGCCCTGCATTGCAGGATCTGGACCGGGTGTATTTCTACTAGCAGAGCAACGAAAAACGATAGCAATGCAGATCAGACATCCAGTTTGCCAGAGGTGGAGGAAGCAGAAATCATGAACAATTATCGAGTCAACGTGGATAGACCAACTCACGTAAAGCTTCACACGGTAAACGACAACTATCATTGTCAGCCCCGAGAGAAGAAGCCGAAGGACGGCCATTGGGCAGAATTTCAGACCCGTTCTGAGGCGTTGAACTACATGCTAGAGCACATAAGTGGGAACGCGGGCAAATTGCGCTTCTGCAAAATATGTGATCCTATGGGTTAGGGACATGGAAAGAAAGAGAATGGGTGTGACGCTGGGCGTAGGGATCCTAGTCCTTGCGCTGATGATTGCTCTTGCCTGTGACCCGGCACCCACTACTCCACAAACACCAGATAGCGGGAAAGATATAGTCGCAACTGCAAAGAGTTACTGGAGTACAGCTACAGCGCGTAGTCTACGCCCCACACCAACGCCTCCGCTGGTGCCGATAACACCTATACTATACCCCCCACTAGCGACGGTAACGCCTACACCTACGCCTCAATGGCTTTCCACGGAGGAGTTCTTGAGACAAAGGAAGCAGGCTAAAGGCACTCCGATTTCCATACCTGTCCCCACACCTACACCTAGACCTCCTACACCCACGCCGTTGCCGACGGCGACGCCTGTACCCACACCTACACCCGTACCGCCGAGAGACTGGAAAGCACTGCTGCCACAGTTCGAGCAATACGAGGAGCCCAATTGGTACCTGCGCGTAATGAAATGGAACTCACTTGAACGCTTTGAGCAAGGGTGCAAGGCCGGGACGCTCCCGGAAATTCCTCCAACACAATTGGGTATCTGGGTTGACGAGTGGGGTGGGTTCGATCGAAGAAGTTTTTGGCCTATGGAGTTCCCCCGGCCAGTGTTCAAGCCTGTCATCGAGTCCTACACTTCCATACGCTACCCTCTATCTGCAAATTGGTACCGACATGGAGATGCCGCAGGCCTAGGTTTGTGGTGTATTTGGGTCAGCCAAGATGTAGAGGTGCGGCTTGTCTGTGAAGATGATGACAGGTGCAGCGGACAGGAGCCGATTGTCCTAATATCGGGCTACAACTTCGTTCTCGTCCATCGCACCGCAGGAGTTCTTAACGGTAGCTATACGCCTGAGATGAGGTGCACCCGTACAACCGATACCTGTGAAGAGGGTTGGTTCACAGGAGTAGTCTTCTCTGGTCCAGGAGGCCGCTAATGGATTGTTCAGTCTTCGGTGCAATAGTATTCATGTCTGTTCTGAGGGAAAGGGCCATGTAGCCGTGTACCGAGTCGTTGTTTTTCTCGTGGGCCTTGCCCTGATAGCATTTCTGGCGTTCGCCATCGCGACCTGCAACCCCGACGGCGGATGCGAGGAGGCTTCCAGGAAAGCCAACTACTCCGATGACTTTGATGAGATGGCGGAAGGCATGGACTATTTCTCTCGGAAATGCACGTGGCGGGATGGGAAGCCCGTGGCAAAGTGAAGAGGACGTGCATCCTCCCATTGGTGCTTGTCCTAGTCCTCACCGGCTGTAGCAGCACCACAGAGTCCGGGGGCTACTACGTGTATTCGCCCCTAACTGATGGACCAACCCCCCTTCCCGACCTAGCCCTCATAGATACAGTCCAATATCACGTCGAAGGTGCACAGCTGGTCCTGTCCTACGACTTCGCCACCGGCGCCTTCACAGGTACGGTTCAAAACATCAGGGAGACCATGCTGCACCGGGTACGGGTTGAAGTACACCTCTCAAACGGGACTACGCTAGGGCCGACCGCTCCGGTCGACCTGGCTCCCGGTCAGGTCGTAAACGTAACCCTTCCGGCTCGTATCCATCCCTTCTCCTTGTGGAGCGCGTCCCTAGAAGTCGGCTGACTTCTGGAAAGGAAACTCTGGCCGGACGCTTCTGTAAGTGTGGGGGCCCGACTCGGTCAAGCTGCGCCCTCCCAGGTTTGTACGTAGTTGTGCTGCTTGAATAAGCATCCTACACAATAACCTCGCATTCCAACCCTTCGTGAACCTTATTTCGTGCCGTGTACTCGCCGTGCTCCGCTGAGTGGTAGTTTGCTAGCTCTAGGTGCAGCTGCGCCCTGATATAGCTATGGCTCACATCACCAAGGTAGTGATGGACTCCGAGAGCACAGTCAATGACTTGCTCAAGTTTCGCTACCTGTGCGGTGCATGCATATCGTCAAGCATACTGATTAGATGCACGACAGCCGGTGCTGCAAGGACCGCCACGAGAAGGGATAACCATGGCCGACTCTGAACATCCAGCCTGGTGCGCTTGTGTTAAGTGCACCAGAAACCGTTTTTACAGCGATCGGCAAACCCAAAGAAAGCGAATCCTACTCGGCAGGATAGAACGCAACAATGCCTGGACAGACTGTGTGGCATCCTTGGGAGAAATGCACCCCTATTGCTATTCAACGACCAGATGCAATCCCCCGGTGCATGCTGAGAGGCAGGGTACAGTACAATCCGGCCGCAGATGCAGGCCGTGAAGAGAGTGCCGTGGAAGCATGTCAAAAACACGATTACTCATGAGCTAGCCCATATCGTTGTTGACAACACACCTGGCATGGTCGACGTGCCTGCCCACGGCCGAGAGTTCGCGGCTGACCCACGAAATATCACTCAACGTCTCAAGCGGCTCCAAAAAACGTGACGTATCAAGTATAAGAGCACGCAAACAAGGTCCTACTAGCGAGGTGTGTAATTGTTGGCAGTAGCCGTATATTCATCATCTGTCGCGTTGACGTCGTAGTCAATCTCGATGTTCATTGGGTACCCGAATTCACTGTTGTAATTCACTGCAAGCTGGTCAGCCTTGGCAGTGATGGCCCTCTGGATCACTTCGAATAAACTGTCGGGGGTGTGGTAAACGGGACCGCCTCCCCACTGGGTGGGGACCATACCGGACTCCACGTAGACCACGGATTTGATGCCGCCGTCACTTATAGTGACCTTGACTGCTTGATCGAGGTTGTATGAGCACTCGCAGAGCACTTGGTACTCATACGTGTAGTCAGATGAACCAGTTTGCACCCACAAGGCACGATGCCTTTCCAGTACGAGCTGTGCCTGAGCAAGCATGGGGTCTGGTTCTGCAATGTTGCAGGCCAATACTAAGGCTAGCAGGATTGCGACGAGGGTCGGATTCACTAAGGCGAACTTAGTGTCCTTGATGCCGGGCCTCCCATGCTCTTCCGGAGTAGGATTATGTCGTAACCCAACCTATGACCTGCCAATCGTTAAGCAGAATGGTGTTGAGGCGTTCACTCTTGGATCGCTAACAATCCATTGCAACATTGGAACAAAGGCTGTCTGGACGTCTTGTCGCAGTGGATGTCCGCGTAGCATGGCGCACAGTCTATGAACGTCTTGAGACGCTGTTTTGCCATCATCTCCCCCCAAGCGGCCCTTGCGGCCATTCCTTCTCTTGCAGGTCCTTCATCACCGTAAGTGGTTCGTCTGCACCTTACTCGCAGAGCCCAAGAGCTTGCATGTGTTGGCCTGCTGGCTCTGGATGAGTTCCGATGGAGCCTTCCCCAGTCCCACTTCAAAGTTCACCGGATTTACGCACTTACCGTGTGGCTATTTGCTCTTTTCCCCATTCCATCAATTCTACTTCCTTAATCATGGTGTCCCATTCGTCCCACGGTGCATCCTTGTCGGGGAGACTCCACTGAACATCATCCCCTTTTCCTTCACGAACGTAGTGTGAGACACCATATATGTTGACATGCTCGGCTATGGCGACACTGTTGCCATACGTGATTATGTGGTAGTCAAAACCGTTGACGCGAGACTCTTCAACCCATTTAGAGGGGCCATAGTCTCCATACATATCTGTAGTGGTTTGTTCAGTGGCATCGAATTACTTGTGCGTGGTTTTCATGTTCGTAAGAGCAAGCGTCCTGGATTGCTTCATGGGTCTCAGCCGTCGTGGCTGGACCGCAGGAGCTGAACAACATGGGAGCAATGGCAAGAACCGCGGTTGCCAGGATCGTTTTCTTGATGCCGTGGCCTTCTGCTAAATTGGTCATGGCTATCGCTCTTCTTCCCAGCACACACGCCTGCTTCAGGCTTATATGACTTCATTTTCTTCAGGGAAACAAGCGAAACACTGCTTAAACACCATGCCCATGGCTGAGGAGTGAGCCTGGGCCGCACCTTTCGTGCTGAACTGACGCCAGTAGCCATAGCGGAGAGGTTTCTCTTGTCGCTTGCAACGCAAGTCTGGAGCGTCTTCCAGATGGAGAATTGCAGTCCCGGTCGGTTTGTCTACGTTAAGGTCGAACATTCAGCGTCTCCGATAACTTCGTAATCAGCAATATGAAGGCCCAGTCCTCGCCATTTCATCGAGCTGCTTGTTGCTCAGATTGAGTGCCCAGTGAATCCTGTGGTGCATTCTTGCAAGGTCGGTATCCCTCATCCACCATGTGTGGGTCTGACCATCAGCCGACCTAATCTTGAGACCGAATATATCGGGGGATTTGCCATCGATGATCTCAAAGGACTCGAAGCTATGTGCAGCCGTCAGATTCTTCCTATGGGAGTGCTCCGTACCCTCGGCTCTTGTGCGGTTTTTGTGACTCTCAGGAGAATGTTCACACAACCTGAAGCCATCCTCCGTCAACTCCCAGCGACCAAGCGGCGAATCTTTACGAATCAGGCCGTCCTGCTTCATCACAAATCTCTCCCACGATGCCCGCTTATGCCAGACCAATTCACCTCCGCTGTATGATCTATAGTCGTCAGGCGTCAAACGGTGTATCAGTATCCCCTCAACCAGGCTCAACACTTGTGCCCTGGTTGCGCTTCCACCCAGCTCGCAGAGCGCCTGGGTAATGGGTTGCCTAAACTCTCCTTGTTTTGTTGCCACCTTGTTCTTCCTCCAGTACCTCACCTGGCCAGTACATTCACTACCCCGACAGGAAAGCTGTGAACGATCGCGGTAATAGCCCTGAACAGACTAAGTGCTTCTCTAGTCCATTGGATTGCATTCTTCACAGTAGTGACGCTTGAGGTTCCCTTTTATCTGCCAGAAGGCCATACGGATGAGGGTTGCGTGCTGGACTCGAATTCATCTCAACCGCCGTCGGCCCGGACCTTTGGCCGTAAAGCTCCGAGCCGGCAATATGTGCTGTGAGGGTGACGAACTCGGGGGGCACATCGCGCGTGAGCATTGCTTACTCCACTAGGGACAGGTAGACGAACACTCCCACTCCCATGACGAAGACGCCCATGAGCATGACAAAAACGCAGTTGGAGATAAGCCAGGCTCTCACCGTGGGCGAGCCCTTGCGCCCTTCTCGATGCCGTTGTCTTCGAGGGATACCTTCATTAGGTCGCATTTGCAGTGATGCCTCTTCCTACAGGTGGTCATTGGGCTCGCTAAATGTCTGGAGGAATGAACACTTTCGGCTTACCGAATCAGTGCTAGATAGGCTTTTGGGTCTTGTTGCGATTTGGTGTATGGCAGTTCTGTATTGGGGTCATATTCGTGTTAACACACTCCAAATCCTATTTCTCAATCCGCCCATTGCCGTATCATTCCATCAGTATTGTGGGTAGCGTCGTAGTGCTTTTTTGCCCGCACTATGCCGTAGTGAATCCATGCGGGGAGTGCGAGAATCCCCAAGAGTGCGGCCCCGATTAGCCCGCCTTGCATCGTGTCCTCCGCGTACACGATCGAAAACCACAAGTCGCCGGTGTTGTCCTGCGGGATTGTGCACAGAGCCAAGACGTAGAGTGCCGCACCTCCGAGCAATGCGCTAAGGGCCGCCCAGGCGTAGGAGCAATATAGACTGATGGTATTGCTAACGAGGTAATAGCTTAGGGCCAGAACGACCCCACCGGCGAATAATGCCAGCCCCAAGGGAATTAAGACATTCTTATGTCGCAAGGGCATCATCGTATTCACAAACGCACGCCTTCCTTCAATTCGCTACTTTGTAACAAAGCCGTTCTTGGCGACCGCCCTTTCCCTTGCAGGTCTAATGCCCCAATAACTCCTGCTTCTTCTTAATCAGTTAGACGCTTTTGTCTATGAGAATTTCCGTGTTCATTGCGATTCCTAGCTCCACTGTGGTCAATTGATGCAGGAGAGAGACTTTTTCAATGCCGACCGCAGTTCAGGAGGGTGGAAACGGAGAACAATTCACTCGCTCTTACTGAATTGAACGCACAAAACTCCCAAGCGTGGAGGACTTCATTCCAGCGGTAAGTCAATACAACGCTCCGGCAACCGAATGGTGAGTTGAAACCAGAGCACCTGGGTCTATGAGCCAAAGGGGGTGGTTCGCTGGTGTCGCTAGATAACGAATCTTGTGATCCAATTGCCTGGTTTCCAATCAGAGTCGACAGGAATGCAGTTTGCCCTAATCGTCGGTCCATGCCATCTCCAGCTTGCGGATGAGCGTACTTACGTAACCCGCAAGAAAGTCGTTACCGGCCTTGAGAGCCTCGGCAATACCGGCTCGCCTTCCGATTTCCCGTGCTTCCAAAATCGACTTCCTCTCTGAAGGCATGCTATTGCACCTGAATCAGGTAGGTGCCCACAGCTGGCTTGGAAAGGCCCCTCGGGACTCTCTACCCGTGCGATGGGGTTCTATCCGGCAGTCCCGGAAGAGCCGAATGATGTCCCGAAGGCCCTCATGTACGGTGTTATGCCTACCCGTTCTGTGGACGCCCGTTTACTCTGTGCCGGGGAAGGGCTAGCCGGGCTTTCCGATACGGAACATTTTGGTCCCGCAGACTGGGCATACACCCCGGGTTGCAGGGCGACCGTTTTTCATGGTGATCTGTTCCGTGCCTTTCATCTCTAGAGATTCACGACACTTCACACAATAGCCTTGCATTAGTTTCCTCCATGCATAAGTTGACTTCGGACCCGTGGGAGATTGCCGGAGCATTGCACCGTCGGATCTCCCAAATCCCGGCCCATCCGCCTGGACCGGGCCACATGGGACGCTGTCCCACTAGACACCGCAGTTCTCCGGTATCCCTATCTGGCGGCGGGCCAGCATAAGGCTTGGACAAGGGACTCAAGGGCGGCTATGAAACGGGTTGTTTCAGCCCATCCCCGATTTAGGTACCGACCCAAGGTGGGGCAACCGGATGGGACCACCCTTCCTTGCGGGGGCCACAGGCTCCCGAATTCTGGTTCAGTTAGTTGATCTACTTCCCTAGTTAGAATGGGCCGCAGGTTCATGCCAGGTTTCGGGGCAGGAATGAGATCTGGTCCCTCACATCCGATACACCGATGCCCGTAACCCGGCCCTTCCCCAGCTTGTAGCGATAGCGGTTGTTAATGGGATCCGTCTGGCCGGGTGAGACACTGTTGACGGCAGTATCAAGACGTCCCTGCCTGAAGTTGAAGTAGCCGCATGTCACGCCGGGGCGTACCTGGTCTGTGACGTAGGCCACGGCCTCGAAACGTCCCTTGGCCCTTCCTCCGGTCTGAGTGAGGACCCGGTCGTTCTCCACGGCCACCATGTCGCCGCTCTCAATGCCGCGGGCGTGGGCGTCGTCGGGATGGATTTCGAGGAAGTTGGCAGGAAACATCTGCCAGCGATAGGAGATGCGCAGGTCGTCGTACTGGGACTGCCAGTGCTCGTTGACACGCATGTTGGTGACCCAGAGCTCGTCATCCTGGGGTGCAAAATCATCCTGGAAGGGCTTGACGTTGTTCCAGTCCCCGGTGGGGAAGATGGCCCTGCCGCTTTGAGTGGAGAAACCGGTTTCGTGGAGCCGGACGGTGCCCTGGAGAGAGTTGCCGCTTCGGGTGATGGGACACTGGATGCCGGTGGACCCCAACTCCCCCAGGAACTCGTGGCCGCTCTTGCCTTGCTCCCGGGCCAATTCGACAAGGGCAGCGTAGTCGTGTACAGAGCCTCGGGAGCGCTCGGCTGCTTCTTCGAAGACTTCATTGGAGTTGGCCCAATCGAAGCCATTGAAGCCCATCCGTTTGGCGATCTGGGCGGCGATCCACCAGTCGGGCCTGGCCTCTCCCGGTGGATCCATGATCTTGGAATACAGTCGCAGCCTTCGTTCTCCCTGCATGCGGGCGAAGTCTTCCTCGCCCCACGAAGCGGCTGGAAGGAGGAGGTCAGCAAACTCGGTCAGGGCGTTCTCGTATACCTCCTGCTGGACCAGGGCCATTCCCCCTGCATCGACCTTCGCTTTTAAGACGTCCAGTACGGCGTCGTAATTGAGGTCCCGCGTTGTGTCTCCCAGCGGGAACGCATCGTCCATGGTCAGCTCGGGGCCCGTTTCCCGTGTCAGCCTACGGACCTGGTCGGCCAGGTGTTGGGAGGCGCCCATTGCGGCGAGCCACGTAGTACCGATGACCCAGATGAAGCGCACATTGCCCTCGGTCACCCATCGGTCCAGATTGAGTTCGATCCTGATTCCTCGATATGTATCGGGGGACTTGTCCTTTGGGTATCCGCCGCCCTTAATCATCCCCCTCTGGTGACCTCCAGCCCGGGCCATGGCCCTGCCGGGACGGCCTCCGGCCCCCACCAGCAAGCCGAGGGCAGCGAAGGAAGCGGTGTTCTCGTAGTTGTGGGCCCAGTAGTTACCCTTCTCAAGCATCATCGAGGTGACAGGGCGGGTGCCGTCGGCCCTCGGCTGGGCCAGTATGGCCGCCGCAGCGCGGATATGCTCGGCGGGCACGCCGGTGATCGATGCGGCATTCTCCGGAATATGGGAATCGTCGGAGAGAATAAAGTCCCGGTATTGATCGTAGGTCTTGCCGAACATGCGCCGACGCCAGGAAGTCTCCTGGGCCAAATCATCGAAAGAGGCGGTACGTTGGGCGATGAACTCGGTGTCCTGCCAGCCGTTCTCTACGATGACGCGGGCTATGGCGTTGTTCAGGACCGTATCGGTCCCGGGGATGAGCTGCAGGTGAAGTCCGCCCCTGGCCTCCGCGTAGGCGGCGGTAAAGTCCTTACGGGGATTGACAACTACCAGCTTGGCTCCACCGGGCTGCACCCATTCCTGGAAGAGGATGGACTTTGTCTCGTACAGGGTGACCCCGGATACATAGATCACCTCGGCGTCCTTCCAGTCCAGGTAGGCGGCGCTGAAGGCGTTGATCCCGGCGTCACTGAGGCCCGGGGTGTCCGCTCCGTCTGCGGGCTTGTCGTGGGGGGCCCAGCAGGGCGTATTAACTGCATCCAAGGCGACCTTGGTGAGGGCATAAGTATTCTCGTAGTAATGATAGGAGTACATCTTCTGAGCCCAGGCCATCTCGCCATATTTGTCCAGGACGTAGCGGGAGATGTCGGCAGCAAGATTGAGGGCGTCGTCCCAGGGTATGTCCACCATCCGGTTGCCGATGCGGAGCCGGGGATGTTGGAGCCGGTCACGGGTCGGGGTGTCGGGGTTGTAGAGTTTCCGCGCCAGGGTGCCGCCGCGCACACTGTGGTCTCCCGAGACGTTCACCACGGTGGCGTCGCCGTCGGGGATGACGAGGACGTGATGGGGTTTGCCTTCTATGGTGACGATGTTCTGCATGTTGGGGGAGATCCAATTGCCCGTAAAGGCACCCACCGGGAAGTCGGTGCCGAGGGCATTCTCAGAGGCGGAAGGGCCACCCTGGGTCCCCACCGGCCATGTATATGCCTTGTATGCGCACCCTACTACACAATAGTCGCAGGCCGTCGGTACTACCCTTGCGTTTACGGGAGGCAGTACTACGCCCACACCCGCCTCAGGCGGTGGGGCCCCTACAATTGGTGGTGGTGCAGTCGGTACGGGAGCGATGGTGCGCGTTGGCGGTGCAGGGGTCGGGGTGAATGTGACGCCGCACGCGGCTAGCACGGCAGCAGTGCCTCCGGCACCCAGCAGGGCCAGAAAGGTCCTGCGGGACAACCCGGCGTTACTGGCCTTGAGCCATAGGGCTTCTCTCTCTTCACTGTCCACTGACGCTTCATTACGGTGTTCCAGGGGAGTAGTCATCGCGTTCTCCAAAAATCCGGGTGCGAGGCTAGCCGTCCACGCCGGATGAGTGGCTTGTGTACGTACCGTAGACCAGGCCCGTTACGCCTTCCGCGTAAATCTCGTCGCCGTCTATGGAAAGAACAATCTGCGGGAGGCTCTGGGTCGCCTGCCCGAGAATCATGGTGCCGTTCTTTGAGAGATCGAAACGGCTGAAGTGGAAGGGACAGGGGCCAAGCATCCCGAATTCGTGCCGGTAGGTGCCCCGCATGGGGCCGCCCATGTGGGTGCAGAGGTAGTTGAAGGCCACTATGTCCCTGTCAGGACCCACGCCGTCCCAGGCCTCCTTGCCCAGCTTCACCAAGAAGTTACCGTGGACGTCCAGCGGGTAGGAGAAGTCGATGGGCTGGCCCTCAGCAACTTCTGAGATCCTGGCAACCGGCAGTCGGGCATAGGAGCGGGTGACACGCGACACCCCCGGCCCGGCGGCCTGAACGACCTCATTGCCCTTAGGGAAGGCGTGGATTCCGATGGCCGCAGCGGTGAGGGCGCCGCCGGACATCTTTAGAAAGGTGCGTCTTGAAAGGGGTCGGGGAGCCATTGTTCTTGCCTTCCTTGGGTGTTGCTTTCACTTTGTCCGGCGTGTAGAACGTCCAGGCCTATCAGTCCCTCTGTTGCCATACGACTCTGAACGCTTAGTCTCTTCATCGCTCGGCCTACTCGGTGTCCTTCCGAAATGTCCCGTCTGAGAACCAATAGACTACGCGAAAGCCTTCAGAGATTCGCTTCGTCAGGTCAATCGATTTGCTTAATGAGGTTGTCACTCTCTTCAGCCTTCGGCGTTCCTATTGCTTCTCCCAGAATGGCCTCTTATCCTCCGTAAGAAAGACAGCTTCGGAAGGCTCTACACGAAGAATCCCTTCCTCCTCAGCCCTATCGCTCCAACAATCGCCAATACGGCGGCCCAGGCCAACCACAGAAGCGCCCAGTCCCACAAGTCCACCAACACCACTCGCCATCCAGCCTCCCTCGCAACCGGAGTTTCTTGGCTCGTATCTCTCTGAGAACGGAATACAATCCATTTCAGGATGCGCCTCATTTTTACTGTCGGTTAGCCTCCATCAGTCATACAGTTGAGAACTACCAGGACCGTGGCATGAGTCCAAGGAAACCATAACAGTCCACCTCTATGACACACATAACATTTGAGGCCGATCTTATATTTCTTGGTGTATAATCCCGTACGATTCGCATCGCGCGTGGGCCGGAAATACCGTTCAGCGCAGGAAGGGAAGATTTGGTTCAGCCAGACCAGCGGGAACAAGAATTCAAGGCGCTCCGGGAACGCCTATCCCGCCTAAGCCAGGCAAGCCTGCGCATCAACGAGAGTCTGGACTTCGACACCGTGCTCCAGGGGGTCCTCGACTCTGCCCGGACTTTGACTTCGGCCCGGTACGGTGTGATGACCCTGTTCGACGACGGAGGACGGGTCCAAGACTTTCTGACCTCCGGGCTGACCGCCGAGGAGACTGAGCGTCTGTGGCTCATGCCCGAGGGGGTGAGCATATTTGAGTCCCTTACCTGCATTTCGGAGCCCATGCGTGTGCCGGACCTGCTGGCCCACGTCCGTGCCCTGGGCTTTACCGAGTTCAGAATTCCCTTGCCCGTAGGGGTACTCCGCTTCATGGCCTCGCCTATGTTCCACAGGGGCGTTCTTGTAGGCCACGTCTTCGTAGGCGACAAGAACGGTGGGGAAGAGTTCACTCAGGCCGACGAGGAGACACTGGTGATGTTCGCATCCCAGGCAGCGCTGGTAATTGCCAACGCCCGCACACACCGGGAGGAGCGCCGAGTCAGGGCAGACCTGGAAACGCTGGTTGACACCTCGCCGGTAGGCGTCGTCGTCTTGGACGTGCGGACCGGAGCGCCGGTGTCCTTCAACCGAGAGGCTCTACGCATAGTGGACGGTTTGCGGAATGAGGACCAGACCCCGGAGGACCTCATGGGTCTGGTGACCTGCGTCCGTTCCGATGGCCGAGAGGTCTCCATAAGGGAATTGCCTTTGGCCGAAGCTTTGGCTGGCGGAGAAACGGTTCGGGCCGAGGAAATTGTTCTGCGGGTCCCCGACGGACGAAGCATCAGCGCGCTGCTCAACGCCACCCCCATCCACTCGGAGGACGGAGAACTGGCGTCCTTCGTCGTCACCCTGCAGGATATGACTCCGCTTGAGGAGCAGGAACGGCTGAGGGCCGAGTTCCTGGCCATGGTCAGCCACGAGTTGAGGACGCCCCTTGCAGCTGTAAAGGGCTCCATAACCACCCTGCTGGAGTCAGCCGACGAGCTGGACCCTGCCGAGATGAACCAGTTCTTCCACATCATTCGTGACCAGTCGGAGCAGATGCGCTACCTCATCGGCGACCTTTTGGACGTGGCCCGAATCGAGACGGGCGCTCTTCCCGTGAACCCGGAGCCTTCGGACGTGCATGTGCTGGTGAACGAAGCGGGGAACAGGTTTATCGCGGGAGGCGCCAGAAACGCCTTAAACATCGATTTGACTGAGGACCTGCCCTTGGTTATGGCCGATCGTCAGCGCATCGTCCAGGTGTTGAGCAACCTGCTGTTCAACGCCTCCGGGTACTCCCCCGAAGGGTCGCCGATAGTGGTGACCGCAGTGCGGGAAGGAGTCCACGTTGCGGTCTCCGTCACCGACGAGGGTCGGGGCATTCCGGTAGACCTGCTGCCGGTGCTTTTCCGCAAGTTTTCGCGTTCGCATGACGCGGGGCCAGGGATAGGCATCGACGGGTCGGGGCTGGGGCTTGCTATCTGCAGGGGCATAGTAGATGCCCACGGGGGCCGCATTTGGGCTGAGAGCGAAGGATCTGGCCTCGGTTCACGCTTTACCTTCACATTGCCAGCGGTGGAGGCCGCCACCACCTCTCCCGCTGCGACGTCCCCTCGTGCGCGGCCGGCAGCCAGGGGCAAGGTTCGCGTCATGGCCGTGGACGACAACCCCAGGGACCTGCGGTACGTCCGGGACGTACTCACCAAGGCGGGCTACGCGCCCATCGTGACCAGCGACCCCACCGAGGTGCCTCGCCTCGTGGCTGAGGAAAAGCCCCACCTCGTGCTGCTTGACCTGGTGTTGCCGGGGATCGACGGCATTGATCTGATGAACGACATCCGAAAGAAGGCCGACGTTCCGGTTATCTTTTTGTCGATTTACGGACAGGATGAGACCATCGCCAGGGCTTTCGACATGGGGGCGACGGACTACGTGGTCAAGCCCTTCTCGCCGACGGAGCTGGGGGCGAGGATCAGGGCAGCCCTCAGGAAACTGGTTGAGCCCTTCCAGGGCGAGCCGTCGGGTCCCTATGCCGCCGGAGGGCTGAGCATCGACTACGCCGAGCGTCTTGTGACGGTGGCCAGCGACCCGTTGGACCTGACGGCCACGGAGTACTCGGTGCTTTACGAGCTCGCGGTTCACGCACCCCGCGTGCTGACCCACAGCGTGCTGCTACAGCGGGTATGGGGACCGGAGAGAGTGGGCGAACCCTGGCTGGTCCGAGACGTGGTGAAGAGACTCCGCCGGAAGATGGGTGACGATGCAGCCAATCCCGCCTTCATCTTCACGGAACCCCGCGTGGGCTACCGGATGGCCCGGGGCACGTAGAGCTGAGCGGATTCCTTCGGCAAGACAAGGCCGTCGCGATCTCGGCTAATACCGGCGGAATTCTCAATGAGTCCAGCATCTCCTGGACCGTCCATTTGATTAGCTACCTTGCTAGTTTATGCAGCGAAACATACCGTAATCCATCTCAAAAATACATGCCTTATAGATTCAATGGTTTATGATGGGATCCGAGGCACGAATGTCTCGATATGCTAAAGACAACCCTTCGTGGTAGGGAACATAGTCGCGTTTCCCTAGAGCGCCAAGGACGCGGAAATGCCTCGCCGATTCCCGGCACTGCCCCAGTCTAAATAAAGTTTACAGCAGGAGGATTCCCCAAGTGCCGTTAAGCGAGTCCCATGACTACTATGTCACCAGAAAACGTCGAGGGAGGGGCTTTTGTAGAGTGCATCGGAGCCACTGGCTTTGGCTTGCGAGGGCCAATGAATCGGTATCGTTGGCTAGATTCGTTGATCGCCAATCCGCGCCCAAACTGGCCAAAGAGAAATGATAACTGAAGGCGTGTTCCATTTGTCCGTGAAGAAGAGAGGGAAGTAGGCGGCATCACACATATGAAAGGGCAACTAGGGATGATGCCCCCAGGACTCACACGTGCAGGGAGCGCCAATCTACCGCAGAATGGTTTATCCATTATTGTCGCTAAGACACGGTCCTAAAAGTGTAGTCTGCCTTGCTCATACTGGTTCGCGAAAGTTCAATCCGAGACGGTACCCATCAGGGGGAATAGAGAATGCCCAATCCTGCTATAGCAGGACGTCCACTGCTTGCCCTAGCTCTCTTGTGCGTCGGTGTGATGGGGGCCCTATCAGGGTGCTCACGCCCTATGGAGGCTCCTCCCCCGACCGCCGACGTTGGCAGTGCCGTGGAGACGGCGGTGGCGCAGGCCTTGCCAACTGCCACACCCACCACACCGCCTGATGTCAACGCTACCATCGAAGCGGGCGTTTCGGCGACGATGGCTGCCGTTCCACCTACGCCGGTTTCGGTTCCCACTCCTTTGCCGACATTTACGCCTGCTCCAACTCCTGTCCCTACACCAACACCCGTATCTACGTCCGTGCCAAGCCCTGTCAGCACGTCCACCCCCGTACCTACGATTGTCCCAACGCCAGTGCCTACACCCACCCCGGTCTCTGGACAGTCACCACCCCAGAGGTGGAGATTTGACGAGGGAGTATCGTCGGAACATCGGAAGCTCTTCCGTGACGAGATGGAGCGTGTCCGGGCCTTCTTCAGGGACCGGTTCGGCATCGAGGCCACGGGATTTACGGCCCACGTTGAAACGGGGGGGGGGTGTGCCGCAGACCCGGAACTTGGGCTGTATCTTCCGTACCCCGACGAAATACCGGTTTTCCATGACTACACTCCCGATGAAATCGACCAGTTTTACCTTCAGTGCCTCGACCATGAATATTTCCATATGCTCCAATACTATCTGGGCAACGGGTTCTTCCGGGCCACCAATAGGCCCGCTGTATGGTTGATTGAAGGCACGGCCGAATATGCTTCCTATCTCTATCAAACGCCAACTCGACCCGGCTGGGCGCCATGGTTGGTCGAGAATAAGCCCTATCACCATGTGGAGTGTGAAAGGGTGCGCAGGCAAGAGACTCCGGGCATCGAGAATGACAATCTGGCACATGACCTCGAAGCCATGGAAGCACGGCATGAAGTCAGTACGCGGTCTTACGGGTACGACCTCAGTTTCGTTGCGACCGTTTTCCTGGTCGAGGAGTTGGACACACCGGACAGAGCGTGGCTGACATTCTGGGCTCTCCTCGATGGCGAACCCCACTGGCAAGATGCTTTTGAGGAGGCCTTTGGTATTGCCCTCAACGACTTTTATTCAGCCTTCGGAGAGTGGGTGAACTCCGGCAGAGTACGAGACCGTGCGGTTGAGGTGTGGCTGCAAGGCAAATACTCTCGGTCATGCCCCCCGACCAGCGACATGCCGGAAGGGTACGTGCCAGAATGGCAAGTAGGGGGGGTGAGATGATGAAGATTGTGTCGGTGGCGGCGGTAGCCTGGCTGGTTGCGCTGGTCGGTTGTTCGGGGACTGAGGAAGCCCCTCCTCCCACTCCCCAAGTTGGGGCTGCCGCCCGCACCGCCGTGGCCGAAGCAATCCCGACTCCCACTCCATTGCCCACACCCGACATCAACGCTACCGTTCAGGCCGGCATTCAAGCGACCGTAGCAGCCCAACCAACTCCGATTCCTCCTCTCACTCCAACTCCCATACCAGCTCCCACCCCGGTACTAACCCCGATACCCCTTCCCACACCCACACCTATTCCTACCCCGACTCCCGTGCTTACTCCTACTCCGATTCCAACGCCGACCCCAGAGCCCCCGATTCTCAGACCGCGCTCCCAGTGGACGCCGGAGAACCCGGCCACCAGAGAAGAGATTGAAGCGGAATTCGAAAAATACCGTGGGCGGAGCCTGGTATTCAGTTCATGGGACAACGCCTATCAGGCAGCACAGCGTCGGGCCTATGCCGTGCCGTTCACCGAGCAGTTCGGCATCGAGATCGTCTACGACAGCGCACCGACGTTAGACAGGGTGAGGGGAATGCGAGATTCCGGAAACATAAGCTGGCACATAATCGACCAAGGCAACGGGACCTTACGTAATCTCGGCAAGTCCGGCTACTTGGAACAGTTGGACTTAGCCATCATCGACAACCGGGACTTCTTTGAAGTGGTCAAGTATCCGTACATCGGTGGCGGGGGAATCACCTGGTCCGAAGTCTGGGCATACAACACCGACGTATTCCCAGCGGACAACCAGGCTCACACGATGGCCGATATCTACGACACGGAGAAGTTCCCCGGACGCCGGGCGTGGTCCAACTACCCATACCACGAGATGGTCTTCGTGCTCCTGTCCAAGAATCCCGAGCTTTTGGACACTCACGAAGGGCGGGCCAGCCTTTCCGCCCTTACGGAAGAGCAGGTCGACCGGGCGTTTGAGATTTTCGAAGAGTACCGGGGTCAGGTGGACGGGTTCTGGAGTACCGGCTCCGCCTGTCCGGAGTTCCTAGCAAGTGGGAGAGCATCCATGTGTACGGCCTGGAGCATGCGCATCCAGGAACGCATCATGGAAGGCGCGCCGATGAAAATTTGCTGGGAGTGCGGCCACGTTGCAAATACTGAGGGTTGGGGAATCATAAAGGGCCTCAGGCAGCAGGACTCCCAGGCATTTGAACTGGCACAACTGTACATGGCCTGGACCTCCTTCCCAGAGATCAACGCCAGGATAGCCCAGTTCATTCCATACGGGCCCGTCAACACCAAATCCTTGCCTTTCCTGGAGGGCGCCGAATACGAAGACGTCCGGGACGGGCTCCCGTCCTCCACTGCCAACATCCCCTACGCAATCTTCGAGGACGAAGCCCACACTGAAGAACACAAGAATGGTTGGCGTAAACGGTTGATTGCGTTCCAGCGGACGTTCGAGAACTAAAGCGTTCCGACTATGGGAAATAGGACAGCCGCAAAAGAATTACTTCGCCTGGAAAAATTGCCCTCCTGAGGATCTGGCATTATCCTCTCATTTCATTCTAAACGCTTTGGGGGTTCCTGCTAAGGGGGACGCATTTACAGTGGAGTGGGGATAAAGACTCACTCTCCAATTGTCGGAATGGCTCGCCCTCGCCATACCCTTAGCGAGACCCGCATAAATTCCCGCCTAGGCGATGTTCTAGAGGGTCTGGATGCCTCGCCCCGTCCACCGAGACCCTTGTCAGGATGCAATCCTGTAGTCGACTTCAATTCGCACGTTTTTTCATTTCCTCTGGCCTTTGAGGCGTAACGGTTTCGGAATACCCAATCAAGTTGACCGCCCCCGGAGAATGCTGTACTCCACGAACTCGCGCTCCATGCCCATCCTGTGCCGACGCCATAGGCGCCGCTGCTACGGGTATGGGGACCGGAGCGGGTCGGCAAGTCCTGGCTGGTACGGAACGTGGTGAAGCGGCTCCGCCGCAAGTTGGGCGACGACGCCGACGACCCCAGGTACATCCTCACCGAACGCCGCGTCGGCTACCGGATGGCGATGGGGAAGACAGGGGGCGGGGAATGACGTTTCCGGGCAGGGTTCGCGCTTGCCTCGCGTTGGCGCTGGCCCTGGCGCTTCTGTTCCAGCTGACGGTGGCCTGCACCGACCCACCGACGCCGCCAACCCTCACCCCAACGGCGACGCCCACTGCGACAACAGCCCCACCCCTCGCGCCATCGGCAAAGCCCACTCCGTCACCGGCTCCCAATCCAACAGTGATGTCCTCTCCCTTACCAACGGCAACAGCGACTCCCATTCCCTCGCCGACATCTACACCCGTGCCAACACCAACTCCCACGCCACCGGCAGCGCCTACGCCGACAGCGACTCCCACACCGACACCCATTCCGACACCGGCGCTCACCCCCGAGGAGACGGCCCGCGCCGCTCTGTCGCAACTGCTCCCGTGGTACGACGATCCGCCTTACCCACTTGCCGTCGTGCCCATTATCGAGGTGTGGCTCAAGGACGTCGAGCTTGGCATGGAGCTTGCCCGTGCGCCGTGGATCCAGGACGGCCTTGGCCCCCTGGAATCAAGCGCCGTCTACGGCCTCCAGTATCTCTATGATTGGGACCCTGTCCTGGCGCGCCGGATGTTCGCCCACAGCGCTGAGACGCCGGTGCGGACGCTCAACGTCCACACGCTCAATGTCCTGGGCGATATGACGTGGCAGCACCCGGCCAGCCTCAAACTCCTACAGGCCCAGGAGTGGTTTGCAGACGGCCTCTCG
Organism: Dehalococcoidia bacterium; assembly: GCA_965203145.1. Lineage (GTDB taxonomy): Bacteria > Chloroflexota > Dehalococcoidia > Plut-88900 > Plut-88900 > Plut-88900. Next base: position 2,999,648 of record OZ241876.1, read on the forward strand.
CCGGACGAGCGAGCGTTCATCATCGTCCTGGGGAAGGTGGCCGGGGAGGGCGCTCTCTACACCGACCTGCTCGAAGAACGGTCCACCCTCGTAGCGTCCGTCGACCTGCCGCGCAGTGGCACGGTCGGCCTCTGGTCATTCGGCCATGACACGGTCGAAGGCGACGTCCTGGGGGCGATGGAGGTCGGCGCCAAGGCGGTCGAGCGGGTGATGGCCAGCCCGTTTCCGGTGACCGACCTCATCATGCTCCAGGTCAACGCCGAGAAGTACGGTGGCGGATTCGGAGGGGTCAACCTAAGAGACTCCATGGTGCTGTCCATAGGAAGCGACTGGGAGGAGTTTGCCCACGCTGACCTCATCTACCACGAGGTCGCCCACTATCACCTGGCCTTCGAGGTTGGTCCGCACTGGCTGTTCGAAGGCGGCGCCAACTTCGTACGGGCCTACCGGAAGGCGTGGGACGGGACGGAGGACTGGGACGGCAAGGTGCCGCTGTTCGAGGGCAACGAGTACGCGGGCAAGGTATGGTGCGTGAACAACGGCGTCGCCACCATCGCCGCGCTGGCGGAGCCCAGCGAATTCCAGGACCCGTGCGGCTACGCCCTGGGCCAGTACTTCCTGACCCACCTATATGACGCCATGGGGTTGGCCGCATTCTCATCGGCTATGCGGGAGCTCTACGAACGGTACCTGAACTTTGAGTACTACCCAAGCGAGGAGCAAGTCTACCGCATCTTCCTCAAGCACACCTCGCCGGACCGCGAGGCGGAGTTCCTCGACGTGTACCGGCAGCTCCACGGCGGGCTGTTCCTTGGCCGAGAGTGAGAGGGCGCGTAACGGGTTTCAGGACGCCATGTTCCAAGTGGGCAACAGTCCTCCTTGGGCCTCATGCCAAGTTGCCATGAGGACACTCTAAGGTACATCATCATCGAGCCACGGGTCGGCTCCGGATGCCAAAGGCGGATAAGGAGGGCGAACAACAGAGCCCAGAGAGCCTCTCAGGATCTACAGTCACGTCCAGCTTCGGAGCTATGTCTCCATTGGGAACCTTTTCCCGGTTGGTAACGTCTAACCACGTAGCAGTTCCTCTCGAATGTGCTGAAACTCTGAAATGAGACCTGCCTAGGAGGTGAAACATGGGTGAGAGCGCCAATGGCCTGAATAGGCCGCGGAAGTCGGGCTGGTTTTTTGTACTTCTTATAGCCCTGTGCTTTACGGGTGCTGTCTGGCTGACGGCTTGCGGCGGCGAACCACGGACCCTCTCACCGACAAGCCCTACAGTTACACCGAACACCACCAGTTCAAACACTCCTGTCCCGACAGGCGTCCCGCCGTCCGCCACACCGAGTCGTCCGGCCGTCCAAGAAGCATCTTCCGAGATCCGCTCGGACAAAGAGCGGGCCGCGCCGTCGGCAACGAACGCTGACCTGGCTGCTGTGGTCGATGACAACAGCGCCTTCTCCTTCAACTTGTACCAGACTCTGAAAGGACGGGACGGGAACCTGTTTTACTCGCCTCACAGCATCTCGCTGGCCCTCGCCATGACCTTCGCTGGGGCCGGAGGACAGACGGAGAAACAGATGGCGGACACGCTCCGCTTCTCTCTGCCCCGGGACAGACTTCACCCCGCGTTCAACGCCCTGGACCTCGAGATCGCCACCCGCGGAAAGGGAGATGAAGGGTTCAGGTTGAACATCGTCAATTCGGTCTGGGGGCAGGAAGGCCATCCGTTCCGGGAGACCTTTCTGGACGTTCTGGCAGAGAGCTACGGCGCGGGCGTGAGGCCCACGGACTTCGCCGCCGCGCCCGAGGAGTCCAGGATAGCTATCAACGACTGGGTCGCGGAGAGCACGGAGGACAGGATCAGGGACCTTATCCCGCAGGCCATCATAACTCCGCTAACCCGTATGGTGCTGACCAACGCCATCTATTTCAATGCCTCCTGGGCCTCTCCCTTCAGTGATGCCAACACGCGTTCGCAGCCCTTCCACCTGCTGGACGGCGGCACCGTAGATGTCCCGATGATGCGAACATCAGAGGACTTCGGCTATGCGGCGGGAGATGGATACCAGGCCGTGGACCTGCCCTACGTCGGACATGAACTGTCCATGACCGTTATCGTCCCGGACAGGGGAGGGTTCCGCGAGTTCGAGGACTCCCTGGACGCCTCCCTGGTGGACCGGATTATCGCGGACCTCGGGCTCCGCCACATTACGCTCGGCCTGCCGAAGTTCGAATTCGAGTCCCAGTTCCGGCTGGGCGAAACCCTCAAGTCCATGGGGATGCCGGACGCCTTCGACATCGCCTCCTCCGACTTCTCCGGCATGGACGGGCGGTCCTGTCTCGCGGGTGACCCGGGGTGCCTCTACATCCGGGAGGTGGTCCACAAGGCATTCGTGTCGGTGGACGAAGCGGGCACCGAGGCGGCCGCGGCCACCGGCGTCGTAATGCAGACGGAATCCGCTCCCCAGAACCCGGTAAGCGTGACGGTGGACAGACCCTTCATCTTCCTGATCCGAGACCATGCGACGGAGGCCATCCTGTTTGTAGGCAGGGTGGAGAGAATATAGGGTGGATGCCGACTTCTCAAACGCGTTCAGGAGAGGGCGGGAGACAAGGGGTTCGGGCAAGGCCCGGGTGGCCTTAGCGTCGGCATTGGTCCTGGTATTTTTCCCCGTGGCGGCCGCAGGCAGCACATTCGATGTGGGCCACGTGCGTTCCTTCTACTTAGGGAGTAACCTTTTCCTCCGATAGTGCCTGCGGACCTTGGCCCTGTTTCCGCAGGTCTTCATATCACACCAGCGTCGTCTTTTGTTTCGGCTCGTGTCGAAGAACAGGACGCGACATTCGTGGGAAGCGCAACACTTTATGAGCCTCCTGTCTTCTGAGGTCAACAGGGCGGCTGCGGACCGTATGACAGGCCAGACGATGCGATCGAGAGAATCACAGTTCCTGGTGCAGGTCCAGATGAATTCGTCCCCTGCAGCCACTATGCGGGACCTGGATGAGGTGTCGGCTATGTGGCCGTTCAACTCCTCCAGGTCTTCTTCTCCGGGCGCCACGGACTGGGCGATGGCCAGGAAGACGGCGTAGATCGTCTCCCTGCATTCCTTGACCGCGGACAGGGCGTCGGCGGCTTCCTCCGGTCTGCCCTGCGCCTCCGACAGCATGCGCTCCGCCTCGACTTCGGTGAGAAGATCTGCGTCTTTACACCAGGTCACCAGGTCGGCATAGCTGTCGAGGAGGTCTTTTTCCCGATCATTCCACCGGCCGATCAAGGTGCGGGTAAATTCAAGGCACAATGGCGTACTGGTCCAGTGGGCCTGATGTCTTTGCCCATGGGTTTTGGTCAATACGTTGGTAGTTTCAGGGGCGCCGGAGACCATTGCCTCTCCTCGCGTCTATTGGGGAAGCCCGCGAAATAACCGATAAGGTGATATTAGCAGGTTATTCAGTAGCTTTCAAGGCTAGAGCGATGACAGGAGCTTCACAATAACCTTTAACAGCCTCTTGACAGGTTAGTATTTCGTTGCTAACCTTCATTAAGTGGATTATAGGTTAGTTCCAAAGGAGGTCATTATGGCTATCGCGATAGCAGACAACAGGGTGCTTAGAGCGCTGCCCGAGCTTGAGGACACGGAGACCCTTGTAGGGGTCCCGGTGGTCCCCAGCGCAATAGACGCTACCGTGGAAACGGGCCGGGAGGAAAGGGCCGATGCCGCCCCGCCACTTCGGATCGCTCGACTGGCGGAGACAATGGTCCTCAGCGAGGCCTACACCTTCCCCATCCACTTCTAAAACTAGATGGGAAGATCCCAGTAACGGGACGGCAAGTCTCCCGACAATCTTGCGAAGGGTGTGATGGAACCGGCCGGGGCAGTAGCAGGCCCCGGCCGGTTCTCGATATTCGGGTCACGAGGTGCGACGGGCTTTCGTAGTTGCCAATCATGCGAGGACCCTTTCCATGTCCCGGGAACAGGGTTGAAGAGTTGCCAGCCGACGTGGACGGGATTGAACGACCTTCATTTCGTGCGGCTCAAACGGATGGATATGAAGGACACCCTTATGGCGAACAGCAGGCCGAGGGGTAGGCGGTACAATATGCATTAAAGTCATAGTGCCAGCCATTCAATATAGGCAGAATACCCTGGGGTCCGACGTTAACATCAGTGGTCCCTGACCCTCCAGAACTGGACTTTAGATCAATTACAGCGTTGGTACACACGTAAACGACCGCCTAAGAACCTAGGGTTTTTCCAGGAGGTAAAGAGATGGTTGATCCTGCTACGAATGGAGAGCAATTACCTAAGACCCCTCAACCTGGTGCCCTTACCCGGCCCGAGACCACCGGCGGGACGGTAGTGGATGCCGCCAATGCCTTCCTAGCCACGCTCAGCGAGCCACACAGGTCGGTTGCCATATACGACTTCACAGACCCTGTTCGATCCAACTGGTCGAACCTGCCCACTGGTATAATGGCGTTCGACCGCAACGGCGTCCGAGTCGGCGACCTCAACGATGAGCAGACCGCCGCCCTCATGGGCTTCCTCTCCACCGCACTGAGCGAACATGGATACGCGGTCGCTTTGGGCATTTTGGGGGCAGACAGGGAGCTGTCAAGATCTGTCCGCGCATCCAAATACAAGTGGAGCTCGGACAACTACTGGCTCGCATTCTTTGGCGAGCCATCCGAGTCCGAAGCCTGGGGCTGGCAGTTCGGAGGTCATCATCTTGCGATTAACGATACGCTGGCGGACGGCAGGAGCTACATGTCTCCCACGTTCTTGGGAGTCGAGCCCGCGTCCTATACGGACGGCGGCGCTACCGTGGCGCCTCTCGACCCCTTTATCGAAGCGGGGCTGACGTACTTCAATTCCTTGGACGAGGACACGCGGAGACTCGCCACTGTGGCAACGAGACCCGAAGAGGCGTGGGCAGGCGCGGGCAAGGATGGTGTCATACCGGCTCTGGAAGGGGCCCCCGTCTCCGACTGGGACGACTCCCGTCGACAGTCTTTGCTCGATACCGTTGCCCTGTGGCTGGCTATGCTCGACGATGCCAGTAGCCAGGCTAGACTCGTCGAGATAGAAGCGGATCTGAACGACACTTACTTTGCATGGAACGGAATTGCGGACGGTAAAGACTCGATATATTGCCGCATACAAGGCCCGACACTCATAATCGAACTGTCGACTGTAGGAGAGGTCGACGGCGGCGGTCACTACCACTCCATCTACCGGGACCCGAGCAACGAGTATGGGAGTAAGGTTGCAAACCGAAATTGACCTGGCAGCATTGGCGCAGGAAGCTATGCCGGCTACGGGAGACGGCGATATGTACACAAGAAGGAACTTCCCAAGGTCTACCCGGGCCCACCACCCCGTAACGTAGTCACAACACCGCCGTCTAGCAGCATATCTGTGGTGTCCGCTGCCCCCGTGGGGCTGTCCTCCGGCGTGGGTATGGTGTAGTGAATCGCTGCTCTCCCGCGCCTCGCCTCTATCTCCTTGACAAACGACCGGATGAAGGTCCGTGATTCCGTGATATCACTGGTCCACGGTACCTCGCCCAAGCCGCTTTTCGGGATGCTGTGCGATGCGTCAGTTTACCGATGCCCTAAGGCGCATAACCGCTCTACTTGCCGGGGGGTCAAAGGCACACCGATGCGGCGATAAAGCTATGAATGTGGAGGCAGGCATGAAACGACTTGCTAAAGGACGATATGGAGCGATTGTTCGCATTGTAGACAAGGGCGAAATTATGGTGCTTCGCTCCGTGTATGACGGTCAACGCTATGTCGAGGATACGGCGAGAGGGCCTCGTACCGTTAAAGATGGAGATGATGTTGGGTTGGTAAGACTGATTCGTGAGGCCTTGGGATTAGTCTAGGCAAGAGGATGCGTAAGCTGGTCTGCGTATTTGCTCTAACGCTGATAGTCGGTGTGATGGTGGGGTGTGAAGCTGCCAGGGCCGTCCGAATCGCCGACGACGCATCCGACCTTGCCACTGCCTTGGCCGTGTCTCCCAACCCTGACGTAGACCTCTGTGCCACCCCTACCCCATCCCCTCCCTCGGGAGTCGCACCCACGCCAACAACTCTCCCAGCGGACGCCCCTACCCCAACCCCCGATCCCATGTCTCTTCTCCGCCAACCATCAACGATTCAGCCCTGCCCCCCGGCTCTTGAAACGTCCCCATTATCCATGTATTGATCCTAAGGGAGGGGGTTCCGCTCGTCCTGAGCCCCGTCGAAGCCTGTCCTGAGATTGTCGAAGGGAGTCTCAACAACGGGACTGGTTGAGGGGCCTTCCCAAGCTGTGACATTCTTCCATTGAACCTATCGAACACCAGTGAAATGATCGATCCAGTTCGAACACTCACCCCATCAGACTTGACGAAATCAAGAACTTTCACAATCAGCTTCAAGTTAGCCGTATACCTTATACTGGCAATTACATGGGAGCATGTAATGCTCCCAGCAACCTTCTCTAGGTCAAATAGCGCCTATGTAGGTGAGCGAAGTGCAAAGTCGGTCTGGGTAAGGGATCAGTGATGGGAGCGGTGGAGAGAAGATCAGACAAGCTATGAGTTCTTGGGGCAGGTACGCGATATCTGCGATCTTGGCGTTCGTCCTGGGAGCAACGGTAATGTTACTGGTCTGGCAGTCCTGTGGCGGCGGCGTCTGGCGTGGTGGAGTCGAGATACATAAGGCGATCTTGGTTGCTCCAGACCGGCTGGAGCTAACGGTCGCCTCGTGCAATGGTAACCCAAGAGCCTATCACGTCTACCGTGTGGGCGAGCCTGTTCGGTTACGGGTCGTGTCATCCTCGACTCCGCTTAAGGGCGGGGGCGATTGCCAAGACCTTGTCGAAGTGTCCCTTAGAGATCCATTGCCCAATCAGACAATCATCGACGACCATACGGGCCGCGCTGTGTCTGTTGAGGTATTCGCCAGTCCCTAACGCGAATGGAGTTAGGCGTTAAGCAGTGGCGTTAACGCCACTAGTTACCTGCTTCTTGCGTCGTTGATAATGTAGGCTCAGCAGCAATAACAGCGTACCCAACGAGAAGAACGAACAGGCAGCCAAAGATAAGTGGCAACACGAGTTCAACGTTTGTAATTGTTGATACAGGTTGCTCTTATTCCCCTTTCAATTAGGGTCCACCAGACTTGATAAAATCAAGAACTTTAGTGATCAGGTTCATCTTGGAAGTGTACCGAGATCAGGCTCCTGATACCGGACAGCGAGACCCTGGACCCCGGTGAGGAGTTGGAGTTCATAGAGGAATGGGTGCAGGTGGACAACCGTGGAGAACCAGTTCCTCATGGCGTCTGCTCGGTGTGTGCACTATTGGATTTGAAATAAACCGAGATGCTTGTAATCGAGGCCCATGCGTTGGAGGTGGTCAAGTGAGACGTATCGTCCTCATAGGGCCTCTGGGCATTCTCCTGTTCCTCTTGGCCGCCTGCGGCGATCTGGGCTCGACCTCCACGCCCAACGCTACCCAGGAGTCAACGGCCACGAACGCCCCCACGCCTGCCTCCGATGGCCCCGACGTGTCCCTGTCTCCCAACTCCGACTCAGATTTGGCTGGAGAAGGCACATGGGTCCTCGAATCGTTGGACGGCCGACCAGTAATCGAAGAGTCGGTTGTAACGCTGAGAATTGGCGACAGCTGGTTTGACGGTATTGATGGATGCAACTCCTACGGCGGGCGATCGGAGGAGGGTGCGCCTGTCGTTGGTGCAGACGGGGTGTTCTCAATCTCGCCCTTTGGAGCCACCGACATGGACTGTCCCGAGCCCGAGGGCGTCATGGACCAGGCCTATGCATACATGGCGGCTCTGGCACAGGGGAAGAGGTTCCGCATCACGGATGACCGGCTGGAGATACTCGACAGCGGCGGAGCGAGCAGGCTGGTCTTTGTGAGGCAGGCGCCGCTGCCAGGGCTTCCCATTGACCTGAAGGGCACCGCGTGGCGGCTCCTCATCGAGGCCGATGCGATGGACGGGACCCGTGCACCGACCCTGGCCTTCCTGGACAATCGGTTGGTCACCGGCGCGACCGCCTGTCGCAGCTACGTTGCAATGTACCGCGCTTCCGAGGGTGCTCTGGGTTTTCCGAGCCAATCGATGCTGAGTTCCCCGCGGTCATGGCAGTCTTGCACAAAGTATGAGCGGACTCTGGAGGGCGAGTTCGGCGACTTTCTGACGTGGGCGAGGGAGTACTCGGTCTACGACGAAGAGGGAGCGAGCCGCCTCAGGATCTGGAGCATCAGAGGCAAGGCGCTGACCTTCGAGCCGCTGCCGCAGACCGTCGAGGAGCTCACGGATACAGATTGGGCCCTTGTGGCGTTGGTAGAACTCAGGCTCGACTCGGGGACTTGGCACCACCGGACCACCGAAATTGTCCAGGAGACTGGGGTGACGATAGGATTCGATGAGGACGGCATCAGCGGGTTCAGGGGGTGCAACTCTTACGGGGGTATGGCAAAGGTCGAAGACGGATCGGTCACGGTGGATCGCCAGTCTTTCTTCTCTACGGCGAAGCTATGCGAGGAGCCGGACAGCCTGATGGGGCAGGAAAAGCGCTACTTTTCTCTGGTGCAGCGGGTGACGCAGTATGGCATCTATGGCGACCGTCTGTTCATGCAGACGGCTGACGACCAGTTCCTGCTGTTCCAGGCCAGTCCCGAATAATTATCAGGGTCTTGGTTCTTTGATCTTCAACATAACTTCCTCTGCTGTGAACGGTCGAGTAAACCAGTCAATGAGAACCACACTGTGACACCAGGCTTGATAAAATCAAGGACCTTCACCATATGCATCAAACTGCAGGCGTAATCCTCGGCCAGCGGCGGCCAGGTATAGCGCAGGCGGACACGACAATGGAGGTGAAGTACATCAGGCCCTCGCGGTTTCGCAGATTGCTGTCACGCTTGATGTTGTCCAAGCGGGGCTCAGGCATGTCAAGTATGGCGATGCTCGATCCCACAGGCAGCATTCCCCTCCGACAGACGAAGCTAGCCCCCGATGGTCTGGTGTTCTCTGAGGACGTATCAGGAGCGAGGTGGGTGGAGAAGAGCCTGTCGGACTTCGGGACCCTGCGCTCTTTGCTCCCCAACGGGTTTCTCGCATATGCACGAGTATTTCATCCGGCCTACGTGGACGATAGCGAAGTCAAGCCGGTCCGATGGTCCTCAGTGGCTTCTTGGACAGGACGGACCGTTCATCCGTTGATGCAGTTCGAACGCATTGCAGGTCTGAGAGAGGATCCAGGAGTCATGTATCCAGATCCTCCGTGGGGTTCTCATCCTCAGCTCGGGTCTGTCCCAGAAGCGGAGTGCCGCACCTTGGTCGAGGTTCTCAGAGGCTTTACCTCAACCCCTGGCAGCTGCTTCTTCTGCCTTTGGGAAGGCTACGGGAACATAGACACCCGACTCTACAAAGCCCGTTCCAGGGTGAAAGCGCCGGGGCGCGACTACCTGCTATTCCACGGGCCAATCGATGCCATCATGGCTTTCCTTGCCGAGAATGACTGGCCTTTCTGGGGGAAATCGCCGAACATCTGGTGGCCGGAGGACAAGGCCTGGTGCGTCGCGACAGACATCGACCTGTACGACACTTACCTTGGCGGTAGTAGGGAGTGTATCGAGGCGGTTCTGAGCAGCCCGGACTTGGAGGCGCTTCCTACAACCCTTGACGCCAGATTGGACCTGGAAGGAGACGCCATCAACGCACCGGAAAAGTTCGAGGGCGGCAGCGAGTGAACAAGTCTGGCCTCTCGTCCGTTGCAATAACCGTTCACATCAATGACGCGGGCGGCAATGCAGAGGGCATTGGGGCGGATGAACATCACGGTCGTATCGGCATGGGCGGCCCACGTCTTGGCTTGGTGCGCCGGAAATTGGTTCGCATTCGGCCCCGTTCACGAGGGTGTCTCTGCAAGTCCGACAGCACCCGGTGGGGCCGAAAGCAGCACCACGCAACACACCGCCACGCTGGTACAACAGAACGGTCTGTGGGCAATCTGGCTGCTCATCCTGCCCGTTCTGATAACAAGTCTGGTGCTGTAGGCGCTTAGCTTGACCGATGCTGGCCAGCTAAGGCGCAAAGTCCTCCTGTGGGATGTCCGCGTTGAGCTTCCTAGCGTTCCGCCTCGAAGGGATATTCTCGACAGGGTTGTTCTACCTTCCTTCGGCGGTAGCTATGCTGTGGGCCACCACGCTTGACAAAATCAAGAACTTTCACATTGACCCTAGTGCTGGATCTGTAGGGGACGGGCCTTCTACGATGCCCTCCGGCCGCTTCCTAGAGCCCTTCAGACAGAGCATCGGCCTGGCTGCCATGCTCTCATTTCCCTAAGGGATCATATCAACTGTCCAAACGCGGCCGACGGAATCACGGCACGACGCCATCAAGCGGCCTCCCGCGCCAGACCAGGGGTTCGCCGGTTTCAGGGTCACGAATGCCATCCAATTTAGGTGGATGACCTGGGTCGGCGCGAGCCACATCCAGTTGTGCCTGTGTCAAGCCGTGCGCCGGTCCTCCAAGTTCCTGAGAATTAGCATCAATCCCACAAAAATCAGTGCCCGATAGATTGGCATTCTCGAGAATTGCCCCACGCAGGTCTGCGCTCCAGAGCTTTGCATTGGACAAGTTCGCGCGTCGGAGGTGTGCACCTGCTAGGGTCGCCTTTCGCAGTCTCGCACAGGAAAGATCTACATCAGGAAGTACGGCACTGGCCAGGTTAGCATTCGTCAGCCAGGCTCTAGACAGATTTGCGCCTTGAAGCTGCAAGTAGACTAAATGAGCGTCACGCATATATGGTTTGAATTCTCGGGATCTTTCAAGAGAAAGTCCTAAGCTACTACGAGACCCCACAGCTTGCATCGCCTCCTGAACATCTGGTCGCAGTGTTCGCATGTAGCTGTCAAACTCATAATGAAGGTCTGGAGGTCTTACGACACTGCTATCCTCAGTGGGATAACGTACGAACGCGCATAGCAATTCCATTATCTGAATATGGTATTGCTCAGGGTGCTCTTCGGCGAGACGTTTCAAGGCGTAAACGCCGCCAAGGCGCACGGATAGAACGGCGTTTCCAAGCATCTCCGCACCCCGTTTGTACTGCTCGTTCATCAGGCTCTGTTGTGCAATAGTTGCCTGGTGCTGCGCCGTAGCTGATTGTTGCTCCGCTACCCACCCTCGCCACAAGGCGAAGACAAGGGCAAGAATACCTCCAAGAATGAGTCCTGCATTGCGCAACGTGTCGCTGTTTGATGCTGCTTCTGAGCCACTGGAACGCAACCAGTCCCATTGCCAATAAGTGATTAGGAGGCCCACTGGCAGTATCACGAACACCGCGAGAACAAACCAGAAGATACTGGACTTGAGTAAATTACTCAGCATTACCTTCACCAGCGACAATCTCCCGGCGATATGGTCTGAAGCATTGGCACTCACCTTACGACGCGTCGCAGCTGCTTTAGTTTGGTCCGTGCCTCTTTGACAAGGTCAGGCAACAACGATCCCTTGTATATGCCTTTTTCTGCTCGCTCTATGAAAGTCGTCAGTCTCTCCTCAGTCTCTACAGTGTCGACCACGTCTTGGAGAGTCAACTTGTCCGCTAGGTTGACGGAGGCGCTGACGATCAGCTGAACAACCGCATAGCAAACTAACCTCAGATGCCAGGTGTCTTGCGGTGCAACCACCGGCAATGGATTGCCGTGAATGACATCATTTCGACGGTCGTACATCCACTTCACCGCTGAGGGATTCAGATCACCTCCCAGGAGCGAGTACCTTAGGGCAATAACTGTGCCCTTTCTCGTTACTCTCTGCCCCTCAGGAAGGAGCAGCACTTCTAGTGCAGTACACAAGTCAACGAATTTATGGTCGTCGGCTTCGTGTGTAGCGCTATGTCCGATCCAGTACATTGACCGGAGGATTCGCTCACGGATTCTCTCTGGAAGGTCGCCGAGCTGTTCTAGCCTAAGTCCATCAATGCCCTGACGTATGTGATTGCCTAGGTCATCAACCAGTGGGCCAAACTGTCGATGGAATCCCCAGAGCCGAGTAACGGGCGGTGCTTCAGGGGCAACTTGGCTCGCAAGATACCAACCAGACAACTTCCATTGGAGTAGTTCGTCGGTAGCAGTTCTTCCAGCCAGTCCGCGTAGCGCTGACACTTTCATCAAGGCAATTGCGTCAATCACTTGATCTCTACCCGCTTCGAAAGCAATGTCAATTGTCGCGGCCGACGCCTTGACGACAGCCAGGGTGTGGGTTCGTTCACCCTTGTTCCACCTGGCCACCTCGGATTCAGGTATAGCTCTTAGCGCTAGAGCCTCATCGGTGGGAGCAAAGAATTCGACTCCGAGGAGTGTGATGGGTTCCTGTCCTACAGCCAGATAGTCGACGGAATATATTACTTCGAATTCAGACAGGGGCCTCTTCCAGCAGTCCCCAAACCTGTCGATGAGATCGTCCAGTGTTTCGGGCCGATCAAGGTACTCTTGAGAGTTGGCAGACACTTCGCAAACTAATTCGTCCCAAAAGGCATTGAGGACATCCGTGTCCCTAGCGTGGTGGGGAACGAGTTCTAATCTAATTTCATTTAGGGCAGACCAGAATTTGGCCGCCAAGTCCTTACCAAGCCAAAATGAGATCAGCGTGACATCGAACTCCGGCTCTCCCCTCCTCAGCATCTTGGGAGCAGATTCGGCCATGGGAACCAGCAAGTTGACTAGGCTAGGTTTGCTACTTAGCTTCATGCTGCCCTATATTCCCTACCTAGCTTAGGCGTCGTAGCCATTCGCTAAGAGAAGTGGAGTCTTGCACTAGGTCCGCAGCAGACAAAGCTATGAGATCGTCTGGGCCAGCGACGCCACCCCGTTCTTCTACCTCAGTCGGCAGCCTGCGCATGACAATCGCCGACTTCGCCAAGCGTTCGTTAACGTCGCCTTCATAGTCTTCAACGTAGTCCACAACTTGGCTCGCTGCTTCTCTGAACTGTCGAGACGACTCGCCAGATTCACCGGTGCTGTACTTGCACTCCACAATAGCCAACACTTCTGATTGTCGGGGACCTATGATAGTGATGTCAGAGCGCCCGGTTCGTGGAGACAGTCCAAACCTTTCGAGCATTGATTCAAGCCGCTGCCGCCTTGGTGGCAGCGTGTCTGGTTGAAGGGCACCCGGAGGACGAATACCCCAAAATATGGAAAGCGGGCCCACAGTTATCGCCGGTCCCCGCATCGCACCGGTCAGGTCATGCAGATGTGCCCGGCTACCTAGCAGCCGGTGCAGTGCAAGGCCGAGATGTAGCAACGTGAAGAGCTCGAATCGCTGCCAGGCAAAGAGAGGTGAAACCAGCGTGCGAGATAGCATTTCGCGGAGCGATTCCAACCTGTGTAAGGCGATACTTTGATGAAGCTGGTACAACCTCGCTGCCAGAACATAAAGACGCCTAGAGGACTGGGATGCCTGACGAATGTCTTGGATGCTTGGTTCCCGCATCGGGCTGGCAGCGAGTGGTGATGCAATCTGCCTTAACTCCATGACTCGCCGAGCCCGGAGTGCGAGGTCAGCGGTCTGCCTTATCGATAGCCCATATGGGGTACCCGCGAGGTCAGGGCGACCGGCGTAAGGTTCTAGCGAGCGTAAGGCATGCATTATCACTATCTGCAGTACTCTGTTCGGTCCCACATCGTAGGTTCTGCGGATGTCCCGGTACATGACCATGCCGGGATTTGCCGTGACTTGGCGCCGTAGGTAGGTCTGTTGCCAGATACCCGGGCCTCGAATGCTACCCATAGTCTCCTGAACCTCAGTCGTCGAACTAGAAACCACCTCTCCATGCCGACGCAGAAGGTGTTCCAGCAGGGACTGCATATCAGGGCTGAAGGACCAATGCAGCCGCAATAGGCGCTGGGACCCGGCGAATAACATCGCTGGAGACTGAGTCGGAGAGAATCCTTCCCCTGGACGAAAATACGCCAAGAGGCCTTCGGTGATGTAGTGATCGATGTCTAGTTCTTCCATCAGCATTAGACTGAAGAGGAAACAATCTGCGCTCGGAGGTCCGCTATGGCCTGGACAAACGCCTCATGCGGCTCATCTGTTTGCAAGGCCTCTTCAACAGCCTGACTGAAACCAAGCGCTTCGTCTTCCCTGATTCCCTCCATTTGGGGAATCACATAGAGCATCATCGAATGGACCGCCGCGACTCTCCACTCCATTCTGTCTTCTCCGGGAACCGACGAAAAGGAGAGATGCCGAGTCGTCTCCATAACATCTATGATCGGGGCTGGCCTACTGGCCTTATTTGATTGATTTCTGCCCATATTCTGACGATTGGCGGCGGGGAGTCTCCGCCCGAACTCTGTGTAAGGGGATCGTCCGTCCATCCTTGCTGCGCCGTCCATTCATGTACAAAAGCAGAGAGATCAGACGGAGCACCAAGATACAGCCAAGCAAACCGACGGCTGAGGGCATACGACATCTGAAACAGGGAAGCCTTGTCATAGGTATTCAGGGTACAAATCAAGCGCCAGTTGGGACCTGGCGCGTACTCATGGGCGACTGGGTCGGTTGACTCACCATCAGTAGGGCGCGCACGTGGCATGATCTCTACTCTGGGACTTGATGCGTCGCTAGGGACCGAAGCATACGGCAGCATTACTGGTTGCCCACTCAAGATCGAAAACAGAGGGCCGAACGCCCTGTCTATGTCAGCGCGGTTGAATTCGTCGATTATCACGACCTTGTCGAAGTTCTTCAGCAGGATACCTGGTTCGAAACGAATCCCGCCTCCGCCATCGGGCATGTAGCCCCCGATAACCTCATGAGCGGTCCAGTCGCTTGTAGCCGTTAGAATCACCCAATCGGCGTCCAGCCACTCAGCAATCTTTCTAGCCAGCGTAGTCTTGCCAGTTCCAGGGGGGCCGTGAATAATCAGGTGCTGCTTGGCATCGAGAGCCGCCTTGATGAGCTCAGGTATCTCGGGTGCTATTCCGAAGAGCCCTCCAAGGTCAAGAGGCTCGGAGCTTTCCTCCGCTTCCCCTAGTCCCGGCTCGACATCCCCTTGCTCTACCGATTGGTAGAAGGCCTGATAGAATCTGCTGACGTCGTCATCGTCTCCGCTCGAATAGACTGGTATCCCGCCGACAGGGTTCATTGGCTGCTCTCAGTGGTAGATTGTGCGATCGGTTGAACCTTCAAGAAGTTCTGAATGGCATCCGTAGCATCACTGTATCGATAGCCTTTGAATCCAATCTTCTCACTTTCATCGTTGTTGAGCAGCAGTCCTGCATGCAGGTATCTACAGGGAACGATCTGACCTTGAGTGTAAGCTGACAGATCACCGCTTGCCGGCACAAACCGAAATTCAATCCCCGATTGGGAGTGGCCCTCGAAGGTCCGCTTTATGTTGGCCACGTCCACCGAATAGAGACGAAATGCCAGATGCCACGATATATTCGGCAGAAACAGCCAGTCTGTCTCATCGTGGCTCTTGGCGGCACACCATAGCCGGAATGCAACTATAGCCTCCGGGAAAAGGCTCGTGAAGTTAATCTGGCCGAGACGGAACCTGTCCGTAGGACGCGGAGGCACCTGGCAGTGAATCTGCCCATCGGACGCTTCCTCCAAGAGTAGGAGGGAATGCTGTGCCTTCGTAGCAGTTGTCCACGCCCCGCTGGCCTCATCGAAGGCAGGCGGGTCACCCTTACCGCTGATGTTAGGCCTCACACTGTGTTTGTCGGAGAGGCGTTCCAAGAAACTTGTCATGTCAACCCTTCCTCCAAGGTTAGGGTCATGGCGTGACCCTTAGGAGTACCAACTGCACCATCATACCTAGTGTCGTTTTGGCGGCCTCTGCCTCCCTCCATCCTGAGGCAGGGGCTGCGCCTCCGTGCCATTCCACAGTAGTCCAGGGCGAGGGACCTTATAGAAGTCATCGCCCGATACGGGCTGAACGCTGCTCTCTGGGCATTCTTCGAATCGGCCTGCCGCCCCCTCGAGATACTGCTTCTCTATTTCAATGCAACGCCAGCGCCGCCTCAATCGTTCAGCCACCTCTCCTGTCACACAGCTTCCAGCGAAGGGGTCAATCACCAAATCCCCTTCGTCTGTGAGCATGTGCATGAAATACTCTGGGATGACGGATGGGAACCTCGCAGGGTGAGGCCCAATGTCATGAAGCTCGCAGTACTTCAGATATCTTGAGTTGCTCTCTGTGTTCGCCATGGCTATCAGGTTCGGCGGGATCGCCGCTCCGTTGTTGCGCGAGAAGTTAGTGCTGATTTCGTGGCCGCTGGGACGCTTCTTTGGGCGGTAGCCGTTGGCCAGCAGCTGATGCATACTTGAGCTATAGGGCTGAAGAACTCTCCGGTTGCTGGCCTTGGGCCAAGGACTCGGTGAAAGCCAAAAGATTGTATTGACGGCGTCCTTTACTCGGATCCTTCTGACGGTAACCCACTCAGCAGGCGTTGGAAGTCTTGACGGATTCCACCAAAAAAACTCCTGAGCTAGGTGAAAGTCGAACTCCTTGCAGAGCGTGATAAGCAGCTCGTACTGGTACAGACTCTTCGTGGGTAAGCCCTTCTTCCATGCTCCCCCTATGTCTATGACTAGGGAGCCCGATTCCTTGAGGACTCGCCTGAACTGTTCGGCGAACGGCCGGAACCAGTCTACATACTCGTCCGCGTCCGCATTCCCATAGTCCTTCTTGCGGACAAGACCAAACGGAGGGCTGGTGACAATCAGATCAACGTCACCGTCCCTGACATGATTCCTGAGGAAACTCGCGGAGTCACCAAGGTATGCCGTGCCCAGCCGGGTCTCTATCAAGGCCTCAGGCGTTTCAGGCCCGTCTAGAGAAGTAGTGTGGCCGTCTACGGGGCTAGATGCCATAGGTCCTTCCCTTCCGTTCGGGGCATCAGAGCGGCGGCGCGATCGACGATTCTCTGTCATTGGTCTTGCCCTTTCGACTTCCGGTCGTCGAAGAAGGATAGTCCTGTTTCACCCAGGGGAGCGGATGATACATGCTTGGCAAGCTGCAAGAGTGCTTGATTCACGAGTTCTGAATCAGGGACTTTTTCCAGACCAGGACCAAAGACGTCTATAAACTCAGGGTCCTTAAATCCGCTTACGGCTGGCATTTCGTCGTGATCCGAAAATATCGGCTCTAGTCGCGGGCGCAGCTTTTCGATCAATGCTGCCCGAGCCATTTGCAGGATCACGGGGTCGCACTTCACAGGCTTCACGATACCCTCCAGTCGGTTACTGAGTTCCACGGTTACCTTATCACAGGTCGGACAGATAAGTCCAAGCTCTTCGCGTCATTCCTACAATCAGGTGCGGACGAATGACCCGGGAGGATAGCGACTACTGTTCTCCCTGACGCCTAAGCTGCCATGAGGCAGGTGACCAGCGCATTCCGATTTGCTACTGTCATCATGTGGCCATTTCCAGCCGACAGTTGTCCGCTGCCCTCAGCCTGATGCCCTTCGTCGACTCGACGGAGCTGGCGCTGATGCTGGGCGAGCCGCACACGACCGTTCACCGCCATTTGACTGACCTGATGGCCGAGGGTATCGTCCGGCGGGTGAGCCACGGCACCGCCCACCTGCCGTCGAGCCAGAGATACCACCTGACGGCCCAAGGCGTCAGGGAGACTGCTGCCCTTCTTGGCTTCGATACTCCCTCGGACTACGTGCGGGCCTACCCCATGTCCAGGGAGTGGCTGACGCTGCTCATCCGCAGGATGGACGCGGTGACCGGCGTCTACCGACTCGCCGCCTCGATGTCCCCCGGCATCGACGGGCTCCGGTCCCGCGTCGAGTTCCACCGCAGGGGGCGGTTCGACGCCACCCTCACCCTGCACGACGGCCGAGACTTCGGCGTGGTGCGCCAGGGCCAGGCCCTGCGCAGGCGCTCCCTCCACGACCGGCTGAGGGCCATAGCGGAGTACGACTCCAGCCGACGCCCCGACGTCGTGCTCATCCTGGTCCCCAGCGTGTGGGAGCGGAGACTGACGGGGAGGTTCTGCGAGCGAGTCTATCTCAGGGACTTCTTCATCGCCGTGGAGTCCAGGTGGGTGCTGGAACGACGGGATCGCCGCGTCTGGCAGGAGACCACGGGGTTGTTCGGGCACACGTACCACACGCTGGAGCACGTGATCTCCCGGGGCACGCCGGGCAGAAGACGAAGACCCCTCACCACGTCGCCGGAGCGCAAGCGGGCTTCTATACCCGACCCTAAGCGCATGGCGCAGGCTGCGCCGGCCTTCGGGCTGAGCCCCTCGGAAAAGCGGACGCTGGACCTCATCACCGACCACCCCATGATCCCCCGTGAGCACCTAGCCAGATGGCTCGGAATCTCCGAGGGAAGGGTTAGCCAGATGATGCACAATCTCGTGAAAACCTGGGGCCTTGAGGAACGCCAGGGCAAACGGAGAGAGGTTCGCTACACCCTGTCCGACGAAGGCATACCCTACGCCACCCACCGAGACGAGGCTGAGATGCCCACAACTCGCGGCATCTGGAGCACGGAACTAAGCACTGACAAACATGGCCGCCATCGTCTTGTGGGGCCCCGTATCGAGACGTGGGCTCGGCAGACGAAGCACGCCGACGGCATCACATGGTTCCTCTCGAAGCTGGAGGCGGAGTCCCGTGCCAACCCCGACAGCGAACCGGGGTGGTCCGTCCCCACCGCCAGGACAGACCGGGCCTACAACTGGGAGGACTCGGCCATCGCCCCCGACGCAGAAGCCCCTAGCACTGCTGGGACGTATAATCAAGACTTCTTCTAACGAGGGCGACACGGTTCTGGACCCGTTCTGCGGGTGTGAAAGGGCTTGCATGGCGGCGGAGATGCTGAAGAGGAAATGTGTGGGGATAGAGTTTCGAAGAAAGCGGTGGAGCTGGTGAACATGCGTCTACAGCAGGCCATGGGCAGCCTCTTTCACCATGGCTATGTCACAGCCCGGACAGACATATCGCGTCGAACGGACATTGAGGCACCGATACCGTACCGGAAGCGGAAGCATAGCCTGTACGGTGGGGGGGAAGGGAAGTGCACGGGGTGCAGATTCGATTCCCAATTCAAGATCAATGAGGTGGAACATATGGTGCTGAGGAGTCGGGAAAGGTCAGACCAACCGGACAATCTGCAATCGTATCAAGGAGGTTCGGGATATGGCTTACCAAGTAACGCGGATGGGGGAGGGGTAAGGGGATGTGTATCGGATTCAAAGGTGGATGGTGGAAAGGGTTGGGTTCAAACTTACCTCTACCGGATTCAGGTGCTGCTCAAGTAAGAGGGATTGTGAACTCGCTTGATTTGGAAGGGGTTAATGCGAAGATAAGCCGTGCGCGTGAGTGCCTGCAAACCCTCGAAACTGACATAAGAGCGTTCTGCGATTTTGAGCGGCGCAGACGTGCTTTTGAGATTGAATCATCTGCTCAAATTATTGTTAGTGAGAATCTTCCTGAGGTACCTATTGGTTATTCTATAAGAGTAGGTGAAATTGCGTATACCCTGCGTTCAGCCCTGGACCAACTTGCTTGGCAGCTTGTTATCTATAATGGAAAAACCCCACGCTGTGGTCGGGCCGCATTTCCTATCGCCAATAAAGAGAAGACCACAAAGAAGCAGTATCGTAAGTGGGCAAGGGACAAGGTAGACGGAATGGCACAAGAGCACATTGATGCGATCGAAGCTCTTCAACCGTTCAATAACAACAGTGCGGTCGGACCACATCTAAAGATGCTCAATGCCATCTGTAACATTGACAAACATCGACACTTAAATGTGGTCGCCGATCATACAAGGGTGGGGAGAACCGAGCACGAAGACAAAGCGGAAGCAGATGTAATAGTTGATATTTGCTTTGTGGATGAAGAATTGGTAACTGTTAGTCCGGGATATGGGTCTGCAATAGAATCCGCTATGGAAGGGGAACCGCTCAAAAGGCCTCCAATAGCGCCTGTCCTTTGGGGTTGCCTGACAGCCGTGCAGTTCGTGGTAGACCGGCTGAACAGTCGCCTAGTGACGATATTGGGTGGGGCTAGAGCAATGAAACCCTTCAACGAAGGTGGTGTTTGAGGGGTGGATGGGATCGGGGGTGTTGTAGATTCCTCGCGGGGCAATGGAATGACGGGGAGGGGCGGGAGTGGGGTTCCCACGGCGGAGCAACACGTTGTCTCCAAAACACGAAGCTATGTGTGTTAATGGGTTACATCATTTGAGGCCTTCTCCACAGGCTACGACATCTCCCCAGGCACCCACGGCGACGGCGCCGACGACCTTTACACCGAGCTTATGCGTTTCCGCAAGACCAACATGCAGTGGGGCAAGCTCTGGAACCTGTCCAAGCCCATCATTGCCCAGGTCCACGGCTACTGCCTGGCCGGCGCCACCGACCTCACCACAAACTGTGACATGATCGTCGCTGCCGAGAACGCCGTCTTCGGCCTCCCCGACGTCCGAGGCATCGAGTCCGTCGAAAACCACATGTGGACCTACCTCGTCGGGCCCCAGTGGGCCAAGCGCATGATGATGGCCGGCGACCCCATCGATGCCAGGACCGCCGAGCGCATCGGCCTGATCATGCAAGCCGTTCCAACCGACGATCTGGACGCCGAAGTGAAACGGCTGGCGGGTCGGGTGGCGAACATCCCGCTGGAGCTTCTCGCACCCCACAAGTCACTGATCAACAAGGTAATGGGCCTCATGGGGCACGCCGTCGCCCAGCAGATGGCCTTTGACACCGTCTCCATCACCCACTACTCCCACGCCCGCCGCAACTTCAACGAAGTCGCCGAAAGAGACGGCCTCCGCGCCGCCCTCCTCATGCGGGACGGCCCCTTCGGAGACTACACCGCCCGCCCGAAGAAGTAGCTAAACCCCGAAACCAAAGACTAGAAAGCACCGCCTCTGCAATGCAGAGCCGGTGCTTTAGTTTCTCGAAGGGGAGGGGTCGCTCATGCTGAGCCCAGTCGAAGTATTAGCGGGGGGTTGGCAGAGAGCTGTCAGGAATGCGCGAGGGCTTCGGCATCCCGGATGAACATCTCGGTCTCATGGATGAGAAGCTCGATGTCTTCTATCGGCTCGCACCAGCCCGTGTAGAAGCAGTTGCCATGAAGCGAGCTTTGCCGGGTGAAGTAGCGGTCCCGCAGGCTGCAAATTTCCGAATTTTCATTAGCAAGATTGAGCAGGGCGCGGGTGGTATCGGGGGACTTGGGTGGCAGTTGTCCTGTGCGGGCGAGAACTAGGCCATCAGTAGCGCGCTTGGCAGCGCACCATGCCTTTTCGGCAGCGTCCCGTATATCTCCTGCGGCAAGGCGATTAAGGGCTGCATTGTGCATGCGGCGGGCGTCAGCGAATATGGGTGTGGAGTCGGCTGAGGCAACGGTCATGGACTTTCTTCCTGATGAAATGATACCATGGCTGAATCAAGTCACCTGTAGGGCCTTGCGCCAACCACCTCACCTGCGCCGGGCCTCCTTGATGACTACGCCCCGACCCAGCGCGCAGCTCCGATTAGACCCTAACCCTTTCGCCCTCTAGCCAAGAAACGCCGGCAATACGGTGCGTTGCCGGTGTCTTTACTTTTTCTCGGGAATAAGGAGGGAGAGGCAACCGTGAATAAGAGAAAAACATTGATCAAGCCCACACTCGCCCTGGTCTGCACCGCCGCCATTCTGTGGCTGGCAGTGGGCTGTTGGGAGGAGATAGACCCGGACTATCAGTGCGGAACGAAGTCATTGGAACGTGCCAACAAAGCCGTCGAAGTCTTTAACGAACTCAAACTCGATTTAATCGCCAGCCTGGCTTCTGGTCGGCAAAGAGAGATTTCTTAATAGACGAGAGGACGATACGCCCAACCAAATCGTGGGGCATATTGGTCTTCGTAAAAGAGAAAGTTGACCAGGACATGCTGCCGCCGGAAGACCGTATCCCGGGAGAACTACGGGGGGTGCCCATCCAGCTTTTGCCCACAGAAATCGGAAAGCAACGCTATGCAGGGAGAGTAACAAGGTCCCAAAGCGACATAGAGCCTCACTATGACCTCGTGTTGGAGGTAATCAGAAAAAACGCAGACTTATTCAAGGGCTACCCCTTCTCCAAATGGTGGGCGCCCAAACATCTATATAGGTGGGAAGAGTACGAAGAACTTACAGAAGCAGATCTAATGTGGGGGATCGAGGTAGCTGTAAGTAAGAGAGTGGACAACCTTAGTCTGTCCCCAACGCGCAGGATACCGGACTGCCTGGAAGACGTGCCAGTGATGATAATAGTCAATCCCTAGCAAACAACCATGACCAGCAAGAAAGCAGCTTTAGGCATCACTCTCGCCCTAACCGCCACCCTCATCCTATGGCTGGCAGTGGCCTGTGGTAATGAGGTAGACCCGGACTATCAGTGCGGAACGGAGTCTTTGGAGCAGGCCAATAAGACCCACGAGGTGTACCACAAATACAAGCCTTTATTTGAACGGTACATCAGTGTCCAAAGAGCCTTTTTGAGGGATGAGAAAACAGGACGCCGTACTGAGTCATGGGGCATTTTGATCTCGGTGCACAGGAAGATTGACCAAGGCGCGCTTGAATTCGAATTGGAAGGGGTGCCCGTGCAGATCATATCCGGGGAGATTGTGAGCAAGGGAGAGGATTTTCAAGGAGGCGGCGCTGGCCCAGATGACATAAACCCTCAACCTCATTCGGAGATTGCATGGGCCGTATGGAATAAGCATAGGGACCTTTTCCGGCGGCATCCATTCTCCTCGGGATCTCTAATGTTACATCCAGAGGCGGGGAGCGAACCGGGGGAGGCAATCTTTGGTGTCGAGGTCTTCGTTACCGAGCATGTCGACCCGGAGACCCGGCCTCTGGAGGACAGGATACCGGACTGCCTGGAGGACGTACCAGTGAAGATAACAGTCAGGCCCTAGTCAATAACCATGACTAGCAAAAAAGCAGCTTTAGGCATCTTCCTGACCCTTGCAGCTCTTGCGGCCGTCCTGTGGTCGATAGACACCTACATAAGACCTGGCTATCAGTGCGGAACGGAGTCTTTGGAGCGGGCCAATAAAACTCGCGAGGTGTTCTTGAATTATGAACCCCTGTTCCGGCGTCGGCCCAACAACCCCTATGCCCGAGAAGGTTTTTTGAGGGACGAAAAGACAGGCCGTCGTACTGATGTCTGGGGCATCGTGATTACCGTTGACGGCGAGAAAGTAGACCAGGCAACGCTGCCGCGGAAAGCCCGGATACCGGATGAGTTGGAAGGGGTGCCCGTACAGATCATACCTTCGCAGATTGTAGGGAAGGCGCCTTCATTTCTTGATGCCCCTTTTGGTGTAGATGGGGAAGCTCATGGGAAACTTCAAGCTATCGTATTGAAGAAGAATAGCGCCTTATTCCGTCGGTATCCTTTCTTTGAGGGATACACTTGGTTTATTGCAAAGGGCCCGAAGGCCAGCGACTTCGGTAATCGCATATTCGGCATCGAGGTTTACGTTAGCGAAACGGTGGACCCAGGCACATTGCCACCTGAAGACCGGATACCGGGCTGCCTGGAAGACGTGCCGGTAAAGATAACTGTCAGGCCCTAGTCAATAACCATGACCAGCAAGAAAGCAGCCTTAAGCATCTTCTTGACCCTCGCGGCTCTTACCGCCGTCCTGTGGTCGATAGACACCTACACAAGACTGGGTTATCAGTGCGGAACGGATTCTTTGGAGCAGGCCAATAAGACCCGCGAGGTGCTTGAGAAACACAAAGAGTTGTTCATGCGCCAGCCCAAGTATCTCGTTGTCGAAGATGGATTCCTGAGAGACGAAAAGACGGGACGCCGGACCGAGATATGGGGCATTGTAGTCGGAGTACACAAGAAGGTGGACCAGGATTCGCTACCACCGGATGATCGGATACCGGACGAACTGGAAGGGGTGCCTGTGCAGATCCTACCTGCCGAGCTCGAAGGAATGGGGATAGCGTTTGTAGATCCCGATTTGTCCGGCCCCGGCCAGGGTCAATTTAAGCGTGCCCTTCACACACTCAAGAAGCATAGAGCCTTTTTCCATCGGTACCCCTTCGAAAACGGAGTCGGTCCCTTTCTTGCCATGGCCAGGGATGAACTAGGAACCAACATATGGGGTATCGAGGTGCTTGTCTCCGAGAAGGTGGACCCGCGTACCGTGCCCCCGGAAGACCGGATACCGAGATGTCTTGAGGACATACCGGTGATAATTACGGTATACCCCAACAAATAACCATGACTAGCAATAAAGCAGCCTTAAGCATCTTCCTAACCCTCGCCACTCTTGCCGCCGTCCTGTGGTTGATAGACACCTACACAAGACCGGGTTATCAGTGCGGAACGGATTCTTTGGAGCAGGCCACTAAGACTCGCGATGTGTTTCTGAAATACGAGGAGTTGTTCATGCGCCAGCCCAAGTATCGAAGTGCCGAGGATGAATTCTTAAGGGACGAAAAGACGGGACGTCGGACCGAGACATGGGGCATTCTAGTCAGCGTAGACGAGAAGGTGGACCAGGATACGCTGCCGCCAGAGGACCGGATACCGGACGTACTGGAAGGGGTCCCAGTGCAGATCTTACCTGCCGAAATCAAAGGCATGGCGATGGAGTTTGTAGAGCCCGATTTGTCCGGCCCCGGCGGGGGTCATTTCAAGCGTGCCCTTCACACACTCAAGAAGAATAGGCCTTTTTTCAGTCGATACCCCTTCCAAAGCAGCGCCGGTTGGTTTCTTGTCAGGCACGGGGATGAACCAAGTAGCAACATATGGGGCATCGAGGTGCTCGTTTCCGAGAAGGTAGACCCGCGTACCGTGCCCCCGGAGGACCGGATACCGAGCTGTCTTGAGGACATACCGCTGATAATTACGAAATACCCCTGAGAATTACGGTAGACCTCAACAAACAACCATGACTAGCAAAAAAGCAGCTTTAGGCATCACTCTCGTCCTGGCCTTTACCGTTGTCATCCTGTGGTCGGTAGAGACCTTCTGGACTACAGACCCGGACTACCCTTGCGGGCAAGAGGCACTGAAACATGCAATCCATGTCCGTGAAGTGCTTAAAGAGAACAGGCGGTTGTTCGGCCGTCAGCCCGGTGATTCAAGATTCCAGCTCGTGGAACACTTTTTCAGGGACTCCGAGGGCAACTGGAGCGATGAATACGGGATCGTCTTCAAGGTAGATAAGGAGGAACACCTGAACACGGCGGCCCCGGAGGACAGGATTCCCGATGAAATTGACGGCGTTCCCGTGTTCTTGGGATTTCCCAACTATTCTGGGTATCGGGAGGGCTTCTATCACAAGAGCCCCGAAATCCGATACGCGAACGCCGTAATACGCAAGCATGAAGACCTGTTCTTTCGCCAGCCGAACATAATCCTAGTTCCTCATACCAGTATTTCGGACGATGGAGGACGTCCAGAGGAGCCCTTATCAGTGCAAATAATCATCCTTGTTACAGAGAAAGTGAACCAGGGCAAGCTGCCCCGACAAGACCGGATACCCGACTGTCTGGAAGGCCTACCGGTGAACATTTACGAACGCAAACCCCCCTCCGAATAACTCAAAACCTAATGCTCACTTTCTACATGCCAGTAATGTACCTTCGACCCCCCACCCCCCGAATCCTGCTAAAATATCGCATGGCGAAAGCAACCCATCCCGCGTTGACTTCCCCTCATCCGGTTGCTATATTTCGCCGCAATCCCCTCACAGGCCGTGGTGCAGGCTAACCAAAATCGGAGGCTGAATGTACCTTCCCAGGATCAAGGAATTGCGAAGGGCCTACGGATTTGAAGAAGTAGCAATCGTCCCGGGGGAGGTGACAATAAACCCCGAGCTGGCCAACACCACCTTCTCCCTCGCCCAGCACACATTCCCGGTCCCCCTCATCGCCTCCGCCATGGACGGCGGCGTCAATCCGGCGATGGCCATCCAGATGCACGAGCTCGGGGGCCTGGGCGTGCTCAATATCGAGGGGGTTCACGGCCGATACGAAAACCCCTATGACATCCTACTTCGATTTCTCAGACAATCGAGGACGAGGCGTACTTTGCAGGGAGAGTTGAACCTGGAGCTTATTGCGCGTTGATATCGAGCACTACTCTAATGTACGGAAGGCACCGACGTCGGCCCAATACTCATCCACCATACGGTATATGACTGCAGGACTGATGCCCTGTTTCTTAGCCTTTTCCTCTGCGTCTTGAGGATATTCCCAAACGAAGTCCCCCACATCAGCATCAACTCGTGTCGGTGCTCGAGGGCGAGGTGGGAGCCGGCGATTTCAGAACCTATATTCAAGGGATACAATATGTACGCCGAGCAAGGCCGAAATGCAAAAAGACCTTACACAGGAACCACTGAGTGAAGGACACTGAATCCCCGTGTCCTTCTCCCTAGGCGCTAGGCGGCACCAAGCTGCCGCCCGGCTGATAGTACGGAGCAGCCCCGCTCGACTACCTGTTCCATCAAAACCCGGCCCCGTTCGTTGCAGCCGGTGCGGAAGGTGTACTCCACTTTCGTTCCCCAGGGCACCCGCCCTCCGGTCCCTATGGCGCCGCTACCATCCCCGCAGCCGGGGTCTCCCGCACCTCGCACCACCATCCCTGCCGCTGCTGGCCCTTGCGCGAGCCCAGCACCTTGACCTCGGCGGACATGGCACGCTCCTCAACTCCCGTTCTTTGATATAACATCCCGCGGAGCCTCTTCAGCACGCCCGGCGACGGGCTGCGGTAGCCGTTCATGATCTGGGAGAGGTGGCCAGAGCAGACCCCGGCCTGCCGGGCTACCTCGTTCTGGCTGATCCCCAGGACGTCCATCCTCTCCCACACGGCCTGGCGGTCTATGGCAGCGCAGCGTTCGGGCTATACTCTTGCCGGAGCCCGAAGAGCCGACTCGACCCCCGCCCGCACCTTCACACCAATGTTGTGGCAGCCCCGGAAGGCACGGGGCATGTAGCCGTAGGAGATCCCGGCCCACTCGGTCAGTTCCCGCACGCTCATGCCCATCTCCCGTGCCCACTCCCTGACGTAGCTGCTCTCTCCGTTCACCGCGGAGGACTATGCCCTGCCTCGAGACCTCCCCCCCTGACGGCCGTAACCTTGTCCCGCATCCCGGGAGTCCATGGCCTGGTACCGGTCGTAATCCGGGACAGGTGGCTTCGGCTTATCCCCATATTCTTCGCTAGGTCCTTCATAGTGGCTCACGGCGCCTGGCGGCAAGCCGGAACTCGCTCTCCGCCCCCCTCGTCCTTGCTGTAGTTGGGTGGTCATGTCGCTTTCCTCCTTGCGTACGGAAGAGCGCGACCGGCCCTCGGTGGGAGAGGGCCCCGCTCCATTCAATGTCCTGGGCAGGCGGGGCCGCATCTTGTTGTGGTGTTGTGGGTGAACTCGGTGCGGCATTCCACGTTGGGAGAACCGTGTGCTAGCCAGGCCCTCGGAACAAGCCTGGGGCAGGTGCAGGCGTGAAACAGGTACAAGTCCCTGACGAGGAGTTGGAGGTAAGCATCTGGGAGGAGGACCCGGAGACCCTCCTGCGGAAGGCGCCGCCTGGAGGAGCAAGAACGTTAGATCAAGCATGCGCAAGGAGCGTAGTTAGCCCCAGGGAGTCAGTTCAAGGGCAGTGGGGAATGCGTCCGGCAGGAGCGCACTATCCGCCACCGTCTGGCGGTCAGGGGAATTCTATCAAGGGCCGGAGGCCCCGGAGGATGCCCCGTGATACCGTCTCGCCGGGCAGCCACTTCATCCCCAGGATGGCGACGACCTCCAGGGTGGAACCGTCCATGGACACCAGGGCCGCGGCCCGTCCAGCGCAGAGGCTGCAGTCCAGCACGCCCTCCTTGCCGAACCTTCGCCTCACCAGGTCCCGCCACTCGGAATACGCCCAGCAGGCCTCCCTCACCGGGGCATTCTGGGTATCGACCTCGGACATCACCGTCAGGGCCCCGTCCAGGTTTCCGGCCCTCCGCAGGCACCAGATCTCATGGATGCTCCGCCTCACCGTCGGCGCCGACGCCTCCTACTTCTCCATCCGGAACAGTGCCTCAATTATCCTGTCCACCAGCTCCTCCAGCCTGGACTGGGATCTGCTCACCTGACTATTTATTGCCATCGCTTGCGTTGTCATCACGGACTCCATTCGTTGACTTGCTTTTCTTTCCTCTCTTACCTCCGGCCTAAGAGCCTCGGGACATGCCGGCCGAGCACGAATCAGGAGAACATCCCCAGCACGCCTCTGGTCTAAGACCTCGAAGTTTCAGGTGATTCCAGCGGCCCCACTACGAGCAGGGCTAGGACCGGCCACCTGAACCTCATTTCACACCTCCCAACCCTGAGGGCGGAGCCTATGGCCCACGCGAACACTCCGAGGACCCGCATCAGAACCTCCTTTGTTGCGACCCGCATCGGCATCCACGATGCGAGACTCGAAATCACTGAGGACTGAAAATGGACCCGGAACTCCTCGGGCCGGATGCTAAACACTGGGGAGAGGTGGGGGTAGTTTAGAGGTATCCGTCGTAGGGCATCTGGATCCAGGGCTTAAGGATCAGTTGTAAGATGAACACGCGCCTGGGATACCCGTACCCCGTGTGTTCCTGGCGGAACGGGGTGCCACCGACCAGTCGGGGGACAGTATACGCCTCGGCTGCGGTCTCAGAGGGCCGGGTCTGTTTGTTGTACCCGGCCTGTGCGAACATGTCCCCCTGGGCAGACCTTCGGGAGAGCAGGGCTCGATCCTTCAGGTCCGGTTCCGTGGGCGGCTGTTCGGGGAGCGAGGCTCGACCCGATGTAGCCGGTCCCGGGTTCGTGGGACTTGAACCTTCCAGGTTTCTGAGGCGGAAATCTGGGAAAGCCATACAGCAATTTCACTATCGCGCCCTACACTCATCTAGGGCAAGAGAATTTCGGTGTGCCGGCGCCGAACACTTGCTCATAAGCCGCATCCCCCCCTATTTCCGCCACAGTCCCAGGGTTAGGATCCGGCGGACCCATCGTAGCATCCTCCGCCTGTGCAATGCCCTCCGGGTATCGTTCAGGGCCGTGTGACGCCAGCTGGTCTGCCCCCGGCACCCGAACCCCCTGAGCGGCTGCTTCTCGGGGGGCAGTGTCAACCCGTGCTCCTCCAGCATGGCCAGCTCAAGGACCAGTATTCTCTCCTGGGTCACCAGCCACGACAGGCTCTTCCCTTGATAGGGATGCCCCTCCCTGAGGCAACGCCACTCCTCCACCAGGGGCCATGCGGCGCCGTAGACCTCCGGGTCATACTCATCTGTTTGTTCCGTGACCAATTCGGGGTCCTTCCTCCTTAACACCCTACGCCTTCGGGTGATCAACCCGTCCACGGACGGCACGGCGCCGGAATTCCTACCTTCCCCCTCCTTCGCGGCTGTCCTCTTCGAGGCAGTTTCCTGGACCTCACCTGCAACTTCTTCACCCGTCGCCATTGCTTCCTCCCTTTCTCGACCGTCGGCGCCCGTTCCTTCCACAAATCCTCTTGACACCCCCATGCTCTCCCGCAATTCCGCCAAATCCTCCTCCATCCGCTCTACCCTCTCTTCCAGTGTTGCCTCACCGGGGGTCTCATCACTGTCTTACACTCCACCTGCGAGCAGCCTCTCCAGGGCACCTGCCATGTGGTCGGTCAGCTGCGCCGAGTCATACGCCCGCCGGACGGTCCTGCGGTCAACACCCAGCAGCCGGGCCGTACCCAATCGACCCTCCTTCTTCACCAGGTCCCGGAGCATCGCACACAGTTCTCGGCGCCTCTCGCTCTCAACGCCGACATTGCCGTTCTTATTCACCTGCTTTTCAACGATGACCCGGTCTCCTCTCCTTGCCGTCCTGTAGGGGGCCTTTCAACGGTTTTTCTGTTCCCTCGCCATCCATCGCTTGCAGGGCGGCAATCGCACTTCGCCATTTCGGGGCATGAATCCGGGTGGCCATGTGGGACACCATGCACCACTTCCGTGGAACGGACCCGCACCAAAAACCGCTTGCTTCACTGCCGTGGGTGGCCCTTTTTCCCACCGGTTTTAGCCACGAAATGGCCCGTTTTCCCCCATGTGGGACATAAATCAAATTCCTGTACACCCCAATGACATCACAAAAGGGCTATTTGAGGGCAGGGCCCTTGGGGCGGGCACGTCCTCGGACCCCCTCACGAACGGTTGCAAAGCCTATCGGCATTCCCCTGGTTAGCTCCTTCGAAGATCGAGATTTTGATGATCGACTGTTAGTTTTCCCGTGTAATTCCGTGATTCCCCATCCGCAGGCTTTTCAAGGGTTGGCGCTCTCACCGCTGCTTGGACAACTACTCTCCCACAGCTTTCGGCCCTCCGAAGGGGACCCTGCCAATTACCCGCCTCCCGCCGTTGAACCCTTCCGTACTCAATCATCCCTCTTATTCAAGATAACCACGGTTTGCCCACTTACGTAGCAGGCGCCGTCCACTCGCCTCAGTTTCGCCAACCGGCACGTCATCCAACCCACTCATCGATGACATCTTCTCTGGATGTTGCATTTTCCCCATGTCGCAGCTGGTTCCGCCCCACGGCGCCTGAATTCGCTGTGGACCGGACTCTTACCTCCTCGTACATTCTCCTCAGCGGCTTCTCCGGCGTCCCGCCTCAGGGAAGCCGTCTTCACCTATTGCCCGGCAGCTTCCGACTTCCCTACCACCAATGTGCGCCGCTTCAGGGCGTTGACCAGCGTACAGTTGAAATGTCCCGACCCGTTGACCCGCATCAGAGTTCGGTAGTCGATCCCCGTGGCGCTGGTATCTTCACCCATCCCTTTACTTCAAACATGGCCACGGAAGGGCCGAGTGTTTGGTGGCGAAGGACCTCAACGACATCGCTGCCCTCGACAACCAGGTCCCTTCTTTCGACGTAGATGCCTCTGGATGCAAATTGCACTTTCTAGGCATGGCCTTTGTAGTCGGCGCCCAAATTAGTCTCCGTGCAAATTGCACTTCTCAGGCACGGACTTTGCACCAGCCCGTGGAACCAGCCCCGGAATATGATTGCTGCCTGCGGTTGGCCAAAACCCCGCCATTCTTATGATTTCAGCCTTGGCCACGACCTTCATGTAACTTGTTCAAGAAATCGATTCCCTGTACACGCCCATGACATCGGGGCAGGACGTGTTTTTCTGTTTCCACAAAAGGGAGGTCATCCATGGCCGGACCTCCCGCCACGGACATCTTCCACCTCTATCGCATCATGTCGTTTGCCCCGGGCTCGAACCAAACTCTCCCAACTTCTACCACTGGCAATGGACGGAATGTCAACTCTGGCAGCTGAGACTGTCCTAACGCCCTGCCGTCGGTACTTTGCCCAGATTACTGCCTCGAATTTACTTGCATTACCCCAGTTCACCTGATGTGGCCTTCCCGCGAAGACATCACTCCATTTGCACAAACTTAGATTCACTGTACTCCCCAGAACTGCCCGAGGGATTCTGCCTCGCAGGCTCTACGGAAGGGGTGGAGTAGGTGCCCCTCTTCAGCTGCAACGTCCAGACTATTGCTGAAAGAGGAGTCTTCGGTCATTCATGGAGTATGTCCACGTCCGGTTCCCTAGAGCGCTGGTCACTGAAATCGCTTGCTGCAACGCCTGTCCCACAGTTCCACTGAACCCGTCCCTGGGACTTCCGGTGAGATGGCACCCAGCATAGCTGGACAGGGTCTCCATTCCTTGTCTGGCTCCATCAGGCCAAATCCGGGCCATTTGTTGCAGGAAGGAGAAGAGCAGAAGCTCTCGAGTAGGACTCCGACCCGGACCTCCGAAAGCCAATACAAGGCGATATGACGTGTCAAGCACGTCAAACGTGACGCGAGTGACGTTTGACGGCAGGTACCGCAACCTGAGATCACAGACATGAGATTGCTGACGAAGGCTGACGCCGTGAGTGCGCTGGAGTTATGTTTATCCATTCTGGACCGGAAGATCCGAAGGGGAAGATCGAGGTTTGTAGGGAGGGTTTGTGGGTATATATGAGGATAGAGGGACCGGAATACCTTAACGACGAGGAGTTGCTATAGCAGGCCGTAGCCAGGGAGGAAGAGCTTCAGCGAACCGTGAGGGAGTTGGAGCGACTCGTAGCCGAGTTGAAACTCAGAGCTTCAGAACTGGAGCAGGAGCCGGCCGAGGCCAAGGAGCTTGCATCGGCCGGCAGACAGCCGTACCAGGAGCTTGAGAAAGCGTACCGCAAAGAAGTTGCCGAGCACAGGGAAACGAAGTAGGACCTGATCGCGACCCGCGTGATGACCTTAGTGCTGTTGGTACTGCTGATAGGCAGCGTCTTGCTGTTGTAGGTTGTGCTCAGGTAGGCCGATAGAAAGATTACGACAAGCGTCTCGCCATCCAGTCTGCGATGCTCGCACCAGGAGTGACAGCATGAGGATGGCATTCAATATTCACAGGGCGTATTATATCGGAAGTATGTAGGGAACCACTCCTTCGACTGCTCCCACACTAAAGCTGCGGTGGTGAAATGCTGATTCATTCACTCAATCTCAAGAATGTGTTGTCCTTTAGAGATGCTGAGGTAGCTCTCGCTCCCTTGAATATAGTAATCGGACCAAACGCTTCTGGGAAGTCCAACCTGATTGAAGCTGTATCGCTGTTGCAGGCCGTGCCCGACGACCTCGCAAAGTTCTTTCGTATAAATGGCCCCATCCTAGATTGGATATGGAAAGGGAGCACCAGTTCAGTTGCGGCACTCCCCTTGTCTGAGATCACCGCTGTGCTCGAAAATCCAGAAGGCACCCATGAGGCCGAAAGACAGCTAACTTATGTTCTACGACTTGGCGCGAATAACGAGCGGTTGGAAGTGATTGGCGAAAAGCTCGAGAACATTCGGCCTTACGAGTCCTACCAGTTGCACCCGTACTACTACTTCTCTGTAGAGAATGGCTATGGTCGGCTTTCGTACCGCAAATCGCAAGACGAGAGAGGTGATAGTGATGAAGGAGAAATCACTCATCCCACGAGGTTGACTCCCGATAACTTTGATCCATCTCGGTCAGTGATGAGCCAGTTTCGAGACCCTGTGAACTTTCCTGTGCTGACGCGGACCTCCCGTAGGCTTTCGACCATGAGACTTTATCGGAATTGGTCCGTGGGTCGAGATAGCCCTGCCCGCAAACCTCAAGCTACGGACGATGATGTTAACTTTCTCGATGAGGACTTCAAGAATCTCGCTCTGGTTGTCAATGATCTCCAGACGCGCGGCTTGGAGTCTCGGATCGACCTAAACCTAAACCGTTTCTATCAAGCTTACGATAGCCTGAGGCCCCGGGTCTATGGTGGCACTATTCAACTGGCCGCGAACGAGACCGGAATGCAGAGCGCGATACCAGCCACCCGGCTTTCCGACGGTACGATGAGGTTCATAGCACTCCTAACAATTCTCTGCCATCCGCAACCTCCTGAGCTGATCTGCATTGAAGAGCCAGAGTTGGCAATGCACCCTGACGTCATGACTCTGCTTGCAGATCTGCTCAGGTCTGCTTCCGAACGTACCCAAGTTATCGTGACCACACATTCCCCTGATCTAGTAGACCAATTCACGTGTGACCCTGACGCCGTCGTGGTCTGCGAGCGTGGTTTCGACGGCGACACGCAACTGAAACGTCTGTCGGGTGACGAACTGAAGGACTGGCTGGCGGATTACAGGTTGGGGGAGATTTGGCGGAAGGGCGTGATAGGCGGCAACCGGTGGTAACGGAGGTGACCATCCATTTCGAGGGTCACAGCAACCTGAGACTTGGGTTCCATAAGCTCTTCGAACCTCACGTGAACCATGCACGCCAAAAGAGGATCAGGTTTAACCTCATTGCTGGAGGCTCTCGGACGGAAGCCATTAAGGACTTCCTGAGGTCGTGCAGATTGCAACCGTCTAACGTCAACATCCTGCTAATTGATTCTGAAGGCCCAATTCCTGATACAACAACCGCTATTCAGTCCTTACGTGCCCAGAGTTTCTGGGATGGAAGCGTGGATTGTGATGACGATCAAGTGAATCTAATGGTGCAAGCTATGGAAGCGTGGTTCATAGCCGATCCCCAAGCTTTGATCAATCACTTTGGTCAGGACTTTAGCGTCAAAGCACTACCAAGCCCCCAAAACGCCGAGTCGGTGTCCCCTAGTGAGCTGACCATCGCTATTCGCAAAGCACTACGAAACAGCAGTCGTCGTCACTACGACAAGGTAACTGACGGGACGAAGTTGCTCCAAGGGGTTAACCACGTCCAAGTTGGCCAGTACTGCAGGCACTTTCAGAGGCTGATGGATTATCTCTCCCGGGCATTCTGACCTCACTCGACGCTCCCTTCCTTCGTCGGTGAATTCTTGGGCCGAGAGATCATCCCTCGTTACACACTCCACCTATGCAACGCAAACTGCATTATCCTCTGATGCCGATCGCTGATCTCTCCGACGTCCCACGTAATCCGTTCGGCCAGCTCTTTCTGTACCAGCAAGTTGGAGTTCGAGTAACTGGGGACAATGCCAGGTTGCCATCGCTTTTCTTGGAATGTTCTGTTTCCCATGCTTTTGTTCCACGACTGGGAAGCGATGGTCAGGTTGCCAAGGCGATGGACGTTCTCCCTATGTTCAACTGCTTCCTCCTCTCCCAATTCATAAGACGGGTGCTGAGCCCAGATATGCTCTACCTCGTACTCGGACGACAGGATTTTCTCCTGTGTAGCGACGGCTAGTGGCACATCAACCTTCGGTCTGAGATGAATCTCGTATTCGCTGAGTAGGTACCTTAGAGTTCTTGAGCCCAAGCGTTCATAAAGGTCGCCCTGACCAAGTGTCCGCGTGAACTGTTCGTCGTCCTGATAATCGCGAATCATCCCCCTGAGTTCGGCAAGCAGGGCGTCGTAGCTCAATCTCTTGTGATGGACTCTGTGAGCCATCCCATAGAGCCTGGACGCTCCGGTATTACTCCGGTGTCCACCCACGAGGTATACGCGAACGATGAATGTCTCCAGGAGTCTCAGGATCCTCTCCAGTCGTGGCCTATCGTCTCCGAACTTCAGCCAGGAGGCTATTAAGAGCGGGAATATGTTCCCCATTCTCTCCAGCATGAATATCTTGCTGAGCGTCCTACCCTCTTCATCCTCCTTGTAGGCTTCGGTAATTTGCTTCACTGCGAGGAAAGCCATCTCCAAGTCTTTGGCGTAGGTGATCGCATACTCGACACACTCCTCAGGGTCTTTCCTCAGTTTGTACCTAATGCGGTCCTTGAGGCTGTCGGTGGGACGAGATGAAGTATCTCCTGGCGAAATGTAATTAATAAAGTGATAACGGTGAACGTCATTCTCGTCCAAGCGCAAGCGTTCCATGTGCTTGGTGCCGCTTACGTCTTCAAAGTGACGGTAAATTCTGGAAAAGTGGCCATTCAACTCACTGAGCCTGCCCACGACAGCGTCATCGTCCTCTATACCTAGATAGGAAGTGTGCATGAGGAAGCTCTTCGTCTTCTCCAGATTGCTCAGTGCGCGCCCTCTGTCGTTGACGGTTTCAAAAATGCGAATGGCATCCGCATCCGAGTTCACCTGGTACTGTATGAGTTGGAGATCGTCGATCTTCTGCTTGTACTGCACGAGAAAGTTCTGATATCCCGATGGCTGCCGTTCTTTCTCGCCGATAAGTCGTTCCCGGAAGAAGGCTCTTGCTTCCGTGAGACGGCGCTGGGAGTGAGTCGTTGTAGCGCCGGACAGAAAGTCATTGCCGTCAATGACGACGTGGTGGAAGAATTCACCATCGTCACCCAAGGGGTTCAGTTTGTAGTTACTGCCGTCCTTTAGATAGCTCCTCTCCAGAGCATCCACTTCTCCCCGCAACTCATTCGTACTTATCTCCTTCAATTGCGAGATAATCTCGCGCAACAGGATCAGGACGGTTGTGAGCCGCTGCTGGCCGTCTATCACGTCTAACCGCTTCAAGGTAGCTAACGCAGCTCGTGCTGTCTTCCCAGAGTCTTTGAGAAGCACCGTGCCGAAGTAGTGCTTCTTGGAAGGGTCCAAGTAGTAGAGGTCCTCCCACAGGTCCTCCAGATTCTTCCTTTCCCAGGCATAGCCTCTCTGGTATACGGGAATATCGAACACTTGGTTGCCAGTGAGCAACCCATTGAGACTGACAAGGCTTCCGTCCATAGATCCACGCTCCCAATAATAGATTCGGTGCACCTAATCGGTTTATCCCCCATCTGGGTTTGACATGTCAACTCGCGAGTTGCGAGTCTGGCTTGAAACCGGACGGCCAATCTTTGCTTCTCAAACGTGTAAATCGGCTCAGGAGAGATATCGAGTAATTGAGACGCAGAGAACAGTAACCGAGGTGTGCCAAGGCGAAGCTGCCGGGTAGGGTTACTGCATCTCTACGGACTAGCAGACAGGACCGTTGGACCCATTATAGAGCGAAGTGCAAAATGTAAACCTGTGCGTAATAGCTAACTGCCTCTGATAGACTGAGGACATAGTGTTTAGGAAGACTAGCTTGCCGAGGTTCCGCAAATGAAATTCGAAGTTGTCGATTGCGAGTTCATTCGCAGTGAAACCATAGACGCGACTCACGATTGCCTGTTGCTGCGCGTTCCAATCGAAGGCACCAAAGCCAATGCCATAGTTCGGCTCGATGTACAGGTGTACGTGTCCAGCCTAGACGCGACTCCGCTGATCAAGGTTCTGTCAAACCCTGAAGAGAATTTCCCCAAGACCCTAAAGCAATTCGAGTCGGCTGCAGGCCAGTGAGTTTTCGTTGGGGATATATCTGCGCTGCAATGCCAAATTGCCAATCATGTTAGAATGACGAGGAGCAGATAGACTGCAACAAGTGAGGCCCAGCTAACGCTTCACCCAAGCACCGAGCTTCAAAAGCAAACACATCCAGCACAAGCGAGTTGTGCATTGGACGTATTTCGAGAAAGTTCACAACCACACTCCGAAGTGGTGGAGGCAATGCCCGTCTGGCTGTGCAGTCTAGATACTACGGTCTTTGACTTGGATGTGCGCCCCCTTCGCTTAAAGCTCCAACCAGCAAGACTTGTTGACAAAGACGAGGCGTGGTGTCGTGCGATGTGGGCATGGGTGCAAGGGCAGTAGCGGTGTGTTGGGGAAAGGCGAGGTTTAAGGCATGGCTGACCGGCACGCCCTATTACCAGCCGTGGAACGACCAACGGGGCTATTGGGTCACACCGAGCGACTTTCCCAGGGCACCAGCAGGCTCGCAACTGCGTATTGGCGTGGAAGATAGACCAGAGCTGGGCTCTGCTAGAGGTACGTTGTGGGTAACTAGAAACGAGACAGACGATGAGATGGGCGAGGTCCTTAACATCGATGTGTTCTACAAAGGCTCCACCACTGTTCTAGGTCCTACGAATGAATGGGTCGGATGTACAGGGTACACTCGCGACGAATACCCATATCAAGGGAAGCGCCTTGTACCCAACGACCCCTGCCGTAGTGAAGGGTATTGGGTATGTCTTCCTCCGCATACCTTGCCGGGTAACCCCTCGCTTCGCCGGGAAGACGGGCAGGTCACCCCAGAGGGTTACACAGGTGAAATGCAGGGACAGCCCGTCGCAAAAGAGAACGCCCAGTTGCTTGAAATGCTAGCCAAGTATGACGTACTTGAGGTTGTCATATATGCTCATGGCGGACGCCCGGTACCTAGAATGGTAGAGGGTGGCATATCCGACGTCATTATTCAGCAGCGGCGCCTCCTGTTCGACATCAGACACTACAAAGAAGCCGTGAGACAAATTCAATGGCCATACAACAGCGCTTGACCTTTAACCTAACCGACCTTTCAAAGGTACGGCTCGTTTGCCGCAAATGTAAGGTAGAGTTGGCATACCCGCTCGATGCGAAGGCGCTCCCGAGACCGCCCAGCAGGTGCCCAGACTGTCTAGAGGAATGGTATGACAGCCACGACCGCCCCTTTAATACAACGGAGCAACCCGTGCTGTTGGCGCTGCAACTGTTATCGGGCATTCGCGAACTCGCAGCACTGGATGACGGCTTGACGTTTGACATACGGCTTGAAATTGAGCGTAGCTTACCAGTGGAGTCTTCGACGGCGGAATCGACTAGTTAGTAGATGGATTTGCCAATCAACAGTGTTTTGGCAGGAGGCAGGAGCGAAACTCCAATTACGTCAACTGACAGGCGTAAAATCTCGCCTCACGGAACATTCGGGAAAGCAAATAATCAAATCTCCAAACTGGAAAGCTAGACGCGAACCCAGAAGCAGGAAGTTGACAGAGGTTTGGCCCGATTTCCAGGATGGGACGTGCCATTCAACCTGCGCTCATACGAACGTGGCTGTAGACCTCTATCCTAACCCTCGGGCACAAAAATCTCAGTTTCCCATGCCGCCGCACGACTGGGAAAACTGGGGGTCATTAGGTATTGTCCATATCTGGCCCAGTAAGTTCCTTCGGATTGTTTTCATCGGCTATCTCTTGCCGTCTGCGTTCTTGCTCTTCAGTATATCGAGCTAATGCAGTAATCTCCAGGCTGAGGCCAGCTATGATGGCTAGTATGGTAATGAACGCCCGAAGTTCATTGGA
This sequence comes from Dehalococcoidia bacterium, assembly GCA_965203145.1. Taxonomy (GTDB): domain Bacteria; phylum Chloroflexota; class Dehalococcoidia; order Plut-88900; family Plut-88900; genus Plut-88900. The sequence goes on from OZ241876.1 coordinate 3,038,286, forward strand.
AGGAGCTTCGGTTTCGAGCCAGCGCATTGCTGCCAGGAAGGTTGAAAGCCCTACGAGTAGAGACGATATGGTATCCACGCCAAAAGCGAACAGGTTCCGACGGTCTTGAATAAAGCGCATGGCTTCTTTGTCAGGAAAGGTGGCAACCATACTGCCGACGTGTAAGTGACTAGATAGCGTCAGTTTCAGGCGTCGCACCGGAATAAAGTTAACGCACAAACTTGTAGCCGCTATGAGTGCGTATGCTGATGCCTCTATGTTGCGTTCTTCTAAAGTGCCACAGTGGCACACACCATAAATGAGTACGGCTATAAACATAATGGTCGTTAAGGCAACCGCTATGGTCTTCCAAAACAATGCACTGCGACACGACAGGGCGAACAGAAGTCTTGGGACAGTCAGAATGCCCATAGTCTATGTGCGGCCTTTGTCAAGGGACTCCTGAGTGAGAGGCTTCGCTGTGCGGCTGTAGGGGCCTCTAAAGGTGGACCTAGGCACAGGCTTAAATTAAGGTGTCGCCTGTCTGGGTCGCGCCTGGCGCCGGACTACTACCAGATCAAGAAAACTGGCGCTAACTGTGATTGAGAACAACCGGGCGATTTCTTGGACAACCTCAAGTACAAACCTGGCTCCTGGGGAGACACCAGGGCGACCTACGGTTAAAGTATCCATCGGGCAACTCCTTCGGCTTTGGTGAGGTTAGGGGCCCACCGATCCCTGAGAGCGCCACGCTCTCAGGGATCACTTTAGATGACTGCGTAGAACATGGTTGCAGTTTAGCAAATTCCCAAACGCAGGCAGGCCGCGGAGCAAATGCCAGGCTAGTCGTACCGAGCATGCGGGTAACGGTTGCGACCACACAGAACGACCCGTAATGCGGCCTTCGCACTATCTGTGAGCTTAATGGGGTCAGGACCTGTAAGTCGGTCATCATCGAGCACCAGACGACAACTGCCTTCTTGGGTCTTCAACTTCAGCCAGTGGTATCCTGCGAGCTCTTTTCGCTGTAGATTGACCTGTCCCCTACGGGCCACGATTTGCACCAGGTGGTGATAGGCGTACCTTCCGACCACCTCGTGACCACACCTCCACGCCTCGGACACCCGCAACCTTGTTTCCTCGTAAAGCTCACGTATGGTGGCACGGGTGATTGACTCATGACGGTTGACTCTCCCCCCAGGCAGACCATATCGGGTGCTATTACGCTCTCGTACCAACAAGACATTATCGTCCAGTACCACTACTGCGGACGCTCGTTTGTACATTCCTGTCCTCTCGTGGTTATAGGCATAGAAAAACTGAGTCTCGTCTGGTCAAGGGAGAGGTTGAAGAGGAAGTTAAGGCGCGGGCCCGACTTATCAAGCGTGGTCAAGCCTACAAGAGACTAAGATCAATAGCAAACTCGATATCTTGCAACCCCCGACGCCTTACGGGTAAATCCCTGACCCAGGAATCTATTGATCAGAGTCGCTAGGGCGACGGGAAGGTAAGGCATTCTGTTAATCCTTGGCGGTGCTGTTCAAATCCTCTACGAATCTCCTTAATCTCAGGCAGGCCTCTTCTTTGTTGAACGCGGCGCTACGCTGTAACGCTAGCAACCCCTCGCATGCCATGTTTACCGCATCGTGAGGAAGGCCTGCAGTGTGGGGGCCTCCCCCAGGATAATGGACCCTGTAAACATCAGCACCGCGAGAATCCAAGGTGATAGTAACCACGTTCTTTCCGTCTGTAACCTTTAGCTCACAGTTGCCTGTATCTTCTACTTGGAAGTCGCCGTAATTGAACTTATTCACACTCATTACTTCTCCTCTACTTACCCTGTTGCATACAACGAGACAATGGAAATAAACATCATGCCCTTGGCTATAAATGTCCTGCCCGGATTGTCGAATGGAACAGCCTCGGCAAAACCCCATACTGCGAGCAAAGCCCAAACAAGGTCTGATGTGCTGCCAGCAAAATAGTTCGCATAAAAGGTGACAATCCAGGCTGCGAGGATGCACCACGCAAGGGCCCACCTACCGTAGAGTTTGATGTTGTACCAGCGTCGGCGTCGGCGTGCCAGTCTGTACTCGCGGGTAATGGGTTGTATCAGTCTTGCTGAACCCCTTTTCAGTATTTGTTGCAATAGCCCGTGTAGATGTTTTCTTTGAAATGATCGCCTTCCGGTTGGCCTGATATCAGCACACTAATGGTGTCGATGGGCGAACGGTCAACGAATCTCCAGATGGCCGGGAGGTTAGTTGGACAGGTGCCCGCCATACGAGCGTCGTGGTAGACACCCGTCACTGAACTCACTGGGCCGTAACCGTTAGCACAGTGTAGGGCCGCCAGGGCCACAGCAAGAATAATGGGAGCGAAGGCAAGGTGCCGCCATCTACACCGGCGCAGGGACCTTGGAAGGTAACGCCGCCACCATGGACGAGGAAATCGGTGCTTACGACGTGGCATGCTATGCGCTACGTTCGGTATATTCGTATGACAAACTCCGATGTCCTAGCTTGCAATTGTCATAAAGCACCGGTAGTCAGGCATCGGCTTTCCAGTCTCTAGGTTGCCAGGGGGAGTGGTTAGGCAGAAAAAACCACTTAGGCTAGTAATCAGGGTTAGAGCGGGCGTAGGTCTTGGTCATCTCGAAAGCCACCTGACAGATCAGCTTAGCCAATACGTGCTGAATATCATCGACGTCGGTGCCCAGAGCAGGGGACGGTCGGCCCTGAACACCATCCAGGATATCCTTAACCTTGCTCCACAGATGCCTGGGGAACTGGTCTTCCGTCAAAGTGACGAGTCTAAAGCTGGCTCTGTATAATTTGAGGCTTCGCGGCTCATCTATGGCCGCCAGCAGCTTCACAGAATCCTCCATAACCTCCAGCCCATGATTCCATTTCCAATTCCATTCGAGTTTATCGGTCATGAACTTCCCCCTAATGCCGCGATTGGCGGACAAGTGTTGCACATCACTGGCTTAAGTTACTCACTAAGCAGATAAGGGGCCAAGTCGGCAAATCCGAGGGGTTGCCCCTAACTGCGTGGGATTTGAGCACATGGAAGACTTTGGTATCCCTCCCGATGAACTATAGCTTCGCCATTGGCAACATGAAGCCAATAGTCAATTGCCTCAGAACCCATGTTTGTAGACTCCACTTACATTAATGAATTGTACAACACTGATGCGTCCGGCTCATACTAAAAGACTGGACCGCATTGGCTCGAAGGTGTACTCCGTTTAGTCTTCGTTCCTCGTCAATACTCCGCTCTAGTCACATTACCCCCCAGCTTGAAAAGTGCCTGGATGATATGTTGAAGAAGCTCACGCTGAGGCATTGCAATTACTAAACGCCAGGCAATTGTGAGCAACTTGGTAAGAATAGGTCTGGATTTCCGGTGAGGCCGTTAGTGGGATCATTTACACAATCCCCTGAGCACATCATGGTCATACACTGTCATCGCACGCGGTAGAAGAGGGGAGGCTGAGTCCAGAAACTTAGACATGCTACCTTATCAACTGGACAGCCTCCGTGTAACGTCTGATATCGAATATAAAATATCCCTTGGTAGCCGGCTCTTCGTCATACCTCGGCGGACGCCCCCAAGCGCTTATATTTATCTCAAGTTGGTCATGTCCCTTCAACACCCTCAGTATCTTGGCATTATCCTCGTTGTTGGGCCAGCCCATCATTAACCCGTGGTAGCCCCACGGCGTGACTTCCCCTAGTTCATAAAGTCCTTCATAGGGCTTATTGATTTGAGCGGGCCCAAAGGTCCACCACCCCTCAGCATGGTTGGAAGTCGGTTCTTGGCGTTGTATTTGTTCATGAGTAATCCCACGGCAGCCGACCCATTCACGCCGGTAGCCCAAAACGTTGGTGACGTCTGTATATAGCAAAGACACTTGGAGAAATAACTCCCCTTCCTCCTCACGTCTGTCTACCCACAACTCTCCCCACTCTGGCCCCGCTGAACGCCTACTCTGTAGCACTAATCTTAAAGGAGGGGTTTCAGTCGCTGAGCTTTTGTCCAAAGGCGTAATCCAATAGCCCCACCGATCATCCCACAGTCGATTACCTTGCTCATCATCGAAGAGTTTTGTGACCCTCTCTTTGGATGATAGTCTAGCCTTGAGCCACTTTCTCCAATTCATGTGCGAAACTCCCATTGCAGCTCCACAAGGGCCAGTAGTTTAAACCTACATTTTGCCATCGGGGTCATCTGGCTGCTGCTGGGCAATGTTCGATGAGCGGTAGAGCCACACTCTACCGAACGCTGCCGCTCCGTAGTTGCTACCAATATAACGTCAGCGGCGCCAAATATATAGGGGATTGTGTCTATCATCGCTTTGACCTCTTGAGCAAGTTCCGTTCTCTTTTCCCATGCGTCACTGCCTCTTCTTTCATCCATCCATGGGCTCTCCTTGATATTCTCGCCGCATGTCTGTCTTTGCTCAGGAAGCATGGTATCAGTCCAAATGTCTCGCCTTTCAATTCCCCCAATCCTCTCCCCGCTACGGATCACCTTGCGTTGTCATTGATACAGTCAAAGGTTATATCCCAGGGCCTATGCACTGCTCTAGAAGGGATAAGTCTTCGGCATCGGCCTACTCAGTGTCGCAACCATTGTCATTGCCTTGACAAGCCTATTCAAATGGGGCACCGAGGTGATGTCAGAGGTGATGTCAGAGGAAGGTACGATGGTCAAGACTCGGCGCTGCAGACGAGACCAATAAGCGTCACATCGGCACCTAAATTGGGCAAGCGGCCCCAGACTCTATGCTCTCCGACTCAGCCCGGGGGGTGTTTAGCAATTCAAAGGGCTGAGGTCGCTGTTTAGTGGCAGCCTGCTCTTGCCTCAAAGTATCCTATGGCCTACAATAATGTCATGGTCGAAATTCGGCAGACCGAAGTCTACGCCCGATGGTTCGGGAGGCTTCGGGACAGGGAGGCAAGGGTGCGCATCGACAACCGCATCAGGCGGCTGTCCTTGGGCAACCCGGGGGATGTGAAGCCGGTGGGCCAAGGATTGTCGGAGATTCGCATAGACTACGGACCCGGATATCGCCTGTATTTCGTTCGGCAAGGTCAAGCGCTGGTTGTCCTTCTATGCGGAGGCGACAAGGACAGCCAGGGTCGGGATATAAGAAGGGCGCTGGAGCTGGCCAGGGGACTCTAAGGAGGCAGCAATGGAAAAGACGCAGACCAGACCATGGGACCCGGCGGAGCATCTGGAGACTGAGGAGGACATGGCAGCCTATTTGAACGTTGCCTTGGAGGAAGGAGACCTTAGCCTGATTATGGCGACTCTCGGAGACATAGCCCGCGCCCGGAGAATGGCGATAGTGGCTCAGGAAACTGGTTTGGGTAGGGAGAGCCTGTACAAGTCGCTCTCTCCCGATGGCAACCCGGAGTTCGCCACCGTGCTCAAGGTGGTGCGTGCTCTGGGACTGAAACTCATAGCCACATCTGGAACGATCGCGACAGTCAAATTGAAGGAAACATAGTGAGAGATATACGAATTTGTACGCCTGACCGCAAGGCAAATTGAAGGACAGGTTCATGTCTACTCAATCAAAGGATCAGCTTCGATTCAAGAATAGGCGCAACAGGCGACTATCGGATATCGTTCATCCATTTGAGTCCCAACCATCAGCGCATCACGTTCGGAATGCCATCGGGGCTATGCAACGACTGAGGGAAGACGGGCGTCAATTTTGGGAAGCTGACTCGGATGAATTTAATCGTTGGTATAACGGATGCAACGACCTGTTGGAATTTCTTAACTCCCTAGGTAAACGACGGGACATTGAAAAGCAGGAGCTTGAGACAGCATTCCGGGAGTTTATTCAGAAGTTTGAGCACATGGTTTTTCGAATGGAGCAGATGCTGCACAGTGTAAGTGGAGCATTTGAACCCGACTCCCCAGAAGTCGACGCAGTGTTCAGATGGATTGATCTCGTCTATAGGTTGGCCACCTATGGCTTAGTTTCGGCTTGGATCGATGACAAAACTGAGGAGAGGCACATCAGCATGACAATAAACTTAACCACTGGTGAAATACTAGAGGAAACTAAGGTGGTCAAAGAGATGCGCATACCAAGGAAATATCGGTCGAGCGCACGTCTCGGCCGGAGACGCTAGGGCGGAAGAAGAGTTTAGGAGAACGACATGAACAATCATCCCCAATCACTAACGCCGGCGGCCCTTTACGCCAGAGTATCAAGCGACAGGCAGGACGTGGACCTGTCCGTGTCCGCCCAGCTCAGGGCGCTCAAGGAATACGCCAAGGCCAATGGTTACTCCGTGGCCCGCGAGTACGTGGACGAGGCCGAGAGCGGCCGCGTCGCCGACAGGCCCCAGTTCAGGGAGATAATCGAGGAGGGCAGCAAGCCGAAAGCTCCCTTCGAGGTCATCTTGGTCTGGAAATTCAGCCGCTTCACCAGGAAGCGGGAACACGCCGTGGCCTTCAAGGCTCAGTTGCGTCGCAAGGGCATCCGCGTGGTGTCCATCACCGAGCAGGCCGAGGACAACGCCACCGGCAGGCTGCTTGAGGGAATCATCGAGAGCGTCGATGAATACTACAGCGAGAACCTGGCGCAGGAGGTCGTCCGAGGTATGAGGGAGGCAGCATCCCGGGGCTTCTTCCTCTCCGCCGTGGCGCCCTTCGGGTACAAACGTGTAAAGGTCAGTGACGGCGTCAAGGACCGCCCCACCTTGGAGGTAGACCCTGCCACCGCCCCCGTAGTGAAGGAGATCTTTGAGAGTGCACAGCGGGGCAATGGCCTCAAGGAGATTTGCAAGGACCTAAATGGCCGCGGCATTAGCAATCGGGGCAAACGGTGGTACAAGGGAGGACTCCACTACCTGCTGACCAATGAAGCCTACACCGGAACCGCAGTCTGGGGCCGGACTTCGAAGGGAGATAGGGAACCCGACCCGGTTCGAGTAGAAGAGGCCTGGCCCGCCCTGGTGTCCAGGGAGCTGTTCGATGCCGTTCAACAGGCCATGCGGGACCGCGCGCCGGCCGTTAGGAGACCGGCGAGGGTGGGCAGCCGATTCCTGCTGAGTGGGCTGCTCAAATGTGGTTTTTGCGGCAAACCGTTCATCGGCCACGGGGCTAAGAGTGGTCAGTTCGCCTACTATGTGTGCGGCAAGCTTTACCGCGAGGGCTCGGGGTCCTGCGAGGCCCAGTACCTGAACTCTACCAATCTGGAAACGTTCATCGTCGAGAAGATCAGGGAACGAATCCTCACCGAGGAGACCGTCCTCGAGTTGGTGACACTCGTGGCCGAGGAGATAGACGAGATGGCAGGTCAGATGGCCGGCAGGCTGAAGGCGATAGACGCCGAGCTGGCGGACATTGATAGGAGGCTTGAAAAGCTCTACGAAGCCATTGAGACCAGTGAGTTGACGCTGGAGGTCCTGTCTCCTCGCATCCTCAAGTTGAGACATCGAGAAGAGCAGTTGACGGCGGCGCGGGATGAAGCTGAGAGCCTATTGGAACGAAGGAGGTTGGAGCTTCCCGGCACCGAAGAAATCAAGGTGTACGTTGCGGACTTCCGGGACTTCCTGCAGAAGGGCACGATACCCGAGCGGAAGGCGCTTATTCGCAACTTCGTCAAGGGCATCGAGATCACGGGACAGGAGGCCACCTTGACCTACACGATCCCCATGCCGTCTGACGGGGTTACCAGGGAATCAGCCTCGGTTCTCGATTTCGTCCAGTCCGGCCCACCAGCCCTTACCGTAGTCATAACACCGCCGTTGAGGACCATTTCTGCGGTGTCTGCTACTCCCATCGGACTGTCCTCCGGCGTGGGTATGGTGTAGTGAATCACCGCTCTCCCGGGCCTCACCTCTATTTCCTTTACAAAGGACCGAATGAAGGCTCGTGATTCCGTCAGCTCGCTGGTCCTCAGTACCTCGTTCAACTCATTTGCGTAGGCCGTAATCGTCTCCACCTTGTCCAGGGTAATCCGTCTCTCCGAGAGCATGGCCCTGGCCTCCTCGGCTGCGGTCTCCAGCTTCTCCTTCCGCTCCCGGTGCTCCCTGATACGGTCAGAGGCGTCGGACATCTCGATGTCGGTGGTCTCTATAACATGCCATATCCGGCCCAGCCGCCGCTTGACCTCCTCAAGCTCATCCTGGATGTTCTCTAGCCGCTGACGCTGCTCCCTTGCTACGCCGTCCATCTCCTCGTCCACCAACTTCACTAGGTCCCTTATGTTGCCCTCGGTCAGGACGTGCTCCCTTAACTGGTCGACAATCAGCTTCTCGAATTTCCTGGCGTTGAGCCTGGGGGTCTCGCATGTCCCCCTGCCCTTCTTGAGCAATGAGTGGCAAACGTAGTAGGTATACCTCCCGCTCTTGGCCTCCGAAGCTGTGAGGGCCTTGCCGCAGGTCTCGCACTTGACCAGCCCACTGAGGAGGTATGGACTGGATACGCGCCTGGGATGGGCGTTCTTCGGCGCCCTGGAGCGCAGTAGCCCCTTGACCTGCCGGAACTTGCGCTTGGAGATGATGGCCGGGAAGGCCTTCTCCACCCGCACCGGGGGAGCCCCGTCCTTGGCGGTGATGCCCCAGACCATGGTGCCGGTGTAGACCTCGTTCTCCAGCATGGTGTGGACCGTGGTCTTGAGCCACCTCTTGCCCCTGGCCGTGGAGATGCCCTCGGCGTTGAGGGTCTTGGTAATGTCAAGGATGCTCTTGCCGTGGAGCACCATGTCAAAGATGCGTCGTACCACCGCATCGGCGGGAGGGTTGGGCTCCAGCCTGGGACGCTTCTTGCCCCCGTCCTGTACGTAGACCTTCCGGTAGCCGTAGGGAGGCTCCGGTGATACCCAGAACCCCCGGGACGCCGCCTCCCTCATACCACGGGTGACCTCCACCGCGAGGTTCTCGCTGTAAAATTCGTCCACGCTCTCGATGATGGCCTCAAGGAGCTTGCCGGTGGGGGTGTCGTCGGCCTGCTCGGTGATGGAAACGACCCTGATGCCCTTTCGCCGGAGCATGGACTTGAAGGCGACCGCATGCTCCCGCTTTCGGGTGAACCGGCTGAACTTCCAGACCAGGATCTCTTTGAACGGGGCGTTGGGCCTGCCCGCCTCCTCGAGCATCCTCCTGAACTGGGGCCTTGCGGCGATGCGCCCACTCTCAGCTTCGTCGATGTACTCGCGGGCGATTATATAGCCGTTCTTCTTGGCATAGTCCCTAAGCGCCCTTAGCTGGGCAGCGACGGACAGGTCCACGTCCTGCCTGTCGCTGGATACCCGGGCGTAAAGGGCTGCTGGAGTAAGTTCTTGTAGCTGCTTCATTGTCATCCTCTCCTGTCCGTTCTAGCTGTCTATCAATGTGATGCGGTCTCCATAGCGCAAGAAGTCCTCCGCGTTGAACGTCAGCAACCTGCGTTCACCGTGGGCCAGCATGGTGGCGACGATGTTGGCATCATGTATCTGCCTGCCCCCCACCGGCACCTCCCGGCACAGGGTCATCAGGAACTCAGTCACCATGGGCCCGTCCTCCAGCACCTCGAAGCTGTCCATTAGCCGGGCCACGTCTTCCAGGGCTTCCTCCCGGGTCAAGGCCACCGTCCACACCTGGGGCCGGGTGACCACCGCGAGGTACTCCCTTATGACCTGACGGCTGATCCTCAAGGGCTCAGGACTCCGAAATGCCCTCTCCAAGCTTGCTCTTGCCACTGCGTGGTAGGGCGCCTCGAGGATGCGGGAATACACAAGGACATTGGTGTCTATAAACATGGCCCTGGCTAAATCCTATCCTCGTACATATCTTCCCTCCTGAGGCTCAGGCCTTCCGGCCATGTACCCGCACTATGCACCGGCCACAGGTCATCCAGTGAGAAGGGGCGAGGGGGCTCCGGGGCCTTGCGTCTCAGCAGCAGGGTCTCGGACTCAAGATCAATCTCCGCCGTCTCCCACCCGGCCATTGTCCAGGCCAGGGCCTGGCTGTGGCCGTCGCCACCCTTCTGGTTGCTCCACCAGGGCCGGTAGAGCCGGGCGGATGGGGGCAACTCGAACCCGATAATGGACTCTATCTCACTGAATGACGCCCTCCACTCCTGCCCACCGAGGCCGCACAAATGGCTATACAGCCTCTGGTACTTGCTACGGAGTGCCAGCTGCCTGTATTTCTGTTCCAGGTCTACCGCCATCGGACACCTCCCACTGATGTTGGGCTATGATTGCTTATTAGGTACACTATGCACTGTAGTTAGTATAACACACGTAGACTAAACACCCCAACATCGTCGAGTGGGATCACCCACCACCCAGATGCGACTTCGCAGCCTCGGTGGGACCGGGGTTGCCGGTTCAGCGCCGTCGCCAGAACTTCCACCTGGAACCGACCCTTTCCTTCTCTGACAAGCTTGTTCTTCCCAGCATCAACTCATTGAAGAGTTCGACGTTGCGCTCCCGCTCCCACAGCAGTTGCCCCTTTAAGCTTTCCACCTGCTCCTCCAGGCCGCGTATCCGCTCACGGGCCACGGCCAGTTGGGTGTTGCAGGGTCCTACAACCTCCGTGGCATTGTTTGCACCACTCGTCTCGAAGATGTCGTCGTCCACCACGACGTAAATCCGGTGCCTCCCACCATGCGGTTCACGTCTCACCGTTAACAGGCCGGCCGTGATCCGCCTGTCCAAGGTGGACAGGGACATCCCCAGCTCCCTGCAGGCTTCCTCTTTCGTCAGCAATCTCATGTCTGCTATCTCAAGTTGTGGCACCTACCGGAACACGTCACTCATATCACTTTTAACGTGCTTGACACGTCATCCGGCTTTCTATCGGCTCTCCGGGGTCCGATTCAGAGTCTCCTTCCAGGGCTTTAGATCTCCTCCTTTCTGCAACAAATGCTCCCGATTTCCCGTGATGGGCTCAGACATGGAATCGATGTCCCGTCCAGCTATGCTGGCTGCCATCTCACCGGAAGTCCCGGGGACGGATTCATGGGGACTGTGGGACGGGCAGTTCAGCAAGTGATTTCAGTGGCCAGCGGTCCTTAGAATCGGGCGAGGGCTTCCTCCATGAATGACCTAAGACTCCCCTTTCAGTGATGGTCTCAACATTGGAGCTGAACAGGGGCGCCGACTTCACAAGGGAGGCAAACCTCAGAAAGGTGTCCTCGTCAGCGGGGGTCTCGAAGACGAACAGCACCAGTGGCAGTCTCCCTTCGTGGTCTGGGCTAGGCCAGCCACTTCTGAAGTAGCGGCGGTAGGACTCCAGCCGGGCCGGTATGCGCTTCGGGGTGGTGGCCCTCCTCTCGAACTCCAGCAGGCAGGGCTGCCAACCTCCCCTGTGGTCCAGGGCGAACGATGCGTCGGGGTGCAGCACATAGTTGGTCCAGGAGTACCAGTACCCGATGGTCGAGCGGTGTGTGGGCATCAGGTCGAAGGCGTCGCAGTCCGGGGCACGGGCAGCCTCGGCCATCAGGGATGCCGCGAAGTTGGTGATACCGGCGTGGTGTTCCATCTGGGAGACGATGGTGCGCATGGTGCTCCCGGGGTAGATGGGGTCTCGGTGGGCGCCGATGTACACGGGCCTGGGGCCGGTCTCCGTTGTCCAGCGGTCGAGGAGTGGCCCCACGGCGGCACGGTCCCTGCGGGCAAGGTAGGTCAGGCCTTCGTCGGTGAGAAGATGATGGGCGCCGTTGGTGTGTACCAGTCCCCGGCGAGTTAAGGAGCGGAGAAGCTGTCCCGCCCGGTGGGTGGTGACGCCTCCCATCAGCCCCGCCAGCTGTTTCCGGGTGGCCAGGGGCCAGGCCGCCAGGATGTCCAGGCCCTCTTTTTCGGTACCGTTCAACCGGATGGAAAGAGAGGCCTCCAGCTGGCACCTTGGCTTGGACATGTCCTTCCGCACGTCGGAGCGGTAGAGGGCGTCGGGGTTCGGTATCTTCTTCTTCCTGCGACTGTCCATGTGTTTGACCCTGATTAAGTTGTCCATCCAGGCGAGGATGGCGGGTAACATACCGTCGGAGTCGATCTTCACGGGAGGGTCCACGTACCTCCCCGTGCCGCACTGGTGCCAGACCCTGGACCGGGCATCCCCGGCAAGGAGCTCGCCCTCGGTGGCCACGAACGTCGTGGGGTGCAGCCACGGGTCCACCAGGGTACGGATGGCCCGGCGGCTGGCCTGGTCGGAGTGGGTGAGTACCAGGGTAATGACGGGCTTTCTGTCGGGGTCCATCTGCTCCATGGTCCTGATGCGGAAGCGGAGGTTCGGGGAAGGGAGAATGGGGCCCTGGCGCATGATGCCTATGGACCGGCCCCCTGAAAGGGTGATGAGCATATCGTAGGGGCCCTGGCGGTAGAGATCGACCCGGACGGGGTCTTTGTGAGGGTCCACCTCGGCGACCATGGCGGCCACATGGTAGAGAACGGCAACGGCGTCCAGCCGCTCGGCCAGGATGCGGAACCACTGCCTCGTCACGGGGTACTCCTGCAAGAAGGAATCCGTGCCGTGCTCGAACCTGCCTCCGGTGCTAATTCCCTTCTCCGTCGGGAAAAATCGGCGCCGAGGGTGCTTCCCCAGGGCCCTGACATGATGTGATACGAAGTCGACTAGGCCTCGCTTTTCCAGATTCTGCACCCGGTCCCGGAGCGTCGTGGCGGGGATTCTTCCGATCTTGGACAACTCCTTGATCGTGGCAAGAGGGGTTGCGGACAGCAGTTGCAGGGTGTCCTCAAGGGCTTCGGGTAGATGGGGAGAGGGTTCGTTGGATCTCCGCCGTGACTTGTCGTCGTCGATCAATAGTCTGGCCACTTCGAGGGCCTCTACGGTGGTGCCAACGGAGTCGAGGACAGCACGAGGTATTGCTCTTCCCATCTGGCCCCGACTCAAGAACCGCCAGAGCGTGTGGCGAGATACCCCGAGGTCCTGGGCAGTTCGCCTTTGCCCGTAACGCAAAGCATGGGTGTGAACGTAGTCCCAGATGGCGACGAAAAGGTCGGGGTCGATGGCTGGTCTCGGCCTCGACCTTGGTTTTGTTGGTGTTGTGGTGGTCATGCGTGGTTCTGGCCCGGTAGTTCCTATCCCAATTGTGAAGGAACAATTGGTCGAAAATAAGGGCTTGCAGGACATTGTGAGCAAGTGATTTTTGTGGTAGGGGGAATGGCTGGACAGTGGGGGATCTGTTGCCCTAGTAGCCGGAGGTTAGAGCGCTGAGGCCAGACCAGCTGGCGCTGTAAGGCCCTGTAGGGCATCTGGATTGCCTTGCGCAGGCGGAAGATGGTGCAGGACCCGGACGTTGGTTTTGGTCGAGGTGGGTGGTGAATGGGGTGTAGGGTGTGGATGGGGAGCAATTGATCTGTGATGGCACCACCAGATTCTCAACACATGCCCTTCCCTCAGGCCCGGTTTTCGGCCCTTACTGAAATAGCTGTATGGCTCTTGGCAGGATCTCATTGCCTAGAAACCTGGTGGATTACCGCCCCCAATTCCGGGATTAGCTACATAAGACCGAACTCGGTTCGTAGACTCGTCATCCAATTGAGCAGAACTTTGCTTTTACTTCGGTGGATGGTTCAGTAGTTGAGATTCCTCTCTTACCCCTTACATCCATTAACAAACAGGCACTTTTCATCGCGGAGCACCGAGTGCTCTGATCGTTAGATGATTCCTCGCAATCTACGCTTTGCGTTTTGTGTGGTTGAACTTTATCGAACCATAGAATCAAGCCACAACAGGTCGGCATTTGTTGTCAGTAGGCCATCAATTAGATTGATATAACATATGTTACATGCTGTTTCCATTTCACTCACACTTATGGTAAGGTTAATGCTCATAGAACTCTTACTGACTGAACGATGCCATCACTTTCCGAGTCTACACCACCTTCAGATTACCCCCTACGAGTAAGAACACTCAGGGGACTCAGAGGTTTGACGCAAGCTCAATTGGCCAGGCTTGTTGGAGTCTCCTACGCTTCTGTCAATCGCTGGGAGAATGGCCAGTCGATACCTAACACCTTAGCGTGGCGTCGTATTCTAGAGATTGAGGCCGTGGTAGACAGCGATATCGCTGGAAGTGACCCGTACAGCGTTTCTGAAGGGCAGGCTAATCCTGTGGGCATCGACTTCTCGGCCGACCCAAGCTCTGTTTGGGCCTTGGCCGAGGCCCATCGTCTTGCCCACGGCCACCTCTTCAATCCGGCTTTCGCCAGCGAAACTTCCCGGATAGACCCGCTACCGCACCAGAGATTGGCTGTATACGAGCACATGCTCTACGAATTCCCCCTTCGACTATTGCTGGCCGATGATGCCGGGGCAGGAAAGACCATCATGACAGGGCTCTACGTGCGAGAAATGTTGGCTCGCCGGTTGATCCGTCGCGTACTTATCGCACCGCCCGCTGGCCTCGTAGGCAATTGGCAGAGAGAACTGAAGAACCTCTTCCGACTGCAATTCCGAATCGCCACCAGCCTCGATGCTCGGACATCCAACCCCTTCGTTGGCCCGGAGAGCGATCTTGTCATCGCGAGCATCGACACTCTCGCGGGGGAGCGCATGTTTAGGCACATCGGCGCCGAAGCAACACTTCCGTATGACTTGGTTGTTTTCGACGAGGCTCACAAGCTTTCAGCGAATCGCCAGCCTGACCTGACGATACGTAAGACCGCCAGATATCGACTAGCGGAAGCCTTAGCTGGGGTAGAAGTGGATAGGGAACGATGGGCCATTCCTTGGTCAGCCTTGCATGTCTTGTTACTAACTGCTACTCCACATATGGGAAAGGATTTGCCCTATTATTTTCTCTGGAGGCTTCTTCTTCCTACCACTTTATCCACCTATGACGCCTTCACAAAATTCCCATCAGAATCCCGGAAAAAGCATTTCATCCGACGTACCAAAGAGGAAATGCTGCACTTCAACAAAGCTCCACTCTACCCACAAAGAGAGTGCGCTACGCTGAGCTACGATTTGACTAGGGGCCCCGATAGTGAGCAGGAGTTGTATGAGGAAACTACGGACTACATAAGGAACTATTACAACCGAGCAAAGCAGCTCAACCGGTCCGCTGCCCGTTTGGCAATGAGTGTCTTTCAGCGGCGACTAGCTAGTTCAACATACGCACTGATGCGTTCGTTCGAACGACGATTGGATAAGCTCGAATCTCTTATTGAGAAAGTCCGACAAGGAGGTCTAAGCGAAGAGCAACTCAAACAGCAACAACTTCAACTGGATGATATAGACGACCTTTTCGAGACTCATACCTCTGACGAACACTTCTCGCCTGACGGTGCAATTGAGCAAGAGGAGGAATTCGAGGATAGGATTCTTGAGGCAGCTATCGGCACTAGCCTAGCTGAGTTGGAAGTAGAACGCCTAAAAGTCGAGACTCTACTCTCTAAAGCACGAAGGCTTTTTGACCGGGCCGAGGAATCAAAATTCCAGAAGCTTCAGGATGTGCTCCAGGATTCCAGATACTTCGACGAGAAGTTCATAGTGTTCACCGAGCATCGAGACACAGCCCACTTTCTCGTCCGAAGGCTGGAAGGTCTGGGATTCGGCGGTCAAGTAGCATTGATCCACGGTGGAATGCCATATCAAGAACGGGAGCGACATGTCGAATTCTTTCGGAGCACTCCTTCTGAAGGCGGGGCAAGATTCCTCGTAGCCACCGACGCCGCTGGGGAAGGAATAAACCTCCAGTTTTGCTGGCTGATGGTCAATTACGACATTCCGTGGAATCCGGCCCGACTGGAACAACGGATGGGACGTATCCATCGATATGGCCAGAAGCATAATCCGGTTTTGGTAATGAATCTTGTTTCCGCGTCCACTCGTGAAGGTAAGGTACTGAAGACCCTTCTCGAAAAGCTTGAGGCGATTCGCAAACAGCTTCGTTCGGACAAGGTTTTTGATGTGATCGGTCGTCTATTGGAAGGCGTTTCCATAAATGAATATCTTGAGCAAACGTTGATTGACCAGAGCCCCGACACAGCTGTTGCTCGCCTGGAAGGCATGGTGACGGAAATTCGTGTGAAGGCCATACAAGATGGAGAATTGAATCTGTTCGGGACAGGAGGCGATGTGGGAAGGGAACTGGACCGCCTCAACGATGATATCAACCGGGAAGGCTATCGTCGCCTGTTGCCAGGTTATGTTCGTCGTTTCATGGAGAAGACAGCACCCTTGTTAGACCTTCGTATAGAGGGAGACTTGGATAAGACTTTCAGACTCTTGCCAATGCAGGCCCGCGCCCTTGATCCACTATTACCTGCCATTGAAGGGTATCCCGAAGAGTCGAGAGGTCGGTTAACAGTACACCGCTTAGATGAACTTGATGCAAGTGTGTGGCTCCATCCAGGAGAGCCTGTCTTTGACGGCCTTTCCTCATCCGTGATCAGACGCTTTGGAAACGAGGGCGTTAGGGGCACTGTGTTCCTAGATCCCTATGCAACTGTGCCTTATCTCTTCCATATCGCAGAAGTCACTGTGCAAAAAGAAGACATGCGGAATGGCAATGCTGGAGGCCCTGAACCAAGTACCAGTCTCCTCGAATCTAGACTAATCGGCCTCCGACAGACCCGTGAAGACCTAATCGAGGAATGCCCCGTTGAACACTTCCTCATGCTCAAAGGCGCAACCGACTTTCCCCCGGGCTCGGTACCTCTGGCGTATCGAGCCAATAGTCTGACAGAGGAGGCGAGGAATTTCACTAAGGACACCGTCATTGGCAATCTTGTACAAAAGCACCAAGGAAGGCTTGTGGAGGACATTGAGGAACGGGTGCGATTCGCTTCCCTTGGGTTCGATTACCAAAGTGCCGAGCTGGCAAAGAGGAGAGCCCTACTTAATCGAAGGGCCCGTGAAGGAGATGGGAAAGCCGAACATGAATTGTCAAGAGTTAGGGAGAGGCAGCGCAGCCTCAGTAAGGCCCGAGCAACCCTGTTAGACAGCATTCGATCGGAACCCGATCGTGTAAAGCCTGGCGATGTAAAGTTCCTGGTCCATGCCTTGGTCGTACCCTCCCATGATCCGAAGGACGCAGAACAGTACGATTCGGAAGTTCAGGCTATAGCAGTTAGGGTGGCGACAGATTTTGAGGAGCGGTTGGACGCCCGTGTCACAGACGTGTCCAAGCCCGAACTTGCCCGCCGTGCCAGCCTGACCGACTGGCCGGGGTTTGACCTTTTGTCTCGACGCCCTAGTTCTTCTGACAACACTCCTGAGGAGATCGCTATCGAGGTGAAGGGCCGTAGGGGCGAGGGCAATATACAAATGAGCGACAATGAGTGGTCAAAGGCCTGTAACCTCCGCAGCAAATACTGGCTATACGTTGTCTTCGACTGTGCCACTACCCACCCCAGACTTCTGCGTATACAGGACCCCTTCGGCAAACTTCTAGCTAGGTCCCATGAGTCAACTGCCTATTCGATTTCACCATCGCAGTTGGTAGAGGCATCTGAGCCCTTGGCGGAGAGTAGGCTATGACAGTTGAAGAGAAAACACTTCACAGCCATAGCATGGGGGAGTAAGAGTAGTCCCTTGGGGGAATCCCAAAAAACAGTTGCCGGTCCTGGGCATTCAAGGAATTTGAGAGTAAGGATAGTATCAAGCCATGATTGACCACAAATTATCGTTCACACTA
This sequence comes from Dehalococcoidia bacterium, assembly GCA_965203145.1. Lineage (GTDB taxonomy): Bacteria > Chloroflexota > Dehalococcoidia > Plut-88900 > Plut-88900 > Plut-88900. Next base: position 3,055,886 of record OZ241876.1, read on the forward strand.
CCGGAGCCTTGGTTAAACAAGACATTTGAAACCAGCCAAATTGGAGGCATCAATTTCCTCGTAGGACCGAACGGTTCCGGTAAAACACGTTTCGCCACAAGCCTTTGGCAGCAGTTGGGGGGAAATCAAGGGAAGGCTCGGCTACTAGGCACCGATCGATTAAGTGACATGTCTGGCCCTGGTTCGCTGAGAAACTACTTGGGGGATAACTTTAGGTTGGGCTTCGCTAAGGATCAGTTCGATGCTCTTAGGGCAGCGGGTAGAGAAGGATCTGGGATTGACACTGTAATCCTTCTTGAAGAAAGAGTTGACCTGCGCATCCAAATTGAAGCCACTCTCAGCCATCTCTTCAATCGCGAGATTAGCCTGGAATGGGACTCGGGCTACCTTCTACCAAAGGCTACACTTAGTGGCAGTGGGCAATCCTACCGGCTGGATCGTGAAGAATGTCATGGCATCAAAGAGCTCTTGGTATTGCTTACACATCTCTATGATGACAATAAGCAACACCTTATAGTCGATGAACCAGAGTTGAATTTGCATCCCCAGTACCAGGCGTTCTTCATGCAGGAGGTCCGTAGAGTAGCGGGAGACCCAGCCAAGGATCCTCAAAAGAAAGCCGTTTTCCTCGTTACCCACTCTCCTTTCATACTTGACCTGAAAACTGAGGACGACCTGAAATCAATCATTTCTTTCGATCTTCAATATTCGATGCCAAAGCAGGTCCTCAGGCTCGGCTTGGGCAACTCCTTACTCGATCCGTTTACAAGCAGGCTGAATGCCCACCATAAGCAACTCTTTTTCTCTGACAATCCAATCTTTGTTGAGGGCATCCACGATGCTCGGGTTGTAGAGGCATTAATGGAGGCTCGTGGCGCATCGATCGCCGGCGCAGGTAGTTGCATTATTGATGCTGGTGGAGTTGATGAAGTAAACCAGTATCTTGACCTGTGTCAAAGTCTAGGAAAGACAGCATACTTCCTTTACGACCTTGACAGTTTGTTTAAAGGGAGGCTCAGAGCCTGCATCAAAGAAGACGAGACTGTTCAAGGATTCCTCTTATCTTCAGGACTTGGTCATGATTTTGCGAAGTACTGTGGAGAATTGGAACGTGAACTAAAACCAATGATCAAGGAATTGATCACTAAAGAACTACCAGAAACCCTGAGTACGTTGAGTAAATTCCTAAACGCCTTGGGCAATACGGACGATTGGCAGAAAGAGCAATGGCAAAAAGCTCGAACAGCCTTAATGACGGCTATCAGCACACACAAGGATGATGTTGTGTCAGTCTTATCCTCAGATAAGGTTAAGGATATTGAAGGCCGCAGAGACCAGATATTGAATGCCCTGAAAGAAAAGAGCATATTTGTATTACCTGGCGGCACATTGGAGAGATATCTCCCATCTTATTCCGGTAACGAATATGATCTCAGACCTGAAGCAAAGGCAAAGGCAGTCCATGCAGAGATTGGACAGATGGTCTGCTGTACAGATGAAGATTCCTTAGCCGAGCGCTATGGAGAACTCTTTGAGGTGATTTGCAACCTTCCATCCAAGACGGAAGTCGACGTCGAGTCGGTGCTTAAGAATCACCTCAGTGACTATATACATGATTTCCAGAAGACTGTTGTTAATAACCCGGAATGGGAGATTGATCACATAAGGGAGAGGTTGAATACACTCCAACAATCGCACGCAGGCGTTTTTCATATTCGAGATTTCAATCGCAGCACTAATGGCGATTTCGATGGAACAATAGGAATTCCCCGGATGCTCGGCCAACCAGAAAAGCTGGTAAGGGTAAGCAACCATACAAATGCCGGAATCGGAGATTTCGAGATTGAACCTGTGCTTCCAGTCAGCGTCACATCCCCATGACCACCCCCGATAAACGCCTAATCGAAGTGGCCTTCCCATTGAAGCAGGTATCCCTGGACTCCGTGCACGAGAAGAACGTGCGTCACGGACATATCTCCACCCTACACATATGGCCGGCCCGCCGACCCCTGGCGGCCGCCCGCGCAGCTCTGATAGCCACCCTTCTACCCGACCCCGGAGATGACCAAGAGCGCAAAGACATTCTCGAACGCATGGCTGGCCAGGTCACCGAGAAAATCCAGCGCACTCGAATAAACGGGCGCTTGGTGGAGAGAGTCAAAGAGGAGACTACCGGCGGTATTCTCCACTGGGGACGGGAGAATGGCCCTGATCTGGATTGGTTCCGCAAAGCCATCCGGGAAGCCTATGGTGGCCGAGCGCCGAAAGTCCTGGACCCTTTCGCCGGTGGGGGCGCCATCCCCTTAGAGGCCATGCGGCTCGGGTGCGAGGTCACCGCCATGGATATCAACCCCGTGGCCTGGTTCATCCTCAAATGCACCCTGGAATATCCTCAGAGGCTCGCCGGGCAGACTCGACCGCTCCCTGATTTCGCCCTACAGGACCGCGAGTTCATGGAGTCTTTTCTGAAGGCCAAGGGTTTTAAGGGGATCAGCCTACGTGATGCCTTGGCAAGGTTTGGACACGGCAACGAGTATGATCAGCGCTTTGAAGCCCTTGCATCTGACGAGCCGGTCACTCAGGCAGACCTGGCTTGGCACGTCCGGGCCTGGGGCCGGTGGGTACTTGCCCGTGCCCGACGAGAACTTGCTTCGTGCTACCCGACCTACGCTGAATTCGAGAGCCCATCTCCTAACGGCATGGTCAAAAAACCCCCGATGCGCCTTTTGGAGATAGACGAAGATGGCATCCCCGTGATTGACCCACTTAACGAACGGTTCGATTTGGCCTATCTAAAGGATCGAAGTAACCCCCGATGGATTGCCAAACCTACCGTCACCTATCTGTGGGCCCGCACCGTAACCTGTAAGCAATGCAGGGCCACCCTCCCCCTGCTCAAAACCCGATGGTTGTGCAAGAAAGAGGGAAAGCGGGTCCTTCTGACAATGGAGCAGAATGAACGTGGAACTGGAGTCGCATTTGGGGTGGACGGTGACGTTCCTCGGAACGGTGGCAATACTGCCCAGCGCCGGGAACACGACCGCCGCATAGGTGCCGGAACCATGTCACGTACCGGTGCGGCCTGCCCTTGCTGCGGTCAGATAATGACCATGGAGGATATACGCCTTGAGGGGCGTTCAGGACGGCTAGGTGCAGTGATGACTTCCGTAGTAGTGGATGGGCCTAGGGGCAAGGAGTACCGCCTACCAACTGACCTTGAAAACAACACAGCGGATGTGCCTGAGGAGCGTCTTCTGAACCTCTACGCTAACATTCCTTATGGCATGCCCGAGGAGCCGACCCCCAAGGCGGGGAGCGGAGCTTCTCGTGCGTTTTCAGTAGGTGGTTACGGGCTCACCACATGGCGTAGTCTATTTGGCAATCGGCAATTGCTTGCGCTAGGTACTTTCGTTCATTCCTTGAGTGAGATGCAGAAGTGCCTCGTTGACTATCCTGCGGATTGGGCAGAGTCGTTAGTTGCCATGTGCCTGCCAATTGTCAGTCGGATGGCTGATAGAGGAAGTACCTTGGCGACTTGGACCAACAACCCTGAGAAGATCAGGAGTACTTTCGCAAGGTTCGCCTTGCCTATCACATGGGACTTCTCAGAATTCGCTCCGCTTTCGAATACAACCGGCGGGTTCATTCAATCCGTGGATTGGGTTGCAAAGGTATGCGACCACTTGCAGTCCAGCGTGCCGTCGAGACGTGTCGCTGACAGCAGAAGGGGATCTGCTGTCGGTGCACTAGTGGAAAATATCGACGTCATATTGACCGATCCACCCTACTACGACGCTATACCGTACTCCGACCTTATGGACTTCTTTTATATCTGGTTGAGACGTTCAGTTCAGGGTCTAGCGCCGGATGTGACCTCTGCATTTTCCGACACACTGGGCCCGAAATGGGATCACCAATCCGAAGATGGTGAGTTGATCGACGACGCAAGTCGCTTTAACGGCAACAGGCAATGCTCCAAGGAAGCTTACGAACAGGGCATGGCTCGAGCGTTTCAGGCATGTCACACTGCGCTTCGGCAGGACGGCAGGCTAGTGGTCGTATTCGCAAACAAGCAACCTGATGCCTGGGAGACCCTCGTTGGAGCATTGATTCGGGCTGGCTTTGTTGTAGACGGTTCTTGGCCAATCCAGACCGAAATGGGGAACAGGAACCGGGCTATTGGTTCCTCTGCACTGTCATCTTCGTTGTGGTTGGTTTGTAAGAAACGCGGTGTGGCCCGACCAGGTTGGGACAACGTGGTCCTTCGGGATATGCGGGAGAAAATCATTCATCAGCTCCGGGACTTCTGGGATGCTGGGATTCGGGGGCCGGACTTCGTTTGGGCCGCTACTGGGCCAGCCCTGGAAGCCTTTAGCAAACATCCAGCGGTTAGGAAGGCCAATGCCCCTGATCAACTGATGTCGGTCTCAGAGTTCCTGCGCGAGGTCAGGCGTATGGTGGTCGACTTCGTTGTCGGGAGGGTGTTGAGCAAAGGCGGCGAGGAAGTCGTCGCTAGCCTTGACGACGTGACCACCTACTACCTCCTCCATCGCAACGACTTCAGGATGGATGACGCTCCCATCGGCGCCTGCATTCTATATGCACTCTCCTGCAACCTCTCGGATTCCGCGCTCACCAACCAATACGACATACTGGCCCACGCAAGGGACCGCAATCACGATGAGGATTTGGAGGAAGCAGAATCAGTTAACGGAGAGGGTGGGGGCGGTGCGAAGGTGAGGCTGAAGGCTTGGAACAGGCGTAGGGGGAAGAGCCTCGGTACGGGGGTTCCCGGGGGAAGGTCCGCACCACTCATCGACCAAGTACACAAGCTGATGCAACTCTGGCGCGCGGGGAACCAGGCTCGAGTAGATAACTACCTGGACATGCAGGGACTCCAACGCAACACATTATTCCACCAGCTGCTCCAGGCCCTGATAGAGCTCGCGGACGCTGACTCAGATGAACGGGCTATCCTGGAAGCCATCAGTAACCACTCCACTGCCCACGGCGACGTTCGGGCCCCGCGCCAAGGTCAATTCAAGATGGAGGGGATCTAATGGGGAAGAGGGTGCTGACCGTCGCGTGTCAAATTCCGGGCAACTTGGGCGAATACGTCAACTTTTGTTCGGAGCAGTCTCTCTTAGATGCGGATTTCGTCTTGTTCTACCCAACCTTCTATCGGTGGAGAGTTGTACCGGATACGTCTGAAGTCGCCGCTGAAAGAGCACGTCGAGCGATACACCACTGGCGCTTAGAGATCAAGGCTGCTATCGAGGCGGGCATTACGGTATTCGTTATATTGAGTGATTTAGAGAGCGCCCCAACACCAAATGATGATCTTACAAATTATTCTGTAATGGATTATTTGCTCGGTCGTCCAATGCGAACGAATATTGCCGTATCCAAGGGCAGATCAATGATTCTAGCTCCCGGCAAGGCCCTCCTAAAGGAATACTGGCGACAGTTCGGGCAGCAAAGCCGGTATCGATTCTACATGGAAGACTTTTCTGGATTTGACCCCCTAGTGGTCACACGTCAGGGTGATAGAGTTGTGGGAGGCCTGCGTCGTAGTGCAGGTAGTGGAACACTAGTTGCATTGCCGTGGATTGATCTCTACAGGGAGGAGCTTTGTTCCAGCATCCGAACCCCTCAGCATGGTGATCCAGAATTCACTTGGACTAAACATGGCCAAGAATGGGGCAGTTTATATCTAGGTGCTTTAACGGCACTGGATACAGCGTTACGATCTCCCACCCTTACAACACCCACTCCCCAATGGGCTAAGAGCGAATCGTTCAAAACGTCCAAAGAGGCTTTGTTATGCGAGCGTCTCCGCCAAATCGATGCGGAGCTTTCTGAACTAAGACAGCAGCGCGAGGAGCTTGAGCTAGATGTCGTTGAAGCAGGGAAGACTAGGAGACTGTTGTTTGAGCAAGGTCGTCCTTTGGAAGATGCAGTCTTGGAGGCAATGTCAATATTGGGTTTCAAGGCGAGTAGATACCGAGATTCCGAATCCGAATTTGATGTCATTCTAGAGAGTCCCGAAGGAAGATGTATCGGAGAGGTTGAGGGCAGGGACAATAGAGCCATAAATATAGACAAGATTAGGCAACTCAATTCTAACATTGGTGAGGACCTTGAGCGTGAGGACGTAACCGAACCCGCAAAGGCCGTACTTTTCGGAAATGCCCATCGCTTGACAGCGCCTTCAGAAAGACCTGCGGAGCATTTCACACCCAAATGCGTAAAGGCGGCCCGAAGGATACGTGCCGCCTTGGTTCGCACTTGCGACTTGTTCGAGGTAGCCAAAGCATTAGCAGACCACCCCAACCCGGATTTTGCGACCTTATGCAGGAAGGCAATCTTGGCTACGGAAGGTGAAGTGGTTCAGTTTCCGCCCGCCACAAATGCTGAACTGACCGGAAGATAAACCTGAAATGACTTCGGCAACGTCATATGGTGATCTACCTATTGGATGGGTTGATGGGCCCGCTCTAGCGACCGGAAGGAGACATGGATGACTCAGAGAACATCCTGGAAACCGTGGCACGAGGTTGTAGAACTGCGGGATGATCTGAGGTCTGGCGAATTGTCTCTGGCAATCTTTGCTGCAGATCTGTACGACGTGGTGATGCAGAGGGGTCATCGCCCAGTTTACGAAGACCCTTCTGAGTTCTTCGCCCTTACCTACCCTACGTTCAACTTGCGTGAGTTGGTCAAGGATGTCTGTCTACGCCTAGCAGGCAAGTCAGACAAAGCCTACCGGAAACTTTCGGTCAACTATGGTGGAGGCAAGACACACACTCTCATTGCCCTGCGGCACCTGGTCTGCGATCCCGACACTCTCCCCGACCTTCCCGCCATCCAAGAGTTCAAGGCTCACATCGATTTCAAATTGCCAAAGGCTCGCGTAGCAGCCCTCTGCTTCGACAAGATTGACTTGGAGAAGGGCATTGAGACGGTAGGGCCTACTGGCGAGATCAGGATGCTAAGGCATCCCTGGAGTGTGCTCGCCTTTCAGCTTGCGGGTGCCGAAGGCCTGAGTCTCATCCATTCCGAGGGTAAGGACGAAGAGCGACAGACACCTCCCGCGGAACCGCTTATGGTAGAACTACTTTCCAAGCCTCAATCGCAAGGCCTATCGAGTCTTGTTCTCCTCGACGAGGTACTAATGTATCTCCGGAGCCAGGTTGAAAGCGACCCTTCAACTCGCGGGCGCTTGATCAGTTTCTTCCAGTATCTGACGCAGGCGGTAGTGAAAGTGGACCGTTGTGCCCTTGTAGCCTCGCTGCTGGCCTCCGATCCCGGGAAACATGATGAATTCGGTTCAGCAATTCTCCGGGAAGTGTCCGATGTATTCAGTCGCCAAATGGAAATAGAAGTCAGCCCGGTAAGCAAGGAAGACGTAGCAGAGGTCCTGCGTCGCCGCTTCTTCAAACCGGAATCCATCCGGGAGATAGACGTTTTCCGACCCCACGTAACAACTGCAGTGGGGAACATCGCGAGCTTGGACGATGAGACTCGGAAGGAGCAACGCCTTGCAGAAGAGCGCTATATCAAGAGCTATCCGTTCCATCCAGATCTAACAGAGACTTTCTATACCCGCTGGACTCAACTCGAGGGGTTCCAGCGGACTCGGGGGATTCTGCGCACATTCGCCATAGCTCTTAGAGACGCAGAGAAATGGGACAGAAGCCCGCTTGTGGGTCCGAGCGCTTTTCTCAATGAACCTAATGGAGAAGGTATCTCCGAGTCTGCCAGCGAATTAGCATCTTTCGCCAGTGTCGACACGGATGGTGGAAGCCATCAGGAATGGCGCCCGATCTTAGAGGGTGAGTTGGCAAAGGCCCGTGCCATTCAAGCAGAGGCTACCGGTCTCCGGTACAGGGAGATAGAGCAAGCGGTGATATCCGTCTTCCTTAGCTCTCAACCTATTGGCCAAAAGGCTCTCACCCGAGAGCTTATGGTCCTGGTGGCTGCCACGAAACCCGACAAGATAGAGTTGCACAAGGCCTTGCAAAGGTGGACTGAGATTTCTTGGTTCTTGGACGAGATAGAAGCAGGAATTCCGGAAAGGTCCCCGGACGGTACGAAGGTGCTGCCGGGGGCCTGGAGGCTGGGTAATAGACCTAACCTGCGCCAAATGCACGATGATGCTTGTGCCAACCGGGTTCAGTCAGCCATCGTAGACGCTCAACTCATAGATGCTATCGAAAAGCAGAAGTCTCTCTCGGCGGGAGCGTCAGCCGCAGGGGCACGGGTTCATAATCTGCCTGAACATCCTAGAGACATAGCCGATGATTCCGAGTTCCGCTACGCAGTTCTTGGGCCAAGGGCGGCCTCGGAATCTGGGAAACCCAGTCGGGAGGCAAAGCGCTTCATTGATGAAACGACTGCTGCAGACCGTCCACGAGTCAATCGCAACTCGGTCGTACTCGCCGTCCCATCTAAAGACGGACTCGATGTCGTAAGGGATAGGATACGAGCGCACTTGGGTTGGCTAGAGGTAGGTGACCTTCTAAAGGGTCAGGAAATTGATCCTATCCGGGATCAAATGCTTGCCACTGAGACGGATGCAGCCCGCAGGCGTATACCAGATGCCATACGGCAGGCATATTCGGTGGTCGTAACTGTAAACGAAGACAACGAAATTCACGCCTTCAGAGTAGCGATAAGCGATGATCCGTTGTTCATTACCATCAAGGCTGATAAGCGAGCGCGCATCCAGGAAACCGCTATCAACGCAGAAGCAATGCTGCCGGGGGGCCCCTACGATCTTTGGCGGGACGACGAAAGATCCCGTCGAGTCAAGGACCTAGTTGGTGCCTTTTCTGAATCAGCCAAATTGCCCAAAATGCTACACCAGAAGGAAATCTTGGACACAATTCTTCAAGGGGTTCTTGACGGGATCTGGGTGGCCCGTCTCATGAGACCAGACCGCACGGTCAAAACCTTTTGGCGCACCAGAATAGACGAGCAGGCGCTTAGGGATACTGCCCTAGAGCTACTCCTACCCCAATATGCAGAACTAAGTGAGCTTGATCCCCAACTCCTAAACTATCAGCGCTTGCCTGACCTTTGGCCCTCAGATCACGTTAGTGTAGAGAACGTAACTAAGTATTTTGCAGGTGGCCATCCAGTGATAATTCACAGGGAAGGCTACAATGAGACTGTATTCATACCCAAGTGTGAAACAGGCACTGTTGAGCACGCCATTTCAGAAGCGGTTGAGCAAGGTATTGTTTGGCTGATTGATGGGCCAGCATCTTTCTTCGGTGAACCATTGCCTGACGGTATCCTGAGTTCGTCTTCCGAGCTGCGCTGGCCACCTACCCCGATAAACGTACAAGAGCTAATGGAACCTTCAATTCCATCGGCATGGAAAGACGGGAAGACTAACGCTTTAGCTATCCTTACGGCCCTATCTGCCCGGCGAGGGATGACTCTACCCTGGCGTACTGTACGTTCGGCTATCGACTCAGGTGTTCAAGCTCGCTTTATTGAGTTGACTCAAGACAGCATACCTTGGCCCAGCGATTTGTCAGGAGCAGCCAAGGTAATCATTAAGGCGGCTAAGCAGTATGGGGCTGGTGAAGATGAAGAGGAAGAATACGGAGCGAAGTCTCCGGGAACCTTCACCGCCCAAGCAACATTGGAGGCCGGTGGTATTCAAGACTTAGCCGACAAGATTCCTGAAATCACGATCGCTTCGGTAGGGAATGATCTTAAGTTCAAAGTCCGAATCGAACTCAGCGGAGAAACTCCCCCCACCCCGGACGTTATAGAACGGATAAATGCTCATCTATCTGATGTTTCGGAGGGAATGGAATTACGCTAAAGGAGCTACTCTGCGGGGAAGTTGGGAGTCTCAGGCAAGACTACAGCATACCAAGGATCAATGTCCGTATTGGTGCAATGGCCTTTTCGAAGATACTTTGGCATCCTACTCGCTGATACTCCCATAGAGAATTCACGGGGAACAGCAGAGGCTACTACCACAATGCTGGGGGCTGCTGGACAAAAACCTTCGCATTCCTACCATGCTACTGGTCACTGGCAGAGTGAAACAAGAGACCCCAACGAAATCGGACCATAGGGTGCCATCATCTGAACTGGCATCCTCGTACAGTGCGTTACTGAACAGTAATTTGCTTTACTTTTTCCGAAGAAACCTTACGGGCACTAAGCACGTTAACTCACCTTGATACAGCAATGTTCCCTCTCAATGTAAATGAAGCCTCGCACTCGGTTAGGGAGCTGCCTTTTTTGAACAACCACCTGATGAATGAACTGCGGCACAATCCGGGAGGATTGTTTACGATATCGCCGAGGTTGACTAATTCTAGGTGGCACCACACAAGCCCATAATCGACAATTTCGATCAGGTGTTAGCCAAGCAATACAGCCTTACGGACGAGAAACTGGACTTCATCGAAGTAGACTGACGCCTTATCTAGAGTCTTGGCCAAATGGGGATCAATCGGTTTACCCTCCCAACCTTCAGGGTAACGTTTTCGATCCTTAGCGATGCGAGCAACCATATCGCGCCTAAGCTCGGGAATGTTACGTGACTTGAACTTCAAGTCTCCGGCCAAAACCACCCGTGGCAATTTTTCGATGAGTTCACGCAAGGATTGAGCTGCTTGTGCAATACGGTCTGGGTTGTAGTTGTTATCCAGAGCGTATAGGAAACCTAGATACCACTGACTTAGGGGATATCTTTCATATTCTTTGCCTTGCAGAGCCTGCAATACATCCACCTGCTGTGGTGCCAACACAAAGGGAATCGGTCGCCTAAAATCTTCGTGGACATCATTCATGATCAATCACAACTCCTGCTGGCATATGCCAGGCACAGTAAGTGTTAGTGTAGGACTTACGGCGCGTCGTGCAACTAGTGAGGCGGACTCTATAGGCAAGCTAGTGTGGCAATAGCATAGGGAGTCTGTCCTGGTATCCTTATTCCCCTATTAATTCTGGCCTCAATGCCGGCGAAATCCATCTCTTTATTAGGTTGTTTTTTCTACACAGACCACTGTCTCTTGGCTCAGAGGCTATTAGCGTCCTTGAGCAACAAAGTAAGAATGCACGGCTTGGTTGCCCTGTGTATGCGAACCCCCTCAAATCTCTCCCCTGTCAGTTAATGTCCAGCCTGCTTATGCCAAGTCTCCCTCTACACGTTCTAACATCCTTGTCGGAGCCTAAACGCAGTTCCTGAACAAATTCTCGGGAGGGATGATTTGAGCAGAAAGGAAGACCAAGACAACCGCGCCAACCAGATGAACCCAAACAACGACGCATACTGGGAGTCCCGGGGTTATGATGGCCGGCCCGATGACTGGGAAGACCGCATAGAACGGGACGATATACAATCCGGTCCTAGGACGTAAACCAAGGGAACGTAGTCCAACAGGGATAGCGAGCGACAGTAGCGTCCGGGCCTCAAGGCTCCGCCCGGACGCTACATGCTTCCAAGGGAATGCCCAAGAAAAGAAAGCGCCCCACCAAGTTCACTCCCCGTCCGTTCTCCGGCCTCTACAGCCATCGCATACTGGGGACAGTCGTCGAGGCATTGGACCTCAAGCACGGCGTCCTTGCAGACCGTACTGCGAGACGTTTTTTCCGCGGCTTGTCCGTGAACGAGTACAACCGCAAGGAGATCTTCGCCGCCGTCGGCCAGGGGCTCATAGACCGCGGCATCGCTCCGGCGCTTCCTGCATCTCTACCCCTGGAGGTTTCATCAGCCCGCGTATACGGGGATTCCATGCAGTTCGCTGCCCGGCGGTGGGATAGCTTCATGTCCCGAATTCAGAGCCGGAGTTCCTGGGACGTTGACCTGAGGGACGCCGGCCAGTGCTTCCTTCGGCTTGCGGCGGTCGACCTGTCCGTGAGGCTCCTCGGCCTGGGACGCATGGCGGATACAGGGGCCATGCCGTCCCACGTTCCGCTGTGGTCGGAGGAGAACGGGATCGGGAAGATTCTTAGAGCTTGCCTAGCGGAGTCCGGCCTGACCAGGGAACAGCTCGCGGCCTGGGTCGAGGTGTCGCCGACCTCCGTCGACAACTGGCTGGACGGACGGAACCCGCCCAATGACCGATACGTGGAGCCCTTGGCCAGGGCGATGGCCCGGCGGGATGAAGTCGGGGTGCGGAAGCTGGCCAGGGAGTTGCGCCGCCAGCTTACCCTAGCCAAGCTGTGCGACGTTCTCGCCGGGGCTGTGGGGAGGGAAGCGGTAATCTCTGCTATTGAATCGGTCTGCCGTCTTGCCCCGGCGCTGTCCGAGCTGTCTGGGCCAAGTGTCCAGCCCGACGCGGAGAGCTACGTACTGGGCTCCATGTTCCTTATCATGGGCAGTGAATTTCCGGCTGCCCTGCCGCTCCTCACTGCCTTGGCCGGCACTATCACCGATGAACGCGCTCGGGCCGATATACTGGCTGCGGTTAAGCCCTGGGAGCTGGCCTACGGTGAGATGCTCATGCAGGACGGGGGTGAGGGAAAGGGCGCAGCCGGCCTGGCCCAGGACCTTCTCGATGTAGTTGACGAAGCTCTCAAGGAGGAAGCCAGAGCCGTTGGAGAGTCCATCCGGTCGGAGCTAGGCGAGGAGTTCTCCTTTCTTTACTCCCAGGTCCTCATCTCGGGAAATCCCCGTCATCCGCTCGCTGTTCTGGAGGAAGCTCTGTCCAGGAGGCGAAGCATTGTCGCACGGTTCCCGGACAGCCCGGAGGCCCATTCCCAGCTAGGTTCCTTCCTGGGGCTGGTCGCCAAGGTCACGGGGCAGCGAGAACGGGCGGAGGAGGGCATTCTTGAGTGCCGAATTGCTTCTGGCTTGTGTCCGGCTTGGGACCTCCCCGCCGTGGAGCGCGGTATCATCCTGAACAACATGGGCGATCACAATGGCGCCCTGTTGGAACTGGAGCGGGCTGGGGACGAGCTGCCGGGACCCACCCCCCACTGGCGGTTTGCCATGGGTTGCGTTCTGACGGAGTTGGGGCGCTTCCTGGAGGGACTGGAGCAGATGGAAGGAGTGATCGAGACCAGGCCGGACTTTGCCTTGACCTACTCATACGCGGCCCGCTGTGCCTTCGGCTTGGGAGACAAAGTCAAGGGCCGCAGGTATGCCAACAAGGCCCGGAGGTTGGGGGAGCACCTGGAGTACGACGCGTGGAGGGCAGGTGAGTATGGCTCACGTCAAAAACAATAGAATAGAGGGGAAGAAGGAGACGGCTAGGGCGCGATCCCGTCCTGCGTTTGCTCCATCACCTTGTTTCTTTGCCGAGCAAGGAGTCGTCGAGCCTATGCCTCTCTTGAGGGACAGGCCCCCGGGTCTGTTATCCATCGCCTCAGGTAGTGCGCCAGTAAGGAACCTAACTGGCCTGAACCGTCAATCACGTGAGCAAACTCTCCAAAACAGATGTGCCGGAAGCCGTCCGTAGGTTCTGAGCCAACCAACGTTGGCTGAACGAATACCACTTCCAGTTTCGAGTCGCCTGGTACGCGGATTTCGATCTCTTCAATGAGCCCGGTAGTGCCCTTGGTTTCGCCACAGTGCACCATTTCTTCCAGCTTTGGAGGCAAACGCAGAAGCCTCATCTCCGAAAGTGCGGTCAAGAGATGGAAGTACTTCCTACGGCTCCCACTGCTGGCCTTGACGATTTCCTTGAACTCGGACAGTAGCCTTGCTAGGCCCTTATGCCTTGCTCTGTCCAAGTAATCGCGTTGCCCCTTTCTTAGGGAGCCCATGTCCGTCTTGATCTCTACCAAGAACGCCCTCGTGACATCCTTGGTCACTGCTAGGAAATCGACCTTGTCAGACTGGTTGTTGTAGGGTTTCTTGAGGGGAAACTGCGGAAGCAGTTGGGGATTGACTTCTTTAGCACTACAACGGTTCTCGATGACTTTTGGCAGGAATAGGCCCATAAACGCGTCGACCCGCGGTTCCAAGGGATATCCCGCGAAGTGCCGCCACCTGTCCAAGTTGGCGAACACGGTGTCCAGCGTGGGGTGTTCGGTATCGTTCAAGATTGTCACCTCCCAGACTCATTCAGCGCTATAGCGCATTTTAACGCCGATTGACAGCGTTGGTTCAGAGGTCTATTGCCAGTGCAAGATACTGCCTGACTTTCGCTTGCGGTTGACATGGGGCCAACGGACGTATCGCCGAAATTTGGACTCTGCCGCTGACAAGTCACCTCCCAAGGAAGACCGCAGGGGCCCGTATGCTATAGTGCCATAGCAGTCCTCACAGGCATCCAGCATCAAGGGGTCCCACCGCTTTGAAGGAACCGTCGAGAAAGCGGGCACAATCCGAAAGCTCCCAAATATCCTACTTGTCCCTTCGCCGCTGTCTATCCCTGGACCTGGAGGTCTCCCTCAACGACAGTATCCTCTTGAAGGCGGCTGTATACCGCCCCGACACTGGTGCCTCACTCTCTGTGTCAGATCGGCCCTGCCCAAGTGACCTGGAGCGGTTTGACCGGCTTGTTAAGGGTGCCTCATTCCTCCTGGGCCACAATATCATCGATTTCGATATCCCTCATCTCCAAGCCCTCAATCCCAACCTTCGGCTCCTAGAGCTCCCCGTGGTGGACACCCTCCGTCTCAACCCCCTCGCGTTTCCCAAGCACCCGTACCATCACTTAGTCAAGCACTACAAGGACGGCGGCCTGGTCCGAAGAGGGATCAATGACCCACTGCTGGACAGCAAGCTGGCCGTCGAAGCCTTGGCGAACCAGTTGGAAAAGCTGGCAAGTGCCCCATCGGATTTGCTTGTTGCATGGCACTGGTTGACTACCAATGAGAACGGCACGGGTTTTGACCTGGTCTTCTCGATCCTAAGGAACGCCGCTAAGCCCACCTTGGAAGAAGCCAAGGAGGCAATACGGCGGAGGCTGGACGGGCAGGGTTGCGAACTGTACGCCCGTTCCATCATCGATGGCGTAGGAGAGCAGGAATGGCCCCTGGCTTACGTCCTCGCATGGCTGTCGGTCGCCGGCACGGGATCAGTCATACCACCCTGGGTGCTCTTCCAATTTTCCAGGGCTGGCGAGATGATCAAGCTGCTGCGGGACAGCCCATGCCAGCGGTCGGAGTGCCGCTGGTGCCGGGAGCGCCACGACCCCGCACGGGAACTGAAGAGGTGGTTCGACTTCGAGGAGTTCAGGCCCGAGCCCGCTGACGAAGACGGCGTGCCGCTCCAAGAAAAGATTGTCAACAAGGCCATGCTCGGCCGGCACCTCCTGGCGGTACTTCCCACCGGCGCGGGCAAGTCAGTCTGTTACCAGGTGCCCGCGCTGTCCCGCTACGACAAGGCAGGCTCCCTTACCGTCGTCATTTCACCGCTGGTGGCTCTCATGGCCGACCAGGTGGCGAATCTGGAGAAGCGGGGGGTCACATCCTGCGTAACCATCAACGGCCTCCTCTCCATGCCGGAGAGGCGCAGTGCCCTGGACAAGGTCCGGCTTGGAGAGGCCTCCATCGTTCTCATCTCGCCGGAGCAGCTGAGAAGCAAGTCTCTGAGGAACGCCTTGGACCAGAGGCAAATCGGAGCGTGGGTTCTGGATGAGGCTCACTGCCTCTCGAAATGGGGCCACGACTTTCGCCCGGACTACCGATACATTGGGCGCTTCATCAAGCGGCGGCAGGATGGGGGAGACACTTCCCCTATCCTGTGCCTCACCGCTACCGCCAAGCCGGACGTCAAGCAGGAAATCGTCGACTATTTCCGGGAGACCCTCGGCATCGACCTGGATGTGGAGAATGGGGGCACGGAACGTTCCAATTTACAGTTCGCTGTGATCCGGACCACCGAGGCCCAGAGGTTGGCCCACCTGCATTCCGTACTCGAAAGCTACCTGCCCGCCGACCTGGAGGGCGGGGCAATCATCTATTGCGCCACCAGAAAAAACGCCGAAAAGGCCGCCGAATACCTTAACAGCAAGAGCATCCAGGCAGACCACTTCCACGCCGGGCTGACACCGGAGAGGAAGAAGCAGGTGCAGGCGGACTTCATAGAGGGAAGGTTGAGGGCCATCGCCGCCACCAACGCCTTCGGAATGGGCATCGATAAGCCCGACGTCCGGTTGGTAGTACACGCCGACATACCAGGCTCCCTGGAAAACTACCTGCAGGAGGCGGGCAGGGCGGGCCGGGATAACGACGCAGCCCATTGCATACTCTTGTATTCCGATGAGGACATAGAGAGACAGCACCGGATGACGGCCAGGTCCCGCCTGACCCAGCACGAGATCAATGCCGTCCTCAGGTCCCTTAAGAAGCTGGACCGCAGGAAGAGGGCCAACGGGGAAGTAATCGCAACCTCCGGGGAGATCCTCCTCCAGGACGAAGAGCAGGACTTTGCGAGGGACACGGTCACCGACGACACCAGGATAAGGACGGCAGTCTCCTGGCTTGAGGAGGCGGAAATCCTCTCCCGGCACGAGAACGAGGTGAGGGTCTTCCCGGCCTCCCTTCAGGTCCGGGCCATAGAGGAGGCCAGAAGAGTACTCCATGGCGACAAGAGCCTTGAATTCACCTACAGGCAGCAGCTGGTCCAAATCGTCCGGCGGTTGATCAACGCCGCTAGCGATGAGGGCATAACCACCGACGAACTCGGTAGCATCACTGGCCTGACCGGCGAGGGGGTGCGGAAGGCCATGTCCGATCTGGCCCGGCTTGGCTTGGTCTCCGACGACACCATACTGACGGCTTACGTCCACCAGGGAGTACGGCATTCATCCAGAGAGCGCTTTTCCCAGGCCGCAGACATGGAAGGCGACCTGATAGGACTGCTCCAGGAGCATGCCCCGCACCTGGATAGCGATGAGACCGTACCCCTTCATCTGCGGGAGACCAGTCAACGCCTCAAGGAGAGAGGCCACAAGCACGCCCTGCCGCTGCTAGTACAGCGGAGCATGAGGAGCATTGCTGCGGACGGGCTGGAGAAGGGGGACCACAAGACAAACGTGCGTGTCCGCACGCGCAGGAATGAGTTGATGCACGTAACTCTGCTCACGGACTGGATTTCCGTTAGGAGCAGTGCTCTCGGTAGGCGTCAAGCCGCTGAGGTGGTGATGGGGCACCTGCTTTCCAAGCTGCCCAGGGGAGCACGGGGCGCAGACCTGCTGGTAGAAACCACGGTGGGACAGCTGACCGACGCACTTTCATTCGGGCAGTTCTTTCATAAATCGGTCGACGCGGACCGCCTCCTGCGACAGGCCCTGCTGTGGCTGCACGACCAGGAGGTTATTCGGCTCAACCGGGGAATGTCCGTCTTCAGGTCCGCCATGACCATCCGCCTGAAGAAGGACCGCAATCGCTTCCTCCAGTCCCACTTTGAACCCCTGCAAATCCACTACGACGAGCAGACGCTCCAGATACACATCATGGCCGAGTACGCTGAGAAAGGCCTGGAATCGGTGGCAGACGCTGTGCGCCTCACTCTGGATTACTTCAGCCTGCCCAGACAGCATTTCCTGGACAAGTGGCTGCCTGACAAAAAACAGGAACTGGGCAGGCAGACCACGCCCGAGTCCTGGCGCCGCATCGTGGAGAGCCTGAACAGCAGGACTCAGCGGGCCATCGTCACGGATAATCGGCAAAACACCAACGTCCTGGTGCTGGCAGGCCCTGGATCGGGCAAAACCACGGTACTGGTCCACCGCATCGCCTACTTGGTCCGCGCGAGAAGGGAAAATCCCCGGTCCATCTTGGCATTGGCGTACAACCGACACGCCGCCGTACAGATTAGGCAGCGGCTCAACGACCTGATTGGAGAAGATGCCGCGGGGGTGACGGTCCTCACTTGTCACGCCCTGGCCATGCGACTAGCGGGTTCCACCTTCGCGGGTTCCGCGGATAAAGCCGAGGCAAGACAGCAGACCATTTTCGACGATATCCTGAAGGAAGCAATAGACCTGCTAGAGGGCAGGAATGCGGGTCCCGATGAAGCCGACGAGCTACGAGAAAGACTACTGGCCGGATTCAGGTGGATACTGGTAGACGAATATCAGGACATCAAAGAGTTGGAATACAGACTCATATCGGCGCTGGCAGGACGCACCAAGAACGACCAGGACCAGCGATTGAACCTGTTCGCCGTGGGAGACGACGACCAGAACATCTACAGCTTCAGCGGATCCTCCAGCCGTTATATCAAGCGATTTGAAGAGGACTACCACGCCAATCCGTCGTTCCTAACCGAGAACTACAGGTCAACGAAACACATAATTGACGCCGCCAACGCGCTGATTGAACCTGCTGGCCTGCGCATGAAGTCGGGACACCCGATAACCGTTAACCGGACCCGTCTACGCCAGCGGCCCGGTGGGGCTTGGGAAGGGATAGACCCTGTGGGCCGAGGCAAGGTACAGATACTTCCCGCGGGGCCCGATGCCGTTAGCCAGGCGGTTGCAGTGGTGCGGGAGTTGAAGCGGATGTCATCCCTCGATCCCCGATGGGACTGGGGCAGGTGTGCCGTCATCGCCCGAAACTGGGACCTCTTGAACCCGGTTCGGGCCCTCTGTCATCTGGAGGGTATTCCGGCACAATTATCCAGGGAGAATTTCAGTGCTACCTGGCACCTGCGGGAGACCCAGGCCCTTCTAAGATGGAGCCAACGCCATGGTGGTTTGCTGAGGGCGGAGGATCCGCTCAAGTGGCTGCGCGACCAGCAGTTGGGGCCGTGGAATGAGCTGCTAATTGAGGCGATGGAGGTCTATCTGACGGAGACGAACAACCAAGAACTGCCGGCGGAGTCCTTTCGAGAATGGCTGGCCGAGTGGGCCAGGGACAACCGGAGGCGTCAGCGGGGTCTCCTGCTAACCAGCGCTCACCGAGCCAAGGGGCTGGAGTTCGACCATGTGGCGATCTTGGACGGCAACTGGAGCAAGGCTGGGCGAGGAGAAGATGTCCATGCCCCCCGCCGACTCTATTACGTGGCCATGACTCGAGCGAGGTTGACCCTTACCCTCGCCAAGACCGAAGATTCCAACCCTTTTCTACAGGACCTGGACGGTCTTCACTCGGTATTGGTCAGGCCACCACTGGAGCGCTTGCCTGCCGCGCCCGAGACGATAAGGAGCTCCTACTCACGGCTCAGCCTGCGCGACGTCCAATTGAGTTTTGCGGGTTTTAGGTCACCCAATCACCACATCCATGCGGCCATTGCAAATCTGTCGCCGGGAGACCCTCTGAAGGTCGTGACCGACCGGAGCCCATGGGAATTGGCCAACTCTAAAGGGGTTACGGTGGGA
Organism: Dehalococcoidia bacterium; assembly: GCA_965203145.1. Taxonomy (GTDB): domain Bacteria; phylum Chloroflexota; class Dehalococcoidia; order Plut-88900; family Plut-88900; genus Plut-88900. The sequence goes on from OZ241876.1 coordinate 3,075,139, forward strand.
AGGTTGGCGCAATCGTTTAAGGTGCCCCAGGAAAGTCAAGACGTAACGGCGACCGTTCTGGCCATCGCCCGTTGGAGCAAAGTGAAGTCGGAACCGGAATTCCTTGACCGGCTAAGGACGGACGAATGGGAGGTGGTGATTCCGGAGATCGTCACGGGAGGAAGCTCATAGCGGTCAACGGTAAGCATACGTGACCTTTCTCCCTGGAGTGGGAGAACAGGACGATGAGAGCCGGGACAATGGCTGATAGACTAGTGCCTTACCTGCATTATCTCTCTTTCCATGCCACGGAAGATGATCACGTGGCATAACCTTGGTACTGATGATGTTCGACGATTATCTGGTCGAGTCCGTGTTCCTTCCGGTGGCCAGAGAGAGAATGAAAATGACGGGAGTAGACATTCCGCTGTGGGTGTCCAATAGCAAAGAGTGTAAGAGGGTAGGACCTTTTGGCTCAGGATGGCGATCTTGGATAGCTTTGCGGCGCGTGGTTTCGTTCTCTGCCAGAGCGTTTTCAATGACGACTCAATCTCGAAGAATGGCACCTTAATTCCACCGCCATTATTAGGCACTTAGAATGACAAGAGTTGGCGAAGCTTTTGAAGTTTGTGACAAGAGGAACCTGGAGATTTGACTCTTGTATTCAATCTTGGAAGGAGTGTCCGCATCGTTCAGCTAGATTCTTGTATACTCTATCCCCACGGACCAGCCGAGAACGGACAATAGGCTGAAATAGTCCTTTTTCTCTTTATGATGACAGATTGGAAATTACGACGTTCGCAGAGCAACACGGGTCCGACTAGGGGACTCGCGCCTTTAGTTCCATTGACAGCTTAGATGGTCTTGGATTGAGCATTTCTACAAGTGAGTTGGAGCAATTCAGGCTCCGACACAAACTTCGCTGCCCTAAGTTCATCGGTAGCGATAATGAAGCCATCCAATTGCAGAAAGAGGATGGGCTCAGGCTGCTGAAAACTGCTCCGACAACGGATGTCCAGTTCGGAAATCCACCTCGTTCAAACGCCGACATTATGAGTCCTAGGTACTTGTGGGTGATAGACATAAAAGGCATTCCTTATATTTGGGAAACCCCCGTCCCAATCATAGGTATTGCACTGCCAAAACACACCAACTTAACAGGTGGCAATGAGGCATATCTAGGTGGCGAAATGTGGTTTATTTCGGAAACTTCCATCTACATATCTGGTGGGTCAGGTCGATATCCACCCGAAAGCAACGAGCAACTTGAGGAAGCCGGAAGAGTGTTCGAGTCGTTCAACTATGAGGTGGCTGTGTTAGGATGGGACTATGAAGTTGGTGCCGCGAAACGCTACTTGGAGGGTTAATGGTGCCTAGATTGACCGACGTATTTGGCCCAAAAGTCCAAGGAATGTCTCGGACACATGCGGCGAGAATCTCCGACCGGTATTTTGTGCGCAGTGAAGGACAACTTGCGGTATATGATGATGCCCAAGCCCCAACTGGACATGTACTAACATCGTGGGAGGCACTTACCGCATACGGTTTTCCTGTACTTGAAGAGGCGGTAGAGTTTGGTTCCGCAATCCTAAGGCGAACACAGGATTCGACTGGGTCGGCGTTAAAGCGCCGTAGAGAGAACCTTGGCTTAACTCACAAGTCTGTCAGCAAATCGGCTAGAGTCAGCGAGGACGAAGTCAAAAGTGCGGAGTCTTGCCCGTCAAATGTTTGCCTTGTGAACTTGGAACGGATCGCTTTCGCTTTAGGCCTAGATGAGAGGCTTCTTTCATTTGATGCTGACTCAGGCGGAGATGACAAGTTAGCGTTTCGTTTGAGGACACTGGCGTCCCCAACGTCTTCTCCTAAAGGTAGTATTTCAGCAGGTACGAGTCTTTTGTTTGCAGAGGTAGCTGCAATCATTCGTGCACAACTTAGATTGCAGAGATGGCTTGACCTAACAGAGCGGACTGGTCAATTCAATCACGATGAAAATTACGGCTCACATTTAGTGCCAGCATGGAAAGTGGGGTATAGGCTTGCTAGTGATGCCAGAGGCATATTGCAGCTAGGCCAGACTCCGATCCACTCAATGCGAGAACTGGTCGAAAACGTCCTAGGCATACCCGTGATCCAAGCGAAACTTCCGAACTCAATCGCTGGGGCCACAATCCTGACAAAAGATGAAGACTCGAATGAAGTGCGGGGTATTGTCCTTAATACAGCTGGCCAGAACGAGAATGTTTGGATTCGTCGTTCAACTCTTGCACATGAGCTTGGACACTTGCTCTACGATCCAGATACGAGACTCGAAAGTGTTCGAGTCGATTCTTATTCCGATAACCACAGAAATCCAGAAACTGAGATAGCGGAGACAGACTTCGTGGAGCAAAGAGCCAATGCATTCGCTATTGCACTCTTGGCTCCTAATTCGGCTGTAGAAGCACTTGCTCGGCCGCCGATATCAGAGGAATCAGTAATCAAGATTATGCACGAGTTCGGGATAAGTCACACGGCAGCGCGATACCACATTTCCAACATTCATTACCGCCAATTCAAGATCCCGTCAAGAGTTGCAAACGTGATGCCATCAGACGAACAGAAAGCGGCGGAGAATTTCACAGCCGATTACTTCCCGTTATTGGATACTCCCATCCAGCGCCGCGGAAGGTTTGCTGCTTTAACATTAGAGTGCCATCAGAAGGGTCTCATATCTGAAGACACAGCTACTCTGTACTTAGGATGTTCTAAGACGGACTTTCGTAAGAACTTAATCTCACTGAGGGAGATTTTCGCGCTGGGGACTCCATGATGTTGTGTTTTATGTTGCCGTGTCACTGCGCTTCGTCGCACGATTAGCGCAATCGTCGCCATTTGTTTCATTGTTAGTCCTGCGCTAGGCCTCGGGCTTAAAGAGAACCGTCTGATAGACACTACCAACCGATGTTGGCTTATCTGCTGCCTAAAGCAGGACCTCCCACCGAAAAGTTCGCAATTCGGTACGAGTTGGCCCACCATCTCCCGCCTGAAACCGTCGGTGACTCGGACTGTTCTGGCCATCCAGCAGAATTGGAGGGATGAGCTTGTCGGAGCGAGGCGTACAGCACCGGCACAACAAAGGGAGGATTCGAGACTCAACCGCCCTTGCCCTACTGGTTCATGCATGCAGTCTTCTTAAGTTGTCGGCGTAACGTGTTTCTTTGTGTGCGACCTTCTTTGTTTCCGGTAACAACGTCGAGCGCTGGCCTTCCACTTATCTGACCGATTCATTGAGGTCCCAGCCGGGGCCGAGCACCAGCCCGGCGTGCTCCATCTGACTTGACAAAGTCAAGTACTTTGGACTTGTCGTTCACCTGTATATGAAATGCCGCCTCTACGAACACGCTCTGGTTGACAGCCTTACTCGTCAGCGGTCAAGTTTTGAGATGACGAAGTGAGACCAGGGATCAACGAACGGTTGTAGGGTAGCCAATGGCGCCGCGCGAACAGGTATTCCTCATGTTTCGCTTTCGCCGACGCGGTGAGTGCGAGCGGCAGCGCTAGAGTCTAGGATGGGTGTCCAAGAGCCAGCCACACTGCCGCGGCACGAGGTAAATCAGCGTAGACACGAATAGCTTATGGCCAACGTTTGGGTGATATTCGGTTTCGTAGTGTATTTTGGCATGCTGGTAGGCATTGCGGTTGTGGGGGCCCGCCGGATTCGAAACATGGCGGACTACACGCTTGGCGGGCGACGACTGAGCAGCTTCACGGCCGCGCTGAGTACCGGATCGTCAACGACTAGCGCATGGACAATGTTGGCGCTGCCGGCACTGGCCTTCACGGGAGGGGTCGTAGAGCTGTGGGTGCCGGTTTGCGCAGCAATTGGCGTCTGGCTGAGCTGGACGCTTTTGGCCAAGCGCTTGCGGCAATACACCATAGCGGCGGACAACGCAGTGACCATTCCGGAGTTCATGGAGCGTCGGTTTGGAGATTCGACGGGAGTGCTGCGTTCGGTATCCGGACTGATCACTATTCTGTTTGTCATCTTCTACGTGAGTTCCGGGCTTGTCGGTGGGGCAAAGCTCCTGGAGGAGATCTTTGGGCTCGACCCCACTGCGGGCGTCACTTTAACACTCGTTGCGGTTGCGACGTACACATTGATCGGTGGATTCATGGCGGTATCCAGGACGGACGTATCGCAAGCGTTATTGATGCTCGTGAGTCTGGTTGTGCTGGTGGTCACGATGTTCTTCGTGACGGCCCATCCTCTGTCGCTCGCCGGGCCTGATACCACCGGATTCTTTGACCCCTTCACCCTAGCTGACGGCTCGCACATAACGCTGAGCTTCGCACTCTCCGCATCTGGATGGGCGGTCGGCGGTCTGGGGGCACACAGGATACTGCAGAGGTTTATGGCGATAGAGAGCGAGGATAGGGTCGCTCAGGGGCGCAACATTGCCGTCATATGGTTGGTGACCGTATACCTTTTGGCCTTTGCCGTCGGTGTTATTGCCCGCCCCGCCCTGTCTGAGGCTGGCATGCTGGGAGCCGTCGCGGATTCGGAGCGGGTCTACCTTGTGGTCTCTGAGGTCTTCTTCCACCCTGCGGTGTTAGGGGTGTTGCTCACTGCGGTTATCGCGGCGGTAATGAGTACGGCGGACTCGCAGCTTCTACTGGCATCGGCGATTGGGACAGAGGACATGCCATTGCTCAAGAGGGTGGGTATGGGGTTGGAAACAAACGCCCGGGTTTGGATGGGCCGAGGGATGCTCCTGGTCATAGGCATCGTCTCGGCGATACTGTCGATCTTCTTCCCAGACTCCATATTCGACTTGGTGAGCTACGCGTGGGGTGGAATGGGGGCCGCGTTCGGGCCGGTGATGGTGCTTGGCTTGTATTGGCGCAGGTTCAACGCCTGGGGCGCAGGGACAGCAGTAGTGTCTGGGGCTTTGGCGGCGACTTTGTGGCAGTTCTTGAGCGGTGGCCCGGGTGGCATGTGGGATATCCAGCCCGCAACACCCGCTTTTGTCATCTCGATGGCGTCGGCCGTAGGGTCAACGCTGCTAACACCTCCCCCGAGGCAGCCGGTATTGGACCTATTCGACAGGGTGAATGCGGCGTAAGATGTCAGGGGCCCTTGGCGAATCACGACACGGTCTGAACAGGTTCGGGAGACCTCACGACCAGACTGGCGGCAATAGAGTTGCTAACCAAGATTGGCGCCGATTGAGCCTTTCGTCACCCAGCCTCGCATTGCTTGGCCTGAAGCGACACCCCCCACCGAAAAGTTCCCATTACGGTACGCGACGGCCCCCCCACCCAGCCCCTCCCCCCCGATCCATGCTCCCAGTCGGCCTGGTATCTAAAGAAACAGGACTACCCCACCACCCCTCCATTGACACCCTCACCCGACGCCAACTACACTGCCAGTGCGTACCAGGTGGTTTACTCAAGGAGTTTTCTTGAGCCTTTCGAGCGACAGTGGGCGGTACGACATGTTCGTCATCGGCACAGGTCCCGCTGGTCAACGCGCCGCCATCCAGGCCGCCAAGCTGGGCAAGAAAGTCGGGATCTGCGAACGCAGGGAGGTCGTCGGCGGCGTATGCATCAACACCGGCACCATCCCATCCAAGACCTTCCGTGAGGCAGTCCTCTACCTCACCGGCTTCCGGCAGCGCAGCATCTACGGCTCTTCCTTCACCGTCAAGGAAGACATCTCCATGGCCGAAGACCTCCTCTTCCGCTGCAACCACGTCATCGTCCAGGAGACCGAGGTCATCCGACACCAGATGCGACGAAACCGCGTCCAGGTCCTCCAGGGCGAGGGGGTGTTCGAAGGGCCCAACACCCTTGCAGTGGTAGGCAGCAGGGGCACCGCCCGAGTCGAAGCCGACAAGATAGTCATCGCCACCGGCACCAACCCCGCACCCCTCCCCGGCTTCGACGTCGACAGCCGCGTCATCGTCGACTCCGACGGCGTCCTCGGCCTCGACACCATACCCCGCACCATGACCGTGGTCGGGGCCGGAGTCATCGGCATTGAGTACGCCTCCATTTTCGCCGCCCTCGGCGCCGACGTAACCGTGGTAGAGAAGCGTTCGGGCATCCTCGATTTCGTCGACAGGGAACTCACCGAGTCCCTCGTCTACCACATGCGCGACATGGGCTGCATCTTCCGGTTCCGAGAAGAGGTCGAGCGGGTGGAGTCGCAAAACGGCAGGGCCGTCGCTTACCTCAAGTCGGGAAAGACCATAGCATCCGACATCCTCATGTACTCCGTCGGCCGGGTGGGCGCTACCGCAGCCCTCAACCTGGAGTCCGCCGGCCTCACCGCCGACAACCGGGGCCGCATCCCCGTCGACGAACACTACCAGACCGAGCAGCCCCACATCTATGCCGTCGGAGACGTTGTTGGGTTCCCCTCCCTCGCCTCCACCTCCATGGAGCAGGGCAGATCGGCCGCCTGTCACGCCTTCGGTATCGAGTACCACTCCTCCCCCGACAAATTCCCCTTCGGCATCTACTCCGTCCCCGAGCTCTCCATGGTCGGCGGCACTGAGCAGGCCCTCACCGACGCCGGGGTCCCCTACGAAGTCGGCCTCGCCCGGTACCGCGAGATCGCCCGGGGCAACATCCTCGGCGACGACTCAGGCATGTTGAAGCTCCTCTTCCACCGCGACACCCGTGAGCTTTTAGGCATCCACATCATCGGCGCTGAGGCCACTGAGCTAATCCACATCGGCCAGGCCGTTCTCGCCTTCCACGGCACCCTGGACTACTTCGTCAACACCGTCTTCAACTACCCCACCCTCGCCGAGTGCTACAAAGTCGCCGCCCTCGACTGCTACAACAAAATCGGCCCCGCCCCCGTCTCAATCGCCCACGCGAACTAGCATTATCCCATTTAAGTTCTTAGGTTATCGAATCCCATTTGACGTGGATCAACGCGTCGTCCTCTCGGGACGCGGGATCTTCCATGCAAGTCAGTGCGAGAAACATCCAGGGACTTTCTGAAGGCTGGATGTATATGTACGACGGGCCTTGGGCCTACCATTCCCCAGATTTCGGAAAAGGAACGCCCATTTGAGAAATACGGATCAGTCCCCCACTCTGTTGAGAATCCAAGTAGGCCAATCGAGAATAAAATGTCCGCCAATAACTGTGGAGTTACGCTTCCACTCTTGACCCATCTTTCCAGCAAGTCTCTCTTTGCGTCAATTACATTCGACGCGATTTGGCTAAATTCACTCCACGTTATGATCGGATTGATATGGGAGAAATGAAACAAGACGTCGTCTAGCCGGGGATACAACTCCCTGAATTCAGCGGACAAAGAAAAAAACAGACCATCGGAAAATGCCTTTTCACCGTCTAAGATGTCTTGGGTGGTAACAAAGCTGTGGCCATTTCTTTGAGCTTGATCTATTGCTCTTTGGCATAGGTCGAGGACGTCTCTCGGTCTCGGCAAAGATCTCGACAATATATATGTACTTGACCTCTTACCATTTACCGACTCAGGAAAAATCGCCATCCACGCAGCATCATCATCCTGTTCTTCTTCTATTCCCAAAGCCAAACGTTTAGCTACCAAGTGTTTCAAGTTGGCCAGCGTCCATTCTATGCGTAGTATATTCCGCTTTGGCAGGTCATCATCAAATTGAGCCAGTACGTTGTAGATGTCTTCTCTCAGGAATAGGACGATTCTGAGATGGTCATCAAAAAAGCGTTGTAGTCTGTCTACCTCGTCAACTAGTCCTATCAGAAGTTCAATTGACTGCCTGGAATCGGCCCGCCAGTGCTTGTCTAAGTCATCTGCAACAATGAAGAAGTCTATATCTTCTTGGATCGCGAACTCCTTTAGGCGACGGCCTAGGTCATAATCTCTAAGGGATTTGATTAGCTTCTCTGCTTTGGCCTGCCGTTTCTCCGCACTGACGTCGTTGGTAGTATCAATCATCGCGCTCAAGACATCGATAACGCGACTACCAAAGTCGAGGCCAAGTTCACTATAGTGGCTATCGTAATGCTGGCGGAGATAATCCCGGAGGGTATCGTTCGGTGAAAGGTAAAGCCTGTCCGACCCCTCGGCCAAAGACTTGAGCAGTTCTGTGAGCAGTACATAGTGCCACATGTGTTGGAAAATCAATTTTGGGTTTGTAAGCGGATATTCACTCTCAACGAACTCTGAAATCCTCTGTAATTCAAAATCGTCTGGTGCAATCTCCGCGACTATGGTTTTGGAGCTTTGCCTTAGCTCTTCTTTGATTGCTTGGAAATTTGCGCTCTTTCCAGAACCACGCCTACCAATAAACAGCGTTCTGCGTCCCTGAACTGCATCCTCAAATTCTTTGGTTGGCACAAAATACTCAAGCAATCTAGTGTCTTGCAACGCATCTGGATGTCCAAGATATAGGCTTCTAATTAGGTCCGCCTGTTGCCTCTGCCTCGCACGTCGTTTGACTTCTGCTATCTCCCCCACACTAACTTGGGTTTGCTGATGTATCCATGACTTTACGATTTCCTCCGCCTGACGCTCAGATTCGATTGGTCTTGCCACACTCCCTAAGTCAAGGACCGGAGCCAGAGGTTCATGTTGAAGAACCAACACTTGCTTACCTAATCCGATCGCAAACCCGATGAGTAATGCCACGTGAGCGTTGTGTTCTTCCCAGTCACGGTTTTTGCTACTTAACAGACTGGCAACTATTAGGGAGGCTCGCTGAATCTGGCGAGCTTGAGGATAGAATTCGTCGTACACAGAGTCACTTGGGTCCATCGCGCTAAGTTTGAAATAACTCTTTCTAAGCACTTTGTCGATGCGTCCGATCCAGTCAGCGGATTGTTTTGGCTTCAGATGATAAACAGTTCCTCGCAACTCTTCCTCGAGGAATATACCCATGTTCTCCAAGAACGATAGCCGGCGATCAGGTGACTCCTCTCGATTACTAGATCCTGCTCTTAGATTTATCATGTACTGATGAATATCTTCGCGTGTTTCATAGTGACAATTCTCCAGAGTAGTAAGTAAACTCCTGGACCATGGCTCCCAATTCTTGTCTTGAAGGAGTATTGGTAGTCGACCTACTGCAAGGGAATAGCCGATTTCTAATAGAACATTGGAGTTCGGTTCAGTAACTTCTGCAAGCAAATAGTCATGGCCATAGATGCCTTCACAAACCTTCGAAAATATCAAATCGTTTTTGACAAAGTCTTCCCATCGTTGTCCATGAAAGCCCCGCAAATTTAACTCATCAACCAATGTAGACGTGAATGCTCTCCAGCGATCACTCGCTGGATATGCAAAGAAAAAGGTGTCTTTGCCCTTGTAAGCGACCTTCTTAGTGCAATGGATGCCCTCAATTGCACAATATCTGTCTACTGTGGCGAATTCACTCATGTTGATTCATATAGAAGAGCCCAAATTGTAGAAGTCAACACTTCGGTTGAGCGTGTTTGCACATATTCCAGTCTTCATAGTACCTAGGAGTACTTACAGAAGACCCAACCAAAACTGAGAATATCCCACACTCGCGAAAGGAGTCAATGAGCACCAAGAGTAATGAATCGCTTCACTAGCCAAGGAGATTGTCCTCACCAAAAACGATAGCCTCCTGGTTTATATCCGAATGCCGTCTACCCTAGCCCCACTCCGAAAAAGTAGCCGAGGGTCTCGGCTCCTTCAGGCCTATATTCTGTGCCCTGTCAGCTTTGCCACCGGACTACCTTTACTTTTCCCCTACAACCCCCCCAACCCCCGACCCAACTCCCTCACCAATCCCTCGTCCCCCGACACCTCCACCCGCCCCGACGCCATCGCATCCTCCATCCCCAGCCTGCCGCTGGAAATCAGCACCAACGCCTCGCCATCGCAGCGAATAGTCGCACTCACATCCGCCGGCGCCTCCCCTCCCCCGACAACCAGGTCCGGCACGCTGTTGCCATCCGTCAGCTCGAACCTGAACCTCGCGGGCCCCGTCGCCGCCATACGTGCCAATGTCATGTTCCCGATGGACAGCGCACCCGGCAACGACTCCCTAGACATGTGGTAGTCGGGGTCCAGCGTGGAAAAGGCATCCCATGCATGGATCGCCAGCTCGTTCACCACCAGGTCCACGAAGTCGGCCACCGTCATCGTACGCCACGGGTGCCAGCACGGCTTCTCGTAGTCCTCGGGCGTCAGCGAGTCCAGTAATTCAAACCCTTCCTGGTAGTTCTTGCGAAGAGCGTCCATAAGCCCATCCCCGAGCTTCTCTCTCAGCCTGATCGCTCCTTGCGCTATCCTCACGTCCGCAGGCACATCCTCCGCCGCCGCCCTCCGGGCCCCCTCCGGCGCATCAGCCTCGCCCTTCAACCCCCGGGTCGTCATGTTCTTCTGGAACTGCACCACGAACACCACGTGCGCCACCACATCCCCGACCTGCCACTTGTCGCACGCACTCTCCCGGTTGAAGTCCTCCGCGGACAACCCCCGCAGCCGACTCTCCAGCCGCGCAAACTCCCTCTTCGCCACCTCTATGTTCTCTTTGACTCTATCGATAGCCATGCTTTCTCCTTGGGCAGTGCCCTGATCCCTTACCCTATACCCGGCTCTTGATTCTACCCTTACCTCCGCCTCGCGAGAATCCGGCCCCCGGGGGCCGGATTCTCCTTTTACCAGGTCGGATGCCCGCATTAGCGGTGGCATTCCCTACTGGGATGAACTTATTGCGTTCGTAAAGGCCATCTGCAAAGTTTCCAGCTCTTCGTCCGTCATGCAATCGTACTGCCCCAGGCCCGCATCGGTGATTGCAACGAACTCATCCGGGTCCATTGCCATCATGTTCTCGATACCGGACTGGACCAGCGCCATGTACTCCGGCTGCTCTTTCGCGAATTCCCTGAGGCACTCTACCGACTCGTCGCTAAAGGCGCCAAGCCCCCATTCGAGGCCCTTCACGAAAATCTCGACATTGGTCTCCGGCTCTATGCAGTGGATGACCTTGTTTGCAATCGTCACGGCTTGCAGCGGAGTGGTGGTGGCCACGGCTGCCATCTCCTCTGCCGACAGGTCCTCCATTACGCAGGCCAGCTCTTCCTCGGACAGCAGGCCGACAATATCGGCGCCCGTGGCTTGGGCGTTCCGGTCTACCCCTATCCAAAGCGCTAACGTGAACTCCTGCTTCTCCTTGTTCGACATGCAGTCGTACACTTCCAGGTTGTAGAGATTTGTTTCACTTGCATCGTCGGTAGAATCGCCCTGGTAGGCCAGTCCCAGCCTCACGTATATGGCGTTCGGGTGTCTCTTCCCGACCTCCGTAATGCACGCCCGCGTTTCCTCTTCCCACCCGGCAGATTGGGCTTCCATGAACGCCACGCCAATTAGTACCAGGTTTTCCTCCTTGATACACCCGAATATGGGAGCAGCCGCAGCTGGGTCCGCCGACGCCTGCGCTATCGGCGCATCCATCATCAACCCGAAGAACGCCTCCCCAATGTTCGACTTTATGCAGTTCGTCTCCTCCTCTGAAAGTGGCCCGAACAGGTCCCGACCCGTCGTCGCCGGCGTGATTACCAGTTTCTCCAACGGGTTCATAGCCGCTGGCTCTTCCTCAGTCTCTGGCATGCTGGTGGGGGCAGGCGGAACAGGGGTAGCAGTAGGTGGAACGGTGGTTGCAGTAGCTGGAACAGAGGTCGCAGTAGGCGGCGTGGGCGTCGCCGTAGGTTCTGGCGCGGCCGTCGGGTCCGACCCACAGGCCACCGCTACCAGGACCATCAGCATCGTCAGGGATAGCACCCACACCCAACGCTTTTTCAACATTGACTTAATCATCCTCTCTTAGCTCCTCTTCTTGCATCAAGGTATCATTCGCTTGCGCGAGTTTATGAAATGTGGCGTCGGAATACAATTATTCTTGTGTATGGTCGTAAAGTGCTATACGAAGGCACAGCCATAGTAGCATCTTTTTGCAGTATGGTAGCGTAGTGGCACCAGTGTGGACAGATGCCACACTGAGTGGGCATCTTGGCCTTATAATGAGGCCCAGACCCGAGGCCTCCGACTGTTTTACCGGTGACCGCCAATTAGCAGGAAGGCATAGGCGAACATGGAATTCCTTAAGCGCATCGTAGCGATCTACCTTGTCCTGACCGCCCTGGCCGTCTTCTTCAACTTCATCCTCACCCCCGTCTATCACGACGGCTCGCCGGAATACCCGATCTGGGAGTGGATTAACTACTTCATGGCCGCGGGCGTGGTGCTGGCCCTGATCGCGAACTTCGCTAGAAAGCGCGCCTCCACCGACCCCTACGCCACCGACGCCGACGTCATGTGGGCCAACATCGCCCTGTACGCGTCCATTGCACTGGCCATGCTCTTCTTCTGGCAGTACCTCTGGCTGATGTACCCCGAAAATGAGACAGGCGACGCCGCCCTCTCCCACACCCTCTACTTCCCCTTCGTGGACGCCCTCTACGTCGTCGTCGCCCTGGACTCGGTTCGCTTCCTCTGGCGGAGGGAATAGAGGATAGAGACCTTCCGCTAGACCCCCATAATTGCAGAGTCCCATCGTGTATCATAGGCCGCCTGTCGCCCTGAACGACCAATCCAGATTCCAGGAGTAACCCCCAGTGCCCGCCGACATCACAGACCCCAGTGGCATCGAATATGCCTTAGAGTCCCGTAAAGGCTCGACCGAGGACAATCCCCTCGCCCTCCGCCGTGAGTCCATCCGACACTCTGCCTCCCACATCATGGCCGAGGCCGTCCAGTCCATCTTCCCCGAGGTCAAGTTCGCCATCGGCCCCCCCACCGAGGACGGCTTCTACTACGACTTTGACCTGCCTCGGGCGCTAACCGACGAAGACCTTCCCGCCATTGAGAAGAAGATGGCCGAGACCATCGCCGCCGACCTTCCGTTCCAGCGCACCCAGCTCCCCCGCCCCCAGGCGAGGGATATGTTCGATGAACAGCCCTTCAAGCTCGAAATCATCGAGGCCATACAAGACGACTCCCTGGGCATATACACCCACGGCGATTTCTCCGACCTCTGCAACGGGCCCCACGTCGAATCCACCGGCCGGGTCCCCGCCTTCAAGCTGCTCAGCGTCGCAGGCGCCTACTGGCGCGGCGACGAAAACCGGCCCATGCTCCAGCGCATCTACGGCACCGCCTTCGAGTCGCAGGACGCCCTCGATACCTACCTGAATCGGCTTGAAGAAGCCGCCAGGCGTGACCACCGCAAGCTGGGCCGAGACCTCGGCCTATTCACCGTCCACAATGAGCTTGGTGCAGGCCTGATTTGCTGGCATCCCAAGGGCGCCCGGGTCCGCAGCCTCGTGGAGGACTTCTGGCGGGAACTTCATCTCGACTCGGGCTACTCCCTGGTCTATTCGCCCCATATCGGCAAGTCCCGGCTCTGGGAGACCAGCGGCCACCTCCAGTTCTACAGCGAAAACATGTATGCCCCCCTGGAGATAGACGACCAGGACTACTACCTGAAACCCATGAACTGCCCCTTCCACATCCTCATGTACCGCTCATCGCTGCGGAGCTACCGGGAGCTGCCGATGAGGCTGGCCGAGCTGGGCACCGTCTACCGCTACGAACGGACCGGAGTCCTCCACGGACTCCTGCGAGTCCGGGGGTTCACCCAGGACGACGCCCATATCTTCTGCCGCCCCGACCAGCTGGAAGCCGAGGTCCGAGGCGTCCTCGACCTCACCTTCCGCCTCCTCGGTGCCTTTGGGTTCAGCGACTACCAGGTCTATCTCTCCGACCGCCCAGAGAAATACGTCGGAGACCTTTCCGAATGGGACACCGCCACCAGCGCCCTTCGCAACACCCTTGAGGAGATGGGCCTGGACTACAAGGTGGACTCCGGGGGAGGGGCTTTCTACGGGCCCAAGATCGACGTGAAAATAGAGGACGCCATAGGCCGGGACTGGCAGTGCACAACCGTCCAGTTCGACTTCAACCTCCCCCGCCGCTTCGACCTGTCCTACATCGGAGAGGATGGCCGGGAGCACAGGCCTTACATGGTCCATCGGGCCATCCTTGGCTCCATGGAACGCTTCATGGGCGTGCTGATTGAGCACTACGGAGGAGCGTTCCCCGTCTGGCTAGCGCCCGTTCAGGCTGCCATAGTCCCCATCACCGACCGCCACGTTGAATACTGCCAGGCAGCGGCGGCAAAGATGTCTGCGGCCGGGCTTCGTGTGGAAGTTGACGACCGCAGCGAGCGCATGAACCGGAAAATTCGTGACGCCCAGCTCAACAAGGTCCCCTACATGATGATAGTGGGCGACAAAGAGGTCGCCGCCGACACCCTGTCCGTTCGAAAGCGCAACGGCGAGGACCTCGGCCCCACACCCCTCTCCACCGTCATAGAAATGCTCCGGTCGGACATCGCCGCCAGGGCGTAGAGAGTTCATCCTTTACGGTCATCCCCACCTCCCTCCCATCCCCCGGTCCCCGCTCCGTCATTCCCGAGAAGTCGGGAATGTAAATTTAGAGAATCCAGGGTGGGGGTTCCGCTCACCTAGAGCGATCAGTCTAAGAGCCTGCCCCTGCGAAGGCAGGGGGTCGAGCGGGTGGGTGGCCCACATCTCTCCAACCCATCACGTCTGCCTTCTACCAACCCACGCATTGCACCGTCATTCCGATGCCCCGCGAGGAATCTAGGATTTGCCCACTCATGCCCTTTACCTCCCTCCCCCTTCCTCTCCCCAGTACTGAACTAGAGGGCCACGTGGGTGCTGCGCACCCACGTCTGCCTCTGTTCTTTTTCTTCCCCTCTCCCTCGATGGGAGAGGGTTAGGGTGATACGAGTGCCGAGAGACCAGTCATGCAAAGCCCTCTTATTGGCCCTAAGGGAGAGGGGGATCAAGGGGGTGAGGGTTCCCCCGTGGGGCTGGGGGCATTACCTCCCCCTCCTCCCCAGTACTGAACTAGAGGGCCACGTGGGTGCTGCGCACCCACGTGGCCCTCTGCTCTTCTCTCCCCCTCTCCCTTAAAGGCCATGAGGGAGAGGGGGATCAAGGGGGTGAGGGTTCCCCTGTGGGACCGAGGGGCATCCCCCTCCGCAGTTGTACATTTGCCCTACCTGAACCCCCGTGCTATACTACTCATCAGGCCACCGACCTCGTACCTCGGGGCCCATCACAGGAAAGGAACAAAGGAGTCTTATGAGACGCAACAGCCTGATCAGCTCTCGTCGCACTCGGGCCCTGCGCGACCGCCCGGCCACCGACACGCGCCTCAGCCCCTCATCCTTTCCTACCAGGCGATGGAAGGTCCATCGACTACACGCGGCATACCCATCTCCTGGGTCCCTCCCGCGTCTACGTCCCCTTAAGGGCGTACTCACCCCCGGCCACAGGCCAGGGGGACGACCCGACACCCTCGGGTCCCCGGAGGCCAATGCGCCCCGGCTCGACTCCCCCGTCGCTTCCCTCGGAACTCCCCTTTCTCATGGCGACGGGATGGAGGATACGCCCGACCCCCTCCGAAGGGTCGGAAGCGTCTGGGGTTCATACCCCTTTCAGGACTCCCCCGTCTTTCCCCTCGGAGACCCCTGTTCACCCAGAGACGGCAGAGAGTTCGCGCTCCCATCCCTCCGAATGGTAGAGCGCCTCCCGCATACGGACAGGCCGCAAGGGGAAACACCCTCTAGCCCTGACGACTTGCGGGTCTGGCGCAGCTTGGCCCCCCGGCCCCTGCGCCCTGGTCATGGTCCTTCCATCGCCTACTTCTTTCTCACCTCCCCCCTATCCCTCATTCCCGACTCCGATCGGGAATCTATGGGTGGGGGTTCCGCTCGCCCTGAGCGGAGTCGAAGAGCCTGCCCCTGCGAAGGCAGGGGAACCCATCCCTCCGGAACAATCACCTGCGATCTCGCAACTCACGCCATCCCCTCTCTTTCCACCAGTACCAAACTAGAGGGAGCAGCTGGCGCAGGCGCGCCAGCTGCTCCCTCTGTTTTTCCTTCCCCCTCTCCCTTAAAGGCCCTAAGGGAGAGGGGGACCAAGGGGGAGAGGGTTCTCCTGTGGGGCTGGGGGCCTCCCCTGCGACACGCGCAATCCCCAGAAATCCCTTTAGGCGTCGTTCAATCAAACCAGCTACGAGTTCAATCAATGTTCAATCAACGTTCAATCAAAACCCGCGCCCACAACCGGATAGAGACCCGGTGTGTCGCAAATCCACCCCACGGTACCTCGCCTTGAACACCCCCACCCTTCGTGCTAAGCTACCGACCCGTCGGGGCGTGGCGCAGTCCGGTAGCGCACCTGCATGGGGTGCAGGGGGTCGCTGGTTCAAATCCAGTCGCCCCGACCATCCTCAACAATTCCAACCCTTATTCAGGAGTCCGACGTAGTCGCAACCTATGACCGCGATATCTTCGGGCCGCGGCATAGTGTGCGACTGGACTAGACTGGCGGCGAGTCTTGTGAGTGACGCTGATTGTCTTGGTCCGCAGTGGTTGAAAGAATGGATGGTCATTTTCCTATCCACTCCTCTATATCCTTGTAGCGATTCGATTCAAATGAAGCAACAGGGGCGAGAGAATAATCACCCTGCCCATGCCGGACATCTGCCATGCGGTGCTCGCTTCCCGTCTTAACCCCAAAGTGTACCTTGAGCTGGGCAAGGAGGGCATTAGTTCTCCCTCTGTCAATCATATTATTCATCATTATGCTTGGAGGATTAGTGCTCTTCCCCGGCATCGACATGCTTCTCAAACCCGACGTATATGCCGAGCAACTGGATGAAGCCAACTTCTACGAATTCGCCCTCACCATTGTCGCATCCTCAGCATTGAACGAGGTCCGGGAGTTGGATCCTAAACTCTTTGGCGAAGACCTTGATGAGAACCCCCTTGTAACCCTGAACCTCACGACGGAGGACCTCGTCTCTTCGCTAAATCAGGCGATACCGCCAGCGTGGGTACAGGCTCATGTGGAACAGCTAATCAACGAAGCCGGCGGCTATGTCACAGGAGAAATCGATGAATTCAAGGTGCACGTTGACGCCACCGATCAGGCCCCAGCCATAACCTCCGAGATCAAGGCTACAGTTCTTAAGTCCGATGCCTACGCCATCCTTTTCGCCGGGATCGTGACGCCGATTATCAGAGATGCAGCCACCTATGAGTTGGCTCTAGGGGTGACGGTAACTGAAGAGCGTCTGGACGAAGCAGTGCGCAACGTAGCCAGTCGCCAGTGGTTCCAGGTTCAAGTCGAGTCTGCCGTCGATCAGGTGATGCCATTCATCACCGGTGACAAAGACTCTTTTGAGGTAATAGTCTCACCCACCGATAGAATCGATGTGGCTCTCAATGAGGTGGAGATGCTGCTGCGAGAGAGAAATGCCTACGACATATTATTTGACGAGGTTATTAGTCCAGCCCTTACAGACAGTATTGGTGAAGCAGTAGTCCTGCCTCTTGGAGTCGCAGTCTCCAAAGATGAAATCGTCGCTGCCTTGAGGCGGGCCGCCCCTCCCGACTGGGTCTGGGACCAAGTCAACAACATAGTCGACAACGCAGTACCATATCTTACTGGCACGACCGACAGTCTCAACGTTAGCGTTTCTCTAGCCAACAATAAACACGGGGCCCGCGATCTGCTCCTGGGAATCGTCAGGAATAAGCTGAGGCAATCCGTCGACACACGACTTCCGGAGTTAGAAATTGCGCTGGCCGTGGATTCTGTTATTCTCGCTGTGGTGCCTGACACGATTAATTTTACCGACTCTCAAATCAGGGAGTCTCTTGTCATAGGTGGTGCGGATGCAAACTTGGATCTGCTCGACGACATACGCGAGATATTCAAAGACGGCTGGGTTTACACCGACCAGGACATCAGACAAGATATCGATAGTCGATTCGGACCAGATGCCAACGCGTGGTTTGAAAACGTGCGGGCAGCCCTTTCCAAAGGCTGGACTTATACCCATGAGGACCTGCGCCGAGATCTTGCCGATGTGGGAGGACAACCAGCCCTGGATAGTCTTGATCGAAGTCGATCCATCTCCGGCTGGGTATCAATTCTCAAATATCTTATTTTCCTGCCCGCAGCAACCCTCGTAATAGGCATCGGATTTCTAGGAGGCCGACGTTGGACCAATCGAGTTATATGGCCAGCTGTCACCGTGGCCCTCGTCTCGGCTGTAATCCTCGTGGTAACTCTCGTGGTCAACGGCTTGGTTGGCAGCCCCACTTTGCTGGAGGCCAAGCAGGAAGTCATAAGTCAAATCGACGACGAAGACAACTTCTATGAGACCCAACACTTAGTCGTCGAGAAAACCTTCGAAATCGTTGCGTCGGCACTATCCGACTTCATAAGAGGAGTCGTTGTCAAAAGCAGCGTTTCCCTCGGCATCGCTGTAGCTGCGCTGATGCTCGCCGTTGGCTGGTCGAAGTTCAGAAGAGTGTTACCCATCCCGCTATTACACTTCTGAAATTATGTCTTCTGCTGTATCGTCTAGCCTCTCTATTCAACCCTTGGGGCAGTATTCTCCCCTTATGCATTTGAGCCCGGGTGGCTTTTAAGAACTCTGCTATAATCGCCCCAAATCTGCACTTGGCGGGAGGCTGAACATGGGAACCGCACTGGACGGAGTTCGAGTCATTGACCTCACCCAGTTCGAGGCTGGAACCACCTGCACGCAGGCCCTCGCCTGGCTCGGTGCAGACGTCATCAAGGTCGAGGCCCCCGGCCGCGGCGACCCCGGCCGCAAGGTGCGGGACGACGGCAAGGGCTTCGACAGCTACTACTTCATGACCCTGAACTCCAACAAGAAGAGCATCACCCTGGACCTCAAGACCGAAGAGGGCAAGCTCATCTTCTTCGACCTGATCAGAAAGGGCGACATCGTAGCCGAGAACATGGGCCCCGGCACCCTGGAACGCCTCGGTCTCGGATACGATGTTCTTTCCCAGGTAAACCCCCGAATCATCCTGGCCCGGGTCAAGGGCTTCGGTACCTACGGGCCCTACAGCAGCTACAAGAGCTTCGACATGATAGCCCTCACCACCGGAGGCGCCGTGGCCATGACCGGCGAGCCGGGCGGACCGCCGCTTCTGCCCGGCGTAACGGCGGGAGACATCGGGACCGGATACCACACGGCGCTGGGCATCATGGCCGCCCTGTGGCAGCGAGAGAAGACTGGCAAGGGACAGGAGGTAGAGGTTTCCATGCAGGACGCCGTGGTGAATTTCACCCGGGTCACCATGCACGGCTACTACTACGACAAGGAAGTCCCCGACCGCCGGGGCAGGTCGTCCCCAGGCTCTTCTCCCTGTGATCTGTTCAGGTGCAAGCCCGGCGGCAAAGACGACTACGTTTACCTCTATATCAACGGCATCATCGGCCAGAGACTGTGGGACGACTTCTTGCGCCTGATGGAACGGGAAGACCTGATAGGAGACCCCCGGTTTTCCACCAACGACGCCCGCGTTGCCAACAACGACGAGCTCACCTCCATAATCGAAGAATGGTCAGCCAGGCACGACAAGCACGAAATTATGAAGCTGATGGGAGAGATCGGGGTGACTGCCGGTGCCCTGATGAACGCCGAGGACATCCATTCCGACCCCCACCTCTTGGAAAGGGAAATGATCGTCACTATCGATCATCCCCAGCGCGGCGAGTTCACCTTCCCCGGCAACCCCATCAAGCTCTCGGACTCCCCCACCCACGTGGAACCCTCCCCATTGCTCGGCCAGCATACTGAGCAAGTCCTGTCTGAAGTCCTGGGCTATGACGGAGAGCGCATCGGCAGGTTGAAGGAGTCGGGCGTCGTTTAGGGCTCCAGCACTCCGCACAGGGGCCGGGCCATCGATTTAACCTTGTCAAGGAAAGCCATGGTCGGCTTGTGCGGCGAGTACAACTCTCCTTCTTTCCTGAAGAACTGGACTTAGGCTCCACCCATGCTGCGATTCTTCCGCAAGAAAGAGCCCAAACCCCTCGATGTCCAAATAGAGGAGAGGGAGACCCAGGAGGGCAAGACCCGACCCATCCCATGGCGACCTCTACACGTAATCGGGCTGCTGACCGTAGCCTTCATCTTCGTCTTCTCTTGTGGCAGTGTGATCTTCTTCATGGTGGGGCCGGAGCTGGGAGAGGAGCCTGTACCTACAGCCAGGGCCGTCATCCCCGAGGAGTTCATCATCCGCGGCACCGTATTCGCCGAAGAAGGCCAGTTCGACCTGGCAGTTCGGGACTTTACCGAAGCGCTGCGCCTCCGCCCCAACTACGACGCCGCATACTACAACCGCGGCCTCACCTACGTGAAGATGGAGCGCTATGAAGAAGGGATCCAGGACTTCACCACCACCATATCCATCGCCCCGACCCACCAGGGCGCCTACGTTCAGCGGGCCTTCGCCTACGTCCTCCTCGGCCGCGACGCTGAAGCCGAGGCCGACGTGCTTGAAGCAATTGAGTTGGGCGTCGACGCAGATGAGCTCCGTGCCCGGATAGAAGGCGCCAAGCTCTCCCGGGACGCGATAACTCCTTAGGTCATTCAGCTTAGGCACGTTGATATGACATCTTGACTAATTTTGATTAGCCAATATTCTATTGCCAACATGACCACTTCAGAAGGACCTATTACCAGATCTGATCTTAGAATGGAACTCGACGATTTACGCCGCGAGTTTCGAGAGCACTACGCCACCAAAGAGGACTTGGCAAAGCTGGAAACCCGACTCATTAAGTGGATAGTGGGGCAGATGCTTGCCGCTATCGTCGCTGCGTCTGCCGTGGCAGTTGTCATTCAGCAGATTTTGGACTGAGTGTGGGCCCTCGTTGCCTCGTCCGTATCATCCTTGCTTTTCCCCTCCACCCAGACCCGGTACACCCTGTTCCTGCCCACCCCCGACTCCCCGCTCACCCTCTCCACTGCTTCCCTGCCCATTATCCCCCGAGTCTCCAGGTTTGTCAGAGCAGCTGCCAATTCCTCATCGGTGACCTCCGTGTCCGGTTGATGGGAGGGTCCGATTACGATGGTGAACTCCCCGCGAGGCTTATCGAAGTAGTTGACAGCATCCGAGGCGGTACCCCGGAAGACCTCTTCGTGGAGCTTGGTCAGCTCCCGGCAAACGGCAATCCCGGCATCCGGGGCAAGGGCATCTATGTCATTCAAGGTGGCCAACAGTCGGTGCGGCGCCTCATAGGCCACAACGGTCCGACCCCCTTGTAGCACCGAAGCCAACAGCTTCCTCCGCTCCGAGGCCTTTCTGGGCAAGAAGCCAACAAAGGTAAACTGGGCAGTGGGCAAGCCCGAAACGGCCACGGCGGATACAGCTGCGGTCGGGCCGGGGATGGGCACCACGGTAATGGAGTTTTCGATTGCGGCGGCGACGAGGTCGTGGCCCGGATCGCTGATGTTGGGCATCCCCGCCTCCGAGACCAGGGCCAGGTCCAGGGTCCTCATGTGCTCTACCAGCTGGCCCAGCTTGGCATCACCGCTGTGGTCGTGGAAGCTGGTGATTCGAGTCTTTATGTCGTAGCGTTGGAGGAGGCGTCTCGTTATGCGGGTGTCCTCGGCCGCGATGAGCGGCACTTCGCGCAGGACGCGAAGTGCCCTAAGGGTTATATCTTCCAGGTTGCCTATAGGCGTCCCAACCAGGTAGAGCAATGCTTCTCCATACGCTCAGCCGCGAGCAATCAAACTGCGGGTCATGGTAGCACCGACAGAAAGGGTCTGCCCCTTAACTGCTGCCCAAGTCCAATGCGTTGACAAGCCGACTACCCGCTATTAGGGTTTTCCCATGAACCTGCTCCCACCGCTCAGAGTCCTGGACATCACGCGTGAAAACGGCTTCCTGTGCGGGAAGATCCTCGCCGATCTCGGCTGCGACGTACTCAAGATCGAAGAACCTGGCGGAGACCCGGGCCGGCTCCATGGCCCCTTCTATCAGGACACTCCCGATCCCGACAAAAGCCTTTACTGGTGGGCCTTTAACGCCAACAAGCGAGGCATCACCCTTAACATCGAAAGGCCGGAGGGCCGTGCACTCTTCCTTCGTCTCGCAGAAAAGGCAGACTTTGTAATCGAGTCCTTTGCGCCAGGCTACATGGACGAAATGGGTCTCGGATACCGGGAGCTTAGGAAGCTCAATCCAGGACTCGTAGTGACCTCTATCACCCCCTTCGGGCAGTCGGGGCCTTACGCCCGATACAAGGTGACCGACCTCATCGGCATGGCTATGGGGGGCATCATGTACATCAGCGGAGATGACGACCGACCTCCGGTCAGGATTAGCTATCCTCAAGCTTGGAGCCACGCCGCCCTTCAGGCCGCAATGGGAACCATGAATGCGTACTACTATCGAGAAAGCAGCGGCAAGGGCCAGCATGTGGACGCCTCCATGCAGCTCTCCGTAATGTGGACACAGATGAACGCTACCATCACGTGGGACATGTCGCGCATGAACACGCTAAGAGGCGGTGCGGTAAAGACATTTTCCATGGTGAGGGACGGCGAGGAACTGGAGGTCCCGGTTCGCTATACCTGGAAGTGCAAGGACGGCTACGTCAACTTCGTTATCGTGGGGTCGGGGCCCGGGGTACGGGTGAACCAGAACCTGGTCGAATGGATGAATGGCAAGGGGATGGGGTTGGAGATCAAGGACTTCGACTGGTCGGGGCTGGGTTTCGTCCCCACTGCCCCCGAGACCCGAGAAATGCTGGAACGCAACATCGGTGAGTTCTTTGAGGCCCACACCGTGGAGGAGTTGTACGAAGGAGCCGTGGCCCGGCGTATCTGGATAGCGCCTATCGGGACTCCGGCCTACCAGATGGTGAATCCCCAACTCAAGGCGCGGGGATTCTGGCACGAGGTATTTGACCCGGAGATTAGGGAGACAGTGGTATATCCCGGATGGCCCATCAAGCAATCGGAGAGTCCGGTTGGGCCGCCTAATCGGGCGCCGCATATCGGGGAGCATAACCCGGCAATCTACTGCGGAGAGCTGGGCTTAGAGGCTGGTGACCTGGCTCGCCATGAGGAATCGGGAGTTATCTGAGGAGCCTGATCCATGCCCGACCAGATATTTGAAGGGATCAAGGTAGCCGACTTCACGTGGGTGGGAGTCGGGCCCATAACCATCAAGAACCTCGCCGACCATGGGGCGACGGTCGTCCACATAGAATCCCACACTCACCTGGACACGCTGCGGATGACGCCGCCCTTCAAGGACGGCATCGCGGGTGTGGACCGCAGCGCATTCATGGCGGACTACAACACGAACAAGTACGGCGTGAGCCTGGACTTAAACACCCCCAAGGGGTTGGAGATTGCCCGAGACCTTATCCTTTGGTCGGACGTGGTCGCGGAGTCCTTCAGCCCGCGGGCCATGGGCAAGTGGGGGCTGGACTACGAGAGCATCAGCAAGATCAAGCCCGACATCATTTACTACAGTGCGAGCCAGCAAGGTCACGGAGGGCCCCATAGTGGTTTCATCGGGTTCGGAATGATGATGGCCAGCCTGTCCGGGTACGCGCACCTTACGGGTTGGCCGGACCGGGACCCGGCTCCACCATACGGCGCTTACACCGATTTTATATCGCCGTTCTTCGGAGCCGCAGCGCTGGTCGCTGCGTTGGACCACAAGAGGAAGACGGGGGTCGGGCAGCACCTTGACCTGTCCCAGCTGGAGTGCGGTTTACAGCTCATCGCTCCGGTGCAGATGGACTACGTCCTAAATCGCCACGAGATGAAGCGGGACGGGAACCGGGACCCGAGGGCCGCACCTCACAACGCGTATCCGTGTCTGGGGGAAGACTCCTGGTGTGCAATCGCCGTCTTCACAGAAGAGGAATGGACTAGCCTGTGCATGGTGATGGACAAGCCCGAATGGGCTAGAGACCCGCGCTTCGAAAACCTCGAGGCCAGGAAGGCCAACGAGGACGAACTCGACAGGCTGATCGGGGAGTGGACTCGGGGGTGCGAGGCACAGGAAATCATGGAAGCCCTGCAGTCCGTGGGCGTCCCGGCGGGCGTAGTGCTCAATGCAGAAGGTCAGTTCAACGATCCCCAGGTCAAGTATCGGGGGTTTTTCAAGCACCTTGAGCACGAGGTGATCGGGCGGCACGCTTATGACGGGTTTTCTTTTGAGCTTTCCCGCACGCCGGGAAACCTGGCGGCGGCTCCGACTCTCGGACAGCACAATGAGTACGTCTACAAGGAGATCTTGGGCATGACCGATGAGGAGATAGGTGACCTCATCGCCGAAGGCGTGATCACCGTAGAGGCCTGAGCCAGCCATCGGGCCGGGAGGACTTCATATATGACTTTGCCGCTGGACGGAATCAAGGTAATCGACCTTTCGCGCATGGCCCCGGGGCCCTTCTGCACCATGGTGCTGTCGGACCTGGGGGCTGACGTGCTGAAGGTTGAGGAGTTCGCGCTGAGCGGGCGTCGAGCGGCGGTAAAGGGGGCAATGGCAGGGGCGGGGTGGCTGAACCGTTCAGAAGAAGAGAACGCCTACGACCCCATGGCCCGCGGCAAGCGGAGCATCGGCCTGAACCTGAAGAGTGAAGAGGCACGCCAGGTCCTATACAAGCTGGTCAAGGACGCCGACGTATTCGTGGAAGAGTTCAGGCCGGGGGTGGTGAAACGGCTCGGAGTGGACTACGAGACGATAAGTGGGATAAACCCCGGCATTATCTATCTCTCCGTCACAGGATACGGGCAGACCGGGCCTTACAGGAGCATGGTGGGGCACGACATTAACTACACATCGACGGCCGGGGCCCAGGGGGCGATTGGGAGCGCAAGCGGAGAACACGCCATCCCCTGGAACCTCTTGGGGGACTTTGCAGGCGGTGGCCTGACCGCAGCAGTGGCAGTACTGGGAGCACTGGTGGAGAAGAAGACCACGGGAAGAGGCAGGTACGTGGACGTGGCCATGACGGACGGAGTCATCTACCTGATGGCAACCATGTTCGAGGACTATTTCAAGACGGGGGATGTGCCTGTTCTCGGTCGGTCAAGGCTGGCGGGAGGAGACCCGCGGTACTCCGTATACCGCACCAAGGACGACAAGTTCATCTCCATTGCCAGTCTGGAACCCTGGTTCTACGTGGCACTGTGCCAGGCCATGGGCCTTGAGGAGATCGCCGACCACTACGAGTTCGGCATGGAAGATGGGCGCGTAAACGCCCAGCTTGCCGAAGCCTTTCTGACCCGTACTCGAGACGAATGGTTCGATGTGTTGAGCGAAGTCGACACCTGCGTGGGCCGGGTGTACGCCATTGACGAGGTTGCGGGTGACCCGCAGGTCCAGGACCGCGAGATGGTGGTGGAAATGGAACACTCTTCGCTGGGAACGGTGAAGCAGGTGGGGATCCCCTTCAAGTTTGCCGGAGAGGCCATGAGGCCTCGGGGGTTTGGCCCGAGCATCGGAGAGCACACAGAAGATGTCCTGGGGTCGGTTGGCTATACGGCGGAGGATATCGACTCATTGCGGGCGTCGGGGGCTGTGGGTTAGGGGCCGCAGCACGCGGTTCAGCACACGGGATTCTTTACCACCCTGTCGTCTATCTTTCGGAAGAGCAGTGTTCCGCGCTCCTTTTCTGCGGACAATTGGCCGCCCTCTACTACCACCTTTCCTCGGTGTATGGTCGTCACGGGCCAGCCGTGTACTTCCCATCCCGCCCAGATGCTGTAGTCCGCGCCGTGCAGGTCGGAGAGTTCGAGAGACTTGTGATAGTCGGGATCGATGATGGCGATATCTGCGTCGCTTCCTGGAGCTAAGGCGCCCTTTTTGGGGTAGAAGCCCAGAAGCCGGGCGGCATTTGCAGAAGTTATGTCCACAAACCTTTCCAAGCTCATTCCTCGCTTTACCACTCCTTCGCTGTAACCGATACCCATGCGGGCCTCGACTCCCTCTGCACCTCCAGTAGTATCCTCGATTGTCTGGCCGCGCAGCTTCTGTTCCCTCGTAGTCCAAAGCTCGTCGGTGGCAAGGGTGGAGAGTCGGCCGTCAAGCAAGCCTTGCCAGAGGGCTTCCTGGTCGACATCGGTCTTGAGAGAGGGATATGTGTGATACAGGGCGCCGTCGGGTCTTTCGTAGTCCTTGTGGTTGAAGGAGGCGTAGTGATGAAGGGTCTCTCCGTAGACGGGCAAGCCCTTGGCGCGGGCTTCGCCTATGGCCTCGACTCCCTCCCTGGCGCTTACGTGAACAAGGTATAGGGCGCAGTCCATCCATTCCGAGAGTCGGATGACACGCCTGAATGAGATGTCCTCCGACATGTTGTTGTGAACGTGGTGCATGTACTTGCGATGCACTTGACCCAGGTGAGCCTGCTTCTTGTACATGAACATCACGATGTCCTCATCCTCGGCGTGGACGAGCATCATGCCGCCTCCCTGGGCTACGTGGCTCATAATCTCACCGAGGTGGCCTATGTCCGTCATCTGCCGAGGGCGGTGTGGGGTGGTGTTGGTGGTCCAAACTTTGAAACTGGGATATCCCGCGTCTATCACCTCGCCGATCTGCTCCATGACGGGGAAGGGCAGGTCACCCTTGGTGGAGTAAAGGGAGACGTGATAGGAGTAGTCAACGTAGCTGTTGCCCTTGAATATGGCTTCCTTTTTTTCAAGGGTCTCGAACAGGTCCTCTCCGGGGTCCCAGTACGCGAAGTCTATGAGGGTGGTGGTGCCTCCGAACAGGCAGGCCCGGCTGACATCCTCGATACTGCCGGCGCTGACGCCTTCATGGGCCAAGGTAGGCACGGTCCACGAGCAATGCGCGTGTGGCTCGACGCCGCCGGGCACGACTATCTTGCCCTGGGCGTCAACGGCCCTCTGAACATTGGATGTTAGCGTGTCTGGCTCCGAGATCGCGACAATCCGCTCATCCTTGACTGCAATATCCCATTGCCCTACACCCGTAGGCGTTACAACAGTTCCGCCACGAATTACGAGATCAAGCATCTTGGACTTCCTCCCTCAAAGCGCCATTACTCCTAGTCGTAGAGATGGGCCGGGTATTCAGTACCCAGGTGGCCATTTTGCTCCAAGTCAGCGTATTCCGAATCGGACAGGCCCAAAAGCTCTTTGAAGACGTATTCGTTGTGTTCACCGAGCATGGGCGCGGGGCGCCGGACGCCGTTGGGGGTATCGGTCATCTTCCACATCATACCGGTATAAGGGTGCATTCCGGTGGAGGGCTGCTCAAGTTGCTCGAAATAACCTCGGGCGACCATCTGGGAGTCCTCATAGAGTTCCCGTTGATCGTGGACCGCGCCCGAGGGTACGCCTTCGGTCTGGAGCAGGTTCGCCAGTTCGATATGGTCTCTTTCGGCGGTGCAGTCTTCCAGATGGCCGTCGATTTCCTCCTGGCCCCGGTATCTTCCGAGTACGGTGTCGAACTTCGGGTCCCGGGCCCAGTCGGGGTTGCCCATAGCGCGTTTGAGGCCAACCCACTCTTCATCACTTCCCACAGAGAGTACGATCCAGTTATCGTCTCCCCGACACTTGTAGCATCCCTGGGGGGCACGGGAGGGGTGGGCATTGGTCAAGGCGCTCTGGAAGCGACCGTTAACCTGCCAGTCAAGGGTAGACTATGGGATGTAGCTGATTATCGCCTCGGTAGTTGCCACATCTACGAGTTGCCCCTGTCCGGTCCTTTTCCGATGGCACAGGGCCATGAGTGCACCGAAGGCTTCGGTTACTCCACCAACAGCATCGCCAAAATATGACGTTCCGGCATCAATGAGTTGACCGTCTCTGTACCCGCGTATCCACGTGTACCCGGCCGCGGACTCCATCTGCGGCCCCAATGCTCTGTATCCAGCGTAGGGGCCGGTAAGCCCATAGGCCGGTACGCGAACCATTATGATGTCAGGTCTGACCTGGCGCAGCTGCTCATAGCTGGCGCCAATCTTGTCATAGGTCTGCGGGACGTTGTTTTCGATGACGACGTCCGAAATGGAGGCAAGCTGCAAATGGATGTCCATTATGTCAGTGGATGGAAGATTGGATGTCATGCTGAGCTTGTTGCGGCCATGAATCTGGAACAAAGAGCTCCTGTTCCAGTGGCGTTCGCCGGGGACATCATCGGGGTAGGAGCTGGCCCAGTCATACAATCCGCGGTTTATCGGCATTACTTGGATTGCCCGCGTGCCATACTGGAAAATGGAGATGGGTTCGACGCGAATCACCTCGGCGCCCCAGTCGGCCAGGAGTTGCGTTCCAAAGGGTCCAACCCACGCCAGTGTCATATCGATGATTCGCACACCCTCCAAAGGCAATCGTGCAGACATTAGACAATGCTCTCCTGTCGCAGGATGGACAATTCCCGGCGGCTAACGCCAAGCAGGCCGCAGTAGACATGCCTATTGTGCTGGCCGAGACTCGGGGCTGGGCTCCTAATCTGCCAAGGCGTACGACGCATGATCATGTGCCGACTCGGGAATGTTTGACGACCATACCGGGGATCATCGATGCTAGCCCATACTCCCCTGGCCCGTAACCCCGGGTCGGAGGCGACGCCGGCCGGGTTGTAGAGGGGGGCGGAAAGGGTCCTTTGGGCCTGACTTTGAGCCCATCCCTCTATCTGAGTGCGGGTCGATATCCACTCGGCGATCAGTTCGTCCAGCTTTTGTACTACACGTGGAGTTGCAAGAGCCGTAGTGACATCTACCCCGTTCTCTTCGAAGAAATCCGGTCTCCCCAGAAGGGCCAAGAGCCTTGAGGACCCTCCAGCGTACTGCACATCCATGTACCCGTCTTTGCCCGGATACACCTGGGAGAAACCTTTGTTTTCGCCAGCGAAACGAGAATACCGCCGACCGGTGTAAACGTGGCCAAGCAGGAGAGCTGATTGCCTGTCTATTGTCCCAGCCTGAGTTTCCATTATAGATATGTCCAAGTGGTCTCCCAGGTTACCGTTACCCATCTGCCGGTATAGTGCAGTAAGAGTGGCGATGGCTGCGACTTGACCCGCGAAGTACATTCCGACTCGTCCGCCGTGCTTCAAGGGCTCCCGGTGGGAAGCACCGGTAAAGAGCATGGGTCCCCCGGTGGCATATTCCACTATTTCGGTTGCCTTACGATGCCTGTAGGGACCGGTCTGCCCGAAATTTGAAATGGAAGTTAGGATTAAAGAAGGGTTCAATTCCTTTAGTCGAGAGTAGCCCAGGCCAAATTTTGACATCACACCAGGCTGGAAGTTCTCCACTATTACATCGGCCCACATGGCCAGGGATTCAATAATTTGAACGCCTGCAGATTGCTTTAGTTCCAAAGTTATGCCGAGTTTATTTTGATTAAGGTACTGGAAGAGGGCGCTGGACTCGGGGTTGGGGAGGTCTTGATTAAATGGCCCGATTCTGCGTCCAGGATCGCCTGAGCCGGGTCTTTCGAGCTTGATTACTTCGGCACCGTAGTCGGCGAGTAGCTTAGTGCAGAAGGGGCCGGCGACGTAGTGGGTCAGGTCCAGGACTCGGGTCCCGGAAAGGGCTTGGGGTGGAGGTCGGTCATTAGGCTGGTCCAACATGATGGTTGCGCTAATATAGCGGGGGGTGGGGTGGGCGGGCAAGAAGCAAATGTCGCACTTTAAATTGGAGAGTAGAGATGGCACAGCCTAAGTTCGGGTTCCACTACAGCAGGATAGAGAACGTGATACCACCCCGAGAGTTCGGGCCGATGGCCGAGGAGATGGGCTTCGACTCCGTGTGGGTGCCCGAGGCCCTGGTCAACGAGGTCCCGGCGGGGGATATCCTGATGACGATGAGTGCCCTGGTGCACAACACCAGCAGGATAAAGGTCGGGGCGGGGGCGGTGCTGCTGCCACTGAGGAACCCGGTGGTGCTGGCCAAGGAGCTGGCCACGCTGGACATGTACTCGGAAGGAAGGGTGATAGTGGGTTATGGGGTGGGGGGGCCACCGGACTCTCATCCAGACGCGTTCGAGGCATGTGGGGTCAGCCTACGGGAGAGGGGCGCCCGCACTGACGAGGCTCTGGAGATCATGACCAAGCTCTGGACAGGAGAGCCGGTTGACCACGAAGGCCGATTCCAGAGCTTTACCAGCATACAACTGGAGCCAAGGCCTCATCAGCGACCTCATCCCCCACTGTGGGCCGGAGGGGTCTCGGAGAGGATGTTGAAGAGAGCGGCTAGGTACTCGGATGGCTTTTACCCGGTGCGCATCAACCCGGAGGAATTTGCAACATCATGGGCCAAGATTGAGAGGTACGGGGAAGAGCTTGGAAGGGACGTATCAGGGATGTCCCGGGCGATCCACCTGTTCTTTCGTATGGGGCGGACACAGGAGGAGGCCCGGGCGGCGGGAGAGGCGGAGGTGAACAGGCGTCGAGGCTTCGAGGTATCGCTCGTAGCGGACGGCAGATATGCGTTCGGCACACCGGACGATTGTGCAAGGGCGGTGGAAGGTTTCCTGGATGTGGGAGTAGATCACGTAGTGTTCAACGCACTCACACCCTCAGGACAGGTGCGGGATCAGATAGCACAGCTGGTAGAGGGTGTGATCTCCCGGTTCCGGTAGGGATAGGCTAGTCGGTGGAGATGGCGTCCCAGAGCACCCAGCCTTCCTTGGAGTCGCCGTAGCGAACGTGGGCGCGCTGGGACAAGGAGCCGTAGACGTCCTTTTGCTCTTCGAAGACCGTGACCTCGGTAGGAGCGGTGATTTCATCGAGGACCTGAGACCCCTCGATAGCGCTCATCGGCTCGCTCCAGACCCGGACCACGCCATTCCATTTCTTCAGGATAGCCTTGGTGACGTTGGCGGTGTAGGCTTCCACTTCTTCAACCTTATTCATCGACATTTTCGGTTACTCTCCTTCTAAGCTGACGGTAATCCTGCAGCAAACGTCTTTCTTCTTCGTTGAGGTCGGTGGGCACTGCTATCTTCACCATGACGTATTCATCACCTACGTCGCCGCCCCTTACGTGGGGAAGCCCCTGGCCTGAGAGTCGGAACGTAGTCCCGTGTTGGGTTGCCTCTGGCAATGTGACGGACACGGCACCGTCAAGGGTAGGGACCTCGACATCTCCCCCGAGGGCTGCGGTGGCCATGTCTATCTCCTGCCTTACGACAAGGTCCTGGCCCCGACGCTCGAAGCGGGGATCTGGGATGACGTTCAGGACTACGAAGAGGTCGCCGGGAAGATCTGGGCCGGCCTCCCCTTCGCCGGAGATTTGGAGGGCATGGCCGTCCTCGACACCCGGCGGCACATCTACATCAATTTCGACGGTTTCGGTTGTCCTGCCGCGTCCCTCACAGGTCCCGCAGGGTTCTACGACGACACGACCGCTGCCCCGACAGGAAGCACAGGTGAGGATCTGCCGGACTACTCCGAACCCCGACCGCTCCTCTCGGACAGAACGCCCGGAACCTAGACAGGTCTCGCACTCACTTTCTCCACCGGCCTCGGCGCCGGAGCCGAGACAGCCGGCACAGGTAGAAGCGCGGTCCAGGGTGATGGTCTTGTTCAGGCCTTTGGCCACGTCCTGAAGGGTTATCTCCAGGTCATATCGGATGTCGGCGCCCTTGTGGGTGCGGGGACGGGTACGGGTGCGGCTGCCGAAGATACCGCCGAAGGGGTCGCCTCCGAAGCCAAAGATATCTCCCAAGCCAAACTCGCTGAAAATGCTGGAAAAATCGACTCCCCGGAAGATGTCTTCTTGGGTGTATCCTTCCAGGCCGGCGTGGCCGTACCGGTCGTAGAGGTCGCGCTTCTTGGAGTCGTTGAGGACGGCGTAGGCCTCGTTGACTTCCTTCATGGAAGTTGCGGCCGCGTCGTCACCCGGGTTCCTATCCGGGTGGTATTTCATGGCGAGGGAGCGGTAGGCCTTCTTGACAGCCTTGGAGTCGGCGCTGCGGTCGACCCCCAGGACCTCATAGTAGTCCCGCTTGGCCACGAGCTACCCTCCGACGTATTTCCAGCCTACCTGGTCCCAGGAGTAGGAGGTGTTGTTGCAGCCATTGCAGACGACGGTAGTGTTTTCTCCGTCTACGTCCCGGCGGACGCTGACCAGCTTCCTGCATTTCCTGCAATATACCTTTTTTGCGGTCAAATTCATGCTATGCGCCTTAGCTAATAGGTCCGAGTGTTACCTGATAATCGTTGAGGGAAACTGGCGTACAATGCCATGAAAACCAGCTATTTCTTTGTGGGCGGGTGCTGCCGGAAGGCGGGCTTGGACGGAGTCCTGATGTAATAGTCCACCTTTGATGCCGCGGCGGACATTAACTTTTGGCCCTCGGCGCTGCAGGTGGGGCAAGGGGCGGGGTCT
Source organism: Dehalococcoidia bacterium (assembly GCA_965203145.1). Taxonomy (GTDB): domain Bacteria; phylum Chloroflexota; class Dehalococcoidia; order Plut-88900; family Plut-88900; genus Plut-88900. Next base: position 3,107,347 of record OZ241876.1, read on the forward strand.
GCGGACTTGCTTATGGGTCTCATAAGCTCGAATTCCTCGCTGCAAGCAGCGCAGTAATATTCGTAAATTGCCATGAGTGGCCTCCTGGGGAGGGTGATCCTGGGCTATTCCTCGTCCTCCTCGGGCCTCCAGCCCGTTTTTTCGAAGACTTCCTGCAACTCCCGGATGCGGCCCAACACTATGTCCTGGACCTTGGCCTCGATGTCAGGTGTGATGATCAGGAGGGCTATCTGGTTCTTGCGGTGCCAGACCTGCAAGTTTCCGAAGGTCTCCTGGACCCAATAGCCTTTTTTGATCTGTTCTTCGGTGAGGTAATCGGTCGGGGCGATTTCATCGATGTCGGCCACTATTACACCTCCAGAAGGGGCCCGGGTCCCGGATGCCTGAGTGATTTTGGCGAGGATAGTATACGGACTGGGGGGTGCATGTAAAGAATATCCATGGCTGGCTCATTCTCGGTCTCGCAGGCCCTCACTCCACGTGGAAGTGGTAGGCGTTGCCTATATGGCCTATGTCCTTGAGTTCACTGTATTCCGAATCGGTGTAGCCCAGGAGCTGCTTGTAGACGTATTCATTGTGCTCGCCGAGTCTCGGGGGTGGGGTGCGGATAGCATTGGGAGTCTCGGAGAGGCGACCGATTATGGAGGGGTACTCGTGCTTGCCGGTGCCGGGCATGTCCACCCACTGGAAGAAATTGCGCCCCCGCAGCTGTGGGTCCCGGGAGACCTCGGCGTGGTTGGACACCTGGCCCGAAGGCACGCCCGCCTCCTGCAGCTTGCACATCACCTCTCCCTTATTGAGGGTCCGGGTCCAATCCGAGATCAGGGCGTCGAGTTCATCTTGATGTTCGTAGCGGCTGAGGTAGCTGGCGAATTTTCTGTCGGCGGTCCAGTCGGGGCTGCCCATGACCCTGCAGAGGGCATCCCACTGTTCTTCTTTCTCGACGGCGATGACCACCCATTCATCCTCTCCGGCGCAGGGATAACAGCCGTGGGGGACCATGGTACGGTGCCGGTTGCCGAGGGTGCGCTGGACCCGTCCGTTGGCCAGCCGGTCCATGTTTACATCGCTGATGTAGGAGGTGAAGTTCTCGACCTGGGCCAGCTCTATCATCTGGCCCCTGCCGGTGCGCTGTCTGTGCCTGAGGGCCATTAGCACCGCCAGGGCGCAGTTTATACCGCCCGCCGCGTCGCTGTAGAAGATGTCGGTCTGAAATTCGAGGCCGAGATCGGGATAGCCGCGCAGGCTGGCGTGACCCGAGACCCCGTCAATGTGGCTGCCGAGGGTCCGATATGTCCTGTAGGGCCCCTGAAGGCCGAATCCCGGCATCCGGACCATGATAAAGCCGGGGTTGATCTTTCGGGCCCTTTCATAGGAGATGCCTAGTTTGTCGGCGGTGGTGGGGACGTTGTTCTCTATCAATACGTCGGCTACGTGGAATAGCCTGTGGAAGACCTCCTGTCCCCCGGGAGCGCCCAGGTTCACGGTCATGCTCTTTTTGTTGCGGGCGTGAACGTTGAAGGAAGGCGTCCTGTTCCAGGGCATATCGGTGGGGTCCCAGTCGGGGTAGGCGTTGTGCCAGTCCGTATCCGCGGTTATTTCGGCCTTTGACACCCGGGCCCTCTGGCCCCGGGCCATGGGCTGGAAGTGGTCTATGGGTTCCAGCCGGATTACTTCTGCGCCCCAGTCGGCGAGCATCTGGGTGGCGTAGGGTCCCGCCCAAACGAGGGTAATGTCCAGGACTCGTATGCCTTCCAGGGGCAGCTTGACGGCACCCACGGAGTCAGATTACTCCCATCTGTTTCAGTGTGGAAAGCTCATCGCGGGAGAAGCCGAGCATGCCACCGTAGATTTCAGCGTTGTGCTGGCCGAGGGTCGGGGCGGGGCGGCGCATGGCCCACGGGCCACCGTACATCTGGAAGGACTTGCCAGGCATCCGTACTTTGTCGCCGGGTGACCTTTCTACAGTGGGCCAGTAGGCTCGGGCACGGAAGTTAGGATCGGCGGTGAGAAGGGCGGAGTTGTAGACGGGGCCCGAGAGTATGCGAGAGCCCTGGGCCGCAGCGAATGCCTCCGTCACGGGGCGTTCCAGGAGCCACGGTTCGAGCAGCGCATCAAAATATTCGTGGCTTTCGGGCATGGATCGCGCCTCCATGGTGGAAAAGAGGGGCTCTTCCATCAGCTCCGACATACCCAGCATGTTCAGGCCCTTGGGAATCATGGTGGCATCGGGGAACATGTTCAGGTAGCCATCCTTGCATTTATGGATCGATCCACCACCACCTTCAAAGTTATCGCGTCCGGTGATAAAGCCGGTGTACTGGTAGGCCAGAAGCATGGCGGAAGTGCGATCTATGCTGCCCGCCTGCAGTTCCTGGATCGACTCGTCAACGTGCTCTCCAACGCCCCTTGCGGCCGTGCCCCGGAGGGCGATCATGGAATGCAGGGCGCTCATTATCCCGGCATGGAACTGGATGACGTTAGGCCCCAGTTTGACCGGCTCCCGGGAAGCCAGCCCGGTAGTATTCATCAGCCCCGACATCGCGTAGTAGACCGCTTCCGAGGCCTGGTACTCGCTGTAGGGCCCGCTTTGTCCAAAGTTGGTTACTGAAGTGAGCACGATCCTGGGGTTGCGCTCCTTCATGATCTCGTAGCCCAAGCCCAAGGAAGGGAGGGTTGACGGGGGGAAGGTCTCTACCGCGAGGTCGGCCCACTCAACAAGCTCAAGAAGGAGTTTCTTGCCGGTGATGGTCCCGAAGTCGAGGGTGATGCCGCGCTTGTTGTTGTTGAGGTAACGGAAGTAACCACTGGATTCGGCGCCGGGGAGATCGTTGATGAATGGGTTCGAGGATCGGGTGGGATCACCGGCAGGGTGCTCGACCAGAATGACATCGGCGCCAAAGTCTGCGAGAAGTTTGGTGCAGACGTGTCCGGGGATGCGCCGGCTGATGTCCAGGACCCGGAGGTCGCTAAGGGCCTGATCGTGCAATGCGTTGACCTCGCCCAAACCAGGTGATAGTAGGCTACGATTCTATCACTGCCGTGAAGGAGGAAAGGATTAGGACTACTGGTCGGGGCCGACTTCGTCGGGGATGAACTCTTCCTGGACCTCGACGGTGAGCCAGTTTTCGAAGCAGACGCCGCTGGAAAGGCTGGTCACGCCGATGGTCGCCCGTCCCCCGAGGCCTCGTTCTTCACCCAAAACCTCGACGAACAGGTCCGTAGCCCCGCTGGAGACCCTGTTCACGTCCGTGAATTCCGGGGTGCAGACTACGAAGTTGAGAGACCTGATTATGCCGACTATCTTGTCCAGGTCGCCGATGGCGTACTTGATACCGGCGAAGCAGTGGATGGCGGTAAGTCGGGCGGCCTGGTATCCCTCTTCAATGGTAACATCCTTGCCGAGAGTGCCTATACCGGTAGGGCCACCGTCTTTCCACGGGACGTGACCGCTTAGGTACAGGACATTGCCCACGCGGTGGTGGGACTTCATGGTTCCGAAGGTTGCGCCGGGATATCCCTCCTTGGAGTAGTCGGGGAGGGTGATGCCCATCTCTGCAAGTTTAGCTTCAACTCTCATGTCTGAGACCTCCGTAGGGATGGGTCAGTCGAATACCCTGATGATGTCGTAGGAGGTGGTGCGTTGGGCCGGGACCCGGCCCATGTCCTTGATCAGCTTCTGGAACTCCTCGGGGGACATGTACTGGCCGTAGGGAGCGCCCGCAGACCGGGAGATTTTTTCGTTCATGAGTGTGCCACCGAAGTCGTTGGCGCCGGCGTTAAGGCAGACCTGGGCGAACTTCTGGCCCAGCTTCACCCACGAGACCTGGATGTTCTTTATCCAGTTGTTGAGCATGATGCGGGAGATTGCGTGCATCCTGAGGTCTTCCATGCCGGTGGGCCCGGGCCTCACTCCTCCCTGCTGGTACAGGGGCGAGTCCCAGTGGACGAATCCCAAGGGCACAAACTCCGTGAAGCCGCCCGTTTCCTTCTGGATATCCCGGATAAGGGCGATGTGGTTGGCCCAGTGGACCGGGGCGTCTATGTGGCCGTACATGATGGTGGAGGTGGAGGGCAGCCCGACATCGTGGGCGGTCTTGATAACCTCTGTCCATTTCTCGGCGCTGAGCTTGTTCTTGGTGAGGCGTTGGCGGATCTCGGTGTCCAGTATCTCGGCGGCAGTGCCTGGTATCGAGCCCAGCCCGACCTCCTTCACCATGAGGAGGAAGTCCCGGATGCTGAGGCCCGTCTTCTTGCTGCCGTACTGGACCTCGAAGGGGGAGAAGGCGTGGATATGGATGCCCGGGACCCGCTCCTTGATGGCGATGACCATGTCCCGGTACTCGTAGCCGGTCATCTTGGGGTGAAGGCCGCCCTGCATGCAGACCTCGGTGGCGCCGGCTTCCCAGGCTTCCTCGGCGCGGTCGGCGACCTGTTCGATGGTTAGGGTCTCGGCTTCCTCATCGCCGAAGTGCTTGGCGAAGGCACAGAACTTGCAGCCCGTATAACAGATGTTGGTGAAGTTGATGTTCCGCACGGTCACGAAGGTAACCATGTCGCCGACGGTGCGCTTTCGGAGCTCGTTGGCGGTGGCACAGAGGGCGTGGAGCTCGAGGTCGGTGGCCGAGAAGAGGGTTATGGCCTCATCCACCTCGATATCGTAGCCGTTGAGGGCCTTGTCGAGAATCCGTGCGGTCTCCGGTTCGATCACCGACATAAGCCGGTCTATACCGGTTTCGAGGGCGCCGGGCAAAGCGGCATCAATTACCATCGGGTCTCCTCATCCTTAACGTAGCCGTCCCCGTCCACGAGGCCAAGCACAGCAGCCTCCATATCGGGGTTCAAATAGCCGGACTTTTCCACGATGTATTCGGGGTAGATAGCGAGCCTTTCTCGCAGGTCGTAGCCGAGGGCCTGGGTGCGGTCCTTTAGTTCGGTGATCATGGGCCAGGCCTTCTCCGGGTTGATGAAGTCCCTGGTGACTGGGGAAACACCGCCCCAGTCGTTGATGCCGGAGGCCAGGTAGAACTGGTAGGCGTCGGCGGTGAGGTTGGGCGGGGCCTGGATGTTCATGTCGGGTCCGAGGACAAGACGGGCCACGGCTATGGTGATGGCCATATCGACGGCGGAGGGTTCGCTGTAGGCCCTCATTCGGGTGTCGGGCTTGGCGCGGAAGTTCTGGATGATGACTTCCTGGATGTGGCCGTAGTCTTCCTGGAGGTGCTTGATGGCGAAGAGGGTGTCGACGCGTTCATCAAGGGTCTCGCCTATGCCGATGAGCATGCCGGTGGTGAAGGGGACTCGCAGTTCGCCGGCGTAGCGCATGGTCTCCAGGCGGATGCGAGGGTCCTTGCCGATGCTGCCGAAGTGGGCCTGGCCTCTTTCGAGGAGGCGGGGGCTGGCGTTTTCGAGCATGAGGCCCATGCTGATAGTGACCTCGCGGAGTCGGGCGACTTCCTCGGGTTCGAGGACACCGGAGTTGGTGTGAGGGAAGAGGCCTGTCTCCCTGTAGACCATCCGACACATGTCAATGAGGTAGTCGGTCATCGTCGGATAGCCGAGCTTACGGAGGTGGGTGCGGGCAAGCCTGTGCACGTCCTCGGGCTTTTCACCGAGGCTGAAGAGGGCTTCTTTGCAGCCGGCGCGGCGACCGGCCTTCGCCACGGCGAGGACTTCGTCGGGGGTCATGGTCTTGGCGTCGGGGTGCTTGGGGCCCTTGACGAAGGTGCAGTAGCCGCAGCGGTCCCGACAAAGGTTAGTGAGGGGGATGAAGACCTTTCGGGAGTAGGCGACACGACGCCCCTTGGTCCTTTCGGTGAGCCTGGCGGCGCAGGCCAGGAGAGCGGGGATATCGGGCCCCTGGACCCGGATGAGGCTGCACGCGTCCTCCCTGGATACGGGCCTGCCATCCAGGGCGTCTTCGAGGAGACGCTGGACAGGGGTATCGGTGGAAAGGTAGACCAAGGGTGTCTCCGGGAGCGGCGGTTACCGTAGAGTCATCAAGGTCAAGCGCGGGGTCACAAATCGGGGGTTCAACAGGCGTCGCATCGGGATGGGCGTGAGTCTATCCGCGCACCTGGGGAATGTCAAATGACCGGGGGCCGGGCTATTCGGTTGTTGGGGTGGTGTTTTGATTGTTCTTTCGGGTTTTGGGTCGGCGATGGAAGGCCCGGGACTCTGGTGCAGGATGACTATGGCACCTACGCCGATGATTACACATCGGCGGCGTCCTGCCGTATCTCCACCCGTGCCTTGGAGGACTTGCCGATGTCGAGGGCGTCCCTGGGTGGGGCAATCCGTCCTGCATCAGCGCTCGACCGCTCAGCGGGACAGCATTCGGCTCAAACCGTCACTGTGGAACGGAGTCCGTCGATGGTGACGGCGGTGGAGCCGCGTAGGGGCTCTGAGGCCCTAATCCCGGTAACGCCGGGTCGTGAAATTTCACCGACGAGTCAATGCCGGCAACATAGGCGTCCCAATACAGGGAGCACCGATTCGGTAGAGGCCCCAAGAAGGGGCTGTACCGCGTAGAGCAGATGGACCTTCCATCGCCTGGGGATCAGGGAAGGGGCACGGGACCACTGTTGAGGGGGTGACGCCTAAGGCTTGAGCCTCGGGCCTGCGCGAGGGCCGTTGGGATTGGCTAGGGCGTTGAGTCCCCCGACTTCTCGGGGGCGGTGCCTTGGGTCGGTTCCCGGGGGCTTCCCTGGGTTTTTGGGTTCCTCCTTAAATTATTGAATATCAGTTCGAACTGCGAAACAGTTTAGCACGGGTGTAATAGAAGTCAAGGGTTTTGGGGCGTGGTTTTTGGGGGCATGCGCGGAGGGTTGGCCGAGGTGGGCCGCCCACCGCCCCAGGACTACCGGCGGGTCGCCCCTACGGGGAAAGAGGACACTTCCACACCACCCACCGGGATGGATTCCTGCGGAGGCGGGAATGATGGAGGGGTTCGGTGTGATATCATCGAAGTGACCCCAGAGACGCCTTTTTTCGGAGGAAGCATGAACGTAATTGACCCTGAGAATATCGCCAAGCAGATAAGCACCATGCCCATATTCACGGGAGGAGAAGTGAAGGTGCAGCCACTGGTGAGCACGGAGCACACCGAGACCCTGAACATGCTGCACGTTCACTTCGCGGCGGGGGCCCGGACGAAGTTCCACACCCACACCAACGACCAGGTCCTGCTGGCGACCGAGGGAGAAGGGATAGTCGCGACACGGGAGCGGGAGCAGGTGATGACGCCGGGGATGGTGATCCACGTTCCGCCGGGAGAGGTGCACTGGCACGGAGCGACGAAGCACTCGGCGTTTTCCCACATTTCCATCAACCCGGCGATGGAAACCGAGATAGTTGAATAGGCGGCGCAAGTGAAAGCAAACATGAACTGTCCCAAGTGCGACGTGGGCCTGGATATCGAGCAGCACAAGGGCATAGAGATCGACAGGTGCCCTCGATGCGAGGGCCTGTGGCTGGACCACGTGGAGCTGGACCAGCTGGAAGACACCGCATTCGACAAGGACGAGCTGAAGGGGATGATGGAGTACAACCCCCGGGCGAGCGAAATCGACTGCCCGGTGTGCGGGGCCCGGATGACGACTTTCAACTACCGGGCCTACAACCTGCCGATTGACACCTGCAAGGAAGAGCACGGCTACTGGCTGGACAAGGGCGAGGACAAGCGGGTCATAGAGATCATGAAGCAGCGGATCAAGGACCTGGACCGGAAATCCAAGGCGGAAGCGCAGTGGTACGGGTTTCTGTCGAAGCTGGGCAGGAAGAAGGGCGGGCTTTTCGGATAGGGCCCGTGTCCATTGGCTTCGGGTGGGCTTGGTATAATGTCGAGGTCGGGGGAGTTCCACAGACAATGCGAGGTCCGAGGGGACTCGCGAATTTCACGTAACGGGTATCGGGAGGCCCTTTTAGTCCTGGCAGAGGCCTCAGCCTGGAGGGAGATGAGACCATGCTTGTACGGGTGCTTATAGAGAGACACATCAAAGAGGGCCACGAGTCCGAGGCGGCGGACAAGATCCTGGAGATGAGAAAGCAGGCCACGACTTTTCCCGGTTACGTATCGGGGGAGACGCTGGCCGACACATCAGACCGGCAGACGGTGATTATCGTCAGCACGTGGCACTCCAGGGAAGACTGGCAGAAGTGGGACGCCAGCTCGGAGCACCGGGCATCCGCCAAATCGCTGGAGCCGCTTCTAGAGGGGCCGGCGACCGTGAGGACGTTCGTGAACCCGTGGGATGCGCTGCTGGACAGCTAGCGCGCCCCGCTGAGCGGTAAATCCTTTAGCTGAACAGGAAACCCTCTTTGAGGGGGTCCCGGGGGTCGATGAGGAACTGGTGGAAGCCGGTCAGGTACGCCGAACCCGTGACCTCCGGCACGATTGCCGGATAGCCGTCCACCCGACTCTCCTCCACTATCCGGCTTCGGAAGACCGTGCCCAGTATGCTTTCGTTGACGAACTCCTCGCCGACGTCTATGCGGCCCTGAGCGTGAAGGAGGGCGAGCCGGGCGGAGGTACAGGTGCCGCAGGGCGACCTATCGAAAGAGCTCTGGGCGAAGACCATAATGTTGCGGGCATGGATGCCGGGTGAAGGGTTGTCGACGTACATGATGACACCATGCAGGGGGCTAATGCCGGCCTCGGTGGGGTGGGTGATTTCAAGCTGGTCCAGGGCGGCGTCCCGGAAGGCGATGCCGCGCTCCACAAGCCGGTTTACATTGCCCGGCGCCAGCTCCAATCCCAGTCGCTCCACCGGGAGGAGCGCATAGAAATTTCCGCCGTAGACAATGGCGGCAAGGACCTTGCCGCCATCGAAATCTACCTCGGCATCCTGCATATAGACAAAGGATGGCACGTTTCGCAACGTTACTTCCTTGACGTTGCCCTCGTGGTCGACGGCGGCTCGGGCGTGGACTGTGCCACTCACAGTGTCGAGGCGCACCTCGGTATAGGGGTGGACGGGGGTGATCCGACCGGTCTCGATGAGGGTGGTGACGATGCCGATTGTGCCGTGACCGCACATTCCCTGAAAGTCGAGGGAGTCCATGAACAGAGCGCCGATATCGCTGCCTTCGTTCACAGGGGATGTAATAACCGCGAGGATGATCTCTGCATTGCCGCGAGGCTCGAGGGTGAGGGCTTTCCAGACGGAGCCCAGGTTTTGGGAGAAGAACTCACGCTTGTCGGCCATGGTCGGGCCTGGGATGTTGGGTATGCCGCCGGTGATCATGCGGGTGCGCTCACCCGCGGTGTGGGAATCTATGGTGGAAATTACCCTCTGAGCCTTCACTTCCGCTCAACCGCCTCTTCTAACCCAGCAGGAATCCCTCTTTGAGCGGGTCCCGGGGGTCGATGAAGAACTGGTGGGAGCCGGTCAGATACGCCGAGCCCGTGACCTCCGGTACGATTGCCGGATAGCCGTCCACCCGACTCTCCTCTACTATCCGGCTTCGGAAGACCGTGCCGAGAATGCTTTCGTGGATGAACTCTTCGCCCACGCCGATTCTGCCCTGGGCGTGAAGAAGGGCCAGACGGGCGGAGGTGCCGGTGCCGCAGGGCGACCTGTCGAAGGAATGCTGGGCAAAGGTCATGATGTTGCGGGCATGAACGCCGGGGGAGGGGTTGTCGACGTACATCTCGACACCGTGGAGGGGGTTGATTCCGGGCTCGGTGGGATGACTGATTTCAAGCTGGTCCCGGGCGGCGTCCCGGAAAGCGATGCCGCGCTCCACGAGCCTGCCAACATTGCCGGGGGCCAGTTCCAGGCCCAGGCGCTCCACGGGCAGAATCGCAAAGAAATTTCCGCCGTAAACGATGTCCGTCAGGACTTTCCCTCCGTCGAAGTCGACCTGGGCGTCCTGCATGTAGACGAAGGACGGGACGTTGCGCAGTGTCACTTCCTTGACGTTGCCCTCGTGGTCCACGGAGGCCCGGGCGTAGACAGCGCCGGTCAGGGTGTCGAGCCGCACCTCAGTATGGGGATGGACGGGGTTGATCTGGCCGGTCTCGATGAGCGTGGTGACGATACCGATTGTGCCGTGGCCGCACATGCCTTCGAAGCCGAGGGAGTCCATGTACATAACGCCGATGTCGCTGCCTTCGTTCACGGGGTCGGTAATGACTCCGACGATGATCTCGGCATCGCCGCGGGGTTCGAGGGTAAGGACCTTGCGGACGAAGTCCAGGTTTTGGGAAAAGAACTCCCGTTTGTCGGCCATGGTCGGGCCCGGGATGTTGGGGATGCCGCCGGTGACCATGCGCGTGCGTTCGCCCGCGGTGTGGGAATCTATGGTTGAGATAATCCTCTGAGCCTTCATGACCCTGCCCCCGATGCCAAGTGTGGGGCCATTGTACAACAGGCTCGGGTGATAAGATGAGGTCGGGTTCCGGCCCGAGACCAGGAGCAAGGAGAGTCGTCATGCCGTTCTATGACCCGAAGGCGCTGAAAGGCAAGGAGATTGCGCCGGGGGCGCATATACAGCCGTTGTGGGGAGACAAGGTGATGATGGTGTACATCACGCTGGAGCCCGGGGCCGAGGTGCCCCTCCACACCCATCCCCACGAGCAGGCCGGCATGTGCCTGGAAGGAGAGTTCGAGCTGACGATAGACGGGGAGGCGCGGATGGTGAAGGAGGGGGACGCCTACCTCGTGCCGTCGGGGGTGGAGCACCGGGCGGTGGCGACTTCGGGTCGGGCGTTGGCGCTGGATATATTCTCGCCGCCTAGGGAGGACTTCATAGCGCTGTTGGAGGGGTGAATAAAACACGTCGATGCATTCCAAAACCCCTTGGAAAGGGAGTCGGGTTGTAGTATAGTCACGGCAGCTAAGCTGTTCAGTCATCCGCTCGGGCCTCTAATTTTTCTATTGGAAAGGGGGTGGGCAGGGTAGGCAAACCGTTAGTTCATCTTGGCGGATTCCGAGGACCAACACCCGGCGGTCGCCAATAACTCTTTCCCTCGGAAATAACTGAAACTACGGAGGATGCTATGGCTTGGGAATACTACCTGGGTTCCCTGCGGTGGTTACACATAATCGCAGGGATTACCTGGATCGGGCTCCTTTACTACTTCAACTTTGTCCAGACCCCTTCGTTCCCCAAATTTGAAGGCAGCTCAAGGCGAGACGCTTTCATAAACCTGGTGCCGACGGCCCTGTTCTGGTTCCGGTGGGCGGCGCTGGTCACCATGTTTGCCGGAGTCGCGTGGATACTGTCCCGCGGCGTACAGCTTGGCTGGGACGGCTACGTGGGGTCGAATGCGTTCAACTCCATCACGATAGGCGCGGGCCTCGGGACGATCATGTTCCTGAACGTGTGGCTGATAATCTGGCCGAACCAGAAGAAGATTATCCAGGCCAACAAGGACGGAGAGGCCCCGGACCCCGCGTGGGTCAGCGCGGCGGGACAGGCCTCCCGGGTCAACACGCTTCTGTCCATCCCGATGCTCTTCTTCATGATCGCCGCCAGGCACCTGGGGGTCCTCTGGAGCTAGAGCTAACGCAGGCAATACCTGTTTAACGAAGGAGACGACACATGGAAGCGTTGCTAAAACCGGTCTTTACCGTCTATGACCTGATTGCGAAACCGCTGGCTGCGGTGCTTGATCAGGTCCTCAAGGTGATCATGTCGATTTACGACGCGATTACCCCAATCATCAGCCTGCCTTTCAAGATCATAGAGATGATAATGCAGGTGTTTGAAGCTCCCTACGCGGCCATTTTCTCGCCTATATACAGGCCTTTCGGCGGGATCCTGAGTGACCACAGGAAGGTCATTCTGACAGGGCTGCTGATGCTGGGGGTGTTCATCCTGGTCATCAGGCTCACCCACGGGCTGTAAACAGCACGGATACCGATTGTGGAAAAAGGGGCCTCCCGACTTGCGGGAGGCCCCTTTGCCATGCCCCGCCCCTAGACCCGTTTTTTAGCCCTGATGTATACTTTCGACAAATATCCCCCACAGGAATTCGCCCATGAAAGTTGTCTGTCTCCAAGAGAATTTAAGCGCCGCGCTGTCTGAAGTCGGGAGGGCGGTGGCGTCACGAACACCCCTTCCAATCACGAGCAATGTCCTGATATCGACGGACAACGGGCGTCTGCGGCTGTCGGCGACCAACCTGGAGCTGACGATAACCAACTGGATCGGGGCTAGGGTGGAGGAAGATGGGGTGGTGACGGTGCCGGCGCGGCTATTGACGGAGTTCGTCGGGTCTCTGCCGTCGGAGGAGGTGACGCTGAACAGTGAGTCGGGGGGGAAGAGCCTGAACGTGACCTGTGCCCGGTTCGAGGCCAACATCTCGGGCACCGACCCCGAGGAGTTCCCCCCAACGCCGACCGTAGAGGACGGTTTGGAGGTGGACATAGCGCCGGACATGCTGAAGCAGGCAATAGACGGGGTGGCCTTTGCAGCAGCGACGGAAGACTCGAGGCCCGTGCTGACGGGGGTGCAGATAGAGCTCAAAGAGGGGACATTGGTGCTGGCGGCAGCGGACGGGTTCCGGCTGGCAGTGCACGAGACGAAGGTCGGGGAGGAGCTGCCGGATGGCGGCGCAATAATCGTCCCTGCGAAGTCGCTGCAGGAGGTGAGCCGGCTGTCGTCGGGGAAGGATCAGCCGGTCAAGATCAAGGTCAACGAAGGCAAGACCCAGGTGCTGTTCCAGTTCGAGAATGCGGCTGTGGTCTCCCAGCTCATACAGGGCACGTTCCCCAACTACAGCCAGCTGGTGCCGAAAGAGCACGCATCGAAGACTACGGTGGACGTGGGAGAGTTCGCGAGGGCTACGCGGGCGGCCTCGATATTTGCCCGGGACGGCAGCGGGATCGTGCGGCTGCAGACTTCCGAAAGTGGAGAGGACAACGTGGGAGGGCTGTCGATTTCGGCCCGCTCAGAAGAGGTCGGGGACAACCAGGGTGAGATTTCCGCCACGGTGGAGGGAGACGCGGCGAAGATTGCCTTCAACAGCAAGTACCTGACGGAAGTGCTAGGCGTTCTGGGACACGGGATGGTTGCATTGGAAACGTCCAGCCCATCGAGCCCCGGGGTGCTTAGACCCGTATCTCCCAGCGAGGGCGTGACCTATGTTCACGTCGTCATGCCCATGTTCGTCCAGTGGTAGCCTGACCGTTTACCCCGGTCCGGTCCGTCCTACATAGCTCCTTCTCTATATCCCCAAGGAGGTGCCCAATGACTACAGACCCAGCAGCAACGAGGGACCAGCGAATCGCGTCGCTGAAGATCATCGATGAATACTATTGGATGCTATTGCGGCATCTCACGATACACACGCGGGCGAGACTGGGGGAGCCGGGGATGAAGGCCCTGGGAGAGGGGTTCCGGCTGGCCGGTCGGTACCGGGGTCAGTCGATGGCGGAAGATCCGGCGACTTTGGCGTCGGGGAACGACGCATTGTCTCTGCTCAGGGCGTGGGACGTGGCGGACCTGGCCTTTGCGCACCCTGACTCGGTGGTGGAGGTGGAGGGCGGGCCGGCTGCGGCTACGGTCATGCTGCCGAGCGTGCCGGGGAGCGAGTACTTTGCGAAGCGCGGCGGGGCGGAGATCCTGGCATCGTACTGGAGCAATACTCTCCAGGGGATAGTCGAGGGATTTGACGAGGAGATGTCCGTGTCGCATACGGAGATACCGGCGGACGGGTCCGGGCCGCTGGCGATTACGTTTTCGTATGCTGGGGACACGACCGGTGCGTCGAGGGAGATGCCCAGGGACAGGCTGGCCGACGTTGCGTCATCAATCCTGTTTTCCCGCAGGACCTTTGGGGTGTTCGGGGCGTTGGGCATGTACGTGGCCCGGGCGATGGAGGAGAATTTTGACGCTACTGCCGAGAAGCTGATGCGTGAGGCGTTGTACGATTTCGGGTATGAGCGGGGGGAGGGGATGAAGGACGAGGCGGTGGCCAGCGAGATGCCGCTCAATTTCGAGACGTGGACGGAGATCATCAGCCGTCGGGACCCGAATGCGACATCCTTCGTCTTCAAGGGGTCCAACCACCTGTCGCCGGGGGTGATGCACACTACCTGCACGTACTGCCCCTGCGCGGAGGTCTGGGCGGAGGAGGGGCACCAGGGACTGGCTTTCGGGTACATCTACGACATGGAGGTTCACCGTGGGCTGGTGGAGGCCTTTGACCCCAACGGCGTGGTGGGGTGGGCCAAGGTGAAGACCCGGGGCGACAAGGTGTGCGACTTCCGGTTCATATTGCCGTCGCTGGTCACGGATTCCGACCCGGAGTGGGCCCAGCAGCAGGGGAGGCTTCGGACGCCAGTCGAAGGGTAGGCCGGTCTGGCGGGTTGGGCATAGGTAGCTATGCAGGCCATCGATTCACCCTCACCCTGGCCCCCTCCCGGTCTATGCACCCCCAGGGAAAGGGTTGGGGTGAGAATGAATCCTCCCCCCAAGAATCGGACATTTGCTCTTGACACACTTGTCCGACCGTACTATCATACCCTGCGTCCGATCGAACACTAACTCACGTCATCAAAGGAGGAACCAAAACCCAGGGAAGCCCCCGATACCCGTCGGAGGTATCGCCCCGGAGACGTCCGGAACGCCATCCCCCAACACGGGTCCCGTGCCTCTTCCCTAACTTCCAGGCGATGGAAGGTCCACAATATTATGCGGCAGGTCCCTTGCACGGGACCTTTGCCCAAATGTGCCCCGCATATGCCGGGCCAAAACCCTCGGGCTATTACGCCCTTGGAAAAATCTCCCCCGTCGTTCCCCTCGGAGATTCCCTTTAACCCAGCGACGGCAGCGAGAAAACACCCACCCACCCCTCCGAGTGGGTCGGGAAAACTGAAAAACTGGTGGCAGAGACGCCCTCTGGCGAGAACCCCTCGCCTGTCTGCCATGTGACACAGGAACACGGGGCTGAACCAGGCGGGCCTCCCGCCCCCTGAAAACCGAGTCCCGGACCTTCCATCGCCCACCCCCTCCAAAGCAGACAAAACGAAAATGAAAACCCTACAACTGAATAGAAACCCGGCGCATCACCAACCAGCCCATCCAGCGCAGCATATAGCGCTCCACCCGGCTAAGGAGTACCATTACGCAGGCCCCAATTCTGCCAACCCCATGACAGGACCCAGACCCGTGAGCAGCCGGTAGGAGACACCCATGGAATACAAGATCATATCTGCGGACACCCACCTGGACACCGCCTGGCTTCCCGGCGACCTCTTCACCGATAACGCCCCCGCTCACCTCAGGGACAAGATGCCCTACGTGACCGAGGGTAAGCACGGCGGCAAGGTCTGGGAGATCGGGGGTGAGTACATGTGCGGCGCGGGCGTCGGGGGCAACCTGACGCAGGACTTTGCCGCCTACGTACCCGGCCAGTCCCACCACCTTGACCGCATGGCAGAGGTCGGCTTCTTCGAAGGCCAGGAGGACGGCATCTACCACCCCTCCGACCCCGAGCTCCGCATCAAGGACCAGGACATCGACGGCGTGGACGCCGAGGTGGTCTACGGCATCTTGGGCATTGGCGGAGGCGGTTTCTCGGGGCCCGGGTTCAGGGACGTTGAGGTTACCACCGCCATATACGACGTTTACAACGCATGGGTTTCCGACCTGTTTCGACCATACTCCAACCGGATAGCGGGGCTTGGGTGCCTCAGCAGCCACGAGCCCGATGTGGCCGCCCGGCAGCTCAGGGACTGCGCCGGCCTGGGCCTCCGCGGCGCCGAGATAAACGCCGGCAAGATGCCCGACCCCGCCTACCACAAGGCATGGGAGCCCCTGTGGCAGGCAGCATCGGACACCCAAATGCCCATTTCCTTCCACACCCTGGGCTATCCCCACCGCACCCCCGCCCCCGAGGACCAGGACGAATATGGAAGGCTGGACATGGGCCTCCGCTTCATCATGTTCCAGCTATCCGGCATCGAGTTCCTGGTGAGCATGGTGCTCTCCGGCGCCTGTGTACGCCACCCCGATTTCCAGTTCGTGCTCGGCGAGTGCGGAATCGGCTGGATCCCTTACGTAATTGAGAGGACTGATCTCAAGTACGATGACCGGCTGTTCCACCTCGGCTTCGACATGAAGCCCAGCGATTACTGGCGCAGACAGGGTTACTCGACCTTCCAGCAGGAGTATGTCTCCACCGATGAGGTCGAGCGGATCGGCGTCGACAACATCATGTGGGGCTCCGACTATCCCCACCCCGATGGCGTCTTCCCCGACTCCGCCAGGGCCATAGACGAGGGTCTTGGACACCTGGATGCAGCCATTCGGCAGAAGCTGATTTGCGACAACGCCGCCAGGGTGTACAAGTTCAACTAGCCGCAGTGCATGGTGGATGCCCCTGCAACGCACTGGCAGACACTAGGAGAGGAATATGAAATACAGCTTGATTTCCGCTGACACCCACATGGACCTCGTCTACATGCCCCCAGAGGTGTTCGTTGAGAATGCACCCACGCACCTCAGGCACATGATGCCCCACGTGGAGGACACCGACGATGGGCCCTTCTGGATGCAGCAAGGAGACAGGGTAGTGCCTTCAGGGTTTGGTGGCCTGAACAGCGGAGAGTACAAGGAAGGCGAGGAACTGCACCTGGACCGCATGGCTGAAGTCGGTTTCTTCGACAGCATTGAGGAGGGCATTTTCCATCCCAGCAATCCCGACCTCCGGGTCAAGGACCTTGATATTGACGGTGTCGACGCCGAGATGATGTACGGCATACTGGAGATTGGTGCAGGCGGTCGCCTCGGCCCCGACGTTGAAGACGCAGGCGTCCTGGAAGCCACCTACGAGGTCTACAACCAGTGGGTCGCCGAGTTCGTCGGCAAGAACCCTACCCGTATGAACGCCCTCGCCTGTCTCACCCACCGGGACCCCCAGACCGCCGCCGACCAGCTTCGCAAGGCCGCCGAGCTGGGCCTCCGTGGCGCAGAAATACTCGTCCCCCCGATGATTAAGCCCGTCTACCACAAGGACTGGGATGTCTTGTGGCAGGCCGCCGCCGAGTGCCGGGTCCCCATCTCCTTCCACACCCTCGGCGGCCAGTTCTCCAGGCCCAAACCCGGTGAAGAGCAGGAGTACAAGTACGTGGTCAGGGGGCTGGGCGAAGCCCTGTTCCAGATCGCCGGCTCGGAGTTCCTGATCAGTGTAATCCTCTCCGGCGCATGCGAGAGGTTCCCGGAATTCAACTGGGTCCTCGGCGAATGTGGCATCGGCTGGATACCCTACATCGTCGAAAGGACCGACATAGAGTACGACGACCGGCTGTTCCAGCTAGGGCTTGAGATGAAGCCCAGCGACTACTGGCGCCGCCAGGGCCATTCCACCTTCCAGGACGAGTACGTCTCCATGGACGAGGTTGAGAGAATTGGCGTGGACTCCATCATGTGGGGCTCCGACTACCCCCACCCCGACGGCGTCTTCCCCGACTCCCGGGCCGTTATCAAGAGAAATCTCGGGCACCTGCCGGATGAAATAGTCCGGCAAATCACCTGCGACAACGCCGCCAAACTCTACCGCTTCAATTGACCGGCAGCGAGTTGCGTGAGTCCTGATGTCTGGATAGAGGCGTTCCCTTACCGAGACGAGAAAGCTGGCAGGTTCGTAGGCCCGTGCCGCCTAGTTCGCCTTGTGTATGGTCTGGGGCAGCCCGCTCAGCACCTCGCAGCCTTGCTCCGTCACCAGCACCGTCTCGCTCACCCCGACTCCATATTCACCCTTCTCAAACAGGATAACTGGCATGTGGAATGTCATGCTCGGAGCCAGGATGTCCGTGGAGTCGGGTTCCAGGCTCAGGTTTCCCCGGTCGGACCACATGATCCCGTTCTGGTAGCCCGTGCGGTGCCGGAACACCTCTGAGCGGCCCGCCTTTTCAATAACCCCGCGGCAGGCGGCGTCCACGTCTCCGGTTGTCACGCCGGGCCGGATTGCCTCTATTGTCGCTTGCAGCGCTTCTTCGGCCAGGGCGTGCAGCGACTCCGCCCCCGGATGGCTCCCGAGCACCGCGGAGCGGCAGATGCTTCCCGCGTATCCCTTCTCCCAGCCTCCAGTCTCGGTGAATACCGGCTGGTTGGCTTCAAGGGCGTAGGAGGTCGGGAGGCCGTGGGGGAGGGCAGTGCGCGGTCCAAAAAGTAATGTAAACGGCCGCATCCAACTTGCGCCGGCATCCATCACCGCCGAAATCATTGCATCGGAAACTTCAGCTTCGGTGATGCCCTCCCTCAAGGAAGTATTCATTGTATTGATGGCTACCCGTGTGAAGCCCATGGCCTTGCGCATCGTCTCGATTTCTACATCGCTCTTTACCGCCGCCACCTTGGACACGACCTGCGTCGCATCTACCACCGTCAGATTAGGCAGTTCCGCCTGGAGCCTCGCCACGTCCCAGGGGGCCAGGTTCCAGCACCCCAGTTCCATCCCGAGCCTTCCCCCATCCACCCCAAACCTCCGAAGGACGTCGGCCACCGCCTTTGCCTGGTCGTCCTGCTGGGTGTAGGGCACAACCTCGGTTACGCAGCTCTCGGTCAGTACGGCGTCTTCGTCATACCTCCTGACCACATACGTTGGTGGCTGTCCCGGGGCTAGGATTAGCGGGAACGGGGCGAAGTAGCCCCCGGAACCATCATAGCCGGAGAGATATTCAAGGTGACTGTAAGCCGTCACTGCAATCGCATCCAGCCCGTGCGACTCAAGCGACGCCACTACGGCATCCTGCCGCCTCTGGTACTCCTCCTTGGAAAAGGGGGGCGCCGTCATGGGAATCGAACCGCTGCTCACTGCTGCCATCGTGTTCCTCCTGAGAATATCTGCTTTGCTCCCGCGGCGACTCATCTTAGGTTTCGGGTATACGGCTAGTCAATTGCGGAAGAGGTGCAAGCAATGCTATCAGCTTTGGGCAGAATGGACAGGAAATGAGTGGTACCCCCGGCGGGACTCGAACCCACGCTTCCAGCTCCGGAGGCTGGCGCTCTATCCTCTGAGCTACGGGGGCGTGCTTAAAGCATAGCCCCGCTTAATGGGGGCTGCAAGGGCGCTGCTTTAGTTGGGAGTTACGGATTTCTGAGAAGGCGCTCCGACTCACTGCTCCTTCGGCGCTTCTTCCGCATCCTGTTCGGGCGAATCCGCCAACGCGTGGGGCATTATGCTCTCCTGGAACGCTGTCCTCATCCCCACCTTGTCCTTCGAAAACAGAGGCTGGAGCACCAGCGGCGCCATCAGCGTGGTCACGATAGTCATGAACACCGTCACCCCGAACAGCTCTCCACCGATTACACCCTTGCTCAACCCGATGCCCGCGATGATCAACGCAACCTCCCCTCTCGGGAGCATGCCGAACCCGATCCTCGCAGACCCCAGGGTGTTGAACCCAAGCCCCATAGCCGGGATCCCGGACCCGAACACCTTGGAGACTATCGCCAACCCCGACAGCACCAGCCCGAACACGATGACACCGCCGAACAGGCTCACGTCGACCTGCATCCCCTGCACCACGAAGAATATGGGAACCAGGGCGTCGTGCAAGACTACGAAGGGAGGGTCGCGCCTGTGTTCATCCTCTTCCGTGCCCGGAGGATGATGCGCCAGCACCTGCGCCAGCTTCGTCCCCGAAAGGGCCAGCCCTGCGGCGTAAGCACCAATGATGAAAGCCAGTCCGAAGCTCTCTGCCAGCCCTGAAGACAAGAGCGCAATACCAAACGAAATCGCAATCGCAGCCCCGGTGACTTTCAGAGACAGTATGAACTTCGATACGTATTTTGAGACCAGCAGCCCGCCCCCGAACCACACCACCAGGAACCCCGCCGCCTTCCCCCCGACTATCAGTATGTCAGTGACCGACACCGCACCCGTGTCGGCGACACCCACGGCCAGGGTCAGGATGAGGATGCCCAGGATGTCATCGATAACGGCAGCTGCCATGATTGTGACGCCCTCTGGCGTTGCCAGCTTCTTGCGTTCGCTCAGGACTCGGGCCGTTATACCCACTGAGGTGGCCGTCATGGCTGCTCCCATGAACAGCGCCTCCGCACTGCCTATGCTATCCGCATATCCGAATGCGATGGTCGCAAATACGCCAAGAATGAACGGCACTACCACGCCGCCTAGCGCTATTACCGACCCCGGTTTCGCATATCTCATGAACTGTCCGAGATTGGTCTCCAGCCCCACGAAGAACAGCAGCACTATCACTGCTATCTCCGAAATGGAGAAGAGCTCGGAACTGATCGCCTCGGTGGGCACTTCCGGCTTTGCGAACAGGAGCCCCAGGTCCGACCCCGGTATGATTGTGCTCAGGTTGATCAGGTTGCCCAGGGCGTAGGGCCCTATGGCGACGCCTACCATCAGCTCTCCAATCACCGCCGGAAGCTTCAGGTATCGCGTGAAGATCTCGCCACCCAGCTTGGCCAGTATCAGGATCACACACAACTGGATGACCAGGTGTGTTACAGCTTCCAGGACGCTGGACTCACCAGCGGCAAAGAGCAAGGAAGTCCTCCGATGCCTGGCTGCTCACGCTAATCGCGTCCACTTGTCGCAATAGTCAAAAGAATATGGAAGGGGAAGGGTGCAGGTGTTGAAATAGAGAATGCTCTCAACAGGGTCTGTCGGGGGGAGTATACCATGCAGTTCACCACACAGAGCAGGAGGTCTCGTTGCTTGACACCCCTATGTGTGATACTTATTATCTAAATAGAGATTGAGATGATTGAGCTTGACGACCCTCCCAGTAGTAGGTCGAAGGCCCCAATAAACAAATACTTGGACTAGCTGTCCCTTCCTTTCTCGCGGAGCGCGGAAAAGAAGGGATTTCTTATTTGAACAAAAATATGGCAAGTTGGGCTGGGGTAATACTGGCGGCGGGTAAGGGGACTCGGATGAAGAGCCGAATCCCCAAGCCCCTTCACCGTGTTGCGGGCAAAGAGATGCTCTCATGGGTGAAAGATGCGGTCTCGCAAACTCCGGCGACCGTAACTGCTGCGGTAGTCGGCCCCGACTTCCCGACCCAACACGCCTGCTTTTCCAACGGCACAATTCGGGTTCTACAGGGAGAGAGGCTGGGCACGGGCCACGCGCTCCTTCAAACGCAGCCCTTCATTGCTGAGCACACCGACCACGTGCTGGTAGTCAACGCTGACATGCCCCTCCTCACCCCTGACACCCTAAACCTGATGATTGACCGGCACCTTGGCGCCGAAGCTGCCCTCACCGTCCTCACCTGCAGGGTACCGGAACCCGGCGAGATGGGAAGGGTCATTCGCAGCCCGGACGGGGAACTCACCGGCATAATCGAGTGGCGGGAAGCCGACAAAGAGACCCTCTCTTCCAACGAAGTCTGCTGTGGCGCCTACTGCTTCCGGACCGAATGGCTCTGGCCTACCCTCCGGGACCTTGCCCCCGCCCCTAACGGGGAGTTCTACATCACGTCGCTGTTAGACCGGGCCCGTCAAAGCGGACTCGGCGTCGAATCGGTATCCCCCGCCGACCCCGACGAGGCCCTGGGAGTCAACGACCGCTCAGACCTGGCACGGGTGACCGCCGTCGCCTTCGAAAGGACCCGGCAGCGGGCCTTGGCCCAGGGTGTGACCCTTGTTGATCCCCGAAGCACCTTCATAGACGCCTCCGTGAATGTCGGCATGGACACGGTCTTGCAGCCTGGGGTAATCCTCCAGGGCGACACCTCGATTGGCAGCTCATGCGAGATAGGCCCCAACGCCGTCATCAGGGACTCGTCCATAGGAGATGGATGCCGGATTCAGGGGTCTGTGATCGAAGAGTCCTCAATAGATAGTCACGTCGAGATCGGCCCCTATTGCCATCTTCGCCCAGGGGCCCGCCTAGCCGAGAATGTACACATCGGCAACTACGTGGAAGTTAAGAAGGCGGCCATCGGCCCGGGGACCAGGGTCGGCCATTTCAGTTATCTGGGAGATGCTGAGATCGGGGCCAATGTGAACATTGGGGCAGGGACGGTTACCTGCAACTATGACGGCGTGGCCAAGAACCGCACGATAATCGGCGATGGCGCCTTTATCGGGTCCGACTCCATGCTGGTTGCCCCCGTGAAGATCGGTGCCCGGGCCGTGACGGGCGCGGGGTCGGTTGTGACCAGGGACCTGCCCGATGATTCACTGTCCTTTGGCGTCCCCGCCCGTGAGAGAACACAAGACCAGGATAGCTAGGAAACGTAGAGGTATGATCGAGGAAGTAGGTCGAGAGCCTGTGCAAGACCAACGTCAGAACGGCAATGGACGCCCCAGATCCGCCAACGGTTCCAAGGGTGGATTCCTTGGCCGGGTCGCATCCCTCTTTGGGTTTATTCGCAAGCCGGCCGAGGATGCTGCCCCGACCTTCGTCGACGAAGAAGGTCAGGTCCAAAGCCTGGAAGAAGACGAGACCCAGATGGTCCGGTCCATCCTTGACCTGGATAAGACCCTCGCCCGTGAAATCATGGTCCCCCGTATAGACATCGTTGCCCTTGATGCCAAGTCATCCCTCTCCGAGTTGGTACGCACCGTCATAGAGGCGGGTGTAAGCCGGATCCCCATATACGAAAACACCATCGACAACGTGGTTGGTGTGGTATACGCCAAAGACGTCCTCCGCTATTGGGGCCAGCCCGACAACGGCCCCAGCCTCGACCAGATTGCCCGTGCACCACATTTCATTCCCGAAACCAAGCGAGTGGATGAGCTCCTGCAAGAGTTCCGGAGGAAGCGGGTCCACATGGCCATCGTCGTGGATGAATACGGTGGGGTGGCGGGACTGGTCAGCCTCGAAGACCTGATGGAGGAAATAGTCGGGGAGATTGAGGACGAATTCGATATCGGGACCCCGCAAATCGAGACCGTAGGCCCCAACGAGATTATAATGGATGCCGCGGTCAGCATCGATGACCTGAACGAAGCCCTTTCTCTCAATATCCAGGGCGAAGACTTCGATACGGTTGGCGGGTTCATATTTGACCGCCTGGGTAAAATCCCCGTTCCCGGTGATGAAATTCGGGAGGACGGCTTCCTGGTATCAGTGCTCACCACCACGGGAAGACGAATACGTAAGGTAAAGATCTCCAGGATTTCTGCCCCCGTGGAAGACGGAGATGCCGAGTCCCAAGATTCCTGAAGTCGGTGCAGCAATAGACCAGCCCCGACCGTCAAAAGGAGACGGTCCCATTGAGGAGGAAAGACCGTGGGAGACTACAGGATTATTTCATCTGACAATCATATAGTTGAACCCCCGGACCTGTGGACCGAGAGGCTGCCTGCTGAATATAAGGAACGGGGCCCCACGGTTAGGCACACTCCCGATGGACCCTTCTGGCACATCGATGGACAACCCCATTTCAACATCTTCGCAATGGGCGCGCAGCCCGGCGACAGGTTGGAAGGAGACGGCAGGCTGGACCAGGTCGTGGACTGGGATGAAGTCCGCCCAGGGGCCTACATTGGGGAAGAGGCCGTGAAAGACATGGATATTGACGGCCTGGACGTCGGCCTGGTGTACCCGAGTCTCACGATCTTCCTCTACCCCTTCGTGGAAGACACTAGCCTCCTGAATGCCATCGATAGTACATACAATGACTTCGCCGCTGAATTTTGTCAGGCCAACCCCAGACGCCTGAAGGGTGTCGCAGTCGTCAACATCGACAACATTGAAGAAGGTGTCGAGGAAATCAAGAGGTGCGTGAAGAAGGGATTTGTAGGGGTAACAATCCCTGAATACATGGCAGCCAAGAGCTACCGCTCCCGAGACTACGACCCCCTCTGGGCTTGTGCCCAGGACCTGGATATCCCGCTCACGTTCCACATCTCCACGGCCAGAGTACAGGCGGGTCGGGGGTGGGACCGAGACCTGCTTGACCCCTTCGACTTCGCCAACTTCCTCCTACACAACGCCGACTTCTGGGTGCGGGTCTCCCTCACCGAAGTCATCCTTAGCGGCGTCTTCGAACGCTTCCCGAAGCTGAAGATTGGTGTTGCAGAGCATGAACTCAGCTGGATCCCCTACTGGCTGGAGCGTATGGACTTCAGCTACAACGACAGGGCCGCCGGCCAGGACGGATACCGCATACCGGGTGACCTGGCCCCCAGCGATCTCTTCCATTCCAACTGCTTCGCCGACTTCCAGGAGGACGCCCTGGGCATCCAGAACAGGGACATAATAGGCGTGGACAACATCCTCTGGGGCTCCGATTACCCCCACTCCGAGGGCACTTGGCCCAAGTCCCGAGAGTTCATCGAGACAACCCTCGCCGACTGCACCGATGAAGAAAGGGCCAAACTGGTCGGTGGTAACACGGCCAGGATATACAACATCTAAAGGCTCTACGGCTTCGCAGAAGGGAGAGTTCAGGGGCGGATGACAATTCACAGGAGCAACGGATCGAGTGAGTGGGACGCCATCGTAGTCGGGGGCGGTCACAACGGTCTCGTTTGCGCTGCGTATCTCGGCAAGGCCGGCCTCCGGGTCCTCGTCCTCGAGTCCCGTGGGGTCTTCGGAGGCCCCAGCGGCAGCTTCGAGTTCATGCCCGGTTACACCGCCAGCTTCTCCAACTCCCCTGGCTCCCTAGAGACCAGGGTGGTCGAAGAGCTCGACCTCGCAGGCGCCGGTCTTCGCTTCCTTCGCTCCGACCCCACGGTAATCCAGTTCTTCCCCGAGCATCCTTTTGTCGTCTGGCGGGACATGAACAGGGTCTGCGCCCAGCTCGACGCCCTCTGCCCTGGTGAGGGTGACCGATACCGGAGTTTCGTCGCCAAGCTGGAGGACTTCGCCACAAGGCTGAGGACCTCGATTTTCAGGCCGGCGCCCGGCCTCGCCTACATGGCCGCTGGCCTTACATCAGACGAAGACAAAGATACGTTCGAGCAAGTATTCCACGGCAGCCTGAGCGAGATTCTCTACAGGCACCTCAGGACCAACGAGGCCCGCACCCTGCTCGGCCTTCTCGCTTCCAACTCCGGCATGGTCCCCCAGTCGGCGCCCGGCACCGCTACCGGCCTCATCCTCCGCCCCCTGGCCCTCGCATCCGCAGCTTCCCTACCCAGCGACGATTTTCGACGCATGCCCCTCCGCGGCTCCACGGGGCACCCCATCGGCGGCATGGGTGCAATTATTGATGCGATAACGGCCCGCTGCCGAGGCTTCGGAGGGAGCCTTAAGCTCGACACCCGGGTTGCGCGAATACTTCACTCCGGAGGTCGGGCCCACGGCGTAGAATGCGAGAACGGCGCAGTCTACACCGCACCCATAGTAGTATCCGCCATCAACCCCAAGACTCTATTCGGCAAGCTGCTGGACGACGATGCCGTTGGCTCGCAGATGAGGGATGAGGTCAGCCGAATCCCGATGCGCGGCGCAGCCTTCAAGATGGCCCTCGCATTAGACGGGGTACCTTCCTATGCGGGTCTCCCTGATGATCTCTCCCAGGAACAGGCTTCAACCTGCCAGATACGTGTTGCCGCATCGATGGAGCACATCGAGGAGTCCACTGTCGGCGCCATAGCCGGGTACCCTTCTGAAACTCCGATAATTTGGGGCCTCATCCCCTCCGTCGTTTCCCCAGACTTGACCCCTACCGGCAAGCACATAATGAGCTGGAATATCTGGCACGCCCCCTACGATCTGGCTGAAGGTTCATGGGACGAGGAAAAAGACAAGTTCGCCAAGCGGTGCATAGAGACCGTGACCCGCTACATGCCCGACCTACCGGACCACATCATCGACTACCGGGCCTTCAGCCCCTTGGACTGCGAAGCCGAATTGGGCATCATAGGCTCCAACATCACCCACGGCGAAATGCTTCCCCACAACCTCTTCGGCCCCCGACCCCACCGCCTTGCCAACGACTACCGCACTCCTCTCAAGGGCCTCTATCTCACGGGTGGAGGCGTATGGCCGGGTGGCTTTGTCACCGGCGTCCCGGGCCGCAACACCAGCCAGGCGGTGCTGGCCGATCTCCGATGGGAACAGGATCGCTCAGCACCTCTCGCCGAAGCAGTGACCCGCTAGCGGCCACCGCCTTCTAGCCCCGACGCACTATAGCCTCCGTCCCCGACCGTCTTTACAATACCGACCATTACGGTAAACTTTCCCTTCGTTCCCATTCTGGAGAGGTGTCCGAGTGGTTTAAGGTGCCGGTCTCGAAAACCGGTGTGCAAGTCTCTTGCACCGTGGGTTCGAATCCCACCCTCTCCGCCACCACCCTCTTTTTGTTCTGCCGCCTTTTTCCAACTTTATGCTTGCTCCGTAGCTGATAATCACTTTTGGGATGCCCTTTCGCACCATCCATTTCCCTTGGTATCTCGCAGTTGTTGTGGTAACATTAGTGGTAACACTCTGAGGCAAATTGAGACCCTAATGACCCTTTCAGCAACAAAAGTGAAAGCCCTGCAAAGTCCAGGACGCTACTCCGATGGCGGTGGGCTCCACCTCTTCATAAGCAAAGCGGGTCGCAAATCGTGGGTGCTGCGCATCACGGTTGATGGGCGCCGGCGGGATATCGGCCTGGGAGGTTACCCGTCCGTAAGCCTGGCCCGAGCCCGGGAAAAGGCGGCGGAGTATCGGACTGCTATCGCGGAGGGACGGGATCCGGTGGCCGAGAGGCATGCCCCTGCGATGCCAACCTTCAGAGAGGCCGCCCTTACAGTACATGAGGCCAATAAACCCCGCTGGCGCAATCCCAGGCACGCCTCAGGCTGGATTCAGACCCTGGAGCGTCATGCAATGCCGGTCCTGGGAAACACACCATTGGATCGGATAGATCGTGGCGATGTGCTGCGGGTGCTAACCCCCATATGGACAAGCCGGCCAGAGACAGCCAGACGTGTGCGCCAGCGGATGAGGACCATATTCCGGTGGGCAATGGCCCACGGTTTCATGGAGACCAATCCTGCGGGTGAGGCCATCGACGGCGCCCTTCCTCCCATGCCGAAGTTGAAGGCCCATTTCAGGGCCCTGCCTTACCAAGAGGTGGGCTCAGCTATCGAAACGGTCGCAGCCTCCCAGGCCTCGCTGTCCGCCAAGCTGTGTTTCCAGTTTCTGGTCCTCACCGCGGCACGCTCAGGTGAAGCACGGGGCGCGACCTGGGACGAGATCGACCTCGAAGGGCGTGTGTGGAGGATTCCTTCCGAGCGGATGAAAGCGGGTGTTGAGCACCGGGTTCCCCTCAGCCAACAGGCCCTCCAAGTTCTCGGCGAAGCATCTATCCTGCGGGAGGACTCGGGTCTGGTGTTCCCTTCACCACTGAAGCCGGGGGTCCCGATGTCTGACATGACACTGACCAAGATACTCCGTTCCGTCGGCCTGGCCAAGAATGCCACCGTCCACGGGTTCCGCAGTAGCTTCAAGAACTGGACGCTGGAGCAGACGGACACTCCCTGGGTAGTATCGGAGGCAGCCCTTGCCCACAGCCTGGGCAATGCCACGGAGCAGGCATACGCCAGGTCCGACCTCTTCGAGCGCCGCCGGACACTTATGCAGCGGTGGGCGGACTACTTGACCGGCAACTCCTACCGGGGCCGGAACGGCCACTCCCAGCTTGTGCTCCAGTCTTAAGCGCTACAGGGAGACGGCGCTGGGCTTGTCGAACTCTCCCCTGGCCACGGGCCGCGACTCCACCCAAGCCGCTATGTCGCTGGCCCTCCACCTGACGGCTGAGGGGCCAATCCTGACGGGCCTGGGGAACTCACCACTCTGCATCATCTTGTAGATGGTCGAGCGGCTCATGCCTGTGATCTCCTCGACCTGTCGACGTCTCAGTAGCCGGTCCTGCATCGTAATAACCTCTTCATCTAGTTCAAAATTTGTGGCATCCAAGGGTCGGTTTCAGGGAAGGTCGTCACACACCGGGATTTCGCCACTCGGCGGGCATCCAAATACCGGGTGCAGCTCGGGCGGGATGGAGGGCATTCCTCTAGAGCCGGGGTGTCCAGCAAGTACGGCCTTTCGGGTTGCTTTGGTTGATTTCACGGCTAGATGACCTGATGAGCATGGGAGATGTGCTCAAAGGAGACCCGGTTGAGCTGCGGACCCAACACCTTACGGTCTCTGTAGGGCACGGCTACAAGGGCGATCTTGGCCAGGCGCCCATGCCAGTTCACCAGCCGGGCGGCCACGGTGATGTCATCGGCATTCCACAGGTCGTATCCGGTGACTCGTTCCACGTATACCGGTTCGCCCGTTAGAATGACCCGCTCCGCCACCGAATACTGAGCGGGGGGATAGCTACGACGGGGAATCATCCCCCGGAGGGTCGATAGGGGCCGCTTGACCGTTCTCAGCCTGAACCCGGGTGTCCTCGCCACCACGGTTGCCGTGAATTCCTCCACCGAAGGGCGCTCGGCCCACTTCTGTGGGTCACGATGGCCTCGGCGTTCATACAGCACTGCCAGGAGGGGCTGATTCTGCATCACCTCGGCCAGCCGGATGGTCAGGGAGGAATAGGCGCGTCCATAGGTGCGTTGCAGGGCAACGACGTCCAGGCCTGTGGTCTCGGCGAAGAGAGAAAAGAATCCGGGCTGTATCAAGGCGGCAGCGGCAAACCGGTCGGCCTGGCGACACAGGGGCGGGCCTTGGGGACGCTGAACTTCGGGATGGAGGTCGGTGAGGCGTTCCCTGATGATCTCGTAGGTCTCGTGGAAGACCGTGTGTTCCTGGGTTCCCTCCGTCTCTGAAGCATCGTACCGAATGACGTAGGTCCCGTTGCTTGTGCCCACGTGCATTCCCCGGAGTCCTCTGTCGAGGTTGGCGTCTGGCACTGCATCAATGCCCGCTCCCCTCAGCAGCCGGGTCATCTCTCCCATGCGGGGAAAGGGAGAGAACCCGAAGTGTCCCACAAACCTCCGGGCCACCTCTCCAGGCATGAGTCTGTCCGGCGGGGTCCGGCCGGCCTTTAGGCTGTTACAGAAATCGTCAAGTATGGTGCTGTTCATTGGAGCAATCTCTTTCCCGTGTATCGTTCGTACAACTCGACTATGAAACGCTTGGACTCCATGGAGAGTGGCCCCCTGGGCCTGGTGCCAACTCGGAACACGGGGTCGGAGAGGACGTAGTCGTAGGCCCTCTCCACCTCCGTGGCCTCGTCGGCCTCGGGTTCCGCTCCCCCCGCATCCAGGTAACCGGCTTTTCTCAGCAACTCCTGAAGGCCCACGCCATACAGTGATGCCAGTCTCTTGAGGAGTTTCGGACCCGGCTGGCGGATGCCCTTTTCTATCTGGGAGAGGTATGCGTTGGAGATGCCGGTAAGGCGCTGGACACCCCGCAGGCTGATATCGCCTCGCAGTCTCTTCAGCATCTGACCGATGTCCTCATCTCGACGGTCTATGTCCTCATTCATGGGAGCCCTCCGTTACTGTTGTAAGGGTTCACTGATGAGCATATTGTAAAGCAATCAGGCACTCAACGTTACACTATTGCAAGCGTTTTCCGAAAAGTGCTTGCTATATAGATGTGGATGGATTGCAATTGATAGAGATTTACTGTTAGACTCCAATATCATAGCTTGCACGTTCTAATAGCTTCATCATACACCAGTTTTCCACAACGTTCCAACCTCAAAAACAGGCCTCCCATGGAATTGGAAATCACAATGAACAAGTCCCGACTCACGAAAGAACAGGACAAGATGCGGTTGGATGGGTTGCGAATCCTGGCCCGCATCATTGCTCGCCACTTATTGTCCAACTCCGATCTGTACGCCCGATATCCTGCAGGTACCGGTTGCGAGGCGCCCTCAGAGTCGGACTTCGGCGAGAAGGAGGATGCGACATGAAAGGACGACGCCCTGCAGCGAGGGTGAAGCTCAAGCAACGTTGCGTTTGGAGTCGCATTGAGCAGTTAAACATGAGCCAGAACGAACTTGCGCGCACTCTCGGCATCACTTCCGGATATCTCTCCCAATTGATGACTGGCACACGTTGTCCATCGGCCGAGATGCGCAAGCATCTACAGGAGGTCCTGGGTATCAGCAGTTTCGACGATCTGTTCATTCTGGAGCTTGTCGAATGAGCCACAACTCCCTTTCTCCCCCTGAAGACCTGTACTGTCTGCCATTCCTCCCGGATGACTTCGTCGACCGCCTGGAATGCTTAAAGCGGGTAAGCGGCCTCACCTGGGACGGTATGGCCAATTGTATGGGCGTGGACCCCAGGCAAATCCGGCGGTGGCGGCACGGGACCAAACCGTGCGGAGACACGCTGTTTGCCCTGCTTACCCTGGCGGCCCGGTTCCCGGGTGGTGTCCGAATCCTCCTGGGAGTTGACATCCTTCCCCCGAAGCCCGCAGTACGGGGCCAGAAGGCGGATTCCAGAGAAGGGTTTATCCTCCGCACTGCAGATGTCTCTGGTGAACAATTCCGAAAGAACTAACATCTTGGGTGTGCAGAGAAAGGTCCACAGACCCATCAAGCTCGTATTTCCCGAGGATTTCCCCGAACGATTGGTGCTATTCAAGAACGCCAGTGGGATGTCATGGAGAAGGATAGCAGGGTTCCTAGGAGTGAGCCCCTACCGTCTCAGGGAGTGGCGGCTCAAGGGCGTCGTACCGGGTTCCGAACATCTCTTCAATCTCTTGACCCTGGCTGAGAGTGTGGGACTCCGGGATGGGGTTTTGATGCGTTCCGACCGAGACGTTCCTGATGGCTTGGGTATTGGAGCGATCACCGAAAGAAATGCTAGTAGTAGTCGGTTTCAGAGGCGGCATACAATGCCGGGCCGTGGCGCCTACAATCTAGAGGGGCATCCATTAGCCAGTGCAAAATCTCGGCAGACGAAATTTTCGATTATGCACACAACCCATAAGCTCGGGGAATAGATATATGACGGCCCCTCAAGTCGACCCTTGTCTTGAGCCGGCATGGGGTACATGAGATGGACTTGCTCACTCCGTTCGGTTGCATCCAGGCAATACTCGCTTACTTGACCATCCAATAACTGGAATATCATTCATGAAAGATTGAAGAACGATGGGTAAGTTCGACTGTCGCCAAATACGAAGCAACCAAGGAGCATATTAGTTCTCCGCATCTTGACATTCGTACTTACCTCTCCCACAGTGAGATTCCCTCCTCTCCGTCCCGTGCAACGTATTGCGTTCGAAGGAGAGTTGCGAATGTGCCGCTCCGGAAGTATGTTCGCCCTATTCGAATTTGCACGGTATAATGCCGTGCTGTCCATGCACAGTCCAGTAGACAACTCTAGTGAATTACTCCCACATCCTACTAGTTCCGATTACTAAGACGAACTGGCGGCAACCCCATTGTTACGCGAACTTAAGATAGCGCACGACTACCGTTCAGATCGCTCAAACTTAATAGAAGAATTCTATGTCCCCTGTCTCTCAGGAAGCGTAGCCTATTGGAGAGCTGTTGGGTACTTCACTAGCTACGGCTTGGCGCTTGCTGGCAATGGACTCACAGCTCTTGTCCAGAACGGAGGCCATATGAGGCTCATAGCGAGCCCGTTGCTAGAAACAGATGACATCGAAGCAATCAAGCTCGGTTATGAGTCAAGAGAAGAAATCCTCGAAAGGAGCGCCGAACGCCAAATTAATCCTAAAGCTGTTGAATCCCTACCCAACATTTTGTACAACCGCCTTGAATGTATCTCTTGGCTTATAGGAGAGGGTCGGCTCGACATCAAGCTTGCCGTTCCATCCAAGAGATTGTTGTCGCAAGGTCAAGCCATCTACCACGAAAAGATCGGCATATTTCTGGATGAAGAGGATAACGTAGTGGCATTTACTGGGTCACCGAACGAGACTGTGGGAGGATTAGCCAGCAACTTCGAATCCCTCGAAGTTTATGTATCGTGGGATGACCCTCACGGTAGGGTTGTGCGTAAGAAAGAGGACTTCATGAGACTGTGGCGTAACCTCACGCCTCAGTTGACGGTACTTGATTTCCCTGAGGCCGCGAAACATGAACTGCTCCGTATTCGACCTTCGCGTCCTCCAAAAGCAGAACACGGTTCATCCCTAGAACCGGGAATCATAGATGACTCGATAGTACCAGATAGTCCCACCTTTATTCGACTACGTCCTTACCAAGTCGAAGCCTGTGAGGCCTGGTTTCAAGCGAACGGTAGAGGAGTGCTGGCCATGGCCACGGGCTCTGGCAAGACTATTACTTCGCTGGCGGCTGCAGTGAGGCTATTTAAGGAGAAACAACGACTCCTTCTAGTCGTCGCTTGCCCGTTCCAGCACTTAGTGGACCAATGGTTTGAGGATGCCAATGACTTTGGCATTAGACCAATTCGGGCCTATCAAAGCCGGAGTACGTGGGAGAGTACCGTAAATAGTAGGATACTTGATTACAACC
Organism: Dehalococcoidia bacterium; assembly: GCA_965203145.1. Classification (GTDB taxonomy): domain Bacteria; phylum Chloroflexota; class Dehalococcoidia; order Plut-88900; family Plut-88900; genus Plut-88900. The sequence continues at coordinate 3,139,647 of OZ241876.1, forward strand.
TAGGAAACAGAAGCCTTGTAATGCTTATTACTACCCATGCAACACTGTCAAGCCAAGTAATGCAAGATACCCTTTCCCGTGTTGCAGGACCCGCTTTGCTAATTGCTGATGAGATGCATCACCTTGGTTCAGAACAAAGCCGGCTTGCTCTACCGCAGCAATTTGGGTATCGGATGGGTCTCTCAGCGACGCCAGACCGGTGGTTCGATGAAGAAGGGTCTCAGTCTCTTCGCGACTATTTTGGCAAGCCTGTATTTGAGTTCAGCCTTGCCGATGCCATAGCTCAAGGATTTCTCACCGAGTATTACTACTACCCTCACCTGGTAGAACTTACTATGGAGGAAGTCGAAAGGTACGAAGAGCTCACCCGTCGTATAGCTCGTTTCTACCAGGTAGACCAAAACACCGAGCATAGCGAACTACGGCAGGCACTGTTACGTCAGCGTGCAGATATTCTCAATAGAGCTCATAACAAACTGGAGAGGCTCAAAGGGTTGTTACAGGGTAAAGGGGAAGTACGTCATACGTTGTTTTACTGCGCACCAGGTCAAATTGATGAAGTGTTGCCCATATTGGGCAATGAATTCGGACTTCGGGTACACAAATTTACTGCCGATGAGTCCACAGAAGAACGCCGCCTTCTCCTGAACGACTTTTCTGATGGTCGCCTGCAGGCCCTTGTAGCTATGCGTTGCCTTGACGAGGGAGTAGATGTGCCAAGTACGCAAGTGGCCTATATACTTGCCAGCACAAGTAATCCAAGGGAATTCATCCAACGGCGAGGTAGGATTCTTCGCAAATCACCAGGTAAAGAACACGCAGTGATCCATGATTTGATTGCCTTGCCTTCATTGGATTCCATCAAGGCAACCATCTCCAGTGGTTCCTTTAATATGGAACGTGGTGTTCTGAAGCGCGAACTCTCCCGATTCCGCGAATTTGCTAACACTTCCATTAACGGCTTTCAGGCCACTGAGGTTATCTGGGAATATTCCAAGTACTACAACCTGCTTGACTTTTGATCTTTGAACTTGTCGGGAAAGGCTAAGAGAATGCTTAGGGAGAAAATCCTAGAGATGTTTCAGGAGCAGGACCTTGACGTGCAGAGGGTAATCGCTCGTGTGATAGAAGAGGAGTGGGCCCGCCTGAGTCTCCAGAGGCCGCGAATGAGGGAAGAGATACGCCAGATTATCGAGGAAGAGGTGGAAAACAATGAAGCTTGATTGGATGCGCCTTTCCAACTTTCGCCAGTTCCATGGTGATCAAGACATTCGTTTCAGTCGCGAAAGCGGCCGCAACGTGACGGTCATTCACGGAGTCAACGGAGCGGGAAAGACAGCATTGTTCACCGCACTCAATTGGTGCTTGTACGAGCTAGATGCTGATGAAATGGGAGAACTAGTCAGCAAAAGGGCCCTTACGGAGGCTCACGTAGGCGAAAGTGTTGAGGTGAAGGTCCAGTTGGGATTTACACACGAGGGTGAACGATTTACCGCAACCAGAGCATTAATTGTGGCCAAGTCAGCTGACGACGAATGGCGGAGCGATGGACGATCCGAATTTTCTCTTGACAGTATCCGGGCAGATGGACAGACACGCCGGGTGCCAAATCCTACTGGCAAGGTCCAGTCAATTCTGCCAGCCAACGTCCGAAGCTATTTCTTCTTTGATGGCGAGAAAATTGATCAATTCACTCATCCTGCTCATGAGCATGAGGTGCGAGACGCTGTGCGCAACGTCTTGAAGATTGAGGTACTTGAGCGTGCGCAAAATCACTTAGATGCAGCAGCGCGTGATTATCATGCTTCCCTTAAGAAGATTACGTCTGGTGGAATTGAACAACTACTTGAGGAAGAGGAGCGGTTGCGCAGGGAAGCTGAGAAGACTCGATCGAGGTTGATGGGATTAAGGGAGGAGAAAACTGCAGCAGATCGCCAGACCAAGGAAATTGATGTCCGGCTTGGCGAAATCCGCGAAATCGAGGAATGGACTAAGAAGCGACAACTAGCGACGGAATCGATGAAAATCCGGCAAGAGGAGTTGGAAGTGTTATGGAGGGGTATTCGTGACACATCGAACCTCGGGTTTTATCGCTTTGCTGAAGGACCCATAGAAAAGGCCGTACAGGTTGTTGACGCAATGCGTGCCCGAGGCGAGATTCCTCCGGGCATTCGAGAACAATTCGTGCAGGATTTGCTAGATAACCACATGTGTATCTGCGGCAGGGCTATCGAAGAAGAATCGGAGGAACACCTAAAGTTAATGGAAGTCTTGTCTCGCTCACTTCCGTCGGCATTGGAAAACGCAGTCCTGGAAGTTGGCGGACAATTGCGAGCTGCGAGCCCCAAAATTTCTAGTGTGATGCAGCGACTAAGGGAACAAATGCGGCGCAAGGCAGAGATTAACGTTCAGCAAGAGGAGCTAACAGCTACACTAGACGAAATAAATCGTCACCTTCTTCAGGACGTGGCGCTCGAAGAGGTATCCGAACTAGAAAAAAAAAGAATGGACAATCAGATAGCGATGCAGAGAATCGGAGGCGACATCGGCAGACTAGAAGAAAGATTGGAGAATCAGAGGAGAGAGCTAGAAGGCCTTAAAGGATCAATTGAAAAGGCCCAGTTGTCAGAGAAGAGGGCCCAAGACTTACGGCGCCGTTTTTCACTTGCCAGAAAAGCCTCGGATGCAGTGGAGGGAATGCTCGAAGCCTTTGCAAGCGATATGCGCAATAGCATCCAGAAGGAAGCCAGGGGTATTTTCAGGAACTTGGTTTGGAAAGAATCGCACTTCCAAGACGTTCAATTGAGCGAAGACTACCACTTGGAAGTAATAGACAGATGGGGCCTGCCGGCCAGACCTGAGTTATCTGCTGGAGAAAGGCAGGTGCTTAGCCTAGCCTTCATTACAGGAATGTCTAAAGTAACTGGAGAGGAGGCTCCCTTAGTTATGGACACACCATTCGGGAGATTGAGCAGCGCTCACAGGGAGGCCATTACGCAACACATTCCGGAGATTACTGATCAATTGGTAATCTTGGTAACAGATGAGGAACTTCACTCACAGGCCCGAAAAAACCTCGTACCCCGTATCGGTGCTGAGTACCAATTGGACTTTGACCAGGACACAGGTTGCACTGAAATAATAGAGTTGACCTAAAGCAAGTTCCGACACTGGGAGGTGTCCTAAGTGATTACCGAACCGAGAGTTAGTCGCCGCGACAGTATCCACATCGATCCTAAACACCACGCTCTCTACTCTTGTCTTACTAGCGGAGACGAAGCTCCTTTCAAAACCATGAAGGACTTGTTTATGCTTGCCACCAGTGTCGGATTTGCACGGGGACGTCGCGTACCTCTCTCGGCACAACGAGAGATCTTCCGTTGGCCTGTTTTCTCGCCTCAGGAAGATATTCCCGTACTCCGGGCGATCTCCATTGCGGAGACTGGGGATGCCGTGGCTATGGTTGACCAAAGCCAACTTATGAATATTGCAGAAGAATACGCCAACGGTGGTATAGACGAAGTGCGGCAGGAAGTACTCGATCAACCTGGGGCACCGCGGGAGAACTTAGTACAGTATCTGCTTAGCACCACAGCATCAGGAGTGCAATTGTGACAAATTCGCACGAGAGCATAATTGACGCGTCAGTCTCAAAGTCTTTCTTCGTCGATATGCTTGTAAGGGACATACCTCTAGAGATGGCGATTCATGATCTATTGGACAATTGTGTTGATGGAGCATTGCGCCTGCGCGGCAGTGAGAATTTTGAAGGGTTGGAAGTAAGCATTACATGTTCTAAAGACTACTTTGAGATTAGAGACAATTGCGGTGGTATAGATCCCGATGTGGCGCGCAATTATGCCTTTCGCTTTGGAAGACCTAAGTATGTCAAACCGGTTCCTAATTCCGTAGGTCGTTTCGGGGTAGGAATGAAGAGAGCAGTGTTCAAACTAGGAAGACGTTTTTCGGTGTCGTCAACGTCACAAAGGGATAGATTTGTCGTAGAAGTCGATGTTGCCAACTGGGAGGAAAGTCTCGACTGGCAGTTCGAATTCAAGGAGCTCGTGCAACTGCAGTCCGAGGTTCCCTTAGAAAATCGTGGCACTATTGTTCGCGTAGACCAACTATTCCCTGCAGTCTCGGAAAGATTTGAACTAGAATACTTCGTTTCTAGACTACACGCAGATATTCAGACACGGCATCAGGCCCATCTATCGCGGGGCTTAGTGGTTAGACTTAACAACCGTAGCATTGTAGGTGAATCAGTGTCATTCTTGGCATTAGGAATAAACCTGCGCCCCGGCATCAGGCTCGACTCATACAATGGGGTTGCAGTTCAACAAATAGCTGGTGTTGGGCCTAGAAATCCGGCGGATGCAGGCTGGTATGTATTTTGCAATGGGCGAATGGTCCTTCGGGCAGATCAATCTGAAATAACAGGGTGGGGAGAACCTGGGGTAGAGAGGTTGCCAAAGTATCATAACAACTACGCTTGGTTCCGCGGTTGTGTGTTTTTTGAGAGCGAAGACCCCGCAGCCCTGCCATGGAATACTACCAAAGATGGCGTAGATCAAGATTCTGGGCTTTACAGAACCGTTAGAACGCAGATGGTAACTATGATGACACCAGTAATTCAATTCCTTCGGGATGTCGCCACTGAAGAAGAGCCAGGAGAGCCCCTAAGCGGGTTGCTCGAGAGTGCTACTGTTGTATCTTTGTCGGCTTTTCTTGACAAAGCCACCAAAACATCGCGGAGACCGACTCAGAAGACAATGCCATTTTCCTATTCCATACCTAAGACGGCACCGGAGATCCCCCCAGATCAAAGGCCAACTGGCATTAGCTACAGCAAACCTATGGGTATCGTCAATAGGGTGAAGGCCAGCCTAGGAGTCAATACCAAAAGAGCTGTGGGAGAAATGACCTTCGATTACTACGTTGAGTCGGAGATCGAAGAGTGAAAATCCCTAGCTATCGTAAGATTAATTTCTCGCTTCGTCCCGCTAAAGGTGCAGAGAGAAAGATGATTGTCGAAGCCTTTGGTCGTTTACATCCTTTTTCTGTCCTAGATGCGTACAGATACATTGGCTTCGGCTCCCCATACTTCTCGGATTTTTCCCTCATTCACCGTCGCCTGGGAATATCAGAAATGGTTTGTATCGAACAGGAAAGGCAAGACGCTAGGAGATTTGAATTCAATCGTCCCTTTAAGTGTATTGATTTGAAGTTTGGGCAATCGTCCGAAGTTCTCCCGACATTGGAGTGGGAGGGAAGGCCAACTGTAATATGGCTCGATTATGACAAGTCGTTGAGCTCGGAACAATTGGCAGACATCCACACTGTGTGTTCATCGATAGCCCCTGGTAGCCTCTTTATTCTCACAATTCGGGCTCAAGCTAACGATTTTGGACAAAGTCCATTAGAGCGGCTACAGAAACTCAAAGAAGCTGTAGGTATTGCTATACCTCGCCATACTCCACGCGACATGACTACTAGGGCCTTTCCTCGGTTTGTTTGGAAGACCATTGATTCAGGAATTAAACGGGTAATCGCGGACCGCAGCGTAGGTTACCCTTATGAATCCGGGTTCGAATATCAGCAAGTACTTCATTTTGACTATGGCGATGGAGCCAGGATGTTAACAATAGGAGGGGTAATTTATCAGAGGAGCCAGCGCCACTTGCTAGCACAATGTGATTTCCCCTCCTTATCCTACACAAGGTCAGGAGTTAGTCCTTGTGAAATTAAGGTTCCCCTGTTGACATTCAAGGAAATCCGGGCTCTTGACGCCCACCTACCAGGAGAAATCCCTTCAATATCAGGTGTACCAGAAGAGGAAGTATACGCCTATTCGGAGCATTATCGATACTTCCCAAATTTCGTCGATGCGATAGAGCCCTAGAACCCGCTTGCGGCAAAAAACTCTTAAATCAAGAATCGTTCTTGGTTTCAAGACCTAGACTAAATCGTCGACTGATTTCATCTATGAAATCTAACAGTCCGTTTACTACAGCCTTGATTTGCTCATCAGTCGTAGACCTACCTAGTCCAAATCTTAGTGAGCAGTGAGCCCTGTCCTCATGAAATCCTAGCGCACGAAGAACGTGGCTTGTCTCCACTTTGGATGTGGTACAAGCGGATCCAGTAGAGAATGTAGCCAATTCCCTTAGTTCCAAGACAGCCGCCCGACCCTCGATTCCAGGCAAATATATATTGAGATTGTGTGGTAATCGTTGAGTTGGATGCCCATTTCGTTCCAGGCCGCATACATTTGCCTTTAGTTTGTTTAGCATCCAATCAGTACATGCCCTCAGTCTTTTCCCTTCTCTTTCCATTTCAGGGTTTGCGATATTCAGAGCGGTAGCAAGCCCGACTATTCCTGGAACATTGAGAGTACCCGAGCGTATTCCTCGTTCATGGCCGCCTCCATGAATCACGGGGCCGGGCCTAACCCTAGGATTCCTGCGGCGGGCATACAGGGCTCCGATACCTTTTGGCCCATAGATTTTATGGGCAGTAAAAGACATCAAATCTATGTTCAAGTTTTCCACATTTACAGGTATATGCCCTACTGCCTGGGCGGCATCGGTGTGAAAGAAAACCCCTTTCTCCTTGGCGATGCGACCAATTTCTTTAATCGGTTGGATGGTCCCGATTTCGTTGTTTGCCATCATAATCGAAACCAATATGGTTTTGTCCGTCATGGCCCTGGCAACATGCGCGGGATCTACCATGCCATACTGGTCTACTGGCAACACAGTCACGCGGACTCCCCGTCCAACCAGGTATTTGAGGGTGTCAAGAACTGCCTTATGTTCCACGGCAGACGTAATGATGTGGTTACCTTTTCGACTGTAAGCCTCAGCCATGCCCGCCAAGGCAATATTGTCGGACTCGGTAGCACCACTCGTAAAAACAATCTCCTCAGCTGTTCCGGCTCCGATAAACTGAGCAATCGACTGCCGGGATGCTTCGACAGCCTCCTGCGCAGCGTGGCCATGTAAGTGGTCAACGCTAGCCGCGTTGCCAAAAGATTCCGTAAAATACGGAATCATGGCCTCTACTACTCTGGGGTCAACTGGAGTAGTCGCATGGTGGTCCATGTAGATGGGCATGTTTGGTGCCACTTTAGCGATTCCTTGCCTCGCTGGTCTGCTTAACCATCTCTCCGAGGTCGGCAAGAGTTCTAAGACGAGGATATAAGATTCCAACACCTCGATTGATGTGTGCCCGTAGCTGTTCTGGCAACGATTCATCTGGTAGTAGGCCGTCCTGGACACAGCGTTGACGGACTAGGGCTAGTATTAAGGCTTCATGAACGCCCAATAAGGTATATCGGTTAAATTCCATGCCATCACTGGGATAAGCAGCAGGATTTGGGATGCCGGCTTCTCGCAAAGAAAGGGCAAGAGCAAATCGGCAAATGATATTTGGTGTGAGACCGGAACGGCCCTTCAGGGTGCGAACCCTTTGGGTATTATCTGCCGATAGGAATATCTTTACGATGCGTTCGGTGGATATCATCAGCTATTCAAACTGGCAGGTATCCTGGTTCTATGGACGAACGCCCGCGGCGACCGTCAAATTTCAAGTGAAATTTCTTGGCTATTGAAGGAGCAAGGATTTCTAATTCCTCGTTAGCGACCTCGCTATCGGTGGATAGAACGATTACCTGATGACTGGCGTTTGGAAAGTATCGGGTCACTAGTCGACAGCGATGCACTGCATCCAACCTCGCAAGAGGTGTGTCTACGATGACTGGAATCTCCCTGCCGGATGCCCGGCTAAGCCCCCACAGTAAAGCGATGGCGAAGAGCTGTTTCTCTCCCGCAGATAGGAGGGGCCGATAGACTACATTTCCTCCTGAATCGTAAAGTGTAATAGCCAAGCTTACGGGATCGACACCTACATGACTGAATGAGCTCTCCTTGTGTGCTAACTCCCGGTAGCATTCGGTAATTACATCAGCCAAGTGATCAACCCGCGCTACTATCAACTCTTGCTCGTACGTCCGGAGAACATTCTGAACTTTGACCGCTAGGGATATCCTCAGCCGCTCGTCATCCATATTCCCGACGTGGTCTGTTAGCTTAGCGAGACGTCTTGCGCATTCCTCTTGAGTATTCAGTGTGCGACGCTTCTCCTCCTCCAAAAGAGCCTGTTCTTGAACCACTTTGCTCAGCTCGGTTTGGAGTTGACCTAATTCTGATAATAGCGGCTCCAAAACCGCTTCCTTCGGGGCGCGATTTAGGTCCTGCAATATTCTAAAAAGGTGTTCTTTCGACTCTTGCAGTGCGCCGGCTAGGCGAATTGCCTTGACCGGTAGGTCTCCAAGCACTTGGTCAATAGCCGTATTGACAATACGCTGGTGACGCTCTGAAAGGTCATGAACGTAAGGTGCTCTTTGATCATCTTGTTCATTTGCAATTAAGTCCAAAGCATTTGTAACCGCCCTATTAATCAACTCTCTCTCGCGTCGGGACAAATCATCTTCTACAAGCGTCGCCCAAAAGTTCGAGCGAGGTGTCAACGCAAGCAACTCTTCCCGCTTAGAAAGCAAGAAGGATGACGCATAATCCGATTGTCGTGATATCGCCTCTTCCTCTAGACCCTGGCGGACCGCTTCACACAACTCGGGGACTAGCGCAAAGGGAAGTAAGTCATTGGCTAGTTCGCGTAGTTCAAGCTCTATTGATTGAATGGTAGTCTGCCATTTGGATTGTTCTTCGAGTAGCATCTCCCTTCTTAGCGCGAAATCCCCCCCTTCTGATGCGATCTTTTTCTCCTGCAACATAACGGACCGTTCAAGCTTTTCCCTTGCATCTTCAAGTGTGGTGATTTCACTATCCAATCGGCAAATGCTATCTATGATATTCCCTAGGTCTGCCTCGGCAGCGTTCACCTCCGACAAAACCTCCCTCAATGGCTTCGCCTGCTCTCGACTTCGTATATAAATGGCCATGTCGGACATGAGGCGAGAAGTTATATTGAGTCCAAGTAGACCTCGCATCGATTCGGCGAAGACATAGTCGTTCCCATCTTCCTCTGCTAACGTTTGAATTCTTTCGCCATCGAAGAAAAAGAGCTCAGCTAGACCAAGAGGCACAAGTTCATCCAAAAAGCTTTGATATTGATCCACGTTTAGCTCTCGGAATTTCTCGCCATTGCGAGTTATGTGCAACACTTCACAGATATCTCTTGTATCTCTCCACGACCGGGAAATCTCGTAAACGTGCTCGTGACCAACTTCAACGGTCTCGATTTCTAACAGGACGTTAGAGCTGGCACACCGCCTACCGTCATTTCCCATATGGATTCGATTCCGGAGATATTCGTGATAATCAGCTCTTCGAGGATTCCCGAAGGCACGGCGTCCATGCAAGCAAATCCTAATCGCTTCAAAGAGTGACGACTTCCCGCTGCCGTTGAGCCCACCAATTAGGACGATAGGGCGTTTGTTTTCTGCTTGGTATGGGCCAAGCAGATCCAGCGAATGAACGCCCTCAAATGGCCCGAAATTGCTGACTACTACCTTACGCAAGAACATGGGTTAGGCTCAGGAGTCTCTTCATGCTTCGGCCAGGATATCCGCCTCGCTCTTCCAGTTCTCACCTAATATCTTCTCTATTCGATCGAAGATTCCAGCCCGGCGCCTCATTCCCAAATACTGCCGTTCGGTATCTAACAGCTTGGCAATCAAATTCGCCGGCACACCTTCTGCTTGGCATAATCTGTTTAGGAGTTGACGATCTTGCTGGGAGAACGTGGGCAAATCATCAACTGGCCACTCAAGGTCTCTTCCCATGACCTCTCGAAATATGATAGGAACGCTGTCGGTCCAATCCTGTCGTTCTGTTCTCCATATACGGCGAATCTCCCTCAGTTCGCCTTCTCCTATTAGAACCACTCCTTCGCCTTCGAGGTAAGAGGCAACCTCCTTTTGCGCAGTCAGTAGTCGCCTTAAAATGTCCTTGCAAGTGTCCAATCGGTAGGGGCCACGAGCTATACTTCCGTCAGGCTTGAATGAAACCAAGCCTCCTCGGCGCTTGTGGTCCCGGTAAATCGCCTTATTCGCGGGTTCCTGAGTAGAGGCCAGAAAATCCCGAAGCTCAAGCAGTGGCTCCAACCAATCTTCTCCATTGTCTATCAGCCCCTCCATCGTGCTGTCCTTGCTGACAACGGTGCAAACCCAGCATCCAAAACGGCTGTTACCGCAGGAAGGTGTCGTCTTATCAATTACGAGAGGACACTCACCCGCCTGGGCATTCCTATAGAGCGCCAAGAGGTCACGATTCTTCCCTCCCCAGGGTGATGGGACATTTAGCAGGTAGGACCATACATCGTTGGTAATAAAATCCTCTATTGGCGCATATACGAAAGCATTGGGCAGAGTTGAATGACGCCTGAGGACGGATCCGCGAATCTGTCTAAGGCTCATGGCCTGAGCACGCGTTGCGCTTTCGTTCTTCCGTACACCAAGTACGACAATGACTTCACCGTATTTGGCGACGCAATCAAGGATAAAGGCATTTGCAGGTTTAATCTTTAGCCGGTCGGTACACCACCGGAAACGCGTGTAGGGGGCTGGATATCCTTTCCCAATCATATTTACCCAAAACGTATCTTCCAGTCTGGGTTTTACCTTGTGCGCTTCGAAGGGAAGATTCTGTTCGGCGGCTGCTTCGTTAATCTGGGTGAGTGTCCGGTCGATGTAATCCACAATAACCGGAGTCTCAACAAGGGTATCCGAAGAGAGAACGTAAACCGGCTTAATCAGTTGCTCAGGCTTCAGTCTAGCTAAGGCATGCCAAATTAGTTGTAGAACTGCTGTAGAGTCCTTTCCACCGCTGTAGCCTATCACCCATGGACTCTTGTTTTGCTTATAGATTTCTTGGATATCTTCATATATGTCTTCAAGGGTACAGGTTGCAAAAATTGACTCGGTCATCCCCGCCATTTGCATTTGATGATTCACGGTATGGTCTCCAACTGCAATGTCCTATCCTTGCAGAAATGTTCCTCAGCCTGCCTTTCTTCGGAGTCCAGGCAAAGTTCCAACACATTCTTAATGGCATTCCCAATCAGCACGACATTACGCCGTCTTTTCGTAATTCGACCTCCGACAAGGACCCTTCCTTCCCATAGTTGCTTGTTGTCTCTGGACCAGTCCAGCTTCGCAAGGCAAATGAGACGTTGCTCCCAATCATCCGGACGCGTTGCGATTAGGTCCCCGCCAACCCTACCCAAGGCCTGTAGCGTTACTCCGTGTGCATGTACGAAGTTGCTCCTAAGGAACGAACTGGTAATCTCACGAAGTCTTACCCGCTCCCACTCTGGTATGGCAGTTCCGAGAGCCGACCAAAACCTATTCGAGATGCCGTAGGCTTCCTCTTGACTTTGATCAATATTTGCCCGCCGTAACAACAGATCCGTGGCCTGATATATGCTATTCAGCGTGAAGAGTTTAGGAGACCGGTTCGATATGCTCGTCTTTTCCATTTCAGTGAGATTCAGAAATGTAGATACTTCGCTTATTAGTCGCCTTGCCAGTTGAGCCAAAACATCACGGTGATCGTAAAGAATCCCCAAGGACAAAGTAGGTTTAACAGCATGTCGGTTGAGATCCGCGAACATCTGCTGAGATTGGGATAGGCTCAAGTCCTGGAAAAAGACGACGGAGATACTTTCAGTACCAATACTTGGAGCTTGCTTAAGGGCCTCTTCGATGCCGGCACGCCGGTGTTGTCCGTCATTGATCACCATTCGAGCTGATATCGGAATTGAAAGCAACCCCATGGTTCCCATTAAGGAATCACCCGTTGGTTCGAAGTGCATCTTAGCATCAACGGATGCTGTAAGGGACGAGAAGACATATTCAGTAGGGTTATCGACAATGTACCTTGCTATTTCAGGTACCCTTGCCCGGCTAAGGCTTCGCTGTGCCCGTATTTCAGGAGGTAATTCTTCCTCCGCAAATAGAAATAATCGCGGGATCTGTCTGAGTGGACACATCACTACAAAGAACTCCCGTCCCGCTTGAATGCCACGTAACGCCTCAAAGGTGATGCAATGGGTCATGGACGTTTCGGAGTTCACAATGGAAGTTTATTTTTTTACATACATGGTGTCAACCACTTGGCTCTTTCCTAAGGGAGGCTCGAAGAGACCCGAAAATAAGCTGTGTCTTGATGAACTCCCGCGCTAGCCCTCACCCTGCGGGCACCTTCAATGGACATCAGCGCGCCACGAGGCGACGAATAGACTGGACGAAAAGAGAAGCTGTCCTTATCAGGGGTGCGGGATGCCGACCCCTTCGCATCCCACAGCCTATCCGAACATCGAGAGTGATGCGGTTTTAGCTTTGCCATTTCAGCGCTTTAGCTTCACTAGCTCGGCTATTGGCTCTGGCAAGGAGAACGCAGACTGCTAGGGTCCGAAGTGGTGTCATTCTCTCCGTTGAATTCTGTCCGATTCACTGGAATCAAGCTGAGGCTGTTCCGCTTGTGGGTGTTAGTCCATTGAATGACGTTGGGATGGCTCTCAAGTCTTCGTAGATGTTGCCGTTAGTTTAATGCACTCTGCCATTTCAGTTTACACATACTGATTCCGGCTCGATATCGACGACCTATCAAGCATATGCCATCGCCTGCTTACTCTTTGTGAGTGCAGACGTCTCTGATGCAGAGGGGCGGGTCATTGACTTTGGATTGCGATTTCCCGAATGGATAATAACTGTAAGAGGAAACGGCGGACCATTGACGCTGTTACCTAAACTTCTGTTCAAAATGGCAGAGTGGTGCTTTTGCGTCATCCGAGTAGAAATCTACGCCCTTTGACTGGGGAAGAGCTTAGCTGTCGAATCCTGCGACCACTTAGCTCACCGGGTTAGTGCGATTACTGGTGACTTGGTCGGTGATAATGTAACCATCACGCCTATTTCATGATCCGACAACCCGTTGGGTTCTTTACATGAATTGGCTGTCGTAGCATTTGCTCTACGTTTGAATGCTTATCTCTGCCTTACGGATAGTTTCAGCGAGATGCTAGAGCCTAGCGACGTTAGTTCCATGCAGTGCGTACTCAGGAACGAGCCGGTATTAGCCCGACTCTCTTGATGCCGCTGTGGGTGAGCCATGCGCGGCCTAGCGGCCCTTCCTTCTTCAACAGACTCTCGTGGGAGACCAGCAGGGGAAGGCTTATCCTGTCCCGCTCTACCTCCCCTGCCGCCACCCTCAGGAAGTGACTCGCGGCAAGCTCATCGTTAAGTACCACCAACACTAAAGGCAATGCCCGCTGGTCGTCCAAGGGCTGCCGAGTAGAGTAATACCGCAGATACGGGGCCAAGCGGTCGGCCATTGTCCCCGGCCGTACCGCCCTGCGCTCCCACTCCAGGAAGAAGGGCCGCAGAACGTCCTTATGCCGCAGGATTCCGAAGGCATCCGGCTGGACGGAGCGTATCCCTCTGTCGTATCGAAAATACCGTGACGCTCTCCGGGGAGGGTCCAACTGGGTGACCTCCCAGCCGAGAACTCGAGCCTGACGCGCCAGTGCTGCCATGAACCCGTGAACAGCCTCCGTGTGCTCCATGTTGCGCAATAGCTGGCGACTCCTCCTCCCCGACACGCTGCGCCAGTCGTCGGCGTCCTTGGGAGCGGAACTCCAGCGCTTCCGGGCCCAGCCCACGGAGGTGCGGTCCCTGCGGGCCAGTACGGAGAGCCCCCGGTCCGTGAGGGTGAGGCGGCGGCCTCCCGCCGGGACCCGGGTAACAAGCCCGAAGTCCTCCAGGGCTGAGGCGAGCCGGTAGGTGCGCGCACTGGATAGGTCCAGCAATCCCGCCAAATCGTCCATTGCTATCCACGGCCAGTCGGAGACAAAGTCAAGGGCACGCTTCTCGGTGGGTTTGAGCAGCGATGGGAGCATGAAGGCAAGAACGGTTGCGCTCTTGGGCCCCGGTGCGAGGTACGTGGGCAAAGAGAGGCGGGACAGTGGCCGCTCAACCGGGAGAGCCCCGCCGTAACCCATGCGATCAAGGGCTGTGCGCAGGCTGAGCGGTGCATTCACCGAGGGAAGCCGCCATATCGGGTCGTCCGCACCGGCAACCGCTGCATCGGCTTCCAGGGCAAGGACCGTGGGAGTCCCCCTAAGCAGCCTGCGGGAGTGGCGAAGCCGGGTCTCGTCGGGGGCCAGGAGGAGGATGCCGTCGGGCCGCGGCCCCTCACGGAGCCGCCACAAGCGTTTTGAGAACCCCGCCCTGTCGGAAGTATGTCCCTGCCGTACGACGGCGACAGTTCGGCCGCCGGGGAGTTCGAGACCTGCGTCCAGTGGCATGGCCCGATACCATCTAAATCCCACGGGCCAGGAGATGCCGGCGACAGCGGAGACCAGGCGGTATATGGCTGCCACGGCGTCGAGTCGTTCCAGGAGAAGGCGTCGCCACCAGGCGGAGACGGGCCGGGTCCTCAGCATGTCCTCCACGGTAGTCTCCTCCCGTTCCGCCAGGGAGTCGAGCCCTGCGGCGGTCACGTGGAACCTGCGGGTTGCGGCCGTGATGATGGTGGCGTGGGGAATGGCGGCAATAAGGCCGGCGGCCTCCATCCTGGACATGGCGTCGTAGACGGCGCCCCTGGACCACCCGGAGAATATCGCCGCCTCCACGCGGTCCAGGAAGGGCATCCGGGACAGGAGTCCCAGCAACTCCCTTTCCAGGGGGTTCATTGGCCGCCATCCCCTCCCGCCTCGCCGGATGCGTCAGTTCCGCTGGCCTTATCCCTCTTGGTGCGAACCTTGCGAGGGTGTTCACCCTTCTGCGTGGTGAGATCTTTCCCATTTTCAGGCGTTGCTGGTTCTTCGCGGTTCTCCAGTTCTTCCATCCTTCGCCGGTATTCCTGGACAAGGTCATACAGTTCGGAGTCTGCCTGAGCGATGTCCGCGGCAGCGGTGACGTAGCCCTCCACCTCGGAGCGTACGCGTCTGGCAATCCCTGGATCTCCCGCCTCCGGCTTCCTGACCATCATGGAATACGCGGGCATCCGCTCCTTGCCAACGGTGGCCCTGACGTAGCAGTGGTGCACCGGCAGGGAGGTGATGTCCTCCTCCGAGACCCTGTCCCGTCCCAGCTCCCAGACCAGCTGCCTCGCGTCGCCGCCCGCCACCTGGAACACGGCAAGGCAGCCCACGTTGGCCAGCAGGGTGTCCCGCATGGTGCCGGAGAGGTCGTCCAGCTTGGCGAGGCTCTGGGTGGCCAGGATGAAGCTGGCCCCGAACTTTCCCAGCTCCGACAGCATGGACTCGTAGTCCACGCCGGGCATCGACTGCATCTCGTCCACCACCACGAGAGCTCCCCGTCTCTTCTCCAAGGGCAGACTCCCCTGCTCCCGTATCACCGCATCCACGAGGTTGAGAAGGGATGCGCCAACCAGGGCGGCCACGTCCCTGCCTACGCTTCCCTGGGCGGTGGACACCAGCAGGACGCCCCCGTCATGGATGGTGCGTCGCATGTCTATGGTGGAGCGGGACTGGCCCAGGACAGCCCGTGCCCGCCTGGAGGTGGCGTAGTAGGAGAGGCGGGTCTGCACGGGCGCCAGGGCCTCCGCCGTGTACTCCCTGCGCCAGCCGCCGAAGTCCCTGGCCCACCATTCCAGCAGGTACGGGTCATCAACTTTTTTGAGCACCCCCTTGCGGAACTCCTCGTCGGTGAGGATTCTCAGGCCGTCGAGGATGGTGTACTGCTCCCCCTCCTCCCTCTTCTCGTTGGCCTCGTGGAGGCTCTTGACGGTCTGTTCCAGGATCGACTGCATCCTGGGTCCCCACTGCTCCCACAGTCCCCTGGCTACGCGGACCACCGAGTCGGCGGTGCGGTCCCGGTCGGCAAAGACGCGGGTGTCCAGCAGGTTGATGCCGGGCGCGCCCCTTTCGTCCGCCAGGTCTATGAGCCGCACTTCGTCGAGCAGGGACTCAGGCACGTGTTCCAGCAATCCCTCCACGAGGTCGGCGTGGGGGTCTATGACAACGATGGCGTCCCCGTCCCTGCCTGCGGCCTTTTCGCGCATCTTGTGGGCCACCACGTGGTGCATGAGGGTGGACTTGCCCATGCGGGTGCGGGCGACGTATAGGTGATGACGCCGGAGCAGGTCTTCGGGAAAGTGGATTCTGCGGGGGCTTCCCGAAGTTGTCTCCCCGACGTGAGCGCCCTCCCCGACGCTATGGGCCGAGGGCAGCAGCACCCTCGACCCCGTGCGGGCCACGAGGGCCGTCTCGTTGCCCTCCCCCGGCGGGTGCCAGAGGCAGGCGGCCTCCCGGACTCCCACGACGCTCCGCGCCCCGAAGAGTCCGGCTCCCGAAGGGTGTAGGTCCGTCGTCGGATTCCCGGGCAGGGCCTTTCCCACTCTGAACCGGGCCCCTGCCGGGTTGTCGTAGTGGCGGTAGGCCGCCGCGACCCGCTCCAGCAACTCCTCCGCACGCTGCAACCGGGTGCCCCCGGGCAGGACCACGGCCACGCGTATCTCGGCATCAAAGGCGATGCGGGACACCTTCTCCCTGATGAGCATGGGGTCGAAGACCCGGGACCGCGAGGCCTTCCAGCGGCCCCATGCCCAGCCTCCGGCGGACAGAAGTAAAGTCGCTCCCATCCCCAGGAGCACAGTCTTCCAGATATCTCCCGCCTGCGCCCAGTTGTAGCCCTGGTATGCGGCCAGGGCCCCGAGGCCCAGGACGACCATTCCCAGGCCCGGTCCCCGGGGCGTCCCCGCCTCCCGGAAGCGGGACACCGCTCCAGCGGAGGGAGCCGAATGGACCATCTCCGAGTGGTGCAGCGACCACTGGGGGCCCAGGGAACGCAGAAGGAGCCGGGCAACGACCCGTTCTCCCTCTCCCAGGTCGGAGAGCGCTCCCAGGAGGGCGATGAGGGGGTCGGAGCCGGGGTCCAACAGGTCGCCGTCCCTGAAAACCCGCAGAGGCACGTGCTCGGGACCCGATGACCTGAGGGTCATCTCCCAGGCCTGCTCTCCCTCGCGCAGCCGCAGAGGATCCTCTTCGGCGGACATCTCCCGGATCCGGGCCTGGGGATAGAGGGCGGCCACCTGGCTCCTCACCACCTGGTCGCGGAGGCAGCGGGCCATGAGGGTGACGCCGTGGGCTTCGCCGGTCATTTCCAACGAAAAGGGCTCCGGCACGGCGACGGAGGCGAGCATGTTCTCGACTCCAAGCAGTGTGCGCTCCCCCGTGCGGGGAGGCGTGATCAACAGCAACATCGGCTCCGCGACAGGGGTCTTACGGGAGAACATCTTCATCGGGTTGAGTTGCATGAGGTACCTCCTTCCATCAGTGCCTTCCCGGCCTCCACTCGATGATCTCCGTCTCCTCCGGGGTAGCCTCGATGCGCACGGGGAACCGGTTGCCCCGGGCCAGGAGCAAGCCGTCTCCCCTGGGACAGGACAGCAGCCATTTCTGAAGCTCCTGGGGAAGGTCGAAGGCTTCCCCCACGGTGGATATGGCTGCGGCGTCCTGTTGGAGAAGCAGCTTGAAGGCGGCGTTCTGCAGCAGAGCCCTGCCCGAATGGCCGGTGATCGTGCGGGAGGTGTCCTCGCTCAGGAGGTCCTGGACGTCCTGGGTGATGAACTGCAAACCCAACCTGTGCTTGCGGGCCCGCTTGGCCATGGAGACCATGAAGGCCGCGCCCTCGGGGTGCTGCATGATGCTCCACACCTCGTCCACCACCAAGAGGCGGGGCCTGGGGTCACGGGCTGCCGCGGCCCACACCGTCTCGGTGCAGACCATGGTGGCGGCGGGCCGGAGCTCCGGCTCAAGCAGCCTCAGGTCAAACACGGTGACCAGTGCCTCGTCGTGGAGCAGGTCGTCTCCCTCGTCGGAGAGAAGGTGGCGCAGGCTCCCGGTGGAAAACGGCCTCAGCAGCCTGGCGAGAGCGGGGTCTCCCCCATCGTTCTCCTTCAGGTAGGCGTAGAAGTCGCCGAACCCGGTGCGCTCCCGTGCTTCGTCGTAGTAGCCCGCGAGGGCGTGGTCTAGGGACGCCCTCCGTTCGGCCCCCAGCCTCTCTCCCACCATCACCTCGATGAGGCGCCTGAGGCTTCCGATGCGCTGGAGCATCTCCTCGGTGTCGTCCTGGTCTATGACAAAGGGGTTCATCCCCTGGCCTTCGACTCCCGGGGACAGCACCCTTCCTCCGGCCGCCCGCGCCATGTCGGCGTACTCCCCCTCCGGGTCTATCACGTAGGCCCTAACGCCCCGGCACAGCCCCCTTAAGACCCCCAGCTTTGTGGCGAAGGATTTTCCGCTGCCCGACCTTGCCAGCACTGCCGTGTTGGCGTTGAGGTGGGTGCCGTCCCAGGGGTCATACACGATGGGCGCCCTGGCCCTCATGTCCAGGCCTCCCAGGGTGCCGCTGCGGGTGTCCAGGTCCGGGGGAGAGAAGGGGTACAGCCGGGCCAGGCTGGAGGTGTCCAGCGTCCTCCACAGCCCCACGGCGTTGAGTTCCAGGGGCAGGGTGGACAGGTATCCCTCCCTCTGGCGGAATGACAACGGGTCCAGCTTGCCAAGGGTGGCGGCGAAGTGGGCCCTGGTCCTGTGGGTCATCTCGTCCAGGCCCTTCATGTCCCTGGCGTGAATGGAAATGGACAATGACGAGAGGAACAACCTCTCCCTGCCCCGTTGCACCTCGTCCCTCAGGCGCGTGATGTCCTCCAGGGCAATCTCCGCCTCCGGGGAGAGGCTGCGGCCCTTCCGGAATGAGAGGGAGCGGGCCGACTCGAACCGCACCTTCTGCCACTCCAGCGTCCGGGAGGCCTGCTCCGTGGGAATGGGCCCCATGTGGATGGAGAGGTCCATGGGGATGCCCGCGGTCATGAGCGCCTGCAGGAACCCGGGTGCCAGGGTGCGGGGCCACTTGGCCAGGTGGAGGGAACGCACCAGCGTGTCACTCAGACGCATCTCCCTGCGGCCCACCTCGACCCTCACGGTGGAGTCCTCGTCCACGTCCCTGGGGGACCCGCCAAGGGTGGAGGCCAGCATCAGCATTCGCAGCGTGCGGTCTCTTAGAGGCTGCACGGAAAGCCCCGAGCGGGTTAGCAGAGACGCCAGCTCCTCGGACCGGTCGTGCCGGCAGACAGCGTAGAACCTGCGGTCCAGCACACCCTCCCTGCTCTCCAGGTCGGTCAAAAGGCCCCGGAGGGACTCGGCAGCATGGCGGGTCTCCGGCGGCAGGTCCCGGGGCTCGGCCTCTGAGAGTCCTTCTTTCAAGGTACCAAGCACCGGGGGATGCTGCCTCACCAGCAGCTGCACGGGAAAGTCCAGGGCGTTGAGGGCGCCGGCGAAGGATCCCAGGCGCGGCTCGTCCAGCTCCAGCCCCATCACCTCGCATATCCCAAGCTTCACCCCGTCCAGGCGCACCGGCCCGTCCTCCTCCAGGTGGGACAGCAGGTAGAACGGGTTCAGGGGAACGGGGGGCTTGGATGTGGCAGCCGGGGATTTATGGGCCTTACCGCCCCGGGGCGCATTGGGCCTGGGGACCAGTGAACACAGTCTTGTCAGCATCGTTCTCAAGTTGGTCATCTCTTTCCGTTGCTAGGGAGCCGGGGCTACGATCTTCACCAGGACCAGGACAATTCCTTTTGTCGAAAGCGTGAGCACGAGGCCCGCGACCCCCAGGGCCACGGACGCCCGCGCCCTGCCCGAGCCGCGGTCATCGGCTCCCTCGGCCATAAGCAGGAAACCCGCCCATACCATGGCGAAGAGGCAGAGTCCCACGGCCGCGTAGACCATGGCATCCAGGACGTCGACGAAAGCCAGCAGCATATTGCCCTTCTCGATGTCGGCTGCCGCGCCCAAATTCGCCAGTCCGGCTGCAGCGGCGAGGCCGGTCAGCAGAACCGTTCTCACCAGGGCCACTCCCAGCCAAGGGTCTCGAAGAGCTTTTTCAGTTCGTCCAGGTCACCGGGGGTCTGGGTTGCGGGCTCCGGCTCGGGCTCCGGTTCGGGTATCTTGAGGGCCACGAACGGGTCGTCGACACTGATGCTTGTCGTCATCTCCAGGGGCTCGCTCCTCGTCGAGGTCATGGGGCCCCGTTCCGTCACCTCGGCCCGCACGTGCTCCTCGTGGGTAAACGTTACGGTCGCATCCCTGGTCACGGTGGCGCCGGGAATGGACAGGTTCGCCGAGATCACGTGCCGGGTGGTGGTCCCGTCGGGATGGAGCAGGTTCACCGTCTCGGAGACCGTCCTGCTGGTACCGGGCCGGTAGAGGGCGACCTCCTGCGTGAATTCCTCTTCCCTCTCCGGGTGGTGGTCAAGCGAGACCATCGGGGGTTGCTCGATGCTCAGCGCTGCTTCCAGCTGCACCTCGATGCTAACCCGGTACAGCGCCTTTCCCTGGAATATGGGTACCCGGAACCGCGTGAAGCCGTCAGGGACGAACTTCTCAACGGAGATTGCGCCACCCGCGGTTGCGGTGACGGTCCCCGTGGACGCGGTCACCGCGGCATCGGTGGCCGCGTCCACCGTCACGCTCTCGTGCCCGGAGACTATGGGGAGCGATACCACCTCGCCAACCGTGTCCTCGCATTCCGACTCCACCGTGCCCCGGACCCACCCTGGAGTCCAGCCCAGGGACGCCACCTTCAGGTCGCAGAGTTCTCCCTCGACCACGGGCAGCGGGTACGGGATCTCTCCACCCTTGACGGAGACGGCCCCCGTCTGGCCAAGCCGGTCCCTCCACGAGAAGGTCAGAGACGGGGCATCCCCGGAAAGGGGCAGGGTGTAGGTCTTCCGCTCCCCTTTCCCCAGGTCGGATATTTCCCGGTGCACGAGGACCCTTCCGCCAGCGCCTCCATAGGCCCGCACTCTCAGGTCGACATCGACGGCGGCCCTCACCGTCACCGTGGCGTCGTCTCCGGTGACACTTAGCCCTTCGATGAAAACCCTCCTACCGGGCACGGGCTCGGCGATCTCGAATCCCAGCCCCTCGGGGTGGTGGCCGTCGGCCAGGACTCCCGGGGGCGCGGCGCCGGCCGCCACCACGACGGCGACGGCCAGGACAGCCGCGAAGCTTCTCCAGTCCTTGTTCCTCTTAGATTTACGACCCCTCAATGCCGGGGCGTTGCTCCTGTTCCCACCCCCCCGCCTGCGGCCCTTGCTCTTCTTCCAGTTGCGCCCCTTGCGTGACGGTGTTTTCTTTCGTTCCATGAATGCCGGGTCTTTCTTCCGGCCCTTTCCGAACCAGGCAAGGGGACAGAAGGGCATCCGTCCGTTGCGGCGACGGGCAATTCGTCTTGCCCTCTTAACCAACAGGGTGATGGGACCTTGCGTAGCCTGGACCGGCTTCGGGGGCTCCGGGCGCATCAGCTGGGACGGAGTGCCCGAATAGCCCCTGTTTCCCAGCCGGTACTTGAGCAGGTCGGCAGCCATCAGCGGAAGCCTTCGTCCCCCTATCTTGCCGACGATCATCACCATACCTATCAGTCCCAGCACGACGGCCACACCGATCCTGAGCTCCGTGGAGCCCAAGGGGGCGTAGCGGTAGGCCCCGTAGGCCAGGGCCGCCACCATGGTCATGGCCACCAGTTGGGGGAAGGTGAACCACAGCAGCACCCGGTCTTCGGCCTGCACGTGGGTTGGCACTTCATGTTCTCTCATGGCTCTTCCTCCTTACCTTCGTCGTCTAGCCTCCGGTGGGGGTAGGGGTCGGCGTACCGGGTGGCGGAAGGTCGACTTCCACCGCCGGGTCGACGATGGCCCCCATCACGAGCCTCACTATCACGTAGGCCAGAAGGGCCAGCACCACGCCCGCCAGGGAGGTCATCATGGCCGTCTTGCCCTTCTCCATCTGATTCGGTGCGCCTCCTGCCGTCATGTAGAGGAAGGCCCCGTAGACCAGGTAGGCCACCGCGACGGCTCCCACCACGCCCATCATGATCCCGACGATATTCGATATGGTCTGGGTCAGCTGTTCCATCCGTTCTCTCCTTGTTGCTTCCCAGGGGCTCGAGAGCCGCCCGGAACTTGTTTGTTACTCCGGCTGCAATTGCTTCAAGAGCTTCGGTCTACTCGCCCATCGCTGCACCTCCGGTCGGGTGTTGGCCCTCTCATGTCTTCTCTATCTCCACCGAGGTCAATCCGTTCGGTTCCCCCGCTTCACTCGCCGCTGCTTCTCGGGGCTGCTCCGGTTCCCGAGGCCGCTCCCTCCGCCCCGGACCGCAAACCCGAGGCGGCGGCTCCAAGCCCGGTGCCGGCGGCCGTGGCGGCGACGGCGCCCATGGCCACGGGACCTCCCCCGCCCGCCGCGCCCGCTATCAAGCCGATGCTCTTGGCCGAGCGCAGCACCGTCCCCGGCAGCGACAGGCCGAAGTAGAGGGTGCTCACCCAGGAGTCGAAGGTCCCGGCATTCCCCAGCATCGAGGGGACGCGGGTCGCCATGTAGACGAAGGCGATCGAGAGCAGCAGCTTCCATACCAGGTCCTGGGCCGGTTCGAAGGCCTCTATGGCGGCGAACTGCCGCAGGAACCCGAACCCCATTGCCAGCGCTATCAGTTGGATCGCCTGCTGGAACACGGTGGTCAGGAAGAGCCTCAGCCAGTGCCTACCCCAGCCCGCCGTGTGGGGCAGTATCCAGAGACCCAGGGCTATGGGCGCCAGCGCCAGCAGGATGTCGATGAGGGCCAGGCGCAGCACCATCTGCACCAGGACGTAGAGGACGAAGAACCCAAAGACCACGAACAGCATGGCCAGGAGCAGCGCCATGCCCACGCTCCCCGCATTCACCGTCCTGAGAAACGTCTCCAGGGGCGCCCTGAGTAGGTCGCCGGGATTTACGTTCAATGCTGCGGCGACGTACTTCGACACGGCATGGGCAACGTCGATGACCAGGGCGCACCACCAGTAGGAGGTGGCGGCGGCCACCAGGCCCAGCACCAGCCGGGGAACCATCTCCCTCCAGCCCGCATGCGCCTGCCCCAGGTGGTGCTGCATGATGAGGCTCAGCCCCATCCAGCCCAGGATGACGATGAGCGCCCCTGAGGTTATTCCCCAGACCACCATCCAGGCCTCCCGCACCGCGGGGTGGCCGTAGGTGAGCTCGGGGGGAGTCCCGGTGAGGATGTCTCCCATCAGCCGCCTCCCCCGCAGTTGTCGAGGTCAGACCTCGTGGCCCGCTCGACCACGCCGCACAACCCGCCGTGGACGCCCTCGATGACCCAGCGGGCGAAGGCCTTGGCCCACCTGCCGGGGTCCAGCGCTCTCAGGATCTTGTCCCAGATCCTGCTGGGCTCGTATATGGGGATGATGTCGTGGAAGACGTAGGGGCCGCCGTGGACGTCCGCGGGGACGCCTATCACCAGCAGGTAGGACTTGTCGGGGTCCAGGTCGGGCTGCCCGGACAGGGCGGGGTACTCCCACGAGTACTCCCAACCGTCGTTCAGCCTCTTCTCCCCGCCCTGCACCCTGTACATCAGGGTTATCCAGTCGCCGGTGTCGGCGTCCCGGATGGCGTAGTAGAGCTCGTCTAACTCCCTGCTGAAGACTGGACGGGCGATGAAGTGCCCCTCCTTCTTGCGCTCCACGAACTCCCGGTCAGCGTTGACCATGGTCAGGCCGGTGTCCTGAGCCATTGCCGGCATTACCGCCGCAAGGACCAGCAGGGCGGCCATGGCAAGCACTGCTGCCAGGGCAGCGACTTTGACGATTTCTTTGCCGATTGATCGAGGTGACAAACCGTGTCTTCTCCTCTTCGGTGGACGGGCTGAAGGTGTGCCACCGAGTCTGGGGATGCCGGACGGTCTTAGGAATGGTCTGTGAGGGGGGCCTGCGCGCGAGCCCCCCTCACGGGGCCTGCCCTCGGATGGCCCTTTTGTGATGTCATTGGGGTGTACAGGAATTTGATTTATGTCCCACATGAGGGAAAACGGGTCATTTCGTGGCTAAATCCGGTGGAAAAAGAGGCCATCCAGGGCAACGAAGCAAGCGGTTTTTGGTGCGGGCCCATTCCACGGAAGTGGGGTATGGTGTCCCACATGGACACCCGGATTCATGCTGCGAAATGGCGAAGTGCGATTGCCGCCCAGCAAGCGATGGATGGCGGCGAAACGACAAACCGTTGAAAGGCCCCCTACAGGACGACAAGGGAAGGAGACCGGGTCATGGCTGAAGAGAAGGTGAATAAGAACGGAAATGTAGGCGTTGAGAGCGAGAGGCGCCGGGAACTGGGCGCGATGCTCCGGGACCTGGTGAAGAAGGAGGGTCGAGTGGGTACGGCCCGGCTGCTGGGTGTCGACCGCAAGACCGTCAGGCGGGCGTATGACTCGGGGCAGCTCACCGACCACATGGCCGGTGCCCTGGAGAAGCTGCTCGGAGGCGGAGTGGAAGACAGTGAGGAGACGCCCGACGAGGTGACCCTGGAGGAAAGGGTGGAACGGTTGGAGGAGGATGTGGCGGAATTGCGGGAAAGTGTGGGGGCGTTAAGAGGGTATGCGGAAGGTGAGGGAGCCGACGACCGGGGAGGGGAGGAAGCGATGGCGAGGTGTGAGGGCGCTTTAGCTGGGTGCCAAGACACTGCGTCGGAGGGAATGGCCACGCAAGAAGGGAAAGGTAGGGCTTCCGGCGCCGTGCCGTCCGTGGACGGGTTGATTACCCGAAGGCGTAGGGTGTTGGGGCGGAAGGACCCCGAGTTGGTCACGGAGCAGCCTGATGAGGAGGATCCCGAGGTTTACGGACCGGCATGGCCCCTGGTGGAGGAGTGGCGTCGCCTCAGGGAGGGGCATCCCTTCCAGGGGAAGAGCCTGTCGTGGCTGGTGACCCAGGAGAGAATACTGGTTCTCGAACTGGCCATGCTGGAGCAGTGGGGATTGACGTTACCCCCCGAGACCCAGCCGCTTCGGGGGTTCGGGCGCCGGGGGCAGACCAGCTGGCGTCACACGGCCCTGAACGACACCCGGAAGGCGTTGCAGAAGAGGAGGATGCTCCGCCGGCTCCTAACCCTGGGACTGTGGCGGAAATAGGCGGGGAGGGGTGTGGCGTGAGGCTTACAAGCAAGTGATCGGCGTCAGATCACCCAGAGTGCTTGCTGGAACTGTTCAATCCTGCCCTCAGTTGCGCGATAGTGAATTTGCTTATCAGGCTTTTGCCAGTGGTTCATGCCGAGAAAACTGGAGGGTTCCAGTCCCACGAACCCGGGACCGGTTGCATAGGGTCGAGCCTTGCTCCCCGAACAGCCACCCAGGGCCCCGACCGGAAGGATCGAGCCTCGCTCTCCCGAAGGTCAGCCCAAAGGGACAAGTCCGCAACGGCCGAGTTGAACAAATCGATTCGGCCTTCTGAGACCGCAGCCGAGGTGCACCCCGCTCCCCGGCCGGTTGGTCACGCCCCGTTCCGCCAGGAACACGCAGGGCAATGGCGTCCAAAGCACGGTTCCAACTTCCCACCCCCTTGATTCTCCGGAACTAAGCGCCCTCCCACGGATACGCCAAAACTCCCGCATCTCTCCCTAGGCTCGCATCCCACCCGGGGAGAGCCGCGTCCGTTTCCAATCCCTGATAACAACACGTCTCGCACCGAGGATGCCGGTGAGAGGCGCAGCAAAGGAGGTCCTGATGCAGGTCTTAAGAGTGTTCGCAAGGGTCATGGGCGCCGCCCTCAGAGTGGGTAGTTGTGTCATGAGATTCAAGTGGCCGGTCCTGGTCGTGCTCCTCGTGGCGCCGCTGGCCATCACCTGGAGCGTGGAGGTCTTCGCCCTCAACGGGCTGGGGATGTTCACCTGGTTCGTGATTGGCCGACACGTCCTCAGACTCATGGGCCGAAGGTAAAGCGGAAGCATAAGAAGCAATTCACTAGCAAGGAAAGGAGTCCGTGATGACAACGCAGGCAATGGCAATCGGAGTTCAGGTGAGCAGGTCCCAGTCCAGGCTGGAGGAGCTGGTGGACAGGGTCATCGAGGCCCTGTTCGGTGTGGAGGAAGAGGAGGCGCAGGCGCCGACGCCGCCGGTGGTTTGGAGCATCCACGAGGCCCGGCGCCTGAGGAAAGCCGGCGACCTGGATGGTGCCCTGGCGGTGATGTCCGAAGTCGATATCCCGGGCGCTCCGGTGAAGGAGGCCTGCTGGGCGTACTCTGAGTGGAAGGACCTGGTCCGGCGCCGCTTTGGCAAGAAGGGAGCACTGGTCTACAGCCCCGGGGCCGGACGGGCCGCGGCCCTGGTGGGTCGGGACGGGTCAACGCTGGAGGTCGTCGCCGTCCTGGGCATGAGATGGCTGCCCGGCAAGGTGGTCTCCCGGGGAAGCCTGCGGGGTCTGAGGCCGGTGGGGAAGGGAGGCGGGTCATGGTCCTAGCCCCGGCCCGTGTCGACATCCCGGCCCTCAAGGCCCGCCATCACCTGGGCGACCTCGTGGAGGAGTCGGGAGTCCGGCTCCGGGGCAGGGGCCGGGTGCGCCAGGGAGTCTGTCCCTTTCATCAGGAAGGTGAGGGCAGCTTCACGGTGTACGGAGACTCGGAGCGGTTCTTCTGCTTCGGCTGCGGCGCCGGCGGAGACGTTCTGGACTTCGTACAGAGAATGGAGGGAATCGGGCTTCCAGAGGCCATCCGGCGCCTGGGCGGCGCCGCCGAGGACAGGGAAAAGCCCCGGACCAGACGGGCACCTTCACCCCCGTTTTGGAGCCCACCCCCGCCCCGGAACCCGGCACTGCTGACCGAGGCAGCGCGGTTCTACGCCGGAGAGCTTCGCCGTAGCCCGGAGGGCCGGGGATACCTGGCCTCCCGTGGGATTGGCCTTGACGGGGCTTTCCGGCTGGGCGTCGGCTACGCACCGGGCCGCGGCCTCCGGCGTCATCTGGAGTCGGCGGGGTTCGGGGAGAACAGCCTCGAAGAGTCGGGCCTGTTTCTGGGCCGGGGCTTCGAGAGGTTCACGGGAATGATCGTCGTGCCTGACCTGGTCGGCGGGCTCGTCCGCTGGCTGGGGGGCAGGGCCGTCGACCCGGGCGCCGTGCCCCGGTTCCAGGCCCCGCCCGGCCCCAAGCCGGTGCTTGGCTTGGGAAGGCTGGGACGGGCTCCCCGCTGGGTGGTACTCACCGAAGGCCTGATGGACTGGTTGACCCTGGCCCACTGGGGCCTCCCCGCCTGCGCCGCCCTGGGGACGAAGGGCCTTGAGAGGGTGGCGGGAGGTCTCATGGGCTGCCCCCGGGTCTTCCTGGCCTTCGACTCGGACGATGCCGGCCGAGAGGCGGTGGCCTCTCTCCAGGGCCTGCTGGGGACTCGAACCGCACGGGTCACCCTCCCCGGTGGCGTGGGCGACGTGGCCGAGCTTGCGTCCCTTGCCGCGGGCCGGGACCTCTTCCTGCACCTGCTCGACAGCGCGGCCCAGGCCGCCCGGTAGGGGGCCACCCCTGCCTAGATTCTCCCTTTTCACCCCCTTCTCCCTGCCCCACTGCCACACTGCGCGTCCGCTCCCCACCGGACAAACCCCACCGAAATCGCTCCGTCGCCTGCCACCGCAGGGTGGTGGCAGGCGACGTTTACGGGGCTCCTACCAAGCCCCGCCAAGGCCCTCTGGAAAACACCTGAAAGGAGAACTGAAATGCAGAACGGAACGAAGGCGAACGGCACCGCCAACGGAGTCCACGGGGACCCCGCCATCATCGGAGAGCACGAGCTGTCGTGGGACGGGCTCTCCCCCAGGGTCGTGCAAGCCCTCTCCCAGCCCCTGGACCCGGCCCTTCTGTCCCAGCGCAAAGGACGGGCCGGACGCACCTACGACTACCTGGAGGGCCACGTCGCCATCGACCAGGCCAACAGGATCTTCGGGTTCGGGGGATGGGGGTACGAGTTGGTGGGGGACGTGACCCTGCGGCGAATTGAGACCGTCGACACGAAGACCGGCGATGTGAGCCTCTCCCACGCCTACAGCGCCCCGGTCAGGGTCACGGTACCAGGCGCCCAGCCCCGCACCGACGTGGGATTTCACGCCGTCACCGAGGAGAACCCCGAGGGCCACGACACCGCCCTGAAGGGTGCCGTCACGGATGGCATGAAGAGGGCCCTCAGAGGCTTTGGGGTGCAGTTCGGAAACTCTCTCTACGGGTCCCAGTCCCCGCAGGCCCAGCCCAAGAAGACCACCCCGCCTGCCGCTCCCCGACAGGGGACGGGAAGGGGCACCGGGGCCTCCGAATTGAGCGCCCTCAGGAAGAAGCTAATCGACCTGGGCGCCGAGCAGGGGTTCGACAAAGAGCTGGTGCGGAGCATGGTAAAGGAGAGGGCAGGCAAGGACATGGACGACCTCACCAAGGCGGAGCTGACTCCTTTGGTGGAGAGCGCAGAGCGAAAGCTCCGGGAGAGACGGCGTGCGGCCTAGAGAGCCGGAGCGCGGCGAGGGGCCATCCCGATTGGGGTGGCCCCTCTCTTCATTTACAGGAACCAACAAGGAGGTAATGGATGGCCAAAAAGAGCGCCACAATGATCGCAGAGATGGATGAGGCCCTGGCTATGCTCTGGTACCAGGTGGACCGGATCGGCAACCACGGGCTCCGCGAGGAGATCGAAGAGGTTGCCGACGGGTTCATGACTCCGGGCGGAGGCGATGTTCGGAAGGCCCACCGGGTATTCCGGCGGGTTCACGAGAAGTACACCCCTGACGTACAGGCCCGGTTCGGGCTTCGGCTGGTCCGGTGTCCCCATTGCGAAAGAGAGGAGACTCCGGATGAATAGAGAACTGCGGGCAAGGCCCCGCACCCTCCCCAGCAGCACCGCGGTGCTGAACACCTCCCACGGCGACCTGTACCTGACGGTGGCCCTGGACGGGGACGGAGAACCCTTCGAGGTGTTCGGAAGGATGGGAAAGTCCGGCTCCTTCGAGCAGGGGGTCACCGAGCTTGCCTGCCGCCTGATCTCCCTTCACCTCAGGAGGGGCACTCCGGTGGAAGAAATCGTAGACCAGTGCCGGGGCGTAGGGGGCATGGAGCCCCGGTTGAACCGGATAGATGAGAGGCCGGTGTTCATCAAGGGCCTGGGCGACGGGATAGCCCACGTTCTCAAGGGGTTCGTGAAGGAGGCGAGAGAAGGGTTCGACAATAGAAGCCCCGTCCTACTGGTCCGTCCCTCGGTGGCCGAGCACGACGCGGAGTTCGCAAGAGTCGCATAGACGCTCCCCTTCAGGGAGCGCACCACGGGGCCGCTTTCCACCTAGCGGAACCGGCCCGCCGTGTTCCAAAACTCAGGTGCACCAATTCCGGTGCACCACCAAGGACAAGGAGGACAGAGATGTCAAGGACAGTGAACAAGGTCGAGCTCCTGGGACGGGTCGGAGCGGACCCCGAGATGCGCTACACCCCGAACGGCACGGCCGTTACCCGCCTAAGCCTGGCCACCGACCGGCGAAAGCAGGACGGGAATACCGAGGCCGAGTGGCACGACGTCGTCTGCTGGAGCAAGCAGGCGGAGGCCATAAATGAGTACGTGCACAAGGGAGACCGGCTCTACGTGGCAGGCCGCCTGGTCCAGAACTGCTGGGAAACCGAAGACGGCCAGCGCCGCCGTCGCACCGAGGTCCACGCCAGGGAGGTCGTATTCCTCGACTCCCGCAACGGGACCAGGGGCACAGCCGACGAGGACTCGCCCTTCTAGCAGGCCGCCCACAACCCAATCACAAGACGCCCACCTCGACCGGGCGCACAGCGGGGCTGCTCCTCTCATTCAGGAGCAGCCCCGCTCTTGTCCCAAGCCCCTTTTCACCTGAAGGAGAACGTACATGAGGCGAAACGAGACCCACAACGGGAACGATACCATACTTGATGCCCTCAGAAGCAACCTGAACCTCCTCTCGGAGTTGGCCGCCAGATATGGCGTGGACACCAGGCCCGAGCACGTCGGAAACGCCCCATCGGTCTCCTCCCCCGAAGACGTGCACCGCATCCTCGCCCCGGAGATGGTACCCCTGGCCCAGGAGCAGCTGCGGGTCCTTCTGCTGGACACCAAGAACCGGCTCATGGGACAGCGGGTGATCTACCAGGGCAATGTGTCCTCGGTGGCGATCAGACCCGCCGAGGTGCTGCGTCCCGCGGTGGCAGCCTCGGCCCCCCACTTCATCCTCGTCCATAACCACCCCTCCGGCGAGGTCACCCCCAGCCTCCAGGACAGGGTCATCACCGGCGACCTCCACCGGGCGGCAAAGCTGCTGGAGATCGACATGCTGGACCACGTGATCATCGGCAGCGAGGGGTTTGCCAGCCTCAAGGAGGAGGGATGCCTGCCTGACTAGCGGGTCCACGCACCCACCACACATATAAGAAAGGATACGAACATGGTCACACCCCATACCGGCCTGGATACGATCGACCCCGCGGACTTGCACACCGTGAGCGCCGGGGGTTACTCCACCACCGCCGACGCCTTCGCCCGGGACCCCGACTCGGGAGACCTGTGGTTCCTCTCCATGGTCGGCTCCCAGACGGCGCTGAAGGCCATCTGGGCGTCCCTGCTCAAGCAGCCCCCGGAGGTTGCCCACCTCATAAAGGGCGCGGACGGGGCGGAGTTGTCCGGCAGCTACCTCCGCTGCTCGGTCCCATACCGGACCATCGGTACTTGGACCACGAAGATAGCCCGGCTTCCCGTCACGGGAGGCTGGCACGCCATGGTCTACACCCGGCTGGCCGAATACGGGTTCGAGCGGGACGACTTCCTGCTCATAGCCCGCTCAGAGGACGAGGCCCCGGCCCTCCACTACCGGTTCCTGGACCGGCGCAGCCCGCTCCCTCTGCACAGCACCTGGGCCTCCTGGCTCTGGCGCAGGGGACTCCGCAACGGCGAGATAAGACCATTGCAGTCCGCGGGCATTACGGGCTACGCCTGCTCCCCCGACGCCGAGAAGCTAAGGGACGACCTGTCCGACGCCGTGGCCCTGGGTCTCCTCACCCTACCGGAGGAGGCGAGTGATGGATAGGACGCTCAAGCCCGCGAGGCGCAGGAACAGGCGGCGCATCAGGCGCAACTCCGATGCCTGGGAACGGTTCTGCCCGGACGGCAGAACCTGCCGGTTCTGCAAGCACCACGGTTCGAAACACCTCACGAGCTCGGGCCAACCCCATTTCTTCAGGCCGGCGACGGAGGCGGAAAGGCAAGACCCTAACCTGAGGCTCTACAGCCACACCCTTCCGGAGGGCGGCTCGGTACTGGTGCGGCGGATCACCGTCGCCAGCCGGGCCGAGTTGATTACGGCCTACTGCACCGCCTGCGCTCGCAGCATCGGCACCGGCCAGGTGCTGTGCTTCCAGAGGAGCCTCGCAACGGGAGAGGTGATCGGACTGGAGAAGGACGGCCGGGCGGACGCCGGGATCGCCGCCTGATGCGGCAAGAGAAAGGAGACACGACATGAGACTTGCTGCCCTCGCAAAGGGAGGGTTCTACCCCACCCCCGACCGGGTGGTGGAGATGATCGCCTCCCTGGTGGAAACGCCCGGGTCCGGCTACTACAACAGGGGCAAGACCCTGCGCATCCTCGACCCCTGCTGCGGAGCGGGGGAGGCCGCAGCGCTGCTGGCCTGGACCCTAGCCGAAGGCCCCGGAGATACCGTGCCCGTAGAGACCTTCGGGGTGGAACTGCACAAGGAACGGGCCGAGGAGGCCGGGACTCTCCTGGACCACGTCCTGGCAGCGGACCTGTTCGGCACCTCCATGGCCAACGGCGCCTTCGGCCTGCTCTTTCTCAACCCACCGTATGACTTCGATGCGGGAGATGAGAAGAGGGTCGAGCATCGCTTCCTCACCCACTGCACCCGCTACCTGGCCGAGTGCGCCCTCCTGGTATTCATCGTCCCCCGGGCCCGGCTGGCGGGCTCCGCCCGCTACCTGTCCACACACTACGGGACCATCCGCTGCTGGGCCTTCCCCGAACCCGAAAGGG
Source organism: Dehalococcoidia bacterium (assembly GCA_965203145.1). GTDB lineage: Bacteria > Chloroflexota > Dehalococcoidia > Plut-88900 > Plut-88900 > Plut-88900. The sequence goes on from OZ241876.1 coordinate 3,171,526, forward strand.
AGGTTTTCGACCAGGTGGTGCTCATGGCCTACCGGAAGAGGGAGCCCAGCCCCAACGCCCATGCAGAGGCGCAGGTGAGGGAGTGGGCATACGGGGAGCCCGAAGAGTTGTCCCGCCAACGCTACGCCGCATACTCACCCGAGTTGACCCCCTCCGGCGACATACTCTTCGCCACCCGCACGGTCGACCCCGTGGCAGCGGCGGGAGAGGCCCGAACGTCTGGCCTCTGGTGCAACGCCAAGATCACCGACTCCATCTGGCCCGAGGGCGACGCCCGCACCCGGCCCCTTATGCCCCTGCGCCGGGGCCACCTGGCCATGCTGGTGGCCGCAGGGTTCCTGGACAACCTGTGCCTCGAGTCCGAAGGGAGACGCATCCTGGTCAAGGGCAGGACGGCCAAGGAGATGGTACAGGTGGAGGACACCCCCGAGAAGGAGGTCCACCGTGAGCGGCTCGTGACCACGGTGACGGCCCTGGACCTTGGCGACGGGGAGATCACCGACATAGCGGCCTAGAGCGGACACGACTCAATACACCCACATAAGGAAAGGAGAAGAAGATGCAAACCTTCATGGTCCTCGAACCCTGCGCTCGCTGCGGCCAGCCAATACTTCCCGGCGAGCCCGCCATGCAGACCGCCTCGGTGGACATCAACGGATTCGGCAGGGCCGTCTCCTCCCCCGTCAGGGCATACCACCTGCGGGGACGCTGCTACGAGGACCGCAGGGCCGCCGACAGGGCCCGCAGGGAAACCTTGCACGCCGCATAGACGGCTCTCCCCGGGCCGCACAACGAGACCCGCCAGGTGCGGTTTCGCTCAGTTCGAATGAGGCAGTGCAACACTGCCGGAAGAACCCCCACGCATAGAACAAGAGAGGGCGCCTCACGGCGCTCCTGGTTCGCCTCAGGCGCTCTCTCTCCACTTCCTCCGGGGGGTGGGGAAGGTGCGCCCTGTAGCAGGCGCACCCAGGGGCTCCGGGGTTCCCCTCCTGAAAGGAGGACGACCCGAAATGAACCTCGGAGAGTTCATAGACACGTTCAGGGAGGCCATCGCCCGCAGGGTGGTGGAGTCCTACCCTCCCCTCTACAGGCCGCCCGAGAGCGGTCACGACCTGCCTCCCCTGCTTCGCTCCCCCCTGGGGGCCCAGGCCGACGCCATAAGGGGTGCGGCCCTCTCCCTTCAGACCCACCGGGGCACCACGGTGGTGGGGGAGATGGGCACCGGCAAGACCTTCATAGGGACTGCAGCCGCATACAAGGCGGGCTTCAGGAGGATACTGGTCCTCTGCCCACCCCACCTGGTGCGGAAGTGGAAGCGGGAGGTGGAGGAGACGGTGCCCTTCGCCAGGGCCGTCATAGTCGGCTCCATCACCGACCTGGAGAGGCTGCGCCTGGTCACCGGCGTCGGCCCCCTGTTCGCAGTCATGTCCAGGGAGCGGGCCAAGCTGTCCTTCCGCTGGAAGGCCGCCGTCGTCCGCCGGTGGGCAACCTACGAGTTCAGGCTTGTGCGGGACGAGGAGACGGGCGAGCCCCTGCGGTTCCCCTGCTGCCCCGACTGCAACGCCGAGGTCACGGACAAGGACGGCGTGCCCCTCACCGACAGGGTCCTGGGCCGCCGCAAGCACGCCTGCCAAGCCTGCGGCTCGCCCCTGTGGCAGGCCGACAACTCCGGCCCACGGCGCTACCCCCTCTCCGACTACGTGAAGCACCACATGAAGGGCTTCTTCGACCTGCTGATCGGTGACGAAGTCCACGAATTCAAGGGCCGCGGCTCGGCCCAGGGTATCGCCGCCGGCATCCTGGCCGACGCCTGCGGCAGGTCCCTCAGCCTCACCGGCACCCTGCTGGGAGGGTACTCCTCCACCATCTTCCACCTCCTCTACAGGTTCTCCCCCGAGATCAGGACCCAGTTCGGACGCTCCGAGGAGGGGCGCTGGATCAAGCGCTACGGCTTCGAGGAGCACTCCATCAGCCACGGCGACGACGACTCCACCGAGGACGGGCGCCTCAGCCGCCGCAAAGGGTACCGTAAGGTGGTCAGGGAGAGGCCGGGCCTGGTGCCCTCGGCCCTCTTCCACATCATCGGCAACACGGTGTTCCTGCGCCTCTCCGACGTGGCATCGGGCCTGCCTCCTTACGAGGAGCAGATCCTCCTCTCCAACATGGACTCCGAGGAGGACTTTACGGGCTACTCCCAGCGCACGGCCTACAACCGGGTCTTCGAGAAGCTCAGGAAAAAGCTGTCCGACGCCCTCAAGAAGGGATCCAAGCGGCTGCTTGCCACCTACCTGCAGACCCTGCTGGCCTACCCCGACGGCTGCACAAGGGGCGAGACGGTGTTCGACCCCCAGACGGGCGACCTCATCGTACAGGTCCCACCGCTGTCCGAAGAGAAACTCTACCCCATGGAGAAGGCCCTGGTGGACCTGGTGGCAGCCGAGCGGCTGGCGGGACGCAGGGTGCTGGTCTACGCCACACACACCGGGACCCGGGACATCACCGGGCGGATGGAGGACATCCTCACCCGGCACGGGTTCAGGACGGCGGTTATGAAGGCCGACGCCGTGGCCCCGGATAGGCGGGAGGCGTGGGTGGCCGAGAAGGTCGGGCAGGGCATCGACGTGATGGTCTGCCACCCCAGGCTGGTGCAGACCGGCCTGGACCTCATCGACTTCCCCACCATCTGCTGGTATGAAACCGACTACTCGGTCTACGTCATGAGGCAGGCGTCCCGCCGGTCGTGGCGCATCGGCCAGACCCGCCCGGTCAAGGTGGTGTTCATGTCCTACCGGAACACGCTCCAGGCCGACGCCCTCAAGCTGGTGGCCAAGAAGCTGCAAAGCTCCCTGGCCGTCGAGGGTGAGCTACCCGAGGACGGCCTGGCCGCTTACGGCGACGACGGCGACGACCTGATGATGGCCCTGGCCCGCAAGATAGTCAGCGGCGACCGGGAGGACGCCGGTGGCGAGACGGTCGAGCAAGCCTTCGCCCGGGCGAGAAACGCCGAGGCCGCCTCGGAGGAGCTGCTGGTGGACGACGGCTGGAGGCCCGTCGAGGCCGAGCCAGAAGTCATCCCGGTCAACGGCAGCGGGAACGGTCACCACGACGACCCCTTCGGACTCGGCCCGACGGTCGAGCTCGTCCCGGCCAACGGGACCGACGGTCACCACGACGGGGAATCGGAGCCCCGGCAGACGCTGTTCTCCTGGGCGCAGTTCCTGGCCGTGGAACCGGTTAAGCCGAAGGGTCGCAACGGGAAGTCCCAGCCCGCCTCCATGTCCATGTTCGAGTGGGCGATGGAGCAGGAACGGGAGAAGGAGACGGTCGGCGCAGGGCGCTAGACCGCAGTTCACAGGGAGGACGCCGCTCGGCTAGCGGCGTCCTCCCCCGCATAGGGCAACAGACCCGGAAACACCCCACATAAAGGAGAAAGACCGATGGCACGGATATTCGTATACGACGACCGAGAGTTCCCCGACCCCGACCCCAACATGAGCGTCGACCAGGTGAAGGCGACGTTGGCGGACTTCTACGGGGAGATAGCCAACGCCTCGGTGAAGGAGACGAAGAGGGGAGAGGACACCGTCCATGAATTCCAGCGGCGGGTGGGAACCAAGGGCGCCTCCATCCTCGCCGGAACATAGGAGGGCAGAGATGGACAACCTCACCCTTGCGGGTCTGCTGGCGGAGACGCCGCCGGTGGCCTTAAGGATCATCGAGCTCACGGCGGAGCTCACACGGCCCGACGGCTCCCTAGACCTGGACGCCGCGGCCGCCCGTCAGCAGGAGATGGAGACGGCCTGCGCCCAGGCCCAGGACTACGCCTCGGCCACGGGCCGCCTCTGGGAGACGCTCAGATGGAAGCTGCAGCCCCTCCACTCTTGAGCGGCCTGGCCGACCTGCTCCTGCGGCGTCCGCCGTCGCTACGGGAGCTGGTATCGGTGGTCGGCAACGCCGACGACTACGCCTGGTTCACGGGCCTGGTGCGCGGCCTCTTTCCCGGGGAGGCGGAGGACGTTCTGTCCGCCCCCGACGCACGGGATAGGGTGGTGCGCTTCGCCGAGCTGTTCCGAGAGCGGCACTTCCCCCTCTACGCCCCGTTCATAGATTTCTGGGCCGATTCCGAGGGGGAGGAGCCGCCCTGGTCCTGGCTGCGAAACGGCATCCCCTACGACCTCATGGGCTTCGGCTACGAGGGCGTCCACGGGATGTGGGATGGATACCGCGAGGGCATATCGGCCCTGGCCCTTTTGGCCAGGCCCGCCGACATCTACTACGACGGCCCCGACGGCATCAGGGTGGCCTGGCTGGAGTCGGCCTCGTCCCGCATTCCCCAGGAGACGCTTATCCGGATACCCGAGGGCGGCATACCCCTGGACGACCTCACGAGGGCGCTGAGGGGGACGGAGTTCGAGGCGGCGGCCCGGGCCTGCTCGTGGATGTGGGCCGAGACCGGCAACTTCTTCCTCGACTTCACCTATGAGGACGGCGGCTACAACGGGTTCTCCGACCCGTGGGACGACGACCTCATCCGGCTGGCCACCGAGGAGTGGCGGCGGGCCGACCCCTTCATCTACTCGGTGTGCGCCCTGACCGGCTGGCTGGAGGAGGACCTCCCCGCCCGCTTCGCCGAGCTGCTGGACTTCGTACTGGAACGGCTGCCCAAGCAAGAAAAGGAAAAGGAGGCATTGGATGACAACAGACTTGGATGTGACCCGGTGGTCCCTGCCGGGCGAGGCGAGTTTGCCCAGGGACCCGCTCAGGCTGCAGCTTGAGATCTACGGCGAGACCATCCTCATGCGGGGGTTCGAGGACGACACCACATGGGTCAGAACGGTGTCGGCGGACAGTATCGCCAATGCCCTCACCCGGCACCTGGGGTTCTCCTCCGGGCTGCTGCCGGAGGAGTCCCTCTGGTGGTGCCAGGGGGAGACCGGGCGTTCGGTGGCCCTCTGGCGTCCTCCCCAGGTCTGGCCCGTAGCCCTGCAGCGGGAGGCGTTCAAGGCCCCCGCCCGGCTCAGGCTACCCATGCCGGGGCTGGTCTTCGTCTGCTCACCGGCACGGGCGCCCTGGGTCTACGCCGCCCTGAGCAGGCCGACCGACCCGGACCAGCAGCTCTACCGGATGCCCGCCTTCAACGTCTTCAGCGATGGGCGGGTCTGCCCCGGAAGCCACAGGTTCCCGGAGGAGGTCGGCCAGATTCCCGAATCCTTCTTCCGGTCCTTCTTCTCCCTCACGGGAGACTCCCGCGACCGGTCGAAGAAGCACCCGGACAACCTTCAAGCGCTATGGGAGGAGCTCGATGGAAAACCCCAGTACCCGGTTGAGGACCTGGTTCCCCAGTGCACCGTGGCCCACGCCATGGCGGTCTCCGAGGGGAGACGGCTTGGATACCGCTGGTGACGCACTCAGTCCGGTGGGCCACCTGGTCAACTACCCCACCGGGCTGTCCGGATCACAGGGCATAGGATACGACTACGTCCTGGGGTCGGGCGGCGTCTACGTCCAGTCCCGGAGTGCAGCCCTCACGGCCCGGATACGGGTCGCACACTGCGAGGTGCGGGGTCTGGCGCCAATCTCGGAGAAGGTGGATCTCGTCCACGGCCCCATACCGGCAGGCCTGTTCGGGGTGGGGCTGCGCTGGTTCCTGGACGACCCTGACACCGAGCGGTTGTTCGCCGTTCGCAGGGACGGGGACTCCTACCGGCTGGTGGTCCCGCCACAGGAGGGGACGGCCACGTCCCTCGAATACACCCCGCCCGCCGGGGTGGTGGCGGAGTTCCACTCCCACGGGACCTCGCGGGCCTTCTTCTCTGGCACCGACGACGGCGACGAGCGGGGGTTTCGCGTCTACGGCGTCGTGGGACGCCTCGATAAGCCTCAACCGGAGGTGCGCCTGCGGGTCGGCGTCTACGGCCACTTTGCCCCGGTGGAGTGGCGCGACGTGTTCGACGGGCCGGTTCCCGGCCTCCGGCTGGCGGGCGCAGAGCGGGATTCAAATAAATCAACAGACAAGGAGGTGTTCGAATGCCTTACCACCTGGACAACGCATTCCTGCTGGACAACCCCTGGATAACGGTGGTCGGCTGCGGCGGGACGGGAGGGTTCGTCGCCGAGGGCCTCTGCCGCCTCTTCCAGGGTCGGCAGGCCACCATCGTCCTGGTCGACCACGACCGGGTGGAGCCCCACAACCTGCTGCGCCAGAATTTTTATGCAGGAGACGTCGGGAAGTTCAAGAGCCAGGCATTGGCCGACCGGCTGGCCCGGGCCTACAACCGCCGCGTCGGCTACTCGGTATACCCCTTCCGCGAGGAGGAGCCCCGCTACCCCGGCCTTCCCTCCTACGGGGACTCCCTCATCATAGGATGTGCCGACAATGCCGCCGCACGCAGGGCGATGGCCGAGTGCCTGCCGGGAGACCCGCGACGCTGGCTCATCGACGCGGGCAACGACACCAACTGGGGACAGGTGCTCATCGGCAACGTCGCCGAGAAGATCGAGCTGGAAGAATCGCCATTTACCGGCGAGACCTGCCACCTGGCCCCCGCGCCCACGCTCCAGCGGCCCGACCTGCTGACGGCAGTCTCCACCAGGCCGCCGGACGTAGACTGCGCCGCCGCCCTGGACCTCACCGACCAGGACCCCACCATCAACCAGATGATGGCGTCCCTGGTCCTACAGGTGGTCCGCCGCATGGCGGCAGGCACCTGCCCCTTCATGGCCCTCTACCTGGACATGGACCTGGGCACGGTCACCCCATCCTACGTCACACCGGAGGCGGTGGCGCGGGTGATGGGGCTGGACGCCGAGTGATCGGCGCAATCAAACCCATTCGGATAGTAGAGATATGAAAGGAGAAATCATGACTACAACAATCTGGCAGGACCCCAACAGCGGGCTTCGCAGGCACAAGCTCATGACAAAGGAACTGGGAGACACTATCCCCGCGATCGGGGCTAACGAGAACGTCGAGGACTACGACGAGGTCGTGGCTCGGGCCAAGCTCTTCAGCCCCTACAACGGCTGGACCTGGTACATCACCGAGTGGGATGCGGAGAACGGCCTGTGTTTCGGACTCGTCGAGGGGTTCGAGAGCGAAATCGGGTACTTCGACCTGACAGAGTTGGCGGAAACGACCGTCTTCGGCGGCGTTCCCGCCGTCGAGCGTGACCTCTACTGGAAACCGACCACCCTCGGCGAGATCAAGAGGACGACTCCACTGGCAGCCTAACGGCCGGGTCCGGAACGGTCAGAAGTGAAACATAGAAAAGGAGTAGAAAATGGCTGACGAGGTCGGAACGAAAATCACCAGCCCGGAGGCTCCGGGGGCTGCCGACAGTCTCTTCGACGATGCAGTGGACGACGCATCCGCCTCGATCGTCGAAGCGAATGGCTCCGAGGTTGAAGGGGCCGCAGGGCAACAGGGTACCGGCGGCGCAGAAAAGCAGGTGCCCGGCAACATGGCCGAGCAGGACCCGCAGGGTTCCGATGATGGCGGAAACGACATCGCCCCTTCTGATGACCTGAAGGTCGTCGTGTCCGTCAAAGGGGGTCGGGCCATCATCGGGGTGCAGCGGCCCTCGGCGGACCCGCACATCGAGACTTTCGAGGACCATGACCTGCCGGGGCTGGCCCATGAGGTCCCTGCCGTGACCGAGCGGGCCAGGGCCAGGTGGGAGGAGGCTCCCAAGTATCCCGCCTACATACGGCCGGCTCCCCCGGCCAAGCGGCGCAACCGACGACAGAAGGGGACGGCCCAGGACTCAGCACCCCCCGACTCGGAGATTGAGCAGGCGCAGCAGCAGACGCTGCAGTTGTTCTAGGGGTAGCTCCCCGGGAGGAGGTCGATACCGGACACCGGCCCCATAAGTACGGGGGAGGCCGTCGCATCTACGGCGATGGTCTCCCCCGCCCGAATCCCTATGTGAGCCCCTTTTGCATTTGAGGCAAAATCAGGAAGGAAAGAAAAATGATGAGACTCCACAGCTTCAATCCACTGAAGGCGATCATGGAAACCGAAGGGAGTTTTCAGTTGACTACACACGAAGTGTTCGAGATGCATCTGTTCGACGAGGGTGCCGCAATGGAGCAGTCCCTCTGTCTTAGGGATACCGCTTACCTTGAGCGAAGGGGTATAAGGGGCTACCTGGAGGACCGGCTGCGCGGCAGTGAGGTCGGCGCCGTCTGCCAGGAGTGCAAGGTCCTGTCGATACCGCTCGCCGAAGACATCCTGGAGGTCATGGTCCAGAACTTCGAGGACGAGGGCCAACTAGGTGACGCGGAAGACTGCCGACAGCTTGCCGTCCGGTTGGCACAGGAACTAGGCCAGGACCGGAGGCAGGACTAGGAGGGCTGCCCGATCAATCGCTGTGTGGCCTTTGTTGCGTTTTGGAAGTGTCGCTTTCTCACGCCTCCATAAATGTGTCCTTCCTTATCGTTAGTCGGTTTCGTGGCTAGGGGTAGGGGCATACCCATCCCCAGATTCGTTATACGTCATAATGACGAAGCACCATGAGTGTACGAGTGATGATTAGGCTACTCAAGACCACGTGAAAATGCTACGGGAACATGATTCCCATTTAGGCCATCGCAAGCCCCATGCCGAATAGGCTAGGCTTCCTGGATAGCGGTATCTGTTTGGAACCTACCACTCCGCACGTCGCTTAACCCGAGCCCCTTGTGTGAATTTCAAAGGCCTTGCTTATTGGGTTACGGCGGCCGACGGGCAGGCTTGTGGCAGTTCTTGCACCCGCCGTATCGATTAATTGGCGCAATTAGCGAAACGTGTTTAGCTGTTCTTGTTCAGTTCGCTTCTTGAACCGACTCTCAGTCGCTTGCAGCTCGTCGAATATACGAGCTGCGTCTAACTGTCGATCCCTGTGCTCAGACAACCTCTCAATAGACTCCTCATCGGGAGGCTTATTCGTTCCTGTAGTAAGGGCAGTGATGGTTTCATCAACAGTCATAGAGCCGAGACCTCTGACTTCACCCGGGGCATACCTAACTTCCTCGACAAAGAGAAGGTATTCCCCCACATAGTATGTTGCCTGCCACCTCCTAGCTACAACCACTTCCATCCATTCCTCGGTGAATCGCTGAAAAGTTCGATACCCGGCAGGTGGAATCAATCCCTTAAAATCTAGATGAATATCATGCATCCTATTTGTCGCGGTCGTCCACGTCTGATACAGATCATAGCTTCTCTCGCGCCTATCACGGACCGACCAGGCCCACAGGTTATCAACCTCTAGCTCATAATCCTTCCGCCACCCATCTTCCCTCATTAACAATGCGTTTACTTCCTCGAATCGGCGTATTAGGGCTTCGGCCTTGTCTTGATAGGCCATTGCCCTGTTGACTGCCAGAGCAGTGGCTTCATAATCCGCACAACTAGCCAAGAATCCGCTAGCGAAAACAACTATCAGCAACACGATCAAGAGTCTTGTGCGACATATCAAATATGACCTCATGGTCTACCAATCCATTTCTCACGAAGCAATTATTCACTTTAAGGGATATATGTACGAAAGTATCCATTACTTGGCCACGGGCCACGATCCGTCCCAGGTACAGTGCTCTCGGAAGTAGGCCATGCCCTCTCTCATTTCGGCCAGGTCCTCAGAGTAGGTCGCCTTCTCCGAGGCAGCGGCACAGGCGGCGTCCGCGGCATCTCTTTTCTCTATGGACCGAGTGCTTATCAGGCAGGTCACGATGACGATCAGGGTGATGGCGGCTATCAACAGGAGCGGCTTCATCACCGCTTCCTATCAACCAGCCAGCCTAGAAACTGGATGTTTCCGAGGACGAGAAGGACCAGACCGACTATTGGGTACTGTATCAGTTTGAACTTTTATCGGCTTCAAGGGATTCAATCGCGATTTCGAGACGGAGTTTTCTAGGAATTTCGTTGGGTGGAAATTTCGGTACTGTCTCAGTTTGAATTTTTGTCATCCTCTAAGCAATCAATAATGTTTTGAAGTCTCTGCTTTTCAGTTAATGAAGCCGGAGGATATTTGTCTATAAGGGTTTCCCTGAGACGTATTATCAACACCTCATCTTCGATTCTTGTTGCCCGATTATCCTCATCCCAAAGAATAAGGGCATGAGGATGGCTCTTAAACCTACACGAGCCAAATATACTAGACCATATAGGCGGCTCATTCACTGGCGTATTCCATTCGACCTCACCAGCTTCCGTCTTCGCGATCAGTAACTCGACGACCTTAGTTTCTTCGTCCATGACCTTCTCCTAAGTTTTGATTTCTCCGAACTTTAGATACGCCTCACCAAAATCTTCATCAGGTTTCAAAGTGTCTAAAAACTCAACTACACTTCTTAGTAAGGAGAATCCTGCTGGTTGCTGTATTCCATCCTTAAAAATCAAAAACACTCCATCAGGAAACATATCTAATAATTCAATTGCCAGAACAGGCGACCAGACAATGCGATATGTGGATGTATCCTCTCCTGTACCACTCGCCAACTCTATCTGAGGCGACGACCACTCTATCTTCATAATCCCTCCTAATTCGCGAACTGCCGATAATTAAAGAGAGGCAGTGCTTACGACTGGCGACCCAATCACGGGGCCAAACTCTTCGTCGTAAGTAACTGCCTCTCCATTTAGAATTGTCGCGTCTTTCAGGTCAATACGCTCCAACAGCCATTCCAAGTCCAACACATCATCCGTCAACCCTGCCGCCACTGCCGGTGTCGTCCTCAACGTCTCATGCACTCGCATCCAGTTGTACCAGGTGAAGTACAGGGCTAGGGCATGAAGATGGTTCTCGAACTTCTTTGAGTGAGCATTAGTCCTCCGAGCATATCGCCTTAGACTCATTCGAATCGTGAGGTTCTGCTGCTCCACCAAGCTAGTAGAGATGTGATCCCAATCAGGGTCGCCAAAAACAATCTCGCTCCTCACAGACAGATCATCACTAATGTCCTTGACGATCTTGGCGTAGTCCACTTCATCCCCAAACGCTCCATAAAGTCTTCTCCTTTGTGATCCTTCCTAAGAAAAAGCCCCCTTGCCCGAGACTTGAGCAGGGGGATGTCTCGGTTGCGGATGAGCCGAGGTCCCGCTTGCTCATCGCATGTCCACCAATTAGGCTTTGCTCCCTGCTCCTTCAGGTATACACTCGCCCCCTCCCTCCATATCCATGCAAACCTCTCGCCCTGAATCACCTTAGCTGTCGCGTAAAACGGGTGTTTGCGAAACAAGGCCCTGTCCTCGGCAGTGACCTTGTAGCCCAGGAACATTTCCAAGTCCGTCAGGTCATTTGGGACCCGCACCACGGTAACGACGGCCTGATGAACGCCACAGCCATGATAGACCTGTTCGGGCCGGTACCTCCGGTTTTTCGCAAACTCGTTTTCCAACCATTGCTTCCGGGCTAATTGGTAAGCCGTCGGCCCGGTTCTGGGGATACACGGTTCACGGGTGGGGACCGATGTTGAATCTGCCGACCCGAGGCTTGTGTTATTAGGGCCCAATTGCATTGGCAGTATGGTACAGGCATGAAGCACGAACCCGACGCACAGAATTCCATATAAGGTTGTCTTTGCCCTCATCGAGACTGGTAGTACGCTATGCCTAGACTAACCTCGCCTGTAAACACCGGTGAAGCTAGACCAAGCCCGCGTGTGGCCCACGTGCAAGCTGCCACACCTGCGGCACCGGTAGACCTCCGGCTCGGGGCTCTCCGGCAGGTAGACGGTGTCCCGCATTAACTGCTCCACCCTCGCCTCGGCCTCTTCCCTGTTCCGGTAGGCCTTCTTTCTTGTGCAATATCTCTGTTCGAGGCTCTTTTCGTTGTGTCGGCGTCGCCTAAAAGCGCGGCCCTTTCGGCCGTCTTTTTTCCTAATCCTCATGCTAAATTTTCCGGATCATACCTGCGAATTCATGCGCTGCCATCGTCGGCCAAGCTCAACTCTGCTATCTGAACTAGCCGTCTCGCAACCTCAAGCGCCTGCTTCGGAGTCAACAATAGTGTAGACGCCCTACGGTTAAAGCCATATTTGACCACCAGGCGCACATCTCCTTTTAGCTCCTCACTGACTAATAACGACTTTGACAAAGTCATTGAGCCGTATTTGTACCGCTCCAGCCCCTTTATCTCAAATCTCACGGTTCACTCCATTAAAGACACGTACACAAATACGCCCACGCCCAGGACAAAGACCCCCATGAGCATAACGAGGACGCAATTGGTGATAAGCCAAGCTCTCAATGAATGTCAAACCCTGCGCCTGTACAGTAGCAACGAGTCCTGTACGGCCCACGCTATAGCCAGCACACCAAAGAACCGCCTGAGCTCCCGCCGCCAATCCCGGACCTTGTTCACCATTCCGTACAACTCCCTCATCGCATCCTCACTACCATTTCTCGAAAGCGTCCGGTCTGTATTTCACGTATGCCGACAGTTGCATCCCCAGCCGGATGCTAGTCTCGTGGCTCGGCCCTATTTGAGCGTTCCGCAACAGGCTATCCACACCAACCGCCACTGACTTTGCTCGCAGTCCCCTTATCGCCGAGGCATAGCGTATGCCAAACAGCGTGAGCGCGACAGTGGCCTCCCGACGTCCCTTGCCCTTCGCGTACATGTTGCTCAGTGCATCTACCAAGGCTTCAAAAGTCATACCATCTTCCTCCCGGAATTAACACAGCCTGATACAGGCGCCTCTCCCCCAGCAATTAGGTCAGCCAGAGTATTGCCAGCACTACTAGGGCCACTACGCCCCCGAAACCGCCCAGAATACCCATCACCCTAAAGAGGCCCATACATGCCTCCCCTATCTCTCCCCGGGCGTACTTCATATCCTCGTTGAAAATGTAGATACACCGGGCGCAGGATGAACGCCTGGCCCTAGACGTGATGAATAGCATCTCCGGGTCTTTTCCGAATCTCGACGCCCCTACCTGGATATTTCCCGCCAGAGTAGACGGGGCCATCGAGACGATAGGTTGTCCGCTACAGACAATTTGCAGTTCCTTGTTGATTAGGTGAATGAAACGCTGAGGGCTTTCAGTTGCTTGATCGGCCATCTCCGCGAGTTCTTCATCGGGTGCCCGCCACACCAGTTCGCTCATCAGGTCTTGGGATTTCTTGACTAGACGGGCCTGTTCATCAGTCATAGTTCTACTCCACCCCGGGGTTGGACTCCTGGATCGCACGGGCGATGTCCGCGAGCGTCGCGCCCCGCGTGCAGAAGTCGTCGACGACGATCACCAGGTCGGGCTCGCCTCCGATGGGGGCAGCCAGGTACACCCCGTCCACGGTGGCGTCCCGCTCGGCCGCGGAGGCGATGCCGGTGAGTCTGGGATGCCGATCCTTGGTGATGTGATGCGGAAGCCACTCCCAGCCGCGGGATCGTGCAAGCGCGGACGCCAGTGTCGACGCCGGCGTGTCGTATTGCACAATATTTTGCCCTGAAGAGACCGAGGAGACGACGACGCGCGGGTTCCCGGCGGGGTGGAAGCCCCGGAACGCCGCACAGAACGTGCGGGTGGCCGCTTCGATGGCGCGGCGTTCGCCTCTTTTGAATCGATTGAAGCGGGCGGTCCACTTCTCGCCGGGCCGGTTCGTGATACGGAACCCGACCGTGAGCAGCCCCAGATGGCCGACCGGGAAGCGGTAGATGCGGTTCAACCGGCCAGCTACGACGTAGTTGCCCGGGGGCTTCTCGCCGAATAGGCGCGCAGCCTCGTCGCCCGCTGCGTTGGCGGACGGCGATTGCGTTGCCGGTCTCGTTTTCTTGTCCATGCGTTCTGCTCCTGCACGGTCCCGTATACGACCCCAGTCGCAATGCGGTCAGCGGTCCCCCGCCGTCGATGTATGCGGCCTTCTTTGCGTTCGGGAGATTCGAGCGGCGCTTCGGCCCGTTCCCCCATCGGTCCTACTCATCTTGGCTCCAGCCAGAGCCGAAGACGTAGCCGTCATAACCGGCCACGAATACCCGCAGCGACTCCGACTCCACCCAGACGCCGTCCTCGCTGGCGACGAAGGACTCTCCGCCGAGCAGGTCGTGGGTGTCACCGCCGATCTTCGAGATGTCGGAGTGCCCCACGATCTTGCCGTCCGGCCCGCCAATGAAGGCGAACCAGTGGCCGTCCACCGTCTCGGCGGCGTTGTAGTAGGCTATGGCTTCCTCCAGGCCCGCCAGGGCGCTCCCCGGACTGGCGAAGTAGGCCATCGTTCCCGCCAAGCCGACCTCGCGATACTTGTCCACCGACAGCGACACCAGCATCCTGGTGAACTCGTCGGCGTCGATGTACCAGCCCGAGGCGAAGAGCAGCCCGTCGTGCTTTTCCACCCAGACGTTCTTGAGCTCGAAGTCGCCGGAGCCGATGCCCCCGCTCTCCGGGTTGCGGTAGACGTAGGTGACCCACTTGCCGTCCTCGGTGGCAGACAGCATCTCGGGCCCGAACTCGTAGCCGTTGAGGTCGGTGCCCACCCAGCCCTTCACGTCCAGGCCCAGGCGTTCCGGGTCGGGGTGTCCGATCACCAGGTCGCTCTCGTCGATGATGAAGACGTACCACTGGCCGTCGATGCTCTGCGGGCTGTTGTAGTGGGCGAGGGTGGCTTCGAGGCCCCGGGCGTCGTACCGTGCGATGGCGCTCTCGACGAAGTGCTGGGTGTACTCGGCGGGGGCGGACTTGGACGGGATGGAGGCGATGGCCACCCGGACGATCTCCTCGACCTCGGCGCGTGACAGTCCCTGCTCCGGTTGGGGCGCTTCCGCCCGCACTATCTCCTCCACCTCGGCGCGGGTCAGCCCCTCGTCCCCGCCGCCGCAGGCGGAGAGGATGAGGGCGACTGTCAGCAGCAGCGCCGGGAGCGCCGCAGTGAATCGTGCATTGCGAGTTATGCCTGTCATGGTCGTCTCGCTCCCTTTCCTACAGACCGCCGGTGAGGGTCGTGAAGGTCATGGGGACGCTGAGGCCGCTGCGGCAGCCCAGGATGGTGCGCGCCCGCACCCGCGCCTCGTAGGCCGTGTTCGCCGTCAGCCCGGTGAGGGTCTCGGAGTAGGTCGTCGCGGCGTTTTCGTGGCCCAGGAAGTCCCACGCCCTCGCCGAACTCAACGTCTCGTCCGCCGGGTAGACGTACACGATGTAGTTGGTCACGGAACCCCCGTCAGGCGTCGTGGCGGAGGGGTCCCATTCCAGGACCGCCGAGGTAGCCTCTACGTTGATGGCGTTGACGCCGGAGGGTCGGCCCGGCGGCGTCGGGGTGTTGTTTAAGGTGCGTATCCTGTCGCAATCGCCGCGCTCCGACCCCACCGACGGCAGCAGGATTAGGTCCACCACGTCGCCTGCCGCCCAGGTCAGGCCGGAGTTTCGCCAATCCTCCCTCTGTCCATCTGAACTGGTAGTAGCCCTGCCAAAGGGGAACTGCGCGCTGCCCACCTGTAGCGTGTAGTCCTGGATGGCCTCGGGCAGTGTGCTTGAGATTCCGAAACTCAGGAAGTTGGCCGCGGTAGTGCCGACGTCTATGCCCGCAACGGTGTAATCCGTTCCGTCCAGAATGAACCTATGGCTCGTGAGCGTCGTCTCCGTGTTGCAATTTTTGGCCGGAGTGCTGCTGCCGGAGGTGCAGCCAAAGACTGTTGAGGTGAGCAACTGCACCGTCAGCCGGGAGTGCCAGATGGCTCCGGGCGGGGAGTCGAGGATGGTGACCGTGGCGGTGCCCTGGGTTCCCACGGTGTAGCCGGTCCCCGCAGAGATGGTGAGGGTGAAGGTCTCGGCCCCCTCCCCGTAGGAGTCATCCTTGGTGATGGGGATGGAGAACAAGCCGTCGGTCCCCCCGCTGAGAATGCTAGGCGTCCACGACGTTCCGGTGTAGTCGCTGCCGGCGGTGGCGGTGCCGCCGGAGGCGGTGACCGTGATGGTGATGCCGCTGGTGACAGCGGCGCTCGCCTCATAGAAGATGACGACCTGGCCGTCGATCTCCGGGACCACGTAGGCGGAGCTCTCGAAGGAAACGGCGGGCGTCGACTGGGCCTGGGCCGGGGGCGCGCCGACGAAGAGTACGGCCAGGACAGCTAAGGTCAGGGCCAGGCGCCAGTGGGAGAGGGAGCCGCGCAATAGTAGTGACATCATCTGTACCTCGCTCGAATGTAGTTGGTCATGGTCGTATCGCTCCCTTTCCTACAGACCGCCCGCGCCGGTGGTGAAGGACTCGACGGCGCTGTACCCGCTGCGGCAGCCCAGGATGTTGCGCGCCCGCACCCGCGCCTCGTAGGCCGTGTTCGCCTCCAGCCCGGTGAGGGTCTCGGAGTAGGTCGTCGCGGCGTTTTCGTGGCCCAGGAAGTCCCAATACCTCGCCGACCTCAGCGTCTCGTCCGCCTTGTACACGTACACGATGTAGTTGGTCACCGGGTGGCCGTGGGAATCGGCGGGCGGGTTCCAGCTGAGGGTGACCGAGGTGCCAGAGACGGATGCGCCGGTGATGGCGGGATTGGTCGGCGGCGTCGCGGTGTTGTTTACGCGGTCGCAATCGCCGACGGAGAGCGGGTCTGCCTGCGGCGTGCCGGAGATGTAGTGCGTCGCCCAACCCCGCTGGTTGGTCCCGAACCCCGCGCTGATGAGGATTTCGTACTCCGTTCCGCCCATTAGGCCGGTGACCGTGTAGCTGGTGGCGGCGGTGGGGGTCCGGATGGTGGTCGCGGACTCCCCGACCGGGTTGATCTGGATGACGTAGCTGTTGATTGTCCGCCCGCCCGTGTGGGCCGGCGCGGTCCAGGAGAGGGCCAGCGAGCCCGGACCCGGCGTGACCGTGGGGTTGAAGGGCGAGTCCGGCAGGTTGGGCTGTACATAGACCGCCGCCGACGCGGTCTCGGAGGTCCAGGCGCTGTTGCCGCTGGCGTTGACGGCGCGGATGCGGACATCGTACGTGGAGCCGGTGGTCAGGCCAGTGATCCTCGTGGCCTGCAGCGGCGGCGTGCCCGTGACGCTCGTTGCGGATGTCCAGGAGGACGCGGTGGTCAGCTTGTACTGCACGTCGTACTTGGTGACGGACGTGTCGCGGCGGCCGCAGTCTGCAACGTCGCACCAGTAGAGGACGTAGCCGGTGTGGATACGGTAGAACTCGTCGATGGCCGGGGCGGAGGGGACGGAGGACTGGGCCCGGGCCGTGGGAGGCTGCTGGACGAGGAGGACGGTCAGGAGGGCCAGGGCAGCCAGCAGGAGCGGCAGGGTCCGTCCGTACTTCGACAGGCTCAGCACGAACGGACTTTGACGGCCCGCGCGGGATGCACTGCGGGGCTGTCTCGCGAGCATCAGTGCCTCCTTCCCGGCTTCCGGCGAGGAAGGGGGCGTTACCCCCCCCCCCCCCGAACTTCCGTGCTACGGAAGCTCCGAGGGCGGCGGCCATCCTGCCTGCTTCTCTGCCGATCATTTCCGATAGTCCTCCTCACGTGCGGAGCGGGGCGGGCCGCGCCCGCCCCGCTCCGGTTCCGGTTCGTTGCTCCACTCCTACAGCCCCTCCTGCGGCGTGGTTTCGTCTCCCTTGATGCGCACCCACTGGCTGGAGTGCTCGCTGCCCTCCGAGTAGCTGCCGCCGATGAAGGAGCGGATGAACACGCCGGTGGCGACGCCGTTCTGGAGGCCGGTGATGGTGTAGGTGTACACCCCGCCCTCCACGGCGATGCCGTCCTCGCGGCCTCCGGCGTTGGGGTCCAACGGGTTGGCCCAGACGCCCGGCTCCTGGCTCCAGCGCAGGGCGTGGCGTATCTGGTCGTTGTCGAACCCGTCTCGCGGGGCGACGGTCCAGGTCACGGTCAGGGTGCCGTCGCCGGGGGTGATCTGGATGTTGTAGGGCTCAAGCTGGCCCGGCGTCGGCGGCTCCGACTCGGCAGGGGTCTGCTGTTGTTGCTGTTGCTCCTCCTCCTCCTGGGCCGGCGGCTCTGCGGGCGCGGTCCGCGTGAGCTTCACCTGCACCGTGTCTCCGGCCGACCAGCCCGGGTCGGCGGTTGGCCAGTTCGCCCGCTGCAGCTTGTTGGATGGGATCAGCGCGCTGCTCAGGGGGAACTGCGCGTCGCCGACGTGCAACGTCAGCGTCTTGAGCTCATCCGTGATGGCCGCGTCGAAGTACAGGTTGAGGGCGTTCACTCCGTAGAAGAGCTTTGCAACGGTGTACGTCGAGCCTTCAAAGCTGAAGTCGTCGTCCGTCAGCCCTACTCCTCCACTGCAGCGTCCGGCCCCCACGTCGATGCAACCACGGCCATGGTTGCTCGAATGCACGGTCAACGTGGCGGACCAAATCGCGTTCTCGTCGGCGGGCGACTGCTGCTGTTGCTGCTGCTCCTCCTGGGCCGGGGTGTCGTCGTCGGTCACCGTCACGGAGACCGAGGCCACGGGGATGCGGTGGTACCTGGGGTCGCCGCTGCTGGCCTCGTGGGTGATGCCGACGCTCTCGTCGCCGGCGTCGGCGTCGTCCGCGCCGCTGACGGTGATGGTCTGGGGCGTGTACCAGTTCTCCGGGGAGAAGACCAACGGCAGGGCGTCGTGGGTCGCGCCGTCGTCGTTGCTCAGGGGGAGGACGAACACATCGTCCGTGGGCCGGCTGTGCAGGACCACGGAGTAGCTGGCGCTGCCGTCCTCGGCGATGTTCAGGCTGGTGGGGGTGACGGTCACCCCTGCGGTGTCGTCGTCGGTGATGGTGACGGTGGCCGTGTCGTCGCCGCCGGCCGCCGGGTCCCAGCCCTGGGTGACGGCGGCTACGGTCACGGTGAAGGTCTCGTCGTCCTCGTCCACGGCGTCGTCCACGGTGAGCACGGCGATCTGCAGGGTGTCGCTGCCCTCCGGCACGGTGACCGGGGAGGCGATGGCGCCCACGTCGGCGCTGTCGGCGGAGCCGGAGTAGCCCGCCGTCACCGTGAACTGCACCCCGCCCGCGGGCGCGGCCTCGCTGAGGGTGACGGTCAGGAGGGCGCTCCAACTCTCGGCGGCCGTGGCCGTGGGCGTGACCGAGTAGGTCGTGGGCGTCGCCTGTTGCTGCTGGGGCGGCTGTCCGGCGGTGGGCGTGGTGTTGTCGCCCTTGATGCGCACCCACTGGCTGGAGTGCTCGCTGCGCTCCGAGTAGCTGCCGCCGGTGAAGGAGCGGACGAAGACGCCCGTGGCCACGTCGTTGGTCAGGCCGGTGATGACGTAGCTGGTCACGCCGCCCTCGACGGAGAGGCCGTCCTCACGGCCTCCGCCGGACGGGTCCGGCGGGTTGGCCCAGACGCCGGAGACCTGGCTCCAGCGCAGGGCGTGCCTGATCTGGTCGTTCTCGAAGCCGTCGCGGGGCGCGACGCTCCACGTGACGGTCAGTGTGCCGTCGCCGGGGGTGACCTGGACGTTGTAGGGCTCAAGCTGGCCCGGGTCGGGCACCGCCCCCGTGTCGCCCTCGGACCCCTGGGACGAGTCGCCGGAGCCGGGGGAGTTCTGCGTTCCCTGGCCACCCCCGTCGCTGGCCGGGATGGTGAAGAAGAGGGCCTCCGACCAGCCGCCCACATTGTTGTCGGAGTCGCTGGCGTCAATGTGTTGGCCGCTGACCTCGATGACGAAGTATTCTGCCGGCTCGCCCTCACCGTCGGCCACCGCGCTTACGGTGAAGGTCTTCTGCGCCGGACCGCCCTGGGCGAAGTAGCCTTCGAAGCCGTTCACGGTGAAGTCGGCGTCGCAATCGGCCACCGGCTCCCTGACGCCGGAGCAGGGGCTGACGCTCACGTGCGTCCCCCCGTTCTGGGTCCAAACGAAGGGGATGGACACCGTAACCGTGGCCGAGGCCCCGCCCTCGGTGAGGGTGGTGCGGTCGGCATGCAGATAGAAATACTGCTCCGCATAGGTATCGACCAGGTGGGTGAGGGACCAGGGGCCGGGGGCGCCGGAGTCGCTGACGGCCCGGACCTGCACCCGGTAGCGGGTGCCCGGCTCAAGGCTGGTGACGCGGGCATGGTGGTCCCCAGGGTTGGCGGTGCGGATCTTCCAGCCGTCCGAGCCCAAGTTGCTCCCAAGGGTGTAGCGGACCTGGTAGTGGTGGATCCCCGCGCCGCCCGAGTCCGCGTCGCCGCCGGGCAGGACGTTGCCCTTGGCGTCCGTCCGGGGACCGGAGGGCGGCCACCAGTTGGCCATGAACTCGTCGTGGCCGGGCCGCAGCACGATGCGGTTGGGCGGGTCCGGGGGACGCGGGACCAGCCACAGACGCACCTTTTGGCCGATGTCCCACGTGAAATCGTCGACTACCCAGGTCGGTATCTGAAAGCCCGACTTCCTGAAGGCGAACTCCACACCGTCCACGTACAGCAGGTATCCGTGCCAATCCGAGGTTTGCACGATAGTAGTGGAACCCTCGGCGACGAAATGGAATTGGAGTAGTTTCGAAAAGGGGTTGTAGGTGATATCGCTGACCCTGTAGTTCACGCCACCCGTGGTGAAGGTGTTGTCGGTCAAGGTCGTCGCCGTGCTGCATTTATCGGTATCGATGGTGGATAGCGCAATGCAGCCTCGAACGGCTGTCATCGGCCGCACCGTCAGCGTAGCGCTCCAGATGGCGTTCGCCGGTGGTTGGGGCAGCGCCTCTTCCGGCGGCGCGGTGTCCGCAGTTACCCACGGGCCGGGGCCAACGGCGTTGACCGCCCTTACCCGCACGTGATGCACGCCGTCGTTCTGCACCCCGATCCAGACCTGCATGCCGTCGTGCTGAATCTCGCTCCCCCTAAAGGCGCTCGTGAATACGTCGGAGGGTGTCGCTCTGCTGGTACGCCATCTGGTGCTGCTATCGGGCCGCCACTGGATCTCGTAGCCGGTGATGGCGTCGCTGGGGTAGCCGGTGTCGCGGGGCTCCCAGAACCGCACGGACAGCTGGCGGCCCCTCAGCTGGGCGCCAGGGACGTTCGGGAAGTTGAGGCTCTGCAACTCCAGCCTGCTGGGCGGGCCGGGGGGACGGTCCAGCAAAGTCCACGGGCCGGGACCTGCGGCGCTGGTGGCCCGGACCCGCACGTCGTAGCCCATGTCGGAGCTCAGGCCGCTGAGCTCGTGCGACGGGAGCGGCGCCAGCCGCAGGCTCACCGTGTCGCCGGGCTGCCATTCCCGCCATTCAGGGCCGACCTTCCAGGTCGCGCCGCGCGTATTCGGGTTCAGGTCCTCGAAGGCGAAGCCCTCACCGTCCGCGTACAGCAGGAGGTCCTCGAAAAACGAGTTGATTCTCACGTTGTAGGCGTTGCCGACGCCGGTCCCGGCCTTGAATTCCAGTCTGTCCGACAGGCGGTTGTTGAAGATCTCGCTGATGGTGTAGTCCAAATCGCCCAGGCTGAAGGTGTTGTCGGACAGGGTGCCCAACCTGCTGCACTGCTGGACCGCCGAGTTGGAAGTGCTGCTCTGGCAGCCCCTGTTCCCTCCCGTGAAGTCCTGCACGTTCAGCGTGGCGGACCAGACGTCGTCTGCCTGCGCCGCAGTCCCGGCGTCAAGCCAGGTGTCCGAGCCGCTCTGCTTGTACTGGACCTCGTAACCGGTGGGAGCAGCCCCGTCTCCGGTGGGAGGCACCCAATTCACGGTGGCGGCCCCTTCTGCACTGACCGTGCCCATGGCCAGGCCGGTGGGCCGGCCCGCGTTCTCCGGGATGGTCAGGGATGCGGCGGTGGTCCGGTGCTCCAACCATTCCGGCGTGACCACATCGGGAAAGTCCGGGTCATCGCCGGTGGACTGGGATACTATTTCAGCGACCATGCTTATGGTCTCGGCCTTCTCTGCCAGCGGGTCCCCGTTTATGACCAGGGTGACTTCCTGGAAGAACCTCTCCTGGAGCGCGCCCGCGGCGCGGAAGTTCAGATGGGCGATGGCCAACTCGTCACTCAAGACGTCAACCCCGGCGCCGCTCAGCCAGTAGTCCTCGCCGTAGCGGGCGCTGCCCCGGAGGGCCAGGCTCACCCGGGTCGGGGTGTCCTCGGGCTGGAGGGTGACCCGCACCTTGACCTTGGTGCCCTCGAAGGCCTCGGCCGGAGCGGATATTTCGACCTGCTGCTGTCGTTCCGGCCCTGGGCCGTAGAGGGTGACGGACGTCCGCTGTTGTCCGTCAAGCTGGCCCTCCCAGTGGCCGTTCACGTTGTTCCACTCCAGCACCTTGGGGTCGGCGTTCACGTCGTCGGCGAAGTTGACCACCGTTCGGAACCAGTGCGAGGCCTGGAAGCGCCGCAGCACCCGGGTCTCCAGGTAGCCGTTTCGCTGGAGGGTCTCCGGCACGTCCTTGTCCAGCCTCATGCGCAGCACGCCGCTCCGCAGGGACAGCTCCTCCACGGTGTAGGTCGTGTCTCCGTAGTTGAATTCGTTGGTGTGCAGGGCGCCGGAACCCGGCACCACCACCTCGGCGTTGTCATGGTCCGGGTGCGGCGCGGTGCTGACCGCGTTGCACTTGTAGGTCTCGCTGTTGTCGCAGCCGCGCCCGCCGTTGGGGAGGTTGCCGATGTAGAGGTCGGACGTCCATTGCATGCCGGCGACGGGGTCGGTGGGCGTGGCGTCCTCCCAAAGAGTCCAAGGGCCGTAGCCGAAGACGCTCCACGCCCGCACCCGCACCTTGTAGCCCACGAAGGTGTCCAGCCCGCCGATGACGTGGGGGCTGGCGTCCTCCGGGTCCAGGTAGATGCGCACCGTGCCCGTGGCGGGGTCGCCGGTGACTGGATAGTTGGGCATGGAGACCGAATCGGCCTCCTTGTACTCCAGTTCGTAGCCAGCGACTCCCCGTATGGACTCGTCGCTCCGGGGCGGTCCGAAGGTCTTGGTGAAGGTGTCGGACCAGGGGCCGGGGACGCCGGAAATGACGGCCCGCACCCGCACGTCGTAGGAGACCCCGTCGTCCATCCTGGTGTAGTGGATATCGGTGGTCACGTCGGCGAAGACCGGGCTTACGTCCTCCCAGTCGCTGGCCTCAGTCTCCTTGAAATGCACCTGGTAGCCGGTGACGGTCTGGCTCGAGAGTGGCGGCGACCAGGTGATGACGCCGTTGCCGGAGCCGTCAGCGTAAAAGGACACGACCGTGGGTACGGCGCTTCTCCGGGACGGCGGGCCTGCGCCCTCTGCCAAGTCCCAGGAGGCGGTGATGTCGTCGATGCCCGCCGTCAGGCCGAACCCGGAGAGAGCCCCAGGGGCGGCGGTTGCGGCCACGGAGGTGTCCAGGATGGCGACCAGCGTGAAGTACTGGCCGCCCAGCGCGTAGGGCGCGCCGGAGACGGCGCTGAGCTCGAAGACCAGATCCTCGATCGCTCCCTCGGTGACGAAGTCCGCCACGGTGTGCACGATGAAGCTGGCGCTCTCGGCTCCGGCGGGCAGGTCCAGGGTCTCGCCCTGGAGCAGGCCGGATACGGTGTAGTCCTGGTTCGCAATAGCTTTGTACTGGGGGTCGCGGACCACCGTCACCGTCACGCTGCTGTCCTGCTCCAGGGGTGGCGTGATACTCACGGTCAGCCGTGCGCTGCCACCCTCGATCATTGCCTGCCTGGACCGGGCGAACTCCACGAGGGCGAGAGAGGGCGTGGCCTTGGCCACGGTTGACCAGACCGAGTCGCCAATGGCGTTGGTGGCTCTCACCCTCACGTCGTACTGCACGCCGTTGTCAAGGCCGCTGATGGTGGCGCTGGTGGTCAGGTCGGCGTGCCCGGCGTCGCTCCAGGCCGTGGCGGTGGACTGCTTGTACTCCAGGTCGTAGCCGGTGAGGGTGGAGCCGCCGTTGCTGGCCGGGGCCGACCATGATACTCCGATCTCTGCCATGCCCGGCGTCAGGGACAACGCGCCGGGGGCGTCGGGCGCCGTGGGCTGGGGCGACACGTCATCGTCAGACACCCGCACCGTCACCGAGGACGTGCCGAGGGCGGTGTACTTGGCGTCCGCGGTGGTGATCTGCTTCCTGATGGTCACCGTCTCGTCGGCGAAGTCGCTGTCCTGCACGCCCGTGACGGTGAACGTCTGCGGCGTCTGCCAGTTGCCGGTGGTGAAGGTCAGCATGGCTGGGGTGATTCCCGCAGCAGCGGTGTCGGGGTTGAGGGGGGTAACGGTCACGCTGGCCGTGGGCTGGCTGTCCAGGACCACGGTGTAGGTGGCGCTGCCCCCCTCCTGGATGTCCAGCATGGTCGGGTTCACGGTGATGCCCGCCGTGTCGTCGTCCACGATGGTGACCACGATCTGGGCCGGGCTGGGGCTGTGCCGGCTCCAGCCGGTGGTGTTGGACGTCGCGGTGATGACGAAGCTCTCGTCGTCCTCGTCGATGTCGTCGTCCACCAGGGGGATGGTGGCGGTTATTCCGGTCTGGCCCTCCATGATGTTGAGGGACGTCTGCATGGACAGCACGTCTGCGGACGTCGCCGTCTGGCCAGTGTAGGCGGCGGTTAAGGAGAGAGACACTCCGTTAGCGGGGGCCGCCTGACCCAAAATGATGGTAATTGTGGGCGCCGTGCCCCCCTCCGTGCCGCTGGCGGCAGCGGGGAGGGTGAAGGTCTGGCTCGCGGCCAGCGTCGTGGCGGTTAAGGCGTGCGTCCACCGGCCAACCTGCCTAGTGCCGCTACTGTCGAAGTAGTAGACACGGATCTGGAGCTGGTATGCGGTGCTCCCGGACAGGCCGGCGATGGTGGCGCTGGTGCGGATAGTCGCACTTGACACCCACTGCTGCTCAGTGGTTTTCCTGTACCTGTACTCGTAGCCGGCGATGGTGTCGGCATTGCCCAGATGTGCGGGCGGGTCCCAGCTGAGACTGAGCGCCGAGGGCCCCGGCGTGACCCTGACGTGTACCGGCGGGTTGGGCTGCTGGGGGTTGCTCCACGACACGGCCTGTGCGGAGGACGCGTTGGACCAGGGAGAGGAGCGCGCCGCATTATTGACCGCACGCACGCGGAATTGGTAGGACTGCTCATTGACCAGCCCTCCGATGTAGAGGTTCCGCGAGGGAGCAGCCGCGTCGTCGATCCTCGGGCCGTCGGTCCAGGACGTTGCCGTCGAGAGCCTGTACTGCGACCTCCAGCTGACGATGCTGGCGTCGGAGGGGCCGCAGCTGGCGGTCTCGCACAGGTAGAGGTATACGCCGCCGTGGACGTTGAGGACCGCGTCTATGTGCGGCTTTGCGGGTGGGGTGGACTGGGCCTGCTGCTGGGGCGGCGTTTGCTCCTGGGGGACGGGCGCTCCGGGGGTGGTGTCGTCCCCCTTGATGCGCACCCACGGACTGGAGTGGGGACTGCGCTCCGACAGGCTGCCGCCGGTGAAGGAGCGGACGAAGACGCCGGTGGCGACGCCGTTCTCAAGGCCGGTGATGGTGTAGCTGTACACGCCGCCGTCGACGGGGATGCCGTCCTCGCGGCCCCCGGCTTCGGGGTCGGCGGGGTTGGCCCAGACGCCCGCTTCCTGGCTCCAGCGCAGGGCGTGCTTGATCTGGTGGTCGTCGAAGCCGTCGCGGGGGCTCACGTCCCAGGTGACGGTCAGCGTGCCGTCGCCGGGGACGACCTGCACGTTCTGGGGCGCGGGGTGGCCCTGCTGGGCCTGGGCAGAGGGCGCGCCGACGAAGAGGACGGCGAGGAGGGAGAGGGCTGCAAGGAGAAGAGGGACGGCCGGGAGACGGCGGGCGAGGGCCACAGCGGGACAGCCCGCGCGAGATGTCCTGCGATGTTGTCCCGTCGCGGACATGGCTAGCTTCCCCTCGGATTCGGGCGAAGAGGGGGCGTTACCCCCCCCCCCCCCCCGAACTTCCGTGCTATAGTCGCCGCCGGCGTGACGGAATCCAAGGGCGGCGGCCGTCCCGGCTATTCCTCTACCGATCATTTCGATGGTCCTCCTTCTTGGGTGCGAAGCGTGGTCATAAGGCAGCCGCGACCTGTCCGGGTCCGGTTGCGGATCCCGGCCAGACGGCTGCCGTGCAAGTTGCAAGCGATACCGGCCCCTCCTCGACACAGGGGTTCAACCATCTAGGATAGAGTTCCAACGTGCACTTACCGTGCATAAACACCCTGTTTTCGGAGAAGGTGTGTGACAGTTTTTCGTGCACTTTTGGCGTTCTCCTGGTAAAATGCGCCTGATTCGTACCTTCAGACCCCGGTTTCCAGCGAAGGAGGAGGATGGAGCGAGACGACCGCCGCGATGCGGAGACGGCCTCCCTGCGGGAGCGGCTGTCGCGCCTCAGCGCGGCCAGCCTGCGCATCAACGAGAACCTGGATTTCGACGACCTGCTCCAGGGCGTGGTGGACTCGGCCCGCTCCCTCACCGGCGCCCGCTACGGTGCGCTGACCGTCTTCGGCGAGGCGGGGGAGCTTCCCCACTTCATCGTCTCGGGGATGACTCCGCAGGAGCACCAGGGCTTCTGGGACATGCACGAGGGGATGCGTTTCTTCGAGTACGTGTCGGGCCAGGAGACGCCGCTCCGGGTGGCCGACTTCGGGGCGCACCTGGAGGCGCTGGGGATGCCCGACTTCCGTCCCCCCGTGGCCGTGACCTCGCTGCTGATTGCGCCCATCCGCCACCGGGGCGTGGCGACGGGCTCCATCTACCTCAGCGGGGGCGAGGAGGGCGGCGAGTTCACCCAGGAGGACGAGGAGTCGGTGGTGATGTTCGCCTCCCAGGCCGCCCTGGTCATCGCCAACGCCCGCCGTTACCGGGAGGCGGTGCGGGCCAGGGCCGACATGGAGACGCTGGTGGACACCTCCCCGGTGGGCGTGGTGGTCCTCGACGCCCACACCGGGAGGCTGGCGTCGGTCAACCGGGAGGCCCTGCGCATCGTGGACGGCCTGCGGGAGGGGGAGCAGTCGGCGGAGGACCTGCTGGAGGTGGTGACCTGCGTGCGGGCCGACGGCCGGGAGTTCTCCCTCGCGGAGCTGCCCCTGGCCGAGGTGCTCAGGGCCGGGGACACGGTGCGGGCCGAGGAGATCGCGCTCAGGGTCCCCGACGGTCGCAGCGTCAGCGTCCTGCTCAACGCCACGCCCATCCACTCAGAGGACGGCCGGGTGGCGTCCTTCGTCGTGACGCTCCAGGACATGACGCACCTGGAGGAGCAGGAGCGGCTGCGGGCCGAGTTCCTGGGTATGGTGAGCCACGAGCTGCGCACGCCGCTCTCCGCCGTCAAGGGCTCGGTGGCCAACCTGCTGGACCCTCAGGCGTCCCTGTACCCGGCGGAGGTGGCCCAGTTCCACCGCATCATCGACGCCCAGACCGACCGGATGCGGGACCTGATCGGCGACCTGCTGGACGCGGCCCGCATCCAGACGGGCAGCCTCTCCGTCTCCCCCGGCCCAACGGAGCTGGCCCCCCTGGTGGACGAGGCGAGGAGCGCCTTCCTCAGCGGGGGCGGCAGGCATAACGTACGCGTCGAGGCGCCGCCGGGCCTGCCGATGGTCATGGCGGACGGACGCCGCATCGTCCAGGTCCTCGGCAACCTCCTCTCCAACGCGTCCCAGCACTCCCCCGTGTCGTCGGTCATACGGATCGGTGCCGAGCCGGAGGGCCTCCAAGTCAGGGTGACGGTCACCGACCAGGGCCGGGGCATCGCCGCCGACCAGCTGCCCCGCCTGTTCCGAAGGTTCTCGCGTCCCGACGCCGGGAACCGGACTGGCCTGGGTCTCGCCATCTGCAAGGGCATCGTGGAGGCCCACGGGGGACGCATCTGGGCGGAGAGCGACGGGCCGGGCCTTGGCGCTCGATTCACCTTCACGCTGCTCGCCCACGCCGAGGCGGGGACCCTGGCCGGCGGAGCGAGAAGGAGCCCGGGCTCCCGCTCCTCTCGCGGGGCCGCGGAGCCGTCCCGCGTTCTCGTGGTGGACGACGACCCCCATACCCTCAGGAACGTGCGGGACATCCTCACCAGGGCGGGCTACGCCGTGACCGTCACCGCCGACCCCGAGGAGGTCTCCCGCCTATTGACGGAGGAGGAGCCCCACCTGGTCCTGCTGGACCTGATGCTGCCCGGCACGGACGGCATGGAGCTGATGGAGACCGTCCGGGCCATGGTCAGGGCGCCGGTCATCTTCCTGTCGGCCAACGACCAGGAGCAGGTGGTCGCCGAGGCCCTGGAGAAGGGGGCGGTCGACTACATCGTCAAGCCCTTCTCGCCCACCGAGCTTGCCGCGAGAATCGGGGCCGCCCTCCGAAAGCGGGACCCGTCCGAGCCGGGCTACCCCGGCGAGCCCTACGTCTCCGGCGATCTGGTGGTCGACTTCGCCCGGAGCAGGGTGACCGTCGCCGGAGAGCCGGTGGACCTCACCCGCCTGGAGTTCCGGCTGCTGGCCGAGCTTTCGGCCAACGCCGGCCGCCTGATACCCCATGAGCAGCTGCTCATGCGCGTGTGGGGCCAGGAGAACTCCGGGAGCTCGCAGCCGGTGCGCGCCTACGTGAAGAGGGTGCGCCGGAAGCTGGGCGACGACGCCGATAACCCCGCCTACATCTTCACCAAGCGGCGCGTCGGCTACTGGATGGAGCAGGGAGAGGGGTAGGGGACGAAGGAGCCTTGAGGTGGGTCGGCCTCCATTGGTGAGCTGCGGACATGGGCAGTACCGCATTGCATTGAGGAAACTCGCCGACTTGGATTCTGGCTGATGACTAACTCGGTGCCAGGGATTAAGCGACGGTGACTGGCCAGCATTCGAGTCGGAAGTATGACATCGACGAGGGAGGACTATGAGCGAGAATGCACTAAACGAGGCGCGTGCGGTCGATAGAGACCAGGCACACCGGAACGACGCACGCCGTATCCTGGAAAGAGTCGAGTCGGCACTAGAAGGGCAGCATTCCCCCGAGGTGAGATGGCCCTTTGAACTGGTCCAGAACGCCCACGATTTTGGCGCGCGAGATGGAGAAGAGTTTGTAGAGATTGAATTCGCCCATGAAAACGACACCTTGGTCGTTTCGCACAATGGGCGGATATTCAGCATCCCAGAGTTGAAGGCGTTATTGTCGGGTGGTTCTAGCAAAGACTTCGACGGGGATGACACGACCGGACGGTTCGGCACGGGCTTCTTGGTGACCCACGCCGTATCTACTCGGGTAGACGTGGATGGGATACTCCAAACAGCGGACGGTCAGTTAGAGGCCTTCTCTATCCAACTTGACCGTCCAGCAGACGAAGCAGCAATACTAAAGAACATTGAGTTTACCGATGACGCATTCGTTGCTGCACGGCCCGTTTCAGATGTGACAGACATTCCCACTGCCTCCTTTAGGTATTACAACGCCAACTCCAGGATTGTTGACGTTGGATTAGACCGGTTGGAACAAACCATCCTGTATCTCTTCGCGACCTGTTATAACCTTGGGGATTGATATACGATAGTGCCCAAGCCGCTAACGTTTCCGCTTATCAACCAGCCAGCCTATAAACTGGATGATTCCCAGGAAGAGAAATACCAGGCCAGCTATGGAGACTACGGCTGCAATCTGTGATCCAAGCACCACGGCCACAGGAATCATCAGGAACTGCAACCCGATCCCCCAGGCAATCAGCTTCCCCCAGGTGTCGAACAGGGAGCCGAGGTTCAGGAGTTGACCTTCTTCTCTATGGCGTCGTGTACGTTAGTGAAGAGTTCTGGTATTTCCCTGAGCATGGCGCGGCCAAGTCCACGCGTCTGATTTGCACTCACAATCTGCATAGCCAACTCAGCAATCTTCACCTTCTCGTCAGGGCTTAGGTTCCCCTGCATAGTGGTTACTCCCCTACTTCTTGGCCACGACGTACTTGGCCAGATTCCGCCCCATGCTGACCTCCACGTTGCTCGTGGCGTATAGGCCGTACTCGTGTGCCAGCTCTGCAATACGAGGGAGGGAAAGCGCTTGGAGGTCATCGGCGTAGCGGATGCCGAAGAGGACAAGTTGGGTTTTTTTCTCTTTATACGGAGCGTCCAAGTACGCCTGGGCAAGCAACTCCGCGGCGTGCTCTTCGTCCCTTAGCTTGGCCATCTGGTCTCCTTTCGCTACCACGGCAGTTCCCATCCCCGCCACCTTTCTAGTCTAGTATACTTACTCCCGGGGACGGAGGCGGGAGTACCTCTGGAAGTATGCCCTGGCTAAGGTGGCAATCGTCATATTAAGCATGGCGATGGTGAACGGGACAATCGCATAGCTCACGAATACCCAGAAGCGATCCGCCCCACTGATGTCATAGTATTGATCGAAGTCGTAGGCTCCATCGAGCCCTCTCAGGACGCTTAGGCACATGATCAGGAAGGACGCAATGACCCATATCAGGGACATCTTCGCCATGTTCTCTTGCCGCCTCTCCTCTTCTAGCCTCGCGAGTGGGGACAGATCCTCCATAAAGGCCTCCTAACTTGCAGTTGTTCATGTGGGCCCTAGAGCGACAGGCCCTCAGCTTCTAGGACCATTTGAAGGTCGGTCATCTCGCCCATCTGTCCTTGGGCGTCGAGTTCCCGTGTGTAACTAGTGTGGTCGATGTAAATGACCTCGTGCGTCGTCTCATCGTGGTATCGACAGGCGTCTCGCATGATGGCCTAGGCATCCACCAGCGTATCCGTCCCTCCTGGCCACCAGATAACCGACGTGACCGCAGCCTCCGTCGCTACAAGGACTATGACAATGGAGGCGACGTACTTTGACCTTAGCATGCTGATCATTCCCAGAGAGCCTGGTATCGGGCTATGGCATTCTCATGGGGGCCTGGCCTCACGGGATATCCGGCGCGGTAATGAAGTTCGGCTCACCTATGCCGGAAAACTTCGAGGTAAGTTCGGTTGTGTGTTTCGACCCATCATCTGAGGTCGCCACCAGAGTCCGCTTTGTCTGTATCAATGTGCCCGTGTCGTCTATCCAAATGTCCCAGTCCTCGAAAGTATCCTCGCCATAGTCGTCGCCGAAATCATCGACGTCGCCGACTGGCCCCACGCCCTCGTCAACCGAGAAGGTGAAGTGAGTCACGGAAACGCCGTCAATGGACTCTTCCCCTACCTGTGCAACGGGACCTAGAATTGGGCACTGCGAGTCAGCGGCATAAGGGAACCCCAACCCCCCAACCGGAAGGTCTGTTCTCCACGGCGCGTCGTCCTCTCGGTAGTAGGAAGCACCGTCAACACTTCGGGCTTCAA
Organism: Dehalococcoidia bacterium; assembly: GCA_965203145.1. Lineage (GTDB taxonomy): Bacteria > Chloroflexota > Dehalococcoidia > Plut-88900 > Plut-88900 > Plut-88900. The sequence continues at coordinate 3,202,564 of OZ241876.1, forward strand.
TGGTTCCGAGAAAAGTATCGCCCTCCTTGAAGGTCATAAACACCTGCCAGTCGTCCCCGGAGACCTCAACATCAAATACGGCGTTAATGGTTCTTGGGGTCTCTTCCGGGTCGTGATACGTCATGTGCGTCGTCACATCCAGGTCGGTTATAGCGGACATTTGCGAGCAAGATTCCTCTACGGCCACCTGTGCCGCGACCGTTGTGGCAGGGTCGCATGAAATGAACGCAATGGAAGCCAGGGCCACCACAGCGGCCAAAAGAAGACCGGTCTTGACGCTGGCAAGCGAGGTTAAGTTAGACATGATGTACTCCCCGTTTTGCGGGACATTCGTGCTCCTAAGTAGCTAGATCATGGGCGCCAATCATCACAAGAAGGCGGCGGTTCCCGCAGCTACGAGGAAATAGACCGGCACAACCTGGTGGCCCGCAGCCGAAAGCAACTGGACTACATTCGTCCATCCTAATCCCCGCTTTTGTCTAATCGCATATCATCGCCAACTTTTGAATCTGGAAAATAGACTCGCCGGTTCTGCAACTGTACCGCCAGTTCTTCGGCCTCTTCCATGGTGTCATAGGCTTTCTTCAGGCTATGGCGTCTTTAACGGAACTTGCGACACTTCCTACCCTCCTTCTTGGTTCTAGGCTTCAAGCCCCTACCTACCGTTTGTGATTTTCCAGAGTTATTCGCGTCACGGGCCGCTCCTTGAATTCCACGGCCTGCCGTTTCCGTCTCAGATGTTTCGGCGGGTCTATGGGTCGCCCTTCGGCGACCACCAGCTCTTTTCTCGTATGCAACAGGCGGGCCTCAATTCTTCAACCTCCACCTGCACCGGGAGCCTATTATACAATGGCTCATATGCAACATGTATCGATAATGCGCTCACCATTGATGGATGGACATATAATCCAGATTTAACCACTGAGATTTGAAAACACCAAAGGAGAGACTATGGGACGCGGAGATTCTGCAAAGGTGTACAAATTCATGCGAAAACGTGCAGAGCGCTCAAGGATGTTAGGAGAGAACGAGTTGAGACTGCGCTTCGGGGCTATAGTCCGGGGGAGTGGGGTAAGCGAAATCGAGGTGGCGCTGGCCCTGATGACCAAATACAAACTCACGGCCGAGACAGGGCTCCGGCTGAAACCGCTGACCTTCGAGGTGGGCAGCTCGTTCCATGACGAGGACTTTTAGGGAGCGGAACAACATATCGAGATCCCGAGCAGATAGACGTCAACGGGCCTACTGCTACGGACTCGGGAGTAGCTGCGGATGCGCTGCGATTAGGGGGTAATCATGAGTATCGGAAACACCAGGTCTTTACTATATTTACTGGCCCGACTCTTTGGTGATGTTAGCGCAGTCAGGCGGGGCAAGGTGGGACGCAGGGTTGCCAGCCGGGGGCTAGGCAAGTTGGCCGGTAGGGCACTTGGCAAGCTGCTCAAGTAGCAAGGGCCTTTAACTAACATGGATAAGAGACAGACTGAAAAAGTCCTTGATGCCATCAATAAGCGGGGGTGGCAGGACTTAGTATGTCCGGTATCAGGAGACTCAGACTGGGGAGTTGAATCAGAACTGGTTGTCATGCCTTCGTTGAATGTGCCAAACGGGGCGATAACGTTTGCGGTCCTCACCTGTGGGGAATGCGGGTACAGTGCGCTTGTCAATGTTGCCAGATTGGGTATTGCGGACGAGCTTGGATTGGAGGTGGTACAAGGTACAGCGGGCATGATTCCCGCCGACGTTCGACGGCAAGACTGGAATGAGGAGGAAGACTGCGACAACTTCTTCGATATTTGGGGGCAAGAAGAGGATGAGGATAATGAATGGAAGACCCAACATTCAGAGACCCCATCTATCAAGCAATTGAGGCTAATGGATGCATGCGAGCTAATAGTTATTCTGCTTCTAGCCGTCGGGTGGACGGCTCTGAGCTTTGCGATTGGCATCATACCTGGACTTCTACTAGGCATAACAGACTGGTACTTTGTTGGATCTATTGTCGTGGGTAGCGTATGGGCAATCGCTTGCTACATATTGGCATGGGTGATAGACGACGAGACATCACACCTGAAATCACATTTAGATGTTGTGAGTCCAATCCTAGTATTTGGGAGTGGAGGAGCTGGAATGGGTGTCTCCGTATGGTTCTTTGGGACGCTTACATGAAGTTCCCGCTTTTATAGTATCGTCGTAATGTTAGCAATCTTCGCATTGTGGAACGTCACCTGCCTGCCTACTCCTTGATACCAGTGCTTACTAGATGGCTGGAACATTGCCGAACTGAGAGGAGTGACTGGCCGGTTCCCACTACTGAAAGGCGTAAGATGGTGAGACGAAAGAATGATCAGTGTTTGCTCTTCTGTAGATGTGCAACCGAACGGACCCACAGGATGCGCCTACGTCTAGCGGTTGGGATCTCCATCCTGCTTTTGCTGGTCTTTTTCGCCTGTGACTCGGCACCCACAACCCCACAGACATCAGATAGCGGGAAGGACATCGTAGCGACCGCAAAGAGCTATTGGAGTACAGCTACGGCGCGTAGTCTACGCCCCACACCAACGCCTCCGCTGGTGCCGATAACACCTATACTATACCCCCCAATAGCGACCGTAACACCTACACCTACGCCTCAATGGCTTTCCACGGAGGAGTTCTTGAGGCAAAAGAAGCAGGCTAAAGGCACTCCGACTTCCATACCTGTCCGCACACCTACACCTAGACCTCCTACACCCACGCCGCTGCCGACGGCGACGCCTGTACCCACACCTACACCCATACCGCCGAGAGACTGGAAAGCGCTACTGCCAAAGTTCGAGCAATACCAGGAGCCTAACTGGTACTTGCGCGTAATGAAGTGGAACTCACTAGAACGCTTTGAGCAAGGTTGTAAGGCCGGGACGCTCCCGGAAATTCCTCCAGCGCACTTGGGTGTCTGGGTTGACGAGTGGGGTATGTTCGATCGAAGGAGTTTTTGGCCTATGGAGTTCCCCCGGCCGGTGTTCAAGCCTGTCATCGAGTCCTACACTTCCATACGCTACTCTCTATCTGCAGATTGGTACCGACATGGAGATGCCGCAGGCCTAGGTTTGTGGTGTATTTGGGTCAGCCAAGATGTAGAGGTACGGCTTGTCTGCGAAGACGATGACAGGTGTAGCGGACAGGAGCCGATTGTCCTGACATCGGGCTACAACTTCGTTCTCGTCCATCGGACCGCAGGAGTTCTTAACGGTAGCTACACGCCTGAGATGAGGTGCACCCGTACAACCGATACCTGTGAAGAGGGTTGGTTCACGGGAGTAGTCTTCTCTGGACCAGGAGGCCGCTAATGGATTGTTCAGTCTTCGGTGCAATAGTATTCATGTCTGTTCCGAGGGAAAGGGCCATGTAGCCGTGCGCCGAATGCTAGTGTTGCTCCTGGGCCTTGCCCTAGCATTTTTCTGGCATTCACCATCGCGACCTGCAACCCCGACGGCAGATGCGAGGATGCTTCCAGAAAAGCCAACTACTCCGATGATTTTGATGAGATGGCGGAAGGCATGGACTATTTCTCGAGGAACTGCACATGGCGGGACTGCATATTTCCTCAGCAATCTTTTGGAGGATGAGGCGCTATTGTCTCACCTTCACGGTGACACTACCGATTAGTTAGCTTGCGCGGTTGCCAGTAACCGCCATAAGCGTATAGGTGACAAGTCCGGCAGGTGCAATGGTTCATTGTTCCTGTGTCGCCATGGTTTGAATTCACTCGGGCTTTTCCTGTTGGCCTTTGACGTTCAGGTCGCGGAATGCCCGCTTGTGATGAACTTCTACATCCACTGTTGAGTCAGACAACTCTCATTCGTCTACTAGGAGCCGTTTGACAAGCTCGTTGCGGTCGGCCCTGTACCACTGAAGCGATCGGTCTACGAGGACAGCCTGCCGGTTTCGCTTCATGGGCATGCAATCGAACTGCGTTACCTTTGGGCGATTCCTATTGCCCCGTTCCTTGACCGCATTGAGGTGAATTCGTTCCCCGGGCGATCCGCTGATCTTTTCAGTGTCATCTCGCGAAGGCTCGAAAGGCTATGGCTTAGCCATGCGGTATCCGACACGAGGTTCGGTAAAGACATACTTTGGATCGTTTGCGTCGTCACCGAGCTTGCGGCGCAGATTCTTTATCGTGGCGCGAAGCAACTCCCCTTCTCCCGAGTACATCTGACCCCAAACCCTCCGCAATAGCTGGTCACGGGTCAATGTGCGTCCGGCGTTGGTCGATAGTTCGAAAAGCAACTTGTATTCGGTCGCGGACAGGTGTACTGCACCGTCCGAAGTAGAAACGGCGCGGTTGACGTAGTCGATAGTCAAGTCTTGCAGCCGGAAGGGCTGACGGGGCACGACCGCATCAGGCGCCTTGCGCTTCCTCAGGGACGATTCGATTCTCGCCAACAGCTCAGTCGAAGAGAAGGGCTTTATCATGTAGTCGTCGGCCCCCATGGTAAGGGCCTTAACCACGTTTTCCTCCTGGTCGTTGGCCGACAGGAAAATGATTGGCACCTCGGACACCCTTCGGATACGTTCCATCAGCTCGAATCCACTGGTGCCCGGCAGCATCAAGTCCAACAAGACCAGATTGGGCTGCTCCTTTTCCAGCAAGTGCACCATTTCATCCGGGTCGGCTGTCCCGAACAGTTTGTATCCATGATCAGATAGAATATTTCGGAGGAGCCAAAGTACCTGTGGCTCGTCGTCTACCGCCAGGACCCGATGCTGTTCGGCTGGCGCTCCCGCAAAGTCCTCGCTGGAAGATTCCCGGGATGTGTCGGCGACCTCGGGGATCGTGAACGTGATCCGCGTTCCCTGATTATCCCCATTGCTTTCCGCCCAGATGCGGCCCCCATGCGCCTCGACTATGCCCTTGCAGATAGCAAGTCCCAAACCCTCGCCTGCGATCTCACGCCCCTTCTCGCCGCCCCCTATCCGAGAGAACTTTTTGAATAGCCTAGCCAACTGATTCGAAGGCACTCCCCTGCCTTCATCAACTACGGAAATGGATACGTAAACTCCGTCCCGTGATCCGGTCACCCTTATCGTTGAGCCCTCCGGTGAGTACTTGGATGCATTGGACAGCAGATTGTCCATCACCTGAGTAACACGCCGTTTGTCTGCCGAGACCTGGGGCAGGTCGGGGTCTAGGCCCATTTCGACGTTATTCCGTGCCCCGCGACGCAGGAAGGCGGTCTTCGCCTCTTCGACTAGCGTCCCCACATCCGTGGGCCTGGGAGTTACCGACAGGGCTCCCGCCTCTATCCGAGTCATGTCAAGAAGGTTGTTGACCAGTCCACGGAGTCGGTCGCACTGCTCGTCTATCATTCGGAAATACTGTATTACCTCGGAGGTGTCCATCGGGTCGGAACTGCCAAGCACAACGCTTGTGCAGCCCTTGATGGTGGTCAACGGTGTGCGCAACTCATGACTCACCATGGCCAGGAACTCGTTGCGCAGGCGTTCGACCTCTTCCAGAGTCGTCATGTCTTGCACAACGGCGACAGCAGACACTATTCCCCCATCGTCCGAGTAGATGGGCGTTGCATTGACTAGGGTGGTCACCCTTCGGCCTCCCGGCAGGTCGACGAGGATCTCCTCTGCCCGTATGACCTCGCCGCGGTCCAGGGCCCTCGCCAGTGGTCGCTCGTGGCCTTCGTACTTCTTCCCGTCCGTCCGACGGTAGATGGCCACCTGGTGATAGTCGACGAGCTTTGAGCCGGGCTCAGGCGACATTCCCAGGATGCGTTCCGCCTCCCGGTTGACCCACGCGAAGGTCCTGGTGGCGGCGTCCACCACCATTACGCCCACCGGTGATGACTCCACCAACGCGTCCAATCGTCGCCTCTCGGTCTCCATTTCATCCCTGACGCGCCGCTCCTCTTGGTGTCTGAGTGCATTGCCGATGGCGATTGCCGCCTGTGATGCGAACATGACGAGGGTCTCTTCGTCCTCCCCTGAGAACTCCTCCCCACCCTCCTTCTCCGTGAGGTAGATGTTGCCCACAGGTTCGCCCAGGTGACGGATTGGTGTCCCTAGAAAGGTACGCATCGGGGGATGGTTCTCGGGAAAGCCGACGGACCGGGGGTGCTGGGTGAGGTCTGCGAGTCGCACCGGTTCTCGAACCTCGTTGAGGTATCCGAGGATGCCCAGCCCCTGAGGAAGGGAACCCAGCAGCCCACGCTCCCGGGGAGAAATGCCGGATGTGATGAAGTCCCGTACCCGCCCGGAGTCGTCGAACACCGCTACGGCGCCGTACCTGGCATTGGTCAATGAACGAGCGCCGTCTACAACCTCATGAAGGACGGCGGCGGGGTCGAGGCTCTCGGTGATGCGAAGGCTGACCTCGTTCATCCTGGCGATGCGGGCGCGCAGGGCCTCAATTTCTTGTGCTGCCGAGTCGTCCGCCATGGATGATGTCCTCTGCCGCTCTTCCACAACTCACAGGCTAGGTGGGGGATGCATTCATACGGCATTTTATCACGGAGAAGCCTCGTGAAAGGTCTTTCACGGAATTTCCCCAAATTTTCACGGATTCTTTCATAAATAGGGGCTTGTTTTTCACGGTCATTTCACATTGAGCGTATATGGTGGGAGGCATGACGGGTAACAGGAGTCCTGAAATGGCCAAGCTGCAGATCCAAGGTAGAACGCGATGCATCTGTTCAGGCCCCTGTAAGCCGAGAGTGGAGTAGACGCCGGGTCTGCTCCCCATCCCGGCGAGGCAGGGGCGGCCGGACTGCGTAGCGGATCCCATTGTCCGATGGCTAGCTCAGCAAGGAGGAGAATGATGAGAAGGAAACGAGTCATAGTTCCACTGATTCTCGGGCTGGTGGGCCTGATAGCTCTATCAGGCATACGGTGGCGGCTGCGCCAGGTAGCCTGAAGCCGTGCGGCCGCGGCAAGTGTTAGGGCAGCAGGGTGCTTGGACACCCTGCTGCCCGACGGTCGGGCCCAGGCCAATCGGCAGATTCCCTAAGCGTCCAACAAGCAAGGCATGACTTCACTGACACAGGGGATGGCGTGATGAAAGGAAAAACCAATTTCAAAGTGATGCTAATGGCTCTCGTCGTCTTAAGCGCCTTGACCATAGGGACCGTTGGAGTAGTCAATGCCCAGACAGGGGGAAGCGGGCTTCTGTCCCTGCCGGACGTGGCGCGTCCAGCAATAATCGATCCCACAAGCGCCGCGGAATTAAGAGACTTGCAGACTGTCGCCAGCCAAGAGGGAATATCTCTTCAGGCCGCCATTGATAGGTATGCCTGGAACGATAACTTCGCTCTGGCGGTTTCGAAAATCCGCGAGGCGAATCCCTCAGCTTTCACCGCGGCTGAGATCGTAGACTCCAGCCGCGCATGGGTCGGTTTCGCGGGCAGCGTTCCAAGGTCAGCACGCGACATCATCAACACCTTCACAGACAATCACACTGGCGTTTCAGTAGAAGTCCGAACCAACATGAATTACACCGAGGGTGAACTCAACAAAGCGATACAAGCAATCCACTTCTCAGTATTTAACGCAACCGAAGTGAGCGATGCCGCCACGTCATTCGATATCTCGACAGGTACCATAAGGACGAGTGTTGTGTTGAACAGCACTGCATCCGACTTAGTCCTAAATGCTCTCCGCGCCAACGCGACGAATGACCTCACCAATGCGACTGGGTCTGGCATTGCCAACAGCATCAGTACGTCTGTGGTCCGCTCGGAGCTTCAAACCCTGGGAGGGACCGAGACCGACACAGAGCACCTGGGTGGTGAGTCAATTGGTTGCACCACGGGATTCGGGACGAAGACCACAGGTTTGGTAAGGGGTATTTCTACAGCCGGACACTGTGGCAACAAACTATTCGATGATGGGATAAGCCTGACCTTCAAGGCAGAGCATGAGGGCACTTACGGCGATTTCCAGTGGCATACGGGAACCGGGACTCACACCGATGACTTTTACGCAGGCAGTGATTCGGGCAACGAGGAAGATAGACGCGACCTCGCTTTCGTCGCTGCTCCAACCGTTGGGCAAACGCTTTGCCGGAACGGTACGATAAGCTACAAAGACTGCCAGAAGGTGCGGAAGTTGAACGTCTGCTCAGGGCAGCATTGCAATCTAGTGCAAATGGAGCAACACCTCTCGGCGAGTGGAGATAGCGGAGGACCGGTGTACCTGAACTACACGGCGTACGGTATTCATAGAGGCTGGATGTATGACCCTTTCTGGCCCTTTAAGCGAGAGGTCTTCTCTCGTGCCGACCTCATTGACGAGGCACTGGGCATTTCGATCGCAACCAACTGAATAGAGGGAGATACGGTCCCGTGTGCCCACTGTTGAATCCAGTGCACACGGGGCCAACTGTGCATTGACCCATACCAAGGTACATTCAAACGGTCGTGAGCCCTATGACTAGCAAGACTGTCATAAGAGCATCTCTATCCGGTCACCGAAGACATCTAATTGTCACAGGGGCAGTGATCGGATTGCTGATGTTCGCGGTCTGGCTGTTTCTATTCATCGGCCGCGGGGGATACACATGGAGCGTCGAGGCGAGGATTTCTGAAGCGGAATTGCGGTCCCCCGAGCGCCTCACACTTTTCGTCGACTCCTGTAACAAGAACCCGGAAGTGTTGCAAGTGTGGGAGACGGACGTAGACGTACAAGTCAAAGTGATTGCCGACTCTCATCCTTTTCTATTAGGCGGTGGCGACTGCCGAGATTCTCTCGAGGTGCAACTTCAAGGGCCGCTTGAAGATCGGGTCCTTGTGGATGGGAACACTGGGCAATTGGTGAGTGTGAGAGCATTCGGATTGCCTGATGGCATACCTGAACAACCCATTGAAATGCTCGCTGAGATGGGGCCGCCGCAAATCGACGACCCTCTTGGCGCCGCGGAGCTAGAAGACCTGCGGTCCATTGCTGACCGAGAAGGGATATCCCTCCAGGAGGCAATTAATCGCTATGGCTGGCATAACAACTTCTCTTTGGCGGTCTCTGGAATACGGCGAGAGTTCCCCCAGGATTTCACGAGATCAGAAATTATAGGTGCCACCAAGGCGTGGGTGGGTTTCGCTGGGAGCGCACCGGAAGGGGCACTCGAATTGCTGGCGAGATTCACCAGCAGTCACGGTGGGATTTCGGTAGAGGTGCGCACTGAACTGGGTTTCACTGCGTCGGAGATAGAAATGGCCATTCCGGCGGTCCACTACGCAGTTCTCGAGGCACCTGAAGTACTGGAGGCCATATCCCAATTCGACTTCGAAGCACGTCAGATTAGAATTGCCGTTGTGCTAGAGAACTGGTCTTCCGATGCCGTGCTATATGATCTCAACGTCCTCGCGGCGCAGAGCCTTGCAAATGCAACTCGGGAGGAGATCCTAAACAGGATTACGACGTCCGTGGTGCGCTCGAAAGACCCTATATTGGGCGGCGACGATTAGGGTACAGACAAATTTGGTGTTAGGTTATCCCATAACCCAAGTAATACCATTGGACAGCCGCAATCGAAAACCGAGAGTAGAGGGGACGGTTCAATGGGTGGGGTAGATGTGCCGGCAAGAGGTTCTAAATCTATACGGCTCGCCCATGACTCTCCCCGGCAGTCGTATTGACGAATACAGCTATTGATGTCGTAATTCGAACGGGATCAAGGCCTTTCCTCTTCCGGGGGCCTCTGCCTTGCTCCTCAGTGAGAGTGATGTTGCCGACAGGCTTTCGCAAATGGCAACCCAAAGCGCTCAGGAGAGTATACCGGCATGATGCAGGGTGCGATTAGCACCAGAACACGTCCGTACTTATCGAAAACTGCGACAGCACCGAATGGATGGCGTACGGCCTATGGTCGACCGTCGGGCTGATCACGGGCACGGCTCTGGTCATGGTCGCCTTGTTCAGCGGCTTTGCGTCCGGGGAGGCCGTTATCACCCAGCAGGTCGGGTTCAGGCCCGCCCTTGAGGGGCTGCTACACGCGAGCCTGGTCAGGCCTCTGATCTTGCCTGGAAGCATGGTGGTGCTGGGCAAGGCCAACTGGTATCTGCACCCGTTCCTCAGCTGGCTCCCTGACCTGCGGGTAAGGTCCGCGGAGTGTGGCATCGTGCCATGCGAACGCTGGGGAACCTCACGGACGCGGCCGGTAGGACGTAGGGCTAAGAAAGCCTTGAATCAGGCGAACTCTCAGCCTACTCGGACTTGGGCGTGCTGCACAAGCGTAATCCTGCATGGGTGAGCACTAGCGGGTTGAGAAGGGATACCGGGAGCCATGCCACGTTGCTGGCGTCGGATTGGGTGTCGCCCATGAGCAGCGAGCACCGGCGGGGGAAATTATCAGCGCGTGGGCCAAGGATGCGTAGACGCCTATATTTGCGGTGAGGCGGTGGAACTGGCGACTACGGAGCACGCGGTGCTCTACGAGATTTTGGTCCATGCCCCCCACACGCTGACCCACGCCGTGCTCCTCCAGCGGGTCTGTGAGGCATGGCTAGTGCGGAACGTGGTGAAGAGACTTCGTCGCAAACTGGGAGATGATGCATCCAACCCCAGGTACATCATCACCGAGCCCCGCGTCGGCTACCGGATGCCAAATGGGGATACGGAGAGCGAATAATAAAGCCCAGCGCCCCTCTCAAGGTCTACAGCCACGTACACGTTTGTGGCTACGTCGCTATTGGGAACCTTTTCCCGGTTGTAAACGTCTGACTAGGTAGCAGTTCCTCTCGAATGCGCTGAAACTCTGAAATGAGACCTGCCGAGGAGGTAAAACATGTCTGAGAGCGCCAATGGCCTGTATAGGCCGAGGAAGTCGAGTTGGTTATCCGTACTTCTTATAGCCCTGGGCTTGACGGTTGCTGTCTGGCTGACGGCTTGCAGCGGCGAGCCACAGACCCTCTCACCGACAAGCCCCACAGTTACACCGAACGCCACCAGTTCAAACACTCCTGTCCCGACGGTGGTCCCGCCGTCCGCCACACCGGGTCTTCCAGCCACACAAGACCTATCGTCCGAGGTCCGCTCGGACAAAGAGCGGGCCGCGCCGTCGGCAGCGAACGCTGACCTGGCTGCTGTCGTCGGTGGCAACAGCGCCTTCTCCTTCGACTTGTACCAGACGCTGAGAGGCCGAGACGGGAACCTGTTCTACTCTCCTCACAGCATCTCGCTGGCCCTCGCCATGACCTTTGCTGGAGCCGGAGGGCAAACGGAGAGACAGATGGCGGACACGCTTGGATTCTCCCTACCTCAGGACAGACTTCATGCCGCGTTCAACGATCTGGACCTCCACATCGCCTCCCGCGGAAAGGGCGATGAAGGGTTCAGGTTGAACATCGTCAATGCGGTCTGGGGGCAGGAAGGCCATCCCTTCCGGGAGACCTTCCTCGACGTCCTGGCAGAGAGCTACGGCGCGGGCGTGAGGCCCACGGATTTCATCGACGCGCCTGAGGAGTCCAGGACAGCTATCAATGACTGGGTCGCGGAGAGCACGGAGGACAGGATCAAGGACCTAATCCCACCAGATGTTATCAACTCGCTTACCAGGATGGTGCTGACCAACGCCATCTACTTCAACGCTTCCTGGGCCTTCCCCTTTAATGAAGCCAACACGCGTCCGCAGCCCTTCCACCTGCTGGACGGGAGCAGCATCGACGTCCCGATGATGCGAACATCGGAAGACTTCGGCTATGCGGCGGGGGAAGGATACCAGGCTGTGGACCTGCCCTACGTCGGACATGAGCTGTCCTTGACGGTCATCGTCCCAGACGAGGGACGGTTCCGCGAGTTCGAGGACTCCCTGGACTCCTCCCTGGTGGACCGGATTATCGCGGACCTCGGGTTCCGCTATGTTACGCTCAACCTGCCGAAGTTCGAGTTCGAGTCCCAGTTCCGGCTGGGCGAAACCCTCAAGTCCATGGGGATGCCTGACGCCTTCGATATCGCCTCCTCCGACTTCTCCGGCATGGACGGGCGGTCTTGTCTCGCGGGAGACCCGGGGTGCCTCTACATCCGGGAGGTGGTCCACAAGGCATTCGTGGCGGTGGACGAAGCGGGCACCGAGGCGGCCGCGGCCACGGGCGTCGTAATGCAGGCGGAATCCGCTCCCCAGAACCCGATCACCCTCACGGTGGACAGGCCCTTCATCTTCCTGATCCGGGACCGGGAGACGGAGGCCATCCTGTTTGTGGGGAGGGTGGAGAGAATATAGGGTGGAGTATGAAGCCGGATACGTCGGAGTGAACTGTGGGGATTCCCTAGGCTTTCTGAGAGGGGAGACACACGAGCAATCCGATGATGATTTTCTTCTCTCCCACGAAATAGCCCGTTAATCGCTGAGCAACGACATCGGGCCATTCCGGCTTTGCGAAGGCGGGATCAACTTGGTCGTGGAATATGCAAGGGTCGATTGCCAGCCCCTGAAAGGCAATGAGAGAGTGCCCTCTTACTGTCGGAACTGCAAAATACCCAATATCATGCGTTCAGTGACCCAGTCCACCCAGACCGCGTGGCTCAAAGTACCTGCGCCTACGGGCTGGGCCACCACTTCCTGGCCACGCTGTCCAGCGCTATTGGAGAAGCCGCTTTCTCATCGGCAATGCGGAAACTGTACGTTTCGTGCCTGGACTATTGACCCCCTGCAACCGGGGAACAGGTCTATCGAATTTTTCTCAGGCACACCCTGCCGGACCGCGAGGCGGCGTTTCACGACGTGTATCGGCGGCTCCATGACGAGCAGTTCCTCGACGGAAGTGAAGCGCATGGAAGCCCCACCATCCCCCACTTGCACCATGCCGTGGGCTACGAAGCCGATTCCTGCTGGAAGACTCGGGCTACGGCTGGTTGTTCGCCTGATGGGCGATCTTCCACCGCCTCAACGCGCAGCCTAAGCCCCAGGGCGTTGGCGACCTTCAAAAGCGTTGCTAGGGTGGGGTTGCCGTCTTCCGACAACGCAGAGTAGAGGTTGCCTCGATTTGGCCCTGTGTCCCGCGCAAGGGCGCTCATGTTCTGCGTACGTGCGATGTGCTTTAGAACGGCGCGAATCACAGCCCCGTCCCCCGGGTCCTCATCCATAGCCGCGCTGAGAAGTCCCCGGACGTCATTTTCGCTCTTGATGTAATCCGCTGCGTCGAACTTTCGATACTCCTCAGACATTAGCTCCTCCATTCCGTCGCCATTCTCTTGACCCGCTCGATATCTTGACGTTGACTATCCTCGTCTCCCCCGCACAGCAGGATGATCAACTCAGCGCCTCGCGTGATGAAGTAGACCCTATATCCAGGCCCATACTGGATTCGCATCTCCGACACACCGCCCCCAACGAACAACATAACAGACACGATGTATAGGACAACAAGCGCTAAGAGGGCACTACTATTCATGGACTCTCCCTTTGTAGTCTCAAACGATGGATTGGCCGATGTGGCATTGCCATTTATTGCACAACCTCGCTATCGGAACATATCAATGCGATAGAGAACCGCAGGAGTACCCAACACCAAACCCACGGTGGCCATCGGAAGAGCCAACAGACCCCATTCACGCCAGTTCTTTTGAATCTCGAGAGAAACGGCGATGTTATCCAACATTGCCGTTTCCTATTTCGGGTCCTCAGCTACTTCACCGGTGCGTCCGCCGGCCCCGAGAAGGTGATCACTGCGTTGAGGGTGATAAGTTCTTCTTCGACGGCAACGCCCAGAAGAACGGCTTCGAGAGGCGCCACAAAGGGCTCCGCCGTGTCTCTATACTCCGCCAACTCCGTCTCGTCCAGCTGACCGATGACCTCCTTAGCGATCCGCCTGATGTTGCCAAACACCATGAAGTCGGCGGAGCCGCCCACCGCCTCCAATGGACGTCTGAAGGCGGTGCTTTCCCACAATGATGGGATGTCTCCCTCTTCCGCTAAGACAGCCTGCCGTAGGGAAGTCAAGGTAGTACCGATGACAACGTAATCGTCCAACACGATATACCCCGGAGTAAGGTTGGGTGTCCCTTGCTCGTCGCCCAGGTCTGCAACTACGGCCTCATTTCCCTCAATTTCGACGACGTCAAAGTCGACGCCCCCTTCTTCCAAGGCACTCTGAATCCTCGCCATCCCGGTGAGAGCCTCCTCCCTATCGCGGAACTCCACGTAAGCATTGGCGTGAATCTCGTCAGTGCTGAAGGAGGAACCGCCCGGAAGGAACATGGCGAAGGCCATCTCTCCCATCATCCAGCCGAGGACGTCCCGCTCTATGTCGATCCCGATCTCGGCCTCGATCTCGTCGAACGCCTCGTCGAGGTCGGGGAGGTCGGCCAGCTCATCCCTGAGACTCTGCCACGCATCCTGCACACCCACAAAGGAGACCAGCGCAACGGTGTCCTCGGACGCCAGTCCGGCAGAACCCAGGCCGTTGGCGACAGCGGGGACGAAAAGCTGGTCCTCGACCGGGTAGTCGAAGGAGGTCGAAATTAGTATTCCCCTGTCGATGAAGGACGAGGAGGCCACGATGAAGTCGGGCAACTGGTCGCTGAAGTCCTGAAGGCTGTCCGTTATCTCCTCGCTGACGACATCTCCCGCCTGGTCGATGATTCCTGCGACGTCGATGTACAGGAGTCCGAAGCGGGGACTCTCGGCGGCTTCCCGCGCCTCCTGGAACCCCGGGTCGTCGAACAGCGAGGGCCGGTCCTGCTCGGCATCCATCCTCTCCAAAGTCGAGTCCAGCATCCCGTTTCCGGCAGCAACGATGATATAGTCGTCCGCAAGGGCGATTCGGACGCTGAAATCATCGGACGGGTCGAGCACGAAGGTTAGGAGGCCACGGGTGAGCGTCTCTTCGTACTCCGTTTCGCCGGACTCTTCGCCATAGACCAGCAGCTTCCGAAGGAAGGACTCGGCGGCGGCCTTGTCGGTGTGGCCGATGAACGACACGACCTCCGGAGACTCCTCGATCCCTTCGAAGCTGGGAATCGCAAAGGCGATCTCGGGGCCCAGCCAGGGAAACAGCCCCTGCTCGACATCGATTCCGGTCTCCTCCTCCAGGTCCCTGTAGAACTCGTCCAGCTTCTCTTGGAACTTGGGGTTCTCCTTGAACAGATCCAGGATATCCCGGGCCTTTGTAAGCTGCCCCGCTCCGGGACGCAGATTCATGGAAGCATAGATGGATGTCTCTACGGGCAGGAACCTGGCAGTCTGCTCTGGTGAATGCGATAGGGACTGGAACTGGATGAGAAAGTAGACCCCCACTCCCACGGCTGTACCGAAAACCAGGACTATAGACAACGCAATGATAAGGACTCTATTGCTCATGCCAATCTACCAAAGCCGGAGAGCCGGCAACTACTGGCCATTGCCATAGTTGACGAGATGCCCTTGCATGAATGTCTTGTGCAACTCCACAGGGTCTCGCGCATCCTCATCACTAGTTGAATGCATGAGGTAGACTCCAGGCTCGCCTGGGTTTCGGTGGGAAGCTCGCTCTGGGCCCGTGCGATGGGTACTTTCCGGTAGTCTCGGAAGAGCCGAATAGTGTTCCAAGGGCCTTCATACACGGTGTTCTGCCCACTCGTTCTGTCAGCGCCCGTTTACTCCGCACCGGAGAGGGGCTAGCCGGACTTTCCAATACGAAACATTTTGGTCCCGCAGGACAGGCAGACGCCCCGAGTTGCAGGGCGACCGTTCTTCATGGTGATCTGTTCCGCTTCTTTCATCTCCCGAGAATCACGGCACTTCACACAATAGCCTTGCATCAATTTCCTCCATACATAACTTGACCTAGGACCCGTAGTCGATCGCCGAAACACTCAAATTATCGGACTTCTTCAAAGACTAGCCCGTTTGCCTAGATAGGGCCGCATGGGACCCCGTCCCACTCGGCACTGGCGTTCCGGCATGCAACGCCTGCCACGGTCCAGGATAAGGCTCAGACTAGGTAAACGAAGGGCGTTCACTGAGTACGTTGCTCCAGCCCAGCGCCGATTTAGCTACCAACGCGAGGTGGGGCAACCAGGTACATAATTCCCTATCGATTGAGTCCAAGTTGCACCCTCCCTTCTTGCGGTAACCACAGCTCCCGGTTTCTAATTATGTAAGTCCTTCTACTTTGCCAGTTGGAATGGGCCTAAGGCTTAAGCTTGATTGCGGGGAAGGAAGGAGATCTGGTCCTTTACATCCGATACACCAATGCGCGTAATCCGGCCCTTTCCCAGTTTGTAGCGATAGCGGTTGTTGATAGGGTCGGTCTGGCCAGGTGAGACGCTGTTCACCGCCGTATCAAGACTTCCCTGCCTGAAGTTGAAGTAGCCGCAAGTGACGCCGGGGCGTACCTGGTCTGTGACGTAGGCGACGGCCTCGAAGCGTCCCTTGGCCCTTCCTCCGGTCTGAGTGAGGACCCGGTCGTTCTCCACGGCCACCATGTCACCGCTCTCAATGTCGCGGGCGCGGGCGTCGTCGGGATGGATTTCGAGGAAGTTGGCAGGAAACATCTGCCACCGGTAGGGGATGCGCAGGTCGTCGTACTGGGACTGCCAGTGCTCGTTGACCCTCATGTTGGTGACCCAGAGCTCGTCACCCTGGGGTGCAAAATCATCCTGGAAGGGCTTGACGTTGTTCCAGTCCCCGGTGGGGAAAATGGCTTTGCCGCTTTTGGTGGAGAAACCGGTCTCGTGGAGCCGGACAGTGCCTTGGAGAGAGTTGCCGCTTCGGGTGATGGGGCACTGTATACCCGTGGAACCCAACTCCCCAAGGAACTCGTGGCCGCTCTTGCCCTGCTCGTGTGCCAGTTCGACGAGCGCAGCGTAGTCATGCACCGAGCCCCGGGAGCGCTCGGCCGCTTCTTCAAAGACCTCGTTGGAATTGGACCAGTCGAAGCCATGGAAGCCCATCCGTTTGGCGATCTGGGCGGCGATCCGCCAGTCAGGCCTGGCCTCTCCCGGCGGGTCCATGATCTTGGAATACAGTCGCAGCCTTCGTTCTCCCTGCATGCGGGCGAAGTCTTCCTCGCCCCAAGAGGCTGCGGGAAGGAGGAGGTCGGCGAATTCGGTCAGGGCGTTCTCGTAAACCTCCTGCTGGACCAGGGCCATGCCCCCTGCATCGACTTTCGCTTTCAAGACGTCCAGCACGGCATCGTAATTGACGTCCTGCGTTGTGTCGCCCAGCGGAAACGCATCGTCCATGGTCAGCTCGGGGCCCGTTTCCCGTGTCAGCCTGCGAACCTGGTCGGCTAGGTGTTGGGAGGCGCCCATTGCGGCGAGCCACGTGGTGCCTATTACCCAAATGAAGCGGACGTTGCCCTCGGTCACCCAACGGTCCAGGTTGAGCTCGATCCTGTTTCCCCGGTATGTGTCGGGGGATTTGTCCTTGGGATAGCTGCCGCCCTTGATCATGCCCCTCTGGTGACCTCCGGCCCGGGCCATTGTCCTGCCGGGCCGACCTCCGGCGCCCACCAGCAGGCCCAGGGCGGCGAAAGATGCGGTGTTCTCGTAGTTGTGGGCCCAGTAGTTGCCCTTCTCCAGCATCATTGAAGTGGCAGGGCGGATGCCGTCGGCTCCCGGCTGGGCCAACATCGCCGCAGCGGCGCGGATCTGCTCGGCGGGCACGCCAGTAATCGATGCAGCATTCTCTGGAATATGGGAATCGTCGGAGAGTATGAAGTCCCAGTACTGATCGTAGGTCTTCCCGAACATGCGCCGGCGCCACGAGGTCTCTTGGGCCAAATCATCGAGGGAGGCGGTGCGTTGCGCTATGAACTCGGAGTCCTGCCAGCCGTTCTCGATGATAACGCGTGCTAAGGCGTTGTTCAGGACGGTATCGGTTCCGGGTATGAGCTGCAGGTGAAGTCCGCCCTTGGCCTCCGCGTAGGCGGCGGTAAAGTCCTTACGGGGATTTACCACTACCAGCTTGGCTCCACCGGGTTGCACCCATTCCTGGAAGAGGATGGACTTTGTCTCGTACAAGGTTACCCCGGAGACGTAGATCACATCGGCGTCCTTCCAGTCCATGTAGGCGGCGCTGAAGGCGTTGATCCCGGCGTCGCTGAGGCCCGGGGTGTCCGCTCCGTCTGCGGGCTTGTCGTGTGGTGCCCAGCAGGGCGTATTCACTGCGTCCAGGGCCACCTTGGTGAGGGCGTAGGTGTTTTCGTAATAGTGATAGGAGTACATCTTCTGGGCCCAGGCCATCTCGCCGTATTTGTCCAGGACGTAACGGGAGATTTCGGCGGCAAGGTTGAGGGCGTCGTCCCAGGGTATGTCCACCATCCGGTCTCCGATGCGGAGTTGAGGCCGTTTGAGCCTGTCCCTGGTGGGCGTGTCGGGGTTGTAGAGTTTCCGCGCCAGGGTGCCGCCGCGCACACTGTGGTCTCCCGAGACGTTCACCACGGTTGCGTCGCCGTCGGGGATGACGAGGACGTGATGGGGCTTGCCGCCAATGTTGACTACGTTCTGCATATTGGGAGAGATCCAATTACCCGTGAAAGCGCCCACCGGGAAGTCGGCGCCGAGGGCATTCTCAGAGGCGGAAGGGCCGCCCTGGGTACCTACCGGCCATGTGTATGCCTTATATGCACACCCCACCACGCAATAGTCACAGGCCGTCGGCACTATCCTTGCGTTTACGGGAGGCAGTACTACGCCCACACCCGCCTCAGGCGGTGGGGCCCCTACAGTTGGTGGTGGTGCAGTCGGCGTGGGAGCGATGGTGCGCGTTGGCGGTGCAGGGGTCGGGGTGAATGTGACGCCGCACGCGGCTAGCACGGCAGCAGTGCCTCCGGCCGCCAGCAGGGCCAGGAAGGTCCTGCGGGACAACCCGGCGTTACTGGCCTTTAGCCATAGGGCTTCTCTTCCTTCACTGTCCACTGACGCTTCATTACGGTGTTCCAGGGGAGTAGTCATGGCGTTCTCCAAAAATCCGGGTGCGAGGCTAGCCGTCCACGCCGGATGAGTGGCTTGTGTACGTACCGTAGACCAGGCCCGTTACGCCTTCCGCGTAAATCTCGTCGCCGTCGATGGAAAGAACAATCTGCGGGAGGCTCTGGGTCGCCTGCCCGAGAATCATGGTGCCGTTCTTTGAGAGGTCGAAACGGCTGAAGTGGAAGGGACAGGGGCCAAGCATCCCGAATTCGTGCCGGTAGGTGCCCCGCATGGGGCCGCCCATGTGGGTGCAGAGGTAGTTGAAGGCCACTATGTCCCTGTCAGGACCCACGCCGTCCCAGGCCTCCTTGCCCAGCTTCACCAAGAAGTTACCGTGTACGTCCAGCGGGTAGGAGAAGTCGATGGGCTGGCCCTCAGCAACTTCTGAGATCCTGGCAACCGGCAGTCGGGCATAGGAGCGGGTGACACGCGACACCCCCGGCCCAGCGGCCTGAACGACCTCATTGCCCTTAGGGAAGGCGTGGATTCCGATGGCCGCAGCGGTGAGGGCGCCGCCGGACATCTTTAGAAAGGTGCGTCTTGAAAGGGGTCGGGGAGCCATTGTTCTTGCCTTCCTTGGGTGTTGCTTTCACTTTGTCCGGCGTGTAGAACGTCCAGGCCTATCAGTCCCTCTGTTGCCATACGACTCTGAACGCTTAGTCTCTTCATCGCTCGGCCTACTCGGTGTCCTTCCGAAATGTCCCGTCTGAGAACCAATAGACTACGCGAAAGCCTTCAGAGATTCGCTTCGTCAGGTCAATCGATTTGCTTAATGAGGTTGTCACTCTCTTCAGCCTTCGGCGTTCCTATTGCTTCTCCCAGAATGGCCTCTTATCCTCCGTAAGAAAGACAGCTTCGGAAGGCTCTACACGAAGAATCCCTTCCTCCTCAGCCCTATCGCTCCAACAATCGCCAATACGGCGGCCCAGGCCAACCACAGAAGCGCCCAGTCCCACAAGTCCACCAACACCACTCGCCATCCAGCCTCCCTCGCAACCGGAGTTTCTTGGCTCGTATCTCTCTGAGAACGGAATACAATCCATTTCAGGATGCGCCTCATTTCTACTGTGGGTTAGCCTCCATCAGTCATACAGTTGAGAACTACCAGGACCGTGGCATGAGTCCAAGGAAACCATAACAGTCCACCTCTATGACACACATAACATTTGAGGCCGATCTTATATTTCTTGGTGTATAATCCCGTACGATTCGCATCGCGCGTGGGCCGGAAATACCGTTCAGCGCAGGAAGGGAAGATTTGGTTCAGCCAGACCAGCGGGAACAAGAATTCAAGGCGCTCCGGGAACGCCTATCCCGCCTAAGCCAGGCAAGCCTGCGCATCAACGAGAGTCTGGACTTCGACACCGTGCTCCAGGGGGTCCTCGACTCTGCCCGGACTTTGACTTCGGCCCGGTACGGGGTGATGACCCTGTTCGACGACGGAGGACAGGTTCAAGACTTTCTGACCTCCGGGCTGACAGCCGAGGAGACTGAGCGTCTGTGGCTCATGCCTGAGGGGGTGAGCATATTTGAGTCCCTTACCTGCATCTCGGAGCCCATGCGTGTGCCGGACCTGCTGGCCCACGTCCGTGCCCTGGGCTTTACGGAGTTCAGCATTCCCTTCCCCGTAGGGGTTCTCCGCTTCATGGCCTCACCTATCTTCCACAGGGGCGTTCTTGTAGGCCACGTCTTCGTGGGCGACAAGAACTGTGGGGAAGAGTTCACTCAGGCCGACGAGGAGACACTGGTGATGTTCGCATCCCAGGCAGCGCTGGTAATTGCCAACGCCCGCACACACCGGGAGGAGCGCCGAGTCAGGGCAGACCTGGAAACGCTGATCGACACCTCGCCGGTAGGCGTCGTCGTCTTAGACGTGCGAACCGGAGCGCCGGTGTCCTTCAACCGCGAGGCTCTACGCATAGTGGACGGTTTGCGGAATGAGGACCAGACCCCGGTGGACCTCATGGGTCTGGTGACCTGCGTCCGTTCCGATGGCCGAGAGGTCTCCATAAGGGAGTTGCCTTTGGCCGAAGCTTTGGCTGGCGGAGAAACGGTTCGGGCCGAGGAAATTGTTCTGCGGGTCCCCGACGGACGAAGCATCAGCGCGCTGCTCAACGCCACCCCCATCCACTCGGAGGACGGAGAACTGGCGTCCTTCGTCGTCACCCTGCAGGATATGACTCCGCTTGAGGAGCAGGAACGGCTGCGGGCCGAGTTCCTGGCCATGGTCAGCCACGAGTTGAGGACGCCCCTGTCAGCGGTGAAGGGCTCCATTACTACCTTGCTGGAGTCGGCCGACGAGCTGGACCCCGCCGAGATGAACCAGTTCTTCCATATCATTCGTGACCAGTCGGACCAGATGCGCTACCTAATCGGCGACCTTTTGGACGTGGCCCGAATCGAGACTGGCGCACTCCTCGTGGACCCGGAGCCTTCGGACGTGCATATCCTGGTGAAAGAGGCGGAGAGCAGGTTTCTAACGGGAAGCGCCAGGAACGCCCTGAGTATTGAGCTAGTGGAAGACCTACCCATGGTTATGGCCGACCGCCGGCGTATTGTACAGGTCTTGAGCAACCTGCTCTCCAACGCAGTCGGATACTCGCCCGACGAGTCGCCGATAGTGGTGGCCGCGGAGCGTGAGGGAGTCCACGTGGCGGTCTCCGTCACCGACCATGGCCGGGGCATTCCGGAACACCTGCTGCCAGGGCTCTTCCGAAAGTTCTCGCGAGCGCATGACACTGGTCCCGGCATAAGCGTCAACGGGTCTGGACTGGGGCTCGCCATCTGCAAGGGCATCGTGGAGGCCCACGGAGGACGAATCTGGGCGGAGAGCGAAGGGCCGGGCCTGGGGGCTCGGTTCACCTTCACATTGCCGGCGGTTGAGTCCGCCACCCCCGCTCTGCCTCTGCCATCTTCTCGTGCCCGACCGACTGCCAGAGGCAAGGTCCGCGTCATGGCCGTGGACGACAACCCCCACGACCTGCGGTACATTCGCGATGTTCTCACCAAGGCGGGCTACGCGCCCGTCGTGACCGGCGAGACCTCCGACGTGCCCCGCCTCATGGCCGAGGAGAAGCCCCACCTGGTGCTCCTGGACCTGGTGCTGCCGGGCAGCGATGGCATCGAGCTCATGAACGACATCCGGAAGATAGCCGACATTCCGGTCATCTTTCTGTCCATTTACGGCCAGGATGAGACCATCGCCAGGGCATTTGACATGGGAGCGGCGGACTACGTTGTCAAGCCCTTTTCACCAACGGAGCTGGCAGCGAGGATCAGGGCCGCCCTGCGTAAACGTGTGGAGCCCTTCCATGCTGAGCCGTCTGGGCCCTATGCTGTCGGTCGGCTGAGCATCGACTACGCCGAGCGCCTAGTGGCGGTGTCCGGCGAGCCGTTGGACCTGACGGCGACGGAGTACGCCGTCTTATACGAGCTCGCGGTCCATGCACCCAGGGTGCTGACCCACAGCGTGCTGCTCCAGCGTGTATGGGGACCTGAGAGGGTGGGCGAACCCTGGCTGGTCCGGGACGTGGTGAAGAGGCTCCGCCGCAAGATGGGTGACGACGCCAACAATCCAACATTCATATTCACCGAGCCCCGCGTGGGCTACCGCATGGACAGGGGTACCTCCAACTAACCGAAGCTGGCAGCGGCCTGTGGCTGCTGCCAGCTTCGTGCAAGGCGGGTTGGAACTGCATTGTGTCCAGCACCTCTTTTCAGCACCATGCCGAATTCTGGACGTCTACTCTCCCCCCGTGGCCTCACCGGCATATCACCACACCAAGATTAGATTATTACCTATTGGCTAGGCTGAACAACTTCATGGGCATTGCTTTTCAGGGTCTGAGTCATGGGCTACATAATCCAGGCCAGTAATCAGGCGTGCTCCTACTTCGGTGTCGATCACCCGGGAATTGCGGAGGTTTGCCACGTCGGAGGGTAACGGGTACGCCACAACCTGGCCGGCATCCCGTCTGCCACTGGCGGAGCTACGGTGACCTCCCAGAACGGGATATCACTTGGTTTCACTGGGTCTCCGTACACCTCAATAGCTGTGCCACACCACGGCGTGATCTTGGCCGACCCCTCGGTAAGTGGGAACCGCAAGGACCCTACCCATGTTCGGACGCTTCCATCATCCACCCAGAATTCAAACCACCGACCTACCGAGTCGGTCTCCGCTCCGGTCACCCCCAGGGTGTATGTACCTTGCGTCTAGGGGTACAGACCCCGAACACTGACAAAGTTGCCCTCGTAGTCTCCCGATTCTGTCCACCCGTCATCAGGTATTCGGGTGTCGGCTTGTCGAACTGGGGCCGGTTCATCATTGTCATACCAACGGGAGAAGATCATACCTTTACCGATGAGTCCGTGGGGAACTCTCTGAATGTTGGTCTGAAGCCCGAAGTAAAAGCCCATGTCTCCGATGTAGATACCTGTGCAGCCTTTGAGGAACGACCCGGAGTTGCCCAACATCGTGATGTCGTTTTCCAGGTTGACGGTCAAGGGTAAAGAATCCAGTCCCGCTGACCCGGGCCGGTCCCAGTCGGCATACATCATGGCACGCGGTGAAGGGGCAAGCGTGGAAAGCAAACTCTGTTCCACGGTAGGTGTCTCTGTTGGCGTTGGCGTGGGTGTCGGAGTCGGCGTCAGTGTCGGAATCTGTGTGGGCGTTGGAGCAATTGTAGCCGCAGGGGTAGGTATTGGTGTGGGTGTCGCAGTAGCTGAAGGCGGAGGCGTGGGTGTGGGAACCCGCCTGGGAGCAGGCGTGGAGGCAGGTATGGTTGTGGCCGAGAGTTCTGGAGTCGGGACAGGGATCTCTTTTGTGGTCGGCGTGGACAGCACGCGGTGAGCGGCACTGGTTGACTCTAACATACTAGTCTGTTCAACGATGGGCGCGGAAGAAGACGAACATGCTAGTGCGATGACCAACACGGTCAGTAATAGGCTTGTTAAGAATCTGTATTGCCCCTTGAATCTTGTCTGGCATCCCGTGGAAATTTCGTTACGCAATGGCCCCTGCTCCCTTTAGGGATTTGGGCCATCTCTACTTCTCGACGGACCACCACATCTCTACCGGATAGGAGATGTGGTCGCAGATTCTCCCGAATCTCCGCCTAGTGCTGACAATTCTCTGCAAATCTCAATTGTCCGCCAAAATTCGCTCTTGACCCTGAGCGTATCGTTTAATATGAACACTATTACACGAGTATGATGGCACTAGAAGAATGTATAATTGGGTATCTTTTTGCCACTCAGTCGGCAACAGAGCGGCATATATGGCGCCCACGCCCGTTTGATGCCTGAGTGGGTGAATGGCGAGGAATTGTGCCTGCATCGGTTCAAACATCATTGAGGAAAATCGGAATTCTCTGTTTAAGTACGTCTGATAGACGAGGAGGGCTACTGATCGAGCCGCCCGAGCAACAATTCTTGTAAGAGGGACCAGATGTCGTGGAAAGGAAATCGAAGCGGGAAGAGCGCAATTTGCGAACCACTGAAGTGTTACACATTGTGGGAATAGAGTCGCTAAGGCCGCTTCAAAAACACAGCGGGAACCCACCAGCTATATGGTTGTGTATTCCTCTCAAGAGGAGGGGTGACATTAGGTCCGAACGCCTTCGAGCCACGCGCCCGGCAAGGGTAGATGGAATGCCCCTCTCGACATGCCCATGGGTATAGTCCTAAGCCAAAAACAGTTAGCCGATAGCACTTTCGTGCCCGTATCCTGCCCGTGTAGAGGCGACTGACTTCGGGTAGTTAGTGGGGATGTCCACATGTCCAACCGCAGAAGGCGAAAGAAACTGAAAAGAAGGCACAATAGGAAGCCGCTGACGGACACTGGCGCTAGCGTGGAGGCTAACCTAGAGCCGGGCCATAGGTTGCCTACGAAGTCCGAGTGGGCTGGGCCCTCTGGAGCAATAGGTACCTACATCGCACAAGAATCGGAGAGGACGCTATCCGCCTACCGGAGCCAACCCAACCTCGTCGACGAGCACGCCAACCACGAGGAGGACACGGCACGTGGAGGATATGCCCATCGACAGTTGTTCGAGTTGGTGCAGAACAGTGCCGACGCCTTGGCCAGCTCAAGTGGAGAACGCATCTGGGTCACTTTGAATACAACCCACCTCTACTGTGCAGACGAGGGCCGGGCTATTGACCCCGACGGCGTCAAGGCCCTCATGTTCTCCCACCTTTCGCCCAAGCGTGGTACAGGCGCAATAGGTAGGTTCGGACTGGGGTTCAAATCGGTGCTCGGAGTAACAGACACACCGGAGTTCTTCAGCCGTTCTGGGTCCTTCCGGTTCGACCGTGGTGCTTCTGCGTCAATGATCGGGCCAATTGCACCGGAGGCTAAGCGCTACCCGGTCTTGCGGTTGCCCGAGGCCATTGATCCTTGGCCGGACGTAGAATCAGACCCGGTATTGCGCTCACTGATGTCCTGGGCCGTCAATATTGTCCGCCTGCCGCTGAAACACGGGGCCAGCGAGGCCCTGCAGCAACAGATAGAAGAATTCCCAGCTCCTTTTCTATTGTTTGTCGGACACGTCTCGCGATTAATACTGCAGTCTGACATACAGTGTGAGACCCGGACGGTCCGTCTGCACCCAGAGGGGGACCAAGTCGTCCTTGACGACGGCGGTGACGAGTCCCGCTGGGTGGTCGTGAGCAAGGCCCACCATTTGTCCGAGAGTGCGAGGGAGGACGGCCCCAGTTCAGACGATGCGACCGAGGTCCCTATCGCTTGGGCTGCACCTGTTGAACGACCGAACGACCCTGGGACCTTCTGGGCCTTCTTCCCCACGATGACGACTAGCCTGCTCGACGGGGTACTGAACGCACCTTGGAAGACCAATGAGGACCGGCAGAACCTCCTCCCCGGGGCATACAACGAGGAGCTGATCAGCGCTGCCGCACAGATGGTGGCGGAGGCTTTACCGGCCCTCTCCACCCCTAGAGACCCTTCCCGCCACTTAGACGCCCTGCCCCGAAGGCGCGAACAGGGGGACTCCTCCTACAGTGTCCTGCTCAGAGACAGGCTGCACGCCAGCCTGCTATACCGTGAGGTGGTACCAGACCAGTCCAGCAACCTCAGGAAGATTAGCGAAGTACGCTTCGCGCCCCGTGCGCTCACCCGCGACGGCCATACCGCCTCGGACGCACTCGACAGGTGGGCGGCCTATGGACGCAGGCCGGTGGACTGGGCGCACCACAGCGTCCTGACGCGGAACAGGCTGTCCACGCTGAGGTGGTTGCAGCCGGAACCGTCCACCGTCGGGCCTGGGGGTGTATACAGTATCGTCCAGGACCCTCTACCCAGGGCGACGGTGGCAGAGTGGCTTGAGGCACTGGTAGAGGGTTCCAGTAATGAAGAGGTGGCCACCCGAGCCTCGATGGCAGCCGTCCAGACGGCGGCGCTAATACCACCGTTGACTCGTGATAGCGTCCCTCTCGGCGACGTTGTCCTGACCGAGGAGGGTAGGTGGGTACCACCTACCCCAGACACCGTATACCTCAACGGGGGCCATTGTTACGGTTCCGGGCCTTATGTGCACCACTCGCTGGAAGAAGACACTGAGACCCTGGACGCGCTGGGGGAACTCGGGGTCAAGGCCGCGTCCGCCGAGAGCGTGCTACGCAAGGTGGTGGATCGCATGCTGGGAGGCAAACAGGGAGTCCCTACAAACTTCACGTGGCCCGACGGGACCTGGAATGTCTTCTGGGGGCTGACACATGAGATAGACCTGGAAGTGGCAGCTGGGATCATCCAAGAATACAGAGACACTTGGCGCAGCCGGCTCCGAGTCCGAACCATCAGTGGCGAGTGGCACTCACTATACGAGGCCCTTCTCCCCGGTTCCGTCGTACCCGGGGACGGAAGCCGAGACGGTGACATTGCCATTGACGTCGAGTTCCACGAATCGGATCTGACTCTGCTGAAGCGGCTTGGCGCTTCAGACGCCCCCCACGAGGGACACGAGCTTTCACCACCCATGATGTCCAAGTTCCTCGCACGGGCGCGGAGCAGTTTTATGGCACAGGACCTGCCCTCCAAACCGCGTTGGGACAAGCTGAACTTCGCGACCTGTTACACGAGCGGGCCGCTAGACGTGTTGGAGTCGCTCTCCGAGGAGGGCAAAGCGGCCTACACGTGGCAGCTTCTTGGCCTGACGACCACATATGAGCCGTGGACTATGCGCCATGACACGAGGGATATCTACCCCACGATGGACATCTTCTCGCCTGCCGGGGAGGTGGTAGCGCTCTACGGCCGCATCCAGACGGACGGTGGGATCCGGCCCTTCTCGGACGCGTTTGGTGAGCCTCCTACAGACCTCGCCGCGTACCAGAAGCTGTGCTCTCATCCCCAAGCGGAAAAGATACGCGCTACATTCGGTTTGCCCGCAGAGGCCGATATGCCGCTAGAGCCGGTTGGAGAAGACAGCCCCGTGCCCCTGCTGGACATCTGGCCTGGGCTCGGGGAGTACCTCTGGGACGATCAGAGGGAATTCGACCTTGTGCGCTGTGACGAGTTCCGGAGTTTTGATGGCAGCGGGGCTCCCCTTGAGGTCGACTGTGTCATCCGAGAGGGTTCCGTTTACGTCGCCAGGAAAGGGGACGAGAGATCCGAACTCCGTTCTGTCGTAAGGGAGCTCGGCCTCTCGGTCAGCGATGAACGGGTCGCATGGATCCTCCTCGGGCTGACTGCCGAAGACGTGCAGGAAGCACGAACTGTAGTTCGCGCTTGCGCTACAGATGAGGAACGACTCCTCGAAGCCGTGGGCGAGGCGGAGTTGAGGCGCCACCTCCCCCACGGCTTACTCACGATACTCCAGGGATCAGGGAACCCACTCTCGGGAATCCAAGTAGCTCAGGCGGCCATTGCCACATTTCACACAGGCGCACTCCGTGAATACCGCAATGCTCTCCTACACCTAGACCCACCTAGACAGTGGGCGGGCAGACCCAGGGCGGTCCAGTTCGTCAAGTCGCTGGGGTTTAGCGAGGAGTGGGCCGGCGACGCCTACGCCAGGCGCGAGCCCTTCGTGGAAGTCGACGGACCGTACACCCTCCCCGACCTCCACGACTATCAACGTAGGATAGTCGAGCGTGTTAGGACATTGCTCCACGTCTCCGGAGCACCCGGAGAGCAACGCGGCATGATCAGCATGCCCACTGGCTCGGGTAAGACCAGGGTGGCAGTGCAGGCCGTTGTGGAAGCGATCCGAGAAGATGGGTTTAACGGGGGCATACTATGGGTAGCCGACCGTGATGAGCTGTGCGAGCAAGCCGTAGAGGCCTGGCGACAGGTATGGGCGAGTGAAGGTGCGCAAGCCGCCCGTTTACGGATCTCAAGGATGTGGGCGGGCCAGCCCCAACCCCTGCCGACCGGTGACATGCACGTCATCGTCGCTACAATCCAGACCCTGTCAGCCAAGATAGGGAGTCAACCCGAGTCGTATGAGTTCTTGGCCGACTTCAAGCTGCTGATATTCGACGAAGCGCACCGCTCAGTGGCTCCCACGTTCACATCAGTCATGGAAGAACTCGGGCTGACCCGTTGGAGGAGGCGTGAGGAACCGGTACTGATAGGACTGACGGCGACCCCATACAGGGGCCATGACGAGCGTGAGACAGCACGCCTGGTCAACCGGTACGGTAGCAACCGGCTGGACGCCGGCGCTTTTGCTAGTGACGACCCGGAAGCTGTGATACAGGAACTGCAGGATATGCGGGTCCTAGCCTGGGCCGAACACGCCACTATAGAAGGCGGAGAGTTTAGCCTGTCGGTCGACGAACTCCGCCAGTCCCAGCAGGTACCTTGGCTACCTCGCAGTGTTGAGCACCGCATTGCCGGCGACACCCAACGCACAGAACGCATCATCGCCGCGTACGAAGAATATATCGACCCCGACTGGCCCACCCTCGTCTTTGCCACATCGGTAGAGCACTCGCAGACTCTGGCCGCGCTACTCACCCAGAGAGGGATCAAGGCGCGGAGTGTTAGCGGCAACACCGAGACCTCGGTGCGGAGGCGAATCGTAGAGGAATTCCGTGGGGGCGAAGTCAGGGTTCTGGTCAATTACGGCATATTCCGGGAGGGTTTTGACGCGCCAAAGACGAGGGCCATAGTAGTGGCACGACCTGTATACAGCCCCAACCTTTATTTCCAGATGATCGGCAGGGGGTTGCGAGGAGTTAAGAATGGTGGCAACGACCGATGTCTCATCCTTAACGTGAGGGACAACATAGAGAACTTCCAGCGTAAACTGGCCTTTTCGGAACTGGACTGGTTGTGGGTGTAACCGCTGCCAGGTCAGCGCACGACTCTCAAAGAGTTAACACGTGGACGGGGAACCGCCTCAGATGCACCGGGTTCGGTAAAGGACATTCGAAACAGATACATGCATCTTGATAGCAGAGAACTAAAGCGCGGTGATCTCAATAAACTTACCGAGTTCCGCGGCTTGCTTCGCCATCTGGGAGAAACATAAACCTATGAAGTTGATGGGCAAAGCTGCACTGATGCTGGTGGTTATCCTTGTCGGGTGCTCCGGCGCCGGGGAAGCTCCTGTGCCCACCCAGGATGTAGGTGCCGTGGTGGAGACGGCGGTGGCTCGGGCTTTGCCAACTGCTACACCGACCCCCACACCAATTATCGAAGCGACGATAGAGGCAGGGATGGCAGCTACGATGCGGGCCATTCCTCCTACACGGGTTGCGACACCTAGTTCCGTACCAATGGCAACTTCTACTCCAATGCCTGTTCCCGCGCCCATTCCTCCTGTTACTGCACCTACACCCGTCCCAACTCTTACGCCGGTGCCTACTCCGACCTCTACACCCATCCCCACCCCTACCCCAATTCCCACGTCGCTGGCCACACCTACGCCCGTACCCCCGAGTCACATACTTGGCCCGCCAATTCTAATTTGGGACTTCCCTCAGGAGATGTCCTGTTTCAGTCCATGTGGAGAGACCCGGAGACCAATCAGTTTAGGACAGTATCTCGCCGACCTTTCTATCGAGACCACGTTCATCAACCCAACCCAGACAAGCAGATTTGAGTACGGGATACTTGTTCGAGGGATAGTTGCGGTTTGGGTCTCCAGCGAAGGCCTATGGAAAGCTAACGGCCGGATATGGGATGGGACCCGTTACAGTGTTGCTTCGGTTCCTATCGAAAGGGGGCAATTAAACGGTCCATTTATCACCGATCGGGGAGGTGAAAATCACCTGCGGGTAACCACCGAGGATGACGAGGGATGTCTATTCGTGAATGGGGAGTTCGTTTCATGCTTCGATATTTCCGGGTACCCAATTGAAGACGAGGTCCACCTAGCTTCCAAGCGTGCAGATGTACACTCCAAAGGATTGGTTGTACGGCCCATCCTCACGGCTAACTATACGCCCACGCCGCCAAATCACATACTTGGTCAGCCAATCCTCGTTCAAGATTCAGTCGAAAAGATATTCTGCTTCAGCCCGTGTGGCGAAAACCAAGAGCAAATTGCCCTTGGCCAATTCCTCGCTGACCTTTCCGTAGAGGTCACGTTCATCAACCCAACCCAGACAAGTAGATTTCAATATGGGCTCCTTGTTCGGGATGAAATTCGGATCAAGGTTTACAGCAACGGATTATGGCAAACCGAAGGACGGATATTCATGGAGGAGGGAGAGAATGGATACTACTCATGGCTGCCTATCAGAGCAGGGTATTTGGGCGATTCATTCGACACAGAGCCAGGGGGTGAAAATCTCCTGCGGGTGACCACCAAGGATGATGAAGGGTGTCTCTTCATAAACGGAGAGTTCGCATCCTGTTTTGATATTTCGGGGTACGGTGACGCTGACGTCGATGAAGTATTGTTGTTATCGTTGCACGCAGATACATACTATAGGAGGATGATTGTACGGCCCATCCTGCCGCCCTAGTTTACGCAGTCCCGGCTGCCTCGACGATTCTCGCACCCTCGCTGACCAACCTGCCCAACACTCTAGGGCATGACGATTCACCGTTCTGGTCACTGGAAAGGCCATGCATTGCTTTTGAGTCGTACGGTGACGGGAGCAGGGCAATATACGTAGCGAACGTGGCGGGTGACAGGTAGGCCTACAACTCTCGGGATGGGTTTGGGGGCACGGAGAGTTGGAACTTGGTCCGGGGGCGGCGTCGAGACCTGAACTGCAGGCCAGGGCCACAGCCAATGACATTAGGATGGGAAATACACTCATAATCGAACTGTCGACTGTAGGAGAGGTCGACGGCGGCGGTCACTACCACTCCATCTACCGGGACCCGACCAACGAGTATGGAAGTAGGGGTGCAAACCGAAATTGACCTGGCAGCATTGGCGCAGAAAGCTATGCCGGCTACGGGAGACGGCGATATGTACACAAGAAGGAACTTCCCAAGGTCTACCCGGGCCCACCACCCCGTAACGTAGTCACAACACCGCCGTTAGGCACCATCTCTGCGGTGTCCGCTGCCCCCATGGGGCTGTCCTCCGGAGTGGGTATGGTGTAGTGAATCACCGCTCTCCCGAGCCTCACGTCTATCTGCTTGACGAACGACCGGATGAAGGTCCTTGATTCCGTGATATCAATGATCCACGGTACTTCGCCCAATCCTCCTTTTAGAATGCTGTGCGATGCGTCAGTCTATCGATGCCCTAAGGCGCATAACCGCTCCACTTACCGGGGGGGGTAAAGGCACTCCGATGCGGCGATAAAGCTATGAATGTGGAGGCAGGCATGAAACCACCTGCTAAAGGGAGGTATGGAGCGATTATTCGCATTGTAGACAAGGGCGAAATCATGGTGCTTCGCTCCGTTTATGACAGTCAACGCTATGTCGAGGATACGGCGAGAGGGCCTCATACCGTTAGAGATGGAGATGATGTTGGATTGGTAAGACTGATTCGTGAGGCCTTGGGATTAATCCACGCGAGATGATACGTAAGCTTGTCTGTGCATTTGCTCTGACGCTGATAGTCGGTGTGATGGTGGGGTGTGGGGCTGCCAGGGCCGTCCGAATCGCCGACGACGCATCCGACCTCGCCACTGCATTGGCCGTGTCTCCCCTCCCTGCCGTAGTCCTCTGTGCCACCCCTACCCCATCCCCTCCCTCGGGAGTCGTTCCCACGCCAACAGCCCTTCCAGCGGACGCCCCTACCCCCACCTCCGATCCCATGTCTGTTCTCCGCCAACCATTAACGATTCAGCCCTGCCCTCCGGACTCTTGAAACGTCCCCATTATCCATGTATTGATCCTAGGGGAGGGGGTTCCGTTCGTCCTGAGTCCCGCCTAAGCCTGTCCCGAGCTTGTCGAAGGGGGTCTCAAGAACGGTATTTGCTTGAGGGCCTTCCGAACCTGTGACATTCTTCCATTGAATCTATCGAACACCAGTATATTTATTGATGCAGTTCTAACACTCACCCCACCCTCTAGGACTCGAACTGACGAAGGGCCGACATGACTTAAAGGCCCTCGGCCTGGATTGAAACTCATTCCGATGAATCTCTACGGTGAGGCTCTTGTCTCTTGACAAGTGTACTTATGTTCTATATATTTCCCATCCGTTCCCAAGACCCCCATGAACATCGCCTGTCTACTCATCACTCACCTCCGAGCCAAGGTCGAGATGCGACTTCATCCCAACCTACAGAATGTCCCTGCGATCATCGTAGAGCGGTCGAAGGGTAAATCGCGAGTGCTCGACTCCTCAGCCTCTACACCCAATGTACTCCCCGGCATGACCCAGGAGCAGGCCCTCTCCATCCATCCCGACGCCCTCGTCCTGGAGTCCGACGAGCCCCGTTACCGCAGAGTATTCACCCATATCCTCACCTCCCTGCAGCAGATAAGTGACCGTGTGGAAGGCGCTGACCTCGGCACGGCCTACATCCGGCTCGACGGCCTTGAACACCTCTACGGCGGCGAGGCCCGCCTCGTCAATGCCTTCCTCAACGCCGTCCCCCAACACCTGGCGCCCCGAGCAGGCGTAGCCGACGCCAAGTTCCCCGCCTTCGTTGCCTCCATCACCAGCGATCCTTTACGCGCCACCAGGGTACCCTCCGATGTAGCCTCATTCCTCGCTCCGCATCCCGTCGACCTGCTCCCCATGACCACCGACCAGAAAATCGCCTTACACCGATTCGGCCTGCATACCATGGGAGACGTAGCTTCCATGGCCGAGGCAGCCCTGGTGGACAGGTTCGGACCCGAGGGACAAAGAGCCTGGCAACTTTCAAGGGGAATCGACCACTCCCCTCTCATCCCCCTCGCTTACACAGAGACCATAGTCGAGCACACATCCCTCCCCTTCTCTTCTGCGTCCATGGACCTCCTTCTCACGATGGTGGACACCCTGTTGGAGCGAGCCTACTCCCGACCCTCCATGCAAGGCAGTTATGCGGGCAGGGCATTTCTTGAGTGCATCACGGAGGAAGGCCCGACCTGGACCGCGGAGTTCTCCTTCAAGGGAGGTGCAGGGAGTCGAGAACGGGCATTTTCCATCATCAAGGCCCGTATGGAAGACGACCACCCCCAGGGCGCCGTCGAGGACATTACCCTAACCCTAGACAACCTCACCGGCGAGTCCGGTGTGCAGATGGGCCTCCTCCCCGACAAACGGGAATCAAGCAGGCGGCAACTGGTCGAGGTCGAGAGAGACCTGCGTGTACGCACGGGAGGAAAGCCCGCCCTTTACAGGGTCGTCGAGGCCGTTCCCCGCCACCCCGCCCCCGAGATGCGCACCCTGCGCGTCCCCATAGACTCTTCAGGGGTCGAGGACTTGAAGCCGGTGTCGGCCCCCGTGCCCGTTGTCGTGGAAGAGGGTCTGGGCCGGGAGCCCGTCTCGGTTCAAATAAGCAACAGGTGGCGACGCGTGGCCAACATCAATGAAGAATGGGGCTTCGACCTCTGGTGGATGTCCCGACCCCTTACCCGCACCTACTACCGGGTGAGAGGTGAGGACGGTGTGGAACTCACCCTCTTCCGGGACGAGAGGGCGGGCTGCTGGTACCGGCAGGGCGCCTAGCCCCAACACTCCGCCATGACCGCATCTTACGCCGAGCTTCACTTGAAGAGTTTCTATTCCTTCGGGATCGGGGCATCTCATGCCCATGAGCTTCTGGCCCGAGCCAGAGAACACGGCTACGACTCCCTCGCCCTTACCGACACCAACCTTTGTGGTGCGTTAGAGTTTGCTCGCCTAGCCAACAGCCTGGATATCCGACCCATCACCGGTGGAGAGTTATCTCTCATCGACGGGACACGACTCGTCCTTCTGGCCAAGTCTCGCCGGGGGTACGCCAACCTCTCCCGGCTGTTCACCCTGGCAAACTCCGTAGACAGGAAGGAGCCGCAACTGGACCCTGCGCATCTGGCCCATCATTCAGAGGGCCTGGTGTTGCTCACCGGAGGTCGAGAAGGATCTGCATCCAAGCTGATGCTGGAGGGTCGGCGCGGAGACGCCGGGTTGTTGTTGAGAAAGTACATGGAATGGCTCGGCCCCGACTCCGTATACGTGGAGCTTCAGCGCAACTTCCTGGAGGGTGACGCCGACCTTGCCCGGGACTCGGTGCGATTGGCCCGAGACATCGGTGTTCCACTGGTCGCCTCCAACGACGTCCACTACCACGACCCCGAGCGATACCGTCTCCAGCACGCCCTCGTCGCCGCCCGACACAACACCACCATGGAGCAGGCCCTTCCCCACATCAAACCCAATCACCATCTGCACCTCAAGCCGCCATCTCAGATGGCCGAGTTGTTCACTGACCTCCCCGACGCCCTGTCCAACACCCTGAAGATCGCCGGGCAGTGTGAATTCAACCTGGCCTCGGACCTCGGCTACACCCTTCCCGAGCCCGCAGTACCCGCGGGCTACACCCCCGACAGCTACCTCAGGCGCCTCTGCTCCGAGGCAGCTCTG
The DNA here is from genome assembly GCA_965203145.1 of Dehalococcoidia bacterium. Classification (GTDB taxonomy): domain Bacteria; phylum Chloroflexota; class Dehalococcoidia; order Plut-88900; family Plut-88900; genus Plut-88900. Next base: position 3,237,390 of record OZ241876.1, read on the forward strand.
CGTAGATATGGGACTATAACCTCGGAGGTCGAGGCCCGGCTGGATGAGGAGTTCAGGCTCATAGCCCGGCACAAGCTGGCCGGGTTCCTGCTCCTCTACAGGGAGATCGTACTGCTGGCCCAGAAGATCATGGAAGAAAAGGGCCTGGCTCACCCCGAGACCCCCCTGGAAGAGAGGCCTCCGGGTCGCGGGCGGGGTTCCTCGGTGGCCTTACTGATTGGCTATCTCATCGGTATCAGCCACGTCGACCCCCTACGCTGGGGCCTCACTCTGGAACGGTTCATCCCCGAGGACATGTCCACCCTCCCCGATATCGACCTGGACTTCCCAAGAGCCCTGAGAGACGATCTCATCGAACGGGTGCACCGGCACTTCGGCCCCGAGTTCGCCGTTCTGGCCGGGGCCATTTCCACCTATTCCGTGAAGGGCATTATCCAGGACCTCGGCAAAGCCCTTGGATTGCCCAAGGACGATTTGCGGATGCTCTCCAAACAACTCCACTCTCACGACGCCCGCGACCTTAGGGGTGAAATGCTGGAACTTCCTACCTTCCGTGAGAAGGTCGATGCCCCCGGATGGCGAGACCTTCTTGCTCTTGCCCCCCAGCTGATGCACGCTCCCAGAGGCTTGGGTCAGCATGTAGGCGGCATGATCCTCAGCGACTCCCCCCTGCCCGAGATGGTGCCCATACGGGAGAGCGCCATCGAGGGCCGCTACATCATGGACTGGAACAGGGACAGCACCGCCGACGCCGGGTTCGCCAAGATAGACCTCCTGTCCCTGCCGGTCCTGGACCAGATCGAGGAGGCCCTGGACCTGGTGGAGCAGCGAGAGGGCCAAAGGCCCGACATCTCTGCCGTAGACCCCGAGGCCCCCGCCGTCTACGAGATGCTGGGACAGGGAAAGTCCAAGGGGGTGTTCCTGTTGCAGTCGCCGGCCCAGCTTAAGATGGGGCAGAGGCTGCAGCCGAAAAACCTGCTGGACCTGGCCTACCAGGTGGCCCTCATCAGGCCCGGGGTCGGCGTGCAGGGCAGCGCAGTGTCCAAGTTCGTAGACCGGTACCGGCACGGCGCGGAGTGGGACTACGACCACCCGCTGGAGCGTCGGGCCCTGGAACGGGGATGCGGGATCATCGTCTGGCAGGAGCAGGTGGTGCAGCTGATATCCGATGTGGCGGGTATGACCACCTCGGAGGCCGACGAGATACGCCGCGCCTTCACCCGGCCCAACAGTGACCACCTGGTGGCCATGCATCGTCTGAGGTTCCTGGAGAAGGCCATAGCCAACGGCGTCCCCCGGGAAGCCGCAGAGAAGATATTCGACAAGATCAACGGCCACTACATGTTCCCCGAGTCCCACTCCCACGCCTTCGGCGTAACCGCCTACCAGGCCGCGTGGCTCAAGTGCCATCATCCGTTGGAGTTCTTCGTAGCCCTGATGAACAGCCAGCCCATGGGGTTCTACCCCGTCGAGACCATCAAGGAGGACGCCCGACGCTTCGGCGTCCCCTTCCTAAACCCCTGTGTGAACCGCAGTGACGTGAAATGCACTGACCGCAACGACTCTGTGCTGCTGGGCCTGGGCAAGGTGAAGGACGTGGGAGAGGAATCGGCCAAGACGATAGTAGAAGAGAGGGAACGGCACGGGCCCTACTCCGGCGCCGGTGACCTGGTGCGGAGGACGGCCATCAAGCCCCAGGCTGTCCACTCCCTGGTCATGGCCGGGGCCTTCGATGAGGTCACACCCAACCGCAGGGAGGCCCTGTGGGACGCCGGACTTCCCGTCCGCCCCCCGAGAAACGGCCAGAGAGCCATGTCGATCTCCTCGGGAACCAACATCCCCGACCTGCCCGACTTCACCCCAAAGGAGAAGATGGCGGGAGAGTACGCCGTCATGGGCATCTACCCCAGGGGTCACGTCATGGAGTTCGTAAGACCCTCCCTGCCAACCAACGTCCTCCCCGCCCGTGACATCGACTCCCTCCCCGAGGGCGAGCGGGTACTGGTGGCCGGCTGGCCCGTGGCACGTCAGCACCCCAGGGGTATGGAGGGCACGGTTTTCGTGACAATAGAAGACGAGACGGGAGACGTGCAGTTGATCGTCTGGCCCAGGATCTTCGCCCGGTACAAGAGGGAGTTGGGGAATCACGTGCTGCTGGCCAGGGGCGTCGTATCCCGCCATGACGGTACCACCAACGTGACCCTCTCCAGTGTGAAGACGCTGGATGTCGGCACCCGGATGCCCGCCGCCCATGACTGGCATTGAGGTGACCGCCCTTCGAGTGGGATAATCGGTCGGGAGGAATCACTGACTTGTGCGGAAGATACACCCTGATAGCCGACATCGGAGACCTCGCCCAACGTTTCGAGTTCGACGGCGCCGACTTCAGCTACGATCCCAGCTACAACATAGCCCCCACAGAGTCCGTGCTCACGGTCAGGAACGTCGAAGGTCGGGAAGCATCCTTCATGCGCTGGGGCCTGATACCCTTGTGGGCCAAGGACCCGAAGATCGGGGCCCGCATGATCAACGCCCGCGCCGAGACCGTCGCCGAGAAACCGGCCTTCCGAAACGCCCTCAAGAAAAGACGTTGCCTCGTCCTCGCCGACGGCTACTACGAATGGCAGAAGACACCGACCGGCAAGCGAGCATTCCGCATAATCATGAAGTCTGGCGAACCCTTCGCCATGGCCGGTCTCTGGGAGACATGGAAAGACCCCCAGGGCAGCATCGTGCCGTCCTGCACCATAATCACTACCGCGGCAAACGACTTCCTGAGTCCAATCCACAACCGAATGCCGGTCATCCTGCCTCGGGAGCTGGAGGAAGTTTGGCTGGATGTCGCCAAAGATGACTCAGCCACCCTTACATCCATGCTTATCCCCAGCCCCAACGAGGCGTTGGACGCCTACGAAGTCTCCACTATGGTGAACAATGCACGCAATGATGGCCCGGAGGTCATTGCCCGCCTGGAGTGAAGAGACCCGAGACCATCAAAGAACTAGACTACAAGGGTCGGATCGCACAGATGCAGAAGGATCCGGTGATAGTGTGGACAAGGTCCCAATGGTCAGCAAAAAAGGTGGAAGATAGAGCGCTTGCTACTGCCGAAGAGCAAGACTCAAACGTGCACCGCGCAAGTCGACGAAGGTATAAGCCAGCCTGGGGAGCAGAATGCCCCCTCCCAGGGCTAAGCGGCGGATGTCTCCATCAAAGAAGAGCGGGCCATCGTCACGGTACGGCGACCCTCCTCGGACATGCATATCGAGACTCCCAATGTTGGAGACCTGCCAAGGTTGACAAAGTGAGTCTTGTAATTGACCGAAACAGCTAAGGTCAAGCGGGATGACGCTTCGAACCATCCCTCTTACCAGCAGCCTGCTCCCCCAGCCCTGGGTCGCAACTGGCGTCAGCAGGAGGCGGCGCTGGAGGTGGCTGCCTGGGCGGAAAACGACCAGGCGCAGCAACAGATGCTGAGGATCTCTCAGGGTTGCGCGACAGCGTATTCCGTGACAGGAAGAGGGCACCGGAGTCAGGTGACCTCCCTCATGCCTCAGTGTATGTATCCGCTTTCGGGCCAAAAGCGAGCTCTGATCGCTCTAGTTTCGCTGGAGGAAAGTCCCTCCCCCTTGCCTGTCGGCAAGTCTCACGTCATTTGCAGCGTTCTTGGCCCCTGATGTCATCTCGTACTTGCGGGGGCCGGTTCTCAGTAGTCTTACGCCCTTTCTTTCGAGGATGGGCCAGAGATTGTTTGCGAACTACACCCCGAATTGTTGTTCGGTCATGCTAACCATAGGATGAGTAGGCCAGCGCGATCCGATGATCGCTTAATATTCCACGCTTTTGAAAGGTCCGACCGGAATCTGTTGGATGATAGGGTCGGCTATCTCGAGCAATTGCGTGGAATCAGCTCTGGTATTTTCGTTCGCAGGAACATCCCTTTCCTACAGTTGCAGGATATCCAGAAGGGTGGGAAGACGAACCCGTGCATCACCCCTTTGACATAGCTTTCATAGAGTTGATTGCTCACCCCGACATCAAATCAGTCATGACGCTAGACGAGATTGAGCCGCTAGTGATAATCGTAAGAGACGGGCAACTGCAAATGGGCCACGCACAGTTGCGGGTGGCTCGTTTGAAGTCGCCTGAATGGCGGACTATCCTAGTGGCTCGATGAGCAAAAGGGGATGTCATGGACAAGGCTGCTGCGGCTACATGTCTCGGCTATCTGATGTTGGCATTTGGCTTCATCGCTGTGTTCGGCTTGTGGTGTATGTCCCGAGGGCACAATGTTATCGGAGTGCCTCTTTGCGTGGTAGGCGCAATTGGCTTTCTTATTGCAACAATCCTACTGTTCCTGCAATGAGCAATGGATGAGACCGCAAGAGATGCAGGATGGTGGATGTCGCTCGCCATAGTTATCGTATTCACTATTTGTGGAGTTGGTTCAGCACTTCTTTTGGTTAGGGGTACGGTGTCCCTAGTCAATAAGAGGGGGTGGCCGTACTCACGCAATTGGAGCGTTTTGTTCTTCGTTGGGAGTATTGTCGGATTGCCTGTCGGAATAGGTGTATGTAGTAACATATAGTACCCGCCACTCCGATTGTCCCAACAATCAAGACTCCCAACATGAACCAGAATCCCCAAGTTAAGTCCTCCATAGAACAACGTTTCCTTTCCGTTGTATCTGGAAAACGATGTCTACTTATGGAGGATTCAGTGGGCAGATTCTAGGCTGATTCGTGCCTAGAATCTTGTGCACACACGAATATAATCCCCAACAAATAATATTGTGCCGACTGCCAGCGCGGAACTAATCTCTTGCCAATCCCTGAAGATCAACTCAAGATTTGGGCCCAGCCCGGCAGGGTTAGGGGGGCAAAAGGTGCTCACGCCGCCATTCGCAATGCCCTAGCACGACACCAGTGGCCGGAAGGCGTTCGCTACATGACGTATCTGCAGGGCTCATACCGGAACAACACCCATCTCCGGCGCCAGAGTGATGTCGACGTGGTTGTGGAGCTGACATCCTTGCCCATTCGGGACAGTTCCCTGCTACCCGATTCCCAGAAGAGATTGTTGAAAAGGAGTTTCCCCGAGCCAGAGTATGACTGGCGGCCGTTTCGTAGAGATGTGCTGAGAGTCACAACCACCGCTTTCGGAGAATCACGGGTACGAGAAGGCAGGAAGACTCTCAAACTTGTCATGGAGTCACCCGAAATTCCGGTTGACGTGGTAGTGGCCGCCCGCTACCTCAGATACACGGAATATTCCGGCGAGCACAGCTACAAGTACACTGAAGGCATGGGCCTCTACCTACCGACGGAAAGCAGATGGGCCGTCAGCTACCCCCACCTACACCGGCGAAACGGCGTCGAGAAGGAAAAAGCTACGAACGGGTGGTTCCGCCGCACCATAAGGATGTTCAAGAACGCCCGCGCTCAACTCGTCGAGGAGGGCCGGCTGGCGCCTGCCACGGCGCGGTCGTACCAAATAGAGTGCTTGTTGTACAACGTGCCCCACGGGCGTCTGGGTACCTCGCACCAGTCCGCCTACTCATCCGCCCTCTATTGGCTGCGCGGAAACGACATATCGAGGTTCCGGCACCAGAACCAGCAGGTTCCCTTGTTCTACGGCGGTCCGGACTCGTGGAACGAAAGGGATGCCAGAAACCTGACAAACGTGTTGGTCAGTCAGTATGAGGACTGGTAGAAGTCACGATGCACGATTACACAATAGACTCGCGGGAGCGCATCTTGGTGGTGAGAATCCTTTTCATGGCCAGCGCTCTCGTGTCAGGGACTTCGGCCGCGCTCATACCTTCAGATCTCTTCTCCATGAGGTGGCTGCTCCCGCTCCCTTCCATCGCCCTGGTCTTTGTAGTCTCCAATTGGGCCTTCGATAACTGGCTCTGGCGATGGCGATTCCTGAGACTCTTGCGACTGATAAGCGTGCCGGTCCTGCGGGGCGAATGGGCGGGAACGATTGTCAGTTCTCATTTGGACTTTGACAAGGAGCAGTCGGTAACGGTTGCTATTGAGCAGACCTGGACAAAGATTGCGGTGCGTCTTAACGCCGCTGAGTCTCGTTCCTGGAGCATAACCGCTTCTGTCCTAACCAAAGCGCCCGAGGGATTGGTTTTGACTTACCTCTTCGACAACGAACCTAAAGCCGATGCCGCCGGTACAATGCAGCGGTTTCGTGGCACGGCGGTCCTGTTCAGAACCGCCGCTGACCAGATAGAAGGATACTATTACACCGGTCGCGGGAGAGAAACCCATGGGTCAGTCAAGTTAAGTCGGCAGCTCCGCGATTGATTTACCAATGCTATCGGCCACCGTGCCCGGCAACACTGTATCCCTCTTCACCAGTATCTATCGCTCTCGGGAATAGGCGAGAAAGAAGTGGTCGAATAGCCAACCTTGTCTCCTGCTGGAATCTGCAATACTGAAGACTTGCTAAGCTTGGATGAGGCCTTTTACATATGCTCCGAGGAGTGATATGAAGCCAGCAAATAGCAGGTGATCATCAAACTTGGAGAGCCAGAATGATTGAAGACCAACTAACACGAGCCGACCGTCTCAAATTAATGTCGAATGCGATGCTGATTAAGTCCTTGTGCAGCACGACAGCGTTCGCCCGCATGCTAGAGATACGCGACCGCGTTCTCTCAGACACTGAAGTAAATGGGAATGACTTAGCCCTTGGCTTTGAATTTGTAGTCCAGACTGGACTATGGAGCCTCCTTGACGGAATCATCTACTCCCCAGAACTCCTTGGATTGAAACCGGACTACCATCTATTTAGGTGGTGGAGCATCGTTCAAGGAGACGATGGGACGAAGTTGAAAGCGGCTATATCCGATCCGGATTCCGAATTAGCTAGGGTCGCATGTGGAATAGATGATTTGATAACAGCGTATCTTCAAGCAGGTGTCTGGTGGGAAAGGATCTCCGAGGCTAACAAAAGGGCTGAGAAACTGGCCGACGAACTGCTGGAAATCGCACACACCTGCCGTGCTTCAGAGCAAACCGAGAGCGGGCCGACTCAAGGCCTTGACCGTCTTCTTCTGATGGGCACGGTTGATGCGCTCCAAGACTCCTGGTTTGAAGACGTTAGTTCCCCAAAGTTCCGATATGTCAGGCGCAAGCCCACCGTATGGAGGCAGCCGGATTTATTCGGGCAGTCTATGTTCGACGTCCAGACCTATCGCGACCACATGAGAGTATTCCCGGAATACAATTACAAAGAATTCAAGCCCAATTGGTTGATAGGAAAACTATCCGCCATCACAGTATCGCTGCAGGAGACCGGGCAGTGGAGTAAAGCACTGGAGGATCCTCACAGCCTGCTCCGACAAAACTCTGCCCCAGATAGCTGTTGGGAAGCCGGAAAGCGAATATTTCGGGTCACTCCCGGCATCGACCTTTCAGGACTGGATTACGGCCTGCCGCGCGCACCCGTTCTGCCATCCAAAATCCTGCCCTCCCTGTCTGCTCGGGTGAGGCAGGCCGACCCGGTAGACAGACTGGCAGCACTCCTGGGCAGACGACCGATTCTCATCGCTTCCCGTGACTCCGCGAGCAGGAGACACATCGAAACCGTTGTCTCTGGTCTGGCCATTACGCTTCCGGATGAGGACCCAATTGAAATCCTGAGGATCGTTCACGGGTCGGATGCGCATGGGCCAAACGAAGTCTCGCTGGCCCTGCGAATGTCCTCGGGTGCCCATTCACACTGGTGGGTGTTCGACCGCCCGTATAGAGCCAAGGGACTGGACCGTAGCGACGACCAGAGAGTGGCCCGAATCAACAACCTCACTAGTAAACTAAACAGGGGCATTGAATGGATTGACCTAATCAACGTCCCTGTGGACAGGCTGTTGTCCCTCTGCGACTCTCGAGCATTCCGACATTTACTCGACCAATTTGAAGAACAGGACAGGGTCACGCGGGATATTAGAAGAGCAATACCGGAGTTGCTCTCTGGCCTATTGCTTGCCCATTCTGGCTATCACCAAGTCAGAGTATCTCTGAAGGTGACCTTTCCCCCGGACATCGAAAGGGAAATCGATGCGGTTGGAATACGGTTTACTTCCGATGGAATTGAGTGCAAGATAATCGAGGCCAAGGGACAGTCCGACTCCGTTCACGATCTCGAAAAGCATATCCGCAAGTTCTATGAGATGATGCATCTCGTGGACACCCAACGATCTGTGATTGAGGATGCATTCGGTAGCACAATGCCCATTCGGAGCGTGTCCGGCCTGTTCATATCTATGGCGAAAGGAATCGGGCTATCCGATGACGCCAAGCAACCTGGTACGGATTTCTGGAACTTCGATAGGTTCGTTAGTGAACTGCGAGAAGCGGGCTTCGACGACTTATACGTTGGATTGCTTGAAGACTCCTTGGTAGTGTGGGAGAGCGACATAGGTGATCTCTTGGCCTCAAGGTCCGGCAGAGGGAAATCCGATTTGATCACAGAGCTATAACCGAACCTTGGTGAGACCGCCGCAGCGGGGTGGGCCTGACATTCCCTCGTGATGTCGTCCGGGCGCAAGTATGCGGTCACCGCACTCAAGGTGTTGGATGGGCGACATCCCGCTTACATGGACTAGCGAAGGTGACATTTTTGCTTTTCAATAAAGGTGACAGAATCGTAGAACAACAGACGACTGGCCTAACGACCCTGGCGACCGACATATAGCGCCGGATCTGCTGCAAACAGGATACCGGAAGAACTTTACTGAACTTATAGCTTCACCTAGATAAGTCGAACAACTCTCCAAAGTGAGTTGCTCTTGGAGTCGTCGCAAACAACCCTCTAGCATGTCAGATTGCTTGGCTAAAGTGGACCCAAGAGTTGTTCAGGAAGAGGATTCATATTGCATGCACTACAACTAATGAAGTGCATGCCTAGCAGGCTGGGGACATGAGGCATCGACCGACCCGGGTGGGAAAGCGTGAAGATGATAGGCAGCTCGCGGGTATTTGAACCAAAGCTGAAGCCAACATCCCATAGAGTGGCACAAGATGAACGCAAAGAAAATCCGACCGAGTGAAGACTTACTCCAGGTCTTTGTCAGCAGCCGACAGGATCCAGAAGACGAAGAAATGTCTCGTGCCAGGTATTTGGCCATCAAAGAGGTGGACAGCTTCCCATTGACGAAGGTCTGGGCTTTCGAAGATGCTCCTGCTAGCTCCGAGACCGCCCGGGACCGGTACGTCAGAAACGCAAGCAATGCGGACATGGTGATCTGGCTCATCGGTTCAACGACCACCACAGCGATAGCAAAAGAAATAAACGCGTGCATGAGGGCCCAAGGAAGACTCCTCGCCTTCATGTTCCCCGCAACTGAAAGAGACGAAGAGACAGAGACCCTGATCCAAAGAGTGTCGAACTACGCCACTTGGAAGAAAGTTGAGAGCGTAGATGTCCTGCCTGACCATATCAGGGCTTCCCTCACTGACGAGGTATTGCGGAGGTACCGGGATCCTGCTCCGGTCAACCACGACATGTACCTGAGGCAAAAGCACCGAGAGAGCATGGCGGACACCAAGCGCCTTTGGACAACACTGGGAGTTCCAGAAGATATCGCCAGCGAACTTGCCGAGGAACACTCGGTTGGACACAAACTCACGCTTCCCACAACAGGAACACTAACAATAAATGCGCGGCAAGGCTCCGGGAAAACGTTGGCAGCACATCGGCTATACCAGTTAGCATTGCTAAACCGGTTGCAGGACCATTCCCAGCCCCTGCCTGTATTTCTGAATGCACGCAACATCAGCGGGGATCTGAAGGATCATATTGAGGAATTTACCCGAGAGCATGGGCCCGTATATACCCAGGGGATCCTGGTCATCATAGACGGTCTGGATGAGACGGGGCGCTCCAAGGCAAACCAGTTGCTCAACCAAGTACAGTCCTACACTGACGCAAACCGGAATGTCTCCGCAGTCGTGATCACTAGGCCGTTACCTGGGCTGAACCTCACAACTGCAGTCTACACCCTGCCTGAATGCGGGGAGGAGGAATTCCTTTCCATCGTGTCAAGAGTCGCAGGACGGGAGGTCAAACAGTTTGAGATTCCTCTCCGAGAGTATCGGAGCCGACTTCCACTGTTCGCAACGATAGTCGGAGCGTACCTGAGACAACCGATGACCATATGGGGAAGGACTCCGAGCCAAATCGTCAACGATATCGTGCAGCAGGTGCTAGGTGACTCACTCGATGACCTTGGAGATGCCATGGAATTATTGAAGATGCTGGCCGTGGCATCCATCAACTCGGGAGAGAGTGTTGATAGAGCACTTGTGGCAACTAAAGCCTCGGATCAGGCTATGTTGGCCAACTCAAGAATCATTGTGGATGAGGGGGGCAAGTTCGACTTCACGCTGGCGATTATCAGGGAATGGTTCGCCGCGAGAGCCATTGTGGAGAAGTCAATGTCCTTTGAAGACATCGACCTTAACTCCGACAGGTGGGTAGTCCCGCTGGCCATCGCCATCAACTCAGAGAATCCGAATACTGGCCGAGAGATCATGGAAAGACTCGCCTCCTTGGATCCGGGAATGGCTGCTCTTGTATTAGAAGAGGTCAAACACAGTTGGTCTAGTGAAGAATGCTCGATTACAATTCTTCCTGGTACAGCAATGGAGATAGGCTCCAGCATTAGAAACGCTATGGAAAACTGGAGAGACGGACTTGGCCCTCTGATGCCTGCGCTGGGGATATTGACAGAAGGCGGGAGCATTCCAACACTTGGAATAGACGTTCAACAAGGATGGGTCACCACCAGTTGGTACAGAGGAAACAAAGAACTGGCGCCCGTAGTCCAACTTCCCAAGGACTTTCAATATCTCCACGCGAGGCATTATGAGGATTGGCCAAGATGGATAGCGAGAGACATAGAATCCACCAGAGTCTGGCCATGGCGTGTTGCTCATGATGAATTATCCCGGTCACTGTCGGAACAACTAAAAGAGTTTCGACTCGCCCTGGAATTTACATTAGGATTCCATGAGTTCGCCTATGACTTTGTTAGCTGCTTGCGCAGTAACTATTACGATGCTAGGGACATAGAGACTTCGGCTGACGTAATTCATTACTGCGACAGGTTGCTACGGAAGCTGAATAGAGACCCGAAAGGCTCGGTTACGTTCGGCGGCAGCGGGTATTTGTTCACGGTACCTGACCTAGAACTATTCCGAGAAAGGGTCTCCGAACTTCTCCGTAACGGCACTGACATCCTTGTAGATCCCTGGCCACCACCAGACAAGGAATGGTCTCCAGGCACAAGTGGAGGGATGTGGTTCGAGCGCTACTCAGATGTAAGGTTAGTTCAGCGTACGAATGCAATTTTCAACGGAGCACTACGACTCTATAACTGCATAGTAGAGCGGTGGCTGCCAGCGTTCAAAAAGAGAAGCCAAATGAAGCACTTGCTACCATTTCGGATGAGTGGTGTGCTGAGATTACCGACAGTCAGCATGCCGAATGATCGAAAAGAGGCAGTACTCATCTATTGGGACGAATGGGCAGATGATACCAGCGATTCGGGGGTATTTATAGAATTGGGACGAAATGAAAGGATTATTGACGGCTATATTCGGAAAAGAACTCAGGTAGCCCAAGACAAATTCATCGAAGAGGGAAACCCGTACCACAGCGGCCAGAGAATTCTACGCGGATACGAGCCCAGACCAGCAACTAGACTTGCACACGAATGGTTGACAGACGACCTCCAGAGGCTTCATTGGGCAAGGAGGTAGCAGTTACCTAAGGTTAGTCAATGTGGTAAGAATTGTGGTAACAGCGACTCTAATGTAAGCAAACCATAGCTAACTCCGAATCCCACCCTCTCCGCCACCCGATAAACGACCCTAATTCCCTCGGCCCCAGACCCCCGTACCTGATTCAGTTCGCAATGTCAGCCACTAATATCTTGAAAGGGATATGGTGCCGCCCATGCCCATAACTAGCTTGATTTCCGCAGATTCCCACGTAGTTGAGCCCCCTGACCTTTGGCAACTCCGCATCGATGACAAATTCAAAGACGCCGCTCCGAGGCTCGTGGAGTACGACGGCGTACATCGTTGGGTTGTAGGTGGAGACGTGAACCTGGGCTCCCTGGGCGCTCCTTCCCAGGCGGGCCGCCGGTATTCCGGGCTTGAAGGCCTCGGACTCGGCGCCCGTATGGAAGAAGTCCCCAAGGCTTCATACGACCCTGCAGCGAGACTGGAAGCTATGGCTGTCGATGGCGTCGAGGCTGAAGTGGTCTACTCCACCATCGGCACCCGAATCTATACGTCAACAGTCAGTGGAGGGTTGATGTCCGCGTGCTTCCGAGCGATGAACGATTGGTCAGCAGAGTTCGTAGAGGCCTATCCCCAAAAACTTGCCGGGACAGCCTTGATCAACATCGAAGACGTGGATGACGCTATAACCGAGCTTGAAAGGTCCGCCCGACTCGGCCTGCGCGCAGCAACCATACCCACCTACCCTGGCGACGAGGCGCCTTACCGAATGTCATCCTATAACAAGTTTTGGGATGCAGCTCAGCGCTTGGGCATCCCTCTTGGAATGCATGCCGGCTCCGAGCGCCCGGGGCCCGGTAGGTTCAGTATCGGTGATTTTGTGATGCCGGAACAGAAGTCCGGCGACGCCTCTTTCAGGTCCACCTATCACTATTGGGCGATGCGCTCTGTCGCAGACATGGTATTCGCAGGAGTCTTCGAGCGATACCCGGACCTCCGGCTTGCCGTTGTGGAGCACGATGTCGGCTGGGCGCCCCACTTCATTCGCCGCATGGACATGACTTACGCCGAGCACCGCTATGTCACCGAAATCCACTTCGATAACGACGCCCTCCCCAGCGACTTCATCCGCCGCAACGTCTACTTCACCTTCATGGAAGACCCGATATTTGTGCTGCTGCTTTCCTTTGTGGGCGCTGATAGGGTAATGTGGGGATCGGACTACCCCCATCGGGAATCGACTTGGCCCAGGTCTCGCCAAGTGCTGGACCATGTGCTCAAATACCTTTCGGATGAAGAGCGAAGACGGATAACTCACACCAATGCCGCAGAACTCTATGGATTGGGATAACCGGACAGGAGAAGACTGAAATGCTTGAAGTGGAGAACATCAAAAAGAGCTTTGACAACAAGTTCACTCGACAGTTTGGCTTTCCCAAGAAGAGACCAGCCACAAAGGTCAAGCCGTTCCTCTCCGATAAGGAGTTGGAGTTCATCCGCCAGTCACCCTTCCTGGTGATGGCCACAAGCGGCGCCGATGGCACCTGTGACGCCTCTCCCAAGGGCGGCAAGCCGGGCTTCGTCAAAGTTCTAGACGAGACCCGACTCCTCATCCCGGACGTCGCCGGCAACCGGCTATTCCAGTCCTACCTCAACATGACCGACAACCCCCATGTAGGCCTCATATTCTTCATCCCCGGAATAACCGATACAGTACGCGTCAACGGGAAGTCCGAATTCGTAACAAAAGAGGAGCTCAACAGCCTGGAAATCGAGCTGGAGGTCCACAACCCTGACGACAACTCCAAGATCCAGCAGGGCATCCTGGTCACCGTGGAGGAAGCCTACGGCCACTGCCCCCGGGCCCTTAACTTCTCCAAGCTCTGGGGCTGAGCCGGCCACCCCTATCCCTCCCCCAAATCCCTAAAACGTGCGAGGACTCAAATGTCGTTTGCCGAAATTCTGGGTACTGCTGGCGTCAGCATGATTCTTGTTGGATTCACTCTCAATCTGTTTGGCATTATGCAACGGCGCTCTTACAAATACGTGCTGCTTAACCTTGTGGGAGGTGCGCTTGCCTGCACCGCCTCCATCCTCATAGAGTTCTTCCCCTTCGTAATCCTGGAAGGCACCTGGACAGTGGTGGCCGTGGTCGGCCTGGCAAGTCTGCTCAGGTCCCGAAACCTCCGGGAGCAGGCGTAGACCTTGCCCCGACTCACTCCCGTGCCTCTACGTAGTATTCCCCAATCAACGAATAAGCGCCTCCGCGTGAATCGGGGCCCGAGCCGGTGACTTACTCCTACGCCCCGACCCCCACCTACCCCCGCTACCGATGGGTCGTTCTAACGTCCTGGATGCTGCCCCATCTCTGGAGCTTCGTCTTCCTCTCCAGCCTCGGGCTCATGCTGCCCAGCATCAGGGAGGAGCTTGGACTTACGGGCATTCAGGAAGGCCTGCTGGGAGGTGCATCCCAGCTGGCCAACATCCTCCTCGCAGTACCCTTCGGCTGGTTCCTCAGCCGATTCAACCCCAAGCACATCACCACTCTCAGCCTGTTCTGCGCCGCCGGCTTCATCTTCTTCCAGGCCTGGGCGCCCTTTTACGTCCTGCTGCTCCTGGGCAGGTTCCTCTACGGCGTCACCGCCGTCGCCCGAGAACCCGCCTGGGTCATGCTCATCCGCCGCTGGGTCCCGCCCCGGGAGATCGTCATTGCCAACACCCTGGGCAACTTCATGTGGGGGTTCGTGGCCCTGGGCATTATGGCTGTGCCTCTTCTAATCAGGATTCTGGATGATAGCTGGCGCAACGCATCCTACGTTATTGGATTGAGCCTCCTAGTCCTGAGCTTCGGATGGCTATTCCTCGGCCGGGACGGCAAGGACCTGGAAACAGCCGTACAGGCCCCGACAGAACGTATAAACCCCTTCGCAATCGTCAGGCGTCACAAGGAGCTTTGGCTTCTTGCCTTCGGCATGTTCGGCCACGGGATCAATTTCGGGGGATTCTCCACCTTCTGGCCCAGCTTCCGATTGGACCATTTTGGAATGTCGGAGCTCGAGTCCTCGGTGGTCATGGGCATCGGAGGACTCTTCACTTCCTTCACCGGGCTCAGCGTCGGATTGTACGTGAGCCGCAAAGGAGGCAAGAGGACGGTGCTCATGCTGTCCGGGATCATACTCGCAGCCTCGGAGATGGGGCTGCTCTGGGTAGGCCCCTTGTGGATCCTGGTCCTTCTGTTTGTGGCGCAGAGCCTCGGCTGGACCTTCTTCCCCGCCGCCACCACGATTCCCTACGAACTCCCGGGCATCAAACCTCGTGAGACCGTCGTTGCCATATCGGCCCTCTTCATGTGCCTATGGGGCGGGGCCTTCCTGGGCCCGATTGTCTCGGGCATTATCCAGGACACCACTTCGGACGTACGCCTAGCCATCACCATCACCAGCATGGCGCCCTTGTTTATGACTGTAGCAGCCCTTTTGCTATCCAAGAAGTGGAACCTGCCTCCCTCCGCCGAACGCCCTTCCCCCAGTCCCGACTAGCCCACCATTCACCCCACCTTCGCCATCACATCCTTGGCGAAAGACTCCACCTGCTCCATCATCTCCGGTATAGAGTCCCCAGCTATGTGCAGCGCATTCACATGGTCGATGCCATTGTCCTTTACATTGCTGATCTTCTCTCCCACCTCATCCACGGTCCCAATCCAGTTCTGCTCGACTATGGAGTCCAGAGAAAAGCCTTTAGCCAGGCGGAACTGTCCTTGTAGGCTGTTGCGGTAGTGCTCCACGGCTTCCTCGTGGGTCGCTCCTAAGCTGAGCTCGCCCTCCGCGATAACGTGGACCTCATCCAGGCTCCTGCCTTGCTCCTCCAGCAAAGGCTCAAGCTCATCAATCGCGCTCCTACCCGCCGACGCCGTAGTGAACAGCCCGTTCCCCCACTTCGCAATCCGTTGCAGTGCATCCGGGTTCCGACCCGGTGCATACATGGGCAGCGGGTTTTGCACCGGCTTCGGGTATATTTCCACATCCCTGAACTCCACGTATTTGCCTGAATAGCTGACCGTCCGTTGCGAATGGTCAAACAGGTGGTGTAGGGCCTCCATCTTCTCATCCAGCATGCGGCCCCGATGTGCCTTCCGCATCCTGGGCTGGATCATTTCGTATTCCGCCCGGTTCCCTAGCCCAATCCCGAAGGCAACCCTGCCATTGCTGAAATGGTCCAGAGTCGTGATCTGACGGGCCAGAATTACCGGGTCCCGATAGGGAATCAGTATTACCCCCGTGCCCAGCTTTATCTTCTCTGTAACCGCGGCCAGGTACGACAGAGACACGATGAGCTCATACCAGTTGGGTGGATCGGGGTCTTCAATAGGTGAGACGCCCGGGGCGAGGGTCATGAAATCGGTTCCCCACACAGTGTGATATCCCAGCTTCTCGGCGTCCTGCACGGTTTTCACGATTTCCTGCGGCCCGGCAAATGGGACTGGAACGAACACAGCCTCTCGGCTGGTCGGGATTTCCATGTCGTACTTCATAAAGACATTCCTCCGGGATATGGTGCTTAAGTGCCTCGAACGGGGGGATGACCCGATTCTATTGACGGCATTAGAGCCCGTCAATCGTACTATAATGCGTCCATTACACCGATATACTCTCATCTCCGGAGGTAGACCAAATGGCACAAATGAAAGTGATTTCCGGCGACTCCCATGTCCAGGAACCAAGAGAGATGTACACTGGACGTTTACCCGAGGAATACTTGGCCAGGCTCCCTCACTTCATAGAAGAGGACGGTGCCAAATACCGCGTAGTCGAGGGCCGAAAGCCCCGACGCTTGGACATCGCCGAGGCACGGGAGACCGAGGAAGACCAGATGCGGGAGTTCCGGGATGATAAGTCCGGCGGCCGAGACATCGAACACCGCCTCGCAGACCTTGAACTGGATGGCATCTACGGAGAGGTCGTCTACCCCAACGAGACCCTCGGCGTCCACCAGTCCCCCGACCCCGCCTACCAGTTTGCCATCGCTCAGGCCTACAACGACTGGGCCATCGACCTCTTCCGAGACCACCTCCACCGTATCGCACCTGTCGGGGTCATTCCCATCACGGACATCGCCGCCGCAGTTAAGGAGGTGGAGAGGGTCGGTAAGATGGGCTACAAGGCAGTGAAGATTCCCATTGCGGTCAGGGGTCGACCCTACAACCAGCCCGAGTACGAACCCCTCTGGCAGGCCATCGAAGATGCGGGTCTCGTCCTCAACCTCCATGCCTTTACCGACGCAAATGACAACTACCCCGAAGACTGGGGCCAGGAGGAGGGTTTCGGCGGGGCGCTCAACTTCATGGTAATGAGCATGGCCGCGGGTCAGGAGCCCGCTTCAATGCTCATCAGCTCCGGCATGCTGGAGCGGCATCCGAACATCAACCTCGGCGTCATAGAATGCGGCGCCGGGTGGCTTGCTTGGCTTCTCTATGCTCTGGATGAGCAGGCAGAGAAAAAGCACATGTGGATTTCTCCCAAGCTCGCCATGAAGCCCAGCGAGTACTTCCGGCGCCAGGGTCATGTCACCTTCGGCGACGACCCCGTGGCCCTGCTCACCATCCCCGTCCTAGGCGATGATTGCTTGGTCTGGGGCAGCGACTACCCCCACGATGAAGGCACCTTCCCCAACTCCCAGGAAGTCATAGAAAGAACCTTCCAGACCGTCAGCGAGGAATCCAAGCGCAAGATTGTCTACGACAACGCCGCCCGTATCTACGGATTCGGATAGGGTTTGGCAGTCGGCCAGGGTAGCCGGAAGAAGCAAATCAGGAGCCTTTATTCGGAGCGTTTGCAATGCCAATATACGAATACAGGCAATCAGCGCATAACGGCAGATCAATACAGCAAACGAGGCCCTTCAGACTCCATCAACACCGTTCCTTTTATACGGGAAAGTTTGCGGTCGAAGGTGTGCAGAGGTCCCGCGCCCGCCCGCGTTGCTGCTGAGAGAATCATCAGGTCGGCGAATTCAGCCCCTCCCTCCCCGTACCGATACGCCGCTGCTGCCACTTCTTCCGAACGCTCTACCACAATGCTTTCCGACGCCGTCAGCTCCACCAGCGTCTCCGAAATTTGGGCGCGGGAGAACCGGTAGACTCGTTTCAGTACCCATGCTATCTCTACCATCGACTCCCGGCAGATGAAGCCCGGGTCCTCCGGGGTCAACCCCTCCACCAGCGCTCGCGCCGCCTCTGCCTGCTCCGGGTTGTCCCGCACCAGGTAGCGTACGATTACGTTGGTGTCGAGTGCGACCATCTTTCGGCGACCTCCTCGGCTATGGCCCTGTCCATGGTCTCAAGTGTCGCGGGCGGGCCATCGTATTGTAGTCTGCCGTATAGTTGGCTGATGGGTCTCACGGGCATAATCAGCACGCCATGGTCCAGGATGACGTATCGCACCTTGTCTCCCGCCTTCACCGCCAGGGATTCCCTGACGGCCTTCGGCAATGTCGTTTGCCCTTTTATGGTTATGCTGGATTCGAACATGATGATATCTCCACTTTAGATGACAGCCCTCCTGCCGCCTTGTATTTTACACCATTGTAATGCCAATTTTCAATAGGTAAGGGCTGGCTTCTGCTGTTGACATTTACATTATCATGTTCCCATTCGATAATTGGATCTCATAGCATCACCAACACTGCCATGCCCATATACGAATACGGATGTAAACAGTGCGCTGGTTTGACCAGCTACTTCACCCGCAAATACGAAATTCCTGACAGCGTCGACTGTGATAACTGCGGTAGCGGGGATACCTGGAAGTTGGTATCCCTGAGTAACTACCGGTTCCCGACCAAGCACAAGTACAGCGAGGACTTCGTCGAGAAGTCCATGCCCTTCCTCAAGAGCCGCAAGGAGCTAAAGGGCGTTTTCGAAAAAGAGACCGGTGAGTCCGACGAGGCCAAGGCCATGAAGATGAGCGACCAGATCGGCTCCCAGATCGACCGAGTCATCCACAAACAGCTATCTGACATGAATAGATAGCTGGACTACCATCCGCACCCTCGCCAAATAGCTGATGTATTGCGTCAGCGATTCTTCTAGGTGTGCAATCGAGGCCTAAACAACTCCCCGCTCCGCCAGCTCCCCGACCTTCGCCTCGTCGTAGCCCAGGATCTCATTCAGCACCTCAGCGGTGTGCTGTCCCAACAGCGGCGCTGCCGTAACCGTTGTCGGGGAGTCCGACATCTGGATCGGTGACCCCAACGTCCTGAATTTCCCCAGCTTGGGATGGTCGATGTCCACAATCATCCCCCGCTCCATCAAGTGCGGGTCCGAGTGGATGTCCTGCGGATTCAGGCACGCCCCAACTATCGCTCCGGCACTGCCCAGGATGTTCATAACTTCATGCTTGGTATGCTTCGTAGTCCAGTTTTCGATCATCTCCGTTATTTCGTCGTTGTATTCCCATCGTTTCCTGGAGTCTGAGTACCGCTTATCCCCTATCAGGTCCTCTCTACCTATGGTCTTCAGGATAATCTCCCAGGCGCCGACCGGTCCCTCATCCGCGTATATGAAGGCGTAGTCGTCTGGACCACCCGGGGCGCACTTGTACACCCAGGACGGCGCCTTGCCCCGGTGATATGAGCCCCGGATATGGATGTCGGGGTCTTCGTAGTAGCGCATCATCCCAACCCTGGCGAAGTTCACCATGGCGTCCTGCATCGATACCTCGATGCTCTGCCCCCGCCCCGTCCGCTCCCTTTGGTACAGCGCCGCGGTGATTCCCAGTGCCGCGTGGTACCCCGTCCCGATATCCCCGAATGACACGCTGATTGGGAGCGGAGGCCCGTCCGGATAGCCGTTGGTGACATAGCACCCTCCCGTGGCCTGGGCCACCATGTCGAAGGCCTTGAAGTGGCTGTAGGGACCGTAGGTCCCGAAA
The DNA here is from genome assembly GCA_965203145.1 of Dehalococcoidia bacterium. Lineage (GTDB taxonomy): Bacteria > Chloroflexota > Dehalococcoidia > Plut-88900 > Plut-88900 > Plut-88900. Next base: position 3,257,083 of record OZ241876.1, read on the forward strand.
CCCTTCAGCCTCATCAATATGACTCTCGGGTTCACCGCCGAGAGCACCTCGTATCCCAGACCCAACCTTTCCAAGGTACCGGGCCCCATGTTCTCCGCCACCACGTCGGCCTGTTTCAGAAGGTCGAAGAATATTGCCTTGCCCGTATCCGACTTCAGGTTAAGCGTGATGCTCCGTTTGTTGCAGTTGAGGATGATGAAATAGTAGCTGTCTACATCATTCTTCTTGGGAGTGCTCTGGCGACCGGGATCGCCGCGCCCGGGAGCCTCCACCTTGATAACGTCCGCCCCGAGCCACGCCAGGGCCTGGGTACAGGTAGTGCCCGCTTCATATTGCGTGAGGTCCAGGATCCGAACGTCTTTGAGTGCCTGGTCCATGGATCGCCTCCCAGTTGCGCTTTTGCCTCTTTGTCTCTTTGTCTCTTTGAGCGGTATGTTATGGGCCTCGTCAGCGAGCGTCAATCGGGAACGGTTATTATTGGAGGCGTGGATGGTGTGTACCCGTGACAACCTCTCCCGACCTGCCCCGATGGCCGCCCCGACGCCAAAGGCGCCGTACAGACATGCTTTGGCTCAAAAAGCTGGAAGCCGACTGCATTACACCCTACCGACACATCTTCCCCGACTCACCGCCCACCCCCCTCACCAACGCCGTAGCCCAGTTCAACTCAGGCCTCTACTGGGATTGCCACGAGACCCTGGAAAACCTCTGGCGCGCCACCCCATACCCCCTTCGCCACTTCTATCAGGCCGTCATCAAGATTGCTGTGGGATTTCATCACACCGGTAGACACAACGCCAGGGGCGCCCGCAACAAGCTCTCCGAAGGCTTGCGCCTCCTTAAACCCTTCACCCCTACATTCCTCGGCCTGGACACCGACTCCCTCGCGCTGGAAGTCCAGGACTGGCTCAACGTGCTTGGACAAAATAGCCGCGTCGATTGGGTTTATCTTGACAAGAAGATTAAGCCTGCCTTTCACTCCACCTCCTGACAGCAGGATATGAAAAGGGCCCGACGCGTGGCGTCGGGCTCTTTGTCAGGTCTTGGCTTGGGCTACAGCACCTGCCACAGCCTCCGCCCTTCCTTCCTTAGCAACCGCCCGAAGCTCGGCATCGTGTAGTGCCCCATCCCAATCACCGATCCGTCCTTCTCCACCCGCTCCAGCACCCTTTCTCTAGTCTCTTTCGCTAACGCATGGTCGTTATCGTAGATAATCTCCCAGTGCGTCTCGTTCGCCTGGGAGGCCACGTTGATGACGTCTCCCAGGATGTAGCCCCGCTGTCCGTCGGACAGGATGCTCAGGCTCATGTGGCCCGGTGTGTGCCCGGGCGTCGACACCATCTTGACTTCGCTGGTCAGCGTAGTATCCCCTTCCACCAGCTCCAGCGCCCCCAGCGATTCCAGCGGGTTAACCTGAGATTTCATGTAGGAGTTGGTCTCCAGGTCCTCGTTGAAGAACTCGTAGTCGACCCTCGGAATAAAGTATTTGGCATTCGGGAAGGTGAGCCGCGATGAGTCGTTCTCCTCCGTTATGTTCCAGCCCACATGGTCGATGTGTAGGTGTGTGAATGCAACTATATCGATTTCATCGACCGGCACACCCTTTTCACTCAGCTCATCCATGAGTTTGCCGGGGTACTCCTTCCCCCACCCCGTGTCCACCAGGATAGTCTTGCCCTGGGACCGGATGACGAAGCTCCCGAAGTTGATGTCCAGTTTTCCATCATCTCCGACGAGTCCCGGGTAGGCGTCCCATTCCGATCCCGCAACGTCGGGGAAAAGGACGCTGGCCGGGGCCCGGTCCGCGCCATCCGTCACTGAAAGTACTTCCGCATTGCCTACGCTGATCTTGTAGTCCGGCATTTGTGCCTCCTGGGGGAAGTGTGGGTGGATGATACCACTTTGCAGTGAGCAGGCGTGGGTATAATGTCCCCCGTTACCCGAGATTCCACCCAGGGAGCACCCCTTGCGTTATCGCCTCGGAATTGACGTCGGCGGCACCTTCACCGACTACGCCCTTCACGACCTCCAAACCAGCCGTTTGACCGTCGGTAAGAACCCTACTCGTCCCTCAGACATCTCCGGTGGCGTTTTCGAAGGGTTAGAGTCGGTGCTGCAAGACCGGCGGCTCTCCGAAATGCGGCAGGTAATCCATGCCACCACCGTCGCCTCCAACCTCATGGTGGAACGCAAAGGTGCGGTCACGGGCCTACTCACTACCCGAGGCTTTCGAGATGTCCTTCTCATCCAGCGCCAGCTGCGGGTTAACATCTACGACTTGTTTCTGGACAAGGTACAGCCCCTCCTGCTGCGCCGCTTCATCCGCGAAGTCGACGAGCGCATGACCCACTCCGGCGAAGTCTACAAGGCCCTTGATGAAGACAGCGTCGTCGAGGCCGTGAATATCCTTTTAGATTTGGGCGTCGAGACCTTCGCCGTCTCCCTCCTCCACTCTTACGCCAACCCGAGCCATGAGCAACGCATCCGGGACATCGTCCTCGACATGGTTCCCACTGCCCTCGTGACCCTTTCCAGCGATATCTCTCCCCAGTGGCGCGAATATGAACGCACCAGTACCGCCGTCGCCAACGCCTACCTCATGCCCGCCGTCCGAGGCTACCTGGACCGCTTTGAGAATGCTCTCAAGAGCAGTGGGCACAAAGGGCCCCTACAGGTGATGCAAGCCAACGGCGGTACTGCCAACGTTGATGTCATCAACCGAGCCCCGGTACGCCTTATCGAATCGGGGCCCGCGGCGGGGGCCCTGATGGCCGCCAGTATGGCCCGAGCCCTCTGCCTGGACCGCGTCATCTCCTTCGACATGGGCGGCACCACCGCCAAGGTTTGCCTCATTGAAGAAGGCTCTCCTTCTACCACCTCGCAGATCGAAATCGATAGAATGAAAATGCAGTCCGGCAGTGGCCTGCCCATCAGTGTCCCGGGTATTGACCTCGTGGAGATCGGTGCGGGTGGAGGAAGCATCGCGCGGGTTGAGTTGGGCGCCATTGCCGTCGGCCCCGACAGTGCAGGCGCCAGCCCCGGGCCCATCTGCTATGGCGCAGGCGGCGAAGACCCCACCGTCACCGATGCCGACCTTGTCCTCGGCTACCTGGACCCCGACTTCTTCCTCGGTGGACGCATGACCCTAGACAAGCAGTCTTCCGAAGGGGGCATATCCGAAAAGCTGGCCGGTCCTCTCGGCTTGACTCTTGAGGAAGCTGCATGGGGCATTCACACTGTCGTCAATGCCAACATGCGGCGGGCCCTCAGGCTGGCAACCGTCGAGCGCGGCAAGGACCTCCGGCGCTACACACTTGTCGGGTTCGGGGGTGCGGGTCCCGTCCATGCCTGCCGTCTCGCCCGGGAGCTTGGCATTGCCCGGGTCTTGCTGCCTTCCGGCGCGGGTGTGGGTTCCGCCGCAGGCCTGCTCGCCGCCGATACCGTGTTTGATCTCGCCCGCACCTACGATACCCTCCTGGAGGAGTCAATGCTTACTCCCGTCAACGCTTTGTTCGAAGAACTTCGCGCTGGTTGCCGAAGCCTCATGCAGGAAAACGGTATTACGGACGATATCGAGTACATCCCCTCAGCGGATATGCATTACGAGGGCCAGGGCTTCGACATCGAAGTCCCTCTCCCCCAACTCCCGCTCAGCGAATTCGTCATACCTGAATTGAAAGACGTCTTTCACCGGAAGTACGCCGATACCTTCGGCTACGCCCAGCCCGATCAACCCATAAGGGCCACCGGGTGGAAACTGAGGGCCTCCCACTCCCGGGGCGAATTTCAGTGGCCCGCGATAGAGCCTCACAACTCCACGCCCACCCCCTCCTCCCATCGCCCGGCCTACTTCCCGGAGACCGGCGGCTTCACCGACACCCCTGTCTATTCAAGGCCCACCCTCGGAGTGGGCGCTTCCATCGAGGGCCCTGCAATAGTCGAAGAAGCCGAGTCAACCGTTGTCCTGTTGCCCAAATCTCGCGCCACTGTGGACAAGTACGGCAACATCCTGGTCGAGTTCCAACAGTAGAAAAGACACCATGAGAGATATCGATCCCGTAACTTTCAGCGTGGTCTGGAACGGCCTCGTTTCCATCGCCGAGGAGATGGGCACGGCCCTGCGCCGCTCTGCCTATTCTCTTGGCGTCCGAGAGGGTCGGGACTTTTCCACCGCACTCTTCGATGCCCGGGGCAGGCTCGTGGCCCAGGGGAACTTCAGCCCCGGTCACCTTGGCTCCATGCCCTTCGTAGTCAAGAACATCCTGCGTGAGTACTCGTTAGGTGAGCTTGAGGAGGGCGATTCCATCCTCTTGAATGATCCCTATCTCGGCTCGGGCCACCTCCCCGACTTCTTCCAGGTGAGCCCTATCTTCTTCAAAGGCAGCCTGCTCGGCTTCTCCGCCAACTGCGCCCACATGGTCGACGTCGGCGGCGCGGGCCCCGGGTCCCAGGCCGTGGACAGCCTTGACCTCTTTCAGGAAGGCCTGAGGTTTCTGCCAACCCGCATCTACCACGCCGGCCGACCCAACCGTGAAGTGCTCCGCATGCTCGAATCTAACGTCCGCGTCCCGGACAAGGTGATGGGCGATGTCCGGGCCCAGAGAAACGCTAACCGCATCGGCGAGATGGGTGTCATTAGCCTCGCCGACACCTACGGCCCCGACACCCTTGCCGTCTGCATAGACCAGATCCTCGACCGCTCGGAGGAGTCCATGCGCAGCGCCATCAGCGAGCTACCCGAAGGCGTATACGAAGCCGAGGACTATTTCGACGACTACGGCCCCCACACTGAGTCCCTAAAGGTTAGAGTTGCCGTGACTATCAAGGACGGCGGTTTCATCATCGACTTCTCCGGCAGCAGCCCCCAGACCCGCTCCGGCCTCAACTCCACCTTCAACTACACCCGTGCCTACTCTTATTTCACGCTGAAAGCGTTGACCGTCCAAGACCGGGTTCCGCAAAACGAAGGCTGTATCCGCCCCATCGAAGTCATTGCCCCTGGGGGCAGCTTATTTAACCCCCGCCCCCCGGCCGCTGTCGGGCCCCGGGCCATTATGCAGCAGCGGATGGTGGACACCATTCTCCTTGCCATGTCCGGGGCTGCCCCCGACCGAGTCATAGCCAACAGTTCTCACTGGGCCAACCCCAACTACGGCGGAATCGACCCCAGGACCGGCAAGCCCTTTGTCTACTACGAGATGCTTATTGGGGGTGTCGGGGCCCGGCCCAACAAGGACGGCGCCGACGGCCTGTGCTCGGCGTTCAACCTCGAAAATATCCCCGTCGAGGTGGTCGAGGCTACGTACCCTGTCCTCGTAGACCGACTCCAGTTTGTCACCGACAGCGCGGGTCCGGGCCGATTCCGTGGCGGCGCTGCCATGCGCAAGGACATCCGCCTCCTCTCCGACGAGGTCGTATTCTCCAACCTTACCGACAGACAGGTCACCCAACCCCAGGGCCTGTTCGGCGGCCAGGGAGGCCCTGTTGGGAGCACGACCCGTAACCCCGACTCCCCGGGCACGGAGCCCCTCCATTCCAAGGGATCTTACCGGCTCAGCAAGAGCGATGTGATCAGCACAACCCTCTCAGGCTCAGGCGGCTACGGCTCCCCCGCGACCCGGGACCCGCAAGCCGTTCTCCGCGACGTCCTGGACGACTACGTCTCCATAGACGCCGCGAGGAACGTGTACAGAGTCGTCATCAGCCCCGACACCATGTCCATAGACTCATCGGAGACCAGCCTCCTCAGGAAGAACAAGGAACAGCATGACTAGCAAGCGAGAAACCAGGTTCGGAGTAGCCATCCCACAAAAGTTCCCCGATGGAGTCGTAGACACCCAATACATCGCTGACTTCCTCACCACCGTGGAGTCCCTTGGCTACGACAGCGCATGGGTTGGCGAGGGTGTATTCGGCAAGGTGCCAAACCTGGAACCCATGCCCCTGCTCTCCTATGCCGCCGCTCTTACCTCCAGGATCAAGTTGGGAGTCTCCGCCCTGACCTTTCCCTTCTGGAACCCCATTTTTCTGGCCAAGGCCGTGGCAAGCCTGGACCAGCTTTCCAATGGCAGGTTCATACTTGGACTGACCGTAGGTGTGCACCGGGAACAGTATCCCGCCTTCGGAATCAGGCCCGAGCACCGTCTCGCCCGCTTCGTCGAAGGCCTGGCGCTTATGAAACAGCTCTGGACATCCGACAGCGTGACTTTCAAGGGGAAATTCTGGGAAATGGAGAACGTGTCCATCAGCCCCCGACCCGCGCAGAAACCCCACCCTCCGGTCTGGTTCGGCTCCCGGGCCCTGCCCGCCCTGCGGCGCTCCGTCGAATCGGGCAACGGCTGGATGGGCTCCGGCGCAACCTCCACCGCCGAGTTCCGGGAGCACATGGGCATCCTCCGCGGCTTCATGGCAGAGGAGGGCAAAACTCAGGATGAGTTCCCGTTATCCAAGCGCGTGTGCGTGGCCCTTGACCCGGACAAAGCCAGGGCCCTCGCTCGACTGGAAGACATGCTCGGCTTCATCTACGGGGACCCGAGCCTCGCTCCCAAAGTTTCCGTTTATGGTGACCGCGAAGAGGTTGCTGAGGGATTGCGAGAGGTGATGGAAGAGGGCGTAGACCTTATCCTCCTGGCCCCTGCCATCGACCCCAAGGGCCAGGCGGAGCTATTCGCCGAGCAGGTGTTGCCCAGGCTCTAGCCCGAGTTCTCCAACAGCGCCACTTCCGTCTGCTCCGGCATGCTGGACGCGGTCAAATGTAACCGGCGCTGGCCCTCGGGTGCCGGCACACCCATCTCCTTCAGGAACCTTGTCAGCGCCTCGGATTCCGGTTCCTCGGGTCCCGGGTAGTCCATGGGCACAACCACCTTGGGCTCCACCAGCCGGGCCGTTTCTACGGACGCCTTCACACTCTCCACCGACCCTATGGGCACCACCATCACCCCCACGTCCCCCAGCCGCTCCACCTGCCCCGACTCCAACGGCTTCTGCAAGTCTCCCAGGTGGCACACCACTATTCCGTCCATCTCGATGGCGTATACCGTGTTCCGGCCTATCGAGACCGCCCCATTCTCGGCCTCGCTGGTCTGGTAGGCAGTGCCCACTCCCGTGATAAGCACCTCAGCTATCTCGTACTCACCCGGCCCTCGGATCGCCCTCCACCCTTGCTCCTCCTGTACACCCCCTTGCTCCTCCGCCCCGAAAAGGGACAACGGCCCTGTGGGAGGCCCGCTCCAGGTCACTGCCTTCACGTAGGGCGCGCGCGTCACCTTTCCGTGTACTTGTTCATAAGGGTCGGTGATCACCCCCAGCTCCCGGGACCTTATCGAAAAACACCTTCTGCCAAACCAGGTTATGTCCAACTCTTTGCTCTCTTTCTAGCTGAAGTATAGGAAAGGGTATAGGCACGTGCAATACTGCGTCCCAACTTGACACCGACAACCCGTGTTGATAAATTCGATGTATCTGGCACTCTCGATTTCGGGGTGCCAAACCTTTATGTAGGCAGTCGGCGCCACTCCTCTTCAAGGAGGCCTTTTTGTTAACTGCAAGAAGAGAATCCGTGCTTAACGCCATTGTCGAAGGGCATATCGATACGGTTACGCCCGTCGGCTCGCAGCTTATTGCAAAGAGGTGGGGAATGCGGCTGAGCCCCGCCACCGTTCGGTCGGAGATGGCCGCCCTGGAGCAGGACGGCTACATCACCAGGCCCCACACCTCTGCCGGAGGCCTCCCCACCGACCTCGGCTACAGGGCCTACGTGCGCCAGTTCCTTGCCAACCCGACCCTCGACACTGGCCAGCGGGGAGTCGTCCGTCGGCGTCTCCTTGATGTCGCCATGGACCAGGAGGGTTGGGCCCGCTCCGCCGCCGAAGCCCTCTCCCGCCTCACCGGCAGCCTTGCTGTAACCACTGCCCCCAAGGCGTCTCAAGTGCGCCTCAAGCGCATAGAGCTTGTCCCTGTCCAGGATCTGATGGTTATGACCCTCGTAGTTCTCTGGGGAACCAAGGTCCTGCGGCAGATGCTTTCGTTGGATGAATCCGTACCGGAGAATGAGCTGATCCGCTCCAGCAATAAGCTCAACCACCTTTTCGAGGGCGTGGCCCTATCTGAGTTGGCCGACTCCGCCGCTGAGCTTACCCCTCTTGAAGAAGATGTGGTCCGGCTGGTCAAGGAACTCATGGAGGAAGAGGCACAGCAGGACCTTGAGGACCCCCTTTTCGAAGGCTTGCAGCAGGTCTTTGAACAGCCCGAACTAGCCGAAGCCGAGATCCTCAGAGACATGATGGAGATCCTCGAAGAAAAGGGCAGGCTGAAGAAAATCATGCAGCAGGTCCACTCAGGACCCGGGCTCCGGGTGGCCATCGGTGGCGAAGTCCGCGTCGCCCGGATGCGCCACTTCAGCATCATCGTCTCCGAATATGGCGTCTCCGACCGCGTCAAAGGTGTGGTCGGCGTGTTCGGCCCCAAGCGCATGGCCTACAGGCGAAACATCCCCGCCGTCAACTATCTTGCTCACCTAATGAGCGATGCCGTGCAGCAAGGCTTCCCCGACTAATAAGGCTGAGAAATGAGTGATTCCAACACCAGTCCCGAGGATTCTGAAAAGCCCCAGCCGGAGGGAGATCAGCAGGAGGACACGGAGGGCCGAGATTTACCGGGGGACCTGGCCTCGGCCCTCGAACAGGAAAAAGAGCGCGCTGACAAAAACCTCGCCAACTGGCAAAGGGCCCAGGCGGACCTGGCCAACTACAAGAAGCGCGTGGAGGTGGAAAAGCAGGAATTGGCCAAATTCGCCAATGCTGCCCTTGTTGGGTCGCTCATCTCCCTCGTCGACGATTTTGAACGGGCCCGGGCCACCATCCCCGACAGCATCCTCGGCATGACCTGGGTGGAAGGCCTATTCCTCATCGAGCGTAAACTCCTCTCTACCCTGGAGGTCTCGGGCCTCTCGGTAATCAAGGCCCTGGACGAGGACTTCGACCCTAACCTCCACGAAGCCGTGATGCACGGCGAAGGTCCCGAGGGAAAGGTTGTCGAGGAGTTCCAGAAGGGATACAAGCTCCACGAACGAGTTATCCGCCCGGCCATGGTCAAGGTCGGGCAGGGCACTACCACCGAAAACCCCGACATATCAAATGAACAAGGAGATTCCTGACTTAGCACCCAAAGCCTCGGACCCCCGACAGAGATTCTAAGTAAACAAGTATCATGACCACCAAGACCGACTATTACGAACTGCTGTCGGTGCCGAGGAGCGCCTCCCAGGAAGAGATCAAGAAAGCCTTCCGCCGCCAGGCCCTCAAGTACCACCCCGACCGGAACAAGGATACTGGCGCCGAGGCCAAGTTCAAGCAGATCAACGAGGCCTACGAGGTCCTGAGCGACCCGGACAAACGCGCCGCCTACGACAGGTTCGGACACGCCGGGACTTCCGGCGGCCCCTACGGCCGGGGCTTTGAAGGCATGGGTGGCTTCGGCGGTTTCGGCGATATCTTCGAAGCCTTCTTCGGGTCCAACGCCAGCGCCAAGACCGGGCCCCAGCGCGGCGCCGATATACACACTGGTACAAACATCTCTTTTGAAGATGCGGTCTTTGGCACCGAACGCAACGTTGAAGTCCAGAGGACAGAGGTATGCAGGGATTGTCGCGGCTCCCGCGCCGAACCCGGCACCGATGTATCCACCTGCTCCACCTGCAACGGCAACGGCAGCGTGCGTCGGGTGCAGCAGAACCTGTTTGGACAGTTCGTCAACGTCACCCCGTGTGCCCAGTGCCGCGGCGAGGGCCGTGTTGTCTCTACTCCCTGTAGTCATTGTCGGGGCTCCGGCAGGATACGGGCCAACCGCACAATCGCCGTTCAGATACCCGCCGGTGTTGAGGAAGGCACCCAGGTCCGTCTCACCGGCGAGGGAGATGCCGGCGCCCGTGGCGGCTCATCAGGCAACCTTTACGTCACCGTCAAAGTAAAGAAGCACGAGTACTTCAGCCGGGACGCCGACGATGTGCTGCTCGACTACTATGTCAACTTCGCCCAGGCCGCCCTCGGTGACGAGGTGGAGGTGCCGACCATCGACGGCCCCGTTATGCTCAAAGTCCCGTCGGGAATCCAGACAGGGACCGCGCTCAGGCTAAGGGGCAGGGGCGCCTACAGGCTGCGGGGTGGCGGTCGCGGGGACCAGATTGTCTACGTCAACGTACTAACCCCCGAGTCCCTCAACAAGGAAGAACTGGAGCATTTCCGTCAGCTCGCCCTCACGCTGGATCAGCCGGGCGTATCCGGCCGCAACGGTAAGGGCATATTCGAGAAGATCAAGGAAGTGTTCCGATAGTCTGGTTATCGAGTTGGACTTTGCCACTTGGGCCCGACCCGGCAGTGCTGGGTCGGGCTTTTTCTCAGCCATTGACCCGGACTAGGACGATTGGATGGAACTGATAGAACTCTCAGTGGAGGTGGACTCCGAATCCACGGAACCTGTCTGTGAGGCTTTCCGTCGCTACGGCTGCGAGAGAATTGTAGTGGAGCAATTGGACCCCTCCGGCCCCCACCCCAGACTCCTCGTCAAAGCCTATGCCCCCAACGACGAATCTCGGGAAACGCTGATTGCCAACATGGAAGTAGTCGTCCGGCTTCTGGGCCTGGTCCGAGAGGTGGGTGGCCTTCAAACTCGGGTGCTTCAGGAGGAAGACTGGGCCCTGGCCTGGCGCAGGCAATACACCATCCAGCACCTGGGGAAAAGGCTGATTGTTTGCCCCACCTGGCTCTCCTACGAACCTGAACAACACGAGGTTGTTGTTCGCCTCGACCCCGGCATGGCCTTCGGTACGGGCGTCCACCCGACCACCCGTATGTGCCTTCAGGGCCTTGATGGGCTGATCAAGCCTGGAATGCACATCGCGGACGTTGGTTGCGGCTCGGGCATCCTGTCCATCGCCGCAGTCAAGCTTGGCGCTTCCAAGGCCCTGGCCCTGGATGTGGACACCCTGGCTGTTAAGGTTGCCCGTGAGAATGTCGAAGCTAACGGTGTATCACAGTTAGTGGAAGTTGCAGAAGGCACCCTCCGGCATGACCCCTCCCACCCCGCCCCAGACTACGACCTCATCGTCGCCAACATCACCCTCAACCCTATAGTGGAGCTTGCCTCCCACATCATGAGTTCCCTGGGTTCAGGCGGTTTGGCAATCCTTAGTGGCCTCCTTCAAGAACAGGGTCCGACCGTCGATTCCGCCTTCGAGGCCTTGGGAGCCTGCCTGGAGTCCCAGACCACGATAGACGACTGGCTGACCCTGGTCTTTAGAAAGCCCTAGCCACCTACTCCTCTGGATCAAACTCCAGCTTGTTCTCGGTGCCTTCCATCAGCCGTTTGAAGTTCTCTCGGTGTGCATAGAAGATAATCGCCGTCGGGATTAAGGCTTGAAGCAGATACGCCTTCGGCCTCTTTCCAATCAGCACTGCAAAGAAAAGGCACAACGCTCCTACTGCCGTCCCCGACAATGACCCCAGCGATGATATCCGGAACTTAGCCATCACCGAACCACCGGTCAACGCGGCGACAATTCCCGGCCCGGGCGCCAATGCCAGCAGCGCACCGAGGTTTGTGACTACCCCCTTCCCCCCCTTGAAACCCCGCAAAACTGGCCAAATGTGTCCCGCCACAACAGCAATGCCCACAAGCGCGTGCACCAGACTCGAATCACTGACCTTCCTGGCTATCAATACCGGAAGCAGGCCCTTGAAAGTATCGATGAGCAGAACGGCCGTAGAAGCCGAGGGCCCCGCCACCCGGTACACGTTCGCCGCACCTATATTCCCGCTCCCCCGCCTCTGGATATCGACCCCTTTCGCCTGCTTCACCACTATCTTGCCCGTCGGTATCCCGCCCATCAGGTAGCCGAACAGAATCAGTAGTATTGTCATTCGCCCCGGCTTCTCCTTTGGAACCTGAGTTGTATCGGGGTACCCTCGAACCCGAACTCGTCCCGCATCCGGTTCTCCAGAAAACGTTGATAGGAGAAATGCACCAGCGCCGGGTCGTTCACAAAAAATGTGAATGTCGGGGGGTGGGTCCCGGTCTGGGTAACGTAGAACAGTTTGAGCCGCCTCCCCCGCGCCCGAGGCAGAGGGCTGTCCGTCACCGCGCGAGTCAACATCCTGTTCAACGCTGATGTTGCAACAGTCTTCCCTCTCTCGTTGAAAATCTTTAGAGCAGCAGGCATCAGTTCCGACACTCCCTGACCGTACATCGCAGAAGTGTACAGCACAGGCACGTACTCTCCAGCCCGGATCCTGTCCTGGATGTACGGCTGGGCCGTCTCCATTCCCAGCTCCAGTTCCGGAGCCAGGTCCCACTTGTTCACCACCACCGCCATCCCCTTGTACGCATCCTTTGCGTACCCCCAGATGTGCATGTCCTGCGCCGTCATGAGCTCCGACGCGTCTACAACCAGCAGCACCACGTCGGCCCTGTAGATCGCCTCCATCGTCCGCAGCACGCTGTACTTCTCCACCCCCCGCCCTATCTTCCCCCGACGCCTCACCCCAGCCGTATCTATCAACAGTATTCGCTCTCCCTCGTATTCCAGCACGGTGTCAATGGCATCTCGAGTCGTCCCCGGGACATCACTGACTATGACCCTCTCCTCACCGAACAGTGTGTTCAGCAGCATCGATTTTCCCACGTTCGGCCGACCCACGATTGCCACCTTCATTACTCCGGTCTGTGGCTCGACCTCCGGCTCCTCCACGTTGGCGTCCATCCAGGCGGTGAGCCGGTCCAGGCCCTTGGCATGGTATGCGCTGATTGGGGTAGGGTCGCCCATCCCCAGCCTGTAGAAATCACCAAGGTCCGCCGCCCGACGGTTGTTGTCAATCTTGTTGACCACAAGTGATACCGGCTTCTCCGACACTCTGAGTAGATCAGCCAGCTCTTCGTCTCCTGCCGTCAGGCCATCCTTCCCATCAACCATGAACAGGATCGCCGACGCCTCCGCCAGTGCCACCTTGACCTGCTCCGTCACGCCGACGTGGATCTCATCTTCCTGCCCCAGGTCCAACCCCCCGGTATCGACCAGCAGAACGCTCTTGTCACCCACCGTCACCTGCGCCGATACCCTATCCCGCGTCGTTCCCGGCAAGTCTGACACTATCGCCATCCGCCGCCCGACAAACTTGTTGAACAGCGTCGACTTCCCCACATTTGGCCGCCCTACTATGGCTACGATAGACATTTGACCAAGCGTCGGTGAAGACCGTGTCCCTAAGCCCGACCCAGGAGCCGCTCCAGCACCGCTTTCTGAGCATGCAGCCGGTTCTCCGCCTGGTCGAACACCACCGATTGCGGGTGCTCCATCGCCTCGTCTGCCACTTCTTCTCCCCGGTGGGCAGGCAGCGGGTGCATGAAGATGGCGCTGCTGTCCGCACGCGATATCAATTCCCCATCGACCTGGTACCCCGCAAAGTCCCGAAGCCTGCGCTCCGACTCCGCTTCCTGTCCCATGCTCGTCCAAACGTCCGTATACACCACGTCCGCCCCCGACACCGCCTCGGCCGGCTGAGTCTGCACCCTGAAACTGGCCCCGCTCTCGCCGCTCAGCCTTTCTATCTTCCCAACCATCTCGGGGGGGAGAAGGTAGGACTCGGGAGTCGCCATCACGAAGTTTGCCCCGACCAGCATCGCCCCCAGCGAAAGACTCGCCGCCATGTTGTTGCCGTCTCCCACGTATGCGATGTTCAATCCCTTCAATGCACCTTTGTGTTCGTACATCGTCAGCAGGTCCGCCAGCACCTGGCACGGGTGCTCTCCGTCCGAGAGCCCGTTTATGACCGGACATGTCGCGTACTTCGCGAGGTCCACAACAGTCTGGTGCCGACGAGTCCGCGCCACTATCCCGTCTGCGTATCGACTAAGCACCCGCGCCACGTCCGAAACCGGCTCCCGGGTCCCTAGTCCTATCTCCTGCGGCGAGAGGTATATGCACTGTCCACCCAGCTGCCTCATACCAATGTCAAAGCTCGCACGGGTCCGCAGCGAGGGCAACTCGAAGACCAGGGCCAGCGCCTTCCCCTCCAGTGCCCGAGAACCATCCCCCTTCTTCATCGTCACCGCCCTCTCTATGAGGGCCATGACCTCAGCCCCCGAGAGGTCGGCCATGGAGAGCAGGTCTTTATCCATGATGCTCCTTGAGGAGATGTCAGAATGGTAGGTCTTGGAGATGAGGAAATTGTGACGGCAGGCCTCTGTGCCCGTTACGCGTCTGCGTGGACGTGTGCCCGGTCGGCAGAGAATAGATGGGGCGCGAAGTTGGCGGGTCCTCCCAGCCGGGTCTGGCAGGCCTTGCAGACCACGTAGACCTCTATCCGGTGCCCGACTACGCTCCCCCTACCCGACATTTCCCATTGCGAAAGCCACTGCTCGATTTCCGATTCGTGGAACTCGGAGACCAGGCCGCAGGACACGCATACCAGGTGATGGTGGTGCCCGCTCATGGTTAGCATGTAGCGAGGCGAGCCGTCAGGAAGGCTGATCTTGCACAGCAGTCCCTGTTCCACCAGCAGCTTTATCGTTCGGTATACCGTTGCCCTACCGACACCCTCTAACTCCGCGTGCAACTCTTCCGCCGTGAAGTTGGTCTCCTTGCCGGCAATGCTCTCTATTACCTGGCGCCTCGGGTGCGTTATCCGGTAGCGTCGGCCGCCTATGGCATCAAGTAGCGTTTTGGAATCCATAGCAATGTGTGGGACCTCTGTCCCATGTCTCTGTCTTTCCTAACCTACCATTTTTCGTCTTCAGGATAAACGCTGTTGCACACAGCGACTTCGTAGGGCTTTGCAAACCAGTTTTCGGTAGCCTTTTCCCATCGCTGGAAGTGGGGCGTCTTGATGTGTTCATCCTCGGCGTTGGAGTCCAAATACACCTCGTAGAGATAAAACCGGGTCGGGTTGTCCGTGTCCACCAGCACTTCCCACCTCGTGCATCCCGGCTCGGTGACGGAGCCCTTGGCGTTGAGTATAGTCTCGGCGATGAATTTCTCCCGGTACTCGGGCTTGACGTCTATGGTAACCACATCGACTCGCATGGCTCCTCCGGAAGGTGTATGTATCTCTATTGTACACCGTAATTGATACAAAGGGGCTTACCCCCTCCCCTGAAACATCTTTATTGACGGGCAATTTCGGCCTAAGTATCATGTTTCCATCGCCCCGCCCCTTGACCTGCGACGAGGTGTCATCATGCCAGACGTTCACCCCATGCCCGACAAATCAACCGCTTTCTCCCTCTATGAAGGCATGGTCACCATCCGCGAATTCGAAGAACGCGCCCGCCGCGAGGGAGACGCCGGAAAACCCGTGGGCGGCATCCACTCCTCCGTCGGCCAAGAAGCCGTTGCCGTCGGCATCTGCCGCTATCTTCGTGACGACGACTACGTTCTAGGCAATCACAGGAGCCATCACCACTGCCTCGCCAAAGGTGTCGACATGAAGGAGATGATGGCCGAGCTCATGGGCAAGGCCACCGGCACCAATAAGGGCAAGGGCGGTACAATGCACATCGCCGACAAGAACGTCGGTATGCTCGGCGCCAACGGAGTAATCGGCTCCAACGTCCCCGTAGCCGCCGGAGCGGCCCTTAGCGCCAAGATCCGAGGCACCGACCAGGTAGCCGTCGTTTTCTTTGGCGACGGCGGCGCCAACCAGGGCGCCCTCCACGAGACCCTCAACCTCGCCGCCATCTGGAATCTCGGCGTCATTTTCGTCTGCGAAAACAACCGCTATGCAGAGTCCACCCCCGTGGAATACTCCCTCGCCGGTGGCTCCGTCGCCAACCGGGCCTCGGCTTACGGGATAGTCGGGGAGACCGTTGACGGCCAGGACGTTCTCGATGTCTCGACGGCAATGGAAAGGGCGGTCCATAGGGCCCGGGCAGGTGAAGGCCCCTCCATCATTGAGGCCAAGACCTACCGTTACTACGGCCACCACGGCGCCGACGACCCCCTGCGCTACCGCACGAGAGAAGAGGAAGAGTTCTACCGCAATCGGGACTGCATAGCCAATTTCAAGACTCGAATTATCGAAGAAGAACTGGGTACCGGCGAAGAGCTCCAGGAAATCGATGCCTCGATATTGGGGGCACTGGACGAGGCCGTAAAGTTCGCCGACGAAAGCCCCTGGCCCGACCCCGATGAGCTCGTCGCCGACGTTTATGTCAATTACTAGAATCCGTCACCAGCCACCTATGCAACCTGGGTAACGCCATGACAACCACCGAATCCAAGGCAACCGAACGCAGCCGCATCAGCTTCGTCCAGTCCATCAACGAAGCCATCACCCAGGAGATGGAGCGCGACCCCACCGTCATCGTCATGGGCGAAGACGTGGCCGGTGCTCCCGGTAAGAAGGACCAGGGCTTCGAGGATGCATGGGGCGGCGTATTCAAGCTCACTAAAGGCCTCATAGGCAAGTTCGGCCCCCAGCGCGTCCTCGATACCCCCATCTCCGAAGCCGGATTTATCGGCGCGGGCGTAGGCGCCGCCGCCACCGGCCTCCGACCCATAGTTGAGCTCATGTTCGTCGGTTTCTACGGAGTCTGCGCTGACCAGATAACCAACAACGCCGCAAAAATGCACTACATGTTTGGCGGCAAAGTGACTCTTCCCTTGACCATCATCACTAACACCGGCACCGGCGCGGGCGCTGCCGCCCAGCACTCCGAGACGCTCTATTCCATCTTCACCCACTTCCCCGGTCTCAAGTGCGTGGTCCCTTCCGACGCCTACACCGCCAAGGGCCTCATGACCGCCGCTATCCGTGACGACGACCCCGTAATCATCTTTCTCCACAAGCTCCTTCTCGGAAGGACCCGCGCCGGCCTCCGGCCCTCCGAAGAATACGCTGTCCCCGAAGAGCCCTACATCGTGCCCATAGGCAAGGCCAACGTCGCCCGGGAGGGTGAGGACCTCACCATGATCGGTATCGGCTACACCACCGGCCTCTGCCTCCAGGCCGCCGACGCCCTTCAGCAGCAGGGCGTCAACGCCGAGGTCATAGACCTGCTGTCCCTCTCTCCCATGGACGAGGAGACAATCCTTGAGTCCGTCAAGAAGACCCGTAGAGCCGTTATTGTCGACGAGGACTACCCGCGTTGTAGCGTCGCATCTGACATATCAGCCCTCATCGCCGAGCAGGCCTTCGACTACCTGGACGCCCCACCCAAAAGGGTGACCCCGCCCCACTCCCCCGTCCCCTACAGCATCATGCTGGAGCGCCTTTTCGCCCCCACCAAAGAGAAAGTGATCGAGGCTGCATCCGAGGTCCTGGAGGCTTGATGTCCGCAAAGCGCTCGGGGCGATAGTGGAACAGGACTCATAATGGCAACTGCCATACGAATGCCGCAGCTTGGCATGATTATGACCGAAGGCACCCTCGCCAAGTGGCACAAGGAGCCTGGCGCCACGGTCAAGCAGGGCGATCCCCTCGCCGAAATCACCACTGAGAAGATCTCCTACGAGCTCGAAGCTCCCGAGTCCGGCATCTTCCACCCGGCCGTCAGCGAGGGAGATATCGTCCCCATCGAAGAGCTGATCGCCCACATCCTCCAGGAGGGTGAAGCGGTTCCCGAGACACCTGCTCCCAAGCCCGTTGTCCCGTCCCAGCCCTCTCCCGTCGCCTCTGGCCCTGGGAGGACCCCCGTCCAACCCCGCGCCGATGTCCGTGCCGCCCCCAGCGCCCGTAAACTTGCCGCCCAGCTTGGAATCGATATCTCCCATGTTACCCCCGCCCGACCCGGCGGCCGCATCGTCGAGGCTGACGTCAAAGCCTATGCTGAAGCTCAGGTATCGACACCGGCGCCTACAGCGGCAATGGCCGAGACCCGCGGCCTTCCCCCCGGCCTCCCCGAACCCTCGAAGATAGAATCCCTCTCCGGCATCAGGAAGGCCATAGCCAACAACATGCGCCGCAGCGTGTCCAACGCCGCCCAGCTCTCCTTCCACATTGAAGTTGACATGACACAGGCCACTGCCCTTAGAAAAGAGCACTCCAGGGGTGGGGACATCAGCCTCTCTGCCGCAGACATCGTCATGAAGGCCTGCGCCGACGCCCTCCTCAAGAATCCCCGGCTTAACACAATCCTCTCCGACGGAAAGGTCCACTACTTTGAGCAGGTCAACATGGGCCTCGCCGTCGCCCTCAACGATGGCCTCCTCGTTCCCGTCATAAGAAACGCCCAGTCCAAGTCAATCACCGAGCTTGCCGCCGAAAGAAAAGACCTTTCGGAACGTGCCAGGAGCAGCAAGCTGAAGGCCGACGAGCTTACCGGCGGGACCTTCAGCCTCACCGTCCTAGGCACCGTCGATGGTTTCACCCCACTCCTTTATCCGGGCCAGAGCGCCATCCTCGGTGTGGGACGCATTGCAAAGAAACCCGTCGTTGTCGGAGACGAAATTGCTGTGCGAGAGATGGCTACCCTCAGCCTGACTGTGGACCACCAAGTCGTGGACGGAGCCCCCGCCTCGGCCTTCCTCCGCCGGGTGAAACAACTCCTCGAACACCCCGAGGCACTCTTCGACTAGTACCTTACATTGGTGTCAATAGAAGAGGGGGAGGCACGCGGTGCCTCCCCCTCTTGTCGGTCTACACTGTAAGGTGATTTAGCTCCGGGGCCTCACCCAGGACTCGGACCACGCCAGGCACGCCGTCGTCGAAGGCGTACCGTCCCGTTGTGCCGGCTGCGCATCACCCGACGCATACTCCCCGTTTATCACAACCTGCGCCCGACGCGCCGGAGTCATGATGCTGTAAACCCCATGACTCCTTCCTCCGGTCCCAGGAGGCGCATGGATCGCAAATGGCGTAATGGTGTCATACCACGTCAGTGCTATGTCCTGGTCTTCGGATAGCACCCTCTCGGTAGAGAAGGACCGCACGTCTCCTTCCCTCTCGAATTCCGCCTCGATTATCCGAAGAGAGGTATCCGAGAATGGCGGATTGATCATGGATTCAATCTCTTCTTGCAGCCACCGCGCCAGCGCAACGTTGTCGGAATACGCAACAACCTCGTTGTTTGTAAGGTCCGAGCGCATGAAGAGCGCGTGACCCGGGCCTGCCGGCGAGAAAAGCACACGCCAATGGCTCGCCACGGTCGTGAATTCCGCCCCCTCGGACGGCGCCAGCCGGATAAACGAATTCTCTCCCGTGACCCGTACCTCGTTCGGGTCCACCACCGATGCCGACCTCCCCCTCTGCGACTTATCCAGTAGCTTTTCCTCTCCCTTGGTTGTCAGGTACTTCACGGGAGAAGGGATCAGGCGTCGGCCCTTCCGCTTGAAACTACCGACTATCCGGTTCTCTCCCAATAGCTTGGAAATTCTCGCTACACTGTATCCGGTCGCCTCTGCTGCCTCTTTGACGGTCATCGCACCCTTGGGCGGCACGAATCTGGATCTCCTCCTGGCCATTTGCAGTCCTTTCTTTAGTCACGACAGTCGCATTGGGCTGCCTTCTCAATTGAAGAGCACATCTATGACTACAATATACTATTATAACAGGTTGCTGCGGTAGATAGAAACTTGCACGTTGTTGAGTCTGGATGTAACCGATTTTTTGCCTTCTTAAGTGAAACTCAGGGCTAAAACCGTGTACAATGGAGATACATGAGAAGGGCGGCGGGTAGTAAATCAATCCGGAGGAGCCAAATGACTATCACCACCTACGACGTAGACCAGTTTGTCCATGACATGAAGGAACTTCAGGCCAAGGGCTTGGACGACGCCCGCATACTGGACCAGGGTTCATCCTATCTCGAAAAACTGATCAGCAACCCCGACTGTATCCCCCCCGAGTTCCGAGTCCCCTCCCTCAAGGGCAGCAGCCGGCTCCACGGCTCATATCTCCTTCACCGCTCCGATGATCTCCTCGTCTCCGCCGAGGTCTGGGGCCCCGGTGACCACGTAGACCCCCATGACCACCTCGTCTGGGGAATGATCGGCGTCCTGGACAACACCCTCAACGAGATCCGCTTCCAATGGCACGAGGATGAGAATCGACCCGGCTTCGGCCGCCTGGAGAAATCTCGAGACGCCGTATCCAAGCCCGGCGAGGTTAGCCTTCTCGTCCCCGGCATCGACGAAATCCACCAGATCGACAACCACGACTCCCGTCCCACCGTCGAAATTCACGTCTACGGCTTGGATCTCGGGACCATCCAGCGCAACAGGTACGACGCCGCAGCCGGCACGAAGGTCAACTTCCGGATCAAGTCCAAGTACGACAACGAGTAGCAGACTCCCGTTTTCGACCTCTCTGCAATTTCACTATGCCAGCGAACACGTCGCCCGACCAACTTGCCGCGCTCTTGGAGGGAGACTCTCCCTTCGCCCTGCTGGACGTCCGCGAGCTGGGTGAATACAACCAGGCCCACATACCCGGCGCCTGCCCCCTCCCCCGACGCCTTATCGAATACCGTCTCCCGAGGCTCGTGCCCAATCCATCAACAAACGTCATAGTTTGTGACGACGATGGAAGACGCTCCGCACTTGCAGTCGAGACCCTGCAGAAAATGGGATATACCAACCCCTCCGTCCTTGAGGGAGGCATCAACCGTTGGACATCTCAGGGATACGGTTCCGAGTGGGGAGTCAACGTCCCCAGCAAGGACTACGGAGAGCGCGTCCAGGTGGAGCGCAACATCCCCGAAATTACCGCCGAAGAGCTTGAGTCCTGGATCTCCCGCAACGAAAACTTCGTCCTGGTAGACTCCCGCACCCCCGAGGAACACAACAGCTTCTGCATCCCCGGAAGCCGCAGCATGCCCGGCGGAGAGCTAGCCCTCCGTGTCTGGGACCTCATGGACGCCGAGGATACGCCCGTCGTAGTTCACTGCGCGGGCCGCACTAGGAGCATCGTCGGCACCAGCATCCTTCACCGCATGGGAGTAAAGAACGTCTTCGGATTGCGTAACGGCACCATGGGATGGCAGCTTGCGGGCTTCGACCTCGAGCATGGCTCCGACCGCCTGGCTCTGGACACCCCATCCGAGGCCGCCATCCAAAAGGCCGAGGCCCACGGCCGCAAGGTCGCCACCGAAGACGGTGTCCAATACCTCCCTCTGGAAGACTTGGCATCTTTCATCGCTGAACACAGCCAGGAAAACGTCTACCTTATCGACGTGCGTTCCATAGAGGAGTTCGAGTCCGGTCACGTCCCGGGCTTCTGGTGGTATCCCGGAGGCCAGGCCGCCCAGGAGAGCGACACCGCAGTTGGCGTAAAGGCCGGCCACATAGTCTTCTGCTGCGACGGCGTGGCCCGAGCCTCGGTCACCGCATCCCTCTTCCGCCAGATTGGATACCCCAACGTCTACGTCCTCGATGGTGGCACCACCGCCTGGACCCGAGCCGGCTTCTCCCTCCAAGCCGGCCCCGCCTCCCCCGACCCCGCCCTCCTCGATCAAGCCCGCTCTCTGGTCCCCTCACTTCCCCCCCCCGATGCCAGGAAACTGATGGAAGATCAGGACTGCGCCACGCTGTTCGTCGGTACCAGCGCCGAGTTTGCCGAGGCACACCCCCCGGGCGCCCGATGGACCCCCCGTGGCTCCCTCGAACTCAGTATCGGAGAGGTCCTCTCTTCCCAGTCTACCCCCGTCCTCCTCGTCACCCCCGAAGGTCGAGAATCTCTCCTGGCCGGCCTGACCCTGCTGGATTCCGGCTATTCCAACGTCCATTCTCTGCAGGGCGGCACCTGGGCCTGGGCGGACGAGGGCCTTCCTCTGGAAACTGGCCTCGCAGGCGTGATGAGTCCCCCCAACGACCTCGTCTCCACCGGCTCGGGCCGCAACTTCGCCGACGCAATCAACTACCTGCGGTGGGAAATAGAGCTCGGGCACAAGTACGAAAAGGCCTAGCTGAAGCTCAGGTGGTGGATCGTCGCCGCCTCCATCGCCTCCCAGTCCACCTCCAGCCCTAGGCCCGGTTTCTCGGGCCCGTAGACGTATCCATCCGGCTGCGTCCTTACGACGTCCAGCATCCCGTATTCATACGGTTCGAGAGGCATGCTCTGCTCGTAATAGGTGCAATTCTCGGTGGTCAACATTACGTGTAGATTAGCCGTTGAATTCAGGTTGTAGCCCCAGGACATTACCTCGCAATTCATTCCGGCTTCCAGTGTAATGTCGACAGCTTTTCTAAGCGGAGTAACCCCCCCGAGAACCAGTGCATCCGTCCTGGCGGACCTCCAGCACCCCGACTTCACCGCCCCCTCGAAGGTCGCCAGGTCCATTATCCAGTTCCCGGACGGCAACACTGGCATCTCCACTTCCCGCGCCAGCATCCGGTACCCTTCCAGATCGTAGTCCGGGAGCGGGGCCTCGAACCACGTGAAGTCCAGGCTTTCCAGCTCCTTTGCCACCCGCATCGCCGACTCCCGGTCGTAGTTGTTTTCCGCATCCAGCATGAACTCCACATCCTTGTCTGGATGTTTTTTCCGGACTGCCCGCGCCAACGCTGCGTCGTCCTCCGGGATGCACCAGGTGTGAAACTTCACCGCCGTGAAACCCTGCCCCAGCAAATCATCCACGAATTCCAGGTATGCGGCTATGTCGTCCAACATCGGCGTGCTCGCGTAAGAACGAATGCGGCTCCGCTTGGCTCCGATAAGCTTATACAACGGCGCGCCCGACACCTTCCCCGCCAGGTCCCACAACGCAATGTCGATAGCGGCCAGTGCCTGTGGCGGAATCGGGAACACCCTTGGCCAGAGTTCCCTCCTAATGCCTTCCCGGTCTAGGGGGTCCTTCCCGACCAGTATCGGCCCGAGATGCCGCAGCGTCTCCGCAGTGTACCGGTCGTAATCGAAGGAGGTCGCATTCCAGGCCCCGCCCACCCCCTCTACCCCCTCGTCCGTGTAGATCCTCACAAGCGTATTGGTGGAAAACTGGTCTGGCAAATCATACGACCATGCAAACCTCTCCACTCGCGGCGCAACCGCCCTCACCTCGACTCTTTCTATCTTCATTGGGTTGTGCCTCAGCAGGAGTGTCAGAAGTAAGCGTTAGAGTTGGTCGAATTCGGCGATGGTTAGCCCAGCCTGTCTGAGCACGCTCCGAAGCGTTCCCACAGATACTTCTCTATGGCGTGGCACTACCGCGGTCCTGGAGCCTTCTTGGTTTTGGCTGACGAATTTGACGTGGCTCCCCTTCTGACTGACGGGCATGAAACCTGCTGCTGCAAGTCTACGTTCCACTTCCCGGAATGGCAGTGGTCTAAGTGGTGGCAACCTCTATCTCAACCCGTCGAATTTCAGGGTAGACTGTAGCTACAGGCTCTTCAAAATGCAGTTCTAAAGCCTCCCGGAGGTTGTCAAGAGCCTCATCAATGGAATGGCCTTGGCTCGCAACGTCGGTCTCCAGCGCCTGCGCCACGAACCACTCACCCTCTTGCCAAACGCTTGCCGACAATTGCTTCTTCAACGGCGTTTTTTCCTTTCCTCCGGGTGACTAAGGCTAGATTCATGCTATCACATTGTGAATGAACAAAGCTCCTCTGTTTCCTGCCGAATAGACAATGGCTTGCGCCGGGAAAAGTGGACGTTTAACCTTCAATTCCATCGGCAACAAGCAATCACCGGAGGCCCGACACCATGACAGCCAACCCGACCTACCCCATGTTCTCCCGACAGGAGATGGACCGACGCCTCACCCGCGCCCGGGACCTCATGGGCGTGCATGACCTCGACGCCCTCCTCATCACCGGCGAACACAACTTTCACTACTTCGTAGGCGCCGCCCCCAGCATCGGCCCCAACGAGTCCCTCGCCCGGCCCTCCGCCTTCATCCTCCCCGCCGTTGGCGACCCTATCATCGTCTCCCAGGGTCGCGACAACATACAGGAAGGCACCTACATATCCGACATCCGTGACTATTTTGACGTTCTCCGGTTCCCCTATGACCTCGTGACTGAAGCCCTACGCGACAGAGGGCTCAGTGCGGGCCGCATCGGTGCAGAATTGGGACAGGAACAGAGGATGGGTCTGCCCGTTGGCGATTATCTCGCCATCACTAACTCCCTCCCCGAAGCCCGCTTCGTCGATGCCGCCGACGTCATCATCAAGACCCGCATGGTCAAGTCCGACGAGGAAGTGGAATACATGCGGGAAGCCGCCCGAATCACCGCCCGCGCCCGAAACCGTCTCTACTCCGACTACCTCACCCCCGGTGTCACCGAGCGCCAGCTCGCCCGCCAGTTCCAGAAGCTCGTCCTCGACGAAGGCGCCGACGGCACTTCCTTTGTCCACTTCCAGTTCGACATCCAGTCCCAGCTCCCCGGCGCCAAGCACGCTTTCCACTACGACCGACCCCTCAGGAAAGGTGTCATCCTCGGCATCGACACCGGCGCCCGGGTCGGAATGTACACCGTCGACTATCCCCGCATGGTATCCCTCGGACCTCCCACCGATAGACAGAAGCGTCTCTACGAAAACCTCCTGGAGGTCAACCGGCGCATGACCGTAGCCCTCAAGCCCGGAGTCACCGCCGCCGAAATTCACGCCGCCGCCGTCCAGGCCATGAATGATCTCGGCGTCGAGACAGACAACCCGGAAAGGCTATCCGGGGGCAGCCGCATGGGCCATGGACAGGGCATCCAGTTCACCGAGCCCCCCAGCGTCACCCCTACTGACCACACTGTCCTTGAAGTAGGCGCCGTAATCAGCACCGAGCCGGGAATAGCAGATGGCGAACTCCATCTCCTGTGGGAAGACACCCACGTTATCACCCCCTCCGGCTCAGACCTGATCACCACCGAATCCGACACCCTCCGCCAGGTCCCCTTCTAACCTCCCATTTCCCTGTCCCCTCCATCCCGCCCCCGAGCCGGAATCCATCCCGAGGCGTGGAAGGGAGTCCTACCCCCTCTCCCTCGAGGGGAGAGGGTTGGGGTGAGGGTGATCCCTTTCCCAGGTGCTGGGCCGCCGGGGTCACAATCCACCGTAGGGGCGAACCCATGTGGTCGCCCTCCCCGGCGCGGGGCCGCTCATGCTGAGGTTACTCGAAGTATGAGCGAGGGGTGGCCCACATCCCTCCAACCCGTCACGTCTGCCTTCTACCAACCCACGCATTGCACCGTCATTCCGATGCCCCGCGAGGAATCTAGGACTTGCCCACTCACGCCCTTTATCTCCTTCCTCTCCCCAGTACTGAACTAGAGGGCCACGTGGGTGCTGCGCACCCACGTGGCCCTCTGTTCTTCTCTCTCCCTCTCCCTTAAAGGCCCTAAGGGAGAAGGGGATCAAGGGGGTGAGGGTTCCCCTGGGGGGCCGAGGGGCATCCCCCTGAAATTGCACATTTGCCCTACCTGAACCCCCGTGCTATACTACTCCCCAGGCCGCCGACCCCATTCCTCGGCGCCCATCACAACGCAGGATCAAAGGAGTCCCATGAGCCGCAGAAGCCTACACAGGCCCCGTCTCAGCCGAGCAGCATTCTGCCGCCCGGCCCCCGGCACGCGCCTCCTCCCAGGCTCCTTTCCCTTTCCATTCCCCGTCCTGCACCCCAACACCCACAACAAGCGCTGCCCAAAGGCCCAACGCCTACGTCTTCGCAGCGATCTATCACCGCCCCGCCCCCTGCAAGGAAGGTCCCCGGACAAATCACGGCATGCCCTCATGGAGGGCTGCCTGGTGAGCGCCCCACTCATAGGGCGCAACGGTTTCGCCCCGTCAGGCGACGCTAAGGAGCACGGTGTAATGTTGCTCCATCGGGCCATAGCGCCCTTCTTGGATTCCACCGTCGTCACCTTCGGCAAGCTCCGGTCTATGAACGGCGGTCACGGGTCCCCGCTCCCATCCCTCAGGGTGGTAGAGCACTTCCGGTGGTCGAGACTGCCCCAGAGCGAGAATTTCTCGCGTCTCGTCCATACCCTATCGGAAGTATGGGGCTGTGATTCCACCGTCGTCACCATCGGCAAGTTCCGGTCTACGAACGGCGGTCACGGGTCCTCGCTCTCATCCCTCGGGGTGGTAGAGCACTTCCGGTGGAAGAGACTGCCCCAGAGCGAGAGTTTCTCGCGTCTCGTCCACGTCCCCTCGGAAGTATGGGGCTGTCGCAGGGTCGACGCTGATGTGGACCGTCCCCAGGGGCGGACACCCCGCATCGGTACAGGCGTCGCCGACATCCTGCGCAAACCGTCCGGGACCTTCCACCCCCTCCCCCGATTTGCCATGTCATCCCGAGGCCCCGCGAGGGATCTCAAGCGCCCGTCTCAAGACATGGCATTCACTGCCGATCACCCCCATCCAACTTCAGGGAGTGTAAGGGGTGCAGCCTCCCGTTCCCTGGAGAAATGGGCTGGGATGAGGCTGATGCCTTCCCCTCCCACCAGTACCAAACTAGAGGGAAGCACCTGCCCCGAGTCCCTCGAGGGGGAGAGGGGGATAAAGGGGGAGAGGGTTCCCCTGTGGGGTTGGGGGTATCCCCTCTCCGTAGGGGCGACCGGCGGGTCGCCCTCCCCCCTGCGACACGCGAAATCCCCGGAAAACCCTTTAGCCGTCGTTCAATCAAACCAGCCACGAGTTCAATCAATGTTCAATCAACGTTCAATCAAAACCCCACCCACCGTCGAGGGAGAGGGTCGGAGCCTCCCCCCCGAGAAGCCGCCAGGTGAAGGTTCCCTTTTGACCCCGTTTGACATCCTCACCAAACACGGCTAAGATTTTGCACCGATGATTATAAAAATCCATCTCGACCACTGCTCCTGTACCTGTCGGCTATAGGGCCGACGTAAAACCGCATAGGCATAACGTTGCGCCCCGACGATGATTCCCATCGATGGGGCGCCTTTTTTTGCACCGAAAATCAATGGAGATCCAGCCGAAATGACCACCGTCGAAAGAGAACCTAAGATCCAGGACAAGGCGGGCCTTGACTATTCCAGGGGCATAATCCCCTACCTGCCCCAGGAAGTCTACGACTTCGAGACCGAGGTCACCCGCTTCCAGAAGGGCGGCTGGGACGACCCCCTGAAGTTCACCGCCTACCGACTCGTCCGCGGCATCTACGGCCAGCGCCAGCCCGACGTCCACATGGTCCGCATCAAGATGCCCTCCGGCTCCCTCACCGCAGACCAGCTAGAGGCCGTAGGTGAAATCGTCGCCAAGTACGTTCCCCTCAATAAGGGGCACGTCACCACCCGGGAGAACATTCAGCTTCACTTCGTCAAACTGGAAGACACCCCGGACGTGATGCGCATGCTCGGTGAAGTCGGCCTTTCCACCCGAGAGGCCTGCGGCAACACCGTCCGCAACGTCATCGGCTGCCCCCTCTCCGGCGTCACCCCTGACGAGCCCTTCTACGTCGGCCCGTACCTCGCAGCCTTCGCTCGCTGGTTCGTCCGCCATCCCCAGGCCCAGGCCCTCCCCCGGAAAATGAAGTGCGCCTTCGCTAGCTGCAACAACGACTGCGTGGTCACCGCCATCCACGACCTCGCCTTCAAGCCGAGGCTCAGGGTCGACGAGAACGGCGTCGAGCGTAAAGGCTTCGAAATCATCACCGGCGGCGGCACCTCCATCATGCCCCGGCTCGCCTACACCCTCTACGACTTCGTCCCCGTCGAAGATTACCTTCGCGTCAGCGAGGCTATAATCCGTATCTTCAACCGCACCGACGAACTTCGGCGCAACCGCATGAAGGCGCGCATCAAGTTCTACATCGACCGCGTGGGCATCGACGCCTTCCGCGAAGAGGTTGAAGAAGAACTGAAGCAGCCCTGGGCCCAGGAGTCCTACGACCCCACCCCACTCATGGAACTCCCACCCGAGCTCATCGACAATCCCCCCGCCCCCGTCCCCGCCGAGACCAACGGTCACCACGACCCCGCCTACGAACGATGGCTGTCAACCAACGTCCGGGCCCAGAAGCAGGACGGCTACAACGTGGTCACCGTCAAACTCCCCCTGGGTGACATCTCCACAGAGCAGTTTCCTATCCTCGGACGTATCGCCCGCGAATTCGCCGGGGGCCGAGTCCGCACCACCGTCGAGCAGAACCTCGTCTACCGCTGGGTGCCGACAGGCGTACTCAAGCAAGTCTGGCGGCAGCTCAAGGACGCGGGTCTCGGGGAGGCGGGTGCCGGAGAGATCAGCGACGTCGTGTCCTGCCCCGGCACCGATAGCTGCAAGTTGGGCATTACCTCTTCCATGGGGCTCGGGCAGGCCGTAGGCCAGGCCCTCAGGGAGGCGGCCTATGATGACCCCCTGGTCAGGTCCCTCCACGTCAAGATAAGCGGCTGCCCCAACGGCTGCGCCCGACACCACATCGCCAACATCGGTTTCCACGGCGCCGCCACCCGGGGCGCCAATAAGAGCCAGATCCCTTCCTATGAGCTCTTCATCGGCGGCAGCTTCGGCAGCGATGAGGCTGCCCGGTTTGGCAAGCGCGTAAAGACCAAGGTCCCGGCAAAGAAGGTCCCGAGCCTCGTTCAGGACATCGTACGCTACTACCAGGCCGAACGAGAGCCCCGGGAGGTCTTCAACCGCTTCGTGGACCGCGTAGGCACCGAGCCCTTTGAAACCCTTGCTGGCGCCTACAAGGAGACCGGCCCCCTGAACAAGGAGACTATCGGAACCTACATGGACTGGGGCAAGACCCGCATGTTCAAAGTCGAACGCGGCGAGGGAGAGTGCGCCGTCTAGCGGCCGCATGGGCATAAGCCGCTCCCGTGCCCAGGACTACGCCGAGCAGCTCCTGGAAAGGCCCCGGGCCGCCATTGATCTGACCATCAGGCGGTCAAAATCCGGGGTGACGCTCCTGCACAAGGGCCGCGCCGTCACCAAGTGCCACGCATCGGGCGTAGGCGAAATGCAGGCCGAGTTTATGGCGGTGGCCCTCGGCGCCGAACTCCCCAAGCTGGGTTCGGCCGTTTCGGTACAGGTTCCCGCGGGCGCGTTTTACCGCGCCATAGCGATCTCAGCCCTGGACCTCCGCAGACCCGAGGCCCGTCTACTCCTCGAACAGCACCTTGCCACCGCCCAGATGCAGCGCTCGGGCATGCGCAGCATAGAAGCCTGACCCGAAACCCTACATCAACCCATGCTTCTCGTCATCGAAGTAGAAGAATCGGAGAACAGCCTCTTCGCCATCACCCGCAGTTTCCAGACCATGGAAGACCCCCGGCCCGTGTCCCGGGTGACAACCTACGGACCCAACGGAGCAGAGGGAATGTTTGAAGTGGTTGGCTGGTCCGAGGACGGGCCGGGTACCGCCTTCGCCGTACTTGTGGACGATTCGGGGGAAGGCTCTGCCCTTCTCCTCTACGGCGGCGATGAAGGTATCCGTCTGCGCCCCGAAGGTTCGACTCTTGATTGGTCCCTAGAACAACCATCCCAGTGGGGCGAGCCTTTCCTTCTCCTCGCCCACAACACCTTCGCTGACTAGGGCCTTATTCTCTGCCTGGGCCTGGTTACAGCAGCAGGATTATCGTGATCCCGCTGAACATCGCTGATATCCCCACTATCCCCGCTAGATTCATCCGTTCCCTCAGCACGACCACGGAAAGCATCGTCGTCCAGAATATCTGTGTGGACCCCAGCACGCTGGAAATGGAGAGCCCCGCCCGCTCAATGCCTATTAGGAACAGCATGCTAGCCACCCCCAGCATCCCAGCCCCGTTTGCTACTGCTATCCCAGAAAGCCGGAATGACCAACCCGACCGGTAGTGCAGCCTCCTTCGCACCGAGTCCCTGTGAGCAGTGACCTCTGGCCCACTCCCTCCGAGCCTCAGTGACCTTGCAACCGTCCTAGCCACAAGGCTCTGCGACAACGCCTTCTTGACCTTGCTCCCGAATCCCAAGCCTGCGTCTTCTTCCCTCGGTAGGAGTATCTCGCTCACCCCCAGCCACGACATGATGGTCAGGAAGATGCACACCGCAGATAGACGGAGCACGTTCAACGTTGGGGGGTCCATTTCCCGCAACGCGTAGCCCTGCACCGTAAGCCCCGACACCCAGAACGCGGACACTATCGATAGCAGGAATACGCCCTTGAATCCCAGCCAGGATGCCTGATTCTCGTCCGTATGCTTGCGCTGCCCAAAGCTCAGCAGGTACACCCCCGTGACCACTACGATCACGCCCCCAATATCGAACGCGCTGGGCGTCTCTCGTAGTATCAGGATCCCGGAGAGCAGCGAAAAGATCGACAGCAGCCCTGCCATAATTGGCCACGCCTTGCTGATGTCCACGTTCCGCAGGAAGAGCAGGTACAGTGGCTCCCCCAGCCCGATGTTAATGATCCCGCCGAGAATGCCCAGCACAACGTGTGTGGTAGGGATGCGTGGAATCGCAGCAATGTCCGAGGTCGTCAGTACGAAGACCAGCGCGGCCAGCGCCCCTCCCCCCGCCCCCAGGGCCCCCAGGGTAAGCGGCCTGAACCGGGCCACCAGTCTCTTCTGAACTATCCCAGTTATGGAAAAGACCAGCGTGGAGGCCAAGACCGCCAGTTCGCCTATCGGCATGTCATCTTCTCTTCACCGCAAGCGTTCATCCGTCAAGCGCAATATAATACTCCCGATAGTGAGAGCTAACACATCTGGGAGAGGTATATGGTTGAAAGCACAACGGGGCTCGGCCTCACGACCAACAGCCAGTGGATTGAGGCTAGCGACCAATGGTCTCTGAACACCTGGCACAAGTTCCCCATCGTCCCCGCCCGGGGCCTCGGCTGTTCTCTCTGGGACGTCGAAGGCAACGAGTTCCTGGATATGATGTCCGGCCAGCTGTGTGTATCCGTCGGCCATTCCCACCCCCGACTGCTTGATGCCGTATCCCGGCAGTCCGCCCTCCTCATGCAGACCGGCTCCTCCTTCACCACCCCTCAGGAAGTCGAGCTCTCCAGACGTCTCACCGAGCTAACCCCCGGAGACCTCCAGAAACCCTTCTACGGCTGCACGGGCTCCGACTCCGTTGAGACCGCTATCCGTATCGCCCGATTTGCTACGGGCCGCCACGAGATGGTCGCCCTCTCCGAGAGTTACCACGGCCTATCCCTAGGGTCATGGAGTGTGACCGGCAGAGGGTACCGTCGGGGCCACCCCGAATACGGACCGGCAACGCCCGGTGTCACCTTCATCCCCACCCCCAACCCCTACCGCTGCCGCATCTGCTCGGATGAGGGATGCGCTTCCCTAGCTTGCTTTGAATATTCGGTAGAGATGATTGACCTTAACACCACCGGCGAACCCGCCGCCGTAATCATCGAACCCGTGCTCGGTGGGCCCATAGTCGTCCCTCCCGCCGAGTACATCCAGGCCCTCCGACACTTCTGCACCGAGAGAGGCGCCCTCCTCATAATGGATGAGGCCCTCACTGGCCTCGGACGCACTGGTAAGTGGTTCGCCGCAGAACACCACAACGTCGTCCCCGACATAATGACCCTCTCCAAGAGCCTCGGGGGGGCCGTACCCCTCAGCGCGACTCTCGCGTCCGAGTCCGTAACCCAAGGGCTGGAGGAAGGTGGCTACTCACAGAGCACCTCCCATAGCGGCGATCCTTTTCTCTGCGGGGTCGGGCTGGCAAACCTCGATATCATCGAGAACGAGGGACTGGTGGAGAGGGCGGAGGTGATGGGTGAATACTTCAAGACGGGCCTTGAGAACCTGAAGGACCAGTACGAAATTGTGGGGGACGTGAGGGGAGTGGGGCTGCTGCTAGGGATGGAGATAGTGACTGACAAGGCCTCCGCCGCCCCCGCCCCCGACCTGATGACCCAAATCACCGGCTACTGCCTAGATAAGGGCCTCATACTCTTCACCACCCCCGGCACCCCGATAATCCGCATAGCACCGCCGCTCGTTATAGGGGAGTCGGAGATAGACCGGGCCCTTACAGTGATCGAAAATGCTATTCGCGCCGTTTCCGAAGGCGCAGGTCGTTAGCCGAAAAAGGAGAACTGCCATGTCGTACCCCGGAATCGAGAGCCTGCGCCCGACCTACATGGGCACGACTCACATGGTCGCCGCCGGTCACTACCTTGCCGCCGAGGCCGGCTACCGGATCCTGGAGCAGGGCGGCAATGCCGTCGACGCCGGCGTGGCAGCAGGCATCGCCATCAACGTCCTGCTTCCCGAGAGCACCAACTTCGGTGGCGTTGCCCCCATCATCATCTATCTTGCCGAATCCGACTCCGTGGTGACCATAAGCGGCCTTGGGCGCTGGCCCCGTGCCGCAAACATCGACTATTACATGAAACACGCTGGCGGCGAGATTCCCAAAGGCATTCTCCAGAGTGTTCTGCCCGCCGCCCCCGACGCCTGGCTCACCGCCCTGGAACGATATGGCACCAAGACCTTCGGCGAAGTCGTCACCCCGGCCCTTCAGCTGGCCAAGGACGGGTTCCCCATGAACCCAGTCACCTACGAAGGCTTGCTGGATGACGCCGACCCAATCACCGGCACCCTTGGCCGTTGGCCCTCCACCCGTGAGATTTTCATGCCTGGCGGCCGGGTCCCTCCCGTTGGCAGCCTGTTCGTGCAGGCTGACCTTGGCCGCACCTTCCAACGCCTCGCCGATGTGGAAGCCGCCAACACACACCTGGGCAGGGCCGGGGCTCTGCGCGCCGCCCGCGATTACTTCTACAAGGGCGACATTGCCCACGAAATGGCCCGCTTCAGCGAGGAGCAAGGCGGCCTCATAAGCTATCAGGACCTCCACGACTTCACCGTCAGAATCGAGGCCCCCGTAAAGGCCCGTTTCCGTGACTACGAGATCTACACCTGCGGCCCCTGGTGCCAGGGCCCGGTGGTCGGACAGGTGCTCCAGATGCTGGAAGACGACGACCTGGAAGGTATGGGCCACAACTCGCCCGACTACCTCCACCTCTACGCCGAGGCCATGAACATGGCCTTTTCCGACCGGCACCAATACTACGGAGACCCAGACTTTATAGACGTCCCAATAGAAGGCATCCTGTCCAAAGGGTACACAAAGACCCGCCGCTCTGACGTAAACATGGCCCAGGCAGTGGGCCAAATGCCCGCACCCGGCAACCCCTGGGCCTACCAGCGACCTCCCAGAGGCGATAAGCGCGCATTCAGTCCGAGCAATGCAAAGCCCTCGTCCCTCGCCGGAGTCTCCGCAGCCGATACCAGCTACACCTGTGTGGTGGACAAGTGGGGCAACGCCTTCTCTGCCACGCCCTCTGATCCAGTTTCGGAAACGCCGATAGTCGAGGGTCTCGGCTTT
The DNA here is from genome assembly GCA_965203145.1 of Dehalococcoidia bacterium. Lineage (GTDB taxonomy): Bacteria > Chloroflexota > Dehalococcoidia > Plut-88900 > Plut-88900 > Plut-88900. The sequence goes on from OZ241876.1 coordinate 3,290,298, forward strand.
GTGATGTCTGGCAGGGGTTACCAGGGTTGGCTGGACCCCGACATGCCGTCAAGCCTCGGCCCTTGGAAGCGGCCCCGCCTGACCCCCAACCCTGCTATCGCATTTAAGAACGGCAAGCTGTTCATGCCCTTCGGCTGCCCCGGCGGCGACGCCCAGCCCCAGGGCATGATCCAGACCTTCCTGAACATCGCCGTATTCGGCATGAGGCCCCAGCAAGCCATTGAGGCCCCCCGGGTAACGACCTGGAACTTCCCCAACTCCTTCTGGCCTCACACCTACCTCCCGGGACGCCTGCGCGTAGAAGGCAGAATCTCTCTCGAGACGTGCGCCGACCTTCAAAGTAGGGGTCATGACGTGGAGGTAATCCCCGGCCTCTCCCAGGCCTATTCATCTTCAGTCTCGGCCGTAACGGTTGACCACGAAAATGGCGTGCTGATGGGCGGCGCCGACCCCCGCAGGGAGACCTACGTCATGGGGCGCTAGGTTCCCTGTTCATCCGTCGTCTCACCGTCCACACGATTGCCAGCAGAGTTGCTGCCCCGAGCAACACCAACACCGACACGGCGGACATCATAGGCCCGTATTCCGCACTCCTGCCGGACCAGATGTTCATCGGCAGCGTCTCGAAACCTCGGGCCTTCAGCAGCAGCGCCACTATCACTTCGTTGAAGGACACCAGGAATGCCAGGAACCCCGCTATCGCTATCGCCGGGTAAAGCTGAGGCAGCAACACCCTCCTGACAACCGTGAGTCGGTTTGCCCCCAGGCTTAGCGCCACCCTTTCCTGGATCGGGTCAATGTTCCTCATCGCTGCAGTGAGCACGATTATCACGTATGGCAGGGCCAGGACTGTGTGGGGAAACACTATTCCAGGTATCGTGCCCAGCAGGTGGCGCAATATCTGGCTATGGAAATAAAGGTGAAAAAGGGCTCCCGCTGTCACGACCGTCGGGACTACCAGCGGAGACATGACAAATCCGTTGAATAGCCCCCGCCCCGGCACCCGAGATCGCACCAGGAAATAGGACACGATTCCCCCCAGCACCAGCGCCAGCACGGTAACCAGCCCCCCGATTACGAGGCTGTTGAACGTGGCCTCGGGCCAGTCCAGCAACGGGTCCGCCGAAGTGAAGTAGTCTCTGTACCACTTCAAGGTGATTCCCCTTAGAGGGAATACCAGGAACGATGAAGTGCTGAATGACATCATCACTATCATAGCGGTGGGAAGGAGCAGGTAAACGCATATCACCCCCACCCCCAACCCCAGAAGCGTCCGCCTCCTGGAGGGTTGTCCTCTCTCTTCCCCCCCGAGCCCCGTCAATGCCTCCCCCGCTTGATATAGAGGCCTGAATCCGACCCATCTCACGAATGCCAGGTAGATGATCAACACACCTGCTAGGGTTACTATGGCCAGTGCGGAGTTGAACTGCCCTCCTCCCCTCAAGTGGGAAGCAATGCCCCGGTGCGGGACGTTGCCAAGGATATCCGGCGCCGCAAAGGAGCTGATGCTCAGCACCACTACCAGCAGCACTCCCGCCCACACCCCCGGCATGCTCATCGGTAGGTACACCCTCAGGAAGCTTCGCACTGGGCCCGCGCCCAAATTGTTGGCGACCATCATGAAGGCCCGCGGTATTCCCCTCATGCCAGCGTAGATGCATAGGACCATGAAGGGCAGCAGGGTCTGGATCATCCCGATCTCTACGGCCAGCCCCGAGAACAGGATCGACAAAGGCTCATCGATTATCCCCAGTCCGGTCAACGCTTCATTGATCCAGCCCCTTCGCCCGAGCACCACCCGCCAGATTGAGGTCTGCGCCACAAAATGGGTGAGGAACGGTACGATCACCGCCATCAGGACCAGGTTTCGCCTCCACCCGTCACTCGAGGCCAGATAGTACGCCACGGGATACCCCAGGACCAGGCACAGGGCCGTGGTGACCAACGTCTGCTCCAGCGTAATCTCCCACCACACCTGGGTTATCTCGCTGAAAAGCGCTTTCTCATACTCTTCCAGCGTGAACGGCCCCCGACCTCCGAAGCTAGCTTCCAGTACGCTTACCAGCGGCACCACGAAGAAAATCGCCAGCAGGATGACCACTGGCGTAAGCAGAAGAAGTGTGTTCCCATCCCAACGCACCCATCCGGCCCGCAGCAAGGCGCGCCCCTGGCCGTTCCGGATCCCAGCGGCGGCCCTGCGTACTGAGCCTATTACAACCAATCTCTACTCTCTTGCCTACCGACAGTTCGGCGACAACTGTATTGATTGAGCCATGACATGGCAAGTATTAAGGGTCGCCAACAAGGGGCAAAGAAATCGGGCGCTGGGGAAATCCCAGCGCCCGATTTTAACTTCGGTCTGACGACAAAGTGAGAGGGTCGCCTCTTCGTCCTGGCTACGACCTTATCTCTTCCCGTATGAACTTCGTATACGAGACGGCCAAGAAGACTACCACTGCGGATATCATGGCCACTATGTGAGGCCACACCAGGCGCAGGCTCTGCACTGCTGAAATGGGGCTGCTCAGCAGGCCCGGTACCTGCTCCTGCAGGAAAACGCCGAGGCTGCGAACGGTCGGGTTCAGCAGGGTGTCGGCGGCTTCTGAGAAGAGGAATGACGGCGAGACCCGTGATATCCAAGTCTCTATGTTGAAATGCTCGATTGCCGTTTCCTGGTCTACTATATCCCCGACAAAGAAGTCTGCAATTGCCCCTGCCACCAGTATCAGGAAGAACGTGGAAAGCAGCCACAGCCCAATCGCTACCATCGCCGAGACTACTGTGCTCCTGAAGAATATGGAGGCAGCCATCGACACCGCCAGCCACAAGCCGAGGTAGGCAATTGACACTATGGCGAAGCCAACGAGCCGGATTATTTCCTCCCCGTCCGGCACTATCCCTAGGGAGGCCATGGTAGCCCCGACAGTTCCAAGTATCGTCGATACCTGGATGACCGCCAGCGTCGCCAGCCCGGCCAGGAACTTACCGTTGTAGACCGAGTCCCTGTGCACGGGGTTTGACAACACCCGAGCCAGAGTCCCCTGGGTCCGTTCGCTGTTGATGCTGTCGAACCCAAGAATAATCCCGGCCAGCGGCCCGAAGAAACTTATGAAGAACAGGAGCGAGGGCAATACGTCGGTGCTGGATGAGAACACCTTCAGGAAAAGAAACTCTTCCCGGCTGCTGGCCGCATCTTGCACCGTTCCGAAAATCACCGACAGGGCCCAGATTATCGCCAGAAGCACCAGTGCCAGCAGGAAGATAAACCTCCTCCTGCCGAAATGGTCGGCCATCTCTTTCCAGAAGATTGCGCCCATCTAGCCCTCCTGGAAATACCTCAGATAGATCTCTTCCAGGCTACGGTCACGGGCCTGCATCTGGAGTAGCTCCACACCGTGCTCCATGACCGACGCCAGTGCCTTCGGCCTCACCTGCTCTTTCGAAGAGACGGTAATCGTGTTGCCCAAAGCGACGCATCGGTCCACGGTTGGCAGGCCTTCCAGAGCTTTCAACAATTCGGGCGTTACGTCGTTGACTTCCAACTCCAGTTGATAACCTTCTTCCTGCCTGTCCACCAACTCCCCGACCGGCCCTTCCAACACCATCTTACCGTGGGACATTATCCCGACCCGGTTACATATCCGCTGCACCTCGTGGAGACGGTGGGAAGAGATGAAGACTGTAATGCCTTCTGTCTTGCTCATATCCTGGATGAGTTGGAGTAGCCAGTTGACACCCGCCGGGTCAAGGCCCAGTGTCGGATCGTCCAGTATGACGAGCTTCGGATCCTTGAGCAGGACGTCGGCCAGCCCGAGCCTCTGCCGCATGCCCCGTGAGTACTGGCCCACAGGCTGACTCTTGGCCGCTGACAGTTCAACCTGGTCCATCAGATCCTCAATGCGTTCGTCGCTCTCCTCACGGGGCATCTCGTTTAGCCTGGCGGTATATTGGAGGTTTTCCCGGCCCGTAAGGTCATTGTAGAAGCCTACGTTCTCGGGCAGGTAACCAATCATGCGCTTTACGGCGAGAGGATTCCGAGTGGGGTCGAACCCCGATATGCGCGCCCACCCCTCCGTCGGCTCCGTCAGCCCGAGGAGCATCAGGATTGTCGTGCTCTTCCCCGACCCGTTGGGCCCGAGGAAACCGAACACCTCTCCCTCTCCCAGGCGTAGGTCAAGAGATTCGACGGCGGTGAAGTTGCCGTATCTCTTGGTCAGACCTTCCGTCTCGATTATGACTTCGCTCATCGCCTGCCCAGCCGTACGAACATGCCCACCAGGGCAAAGATCACTGCGATCAATATACCGATCCCTACCCACTGCCAGACCGTCGACCTCTCGACAGTAATCCTGAGCGAGACCTGGTCCTGGATGTCGTTGTTACGGGCCCGCAGGGTGACCAGGTAGTCGCCTGGCACCGCATCGCTAGGCGGAGTAATTTCCACGCCGACGTTAATGAGGTTGTTCACCGGGATGGATTCGATGTTTGCGGTCTGCCATTCGATTGCCCAGCCTGCGGGGGTGTCTGCTATCAGGCCCAAGTCTGTGATGTCTGCGGTACCCGTGTTCACCAGCTGTACAGTCGCCGCTTGTGCACTTCCGGCCTCGGCGTTGACGTTCAGCCGACCGTCGGGAGTGGTCATGAACACATCAAACGTCCCTGTCAGAGTTACCTGGAGCGGGATTTCCCGCACGTAGATTTCTTCCTCATCCGCCAGCCTGACTATAATCGGGTAATCTCCAGCGGGCGCCAAAGCCGGTGGCGACACCCTTACCTTTATGCGCTGGTTAAGCTGCGTGACTATGCTCACGTTGGTTATCAGCCGTTCCGCCCCGAATGCCGGCAGGAACTGCACCCTCCATCCCTGCGGGAACAGCGCCCCGAGGTTTAGGGATACATCTTCAGGAGTGTTGTTCACTACGGACATTTCGAACTCGAATAGGGTGGTAGTAGGGCCGCTAAGGAATGGGTAGTTCGAAGTTACTGTGACCTCGCCCGGGTCTTCCGGCGCTCCTTCTACCCTCTGGAGTCTTAGGCTCTTTTCGACTAGAACATCACCCGTTGCTGACTTTGCCAGTAGCGTCATCGTGAAGTCCGCTGCGCTCTGGTCCCGAGGGCCGCGTATCCGCAACTGCAAGTCTTCTCGTTGCTCGGGTGCCAATTCGATGCTCGTGATCAGGAACGTCCCGACCCTGGGTCTGAATCTCGCCGTCCAGCCCTCGGGCAGCCCAGACGTCTCAAGGTTCACCAGCATGGTACGGCTCGTACCGTTGCACAGCACCGTGTCCAGGTTTGCCGTGGTAGTGGCAGCCTCGAGGAAGATGCCGGTGGCGGGGGGGTCCATGCTGACTACCCCCGGAGGACAGGGTTCAAGCTCCTCTCCATCATCCTGCGCCAGCACCACTGTTGGCAAGGCCAGGGACAGGATCAGAATGATTAGTAAGGCAGATGTGAATAGGGCCCTATAGCGCATGGTTCCTCCCTGCCGGGGCTCCACATCCCGGAATCTCCGCTCGTGCCCCGGCCTCCGACATTTGTTTGGCTTATATAGTTTCGGATTATCGGTCGCTTGTTGGCTTATAACGTTTTAGCGTGCAATTGGTTAGGGGGATGGTGAGGTTTTTCGGTGTGGAAGATTCGATTGGCGGTGAACCGCTTTGGAATCGACCTTCCTAATTTGTGCCAGTTGAGTATAAATCTCCATCAAAGGCTGTCAAGCTACTCTATAGCCATCCCTTTCCCCACAGCTCTCGTCTCAGCTTGATTCCACCACCTCTCATCCCTACTCTTGAGTTGGGGGGGAGCACGACCCCCGTGTTATACTCCCCGACGGCCCGGACCCGAGACCGCGTAAGGAAGGACCTGCGTTGCCAGTTGTAGCGATCGTTGGCGCCCAGTGGGGCGACGAAGGCAAGGGGAAAATAGTCGACCTCCTTTCGGAGAACGCCGACTATATCGTCAGATACGGCGGAGGAAACAACGCCGGTCACACCGTGATGAACGCCCACGGTGAGTTCAAGCTCCACATGGTCCCCGCCGGCGTATTCAATCTAAAGGCGACCTGTGTGCTGGCAAACGGGGTGGTACTGCACCCACCCGCCCTTCTCGAAGAGATAAAAGTCCTTGAAGAAAACGGCGTAGACCTCGCCCCCGGGAAACGCCTGCTTATTAGCGACAAGGCCCACCTGATCATGCCCTATCACCTCCTGCAAGATGAACTGGAGGAAAAGGCCCGAGGCAAAAGGGCTATTGGCACAACCAAAAAAGGCATCGGCCCTGCTTACATGGACAAGACGGGCAGGCTTGGAATCCGGGTGGGCGAGCTCCTGGACCCGGACTCCTTCCGAGACCGCCTGGAATACGTTCTTAGCTACAAGAACGCCCTTCTTGAAAAGCTATATGGGGTCGATGCTCTTTCCCTCGATGAGATCTTCGAAAAGTATTGCGGACACGGGGAGAAGCTCCGACCCTTCATAGGCCAGACCGAAATCACCGTGCGCAGGGCCGCAGAGGCCGGTGCCCTGATAATCATGGAGGGCGCCCAGGGTGCCCTTCTGGACCCCGATTTCGGCACATACCCATTTGTCACTTCCTCCGCTCCCGTGGCAGCTGGTTCCGCTCAGGGTGCGGGTCTGAGCCCCAACATGGTGGAGTCCGTGATTGGGGTGTACAAGAGCTACTCCACGCGGGTAGGAACTGGTCCCTTCCCCACTGAGCTTCATGACGAAGTCGGTCATCACATCCGCGAGAAGGCAGTTGAGTACGGTACCACGACCGGTCGTCCCCGGCGTTGCGGCTGGTTCGATGCCGTCCTGGGTCGTTATTCCTCGATGATCAACGGCTACACATCGGTGGCGCTGACTCGTTTGGATGTCCTGGACGAGCTGGAAACCCTAAAGATCTGCACGGGCTACCGACTCAACGGCTCAGTAATTTCTGATCCCCCATCCGGCGCCGCAGCCCTGGACAAATGCCAGCCCGTATACGAAGAGCTGCCCGGCTGGCGCACCTCCACCCGAGACGCCCGCACCTTTGAAGACCTCCCTCCCCAGGCCCGACAGTACGTCCAGCGCATCCAGGAACTCATCTGCGCCCCCATCGACCTGATCGCTGTTGGGCCCCGCCGCGAAGAATCCATCTTCCTCCGACCTCTCCCATAGCACTGAATTCAGGACGCGACGAGGACCCGGCGGTGCCGGGCCCTTGCGTTTGAGGCTTTGTTTGCTTACACCCTTGCAGGTATGGGCAAGTCCATGGAGTGCTTTGCAACTTCCGCCATGATCTTCGCGGCGGTGGCATCGTCGGGGCCAAGAAGCGGTAACCTTGTGCCTCCCACGTCGAACCCTATCCTCCCCATAGCATACTTCAGGGGTATCGGGTTGGCCACAACGAACATGCTGTTAACCAGGGGCAGGAGCCTACGGTGAATAGCTGCCGCTTCATTGTTGCTCCTGCTGACATAGCTGTCGATCATCTGTTTGATCTGATTGCCGACCAAGTGTGAGAGGACACTAACCACACCATAACCGCCCAGGGAAAGGATGGGCAACGTGTCCCCGTCATTCCCGCTCCAGACTTTGAAGTCAGGGCCTGCGCCCGAGATGATCTTCGAAATCTGGTCGAAATCGGCGCTCGCCTCCTTGATCCCGACAATGTTCTCAATTGCACTTAGCTTAACTACGGTGCCAGCCTGAATGTTCGTCACGGTGCGGCTGGGGACGTTGTAGATTATGCAGGGGAGCGACGTGCTGCCGGCGATGTAAGCGAAGTGCTCGTAAAGGCCGTCCTGGGGCGGCTTGTTGTAGTAGGGCACCACAAGCAGTGCACCGTCTACACCCAGCCTCTCCGCCTCCCCAGTCAACTCCGCCGACTCTGCGGTACAATAGCTCCCCGAACCCGCAATCACCGAGGCCCGGTCCCCCACCTCCGCCTTCACCTCCGCCCACAGCCTTGTTTTTTCCTCCGAGGTTAGGGTTGGGGCCTCTCCTGTCGTACCGGTCACGACTAACCCATCGCTGCCCGAGTCAACAAGCGCAGATGCCAGGCGTTTGGCAGCATCGTAGTCCACCTCCCCCCTGTCGTCGAAGGGCGTCACCATCGCCGTGAGAAGTCTTCCTATCTCCACCATCTTTCGCCTCCCTTCTCTTGCCTCTTACCGATGACTGTCACTAAGCCGCTGGGCCGAGCGTATTGAGTTATCGTGTGACTACTGTGCGGCGGACGTGAGGACGGGTTCGGGTCGAGACTCTCTCTGTCCCGAAATCAGCACCTCGGCAATTTGCACCGTGTTCAAGGCAGCACCCTTGCGAACATTGTCGCCGACTACCCACAAGGCTATTCCCCTGGGGTGGGATGCGTCCTTCCTGATTCTACCGACAAACACGTCGTCCGTTCCGGCAACTGATACAGGCAGCGGGTATTCATGCGACGCTGGATTATCTATGACGTGGACACCCGGGGCTTGGGACAGGACTTCCCTGACTTCCTGTGCGTCCATTGGGTCTGTTAGCTCCAGGTGAACGGCTTCACTGTGGCTTACATAGACAGGCACCCGGACCGCCGTCGCAGAGATAGCCATTTCCGGCGCGTGCATGATTTTGCGAGTCTCCTGGACCATCTTCCACTCCTCGTTGAAGTAACCGTTGTCCAGGTAGGTGTCGATTTCCGGTATCACGTTGAAGGCTATAGGGTGAGGCATCTTCCGGGCACTGGCCTCTTCGCTGGCAACTGACGCACGAGTCTGGTCTTCCAGCTCCTGCACACCTGCTCCCCCGGCCCCAGACACCGATTGATACGTGTCCACGATAACCCGCTTGATGGGGTTCACCCGGTGAATCGGGGCAAGGGCCACGACCAGTTGTATGGTCGAGCAGTTCGGGTTGGCAATGATGCCCTCGTGCTTGAACACGTCATCGGCGTTCACCTCGGGGACGACCAGTGGGACGTTCTCTTCCATACGGAAGGCCTTGCTGTTGTCCACGACCACTGCCCCACATTCGGCGGCAATTGGAGAGAATTTACGGCTCACCCCCGAGCCAGCCGAAAACAGCACGATATCCACTCCGTCAAAGGAGCCTTCATCCAACCTCTCAACCACCACGTCCCGACCCTTGACTTGCATCACCTTGCCCTCGGACCGCTCCGAGGCCAGGAGCCTCACCGAGGACATGGGGAAGTCTCGCTCCTCCAAGATACTGAGGAACTGCCGACCCACCAGGCCCGTGGCCCCGGCGATTGCTATGCTAGGTTCTCGTTTCATATCGATTTCTCAAGGCAGGCGCGATGAGCGCCTCTATCCGTAGGCTTGGAATAATAGGACTTAAGGGGATTTAGTCAAGGCCCAGCAGGTTATCCAGGCCAAAGACTATCCCCACTCGCTTGGGCGCAGCCTCCAGGGCCATCAGAACGCCGGGCATGTAGCACGTCCTCCCGGAGGTGTCGTGCCTGATAGAAAGAGTCTGACCGAGACCCCCAAAGATCACTTCCTGGTGCGCCACCGAGCCCTGGGGCCTGAGGCTGTGTACGGCCACGCCATCCACCACCGCCCCTCGTGATCCGGGCAAGTTCTCCTTTTGCGTGACCGACAGTTCAAAGGGCTTGCCCCTAGCCTTCACCATGTCCTCGGCGGTGGCGATGGCGGTGCCGGATGGGGCGTCTATCTTTGTCTCGTGGTGCCTTTCAATCACTTCTGCGTAGTCGAAGTACCTACTGGCGATCTTGGACATGTGGATCATCAGCACAGCGCCGAGAGCGAAGTTGGGCGCTATGACGCCCCCAACACCGTACTCACGGCACAATCCATCTAGTTCCGACACCTGTTCGCCAGTCAACCCCGAAGTACCGATAACTACGTGGACACCGTTTGCAATAGCGTATCGGGCCGTAGCTAGAGCGCCCTCTGCCTGGCTGAAATCAACTATCACGTCAGGCTTGACGTGTTGGAGAAGGCTCGGGAAATCCAGGGTATGGGGCACACCTGAACCGTCGGGGAGGGTTAGTGGGGAGCCGTCAGCATCCAGGGATACGGCCCCCGCGACGCGCATATCCGGATGGTTGGATACTGCTGCGACTATCTCTTTGCCGACGCGGCCAGTTGCTCCCTGGATGGCTACGTTGAGAGTTGCCACGGCTATACCTCCCTGCTCACAGGGTTGCCGTGCTACCGTCTCCGGCCCCGGCTCCCCGAAAACCTGCCCTGCGGCCTATCACCCCTGGGCGGCCGCCTGTCCTGGGGTCTCCTGTCCCGGCCCCCGCCCCGGAAGTCTCCATCCGACCTCCCATATCCTCCACCCGACCGCGCGTACTCTTCTCTGGGCCGAGAGCCATCATCCCCGGGCGCTCCTTCGAGCACGGCTCTCCTGGAGAGGTTGATTCGCCCCAGGGAATCTATTTCAGTGACCATCACGGTGACCTCGTCGCCAACCTGGACCTCATCCTCCACGGATTCGACCCGGTATTCCGCGAGCTCGCTGATGTGGACCAGGCCGTCCTTGCCGGGCAGTATCTCCACAAAGGCGCCGAAGTTCATGATCCGCACTACTTTGCCGGTGTAGGTCTCACCAACTTCTACCTCTTTGGTCAGGCCGCGGATCATCTCTTCGGCCCGCCGGGAGGCTTCCCGATCAGATGAACCTATTATCACCGTTCCGTCATCTTCGACGTCAACGGTTGCACCAGTGGCTTCGACAATCGACCTTATGGTCTTGCCGCCCGGGCCTATGACAATCCCAATCTTCTCTTTATCTATCTTGACGGTCGTCATACGAGGGGCGTATTCGCTCAGTTCAGGTCGGGCTTGCTGGATGGTCTTGCCCATCAGGTCGAGGATCTGGAGCCGCCCGGCTACCGCCTGCTTAAGGGCCTTTTCCATGATTTCGAAGCTCAAGCCCTTTATTTTCAGGTCCATCTGCCAGCCAGTCATTCCCTCGGTGGTACCGGCTACCTTGAAGTCCATGTCTCCCATGAAGTCTTCAATGCCGGCGATATCCGTAAGCACCGAATAGCGGCCGTTCTCATCCGTGATCAACCCCATGGCAACACCGGCCACAGGGTGTGATATGGGCACGCCCGCATCCATCAAGGAGAGGCTGCTTCCGCACACGCTTGCCATTGAGGTGCTTCCGTTGGAGCTAAGCGCCTCCGACACCACTCTTATTGCATAAGGGAAATCTTCCTCGCTGGGCAGGATAGGTTCAATGGACCTCTCCGCCAGGGCCCCGTGGCCTATCTCCCTGCGACCCGGGGACCCTATCCGACCCGTCTCTCCCACGCTGTAAGGCGGGAAGTTGTAGTGGTGCATGAACCGTTTTCTGGTCTGCGGGCTGATGTTGTCTATCTTCTGCGCGTCGCCCGATGAGGAAAGCGTGGTAACCGAGAGCACCTGTGTCTGCCCTCGACTGAAAAGTCCTGTTCCATGAGTCCTGGGAAGGATTCCGACTTCGCACTCGATATGTCGGAGTTCGTCCAGGTTCCTGCCGTCGGGCCTGACGCCGGTGTCCAGGATGTTCGCCCGGACCTGCTTCTTCACCTGGGCCCGGACTATGTCCCCCACCGCCTCGCCGGGGAAGCTGTCGGACAGTGCGGATATCGCTTCCTTCTCCAAAGCCTCAATGGCCGATTCCCTGTCCTCTCTCCTCACCACCTTGCTGGTGCTCTTCAAGCGGTCGCCGACCAGGTCCAGGACGGCCTTTTCAAGGTCCGGGTTAGGGATTGCGGAAGCGGGAAGCTTCATCTTCGTCTTGCCCCACGCGGAGACAAGCTCTTCCTGCAACCCGATGACTATCTGGTTAGCTTCATGCCCGAACTTGACCGCCTCGAAGACGAGGTCTTCGGGAAGCTGGTTGGCCCCGGCCTCGACCATCACGACAGCATCCTTAGTGCTCACGACGACCAGGTCCAGGTCGCTCTTGTCCAACTGGGCATAGGTCGGGTTCAGCACGAACTCACCGTCTACGTAGCCGACACGGGAGCCGCCCACGGGACCCTCGAAGGGAATCTCCGAAATTGAAAGCGCCGCCGACGCCCCGATGATCGCCGGTATAGCAGGCTCATGCTCCCTGTCCGTAGAAAGGACGGTGGCGATTATCTGGACGTCGTTGCGGAAGCCCTTGGGGAAGAGGGGCCGCAGCGGGCGGTCAATCAGCCGACCCGTAAGAATGGCCTCCGCGCCGGGCCTGCCCTCTCTCTTGAAGAAGCTGCCCGGGATCTTCCCGGCCGCGTAGTGACGCTCCTCCATGTCTATGGTGAGGGGGAAGAAGTCGATGCCAGGTCGGGGTTGGGCGGATACGCAGGCTGTGACCAGAACTACGGTCTCGCCGTATATGACGGTAACCGACCCGTGGGCCTGCATTGCAAGCTTCCCCGTGCCGATGGTTAGGGGGATGCCGCCCAGGTCTCGTTGAAAGCTGCTAGCTGCTGCCAAGTATGGTCCGTATCAGGCCATCCACAGCGCTATCGCCTCAGTCCCAGCCTGGAAATCATGGAGCGGTAGCGCCCCACGTCTTTCCGGTTCAAGTACTCGAGCAGTCGCCTGCGTTGGCCAACCAGTTTAAGGAGACCCCGCTGGCTGTGATAATCGTGCTTGTGACTTCTGAGGTGCTGGGTGATAGACCCTATTCTGTTAGTCAACAGGGCTATCTGCACCTCCGCCGACCCAGAGTCATTGTCGTGAAGCCTGTAGGAACCGATTATTTCTTGCTTTAGCTGTGGCTCCAAAAAATCTATACCTCTAATTTCCGTGGCGGAGTATAGCACAGAGGGGGCGCGGATGCCACAGGGTGTTGCGGGTTTTGATTAAACGTTGATTGAAGGTTGATTGAACTCGTAGCTGGTTTGATTGAATGACGCCTAAAGGGATTTCTGGGGATTTCGCGTGGTGCGGGGACAAGGGGCGAGGAGCCGGTGTTTGATTGTTTTGCGTTTTCAGGCACGGCTTTGATTGTTTAAGGAACGGAGAGGGAACCCTCACCCCCTTGGTCTCCCTCTCCCTTAGGGCCTTTAAGGGATAGGGGGAAGGGGAGAGAAGAACAGCGCTGACCTCTGCCTCTAGTTTGGTACTGGGGGGAAGGGAGGGAATGACGGAGAGGGGTCGGGGTGAGTTGCGTAGTTGGGTGTGGTTGTTCAGGAGAGATGGATTCCCGACTCCTCGGGAATGACGGGTTAGACGGGAGGGGATGGGGGTGTTCGGTTGTGGGGTTTGGGTGTTCATTCTGTTCTGGGTGTTGGGTTTTGGGTCGGCGATGGAAGGTCCGGGACTCGGGCACAGGGGGCGGGAGGCCAGCCTGTGCAACCCCACAGGTCTTCAAGTTGGTTCCGGGACCGACCGAGAGCGTCTCGGTGTGGGGCGCATGCCCGTCTACCAGTGGCGCCCCACCGCTCTATGAGCAGGGAACGCGAACCCGCTTCCGTCGTATATGACTAAGACGGTGGAGTCACATGGCGCTCCGCCTCTGCTTGAGGCGGAAGCGCCGAACCCGCTTCCGTCGTCGATACCGACGACGGTGGAGTCCCGCAAGGGCTCTAAGGCCCCAGGCCCGACAAAGTGGGGCCGTCCTTGTTCCGCCGGCAAGGTCAATGCCGGTTTCGCAAGTACCCCCATCAGGGGGCGTGTTGGGCAGAGTCTCTATGAGAGGCAGCCTGCCCGTAATGAGTCGATGGACCATCCATCGCCTGGAAGTTAGGGAAGGGACACGGGACCCGGTGGGATGAGGAGATGGCGCTTTTCGCTTGTGCCGCAGGCCTGCGCGAGGGCCTTTGGGATGGGCTAGGGCGTTGAGTCCTCGGTGTCGGGTCTCGGGGCTTCCCTGGGTTGTTGGTTCCTCCTTGTGTTACTGAATATCAGTTCGAACTGCGAAATAGTTTAGCACGGATGTAATAGAAGTCAAGGGCTTTGGGCGCGGTTTTGGGGGAATACCCCCCAACCCCCCAGGGGAACCCTCACCGCCTGCTCCCCCATACCTTAGGGCCATTGAAGGAGAAGGGGAGAGAAGCGTAGAGGCATAGGCACGTGCGTTGCACCCACGTCTGCCTCTAGTTCAGTACTGGGGGATGGAGGGAACCCCGCCCCAGATTCCTCGCGGGGCATCGGAATGACAGTGAGAGGCGGGGGTTGGCGATGGATGGAAGTGAGGGGTTGTCGGTGGGTGGGCCACCCCCCGCTTGACCCCCCCCGAGGGACTCGGGGCAGGTTCTTAGGGCCACTAAGAGGGCTTTGCATGACTGGTCTCTCAGCATTCGAATCACTCTCACCCCCCGACTTCTCGGGTGCAGGCTCTAACCCTCTCCCATCGAGGAAGAGGGGATTGGACACCTCCCCCCCCGACACCTTGGAGAGGGTTGTATAAGGGTCCCATTAAGGGAGAGGAGGGGGGAAGAACAGAGGGCCACGTGGGTGCGTTGCACCCACGTCGGCCTCTAGTTCAGTACTGGGGGGAGGGGGTTTGTGATACGAGTAGGACTACAGGATCTCAGCAATCGGGGGGGATGATTGAGTATTTTAAGGGGTTGGGAGCCATAGACTTCAGGGAGACCACCCATGGGAGTGATCCGAGGGCAGATCCGGCACTCCTGCGCAAATAGTCCGGTCTCCCTTGCAATCACAATCGCAATCCCCCTACAATGCCTCAATCCCACGAAGCTAACGCCCCCCTCTGCCTTTACACTCTACAAGGCGTTAAATATAATTGAATTCAGGCTTATGAACGATTCTGAAGGACAGCACACCCAGCCCGAGGACACATCTTCCTACGGAATGCAGGAACTCCTGGACGAGGCTGAGAACGTCGCCACCATAAGAAGAGGCGATATAGTAAAGGGTGTAGTAGTCCAGAAGGACCGTGAAGGCCTTCTGGTCGATATAGGGGCCAAGACCGAGGGTGTAGTCCCGGCCCGAGAGATGCGCACCTTCTCTGCAGAAGAAGCCGAGGCCCTCAGCCTTGGGGACGAAGTTCTTGTCTACGTAGTCCAGACCGACGAGAGCGAAGGCCAGATATACCTGTCGGTTGACCGGGCCCAGGGAGAGAAGGGCTGGCACGTACTCCAGGGCAACTTCGAAAACGGAGACGTAATTGAGGGCGAGGCCGTCGACTACAATAAAGGCGGCCTCCTGGTCAACGTAGAGGGAATCAGGGGCTTCGTACCCATGTCCCAACTGGCCACGCCCGTGGCCTTCGACCCTTCCGCCGACCCCAGCCGCAGCCCCCTTGCCGACCTAATCGGCAACCACCTCAAGTTGAAGGTAATAGAAATCAATCGGCGGCGGAACCGGCTGATCCTCTCCGAAAAGCAGGTGATGCGCCAGCAGAGGGAACAGCTGCGTCAGAGCCTCTTCGCCGAGTTGGACACGGGCCAGGTCCGAAAGGGACGCGTCACCGGGATCCGCGAGTTCGGGGCCTTCGTTGACATTGGCGGGGTTGACGGACTGGTGCATCTATCCGAATTTTCCTGGGGCCAGGTGGAACCCCCGGAGAAGACCCTATCCATCGGCGATGAGGTAGATGTCTACGTATTGAGGGTGGACCGGGAAAACATGAAGGTCGCTCTCAGCTTCCGGCGCCTCCACCCCGAGCCCTGGGAGTCGATTCACGAGAAGTACCACGTCGGACAGACCGTCACGGCCACAGTGACAAAGGTCACGACCTTCGGCGCCTTCGCCCGGCTGGACCCGGCCATCGAGGGCCTAGTCCACATCTCGGAACTGAGCGACGGCCCGGTCCGCCACCCTTCGGACGTGGTCTCCGAGGGGCAGGAATTAACCCTGAAGATCCTGAGAATAGAACCCGAAAGAAGGCGTCTTGCCCTGAGCCTGAAGCAGGCCGGTTCGTACGGATTTGCCGAGCGATACAGGGATGAGTTCTACGGCGGCGCCGAGTATGGAGACGGAGACGGGGACTACCAATAGCACAGTGGGCAACGCCCATTGACCGGACGGGCCCGTTGCCGTCCTCCCGGGAGCAGCACATGGCCAGCAGATTTGAGAAGTTTTCCGAAAGTGCCAGGAAAGTCCTTTCCCTGGCGCAGGAGGAAGCCCAGCAGTTCAACCACAACTATATAGGGACCGAGCACATCCTCCTGGGCCTGGTCAGGGAGCAGGAGTGTGTCGCGGCCAAGGTACTTGTAAACCTGGGAGTGCAGCTCAACAAGGTAAGGTCAGCCGTCGAGTTCATTATCGGCCGCGGAGAGAGGGCAGCCAGCGGCGAGATAGGGCTTACGCCCAGGGCGAAGAAAGTCATCGAGCTCTCCGTTGACGAAGCCCGGCGTCTCAACCACCAGTACATCGGCACCGAACACCTTTTAATCGGCCTCCTCAGGGAGGGCGACGGCGTTGCCGCCGGCGTTCTCGAAAGCCTGGGGGTCAACCTGGAGAAGGCCCGGGCCGAGACCACGCGGCTCCTGAGCCAGTCCCAGTCTCAGGCGCAGTCGGGCTCCCGGGGCACGGCCCGCACCCCGACCCTGGACCAGCTGGGCGTAGACCTCACCCAGAAGGCCCGAAACGGCGACTTAGACCCGGTTATCGGCAGGGAGAAGGAGATCGAAAGGGTCGTGCAGATCCTGAGCCGCCGCACCAAGAACAACCCGGTGCTAATCGGCGAGCCCGGTGTGGGAAAGAGCTCAATCGTCGAGGCCCTGGCCCAGAAAATCGCCGGGTCCAAGGTCCCCGAGACCCTTCACGGCAAACGCCTGGTTACCCTTGACGTCGGCGCCCTGGTTGCCGGAACAAAGTACAGGGGTGAATTCGAGGAGCGCCTGCGCAAAGTCATCGATGAACTGAAGAGCTCCGGCAATTGCGTTCTGTTCATCGACGAAATGCACACCATCGTCGGGGCGGGGGCTGCAGAAGGAGCGGTCGATGCCGCCAACATGCTCAAGCCCGCCCTGGCCCGAGGCGAGCTCCAGTGCATTGGAGCGACGACCCAGGACGACTACCGCAAGCAGGTGGAACGGGACCCCGCCCTGGAGCGTCGGTTCCAGCCCATCAAGGTGGAGGAGCCGAGTGTCGAGGAGACGGTGGAAATCCTTCGGGGCCTGAAGTCCCGTTATGAAGAGCATCACGCGCTGGAGATAACCGACGAAGCCATCCAGGAGGCTGCGAACCTAGCCTCTCGATACATCACCGACCGCTTCCTGCCCGACAAGGGCATCGACGTCATCGACGAGGCTTCCTCCCGAGTCCGCATCCGCAATTCCACGAGGCCCACCTACCTGGACGAAGCGTACGCCGCGCTCGAAACCGTCAAGACCGACAAGGAGAGCGCCATCCAGTCCCAGAAGTACGAGGCCGCCGCCCAGCTCCGGGAGAGGGAACTCGCCCTCTCGGACGA
This sequence comes from Dehalococcoidia bacterium, assembly GCA_965203145.1. Lineage (GTDB taxonomy): Bacteria > Chloroflexota > Dehalococcoidia > Plut-88900 > Plut-88900 > Plut-88900. Next base: position 3,307,616 of record OZ241876.1, read on the forward strand.
ATTAGAGGGCATGGAAACCGAGTGGAAGTCCAAGCGCGAGGAAAACAGGCCCAGCGTCAGTGCCGATGATGTTGCCGAGGTGGTGAGCATGTGGACGGGCATACCCGTCACCCGGTTAGCCACCGAGGAGATCGAGCGCCTCCTGAAGATGGAAGAGGTATTGCACGACAAGATCGTCGGGCAGGACGAGGCCATCAACGTGGTGGCCAAGGCCGTGCGCAGGGCCCGGGCCGGCCTGAAGGACCGCCGGAGACCCATCGGCAACTTCATATTCCTGGGCCCGACCGGAGTCGGAAAGACCTACCTAGTCCGTGCCCTCGCCGAGTTCATGTTCGGGTCAGAAGACTCGCTGATACGGCTGGACATGTCGGAGTTCATGGAGCGCCATGCGGTCGCAAGGTTGGTCGGGGCCCCTCCGGGCTATATCGGCTACGACGAGGGCGGCCAGCTCACCGAAGCCGTCCGACGACGCTCCTACTCGGCCATTCTGCTTGACGAGATCGAGAAGGCACACCCCGACGTGTTCAACATGCTTCTCCAGATCTTCGACGACGGCCACCTGACGGATGCCAAGGGGCGCAAAGTCGACTTCCGGAACAGCATCGTCGTAATGACCAGCAACATCGGGGCCGAGCTCATCAAGCGGGACAACACGCTGGGCTTCTCTATCGCCCTGGACGAGAGCGAAGCATCCCGGGAGTCCTATGAGCGCATGAAGGACAAGGTCCTCACCGAGGTCAAGCGCTTCTTCCGCCCCGAGTTCCTCAACCGAATCGACGGAATCGTGGTATTCCACGCCCTGACCCGGGAGCACATCCTCCAGATAGTGGACCTCCTACTCGACGAAGTCCGGGCCAACCTAACGGAAAAGGGTGTCAGCCTGGAGATCTCGGAAGGCGCCAAAGAACTCCTCGGAGAGAGGGGTTACGACCCCACATTCGGCGCCCGACCCCTGAAGAGGCTCATCCAGGACATCGTCGAAGACCCGCTCTCGGAGCAGCTGCTCAAGGGCATGTTCGGGCCGGGGGACACCGTCTTCATTGACCGGGACGGCGAAGAGATCACCGTCGGGCCCGTGGCGGAGCTGGCCAAGTCCTGACCCCCGACTCTCGGCTAATCTGAAGAGACGAAGGGAAGCCCCGTCGGGGGCTTCCCTTCTTTCATTGATACCGGAAACAGACAAAGATCGACTAAGCCGATGCCCAAGACCCAGTCGAAGACCACCTACGTCTGCAACGAATGCGGCGCAACCACGCCTCGCTGGGAGGGTCGATGCTCCCGCTGCGGCACGTGGAACAGCCTTACCCAGACCGTCCAGCGGGCCTCGCGGCCCGGGACTTCCGGTCCAGCCAGTTTCTCCCGTACCCCGGTGGAACTTTCATCCGTTACCACGTCTACTGACTCCCGCATCCCCCTCTCCTCCCCGGAATTCTCGCGGGTCCTGGGAGGCGGCATAGTACCCGGCTCCCTGGTCCTCCTTGGCGGAGAGCCGGGCATCGGAAAGTCCACCCTATTGCTCCAGACCGCCGCCGACCTCTCATGCCCCGACTCCCGCGTCCTCTACGTCTCGGGCGAGGAGTCCGAGCAGCAGGTGAGGATGCGGGCCTCCAGGCTCGGGATCGGGGGTTCTAACCTCTTCGTCCATACCGCCAACGACCTGAACGCCGCCCTGCAGTCCATGGACGAGATTTCTCCCAGCCTAGTGATAGTCGACTCTATCCAGACCGTGTTCTTCAGCGAGATCGGGAGCTCACCGGGGAGCCTCGCCCAGGTTAGAGAAGCCACGTGGCGGCTCCTGGAATGGAGCAAGTCCTCGGGGGTTCCGGTGATGGTCTCGGGCCACGTTACCAAGGAGGGGGCGATAGCCGGGCCCCGGATGCTCGAGCACATCGTCGACGTTGTGCTCTACCTGGAAGGCGACGCCTACAGCCCCTACCGACTCCTCCGCGGCGAGAAAAACCGCTTCGGCTCCACCAACGAGACGGGCATCTTCGAAATGACCGAAAAGGGCCTTATTGACGTCCCGGACCCATCCCGGGCCCTTCTATCCGAACGACGCTCCGGCGAAGTCGGCTCTATCATCGTCCCCGTGATGGAAGGCACCCGACCCATCCTCGTCGAGGTGCAGGCGCTCACCAGCATGACGCCCTTCAACCTTCCCAGGCGGACAGCCAACGGCATAGATTTGAACCGCCTGCTCCTCATAACCGCCGTCCTGAGCAAGCGGATGGGCGCCCGACTCTCCAACCAGGACGTACTGGTTAATGTCATTGGCGGGCTTCGTATCCGGGAGCCGTCCGCCGACCTCGCAGTCGCCCTGGCCATCCTTTCCAGCCTGAAGGACAGGCCCGTGCGGGACGGCCTCGTGGCGGTGGGGGAGGTGGGGTTGGGAGGGGAAGTCCGCTCGGCCCGACACCTCTCCCGCCGGCTCCAGGAAGCTGCTCACCTCGGGTTGGATACCGGTATAATACCCGTGACCACGCCCAGGGATTTCGTCAGCCCGGCCAACATGACCGTTACCAGAGTGTCCAACCTTTCCGAAGCGGTGAAGGCCGCTCTTGGACCAAAATATTCCAGGTGATGACTATCCAACCAGACACTGCGAACAAATCGGGCCACCTCCGTGAAATACTCAAGGAGATGGGGTCGGTTGTCGTTGCCTATTCCGGCGGTGTGGACAGCGCGTTCCTTGCGGTGGAAGCGCACTCGGTGCTCGGGGACCGGGCCCTGGCCGTCACCGCCGATTCCCCCAGCATCCCGCGGTCCGAGCTGAGCGCCGCCCAGTCCCTGGCCCGGCAGTTCAACTTCCGCCACCGGGTTATCGACACCTTCGAGACCCACGACCCCCGTTACCAGGAGAACAGCCCCCAACGCTGCTTCTTCTGCAAAGGTGAACTCTATTCCCGGCTCCTACCGATCGCAGAGCAGGAAGGGTATGAATGGGTTGCCAACGGCACCAACGCCGACGACCTGGGTGACTTCCGGCCGGGCCTGGACGCCGCACGACGCTCCAACGTCCGAAGCCCCCTCTGTGAAGCGGAGCTGACCAAGAGCGAGATCCGGGAGCTCTCCAGGGAGTTGGGCCTGCCCACCTGGGACAAACCGGCCATGGCCTGTCTCGCATCCCGGGTGCCATACGGAGACAAGGTGACCGTGGAGGTATTGCACCAAATAGAGGCCGCTGAAGATTACCTTCGGGGGCTGGGTATTCGAGACCTCAGGGTCCGCCACCATGACCGAATCGCACGGATTGAGGTTGATGAACAGGGCATAGCCCTGTTGGCCCGGCCGGAAGTGCGCAGCGAGCTTGTCGGGCACTTTCGCTCCCTCGGTTATACCTATGTAACGCTGGACCTGGCCGGGTTCCGCTCCGGCAGCCTCAATGAGGTCCTGCAGCTATCCCGAAAACCGGCAAAGGCCGCCTCCTCTCCGGTCGAGAACAAGGGGTAGTCCACTCCCTTATCCGCCCCTTCTCACCCGTCATGAGCTATCTGTTTGGGGACTCCGTCACCGCCCAGTCGAGGCTCGACCTCCTCGCCCGCACCTTCGAACCCCCCACCCGGGAATTCCTTTCGACGTTCAACCCAAAAGGCACGGACCTCGCCATAGATCTCGGGTGTGGGCCCGGACACACAACCCGCCTTATCGCCGAAACCTTGCCCTTCAAAAGAGTGGTGGGCCTAGACAAGTCGCCGAACTTTATTGAAGCCGCTTCACAATCCCGTTCCACCGATGTCTCTTTCCAACAACACGACGTGACGTTGGTCCCCTTTCCCCTTCCACCCGCCGACCTTATCTTCTGCCGTTTCCTGGTCACCCACCTCCCCACCCCAGATCAGGCACTCGCCCGGTGGGCGTCCCAGCTTTCGAATCATGGTGCGATCCTGCTGGAAGAGGTTCACTGGATTAACCCCCGGAATTCCGTGCTGGAATCATATCTATCCACCCTAGACCGTGTCATGGACGCCACGGGGGTCGGCCTCTACACCGGCGCCCGGCTCCCCGATCTTATTAAGAGCACTCCCCTGAAGATCACTGCCGACAATACCTGCCACCTTGCCGTGAGCAACCGGGATGCGGCTGCAATGTTCTCCATGAACATCCGCTCCTGGGGCATGAGCCACCCGGCCCTCTCCCTGTACGGCTCCCACTTCCTCCGCTCCCTCCACCACGACCTTGAAGTAATGGCAGCCGATTCCCCAGACGATCTATCCGAAATAGAATGGGGCATGAGGCAGATGGTACTGGAGCCCGCATGAAGGCAGCCTACTTCAACTGCATAGGGGGCGTCAGCGGCGACATGGTGCTCGGCGCGCTGGTGGATGCCGGAGTCTCCATCGACTCTCTCCGAGACGAACTCTCCAAGCTTTCCATCCAGGGCTACGAGGTCTCCGTCTCCCCCGACACCCGTGCCTCCATCTCCGGCACCCGCGTCACGGTCATCACGGGAGTCGATCCCCAGCCTCGCCGCAACCTGACCGACATTCTTTCCTTTATAGATGAAAGTGGCCTGCCCACTCCCGTGAAAAAGAACGCCAGCGATATCTTCAATCGCCTCGCTGAAGCCGAGTCCCGCGTCCACGATGTTCCCGCGGACCAGGTCCATTTCCACGAAGTGGGCGCGATGGATGCGATCGTGGACATAGTGGGGGCTGCTTGCGGGCTTCACCTGCTGGGTGTGGAAAGGGTCTACTGCTCCGCGATTCCCCCTGGCAGCGGAACGGTGAAGTCGGCGCATGGCCGGCTCCCAGTCCCCGCCCCCGCCACAGTAGAACTCATGGCCCTCGCCGGCGCCCCCTTCGCCGCGGGCTCCCCCCACGCCCCTGCCACGGAGCTCTCAACCCCTACCGGGGTCGCCATAATGACCGCCCTCGCCGAGTTCGCACAACCTGAGCTGCGAGTCTGCTCAACCGGATATGGGATCGGGCAGAAGGACATGGGAGAGCATCCCAACGTTCTCGGCCTGTGGCTGGGTGAAGTCCAGTCCTCCCTCGCCGTCCGACCCCTCGTTGTCATCGAGACCAACATCGACGACATGAATCCCGAAATCTACCCCTATCTGATGGACCGGCTCTTCGAACTCGGGGCCCGGGACGCCTGGCTCACGCCAATCCTGATGAAAAAGGGTCGGCCCGCTCACACGCTCAGCATTCTCGCTAACCCGGAGGACCAACAGGCGATAGTGGACAAACTCATAGAAGAGACTTCCACCCTCGGGGTCCGGGTCTCGCAGGTCATGCGCCACGAGGCCCAGCGTCGGGTCGAAGAAGTGGAAACCAGCCTCGGGCCAGTGAGGGTGAAGCTGAAGCTCCGGGACGGCAGTCCCGTCTCCCTCGCCCCCGAATACGAAGACTGCGCTGCGATTGCGTCCAGGTCGGGGCTTCCTCTGAGGGACGTTTACCGCGTTGTGACGGAAGAGGCTTCCCGACGCCTCATTTCGCCCTCATAAAGCATCCCCGGTTCCTGGCGATAAACCCGTAAACCCTGACTCCCAGGAACCGCGCCCCGGGCAGCCAGAGAAGCGGTGCAACCGGCATGAGGGGAGGCAGCAGCAACGACAACCGCCTCACCGCAAAGAACCCCCCGTGCAACCGACCTTCTTCGTCCTGTAGGTACATCGCCGCATCCAGGTCCCGAGGTGTAAGCCCATCGGGCAGAGCTTCCATCTCTTGCCACGGCGCCCACTGCACCCGACCCAGCCAGTCCGCCCTGGACATCCACTTCACCGCTGCCCTGCACAATGGGCAGTTCCCATCGTACAGCACGGTGGCTCGGGCCCCGGCCTTTTTTCCACTACGCGAAACAGCGCCTAGCCTTGACTTTTCGTACGGCAATTTCCTATACTGACTGCACGACTTTAGGGATTCTCTTATCGTACCTTCTGCGGGCCCCTCGTAGGAGGTACTTTCGAGTCTGGGACATTGTATATCGGGCGCTCCGCCCAGTGGACGGCGCCCAGGTAAATGGAGCAGGGAGGCAAGACCCGTATCCTTCTGCCCGAGTGGCGCAATGGCAGCGCAGCCGATTTGTAATCGGCAGGTTGGCGGGTTCGAATCCCCTCTCGGGCTCCAGCTAACCAACCCGGTGCTCGGAATCAATCATTCATTAACTTATCACCACACAGTTCGAAGGGACTCCAGGAGGGGTGGGTGAGTGGTTAAAACCGGCGGTCTGTAAAATCGCTGCCGAAAGGCTACGCAGGTTCGAATCCTGCCCCCTCCACCATCAAAAAGCCTATAATATCGTGAAAGGAACAATTCAGTAGGCCCACATAGCTCAGTGGTAGAGCACGTTCTTGGTAAGAACGGGGTCACCGGTTCAAATCCGGTTGTGGGCTCCATTACAGGAGAGTCGAAAGCATGGCCAAACAGCGTTACGAAAGAACAAAACCCCACGTCAACGTCGGCACCATCGGACACGTCGACCACGGGAAAACATCCCTGACTGCGGCAATCACCAAGGTCCTCGGCATGAAGGGCGGGGCCTCCTTCCGGCCTTACGATTCCATCGACAACGCCCCCGAGGAAAAGGCCCGAGGCCTCACCATCGCCATTACCCACGTCGAGTATGAGACCGACGACCGCCACTACGCCCATGTCGATTGCCCGGGACACGCCGACTACATCAAGAACATGATTACCGGTGCGGCCCAGATGGACGGCGCCATCCTCGTAGTGTCCGCTCCTGACGGGCCCATGCCACAGACCCGGGAGCACATCCTCCTGGCCCGCCAGGTGCTGGTGCCCTACATCGTCGTCTTCCTCAACAAGACCGACCAGATGGACGACCCCGAGCTTCTCGAACTCGTGGAGCTTGAGCTCAGGGAGCTTCTCTCCAACTATGACTTCCCGGGCGACGACATCCCCATCATCCGCGGCAGCGCCCTAGAGGCGCTGGAGTCCGGCTCCACCGATGCCAGCGCCCCCGAGTACCAGCCCATAGTCGAGTTGATGGATGCGGTAGACAGCTACATCCCCCTCCCCGAGCGCCCCTCCGAACTGCCCTTCCTCATGCCCATCGAGGACGTGTTCGGCATCAAGGGTCGCGGCACCGTCGTCACCGGCCGCGTGGAGCGCGGCACCGTTCAGACGGGCGACCAGGTGGAGATCGTCGGATTCGGCGAGACCCGCCGCACCACTGTCACCGGCGTAGAGATGTTCCACAAGACCCTGGACTACGCGGAGCCCGGCGACGCCGTCGGATGTCTCCTCAGGGGTGTGGAGCGCGACGAGATCGAGCGCGGCCAGGTGCTCGCCAAGCCGGGCTCCATCAACCCCCACACCGCCTCCGACGCCGAGGTCTACGTCCTCACCAAGGAGGAGGGCGGGCGGCACACCCCGTTCTTCAACGGATACAAGCCGCAGTTCTACATCCGAACCACCGACGTTACCGGCGAAATCGCCCTGCCCGAAGGCACCGAGATGGTCATGCCCGGCGACAACATCACCATGGGCATCAAGCTCATCACCCCCGTCGCCATCGAGCAGGAGCTCCGGTTCGCGATTCGGGAAGGCGGCAGGACCGTCGGGGCCGGGGTCTTTACCAAGGTAAGCGAATAGGGGCCTTTACCAGTCCGATAGCATCTGTGGATTGAGTTATGGCTAAAGGAAAAGACGTAAGAGTAGTGATACACCTCGCCTGCACCGAGTGCCGGGAGAGGACATACACCAGCAGCAAGAACCGGAGGAACGACTCGGGACGGCTGGAGTTTTCCAAGTACTGCCCCCGATGCCGGGGGCACAAGCTCCACCGCGAGACCCGCTAGAGACCGGCCAGTCAGAGTGACCGCCAAGAACATCACATGAGACGATTTACCCTTCCAGCCAGGGCCCGAATGCCCTCTTCGGGGCCGACCCTCGGGCGCTTCCGCTTCTTCGCAGAAGCCATCGCCGAGCTACGCAAGGTCAACTGGCCTACCAAGGAAGAGACCAAGCGCCTTACCACAATGGTGGTCATCATATCCGTGATCATGGGAGCGTTCCTCGGCCTTGTCGATGAAGCGTTCTCCCTGTTCATGGACCTCCTCTTGTTCTAACCCGCAATTCCCACCCGAAATCCTGAAGGACAGCACCAAAGCAAAGGGCAATGACCTCCCAACCGAAAACTGCAAAACTGGAGCACCGCTGGTACGTCGTCCACACCTACGCGGGATACGAGGACCGCGTCAAGAACAACCTTGAACACCGCATCGACTCCATGGATGCCAGCGCCGAAATCTTCGAGGTCCTCGTCCCCACAGAGGAAGAGCTGGACATACGAGAAGGTCAGCGCCGTACCGTGTCCAGGAAGGTCTTTCCCGGATACATCCTGGTGAACATGGCCCTCACCGACAATAGCTGGTACGTCGTGCGGAACACCCCCGGCGTAACCGGTTTCGTCACGTCGGGAGACCCCCCCCGACCCGTCCCCCTGGAAGACGACGAGGTCAAGGCCATTGTCGTACAGATGGAAGCCGAGGCCCCGCGGGTCAAGGTCGGGCTGGACAAGGGCGAGAAGATTCGCATAATTGACGGCCCCTTCTCCGACTTCATCGGCACCGTCGACGAACTGTACCCCGACAAGGGCAAGATCCGCGTCCTGGTATCCTTCTTCGGGCGGGACACCGGCGTCGAACTTGATTATCTTCAGGTGGAGAAACTGTAACCCGCTCCCGAAACCGGACTATAGAAAATGCCAAAGAGAATCAAAGCCGTACTGAAACTCCAGATTGAAGCGGGCAAGGCGACCCCCGCTCCCCCAATCGGGCCTGCCCTCGGGCAGCACGGCGTCAACATCATGGGGTTCTGCAAGGAGTACAACGCCCGGACCTCTGCGCAGGCAGGCACCATAGTCCCGGTGGAGCTAACCGTCTACCAGGACTCGTCCTTCTCCTTCGTTACCAAGACGCCACCCGCGGCGGTTTTGATCAAGAATGCAGCGGGGGTGGATAAGGGCAGCAGCCTGCCAGGGCAGGAAGTGATGGGCAGCGTCCCCCGGGACAAGATACGGGAGATTGCCGAGACCAAGATGAAGGACCTGAACGCCAACGACATCGAAGGCGCAATGCGTATTATCGAAGGCACGGCACGCAACATGGGCATCGAGGTGGTCTAACCTCCAGGCCCAGGCTCCAAGAAAGAACACACGAAATGGCTAAGAGAGGAAAGAAATACCAGGAAGCCGCCTCCCTGGTTGACAGGAGCAAGGCCTACTCCCCCGACGAGGCCATCGACCTGGCCAAGCAGACGGCCAAGGCGAACTACGACGAGACGGTGGAGATCCACATGCGCATGGGTCTCGACCCCCGTCACGCCGACCAGCAGGTGCGCGGCCTCGCCATGCTCCCCAACGGCACCGGCAAGCAGGTCCGGGTCCTGGTATTCGCCCAGGGCGAGGCTGCTACCACCGCAGAGCAGAACGGCGCCGATTACGTCGGGGCGGACGATATCATCAAGCAGATAGAGGGCGGTTGGGTGGAATTCGACACCGCAATCGCCACCCCCGACATGATGAGCAAGATCGGAAAGCTTGGCCGGATTCTCGGGCGCCGGGGCCTCATGCCCAACCCCCGTTCCGGCACTGTCGTTCAGCAGCCAGACCTCGCCCAGGCCATTTCCGACTCGCGGAAAGGCAAGATCGAATACCGCCTCGACCGCACGGCGGTGATCCACGCCCCACTGGGTAAAGCCAGCTTTGAAAAGGAACACCTGCTGGAAAACTTGACTACCTTTGTAGACTCCGTAGTGCGGGCCAAGCCTTCGGGGGCCAAGGGCCAGTACATCAAGAAGATATCAATGTCCACCACCCACGGGCCCGGAATCAACATGGACGTCCAGGCCGCAATGACCATGAGCGCCAACGACTAGCCACACCGGAGAGAAAAGACCCTAAGAAACCAGGACAACCAAACACTGCGCCGGAGACGGCGGGCGGCTCCCCGGAGCCTTAATCCATCAGCCTGCCCAGGTGGTTCCCTGAGTCCTTCCTTACTGGACTTGGCAATATCCCCTGGGCCCGCGTCCGGGGGGTTTTCGCTTTTGTCCCCTCACGAATTGAGTTCAAGGCGGTAAATGTATGGCCACAGAGAAAAAAGAGCAGCAGGTAGAAGAGATAGCAGAACGGTTGGGCCGATGCACTATTGCCATCGCGACCGACTACCGGGGCCTCGCCATGCCGGAGATGACGGCGCTGCGCCGGAAACTGCGGGAAGCGGGCATCGAGTACCGGGTAGTGAAGAACAGCCTGGCGAGCATCGCCGCCGAGCAGACCGGCGCCCCGTCCCTCGTCCAATTCCTTGAAGGCCCTACTGCCATAGCCTTCGGGTACGGCGAGGCCACGGACCCGGCCAAGGTGCTTACCGACCACATACGGCAGGAGCGCAGCATCCTCACCGTTAAGGGCGGCGTGATGGGAGACAGGGCCCTCGCCACCACCGATGTCACCGTCCTCGCAACCCTCCCGTCGAGGCAGGAGCTTATTGCGAAGACTGCGGGCGCCCTCGTCGGCCCCATTTACGCTCTCCAGTCCGTTTTAAGCGCAAACTTAAGAGGACTCGTTACTGCCCTGAGCGCCCGAGTCGACCAGATGCAGGAAGAACCAGCAAGCTAATTCGCCAGAAGGAGATATGACATGGCGACCAAAGAAGAAGTCCTGGAATCAATCAAAGCCATGACCGTCCTCGAGCTTTCCGAGCTCGTCAAGGCCATCGAGGATGAGTTCGGCGTGAGCGCCGCTGCACCCGTTGCCGTCGCCGCCGCAGGCGCCGCGCCCGCAGCCGCCGATGCCCCTGCCGAAGAGGAGAAGACCGAGTTCGACGTCGTCCTCAAAGAGATCGGCCCCAACAAGATCAACGTGATCAAGGCCGTCCGTGAGGTCACCACCCTCGGCCTTCGCGAGGCCAAGGAGCTCGTCGAAAGCGCTCCCAAGGCCGTCCGCGAAGCCGTAGGCAAGGAAGAGGCCGAGACCATCAAGAAGACCCTCGAAGGCGCCGGCGCCACCGTCGACCTGGCCTAGGGAATCAACCTGAAGTCCGACTCCGCCCCGCGGAATATCTCCGCCAGGTCGCCTTCTCCCGAGGCCACGAACAGCCGGTCATCGATGGAAAGGGAGACGTCGCGGAACAGGGTTTCCAGCGAGGCAAAGCCCTCCAGTACGGGCTGTGCCTCGGTAGCCGTCTCCGGTGATTCGTGATAGGACACCAGGTCGAAGCTCCCGGTTGAACCCCCGCTCCCGGATGCCGAGAAGCCCAGCGCCTGGCATCCGGGGGCTATCAGTTCGCACCGTGCGGTGAACGATATGTAGGCGGTCCCACTCATCCCGTCCAGCACCGCCCGGGCTGCTTCCGAACGGTCGAGGGTTATGCCCTCTTCCATCTGTCCTATCACCGCCTCGATAGTCCTGAAGTCGTAGCCCAGGGCCATTCGCCCGGGGCCCAGCAGCGCCACGTTCCCCGCATCTCCGCTCCAGACCTCCGCGTCAGCTATGCGCCTCACGGCGTGGCCGCTCCTCTCCAGACGCGTCGCCACCTCCTCAGTATCGAAACTCCCGTCCACCATCAACACCCGACGCCCGTTCACTACGAAGCTCACCGCTCCCCGTACGTCCGAGCTCCCGACCCCCGCGTTACCCAGGCTCCGGTTCAGCGCCCCCAGCACCTCACCCGCCTCCCCAATGAGCCCCGGATCCCCGCGAATTACCTCCAGGTCCACCATCGTCGCGTCAGTGGCGATTTCCGGGACGTCACCTCCAATCGTCAACTTCTCCCCTCCCCCGGTCCCCCCACACCCCACCGCAACGACCAAGACCAAGAGGACAACAGCCACAATGGCGGACCACCTCTTCGTCATATCTGTTTTAAGCATACGTTCGTTCTTGACACCTCAGTAGGACAGGCCATTCACTATTCGCTCCGGCGCCCTATCCTATCAGCCCCAGTCAACTCGGAAGCCGTTCTCCTGTAAGTCCCCAGGAGCAGAGCGGTAGCCACCAACATCAGCGGGGCGAATGAGCTGATGAATAGTCCAAACCTCAAATCGCTGGTTGCCTCTTCCACAAATCCCACCAGGATCGGCCCCACCGCCCCTCCCCCCCACAATGCCGCGAACACCGTAGCCGATGCCACCGCAACTTCCCTCTGAGTAATCCCCGGCAGGTTGAATATCTGCGTCATAAGAATGGGGAAGAAGCTGAACATGACGCCGCCCACAATCCAGAGCAGGACCAGCAGAGGGAACGAGTCCGTAGCGATCAAGCCTATGTAGGTCAGGGCCTGTCCCACCCCGCACGTTAGCAGCACCAGGGTGGTGTGTCTTCCGAAAAAGGGGAAAGCCACCACGCCCAGTTCCGCCGGCGCCATGGCAAAGGTCCCAATTCCCATCAGTATCCCCGCCGTACGGATGTCTATGCCGTACTCCTCGCCCATAAACCGAGGCCAGAAGCTGTTGAACGCCAGCCGCGCCAGCAGCATCCCGAACATGCCGAGGCAGATGAACCACACCTCCCGGTACTTCAGGATGCTACGAATCGGGGAGGCGTTTGCGCCCTCCTCGCCGCTTCCCGGGGCCTCGGGCCTTCCCCGGTCTTTCCCCATTGCCATCCACAGCATGGCCGCCGTCATCACTACCCCGGCCCACACGAACATCGTCTCCCGCCACCCCCCGAGCCACCCCAGCATGTAGGGTATCAGCACGGTCCCGATACCCATCAAAATGTCTACAATCGAGATCGAGAAACCGTTTGCAAGCCCATACCGCCTTCTGGGTATCCACTGGAGAATCAGGATGTTTCGGGGCGATTGACAGGCCTGGAGCACGATCCCCAGCCCTATCCTCGCAAATACCAGCACCCCGAATCCCGGCGCCCCTCCCGCCAGGGCAATGAGCCCCGAGGCCACCACAAATCCCACTGCCGCCGTTCTCCACGGCCTGTACCTCGATACCCACCAGTTCATCGGAATCGAGAAAACAACGTTGGCCAGCAGCAGCGATGATCCCAGCCACCCCTGCTCCGACGGCGACAGCTCAAGGTCGTCTATGATGTCGGGGAGGAAAAGGCCGAGAGAGGTGGTAGCCACCAGGACCGTCGCCAGCCCGATGGTGAAATAGACTAGGACGCTCCATCCACCCTCCCGCGCCTCCATCTGCTCACGTGCCGCGACCTGGGTGGTCATGCCATTCCGGGGCTGCCTGAAGCCGGGCGCCCGATCTCGCCGCGTTTCTCGCCGTTGGAGTGTCGACCTTGAACGGGCCTCGACGGGCTGTTCATTGCGCTAATTTAACACAGAGCCGGTCTTGAGTTCTGTCGACTCCCTTAAACACCCCTGCTAAAATTGCACGACTTATCCGAAAATCAGCGTAAAGGGGCCTGAGCCGATGGAAGACCACGCAAGAGTTGTCGTTATCGGGGCCGGCATCGCCGGCTGCAGCGTTGTATATCACCTTGCTAAATTGGGCTGGACGGACGTCGTCGTCCTCGACCAGGGCCCCCTGCCCGATACCGGCGGGTCCACGTCCCACGCCCCCGCCTTCATCTTCCAGATAAACCCGTCCAAGTTCTTCTCGGAGACCGCCAGGTATTCCGTTGAGCTTTTCAGCTCCCTCGAAGTGGACGGACAGTGCCCCTTCTACAAGGTCGGGGGGTTGGAGGTGGCCTGGACTCCCGAGCGTTTGCAGGAGCTGAAGCGCAAGGTTGGGTTCGGAAAGTCCTGGGGCCTGGAGGCCGAGGTCATATCCGCCAGGGAAGCCCGGGACCTCTTCCCCATGCTCTCCGACAAGATTCTCGGCGCCATGTACAACCCCTCCGACGGCCTCGTAAAGGGCGTCCGCGCCGACGAGGCCATGGCCAACGCCGCCAAGGCCCTGGGGGTCAAGTTCTACGGAGAGACCGAGGTTACCGACATCCTCACTCACGACGGCCGCGTCGATACCGTGGTAACCACCAAAGGCAACATCAAGGCCGAGCACGTTGTCGCTTGCACGGGAATATGGGGCCCCAGGATCGGGCGCATGGTAGGGCTGCCCATCCCTTACTACCCCATGCAGCACCCGCTAGTGAAGATCGGGCCCCTGCCGGAGCTCGCCGATCACAAGCGGGAGATCTCCCGCCCCGGGGTCCGGCACCAGGACATGTCCATGTACGCCCGGGAGTACTTCGAGTACATGGAGGTCGGGACCTACCAGAACGAGCCCCTCCTGGTGAACGCCGACGACATAGTCCCTTACGAAATGGCCCGGGTGACCCCCGCCGTCATGCCCTTCAGCCTGGAGCTTTTCGCCGATTCCCTTCTAGCCATCGACGAGCTCATGCCGGGCCTCGCCGACAACCAGCTCTTTGAACCCATCAACGGGATGTTCTCCTTCACCACCGACGGCATGCCCCTCCTCGGCGAGGCGCCCAACGTCAAGAACTTCTGGATTGCCCAGGCCGTCTGGGTGGCCCATGCCGGCGGTATAGGCAAGGCCCTGGCCGAGTGGATGGTCTACGGCTCCCCCGAAATCGACCCACACGAGGCCGACATCACCCGCTTCCACCAGCACATGGCAGCCGACAACTACGTCAAGACTCGCTCCGCCCAGCAGTACCGGGAGGTCTACGACATAGTCCATCCCCTTCAGCAGATGGAAGACCCCCGACGCGTACGTCTCAGCCCCTTCTATCCCAGGCAGGTGGAACTTGGAGCACAGTTCTTTGAGGTTGCCGGCTGGGAACGACCCCAGTGGTACGCCGCCAATGAAAAGCTTCTCGAAGCCGACCCCGCGCCTCCCCGCCAGGGCTGGGAGTCCATGAACTGGTCTCCCGTAGTCCACGCGGAGCACAAGGCGGCCCGGGAACGGGTCGTGATGATCGACCAGACCGGCTTCGCCAAGTTCGAAATCCAGGGCCCCGGCGCCCTGGAAACACTGAATTACATTGCCAGCAACCAGATGGACCGGCCCTTGGGTCGGGTCACCTACACCTCTCTCCTCAACAGCCAGGGCAAGATCAAGTGCGACCTCACGATCACCCGCCTCGGGCCGGACCGCTTCCTGGTCGTCACCGGTGGCTCCTTCGCACCCCACGACCTCGCCTGGATCAGGTCCCACCTGCCGGAGGACGGGTCCGTATCCCTGACCGACATCTCCTCCCACTACTGCTGTATCGGCCTGTGGGGACCTCGGGCCCGGGAACTAGCACAATCGGTGACCGATCACGATCTCTCCAACGAGTCCTTCCCGTACCTCACCGGCCAGCAAGTAATACTGGGTGACGTGCCATGTCTCGCCCTTCGCATCTCCTACGCCGGTGAGCTCGGATGGGAGGTCTACTGCCCGTCCGAATTCGGACTCCGGCTTTGGGACACCCTCTGGGAAGCGGGCCAGCCTTTTGGCGTAACTGCCATGGGCGCCGCCGCCTTCGACTCCCTCAGGCTGGAGAAAGGCTACCGGCTGTGGGGCGCAGATATCAGCACGGAATTCAACCCCTACGAGGCCGGCATCGGCTTTGCGGTAAGGATGAAGAAGGGTAACTTCCTCGGGAGGGATGCTCTGGTCGAATCCCGGGAGGCGGGCCTTTCTCAGAAGCTCTGCTGCATGACCCTTGATGACTCCTCCAAAGTGATAATGGGCAACGAGCCCATCCTGGTAGGCGGGAACCCCACGGGGTTTGTGACCAGCGCCAACTACGGCTACAGCATCGGGAGAGGGATTGCTTACGGTTATCTGCCTATCCAGCACGCGGAGGTCGGGACCAAGGTGCAGATCGAGTATTTCGGCGAACGGCTAGACGCCACAGTCTCCCGTGAACCCCTCTATGATCCCGAGATGGTGAAGCTGAAGAGCTAGCCTGGCATAATACCGACGGGCCTCTACAACTTTACCATTCTGGATTTAATGGGAATACAGATTGACACGTGAAGGTTAGATAGGCATGCTATGGCTACTAAAGGTGTTCCCGTTTGAGCGGGTACCAAAAGCCATAGCATGCCGGAAGACCTCCAACCCCGCTATACACTCCGCATCGCCGAGATGCCCTCGGATGAAAGGCCTCGGGAGCGACTCCGGAACTACGGCGCCCAGAGCCTGAGCCACGCTGAACTCATCGCCATCCTGCTTCGCACGGGCACCAGCCGGGAAAGCGCCCTCGACATGGCCAGGCGCATAATGACCCAGTACGGCACCTTGCGCGGTCTTGCAGGGGCCACGTTCGGTGAGTTGACTCAACTGGACGGGGTCGGAGAGGCCAAGGCCGCCCAGATAATGGCGGGCCTCGAACTCGGCCTGCGCCTGCGCAACGACCCTCGCCTTGAAAAACGTCCTGTCAACAACCCCCAGGACGTTTTCGATCTCCTCGGCGACGAAATGAGTCTCCTCACCCAGGAACACTTGAAGGTAATCCTACTGGATACAAAAAACCGCGTCATGGAAGTCCACGAGGTCTATAGGGGCAACGTAAACTCATCTATGATCAGGGCGTCCGAAGTATTCAGGGCTGCGGTAAAGGCCAATGCTGCTGCAATTCTACTGGCCCATAACCACCCCTCCGGAAACCCAACTCCCAGCGCGCAGGATGCCCACGTCACCGCAGACCTGGTCAAGGCCGGTTCGCTCCTAGGCATAGATGTTCTGGACCACATCATCATAGGCCACCCCTCAGAAAAGGCCTTCGTCAGCCTGAAGGAGCAGGGTATCGGGTTCGGCTAGGGGGCCTGCGTCCCATCTTGACTTAATCCCCCTCGGTGCTATCCTCCCCTAAGTTTCAACGCACCGCGCTAATGCCCCAAGGAGGGTACTATGCAATACAACATCATCTCAGCAGACTCCCACGTGGACCTCGGCTTCCTGCCGTGGGACCTCTTTACCTCCCAGGCCCCGACCCAGTACACCGCCCGCATGCCTAGGGTAGAACAGCACGATGGCATCGACCAGTGGTGGGCGGACGGGGTCTACCTGGAAGACGTCGGCCACTTCTCCAAGGTGGCGACCTACAATCCGGGGATGAAGACCCGGGTCGACAAGATGGCGGCCACGGGTTTCATCCAGGACGCCGCCGAAGGCCGTTACCACCCCACCGACCCCGACCTCAGGATCAAGGACCAGGATGCAGACGGCGTAGACGCTGAGGTCATATACGGCATGTTCGCCGTGGCTACCAAGCTGAAAGACCAAGAGCTGGTAGCTTCAATCTACCGTACCTACAACGACTGGATCGCCGACTTCACCAGCAAGCGCCCGGACCGGCTCAGGGGTCTGGCATGCCTGCCCAACCACGACCCCCAGGCCGCCGCCGATGAGGTAAGAAGAATTGCGGCCAAGGGCCTGGTAGGTGTCGAGTTCGGCGTGGCCACTGCGGTCAAGCCGATGTACTACCGGGACTGGGACGTGCTGTGGGAAGCCGTCGCCGAGTGTGGAGTCTCCATATCCTTCCACACCACGGGCCTGTATCCCCGTCCACCCGAGCCCGGGGACGAAAAGCTCTACGCGCTAACCCATCGTGTGGTTAACATGGTGACATTCCAACTCTCGGGGGCGGAGATCCTGGCCAGCATGGTGCTGTCGGGGGCTTGTGAAAGGAACCCCGACCTGAAGTTCGTGCTCGGGGAGTGCGGCGTTACATGGATCCCCTACGTTCTCGACCGGATGGACCACGAGGACGAAGGAGACGTCACCCTCTCAATGATTCCCAGCGACTATTGGAAGCGCCAGGGCTATTCCACATTCCAGAAGGAAGCCTTTGCCGGCGACATGATCGACTTTATCGGCGAGGACAACGTCATGTGGGGGTCAGACTATCCCCACCCCGACGGCGTCTGGCCCGACTCCCAGGAGACCATCGAGAACAACCTCAAAGGCCTCAAGGACGAGACCAAGCGGATGAAGATAATCCGGGACACGGCTGCCAAGCTCTACCGCTTTACCAACGGCAACTAGACCTACCTCCGGTGCTACGAAGAAGGGCGGCCCGGTGGGTCGCCCTTCCCTCTATTGTGCATTCCCAGGCTAAATGGGAGGTCGCCGCGTGTGCCAGTCCGTTGCCCCTTCGTAGGCCGCCGAGACCCTTAACACAGTAGCCTCGTCAAACGCCCTGCCCGCAATCTGCAGCCCGATTGGCAACCTGTCACCCGAGAACCCACAAGGTATGGATATGGCTGGCAGGCCAGCGAGGTTGAAGGGGGTGGTGAGGCTCCGTGCGCCGAATATGCGCTGGCGTACATCGGCCTCACTTACGAAGACCCTTTGGACTTCCTTGATCTCGGGGGCGGGGGTGGAGACCACAGGGCCGACCAGGACGTCGAAGTCTTCCAGGGCCTCGATTAGCCGCTTTCTGAGCAGCTGCCGCGCCCTCTGTGCCCGATGGTAAAGAGAGGCTGGGATCAGGCTCGAAGCCATGAGGCGGGTGCGGGTGGCTACGTCGTAGTCCCTGTGCCTCTGCCTCAGCAGCGACTCGTGGGTATCGGCGGCGTCCGAGTCGCCGATAGCTATGTAAATCGGGCCTGAAAGCTCCAGGAGTGGTATGTTTACATCTTCGGTCTCCGCGCCGAGGGACTGGAACACATCCCTGGTGGCGTTGACGGCGCTCCGGGTAGCCTCGTCGACGCCCTCCAGGTTTATGAGCTGGTGCAGGTAGCCTATCTTCATGCCCCGCACACCCCTGTCGAGACCCGAGGAGTAGTCGTCCACGGGCCGGGGGCTGCTGAGGGGATCATTAGGGTCTTGGCCGGCTATGACGGCAAGGAGGTCGGCACAGTCCCGGACGGTGCGGGTCATGGGGCCGGCTGTGTCCATGGACCAGCACATGGGAAAGGCGCGGTAGCGGCTGGTCCTGCCCGTGGTGGGCCTGAGCCCGACTATCCCGCACATGGCGGCGGGAAGCCTGACGGACCCACCCGTGTCCTCTCCGATGGCGACGGCGGTCATACCGGCCGATGGAGCTATTCCGGAACCGGCGCTCGAACTGCCCGGTATCCTGTCCAGATTCCACGGATTCCGGGGCGTGCCGAATACGAAATCCCGTGTGTCCCCGAAAGCGAACTCGGTCATGTTCAGCTTGCCAAGCAGTATGGTCCCCGCAGCTTTGAGCCTTGCGGTGACTGTGGACTCGCCGTCGGGGACGTTCTCCGAGAAGATCCGGGAGGCCATGGTAGTGCGAATGCCCGCGGTATCGAACTGGTCCTTCACGGCAACGGGTATGCCGTGCAACGGGCCCAAGTAATCTCCTTTTGAGATAGCTGCTTCCGCGTCTTGGGCCTGGGCCCGGGCCTCGTCCCCGCACACGGTGATATAGGCTCTGACAGTGGAGTCTATTTCCTCGATTCGGGCCAGATAGGCATCTACAACTTCCACCGGCGAAAGCTCTCGGCGTCGCATCCGTGCCCCAAGCTCGTGGGCGGGCTGGTATATCAGATCGTGGTACGGCATGCTAGCGGGCCTCCCTGTCCAGCAGAATAGGCAGGGGGTCGGTGGTGTCGAGTTCGGGGTCGTCCAGGGCAGCAAGAGCGTCGCTTAGGGCGTTGAGCCGGTACCGTATCTCGTCCAAGTCCGACTCCTCGACGGGCAGCCCTCTGAGTCGGGCGAGTCGGGCCACGTCCTCCCTCGTCAGCCTCTCGCTGTATCCCCTATTAGCTTCTCTAGCCATATTTCCCCACCTTCACTACTGCTCCCGCCATTCTGTCCCCACCCTATCCCAAAGTCAATTCAGCGCGTAGCTGTGTCGCACTCAGCCTTCAGCCTAGAGAGGTGCCCACTCAACAGCAAATGATGGTAGGACCTGGGACGTGCATACCGACATCCTTGAATTCCCGCATCTGCAACTGGGCCGTGACTACAGACCTTCCTCACTCCTCACCCTTCTGCCCTTCTCCATTCCCACCATCATCTTGTTCGTCCCCTTCGTCGACGTTTGGACTCGTCCCCCGACCCTTGGCAAATTCCCGCGCCGCTCTAGCCATGTCCTTCAGCCGTTCCTCCACCAAGTAGTGCACCGTCCCTTCGGGATAGCCGCCGCCTTCCAGCCTTTCTCCTGCCGGAGTACCGGTCAATACTTCTATCCCCTCATCAATGGTGGATATGCTGTAGATGTGGAATTTCCCGGCCTGGATGGCGTCCAGCACCTCGTCCCTGAGCGTGAGATGCTGGACATTGTCCGCGGGCACCATAACGCCTTGCTTGCCCGTAAGACCCCGGACCTTACATACCTCGAAAAAACCTTCGATCTTCTGGGTCCCGCCGCCTATCGCCTGCACATCTCCGTTCTGGTCCACCGAACCCGTGACCGCAATCCCCTGGTATATCGGCAGCCCGGAGATGGCCGACAGCAACGCATACAGCTCCGTCGAGGAGGCGCTGTCGCCGTCCACCTCGCTGTAGTTCTGCTCAAATCCTATGCTGGCGGCGAGGGACAAGGGCTTGTCATAGCCGTATTTGCCCTGCACGTACCCGTTAAGAATCATGAACCCCTTGTCGTGGATCCTTCCGCTGAGCTTTGTCTCTCGTTCTACGTTCACCACCTGCCCCCGACCCAGTGACACCCTCGCCGAAATCCGGCTTGGCTTACCAAAAGACAGCTCACCCAACGATAGCACGGCCAGTCCGTTGACCTGCCCCACGGCTTCCCCGTCCGTCGAGATGCGGATTACGCCCTCCTCTATCATCTGCAGGACCCGATCCTCCCTCAGGTTGGAGCGGTAGTGTCGTTCCTCTATGGCCTTGTTCACGTGTTCGGCCATCACGAGATCGTTTCCATCCGACCTCGCCCAATAGTTAGCCTCCGTGATGATGTCGGAAATGCCCATGAACCTGGTTGTGAGCTTGTCCTGGTGGGCCGCCACTCTGCTGGAATGGTCGATAATCCGCGCGACGGCACTCTTGTGAAAGGGCCTCAATCCCCCCTCTTTGCATTGTTCGGCAACATAGGCGGCATACCTGGACACGTTCTCGGGTGTCCGGTCCATGTCCGTTTCGAAGTCCGCGGTAACTTTGAAATACCGCCGAAATTCTTCGTCGAAGGCCTGCAGCCTGAACAGTACACCCGGAGTCCCGACTACGATGATCTTGGCATCCAGGGGGATGGGCCTGGGACGAAGGGTGGATGAGGGAAGGGCGCTGTACTGCTCCCCCATGTTCTCAATTGCTATCTCTCCGCTATGGAGGGTCCTTTTGAGCGTCTGCCAGGACATCGGGTTGGACAGGAGCTCCCGGGCCTGCAGGATCAGGTATCCACCGTTTGCCTCGTGGATTGCCCCGCTCTTGATCATCATGTGATTGGTTGTCAGCGTACCCATCCGGGACTGGTAGTCGATGCGTCCGAACAGGTTGTAGTAGGTTGGGTTGTGGGCCACTACCGTGGGCGCCGTAACGCAGGTTGTGTTGTCTACAAGGTCGTTGACCCGGTAGCGCGTGAACGCCTCGTCCTCATCCACTGGCTGCTGAAATGGCATCGCCCCTGGCTTCGCATCCTTCGGCTTGAGCAGTTCCAGATGCTCCACGAGGTCCTTCTCTACCCGCTCTAGGTAGGATACAACCTCCGGGTGTTCTTTGTACTTTTCCTGCAATTCATCGACTATCGGAGTCAAGGTAAAGAGCACTATTTCCTTGTCGACGTTGCGGGCCTGCTCCACCGCCTCTTTGCTCAGGCGGCGTATCTCGACAAGGGTACGGTTGATAACATCTTGAATCTCGTCGGCCATCTGGCGCAGACGGGCCTGTTCGGGGGCCGGCAGGGCTGCAAATGCCTCCGGGGACGCCGGCTTTCCGTCAATCACCGGCAGAGGGGTAAGCCCGACCTGGGTAGAACGGAGCACAAAACCCACCTGCCTTGCCGCCTGCTCCATCCCTGCCGTCATCTCCTGGCGTCGGGTCTGGATACCCTCCATGGCTTCTTCCATGCGCTCTCGATAGTCGTCGCTTTCGAAGGCCCTGGGAACATCCCGGCGGACGGTTTCGATAAGCTCGTTCATGTCGGCGGCCAGGACCCGGACCCATCCGCAGGGCAGGCTGATGGGAACGGGCTGGGCGGGGTCATCGAAGTTATGAACGTAACCCCAATCCGGGGGGATGGGCTTGCTCAGCGCCAACCGTTCTACGTGCCTGCGCACGGCCGTGCGCCGCCCGGTGCCAGGAGGCCCCGATATGAAGAGATTGAAGCCCGGGGCGTCGACCCCCAGGGCGAGTTCAAGAGCGCTCTCGGCCCGCTCCTGGCCCAGCAGCCCTTCCAGGGGTGCGACCTCATCAGTTGTCTCAAACCCTAGACTTTCCGGGTCAAAGTGCTTCTTCAGGGAGTCCAGGGGGACCTCTAGCCGCTCTATGCCCATCGCTAACCCCTTGTTTCAGTGAATTCGGCTTGGCAGGGCTTCCGCCCTTGTCCTTATGTTAGTCGGCGGGACAAGCGTTGGGCCTGTCCCGCCGACTACATACATCCACTCTATTCTAACGCGACCCCGATGAAGCAGATGGGATCTGGGCTGCAGGGCCGTCTTCTGTCTTATAAAGCTATTCCTCCACCGGATAGAGCACTACCCTGAGGTACTCGTCCGTGGTGAAGTATCGCTCCGTCACACCCGCGACTTGCTCCAGGGTCAGGGTCTCCAGCCGCTCATCAAACCCGACGATTTCCACGAAGGGCTCACCCCGCTGGGAGGCGGCCATGATTTGGTTAAGCCAGAAGCCGTTTTCCCGCACCTGTTCCTTTCGGGCCGTACGCAGGATCTCCTTGGCGGTGTCCATGTAGCTCTGCTCACCACCATCCTGCAGCCACTCTATTTCCCTTATAACTTCGCCAAAGAGCTCGTCCACGCGGTCGGGATCACTCCCGAATATCGCGTAATTCAGGTATTCCTGGTCGGGTAGCGTGGATGTGCTTGCCACCACCCCTATGGAATAGGTGCCTCCCAGCTGCTCCCGTACCCGCTCCCGCACCCGGATACCGAGTACCTCCCCAGCCACCTCCAGGGCCAGGGCTTCGGCTCGGCTCCATTCAAGTTCTCCGGCGAACACCACAACCGTGTTGCTCCGGGGCTCGATGCCGCTGTGTACTGCTTCGTCGATCAGTCCGGAGGGTGGGTCGATTCCGTGGTCTACCCATTGTTCCATACGCCCGGCGCTGGGGAGACTTGCCAGGTAGGTTTCCGACAGCGTTCGCAGCTCATCCCAGTCGAATGCCCCCACGAACACAAAGGTGGAGTCCGATATGTCAGCAAACCTGTCACTGTACACGGCTTCAGCTCGTTCCATGTTCAGCTCATCCAGCAGTTCCACCGAAAGGGGGCGTTCGCGAAGGTGGCCCTGGCTCAGCAGCGAGTTAACCCTGTCGAAGAGGACTGAGTCAGGCTCGGCGGCGTTGAACTCGGCGACGCTCTGCAGTCTGGCCT
The DNA here is from genome assembly GCA_965203145.1 of Dehalococcoidia bacterium. Classification (GTDB taxonomy): domain Bacteria; phylum Chloroflexota; class Dehalococcoidia; order Plut-88900; family Plut-88900; genus Plut-88900. The sequence continues at coordinate 3,330,933 of OZ241876.1, forward strand.
GGTAGCTGGAGTAGAAGGCCGGGTCAATCCGGGGCTCGGTGGCATATAACGTGATCAACTGGAACAACGTCTCCATATCCTCAGGCGAGGCACTTCCCCCGACGCCCTCGAACAACTCCCCGATATACGGAGATACCGACACCCTCTGCCCGGCCAGAAGCTTATCCAGCGTCACCCTGTCATGGGGCCCGGCGCCGCTTCCGGTAACCAGCTGCGCCGCAAACCGGGCCGAAACATGGTCTTCGTCGGATGCCAGCGAGTGCCCGCCGGGGCTGAAAGACCTGAAAACGACTTCGTCATCCTTGAAGTCGGTCTGCTTAGCGATTACGGTCACGCCGTTCGAAAGCGTCCATTCAACGGCGTCGATTGAGTCTATCTGCTCCTCTGCAACAATGCTCCCGGGCGTCGGGATGTTTGCCAGCAGGGGAATATCTCCCACGTCATCCTCATAGGCATCCACCACAAGGGCGTCGGCGCCCTGGATCTGTGCCAGCGTTGCCGAGGCCAGTTCATCATCGGCCTTGGCTTCGGTCGCCTCGGGCCTTACTACCAGCAGACCGGTGTCTGCCGTCTCCGTCCACGACTGCGCCACCGCCAGGAACTCCGATAGAGTTATCTGTGGAAGCAATTCCTGATAGAGTTCCCACTCAGCCTCGATACCCGGGACCGGGGTGCCATTGAAAAAGTGGCCTACATACTGATCAACCAGAGCCCCGGACTCCGTCTGCTCCCGCTGTTTATAGGCGCTCTCTACTGAACTGAGCAGATTGCTCTTTTCTCGGGCCAATTCGCTTTCCGTGAAACCGTGCTGGCTTGCCCGCTGGATCTCCTCCAGTACCGCACCCAGCCCAGCCTCGATTCCGCCCTGCTCTACCCAGCCTCCAAACGTAATTATGTCCAATGTATCGACGTAACCAGAGCGACCTGTGTTGGCTGTCAGGTAGGGCGGGTCGGCGGACTGGGCCCGTTCGAACAGCCTTGAGTTCAGCATCATGTAGGCCAGCTGCTCCACTACAAAACTGCGAAAGGCCGCCAGGTCCCGACCGGTTTCCGGGGTGAGCTTCCGGATTAGCACGAACTGGCTCCCGGGCGATTCGGCATCGGTGAAGACCTCGATGCGGGGGTTGGCGTGAGTCTCAAAGTCGAAGGAGAGCCTTTCGGTAGAGGCTGCAAGAACCGCGGCTTCCTGGGCGGCCTCACCCTCGGGGGTAGGGGCGAAGTATTGCTTAACCTTGGCCTCAATGTCTTCGATTTCGAAGTCGCCCACTGCCACTACTGCCATCAGGTCGGGTCTGTACCAACGTTCGTAGTAGCCTCGCAAGTCCTCAGCCGTCGCACTTTCTATGACTTCGGTGAGGCCGATAGGGGCCCGGACGGCATAGCGGGAAGAGCCGAACAGCAACTGTAGCAGGTTGTCCTGCAGCCGGGAGTTGAATCCCTGACTAAGCCGCCACTCTTCCAATATCACACCCCGTTCCAAGTCGACTTCTTCCGGGTCGAAGCTGATGGCGTAGGCCCAGTCGCTCAGGATCTGAAAGGCAGTCTCGGTAACCTCGGCGTCATCCGTTGGAACTTCCAGGAAATACAGGGTCTCATCGAAACTGGTGTAGGCATTCAGGTCGGGGCCAAAGGCGCTTCCCAGCGATTCCAGGTATTCGACAATCTCCTGCTTGGCGAACCGCTCCGTGCCGTTGAAAGCCATGTGCTCAACAAAGTGCGCCAGTCCCCGCTCGCTCTCCTCCTCAAACACTGATCCGGCCCTGACCGCCAGGGCTATCTGGGCCCGGTCTTGCGGCTCCTCGTTGTGCCTGATGTAGTAGCTCAGTCCGTTGGAAAGAGTCCCACGCACCACCAGCGGGTCGAAGGGCAGCTCTTCGGCAACCTCTTCTTCCTCCTCCGGCTCGACGGGTTCAAGAGTCGGAGTCGGCTCGGGGGTTGGGGTGGGAGTCGGTTCCGGTATCGGGATGGGTGATGGGGCCGCAGGCTCGGGAGTGGACGTGGGCTCAGGGGAGAGTATTGCCGTTGGTGTCTGGGGTGGGGCCTCGGGCGTAGGGGCGACTAAAGTTGACGTCGGGTGGGGGCCAACCGTCGGCGTGACCCCGCATCCCACCACCACACCAACTATCAGGACGATACAGATTACGGCCAGCGCCGAAGCAAGTCTCAAGCTCATTTGTGGAGGTTCTCTCTTTCCGGTTTCCAGGCGAGTCATTGTTGCAGGGCGAGAAATTTTAACATTGAATTTGCTGACTACTACACTTATTCAGTCTCATTCCCTTCCTATTCCTTGCACTTAATGACCTCCGATAGCATGATATCCGCGGCGTATCGATATGCTTACGGCTTCTAACATCGGCAAGTCCTATCCCAGTAAGACACTGTTTGCTGGGCTCACCTTCACTCTGGCCCCGGGTGACCGTGTTGCCCTGATAGGCCCCAACGGTTCGGGCAAGACCACTCTCCTCGATATCCTGGCCGGCGAAGCGGAGGCAGAGACCGGCGTGGTGTCCCGACAACGGAACGTCACCCTCGGCTACCTCAAGCAGGAACCGGAGACGTTCTCCGACAGAAGCCTGCTGCAAGAAGTCCTGGACGCCGCCCCGGAGCTCAATGCCCTATTAGACGAGACCCATGCCGTTCGGGAAGCCCTATCCTCGGAGGCCGACCCCGCACAGCAGGAGCTTCTCCTGGGCCAACTCGGCGATCTCGACGCTGCACTGGAAGCCGCGGGCGGCGAGGCTCGAGAGCATGAGGCCAAGGCGATACTGTCGGGGCTTGGGTTCAGGGAGGCGGACTTCCTCCGCCCCATTAGCGAGTTCAGCGGTGGATGGGTGATGAGGGCAAGTCTAGCGAAGATGCTCTTCAGAAACCCAGACCTCCTTCTCCTGGACGAACCCACCAACCACCTGGACCTCGAGGCCAACCTCTGGTTCGAAAGGTACCTTTCTTCATTCCCCGGCGGCGTCCTGGTGACTTCCCACGACCGAGCCTTTCTAAACCACACCGTTGACAGGGTCCTGGCTATTGAGCCCGACGAAGTGTCCCTACACAGGGGCAATTACGATGACTATCTCGTGGCCCGGGAGCGCGCGCTGGAGGCAAGACAATCCGCCGCCGCCCGGCAGGAACGCGAGATCAAGCGGCAGATGCGCTTCGTGGACCGATTCCGCTACAAGGCCCGCAAGGCGACCCAGGTCCAGAGTCGCATCAAGCAACTGGAGAAGATGGAGGTCATCAAGCTGCCCAGGGCTACCAGGAAGGTGAACTATTCCTTCCCAAAGCCGCCCCGAAGCGGATCTGAGGTTATATCTCTGGTCGATGTTCGAAAAGCATACGGTGCTAACGTGGTCTACCAGAACCTAGACCTGCGCCTGGCCCGAGGGGACCGCGTTGCACTGGTCGGGCCTAATGGAGCGGGAAAGACCACCCTTCTCAAGATACTTGCCGACGTCACCACATTCGAGGGAGAGAGAAAGACGGGCCATAACGTAATCACGACCTACTATGCCCAGCACGTCCTCGAGCTACTGGACCCGAACAACAACCTTCTCGAGGAGCTTCGCCAGGCCGCCCCGTCAGAGCCCGACCAGAACCTTCGCAACACCCTTGGGGGATTCCTGTTTGCAGGGGACGACGTGGACAAGAAGATATCCGTGCTCTCGGGGGGCGAAAAAGCCCGAGTGGCCCTGGCCAAGCTGCTCCTCCAGCCCAGCAACCTGCTGCTCATGGACGAACCCACCAACCACCTGGACATCGCTTCACGGGAAGTCCTTGCCGATGCTCTCGGCGACTACCACGGCACCATCTGCTTCATCACCCACGACCGGACCCTGATCCACCAGGTGGCTAACAAGATCATCGATATAGACAGCGGCCGAATCGCCATCTACCCAGGTGATTATGACAGCTACCTCTACAGGAAGCAGTCTGAATCAGAAAAGCGAAGCGCCGAAACGACTCCGGGCGTGGAGACTCCTAAAGACGTTCAACCAGGTCCCACCCGCAACGGAAGGCACATGTCTTCCGGAGAACGGCAGCGTCGGTCTCTGAACAACAAGGCCCGCAGACTTGCCAGGCAGATAGAGAAGATAAACGCCTCCCTGTCCGAGCGCGAATCCCGCATCGCCGAGTTTGAAGAGATGTTCTCCAACCCCGACCGGTTTGAAGATGCCGACCATATTGCCGACTCTGCAGAACAATACCAGGCCCTAAAGGACGAGACACAGGCCCTCTGGGAGCAGTGGGAAAAACTGTCCGTGGAAGCGGAAACGATAGACGGCAAGCTGGGGGCGCTTGAGGCCCGCTAGTCCTGGGCCGCTGCCGGGCCGCTAGCTCCTGAAGTGCGGCATTATCGAACGGCCCACTTCCTCCAGCATCCACTTCTTGTCGATGATGGTGTAGGTAGCCGTGGATACGGTCGTTACCCCGGCGTCGGCCATCTTCTGAATTCCTTCGCAGATTTCATCGACTGATCCGACCAGGTGTATGCAGTCGATTACACGCTGAGTCATGTGCTGGGCGTAGGGGGCATCCATCTTTTCGAACCAGGGGTCGTACCCGTCCTCGCGGGTGAACTCGGCCTTGGCAGCGGCGTACCTCTCCATCTCCTCCGTAATCCCGGGGTTATCGCGCTCCAGGTCCTCGAACAACTTGATGATCTCGGGCTGTTTCTTGTTCCTCTCACGAACGTGAATCCCAAAGGGCACGTATCCCGAAATCTCTCTGTGGGCCTTCTGCTTGTCGTCCGTGACGTAGATGTAAGAGCGGACGCAGATGTCTATCTTGGTCGGGTCCCGGCCGGCCTTCTCGGCTCCCCGGTAGATGTGGTCAACTTTCCACTTGATAAGCGCAGGGGGCCCGCCCATGAAGTAGACACCGTCGGCAACCTCCCCGGCCAGCTGGAGGGACCGGGGCCCGTCACCCGCCAGGTACAAGGGCACCGGCCCCCGTATCCACTCGGAAATCATCCTCTGTCCCTTGTACTCCGCCTCCTCCCCGGCCATGAAACTCCTGACGAACATGGTCGCGTCTCTCAGGTCCTGGTGGGGAATGGGTTTCATGATCTTGCCAAAGGGCCCACCGGCCCCCAGCCCCAGGAACGCCCGACCCCCTGTCAGCTCGTTCAGGGTAGCAGCGGCGTTGGCCAGGGTGGAGGGGTGGTAAGTCTTGGGGTCCACCACTGCCTGACCGATGCGGATGCGTCGGGTGCTCAGGGCGGCGATGGCGCACATCATGTGGACTTCACGGGACAGGTAGGGTTCGTCCACCAGGGTCATGTGGGCAAAACCGGCCTCGTCGGCGGTGCGCGCCAGGTCGGCTATCTCATCGATCCTCTCGTTGCGCCCCATGCCCACCCCAAAGTTCACCTTGACCATACGAATTCTCCAGTTGACCTTTTCAACAAGTCTAAAGGCCTATGCCAACTCGGCCGACTCCTCACCACATCGACATCGCAGGCCGAACTAGGATGCAAGCCCGTACAGCTTCACCGCGCTCTCTCCAATGATCTGTCTTTGATCTTCTTCGGAGAGATTCCCGATGGTCTCCCTGAGCTCTGCCAGTGGGTCGGTATGGCCTTCTCCGTGGGGGTAGTCGGAACCCCAAACCAGCCTGTCGGCGCCCAGCATCTGGGCGGTGAAGGCGAAGGCCTTTTCGTCGGGCTCACCCGAAATCCAGCACTGCCGCTTGAAGTACTCGCTGGGCAGAAGGGTTACATCCGGCTCCCGTGACATAGCCGCGTCCATGGCATCCAGCCATGCCGGCATCCAGCCGCAATGGGCCTCTACGACGCCCAGCTTGAGTTCCGGGAAACGGTCGAACACGCCTCCGTGGATGAACGTGGTGAAGGCCAGCTGGCAGTCCAGCTTTTGCATTAACCCGTACCAGAACCCGTTACTGGTAAATGTGGCCTTGTACAGATCGTGCCCGGTGTACCTGGGGGTGCTGCTGACGTGGATACCGATGGGCAGGTCCAGGTCCTGGGCCTCGGCCCAGAAGGGGTCGTAGTATTTCTCTCCGTACGGTATCCCGTTCACCGGCGGATTCGGGAACATGTAGATGCCCCTGGCCCCGAGTTTCGCCGTCCGCCTGGCCTCCTCGACGCCGTATTCGACTTCCATGAGCGAGATCATGGCGATGGGTATCAACCGGCCCGGGTAGGGTCGGCAAAAGTCGATGATCCAGTCGTTGTACACCCGACAGTACGCCGCCGCGAGGCCCGCATCCCCGCACTCGGTCTGCCAGTTGAGTCCCAGCGACGGGTACAGGAAGGCCATGTCGATGCCGTGTTCGTCCATCCACTCTATCCGGGCGTGAGGGTCCCGGGACCCGGGGCTCCGGCAGTCCTCCCAGTTCAAGAACTCCGGGTTATGCTCCTGCCTTCTCCACGCCACCCCTTGATCCAGGCTGCCCAGGAAACCCAACGCTCCGTCGAGAACTTGCGACCTGTTGCCGTCTATTTGCAGGAAGTCTAGACCGTCGTCCCCTCTCACCACCTGCATCGCCCTGTCACGATACTTGGGCTCAAGGTTTTCGCTCCAGAGGTCTCCGGGCTCCATGATGTGGCCGTCAGCGTCTGCAACCACTCCGTTGAATTTGCCGTTGGTAGTCATGTCTCGGGCCTCCCTTCGTTCGTCCGTGCGCCCTAGCTCGCGAAGCCCGGCCGTTGCCGAGCACCTGTCCATGACCGGCTCAAATCTGGCCTTCCCTCAATGCGGGTGACTTTATCATGTAGTGACTGTTATGTCGCAGGCCCGACCCTATTTCCCGATGCAGAAACGGGAAAAGATCGTGTGGAGCAGGTCTTCCGTAACCGTTTCTCCGGTGATCTCTCCCAGGCAGTTCAGCGCCGCGGTCAGGTCTATGGTCACGAAGTCGTCGGTGATCCCTTCCACCAGGGCCTTCTCCGCCGATGCCAGATGTCCCGCCGCCGACTCCAGCGCGGCCTTTTGTCGGGCGTTAGATATCAGCGCCTCCCCCGACCTCACACCCTGCCCGTTTAGCGCTGCCTCCACCATACGCTCTTTGAGAGAATCCAGACCCTCGCCGGTTACCATCGATGCGCGGACCGCTCTCTCAGGCAGTGCCCCGGCCTCGATCCCTCCAGGCAGGTCCGACTTGTTCGCCACCATCACCGCTTTCTCGCCATTAGCCCGGCCGATCAACTCGGCATCCTCCTCGGTGAGGGGTTGGCTGGAATCCAGTACCAGGACCACGAGGTCGGCGCCAAGCAGGGCCTGACGGCTCCTCTCAATGCCGAGGTTCTCTACTGGGTCCGAGGTCTCGGTCAGGCCTGCAGTGTCCACCAGCACGAAGGGGATGCCCTGGATGTTGGCCACTTCCTCCACGGTGTCCCGAGTCGTCCCTGCAACCGGCGTGACTATAGCCCTGTCATGTTCCAGGAGGCGGTTCAGCAAACTGGACTTGCCGACGTTCGGCCGACCCACTATGGCAACACGAACTCCATGCCGATAGACGATGCCTGCGTCAGCGGAGCTTATCAGGTCAATGAGGGTCGCATGTGATTTGCGAATTGCCGGAAGCGGGTCTTCTACGGGTACGTCGTCCTCCGGAAAATCAATGCGGGCTGTCAGATAGGCCAGCACTTCCAGGATAGTCGTGCGTATTTTTTTCACTCGCGCCGAAAGCCCACCCTGGAGCCCGTTCATTGCCACCCTTAGCCCCGCGTCAGTCTTCGCTTCGATGACGTCCCGGACGGCTTCAGCCTGCGAGAGGTCTATCCGGCCGTTTAGGAAGGCTCGCAGGGTGAACTCCCCTGGCCCCGCCGCCCGGGCCCCACAGCGCAGCAACGCCCCCAAAACCGCCTTCAGAGACACCACCCCCCCGTGCCCGTAGATCTCCACTGTGTCTTCGCAGGTGTAGCTGTTTGGCGCCAGCATGCAAGTCGCCATCACCTCGTCCAGCACAGCTCCGTCTTCTGGGTCGACCACCCGCCCCCGGCTTAAGCGACGGTGCCTGAGCTTCCCAGAAAACACCTTGGCGGCAATGGCGAGGGCCTCGGGCCCTGACACCCGAACCACCCCTATGGCCCCCTCACCTATTGGAGTGGATATGGCGGCTATGGTGTCGTCGTACAAGTCTCCCTCCCCTCAGGCAATTATATGCCACGCTGCGCCAGGCCCCCTTCCTTATTGGTCGGCTATACTGACCTCCGACAAGGAAGCCACCGTTGCAAAGACTAATCCTCTTCGACGTAGACCAGACCCTCCTGAGCACCAGGGGTGGTGACCGAAAAGCCCTGAATACGGCTTTTCGCGATTTGTATGGAATCCACAACGCATTTGAAGGAGTGGGATTCGGGGGCCGGATGGACCTTTCGATCATGGCCGAGGTCTATCGCATTAGTGGAGTTCCGGAAGGGGACAGAAGGTTCGATGAATTCATGGTGCTGTATTTCAAGCATCTGACAGAGATCCTGCCGAAATGGGATAGCGGGATCGTTTATCCGGGAGTCAGAGAGTTGCTCGGAGCCTTGGAGTCGGAGTCCAGTGTACAAACAGGGCTGGCGACAGGAAACTTCCGCGAGGCCGCATTTATCAAATTGCAGAGATACGGGCTGGACGGCTTCTTCGAGGAGGGCGGATTCGGTGGAGACCACCCGGAGCGCCCTGCAGTGGTCGCCGACGCCATAGCCAAATGCCAGGCATTGTCAGGCAATGAATACCGACGAAACGAAATCTTCGTAATTGGGGACTCAATTTCCGATGTTGAGGCGGGTCGGGCGAACGGCATCAAAACGGTGGCAGTGGCGACGGGTCACTATGACACTGTAAAGCTAGAGTCCCTGGGCCCCACCCACGTCTTCAAAGATCTGTCGGATACCGAGACGGTTCTGAAGGCGTTGTTGGGGTAAGTGCCCCGGAAACCCTGGATTGCAGAGACTCATCCTCTTCGACGTAGACCTGACCCTCGTCACCCTAACTGGTTGTAACCTCCTAGCGCTGAACAGCGCGTTTGAGCAGGTCCACGGAATCCCCGACGCTTTCCAAGACGTGGTCTTTGGGGGCGGCCTCGATCTGCCACTGATGACCGAGATGTACAGCAAATGTGGCATTACGAAGGGTGATTGCGTCGGAGCCCCTGACCTGTCCGCTTTCAAGACCGTGTATTTCGAGGAACTCGGTGATCGCCTGGAGGAATGGACGGAAGGCTATATGTGCCCCGGGGCCTGGGACCTATTGGAAGCCTTGTCAAAGGAGCCGGGGGTGCAGCTTGGGCTCGAGACGGGAAATTTCCGCGAGGCGGCATTCCTGAAGCTGAGGAAATTCGGCCTGGACGTTTTCTTCGAAGAAGGGGGGTTCGGTGGCGACTGGATGACCCGCACTGAAGTCGTTGCCGACGCCATAGCAAAGTGCCAAACCCTCTCAGGCAGGGTCTACGACCGTCGAGAAATCTTCCTAATCGGTGACTCTCCTTCCGACGTGGAGGCGGGCAAGGCCAACGGCATCAACACCGTGGCAGTTGCAACCGGACTCAGAGATCTGAAATCGTTACAAGCTCTCCACCCGACCCACGTTTTCGAAGACCTCTCTAGCACCGAAAAAGTGTTGGAGGTCCTACTGGGCTAAGCCCTCAAGCGGAAGCCACCGAGGCCTGGTGCATGTGGTACCCCACGAACTTTGCCAGGGCTCGGCAAGCCCGGCGCAGATCGGTGTAGGTAAGAAGGCCCGCTTCGGAGAATTCTTCCCGCAGCTTCCGGTAGTCCATCTTGATGCGCGGGTCACGGATGCGAACCGGCAGCAGGATCACCACCGGCTTCCCGTTGGAGTGATTCCGGGCAATCTCCGCGAAGTCCGCGGCAACGGCCTTCTCTGGATCCGACGTTACGTCGGCGTACTCGTTGAGGCTGGGAATCATCAGAAGGACGTCGATAGCTGGGTCGGAGGTGACGAGTTCTGCGGCCTGCTGTTGCTTTTCCCGGACATTGGCCATGAATGATAGGTCTACCGGGTTGCGGACGCTGTTTCCGGCGTCGGGGATGAAGTCCCGGAGTCGGGCGCTGGTCTCGTCGGAAAGGACGGCCATGTCGAGACCTTCCTGGGAGCAGATGTCGGAGGCCGCAACGCTGTTGCCCCCACCGCTCCCGATCATGGCCATTCGGTTGCTTCGCGGGACGGGCAGGTGCGCAAAGGCCTGCATCACGTCGACCACTTCTTCGACCGACCCTGCCCGCACCGCGCCCGTCTGCCGAAAGAAGGCGTCCCAGATGGCGCTCTGCCCGGCCAACGACCCCGTGTGAGATGCCGCCGCCCTGGACCCCGACTCGCTCAGGCCACCCTTCCAGATTATCACCGGCTTCCGTGGATTGATCTCCCTGACCAGCTTCAGCAGCTTCGGCCCGTTCCTCACACCTTCTATGTACATCCCTATCGACGTTGTGTTGTCATCCTGACCCAGGAATTCCAGGTAGTCGGCGCTTTCCAGCACGAGAGCGTTTCCGAAGCTGATCACCTTGCTGACGCCTATGCCGACGTCCTCCGCCCGGAAGATGAAGTCCATGGCGTGACCGCCGCTCTGGGCAACAAAGGCCGACCCTCCGGATTTGTTGCTGATGTCGCCGATAGTGGAGAAGTTGGCCTTCGGTGAGTGGACCCCCAAGCAGTTGGGCCCGACCACCCGGATCCCGTTCCGGGTCGCGACTTCACGAACGACATTTTCCATCTCTCGGCCTTCGGGCGTGTCCGTTTCGGAGAAGCCGGACGTGAAGACGTGAATGTTGAGCGCCCCCACCGAGGCGCAGTCTTCCAGGACTCGAGCGAGGACCCGCGCCGGGACGGAGACGGTAACCATGTCGGGCACTTCGGGTAAGGCCGAGACGGAGGGGTAACACTTGAGCCCCAGTATCTCGTCGGCCTTGGGGTTGACAGGATAGATCCTGCCCGGATACCCGAGCTTCAGCAGATAGGGAATGAACTGCCCCGAGGGATTGCTCCAGTTGGCGTTTTCCGCCTGGGAGACCCGGGATGCGCCGACCACCGCCACCGACTTGGGATTGAAAGCCTTGGCGAATTCAGAACCGAGAGGAGTTATCGCTTGAATGAGTCCAGGTCCTTGTCCGAGTCGGCCTGCCCGGTAAGGGGCACGGGCCGGGGCCCATTATAGCCGCCTGCGAAGTGGGTCTCAAGGCGCACTCCACTGGTAGCCTTTCTCCCGGTTGCGGTATACTCACGCTGCATCGCCTCGCACCTGACAAACATCCCAGCGAGGCCCCAGGAGCGCCACATAAACATCGATATCACCGGAAACCACCTCAGACCCCGTGTGGCCATTTTCATCGACGGAAGCAACCTATATCACGCCCTGGAAGAGAACTGCAGCCGTACCGACCTCAACTTCCCCAGGTTCGTTAACAAGCTGCTCAGAGGCCGCCAGTTGCTAAGGACCTATTACTACAACATCCTGCAGGACAGCCGGCGCAAACCTCAGGCCTTTGGCCAACAGCAAAAGTTCCTCACCATCCTGCACAATACACCCTACCTGGAGGTCAAGCTGGGTCGAGCCGCGATTCGCAAGGGAGTCGCAGTGGAAAAGGGCGTTGACATTATGCTCGCCACCGACATGCTTCAGCTTGCATGGAAAGACTTGTACGATACCGGCATCCTAGTAAGCGGCGACGCCGACTTCGCCTACGCCGCCCAAACCGTAAAGGACATGGGCAAGTTCATCGAGGTGGCATGCTTCGAAGCCAACCAGTCAAAGGACCTCCTCGAAGTGTCCGACTCAATGATCGAACTCACACCCGAGTTTTTCGAAGGAATCTGGGCCAACAACTGAGCCCCGCGGGCCATATATTCACATTGCACAATCAGCCAACAACCGGATTACGAGCAGGGACTGGCAGTGCTGTCATAGGAGCGCTCAGTGTATCTTGACGGCCTCGAAATAGCCGGACTCGGCGCGGGGATGGTATTCCTGGCCCTGGTGGTCATGCTGGTGTCGACCCTGGTGCTCCGTCTCGTAATCGATAGGATTGACAAGCTTCGAGCGGCGAGAGTAACCACTGCAGCCCCACCCCCCACCCCGATTGAAGAGCCGCCGGCAGCCTTTTCGCCCGCAACCCCCGTGGACTCCCCTCCCGTCGCACCCGAATCCGCCACGTCCACCGCCAAGGACAAGGCTGCACGCGCCGCCGCCATCGCCGTATCCCTTTACCTTACCGAGGAGGAAGAAGCCGAAGGTCGTACCGACCGGTAAGGCGTTGATCTGGACATGCTTGTAGAGGAGCTTTTCGAAGGATTTATCGGGCTGGACTGGCGTGATGTGGTGATGATTCTGGTGGGCGGAGCGCTCATCTATCTCGCCATCAAGCACAAGTTCGAGCCCCTGCTCCTCCTTCCCATCGGCCTCGGGGCCATGGTCACCAACCTGCCTCTCGGAGGCCTCACCGACGAGCACGGTCTATTTGGAGTGCTCCGCAGCGCGGGCCTGGACAATGAGCTGTTCCCCTTACTGATGTTCCTTGGTCTTGGAGCACTCACCGACTTCACCCCCCTCCTTCAACGCCCCACTACCATGCTGCTCGGGGCTGCGGCCCAAGCCGGCATCTTCGTCAGCCTGATGGCCGCAATTGCCCTAGACTTTTCGCTCAGGGAGTCGGGATCCATAGCCATCATAGGCTCGGCGGACGGTCCGACCACGATATTTGTCGCCAGCCAGCTCTGCCCCGACACCGACACCTGTCCCAACGAGGTGTTGGGACCTGTCGTTGTCGCCGCCTACTCCTACATGGCCATGGTGCCCATAATCCAGCCTCCCATCATGAAGCTGCTCACCACCAAGGCCGAGCGCAGCATCCCCATGGAGTACACCGATCGGCCGGTACCCAAGCTCCTGAAGGTGCTGTTCCCTATCCTGGTACTCATAGTAGGCGGCTTGCTGGCGACGAAGGCCATCCCACTGCTCGCCATGTTCATGTTCGGCAACCTGATGCGGGAGTCGGGGGTTGTAGACAGGTTGTCCAATACGGCCCAGAACTCGCTCATCAACATCGTCACCATATTCCTAGGCCTGGTCATCGGCTCCACCATGACCGGCGAGAGCTTCCTGGACCTGGAGACCCTCAAGATATTGGGTCTCGGCCTCGGGGCTTTCATAATCGGCACAGCTTCCGGGGTTCTTTTCGGCAAGATCATGATGGTGCTGTCCGGCAGGAAGATAAATCCGCTGATAGGGGCGGCGGGGGTGTCGGCGGTGCCCATGGCGGCCCGAGTCGTGCAGCGGGTTGGGCAGAGCGAACGCCCCGACAATTTCCTGATAATGCATGCGATGGGCCCCAACGTGGCCGGCGTCATCGGATCGGCCCTAGCCGGAGGGGTCATCCTCTCCCGGGTCCCGGCCCTCGCCGGCTGAAATTCGTCAGCCCCAGGCCCTCGCATCGGAGGTGAAACATGGCCTCGGACCAGCTCATTCCTGATCTTATCGGCTTCAACGGCAACGTCATAACCGTGGACCCCTATAAACCTCGGGCGCAGGCATTCGCCATCCGGGAAGGGGTTTTCGTCGCTGTTGGCGACAACGAGGAGATTAAGGACCTGGCAGGCCCCCACACCCGAAAAATGGATTTCGCCGGAAGCACGGTAATACCCGGCTTCAACGACGCCCACATCCACGTACTCAGCAGCGGTATCCGCCACACCCTAATGGCCGACTGCGCACTCCCATCGATAGGAGAAATCCAGGAGGCCATCCGCTTCCGGGCATCCGACACCGATGCCGGAGAATGGGTCCAGGGATTCAAGTTCGACGACACCAAGACCGCCGAGAACCGGTTCCTCAACCGTGAAGATCTGGACCAGGTGAGCCCAGACCACCCAGTCCTGGTAGCCCATCGGGCCGGACACGTTTACTACACCAACAGCCTTGGTCTGGCGAGACTTGGCATAGACAAGAACTCACCGGACCCCACGGGGGGTCGGTACGGTCGGGACCCGGTAACCGGAGAGCTGGACGGCGTCCTCTATGAGACCGCCGCCGACCCTATTCGCTTCGAGCTTCTCTCCAAAGTAACCCCGGAAGTCCGGCGCGAGGGTCTGAAGACTATCTGCAAGATGTTCGCTGCAGCCGGCTTAACTTCTGTCCACGACGCCCTCGTCACCAGCGACGACGTTGCCGTGTACCAGGAAGCCTGGGAGCGCGGCGAGCTGCCTCTGCGCGTGTACATGCTTGTGCACTATCGTTACTTTGGGGGGTTCAAGGCCTCGGGGCTGAAGACGGGCTTCGGGGACGACCGCCTGCGCCTGGGAGGCATCAAGATGGTCAGCGACGGTGCTATCGCTTCCCGCACTGCCTACCTCTCCCGACCCTACGAGGGCAGCGACAGCGATTGCGGCATCCGGGCTATCGAGCCGGATGAGATGGAAGAGATGGTCAGAGAAGTGCATGATGCCGGTTACCAAGTTGCTGTCCACGCCAACGGAGACGCAACCATCGACATGGTCTTGACTGCCTACGAAAAGGCTCAAAGGGCCAACCCCCGACAGGACACCCGACACCGGCTGGAACACTGCACCCTCGTCAACCCCGACCTCCTGAACAGAATGAAGGCCCTCGGGGCGGTGGCGACACCCTTCTGCACCTACGTCTACTACCACGGCGAGAAGATGCAGTACTACGGCGAGGAACGGGTGCAGTGGATGTTCGCCCAGCGCTCCTTTCTGGACTATGGTGTCGTTGCCACCGGCGCCACCGACTATCCCCCGGGGCCCTTCGAGCCCCTTCTCGGCATTCAGAGCTGTGTAACCCGTACCGACAGCAACGGCAACGTCTGGGGTGCAAACCAGCGCATCTCAGTGGAGGAGGCCCTGAAGGTCTACACCATGCACAGCGCCTACGCCTCCTTCGAAGAGAACCTCAAGGGCTCCATCACCGCCGAGAAGCTCGCCGATTTCACCGTCCTGGCTCAGGACCCGACCGCCGTCGACCCCTTCAGCATCAAGGATATCCCCGTAGAGATGACAGTGGTCGGCGGCGAGCCGATTTACGAAGCGTAGGGCCCTTTCATGCCTTCGCCATCCCTCACCCCCGACAAGCTGATAGTTAACGCCAACGTCATCACTGTTGACTCCAGAGTCCCGCGGGCCCAGTCCCTCGCCATCAAGAACGGCAAGTTCGTAGCTGTGGGTCGGAACGAGGATGTGGAACACTTGGCCGGGCCGGGCACCCAGGTGCTCAATCTTGGAGGCAAGACGGTATTGCCCGGCTTCATAGACGCCCATATCCACGTGATGAGCACGGGGTGCAAAGTCTCATCCCGCATGGTCGACTGCGAACTCCCGACGATTGGCCTCGTCCAGGAAGAGCTGAGGCTCAAGGCCCGGGAGACACCCCACGGTGAGTGGGTCATGGGCTTCAAGTACGACGACACCAAGACCCCCGAGGCCCGTATGCCCTCCCGCTGGGAGCTGGACGAGGTCAGCCGAGAGCACCCTGTCATAGTCACGCACAGGGCCGGGCTCAAAAGCTCGGGCAACAGCATGGCACTGGACGAGTTCCAGGTCACCAGGGACTTTCGCGGCCCAATCTCCGGCCCCTACGAGAAAGACCCGGAGTCGGGAGAGCCCAACGGAGTGATGTACGAGGCGGGCGAAGAACGCATACGCTTCTTCCTGCTTTCCCAGACCACCCCCGAAGAGCGACGCAAGGGCCTCCGGACCATCACCCGGGAGTACGTTGCCGCCGGCCTCACCAGCGTCCACGATGCCATGGTCACCCCCGACGAAGTAAGCGTGTACCAGGACGCATGGCAGCACGACGAACTCCTGCTACGCGTCTACATGCTCGTCCACGAAAACTACTTCGACTCATTCAGACGGGCCGGAATTCGTACCGGTTACGGTGACGACAAGCTGAAATGGGGTGGAATCAAGCTGACCAACGACGGCGGAATAGCCACTCGAACCGCCTATCTGAGCGAGCCCTACATCGGCACCAACGACCACGGCCTGATGCTCTTCGAGCAGGAAGAGCTAGACGAGAAAATACGCCGGATCCACGAGGCCGGATACCAGGCCTGCGTCCACTCCAATGGAGATGCCGCCATCGACATGACTCTCAAGGCCTTCGAGCGAGCCCAGGCCGCCCACCCGAGGCAAAACACCCGCCACCGTATTGAGCATTGCACTGTCGTTAACCCCGACATCCTTCGAAGAATCAAGGCTCTCGGCGTGGTCCCGACTCCATTCGGCGCCTATGCCTATCAGCATGGCGAGAAGATGCACTTCTACGGCGAGGAGCGGGCCCGCTGGATGTTCGCCCACCGCTCCTTCCTGGACCACGGCATAACCTGCACCGGCGCATCCGACTTCACGGCCAGTCCTTTCGAGCCGCTTCTCGGCATCCAGTGCTGCGTGACCAGAACGGATATGGAGGGTCGGGTCTGGGGGCCTAACCAGAAGACCACTATCGACGAGGCTCTTCGGATCTATACCCTCAACGGCGCTTACGCCTCCTTTGAAGAGGATATCAAGGGTTCCATCACCCCCGGCAAGCTCGCCGACCTCGTGGTCCTCTCCCAGGACCCGAGCGCCGTTGATCCTTTCGCCATCAAAGAAGTCCGCATCGAAATGACAATGGTTGGCGGAGAGGCTGTTTACGAGGGATAAGTCGGAAAGTGGGAGGAACTGGACAATGGCTGGCAAACTCCAGGACAAGATCTGCGTCATAACCGGCGGCAGCCTCGGAATAGGCAGTGGCACGGCCAAGGAGTGCGCCCGAGAAGGGGGCACCGTAGCCATCCTAGACATCGATGTCCCGGGTGGTGAGAGCACCATAGCCGCCATTCGCGAAGAGGCAGGCTCAGCTATCTTCATCGAGACTGATGTTTCCCAGGTATACCAGGTGCAGGCCGCCGTAAAGCGAACACTGGACGAATACGGCCGCATCGACGTACTGGTCAACGCCGCTGCCCTCCAGGTCCAGGCTCCCGTGCTCACGGAAGTCACCGAGGAGGAGTGGGACACCGTTCTGGACATCAACCTGAAGGGGCCTTTCCTCTGCTCCAAATACGTGATTCCGGAGATGCTGAAGGCCGGGGGCGGGGCCATTGTGAACGTGTCTTCATCCGTCGTACTCCGTGGCAGTGCCTTCTCGTTGCCTTACGCTGTCGGCAAGGCAGGGTTGATCCAGCTCACCAAGACTACCAATGCCCAGTTCTGTCGACAGGGGATACGGGTCAACAGCGTAATTCCTGGACTTGTCGATACCCCCGGAGCCCAGGGAGTTGAAGGCAAAGCTGGCATATTTGACGAGGTTGCTGCCGGAATACCCGTGGGACGACCCGGCCAGCCTGAGGATATTGCCAAGCTCATCGTCTACCTCGCCTCTGACGACGCTTCCTACGTATCAGGCTCGGCATTCGTAATAGATGGCGGCAGGAACGCTCTATGAGCAAGATCTACGTTCTCGGTGCCGGCACCCCGACCCCCACCCCCGCCCGCTTCGGTTCATCCTTCGTCGTAGAGCTAGACGGGCAGCATCTCATGTTCGACTGTGGCCCTGCCGCCACCCACAAGCTGGTCAAGGCCGGCCTTTGGCCCACCCAGATCGACCATCTCTTCTTCACCCACCACCACTTCGACCACGACGTAGACTATCCCTGCTTACTGCTATGCCGCTGGGACCAGGGCGCAGGCCGAGACAATAAGCTCAAGGTCTTCGGCCCGACCCTCACCGAGTCCATAACCGAAAAGCTCATCGGCGAGTCCGGCGCCTTCGCCCATGACTGGAAAGCCCGGGTCAACCACCCCGTCAGCCAGCAAGTCTACGTCAACCGCGGCGGCACCCTCCCGAGGAGGCCTCCTGAGGTAGACGCCCGAGACGTCGGGCCCGGCAAGGTCACCACCGGCCCCGACTGGGAGGTCACCGCGGCCCCGGCTCAGCACGTCCAACCATGGCTCGACTCCCTCGCCTACCGTCTCGAAACCCCCTCCGGAAGCATAGTCTTCACCGGTGACACCCAACCCTGCGACACTGTAAAGGAGCTCGCCTCGGGCGCCGACACCCTCCTCTGCATGTGCTGGGACGACCAGGACGTGATGAACGAAAATGGCGAGCACGTCGGCCAGTGCGGCACCACCGGTGCGGCAAGGATGGCCAGGGACGCGGGAGTTAAGAGACTCGTACTCGTCCACATGGGCCCCGGTCTCTCCGGAGAGGTAGCTATGATCAAGGCTCAGGCCGACGTGAGGGATATATTCCCCGGAGAGGTCATCTTCTCCGAAGAGTTGATGTCCATCTCCCTCTAGCCCGTAGGCGCAATAGCCTCCACCGCCACCCCCCGGATGTACATCCCCCTGGTCCTCTTTTCGAGAGATGTCAGCACCACGAAGGCTATGAATCCGCCCGCAGCCACCGACAACACCCATTCAGGGCCGAACCTGTCCCCCAATGCCCCGTTGGCAAAGTTTGCGAAGGACATGATCCCCGCCGCGTGAAGGATGTAGATGCTCGTCACCCGACCCCTTATCCCATCAGGCACCACCGACTGAATCAGTATCGACGACAGGATCATGAATCCCGCCTGAGATGCGCCCATGAAAGCCGTGGCCAGCATGGCCAGCGGTAGGGTAGGGGCAAAGGCCAGGCCCAACGGGCTGATGCCGCTGACTATGCCGTTTATCAACAGCAGCCTGCCCCTCCTGTGCGGAGCAGAGAGAGGTGCAATTACGAGAGAAATCAGAAGCGCCCCGACACCCACGGTCACGTTCATCATGCTTACGCCAAAGGCGTCGGTTTCCAACTTTGTCTCGGAGATTACGGGCAATAGCGACTCGAAGGACATCACGAGGGCGCAGTGGAAAATGACCAGCGCAAAGACCCGTACCAGCACCGGGTGCCGGTATGCGTAGATGAAGCCCTCCGCAAGGTTGCGCAGGTGCCCCCTGGCCGACTCAATGACCCCCGTCGACCGCGTATCGATGCGCAGGACCAAAGTGATCGCAATGACGTACGCAACACCCGCAATCACGAACGCCCACCCGATATCCAGCAGTGCCAGGACCGGCGCTATCGCTCCCGGCCCCAGCGCCCGTGTACCGTGGAATGCTGCATTGACGAGGGCGTAGGCGTTAACCAGGTCTCTTCTCGGGACCAGGTTCGCCGTCAGCGACTCCAGCCCGGCGACTTGCGTAGCCATAGCGCTACCAGTGATGAAGGCTATAACCACCAGGTGCCATATCTCGACGATCCCCATCAACGCTATAACCGCAGTCGCCGCGTGGATGATTATCTGGAACCCCATCGCCCATGCCAGCAGGTCCCGGCGCACCATCCTGTCTGCCAGGAATCCCGCGAATACGGGCACCAGCACGTACGGGATCATCGCGGCGAAGATAACCAGCCCCGCCGAGGCGCTGGGATTGTTCTCCGCCAGGTCGTAGGCCAGCCAGCCCCGGGCCACGATAACTGCCCACGCCCCGCCGTCGGCAGACAGGGCCGCAAACCAGAGGTGGCGGAAATCGCGGTGGCTGAGGGCGGGAAGGAACCGGGTCCTGGCTACGTCCACCGCATTGCGGCCGGAGAGGGAACTCATGCGCCGCATTATAGACCCTTCAAACGTAAGATGTCCGAAGGCTTGGGTTGACACTGGGCCGCGGTGTCACTAGATTCGTCGGGAGTTTCGACCCTAGCTCAATGAAGAGGCTCCATTGACAGACAATAACACCGCCGAAGCCGTAGTAATTGGTGCGGGGATTGTGGGGACGAGCATCACGCACTACCTCGCGGAGAAGGGCGTCAAAGCCACGCTGGTTGACAAGGGCTCAGTCGCCGGAGGGGCCACGGGCAAAGCTACGGCTGTCGTCCGTATGCACTACACCAACCCGTGGGACTCGGCCATGGCAAAGATCGGCGGGGACGTCTACTCCAACTGGACTGACCTTATCGGCGGCGATAGCGGCTTTGTCAATTCCGGTTTTGTCTTCATCGTCGGCGAGCAGGAGAAAGACAAACTGCACAAGAACGTGGACATTCTCCGGGAAGAGGCCGGCATAAATACCTACGCCCTTGACCCCGACGCCCTCCACGAACTCCTACCCAGCTGGCGAGTCGATGACGTCGGCGCCGCCGCCTATGAGCCCGACAGCGGCTACGGCGACCCCCACTCCGCAGCCACCGGATTTGCCCGCAGGGCTCAGGAACTCGGCGCAGAGGTATCCCAAGGGGAGGAAGTCTTGCGAATTCTGGAGGAAGGCGGCCGGGTCACGGGTGTCGAGACCAGCAGAAGGACAATCTCAACCGACACCGTCGTCCTCGCGGGTGGGGCCTGGTCCCGAGAACTGGGAAAGACCGTGGACCTGGACCTGCCGATTAAAGGCATGCTCCTGTCCATCGGCGTCTTAAAACGCCCGGAGGCCCTCCACGGCCCCCACCCCGCCTGCATCGACGCTTCAAACGGCATCTATTTCAGGCCCGAGCCCGGCAACCTCACTCTCCTCGGCTTCAGCAGCGTAGTTGACCGCCATGAGTCCCCCGAAAACCTGGACCCGGACAACTACGATGCAGAGCCCGACATGCGCTGGTCCCTCCGCACTAGCCGTCGCATCGCCTCCCGCATACCCGCCATGGAGGACGCCACGTGGGTCAGGTCCTGGAGCGGCGTGGACGGCAACACCCCCGACGGCCACCTTATCCTGGACCGGGCCCAGGGCGTCGAGGGCCTGTACCTCGCCGTAGGGATGAGCGGCACGGGCTTCAAGGTCGGGCCCGCCGTTGGAAAGTGCATGTCGGAACTCATCGTAGACGGCCATGCCTCCAGCGTGGACATCGCCCCCTTCCGCATTTCCCGCTTCGAAGAAGGTGAAACGCTGGTAGGAAAGCACGAATACAACTATTATCTCTTCAAACAGGACGAGTAAGTAAGATCACCCTCACCCTAGCCCTCTCCCATCGAGGGAGATTGGACCGGACAAAGAGGAGAGACGACGTGAAAGACAACAGATTCCTGACCGACTACGTCGGGATCCCGACCTTCTACAACGCCCCGACCATCGGGCTGGACGACATAAAAGAGGGCATGGGTGTTGTAACCGGCGCCCCAATCGACCAGGGAATCCTGTTCATGAGGTCCGGGGCAAGGTTCGGGCCCAGGAGCATCCGGGAGGCTTCCCTCATGTACAGGGGACTCCAGGACGTCGCCTCTGAAAACACCTCTGTCAACGTCGACACCCATGTCGCCCGACGCCTCAAGTCCGAGCTTAACCTTGGAGACCTCGGTGACCTGCCCGTCCATCCCCAGGACATCATGAAGACAACCGAGTGGGTAATCGACGGCATTGCGGAGATAGTCAAGCGAGGCGGAGTTCCCATCCTCCTGGGCGGCGACCACTACCTCGCATACCCGGGCTTCGAGGGTTTCGCCAAGGGCCTCATGGAGCGAGGCGAAAAGCCCAAGCTCGGCTACGTACATATCGACACCCACACCGACTTCCGGGACCGCTACGGAGAGTTGGGCCGATATAACCACGGCACCTGCGCCCGACGCATCAGCGAGAACTCGGTCGTCTCCTATAAAAACATGTCGTGGGTCGGGCTGAACGGCACCATCATGGATGCCGACATCTACAAGATGTACAAAAAGCAGCAACTCAAGATGTCCACGGCCAACGACGTCCGTTCCCAGGGCATGGGGCACGTCCTTAGGTCGGCCATCGAGGAGGCGGCGGACGGGACGGACGCGGTCTACATTAGTGTGGACATCGACGTTGTCGACGCGTCCCACGCCCCCGGGACAGGAGCCCCGGTATTCGAGGGCATCACGGCATCCGACCTCCTGGAAGCAATGTCCATCATCAGCGAATACGACTGCGTGAAGGCCCTCGATCTCTGCGAGGTAGCCCCGCCCGTGGATCCCAACGGCAATACGGCCTACCTGGCGGCCAGTGGTCTCATCGGCTTCCTGGGGGGCTACCTATTCGACGTGGTGGACCTGGACGGCTAGCCTTCGCACTGACGGAATACAAGCGAGGAGATACGGCGATGGATGCAGAATTCCTGACCACCTACGTCGGGATCCCGACCTTCTTCAACGCCCCTCACATCGGTCTGGAGGATGTGAAAGAGGGAATGGCCGTCGTTGCCGGCGCCCCGATAGACAACGGCATCCTGTTCCCCAGGCCTGGGGCGCGTTTCGGTCCCAGGAGCATCCGGGAGTCGACCCTGATGTACAGGGGCCTCCAGGACGTAGCTTCAGAAAACACCTCGGTCAATGTGGACACACACATCGCCCGACGCCTGAAGTCGGCGCTCAACCTCGGCGACATTGGCGACTTCCACGTCAACCCCCAGGACATTATGCAGACCACCGACTCGGTTATCGCGGGCATTCAGGATATCGTCAAGCGGGGCGGCATCCCCATTCTCCTGGGCGGCGACCACTATCTAGCATACCCGGGCTTCGAGGGTTTCGCCCGAGGCCTGATGGAGCGCGGAGAAAGCCCGAGGCTCGGCTACGTTCACATAGACAGCCACACGGACTTCCGGGACGGTTACGGCAACCTGGGAAGCTACAACCACGGCACCTGCGTCCGCAGGATCAGCGAAAACTCGGTGATTTCCTACGACAACATGAGCTGGGTCGGGCTGAACGGCAGCGTGATGGACGCCGACATCTACCGCGTCTACAAGTCGCAGAAGCTGAAGATGTCCACGGCCAAGGACGTGCGGACGCACGGTATGGAGCACGTCTTAAGGCAGGCCATCGAGGCCGCGGCCGACGGGACGGACGCCGTATACGTAAGCGTGGATATCGATGTTGTATCCGCAGCCCACGCCCCGGGCACCGGCGTCCCCGTTTTCGAGGGCATCGAGGGTCGGGACCTGCTGGAGGCCATGGCCATCCTCAGCGAATACGACTGCATCAAGGCCCTTGACCTCTGTGAAGTCGCCCCGCCCCTCGACCCCATTGGAAACACGGCATACCTCGCGGCCAGCGGCCTCCTGGGCTTCCTAGGCAATTATCTTTTCGACGTAGTTAACCTGGATGACTAAGCGGGGCTGGACTGCGATGTTTGACATCCTTATAACCGGCGGACGGGTAA
This sequence comes from Dehalococcoidia bacterium, assembly GCA_965203145.1. Classification (GTDB taxonomy): domain Bacteria; phylum Chloroflexota; class Dehalococcoidia; order Plut-88900; family Plut-88900; genus Plut-88900. The sequence continues at coordinate 3,353,984 of OZ241876.1, forward strand.
TCGACGGCACGGGGCAGACCTGGTTCCGCGCCGACGTGGGGGTGACCGGGGACGAGGTGACGGTGATCAGGGGAGAAGCGTCGGGGCTGGAGGCGGGGCAGGTGATCGATGCCTCGGGCTGCATCGTCTGCCCCGGCTTCATAGATATGCACTCCCACTCAGATCTGTCACTGCTCACCGACCCCAAACACGAAGCCAAGCTCGCTCAGGGCGTCACCACCGACGCCCTCGGGCAGGACGGTCTCTCCTATGCCCCGTCTTCGCCAGAGAAGTTGGAGCAACTCTTCTGGTATCTCGCCGCCGTAAACGGCACCCCGCCCCCCGACGTGCGGTGGGGCTCAGTCAAGGAGTTTCTTGACCTCTTTGATGAACGGGCAGCTTGCAACATCGTTTATTTCGTGCCTCACGCCGCCGTCCGCGTTGAGGCTATGGGCTGGGACAACCGACTCCCCACCGAGGACGAGCTAGCTCACATGCAAAGCCTCGTTGAACAGGGCATGAAGGACGGCGCCTTCGGGTTCTCTACCGGTCTTACCTACGTGCCCGGCACCTACAGCGACACCCATGAGCTGATAGAAGTCTGCAAGAGCTTGCGGGACTCGGGTGGGATGTACATCACCCACTGCCGCTACTTCCTGGGAGACGGGCTCCTGGACCCCTTCCGAGAGGCCATAGATATCGGCGCCGAGGCAGGGGTCTCGGTCCAGATATCCCACTTCCACAGCCCGGTCGATGGCATGGGCGAAAGGATGATTGGGCTGATTGACGAGGGGCGGAACAGGGGCGTCGACGTCACCTTCGACCAGTACCCCTACCCCGCCGCCAGTACTCTGCTACTATCCATGATCCCGGCCTGGGTCCACGCCGGAGGCCCCTCTGCGTTTATGACCCGCATCAAGGACCCCCGGGTCCGTGAGGAGATGGCAGACGCCGTAAACCCCACCTGGGGCGGAGACATGAGCCAGTACATCTTCAGCCAGATAGGCTCCGACAAGAACAAGGAGTGGGAGGGCCGGTCGCTGGAGGATTTGGCTCGGGCGTGGGACAAGTCCATCGTCGATACCGTCTGCGACCTGCTGATAGAGGAAAACCTGGACGTGGCCTTCGTTGCCCGCACCGGAAACCCCGACAACATCCGCACCATTCTTCAGCACCCTGCGCAGATGGTCGGGAGCGACGGGCTTCTGACGGGCAATAAGCCCAACCCCCGGACATACGGCACCTTCCCCTACCTCCTCGGGCAGCTGGCCAGGGACGAGGGTGTTATCTCCCTGGAAGAGGCGATCCGAAAAATGACCGCCATCCCGGCCCAGAAACTCGGCCTCTCCGATAGGGGAATACTGCGCAACGGGATGAAGGCCGACATCGTGGTCTTCAACCCCGACACAGTCCAGGCCACAGCAACCTTTGAAGAGCCCGAGCAGCTGCCCATAGGCATCTACTACGTCATCGTCAACGGCAAACTGGTCATCGACCAGGGAGAGCACACGGGCGCACTGCCGGGTCGGGCTCTGCGCCACTCCTAGTCCCTCCGGTTGACGCCCTATAGCCCCAGACTTACTCTATCCACGACGGAAGATTGGCGACCCAAAAGGGGGTCTCTCATGGCGCAGCAAGTCTTCGATTTAGAGAAGTTCAACGAACAGGGTTACCTAGTGGCCCGGGACGTTCTGGACCCCGAGCAGGACCTCGTACCGGTCTTCACCGAATATGAAGAACTCCTCGACCGCATCTCCCGTATGTGGTACGACCGGGGTGTTATCTCCGAGACGTTCGAAGGACTCCCATTTAACCGGCGCCTCGTCCAAATCGCCATCGCCACCCGGGGCAACTATCATCCGCACATAGACATCTCCTTCACCCAGACTGACGTCGAAGACAAGATGCCGGTCCACACAGGCCCCGCCGTCTTCAACCTGCTTAGAAGCCCCCGGCTCCTCGACGCCGTAGAGCAGTTCATCGGACCCGAAATCTATTGCAACCCGGTCCAGCACGTCCGCATAAAACCCCCGGAGAGCGCCCTGCCTGAGGAGATGATCAGCGACTCCTCCGTCGGGTACACGGCATGGCACCAGGACCAGGGCGTCATCATCCCCGAAGCCGACGAATCGGATATCCTGACGGTCTGGCTCCCTGTCATAGAGGCCACCGAGGAGAACGGCTGCATGGCCGTGGTGCCGGGAAGCCACAGGTCGGGGCTGGTGCCCCACTGCCCTGCCAAGCCCGAGCGCAAACACGTCCATATTCTGAAAGAGCGCCTCGGCGGGGATGCGATACCCGTGCCCCTGAAGCCCGGCGACGTGCTGTTCATGCACAAGCTCACCATGCACTGCTCCCTGCCCAACAAGAGCAACGACATCCGCTGGAGCTTCGACCTCCGCTACAACCCGACAGGCCAGGCCACGGGTCGGCCCTGGTTCCCGGGCTTCGTGGCACGCAGCAAGGCCAATCCCGACTCCGTTCTCACTAACCCCGAGGAATGGGCATCCCTGTGGGAGCGCGCCGGCGAAGTCCTGGCCAAGGGCCCGACCCCCGTCTACAACCGCTGGAAACCCGGCGACCCCCTCTGCGCCTGATCCACGCCTCTAACACTCACATCATTCCCCCCCGATTCGGCGGCGCCGCCAATGCCCCGGGGATGCTGTACACTATGAAACGCCAGTCTCGACACCAACCCGGAGGTCACCATTCATGCGAGAAGTAGCCATTGTCAGCCCCGTTCGCACGCCCGTCGGGAGGTTTGGGGGCACCCTCAGGGATATTCCCGCCGAGGACCTTGGGGCGCTGGTCATCAGAGAGGCCGTATCCAGGTCGGGTGTCGACCCCGAGAAGATTGACGAAGTGGTGCTGGGACACGGCTATTCCAGCGGCGAAAATCCGGCCATTGGTCGGCTGTGCGCCATGAAGGCCGACCTGCCCCTCCAGGTCACCGGCTACCAGCTGGACCGGCGCTGCTCCTCGGGGCTGCAGGCCATTTTGAACGCCGCAATGCTGGTCCAGACCGACAACGCAGACGTGGTCATTGCAGGCGGCACCGAGAGCATGAGCGGCGTCGAATACTACACTCTCGGTGCCCGGTGGGGTGGTCGATTCGGCAACATGAACCTCTATGACCGCCTGATTAGAAGCCGAGAAGCCTCAACTCCGGAAGAGAGGTTCGGCTACATCAACGGCATGATCGAAACGGCGCAGAACGTCGCCAACTACTACGAGATCTCCAGGGAAGAGCAGGACGAATACTCGCTGCGCAGCCATCAGCGCGCCGTTGCCGCCTCCGAGGATGGCAAGTTCAAAGACGAGATTGTTCCTGTGCCCGTGCCCCAGCGGCGGGGGCCTCCCGTGATGTTTGAGGCCGACGAAGGCCCCCGCAAGGACTCCTCCATGGAATCTCTCGCCAAGCTCCGGCCCCTGATGAAAGACGGCTCCGTGACTGCCGGCAACTCCAGCTCCCAGAACGACGCAGCGTCGGTCTGCCTGGTCGTCGCAGCGGAGAAGCTGGACGAACTTGGCCTGGAGCCGATGGCCTACCTGAAGGGATGGGCCTCGGCGGGGGTGCATCCCGCCTACATGGGCGTCGGGCCTGTGCCCGCTGTCAACAAGCTTTTTGCCAAGACCGGCTACGGCTGGAAGGATATCGACCTTATCGAACTCAACGAGGCCTTCGCTTCCCAGGTCCTCTCGGTTATCCACCAGTGGCAGGCCCCGAGGGACGACATCCACGACATCCTCAACGTGAACGGCTCCGGCATCTCCCTGGGCCATCCCATTGCCGCAACCGGCGCCCGAATCCTCGCCACCATGCTCTACGAGATGAAGCGCCGGGACGCAAAGCTGGGCCTGGAGACCATGTGCGTGGGCGGCGGCCAGGGCGTAGCGGCCCTGTTTGAACGGGCGGCGTAGCTTATGAACGGCATCCACGACATGGGAGGCATGCACGGCTTCGGGCCCGTGCCGATAGAGGAGGACGAGCCCGTTTTCCACGCTCCGTGGGAAGGTCGGGTCTACGCCATGGCCATAGCCGCGGGGAAGAAACGGCTGACCGAGCCCGTAGGGCTTCGGGCCTACATCGAGGGCCTAGACCCCGCCCGATACCTCGCGTCCTCTTACTACGAACGCTGGATGGGCGCCCTCGAAGACGCCCTCATAAGCAAGGGCATTACCACAAGAGAAGACCTTGACCGGCGCACGGGCCACTTCGCAGATGACCCCGGCTCCCAACCCGAACGCCGCGAAGACCCCGAGGAAGCTACGAAAGTTGCAGCCTCCATCTACAGGCACAGGTCCCCCCAGAGAGAGACCGACCTGCCCCAGCGGTTCCAGCCCGGCGACAGGGTGCGGGCCCGCACCATTAACCCCATAGGCCATACTCGTCTCCCTAGATACATCCGCGGCAGGTCGGGCGTCGTCGACAGGCTACACGGGGTACATAGCTTCGACGACGCCCGTTCCCAGGGCCGGGGCCACGAGCCCCAGCATATCTACAGCGTACGCTTCGAGGCCCGTGAACTCTGGGGCAACGAGGCCCCCGAAACCGAATGCGTCTACATAGACATGTGGGACAGCTACCTGGACCCGGAGGACTAGCAGATGAGCGACCATCACGACGACCACGAACACGAGGCAGAGTCCTACGCGTCCCTCCGTACCAGAGCCCTTGAGTCCCTCCTGGTCGAGAACGGCTACATCACCACCGATGCCATAGACGCCCTCGTCAAGACCTATGAAGAGGACATCGGGCCGATGAACGGCGCCAAGGTAGTGGCGCGGGCCTGGGTGGACCCCGACTACAAGGCCCGTCTGCTTGAGGACGGCACCAATGCCATCGCTGAGCTCGGCTTCCAGGGCGCCGAAGGTTCGGAGATCGTCGTCCTGGAGAATGTCCCCGGCGTGCACAACGTAGTCGTCTGCACCCTTTGCTCCTGCTATCCCTGGCCCGTGCTCGGTCTCCCTCCCAACTGGTACAAGTCTTTCGCCTACCGCTCCCGCATGGTCATCGAACCCCGGGCCGTACTTCAGGAATTTGGTCTCGAACTTGATGAGTCCATAGAAGTCCGGGTCTGGGACAGTAATGCTGAAATCCGCTACATGGTCCTTCCCGAAAGACCCGAAGGCACCGAGGGCATGACCGAAGAAGAACTGTCGGGCCTCGTGACCCGGGATGCCATGGTCGGAGTGGCCAGGGCCCGACTTCCGGAAGCTGTGGGAAGCTGAACCTGTGGCCGATCTAACTGACAACCAAATCTCCTCCATGCAGGGCCTCGAGGCCCTTCCCCGCAAGAACGGCGAGCTGGTATTCGAACAGCCGTGGGAAAGCCGGGCCTTCGGACTGGCCGTTGGCCTCAGCGAAGCCGGAGTCCTCCCCTGGCCCGAGTTCCGGGAAGCCCTTGTATCCGCCATCCAGGAGTCGGAACAGCATGGCGATGGCCGCTCCTATTACGAACAGTGGGCCTCGGCCCTTGAACGCCTGGCCCTGGAGAAGGGGCTGGTTACGGAAGAGGGATTGCAGGGTCGGGCGGGGTGGCTGGAAGAGGAGTCGAGGCACGGGCATTAACCCTAAGCCTTCCCATATCCCGTATAATCCCCCCAGCCCATTTGTTTGTCCGTACAACCGCTTGAGACAACGGAGGTAAGCCAGATGCTGTTCGGCAGCGTCTTCATGTTCCGGGACCCGGGCCTTTCCACCCCCTACGACCAGCTGGTCCGGGAGATGCGTGAGTATGTCCTGGCTATGGAGGACCTGGGCTTCGACTACCTGTGGCTCGGGGAGCACCACCTGGGTCTCGAGGGCTTTGGCAACTCTCCCAACCCGCTCATGGTCGCCGCCGACATGGCCAGCCGAACGAAGAACATGCGCATCGGCTTCGCCTGCCTGGTCCCGACCCTCTGGCACCCGCTCCGGCTCGCCGAAGACGTCGCCACCCTTGATCACCTGACCGAGGGCCGCATAGAGATCGGCTTCGGCCGGGGCCCCTGGCCCCGGGACACCGTCCCCTACCACCCCAACGCCGATCCCCGGGACGAACCAAAGTCCCGCCAACTTATGCGAGAAAACATCGAAATCCTGGTCAAAGCCTGGACCCAGGACGTCTTCTCCCACGAGGGTGAGAACTGGACCTTCCCTCCACCCGGCGTCCCGTGGAACACCCCCTACGCCCCACCCGACCCCCGGGCCACGGAGAACGGCATCATAACCAAGCTGTCCGTGTTCCCCAAGCCCTACCAGAAGCCCCACCCGCCGTTGTGGGGCACGGTGTCGTCGCCCAACTCCCTGAAGCAGACCGCGGAGCTGGGTTTCAATGCGGTTACCTGGAGGCCGTCGGTGCTTCAGATCCGGGAGTGGTGCGAGATATACGCCGCCACCCGGTCGGAGAGGGAGGGTCGGGAGTTTGGGCTGGGGGAGGGGTGGGCCGTGCAGCGCAACACCTACGTCGCCGACTCCATGGAGGAGGCGAAGGACGACGCCGAGGAGGCCTTCCTCCGGGCCCACGGTTTCGTCAGTAGCTTCCACACTGACGTTTCACAATCCCTGCGCTTCTACATGAATCCCGGCGAAAAACCCACCCCCGACATGAATCTCGACTGGGACTTCCTCAACGAGCGCCAGTTCCTGGCCGGCCCGCCCTACCACGTTGCCGAAAAGGTCCACGAGCTCCAGGAAGTCTGCGGCATCAATCACCTATTGACCAACTTCCCGGGCGGAGGCGGAATCCCCCACAACAAGGTGATGCGCTCCCTGGAACTTTTCGGCACGAAAGTCATGCCGCAGTTCAGGAAAGAGGCCAAGGCTACCCCCGTCGCTGCGAGATAACGACTACCCCCCGGACACCCCTGATACTGGAAGAGGTTCATTTTGCTGCCCAGAAGAAGCAAAGTAGAGCACACGCGTCCCACCTCCCTCACCGTGGACACCAACGTGCCTGTGCCCATGCGAGATGGCACGATTCTCCGGGCGGAAGTGTACCGGCCCAGCGGCCCTGGCAAGTGGCCCGTCCTCCTGAGTCGTATCCCCTACGGCAAGCACAACCCTCGGTACCGTACACTGCACCTTGACCTGGTGCGGGCCGCCGCCCGAGGCTACGTGATGGTCGTCCAGGACGTGCGCGGCAGACACGCTTCCGATGGTGAGTGGTACCCGTTCCATTACGACGGACAGGACGGGTACGACACCGTTGAATGGTGTGCATCCCAATCTTGGAGCGACGGCAACGTGGGGATGTTTGGGATGTCCTACCACGGCGCTTCCCAATGGCTGGCGGCGGTGGAAGCCCCACCTTCCCTTAAGGGCATAGTTCCCGGCCTCACTTCCGCTGATCTGTACGATAGTTGGACATACCTTGGCGGGGCCTTTGGCTTATGGTGGACGGGCCATTGGTCGGCAGGTTTCGTGCTGGACAACATCGCCGACACCCCGGACCATCTCAAGGGCGCCGTCGCCGAGACCCGCAAGTGGGCCCGTGAGCCCCTCGCCCTTGCCAGCCACCTCCCGGTCAGGGATATGCCCGGCCTCAAAAACGTCGCCGACTACTATTACGATTGGATGGACCACCCCACCTACGACGATTATTGGAAGAAGATCGGGGCATGGGACAGGCTATCCAATGTCGAAGTGCCGGTTCTGAGTGTCGGGGGATACTACGACAGCTTTATCCGCGGCACTGTTCGCTCTTACCGCTGGTTGAGAGAAAACGCTTCCACGCCCGCCACCCGAGACCAGCAGCACATCGTCCTCGGCCCCTGGATTCACAGTCATCTGCTGCCGCCCAACTCCGGACAGCGCTATTTCGGGGGTGGAGCCTCGGGGCCGGGGATCGACTACCAGGGTATGGTTTTGGCCTGGTACGACCACTGGCTCAAGGGCGAGGACAACGGCATTGCGTCCGACCCCCATGCCTATTACTTCACCATGGGCGACAACCAATGGCAGGAAGGCGAGTCCTGGCCTCCCCCTTCTGTGGAAACACCCTTATTCCTCCGCAGTAAGGGTCGGGCCAACTCCCGGCACGGTGACGGTGTCCTGAGCCTGGACCCACCCGGAGAGTCAGAGCTCCCCGACTCCTACCTCCACAATCCCCTGAACCCTGTCCCCACCGTCGGTGGGCCTTACGTCCGGGGCATACCCGGTTTCGTTGAGGCAGGTTCCATTGAACAGTCCCCAGCCGAGACCCGTGAGGACGTCCTTGTTTACACCTCCGCACTAGTAGAAAAACGGTTGGAGGTCACGGGTCACTTGAACTTGGTGCTTTGGGCGGCATCCTCGGCCCGGGACACCGACTGGGCCATAACCATCAGCGTGGTCGAGCCCAATGGCGCGTCCTATAACTTCTGCGAAGGCATCCTGCGGGCCTCATGCCGGGAGTCCCTTGAGTCCCCGTCGCCAATTGAACCCAACAAGCCTTACCAATACACCATCGACCTCGGCCCGACCTCCGTAACGTTCCAACCCGGGCAGTCCATCCGGGTGCGCATCGCCAGCTCCAACTTCCCTGCCTTCGCTCGAAACCTCGGGACGGGTAGGCCGGTAAACCGGGAGTCGAGGGAAGACGCCGTCATAGCCCTGCAGACCATCCTCCACGATGCCGCCCACCCATCCAGGCTCGTGCTGCCCGTCGTGGAATCCTAGAGTGGGAGGACTTCTCCAATGAAAGCCGACTTCAGCGTAGGAATGGGGCGTAATCTCGCCATGTCGGAGGTGGCGTCCCATTCCAAACTTGCCGAGGAATGCGGTTTCTCTCATCTGACCATGATCGACTCCCAGAACCTCTCCCGGGACGTCTATTCCATGATGACCATTGCCGCCCTCAACACCAGGCGGATTATGATCGGCCACGGAGTGACCAACCCCTTTACCCGGCACCCCTCCGTCACCGCAACCGCCTCTGCCACCATCAACGAGGTTTCCGGGGGCAGGGCCTTCGTCGGGATAGGCGCCGGGTTCAGCTCCGTTATCACCATGGGTATGAAGGCCCGCACCATGCAGGAGTTCCGGGACACCGTCCGGTTCATCAAGGACTACACCGCTGGCAAAGAGGTCGACTACCACGGCTCAAAGATGCACTCCGAGTGGATACGCACTCCTGTCCCTGTCTATATGGCTTCAATAGGGCTGCGTTCGCTCAGGCTGGCCGGTGAGCTGGCGGACGGCGTGATGCTGGGTGGCGTCCATCCCGTGATGATGAAGTGGAACCTGGAGCAGATCGTCCGGGGCGCGGAGTCCGTGGGTCGGGATCCCTCCGAAATCGACGTCTGGGCTCGCACCGAGATTCTCGTCGCCGACTCCAAGGAGCAAGCCCGACGCGAGGTCGCCTCCTATGCCATGAGCTGGGCTTGCAGTTTCTATGGCTCGCTCTTCCGCCGCAAAGCGCCCGAAATCGAAGACCTGCGCCAGCGCATCGAGGCCGCTGAACCCGGCCTAATCGACGAGTTCAGGACAGCCTACGAGGCCTTTGACCCTTACCAGCACGAAAAAACCGATGCCGATCACGCAAAGCTCGCCTCCCAGCGCCTCATCGACTTCTTCCTGATGCCCGGCACCTCCGACGACATTGGTGAGCAGATCTCAGGAGTCCTGCCCTTGGGCGTCGACAACATCTCCACCGTCCTCTTCACCATCATCGACAAGAAGAACATGATGCGCCGCATCAGCCGTGAAATCATGCCCATGTTCCGGAGCTAGCCGGAAAATGCCCCCCCAAGGGGAGGGACATTCCGTTCGCTCTGGACCCCCTCCTACTCCATCCCGAGGCCCCGCGAGGGATCTCAACCGCCCTTCCACCAACCGACACCAAGCCTAGCGGCGAACCTCTTGAATATGGAGGAGCGGAGGGTCCCTGTCTCCTCTTCTTCGCTGGGCGGGACTGGACTCCTCCGTCCACCCTCGCCCAGCGTGATGGCTTCCGGCTCGGGGACCGGAATGACGGGAGAGGGGCAGGAGAGTCGTGGCGTACCCGGGTGGTACAACCATCAAATCTATTTATCTATGTATCACGCATACACGTTATGTGCATGAAGATGTCTAGTATTACATGCTTGATATGTGTTATAAAAGATCTAGAGCCAGACTTTATGTGAAGTATCAGTGGTGTAGCTAAAAATCCTTAATTGCTCCGCTCCCCTACTACTCATATATCAGTATGTGTCAGTGCCCCACAGGCCTGGTGAGTTTCATCAACGCAACGTGTGAGCAAGAGACGTGAATGTCGCAAGCTGCTGATTCTGTGTCGGGGTCTGCCGCAGCGGGAGCAAACGGGTTACCGACACCTCTGATTGCGGGAGGTGCAGGTCATAGTTAAATGGGTTGTCGCTACGGCGTGGCTGGCGACAATTTCGGCTATATGCGTTGCCGTGCTGGCAGGAACGATGTTCGGAGAAGTCCTGTCAGCAACCGTAGTAACCAGATCCAATGATCCGATACTCACCTCTTTAACGGTCAGTGCGGGCACACTCTCGCCCGAATTCAGCGGCACCCAGGTGAACTATACGGTATCGGACGTGCCGTACGGGGCCCGGGTGCTGACCATCACCGCTGTTCCTGAGCCCGACGCAATTGTCACGTACTGGCACTATCCCGACGGTTCAATAGCCGAGTTGGTCGACGAAGACACGATGACCGACGGGTTCCAGGTGTCCTTAGATATCGGCCAAAAGATAGTGGAAGTCAGCATTACCAAGGGATCTCGCTACAGGGACTATAGATTGGAAATCACGCGGCTGAAACCGACGGTGAGCATTCGAGCCGTAAGTGAGACGCCAGTATACGAGGGTGAAACCTTAGAGTTCGAGATAAGGAGGTCCGCTGCTGCGAAAGACCCATTGGCCGTTCGGGTGTTGGCGAGGGAGATGGAGGCGGAGGTCGGGGCCGGGCACGCCAATGTCCTGGCCGACGAAGTAGATGGCAGGTCGCCTGAGTATTACATCGAGGGGGGAAATTCAACTGCGACCATTGAGATGGAGACTAACGGAGACTCGGCATGGGAAAACCATTCAAGGGTCGAGATGAGCATAGTAGCTGATGAGCTCTACACCATAAAGGCATCTGCGGGCAGCGCCGCCATAGTGGTGCAGGACGATGAATTCCCGGCATCCACCGGCATCCTGACGGTCAGCCCTAATCCAGTAGGAGAGGGCGCGGGAAGCGCCACCGCTTCGGTAACCGTTACGACTACGGAAGACAGGAGGCCTCATGGGGAGGCATCTGTCGCGGTGGTGACATCGGACGGCACCGCAGAGGCCGGCAGTGATTACACGGGCGTGGACACCTCCGTCACATTCACAGAGGCAGATTTCTCGTCGGTGATGGTCGATGAGAACACCATGTACCGTGCAACAAAAACCGTTGACGTCACCATAACGCAGGACACGGATGATGAGACTGACGAGACGTTCAATATCATCGCCAGCACAGAAATGGGGTCTCCGATAAGCGTTGAGGCTGATGATTCGACGGTATCCGTCACTATCACGGACGACGATGAACCGCCGACTTCGGCGCCGACTCTTACCAGCCTTAGTGTAAGCGCAGGGACTCTCACACCTGCTTTTTCACCCGACATCCGGTCCTACGCCGTGCCTGACGGTGGATATGAAAATGACCGGTTAACTATTGCTGCCGTTGGGGAGTCGGGGAGCTCTATTGAATTTCTCGATTCTTCGGACAGCGTCCTTGGAGACCTGGATGACATGGCCATTGGTCACCAGGTGTATCTAATCGTCGGGGTGACGGTGGTGAAAATAAGGGTCTCCAAGGGTGACGATGCTCAAGACTATTCCCTGTCCATCACAAGGGCAAAGCCAATTGTGAGCGTCCGGGCCCTGACCGTCGAGCCAGCGATAGAAGGCGACGAGATAGAGTTTGAGGTGATGCGTTCATCGGCGGCCGGGGATGTCGTGGCCGTAAAGTTCGCACTGGGTGAGGTTGGCGCCAGCGTGGGTGTCGACCCGGGGGACATTCTGCCCGACTCTCAGGAAGGCACTACGCACTCTGTCACCATCCCGGCTAACGAAACTACGGCCACGGTCGAGGTCACGACTGTTTCGGACCGCGTCTGGGAGGACCATTCGAGGGTCGAAATCAAGTTGGTTGAGGACGATTCTTACACTGTTCACCCAACCAACGGCAGAACTTCGATACTGGTACAGGATGATGAGTTCGTGGCCTCGGTGGCGGCGCTCAGCGTGGCTCCCAATCCGGTGGGGGAGGGGGATGGGAAGGCCGTGGCCACAGTTACGGTTACTACCAGGGGAGACAAGTTGCCTCACGATCGGGTCACGATTCCCGTGACCACTTCTGATGGGACAGCCACGGCAGGTTCGGACTTCACCGCATTAGAAACGAACCTTACATTTGCGGAGGGAGATTTCTCGGGGGTGGAGGTGGATGAGGAAGCAAGGTTTCGGGCTTCGAAGTCGGTGGACGTTCTTATCCTGCAGGACACGCTGGACGAGGAGGACGAGACGTTCGCCCTGGCCCTCGGGACACCCTCCGATACCCTGATCACTTCGGAGGAGGATTCCAAGTCGGTAACGGTAACGATTACCGATGACGATCTTCCGGTACTGGCAGCCTTGTCCGTGAGTCAGGGGGCCCTTACGCCCGCATTCTCCCCCGGCCAAAATGCGTACACCGTTCCGGATGTCGGGTATGGGACTCACCTGGCAACGATAAACGTGATGGCGGAGTCGGGGGCTGAGGTATCGTTCCTGGATTCTTCAGACAATGACTATGGCGATCTTGATGACATGGCGGAGGGCCACCAGGTATATCTGAACATCGGCAGTACGACTATCAAGATCAGGGTGGAGAAGGGCGACGATATGCAGAACTACACGCTGGTCTTCACAAGGGCTAAGCCAACGGTGAGTATTCGCGCAGTTACTGTCGGTCTCGCCACTGAGGATGACACCTTGAAATTCGAGGTGAGCAGGTCTGAAGCGGCGGGTGACCCGCTGGAGGTGAGGGTAGGAATGGATGAAGTGGACATTGTAGAGGGTGGGGGGCACGGGGATATGCTGCCGGACTCGGTTGAGGGAACCTTTCCATTGCGCACCATTGAAGTCGACCAAACATCTTTGGTCTTCATGGTGGAAACGGTTGGGGATGTCGTATGGGAAAAGCATTCCAGCATTGAGATGTCCATCAAGCCCGAATCGTGGTACGACATTGACAGCGATAAGGGCACAGCTTCGATAGTTGTGCGGGACGACGATTTTCCTGAATCCACTGCGAGCTTGGCCGTATCCCCGAATCCGGTCGGGGAGGGGACAGGAAACATCACGGCAACGGTGAGTGTGACTACAGATGACGCCAGGATGCCACATGGTCAAGTGTCGATACCCATTTCTACATCAGACGGCACGGCAACGGCCGGCGAGGACTATACCTTGGTGGCAAGTAGCCTCATATTTAAAGAGGCGGATTTTGAGGAGGTGGAGGAAGACGGCGACACCTTGTACCGGGCTTCCAAGTCTTTAGGGATAACAATACTAACTGACGATATGGATGAGGATGAAGAGACGTTCAATGTGGAATTGGGCACGGCGAACAGGAGCACAGTAGACATTGAGCCAGAGACAAAAAGCGTTACCGTAACGATCAAAGATCAGAACAGCAAACCGGTGGTGACTGTTTCCACGACACCCTCGACGCCTGTGGTGTCTGGCCGAAGCACTATCAACCTGGATGGCACATCCACCGACTCCGACAACGACACCTTGACCTACGCATGGACAACTGATCCTGCCAACGTTGGAATTTTCGGCGATGCTACCGTTGAGGATACGACGTGGACGGCGCCCGCGCCCCTTTCTGCTGAGCAGTCGGTAACTCTGATGTTGACGGTGACTGATGACGGGACACCTACGGGAGTGACAACGGTCGAGGTGACGGTCACGGTGGAGGCCAACCAACCCCCGAGAGTGGAAATCACGTCCGTGGGGGGAGTTGTGAATGGAGGGGAGGCCGTGATGCTGGGGGCGAGGGCGTCGGACCCGGAGGCGGGGGGACTGCAATACGAGTGGTCGGGGGGAGGGAGCTTTGCCGATGGGTCGGTAAAGGACGCGGAGTGGACCGCGCCTGCCGCAAGCGATGTAGACCAGACTTTCACGCTTACGCTCACTGCGACTGATGAACTCGGGCTGACGGCGTCGGACAGCGTGGAATTCATCGTGCCTGCATTCAACCGAGTCCCTATCTTTCCGGATGAAGAGAGCGGGGAGCGGGATGTTGATGAAGGAACAGTTGTGGGAGCTAAAGTTGGAGTTCCAGTTGCTGCAACGGACGAAGATGGCGACCCCCTGACATATACGCTGGAAGGCAAGGATGCGGCGTTATTTAATGTTGACGATACGGGACAGATATCGGTGGCTGCCGGAACGACGCTGGACTACGAAGCGAAGGTTGAATATGCGGTAGAAGTCGCTATAACGGACGGTCGGGACGAAGAGGGAGAGATCGATGATGCCATTGACATCACCCTTCCGGTCACGATAAGGGTCAGGGACGTGGAGGAGGTTGGGGCAGTGGGCTTCTCTGCGCAGGGATTGAGGGTCGGGGAGGAGGTGCGGGTGGGGGTGTTGGACCCGGACAACTACGAGACGTCGAATACAGCGGGCTTAGTAGACGATACCGATGTCACTTCATGGGTCTGGGAACGTTCAGAGAGCGTTGACGGGCCGTGGGCGGCAATCACTGATGCCCAAGGAGCATCTTATGTACCGACAGTCGAGGACAAGGACAATTATCTGAGGGTTACGGCAAGCTATACCGACCGTCGGGGCCCGGACAAGAGCGCCACTGGGGTGTCGGGGCGAGTGGGGGCGGGGGAAAATAGCCCGCCTGCGGTCTACGTGTCGCCGGACTTGGCAATCATAAATGGGTGCGGCATCTTGACGCTCTCGGGCAGGGCAAGCGATCCCGATGGCGACACTCTTTCTTTTTCCTGGTCGGCGCTGCCGGATGTCGGGCACTTTGTGGACGGGAGCAAGGAAAGTACAGTGTGGTCGGCGTCGGACCTCGGCGAATCGTCGATGACGGTGGAGTTGATCCTGACCGTTTCGGACGGGAACGGGGGAATAGCCACGGACAGTGTGATCGTGACCGTTAGCGGTGGCCTGGCTGGAGCAGGAGCGGACGGGTAGCGGCTAGGGTCACTTGGCCTCGAAAGTGCGGGCGGGCTCTGAATTCACGCTGATGGAAAAGATCTGGCCGGCAACGAAGTCCAAGCCGAGGGGGACAACAGTCTCGACGGAGCGGTACTCCGTTGTGCAGACGATGGAGGGGTCGGAGATTTCGCGGTGGGTGATTACTACGTGGAAATCGCCTTCATTGTTCCGGCGAAGCTCGTAGCCGTTGAACCAGGAGCAGCCGCTTCCGGTGGGCAGGCCCGACACGATGCGCAATTGGCGCTGGACAGGGTCGGTTTCCAATATCTCCAGATCCCAGCTTTCAATCAGCGATTCGACAATGTGAGTGTAGCCGAGGTCGGGGGAAGGGATGGAGAATGCCATGACTACACGGTCGTTGACTATCACACGGTAGGACTGTCCGGGCTGGATTTCATCGCCAAGGTGGAGGATGGTGTCCAACTCGACAACCTGCTCGTGGCAGGGGATGGCCCAGGCGGTGGGAGGAGGCTGCATCAAGGTGACGCTAACAAGGATGTCGTTGCCGTCCATTTCGAAGGACTGGCTGCCGGGACGGGCGCAGCCTTCGATGGTGGACTGGTAGTAGTTGACCCTTAGGTAGTTGTCGGGCTCGTTGGGGATGAGATTGGCAGATACGACACTCACAGGGACTTCCACCCACTGTCGCCAGTCGGGGTTGGATTCGTCAATCAGGTCGGGAGGGGGCTGCACGAGGACCAACACCATGTCGACTCGGTTGGGGTTGCCTCTCGTGATCACGTCATGCGCTGTGTCGTTGATGAAAGCGAGCCGACCGTCGGACTCTATGATTTCGGCGCTGATGCCGTAGGTGTTTCGGGGGTTGATGTCGTCACGGTTGTATCTGACTTCGTATTCGATGGGCACTTGGCCAGGTGAGGAAATGGTCTGTCGGGCGATCAGGACTGACGACGCATCCTGCAAGGAGACGTCTCGCAGCTCGACTACCAGGACTGCGTCCGGGGTAAGCTCCAGGCTTTCTCTGTAGGTGACGGTCCCCCTTACGGAAGCGTTTGGCGTGCGCCCGGACACTATTTCGTTGCCGGATGCGCGGGTGGGAGTGGGGCCGTCAACTGATGGTATTGTGGCCGGAGCACCGGTGGCCGGAGGCGGTGCAATGGTGGGTGTAGGGGTGGACTGCTGGCAAGCCAAGACCGGCAATAGGAACAACCAGGCTGCCACACTGAGAAACAGCAAATTGCTCAATTTCTTCTTCATGTTACAACCTTCCAAAAGGGCACTAGGGTCTCGGGCCTGCATCCGTAAGACGCAGAGCAAACCGGATTTGTTCCCAACTAATGCTCCAGGCTTGCCGGCCTGTTCGGCGGCGGGCACTGATTGCGCCCAGCCATCAGTGAGGTCGGGGTTCGGAGAGGGGAGGGGGGCCGTGGGGACGAGGGACAGGGGGGCCTATGAAGGTGACGACTACGCAGGGCATGTTATCGAGGACCTTGCGGGCGAACCAGAAGGGCCCCCACCAAGGAAGCCGCAACTTGCGGTTGAGCTTGATAGCGCCGAGGGCAAAGGCGAATCGGCGGCGGGGGAAGCCGGGTCTTTCGGCCCAGCGGTCTATGAAATTGAAGATGTGAGGGAGCCGTTCGTTGGTCTTCCAGAGAACCTGAGCTTGGCCGGGGATGTCGAACCAGGGCTCGAACTCGACGGTGTGGAGGGTGACGGTGGGGTCGGCGGCCATGTTGGCCACCCAGTCCCGACGCCCGGGATAGCCCGACAGCACGACTTCATTGTCGCCGTTCCAGTAGTAGGTGGTCTCGACGGTGCGAAGGCCACCAGACTTGCGCCGGGTCATGGTGAACCGGATTACGAAGCTGTTTTTGAGGATGTGGGGTAGGGGTGCGGGGAGGGGGGGCATGAGCTATCAGGTAATAGTTGGTTGAGGAATTACGACACAATGATAGAGCTTGCTGGAGCCAGAGTGGAAGAGGAAAGTTGGCTGGGGAACCAGGATTCGAACCTGGGCTTACGGATCCAGAGTCCGCTGTCCTACCACTAGACGATTCCCCAGTGCGCCTTCATATTAACAAACTCTTGCAGCCAAGTCTAAGGTGTGGGCCAGCTAGCTTGCGGAGTCTACTGGGGAGGCCAGGAGACCGACGGCGTCTTTAATACGCATCATGCACCGCTCCTTGCCCAGAACGGACATGGTGTCGAAGAGGGGAGGAGCGGCGGTGCGGCCCGTGACAGCTACACGGAGGGCGCTGAAGAGCTGGCCGGTCTTGATTCCCAGCTCCGGGGCGAGGGGGCGGAGGAGGGCTTCCAAGGAGTCGGGGGCCCAGGAGTCCAGACCTGCGAGGTTGTTCATTGCGGCTTTCAGAGCGGCAATGGTGGCATCCCGGTCCATCTTCTTGGGGATGAGGGCGGCAGGGTCATGGGAAATCTCGTTTCTAAAGAAGAAATCGGCGATATCCGGGAGATCTTCGAGAGTCTTGATTCGCTCCTGAAGCAAGGGAAGGACGCGTTCGGCGTAGGCCTTGTCCAGGGGTCGAGGGACGGCCGGCGGGAGTTTTGATTCCAGGATGGGCAGTGCCTCTTCAACGAAACGGCCTGCGGGCATGTCCCGGAGGTAGACGCCGTTCATCCAACTGAGCTTCGTAATATCGAAGATTGCGCCGGTCTTTCCAACCCGCTCAAGGGTGAAATGTTCGACCAGCTTCTCCCGGGCGAAGAGCTCTGTGTGGTCGTCGAGGGACCAGCCCATGAGGGCCAGGTAGTTGACCATGGCGTCGGGGACGAACCCGAGTCCCCGGTAGTCCAGGAGGGCGGCGGCGCCGTGACGCTTGCTGAGCTTGGAGCGGTCGGGGCCAAGGATGATGGGGAGGTGGCCGTACTGGGGAGGGGTTATGCCGAGGGCCTCGTATAGGAGGAGGTGGCGGGGGGTGCTGGAAAGCCACTCCTCGGCGCGCAGGACGTGGGAAATTTTCATCAGGTGGTCGTCTACCACGTTGGCCATGTGGTATGTGGGGAATTTGTCGGTTTTGATAAGGACGAAATCACCGAGGATATCCGAGTCAAAAGAGACTTTCTCGCGAATGCGGTCGTTGAAGGTGATGGTGCGTCCGGTCGGGACCCGGAACCTGACGACGGGGACATCTGCGTCTCCGTTGGCCCTGGCCTCGTTTTCGGATACGTCCCTGCAACGGCCGTTGTAGACGGGCATCTGCTTCAGCCTCGACTGCTCGTCCCTGGCGGCTTTGAGGCGCTCCGCGGAGCAGTAGCAGTGGTATGCGGCGTCACTTTCCAGGAGTTTGCGGGCGTAGTGATCGTAAATGTCCAGGCGTTCCGACTGGAGGTATGGGCCGAAATCACCCCCGACCTCGGGGCCTTCGTCCCAGTCAATATCCAGCCAGCGCAGGCTTTCGAGGATAGCCTGAATTGCGCCTTCCTGGGTGCGGGCCTGATCGGTGTCCTCGATGCGGACGATCAGGCTGCCGCCGTTATGCCGGGCAAAGAGCCAGTTGAAGAGGGCGGTGCGGATATTGCCGACGTGGGGTATGCCGGTCGGGCTTGGGGCGTATCTAACCCTTACGTTCTTGTCATGCATGGTCGGTCGGGAACCTTAGCGGTTGGTATAGCTTAACGAATCGAGGAAGTTGGACAAGTCCCGGGGCAGGGGAGACCTCAACTCCATCTCCTTACCGGAGAATGGGTGGCTGAATTTAAGGGAGGCGGCGTGGAGGAAGTGGCGTATTAGCTCCGGATGTCGTTTGCCATATGTGGCGTCGCCGACTACGGCGTGGCGGATGGCGGCCATGTGTACCCTTATCTGGTGGGTCCTACCGGTGTGAGGTATGACATTCAATAGGGTATAGCCGTCGAAGGGGGTGATGGTTTTGTAGCGGGTCTCGGCGTCCCGTCCGCCTTGGACCACTGCCATCTCCTTGCGTCGGGTGAAGTGTCTACCAACGGGGGCTTGGATGATACCATCGGGCGGGGACACCGACCCATGAACGAGTGCGATATATGTCTTGGTGATGGTGCGTTTCTTGAACTGGGCGGAGAGGTCTCGATAGGCGGCCTCAGTCTTAGCCACAAGCAGGAGGCCGGAGGTGTCTTTATCTAGGCGGTGAACGATGCCGGGTCTTGACGAGTCTCCGACTCCCACGAGGTCGGGCAGGTAAGAGAGGAGTGCGTTGGCAAGGGTCCCGGTCTGGTGGCCCGGGGCGGGGTGGGTGGTGAGGCCGGCGGGCTTGTCAACGGCGAGCAGGTGATCGTCTTCATAGATGATGTTCAGGGTTATGGGGCTGGGGGAGGGAGACGGGAACGGGTCGGGGGTGGGGTCCATTTGGAGGGTGTCGGTTGGTTTCAGCCTGTGGCTGGCTTTGGCGATCTGCCCGTTGACTCGGACCCTTCCCTCGGCGATCAGATGTTGGATGGCAGAACGAGAGAGGTCTGGGTAGAGGGCAGCGAGATGCCTGTCCAGTCGCTCTTTGGAAAGCCGGGGGTCGGTGCTGGGGTCACGGGGGAGAGCCATCTGCAGCTTTGTCCTTGGAGTCCCGGCTGAATAGCAGGGCTGCGGCGAGGAGGAGGAACCCGATGGTGATGGAGGAGTCGGCGACGTTGAACACGGGCCAGAAGCGGAAGTCCACGAAGTCGACCACGTAGCCGTAGGATATGCGGTCGATGAGGTTTCCGATGGCACCTGCAAGCTGCATAGTCAAGCTGATGGCGAGGAGGTTGCTTGCCCTTCCTTGCCGGAGCAGAACGTAGGCAATGACGATCACGCCCACGGCTGCAGCGATGGTCAGAACAAGGGTCTGGTTCGGGAACAGGCCAAAGGCGCTGCCCGTGTTCCGCACGTAGGTGAGGCGGACCGGGGCGTCCGCGGGGATGGACTCGCCAACGCTCATGGTGGCGCGTATGACGGCCTTGGTTATCTGGTCGAAGGCGAGGATGAAGGCCCAGTAGGCGAACAGGAAGAGGGTGCGGCGCTGTTTGAGCGCGTTGGCGAATCGGGCTTTCATGGCTAGTACCGAACAGGTAAATGTTATCACGGGGGACGCCCGAACCCCTTGCCACGGATAAACGGTCTGAGCCAACAATTAACAGGGCTGGGGGGCTGGTGGAGTTAGAGAAAACTGCTTCAGGAAGAAATCTCCGGCGACGTCTGCCATTTCGCTCAGCTTACGAAGCCAGAAATGGTCTTCTCCAGAGACGATGTGGCGCTCCTCCGTAGGGACTGAGGCTATCAGCCTGTCGGCGGGGAGGAAGGCGTCGGAGTCTCCGCAGATGACGAGCTTGGGTCCAGGAATCGACCGCCAACGCTTGCCTGTGACACTGGAGACCACAGGGGAAACGGCGACGAGGGGCGTCGGACAGGGGGACTGGGCGGCGAGTCGGATGACCATCTCCGCACCGAAGGAGTAGCCGGCGAGGGCGAGACTATCGGTATCAATACCATCGACGGTAGAGAGGAAAGAGACAGAGGCCTTCAGGTCCTCGAGTTCGCCACGGCCATCGTCGTAGGAACCTTCACTGCGGCCTACACCACGGAAGTTGAACCTGAGGGTCGGGACTCCGAGCCCGGACAGCTTTTGTGCGAGGGTCACGACCACACCGTTGTTCATATCACCGCCGTACTGGGGGTGGGGGTGGGCTATGACAATCGCGGGTCGAGGGCCGGATTGAGGCTCGGCCGGCAGAGTGAGGATGCCTTCAAGGGTCAAAGGGCCGGAAAGGAAGGTGACATTCTTTCTGTTCATGTTGTCTCTCGTCCTGCCCGGGTTGGAGACATGATATGAGCCGAGGTAGCAGGGCTCAACCCGCGATGCTAGAATGGGTTATCTGTTGCGGAGGTCCATCCCCTTATGAGAATTGTCGATCTTCGGAGCGACACGGTCACACAGCCCACCCCCGAGATGCGAGAGGCAATAGCCAACGCAAGCCTCGGGGATGACGTATTCGGAGAGGACCCGACGGTCAACCGCCTGGAGGCGATGGCTGCGGAAAAGCTGGGCAAGGAAGCGGCGGTGCTGGTGTCCAGCGGCACCCAGGGCAACCTGACGGCGATCCTTTCTCACTGCCAGCGGGGAGACGAGGTCATACTGGGGAACAAGTCCCACAGTTACCTGTATGAGGCGGGAGGGGTATCGGCGTTCGGGGGGGTGCACGTCAGGACTGTGCCGACAGCAGAAGATGGAAGCCTAGATGCGCTGGACATAGAGGGCTCTATCCGGCCGGAAAATCAGCACTTCCCGCACACCGCGCTAGTGTGCTTGGAGAACACCCACAATTTGACCGGGGGAAGGCCGCTCGGGCTTGAGAAGATTGGGGCGGTGGCCAAGGTCGCCGAGGCGCACGAACTCCCGATGCACCTGGACGGGGCCCGGCTGTTCAATGCGTCGGTGGCCCTGGGCATGGAGGCAAGTGAGCTTACGGAGCCATTCGACTCAGTGACTTTCTGCCTTTCGAAGGGGCTTTCTTGCCCTGTGGGGTCGGTGCTGTGTGGGTCGGAGGAGTTCATCTACAAGGCCCGACGGATTCGAAAGGCGCTGGGCGGGAGCATGAGGCAGGCGGGGATCATTGCGGCGGCGGGGATAGTGGCGCTGGATACAATGATTGAGAGGATGGCGGAGGACCACGCCAATGCTCGGGCGATAGCGGAGGGGCTGGCCGAGATCCCGGGCCTGCGCCTGGACCTGGAGCGGGTGCAGACCAACATGATAATGGTAGACGTCGAAAAGGAGTTCCCCAACGGTGGCGTGACCACCGCCCTCGAGGAGAAAGGCGTGCTGGCACTGGACAGGGGCGGGGGCAACCTGCGGCTGGTGACCCATTACGGTATAGACGAAGCGGACGTGGGCCAGACGGTAGAGGCGTTCCGTTCGATAATGAACTGAGACCTGACATGGTAAAGCTTGGGATAATGCTGGAGGGTCAGGAAGACCTCACCTGGGAGAAATGGCACGACTGGGTGGACTGGTGCGAGGGGCTGGGATTTGAGTCGCTGTGGAGGTCCGACCACCTGCAACCCCTGGTGCTCGGGGCGGACAAGGAGGCGCTGGAGGCCTGGGTCTCTTTCACGACCTTAGCCACGCGTACCGAACGGATTAGATTCGGGGCGATGGTGACGCCGATGACATTCCGGCACCCGAGCGTCCTAGCCAAGATGGCGGCATCCATAGACCAGTTATCGGGGGGCAGGCTAGAAATGGGACTGGGGGCAGGGTGGTGCGTGCCAGAGCACACGGCCTTCGGGATACCCTTCTACGACTGGAAGACGCGGTACGGGATGCTGGAAGAGGGCATAGAGGTGATAAAGGCCCTGTGGACTGAGGACAACGCCACATTCGAGGGCCAGCATTTCACGCTGGAGGGGGCCACGTCTTATCCCAAGCCGACGCAATCCCCCCACCCGCCCTTTGTGATAGGTGGGAACGGAGAGAAGCGGACGATACCGATAGCGGGGAAATACGCCCAGGAGTGGAACGGGATAAACCTCACGGTTGAGGGGTTTGTTGCGAAGCGGGAGTTGCTGTACCAGTCATGCAGTAAGGCTGGTCGGGACATGGGGGAGATAACAACTTCCCTGGCGGCGACGGGGATCATTGGTCGGGACGACGGGGAGTATGCGCGTCGGTTGGGTGTAGTTGCGGGGATGCTTCAGTCGAGGAAGGACGTTGGCGACGCGAGCCCCGAGGAATTGATGGACAAGGGGTTCATAGTCGGGACTCCGGAGCGGGTGGTAGAGCGGATACTGGCCTATGGTGAGGCGGGGGCGTCTCGGGTGATATTCCAGCTCTACGACTACGACGATACGGACTTGCTGGACGTGATAGCGGAGAAGGTGCTGCCGCGGGTATAGCGAGAGACCTAGCTAGCTAACCAGCCCTTTACTTCCCACCTGGATTCCCGACTTCTCGGGAATGCCGGTTTGGGGGCCGGTGGCCTTTCATTCTCTTCTCGATCTCTGCCTCGAAGCCCTGGCCTGAGGGCTGGTAGTAGCTGCGGCCTTTGAGCTCTTCCGGGAGATGCTCCTGTTCCACGAAATGGCCCGCATAGTCGTGGGCGTACTTGTAGCCTTTGCCGTAACCGGAAGCTTTCATGAGGCCGGTGGTGGCGTTTCTCAGGTGGAGGGGCACGGGGAGGTGGTGGGTGCTCTCCACATCTTCTCTTGCCTTCAGGTAGGCTGCGTAGGAGGAGTTGCTCTTGGGGGCTGTGGCGAGGTAGACGGCAGCCTCGGCCATGGGGATGAAGCCCTCGGGCATGCCGACGAAGTGGACGGCCTGCTGCGCGGCGACTGCTACGACAAGGGCCTGGGGGTCGGCGAGACCCACGTCCTCGGCGGCGAGGATTACCATGCGGCGGACGATGAAGAGGGGGTCTTCGCCTGCCTCGATCATGCGGGACATCCAGTAGAGAGCAGCGTCGGGATCCGAACCCCGGAGGGACTTGATGAAGGCGGAGATGGTGTCGTAGTGCTGGTCTCCGCCCTTGTCGTACCTGGGTGTGCGGCGCTGGAGTGCATCGTCGATGGCATCCACGTCGATGTTGCGGTTGCTGGTGGCAGAGGCTACGGAGGCTGCCAGTTCAAGAGTGTTGAGGGCTATGCGGGCGTCGTTGCCGGACAGGTCTACGAGGCGGTCGAGGGCGTCGGGTTGCAGGGTGATGTTGTCTCGGCCGAGGCCTCTCTTTTCGTCGGTCAGGGCGCGCTGGACTATGGTGCGGACCTGGGACTCGTCCAGTGGTTTCAGGGTGAAGACTCGGCAGCGGGACAGGAGCGGGGCGATCACCTCGAAGGATGGGTTTTCGGTGGTGGCGCCAATGAGGGTTACCGTTCCGTCCTCGACGTGGGGAAGGACGACGTCCTGCTGGGCCTTGTTGAAGCGGTGGATCTCGTCGATGAAGAGGATAGTGTTGCGGCGGTACATGCCGCGAAGCTCTTTAGCGTCCTTGATGACCTGCCGCAGCTTGGCTACCCCTGACCCGACCGCGCTGACCTGTCTGAAGCTGGCCTGGGTGTGGGAGGCGATGAGCCGGGCGAGGGTGGTCTTGCCGCTGCCGGGTGGTCCCCAGAGTACGATGGAGGGAAGGCGGTCAGCCTCGATGCTGGCGCGCAGGGCCCGACCCTTGCCGATGAGGTGCTCCTGACCAACATACTCGTCGAAGGTGACGGGCCTCATGCGGGCGGCGAGAGGGGCATCGCGGACGAGCTGGGCCTCGGTGGAGGCGTCGAACAAATCCTTTCTCTGACCGATCATTACCCCGACCACCTTGCATTCAATGCGCCAAGGTTACCAAAGTGACCCCCCATCCGCCCTCTTCCAACTGAGCGCCGCGGAAGGATTCCACGTGGGGATGATTCTCGACCCACTCCAGCACCGCACCGCGGACCTTGCCTAGCCCTTTGCCGTGCACGATGCGGACGTGATGCAACCCCGAGACAAAAGCCGTGTCGAGGTACTTGTCCAGCTTGATAAGAGCCTCCTCGACCCGCATGTATCGAAGGTGGACCTCCAGCGGAGGCGGATCAAGGGTCCCAACCAGAAAGGCAGAACCGCCACAGGTCTGGCATTCACCTTGTCTCTGGCCCCAGCCCACGGCCTCAACCCGGGATGCCTTGCAGGTAAGGCAGCGGTAGGTCTCGGTCAGTTTCAGGGTAGGGCTCATGGGCTAGTCGGGGGAGCTTGAGAGTGCTCTAGTCACGGAATCTAGCAAGGCTGGTTCCTGGTCGGGGAGGACGGTGCGGGGGTCGAGTAACAGGGCATCGTCTTCGATGCGGCCGATGACGGGAGTCGGGGCAGTGCGGAGGGCGTGGGCGAGGGAGTTTACGGAGCTGTCATCAGAGGGGCGGAGCTGCAAGGCCGAGGAGGGTAGGGTGTCGCCGGGGAGGCTGCCTCCACCTATGGTGGATTTAGTTGCGACGACGGAGGAACCTCGACCGACCTGCTCTTGCCAGGCTTCAACCCGAGTCTTGATGGTATAAGAGGGCATGGAAATCATGCGCCAGACAGGCACCTTCTCCAGGTGTTCTTCTTTCAAGTAATGCACAAGGGTGGCGGTGAGGGAGGCCATGGTCATCTTGTCGATGCGGGCGGCGCGGGCGAGGGGGTGACGGGAGAGTCGAGAGACAAGGTCGTTTCGACCGGCAATTATTCCTGCCTGGGGGCCACCGAGAAGTTTGTCGCCGGAGAAGGCGACGAGGTCTGCGCCTGCTGAGATGCTGTCCTGGGGTGTCGGCTCTTCGGAGAGGCCGAATTGCCGGGTGTCGACCAAGCAGCCGCTGCCGACATCGTGGACTAGAGGGATGCCGGATTCCCGGGCGAGGGTAGAGAGGTCACGGGTATCGGGGGCTTCGGTGAAGCCGATGACCTTGAAGTTGCTGGTGTGGACCTTGAGGAGGAGGGCGGTGTTTTCGGTGATGGCGTTGCGGTAGTCGGAGAGGTAGGTGCGGTTGGTGGTACCAACCTCAACGAGGCGGGCGCCGCTGGCTTTCATGATGTCGGGGACGCGGACGCCACCGCCAATTTCTACAGCTTCGCCGCGGCTGACGATGACCTCGCTGCCCAGGGCCAGGACGCTCAGGATAAGGTGGAGGGCAGCGGCGTTGTTGTTTACGGCGAGGGCAGATTCGGCGCCGGTAAGCCGGGTGACGAGGTACTTGAGGGTAGCGTCCCGGCCCCCGCGCTGGCCCTTTTCGAGGTTGACTTCCAAGTCGGAATACCCGGCAGCTGCCTGCATTGCGGCTCGGGCAGCCTCTTCGCTCAGGGGCGCCCTGCCGAGGTTGGTGTGGATGATCACCCCCGTAGCATTAATCACCTGTCGAGGGGAGGGCTGCCACAGAGCCCGGGCCCGATCTTCTATCTCCGCGACGAGGGCCTGGAGGGAGGGTACCTGGCCTCCATCAGAAATGCCCACGCGAGCGGCCTGGAGGGAGTCCCGGACCAGGGCAACCAAGGCGTCGTGGGAGTAGGTTTGGGCAAGGGCCCGGGACTCCCTAGCGGCGAGGATTTTGTCGACGCTCGGGAGGGCCCGAAACTTGTTGTTGTCTGTGGCTACCATGGTGACTCCGTGGAGCGATTTTAGCACGGGGGGTTTGAAGGCTGGTACAATCGGCGGAACGGGGGCGCAGGACGGACTGTTGTGGAAAGGAGCGGGTCAAATGGCAGACTACATGGTGATTTCCGCGGATTCTCATGCGAATGAGCCTGTCGAGCTGTACGAACGGCTCCCGGAAGAATACCAGGCCCGAGCCCCTCGGGAGGTGATGGAGGACGGCCACCGATACCTGAGGATTGAGGGGGCGGGCGACTTGCCATTGGATGCGCCCAATCCGCTAACTGAAGAAGACATGCGCCGGTTCTTCCGGGACGCGGAAGAGGGGCAGGAGCTTATCGCCAGCAACCCCAACGACCTGGCCGGGGGCATCGATATCCCGGTGAGATTGTCGGATTTGGAGGAGGATGGGGTGTCGGGGGAGGTGATCTACCCGCAAGGGATCTTCAAGGCGTTTGCGTCACCGGACCCGAGGTTTCAGAGGGCCATGACCAGTCTGTACAACGACTGGTACCACGAGATATTCGGTGAGCATTCGGACAAGTTTGTGACGTCGGCGCTGCTGCCGATGGTGGATATCGGGATGGCGATAGAGGAGGCGAAGCGGGTGGCGGGGCTGGGAGGACGATCCTTCTCGGTGCCCATCAGCATGCCGTTGCTGCCATACAACTTCCCGGACTACGACCCGTTCTGGGACCTGGCCGAGGAGACAGGCGTGCCCGTGGCCTTTCACGTATTCACCAAGGGCCCGAGCGACCAGCCCCGCACCGGCAGAATAGCCGGCGGTCCAGGGGAGGACCTGTTCACCGAGATCATAGATATGGCCCACGCCATGAACCCCCTGACGCTTCTGGTGGCATCGGGGGCGCTGGAGAAGCATCCGGAGATGAAGTTCGTGCTGGTGGAGGGAGGGGTGGGGTGGCTGGCCTGGGTGCTGCAGACACTGGACGAGATGCAGATAAAGCGGCACATGTGGGCCCAGCCCAAGCTGAACATGAAGCCCAGCGAGTACTTCCACCGTCAGGGTTATGCGACCTTCGGGGACGACCAGGTTGGGCTGATGACCAGATACGTGATCGGGGTGGAGAACTTGATGTGGGGCAGCGACTACCCCCACGACGAAGGCACCTTCCCCCACTCCCGAGAGGTGATCGAGCGCACATTCAAGGACGTGCCGGAGGACGAGAAGCGGAAGATAGTGGGTGAAAATGCGGCGAGGCTTTACGGGTTCTCGGTGAACTAGGGGCCCGGACGTCAGGAGGAGAGATGTCGGACTACAAGGTCATATCAGCGGACTCACACAGCAACGAACCGGCGGAGATATATGAGAGATTGCCGGCCGAGTATCGGGCCCGGGCGCCCCACGAGGAGACGATAAACGGTGAGAGGTTTATGGTATTCGAAGGCCAGGCCCCGATGCCGGTTTACGCTCCCAACCCGCTGAATGAGGACGACATGCAGAGGTACTGGCGGGACGGCGAGGACCTCGGGCGGCAGCAGCATCGGGAGGGGGGCATGAACGTCGAACTGAGGAGGGAAGACCTGGCGAAGGACGGCGTGAGCGCGGAGGTCATATATCCCCAGGCCGTTTTCAAGATGTTCGCGTCACCGGATGCCGGTTACCAGAAGGCCCTGGCGGAGTTGTACAACGACTACCACCACGAGGTATTCGGTGAGTACAGCGACACCTTCGCCATAACCGCCGAGATTCCCATGCTGAACATCGAGGATGCGATTGGGGAGTCGAAGCGGGTTGCAAGGATGGGCTACAAGAGTCTGTCGCTGCCGTGCGAGATGCCGACCAAGCCCTACAATCACCCGGACTACGAGCCCTTCTGGGATACGGCGGAGGAGCTGGGTATGCCCCTGGCCTTCCATGTGTTCACCTCGGGACCGGACCCGGCGGCTGAGGCAGCAAGAGACCAGTACGAGCGGGCGACGGGGGTGGGGGAAGACCATCTCGGGAGCATAACGGGAATGGCGGCGGCCATGGGCCCGACCATCATGCTCATAGCGTCTAACGTCCTGGGTCGGCACCCGAAGATGAATTTCGTCCTGGTGGAGTCGGGGGTTGGTTGGCTGGCGTGGGTGCTCCAGTGCCTGGACGAACTGCACGAAAAAAGGCACATGTGGGCTGTGCCTCACCTTGAGCTCCCGCCCAGCGAGTACTTCAAACGGCAAGGGTACGCGACGTTCGGGGATGATCTGGCAGGGTTGTTGACACGGCAGATTACGGGGTCGGACTGCCTGATGTGGGGCAGCGATTACCCCCACGACGAAGGGACGTTCCCCCACTCCCGAGAGGTGATAGAGCGGATATTCAAGGATATACCGGAAGAAGAGAAGATGAAGATAGTGGGCGGTAACGCAGCGAGGTTGTACGGGTTCTCGTTGTCCTGACCTTCCACTGAAAAAGTCCACGAAACCAAGAGATAGAGAGGCATTCGAGTATGCAGCCATCGGAGCAGATCGAAGAGTTTTTGAAGAAGGTGCAGGTGGGCATCCTGTCGACCGTCGATTCGAAGGGGAGACCTCACTCAATCCCCATGTGGTGTCTTTACGAGGACGGCGAGTTCGTGATGAGCACGGGCATCGGGTCACAGAAGCACAAGAACGTACAGAACAACGAGAATGTGATGCTGGTGTTCGACCAGAGAGAGACCCCTTATTACGCCGTGATGGTGAGGGGCATTGCTAGGGTGGAGACGGCGCACAACACTGAGATCATTCAACACATTGCTCGGTCATATTTGGGGCAAGAAGGCGCCGACAGATACCTGTCGGGGCGGGACTATGGCACGGAATCGGCGACGATACGGGTGACGCCTACCAGGTTCATCGAATACCACGGTCTGAGCGGCCGATAAAGCACCCGACCGAATCCTCAGAGAACCGGGAGGAGTCCAGATGGACCTAGTATTCCTCGGCGGAAACGTGATGACCATGGACCGGGCCGGGACGCGGGCCGAGGCCCTCGCGGTCAGGGATGGGAAGATAGCAGCGGTCGGGGCGACGGCGGAGGTCTCGGGCATGGTGTCGGAGGGGACAGAGGTAATACCGCTCGCGGGGCGGACGCTGATCCCGGGATTCGTTGACCCGCACAATCATTTCTCGGCGACGGTGTTCGACCCGGTGTCGGTAGACTGCTGGACGCCTCCTCACGGAAGTATCACGGGAATCAAGGATGCGATAGCCCGGGCGGCGGGAGCTGCGCTGCCGGGACAGTGGATTTTCGGGTGGGGGTTCGATGGCGACTACGTCAGTGAGGGACGAAACCTGACGAGTCGGGACCTGGATGATGCGGCGCCGGAGAACCCGGTCTGCATCATGGACGGGTCTCATCACAGCTGCTATGCCAACTCGATGGCGATGGAGCTGGGTGGGATAGATGCCAACACGCCCGACCCTCGGGGTGGGGAGATTCTGAAGGACAGCCAGGGAAGGCCGTCGGGTGAGCTGTGGGAAAGGGCGATGGACCCAGTCCATTCCTTGTGCCTGAAGGACCACGTGGACCGGCACGGGGAAGGTGGGGCGGAGTTCGTGTATCGGAACTCGATGAAGCACCTGTCTGTGGGGATTACGTCGGTCGGGGAGGCGCTGGTTACGCCCGATGCGGCCCGCCTTTACAAGCTGGCGGATGAGCAGGGCAAGATTCCCATAGCTCTCCGGCAGCAGTTGGGCGGGCTGACCTTCTTCAAAGCGCCCGAGGAGGCGTCCAGGGGCGAGTTGGGGATAGAGGACACGTCGGACAGGCTGCGGGGTGGAACATTGAAGATGTTCATGGACCCGGTGTTTCCAGATGCAGCGAACTTCAAGTGCCACGATAACGGAGAGATGGAGCGAGTCGGGACGATCTACTACTCGCAGGAGGAGGCGGACGAACTGGTGCTTTCGGCGCACAAGCTGGGGATGCAGGTGATCATTCACTGTCTCGGGCCCTGGGCGATTGAGCAGGCGTTGAACTCGTTTGAGAGGGCGCTCAGGGAGAAACCGGTCTCCGACCCGCGCTTTCGCATCGAGCACTTCACCATGCCGACCCGGGAGCAAATAGAGAGGGCCAAGTCCCTGGACGTGATAGCCTCCGTGCAGCCTCCATTCATCTTCACGTGGGCTGACAGGCAGGCCATCCGGGCCAAAGAACTGGGCCGGACGTTCGGGATAGAGCCGTACCGAAGCATGATAGACGCGGGGCTGACAGTCGCGGGAGGGTCGGACAACCCGTGTGCGCCCCTGGACCCGCTTATCGGGATACGGGCTGCGGTGAATAGAGTGGCTCGTAAGACAAGTGAAGCCGTATCGACCGAGGAAGCAGTAACGCCGATGGAAGCGCTACGGATGTACACGATAAACGGGGCGGCGGCGCTGAGGAGGGAGTCAGAGGTGGGATCTCTGGAGGTGGGGAAACGGGCCGACATGGTGGTGCTGGGGCACGACCCGACGCAGGCTAACCCTGACTTCATCACCGACATAGCCGTGGAACGCACCTACGTCGACGGCGAATGTCTATACAGCAGGTACTAGAGCAGGCAGGAGAAAATGGCTGAAAAAGCAGAGTACGACATCATAATCGTCGGGGGTGGGCACAATGGGCTGACCACCGCAGCATACCTCGCCGACGCTGGGATCAACGTGCTGGTATTGGAACGTCGGGATGTGGTGGGTGGGGCGGCGGTGACCGAGGAGCTGATACCCGGGTTCCGGTTCTCGACAGCCTCGATGTTCCTGGGGATGATGCAGCCGAAAGTCGTTGAAGAACTGAAGCTGAGGGACTACGGGTACGAACCGTACAGCGTCGATCCGCCTTACACATTCCTGTTCCCGGACAACTCTTATCTTTGCGCCTGGAACGATCCCGACCTGTTGAGGCAGGAGATCGACAAGTTCTCATCGAGGGACGCGGACGCGTTCTTCGAGCAGCAGCGGTTCATGCAGCGGTACATGGAGTACATTCGGCCGTATTTCCTGAGGAAGCCTCCGACGGTGTCCGAACTGGCTGCACAGTTCAAGACTCCCGAGGAAGAAGAGGCCTACCGGACCATCATGTATGGGTCGGCGGGGCAGATTGCGCTGGACAATTTCGAGTCGGACGCGGTGAGGGTGATGGCCACGGGGCTGGCGGCTTCCGGGAACGACATCTCCCTGTTCAGCAAAGGGAATATGTTCAAGGCGATGTGGGCGAACATGGCCGAAGCCACAGGGGTGCAGGGGGTATGGGGATTCAGCCGGGGCGGCATGGGGGCAATCACACAGGCGATAGCGGCGTCGGCGGAGGAGAGGGGAGCGACGATCAGGACGGGTGCGGAGATAGAGGAGATATTGGTGGAGGACGGTCGGGCGACGGGTGTCGTGCTGACAACGGGAGAAGTGATCCGGGCGCGGGCGGTGGCCTCGAACGCGGACCCGAAGAGGACTTTCCTCAAGCTGGTGCCGGGAGAGAATATCCAGCCCAGCATCAAGCGCGACGTGCAGAACCTGAGGATGAGGGGGAGCCTGGCCAAGGTGTTCATCGCACTGAACCAGAGGCCCGAGTGGAAGTGCTTCGAAGGAGAGGAGGTCGGGACTCGGGACCAGGGGTTCCTGGGGCTGGTACCTTCGATCGAATTCGTAGAGGAGTCCCGGGTGCAGGCTCTGAGGGGCGAAATGCCGGACAAGATCTGGACGTTCCTGCACGTGCAGTCCCTGACGGACGACTCGCTGGCTCCGCCAGGAAAGCACGCCATGACGTGCTACTTCCAGCATGTTCCCTACGAGCTGGCAGAGGGAAGCTGGGACGATGAGGCCACCAAGCGGGACCTTGCCGACCGATGCCTGAACCACCTGAGGGACTACATGACCAACCTGGACGACATCATGATCGATTACGTGGCGTTCGGGCCCCGGGACATAGAGGACCGGTTCTACCTGACCGAAGCCACGATGCACCACGGGGACATCACGCCCGACCAGATGTTTTCCCTCCGTCCGTTTGCGGGGTATTCGGACTACCGAACGCCGGTGAAGAACCTGTACCTGTGCGGGTCGGGGGCGTTTCCGGGTGGTTCGGTGTCGGGGGCGCCGGGGCACAATGCGGCGCAGGAGATAATCAAGGACTGGCGGGAGGGGTTGATAGGGTAGGGTTGTCACGCTACGGCGGCCCTCAATCGGCGGATGTTGCAATTGCCGACCGGCAGATTTGAAGCAGCGCGAGTAGCGTGATCCCCAGGAGTATGACCCCAACCCCACAGGGGAACCCTCACCCCCTTATCCCCCTCTCCCTTAGGGCCTTGTATAGACCGGGGACATAGGTTACACATGTTCGGGGACATGGGTTACACCAATAGGCATGGAAATCCTTATGAGGAGAATGCCCATGCCATGGAAAGTGGAGACCGTCATGTCTCAGCGAAGAGAGTTTGTCAGTCTGGCCCAGTCCGAGGGTGTGAACATGAGTGAACTGTGTCTGCGCATTGGGATCAGCCGCAAGACCGGCTACAAGTGGCTGAGGCGTCATCTGGAGGGCGGAGAGGGGAGTCTGGGTGATCTCCCCAGGCGCCCTCATCATTCCCCCAACCGCACCAGCGCCGAGATGGAACAGCTGGTAGTGGACCTGCGAAGAGAGCTCCCCACCAAGGGAGGACATGTGCTGGCCAAGATGCTCAAGGACAGGGGGCACACCGGCGTCCCCTCCAAGAGCACTATAACGGCCATACTCAAGAGATACGGACTTATAGAGGCGGCGCAGAGCCTCAAGCACAAGGCCTACCGCCGCTTCGAGCACCCTAGACCCAACGACCTCTGGCAGATGGACTTCAAGGGACACATCCCGGTCACCAGGGGTGGCAGATGCCATCCATTGACGGTGCTGGACGACCATTCCCGGTTCTCCCTGGGTGTCAGGGCCTGCGCAGACGAGAGGACTCAGACTGTCCGTGACCATCTCATCTCCATCTTCCGCCTCTATGGCTTGCCCCACACTATCCTGGTTGACAACGGGTCTCCCTGGGGTAAAGACCTCGACCATCCCTTCACACCTCTGACCGTATGGCTGCTCCGGTTGGGAATCAGGGTTATCCACAGCAGGCCCTACCACCCCCAGACCCTCGGCAAGCTTGAACGCTTCCACAGGTCCCTCAAGACTGAACTGCTCCAGGGCATCAGCTACACCGACCTCTCTCAGTGTCAGAGCAGCTTCGACAGCTGGAGAGACTTCTACAACCTCCAGCGTCCTCACCATGCCCTAGACCTTAATACCCCTGCCAGCCGATACACCATCAGCTCTCGCCCTTTCCCCGAGACCCTTCCACCCGTCGAGTACGACGCAGACGACCACGTACGTTCTGTCGATGCTAACGGCCGCATCTACTTCTGCGGAAAGACCTTTCGTGTAGGCAAGCCCTTCAGAGGAATGTGCGTGGCCCTGAGACCCGGGGCCAGAGATGGAACCTGGAACGTCTTCTTCTCCATACAACCCATCGCTGCCATAGATCTAGGCCTGTAGAATGTGTTACCTATCTCTCCGAACAACTGTTACCCTTCTCCCCGGTCTATACAGGCCTTTAAGGGGGAGGGAAGAACTAGAGGCAGAGGTTGGCGCTTCAGTGCCAACCTCTGCCTCTAGTTCAATACTGGGGAGAAGGGAGGGGATGACGCATAAGGACGGGTCGAGGATAGATTCACGCCGTGGGCGCATCTTGCAGCCGGCTCGGGGGGTGGGATGAAGGAGGGGGTCAGGGAGGGGGGCGGCCTCGGGCGATGCGGGGTTGGGGAGGTGGGGGTGGGTCTTCGTCATGGGGTGACGGGTCGGTGGTATGCGGGCCGACCCCCGCTCGCGCTTCGAGGGCCTCAGCATGAGCGGCACCACCGCCGGGGAGGGGATCACCCTCACCCCAACCCTCTCCCATCAAGGGAGAGGGGGCAGGCCCCCCAACCCCGCCGCCGGGGATGGATTCACGATCGGGGTCGGGAATGACGGTTAGGTGGGGTGGGGCCTCGTCGTCGTCCGGGTCTGGGTCATAGTCGTCGTCATCGGGGTCGGGGTCCTCGTCTTCGGTGTCGAGGCCTTTGAGGAAGTCGGGGGTGAGGTAGGCTTTGGCGATGAACTTCTGCATGGCCTCGCTCTCGGCGAGTCTTTCGTTTTCTTCCTGGGGCCAGGGTTCGTCGGGGTCGATGAGGCCGTAGCGCCAGCGGTCCTTCAGGGGGAGGAGCATTCTCCAGGGCCACCACTTGTCGCCAGGCCGGGCCATGCGGACGGGGACGAGGTCGCGGAAGTCGAGGTCACCCCTGTCTACGTTGTCCTGGAAGACCTTCTTGATGAGGTTGTCGATCTGCTCTTCGTCGGTGAGCTGTTTGGGGGCCTTGGCCTGGGCGGTGTAGGCCCGGATGATGAGTCGGAGGCATCGGTTGATCTGGGTGTAGTCCAGGGGGCGCGTGCTCAAGAGGCGGTTGGTCAACGAGCGGAGGAGGGCGATTTCACCTTCGATGTCCGGGCTGTCGAGGGACAGCCGGGGCAGGGAGGCGGGGACATGGGACAGGGAGCGGCGATGGTTGGGGCGTCGGCCCCTGGGCCTTCGGCCGCGCCCGACGGGGCGGGAAGTCTTCCGCGGCTTGCGGCCGCGGGCATCCGTGCCCTGGTAGGCAGCCCGGGCACGGGGACTCTTCCGCGGTGCAGTACCGCAGGCATCCGCTTCTACGCCCGGTAAGGCGGAGCGGGGGTTCTTCCGCGGCCCGGTGCCGCAGGCATCCGCTTCTACGCCCGGTAAGGCGGAGCGGGGATTCTTCCGCGGCGCAGTGCCGCAGGCATCCGCTTCTACGCCCGGTGAGGCGGAGCGGGGTCTCTTCCGCGGCTCAGTGCCGCGGGCATCCGTGCCCTGGCTGGCGGCCCGGGTACGGGGGTTCTTCCGCGGTCTGCGGCCGCGGGCATCCGCGAGGGGGTCGGGCTTGAGGAGACCAACCGCCTCTTGAGCAGGCGCCCCGGGAGAGGGGCGTCGGGGGCCCGGTTTGGCGGGTCCCCTGTTTGACAGTGTTTTGTTGTGAGGTTTGGATGTAGACATTAGGTCTGAACGTTAGTATAGAACGTATATAACAGGAATCAAGAGGCTTTGGGAGTATTTTCGGGGGGATTTCCCCCCCGGCCCCCCAAGGGAACCCTCACCCCCTTGGTCCCCCTCTCCCTTAGGGCCTGTAAGGGAGAGGGGGAGAAAAAACAGAGGGATGCACCTGCGCCTAGGCGCAGGTGCATCCCTCTAGTTTGGTACTGGAGGGAAGGAGATGGAGAGAGGTGGTCGGCTAGAGATGGGGTGGGTTGGGGGATGGGCGTTGGAGATTCCTCGCGGGGCATCGGAATGGGAAGGGGGTCGGTGAATGGCGAGGTGGGTTGGGAGACCTGCACCGCCATTCCCCAGATTCCTCACTGCCGTTCGGAATGACAGTGAGGGGCGTCGGCTGGCGATGGAGTTATGTGAGGGGCTGAAGATGTGCCGGTTTTCCCATGCAGGAGGGCGACCCGCCGGTCGCCCCTACAGGGATTCGGCCCCACCCCACAGGGGAACCCTCACCCCCTTGGTCCCCCTCTCCCTTAGGGCCTTGTATAGACCGGGGACATAGGTTACACATGTTCGGGGACATGGGTTACACCAATAGGCATGGAAATCCTTATGAGGAGAATGCCCATGCCATGGAAAGTGGAGACCGTCATGTCTCAGCGAAGAGAGTTTGTCAGTCTGGCCCAGTCCGAGGGTGTGAACATGAGTGAACTGTGTCTGCGCATTGGGATCAGCCGCAAGACCGGCTACAAGTGGCTGAGGCGTCATCTGGAGGGCGGAGAGGGGAGTCTGGGTGATCTCCCCAGGCGCCCTCATCATTCCCCCAACCGCACCAGCGCCGAGATGGAACAGCTGGTAGTGGACCTGCGAAGAGAGCTCCCCACCAAGGGAGGACATGTGCTGGCCAAGATGCTCAAGGACAGGGGGCACACCGGCGTCCCCTCCAAGAGCACTATAACGGCCATACTCAAGAGATACGGACTTATAGAGGCGGCGCAGAGCCTCAAGCACAAGGCCTACCGCCGCTTCGAGCACCCTAGACCCAACGACCTCTGGCAGATGGACTTCAAGGGACACATCCCGGTCACCAGGGGTGGCAGATGCCATCCATTGACGGTGCTGGACGACCATTCCCGGTTCTCCCTGGGTGTCAGGGCCTGCGCAGACGAGAGGACTCAGACTGTCCGTGACCATCTCATCTCCATCTTCCGCCTCTATGGCTTGCCCCACACTATCCTGGTTGACAACGGGTCTCCCTGGGGTAAAGACCTCGACCATCCCTTCACACCTCTGACCGTATGGCTGCTCCGGTTGGGAATCAGGGTTATCCACAGCAGGCCCTACCACCCCCAGACCCTCGGCAAGCTTGAACGCTTCCACAGGTCCCTCAAGACTGAACTGCTCCAGGGCATCAGCTACACCGACCTCTCTCAGTGTCAGAGCAGCTTCGACAGCTGGAGAGACTTCTACAACCTCCAGCGTCCTCACCATGCCCTAGACCTTAATACCCCTGCCAGCCGATACACCATCAGCTCTCGCCCTTTCCCCGAGACCCTTCCACCCGTCGAGTACGACGCAGACGACCACGTACGTTCTGTCGATGCTAACGGCCGCATCTACTTCTGCGGAAAGACCTTTCGTGTAGGCAAGCCCTTCAGAGGAATGTGCGTGGCCCTGAGACCCGGGGCCAGAGATGGAACCTGGAACGTCTTCTTCTCCATACAACCCATCGCTGCCATAGATCTAGGCCTGTAGAATGTGTTACCTATCTCTCCGAACAACTGTTACCCTTCTCCCCGGTCTATACAGGCCTGTAAGGGAGAGGGGGAGAAAAAACAGAGGGACGCACCTGCGCCAAGGCGCAGGTGCATCCCTCTAGTTTGGTACTGGGGGGAAGGGGATGGAGAGAGGTGGTCGGCTAGAGACGGGGTGGGTTGGGGGAGGGGCGCTGGAGATTACTCGCGGGGCATGGGGATGACACTAAAGGGGTTGCCGCTAAGCGGCAACCCCTTTAATTTGGACCGTCGGGTTCGGGCGGCAGGACGTTGACCATGCTTCCAGGCAATCGGGACTATGCCGCGGGCCTGAAGTTCTGCATTGCGGTCGGCCTGCCGTGTGCTTTGAGGGTGCGGCGGGAGGTCAAGGCGGCGACCTCGGCCTCGTTAAGGTCCCTACTGCACTGGAAACAGGTGATGTAGGAACCGAACAGATCGGTGTCTGAGAACAGATCGCCGCCGCACCAGGGGC
This sequence comes from Dehalococcoidia bacterium, assembly GCA_965203145.1. Taxonomy (GTDB): domain Bacteria; phylum Chloroflexota; class Dehalococcoidia; order Plut-88900; family Plut-88900; genus Plut-88900. Next base: position 3,391,417 of record OZ241876.1, read on the forward strand.
AACCCTTTAGCCAGAACATTTTACTTTCTCCTACTGAACCGGCCTATTGGACACGCTTTCCCGAGGCCCGTCGGGGCCCAGGAGAATCAGAATTCCTACGCCTTCTATAACGAAGAGAAGGGCGTTTGGTTCCTTGTGCGCGGGGAGGAATTTTAGGCATGCCCGATTGGGAGTCTCGGGGAGGGGTGGGATAGGGGTGAGGTTGACTAGAATTAGGTCGTTGAATTAGTATCGAAATGAGGCCACTCGGGGCGCATTCGTCTAGCGGCCTAGGACACCGCCCTCTCAAGGCGGAGATCACGGGTTCGAATCCCGTATGCGCTACCACTCCCCTATTTCTAGCTACGGCCTGACTCATGCGCTAGCCCAGTTTCCCCCTTTTGTTTCGCCCAATACTCAGCCACCGGTACAGAGGAGGAGTGAGTGGACCTACTAGCTCTGCCTAAGACAGAGTTACATCTGCATCTCGAAGGAGCGATACCGCAACAAACGCTTCTTCGACTAGTCAAGAAATATGGCGGTACCGACGAAGTACCCAATCTTCAGTCCCTGCAAGCTAGGTTCCGCTATCGTGACTTCGCACACTTCATCGCTACCTGGATATGGATGGTGAAGTTTATTCGCGAATACGAAGATTTTCGGCTGATCGCCTCCGGGGTTGCACAAGATCTCACAGCGCAGGGCGTGCGGTACGCAGAGCTACACTTCGTTCCGAGTGATTTCGAGCGGCACGGGCTGAAGCTACAACCGCTAGCACTTGCTATTCGTGCCGGGTTGCAGGAAGCATCACAGCAATCGGGGGCACCCCTGGAACCCAAGTTTGGCTTGATTCTCGATCTCTGTCGTGACATCGGCCCGGAGAAGGGGATGCGCTTGCTGGAAGAGGCTGCCGAAGTAGCCGAAGAGGCGGGCATTTTAGGCATTGGCCTCGGCGGCTCGGAACAGCTTTTCCCTCCAGAGCCATACAAACCGGTCTATCAACGTGCTGCGGCACTTGGCTTGCATCGCGTGGCGCATGCCGGTGAAGCGGCCGGCCCAGAGAGCATATGGGGAGCGATCAAGTCCCTCGGTGTCGAGCGGATCGGTCACGGCACCAGAGCAATTGAGGACCCGGCACTGGTAACATTTCTTGCCAGTGAACGTGTTGCGCTCGAGGTATGTCTGACCAGCAACCTACGAACAAGAGTATTGGCTGCGTTACACGACCATCCGCTCACCACATACCTGCGCTCCGGTGTTCCCGTCACGCTATCAAGTGACGACCCCACAATGTTCGGATCGAACATTGTAAACGAGTATCGGCAGGCACAAGATGTGCTCGGACTCAGCAGTAATTGTCTAATCCAGATCGCACGGGCGGGATTTGAAGTCGCCTTCCTGTCTGGTTCGGAACGATCAAAGCTACTGGCGGAGTTCGATCAGGTTGTCGCCGGATGGCACCGACATCCGCATAGTCGGCAAGGAGATGAACAAGAGGCTGACACTAGCGCATGTTGAGATTTTTCGGGAATCACCTGGTGAGGGGCGTTATAGCCCTGGAGCTGCTGGTGGGTATCGGGATAGCGGGGTACATGGTGATAGAGGGGTGGTCGCTGCTGGATGCAGCGTACATGACCATCCTGACGTTCACCACGGTGGGGTACGAGGAGGTGCATCCCCTGTCCACGGGCGGGCGCATATTTACCATTTTCCTGATGATCGTGGGTGTCGGGGTGATGCTGTACATCCTGACCAGCGTGGTAAATGCGGCGGTGGCGCACGAGATTGTGGGCCTGTTGGTCCGGAGGCGTAGATTCAGGAGGCGTATGTCGAAACTGAAGGGACACTACATTATCTGTGGTTACGGGCGAGTCGGGGCGGCGGTGGCATCGACGCTCCAGGAGAGCTCGACGCCCCTTATCGTGATGGACAAGAGCGCGGAGGCGCTGGCTGAAGCTGAAGAGCAGGGCCTCCTGTGCCTCCAGGGCGATGCGACAAAGGATGCCGATTTGCTGACGGCGCGGGTTACCGAGGCGTCGGGCCTGCTGGCGACTGCTGGAGAGGACAGCGAGAACGTCTACATATCCCTGACGGCCCGGGGCCTAAATCCCGATCTTCGAATCGTGGCCCGGGCGTCGTACCCGGAAGCGGAGGAGAAGCTGCGTCGGGCGGGGGCGGACGAGATTGTCTCACCACCGACCCTCGGGGGCAGGCAGATGGCGCTTTCGGCCATCGAGGCTGCCCGCTAACGTTCCGTCTTTACAGGGGACACCCGGCTGACCATAGCGACCAAAGCGCGGGATACGGGGCCTGGACCAAGGGCTAGTCGACCCGCGTAAAGACGTCTTCCCAGACTTGCTGCAGGTATTCGCGTCGGGCGGAGAGTCCGTCGGGGAGGTTGAGGAAGGTGAAGGCCATGTAGCCCGAGCGGGAGTTGTCTCGCTGTTCGGCGATGAACTCTGCACACTCCTCGGGATTGCCGACGACGGCCCATTCTTCCAGGTTGCGCAGCTTGTCGAGGCCGAGGTCGACGGCCAGCTTCTCCTGCATGCCCCAGCCGCCGTAGAGCTTTGCGGTATTCTCGGCGGATTCTCGGGCCTGCCTTATGGCGGTTTCGCGGTCAGCCGCTACGCTAATGCAGCGATGGCCTGCATAGAAGCCGTCGGCACTCGAGCCGGTCTCTTCAAGTTCGTCCCAGTAGATTTTGGCGAGGGATTGGTGGTCGGCCCAGCTGACGTAGGGGCCGACAAGACAGGCGTCGGCGATGCGGGCGGCCCGGGCGGCGGCTCTCGGGCCCTGGCAGGCAAGCCAGATGGGGGGGTGGGGGGTCTGGACGGGGGTAATGCCGACCTGGGCACCCGTGGCCCTGAAGTAGCGGCCGCGGTAGGTGACTTCTTCGCCGGACCAGAGGAGCTTCATCAGTTCAATGGACTCGGTGAGGCGGCCGACCCTCTCCTTGCGGTTGGACCCGACGATCTCCAGCTCCTTCTCCCTATACCCGAGACCCAGGCCGAGGATGAAGCGCCCATTGCTAACCTGGTCCAGGGCGGTTGTCTGCTCGGCGATGTCTACGGGGTTGTGGAGGGGCATTAGGAGCACGCCGGTAATCAGCTTTATTGAGGAGGTGGCGACGGCAAACCTGCCGAGGAGGGGCATGGGGTGGACCCAGCGGCTGGGGTGGGATACCCAGTGCTCGGGGGCGTAGCCTCCCCAGAATCCCAACTGTTCTCCGTAGGCGAGCAGCTCGGCGGTCTCTTCGATCTGGTCGTGGACGGGGACTATGGGGTCGGCCATGAAGTTGCGTAGGTTCAGACCAAATTCCATGCTGTCACCTTATGCTCTGTGGGGAGTTAGGGGGCTTCGCGTAAGAAGGGGTTCCACTGGGCCTCGGCGCCGATGCTGGAGTGGGGCCCGTGGCCCGGGAGTACGACGGTGTCGTCGGGGAGGGGGAGAAGCTTGTTCTTGATGCTGTCGATGAGCTGCTCCCAGTTCCCGCCTTCGAAGTCGGTGCGGCCGACGCTGCCGCGGAAGAGGGTGTCGCCGGTGAATACGAGCCCGTGGCCGTAGTAGGAGATTCCGCCGGGGGTGTGGCCGTGGGTCTCGATGACGGAGAAGGAGAGGTCGCCGATTTTGACGGTGTCGCCCTCTTCGAGGAATAGGTCGGGTTCGGGGGGGTTGCGGAAGCCGGGGATGATGGATGCGGAGTCGGGGGGCCTTTCGATCATATAGGCGTCGTTCTGATGTATAGCAAACGCGGCGTTGGTGGCGTCCGCCATGTCGGCCACTGCGCCGATGTGGTCTTCGTGGCCGTGGGTGGTCAGGAGGTATTTGACGGTGAGGCCCGAGTCCTCGACGGCGCTCATGATGGCCTGCCACTCGGCGCCGGCGTCGATGATGGCGGCTTCAAGGGTCTCGTCGGAGCCGATGATGTAGGTATTTTCCTGGTAGGGGCCGACTACGACGACTCGGAGGATCATTGGGGGGGCTCCCTTTATGCGAGATTGGGTCAATCTAACGGGTGGGGCGGGGGGAGTCAATAACAAAACCCGACTCCGCAGGGAAGAGTTAAAGGATTATATTGGCACTGGCGAGAATAGTAAGTGCTAGCTTCTGCGATACAATGGTCTTAACAGAAAGTGGGAGTGCATCTATAGTGAAACCTCTACTGACCGCGGTGGCCAAGAAAGGCGGCAAGAGTGGTTCCAAGGGTCCGCCTAATGCCCCTAGTAAGACCGGCAAGCCCTCCGGGGGTGGCAGGGGCAACAACCCCCCAAAGAAATAGCAATCCGCCTTATTCGGTAAACCTCGCTCCGCTAATGCAGATTAGCGGAGAAGAGCGAAATGGCCGAGAGACACATTAGCTGAAAGCGACAGGGATGCGGTGTCTAAGGACGACATCCCTAGAATGCTGTCTGAACATCGGCATTAGACTGTTAGGGGTAGAGTCGATGGATTATTCAGGTATTTCCTAGTTTTATCCATTCATATTTGGGAGAGACTTACCGGACTTTGCTTAGAGAGCACGAACATATAGTGTTGACCGCGGATGTCCGGGGTGACAAGGGCGAAAAGCTAATGGCTGGAGACGTAGGCACAATAGTCCACATTCACCCTGGAGCGAAAGCCTACGTGGTGGAGTTCACCGCCCTGGACGACCATACAGTCGCAATAGCGACTGTGCTCCCTTCCCAGATGAGGAATGTTACAAGCCGAGACCTTCTTCACGCCCGGACCGTAGAAACTGCCGTTTAGTCCTCTACCGGATTTTCCGCCTTGCAAGGCACCGCAACCGGTACTTTCTCCACTGTTCCCAGACCAGACTAGGGGGCGTGCTCGGCCCTAATTGTGCGGGTTTTCACTTGCGGGCTTCCTCGGCCCTGTGCTATATTCGGGCCAGCTTTTTCCGGGGAGGGCACGGGTGCTGGCCGACTATGGCTATATAGGTCTCTTCCTTCTCCTAGCTACCTTTATCCCTATCTCCATGATCCTGATGCCGTGGGCCCTGTCCCTGGTAAGGATCAGGCCGAAGAACCCCACCGAAGTCAAGCTCGATACGTATGAGTCGGGGATGCGGCCGGTTGGAGGGTCCTGGGTACGGTTCAACTTCCGCTACTATTTCATTGCGCTGCTGTTCGTCATATTCGACGTCGAGGTGATATTCCTGTTCCCATGGGCCGTACACCTGGACCAGCTGAAGCTGTTCGGGTTGATAGAGATGGGCATATTCATCCTGATTCTTCTCATCGGCTACTTCTATGCGTGGCGTAAAAGAGCCCTGGAGTGGAGCTAACGACATGCTAGAGAAGAAGAGCAACCTTCCAATCCTGGGGACGTCCATAGACGTGCAGGCCCTGGACCTGGCCGAAGGGCAGGAGGTCACAGACCTGAAGGCGGCCTCCCAGTTTCCGAACCCCGACCCGGTTATCGAGGTGCCTGCAGACCTGAAACGGAGCATTCTAGTCACGAGCGTCGACTATATCCTGAACTGGGGGCGTCGGAATGCTGTGTGGCCGCTGACATTCGGGCTGGCGTGCTGCTCCTTCGAGATGATTGGGGCGGCGATGTCTCGGTACGACATTGCGAGGTTCGGGGCGGAGGCGTTTCGGGCTACTCCTCGGCAGGCTGACTTGATGATCGTTGCTGGAACACTTACGTGGAAGATGGCGGTGCCCGTAAAACGCATCTACGAGCAGATGGCCGATCCCAAGTGGGTCATTTCGATGGGGGTGTGTGCAACATCCGGCGGGCCGTATTACGAGTCTTATTCCGTGGTGCCGGGGGTGAACCGGATAGTTCCGGTGGACGTGTATGTCCCGGGCTGCCCCCCCAGGCCCGACGCCCTGCTATACGGCCTGATGCAGCTGCAGGAAAAGATCAAGAAATACAGCATAGCCAAGACGAAGAGCTAACCTCAAGTGACCACCCAGCTTAACGTCAAGGACCTAGGCCGGCAGATAAGGGAGCGATTTCCCGATGCCGTCGTCGATGACGACGGCGAGGCGCTAGTAGTCATGGCCGATTCTTTGGCGGAAGTTGCGCGGCACTGCTTCGAGACGCCTGAGTTGGCATTCGATTTCCTGGTCGGGGTCACGGGGGTGGACTACATAGACCACTTCGAACTGGTCTATCACCTGGTCTCGATCAAGCATAACCACTCAGTGGTACTGAAGGCGAACACGTACAGCCGGGAGGCGCCGTCCGTACCCTCGGTGACGGGGATCTGGGAGGGGGCGGTGCTGCAGGAGCGGGAAGTCTACGACCTGATGGGCATAGCCTTTGAAGGGCACCCGGACCTGAAGCGGATCCTGCTGTGGGAGGGGTTCCCGGGACATCCGCACCGGAAGGACTTCACGACTGCATAGCAATCTCGACCGGATCAATAGGCTGCAATCAAGAAACAGCGAATGAACAGGTGACAGGGTGACGCTTAAGACCGAAGAGGTGATGGTCAACATCGGGCCCCAGCACCCGAGCACGCACGGCGTGTTCAGGATGCGGGTCACGTTTGACGGAGAGGTGGTAACGGACCTGGAGCCGGTCTTCGGGTACCTGCATCGCGGCACCGAAAAGCTGGCCGAGGAGCGCACATACACCCAGATTATCACGCTCACGGACAGGCTCGACTACCTGGCGTCGATGTCCAACAACCTGGCCTACGTGCTGGCGGCGGAGAAGCTGGCGGGCATCGAACCGCCGGAAAGAGCGATGTATATCCGGGTGATCATGGCGGAGCTGATGCGCATCGCCAGCCACTGCATGGCGCTGGGGTTCTTCATAAACGACCTGGGAGCACTGGCCACGCCCCTGATGTACATGTTCCGGGAACGCGAAAAAATCCTGGACCTGTTCGAGATGGTATGCGGAGCCCGGATCACCTACTCCTACATGCGCATCGGCGGAGTGAGCGGAGACCTGCCACCCGAATTCATGCCCGCCCTGGTGAAGTTTATCAACGAGATGCCGGGCTACATCGACGAGTATGAGGCCCTGCTGCGGGAGAACGAAATCATCATCTCCCGCACCAAGGACATGGCCATCCTCCCCGCCGAGACCGCAATCAACGCTTCGGTATCGGGGCCGATGTTGAGGGCCTCGGGGGTTAACTGGGACCTTCGCAAGGCGGACCCGTACGAGGTGTACGACCGGTTTGAGTTCGACGTGCCGGTCGGGCCTACCGGCGACACCTACGACCGCTTCCTGGTGCGGCTGGAGGAGATGCGGGAGAGCGTACGAATCGTCAAGCAGGCGATGGAGCAGATACCGGGAGGGCCATTCAGGGCGAAGGCCCCGGCGCTGATTAGGCCACCCAAAGGCGAGGCCTACGCCCACGTGGAAGCGCCCAAGGGAGAGCTCGGGTTCTACCTGGTGAGCGATGGGGCTATATCTCCGTACCGGTGCAAGATACGGGCGCCGTCCTTTATCAACCTGACGGTATTGCGGGAACTATCCCTCGGGTGGAAGCTGGCGGACTTGATAGTCATCCTGGGGAGCGTGGACATCAACATGGGCGAGGTGGACAGGTAGTGGACTGGTTCTACGAGCTCTGGAGGGAACTGGGCGAGGTTATCCGCGGCTGGATTGAAGCCATCATCCCGGACTCCGCAGAGGGGTGGGTAATCTACCTTGTGCTCGGCTTCCTGAGCGCGCTGGTGCTCATCAACCTGCCAATGGTCCTGGTTCCCCTCCTGATCTATGTAGAGCGGCGTCTGCTGGGAAGGTTCCAGAACAGGGTTGGGCCGAACAGGGTCGGGCCATTCGGCCTTCTGCAGCCCATTGCCGATGCGATAAAGATCATGACCAAGGAGGACATAATTCCTCGGGGGGCGGACAAGCTCGTCTTCACCCTGGCCCCGGTGGCCGTGATGGCTCCGGCTCTGTTGATGTTCACGGTGATCCCGTTCGGGGGAGAGACGTATTTGACCAACCTCAACGTGGGGATACTGTTTATCGTCGCGGTCACGGCGGTGGAGACCATAGGGGTGTTCATGGCCGGGTGGGCGTCCAACAACAAGTACGCCCTGTTCGGCGCAATGAGGGCCGTAGCCCAGCTGGTCAGCTACGAAATCCCGCTGGTCATTTCCATCATGGGGGTCGTGTTGATAGCGGGGTCAATGGCCCTGAACGACATCGTCGGGGTGCAGAGCAGCTGGCCGCTAATCCTGTTCCAGCCGCTGGGGTTCATTATCTTCTTCGCTGCGGTATCGGCGGAGCTTAACAGGTCTCCGTTCGACCTGACGGAAGCGGAGTCGGAAATCATTGCCGGCATTCACACCGAGTACAGCGGGGTGAAGTTCGTCATGTTCCTGACGGCGGAGGGAATCGCTCTGGTCGGTTACTCGGCGGTGATAGCGACACTTTACCTGAGCGGCTGGGAAGGGCCAGGGCTCCCTGGCTACCTGTGGCTGCTGGTAAAGATATTCTTCATATTCGGGATATTCGTGTGGACCCGGGCCACGCTGCCCAGGCTCAGGGTGGACCAGGTGATGACCTTTGCCTGGAAGTTCCTGTTCCCGCTATCGCTTCTGAATGCAGCGATTACGGCTGTACAGGTGGTCGTGTGGTCGGACGGGCTTCCGCCGTGGTTGATACCCGTGAACTTTGCGATAGCAATCGGGCTGGTTGGGGCTCTATACAAGTTCGTGGGCTTCCAGGGCGAGACCCGACAGGTAGTACCGGGCGGCGCTGAGCGTCTTACCGCAGTATCGAGGCCCGTAGCGGGAGGTAGCGAGTAATGTACGGCCTGGGAATTGCCAAGGGAATGTTCGTTACCCTGAAGCACCTGTTCAGGAAGCCTTTCACGGTGCAGTACCCCGACGAACAGGTGACTCGGGGTACGAGGTTTCGAGGCTACGAGTTCACCTGGTACGAGGACCGGTGCACGGGCTGCGCATCCTGCGCCAAGTACTGTCCACTAGGCACCATCAAGATAGTCACGCATCCCGAGGGCGACCGGAAGCAGGGTCTGGACTACGCAATAGACGTTTTCGACATTGACACGGGGCGGTGCATGTTCTGCGGGCTCTGCGTCGAGGCTTGCCCATACGACGCCCTGTTCATGGGGTCGGGGTTCGAGAGGGCGGTCTACAGCCGCACTGACATGGTGGTCCACGTTGACGACCTGAGGACCCGGGAGAAGAGGCCCAGCGCGTTCTTCCGGCCTAACCTGGACGGGACAAGGTACCTGCCGGAGTACTCTCTGCCCTCGGACGACGCGGGAAGGCCGTGGAAAGGCAGATGGGCAGATGAAGGAGAGCCAAGTCCACAATCTCCCGGGAGCGGTGACAGGTAGAGCATGGATGTCGGGATTGCCATAGGGTTCTGGATACTGGCATCGCTGGCGGTGATCTCGGCGGCGGCGGTGGTGCTGTTGAAGGACCTGTTCCGGGCCTCGCTGTTCCTAGTGCTGTCGTTCCTGTCGGTGGCAGGAATCTACATTGTGCTGCAGGCCGATTTCCTGGCGGTGGCGCAGGTCCTTATCTACGTGGGAGCGATTTCGATACTGCTGATATTCGCCATTATGCTGACCCGGGACACACAGAGGGGGAACCCTTCGAATCGGTTGTCGGTGCCCGGGGCCTTTCTGGCGGGGGTCATATTCTCTGCGATCATCGTGGCGATATTTACGACGGACTGGCCGTTGTCCTCGGAGCCCCCACCCGACTCCACGACGGAACTGCTGGCCGAGGTCCTGTTCAACAAGTTCGTACTTCCCTTCGAAGTGGCTTCGGTGCTGCTGCTGGCTGCCATGATCGGGGCCATAGTCATTGCTCGACAGAGAGGGCCTGGCGGCAATGATTAACCTCGAACATTTCCTGGTCCTGGCCGCCATCATGTTCTGCATAGGCCTATGGGGCGCGCTGTCCAAGCGGAACATCGTTGCCATCCTGATGTGCATCGAGATTATGTTCAACGGGGTGAACGTCGCCTTCATCGCCTTTTCCCGTTACAACTCGCCGACTCTGCTCACGGGCCACGTGTTCGCAATCTTCGTCATAGCAGTGGCCGCAGCAGAGGTGGCGTTGGGGCTGGCTATAGTCGTTGCCGTATTCCGGAGTCGCCAGACGGTGGAAGTAGGCGACGTAGGGGCCTTGAAAGGTTGACAACAAGACTGTAATGAGCTGGATAGAATTCAAGCGCGTGCCGACCCTCATGGTCGCTGAGATGTGGAAGGACCTGTTCGAGGGCGAAGGGCTCCCGACCCGCATCCTGCCTGAAGGCGACATTCTTTCCTGGTCGGAGGGTGTGCCGTTCATAGTCTACGTTCCCAAGGGCCGAGAACACGTTGCCGACGAGATACTCAGGAAGATATAGATGATCCCTGAAGCGGCAAGCTGGCTGATTCTCTTCCTGCCCCTTATTTCGTTCTTCCTGATAGTGTTTGTAGTGAGGGGAGTCTTCGGCTCCGCCACGATGCTGGCGGGCTACACGGCCGTTTTTGCCATTGGCGCTTCCTTTGTCCTGTCCATCTGGGCCCTGGCTTCGGTTATAGATGCGCCGGGGCACCTGCAAGACTACCCGAGCCATACGTGGCTAGACATCGGGCCACTGGAGATCAAGGTCGGGATCCTGATGGACTCCCTGACGGCGATCATGCTGATAGTGGTGTCGGGTGTGAGCCTGATGGTGCAGCTGTACTCGCTGGGGTACATGAAGCACGACGCCTCGGTGGCGCGGTTCTTTGCCTATATGTCGCTGTTCACCTTCTCGATGCTCGGGCTGGTGATGGCGGACAACCTGATACTGCTGTACGTGTTCTGGGAGTTGGTCGGGCTGTCGTCCTACCTCCTTATCGGGTTCTGGCACGACAGACCGACTGCCGCCGCCGCGGCCAAGAAGGCCTTTATCGTCACCCGCTTCGGAGACCTGGGATTCCTGATTGCGATTCTTGGGGTGTACTTCACGGTCGGGTCACAGGGATTCGACATCCAGTACCTGAACGCAGCGGCGGGCGTGGACGTTACGGGTATAGCTCTCACCCTGATTGCGCTGGGGATATTCGCGGGGGCGGTGGGGAAGTCGGGGCAGTTCCCGCTGCATACGTGGCTTCCCGACGCGATGGAAGGCCCGACACCCGTCAGCGCCCTAATCCACGCGGCCACGATGGTGGCTGCAGGGGTGTTCCTGGTTGCCCGGATGTTCCCCGTATTCGAGGCTTCAACGGCAGCAATGAACACGGTTGCGTATGTCGGGGCGGGGACGGCGCTGTTTGCGGCGACAATGGGCCTGGTAATGACCGACATCAAGAGGGTGCTGGCCTACTCAACGGTGAGCCAGCTGGGGTTCATGATGTTCGCGTTGGGGGTCGGGGCTCCGGCGGCGGCGATGTTCCACCTGTTCACCCACGCCTTTTTCAAGGCTCTGCTGTTCCTGGGGGCGGGCAGCGTGAACCACGCCACGGGCACCTACGACATCCGGCGCATGGGCGGGCTGGCAAAATCGATGCCCTGGACTTTCGCCACTTTCACCGTAGGCGGGCTGGCGATTGCGGGGATACCACCGTTCTCGGGGTTCTGGAGCAAGGACGAGATCCTGGCAGCGGCATGGCACTACGAAAAAGGGGTGTACGTCCTCGGAATAATCGCGGCGTTCCTGACCTCCGTGTACATATTCCGGCTTATCTTCATCACGTTCCTAGGCAGTTACCGCGGTGGTGAAAAACCGCAGTACGGCGAACACGTGCCGGACCATCCCCACGAGTCCCCTGCAATCATGGTGCTTCCGATGGTTATCCTGGCAGCAGGGGCCTTTGCCTCCGGGCTGGCCAACCTGCCGGAGTTCTCTTTCGTCGGAGTGCCGAAGAGCTGGATGTCGGACCTGCTCACGGGCCACGGGGAGCCGTTCCCCACGGGGATTGCCGCTTCGTCCTCGATTGTCGCCGCAGTGGGGATAGTCATTGCGTACGCAGTGTACGTGCGGGGGATAGTGAAGCCCGAGGCAGTAGCCAACGCTTTCAAGCCCATCCATCAACTACTCGCGCGCAAATACTTCATGGACGACATATATGAGAAGGGCATAGTGAAGAAGGCGGGGATGGGGATAGTGGCCCGGGGCGGGGATATCTTCGACCGGAACGTGGTGGACCGGATAGTCAACTGGGTCGGAGAAATCGGGAGGCAATTCGGGGGTGGAATCGCGAAGCTGCAGACGGGGCAGGTGCAAGTCTACGGGGTCGGCATTTTCATAGGCCTGATCGTAATCATGGCCGTATTCTGGTTCGCCACCGGGCTATAGAGCTTTGTTCACGGGCATACTCAGCTTAATCGTCTTCCTGCCCCTGGCCGGGGTGCTGCTGATTCTGCTCCTGCCTCGGGAGCAGGGGGGCCGGAGCAGGCACATAGCGCTGGTCGTAACCCTGGCCACCCTCGCGCTGACCATTGCCACGGCGGTCCGGTTTGATACTTCGGTCAGCGAACCGCAGTTCGTCGAGCAGTACCAGTGGATCCCGTTCATCAACGTGGAGTACTTCTTCGGGGTGGACGGGCTGTCCATGCCGATGGTGGTGCTCACTGCCCTGCTGACCGTAGCGGCGATATTCGCTTCCTGGAACATAACGCATCGGGTGAAGGAGTACTTCATCTGGATGCTCGTACTGGAAACGGGTGTAATGGGGGTGTTCACGTCGCTGGACATGGTGCAGTTCTTCCTCTTCTGGGAAGTGGAGCTGGTCCCGATGTACCTGCTCATCTCCATCTGGGGAAGCGGCAGGCGCGAGTACTCGGCCATGAAGTTCCTGATCTACACGGTGGGCGCCAGCGCACTGATGCTGGTCGGGATCCTGGCGGTCGGGTTTGCGGCGGGATCGTTCAACATGATCGAGCTGGCGGAGTCGGGGGCCGACTGGATACCGAACCTGTTCATCTCGGCGGAATTGGTATTCCTGCTAATCATGGCCGCGTTCGCCGTGAAGCTGCCCATCTGGCCCTTCCACACATGGCTTCCGGACGCCCACACGGACGCTCCTACAGCCGTATCCGTGATGCTGGCAGGTGTGCTGCTGAAGATGGGCGGCTACGGGATCCTGCGCATCTCCATAAGCCTGTTCCCCGAAGTCACCGACAAGCTGGCAATATGGCTTGCAGCCCTGGGGGTGGTCAACATCCTGTACGGCGCCTTCGTCACCTTCCAGCAGAGCGACCTGAAGAGGCTAGTCGCGTTCAGCAGCGTGAGCCACATGGGGTTCGTGCTGCTGGGCATAGCCTCGCTGGGTGAAGTCGGTCTTACCGGGGCGGCATTGCAAATGTTCACCCACGGGACGATCACGGGACTGCTCTTCTTCACTGTTGGTATGGTGTATGACAGGGTACACACTCGACACATCCCGGACCTCGGGGGGCTGGCGAACAGGATGCCGTTTATTGCTGCGGCGTTCCTGATTGGGGGGCTCGCGTCTCTCGGGCTGCCGGCGACCTCGGGATTTGTGGCTGAACTGACGATATTCCTGGGAGCTTTCGAAGAGTGGAGGGTGGCGACGGTGCTGGGAGTAATCGGGATCTTCCTGTCGGCGGGTTACATCCTGTGGACACTGCAGCGCACCATGTACGGAACCCCGACAACCCGATTCCAGCACGTGGGAGATGCGAGGGTTGCAGACGTGGCCGGGGCGTCGCTGCTTATTGCCCCGATATTGATAGTCGGGGTCTACCCGTCTTTCATAACCGACATGCTAAGGGAAGGAGTAGCGCCGATCAGCGCCCTTTACGGCGGCTAGTCTGAGCAAAGGCTGATGTATCCCGACGACCTATACCTGTTAATGCCCGAGCTGGTCCTAGGCGGTTCCGCGGGCATCATCATTCTCCTTGACCTAGTGCTCAAGAGGAAGGATGTCCTAGCGCCTTTAAGTTTGCTGGGTATTGGGGCGTCGGCGGCGTTTACACTGGTGCTGTGGCTGAAGGTAGACGGGGTGGAGAACAATGCGCTGACGGGATTCAATGGGTACCTGATAGTCGACCACTTCGCGCTTTTCTTCAAGTTCCTGATTCTCGGGGCAACGGGGCTGGTTATAGTTGCCTCTCACAACGTGCCTGCGGCCATACGGGCTTTCCGGGCCGAGTACTTTGCGCTGCTGATGATGGCCTCGGGCGGGCTGATGCTGCTGGCGGCATCGACCGAACTGGTCTCAATCTACGTGTCTCTGGAGCTCAGCGCGCTGGCCACTGTAGCGCTGATAGCGCTTGCCAAGGACAACCGCTCCACTGAGGCGTCGCTGAAATTCCTGGTGTTGAGCGCCATAAGCTCGGGGATCATGCTGTTTGGATTTGCGCTGATACTCGGGCTCACGGGAAGCACCAAGCTCCTGGACATCGCAGCCCGGATCACCACCTTCGGCGAGCTCATAGAGCAGCCTGCATTGCTGCTGGGCGTGATATTCATCGTGGCGGGATTCGGGTTCAAGATATCCTCCGTCCCGTTCCAGATGTGGGTGCCCGACGTGTACGAAGGGTCCCCGACGCCCGTGGCAGCCTATTTGTCGGTGGCAAGCAAAGCTGCGGGATTCGCCGTTCTTGTCCGGATCTTCTTCCTCGCCTTTGGATCGGTAACCGATGAGTGGGCGTTCCTTTTCGCCATACTGGCTGCGGTGTCGATGTTCATCGGCAACCTGGTGGCGATTGCCCAGAACAACATCAAGCGGATGCTGGGGTACAGCACCATCGCGCACGCCGGGTTCATCATGGTGGGACTGGCCGCGGTCGGGCGGGAGGGCGAAGCCCTGGGCCCGGGCGTCGAGAGCCTGATCTTCTACCTGGTTGCGTATGCCGCTACGAACCTTGCAGCGTTCTTTGGGGTAATTGCGATATCCGGGGCGATAAAGAGCGAGCTGATACGGGACTACGCGGGGCTGGGGCGTCGGAACCCGGTGCTGGCCCTGGGCATGGCCATATCCATGGTGTCACTCATGGGGATCCCTCCCACCGCCGGGTTCTGGGCCAAGCTGAACGTATTCAGGGCCGCTATGGAGACCGATCTGGTCTGGCTTGCGATCGTGGGGATGATCAACAGTGTGATCTCAGCCTACTTCTACCTGAGGGTCATAAAAGCGATGTACCTAGCGCCCTACCCGAGAGAAGAGGCCGTACAGACGAGCCTGCCCGTGAACGGGGCCATGGCCCTCTCGGTGCTGGGGGTGCTGTTTATGGGGGTAGTGCCCAACTACGTGATGGACCTGGTCGGGACGGCGGTTACCACGCTGGCTTGACACCCACACTCTAACAGACGCCAACGCGCCTGAGCGCTATCTCTGATATGTTACCCGGCCCCTATAGGTCTGCAGTCCGGCGTGGCGCGCCAGGACGTCAAAGTCCACGTCTCTATGAAGGATGGGGATACGCTCTCCGATGGCCACGGAGGCGATGAGACAGTCGATTAGCTTGCGCACGGTCTCGCCCTGGCGACGGCAGTGGCGGTAGAGGGAAGCAGCTTCTTCATAGTGAGTGGGTCGGGTGGGGAGCAGTACTGCCCGAGCGAGGAGCCGACGCAAGTCGCGCAAGTGGAATTCGTCCCGGGCGCCGGCCAGGACCTCCATGCGGATCGCATCGCAGGTGGCGATTTCGTCTGACAGCATCTCTTCAACAAGCAGACAGACGGGGGAGCCGGTGTCCCGGAGAAACTCGACCCAGGCCGAGGTGTCTATCAGGATCACAAGGAGCGGCCGGAGCGCATGTCTTCGAGGTCCCCGTCCCAGCCCGAGCCGCGGAGGGCGCGGGCCTCATCCAAGGACATAGACTCCCCAGCAACGACCCGGAGGGCGAAGTTCACGGCCTCCCGCTTGGTGTCTATGCTGTAACGGGCCATAACCTCGGCGATAGCGCCGTCATCAATGTCAATGTTTGTGCGTCCCATACACCAAAGATACACCATTCAGGTGTTGTGTGTCAAGGGTAGAGTGGAATGTCTGCAAAAGCAGGGTATGCCAGGTGCGCTTGAATACCGACCCTCTCGCCTGCGGTTAAGCCCCGAACCTGTCACCGACCTGCAAGCCTGAGGCCTCGATGTATTCGGGGGCGGGGATTTTGGGGGAGTCGGGGGGCTGGACCCGTTTGATCTTCACCGACCCGCTGCCCGCCCCCACAACAAAGCCGTCATCCTCTATCGTCAGCACTTCACCCGCTGCGCCTGAAACCGTGCCCAGGGCGGAATCGAACACCTTGATTTTCTGGCCCTTAAGAGTGCCCCAGGCACCAGGTTGGGGGTTGGTCCCGCGGATCAGGTTGTAGACGGTCTGGGCGTCCTTGGACCAGTCTAGCTCGGCGTTTTCGGGCCGGCAGATGCCTTCATAGGTGGCCTGGGACTCGTCCTGGATGATTCGTGGGGCATTGCCCGCCTTGACCAGGTCCACGGACTCTATCATGGCTGCCACACCGTCCGGGAAGAGGTGGTTGAAGTAGACGGAACCCACGGTGTCATCGGGGCCGATGGCGGCTTCCTTCTGCATCAGGATGGGGCCCGTGTCGAGGCCCTTATCGGGCCAGAAGATGGTCAGACCTGTCTTGTCTTCCCCGTTGATGATGGCCCAGTTGATGGCGCTGGCGCCACGGTGCCTGGGGAGAAGGGAGGGGTGGTACTGGATAGTGCCCAGCGTGGGAGTATCTAGGACTCGCTCGGGGACCAGAAGGGTAACGAAGGCCATGACGCCGATGTCGGGCTTCATGCCTTTGATTGTTTCGTAGATTTCGTCGGTCTTCATGGAAGTAACGGTAACGAGTGGTACACCCAGCTCCTCGGCCTTGGCAGACAGGGGGTCGGGTCTGCCCCTTCTCTCGGGAGGGGCGAATACGCCAACCACTTCATCGTCAGCGCGCTCAACCAACTTTTCCAACACTGCGGCCCCGAAGGGCGCCTGGCCTATAACGATTATCCTCACGTGGATACCTCCATCAAATCCGAGGCGTCGGTCATTTTCGCGCTTTCCGTCTGTGGTCTCGACTTGGATTCCGGCAGACGCTTATACTTGCCCCTCAACAAAGGGCCTTTCTGCAAGCCAATGACACGGCAAAGGGAACCATTGTCTAAGGAGCAAAACATAAATCGGGTAGCAGTATTCTACCATCCGCGTCTTCCCGAGGCCCGTACGCTTGCCGAAGACCTTTTGGGCATACTGTCAAAGGCCGGAATCAAGGGTTGGCACCGTTCAGCCTGGGACGAAGATGCAACCTCCGACGACGTGGGAGACCGGGACCTGCTTATAAGCGTGGGCGGGGATGGAACAATGCTTCGGGTGTCTCACCTGGCACTACCATGCGGGATTCCCGTCCTAGGGGTGAACATGGGTCGGGTGGGGTTTATGAACGAGCTCAACCCCGAGGAGGCCAGAAAAGACCTACCGACGCTGCTGGGGGACGGGGGCAGGATTGAACACAGGGCAACGCTGCAGGCAGAGATCATTCCCCCATGTACAACCTCCGAAGGGACGGGAGATGGGCGAAGGACGTATTTTGCACTGAACGACGTGGTGGTGGCGCGGGGTCGGGTGGCCAGGGTGATACGAATCGAGGCGCGGATTGACGGGGACCTGTTCACCACATACAAGGGCGACGGGGTGATCATAGCCACGGCAACGGGAAGCACCAGCTACTCCATGGCTGCAGGCGGGCCCATCCTCAACCCCCTAACCGACGAGTTTGTATTGAATCCCATCGACTCTCACCTCACCATATCCAACGCCCTGGTCTTACCACCTGCTTCGAAAGTCGAACTGACTGTAAGCACGGACCATGAGGTGATCATGAGCGTTGACGGGCAGATCGAAGCCGACCTCCAGGACGGATACACGGTTTCCGCTACTATAGGCTCAAACATGGCCAAGTTCCTCAGGTTCCAGCCTCCCGGGCGCTTCTATTCGACGGTTACGGAGAGGCTGACTCGAATGGAGTGAGCGGGTAGTCGGGAATGGGCGTTAACCCCGATTCGAAGACCGAGCGCATTTACGACGGCAAGGTTGTCAGCCTGCGCCTCGACACCCTGCAGCTTTCTGACGGCCGTGAAGCCAGGATGGAGATCGTCGAGCATGCCGAGGTAGTGCATATACTGCCGGTGGACGAGGATGGGAATCTCCTGTTAGTGCGCCAGTACAGGGCGGCGGTTGGCAAGGAACTGCTGGAGACCCCGGCTGGCGGGATAGAGTCGGGTGAGGACGTGGAAGCGGCTGCGCAGCGGGAGCTAAGGGAGGAGACCGGGTATAGAGCGGATAACTTCCGGCTCATGGCCTCGGTGTACAGTTCGCCGGGGTTCTGCACGGAACTGAACCATCTTTTCGTGGCCACGGGGCTGTCCTACGATCCCCTGGAGCCGGATGTCGACGAGGATATAACCCTGGCGCCTGTGACGCTTGCCGAGGCCGAGGAGTTAGTCGCGTCCGGGAAAATAGGGGATGCGAAATCGGCAACGTGCATCCTGCTTTACAAATTTCTCGGCGTAGCATAGAATTAGCCTGATCCCATTGATTTTCCGAGGGGTCTTTTTCTTTTCCCTGAGGCGCAATGCCATGACGCTCAAGAAGACTTATCTTACCCATAGACGCTTTGAGGAACTCAAAGAGGAGCTCCACCACCTCCGCACGGAAAAGCGGCACGAAATAGCCGACCGTATCCTTCACGCCAAGGACTTCGGGGGGACAGAGGACAACGCCGAGTTCGACGACGCAAAGAACGAGCAGGCGTTCATCGAGGGTCGGATAATGACACTGGACAACATGCTCCACAATGCGACGGTCATACCCGATGAACACCTGAGTTCAGAGGTTGTGGACGTCGGGGCCCGGGTCACGGTGCTGAACGAGTCGGGCCGGACCATGGAGTACCTCATAGTAGGCAGCGACGAGGCCGACCCGAGGGCCGGGAAAATCTCCAACGAAAGCCCAGTCGGACAGGCACTCCTCGGAAGCAGGGTTGGGGACATCGTGCAGGTAAAGGCCCCGGCCCGGGTCCTGGAACTGACCATTAAGAGCATTGCCTAGCATCACGGACCCGCTGCCCGATCCCCGATAACCCTCCCATGGCCGATAGAGGCGAAGACCTTTTCCAGCAGAGACTCTCCAAGGTAGAACGCCTTCGCGCTCAGGGCATAGACCCATATCCGGCCCGGCTAAAGCGCACACACACGGTGGCGGAGGCGCTTGCATACTTCCAAGGAATTGAGGATTCGGGGCGGATGCCGAGGAAGGTGGTTGCGGTGGCAGGTAGAGTGATGGCTCTGCGGGGGATGGGTCGGGTGACATTTGCCGACGTGCGAGACGGCACGGGCTCCGTGCAGCTGTTCATCAGGCCCGCCGACTTGCCGGAGGAGCAGCGAACTGTCCTGGCAGAGTTGGACACCGGTGACTCTCTGGCCGCGGAGGGTCCGATGTTCCGCACCCGAACCGGCGAGATTACCGTCCGAGTCCAGTCCCTGACCCTTCTCACCAAGGCTCTCAGGCCCTTGCCCGAGAAGTGGCACGGACTCACCGACGTGGAGAAACGGCACCGGCACCGCTACCTGGACCTGATTTCCAACGACGAGGCCCGGCGGATATTCGACATCCGGGCACGGTTCATCTCGGCCATGCGAAAGTTCATGGACGACAGGGGATTCGCAGAGGTGGAGACTCCCATACTCCTGCCCGTGGCCGCGGGCGCCATGGCCCGACCCTTCGCCACCGAGCACAACGCCCTTGACCGCACTCTCTACCTTCGGATCGCCACGGAACTGTACCTAAAGCGGCTGATAGTCGGGGGGATAGACAAGGTTTATGAAATAGGTCGGATATTCAGGAACGAGGGGATAGACACCAAGCACAACCCCGAGTTCACCACTATGGAGAGCTACGAGGCCTACGCCGACTACGACGACGTGATGCGCATGGTGGAGGATATGATGGCGTATATCACTCAGGAGGTGCTGGGGACCAGTACCGTCACTTACAGGGAACACACCTTGGACTTCACGCCGCCCTGGCCCCGGGTGTCGGTCCGGGATGCGATAAAGGAACGGAGTGGGCTGGACATAGCCGATCCGAAATATGCCGACGCGGAGGTGCTAAGGGCGGATGCCGAGGGTGTGGGACAGCGGGTGGAAGGTCTCAGCCCTGCGCAACTCTACGACAAGCTTCTGTCGACTTTCGTGGAGCCATACATCATCCAGCCGACCTTCGTGATAGACCACCCGGTAGAGATGTCTCCCCTTTCCAAGCGCAAACCTGACGATCCCAGGTTCGTGGAGAGGTTTGAGGGGTTCGCTGCCGGCATGGAGATTGCCAACGCCTTCACCGAACTGAACGACCCCGTAGACCAGAGGCAGCGGTTCGCCGAGCAGGAGAAGTTCAGGCTGGAGTTCGGGGATGAGGAGGTCGACCGGCTGGACGAGGACTTCTTGCTGGCAATGGAGCACGGCATGCCGCCCACGGGGGGGTTGGGAATGGGGATAGACCGGCTGGTGATGTTGCTGACAAACCAGCAGTCGATAAGGGAAGTGATCCTGTTTCCTCAGCTGAGGTCGGTGGAAAGATAGGGCTCCTGGCAGCAGTGCCCGAAGCCAGCGTAATATCTCGACCCCCACTGTCTTATACTTTCCCATATCATCGCAGCTAAGGGCGCTATCCATGCTGGCTATCAACTTGATTCGAGAAAAACCGGAGGTCGTGCAGGAGGGGCTGGTGAGTCGGGGGGAGGACCAGGCGCCTCTTGACCGAATCCTTGAGCTTGACGAAAGACGTCGCACCATCCTCACGTCCTCCGAGACCCTTCGGGCGCGTCGGAACCAGGTCAGCAAAGAGCTTTCCAAAATGAAAGAGAAGCCACCCGAGGTGATTGAGGAGATGCGTAAGGTCGGGGCTGAAATCAAAGATCTGGAGGGCGAAATCAAGACGCTGGACGAAGAATTGGACCTGTTGCTACTCCAACTCCCGAACATTCCACTCCATGATGTACCTCAGGGTGAAGACGAGACGGACAACGTCGTGGTTAAGACCATCGGTGAACTCCCAACGTTCGATTTTGATGCCAAACCGCATTGGGAGATCGGGGAGAGCCTCGGCATCCTGGACTTCGAACGGGGGGTGAAGATCTCGGGGTCTCGATTTTACGTGCTGAGGGGACGCGGGGCCCGGCTGCAGAGGGCTCTGATATCGTGGATGGTGGACTTTCACCAGAGCCGAAACGGCTACACGGAGGTCTACCCGCCTTTCGTAGTGAAGCGGGAGGCGTTGGTCGGGAGCGCGCAGCTTCCCAAGTTCGCCGACAACGTGTACCACGATGAACAGGACGACCTTTGGCTCGTCCCAACCGCAGAGGTCCCTCTGACCAACCTGCACAGGGACGAGATCCTGGACGCGTCCGAATTGCCGTTGAACTACGTGGCTTACACCCCGTGCTTCCGTCGGGAGAAGATGTCGGCGGGGAAGGACACAAGGGGTATTAAGCGGGGGCACCAGTTCGACAAGGTGGAGATGTACAAATTCGTTGCGCCGGAGGACTCGGGAGAAGCGTTGGAGTCGATGCTGTCCGACGCGGAAAGCGTGGCCGAGGCACTGGGGCTTCCCTACCGCGTACTCCAGCTCTGCACGGGTGACCTCGGGTTCCATTCCGCTAAGTCCTACGACCTGGAGGTCTGGGCCCCGGGATGCGGGGAGTGGCTGGAAGTGAGCTCCTGCAGCAACTGTCTGGACTTTCAGGCGCGCCGAGCGAACATCCGGTACAGGCCCAGCGAGGGAGCGAGGCCCCGGTACGTGCACACTCTGAATGGCTCGGGGCTGGGGCTGCCGAGGGTGCTGATCTCCGTGCTGGAGACGTACCAGCAGGCTAATGGGTCGGTGAGGATTCCCGAGGTTTTGCAGCCGTATACGGGGTTCGAGGTGATAGAGCCCCCATAGCCCCCACCCTCCTCCTCCCTACAAGTAAAGGCGCGTATAATCCTTTTTGT
The DNA here is from genome assembly GCA_965203145.1 of Dehalococcoidia bacterium. Taxonomy (GTDB): domain Bacteria; phylum Chloroflexota; class Dehalococcoidia; order Plut-88900; family Plut-88900; genus Plut-88900. Next base: position 3,413,284 of record OZ241876.1, read on the forward strand.
CCGCGGAGGGATGGCCGAGCGGTTTAAGGCACCGGTCTTGAAAACCGGCGTGCGCGTCAGCGTACCGTGGGTTCGAATCCCACTCCCTCCGCCACTACACCTCTTTTGACCATCCTTGTTTTTCCTCGGTTCATGCTTGTTTCATAGTTAATATGGCCTTTTAGGCTGCCTCGCCTCACCCTCCTAATCTTTTGAGTTCCCACATCAATTGTGGCAACGTTTGTGGGAATGATCCAGGAAATATGGAAACATCTGCGGCCCTCTCTGCAACTCGGGTTAAGGCCCTGAAGGATCCCGGACGCGATTCAGATGGTGGCGGACTGCACCTGTTCATCATCAAGGCAGGATAGAAGCCGTTATTTTCCAGCAAACTCACCGGAGGCATCCATGAGTTGGTCCCATCTCCCATTCAATAATGTCGATGACAATGTTGACTTCTATAAGTCCCGAAAGGATATTTGCCTGGACTAGACCTTATCGTCCACGCTGCCTGAAGTTACCCCTATGCGCCACTCGGAAGCACGTTTCCGGTCCAGCCAGAGCTGGTGATACCTACCCCCTTCTTGCGAGGCGAGTTGCTCGTGTGGCCCTTGTTGGACTATGTGACCCGCCTCGACTACGAGGATCTGGTCGCATGACTGGATGGTTGGCAGTCGATGCGCCACCACCAGGACAGTTTTGTTGCGGACCAAGGAAGCCAGCGCCTGGCGAATCGCCCGGTCGTTGATTGGGTCGAGGGATGACGTCGGCTCGTCAAGAAGGACAATTGGGGAGTCCTTAAGCACTGCTCGAGCAATGGAAATCCGTTGACGTTCACCACCTGAGAGGTTAGCTCCGCCCTCACCCACAACGGTCTCGTATCCCAGTGGCAGCACCTTGATGAATTCGTGTGCTTGGGCTGCACGGGCCGCAGCTTCGATCTCTTCATCTGTAGCCTCCGGTCGACCGAAGGCTATGTTCTCACGGATGCTGGCGCGAAATAGATACACATCCTGAAAGACCACGGTAATGTGTTCGAACAACTGCTGGTGAGTCAGGTCCCGCACATCAACGCCACCGATCCTCACCACGCCTTCCCAAGGGTCCCAGAATCGAGAGACCAGGTTAAAGATTGTTGACTTGCCGGCCCCGGATGGGCCAACGATAGCCATGGTAGCGCCTGCCCGGGCCACGAAAGATGCATCTTTCAGGACCGGGTTGGACTCATACCCGAAGGTAACCTGTTCGAACTCCACGTCGTGCCCCTGGGGTTCGGAACGCAGTGTGTCGGGCGCTTCCTGCGCTTTCAAATCCATGATACGCCCTATGCGCTCCAGCGCTGCATCGCCGAGACGGAGCGACTCGAAGTGTCCTGCCAGCGCCAGGATCGGTCCATAGACTCGCAGCATCAAAATGAGAAATACGAGCGCAGTGCCAGCATCAATGGCGCCCCCGAACCACCGGTAAGCAGCGAATGCGATCACGAGAGGGACGCCCAGTTCGATTGCCGAAATCGTCAACAGCCCCAGTGGCAGAAGGCGGAGTGTCAACAGATTGTTGACTTGGCGGATGTCTGCCACCGCACGGCTGAACTGGCTCAGACTATCGTTAGTACGGTTGAAAGCCCGCGCAACTGAGATGCCCTGCACATATTCGAGAATGCGCCCGCTGGTCGGCTCCGGCGATCGTGGAGAGTCTATGGGCGATGATGATGACGGTGCGGCCTGCGATTAGCCGGTCTAGGGCTGCCTGCAATGCCACTTCGTTCTCGGGGTCGGCAAACGCGGTTGCTTCATCCAATATGACGACTGGAGCATCCTTAAGCAGAGCACGCGCCACTGCCAAACGCTGACGTTCACCGCCGGAGAGCCGTGCCCCGAGTTCGCCGAGGGGGGTGCCGTAGCCTTGGGGCAGCCCTGAAACGAACTCGTGGGCCCGAGCTGCCGTTGCGGCGGCAATAACCTCGTCGTCCGTCGCATCCGGCTTGGCAATGCGAAGATTGGCGGCTACGGAATCGTTGAATAGGAACGTCTCCTGGAAAACGAAAGCCACTTGGTCCATGAGCTGCGCCATCGGCATTTCTCGAATGTCGACGCCGCCGATATGAATCGAGCCTTCATCTACGTCCCAGAACCGCGCCAGTAGCCGCGCCAGAGTCGACTTGCCTGCACCTGAGGGCCCGACTATTGCCGTAACAGTGCCCGGCTCACCAGTGAACGTGACATCGTTCAATACGCGACGGAGGGAGCCGTCATCGGCAGGGTACGAGAAACAGACACCGCTTACTTCGACTCTCGCGCCCTCAATATGGGCGTTCTCTGGATGTTCGGGCAGTGTTTCTGCCTGGTCCAGTTCCCGCACCAGCCTCGCGCCCAGTCCAAGGTGAGCGAACTGGGCCATGAGACCCAGGATGCGGAGCAGAGGCACGGTGTATCCCAGGCCAACGATGAAAAAGAAAAGCAACGTTGACGTATCGATTAATCCAATGTGCCACAGGAGCAGCCCGAAGGGCAGGATGGTGAGCACCGGTGAAGTCACCAGGACGAAGAACACCGTGAACAGCGGCAGGAATTCACGTCCCCACTGGGCTTCATACTCGGCAGCATGATTGATTGCGGCCTTGGTCTCTCCAAAGATGCGTCTTGTGCCGTTGAAGGTGCGCACCACCGGTATGGCGCGTATGAACTCCACCATTGATGCGTTCATGCGCGCCATACTGCGCGTGTATTCCGCCAGCTTGCCGCTGCCACGGCTCATACCCACGGACATGATGGGCAGCGCAATCACCACGACCGAGAGGCTGACCAGCGCCATGAGCCAGTTCACCAGGAACAGCCAAACGACTATAAAGACCATCGACGTGAGCGCGGCCACGGCGTCCGGGATTACGTGCGCCAGGAACAGCTCAAGCCGTTCGATGTCGGTGCTCATCGTCCGTTGGACCGCTCCCGACCGCCTCGCCGTGAGGAAGCCGAGAGGAACTTGGCCGAGACGACGACCCACGCGCAGCCGCAATTGCTCCAGCGTAGCGAAGGCTGCGCGGTGGGACGTCCAATCGGCGGCCGCCCTCAGCAAATACTGGGCAACGATAAAGCCCGCTGCAAGCAGTGCATATTCGTACATCCCCTCGCGAGTGGCTTCCCCGGCAACGATGTCGTCGGCCGCCCGGTAGATGACCCAGAACGGCCCGAGCATGGCAAGGGACGATATCGACGCGAGCAATGCGGCCGCAACGAACCCCGGCCACTGGTACCGGGAGAATGGCAGCAGGATGCGAAGCCCCGTGAACAGATTGATGTCGCCTGATGCCGCAGTCGCTGAATCCTGCGAACTGTTGGGCGGTTGTTGGCTGGTGCTAGTCACGGTTCCCACCTCTACTTGCCAGATTTTTTGGAGCGTATGGCGATAACCCTGCTGATTGCGCTCATCCTATTAATGGAAAGTAAGGAAATGTTGGTGGTGCAGAACCCCCGTGGACCTCCATTGCTCCGGGTGTCCGGGTTTGCCTCAGATAAGACTAATCTCATTAGAATTAAGTCCATTAATTGGATAGGAGACCTTGAACTAATTCAAAAGTGGTCCGGTTGGAGGGGGGAGGACCCAGCCTTTGGAGCCGAGGCCCGGTGCAATCCTCGCAAGATTGACGTCGGGATCTATTAGGCGGGTTGCCGGACGCCCATTGAAGGCTACGAAAGCGTCGGCGCGGACTTCGACTCCTTCATAGCCTCTGGCGAGGTAATCGTCGCGAATGATGTGAGCGGTGGCGAGAATCATGTCGGGCTGGTAGGCCATGCGCTCGACTTGAAGGGGTGTCAAGTAACGCTCGGGGTATACGAGCCACCCTTCGTTGAAGCCGTTGCTGGTTACCCGGAACTTGACCAGCCCCGTCTTTTCAGTGACCAACACCCTCCAAGAGAATCGATAGCCCTCTTCCGTCCAGCGGACGTTGCCGGGATAGGTGAAATGCCGAAGAGGAATAATCAATTGGACTGCGAGGAAGGCGAGCCCGAATAGAAGGGCAGCCCGGGCGCCCCAAGGCTTTGCCAATGTCTGTGCGGGCTTCTGGACCTGCGAAGAAGACCCATTGCCAACCAACGAAGGACGCAGACTCCTCGCAAGACGGATAGGCCAGTCGGGGCGAAAGAAGATGAGGGCGGCACCCGTCATGATCAGAGGGAAGATCCCAATTGGAGGAAAGATGAGGGCCGTCAGTGCATGGAACGCTACGAGGACAGCATAGGCGACGGGCCGTGACCTATTCCAAAGCAGCCAGCCTACTATGGTGAGATCAAAGAAGGCCCCCGGCCCAACTCATCAGATAGGGCAGCGACGGCTCTCTGAGGAAAGGGCCGATGAGGGGGGTGTCGGTACTGTTGAAAAGCCAGATGCCGAGGGGCTGGGCGTGGAGAAGCCAGTCGGGATTGAGCTTCGCAACACCCGCGAAGAAGTACACAATGCCAACCTGGGCCTGAAGCATCCACAACGCGGCCCTGGGGATAGTAGGAGGGGACTTGTCTACGGGCAATCTGCGCGCATCCAGGGAATAGGCGCGATGGAGGGGCAGGAAAATCATGATGAAACTGGCCAGGCTGATGAAGTAGTAGTGGTTCAGATAGGTGGTCTTGTCGATCAGTTCCACATAGGTGAAGAGGAGGAAGAAGGCAGTTATCGACAGCCGGTAGCGGTAGCCCAGGGCCACCCCAAGGCTGGCAAGTCCGAGCAGTGCAAAGTGGAGGTACATTCCCCAGCCGGGCCACGGCTGGACCCAACTGAAACCGTAGTAGGTGAAGTGATGGGTTGGCTGGATGTAGAGCTCCGAAATCCAGCCATTGGCAGCAAAGCGGATGACGGCAACTAGGCCGACTACTCCGAATATGATCCGGAATGCGGCCGCGGAAGCAGGTGAGACGGGGTCCGTTCCGGCGCGGATGATTTCATCGAGAGGGCCGAGGGTGCGCAACAGTGAGTTCCCAGCGACAAGTCCCGGTTTCGCGACTGTGGAGGTAGAGGACAAGGGACTCCCCTAGCGCAAGCTATCGCCGTCGGTGTCGGTGAAGCCGACGGAGACGCCGAGCAGGCTGACTACGTCTACGGAGATCGTCTGCTGGAGTTCGGCAAGGCGGTCGTAGACGTTGCGAATCTGATCCGGACGTTGGGCGAGGGCGACGCGCAAAGTACCCTCAACCGAGTCAATGGCCTCCAAGGCGGCGGTGAACTGGTCTTTGAGGCGGGTGTCGGTTTCCTCGGAGAGGTGGGAAACGAGGTCGGAGATGCCCAAGCCTCCCTCACCCGATCCCAGGTAAACGGCTTGCATGCCCAACAACTCGTGGCGGAGGTCCTGGAGGCCATTGTCGGCGGTGGTGCCGGGGAGTGTTGAGAAGTCAGGTGCGCCGCGGAGGTCGAGGATTGACGCCAGGCGCATATCCACCATGTTTCGCGTCAAGAACACCTGATGGCGAACAAACTCCGCGACGGCCGAGTCCGGGGTGAGGGAAATTTCGGAACGTTCGGTGAAGTAGTCCTGGTAGGGTGCGCCGCCCGACCCGGTTGTCCAGTCTGAATAAATGGCTTGGGTTTCTTCGCTTAAGACCCGGGTCATGGCGGTGAGGTATTCACAGTGGAGGGGCGAGGATTCCAAATCCGCAACGACGTTTTCTTCGAAGAGGACGTACTCAATGGCGCCAAAACCCCTCTGGGTGGAGGCGATGACTTCCCGCACCTGCAAAAGGGAGATGGAGGAGTTCTCGTCGAGCAATTTATCTATGGCGGCGGTTTCGGTGGGAGTCCAATCGACTACTCTGCGTGAACGGCGCTCCATGAAGGGCCCAAACCACATAGATGTGGTAAAGGTCCAGGTGGCCCGGGCTTCGAGCCACGACTCCTGGGCAGTCAGGAGAGAGAAATGGGAAGGGCTGTCGCTGAAGGCGGTAGTTTCTCCTCCGAGGAGGACGTTGAAAACCTCATCAAGGTCAACGTCCGGATCCTGACTTCCGCAGGCAGCAGCCGTGATCACAGCCACCAGCAGCATGGCTGCCAGGGGCCGTGACCACGACTTAACACCAACCCGGAAAGGTGCCTGCATTATCAGCTGACGCTGATGGTAATACCTACTGCTTCGGCTGCGCTGACTATGGTGTCGGTCTGGTCTTCGAGGGCGACTATGGTATCCAGGACCGCTCGGCGCCCATGGGTGGAGTCTGCGACGCCTTCACCAAGGTGACTGTCGAAGGGGGCAGGGATGGACCTTGCCAGGGAGACGGAGTGCCGGATCTCGTTGGCCAGCTGGTCGGCAAGGGACTCGTCTTCGTCGGCAATTAGGTCGTAGATGCCGGGACCACTGATGTCTCCGTAATCACCCAGGTAGACCCGCTGCACGCCGAGGGCGTTGGCGACGATGTCGGCGATGGTGTTGTCGGAGAAGCAGGAGTGTTCGTCCTCCTGGGACCGCTCCTCGTAGGCTACCGTCATGCGTTCTCCGACGAGTTCGCCTCGGCTCATCTCGCCGATGCCAGTGATGATGTCTGTGAGAGCCTCGTCGGCGTCCTTGGAGACGAACTGGGCGCGGTAGTTATTGGCGCCCGGGGCCCAGGCGTCGACCATGTCCTGCAAGTGGCCAAGGAGAACGTCGGAAGCGACCCTGAGGTAGGTTGCACGACGGTCGGCGTTGGCATTGGTGGTGTAGTCCTCAACGGGACGGTAGCCGGGTCCGTCGGCGTTATGGTCCTGACCCCAGAGCAGGAACTCGATGGCATGCCATCCTGTGGACACGTTCTCCTCACCGCCTTCTTCGTTAAGGGAGACGATAAGGTCCGCGTCGATGGTGGGGAACTCATCGGGACTGTTGATTATGCCGGCCTCGGGGGCACCTTCTACGTAGTCGATGTAGGACTCGTCGAGGGGCCATGCGTTGATGAGGCCCTCGGGTCCGTCCTCTTCATTGTCGATGGGGCCATCATAAAAACTGTCAATACTAATTACCGGCATTTGGCATGAGTTTAACGATAAACTTTCACAACGAATCTAAGGCATGTGTCTGAGCAGTCGGGCCAAATAATTCGTGAGCCAAATGCCGTCCTGAGGGCCGGTAAGGAAGCATAATAGTTGCACGACCTGCATCTTAGACATCTCGGCGCAGCCCTATTGCAAGCTACAATGCGAGAGGTTGATTAGCAGCTGAAATGACTGGACGGGAAGGAGCCGACCTCGAATTGAACATACTGGTCACGGGTTGCGCGGGCTTCATTGGGTCAAAGGTGGCCCGGCTCTTGCTTAAGCAAGGACATTCCGTGCTGGGCGTAGATCAATTGCGGGATGCGGACCTCTCACGGCTTCAATCGTGGAGGCTGCAGAGCCTTACCTCGAACCCAGTGTTTTCATTCCACCAACTGGATATTGCGGACCTGGAATCTCTACGGTCGATGCTGATGGAAGCTCACACGAGGACTCCGATATCAGCAATCATCAATCTCGCGGCACGGGCCGGTGTCAGGGGAAGCGTGGCGGAGCCCCGGGCCTACTTTGAGGCCAACACTTTGGGATGCCTTAACCTCCTTGAAATATGCAAGGACTTGGACATCAAAAGGTTTGTCCTCGCTTCGACTTCCAGCGTTTATGGGGCTGGAGTCGAGGGTCCGGTAAGAGAGGACGCCCAGTCCGGTCGACCCCTGTCACCGTACGCAGCGTCAAAAAAAGCGGCGGAGGCCCTGCTCTATTCTTATCACCACCTCTACGGCATCGATGCTGCCGTTCTACGGTATTTCACGGTGTACGGGCCCGCGGGTCGGCCGGACATGAGTATTTTCAGGTTCATTAAGGGCATTGCGGAGGGCGAACAGATCACGGTCTATGGGGATGGAACTCAGCAAAGAGATTTCACCTATGTAAGTGACGTGGCCCGGGGGACGGTGGCAGCATTGGACCTCCACGGATACGAAGTCGTGAACCTGGGCAACGAAAACCCCGTGTCCGTCAACGAGGTGATCACCACAATCGAGAGGTTGGTCGGGAGGGACGCTCAAATTAAGTATGAGGAGAGGCACCTCACCGACCCCTTACTGACGTGGGCCGACATCGGAAGGGCCAAGAGTCTTCTGAACTGGACTCCTGAGGTGGGCCTGGAAGAAGGAATTCAAAGGACAGTTAAGTGGTACATGGAGAATCGGGGCTGGGCGCGCAACCTTGGATGAGGGGCGGCTAACTCAATTCCAATAGCTGATTGGGTCAGCGGAGCAGCTCTGACGGGGTGTCAGTGGACCAGGTCTCAAGTTATCCGCGGTGGGTGGGGTGGGGCGTGGGTCTCTATACGATCGCCTGAAGACGAACAGTATCGCGGCAGTGGCAATTGCGAGCCATGCGATGGTCAATAGCCAGGTCTCCCAATTCCAGTACGTGTATTGAGGGAAGCCCACGACAGTCCCCTAAACAGTGGGAACCCCATTTCGAAGGGGTCTACGGCTATTGTGACTTCCCTTGTGTGGCCGGCGTATGCAAGTCCCCCGGTGACGGCTATGCCATACAGGCCCAGAGCAGCCATTCCCCATCGAACGGGTACACTAGCCCTGGCAATCAAGAGGGTCAGCGGGACTACTAGAAGCGGCAACACCGTCAACAGCGTTCTGCCGGGGAACCACCAACCCATCATGGTAATGGCAACGAAAGTGGCGATAAGCACTTGTATGGAGACGAGGCCAAGCAAGAGGCGGCGTTTATCTACGTTGGCGAGCATTAAGATCATGGCAGGGACTGCAGCCAGGAGAATGGGCGCCCACCGACCGATACCAAAGCGTCGGTCTATGAATAGACCCCAGATCCTGTATATCCGGTCTACGAACGACACGTGGCTGTCAATCAGCTCGAAGGAAGTCTGGCCGGCATATACCACGTTAACGTTGTAGGGGGTGAGGCTGTCGAAGGTGGACAGATGGAACCAGATGAAGTATGCCCCCGATACAACGCCGGAGGTCAGCAGTGCGAGCCTTCCACAGTTGTCGGACCGGTAAAGGAAGTAGGCTGAGACAAGTGCGGCCAGGGGGGCATACTTCACCCCGAGCCACATCAACGCCGTCAACCCGATTGCCAGGTAAAGACCGTCGTCTCCCGAAGGTTTCTTCTGCCGGGTAGCTATCAAGAGGCAGGCCAGTAAGGCAAAGGCCGCGGGAAACTCGGGGTAGATTTCAGAGGAGTAGATGAACGCAGTTGCCGAAAGGCCAACGGCAAGGGTCACGGGCCAGCAGATATCGGGTCTGCGTGAGAAGCGGACAGCCAACAGATAGGCCAGAGTCATTGCTCCCGCGCCTATGACGACCAGCTGGACCTGTGTCCCCAGCAGTCCCCCCAGGGCAAATCCGGGTACCAGGAGAAGGGAGAGCCCGGGATTGTGCGGGCTCAGGAGACGTCCGTCATGAGAAGGGACCGACTGTCGCCAGAGTCCCTGGGGGTGGTCGAAGAATTCCTCGTAGGACCTGGACTGGAACTGATATGTGAGATCGAGGTCTCCGTCCTGGATAAGGCTTTGGGTGGTGAGTAAGTAGAAGGGTTCATCTCCCGTTATAGACGCGCCCCTGCTGGCCCGGATGTCGATGGAAAATAAGTAGAGAACAACCAGCAAAATGAAGAGGGCTGCCGCGCTGAGCGGCAGCCCTCGCCGGCTGACAAAGGTGGCTGGACCGGTCACGGGATGACGCCCACCTCCCGGAGCAGGTCTAGCGTTCCCTGGAGGTCGCTGAGAGAACCCAGGTCGATCTGGACGGGGTCCAGAGTTTCAAGGGCAGGGAGTCCGGCATCCGGCGCTACGCCCGACGCCAAGGGATATTCCTTGGTGCTCTCGGAAAAATACTCTTGGGCTGCGTCTGAGAGCATGAACTCTATGAACTGCTCAGCGGCATCTTTGTTGTCGGACTCCTCGATGATCCCGGCCCCGGCTACCAGGATCAGGCTGCCCGGGTCTCCGCCGCCGAGGAAGTGGTTGCGGGCCTCAAAGTCGGCGCCCTCTTCAGCCAGGAATCTCTGCAGGTAATAGTGGTTTACAAATCCCACGTCCACCTCGCCCCTGGCGGTGCCGGCAACCGTTGTGACGTTGTTGGGGTAGTAAGTGGGATCGTTGTCCCTGATCCCTTCAAGCCATTCCCGGGCCGCCTGCTCTCCCCACTTTACGCGGAAGGCGGTGACGAAGGTCTGGAAGGAAGCGTTCTGGGGCGCCCAGCCGACCCGGCCCCGCCACTCCGGCTTGGTGAAGTCCCTGATCGACGCGGGAAGATCTACGTCCGGGTCGATGGCCTCGGTGTTGTAAACGAGCGTCCGGGCCCGACCTGAGGTGCCCACCCAGAGTCCCGCGGGGGACCTGAAGTTGGGGTCCACCCTGGCAAGCAGGTCCTCCGGCAGCTCTTCGAGCATACCCGCGTCGGCCAGGCTCCCGAGCGTACCGGGGTCCTGCATGAATACCACGTCGGCAGGGGTGTTTTCGCCCTCCTCCAACACGGTGGCAGCAATGGAGGAGCTGCCCGCATACTTAACGCGCACATTGATGCCGCTCTGTTCAATGAACGCTTCAAGCAAGGGGTCGACCAATGTCTGAGACCTGCCTGAATAGACGGTCAGGGTATCGTCGCCACCTCCGCAGGCCAGGGAGGCGCTGATTGCCGCCATCACGAGGATGACGGCAATCAGTACATTCACGATCGGTCTACCACTGCAGTTTCTTTTCATATTCAGCCCCCGGCGCTACTTTAACTGATCGGGCGAGGTGACCCTGACGTTTTCGGGAATTCCTAGCAGGCCTGTGATGGCGGGATTATTAAAGCCGCCATACAAGGATAGTACATCGGCTTCAGCGATTTCATTGGATGGGTCCTGGGTGAAGAACCCATCTATTTGAGCCGCGACAAACGGGGGAACGGCGCTATTGACGGCCGGACGCAGGGCCTGGTAGAAGGCAGAGCCTTCGGCCAGGTGGATCTGTCTTGCCGTCTCGTTATCGTCGTTCATGGCGACCGCGGCATAGCGGAGGGTGGCGAGGTAGAAGATGGTGTTGAGGTAGCCCCGAGCCTCGGCTGCGGCTGTGTCGTACGCTTCGATGTCTCCGGCCCTCGAGGCCTCAAGGGCCCGGGCCAAAGCCTGCTGCAGTGATATGTCCACCAATCCATCCAGGCCGAAGTTGCCCTCACGGCTTCGGGCGGTAGCGGAGATGCTGTAGGGGAAGTTCCCTTCGTCTCCGGGCATGCCCATGTAGAAGGCCCAACCCTCGTCCACTTTGTGGGGGGCGCCGCTGGCGTCGTCGGTGTTGCCCTGTTCCAGCTGGCTGCGAGCGGAACTCAGTTCCTGGTTGACCTTGCCGTAGATTATGACCTGGATACTCTTGTCTACGATGTTCCGCCGGGAGTTGTCGTCCAGGGTTCTGTCGGCCCACTGGCCGGTGAGTCCTGCCCTGACGTTGGCGTCGAGGTTGGCGCCTCCCGGGAACTCGGCCAGGACCGAATCACTGGTGGCCAGGGAGTGATAGGTCCGGAATCCTCCGCCCGACATCGAGTTCTTGCCGTCTTCATAGAGCGCGGTGATGGCATCCCAGTCTACCGGGCCGCCCGTGCGTGCGTTGTTGAAAAGAGCGCTGATGTCCCTCCTGTCCAGGCTGAGCGAAGCATGAGGCTCCACGTTGCTGACGGTGTTGTAGTGGTCCGACGACAGGAACACGCCGACGGCGCCCGTCGCAGTCCCCGTCCCAGTGCCGGTACCCGTACCTGTTCCGGTGCCGGTGCCCGTGCCTGTTCCGGTGCCGCTGGCGGATACACTCACCGACCCCGTCGGCGTATCTATTATCTCAATGCCGGGGCGGTCTTCTCCGGCGTCGTCTCCGCATGCCGCGATGAGCAGAAGCGCTGCCATGAGCGCCAGCCCGGCGAGCAAGGCGAAACCATTGACTCCCCCAGGCCTTATCTTGTCCTTGATGGCCATCTTTGAATCCCTACCGTTGCTAATACGTGAATTTTCTTAAGCCGCTGGGCTGGTGTGCCG